>CBDEUQ010000003.1:120000-3541060 GCA_965243325.1 Alphaproteobacteria bacterium | reverse complement strand
CGCTCGTCCTGTGCGGCGCACTGGTCGCCGCCTGGCTCGCCATGCACGTCTTCGGCGACGGACTCGGCACCGTCGGCTGGCTGTTTCTCGACAGCGCCGATCCGCTGACGCCGGCGTTGCTCGGCCATGCCTTCGTTCATGCCGGATTCACGCATCTCCTGATGAACGCCGGCATGCTGCTGGCGTTCGCGGCGGTCGTCGAGCGGCACTTCGGCGCCGGCCACATGCTGGGCATCTTCTCGGTCTCCGCGGTCGCCGGCGGATTGGCCTTCGCCGCAGTCGTCGGCCTCACCGGCCGCGCCGCCTGGCTGATCGGCGCCTCCGGCGCGGTGCACGGCATCACCGGCGCGGCGGCGTTGATCCTGTGCACGTCGGGCACCCCGCGGTCACGGCGTGTCGGCGTGTCGCTGTTCGGTTTCATGATCGTTGTCAACGTGGCGGTGGCGCTGCTCGGCGACACCGGCGATCTCTTCGGCTTTCGCTTCGGCTGGCAGGCCCACCTCGGCGGCCTTGCCGCCGGCGTGCTTGCCGCCGCGATTCTACTGCGGCCCGGACGCCAGCGGTAACGCCGCCTACTCGGCCGCCGCGGGGACCGACGGCAGGCCGGCGAGCGCCATCGCGAGCTCGTCTTCCTCGTAGGTCTGATCGACAAGCGTGCCGGCGAAGTAATCGCCGTAGGCCTGCATGTCGAAATGGCCGTGGCCGCACAGGTTGAACAGGATCGTCCGCCCGGTGCCTGCCGCGCGGCACTTCAACGCCTCGTCGATCGCGCCCTTGACGGCGTGCGTGGCTTCCGGCGCCGGCAGGATCCCCTCGGCGCGGGCGAACTGCACGCCGGCGGCGAAACACTCGGTCTGACGATACGCGCGCGCTTCGATGAGACCGAGCTCGTGCAGGTGGCTCACCAGCGGCGCCATGCCGTGGTAGCGCAGGCCGCCGGAGTGAAAGCCCGGGGGCACGAAGGCCGAACCGAGCGTGTGCATCTTGACCAGCGGCGTCAGGCGACCGGTGTCGCCGAAATCGTAGGCATACTTCCCGCGCGTGAGAGTCGGGCACGCCGCCGGTTCGACGGCGATCACGCGGACCCCGGGGCCGCCACGCAGCTGTTCGCCGAGGAAGGGGTTCACGAGGCCGGAGAAGTTGCTGCCGCCGCCGGTGCAGCCGACGAGAATGTCCGGGTAGTTGCCCGCCATCGTCATCTGCTCGATGGCTTCCTGGCCGACGACGGTCTGGTGCAGCAGCACGTGGCTGAGCACGCTGCCGAGCGCGTACTTCGTGTCTTCGCGCCCCGCCGCGACCTCGACGGCCTCGGAGATGGCGATGCCGAGGCTGCCGGTCGAATCCGGCGTCCGCTCCAGCACCGCGCGGCCCGCCTGCGTTTCGTCCGACGGGCTGGCGACGCAGCGGGCGCCGAAGCTCTCCATCATCGCCTTGCGGTACGGCTTCTGGTCGAAGCTGACCCGCACCATGTAGACGTCGATTTCAAGCCCGAACAGCGCGCCGGCGAACGCGAGCGACGATCCCCACTGGCCGGCGCCGGTCTCCGTCGCGATGCGTTCGGTTCCCGCGTCCTTGTTGTAGAACGCCTGCGCGACCGCCGTATTGGGCTTGTGGCTGCCCGTCGGGCTCACGCCTTCGTACTTGTAGTAGATCTTCGCCGGCGTACCGAGCGCCGCCTCGAGCCGGCGCGCGCGGTAAAGCGGACTCGGCCGCCATTGGCGGTAGATGTCGCGCACCGGCCCGGGAATCTCGATCTCGCGCTCGGTCGACACCTCCTGGCCGATCAGCGCCATGGGAAACAACGGCGCCAGATCGTCGGGGCCGATCGGCTGGCCGGTGCCCGGGTGCAGCACGGGCGGCATCGGCTCCGGCAGATCGGCCTGGATGTTGTACCAGGCCCGAGGGATGCGATCCTCCGGCAGCACATATTTCACGGTTTCGCTCATGATGTGCCTTCCCCATCGACCGTGCCGCGACGACGCTATCACGCGCCGCCGCGGCGGAACAACCGGCTGGCGCGCCGCATGCCGCCGTCGTTATCGCTTTGCTCCGCGGCCCGTTCGCGCGAACATGGGCATCGGGGCCGGACCGGGCAAGACCGTTGCCGCGGCCGGCGAAGCGAGGGGTCCGGCCATGTTGCGCATCGTTCGCGTGTTGTCGATCGTTCTTGCCGCCGGGTTGCCGGCGGCGGCCGCGGCGGAGGACTTCACCCGCGGCAAGCTCCTCGTCGCCGCACCGTCCATGCCCGACCCGCGGTTCGCCGAAACGGTCATCTACATGTGCGTGCACGATACGAACGGCGCGTTCGGGCTCGTCGTCAACCGGCGCATGGGAATGGTTCCGGGCGACGCCGTCGCCGAACGCCTCGGGATCGAGGCCGACGCGTCGGAGGAACCGGTGCCCGTGCACTGGGGCGGCCCGGTTGCCAGCGGGCTCGGCTTCGTCCTGCACACCGACGACTATGCCTCGGAATCCACGGTCCCGGTCGCCGACGGCGTCGCGTTCTCGACCGATTCCACGGCCGTTGCCGACCTTGCGTCGGGCCGCGGCGCGGCGCGGGCGCTTCTCGCCTTCGGCTACGCCGGCTGGTCGCCCGGCCAGCTCGAGGGCGAGCTCGCGCGCGACGACTGGGTCGTGGTGCCGGCGGAGGCCGCGCTCGTCTTCGGCGAGGATCCGGAGGCCATGTGGCGCGCGGCGCTCGACCGCGAGGAGGTCGCGCTCTAGGCCGCATACGCCTTCCCGCTTCCGTGATCGATCGCGAGCCGTGCCATGCTTGTCCTCGGCATCGAAACGAGTTGCGACGAAACGGCCGCAGCCGTCGTCGACTCCGCGCGCAGGGTCCGCGCCAACGCCGTGCTCTCGCAGCACGCGGCGCACAGGCCGTACGGCGGCGTCGTGCCGGAGATCGCGGCGCGCAACCACGTGGAGCACCTTGACGGCACGATCGCCCGCGCGATGGCCGAGGCCGGCGCGCGCTTCGCCGACCTCGACGGCGTGGCCGCCACCGCCGGCCCGGGGCTGATCGGCGGCGTCATGGTGGGGCTGATGACCGGCAAGGCCGTCGCCGCCGCGTCCGGCGCATCCTTCGTCGCCGTCAACCACCTCGAGGCGCACGCGCTCAGCGTCCGCCTCGCGGCGGAGGTGGCGTTTCCGTTTCTGCTTCTGCTGCTCTCGGGCGGCCACTGCCAGATTCTCGCCGTCGAGGGCGTGGGCCGCTACCGTCGTTACGGCACGACGGTCGACGACGCCCTCGGCGAGGCGTTCGACAAGGCGGCGCGCGTCGTGGGGCTGGGCTATCCCGGCGGACCCGCAGTCGAGCGCCTCGCCGCGGACGGCGACCCGGAGCGGTTTCCCCTGCCGCGGCCCCTCGTCGGCCGTCCCGGGTGCGACTTCTCGTTCTCCGGCCTCAAGACCGCGGTCCGGCGGGCGGCCGAAGCCCTGCCGGCGAGCGATGCGGAGCGGCGGGACCGCGCCGACCTTGCGGCGAGCTTTCAGGCCGCGGTCGGCGACGTGCTGGAGGATCGCCTGCGCAACGCCGCTGCGCGGTTTCGCCGCGAGCATGGCGCCGGCGGGCAAATCGTCGCCGCCGGCGGCGTGGCCGCCAACATGGCCCTGCGGGCGCGGCTGAACGCCGCCGCGGGCGAACTCGGCATGCCGCTCGCCGTGCCGCCGCCCGACCTTTGCACCGACAACGGCGCGATGGTCGCCTGGGCCGGCATCGAACGGCTGCGCGCCGGCTTCGCGGACTCGCTCGACGCGCCGGCGCGGGCGCGCTGGCCGCTCGATCCCGCGGCGCCGCCCGCCGCCGGTGCGGGGGTCAAGGCATGAGCGCGGTCGGCGTCCTCGGTGCCGGCGCGTGGGGCACGGCGCTCGCCGTGCAGGCGGCACGCCGCGGGCACGAGGTGGAATTGTGGACGCGCCGGGCCGAGCACGCGGCGGCGCTCGGCGAGGCGCGGGAGAATGCGCGCCACCTGCCCGGCGTTGCGCTGCCGCCGGCGATCCGCGTGACTGCACGCCTCGACCCTCGCGCCCCGGTCGTGCTGCTGGCGGTGCCGGCGCAGGCCGCGCGCGGCGTCCTTGGCGCGCTGTCGACGACGGCCGCCGCCGAAGCCCGGATCGTCATCTGCTGCAAGGGCGTCGAGCGCGAGACGGGGGCGTTGATGAGCGACGTCGTCGCCGACTGCCTGCCGCGCGCCGGAATCGCCGTGCTGACCGGCCCGAGTTTCGCCGCCGAAACCGCGGCCGGCGCGCCGACCGCCGTCACCCTCGCGTGCGCGGACGAGGCGGCGGGGCGCCGACTCGTCGCGCTGCTCGGCGCCGAGACGTTTCGCCCGTACTGGACCGACGACGTGGCCGGGGCGCAGATCGGCGGCGCGGCGAAGAACGTCATGGCCATCGCCTGCGGCATCGCCGCCGGGCGCGGCTTCGGCGACAACGCCCGCGCCGCTCTCATCGCGCGCGGTCTCGCCGAAATGCAGCGGCTCGCCGAAGCCGTCGGCGGACGCGCCGAAACGCTGAGCGGACTGTCGGGAATCGGCGACCTGACGCTCACGTGCACCAGCACGCAGTCGCGCAACTACGCGTTCGGCCTCACGCTCGGCCGCGGCACGCCGCTCGCCGACGCGCTCGGCGCCCGCCGGTCGGTCGTCGAAGGCGTCGCCAGCGCGGCCGCGGTCGCGGCGCTGGCAGCGAAGCGCTGCGTCGACATGCCGATCGTGCGTGCGGTGGATTCGGTCCTGCACCGCGGGGCGGACCTCGACGCCACCATCGGCGGCCTGCTGGCGCGGCCCTTCCGCGCCGAAACGGACGGCCTCAGTCCCGCAGAAGGTCGTTGATCGACGTCTTCGCCCGCGTGCCCTCGTCGACCCGCTTGACGATGACCGCGCAAGCGAGCGCCGGCGCGCCGGCGGCACCGGGCAGGCTGCCGGGCACGACGACCGAGTATGCCGGCACCCGCCCGTAGACGATCTCGCCGGTGGCGCGATCGACGATCTTGGTCGAGGCGCCGATGAACACACCCATCGAAAGGACCGCGCCGGTCTCGACGACGACGCCTTCGGCGACCTCGGAGCGCGCGCCGATGAAGCAGTCGTCCTCGACGATCACGGGCCCCGCCTGCAGCGGTTCGAGTACGCCCCCGATTCCGACGCCACCGGAGATATGGCAGTTGCGGCCGATCTGGGCGCAGCTTCCGACGGTCGCCCAGGTGTCGATCATCGTTCCGGAATCGACGTACGCGCCGAGATTGACGAAGCTCGGCATCAGCACCACCCCCGGCGCGATATAGGCCGAGCGGCGAACGACGCAGTTGGGGACGGCGCGGAACCCCGCTTCGCGGAAGCGCGCGGCGGTCCAGCCGCGGAACTTGGACTCGACCTTGTCCCACCACGCGCCGCCGCCCGGGCCACTGTCGTGGAGCTCCATGTCGTGGAGACGGAACGACAGCAGCACGGCCTTCTTGAGCCATTGGTTGACGTGCCAGCCGTCGGCGCGTTTTTCGGCCACGCGCAGCGCGCCGCGATCGAGGCCGTCAAGCGCGGCGGAGATTGCGTCGCGAGCCGGGCCGCGAGTCTCCGGGTCGATGGAGTCGCGTTCCTCCCAGGCCGCTTCGACCGTCGCTTCGAGATCGCTCGTCGTCATTCCCGCCTCCCCCCGGTACGCGGCGGCGGAGCGTAGCTGCCGGCCACCACCTGTCAACCGCCCGCAGCCCGCCGCGCGGCGGCGTCGGCGAGCCAGATGTCCAGTCGGTCGATGACGTGATCCACGTCCGCCGCCGCCGCGTCGCGGCCGTTGCGCAGCCACGCGGTCATCATTCCGCGCGCCGCGGCGGGGCGCAGATTGGCGAGGGAATCCTCGAAGAACGCGGCGCTGTCCGGGCACACCCGGTGCGTCTCGAGCAGGCGCTCGTAGCCGTGGTCGAAGGGCTTCGGCACGTAGTCCGCCGCCGCGATGTCGAACACCGACTCGAAGTGGCCGGCGATCCCGAGACGGTCGAGCACGCGCGCCGCGTGGCGCACCGAGCCGTTCGTGAACACCAGCTTGCGCCCGGACAGCGCCGCGAGCGCCGCCGAAAGCTCCGGCGCCGGCGCCAGCACCGAATGGTCGATGTCGTGCACGTAGTCGAGGAACGCGACAGGGTCGGTGCCGTGGTTCACCATCAGTCCGCGCAGCGTGGTCCCGTAGGCGCGGAAGTAGCTCTTCTGCAGCCGCTTAGCCGCCGCCCGGTCGACGCCGAGCGCTGCCTGGATGAACTCGGCCATGCGGACGTCGATCTGCGCGAACAGGTCGGTCTCGAACGAATAGAGCGTGTTGTCGAGATCGAATATCCAGCAGTCGATCCCGGCCAGCCGCCGCGCGCCCGTCTCCTCAGTCATCGCCGCATGGTGCCGAACGCGGATGCGCGGAGCAAGCCGGTGCCGGCGGGGCTGCCTATGTGTCTCTACCTGACTTTTCCCGCCTCTATCCGTCCCGGCGCGCTCCTACATGATGCCGGAGGCGACGATTCGCGCACCGCGGCAGACGGGCTCGGAGCGGCTCCAACGGGGGTTGATGTAGAACACAAACAGAACATACATCGTCTCAAGCATCGTCTCAAGACCATCGTCAATCGCGGCGACGCAGACAACGCCCCCCGCCGTTGACCCGCACTCCTCCCGCTGTTAGCCAGAGTCACTCCCCCCGCGCCTCGCGAAAGCCGCCATGTCCGATCCCGTAGCCAGAGTCACTCCCCCCGCGCCTCGCGAAAGCCGCCATGTCCGATCCCGTGGTCCGGGTTGTCGATCTCTGCAAGCGGTTCGGCGCCGTGCGGGCGGTCGAGTCGGTGAGCTTCGCGATCGAAGGCACGGGCACCGTGGCGCTGCTCGGCGGCAACGGCGCTGGCAAGACGACGACCATCGGGATGCTGCTCGGGCTGATCGCGCCGACATCGGGGACGGTCGAGGTGCTGGGGCACGACATGCGGCGGCAGCGCTACCGGGCGCTCGGCCGCATGAACTTCTCCTCGCCCTACGTCGACGTGCCGAGACGCCTGACGGTGCGCGAGAACCTCACGGTGTACGGCCATCTCTACGCGCTGCGCCGCCTTGGCGCGCGAATCGCCGAACTCGCCCGCGACCTCGATCTCGGAGGCCTCCTCGACCGCCCGGTCGGCACCCTGTCGGCGGGCCAGAAAACCCGCGTCGCCCTCGCCAAGGCGCTGCTCAACCGGCCCGAACTGCTGCTGCTCGACGAGCCGACCGCCTCGCTCGACCCGGACACCGCGGACGACGTGCGCAGCTATCTGAGAGCCTACCAGCGCAATCGCGGGGCGACGGTGCTGCTCGCGTCGCACAACATGGCGGAGGTCGAGCGCCTGTGCCGCGACGTCATCATGCTGAAGGCGGGGCGGGTGGTGGACCGCGGGTCGCCGACGGCGCTGATCGCGCGCTACGGCCGCCGCGACCTGGAACAGGTCTTCCTCGACATCGCCCGCGACCGCCGCAAGCCGGACGACGACCACGCCGCCGCCAACGCCGCGGGAGGCGGCGCGTGAACGGAACACCGCGCAGGATCGCGGCCATGGTGCTGCGCAACTTCTACCTGATGCGCGGCTCATGGCCGCGCATCCTCGACCTCATCTACTGGCCGACGCTGCAGATGGTCCTGTGGGGGTTCATCACGCTCTTTCTCATCGAGCATTCGACGTGGGTGGCGCAGGCGAGCGGCGTCCTCCTTTCGGCGGTGCTGCTGTGGGACGTGCTGTTCCGCGGCCAGATAAGCCTCTTCCTCAGCTTTCTCGAAGAAATCTGGTCGCGCAACATCGGCAATCTTCTGGTCAGCCCGCTGCGGCCGGCGGAGCTCGCCGCCGCGCTCATCGTCGCCAGCCTCGCGCGGACGCTGATCGGGGTGGGCGGCGCGGCGGCGCTCGCCCTGGCGCTGTTCGACTTCTCCATCTTCGCCCTCGGCTTGCCGCTCATCGCCTTCTTCGTCAACCTGATCGCGCTCGGCTGGTCGCTCGGGCTGATCGTGAGCGGCCTCGTTCTCCGCTTCGGGCAGGGCGCAGAAGGCCTGGGCTGGGCGCTGGTCTTCCTCATCCAGCCGGTGAGCGGCGTCTATTACCCGATCGCCGTGCTCCCCGAATGGCTGCAGCCGGTCGCCTGGGCGCTGCCCTCGTCGCACCTCTTCGAAGGCATGCGCGCCGTGCTGATCGACGGGACGTTCCGCATGGATCTGCTCGTGGACGCCGTTGCGCTCAACGCCGTCTGGCTGAGCGCGGGGCTCGGCGGCTTCCTGTTCTTCGTCCGGCAAGCGCGCGAACGCGGGCTTATCCTGCAACTCGGCGAATGAGAGAAAGGCGGCGGTCATGAATCGGGTCGATAGGACGACGTGCTGGTGGTGGGTGCGGCACGCCCCCGTCACCGCGAACCGGGGCCGCATGTACGGCGCGTCCGACCCGCCGTGCGACCTCGACGACGACGAGAGCTTCCGCGGGCTGGCCCGCTGCCTGCCCGCCGGCGCGGTGTGGGTGACCAGCCACCTGCGGCGGGCGCGCGACACCGCCGCCACCATCCGCCGCCACGGCCTCGACGGCGCCCCGCCGATCGTCGAGCCGGCGTTCGGCGAGCAGAATTTCGGCGCCTGGCAGGGCACGCCCTACGAGGAGGTCGATCGCATCCCCGGCAAGCCGCCGCACCGCTACTGGTTCACGACCTCCGACCACCGGCCGCCCGAGGGCGAATCCTTCCTCGACCTGATAGACCGCGTGGTGCCGGCGGTCGAGCGGCTGACAACGGCGCACGCCGGGCGCGACGTCGTCGCCGTCGCGCACGGCGGGCCGATCCGGGCGGCCATCGCGCACGCACTCGGGCTCGATGCCGACGGCGCATTCGCGTTCGTGACCGACAACCTGTCGGTAACCCGGCTCGACCGCGTAGAGAGCCCCGAGCCGGGCGCGGACTGGCGAGTGCAATACGTCAACCGGGCGCCGAACTGGAAACCCGCGGCGGGGACCTGATATGTTCGACAGGTTCGACTCCGCTTGCACGTACGGGACGACGAAGGGGGCGGTCATGTCGAGACGCCGGCGACGGAAGGAGCGCGGGACACCCACCGGCGCCGCGCTGGTCGCAGTCGTGGCGTTCGCCGCCGCCACCGCACCGACGCTAGCGGAGGACCCGCAGACACTGCCGGACGAGCCTGTCCCCATCGCCGCGCCGCCGGACGAAACGCAGATGCCGCTGGATGAGTCCGCCACCGTGCCGCCCCCGGCCGCGTCGGGCGAAACGCAGACACTGCTGGACGAGTCCGCCGCGGCGCTGCGCGCCTTCATCGCCGACGGCAGGGCGTGGCCGGAGATCCGCCCGTGGTTCCACGCCGCGAGAGCGGTCGTGCTGGCGCCGTCGGTGTTCGAGGCCGGGTTCTTTCTCGGCGCCGCCGGCGGCCGGTGCGTCGTGGTCGCGCGCGGCGGGGACGAGGGCTGGTCCGCGCCGTCCTTTTGCACCCTGGGCGAAGCGAGCGTCGGATTGCAGATCGGCTTCCAGAAGTCCGCGCTGCTCATGCTCGTGATGACCGATCGCGCAGTCGAGGCGCTGACCGCCGGCACCGCGAAGTTCGGCGGCGACGCCGGTCTGGCCGTCGGCGCGGTCGGCTACGGCGTCAAAGGTGCGGCGATGCAGAGTTTCGGCGCCGAAATCCTCGCCGTGGCGCGCAGCCGCGGATTCTACGGCGGTCTCGCCCTCGACGGCGGCTGGATCGCGCCGGACGATCCGGTCAACCAGACGTATTACAGCCGCGCCGTGACGGCGCGGCACATCCTGATCGACCGGCGCGTCGACGCCCCGGGGGCGTCGGCCCTGCTCGGCGCCCTAGACGAGGCGGACCAGAGCGGCCGCGGCGACGGCTAGGGCAACCAAGGCGACGGCGAGCTGGTGCAGACCGAGCGCCGCGACGATGTCGTTCGGGCCCGCCTGCGGACGCCCGCGGCCGATCCACGGCGCGTCGACGGTGCGGCCGGCGTAGTGCCGCGGACCGGCGAGGGACACGCCGAGCGCGTCCGCGGTCGCGGACGCGGGCCAGTCGGTGCCCGTCGCGTCGGGCAATCCGGCGAACGCGGCGCCGCGGCCGCTCAGCGACGCCGATGCCGCGAGAACGAGTCCGGTCAGCCGGTCGGGCAGCCAGTGGGCGATGCGCCGAAGCTTTCGCGGCACGGCGCCGAACGGGCCGCCGCCTCCGCCGGCGGCGGCAAGACCGTCGATCAGCCAGTACGCGACGATGCCGGACACTCCGCCGACGGCGGCGTAGAGCACCGGCGCCGTCCATCTCCGCGAGAGACGGCGCGTCAGCGCCTCGATCCCGACCCGCGCCATCCCGAAGCGGTCGAGGTGCACCGGGTCGCGCATGGACAGCCGGGCAAGCGCCGCCTCGGCGCCGGGGCGGTCGCCGACCGCGATGGCCCGGCCCAAGCGCCGCAGCGCATCCGCACTCTCGCGCTGGTCGACGAGGCCCGTGAACACGATCAGCACGGGCAACCAGAGGACCGGGTGCCGGGCGGCCGCCGCCTCCAGGGCGAGTCCGCCGACGGCGCCCAGCCCGACGAGCGCGGCGGCAGCGGCGCCGCCGCGGAACCTGAGCGTGCGCGGATCGCGCGATTCGCGATCGAGCTTTTCGGCGCAGCGCGCCGTGAGGCGGTCGATCACGATCAGCGGCTGCCAGTGCCAGCGCCGGCGCCACAACGGCGCGCCCGCGTAGGCATCGAGCACGATCGCCGCGAGCAGGACGAAGAGAGCGTCAGCGGCAGGCAAGGACGCCGCGCCCCATGCTACCGCGCTCCGGCCAGGACCTCGGCGAGCTCGGCGTGGCCCTCGCCGGCAGCGTGGGACGCGGCGTCCTTGCCGGAGCTGTCGACAAGCGCGGCGTCGGCGTCGGCCGCGAGCAGCGCCGCTGCGGTGCGCGCGCGGCCCGTCACCGCGGCCCACATCAGCGCGCTCCGGCCGCGGCGGTCGCGGGCGTTGACGTCCGCGCCGCGCTCGATCAAGTATCCGACAAGCGCGGCATTGCCGTGAAATGCAGCCCACATCAAGGCCGTGCGCCCCGCCGCGTCGCCGGCCTCGATATTGGCGCCGGCGGCAAGTGCCGCCTCGATCACGGGCATCAGTTGTGCGCGAGCGCCGGTGATCAGCCTCTGGTCGTCGCGCATGCCGCCGAATGCCGGTGCCGCGAGCGAGACAGCGAGGACAATGAACGCAACGAGTCGCATGGCGTTTTCCGATCGGCCGGTCCGGAGCGCGCGGTGACTATAGCCGAAACGGACCCGCGGTGAACCGCGCCATCGCTGCTGCCGCGGCGGCGGCCGCGCTCGTCGCCGTCGTGGCCGTCCTGACCGTGCGTGGTGGCCCGTTCGGGCCCGAGCGCCAGGCGGAAACCGGCCGCGTGCCGATCGGCGGGGCGTTCACGCTGGTCGACGGGGACGGCCGGACGTGGAGCGACTCGACGTTCCGCGGCCGCCCGATGCTGGTCAGTTTCGGTTACACCTACTGCCCCGACATCTGTCCGACGACGTTGCAGACGATCGCCGACGCCCTCGACGTCCTGGGCGAAGGGGGAGAGGCGATCCAGCCCCTGTTCGTCACCGTCGACCCCGAACGCGATACGCCCGGCGTCGTGGGCGCGTACGTCGACCACTTCCACGATCGACTGATCGGCCTCAGCGGAAGCGTCGAACAGGTCGCCGCCGCGGCGCGAGCGTACCGCGTCGCGCTGCGCAAGGTGCCGCAGACCTCGGGCGACTACCTGATGGACCACACGACCATCGTCTACCTCATGGGGCCGGACGGCGCCTACGTCACGCATTTCAGCCACACCGAAGATGCCGGATCCATGGCCGCGAAGCTCGCCGAATACCTGGAGGCCGCGACATGACGAGAGCCCTTGCCGCGGTCGTCGCCGCGGGTCTCGCGAGCGGTGCGGCGGCGGCCGCCGATGTCGACGTGGAAGCGGCGTGGGCGCGCGCCTCCGCCGGCCCGGCGCGCAACGGCGTTGCCTACGTGACGCTCGCGAACCGCGGCGGACCCACGGCACTGGTGGGCGCCGAGACGCCCGTCGCCGCCCGCGCCGAACTGCATGCCCACGTCATGGACGGCGACATCGCGCGGATGCGGCCGGTCGAGCGGGTGGAACTCGCGGCCGGCGGCCGCGTCGCCTTCGCGCCGGGCGGCCTGCACCTCATGCTCATGGAACTCGATACGCCGCTGGCGGAAGGCGCCTCGTTTCCGCTGACCCTGCGCTTCGCCGACGGCGACACGCGCACCGTCGAGGTCGCGGTGGGCGGCGTCGCCGCCGCCGCCGCACCGCTGGCGGCGGAAGGCGCGCACTCCCATTGACCGGCGAACGCGCCGCGCCGATCCGCGTGCGCCGGTCGCGACGCGCACGCCGCATCCGCATCGCCATCGACCACGCCCGCGGCGACGCCGAACTGGTGCTGCCGCTGGCCGCCAGCGACGCCGAGGGGGCGCGCTTCGTCGCCAGGCACCGTGCCTGGGTGGCGCGCCAGCTTGCCGCGCTGCCGCCGCGGCGGCCGTTCGTGGACGGCGCCCGGCTGCCCGTGCTGGGCCGTACGATCGTGGTGTCCCACCGGCTTGCCGGCCCGCGCCGAACGCGGCTGGACGACGGCCGGCTCGTCGTCGGCGGGCGAACCGACGAAGTCGCCGCGCGCGTCACCGCCTGGCTTCGCGCGACGGCGCGGGCTGCGCTCGGCGACGCGGCGGCGAGGCACGCGGCGGCGCTCGGCGCGACGTTCCCGGCGCTGCGCATCGGCGATCCGAAAAGTCGATGGGGAAGCTGTTCGGCGCGCGGGGTCCTGTCGTTCTCGTGGCGGCTCGTGCTGGCGCCGGAACGGGTGCTCGACCACGTGGCGGCGCACGAGGTGGCGCATCTTCGGGAGGCGAACCACGGCGCCGGTTTCTGGCGCCTTGTCGAGCGGCTGGACCCTGACTACGAACGGTCGCGCGCGTGGCTTCGGAACCACGGCCCGGAGCTGCATCGCTACGGCGAATAGCGGCTCATGAAGTCGTGCCACAGCGCTGCCGGCAGCCCGCCGCCGGTCACGTCCCGCATCGGCCGCGAGTCGTCGCGGCCCAGCCAGACGCCGGCGACGAGGTCCGGCCGGTAGCCGATGAACCAGGCGTCGCGCGAGTCCTGGCTGGTGCCCGTCTTGCCCGCCGTCGGGCCGTCGAGCGCGGCGCGGCGCCCGGTGCCGTCGGTCACCACTCTCGTCAGCATGCGGTGCAGGTCGTCGGCGACCGCCGACTCGAGAACGCGGCCCGAACCCGAACCGGCGCGGCGGTAGAGAACCTGTCCGGAGCGGTCGCGAATCTCGAGAATGCCGTGCGGAATTACGCCGCGGCCGCCGTTGGCGGGCACGGCGTAGGAAGCGGTCAACGCGAGCAGCGTGACCTCGCCCGTGCCAAGGGCGAGACTTGGACCCGAGGGCAGGGCGTCGGCCATCCCGAGCCGGCGGGCCATGGTCGCGACCGCCTCGCGGCCGATGCTTTCGGTCAGCCGCACGGCGACGCTGTTGCTCGAGTGGGCGAAGGCGGCCGACAGCGAAATCCGCCCGCGATAGACGTCGCCGTAATTGCGCGGCCGCCAGTCACCGACGGCCACGGGCGCGTCGAGGGCGGTGCTTGCCGGCGATTGACCATGGGCCAGCGCGGCGGCGAATACGGCCAGCTTGAAGGCGGAACCCGGCTGGCGCCTCGCCTGCGTCGCGCGGTTGAACTGGCTGCTCGCGTAGGACGTTCCGCCGACCATGGCGCGGACGGCCCCGTCCGGGGTCATGGCGACGAGCGCGGCCTGTCCCGCATGGCCCGCCGCCGCCGCGCGCACGGCGCGCTCCGCCGCCATCTGCGCGGGCAGGCTGAGCGTCGTGCGGACGACGAGATCGTCGCGCGGCGGGCCGACGAAATCGGCCACCCTGTCGGCGATCCAATCGGCGAAGTAATGCGCGCCCGAACCTCCGGAGGCGCCCTTGAGAGCGACGCGCGCCGCCTTGGCGGCGGCGGCGGTGTCGGCGTCGAGGCGGTCGGCGGCGACCATCGCGTCGAGCACCACGGCCGCGCGCGCCCGCGCCGCCTGCGGGTCGCGCGTCGGCGCGTACCGGCTCGGCGCCTTCGGCAGGCCGGCGATCGTCGCGGCTTCGGCGAGGTCGAGGCGGCGGGCGGACTTGCCGAAGTACCGCTGCGCGGCGGCCTCGACGCCGAAGCATCCGGCGCCGAGATAGACCCGGTTGAGGTAGATGCCGAGAAGCGTTTCCTTGGAAAAGCGCATCTCCAACCACACGGCGAGCAGCGCTTCCTGGACCTTGCGCCGCAGCGTGCGCTCCGGGGTGAGAAAGACGTTCTTAGCGATCTGCTGGGTCAGCGTGGAGCCGCCCTGCACGACGCGCCCGGCACCGAAGTTGACCGCCGCCGCCCGCACCACGCCCCAGATATCGAGGCCGAAATGATCGTGGAACCGGCGGTCCTCGACGGCGATCACGGCGTCGATCAGGGCCGGCGGCAACTCCTCCGCCGGAACGTAGGCGCCGTAGACCTCGCCGAAATTCGCCAGCGCCGCCCCATCAACCGCCGTAACCGTGATCCCCGGCCGGCGCGGCTCCGCCAGCACGCGGTCGATGTCCGGCAGCCCGATGGCCATGACGCCGACGAACCCCGCCAGCAGCACCAGCGCCCACACCGCGGCGACGACGGCGACGTAGCCGAGCCGGCGCGCGAAACGCCGTCGGGGCGATGCGCGGCGGCGGCGCCGCGGCGCACGGGCGCCGCCACCGCTGCCCGCCGCCGTCTTTCGCCGCGGCGTGCGAACCGCACCGCCCTTCGATTTCGCCCGGCGCCGCGCCGGCGCCTTTCGCGCCGATTTCCTCGCGCTCACCGCACGCCTCGCCATGGCGCCAGCGTAACGACCGGCCAATCAGAGAAACAGCATGGCACCGTCGGCCCGGGCGTCATTCAGGAAGGTCACAAGGCCGGCAACGGCGATGTCGAGGTCGCTGCGCAAGGCTTGAGGGGTGAGGTCGATCGCGCGCAGGCCCATTTCGCACACCAGGAAGCGGACGCCGAGCTCGGCGCACGATTCGACGAGTTCCTCGAAACCCGCAACGCCCCGTGCCTGCAGGGCAGCGTCCTCTCCGGCGCCGGGGAGCGTCCGCCACCCCGCCTCGCCGTCTTCGCCCGCGGCGCGGAGCGCGCGCGCGGCACCCATCGTGAAGAACAGGGTCGCCGGACGATCCACCGCCGCCGCGGCGGCGGCCGTGGCGAGGGCGTAATGCACTTTCGCGTAATCGTCGGAGAAGACGATGAGCGACAGTTTCGCCGGCGGCGCGGCCACGATTCAGGCGGCGTGCCGCGACAGGTCGCGAATCTCCGCCTGCGGTCCGCACAGGCGGCACGCGGGGTCCGGCCGTACGCGAACCTTGCGAAAGCGCCCGGCGAGGCCGTCGTACAAGACCAGATGCCCCGACAGCGACTCGCCGATCCCGAGCAATTCCTTGACCGTCTCGACGGCCTGCAGCGAACCGAGCACCCCCGCCAGCGCGCCGAGCACGCCACCTTCCGCGCATGTCGGCACGAGTCCGGAGGGCGGCGGCGCGGGAAAGATGCAGCGATAGCACGGATGCGCATCTCCGAGATGGGCCTTGAACGTGGCGAGCTGGCCCTCGAAACGCAGGATCGCCGCCGAGACCAGCGTCTTGCGCGCGAGGTATGCGGCGTCGTTGACGAGGAACCGGGTGGCGAAATTGTCGCTGCCGTCGACCACGAGATCGTAGTCGGCGAACAGCGCGGCGGCGTTGGCGGCGGTGAGGCGGAAGGCGTGAGGCACAACCTTCACGTCGGGGTTGAGGGCCGCTGCCGCGGTGCGCGCGCTGTCGGCCTTGCCCGTACCCAACCGATCCTGCGTGTGCAGGATCTGGCGCTGCAGGTTCGACAGGTCGACCGCATCGTCGTCCACCACGCCGACGACACCGACGCCGGCCGCGGCGAGATAGAGGATCGTCGGCGACCCGAGGCCGCCCGCGCCGACGACCAGAACGCGCGACTCGAGCAGCCGAGCCTGGCCCGTGCCGCCGACCTCTGGGAGAATGATATGCCGGGCGTATCGCTCGACCTGTTCGTCACTGAACTCCATGGCGCTACTATAGCCGCGTCGGGCGCGGTCGGGGAGCTTCGGCGCGCCGCGCGGGATCGGACGACGCTCCCGACGTTTCTCCTCGCCCGGGTTCCGACCCAGAGCGCAACGGTGCAGGACGAAGAGCATGAACATCGAATCGAACGTCGTACTCATCGCGCTCGCGACCTTCGCGGGCGTGGCCGTGCTTTGCGTGCTGGTCGCGCGCTTCGCGTGGCGGAAGGCCAGCCGCCTCGAGGGGGAGAACCGGGACCTGCGCGAGAGACTGCAAGAGGCCGAGAAGCTGAGCGCCGAGCGCGGCTCGCGTCTCGAGGCCGAACGCCAGAGCCACCAAGACCGCGTCGAAGACCTGCGGAAGATGGACGAGACGCTGAAGCAAACCTTCACGGCGCTCGCCTCCGACGCGCTCGGAAAGAACAGCGAACGCTTCCTGGCCCTCG
Organism: Alphaproteobacteria bacterium; assembly: GCA_965243325.1. GTDB lineage: Bacteria > Pseudomonadota > Alphaproteobacteria > UBA7887 > UBA7887 > JANQOH01. The sequence continues at coordinate 3,524,462 of CBDEUQ010000003.1, read as the reverse complement.
TCAGCGAACGGTTCGACAGGCACCGGAAGACCGCCGAGGAGGCGCTGGCGAAGCGCCAGGAGGCCATTGCTGCGATGGTCAAGCCGCTCGGCGAGAGCCTTTCGAAATTCGATCGTGCGGTCGGCGAGATCGAGAAGGCGCGCGAGGGCGCCTACCGCGCCATCAGCGAGCAGGTGAAGAGCCTGGCCGAGGGGCAAAGCGGCCTGCGTTCGGAAACGGGACGGCTCGTGCAGGCGCTCCGGCGCCCCAAGACGCGTGGCCGCTGGGGCGAGTACCAGTTGCGGAACGTGCTCGAAATGGCGGACATGACCGAGCACGTCGATTTCGTGGAGGAGCGCACCGTCGACGGGGGCAACGGCGCGCTCCGCCCGGACGTGATCGTCCGGCTACCCGGCGGCAAGTCGGTGATCGTCGACGCGAAGACGCCGCTCGAAGCGTACCTGACGGCGGTGGAGACCGCCGAGGAGGGCGAGCGCGAGAGGCTCATGGACGACCACGCACGGCAGGTCCGGGCCCACGTCCGCGCCCTGGCGTCGAAGGACTACTGGAAGGCGCTGCCGGCCACTCCGGATTTCGTCGTGATGTTCGTACCCGGCGAAGCCTTCTTCGCGGCGGCGATCGAGGCGGATCACGAGCTGTTCGAATACGCCGTCGGCCAGCGCGTGCTGATCGCCACGCCGACGACGTTCATCGCCCTGGTGAAAGCGATCGCCTACGGCTGGCAGCAGGAGAAGCTGGCGGAGAACGCCCACGCCGTCTCCGCGCTCGGCCGCGACCTGTTCGAACGCATCAAGGTGTTCGGCGGCCACATGGGCCGGCTCGGAGACTCGCTGCGGCGCGCCGTGGAACGCTACAACGAAGGCGTCGGGTCGCTGGAGGCGCGGGTGCTGCCGGCGGCGCGCCGCTTCGAGGAACTGGGCGCGGTCGCGGCCGGGTCCGAAATTCCCCCGCTCGATCCGGTCGCCGTCGACGCCCGCGGCCTCTACGCCGGCGAACTCGCTCCATCGGCGCTCGACGCGGCGGCCGATGGAGCCGATGCAGCCGAGGCCGCGGAGACGGAGGTGGAGGTGGACGAAGGGCGGCCGGACGGTCCGTGAGCCGGTTTAGTACGGCCGGGGGCGGACAACCGCTGTCGCCACATCTCCACAATGCGCCCCGGCGAGGAATGAACGTCCGAACCGGGGGAACGATGCTCGTCGCGGCGGTACTCGTGTGGTCGGGGTGCGCCCAGACCGGCCTGGACAACAGCACCAGGGCGTTCACCGATCCGGCGACGATCAGCCCGTCCGACTGGTCCGATCCGCAGGAGATGGAACGGACGTGGCAAGCCGCGCTGGTCCGCGTTCCGAAACCGGGCGGAGGCTACGTCGCCACCACCGTCGCCGAACTCCAGGACGGCGCCGTCTCGCCCGAGGGCGTCTGGCCGACGGTCGTCTACATGCACGGCTGCTCGGGGTTCTGGTCGGGCACGGGAACCCGGATCAATTTCCTGGCCGGCAACGGGTATGCGGTCGTTGCACCGGCGAGCTTCGCCCGACTCAAGTATCCGCGATCGTGCCGCACGGAAACCCGTCAGGGCGGCCTGTACCGCCCGATACTCAGAATGCGCCAGAGCGACGCCGGCTACGCCGTTGCGCGCGTCAAGGCCCTGCCATGGGTCGACAAGTCGAACGTCTTCCTCATGGGGCTCAGCGAAGGCGGGATCACGACGGCGACGTTCTCGTCCTCCCTTCCCGAACACACCCTTCGCGCACGGGCCGTGGAGGGCTGGACCTGCCATTCGGGCTGGGCCGAATACAGGGGGGTGAACGCGCCGGACTCCGAGCCCGTGCTGACGCTGGTCGGCGCCGGGGATCCCTGGTTTCAGGATCGCTGGACCCGGGGTGCGTGCGATCCCTTCCTTGACAAGTCGAACGGGAGCCGTTCGGTGGTGTATTCGACAGGACCCTTGAGAGTGCGCCACGAGCTCCTGGAGGCGTCCGAGGCGCGGCGGACGGTTCTCGATTTCCTGAACCGCAACCTGAGCCGGTAGCCGCACCGCGAACCGGTCCCTACGACCCGATCGGCTCGCCGCGGTACGGGGCGCCCTGCGCGGCGGAGGGAGGGCGGCCAGACGGTCTGTAAGCCGGGTTCTGTACCCGCGTGAGCGGGCGATGGCCATTCCTCTGGGACGCCCGTCGCCGGGCGCCTCTTGCGACCGACCCGGACGACCGACCGCGGAGGCGCGGTCCGGCCGCCGCCGAAGCGGCGGCGCGCGCCGTCCCTATCTGGTCTTGCTCCCGGTGAGGTTTACCCTGCCAGCGGCGTTGCCGCCGCCGCGGTGCGCTCTTACCGCACCCTTTCACCCTTACCCGCGGGCCGCTGGCGGCGCGCGGGCGGTTTGCTTTCTGCGGCACTGTCTCTGGGGTCGCCCCCGCCGGGCGTTACCCGGCACCGTGCCTCCGTGGAGCCCGGACTTTCCTCTCCGCTGACGCGGAGCGACCATCCGACCGTCTGGCGCACCGCCGTGGTAGCCGGCCGCGGCGCGCCGGTCAACCGCCCCGCGCGGCCGACGCTCAGACGGCGGCGAGCCGCCGCGAGAAGAGCGCGAACATGCGTTCCCAGTGACGTTCGGCCGCGGCCTTGCGGTAGACCGCGCGCTCCGGGAACGCGAAACCGTGTTCGGTTTCCGGATAGACCTCGATGCGGTGTTCGACGCCGGCTTCGGCCATGATCGCGGGCAGCCTGTCGAGCGTGTCGCGGGGCACGTAGGGATCGTCCGACGCAAACGCGAGATAGAGCTCGCCCTTGATCCCGCCAGCCTGGAGGTGCGGCGAGTCGGCGGCGTCGGTGACGATGCCGACGCCGTAGTACGAAGCGACCGCCGCGAAGTCGTCCGGGAAGGCAGCGGCCGCCGCCACCACGAACTGGCCGCTCATGCAATAGCCGACGCAGCCCACGGCGCCCGCCGCCGCCCGGTCGTGGCGGCGGACGAAGTCGAGCAGTCCGCGGGTGTCGGCGACAACGCCCGCGTTGCTCAACGTGTTCATGACCGCGAACATCTTGCGGCGCTCGTCGTCGTCGGTGCGAATGCGCGCGAGGTCGTAGCCGTATGCGCCTTCGCGGCCGGTCCGGTAATAGAGGTTGGGCAGCACGACGAAATAGCCCACGGTGCCGATGCGCCGCGCCATGTCGCGCAATTCCTCGCGAATGCCCGGCGCGTCCATGTACATGATCACCGCGGGGAAGGGGCCGCCTTCGTCCGGGTGGCAGACGAAGGCGTCGAGCGTGCCGTCCGCCGTCGCGACCGCGGTTTCGAACTCGTGCATGCCTGCGGCTCAGATCGCCAGGTTGGCCGGCACGTCGGTGTCCAGCACCCACTCGTTGCGCGCGTCGTCGCCGGCCACGGTGGTGCGGACCATGCGCCGCAACTGGTCGGCCGGGTAGGCGTGCCCCCGGTGCAGGACGGCGCGGTTGTCCCACATCACGAGGTCGCCCGCGGCCCAGCGGTGCTTCCAGGTTCGCGGCGGCCGGCAGGCGTCGTCGCAAAGGGTGCGCAGGAGGGCCCGGCTTTCCTCCACGTCCTCGCCGACGATGTGGCTCGCGTGGCGGCCGATGTAGAGGACCTTGCGCCCGGTCGCCGGGTGTTCGCGGATGACCGGGTGCTCGACGGGCGGCAGGATGGACTCGCGGGCCACGTCGGCGGCGCCGACGAGGCCCTGGCTGTAGGCAAAGCTGTGCACGGCGATCTTGTCTTCGAGCCAGGCCTGCATGTCGGCGTCGAGCGCGTCGTACGCCGCGCGCATGTCGGCCCATTCGGTCTCGCCGCCGGTCGCCGGCACCGCCCGCGCCGCCAGCAGGGACGCCTTCGACGGCACCCGCTTGAACGACGAATCGGTGTGCCAGTACGAGTTGCCCTTGAGAAGGAGGTCGCGCTTGCTGTTCCTGGCGACCAGCCCGCCGTCCTTCTTCTCGTTGGTCAGATAGGCGAACGCCTGCCGCTCGCGGCCGGACTCCTCGCCATTGCCGGCGATGGCGGCGTCGCTGTCGCGGCGGAAGATGGCGACGTTCTCAAGCGGGCCGATACGGCGGCTGAACGCCGCCTGCCGCGCGTCGTCGAGATGCTGCGCGGGAAAGATCAGCACGGCGTGGGCGTGCCAGGCATCGACGATCTCGTCCAGCGTTTGCCGCTCGAGGTCGCCGGAGAGCGCGACGCCGCGGACCACGGCGCCCAAGGTCGCGTCGACCGGCGTTACGTCAATCGCCATGCCCTTCGTGCCTCCCCTCGTTCCGGCACCGCTATTCGCACTGCAGCGCGCACGTCGACTCGCGGTCGATGTTGGTCACCTGAACCGCACCGCAGGTCGCCGCCGTGCTGCCGTCCGCGAAGACCACGCGGTCACCGTCCTCCCAGCCGTCGCACTTGCCCTCCAGCCGGTAAACGTTGCCGTTGATGACGAAGCCTGCGCTGCCGTCCCCCGCTGCCGCAGCCTCGATGACGTGGTTCTTCTGTGCCGGCGCGGCCGCCGCCGCCAAGGCGGTGAACGCCGCTGCCGCCGCGAGTGCCGAAATGCCGTATCGAAACATGGCTCGTCCCCGATCGAATGACAGACGCTATCCGTATACCCGCCACGCGCCGTTGTCGATGACGGAGTGCCCCGACGCCCGGCGATTCGCCGGCGTTCGCGGCGAGCGAGCGATCCCGGCCGTCCTCGGGGGCAAGCAAGCCGCGCGTTCACGGCCGGGCGCTGACAATCCGGCACCGCCGTGAGAGCCTGCGTGCGCAACGAACCCATGGCGCGAGGCTCCCGTGGCGCACGCCGACTTCGTCCATCTACGCATTCACACTGCGTTCACCCTGTCCGAGGGGGCGATCAAGGTGGCCGACCTGGCGGAGCTGTGCCGCAAGTACCGGATGCCCGCGGTGGCGGTCACGGACACCGGCAACCTGTTCGGCGCGGTGGAAGTCTCGCGGCGCTGCATCGCGGCGGGGGTGCAGCCGATCATCGGTTGCCAGCTCGCCCTCGGCGGCGACGGCCGCGACGCGGCGCCCGACGAGATCGTTCTGCTGGCGCAGAACGACACCGGCTACCGCAACCTGATCGCGCTCTCGAGCGCCGGGTTTCTCGAATCCGACTCCCCGGAACCGCGGATCGCATGGGATGCGCTGGGGCGCCGCGCCGAAGGACTGATCGCGCTCACTGGCGGGCTCGCGGGACCTGTGGGCCGCCTCCTCGCGGACGGCCAGCGCGATGCGGCGCGCCAGCGGCTGGGCGAGCTTGCGGCGATGTTTCCGGGGCGCCTCTACGTCGAAATCCAGCGGCACGGCCTGGATGCGGAGGCGGCGGTCGAAGGCGACCTGATCGCGCTCGCCGACGAGTTGGATCTGCCGCTCGTAGCGACGAACGAGGCCTTCTTCCCCACCGCCGACATGCACGAGGCTCACGATGCGCTCATGTGCATTGCGCACAGCGCCTACATGTCGCAGGAGGACCGGCCGCGCGTGTCGCCGGAGCACTACTTCAAGACCGCGGAGCAGATGCGCGCGCTGTTCGCCGATCTGCCGGAGGCGATCGACAACACGCTCGTCGTCGCCCGGCGCTGCGCCTGGCGCGTGGAAACGCGGGCGCCGTTGCTGCCGACCTCGCCGAAGCTCGGCGCCCAGACGAGCGAGGCCGACGCCCTGCGCCACGCCGCCGAGGCCGGTCTGGAAACGCGCCTCGGCGAGGCGCCGGCCGGCGGGACGACGGCAGCGGACGCGGTCGACCCCGCGCCGTACCGCGACCGCCTTCGCTACGAGCTCGACGTGATCGCGGAGATGGGATTCGCCGGCTACTTCCTGATCGTCGCCGACTTCGTCCAGTGGGCGAGGGCGCAGGGCATCGCGGTGGGCCCCGGCCGCGGCTCCGGCGCCGGGTCCGTCGTCGCCTGGGCGCTGTCGATCACCGATCTCGACCCGCTGCGGTTCGGCCTGCTGTTCGAGCGCTTTCTCAATCCCGACCGCGTGTCGATGCCCGACTTCGACATCGATTTCTGCCAGGAACGCCGCGACGAGGTGATCCGCTACGTGCAGCGGGAGTACGGCCACGACCGGGTCGCCCAGATCATCACCTTCGGCACCCTGCAGGCGCGGGCGGTCGTCCGCGACGTGGGCCGGGTGCTGCAAATGCCCTACGGACAGGTCGACCGGCTGAGCAAGATGATCCCCTACAACCCGGCCGCTCCGGTCGGCCTCGCCGAAGCGATCGACACGGAGCCGCGTTTGCAGGAGGCGCGCGACGCCGAGCCGGAGGTGGCGCGACTGATCCGCATCGCGCTGCAGATCGAAGGCCTCTACCGGCACGCGTCGACCCACCCGGCGGGGGTCGTGATCGGCGACCGCCCGCTCGACACGCTGATCCCGCTTTACCGGGACCCGCGTTCGGACCTGCCCGTCACGCAGTTCAACATGAAGGACGTGGAACAGGCCGGCCTGGTGAAGTTCGACTTCCTCGGGCTCAAGACGCTGACCGTGCTTCAGCGCACCGCCGCACTGCTCGCCGAGCGAGGCGTGAGCATCGATCTCGAGCGGTTGCCGCTCGACGACGCCGAAACCTACGCCATGCTCGCCCAGGGTGACACGGCGGGCGTGTTCCAGTTCGAAAGCGGCGGCATGCGCTCGCTCCTGCGCGAGGCGAAGCCGGAGGGCTTCGACGACATCGTGGCGCTGGTCGCGCTCTTCCGGCCGGGGCCGATGGAAAACATCCCGAAGTACGTGGCCTGCAAGCACGGCCGCGAAGAGCCCGTGTTCCTGCACGAAACCATCAGCCCCATCACCGCCGACACCTACGGGGTCATCGTGTACCAGGAGCAGGTGATGCAGATCGCGCAGGTGTTCGCCGGCTACACGCCGGGACAGGCGGACCTGCTGCGCCGCGCCATGGGGAAAAAGATCAAGGCCGAAATGGCGGCCCAGCGCGATACGTTCGTCAAGGGCGCGGTGGCGCGCGGCGTCGATCGCGGGCGCGCCGCACACGTGTTCGAGCTGGTGGACAAGTTCGCCGGCTACGGCTTCAACAAGGCGCACTCGGTCGGCTATGCGCTGATCGCCTACCAGACCGCGTACCTGAAGACGCACCACCCCGTGGAGTTCCTCGCCGCGATGATGAGCCTCGACCGCGGCAACGTCGACAAGCTCAACATCTTTCGCCAGGAACTCGTCCGCCTCGGCATCGACCTGCGCCCGCCGGACATCAATGCATCCCAGGTGGATTTCTCGGTCGAGTACGACGGGCAGGGAAGCGGAGCGATCCGCTACGCGCTGTCCGCCATCCGGAACGTCGGCGCGGCCGCCATGGCCAGGGTGGTGGCCGAAAGGACGGAGAACGGGCTCTTCGAGGACCTGTTCGACTTCGCCGCTCGACTCGACCCGGCCGTCCTCAACAAGCGGCAGGTCGAGAACCTCGCCAAGGCTGGGGCGTTCGACGCCATCGATCCCAATCGCCATCAGGTCGCCGCCGCCGCCGAACTGCTGGTGCGGCACGCCGGCCTGGCGAGCGACGAGCGGGAGAGCGGTCAGTGCAATCTGTTCGGCGAGTCGGTCGAGGAGGTGCCGAGACCGCATCTTCCGGTGGTCGCCGACTGGGCGATGTTCGACCGGCTGGGCCGCGAGTTCGAGGCGCTCGGCTTCTATCTGTCGGCGCATCCGCTCGACGCCTACGGCGACGGCCTGGCGCCGCTCGGCGTCGTCGAATGCGGCGGGCTCGCCGCCGATGGAGCCGCCCGGGCGACGCTGGCCGGGGTCGTCCTGGCGAAACGCGAGCGCAACTCCCGCCGCGGCCGCGCCGCGTTCCTGCAGATGTCCGACCGCAGCGGCGTCTTCGAGCTCGGCGTGTTCGCCGAGTGTCCGGTCGAGGATCGGGAGCTCCTGGAGCCCGGGCAGATGCTGCTGGTCGAGGCGACGGTGCAACGCGAAGACGATCGGGTGCGCCTGAACGCACAGCGGATCGAGTCGCTCGATACGCGCGCGGCGCGACAATGCGGCGGCTTCCGCGTCTTCCTGGCGGAAGACGTGGCGCTGCCGGCGCTGCAATCGGTCATCGCGCGCGAGCGGGGACGAAGCCCGGCGCACGCGCGCATGACGCTGGTGGTGCCGTTCGGCGCCTCGAGCGAGGTGGAAATCGATCTCGACGGCGCCTATCTCGCTTCGCCCGCCGCACGTGCGGCGCTGAAGTCGGTCCCCGGCGTCCGCGAAGTCGCCGACGCCCGCGCCTGATCGCGGCCGGCGGAACGGGCGAGGCGCCGTCGCCGACGACGAAAATCCGTGCGACCCGCCGCCGCCGTATGCGACGATGCGCGACGAACGGCGACGACGGGCGCGCGCGGCGGATCGTCCGCGGGAAGGGGCGAACGATGATCGATACCGGCCGGATCGAGGGCTATCACGCCCACGTCTATTACGAAGACGGCGAGAGCCGGCGCCGCGCGGCGGACCTGCGTGCGGCGATCGAGGCGCGGTTCCCGGTCCGCATGGGGCGCTGGCGCGATCAGCCCGTGGGGCCGCACCCGCAGGCGATGTACCAGGTGGCGTTCGACGCGCCGCTGTTCGCGCGTTTCGTGCCCTGGCTGATGCTGAACCGGGACGGGCTCTCGATCCTGGTGCACCCGCGAACGGGCGACGAGGTGGCCGACCACGGCCGTTTCGCCCTGTGGCTCGGCGACACCATCCCGCTGGACTTCGGGTTCCTCGAAGGGCTGGAGACGAACGAGCGGCGGTGAGCGATCGCGGCCGCGGGAGCGCTCCGACCGCACCGATCGCGCCGTCGTTCCTCCGGTTTCGCAACGGCATGTCGCGCCGGATGCCGCGAGCGGCCGCGCGCCCGGGCTTGCCAAGACGGCGCACAGGGGCTATCCCGGCACGGCATCCAGAACTCACGCGAGCGAGCGGCCACTGCGCGGCTGCGCGCTCCGGTGCCCGGCATCGCCGGGTAACTCGGCTCGCGGCGGATCAACCGGAGAGTTATGCCATGGCGGTGCCCACATTCACCATGCGCCAGCTTCTCGAAGCCGGCGTGCATTTCGGCCATCAGACCCACCGTTGGAACCCGAAGATGGAGTCGTATCTGTACGGCGTCCGCAACGGGATTCACATCATCGACCTCCAGCAGACCGTGCCGCTGCTCTATCGCGCGCTCGACGCGGTGCGCGCGACGGTGGCCGAGGGCGGGCGCGTCCTGTTCGTCGGCACCAAGCGGCAGGCGCAGCAGCCGGTCTCGGAAGCGGCGAAGCGTTGCGGGCAGTACTACGTCAACCATCGCTGGCTCGGCGGCATGCTGACCAACTGGCGAACGATCTCGAACTCGATCGGCCGGTTGCGCAAGCTCGACGAGCAGCTGGCGGCCGAAGCCACGGGCCTGACCAAGAAGGAACTGCTCAATCTCACGCGCGAGCGCGACAAGCTTGAACGCACGCTCGGCGGCATTCGCGAAATGGGCGGCCTTCCCGATCTCGTCTTCGTCGTCGACACCAACAAGGAGGAGATCGCCAAGCGGGAGGCGATCAAGCTCGGTATCCCGTTGCTGGCGGTCATCGACAGCAACAGCGACCCGGCGGGCGTTCAGTTCCCGGTGCCCGGCAACGACGACTCGACACGGGCGATCGTATTGTACTGCGAGCTCGTGTCGCGCGCCGTGCTCGACGGCTTGCAGCAGGAGCAGGCGTCCCTGGGCGGCGACGTCGGCGAAGCGGAGGACGCCCCGGTCGAAGAGCTGGCGGAGGCCGCCGCGGAAGCGCCGACGGGCGACGCCGAAGCACCGGCGGCGGAGGCGCAGCCGGCCGCCGAGGCACCGCCCGCGGGCGATACACCGCCCGCGGGCGAGACCCCGTCGGCGAAGGAGAACCCCGATGGCTAAGGTCACCGCGTCCGAGGTCAAGGCGCTACGCGAGAAGACGGGCGCCGGGATGATGGATTGCAAGCGCGCGCTCGGCGAGACCGGCGGCGACATGGAACAGGCGGTCGACTGGCTGCGCACGAAGGGGCTGGCGGCGGCGGCCAGGAAGGCCGGCCGGACCGCTGCCGAGGGCCTCGTCGGGGTCGCCGTCTCCGACACCGCGGGCGCTCTCGTCGAGGTCAATTCCGAGACCGATTTCGTCTCCCGCAACGAGGATTTCCAGCACTTCGTCGCCGCCGCGGCGAAGGCGGCGCAGGCGGTCGGCGGCGACGTCGAGGCGCTGAAGGCGGCGGACTATCCGGGCGCCGGGCGCAGCGTGTCGGGGCAACTGACGGAGCTGGTGGGCAAGATCGGGGAAAACCTCGTCCTGCGGCGCAGCGCCGGGCTGTCGGTGGAGAGCGGGCTGGTGGCGAGCTACGTTCACAACGCGGTGAAGCCCGGGCTGGGGCGGATCGGCGTGCTGGTGGGGCTGCGCTCGGAGGCGCCCGCGGAAAATCTCGCTGCGCTCGGCAAGCAGCTGGCCATGCACGTCGCCGCGGCGCAGCCGTTGGCGGTGAGCCGCGAGGCCGTGGATCCGGCCGCGGTGGAGCGCGAACGCGCCGTCCTCGCCGATCAGGCGAGGGAAAGCGGGCGGCCGGACGAGGTGGTCGCGAAGATGGTCGAGGGTCGCATGCGCAAGTGGTTCCAGGAGATCGTCCTGCCCGACCAGGTATTCGTCATCGACGGCAAGTCGCGGGTCCGCGAAGCGGTAGCCGCGGCGGCGGAGGATGCCGGCTCGCCGATCGAGATCGAAGGCTTCGTCCGCTTCGCGCTCGGCGAGGGAGTCGAAAAGGAAGCCACGGATTTTGCCGCCGAGGTCGCCGCCCAGGCGGGCGCGACCTGAAGCGGGCGGCCGGGGGACGCGGCGCGCCGTTCGGGCACGGGGCGGCAGCGGCGGGCGGGCAGGCGATGACACCGCAATCGACCGACGCCGCCATACCGGCGCCGTTGCGCCGCGTGCTCCTCAAGCTCTCGGGCGAGGCGCTGATGGGCGACGCCGCGCACGGGCTCGATGCCGCCGCGCTTCGCCGGCTTGCCGAGGACGTCCGCCAGGTCCGCGCCATGGGCGTCGAGGTCTGCATCGTCGTCGGCGGCGGCAACTTCTTTCGCGGCGCCGCGGGCGCCGCGGCCGGCATCGACCGCGTGACCGCCGACAACATGGGCATGCTCGCCACGGCGATCAACGCGCTGGCGCTGCAAGGCGCGCTCGAAGGCATCGGCGTCGACACGCGGGTGGTCTCGGCGGTGCCGATGCAGGCCATCTGCGAGCCGTTCCTGCGCCGCCGCGCGGTGCGCCATATGGAAAAGGGGCGGGTGGTGATCTGCGCCGCGGGGTCGGGGAACCCCTATTTCACCACCGACACCGCCGCCGCGTTGCGCGCCGCCGAGCTCGACTGCAAGCTGCTGCTGAAGGGAACCCAGGTGGACGGCGTCTACAGCGACGATCCGAAACGCGATTCCACCGCCTTTCGGTTCGATAAACTGAGTTATGACAAGGTATTGGAGGACAACCTTGAGGTAATGGATGCATCGGCGATCTCGCTGGCGCGCGAAAACCGGATTCCCATCGCCGTGTTTTCGATTCACAATCCGGGTGCCTTTGCCGACGCCGTCAGCGGCGTCGGCCGATACACCTTGATCAGCGAGGCGGGATAGCGACATGTCAGCCGAGTTCAACCTCAAGGATCTCAAACGCCGGATGGAGGGCGCCGTCGAGACGCTCAAGCGCGAATACGCCGGTCTCCGCACGGGACGCGCCGCGGCGAGCCTCGTCGAACCCATCGTCATCGACGCCTACGGCGCACAGATGCCGGTCGGCCAGCTGGGCACGGTCGGCGTTCCGGAGCCGCGCCTGATCACCGTTCAGGTCTGGGACAAATCCATGGTCAAGGCCGTTACCGTGGGTATTCGCGACAGCGGCCTCGGGCTCAACCCGGTTCCCGACGGCCAGCTGGTGCGCGTGCCGATTCCGGAACTGACGGAGGAGCGGCGCCGGGAGCTCGCCAAGGTCGCGCACAAGTACGCCGAGGAGTCGCGCGTCGCGGTGCGCAACGTTCGTCGCGACGGCATGGACACCCTGAAGCGGCTGGAACGCGCCGGCGAAATGTCGCGCGACGAGCAGAAACTGCACGCCGAGGACGTCCAGGAGCTGACCGACGCGATGGTCGAAACCATCGGCCAGATCATGCAGCAGAAGGAGAAGGACATCCTTCAGGTCTGAGCGCATGGGAACGGCCGCCACGCGACGGGCGGCACCGCCGCCCCGGCACATCGCCATCATCATGGACGGCAACGGCCGCTGGGCGGCGGGACGCGGCTTGCCGCGGAGCGTCGGCCATCAACGCGGCGCCGACGCGGTGAGGACCGCCGTGCGCGGATGCGTCGACCTCGGCGTGGACTACCTCACGCTGTACGCGTTCTCGTCGGAGAACTGGAAGCGTCCGGCCGAGGAAGTGCAGGATCTGATGGGTCTGCTGCGCCTGTACCTCAGGCGCGAGCTGGACGAACTGGCGAACGCCGGCGTGCAGTTGCGGGTGATCGGCGAGCGCGACGCGCTCGACAAGGACATCCGGGCGCTGATCGACTGTGCCGAAGCGCGCACGGGTACCAACGCCGTGCTCACCTTGACGGTGGCGCTCAACTACGGCGCCCGCAACGAGATCGTGGCCGCGGTTCGGGCGATCGCGCGCGACGTGGGTGCCGGGCGCGTCGATCCCGAAGCCGTGGATGCCGCGATGTTCTCGGCTCATCTCCAGACCGACGGCATGCCGGACCCCGACCTCGTGATCCGCACCAGCGGCGAGCACCGGCTGAGCAATTTCCTGCTCTGGCAGTGCGCCTACTCCGAGCTGGTCTTCACACCCGTCCTGTGGCCCGACTTCGATCGCCCGGCGCTCGAGAACGCAATCGACGAGTTTCGCCGCCGGCAACGCCGATACGGTGGCGCGGGGGACTGACACGGCGGCCTTCCCGGCCCGGGAGGTGGCGGTGCGCGTCGCGTCGAGCGTGGTCCTCGCGCCGGTCGCGCTCGCGGCCGTGTGGCTGGGCGGCATCTGGTTGCCGGCGCTGCTGGCCGCGGCGCTGGTCGCGCTCACGGTCGAATGGCGGCGGCTCGTGCAGCCGCCGGGCGGCGACGCCGGCCTCCTGGCGGTGCTCGCGGCGGCCTTCGCGGCGGCGCTTGCCGGGGAATTGGCGTGGGCGTCCGGCGTCCTCGTTCTCGGTGCCGCCGCGGTCGCCGTCGTGGCCCGCCGCCGCGGCGCGCCGATCTGGCCGGCGGCGTTCGGCCCGCTCTATCTCGGGCTGCCGGCCCTGGCGATGCTGTGGCTGCGCGCGGAGCCCGTGACGGGGCCGGCCCTGACCGCCGGGTTGCTGATCGTGGTCTGGGCGAGCGACGCCGGCGCCTGGGCGACGGGCCGCGCATTGGGCGGCCCGCGGCTCGCGCCGCGCATCAGCCCCAACAAGACATGGGCCGGCGCCGTCGGCGGCGCGGCTGCCGCCGGCGCCGCCGGGGCGGCGCTGGAGGGAGCGGCGGGCACGGGTGTGGGGCTCCTTGTCGCCGCCCTGACCGGGCTCGCGCTCTCGGCCGCCGCGCAGGCCGGCGACCTGTTCGAGTCGTGGCTCAAGCGCCGTCGCGGCGTCAAGGACTCGGGCCGGCTGATTCCGGGGCACGGAGGGTTGCTCGACCGCGTCGACGGAGTGCTCGGCGCGGCGCCGGCGGCGGCCGTGCTGGCCGCCCTCGGCGGCGTCCGGTAAACCGTCGGCGCGGGACGGCCCGTCGCGCCGCTTGATTCCGGCGGCGCGATTCGGCACCAATTGCACCGGCTCTCCGTTGACGGATCTGCGATGGAAACCCTGTTCGGTCTTGGCTTCGACATCGCCGCCTTCCTGGTCGTGTTCACCGTGGTGGTGTTCGTCCATGAATTCGGCCACTACTGGGTGGCCCGGCGCTGCAATGTCCGGGTGGTCGTCTTTTCGATCGGCTTCGGCCGGGAACTGGCGGGCTGGACCGACGGCGCGGGCACCCGCTGGCGCGTGAGTCTCATCCCGCTCGGCGGTTACGTGCGCTTTTTCGGCGACGCCGACGCGTCGAGCCGCGTGTCGTCAACCATGACGAAGATGACCGAAGACGATCGCGCGGTTTCGTTTCATCACAAGACGCTGGCGCAGCGCACGGCCATCGTTGCCGCCGGCCCGATGGCGAACTTCGCGCTTTCGATTCTGCTCTTCGCCGTCCTGTTCGTCGTCGCCGGGCGGCCGGTGACGCCGGCCGTCGTCCACGAGGTCCTGCCGGAGAGCGCTGCCGAGGCCGCCGGCTTCCGCACCGGAGACCGTATCGTCGAGATCGACGGCGTGCAGATCGAGACGTTCGAGGAGATGCGCAACATCGTCGTCCTCAATCCGGAAGTGACGATGCCGGTATCGCTGCTTCGCGACGGCGAGCTGATCGAAACCTCGGTAACGCCGCAACTGCGCGAGGACACCGACGGCCTCGGCAACGTTCACCGCGTCGGCATGGTCGGCATCCGGGTCAACGAGATCGTCCACCGACGGCTCGACCCGGTGACGGCAGTCGTCTACGCGGTCGGCGATACGTGGTCTCTGGTCGCGCGGAATCTGAAGGGCATCGGCCAGATACTGGCTGGCACGCGCGATTCCAGTGAGCTCGGCGGCCCCATCCTGATCGCCCAGATGTCCGGCGAGGTCGCCGAGGCCGGGGTGTTCGCGGTGGTGAACTTCATCGTCATTCTCTCGGCCATGCTGGGGCTGATCAATCTGTTCCCGATTCCGTTGCTCGACGGCGGTCATCTCGCGTTCTACGCCGCCGAGGCGGTCCGCGGACGGCCGCTGGGCAGACGCGTGCAGGAATACGGCTATATTGTCGGACTCACGGTGGTCGTAATGCTCATGCTCGTGGTGACGTACAACGACCTGTCGCGCCCGTCGGTGGTCGAGTTCTTCCGACGACTGATCGGTTGACGGAGGCTCCATGCGCCGGCCGCGGGTAACGGAGGGAGGGAGGACGGCGATGCGCGGTGTTCCGGCGCTCGTGGCCGCCCTGGTACTCGGATCGATCGTTTCGCTCGGCGGCTTCGAGGCGCAGGCCCAGGTCGACGGCGCGGTCGGCGAAATCCGCATCCTCGGCAACCAGCGCATCGAGGACGCGACGATTCTTTCGTACATGGAGATCGCGGTCGGCGAGCGTTTCGATCCCGTCGCGGTCAACGAGTCGCTGAAGAGCCTGTTCGAGACCGGCCTCTTTGCCGACGTCAGTCTGGGGCGCGACGGTAACGTCCTCATCGTCGAGGTCGTCGAGAATCCCGTCATCAACCGGCTCGCGTTCGAGGGCAACCGGCGCATCGAGGACGACGTTCTTCGAGGCGAGGTCCGCTTGCGGCCGCGCACGGTCTACACGAGAACCCGCATCCAGGCCGACGTGGCGCGCATCCTGGAGGTGTACCGGCGCAGCGGCCGCTTCGCCGCGACCGTCGAGCCGAAAGTCGTCCAGCTCGAGCAGAACCGCGTCGATCTGATCTTCGAGATCGACGAGGGACCGGTGACCAACGTCCAGAGCATCGTGTTCGTCGGAAACGTCCATTTCAGCGACGGTTCGCTGCGCGAGGTCATTCAGACCAAGGAAGCGCGCTGGTGGCGGTTCTTCGCGACCACCGACACTTACGACGGCGACCGGCTGAGTTTCGACCGCGAGTTGCTCCGCCGGTTCTATCTCCGCGAGGGCTTCGCCGATTTTCAGGTGCTGAGCGCCGTGGCCGAACTGACGCCCGACCGCTCGGCGTTCTTCGTGACGTTCGTCGTCAGCGAGGGGGAGCGCTACCGTTTCGGCGCCGTCGACGTCGTGAGCGAGCTGCCGGGTCTCGACGCCGAGGAGCTCCGGTCCGAGGTTGGAACGGAAGAGGGGGACTGGTACGACAACGAGGAAGTCGAGGCGACGGTTCAGGCGCTGACCGACGAGGTCGGCGCCCGCGGTTTCGCCTTCGTCGACGTCGAGCCGAGGGTCACGCGCTCGCGCGAGGACCTTGCCGTGGGCATAACCTACCGCGTCGCCGAGGGGCCCCGCGTCTACGTCAAGCGCATCGACATCACCGGCAACGTGCGCACGCTCGACCGCGTGATTCGCCGCAACATACGCCTTGCGGAAGGCGATGCGTTCAATGTGGCCAAGCTGCGGCGTTCGCGCACGCTCATCGAGAACCTTCGCTTCTTCTCGCGCGTCGACATCAACGAAGCGCCGGGCGATTCGCCGGACGAGGTTATCCTGACGGTCGATGTCGACGAGGAGTCGACGGGCGAGGTGACGTTCGGCGGCGGCTACTCGTCGAACGACGGCGCCAGCGGCCAGGTGGCGATTCGCGAACGCAATCTGCTGGGCCGCGGACAGGATCTCTCTCTCGAATTCCTCCTGTCCGCCGTGACCCAGAACATCGATCTGAGCTTCACGGAGCCGTATTTTCTCAACCGCGACTTCGCCGCGGGGTTCGACGTCTTTCGCCGCGCGCGCCTGTTCCAGAACAGCAATTTCGATCGCGAGGATACGGGCTTCGCGGTGCGCGCCGGCTACCCGCTGGCCGAATATCTGAGGCAGTTCCTGCGCTATACCCTCGCCGAAGAGGAAATCGTCCCGGGGGGCGGCGCGTCGGCGAGCATCAGGGAGCAGGCGGGGAAGCGGTTGATTTCGCGCATCGACCAGACGCTGCTCTACGATCGTCGCGAGACGCGGTCGGGGGCGGTGATCGACGGATATTTCCTGCGCTACGGCGTCGGCGTCACCGGGCCCCCGGGCGACCGGGAATGGCTGCGGCAAACGATGTCCGGCGGCTACTACCTCCCGCTCTGGGACGACTGGGTACTGTCCGCGCTCGGCGAGGCGGGATACATCTTTTCCTATGCTTCCGACCCGATCCAGATATCGGACCGCTTCTTTCTCGGCGGCACCAGTTTCCGGGGCTTCGCCGTCGCCGGAGTCGGGCCGCGCGACGCGTCGACCGACACCGCTCTCGGCGGCAACCTCCTCTACAAGAGCACGCTGGAACTGGAGTTTCCGATCGGCCTGCCCAACGAGCTCGGCATCCGGGGGCGTCTGTTCTCGATCGTCGGCGGCGTCACCGACGTGGATGTCGGCGGCGACGATGTCTTCGACACCAGCAGCCCACGCGCTTCGGTGGGCGTCGGCGTCTCATGGGGGTCGCCGCTCGGTCCCATACGTCTCGACATTTCGTCCGCCGTGGTCAAGGAACCGTTCGACGAAACGGAGACGGTCAGTTTCGGATTCGGAGCGGTGTTCTAGGGCCGTCTCCGCCGTGCCGCGTGCCGGCGGACCCGTCGCAAAGGAAACATCGAGGATGCATACGAGCCGGACAGGCGTTTTCCCTCTCACGGTCGCATTCGTGGCGGCGGCTCTGTTCGTCGTCGCAACACCGCCGGCATCGGCGCAGGACGACAAGAAGCCGCGGATCGGCGTCGTCGATCTGCAGCAGATCCTGCGCGAGTCGACCGCCGCCGACAAGGTGCGGAGCGAGATCGAAGCGCAGCAGAACGCCTATCGCGAAGAGATATCGTCGCGGGAGCAGGCGTTGCGGTCGCAGCAGGCCGAGCTCGAGCGGCAGAGCACGATTCTGTCCGCAGAGGCGTTCGCGGAGCGCGAGGCCGAGTTCGCGCGATCCGTCGAGGCGCTGCAGCGGGAAGTCGGCGAACGCAACCGCGCGCTCGAGGAGCGGCTTTCCTACGGCATGCAGCAGGTGCAGGTCGGCGCCCTGCGGGTCATCGCCGAAATCGCTGACGAGATGTCGCTCGGCCTCGTGCTGGACAAGTCGCAGCTTCTGCTCGTGGCCAAGCATCTCGAGTTTTCCGACCGCGTGGTGGTGCAGCTGAACGCCGAGCTTCCGGCGGTATCCACGACGCCGCCGCCGTCCGGACAGTAAGCGTGCCGACGCCCGACCCGCGGTTTTTCGCCGTACCTGAACCGGTTCCGGTCGGCGATCTGGCAGAGCGGATCGGCGCGGCGCTGGCGGACCCTGCGGACGCCGGGCTCCTGATCCGGGGAGTGTCACCGCTGCAAGACGCGGGGCGCTCCGATCTCAGCTTCTTCGAGAACCGGAAGTACGCCGATGCGCTCGCGGCGACGAAGGCCGGGGCAGTGGTTCTAGCGCCCGCCATGCGCGACCGCGCCCCGCGGCAGGCGGCGCTGATCGTCAGCGACAAGCCCTACCACGCCTACGCTCGGGCCACCCAGTTGCTGTATCCGCCCCAGCGTATCGAGCGGTCGGGCGTCGCCGAGAGCGCCCGTGTGGATCCGACCGCCATCCTCGGCCCCGGCAGTCAGGTTGACGCGGGCGCCGTGGTCGAGGCGCGCGCGGAAATCGGCGCGCGTTGCCGCATTCGCGCGAACGCCGTCGTCGGGCCGTGCGTCATCGTCGGCGACGATTGCGTGATCGGAGTCGGCGCATCCCTCGGCCACTGCATTCTCGGCGACCGCGTGACGCTGCACCCGGGGGTCCGAATTGGACAGGATGGCTTCGGCTTCGCCATGTCCGAGGCCGGCCACGAGACCGTCGTGCAGCTCGGCAGGGCGATCGTGGAAGACGATGTCGAGATCGGCGCGAACAGCACGGTCGATCGCGGATCCGGTCCCGATACGATCATCGGCGCCGGCAGCAAGATCGACAATCTGGTGCAAATCGGGCACAACGTTCGCATCGGCCGAAACTGCGTGCTCGTCGCCCAGTCGGGCGTCGCCGGCAGTTCGCGCCTCGCGGACTTCGCCATCGTTGCCGCGCAGGCAGGTGTCGCCGGCCATTTGCGCATAGGCGCGGGCGCGCGGATCGCGGCACAGAGCGGCGTCATGCGCGACGTGCCCGCGGGCGCGTCCGTCTGCGGCGCGCCGGCGCGTCCGGTAAAGCAGTTTTTCCGACTGGTTGCGTTATGGGACAGGCAGCTGAAGAAGCGAACATAGGATGCGGAGCCGGCGGCGCGCCGCCGGCGAAGCGCACGCCCGACATCGATCTGGCGCGGATCATGGAAATGATTCCGCACCGCGCGCCGTTCCTCCTGATCGACCGCGTGATCGACGTCGCTCATGGCGAGTACGCCATCGGCCTGAAAAACGTGACCGTCAACGAGCCGCAGTTCGCCGGCCACTTTCCGGCCAAGCCGGTGATGCCCGGCGTGCTGATCATCGAATCGATGGCGCAGACCGCGGCCGTGCTCGTCGTCAGCACTCTCGGTCCCGAGGCGGAAGGCAAGCTGGTCTATTTCATGAGCGTCGACGGGGCGAGGTTTCGCAAGCCCGTGGTCCCCGGCGACAGCATGTACATACGGGTCGAAAGGCGGGCCAACCGGCGCAACGTGTGGAAGTTCGCGTGTCGGGTGACGGTCGGGGACGTTCTCATGGCCGAAGCGACGATATCCGCCATGATCATGGACGGCGACGAATGACGGCGAACGTCATCGACACCGCGCCGTCGATCCACCCGACCGCAGTGATCGAGGACGGCGCCCAGATCGGTCCCGGCGTCGTCGTCGGCCCGTATTGCTGTGTCGGCGCGGAGGTCGTGCTCGACGGCGGCGTCGAGTTGCGCTCGCATGTCGTCGTCGCCGGGCGCACGCACGTCGGAACGGCGACGACGATCTACCCCTTCGCGTCCATCGGCCAGCCGCCGCAGGACCTGAAGTACCGCGGCGAGCGGTCGCGACTCGTCATCGGCGCCCACAACGTGATCCGCGAGCATGTCACGATGAACCCGGGCACCCATGGCGGCGGAATGGTCACGCGCATCGGCAGCCGTTGCCTGTTCATGGTCGGTGCCCACGTCGCGCATGACTGCCGGATTGGCGACCACGTGATCCTCGTGAACAACGCGGGACTGGCCGGCCACGTGGTCGTGGACGACTACGCGATAGTCGGCGGCCTCAGTGCCGTTCACCAATTCGTCCGCATCGGCCGGCACGCCATGGTCGGCGGCATGACCGGCGTCGAGCGCGACGTGATTCCCTACGGTTCGGTCGTCGGCAACCGGGCGCACCTCTCGGGGCTGAACGTCATCGGACTCGTGCGGCGCGGCTTTTCGCGCGATACGATCCACGAGATGCGCAAGGCGTATCGCCTCCTGTTCGCCGAGGAGGGCACGATGTCCGAACGGCTCGCCGACGTCGCCGAGGAGTTCCGCGCCGTCCAACCGGTCATGGACATCGTCGATTTCATCCGCGCCGAAAGCAACCGCGCGATCTGCAGGCCCAGCCAGGGCCGTGCCGCCTAGGCTCGGCGTCGTCGCCGGCGGCGGCGTCCTGCCGCGGCACCTCGTCGCCGCCGCCCGCCGACAGGCGCGCGACGTGGTCGTCGTCGCCGTCGAAGGACTGACAGACGCCGCGACCACCGACGGGGTCAAGCACATCTGGGCCGCGCCCGGCGCCGTCGGACGCATGATCGGATTTCTCAAGCGCAGCGGCGCGCGGGACGTGGTGCTGGCGGGGCGGGCGTCGCGGCTGGACTGGTCGTCCCTCTCTCTCGACTGGCGAGCGCTCAAGATGCTGCCTCGCCTGCTGTCGGCCGACCGAGGGGACAACGCGGTGCTGTCCGCGGCCGTTCGCGAACTGGAAGACGAGGGGTTCCGTGTCGTTGCGGCCGATGCCGTAGCCCCGGAACTGAGGATAGCGCCGGGCGTCCTCGGCAAGGTCCGCGTCGACGCGACCGCGCGCGCGGACATCGCCCGCGGCGTCGCGGTGCTCTCGGCGCTCGGCCCATACGACGTCGGCCAGGCGGCGGTTGTCCAGCGAGGGATCGTTCTCGGGATCGAGGGCGCCGAGGGGACCGATGCGCTGATTGCCCGCTGCGGCGCACTGCAACGCCGCGGAACCGGCCCGGTGTTGGTCAAGTGCGCCAAATCCGATCAGGACCGTCGGGTCGATCTGCCGGCGATCGGTCCCGCGACCGTCGATGCGATGGCAGCCGCCGGTTTCTCCGGCGCGGCCGTCGAGGCGGGCGCCGCGCTGATCCTGGAACGCGAGCGGACGATCGAGGCCGCAGACCGCGCGCGCGTGTTTCTCTGCGGGATCGATCCAGAGGCATGACGCCGCGTGGCGTCGTTGCCGGAAGTCGAGGGCCGGCATGTCCCTTCGCCCGACTCGGCGGATCGACACGGCCGGCATGACTCGCGGCGAACCTCTGGTCTTTCTCGTCGCCGGCGAACCCTCGGGCGACCTCCTCGGCGCGCGCCTGATGGCGGCGTTGCGCGGACTGGCGGCGGGGCGGATCGCCTTCGCCGGCGTCGGCGGCGAACGCATGGGCGCCGAAGGGCTGCGCAGCTTGTTCCCGATGTCCGAGCTGTCGGTCATGGGACTCGTCGAAGTGCTGCCGAGCGTACCGCGCCTTCTTCTCCGCTTGCGGCAGACGGCGGCGGCCGTTCGCGAGCAGCGGCCCGCCGTTGTCGTCACGATAGACTCGCCCGGTTTCAATACGGCGCTCGCCCGGCGCTTGCGGAAATTCGACCGGCCGCTGGTCCACTACGTCGCGCCGAGCGTGTGGGCGTGGCGCGCGGGCCGCGTGCGGACCATGGCGAGGCTGTTCGATCACGTGCTCGCCTTGCTGCCGTTCGAGCCACCGTACTTCGAGAACGCCGGACTGCCGTGCCACTACGTCGGGCATCCCGCGGTCGAAACGGCGCAACAGAGCGACGGGGACTTCCGCGCGCGTCACGGTATCGCGGAAGAGGCGCCGCTGCTGGCGGTGCTTCCCGGGAGCCGCTTGGGCGAAGTGGAGCGGATGCTTCCGACATATCTGGCGGCGGCGCAGATCCTCGCGGCGCGAATGCCCGACTTGAGGCTCGTCACGGCGACGGTGCCGGCGGTCGCCGCCGCCGTGACCGGTGCGCGCTGGCCGCGGCCGCCGGTCGTCGTCGGCGTGTCGGAGCGCCAGGCCGCGTTCTCCGCCGCCGACGCCGCGGTCGCAACGTCGGGCACGGTGACGGTGGAGCTGGCCGCGGCGCGCACGCCGATGGTCGTGTGCTACCGTCTGTCGCCGGTGAGCTACGCCATCGCGCGCCGCCTCGTCCGCGTTCCGGCGGTCGGTCTGGTAAACCTCGTCCTCGATCGTCCGGCCGTCCCCGAGTTGTTGCAGGGATCGTGCACGCCGCGCGCGGTTGCCGAGCATGTCGAGCGGTTATTCGTTGATTCGGACACCCGTTCGGCCCAGATTGACGCGATGGACCGCGCCGTCGAGGCGCTCGGCGGGCCGGACGGTGAGGTGACACCGTCGGAGCGCGCCGCGCGCGTCGTTCTCTCCGCGGTCGGCCAACACAGGCGGATCGGCCATGGCTGAAGTTGCGGATTGGCGGATGCTCCACACGATGCTCCGGGTGCGCGATCTGGATGCATCGATTCAGTTCTATACCGGCGGGCTGGGCATGACCCTGCTGCGCCGCACCGACTTTCCGGAGGGCCGATTCACGCTGGCTTTCGTGGGGTACGGTCCGGAAAAGAGCCATACGGTGCTCGAGCTTACGCACAATTGGGATCAGGAGGAGGCGTACGACCTCGGCGCCGGTTACGGCCATGTGGCGCTCGGTGTCCCGGACATTTACGCGACGTGTGCGACGCTCAAGGCAAACGGCGTCAACGTGGTGCGCGAGCCCGGTCCGATGAAGCACGGCAGCACCGTGATCGCATTCGTGGAAGACCCCGACGGATACAAGATCGAACTGATAGAGCGTCGATGACCGCGAGCGGGGAAAGTGGGAACGCACCCGGGCGGGAAGCCGGGGACACCACAGTCCCGCCGCCCGACCGCTACTTCGAGGCTCACGACGACGCGCTCGAAGAAGCGGTGCGCCGGCAGGCGCGGCGGGCAGCGGCGCCGATCGTCACCGACGTTGCTCGATGCTTCGACGATCGCTGGCGCGTTCGCTCCGGATTTGCCGACGTATACGTCGAACGCCTCCTGGAGTAGCGTCACGCCATGTCCGAAACCGGAACAGACCGGTTGCCCGGCGACCCGCCCGCCGAAGAGAGCGGCGACGAGGCGCGGACGCCGCCCCGCACTCCTGGCGAGACGCCGGAGGCCTCCGCCGATGCGTTCGCCCTGTGGCGCGATATGGAGCGACGGCGAATCGAAGCGTGCGACCGCCGCACGGCGGCGATGGAGAGAGCCGCCTCCGCGAACGACGAGCAGCATCGCCGCGAGGCGGAACTCCGCGGACAGCGGCTGGAATTCGAAAAGGAGGCGGCCGAACGACGCCATGCGCTCGCCATGCGCCTTTTCGTCTACGGGGGCGGGTTCGGGGCAGCGTTCCTCGTCGTGGCATTCGGATTCGTGCTGTTTGGCGCCGATGCGCAATCGCAGTTCTCGAAGGACCTGCTGAGAAGCGTCGCGATCGCGCTCGCGGGCGGCGGCGCTTTCCATCTCCTGGCTCAGGCAGCGCGTTGGCTGCTCGGGCGTTGACGCGCGGGCCGGTGCCGGCACGCCGCACGGACATGACGAGGGCAAGAGCAAAGATGGCGATACAGAGATTTATGGTCCCGGGCCAACTCGAACCGGTGAGCCACTACTGCCACGCGACGCGCGCGGGCGACCGGGTGTGGATTTCGGGCACGGTCGGCGTCGCCGCGGACGGATCGATTCCCGACGATACGGTCGAACAGTTCCGCCTTGCGCTGGCCAGTATGGACGCGGCGCTGCGCGCCGCCGGCGGTGTTCCGAGCGACATCGTGAAGGTAACCCTGTTTCTGACCGACATTGCCGACAGGGCGCGAATCAACCCGCTGCGCGAAACCTATTTCGGCCCGCACCGTCCGGCGTCCAGCCTGGTCGAAGTCAGCGCGCTGGTGCTGCCGGGACTCAAGGTGGAGATCGAGGCCGAGGCCGTGGTCGGCGGCTGAATTGCGGCCGGAAAGGAGTTCGGAAATGGGAGGCAAGCGGGCGGTTGCCTTTGCGACGATGCTGGGGTTGCTCACGGCCGGCGTTCCGGCTGCGGCGCAAACGATAGAGGAGGCGCGACGCGCCGCCGACGAGGGGCGTTTCGTCGACGCCGCCGATATGGGCGAGGCGGTGAACACCTCCGAGAGCTACGCCCTTGCGGCGCGATCTTTGGCGATTTACGGCTATCACGTC
Organism: Alphaproteobacteria bacterium; assembly: GCA_965243325.1. Classification (GTDB taxonomy): domain Bacteria; phylum Pseudomonadota; class Alphaproteobacteria; order UBA7887; family UBA7887; genus JANQOH01. The sequence continues at coordinate 3,500,399 of CBDEUQ010000003.1, read as the reverse complement.
GCGCCCGAGGACGAGAAACAGGGAATTTTCGAGCGGGCCATGGCCGACGCGGCGAAGGCCGTCGAACTCGACGCCGCCAATCCCGAGGCGCACGTGCAGTCGGCGCACGCCATGGGCCGCTACGCGCAGACGATCGGAGCGATGGAAGCGTTTAGCGAAGGGTTCGCCGAGCGGACCCGCGACGCGATGTTCGCCGCTCTCGCCCTCGACCCCGATTTCGTGACGGCGCATCTTGCACTCGCGGGATGGCATGCGGAGATCGTGGCCGAGGCCGGGTTCATGGCCGGCGTGCTGTACGGAGCCACGGAAGAAGACGCACTCGCTCACTACGAGACCGCGCGGAAGCTGGCGCCCGACTCGAGCATCGTGAACTACGACTACGCCCTCGGACTGCTGAAACTCGACGATGACGAATACGCGGAGAAGGCGGGCGACCTTCTGCGCCACGCAATCGCCATTCCCGTCACGACGGCCTACGGCGAGATCATCCGCGCCGCGGCCGAGCGCGCGCTCGCGGCGCTCGACGAGCGGTGACGGCCGTTGTGTCTACCGTAGCCGGTAGTTGATGCGGACGACGAAAAGCAGCGGTTCGCTCCCCATGAACGGTGCGAACGCCTTGTAGGGAGCGGATCTCTCGACCGCCCGGACCGCCGCCGCAATCAGCCTCGGCGCCGCCAGCGAGTCGTCGAGAATGCGGACCCCGAGGAGCGCTCCATCCGGTCCGATGCGAAGCTGGATAGGCACGACGCCTTCTTCGCCCCGCTGCTGCGACCGCCGCGGATACCCTCGCGCGGCGGCGCGGTTGATCAGGTCGTGCAGGGTCGAACTGTACAACTCTATTGCCGCGTCCGTGCGCACCGCGCCGGCGGCAACCGCCTCGCGCGGCGGTGCGGCCGGCAGCGCCGCGGTCTGACGCCGCGGCGGCTGCGCGGGCGGCGGCTGCAGACGGGGAGCCGGCGCCGCCTCGGCGACTTCACGGCGCGGCGGCTCCGGCTTGTCGCGCGGTGGCGGAAGTTCGGCAAGCGGGTCTTCGCGTTCCGGTACCTGACGCGGCGGCGGCGCGGCGACCGGCGGCAAGGGAATCTCGGTCGGCGGCGGCACAATGTCGTCGGGGGTGCGTTCCACGATCTCCAACGGTTCCGGCAGGTCGGGCGGGCGCTGCTCCTCGGGGCGGTCCGGCATCTCCATCTGCAACGGCTCGAGCCGCGGCGCCTCGACGAATTCGCGCGGAGGCGGTTCCAGTTCGGGCCGCGTTTCCGGAACGGCCTCGGGCGGCGGAGCGATGTCCGGCCTTTCGGGCGGGGGCGCGATCTCGGGCAGTACGTCGGCGCGTTCGATCGGGCGGATCTCGGTTTCGGGCGGAATTTCGAAGGGCGTTTCGGGCGGCGGCGGTATTTCTTCCGTCCGTTGGGGTGGCGGCACCATGTCCGGCAACGACGGCGTGTCGGGATCGGAGTGCGCCTCCGACGGGTCGAACGGGTTGTCGGGCGCCGCCTGATCGGCGCTCGGGTCGGAGGGGCCGAGATCGCTGAGATCGTCGTCCATGGCCGCCAGGTTGAGCTGCAGAACCGGCGGTGGCGGCAAATGCTCCGGCTGCGGGCGAGCGACGGCCAGGACGACGCTTCCGTGCAGCGCCGCCGCTACCGCGACGCAGCCGGCGAAGTCGAGCCGGGTGATCCGCGTCACGACGAGGAACTTGCCGTCGCGAGACCGACCTTCTCGATCCCGGCCGCCCGGGCACGGCGAAGGACGGTCGCGACATCGGCCGTCGTTGCTCGTGCATCCGCCTTGATCAGCACGGCTGACAGCGGCCGCGCGTCGCGCGCGGCGGCAAGCGCCGGTTCCAGGGCCGCGAGCGCGATCGGCGCGTTATCGAGCGCAAGCGCGCCGTCGCCGGCGATCAGCACGACGATCGGATCCACTTCGCCTTCGCGTCCCTGCGTCGATTCGGGAAGAGTCACGTCGAACGCGTCCGGCGTGGTCAGTGTGCTGGTCAGCATGAAGAAAATGAGCAGCAGAAAGACGATGTTGATCAACGGGACCAGATTTACGGTTACCGACAGGCGCTGTCGTCCCTCGAACTCCATCGCGCGCTCCTATTGTCCCTGCGGCGTCGCGAGACGGATGTTCGACATGCCCACCGACTGAATCCGGTCCATGACGGCGACAAGGCGTTGCACGGGAACGCGCGCCTCGGCGCGAACGGCCACCGGCGTGTCGACCGCTGCGCCGGCCTGACCGGCAAGCGCCGGACCAAGCGCCTCCAGAGTCAGCGTCAGGCCGTTGAGTCGCACCTCGCCGTCGAGCTTGACGTCGATGACGATCACCGTGCTCGGAGCCGGCGACGGCGCGCTCGAGGACGGCATGGACATCGCCAGCTCGATTTCCGCCGGGTCGACCATCGATCCGGCAAGCATGAAGAACACCAGCAGGAGAAAGACGACGTCGATCAGGGGCGCGATGTTCAGCCGCGGAGCCTGCCGTTCGTGCTCGGCGAACTCCATGTGCGCCTACTGAGCGGCGACCTGCCGGGCGGCGGGCGCTCTGACGCCGAGAACGCGCACCACGGAGTCCCTCATCGTCGCGCGCACCTCGTCAACGCGGCCTTCCAGCACGTAGAACATGATCAGGGCGGGGATCGCCACGACGAGGCCGAACGCGGTCGTCAACAACGCCTCCCAGATGCCGCCCGCGAGAATGGCCGGGTCGACCTTCGAACCCGCGCTCTCCAGCTTCTCGAAAGCGCTGATCATGCCGAGAACGGTGCCGAGCAGCCCCAACAGGGGGCTGACCGTCGAGATGACCTCGAGCCCGCGCAAATAGCTTTCCAGATTACGGATCTCGCCGGTGCCGACCCGCGTGATCTCGGCCTCGCGATCGTCCGCCGTGAGATTGGCGTTGTTATTGACCGCAATGGCGGTCTCCATCACGCGCGCGACCGGATTGACCTCGCGCCGCAGCGTGGAAATCGCACGTTCCCGCTCGCCACGCGCCAGGATCGCAATGGCCGAGTCCACGAACCCGATCTGCTTGAGGCGCGCGCGCGAGAATTGCAACAGTTTCACGAAGATGATGGCCAGCGCCAGCACCGACAGGGCGAGCAGGATCATCATGACCGGCCCGCCCTTGAGCAACAGGGACAACGCGTCTTGGAGCAGAGCGTGTTGTTCAAGCATGCCGCGTGCCGCCAGTTGCCTGAATCGCCGGACCCCGGGGCGGCCGTCTCCGCGCGACAGGGCACGCGAGTGTACGGGACGCCGAGGAACCCGTCAAAGAGGGATGGGCACGGACATCGTCCCGGTTTGAACCTTGCGACGTCGGGGTGCCCCCAACGGCGGGTCCGGTCCAGGTCCTCACCGGCCGTCCATCGGTCAGAGACCGTGTTTTTTCATACGGTAGCGCATCGCCATGCGCGTGATGCCGAGTCGCCTGGCGGCCGCCGAAACGTTGCCGCGCGACGCCGCGAGCGCATCGTTCATCAATTGCCGTTCGGCGCTTGCGAGAGTCGTCGGCGCCGCGGCCACCCGCGGCGTCGCCGGCGCGATCGCCGGCAGATCGGCCTCGCCGATCTTGCCGTCGTCGTCGAGCAGTACGGCGCGCTCCACGACGTGGCGAAGCTCGCGCACGTTGCCCGGCCATGGGTAGCGAACGAGGGCGGCCGCGCCCGGGTCGGCGAGTCGCGGCGCGGGTCGGCCGTAGCGGCTCGCGGCCTGGGCGATGAAGTGGCGCGCGAGCGTTACCGCGTCGTCGCCGCAGTCGCGCAGCGGCGGCATCTCCAGGTGGAGCGTGTCGAGCCGATGATAGAGGTCCCGGCGGAAGGCACCGTCGCGCACGAGTGCCGGCAGGTCGCGGTTGGAGGTGGCGACGAACGATGCGGCGACGGGAATCTCGCGGCGGCCGCCGGGCCGGCGAAGCCGGCGCCGCTCGACGACGTTCAGCAGAACGCCCTGCACGTCCGGCGCGAGGGCCGAGACCTCGTCGAGCAGCACCGTCCCGTCTTCGGCGGCCTCGATCAGGCCCGGACCGCGGTCGTCGCCGAACAATTCGGGGGTTGGCGTGCCGCGCGCCAGGCTCGCACAGTCTATGTGCACGAGGGGCCGGTCGGCTCCGAGCCGGCAGTCGTGGATCAGGTGCGCCGCGACGTTCTTGCCGCTGCCGGTCTCACCGAGAATCAACACCGGCGGTGCGCCGACGCTGCCTCCGGGCGCCGCGAACGCGGCGATTTCGCGGCGGACCTTGCCGATCGCGGGGCTCTTGCCGAGCAGTTCGCCGCCGCCGCTTCGGTGCGTATCGCGTTCGCGCGAATAGGCGAGTCGCGTTTCCATTTGGCGCGTCGCCAGCGTGCGATCGACGACGATCGCCAGTTCGTCGAGATCGATCGGCTTGCGCAAATAGTCCACGGCACCGCGCTTCATCGCCGTCACCGCGTTCTCGATGTCGCCGAAGGCCGTGATCATGATGGCCGGCGGTGCCGGCTCTTCGCCGAGAAAATCGAGTCCGGATCCGTCCGGCAATCGCATGTCGAGCAGCAACAGATCGACCGGATCGGCAAGGGCGTCGCGGGCGTCCGCGAGACAGCTCGCGATCGCGCATTCATGGCCGTCGCGAGCCAGCCGCGTGGCCACCGACCGGGCGAACAGGTCTTCGTCTTCGACGATCAGAATGCGTGGTGTCATGCGGCGTCTCCCCCGTGCGCGGCGGCGGGAACGGAAAAGACGACCCTGGCGCCGCCTTGCGCGGCCGCGCCGAACTCCAGCGCGCCATCATGAAGCTCGCAGACCTTGCGCGCGAACGGAATTCCGAGACCGCTGCCGTGCGTCTTCGTGCTCAGACCGGGTTGAAGGCCGTTCGTCGTCGGTTCGAATCGGAAGCCGGGCCCTTCATCTTCGATGGCGATCCAGCACGATTCCGCTACGTGTCCGACGGAAAGGACAATCTCACCGCCGCTGGGCGATGCGTCTACGGCGTTGGCAACGAGCCCGCACAGGGCTTGTTCCGTGAGCCGGCTGTCGAGCAACGCGCGGCCGCCGTTCGCCCAGTCCTGGCGGGCGACGGAAATCGATTTCGCGGCCAGCTTCGCCTCGAGAATCTCGAGTGCGTGGTCGGCGCAGCCCGCCAGCGTCGCCTCGGCGCGCTTGCCCTTCTGCGGGTCGAGATACGTGAGGAGGGCGTCCAACCAACCGTTCAAGCGGTCGACGGCGCCAAGAATGCCGCGCGCCGCGTCGGTTTCCAGCAACTGGGCCGACGCGCGGATGCCGGCGAGCGGGTTACGGATGTTGTGCGCGATAACGGGCACCAGAGCGCCCAGCGCCGCCTGCTTCTCGCTATGCACAAGCGCCTCGCGATAGCGCGCCAGATCGGCTGCCATGCGGTGGATCGCGCGTTGCAGCGCCACCATCTCGCTAGCGCCGGACTCGGCCGCGCGGTGGTCGAGGCGCCCTTCTCCATACGCCGTCATGGTCTCGAGCAGGCCGGCCAGCGGACGCGCGAACCCGCGCTGGAAGACGCCCCGCGCCGCAAGCAGAAGCAGGATGGCCACGCCGATGGGTATGGCCAGCACGACGAACGCGAGACGGGTGCGCGCCGTCACGCGCGCTTCGAGATCGCGTTCCGCGCCGAAGAACGTCGCTTCGGCGTCGGCCAGCGCGGCCTCGACGGCGCTCAGCTGGTCGGTCTCGAACTCGGTATCGAGCAGCGCGAACCGCTCCGACGCCGAAATGCTTCCGAAGGGACGCGCCATGACGGTCTCGGATACGAGCCGAAGGCCTCCGAGGGCGCGTTGGAGCGCGGAGACGACGTTCCGTTCGTCATCGTTCGACGCCAGCGCAACCAGTTCCGCAAGTCGATCGTCGATCGCTGCGCCATAGGCCCGGTATTGCGCCTCGGCATGCGGATCGGCAAGAAAATGGTAGTCGAAAATCTCCTTGGTCTGCCGGTGCAAGTCACCGCGCAACGCTGCGGCAGACTGCCGCAGCGTCTCGATCCGCCGCGCCTCGTCGGCCCAGCGCGCGTTGAGAACGAGGCCGGTCGTGCCCACCAATCCGGTGATTGCAACCAGCAGAAGCAGCGCAAGACCGTAGGCCAATTGCAGCGCGCGCAACGAGCGAAAGCGCTTGAATGACACGAACTCACCGAGACAACGTCACGTCGGCCACATTCGGTTCTTTTCAGCCGAGAATGTCAAGTTCTGCCCGGCCGGACGTGCGACCGGTTACCACTTCACCTGGGTACGCAAGCCGAAGGTGTTGAACTCGTCGGCATTGCCGCCCCTTTCGACGCTGACCGCGATGTAGTTGAGCTTGAGGGCGACCCAGTTGTTCAGCCACCAGTTCAGGCCGACGGTATAGTTGGTTTCCTCGCCGCCCAGGATGTCCCGATCGTTGAGATCGGCGCGGCTGTAGCGCGCGATGACCTCAAGCGCACCGGTGCCGCCGTCCGCGTCGAGCGGATCGGCCGGCGTGACGCCGCTCCACGCCGCCTTGCGCATGCTGTAGGGACGGCCCTCGCCCGTCACCACCCAACCGGCCTGCAGGTACCAGGCATCGAAGCCGTAGTCGGAGGTTCCGCCGTCGCCAGAGGCCAGATCGAAGCCGAATTGCGTGTACTCGGCGGCGATCCAGAACGGCTTATTCCAGGCGGCGAACTCCGCGCCGATGCCGTAGCAACTGTCGACGTCCCTGCCCGTGGCGTCGATCCAGCGGCTGTCGTCGACGCGAAACTCGGGCCGGTCCCTGAACCGGCACTCCGCCGGCCTGGCTTCGTCGTCGTATTTTTCCGGCGGATCGGGCACGAGCCAGCCGCTGGCCCCGAAGTGCACGCCCCGATGCGTCTCGTTGTGCGGGGCGAACGCAAGGCGTCCGGCAAGCGACCATTGCTCGCTGACGCGGTTGCCGTCGTCGACGCCGAGCTTTTCGCCGAAGACACCGGCGCCGGCCGACCAGATGTCGCCGTTTCCCGTCGCGCTGACGCCGAAGCGTTTGCCGCCCGCCTGGCCGACGAAAAGATTGGTCCCGAGGCTGCGCTCGATGAACGGAATGTCGTTCGAGCTCGTCCGGTCCTCGAACGTCAGCGGTGCCTTGTGCTGTCCAAGCGTCAGCGTCAACGGCTCGAGGCCCCTGTAGGACACGAAGGCGGAGTCGATATCGACGTCGTCGGCCGCACTGTCGCCGCCGTCGAGGACGATCTCGTAGCCCCAGTCCTTCATGATCGTGCCTTTGACGCCGAGGCGGGCGCGGCGCAGATTGGAGCCGTCGTTGAGGGACTCGTCCGTACCCGACCCGTCGTAGAAGCCCACGTCCCAGTGCACGCGGCCGGTGACCGCAAGGGTGTGGCTGCCGTCGGCCGACGAGAACGTCGGAGCGGGTCCCTTCATCTTGAAGCCGGGACCGTCGCCGGCCCTCGCTGCTTCGTTGGCCGCGGCCGCCGCTTCGTTCGCCGCCTGCGTGGCGGCGGTGGCCGCATCCATGCTTCCCTGCAGCTGCGTTTCGAGTTGCCGGCGCAGGAGCTTGAGTTCCCGCTCAAGCTCGTGGACCCTGTCCGCGAGGTCGTCGTGGGCCGTGCCCGGCGGCGCCGCGAACGCCGTCGCCAGGAGGACCGCCGCGGCCAGCCCGAAGGAGTTTCTGGTGATTCCGGTGTTCATCCTTCCATGCCTTTGCTGCTCGGGCGGTGGCGCGTTCCGCCTCCCGCGGTGCCCGCAGCCTAGGCGCGGCGGGTTACAGGTGGCATGACCGTTTTGTTGCGATCCTGTTATGGCCGGCTGCCGTGACTCGCAGGGGCGGAAACCCAGGTCGGCGTCTTGCCGGCAGCGACGTTCTTTCGGTGGCGCAGATGGCGCAAGCGGACCGCGCCGCCATTGCCGCCGGAACCCCGGGCATCGCCTTGATGGAACACGCGAGCGCCGCTGTCGCCCGGGCGATACGGCGGCGGTGGACGCCGCGACCGACGCTCGTGCTCTGCGGCCCCGGCAACAATGGCGGCGACGGCTTCGGCGCCGCTACCGAGTTGGCGTCCGCGGGATGGCCGGTCACGGTGGCATTGCTGGGGCGTCGCGAATCCCTCGGCGGCGACGCCGCCCTCATGGCGCAGCGCTGGCCCGGCGACGTGAGTGAGGTGGATCCGCACGCCGTATCGGGCCATGCGCTCGTTGTCGACGCTTTGTTCGGCGCCGGCCTGTCGCGGCCGATCGAGGGCGTGGCGGCGCGGACTCTCGACGCCGTCGCCGCCGCCGGCGTTCCCGTCGCGGCCGTGGACGTACCGAGCGGCGTGGACGGCGACACGGGCGCGGTGCGGGGAGCGGCGGCGCCCGCCGACGTCACGGTGACGTTTTGCCGGCCCAAGCCCGGCCATCTGCTGATGCCGGGACGCGGGCTTTGCGGTCGCCTCGAGGTCGCCGATATCGGCATTGGACGCGCGCCGGTCGCCGTGGCCGGCCGAGTCGCCGTCGTCAACGGACCGGTTCTCTGGCGCGCGCGGCTGCCGCGTGCCGCACCCGGCGGGCACAAGTACGACCGCGGTCACGCGGTCGTCGCCGGCGGCGCGCGCACCGCTGGCGCGGCGCGTCTGGCCGCCCGGGCCGCACTGCGCGCCGGCGCCGGGCTGGTCACGGTCGCAGCACCGGAATCGGCGCTCGCCGTGTACGAAGGCTCGCTGACGGCGGTCATGACCCGGTCGCTCGCCGCGTGGCCCGACCTGCTGGTGGACTCCCGGACGACGGCGTTTCTCGTCGGCCCCGGCAACGGAGTCGGCGGTGCCACAAGGGAGCGAAGCCTGTCCGCGCTCGCGGCCGGGAAACGGGCCGTGCTGGACGCCGATGCGCTGTCGTCGTTCGCCGGCGATCCGCAACCGCTCTTCCGGGCGACACGCGGGCGGCCGTGCGTGCTGACCCCGCACGACGGCGAATACGCCCGGCTCTTCGCCGACCGCGGGAACCGGCTTGCGCGTGCGCGCGCCGCGGCTGACCGGTGCGGGGCCGTCGTTCTGCTGAAGGGGCCGGAAACGGTGATCGCGGCGCCCGACGGCGAGGTCGCGGTCGGCATCGACGGACCGCCGGAGTTGGCGACGGCCGGCACCGGCGATGTTCTGGCCGGTATCGTCACCGGTCTGATGGCAGCTGGCGCGGTACCGTTCGACGCCGCGTGCATGGGCACCTGGATGCACGGGGTTGCCGCGGGGAGCGGGCCGGGCCTGATCGCCGAAGACCTCGCCGACCGGCTTCCCGCGGTTCTGGCCGCCGTCGCACCGCCCTTGCCGCTGCGGGGTACTTGAAACGTCGGCCGCGGCCGGCTAGGCCCTCGTCCGACCGCTCGCCGCTTGCCTGCGGTGCGATGCTCACCGGGGAGCCCCGATATGGCGTATCGATGGGTCGATGTCGGTATCGACGGCCCGGTGGCGGTTGTGACGATGAACCGGCCGGACAAACGCAACGCGCTGTCCAAAGGCTTGCGGACGGAGTTGCGGCACGTCGCGGTTTCGCTGGACGAACGCGACGACCTGTCGTGCGTGATTCTCACCGGCGCCGGCCCTGTGTTCTCGGCCGGCGCGGATCTGTCCGAGAGCGACATTTTCGGCGCCGGCGTGCCGATCGCGCAGGCGCGGCGCATCGCCCGCCTCGGCGCCGACATGTGCGCGGCATGGGAGCGCTTGCGGCCGCTCACGATCGCCGCCGTCAACGGCGCCGCCGTCGGCGGCGGCTTGTCGATCGCGGTGGCGTGCGACTTCCGGATCATGGCGCCGGGCGCCTTCTTTCTCGCGCCGGAGGTCGAACTCGGTCTGAACTTCACCTGGAACAGCCTGCCGCGGATCGGCAATCTGATCGGTCCCGCGCGGACCAAGCTGATCGGCGCGCTGGCTCGTCGCGTCGATGCCGAGACAGCGCTCGCGTGGGGGCTTTGCGAAACCGTCGCCGACGATGCCGTGGAGGCGGCGCGGACGCTGGCGGAGGAGATCTGCGCCCGGCCGCGAATCGCGCAGCAGATGGTCAAGGAATCGGTCAATCGCCATTTCGCGATGCCGAACTCGCTCTATCTCGACCAGGATCAGATCGTGCTGATGAGCACCCGGCCGGAAACACGGGCCCGCGTCGAGGCCGTCAAGACACGCCTGAAAGAGGCAAGGCGACGCGATAAGCCACCTGTTTGAGGGCAAAGCTCGACTGGATGCTGCGCACGCCCGGGACGCGCGTCAGATGGTCCTTCAGAAAGGCCTCGTAGGCCGCAAGGTCGCGGCACACCACGCGCAGAAGATAGTCGGCGCCGCCGGTCATCAGATAGCATTCGGTCACTTCGGGGCGCGCCTGCACCGCCTCCTCGAAGGTCTCGAGCGCCGCGACGATCTGCCGTTCCAGCGACACGCTGACGAAGACGCTGACCGGCAAGCCAACCGCCGCCTGGTCCACGAGCGCGGCGTAGCGGCGGACGACGCCGGCTTCTTCCAGGGCGCGCACGCGCCGCTGGCACGGGGAGGGAGACAGACCGACACGGCGCGCCAGATCGACGTTGGAAATGCGCGCATTCTCCTGAAGCGCCGTCAGGATTCGCCGGTCGATGGCATCAAGGGACAAGCCGGGCACGGTGCGATTCCACCATAAAACTAACTTGTTTCGACAGTTTATTGCGTCTCGTGTCCGCTGACGAGGACAACTCGCACGGATTCTCTCCCCACCCACATGATACCGTTGGAGTGGAAGCCGCCGACGCCGGCCGTCCACGAACCGGGTGCCGGTTCCCGCGGGGCCTAAGGACGGCGGGGACGAGCGGCGCCCTGCAAAAGACGCGGAACGCACCATGGCTCGAAACCTTCACGCCGTAGCCGAGACGCGTCCGCAGCCGCTGGACCGCGAGTTGCTGGCCCGGCTGTCGGCGCTGGAGCGCAAGATCGCCTGGCTCGCGGCGTGGACCGTGCATCACGCCAACCACGTGCGGGCGTCGCGCGACGGACTCAAGGTCGGCGGACATCAGGCTTCGTCGGCGTCGATGGTGACGCTGCTGACGGCGCTCTATTTCCACGCCCTGCGTCCGGAAGACCGGGTGGCCGTGAAGCCGCACGCGAGTCCCGTGTTCCACGCGATCCAATACCTGTTCGGCCGGCAGACGCGCGAGAACCTGGAAAACTTCCGCGCCTTCGGCGGGGCCCAGGCTTATCCATCGCGAACCAAGGACGGCGACGACGTCGATTTCTCGACGGGCTCGGTGGGCCTCGGCGGCGCGATGACCGTCTTCGCCTCGATGGTCCAGGACTACGTCCGCCTCCACGGCCTCGACGACGAACGCCGGCCCGCCGGGCGGATGATCGCCATGTTCGGCGACGCCGAGCTCGACGAGGGCAACGTCTACGAGGCGCTGCTCGAAAGCTGGAAACACGAGGTGCGGAACGTCTGGTGGGTGATCGACTACAATCGCCAGAGTCTCGACAGCGTCGTCACCGACCGTCTGTTCTCGCGCCTCGACGGACTGTTCGAAACGATGGATTGGCGCGTCCGGACGATCAAGTACGGCAAGCTGCTCGAGGCGCAGGCCGCCGAGCCGGGAGGCGAGGCGTTGCTCGACTGGATCGACCGCTGTCCCAACCAGCTCTACGCCGCGCTGACGTTTCAGGGCGGTGCGGCATGGCGGCGCCGTCTGAAGGGCGACCTTGCGGGCGCTGCCGGAATCCGCGGCCTTCTCGATTCCCACGACGATGCGGCGTTGCACGCGTTGATGACGAATCTCGCCGGCCACGACCTCGAAAGCGTCGTCGAAGCCTACGACGAAGCCGCTGCCGACGACCGCCCCATCGCCATCATTGCCTATACGATCAAGGGGTTCGGCTTGCCGCTCGCTGGCCACAAGGACAACCATGCGGGCTTGATGACCCCGGAGCAGATGGCGCTCTACAAGGCGGATGCCGGCGTCGCCGACGGGGCGGAGTGGGAGCCTTTCGAAGGCGTCGGCTTCGCGCCCGACGAACTGCGCCGCTACGTCTCCTCGGTGCCGTTCGCCGTCGGCGCGGACCGCCGCCACATGGCGCCGCGAGTCCCCGTGCCCGAGCGTCTGCCATTTTCGTCGCGGGCGCGGGTATCCACGCAGGAGGTATTCGGGCGCGTGCTCGACGAGCTGGCGCGAGGCGACAGCGCGCTGGCGCGCCGCGTTGTCACGGCGTCGCCGGACGTCACCGTGTCGACCAACCTCGGACCGTGGGTGAACCGGCGGCAGATCTTCGACCGCCGCGGGCGGCCCGATACGTTTCGCGAAGAGCGGGTCGCCTCGGCCCAGAAATGGGCGATGTCGCCCGAAGGCCAGCATATCGAACTCGGTATCGCGGAGAACAACCTGTTCCTCCTGCTCGCCGCGCTCGGCCTGTCCTCGGAACTGTTCGGCGCGCGTCTGCTGCCGGTCGGCACCCTGTACGATCCGTTCATCGCCCGCGGCCTCGACGCGCTGACCTACGCGAGCTACCAGGATTCCCGGTTCCTGCTCGTGGCGACTCCCTCGGGCATCACGCTGGCGCCGGAGGGCGGCGCCCACCAGTCGGTCAGCACCCCGCCGATCGGAATCGCCCAGCCCGGCCTCGTCTATTTCGAACCGGCGTTCGCGGACGAACTCGCGGTGGTCATGCGCTGGGCTTTCGTTCACATGCAGGCGGACGACGGCGGATCGGTATATCTGCGTCTGTCCACGCGTCCCGTCGACCAGCCGAAGCGTCGCATGGACGCCGCTCTCGAGGCGGCGGTGCTCGAAGGCGCCTACTGGCTCGTGGAGCCGGCGGAGGGCGCCGAGGTCGCGGTCGCCGCCGCGGGTGCCGTCATTCCCGAGGCGCTTGCCGCGGTAGACGCGATTCGCGAGGACATACCCGGTGCGGGTCTGCTCGCCGTCACGTCCCCGGACCGCCTGCGCCACGGCTGGGCAACCGCCCAGGCGGCGCGACGCGGCGGCACCGCACGCACGGCGCCCGTCGAGTCGCGGCTCGCGCCGCTTGCACCCGGGGCGCGACTGGTCACGGTCATCGACGGCCATCCATCGGCGCTGTCCTGGCTGGGCAGCGTCCTCGGGCATCCGACGATCGGTCTCGGCCCCGAACGCTTCGGCCAGTCCGGCGACGTCCAGGCTCTGTACGGCGCCTATGCCATCGACGCGGACGCGATCGTCGGCGCGGTAGCGCAGGCGTGCCTGGCATCGCGCTGACCATGGTTTCCGCACGACGCCATCCCTGGGGTCGGGCCCGCGGCGAGCGAGGCGGGCTGGCCGCCGGCCGCCGACGCGCGAACATTTCCATGCCCTTCCCGTCGTGGTAATGGTGCACCGCGCGGCGCGGGCGTGGCGGAAACGGGAGACGCGCCAGGTTTAGGTCCTGGTGGCCGCGAGGCCGTGGGGGTTCGAATCCCTTCGCCCGCACCAGGGACGGCTAGCCGCGCGGTGGCGCCGGAACGATCGAGAGCAAACCATGCAGGTAACGGAAATTCTCTCGGAGGGGCTGAAACGCGAGTATCGCATCGTGGTGCCGGCGACGGATATCCAGGGCCGGATCGACGAGAAGCTCGACGAAATCGGCGACACCGCGGACATCAAGGGTTTCCGGCGCGGCAAGGTACCGCGGTCGCTGCTGCGCCGGCGCTTCGAGAAATCGGTGCTCGGCGACGTGCTGAGAGAGGCGATAGACCGGTCGTCGAAACAAGCGATGCTCGACCGTGGGGTGAAGCCCGCGCTCACGCCGCAGGTCGACATCGCCAAGTTCGAACCTGGAGACGACCTGCAATACACCGTCGCGCTGGAAATGCTGCCGGAATTCGATCCCGGCGACGTAAAGGCGTTGAAGATCACGCGGTTGACGGCCGAGGTGAGCGATGCCGCGGTCGAGAAGGCAGTGGCCGGTCTTGCCGAACGGGAGAAGAACTTCGTCGCTGCCGCCGAGGGGCACGAGGCCGAGGAGGGGGATTCCGTGCGGATCGACTTCGAAGGCCGGATCGACGGCGAGGCCTTCGAGAGAGGCACGGCCGAGGATTTCGACCTCGAACTCGGCTCCGGGTCCTTCGTCCCGGGTTTCGAGGAAGGGCTTGTCGGCGCGAAAAAGGGCGAGTCGCGCGACGTGGAGGCGACCTTTCCGGAGGCGTATTCGGATCCGCGCCTGGCCGGCAAGACGGCGGTGTTCGCGGTGACGGTCACGGATGTCCGGGTAGCGGAAGCGGTCGCGGTGGACGACGATCTTGCGGCGCGGTTCGGCATGGCGGATCTGGCCGCGCTGAAGGCAGCGGTTCGTGAACGGGCCCAGCGCGACTATCGCGCCGCCAGTCGCATGAAGCTCAAGCGAGAGATTCTGGACATGCTCGCCGATACCCACGATTTCGCCGTCCCTGTCGGCATGGTGGATCGGGAGTTCGACTCCATATGGCAGCAGATCGAACAGGATCTGAAACGCACGGGCACGACGTGGGACGAGACGGACGAAGACGAGGATTCGGCGCGCGAGGAGTATCGCGGCATCGCCGAGCGGCGCGTGCGTCTGGGATTGGTCCTGTCCGAAATCGGCCGCCGCAACAACGTCAATGTCCCGCAGGACGAGCTCAATCGCGCGATGATGAACCGGGCGCGAATGTTCCCCGGCGAAGAACAGAAAGTTTTCGATTTGTTCCGATCGAACCCGGAAATGATGAACGAACTCCACGCGCCCCTGTTCGAGGACAAGGTGATCGACTTCATCATCGAAATGGCGGACGTGACGGACCGGGCGGTCAGCGAAAAGGAGTTGCTCGCAGATCCGCTCGAGGCGGCCGGAGGGAACGATGCGCGATCCGATTGATACGTGCATGAACACGCTCGTGCCGATGGTCGTGGAACAAAGCAGCCGCGGCGAGCGCGCCTACGACATTTATTCGCGGATGCTGAAGGAACGCATCGTGTTCCTTACCGGCCCGGTGGACGACCTTGTCGCTTCGCTGGTGACCGCGCAGCTTCTGTTCCTGGAATCAGAGAACCCGACGAAGGACATCGCGTTCTACATCAACTCGCCCGGCGGCCTCGTCACCTCGGGCCTCGCGATCTACGACACCATGCAGTACATCCGCCCTGCGGTATCCACGTTGTGCATAGGTCAGGCGGCGTCCATGGGCTCGTTGCTGCTTGCCGCCGGCGCCGCCGACATGCGGTTCGCGCTGCCGCACGCACGGATCATGATTCACCAGCCGTCCGGCGGGTTTCAGGGGCAGGCCGCCGACATCGAGATCCACGCGCGCGAGATACTGGCGCTGCGAGGCCGGTTGAACGACATCTACGTCAAGCATACCGGCCAGGAACTCGACGCCATCGAAGATGCGATGGACCGCGACAAGTTCCTCTCGCCGGAGGATGCGAAGGCTTTCGGGTTGATCGACGAGGTCGTCGTCAAGCGGTCCGTCCCCGAAGGCGCGGATTCGGAGTCGAGGGCGTGACGGCAAAGCCGGCGCCTTCGGCGGTCCGCCCGGTTTCGTCGCCGACGGGTTCCGCAAGTCAGGTGTTGTCGCGGCTTCGGCTTGGCGTCTAACATGCGCAGCGCGACCACACGTCAGGCGATCGGGCCGGTATGAACAAGTCTTCGAACGGCGAATCGAAAAACACGCTGTACTGTTCGTTTTGCGGCAAGAGCCAGCACGAGGTGCGCAAGCTGATCGCGGGGCCCACCGTGTTCATTTGCGACGAGTGCGTCGAGCTCTGCATGGACATCATCCGCGAGGAGCACAAGAACAATCTCGTCAAGACACGCGATGGCGTGCCCACCCCGGCCGATATCTGCTCGGTCTTGGACGAGTACGTGATCGGCCAGGATCACGCGAAGCGCGTGCTTTCCGTCGCCGTACACAATCATTACAAGCGGCTGGCGCACGGCTCGAAGAGCAACGATGTCGAGCTCGCCAAGTCGAACATCCTCCTGATCGGACCCACGGGGTGCGGCAAGACGCTGCTCGCGCAGACTCTGGCGCGGATTCTCGACGTGCCGTTCACCATGGCCGACGCGACGACGCTCACCGAGGCGGGATACGTTGGCGAGGATGTCGAGAACATCATTCTCAAGCTGCTGCAGTCGGCCGACTACAATGTCGAGCGGGCGCAGCGCGGAATTGTCTACATCGACGAGATCGACAAGATCTCGCGGAAGTCCGACAATCCATCGATCACGCGCGACGTCTCCGGCGAGGGCGTCCAGCAGGCGCTGCTCAAGATCATGGAAGGCACCGTCGCGAGCGTGCCGCCGCAGGGCGGGCGCAAGCATCCGCAGCAGGAGTTTCTGCAGGTCGATACCACCAACATCCTGTTCATCTGCGGCGGTGCGTTCTCCGGCCTCGACAAGATCATTTCCCAGCGCGGCCGCGGCACGTCGATCGGCTTCGGCGCCGACGTTCGGGCGCTGGAGGAAGCCAACGCCGGCGAGATACTGCGCAAGATCGAGCCGGAGGACCTGCTCAAGTTCGGCCTCATCCCCGAGTTCGTCGGCCGGTTGCCGGTGATCGCCACGCTCGAGGACCTGGATGAATCGGCGTTGGTGAAGATACTGACCACGCCGAAGAACGCCCTGGTCAAGCAGTACAAGCGCCTTTTCGACATGGAAAACGTCAATCTGACGTTCTCCGACGACGCTCTCGGCATGATCTCGAAGAAGGCGATCGCGCGGAAGACCGGCGCCCGCGGCCTGCGTTCGATCATGGAAGGCATCCTGCTCGACACCATGTACGACCTGCCGAGCCTCGACGGCGTGGAGGAGGTCGTTATCAGCCGAGAAGTCGTCGAAGGCCGCGCGAGCCCGCTGCAAATATACGCGGAGCGCAAGGATGACGTCGAATCCACCGCCTCCTGACCGCGGCAGCGACTTGACGAACCCGGCTCGAAAGGCCACCTAGTCGGGACTTGACCGCCGCCGAGCGCGGGCGGGTCGGCCGCCGCCGGCCGGGCCGCGCAGGCCAACCGGGGTGCCCGTTTCATGAACCCGCCATCTCCCGTGACGCTGTTTCCCGTTCTTCCCTTGCGCGACATCGTGGTGTTTCCCCACATGATCGTCCCTCTCTTCGTCGGCCGCGACAAGTCCGTCCGTGCGCTCGAAGAGGTCATGAAGAACGACAAGCAGATACTGCTGGCCACCCAGCGCGATGCCGGCGACGACGATCCTGGCCCCGACGACATCTACAAGGTCGGCACGGTCGGAACCGTGCTCCAGCTTCTCAAGCTGCCGGACGGCACGGTCAAGGTTCTCGTCGAGGGCGGCGGGCGAGCGCGCATCGAGCGCTTCGTACGCTCCGACGAGTATTTCGAGGCCCTGGCACTGCTTCTGGACGATCCGGAAGTCGAGCCCTCCGAGGTCGAGGCGCTCGCCCGTTCGGTGACGGCCAACTTCGAGAACTACGTCAAGCTGAACAAGAAGGTGCCGCCCGAGGTGCTGGTCTCGCTCAACCAGATCGACGATCCCAGCCGTCTGGTCGACACGGTGGCGTCGCACCTAGCGATCAAGATCGCCGAGAAACAGGAATTGCTGGAGATCGAATCCGTCATCGAGCGGCTCGAGCGCATCTATTCGATGATCGAGAGCGAGATCGGCGTGATGCAGGTCGAGAAGAAAATTCGCTCCCGCGTCAAGCGTCAGATGGAGAAGACCCAGCGCGAGTACTACCTGAACGAGCAACTGAAGGCGATTCAGAAGGAATTGGGCGAAACCGAGGACGGCAAGGACGAGCTTGCCGAACTCGAACGTCGTATCGCCGAGACCAAGCTCAGCAAGGAGGCGCGCGAGCGGGCCATCGGCGAGCTCAAGAAACTCCGCAACATGAGCCCGATGTCGGCCGAGGCTACCGTCGTCCGCAATTACCTCGACTGGCTGCTGATGATTCCGTGGAAGAAGCGCAGCCGGGTGAAGAAGGACCTGGTGCTCGCCCAGCGCGTGCTCGACGAGGACCACTACGGCCTCGAGCGCGTCAAGGAGCGCATCGTCGAGTACCTTGCGGTCCAGGTCCGCACGAACAAGATGCGCGGCCCCATTCTGTGCCTTGTCGGGCCGCCCGGCGTGGGCAAGACGTCGCTCGGCAAGTCGATCGCGCGTGCGACGGGCCGCAACTTCGTGCGCATCAGCCTCGGCGGCGTGCGCGACGAAGCCGAGATTCGCGGCCATCGGCGCACCTACATCGGCTCGCTGCCCGGCAAGATCGTCCAGGGCATGAAGAAGGGGAAATCTTCGAACCCGCTCTTTCTGCTGGACGAGGTGGACAAGATGGGCGCGGATTTCCGCGGCGACCCGGCCGCGGCGCTACTGGAAGTCCTGGACCCGGAGCAGAACGTCGCCTTCAACGATCACTATCTGGAGGTCGACTACGATCTCAGCGAGGTGATGTTCATCACCACGGCGAACACCATGCGCATTCCACCGGCGTTGCTGGACCGCATGGAGGTGATCCAGATCGGCGGCTATACGGAAGAAGAAAAGATCGAGATCGCCCGCCGTCACCTTATTCCGAAACAGATCGGCCGCCACGGTCTCAAGAAGGACGAATGGTCGATTTCCGAGGACGCGCTGCGCGATGTCATTCGCCTCTATACGCGCGAGGCGGGAGTGCGCAACCTCGAACGCGAAATCGCCAATCTGACCCGCAAGGCGGTGAAGGAGATACTGCTCAAGGCCAACAGGGGAGAGGAACGAAAGAAGGCGGCTCGGCCGGTGCGGGTGACGCGGCGCAATCTCGGCAAATTCGCCGGCGTCCCGCGCTATCGCCACGACGAATCGGAGAATGAGGATCTCGTCGGCGTTGTCACCGGACTGGCCTACACCGATTTCGGCGGTGAGTTGCTGTCGATCGAGTCGGTGGTGATGCCCGGTAAGGGACGCCGAACGATCACCGGCCAGCTGGGCGACGTCATGCAGGAGTCGGTCCAGGCCGCGGTAAGCTACGTGCGCTCGCGTGCCACCGATTTCGGCCTCAAGCCGCCGCTCTTCGAGAAGCGCGACATTCACGTGCATGTCCCGGAAGGCGCCACGCCGAAGGATGGGCCGTCCGCCGGTATCGCCATGACGTGCTCCATCGTATCGGTGCTCACCGGTATCCCGGTCGACGGGACTGTCGCCATGACGGGAGAAGTCACCCTGCGAGGCCGCGTACTGCCCATCGGCGGCCTGAAGGAGAAGCTGCTGGCCGCGTTGCGCGGTGACGTCAAGACCGTGCTGATTCCGAAGGAAAACGAGAAGGCCCTCGCCGAAATCCCCGACAACGTGAAGAAGGGCTTGACCATCGTTCCGGTCAGCACGGTCGACGAGGTGCTGGAGCATGCGCTGAAGCGCCGTCCGGTGCCTATCGAGTGGGACGAGCTCGAGACGGACAAGATCGACATCGCCGGCGAGAGCAGCGATGCCGACGCCGACACGGTCGTCACCCATTGAGTGCCTGACCGGAACGCCGCGCCGATTGCGCGCGGTCTTTCCGTTGACGCGCTCCGCGGTGCGGCCCTAGAGTGAACTGTCTTGGCGCGGCACGTGCCATGTGCCGGCTGAACTCGGTCACGATCCAGAGGGGGGCGGAGCCTTGAACAAGCAAGATCTTGTGGCAGCTGTTTCGGAGGCAACCGAGTTGTCAAAAGCCGACAGCAGCGCGGCCGTGGACGCAGTGTTCGATGCAATCACTGGTGCCCTGCAAAACGGCGCAGAGGTCCGGCTTGTGGGCTTCGGGACGTTCAGCGTTGCCCACCGCGCGGCATCCGAGGGGCGCAATCCGCGCACCGGCGAGAAGATCAGCATCAAGGCGTCGAACCAACCCAAGTTCCGGCCGGGCAAAGGTCTGAAAGACGCTGTCAACTAGCTGATTCCGCTACCGGATTCGGGTCCCTATCACGGGGTGGGCAACTACCGCCGTCGAGGGCGATTAGCTCAGCCGGGAGAGCGTCTCGTTTACACCGAGAAGGTCGGCGGTTCGAACCCGTCATCGCCCACCACGCTCGCCGCCTTGCTGCCTTGCCGCCCGGCGGGAGCGGCGCCGCTCAGAATGGCGTGCCGTGCTGAGCGAGAAATGCGATTTCCTCAGGCGTACTGTCGCGGCCAAGGGCGGCGTTGCGGTGCGGAAAACGCCCGAAACGGGCGATGATCTCCCGGTGCTTCCTGGCGTAGTCGAGGGCGTCGCTATCGCCTGACAGGCGCTCCGCCGTCAGCGCGTAGCAGCGGTCCTGGTCGACCATGTCTTCCGAGTGTTGGAACGGAATGTAGAAGAACTGCCGCCATGCGTCGGTGAACGACGGGTCGCGGTCATGGCCGGCCGAGATTGCATGGGCGGCGGCGGCGCGGGCGAGCGCGTCCGTCGCGAAGGCGCAGGCACGTCCGCGGTGGATGTTGCGGGGCACCTGGTCGAGCAGGACGATCAGGGCCAGGCAGCCGTGCGCGTCGTCGAGCCAACCGTCGAGCGCGTGTGCGGCGGCCTTGTCGCTGGCGGCGCCGAGACGGTCGCGAACGACCGCATCGAACGCGGGATTCTTCGCGAACCACCGTTCGGGGCCCGCTTCCTCGAACCAGAACGCGAGCACCCGGGCCGGCGTCGTCTCGGGCGGGTCGTCGCCGAACACGCGATGAAACAGCGTATCGACGTGCTTGAGATGGTGGCCGAGATCGAACCGGGCGTCGAGCGCGGCCGCATCGAGGTAGCGCGCGATCTCTCTGTCCTCGCCGAGCGCGGTACGAAAATCGCCGCCGGCGCGCCAGACTCGCATGGCGTTGCGCTGAACCGCGGCGTAGGCCGCCTCGCGGCTCATCCCTGCCTGGGTCAGCGCAAGAAGTACGCGTTGCGAATGAATCAGCCCGCCCAGCAGATCGACGTTCCGCTGCATCGCCTCCGGGTAGACCAGCAACTTGTCGATCACGCCGGTAAGGCGTGCCAGAGCGAAGTCGAGCGTCGTCGTGGCGTCCGGGCCGATCCCGCGTTCGACCGAGGAGTGCGAAATATCGCGTTCATGCCACAGCGCGACATTCTCCAGCGCCGGCGCCGCAGCCGCGCGGACGAGCCGGGCAAGGCCGGTGAGGTTTTCCGTGAGCACCGGATTGCGCTTGTGCGGCATGGCCGACGAGCCCTTCTGGCCTTCGGCAAAGAACTCCTCCGCCTCCCGGACTTCGGTCCGCTGCAGATGCCGGATCTCCGTGGCCAGGCGTTCGACCGACGAGGCGATCACCGCGAGCGTGGCGAAGAACATGGCGTGCCGGTCGCGCGGAACGATCTGCGTCGAGATCGGTTCGACCGCGAGTCCGAGACGAAACGCGACGTAGGCTTCCACCGCCGGATCGATGTCGGCAAACGTGCCGACAGCGCCCGATATCGCGCACACCGCGACATCGGCGCGTGCCGCGGCAAGGCGCACGCGATGGCGCGCGAACTCGGCGTGGGCTTGTGCCAGCTTGAGCCCGAACGTCGTCGGCTCGGCATGAATCCCGTGGCTGCGGCCGATGCACAGAGTGTCCTTGTGCTCCCGTGCACGGCGTTCGAGAACGGCGAGCAGGGTATCGAGGTCGGCCAGGAGAATATCGGCGGCCCGCGCCAGTTGGACCGCGAAGCAAGTGTCGAGCACGTCGGAGGAGGTAAGCCCCTGATGCATGAAGCGCGCCTCTTCTCCGACGTGCTCGGCGACGTTGGTGAGGAAGGCGATGACGTCGTGTTTCACGTCGCGCTCGATGGCGTCGATGCGCTCGATCTCGAAACGTCCGCGCTCGGCGATGGCGGCTGCGACACCGGCCGGAATCGCGCCAAGCGCCTCCTGCGCTTCGCAAGCGTGGCGCTCGATGTCGAGCCAGATGCGAAAGCGCGCCTCCGGCGACCAGATGGCCGCCATGTCGGGCCGTGAGTAGCGCGGGATCACGATTCGGTCGCCACGTTCAGCGGGGAGCCGCGGCGATGTTGCCGCCGTCCACCGTCATCACCGCGCCCGTCGTCTTGCGGGCGAGGGCGAGATGCACGAACGCCTGGGCGACATCGTCGGCGGTGACTTCGCGTCCGAGAAGGTTGCCGGCCATGTAGTCTCGCTCGTCGACCCCGCGGGCGGCGGCGCGGCCGGCGATGGTTTCGTCGTCCAGCAAGCCGCTGCGGATCCGGTCGGCGTTGACCGCGTTCGCGCGGATGCCCTCGGCGCCGTGGTCGAGCGCGTACTGCCGGCTGAGGAACAGCGTCGCCGCCTTGGGCAGGCCGTAGGGACCGAAGTCGCGTCCGGGATTGATCGCCTGTTTCGAGGCATTGAAGAGCAGGACGCCGCCCGTACCCTGCGCGCGCATCACTCTCACGGCGTTCTGCGCAACGCGCTGGTGGGCGAAGAAGTTGACCTCGAAACTCTCGCGCAGGATGTCTTCGTCCACTTCGCCGATGCGGCCCTGCCACGCCGCCCCGGCGTTCGAGACCGCGATGTCGATCCCGCCGAAGGTCCTGCAGATCGTGTCGAACGCCGATCGGACGGCGCGCCCGTCGGTCACGTCGCAGGCGATGGAGAGCGCTGCCGCGCCGCCGCGCCCGTCGTCCTCGCGGTCGAGCGAAACGACCGTCGCACCCGCGTCGGCGAATGCCGCCACGCACGCCCTGCCGATGGTTCCCGCGCCGCCGGTGACGACCGCCACGTGGCGCGCGAGCGGCGGCTCGGTCTTCCGTCCGAGCTTGGCCTGCTCGAGCGACCAGTACTCGATGTCGAACAGGTCGGACTCGTCGACGCTTTCGAACCGGCCAAGCGCTTCGGCGTCCGCGACCACACGGACGGTCGCTTCGGCGAGGTCGCCGGCGATGCGCGCGTCGGCTGCCGACTTTCCTAGTCCGAACAGGCCGACGCCGGGAACGAGGATGACCCGCGGAACGGGGTCGAGCGCAGTTCTCGATCCGGGCTTGCAGGCGTCATGGCGCAGAAAGTAGGCCCGATAGTCCCGGGCGTAACGTTCGAACGCCGCCGTCGCGGTACGGAGAAACCCGGCGGGATCGTCGGGGTCGGGCGGCGACAGGATCAGCGGGCGACCCTTGATTCGAATGACGTGGTCGGGCGTAACCACCCCGGCCTGGCTGTAGCGTGCGACATCGGCGCCGCCGACATAGGCCATGATCTCGTCGCTCGTGCGGTGGTCGAGCACCCAGCGTCGCGGTTCGCCGTCGCCCTGCCGGGCGGCGATTCCCCTGAGGACGGGTGCCACGTCGGCGGCGGCGGCCCGGCACGGCGGGGCGTGTACGGCGACAACGGTACGGGGCGCCCGGCGCACGCGATCCTCGGCGAGGCTTACGAGATCGATCATTCGCGCGTAGGACTCCTCGGCGCTGTCGCCGAAGGAGAAAATCCCATGCTTGAGCAAGACCAGACCCTCGACGCCGGAGCAGGCGGCGTACGTTGCCGCGGCCCGTTTGGCGAGGGCGAACCCCGGCATGACGTAGGGCACTGACGCCGCCCGGCCGCCGTACGCCTCGGCCGCCCGATCGGCGCCGTCCGGCTGATCGGTCAGCGCCAGCACGGCCCAGGCATGGGTATGGTCCACGAACTTGTGCGGCAGAAATGCGTGCAGCAGCGCTTCCACCGACGGGTTCGGGGCCGTGCTGTCGAGCAGGCTGGCCCGTTGCGCGTTTACCATGTCCTCGTCCGACAACGCGTCGAGCGCCGCCAGCGGGCGCACCGCGTCGAGCCGCATGGCCGGCAGCCCCGGTGGTTCGATGGACGCCATGTCCCAGCCGGACCCCTTGACGCACATCGCTTCGACCGGATTGCCCAGGATATCGGCGAGCATGGTCTTGACCGACGTATTGCCGCCGCCGTGCTGGACGAGCCGCGGTTCACCGCCGAGGAGGCGCGTCGTGTAGACGCGCAGCGCGACATCCGCATTGACGTCTTGGGCACCGTAGCGCGCCACGAAGGTCTCGGCGTCACGGTCCGACCAGAGATTGTCCATATCGCGCTCTCGTGCGTGTCGGAATCCTGAATAGGGTCGCCCTCCGGCGGGGTCAAGCCGCCGCCGGGCAGGCTGCCAAAGAAAAGGGCCCGCCGGCGGCGGGCCCCAGGGGTGGAACACGCAGGAAGCGGATCGCGCGGTCAGACCGAGTAGTACAAATCGAACTCGATGGGATGCGGCGCGTGTTCGAAGGCGTAGACTTCTTCCCACTTGAGCTCCATGTACCCCTCGATCTGGTCACTCGAGAAGACGTCGCCCTGCTTGAGAAATTCGTTGTCCGCTTCCAGCGCGTCCAGCGCGTTGCGGAGGCTGTGGCATACCGTGGGAACGTCGGTGATTTCCTCCGGCGGCAGATCGTACAGGTTCTTGTCGATCGCATCGCCGGGATGAATGCGGTTCTGGATGCCGTCGAGACCGGCCATCAGCATGGCCGCGAAGGCGAGATAGGGGTTGGCGGCCGGATCCGGGAAACGCACTTCGACGCGCTTTCCCTTCGGACTCGACGCGTACGGGATACGGCAGGCGGCGGAGCGGTTCCGCGCCGAATACGCCAGCAGCACGGGAGCCTCGAAGCCCGGCACGACGCGCTTGTAGCTGTTGGTCGTCGGGTTGGTGAAGGCGTTCAGCGCCTGCGCGTGCCTGATGATGCCGCCGATGTAGTGCAGCGCGGTGTCGGAGAGGTCGGCGTAGCCCGACCCGGCGAACAGCGGCGTGCCATCCTTCCACACCGACTGGTGGCAGTGCATGCCCGAGCCGTTGTCCTCGACCACCGGCTTCGGCATGAACGTTGCCGTCTTGCCGTAGGAATGCGCGACCTGGTGGACGCAGTACTTGTAGATCTGCACCGCATCGGCGCATTTCTTGAGGGGCAGAAAGCTGAAGCCGAGCTCGTTCTGGCTCGGCGCCACCTCGTGATGGTGCTTTTCCATGGGCAGGCCCATTTCCATCATGGTGCTGACCATTTCCGAACGGAGATCCATCATGGAATCCACCGGCGGCACCGGGAAATACCCTCCCTTCGGCGGCGGCCGATGACCGATATTTCCGCCTTCCATGGCCGCACCCGAGTTGTACGGACCTTCTTCGTGGTCGATGCCGTAGCTGGTTTCGTTTTGCGACACCTTCCAGCGGACGTCGTCGAACACGAAGAACTCGGCCTCGGGCCCGAAGTATGCGGTGTCGCCGATGTCCGACGCCTTCAGATAGGTTTCGGCCTTGCCCGCGGTCGAACGCGGGTCACGCGCGTAGGGCTGGCCCGTCTGCGGTTCGAGAATGTCGCAGAACAGCACCAGCGTCGGCTGCGCCGTGAACGGATCAAGCACCGCGGACGACAGGTCGGGCATGATGTTCATGTCGGATTCGTGGATCGATTTCCAGCCGGCGATCGACGAGCCGTCGAACATGACGCCCTCCTCGAGGACGCTCTCGTCGACGGATTCGGCGGTTTGCGCGGTGTGCTGCCACTTGCCGCGCGGATCGGTGAAGCGGAAGTCGACAATGGCGACTTCGTTTTCCTTGATCGTCTCGAGAACGGTCTTTGCGTCGGACATGTTGGGCTCTCTCTGCTTGACTGAACGTGAGTGTCCGCAACACCCGCGGGGCGCTGCACGAGCGGCGGCGCCCGGGCGTCGGGTTCGCTGGCGCGTCAGATCGCTTCGCTGCCGACCTCGCCGGTGCGAATGCGCACGGCCTCCTCGATGGTGCTCACGAAGATCTTGCCGTCGCCGATGCGGCCGGTATGGGCGGCCTTCTGGATGGCTTCGACGGCGCGTTCGAGAAGACCGTCGTCGAGCACGATCTCGATCTTGATCTTCGGAAGAAAGTCGACGACGTATTCTGCGCCACGATAGAGTTCGGTATGGCCCTTCTGGCGGCCGAAGCCCTTGGCTTCGGTGACCGTGATGCCTTGCAGGCCGACCTCGTGCAGCGCTTCCTTCACTTCGTCGAGCTTGAACGGCTTGATGATCGCTTCGATCTTCTTCATGGGCGCGGTTTCCGTGGCTGGGACGGGAGCATTCGGTATGCACGGGTACCGACGCACGTTCCGTGCCAACCGCGGCGGGGGCGGAACGACGCGGCATTCGTGGGTTCCCGCGGATTCGCCTGCCCACATTTAAGGCGCCTTGCCCAATATCTGACCAGCGGGCTGCGCTTGACGCGCGACGAGCGAGGCCCTATCGAAGCGGCGTCGAGGCGAGTGTAGCTCAGTTGGTTAGAGCGCCTGACTGTGACTCAGGAGGTCGTCGGTTCGAGACCGATCACTCGCCCCATCGGCACCCCCGCCAATGAGGGAGTGCCGCGGGCCGCGCGGAACGCGGCCGTGGTCGGCCAGGAGCGCACCGGACACAAGACACAGGGGAGGGCGGCATGGCGGGACGGCTCGAGGGCAAGGTGGCGATTGTCACGGGCGCAGGATCCGGCTTCGGCGAGGGCATCGCGAGGCGCTACGCACGGGAAGGCGCCCGGGTCGTGGTGGCCGAGATCGACGAGGGCAACGGCCGGCGCGTGGCCGATGCCATCGCCGCGACTGGCGCCGACGCCCGGTTCGTGGCTGCCGACGTTGCCGAAGAGGCAGACAACGAAGCGATGATCGGCGCGGCGAGCGACGCCTGGGGCGGAATCGATACGGTCGTTCTCAACGCCGGGCTGGGAATGGCGCCGTGCCCTCTCGCCGACACGGACGTGGCGTTCTTCGACCGCGTATTCCACGTCAACGTGCGCAGCGTCTTTCTCGGCGCCAAGCACGCGGTCCGCACCATGCGGCGCCAGGGCCGCGGCGGATCGATCATCGTGACCGCGTCGACCGCCGCGCTGCGGCCACGGCCGAACCTCGCCGTCTACAACGCGACGAAGGGGGCCTTGGTCCCGATGTGCAAGGCGCTGGCGCTGGAGGTGGCGAACGACGGTATTCGCGTCAACGGCATCTGCCCCGTCGCCGGGGAAACGGCGATGCTCGAAGACTTTCTCGGCGGCGCCGACCCGGTCGAGGGGCGCGAGCGCTTCATCGCCACCGTGCCCATGGGCCGGCTCTCGACACCGGAGGACATTGCCGCCGCCGCCGTCTTCTTCGCCGAAGACGGCTCGAGCTTCATCACCGGCACCATGCTCGAGGTCGACGGCGGTCGCTGCATCTGAGGAAACGCTCGCGCCGGTACGAGGCGCGGGGGTTCTCGAACCGCACAGGCCTGGTCTTCCCGTCGGCGCACGGCCGCGCGATCGGCGACAGCACGGTGTCCAAGCTGCTCCGGGACCTCGGGATCGAGGCGTGCCGCACGGCTTCCGCTTGTCGTTGCGGGACTGGGCGGCGGAGTGCTCCGACGCGCCCTGCGAGGTCTGCGAACTCGCCCTGGCACACGTGAATTCGGATCGGGTGGAGGCTGCCTATCGCTGAACCGACCCGTTCGAGCGGCGCCGGGTACTGATGAAGGAATGGTCGGAATTCGTCGGGCGATCGGCCGAAAGTGGCGAGCATCGATGCGAGCGGTAGGTCTTGCCTCTGACGAAGTTCGCGAGGACCGCTCCAAGGAGGTTGAAGCCGCGGGTCGGAGGCGTGAGGGTGGAAGGAGTGGCGCCGAGCGGGTGCTGGTGCGCGTCGATGGCGCTGAACGGCGCGATTCCGAGAAGATGCACCACCCGCTATTTGCGAATTCCCTGAGATTCGATAATATCGAGTCGCGCTATTTTCACTCCCGCAAATAGGGGATGTAGTCTGTCGATGGCGGTTGATCCGGATCGCCGACCACATGGCCGCGTCGTGCGAGGCTCTGGCGGCTACACCGCATTCGTGCCGGCACCGCTACCCCCGCCGCTCACATGGGACGGGGAGCTCGTGGCTACACTCTCGAATGCGGACCGGGCGATCGGCCGACTGGCCGGCGAAGGCTGGCGGTTTCCCAATCCCGAAATCTTCATCATCCCCTTCCTTCGGCGGGAAGCGGTGCTGTCAAGCCGCATCGAGGGCACACGGACGACCCTCGAAGAATTGCTGGCCGCGCAGGCGGGCGCGCCGGTGAGGCGGAACTCCGAGGATCTCGAGGAGGTCGCGAACTACGTGGATGCGCTGGAATACGGGTTGGAGCGCCTGGGCACGCTGCCGCTGTCCTTGCGCTTGATCCGCGAGATCCACGCGCGGCTCATGCGGGGCGTGCGCGGCGATACGGCAACACCCGGAGAGTTCCGGCGCAGCCAGAACTGGATCGGACCGTCTGGATGCACGTTGAATGACGCGAGCTATGGGCCGCCGCCCGCTGATGAGTTGTTGGGATGTCTCGACGCGCTGGAACGATTCCTTCACGAAGACAGCCTGCCGCCGCTGGTTCACGCCGGCCTCGCTCACGCACAGTTCGAGGCCATTCACCCGTTCCTTGACGGGAACGGGCGGGTCGGTCGCCTTCTCGTCACGCTGCTGCTGGTCGAACGTCGGATTTTGCCATCGCCGCTCCTCTATCTGAGCGCCTACTTCGAGGCTTCGCGCGAGGACTATTACGCCCACCTGCTGGCGGTGACCCAGGAAGGGGCCTGGGAGCGTTGGCTGGTGTATTTCCTACGGGGCGTCCAGGTCCAGGCCGAAGACGCAGTCGAACGCATGGAAGAGATTGATGGACTGTTCAAGGAATGGCGAGAAGCACTCGCTGGCGGTCAAACTGGGCGGCCGGAGGAGGTGCTGCGTCTGTTCGTCGAAAATCCATTTTGGACCGTGGGAGGAATCGCGGAAGAATTGGGGGTCGCATACACGACGGCTCGCCGGGCGATTGAGCGGCTGGAAGCGGCTGGAATCGTGTCACAGACCGGGACGTCAAAGCGTAACCGTGTCTACTGCGCGCGCGACATGCTCAAGGTATTGGAAGCTCCCCGCGCGGCAACGCGGACAGCTTCGGCTAAGGCCAAAATTAAAGCGGTGGACGAATCAGCATGAACGCTGCATTTCGAGTTTATCTCGAATTGGAGACCTGGACGGTGCCTACGTGCCGCATGAAGGCGAAGCGCGACAACTGGGTGTTGCTGTTCGCGCGGGCGCCGCAATTCCTGCACGAGGCGCGCGACCTGTCGGAGAATTCGGACCTGGTCTTTCCGTTGGCGCACGGCCGCGTGCTCAGCGACAACACAATCTCCAAGCTGCTCCAGGAACTCCGGATCGAGACCGTGCAGCCTAGGTTCCGCTCTTCCTTCCGGCGTTGGGCGGCGGACTGCTCCGACGCGCCCCACGAGCTGGCCATGGCGGCGCATGTGAGTTCGGAAAGGCCTGGATTGGCGACAGACCCTGGTGGGGAGGCATCCTCGTGACGGGGTCAAGCACCGGCGGGAGAGTCCGTGGGGAGTGATTCACTAGTTGAGTAGAAAACTGTTTATAAATCAAAATGTTAATACATAAGGATGGCGGATGGGGTGACCGCCCAAAGGCGGGTTCTGTCGATTTCAGGCGTTCTCATATGTTATTTTGAATCAAAGGGTTAGGTCGCCATTCCGGACCTTGCGTCCGCACCCGTTTTCGCGTATTCTCGGTCGAATTGTGGGACTCGATAAGGGAAGGATTAGGCATGGAAAACGCGGGTGCGATTCCCTCGGAGTCCGCCAACAAACGGGGAAAGCTCACCGCCGCCTTCGTCCGAACCGTCAATCGCCCGGGCGTCTATGGCGACGAACACGGGCTCCGATTGCGAATCTACGAATCGCGCAAGCGCAAGTCGATCTCGAAACACTGGATCTGGCGCGGGACCGTCAACGGCACCCGCCGCGACGCAGGCCTCGGCAGCTTCCCCTACGTCTCGCTGGCCGAAGCCCGGCAAGCTGCGTTTGAGTATCGGAAGATTGCTCGGGCCGGCGGTGACCCCCTCGCCCTAAAGCGGCGCCAGGACGTACCCACCTTCGCCGAGGCCGTCGAGACCGTGATCGCGATCCACCGCGAAGGTTGGAAGAATGCCGGCAAGAACGAAAAGCAGTGGCGGGCGTCGCTCCGGGACTACGCCATGCGGCGGCTCGGGCGCAAACGGGTCGACCAGATCACTACCGCGGACGTGATGGCCGTCCTCATCCCGCACTGGCACACGAAGAACGAGACCATGCGGCGGGTGCGCCAGCGCATCGGGGCGGTGATGAAGTGGGCGGTGGCCCAGGGCTTCCGGGACGATAATCCTGCTGGTGACGCGATTTCGGCCGCGCTGCCCAAATCGGGGGCCATACGTCAGCACCAGCGCGCGCTTCCCTTTGCGGAGGTCGGCGCCGCGCTCGACAAGGTGAAGGCCTCGGGGGCGTACAGGGGCACGGTTCTGGCGTTCGAGTTCCTCGTGCTGACGGCCTGCCGGTCCGGAGAGGTCCGGCAGGCCACATGGGACGAGGTTGATCTCGAAGCGGAGACATGGACGGTCCCTGCGAGCCGGATGAAGGCGAAGCGCGACCATCGGGTGCCGCTGTCTGCGCGCGCGCTGGAAATCCTGTACGAGGCGCGCGGGCTCTCGAACGGCACAGGCCTGGTCTTCCCGTCGGCACACGGCCGCGCGATCAGCGACAGCACGGTGTCCAAGCTGCTCCGGGACCTCGGGATCGAGGCTGTGCCGCACGGCTTCCGCTCGTCGTTCCGGGACTGGACGGCGGAGTGCTCCGACGCGCCCCGCGAGGTCTGCGAGCTCGCCCTGGCACACGTGAATTCGGACCGGGTGGAGGCAGCCTATCGCCGGACCGACCTGTTCGATCGGCGACGGGTTCTGATGGAAGAGTGGTCGGCCTTCCTTACGTAGTCAGGCGGTCGCGAGCAGTTGAGCCAGACCGGGGTCGGAAGCTCCTCAAGACCGGCACGCTCCGCGGCATGTGCAAGCAGCTCGGCATCGACCCGAACGATCTTTAGGGAGTTCCGATCATGGCAATGCGATACAGCTACCCCATCGACCTTCACAAGGAACGCGAAGGCGGGTTTTCGGTGACCTTCCCGGATTTCGACGAGGCTTTCACGGACGGCGAGACGTTCACCGAGGCGGTCGCGGAAGCCGCCGATTGCCTGGAGGAAGCGCTCGCGGGCCGCATCGTGCGGCGCGAGGACATTCCTGCACCGAGCCCGGCAAAGGGCCGGCCGGCGGTGGTTCCCGGCGCTGTCCTGGCCGCCAAGACGGCCCTCTACGAGGCCCTGCGCGAACAACGGCTGTCCAACAGCGCCTTTGCGGTGGCCCTGGGCATTCGGGAAAGCGAGATCCGCCGCATGCTCGATCCCCGCCACGCCACCAAGATCAGCAGGCTGGAGGAAGCCCTGGCGCAGTTCGGAAAACGCCTCGTGATTACCGTGGAAGCGGCCGACTGACCGTCGATCTGCGCCGGTACTTGTCTCGATCTTGCCGCAGCGGACATTCCGGCATCGGCCGGTCGACGCTGCGGCCCGGCGTGGATCGTACGGCGGCGGCAGCCGCGAAAGGGACGCGAGCGGCGGACGGCGGGCCGCCGGCGCAGTGGTTTGCCGAAATGCGCCGACCCGGGATGGGCCGGGTACATGACACTGAGATATGCGGGAATGCAGTAATTGTCCGCCGCTAACGGTGGCGGAGCTTGCGTTGCGCCTCGCCGATGCCACGGATGCGGCTGCATCAACCGGGGTGCAACATGCGATCCGGCTCGACTTCACCCCGACACCCTACGATGATTCTTCCCGGAGAAGATCTCCTCGGCATGACTTGTGATGGTCCGGCCCCAACTTTTTTTGTCATGGGCGTGCGGGACCACAAGGCTCCTTTTCGGTGCCATACGGGGCTACACGGGACCACAAGGGATCAATAACCCGTTGAAACCAAACACTTAATGATCTTGACATTGCCCTTCTCATCCCAAACATCGTCCTCCATGAGAGCCGGCGTAGCGGGGTTGAACGGTGGTGCCTTGGTGAACCGTCCCTTCTTCCTGCGCAAGCCATGGTCAATACGATTTGGGGGCATGGAGAAACAATGACGGCGACCGCAGCAAGGAATTTGACGCAGGAGAACCGGATCGTGCGTTTGCCCGAGGTCATGCGACTGACCGGACTGAGCAAGGCCACGATCCATCGCCGCTACCGCGACGGCACGTTTCCGCGCCCGCTCAGACTCGGCCCGCAGTCGATCGGATGGTGGCGTACGGAGATACTCGAATGGCTCGAGTCGCTCCAGCGCGCCAGTGCCAAGCTCGAGGATGGCAGTGAGAAGAAACCCAGGTTTGGATGACCTGCTTCCGGGTCAGACAGCCGAGCTCTTCTCGCTCGCGAACTCGGTATCTGACGAAGGACCGTGCTGCGCTTGCCCGGTTCCTTCCCCTTCATCCTGGAGCGCTCGACATGGGCCGAGGCGCTTGGCCTCGGCGATGCTCTTCTCATTTGCGACAGGCTGAACCGAAGGCTCGGCTACGACCGCGAAGCCTGGGCCGCCATGGCCGCCGCCTCCATGCAGGCCGAGGACGACGATTCCGAGGGCAGCGCCTGGCATCGAAGCAGAGTGGTGTTTGCGTTATTTGTTGCACTTGCGGCATTCATGATCCATGCTCGTCTCGACAAAGGAGGCCCGGCCATGGCAACGAGGACCGAGGCGCAAACGGCGTACGGCATACCGAGCGAACGCGATGCGGCGCTCGCCGACCGGGCGGGGCGGGCGCTGGAAGCGCTGGCCGAGGGGAGCGAGCCGATATCGGCACGCTTCGGAGACGAAACCGTGGACCTGCCGGCGTCGGCGCTGCGGCTGCTCCGGGAAATCCTCGATCGCATGGCGCACGGCAAGGGCGTCGCCCTGACGCCGCTCCACGCCGAACTCACGACGCGGCAGGCGGCCGAGCTTTTGCAGGTGTCGCGCACCCACCTCGTCCAGCTTCTCGACGCGGGACGGATCCCCTGCCGCAAGGTCGGCTCGCACCGTCGCGTCCGCGCCGAGGACATTCTCGCGTCGCGCCGCGAGACCGAGTTCCGCCGCCGCGAGGCGCTCGACGGGCTGACCGCACGCGACCAGAAGCTTGGCCTGCAATAGGCGATGGCCGGCCCGACGGCGTTGCTGGATGCCAACCGGGGTATCGAGATCGGCGTTACCGCCACAGCGGTGCCTCAATGCAAGCTTGGCAAATCGTCAATGTCCACCTGGGCCACGAACCGAGCGGGTAGCGGATGAGATTCTATGAAGCGAACGGCGAGAGACTTCGATGGATCAACGCTCGGGTCTCGTGGCTTGGTCACCGACCAGCTGAGCCCGTCAGGAATGAAGGTGTCCTGTCCCGCGATGGGTCCGTCAGAGACGATCGAGCCGATCACGGTTGAGCCGTCGGCGAACAGGGCTGAAATGGCGAGCACTTCATGACGCGCGATGCCCGCGGTGAATGATTGCTGGACGGCATCCAGCCAAGACTTCACGTCGTCGTGGATTTCGGGATGCGCATTTTCCTTCATGATTTCCTCTGTGCTGCGTGGAATCGATTTTTCCGTGAATGCGGAGGCGTCGCGCTCCATCGTGCCGGCAAACGCAGATGGCCTCGGGCTTACAATCCGTCGAGGGTTTCCCGCACGGCCCCGGCAAGCGACTCGAACCCGACAGCACCGGTGATCTCCTCGATTTCGTGGAGCCCGATACTGCGTAGGTTCGCCCGAAGGATCTTTGCCGGGACCACCAGGAACTCCCACTGCTCGGGCGCACGGTGATCGGCAGCCGACTCTCTTGTCTCCCCGTGCCAGGCGAAGATGTAGATCTCGGCAAGTCGGTCCGGCGGCGGTATCAGATCGCCGTCGAGCGACGTAAAGAGATCGGAGAGGGCGATGTTGAACCAGCTGGTTCTTGTCCGAACCTCCCGTCCGGCGTCCCAGGGTTCTCGGGCTGCCGATTGCTTGATCTGTATTCTCGCTCCGGAGCCGTGTTCGAGATCCCAGAGGGCCCAGTCATGACCCTTGGTCCAGGGGGAGGTCCAGTCGGGCGCCAGAAGCTCATCCACGAGGCATACGACATACTCCTGGCGGTGTTTGTCAGTCATGATGGCACGGTCGTGTCGCCGGACGATGCTTGAGATAACCTTGTGATGGAGGGGATCGGCAGTTCGATTCTTGGCGGCGATCCGGTGGGGCGCACGCGCGGGATCGACGGCCCAGCCCGAGGGCGCGAGGTCGGGTTCCTCACCCTGCTTTATGCGGGCAATGGTTTGCGCTGCCAGGTGTCGTGCCTCGTCGGCGCCGATCAGGCCATGGCGGCCCAGCGTGAACCGCCTGGACTTGCCGGCCGAGCGGGTCTGGACGATGTAGACCTTGGAGCCGGTAGGGTAGACCCTGACGCCGAAGCCCGGGATCTCGCTGTCCCAGAACACCGCGTCCTTGCCCTCGACGGCGAGACTGTCGACGGTGCGCTTCGAGAGCCGTTGCCGTCTCAGCTTGACCATCGCCCGGCTCCTTCGAGGATGTCACGCGGGGTCAAGCCAAGCCGTGAACCGTCTTGGTCGGTCAGGAATTCGTCGATGAATGTGGCAGGGACATCGATGACTCGGCACTCGCGGCCACAGCCACCCGCGTAAAGCCTTGCTTTGCCTCGCTCTCGGCGGCGCGTCACACGTATCCAGGGCGCGCCTTGAGTAATGCCGTAAGCGATTCCTGGGGCTATGAGTGTGCCGCCCACGTCCACCCCGATGCGGAATCGGCCTTGCGCTACGGCGTTTTTTGTCTTTTTATCAATGTCTTGCGGCACGATACCGACCCGATCCAAAGACGGTCCTATCGGGCCGGTGTAAGCGTACTGTAAGCGGATTCACTCCAACTTCAGTCCATCGGGGTCCAGGGGTGCAAGAGGGCGGCGGGCGACGGCCCCTCCGGCCCGGCCCCGGAAGTCCCCGCCGCCGACCGCGATTCCCGGCGCACTCTATCAGCCGGTTTGCCAACCGTCACCGGGCATGACGCCCGGCGCTGCCGTCGGTGGCCGCGCCGTATGCATCCGGTGAAGGCCGTCAGTGACGGTCACGTTGGTTCGGGCGTGGAGGTATTTGGCGGGAGTGGGAGTGGCCGCGCCTTTGCGGTCGACGGTGAATGACAGGAAGACGAAGGCCGGGCCGGACCCGCGGGGTCAGTCAGACCATCGGATCGGGGAGATGTGTGCCGGAAGGCGACGTGAGGGTGGGTTCAGGCGGCCCGATCGAGGCACTGCGCGGGCTGCCAGTTCCACGGAAGGAGTTCGTCCAGCCGGCTTTGCGGAGTTTCGGCGATGCGGCCGAGCACGTCGGCGAGCCAGGCCTGCGGATCGACACCGTTGAGCTTGGCGGTGCCGATCAGCGTATACATGGCCGCCGCCCGCACGCCGCCACGGTCCGAGCCGCAGAACAGCCAGCTCCGTCTTCCCAGGGCAATACCACGAAGCGCGCGCTCCGCCGCGTTGTTCGTCAGGCAGATGCGGCCGTCGTCAAGGAAGCGGGTAAAGCCCTTCCAGCGCTTCAGCATGTAATCCATCGCCCGGGCCACGGAGGAGTGGCGGGAGAGCTTCGCACGCTCGGCCCGCATCCATGCCTCGAAGGCGGCGACAAGCGGCGCGCTGCGCTCACGGCGCACCGCGAGACGGCGCCAGGCGGACTGGCCGTTGATCTCGCGCTCGATATCGAACAGCGCATCGATCCGCGTCACCGCCTCCAACGCCAGCGGCGAGATCGGCGGCGCGTGCTTGCCGCGCCTCTTGCCGGCCGCGATGTCGGCGAGTTCATAGAACTTGCGTCTCGAATGACCCCAGCACAGAGCCTCGATCACCCGCCCCGGCGATCTGTCGGCCGCGTAAAGCCGGTTGAACCCGGCATAGGCGTCGGCCTGAAGCAGCCCGGCAAAATCCCGAAGGTGCTCGTAGGGGTGATCGCCCGAGCGGGTCCGCGAGTAGCGGAACAGCGCCGCCGGCGGATCCGGCCCACCGAACGGCTTGTCATCGCGCACATAGACCCAGGCCCGCCCGGTATCGGTCTTGCCCTTGGCCAGCACCGGCACCGGCGTGTCGTCGCCGTGCAGACGATCCGCCGACAGAACGTGGGCCGCGATCAGATCGTGCAGCGGCTTCAGCGCCACCGTGCACGCGCCCACCTGGTCGGCCAGGGTCGACAGGCTGAGGTCGACGCCCTCGCGCGCGTAGCGGTCGCGCTGGCGGTTCAGCGGCTGGTGCGCCCCGTACTTCTCGAACAGGATCATCGCCAGCAGGTTGGGACCCGCCCAGCCGCGCGGTGTCGGGTGGAACGGCGCCGGCGGCTGGCTGATCTTCTCGCAATCGCGGCAGGTGAACTTCTCGCGCACCGTCTGGATGACCTTCCACTGGCGCGGGATCACCTCCAGCGTCTCGGTCACGTCCTCACCGATCTTCGACAGCTTGTCCGAGCCGCAGCACGCGCAGGATGTCGGCCCCGGCACCACCACGCGCTCGCGCGGCAGGTGATCGGGGAAGGGTTTGCGCGTCGGCTTGCGGCGGGTGAACCCCTTGACCTGCGTCGTTCCGGCAGCCGCCTGTTCGGCGGCCAACTCGTCCTCGGTCGCGCTGGTCTCCAGTTCGTCGAGCGTGAGCTCCAGCTGGTCGAGAAGACGCTCCTTGCGCTCCGAGCGCTGGCCGAACAGCTCCCGCCGCAGCTTCTCGACGGTCAGCTTCAGGAAGGCGATCTCGGCCTCGGCATCGGACACCTTCGCCTCGGCGTTCGCGGCCCGCGCCTCGGCCGTCGCGAGGGCCTCCTTGAGGCGATCGATGTCGGGGCTGCCGTTCATGTGCGCAACGAATCACATGGCCCGATTCGTCGCCACAACAATCGCCCCGGTGAGTCATTTTGTTGCGGGTCAGCCCGCCCGCGACGGCCGCCAGGTCCGCACCGGGTTGCGCCAATCGATCCCCTCGAGCAGGTAGCCGAGCTGGGCGGCGCTGATCGACAACGCACCGTCGCCAGTCGATGGCCACGGGAACCGGCCGCGCTCCAGGCGCTTGGCGTAGAGCGATATTCCGAGGCCGTCGAACCACAAAATCTTGACCAGGTCGCCTCGACGGCCGCGGAACACATAGAGGTCCCCCGCATGGGGGTCGCGCCCAAGACCCTCCTGGACCTGGAGGGACAGGGTGTTCATGCCGCGCCGCATGTCCGTCACGCCCGTCGCCAGCCAGACCCGGACACCGGCCGGAACCGGGATCATCGGGGTTCGAGAACCGCCAGAACCCGGGCCAGCGCCGGGGCATTGACCGTCGCGTCGACAACCACCCGCAAGCGACCGTCCAGCACAATCTCCATCCGCCCGTCCGACGCCGCAGCGCCGCCATCGTCCGAAATCACCTCGGCGGACGGCGCGACGACCACCGGAACGAAGGCGCTGGAGCGGGCCTCGCCACCCGCCTCGCGAAACTGGCGCCGCCAGTCGGACAACAGATTGGCGTTCATGTCGTGGCGTCTCGCCACCGCCGACACCGTCGCGCCGGACGCATAGCTCTCCGCAACGATCCGACGCTTCTCGGCTTCGCTCCACCGTCGCGCTCGACGACGTGTCCCACCGTCGTCCCCGGCCCTCGTATTCCCTTCCGTATTCAACATCGGCGATCGTCTCCGCGTGAACCACGGTGGGCACCAGAAGGGCGCCCACTTCCAATCGCTCAAACTCGCCGAAACTCACCGTCTCGCACAGACGGCCCACGCCGGATGCATACGCCGCGCCCGCCATGCCGCCTCGTATTCCGGGACGCGGCGCAGGAAGAGCCATGCCCGGCTCCCGTCGCCCGTCTCCACGGCATCGCGCATCGGACTCGCGTCGTTCACCATCTGGCACGGACTTCCACCCCGACGCTATGCTCGGGCTCGGCCGTGTCGCTCTCCCGGCGGGTGGCCTTGAGACCGAGCGACAGGTCGGGCGCGTTGGCCGCTTCCGGTGTGAGCCGCCAGCCGATGGTGTAGTCGCGCGTACCGGTCGCGAGCCCCAGCCCGGCATGCGGGCTGCCGGTCCAGCGCCCGCCGAAGGCCGGCAGGCCGTAAGCCGCCTCCATGGCCCAGCGGGAGGTTGGCTCGCCGTCGGCGGTGCGGTCCTCCAGCGGGTCCGGCGCGAACAGCGCGTCGAGGCCGCCCTCGGCCCCCCCGCCCCAGTCCTGGGTGAGCGTCAGCGACGGACCCCGCTTCGTCGCCGGGGCCGGGTCGTACGCGAGCGAGGCCGAATACCCCCGGTCCTCGAGATCGTCGTTGCCGTGCGCGATCAGCGTGCGGCCCGAGAGGTCGAGCGAGAGACCGAGCTTCGGATCGACCCAGGCGATGCCGCCGCCCAACTCCACCCCGAACCCGGTCTCGGCGTCGCCCCCGTCATGGCGCGCGCCCACCTCCAGCTTCGGCGTGATGCTGCCGCCCTCTTCGAGGGCGACGCGGTAGCTTCCCTCCAGCCCGAGCCTGAGCCGGGTCACGTCGGACTCCGACGCCGCAAGGTCCCGTGTCTTCTCCGAGGCCGTGCGCGCCCACATGGCGTCCGAGGTCACCGCGAGGGCAAGGCCGGAGCCTTCCATGGGCAGCGCGATCACGTCGCCCCGCAGGCCGGCCGCCGCCATGGTCCAGTCGATGTCCGCGCCGAGGCGCTCGCCCATGCCCGTCTTCAGCGTCACCTCGCCGGCGCCGTAGCCGAGCGCGCCCCAGAGCTTGAGGCGCTCCGAGGCCCGCCACGACGCATAGGGCACCGCCGCCGTCAGCGACGCCTCCAGCGTGCCGTCGCCGGCGCGCACCGCGCCGTCGCACCGGTCCGCGTCCGTACCGGGACAGGGATCCCGATCGCCGGTGGCGGCATAGCTGCCCTCGGACGAACTCAGGGTCAGCGCAAGCCCCACCAGCCAGGGCCCGCGCGCATAGTCCGCGCCCAGCATGCCGGTGGTCACCGTGCCGTCGAGGGCGATGTCGGTGCCGGCGCCCCGCTCGACGCCGTCGAAGCTCGACTGCGCCGCCCGGCCCCAGAAGGCCATGGTGCCGCCCGCGCCGTCCGTCTCGCCGGTCAGCGTGAAGCTCGACCCGAGCAGCGCCTCGCTCGCGGTCATCGTGCGCGATTGCGCCTGCGCCGCGCCGGGGCCCGGCGCGGCGCCATGACCGAACGGATCGAACGGGCCGTCGCCGAAGCGGCGCGCCACGTCGGCGAGCGCGAGCGCCGCCGTGCCGGGCGTTCCGCCCGCCGCCTGGCCGGAAGCCGCCGGGTCGAGCGCCTGTCCCGAGCCTGTCGAGGGGCTCAGCGCCTGCCCGGCGAGCGTGCCCTGCATCCCCGGCTTGCGCGGGGCGGCGATGCGGTCCGCGACGCCCTCGAGCGCCTGCTCCGCCACCGTGCGCCCGAAGCGCGCGAGCCAGGCCGCGGGCAGCGGGTCGTCGTTCGTGATCGTCCCCGTCGCGAGGCCGTCGGCTATCACCGCCCCCACAGGGTCGGAGAGCTCCACCTCGAACGTCTCGTCGCCCTCGTCGTGGGCGTCGTCGACGGTGTAGATCAGGATCTCGCGCACGGTCTCGCGCGGGGCGAAGCGCAGGATGCCGTTGGCGCTCGTGTAGTCGAGGGTGTAGCGGGCGCTGCCGGTCTCCCACTTGTTGGCGTCGTACTCGAACCTCGTCGCCCACTTCACCTCGACGGTGTGGGCCGCCGCCTTCGAGAGCGTCACCCGGAAGAACATCGGGTCGCCCTCTTCGGCTTGCGCGTCGTGGATGGTGACCCCGGGCAGCCCGTCGTCGTCGGAGACCGTCGCCTGCGCGCTGTCGCGCGGCGCATCGGCGACGGTGTAGCCCGGCGCGTGCGCCACCGTCGCCGTCACCGTCGCGAACGCCGGGTCCTCCTCGTCGGTGTCCTGGACGGTCGCGACACTCAGCGTCGCCGTGCGCGCGTTCGCCGCAATCGTCACCGTCTTGTTCCCCGTTCCGCCGGGGACGACGAAGGCGCTGCCCGCGCTCTCGGCGACGCCGACGGTGACGGCGAGCTCGGCCGCGGGCGCGGGGTCGGCGCGCACCGTGAAGACGAGCGCGTCGCCCTCGAACGCGGTCGCGCCGGGGCTTTGCGCGCTCGCGATGCTCACCACCGGCATGCCCGCCCCGTCGTCGTCGCGGACCTCGACGCTCGCGGTGTGGTCCGGCGCGGCCGCCACGACGTAGCCGGTCCCCGCCTCCACGGTGAGCGTCACCGCGCCGTGCGCCTCGTTGACCGTGTCGTCCTCGGTCGCGAGCGAGACGCTCTGCGACGCCCGGGTGGGGCTGAGGTGCACCGCAGGCAGCGTGGCGCCCGGGGCGAGGAACGCGCCGGTCTCGCCGAGCGCGAGCGCGATGCGAAGCGTGCGGGGCGGCGCAGGCGTCGCCGTCACCGTGAAGGTCGCGGCCCCGCCCTCATCCACCGCCGCGCCCGCGGCGACCGAGACCACGACGGGCACCTCGTCGTCGTCCACCGTGACCGCCACCGACGGCGCGGTCACGTCCGCGTAATCGCCCGTGCCCTTGACCGCGTGCGCGATGTCGACACTCTCGTCGCTCGCATCGAGGTCGGAGAGCGCGGTCACCGTCACCGTCTGCGCGGCGCTCCAGGTCGCGTCGGTGAAGGTGAGCGTCGCGCGCGCCCCCGGGGAGCCGCCCGCGCCGTGCACCCGCACCGCGCCCGCATCGCGGCTCGCCGCGGTGACGGTCACCGTCTCGCCCGGGGCGGGCGCGAGGGTGAGCGCCACGGTGTAGGTGCCGGTCGTCCCCTCGTCGAGGGCGAGGGTTTGCGCGGAGAGCGCGACCCCAGCCTCGAGGCGCGGGCCGTTCTTCAGCGCGAGCGTCCCGAGCTCCGCCTCCCCCAAGACACCCGGAAGCTCCATCTCGAACACCACCGTCTCGTCGCCCTCGGTGTCGTCGGTGTCGGCGCGCGTCTTGATGCGGAACGTCACCGCCCCGCCCGAGGGGGTGAGGGTGTCGGTCGCGCCGAGCACCGTGTCCTCGGGGTCGCCGGGGCGAAGCAGGCGGTAGTCCTCGCCCGCGTCCCACGTCCCGTCGACGTCGCGGGTCGCGGTGCTCGAGGTGGCGGCCAGGAGCGTCACGCTCGCATGCGCGGGGTCGATTCCCGAGACGGTGTAGGTCAGCGTCTCGCCCTCGTGGATGCCGGCGTCGAGCGCGGGCGAGACCGAGGCCTCGTCGTCGACGATGGTGACGGTCGAGCGGTGCGCGGCGGCGAGCGCCAGGTCGTCGGGGAGGCCGAGGGCGAGAATCGTCGCCTGGAAGGTCTCGTAGCCCTCGAACTTCTCGTCCTCGACGGTCGAGACGGTGAACGCCTGCTCCACCGTCCCCGCCGGGACGGCAATCGAGCGCGGGGTCGAGTCGAAGTCGACGCCCGAGCCGGTCGCCCCGAGACCGGTCAGCAGGACCCGCACGGT
The DNA here is from genome assembly GCA_965243325.1 of Alphaproteobacteria bacterium. Taxonomy (GTDB): domain Bacteria; phylum Pseudomonadota; class Alphaproteobacteria; order UBA7887; family UBA7887; genus JANQOH01. The sequence goes on along the minus strand of CBDEUQ010000003.1, from coordinate 3,459,246 downwards.
CACGTCGCTCCCTAGCGCGCGCGTGAACGTGAGCGTGAGCGTCGCGTCGTCGCCCTCGTCCACCGCGTGGGCGTCCTGCTTGAAGCCGACCTCGGCCGCGTCGTCCTCGGTCACGTCGACGTGGAGCGTCCGGCTCGCAAGCCCCGCATAGGGCGCGCTCGTGCCCGCCTGCACGCTCGCCGTGTGGGTGAGCGCCACGTCCGCCTCGTGGGCGGAGTCGGCGTCGTGCACGCCGGCGACGGTCACCGTCTGGGCGGTGCTCCAGGTGCCGGCGGCGCCGCCGGTGAAGTCGAGCCAGTCCTGCGTGCCGTTCACACCCGACTGGGTGTCGCTCACCGTCACCGCGCCGGTGTCCGCGGAGGTGACGCTCACCCGCACCGTGGCGCCGTCGCCGGGGTCGGAGGCGAGCTTGAGCTCGTAGCTCGCCGTCGCGCCCTCGACCACGGCCACGTCCGTATCGGGCAGCACAATACCCGGCTCCGGGCCCGCGTCGTCGTCGGTAATGGTGAACGCGACGCTGCCTGCGCCCGCCGCACCCCCGCCGAGGCCGGTGCCCGAGCTCGCGTCGAGCGCCCCGAGCGCCACCGTCACCGTCTCGCCCGCGCCCTCGTTGATGGCGTCGCCGGCGGCGGCGAGCGTCACCGTCGCGGTGCGCCCGCCGGCGCTGAACTCGATGCGCGGCGCGGCGCCCGCAAGGTCGCGGCAGGCCGCGCCGGTGTCGTTGCCGCAGCTCAGCGTGTAGTCGAGGCCCCGCACCGCCTCGCCCGCGAAGACGAGCGGCACCGCGAGCGTCTCGGGCGCGACCAGCGCCCGGGCGAGGCGCACCGTCAGCGTCTTCGTCCCCCCGGTCTCGGGGATTGCGTCCGCGGAGCCCGCAAGCGTCACCCGGGTCGGGTCGTCGTCGGCGACCGCCACGGTGGCGGCGGCAGCGCTCGCATGCACCGCGTAGCCCGTGCCGGGGCGCACCGTCGCGGTGAAGCTCCCGTTCGGCTCGTCGATGGCGTCGTCGGCAATCGCGACATCGAGCACCGCCGAGCCCGACGCGTCCATCGTCACCGTGCGCGTGCCGGTCTCGCCGGGGCCGGCATAGCCGCCGCTCCCGGTCACCCGGACGTTCACCGCGATGCTGCCCGCGGGCCGCGGGCGCACGGTGAGGAGGAAGCGCGCCGGCGCGCCGCCCTCGGCGCCCGGCGTGCCCGCGACCGAGACCACGGGCGCGGGCGGCGGCGCGTCGTCGTCGGCAAGGGTGAGCGTGTGCACGCCCGGGGCGCCCACCGTGTAGCCCGCGCCGGCGGCGAGCGTCAGGACGAGCGTCTCGTCGGACTCCTGCGCGGTGTCGTCGAGCACCGCCACCTCGATGTCGACGCCGGTCGCGTGCGCGGGCACCGCGACGATGCCAGAGCCCGCGATGGTGAAGTCCGCGCCCGCGGTCGCCGTGCCGCCCACGGTGTAGGCGAGCGCAAGCGGCGAGGTCGGCGGCGGTACGAGGTGCACCGTCACGGTGCGGGTGCCCGCGGCCTCGCCCGCGTCCGATTCGCCCGCGGCGAACGCCGCCTCGGGCACGCTCGGCGGCGCGCTCTCGGAGACGGTGACGGTCGCCTCGGGCGGGGTGGCGGCGCCCGCCGCGGCAAGGCCCATCCCCGCCGGGAGGCCCGCGGCCGGTATCCGCAGCGAGAACGTCTCCGCGCCCTCGGCGGTGGAATCCGCGACCGTCGCCACGTCGAACGCCGCGCGTTTGGCGCCCGCGGGGAAGGTCACCGAGTACGGACCGGCCGCGTAGTCGCCGGGCGCGGTGGCGGTGCCCGCGGCGTCCTCGACGCCGACCGTGACATCGGCGGCGAACGCCTTGGAGAGCACCAGCACCGGGCGCGCCGCATCGCCCTCGCGCACCGCGAGCGCGCCGCGCGCGAACCCCACCGTCGCGGTGTCGTCGTCGAAGAGGGTGACCGTCGCCCGGACGTTGCCGCCCGGCTTCGCCGTCACGTTCGCCGGCAGCGAGGCCGTGTCGATGGCCACCGTGAAGGTCTCGTCGCCCTCCACCAGGGCGTCGTTGGGGAGGGTCATCGGGACGTTCGTGGTCGTGGCGCCCCCCGCCGGGAAGGTCGCGGTGCGCGTGGCCGCGCTCAGGAAATCCTCCCCGCGCACCGCCGTGCCGGAGGTCACCGTCACCCGCACCGCGACGTCGCGGCGCGGCACCTCCGAGAGGCGCAGCACCGGCTCGGCGGGACCGTTGTGCTCGTAGACGCCGAACGCATCGCTGGCGAACTCGACGGTGAGCGACTGCGGGGCGTCGTTGTCGAGCAGCGTGATGCGCCCGTCGCCGAACCGGGTGTGCGTGACCGCGGCGCCGGTGCTCGACGAGGCCGCCCCGAAGCCGAGCGTCACCACCTCGTCGTCGGCGTCGTCGTCCTCGAGGGCGAAGAGGTTCACGAACCCGGTGGCGCCCCGATTCGCCGGACCGGTGAGCGTCACCGTGCCCGCGGCGAGCACCATCGAGCCGAACCCGTGGACACCGGGCGCGAGCGTGAAGTCCGTGCCGAGCGTCCCGCCCTCGAACACGAGCGGCACCGTCACCGCCTCGCCCGCGGCGAGCGCCCGTCGCGGCGTCAGCCAGAGCTGCCGGAGGGCGGTGGTGCTGCCCTCCGCGGCGGTGGCAGGCAAAACGCCATAGCGCAGCTCGAGGTCGCCGTCGTTGTCGAGCAGCGTCATCCGCCCGTCGCCCTGCCGGCTCGCGGCGACCGCGGCGCCGGTGCTCGACGCCACCGTCCCGACGCCGAGCGTCACCGTCTCGTCGCCGGCGTCGTCGTCCTCGGCGGCGAAGAGGCGGACGTACACGGCGGCGTCCGCCCGCGCCGGGCCGGTGAGCGTCACCGTGCCCGCGGCAAGCGTCGCCGCGGCGAACCTTGCCGCGGAGGCCGCCTCGAGGGCGAGCGTGAAGTCCGTGCCCAAGGTTCCGCCGGTGAAGGTGAGCGGGACGGTCAGCGTCTCGCCCGCGCCGAGCGCCCACTGCGGCCGCACGAAGAGCCGCGCGTGGCTCGTCGGCTCGCCCTCCGTGGCGCTCCAATCGCGAACGCCGTAGGTGAGCCCCAGGTCGTCGTCGGCGATGGTGACCGTCACGTGGCCGGGCGTGCCCGCGGCGACCCCTTCGGGGAGCGCCGCGCCGAGCGCGAGCACCACCGTCTCCGGCGCCTCGACCGCGTCGTCGTCGGTCGCGGCGAGGTCCGTCGTGCCGGCGGTGGCGCCGTCGGCGATGGCGATGCTCGACGCCACCGTGTAGTCGCCGGGCGCCGCGGTGGTGCCGGCGGCGCGCACCGCAAGCGGTATCGCGAGCGCGCCGCCCGTGGCGTTGGCGTGGTCGAGGGTCGCGGTCACCGTGACCGTCCCGCCCTCGGCCACCGCGCCGGCGTCCGAGACCGAGAGGCGCACCGGGTTCGGCGGCGTGCCCGCGTCGTCGTCGGCGAGGGTGAGGGTGTGGACGGTGGTGGCGCCGAGGGCGTAGCGAACGCTGTCGGTCAGGGTCAGGACGACCGTCTCCGCGTGCTCCGGCACCGTGTCGTCGAGCACCGCCACCTCGATGTCGACGCTCGCCGTGTTCGCGGGCACCGAGACGGCACCGGAGTTTGCAATGGTGAAGTCCTCGCCCGCCCTCGCCGTGCCGCCCACGGTGTACTTGAGGTAGATGAAATGCGCCGACGGCTGCGTGAAGTTCACCGTCACGGCGTGGGCGCCCGCGCCCTCGCCCGCGCTCGAGGCGGCCGCGGCGAACGACACCGCCGTGGAGTCGTCGTCGTGAATGGTGACCGTCGCCTGGAGGTGGCCGCCCGGCTTCGCCGTCACCCCGGCCGGCAGCGAGTCCGTGTCGATGGCCACCGTGAAGGTCTCGTCGCCCTCGACCTCGGCGTCGTTGATGAGCTTCACGTCGAAGACCGTGGTCTCTTTGCCCGCCGGGAAGGTCACGGTGCGCGTGGCCGCGTCCTCGTAGTCCGCCCCGCGTACCGCCGTGCCGTCGGTGAGCGTCACCGCCACCGCGACGTCCCGGCGCGGCGCCTCCGAGAGCCGCAGTACCGGCTCGAAGGAGCTGTCGTCCTCAAACGCGCTGAACGCATCGAGGGTGAGCTCGACGGTGAGCGACTGCGGGGCGTCGTTGTCGAGCAGCGTGATGCGGTCGCTGCCGAACCGCCTGAGCCCGACGTCGCCCCCGGCGCTCGTCGACATCGCCCCGAAGCCGAGCGTCACCACCTCGTCGTCGGTGTCGTCGTCCTCGGCGGCGAAGAGGTCCACGTACAGCGATTGGTACCTATCCGCCGGACCGGTGAACGTCACCGTGCCCGCGGCGAGCGACGCCGACCCGAACGCTTGGGCGGAGGCGGCATCGAGCGCGAGCGTGAAGTCCGTGCCGAGGGTCCCGCCGGTGAACGCGAGCGGGACCGTCACCGTCTCGCCCGCGGCGAGCGCGCGGCGCACTCGCAGGTAGAACCGTGCGGCCCCGAGCGTGCTGCCCTCGCCCGCGGTTGCCGGGTCTATGCCGTGCGACAGCTCGAGGTCCCCGTCGTCGGCCACCGCGACCGCGGCCGAGGCGGGCGTGCCCACCGTGTAGCCCGCGCCCGGCTCGACCGTCGCCGTGACCGCGGTGCCGGGCTCGTGCGTCGTGTCGTCGTCGGTCGCGACCTCGTGCACCGCCTCGGTCTCGCCCGCGGGGACGGTGAAGGTCTTCACCCCCTCGTCGTCCCCGGCCACGAAGTCGCCGTCCCCGTCCTCGGCGATGCGCACCGCCACGTCGAAGTCCGCGACCTGCGCCTCGCTCAAGCGCACCGTGAAGCGCGCCGGCGCCCCCTCGGTCACCGCGGCCTCGACCGCCTCGACGGTCACCGCCGGCGGCCCGTTGCCGATGACGAAGGTCACCTCCGACGGCGTGCCGGGCGCATAGCCCTGCGCGTCGGCAAGGGTGAGCACCGCGCGCTCGTCGCCCTCGGGCGCCGTGTCGGCAAGCGCGAAGAGGCGAAGCCGCGTCGGCAGCTCGAACACGGAGAAGATGCTGCGCCGCAGATTGCGGCTCAGCTGGTGCCACTGCCCGTCGATGCGTATCTCGAGCCGGTAGTCCGTCCCGTTCTTCGCCTCGCCGCCGAGCGCGAGCTGGACGTAGTACTCCGCGCCCGGCGTGGCACCCGTGCCGTCGATGACGAAGTGCGCCGGCGCGTCGCCCTCGACGAGCGAGGTCACCGCGCCCGGCGCGGGCGCAAGGGTGAGCGTCGCCTCCGTCCCGTCGTCGTTGCCGATGACGTGGGTCGCGACCGCCGTGCCGAGCAGCACCCCGTCGGGCGCGGCCTTCATCTCGAGCGTCGCCACCACCGTCTCGTCGGGCTCGGCGAAGGTGTCGCCCAGGACCTTGATGCCGACGGCCTGCCCCGAGGCGGTCGCGCCCGCGGCGAGCGTGAGGTCTTCGAGGCAATCGGCCGCCACCCCCGCGCCGTCGCGCTGCACCCGGTAGTCGACCAGCTCCTGCGAGCGGTGCGTGTCGGCGGCGGACTTCGCCGTGCCCGAGAAGCACACCTCGTAGCGCACCGCGCCCGCCACCGCCCGGGTGAGCCCCACGGTGAACAGCCGCGCCGCCGAGGGCACATCGCCCTCGTCGGCGTCCGCAGGCGCGGTGATGGACAGCGTCGGGGTCTCGTCGTTGTCGAGGATGGTCACCGTCGCCTGGAGGTTGCCCCCCGGCTTCGCCGTCACCCCGGTCGGCAGCGAGGCGGTGTCGATGGACACCGTGAAGGTCTCGTCGCCCTCCGTCAGGTCGTCGTCAATCATGGGGATGGAGAAGGTGCCGGTCGTGTCTCCCGCGTGCACGGTCAGCGTGCGCGATGCGGCGCTCTCGAAGTCCGCCCCCCGCACCGCGCTGCCGGAGGTCACCGTCACCGGGATGGCGATGTCGTTGCGGGCCGCCTCGGACAGGCGCGCCACCGGCTGCGCCGGCCCCTGGTCCTCGTTCACGCTGAACCCGGACTGGGTGAACTCCACGGTCAGGCTCTGGGACACGTCGTTGTCCAGCATCGTCACCTGTCCGTTGCCGCGTCGGGTCGCCACCAGGGTGCCGCCGCGGCCGGACGTCCCGCCGCTGCCCACGCTCACCGTCACCGTGTCGTCGGTCGTGTCCGTGTCCTCTTCGGGCAACAGCAGGACCGTGATGGACGAATCGGTCTGCGGACCCGTGAGCGTCACCACCCCCGTCGTGGCGTCCACCGACGCCGAGCCAAAGTTGCCGGCAGTTCCGACCTCCAGCGTGAAGTCCGTGCCCAGGGTCCCGCCGGAGAACGCGAGCGGTATCGTCATCGTCTCGCCCGACGCCAACCTCGGGTTGAAGTGGACGAAGCTGATGACTGCATTGCCAGTGCCCGCCTCGGCGCTCGTGCCGCCTTCCACCGCAGTCCCGCTGGTCCTGTAACGCACCGACTGGTCGTTGTCCGCGATGGTCATGGTGTGGGTGGCGGCATCCTTGTCCGGGCGGTAGCCCGAGCCCGCCGGTATCGTGATGGCCGCGGTCTCCTCGCCCTCCACGGTGTCGTCGTCGGCGACGAGTATCGGGACCGCCACCGAGGCGCCGTCGGCCGACAACGTCACCGAGGCCGGGAGGGTGTAGTCGGTACCCTGGGTCGCCGCGCCGCTCGTCCCAAACGTCACCGACACCGGGTAGTCGCCGGTCTCCCCGCCCGAGGCGGTGACGGAGAAGGCCACCTTCGAGGCGTCGCCCTCGGTGAAATCGCTCGTCGCCGCGGAGACGCCGATGACCGGCAGGTTCTCCTGCACCGTTACCGCGAGGCTGCCGGTGACTCCGTTGAATTTGGAGACTCCGCTCGACGCGGCGTGGTCGAGCGTCGCGGCATCGTCGGTCCGGTCGGTGTCCGCGGCCGCGCTCACCGTCACGGTCTGCGCCTGGTTCCAGTTCGAGTGCCCGAAGGTCAGGCTCGTCTTGTCCAGCGTCAGGTCCGTGTCCGCCTGCCCGGAGATGGCCACCGTGATTGAGGCGCTTGCGTGATGGGGCCGGTGCGACAGCGCCACCTCGTAGCTCGCCGAGCCGCCCTCGGCCACCGTCAGCGCCTTCGGCGTGAACACCAGGGCGGGCACCGCGTTGTCGGTGATGACGATGTCTGTAGTCCCCTGCGTGCCCACCGTCACCCCGGAGGGCAGGGAGCCCGAATCGATATGGGCCCGGGCTGACTCGTTGATTTCTATGAACTGGTCGTCCTCGGTCCCGACCGTCACCGTCGCGCTCGTCGCGTTCGCCGGGATGGTCACCGTCTGCGCACTTTCGTCGTAGTCTTTGGGCGATGTGGTCAGGTCCACAAACGTCACCCGGACCTCCGTCGCCACCGTGCGGGCGGGCGAGAGCTGCAGCGTCAGCGTTGCGTCCTCGCCCTCGTCTACAACGTAGCTCGACTGCGCGAAGCTCACCGTCGACTGCGCCTGCGCCCCGGCGGCAAGGCCGGCGGCGAGCGGCAGGGCGAGCAGCGCCGCAAGCAGGCCGCGCCACACACGGCGCGGGCCACGCCGGGCGGGGGAGGAGGAAGAGGCGGAGCGTTCGGAGGAGGTGCGGGCCGGGCGGGACGCGGCGTGCCCGGCGGCGGAAGACTCAGGCGGGGACGCCCCGCGGCGTAGGGGACGCCAGGGCAACAGCCGCCGCCCCGACGGCGCGCTCATGGCCGGTGCGCGGACGCAAGGCGAAGCGGCTCGGCTCGGCTCGGCTCGGCTCGGCTCGGCTCGGCTCGGCTCGGCTCGGCTCGGCTCGGCTCGGCTCGGCTCGGCTCGGCTCGGCTCGGCTCGGCTCGGCTCGGCTCGGCAAGATTGTAACGAGAGCCGCTTCGGGGTTTGTCAACCCCCTTGCACGGATTATTTCGCCGCGCCTGTCAGGCCCGGCCCCACGGCCCGCGATGTTCGCGCCGTCCATCGCCGCACCTCCCGACACGGGCAAGGCAAAAGCGCCGACGAACCCAAGGCGCGCGCAGCGCCGCTACCTTCGCACATGGACTTTCCAATACATCTACCACATTCGCGCGGCAATGGCGACGCTTTTTTCGCGCACGCTTTTTTCGCGACGCACGCGTCCGTGTCCGCCGCTCGGGCCAGCCGGTATGCGTATGGCCCTCCGGCGGTCCTCGCGACGCCCCCGCCGCCGAGCAGTGCGGCGAGCCGCTCCGCCGTCTCCGCGCCGAACTTGCGCGCCGCCTGGCTCGACGCCTCGCGCCGGTCCAATACGGGCGATCATGCCGCCATGACCCGCTGCATCCGCGACGCGCTGATATAGCCGCCAGCGCATAACATCGCGTTGCCATCCGCCGGCGCTGACGGCCCCCGGCTGCCGCGCCGCCGTCCCGCCGCCGTCTCCAACCCCGCGCTTCTCTTCGGCAGGAGGGGAGTGTTGGCCGTTATCGGGGCGGCGGTCGGGATGTCCGGGGGAGGATGTCCGGCCGCCGTTTTCCCTCATCGGCACGAAGGAGACGGCATCATGACGGCAGCCATGGCGATGCCCGGCAACACGGCGGCGACGTTTCTGGTTCATTTCTTCGGCACCGGCCTGGCCGACGACCGCTATGTGGTCGAGCGGTTCAAGGCCCGTTCCGACGGCGACATCGTTCCCGCCCCGGCCGAAGCTCTCGCGGCGAAGGGCCGACGCAAGGTCAAGCGCACCACGGTCACGCTGAAGGCGGTGAAGGAGCTGCGGCCCGCCACCACCGAGATCATCATCTGCACCGGCCTCAAGACCCGCGGCGGCTTGCAATTGTGGGGGTCGCTCGCGGCCGGAATTCTCTGCGACCGCAAGCAGAAGGGCTGACGGCCCCTTCCGCGACGTCCTGCCGGCCTGCCGCCCTCTGTTCGAGGCAAGGCAGGCGGCGGGGCGTCCTTCCGTTCATTTCCGGATCGGCAGGAAGGAGGCCATCGTGGCATATCGTGACATCCACGCGCGCCGCAGGAATGACCTTGCGCGCTACCACCGGCGGACCCGGGCTCGTCGCGAGGCCGGGCTTTGTTTGCGGTGCGGCAAAAGCGAGCCCGTGCCCGAGCGCACGCTCTGCGCGTCCTGCAACGAGAAGCAGAACCGTGCGGGCCGGGCGAGGGACGCCAGGCTCCGCGCCGAGGGCCGACCCAGGCGGGATCCGGCCAAGGCAAAGCTGTACGAGCGCGAGCGCAGCCGCGCTTTGTACGCCGAGCGCGTGGCCGCCGGCGTCTGCACCAAATGCGGCCGCGCCGAGACGGTCCCGGATCGCACCACCTGTGAGCCCTGCGCGGTCAAGCATCGTGCAAGGGACCGCGACCGCTATGAGCGTGCGAAGGCCCAGGGGATACCTTACGGCGGCCGCAATCCCGAGGCCCGCCGCCGGGCCGGCCGGAAGCGCAGCCGCCGGCGCAGCGAAGCCCGCAAGGCCGCCGGCGTCTGTATCCGCTGCGGCAACGCCCCGCCCGAGGAGGGCCGGTCGATGTGCGAGCCGTGCCGCGAGGACCGGAAGCATGCTGCATACTGCACCTCCATTATTCCGTCGAACACCGGGGCAGATTTCGGCTTTCGTCACGGGCCGCATCGACTTGCCTGCCTGGTCGGCGGGAGATCGGGAACCTCGAACAGGTATTCCGGTCTGTCGTTGTAGGCATAACCGCGCAGACGCCCGGCCCTGCGCCATTTTTTGATGGTGCGGATCGAGACGGTGAGCCGGTCGGCGGCCTCATGGATCGTCAACAGCCCACGATCGCGAAGCCGCTCGTAGCGTGACCTGAGAGACCGATTGTGGCGGGTTGCTGTCACCAGCTTCGGGGTAAAGGCATGGCCATGCCCGGTTCGGGATCCGCGCGTATTGAGGATCGACGCAATCTCGCCATCCGTGTGGTCATCCAACAGCCTGTCGATCTCGGCAACGATCTCATCGCTGGTCCTGCGGATTTCATACACGCGTGGATCCGGCGTCCAGATGAGCTCTCTGGTCGCGCCGCCGCGCAGGCGCACTCCCAGGCTCCGCGTGGCCTTGGTCAGCGTCACGTCCTCGATCAGCAGCCGCGCCATCCGCTTGCGCTCGCGGTGCGGCGTCGCCGGATCGTTCCACAGGCGGGGGAAGTCTCTGGCCAGCTCAAGCACTCGCTTTCGTTGCTCATCGTCCAACCCCCGGTCAGGCTCGGCGCGGCTGCGATCGAGCTCGTGCTGCGCCTCGTCCAGGGCCCGGAGTTTCGCGTTCCATTCCGCCTCCAGCACGTCGGCGACCATCCGGTTGTCGGGATGGGTCTGCATGAACCGTTGCCTCGCCAAGTCCGCTTCCTCGCGGGCGCGCTGCACCTGTTGGGAACGCCATAAATCGGCCTCCTCGGCGCGGGCCGTGAGCTCGTTCTGCACTTGGAGCGCGACGTCCAGCGTGAGCGGTGTCACCAGTTCCACCAGCAGCTCGCCGACCGCGCGATCGATGGCGCCGCCCGATACGCCCTGACACACGCTGCCGCTCGCTGTCTCGATCCCTTCTCTCTGGCACACATAATCGGGATATTGCCGTCCTTTACGGGTGCGGTAGCGGACCGTCATGCTCCGGCCGCAGACGCCGCAGATGGCCAGGCCCTGCAGCAGTGCCGGTCCCTCGCGCGGGGGGCTGCGGCGCTTCGCTTCGTAGGATTGCGCATTGTTCCGGAGTTGCAGTTCGTTCTCCTCGAACCGCTCCCAGGTGATGTAGCCCGGGTGCGCGTCGCGCAACAGCACCGTCCATTCCTCGCGCGCCAGGCGCCTGTGCTCGACACCGCCGCCGGGCCGCCGGCGGCGCCGGGTGCGGCCGTACGCGAAGGCACCGGCGTATCGCGGGTTGTGCAGCGTGTTGATCACCTGCGAGAACTTCAGCCGCTTCCAATGCAGCTCGCCCTTTTGCGGTCCGCTGAGAGGACGGTGGGGGAACAGCAGCTTCTCTCTGTTGAAGTGCTTCACCGTGGCCTGCGCGGAGCCGGTCCGGGTGAAGGTGTCGAACAGCAGGCGCAGGCCGTGCTGCACTTGTTCGTCGGGGTCGAGCACCACCTGGTCGAGCGGGTCGTAGACCAGCCCCACCGGCAGAGGAAGCTTCAACTCCCCGCGCTTGGCCGCGTTGAGCGTCCCGCCGCGCAGCCGGGCGCGCATCATGTGCAGCTCTGCCTCGCTCATCGTGCCTTTAAGCCCCAGCAGGAGCCGGTCATTGAAGTCGACGGGATCGTAGACGCCGTCCTCGTCGAGGATCAGTGTCTCGCTCAGCGCGCAGAGCTCGATCAGCCGATGCCAGTCGGTGGAGTTGCGCGCGAGACGGCTGACCTCGAGCCCGAGCACGATGCCGGCCCGGCCCATGCCGACCTCGGCGACCAGGTGCTGGAACCCCTCGCGGTCGCTGTCGGCGCCAGAGAGGCCGAGATCGCGGTCGATCACGACGATGTTCTCGGTCGGCCAGCCCAGCGCCACGGCGCGCTCCCGCAGCGCGTACTGGCGGCGCGTGCTCTCGCCATGGTCGAACACCTGCTGCAGGCTTGACTGGCGCACGTACAAGTAGGCATCGCGGCTCAGATGGCCCGTATCCACCTTCTGATGGGCGCTGCTCATGCCGGCTTTCCTTCCATATGGCCGTTGAGCATGGCGATCAGAATGTCGATCGCCGACGTCTCGACCCCGGTGGGCAACGGCCCGGGCGCGGCCCCCGCGCACGCGGCCGCCGGCGGGGCGGGCAGCGCGGCGAAGGCATGCAGCCAGGCCGCGACGCCGCGCAACGCCACCACGCCGCTTCCGTGGCGGTCGTGGACGGCGCCGGGCTCGACGGCATGACGGCGCATCCGTTCGTACCCCTGTCCGTAGGCCGAAGGCTCCGCCGCCGGGAGCGCGGTGCAGGGTGGGTTGTGCATCGTCATCGTTTTTTTCCCCGCGCCAGGGCGCGGTCGATGCTGCTGCGATGGACCGAGACGCCGAAGCGGTCGCGCACCAGCTCGACCATCTCGGCGGCGGTCAGCTCCGGCCGTTCGCTCTTCGCCGCCCGCAGCGCCTCGACCACCTCGTCGCTGAGCTTGTGGGGCCGGCGCGGTCCCGGCCGGTCCGGCAGCAGGCCCGGCAGGCCGCCGGCCTCCCATGCGCGCTGCGCCTGATACCAGGTCGGCCGCGAGACGCCGAAGCTGGCGGCGGCGTGGCTCACTGGCACGCCGTCTTCGCGCACCCGGCGCAGCATCTCGTACTTGACCTGGAGCAGATCGCGCGGGTCGAAGAACGCATTGGACACGAACAGCTCGTCGCGCACCGCCTCCGCGTTCGGGTTCAGGCAGCCATGCTCCTTGAGGGCGCGGGTCTTGGCGTCGGCGGGGCGTCTGGCCATGGCGCGGGCTCCGTCGGAAAAGGAATGTAAGTATATTTATGCACATTCCCAACGCCGTATCAACCCCTTTCTTCCTCTTTATGATCGGAAACTCCATGCTATACTTCACATAATAGCCAGAAGACGCCGTCTTCCTGGCCGTCAAGATGCCCTGTATTCCCCGTTTATGTGCAAAAACATTCTTACACATTCGGCAAAATCTCCTTGACAGTCTCCGCCCCGTTATCGTTCTCCCGCACGGTGCGGTCGTCCCCATCCAGGCTGTCCAGCAATGCCGCCAGCGCAAACAGGTCCGAGAGGCGGAACGCCGACCGGCCCGCCGACACGCGCACAAACGGATCCTCGTCCGCTACGCTGGTCCAAGCCTGTCGGATGCTGCGCAGCGTCCCGTCGTCACTTGGGTATCGAAGCCACGCCACTCCCATGATCGTCCAGTTCTCAATCAGCTCGAACTCGCGCCCGTGAAGAGGATGAAACGGGTGCGTCACCCGAAACCGCCGACCCTCAACGCATCTTGAGCGTGCAGTTGACCGTGTAATCCCGGCGGCAGGCGAAACGCACGCTCCATCACGAGCGCCGCGCCGCCGGGTTATGCGTCAAATGCGCGACGCCCGCGCCGGACGGCAAGGCGTATTGCGACCCCTGCGCCAAGGCCCGCTCCGGGCGCCGGAACCACGAGGCGACACGGGAAGCCGACCGCCGCCGATATTCCGAAAGGCGCGCCAGGGGCGATTGCACGACCTGCGGCAAGCCGGCCAACGGGGCGGCCGAGTGCCGGGCCTGCTGCGACGCCGCCCGCGCCCGCTACCGTGCCCGGAAAGCCGCCGGGGTCTGCGTCAAGTGCAAGACGCCCACTTTCGGCGGCGCTACCTGTTGCGCGCCCTGCGCCGTCGCCAATCGAAGGCGGCGCAACCGCGAGGCGGAATATGCCGCCCGCCGCGCCCGCTACGCCGACCGGAAGGCCAGGGGCCGCTGCGTCGAGTGCGAGGCGCCGTCGCCGGGGGTCGCCCGCTGCGAGCCCTGTTCGCGCAGGCACCGCGAGGGCTCGGGGGCGTTTCGCGGCATCCCGGTCTGGGACCCGAGCTGGACGGTGATCGAGATCGCCTCCGGCCGCGAGCACGGTCCCTATGACAGCGAGGCCGACGTGGCGCTCTGCCTCGCCTTCGAGAAGCTCGCGCGCCACGAGGTCGAGGTGCTGTGCGACGCCTCGCCGATGAGTTCGTACACGGCCCCGCCTTGGTGAGCCGGCGGCCGCGCGGCGGGGGCCATTCCCCGCTGCGCTGCCGGCCCGCCGTCCGCTGCCCCCCATACGTATCGCCGGCCGGACGCCCGCCGCTCCGGCCGGCCCCACGAAAGGAGCAACCGCCAATGACCGCCTGCATCCCCGACGAACCGATCTATTGCTTTGCTCCCGTCACCGACACGGACGGCGAGCCCCCGCGGATCCGTCTTCTGGTGGAGGGCCTCGGCTTCACCGTCCCAACCGCGCTGGTCTGCCTCACCGCCGAAGACGGCCTCCGCGTCGCCGACAGGCTCAACCGCGCCCTCGGTCTCGACCGCGCCGCCTGGACCGCACTCGCCGAACGCTGCCTGCGCGCCGGCGCCGGCGCCATGAACGGCGCCACCCTGCACTGATCCGCGCCCGATGCCGTCGCGGCGCTGCCTGTCCGTCGCGGACGGGGGCGGAACCGCGTCGGCGTCCGCGCGGGGTTCGGCCGGGAGGTCGAGAGGAGCTTTCGCGGGGGCGTGTCCGGCAGGGCGGCTGGAGGGAGTCCGGTCGCCTCGATGCCGGGCGCGGCAACGCGAAGGAGGTTTTCGCCATGTTCCTGTCCGACCATTCCACCGACCTGCCCGCCAACACCTTGCTGGCCGCGCTGGGCATCGACCCGGCCGCCGTCCGCGAGACGATCGAGGACGAGCGCCAGATGCGGTGTCCCGAACGCCCGGCGGTCTATCCCGAGCACGGTTTCGCCGGCCTCTTCCCGGAACCGCCGGTGGTGGGCTTCGGCGAGGCCGCGCCCGACGAGCCCTGGGACCCGGCGGCGTCGCTCCCTCCGGCGTGATGGAGGTGGAGGAGCGCTTGGAGTGGATGAGCGGCGGGGGGCCGGGGGGAGCGATCGTCCCGGCTTCCCGTCGTTCGCAAACCATCGTCAACATCGAGAACTGAAGGAGCATCGTCATGAGCTTCGGAATGAACCGCGTCGAACTGATCGGCCGCCTGGGCGCCGACGTCATCGTCAACAACCTCGCCAGCGGCGGCCGTGTCGCCAATCTGAGCATCGCGACCGACGAGAGCTTCCTGGATCGCAATTCCGGGGAGCGCCAGGACCGCACGGAATGGCACCGGGTCGTGACCTTCCAGCCCGGCCTGATCGACATGCTGGTGCGCCACGCCAAGAAGGGCCGGCTGATCCACGCCGAGGGCAAGCTCAAGACCCGCCGGTGGAAGAAGGACGGCGAGGACTCGGAGCGCTTCTCCACCGAGATCCTGGTCGTGCCCGGCCACAAAATTCAATTCCTGGACAAGCCCGCCGGCGCGAACGGCAACGGCACCCGGGCCGCGTCGGGGACCGCCCAGCCGTCGGCGAACGGCGAGGCGATGCCGGCCGGCGACGATGACGGGCTGGGCCAGGAAATCCCGTTCTAGATCCGTCTCTCCCCTCCCTCCCAACTCTGGCGGCTGCTGTTTCGGCGGCCGCCATTTTTTCTGCCGCGGGTCCGGAGTCCGCCGCCGCGCCAAGAGGGGAGAAAAGCAGCGAGGAGGGCAAGCCGTTCTGGACGAGGAGGGAGTCATGGAGGCCGTCATCAACCTGAAGCGCGAGCCGAGGCTGCGGGAGGAGTTCGAATATGCGCACGTCGTCAACAACACCGTGCTGGTCGACCGCCGCACCCGGTGGGCAACCCGTGGCGCGTGGGCCGCGACGGGACCCGCGAGGAAGTCATCGCCTGCTACCGCGCCGATCTGTGGCGCCGCATCCGCGCGGGCGAAGTCGCGCTGGAGGAGCTCGCCGCGCTCGACGGATGCTGGCTGGCGTGCTGGTGCGATCCCGAACCGTGCCACGGCCATGTGCTCGCCCGCGCAGCCGCCTGGGCCTCCGGGCAACTGGCGGAGCGGACCGATGGCTGACGCGACATCGTGCATCCCCTCGACCGCCGTGCCAAGCCGAACCGCCCATGAGGTCCGTGCAGGTGGAGAGATATTCGCCTCCAGACGTGATCGTTCATTGTGCCATGTGTGCTCTCTGCGACAACCGGCTTCGCCGGTCCTCCGCTCCGCTCCGGCGCGGGGAGGTTCCGCTAGGCGCCGCGACAGGGCGACCGTGGCTCAGGCCCAAGTTCCGCCAGGGCTCGTTCCTCGCCAGGCTCCACTAGGGCCTTGCGCCCGCACCACTCGCCCCGCCGCAACGCCGAGCTCCACCAACCCCGCGTGTCTCCGTTGCGCGCACATGTCCCAAAGAACAATCACGTCGGGGATCGGCCCCAGCGTGCAACAACCGATCGCATAGGAGACCGACATGAACATCATCGAGAACATCGACACCATCGAAGCGGGCGCGCAGTCCGTCACCGCGACCGTCTGCGACAACGCCGCCCTGTTCGGCGCGGCGCCCGAGCGCGACGAGTTCGATACCCGCGAGATCTGGGACGCCGACGACGCCATCGATGCGGTGAGCGAAGCGTTCCGCATCCTGGCCGAGGGCGTCGCGCCGGACGGAACCCAGCTTGCCGACGAGCGCGAGAGCCTGCTCTGGGGGTTCGTGAACATGCTCGACAGCCAGACCAACCGCCTCGACCGCGCCGCCGACAAGCTGATGCCCGAACTGCGCGACCTCCAGCGCGCCCAGGACGGCACCGAGATCAAGTCCCTCGAACTGGAGATGACCACCCATCGCGCGCAGTGCCTCACCGACCGACGCGACGCCTTCGAGACCATGCGCGACCAGGCCGCCGAACGGTATCGCGCGGAGACCGGCAACGTCTGGCGTCCGAGGCGCGGATCGCATGTATCGCAGACCGGCACGCTGACCTCGGCCAGCATCGACGCCCGCGATTTCGCCCGCGCGAGGCAGGACCGCAAGACCGCCGCGCATCTGCCGCAGGGAACGCTCGTCGCCATCGCCGGCGGCAAGGACGTCGCCGACCCGGCCGCCGTGATCGCCATGCTCGACAGGACCCGCGCCAAGCACGCCGACATGGTGCTCGTCCACGGCGGCGGTCCCGGCGTCGAGAAGATCGCCGCGCGCTGGGCCGAACGCAACGGCGTCCACCAGGTCGTCTGCAAGCCCGATTGGGACCGCCACGGACGCGCCGCCCCGTTCCGCCGCAACGAGGAGCTGCTGAACCTTCTGCCGAAGGGCGTGATCGCGTTCCCCGGCAGCGGCATCACCGAGAACCTCGTGGACCGCGCCCGGCAGATGGGCATCCCGGTCTGCCGCGCCTGACCGCAGTACCTAGCGGGCCGCGCCGTCATCCCCGCAGCGGGACGGCGGCGCGGCCCGTTTCGTTTCCGACCGACGGCGTTGCGGCGGCGCCGTCTTCCTCGCGCGCGCTTCGCGCCGCGCTCGCCGGGCGATGCCTGCCCCCGGACCACGATCCGGGGGATTCGCCGATCACCAGTGCGTTCGCTGCCGCTCACACCGATCCGCTCGCGCTACTCGCTCCCACCCTCGGCGCTGTCGGCGATCATGATCGCCGACTTGATCGCCACGGCGGACACCGCGACGGGACTCGCGATCGCCCGTCCTGTCGGTCGCCTCCGCACCATGCTTCGCATAGCGCGTCGGCTAATGCGCCGATCATCGTGCACGACACGATGCACGGCGCTGGTGACCGTGGTCGCGGTCGTCATCGCGATCATCGCGCGCGTCGCCGTTGCCGGCCTCCACAGAACCCGATGCAGGTGCGACCGGCATCGGGCGGGTTCCACCATCGGCGCCTCCGTCACCTCGCCGGGCGCGACCGTCCCGGTTCGTGACGGCACGCCCCGCCGCTCAGCGCCGCGGCGGCTTCACCCTGCCGGGTTCTCCGGCGTCCATTCCCCCTTGGAAAATTCAGCAGATTCATGGCCTATGACCCGCCGTGGCGGGCTTTGGAACCACACCGGACGCACCCAGGGTGCCCTTCCTGCCTCCGCCCGCCGTCGCATGAGTAGCCGGAAAACCCTGCAATAGCAGGGCGTTACGGTTCCACCGGTCCCGCGCCGCCTCGCGGCATCCCCGACGAAACGCCGCCGCGGCTGCTTCCTTGACTACCAGTCAGCCGCGCGGCCCGAACCGGGAGCCGCGACCATGACCGACCGACCCAAATCCACCTTCGCCCGGCGCGTCCGCCTCGCAAAACCCCGAGCTACGAAGTACGAAGTCCGCGACGACATGGTGAGCGGACTCGCGCTGACCATCCAGCCCACCGGAGTCCGAACCTACTTCCTCGCCCGCATGGTGCGCGGGCGGAGGCGATACGCCACCATCGGCAGCGCCGACGCCATGACGATCCCCGAGGCGCGGCGCGAGGCCCGCAGGCTCATCGCCAGCTACATCGAACCGGCGAAGACGGACAACGGCCCGAGAACGCCGGGTTATCCGATGGAGGCTTTCGCCGAGGAGTTTCTCGACCGCTACGCGCGGCACTGGAAGCCCAAGACCCTGACGGCCAGCACCTATGTCGTCCGCAACCACATCCTGCCCGCCTTCGGCCACATGGCGGTGGACGCCATCGCCGTCGAGCATGTCCGGGACTGGTTCGCGTCGATGGCCGACAGGCCCGGCAACGCCAACCGAGCCATGCCCACCCTGTCCGTCATGATGCGCATGGCCGAGCTTTGGGGATACCGCCGCCACAACTCCAATCCCTGCAAGAACACGCGGCGCTACAAGACCCAGGCCAAGGAGCGCTTCCTGACGGCGGAGGAAATGGCCCGGCTCAATGCCGTGCTGACCCGCGACGAGTTCCGGTGCCCCGATGTCGTCGCCATCGTCCGCCTGCTGATGCTGACCGGCTGCCGCTTCGGCGAGATCGCGTCACTCCAATGGGACTGGATCAGGGGCCGGCGCATCTTCCTGCCCGATTCGAAATCCGGGCCGCGCACGGTCTGGCTATCGAGCGCCGCGCGCGCCGTCATCGACTCGATCCCGCACTACGGCCCCGATTGCCCGTATCTCTTTCCCGCCCGTCCGCCGACGCGGCCCGTCGACAACATCGCGTTCCAATGGACCCGCATCCGCGATGAAGCGGAGTTGCCCGGCCTGCGGCTTCATGACCTCCGTCATTCGTGGGCTTCGGTCGCGGCCATGAACGACGTCGGCATGGAGACCATCGCGAAGCTGCTCGGTCACGCGCTGGTCGAGACGACCGAGCGCTATGTCCACCTGTCCGACCGCTCCATTGCCGAGGCCGCCGACCGAGTGTCCGGGCGCATCGGGGCGGCCCTGGCCGGTAGAGGGACCGTCCGTGAGGGAGGGTGCGATCATGCCGACCGTTGACCTCACCGCGCGGCTCGTCCGCGAGACCGAACCCGGCGAACGGGACGTGTTCCTGTTCGACCGGGCGCTCCCGGGCTTCGGGTTGCGCGTCCACCGATCCGGCGCGAAGGCGTGGATCGTGCAGGCTCGCATCGAGGGGAAGACCCGGCGCATCGTCATCGCCCGTCACGGGGAAATGGACCTGGCGCAAGCCCGCCGCCGCGCCCGCGACATGCTCGCGCGCGTCCGCGCGGGCGCCAATCCCGCCGACGACATCCGCAAGGAGAAGACGGCCCCGACCGTGGCCATGCTGGCCGATGAGTATCTCCGGCGCTGCGATCCCTACTGGAAGCCGTCGGGACGCAGGACCATCCGCATCTATCTCAAGGCCCGCATCCTGCCCGCCTTCGGCAAGATGCCGGTGGATCATGTCGGCCCCGAGGATGTGGCCGCGTGGTTCGACGAAGCGAGCCGGGAGCGGCCCGGCGCGGCCAACCGAGCCTTCGAGATATTGCGCTCCATGATGTTCCGGGCCGAGGAATACGGCTTCCGCGAGCCGGGCACCAATCCCTGTCTCGGCATCAGGAAGAACCCGAGGCGCAACATCGCCCGTTTCCTCGACACCGACGAACTCGCCCGGCTCGGGCGGGCGCTCGACGCCCGAGAGGACGAACGGCCCGAGGCCGTCGCGGCGATCCGGCTGCTGGCGCTCACCGGCTGCCGCAGGGGCGAAGTGCTCAATCTCCGCTGGCGCGACGTTGGGGAGAGCGTCATCGCCTTGCCCGATAGCAAGACTGGACCGCGCAGCGTGCCGCTCGCCGAAGCCGCGCGGGCCGTCATCGCGGCACTGTCCGGACCACGCAACCCCGATGCGTTCCTGTTTCCGAGCCTCGCCGGGGGCAGACACGCACACCGGATCGTCAACTGCTGGCGAGCGGTCTGCGACGACGCGAAGCTCGGCAAGGTCCGGCTGCACGACTTGCGGCACACGGCGGCGAGCCACGCCGTCATGTCAGGCGAAAACCTGCCGCTCGTGGGCAAGCTGCTCGGCCATCGCAGGCACGAGACTACCGCGAGCTATGCGCACCTTTCCGACGGCCATCTGGTCGAAACGGCGGAGAAGGTCGGGAGCCTGATCGCCGATGCGATGAACCTTCACATCGCGGCGGCGCCTTCGCGGCCCCGCGCCCAACTGCATGGCCGCTGGTTTTGAAATCCAAAACGGAGCGCGGCACCGTGGGGATTGCGACACGGCGGAGACCGACGAACGGAACCTTCTCGACCGGTGCCGCTGTGGCGTGCCGCGATACGACTGGATAGATTGGCCATGCCGCAAATGCGCTCATCAGAACCGGGGGAAGACCCACTTGGACAGGATCGGCTTGGAGGAAATGCTGTCGGAGGCAGTCTCTGGATTGTTCGCGGATTGGTGGTGGTTGATTGCGCTCGTTGTCGCTGTCGCAATTCTGCGTGGGATCGCCCCCGGAAAGCGTTCTCGCCGGAATCGGAAGAAGGGTCATGCAAGAAGAACCGGACCGGGGCAGCGACGCGCGGCCCCACGGAAGGCGTCCGTCGCACCGCTCCGCCCTGATCACCGGGTGGAGAGTCCCACCCGTACGATCACAGGCAAGGCGTATGTGACCGACGGCGATGGGGTACGGGTGGCCAGACAGGAAGTGCGCCTCGCCGGGCTCGACGCGCCCGAATACGATCAGAAGGCCAAACATCAGGACGGGTACTGGTTCAACCACGGGAAGCGCGTGAAGAGCGCACTCATTCAGGAAATCGGAGGTAAGTCCGTCCGCGTTTCGGTCGAGAGTGTGGACAAGTTCGGACGGCTGGTCGGCACCGTGACCTACAAGGGCAGGGACATCGGGGAATGGC
This sequence comes from Alphaproteobacteria bacterium, assembly GCA_965243325.1. Classification (GTDB taxonomy): domain Bacteria; phylum Pseudomonadota; class Alphaproteobacteria; order UBA7887; family UBA7887; genus JANQOH01. The sequence continues at coordinate 3,438,572 of CBDEUQ010000003.1, read as the reverse complement.
TGGTGCGGGAAGGACACGCGATCGCCGCCTACGATGACCGCTACCGACACGTCGAGCGGGAGGCGCGTAGAGCGCAGCGCGGCATGTGGGCGCACGCCCACAACTTCGATCCCAGAGCCCACCGACACCGGGAGCCGAGAAAGGATTGAGACGAATAACGTGAGGCCGTGCGGAGGCGCTTACTTGCCGTCCGCCTCATTCAGCGTCAGCAGGTTCCGCAGTGCTTCGTCTTCGCGAATCTCCGCATCCCATCCGTAGGCCGCAGCAACGGCGGCGTCCAACGCGGTGTGCGCGTCCGACAGCCATTGCGGGCGAGCATTGTAGAGGTTGGTGAGCGTGCGGGCCTTGAGTTCCTTAGCCGCCGCCTCGTCGCGGGCGACCGGTCGCTTCGGATAGCCCGGCACCGGCTCGTCCCTCCACTCCGCCCATTCGGGCGGGTTGAGCCAGCGGTCGCGAAGCTCGACCAGCCGCCGCGCGGCATCGGCGATGGCGACGGCGCGCGGGTCTTCGGCGTAGTCGGCGGCGGGAATGTCCGCCGAGAGGCCGACCGGAAAGGGGAAGGTTTCGAAGGTAGTGGTCGGAGTGTAGCGCGGTCGGTCCTCAAGGCTGGTGCCGAGCCGGAGCGACCATGCCTCGTGAAACCGGCTGTGCAGGATGCCGAATATCGTGTCGTCGTCGCGGGCGATGACGATCACTTGGCTATCGGGCAGGATGCCCGCGTCGAGCCAGACGAACAGCCGGTGCTTGGCGACTCGCGGAGTAGCAATGAACCGGGGCAGACTTTCGAGCGCCTCCCACATCCCCTGTCGCGGCTCGACATGCCGCCACCAGTTCAGGCGATACGCTTCCCGGCGGTTCCGCTGCCGCATCGACCAGACATGTTCCCTTACGTGCGCGAAGGGCGCCTCGAAGAGCGCGGCATCCGCCTCCGTCATTTCCCAACCGAAATCGACGATCCACTTGCTCGCCGGGCGGCGGGTCAGGTCCATGCCGTTGACCCAGGGCTTGAGCACATCGGCGTTTGTCCGCCCGTTCGGATTGGCCGGCAGGCGGAGCCACTCCCGAGCGAGATCGCCGGGAACGTCGAACGGCCCGCCCTTGGTGTCGCCCATAAAGGCGACCCCGATATTCCTCGGAATGCGCTTCGCCCCGGTAAGGTCAATCCCGGCTCCGCCGCGACTGGCCGTAAGGTCGGAATGGATTTCGTCGGCGGGCTCACCATCCATGCGTGTCTCCGGCTTGTACGCGTCGTCCGGACCGGAGAAGCAGACCAGCGACACCCGCACCGCCGCACCGTCAATCACCCACGGCTCATCCGGCCAGGCATCGAAGATCGGGCGTCCGTCGGTCGCCGCCTGCAAGGCCCTGCGGTTCACTCCGCCGCGTATGGAATTCGTAGCGACCAACCCGACACGCTGTGTCGCGCCGGCCGCGACTTGCTCGCCCGCTTTCACGAACCAGTAGCAGACGAGATCAGCCTCGCGAGGCACGCGGCCCTGCCACGCCGCGAACATCCGCGAAACGTAGTCCTCGCCCAGCCCGCCGATTAGCAGCTTGCCGCCGAGAAACGGCGGGTTGCCGATCACGGCGTCGGCGTCGGGCCAGTCCGGTTGTCCTCCGTCGGGCGAAAGGACCGCATCGCGGCATTCGATGGTGTCGAGCGGATCGAGAATCGGATTGGTCGAATTGCTGAACCCGTTGCGCCGCATCCACTGGATTTCGCCGATCCACACCGACACGCGGGCAAGCTCGGCGGCGTAGGCGTTGATCTCGATTCCCTTCACGTTCGCCGGGCCGACCGCCGGGAACCCGCGCGCAAGGCCGAGCGTCTCCGCTTCGAGCTGGACCCGGTGCTCGATGTCCTTGAGCGCGTGCAGCGCAAGATACAGGAAGTTCCCCGACCCGCAGGCCGGGTCGAGCACGGTGAACTGCCGCAGCCGGTCGAGGAAGGTGCGCAGCGCCCGGTCCGCCTGCCGCCGTAGCCGTGTCTGCGCCGCCGGAGAACCCGCCACGTCCGCGCGTTCGACGGTAGCCGCGATCCCGGCCTTCGCCGTCTCCCACTCCGCGAGCAGCGGACGGACGATCACCGGCTCGACGATCCGCATGATCTTGTCGCGGTCGGTGTAGTGCGCGCCCAACTGCGAACGCTTGTCCGGGTCGAGGCCGCGCTCGAACAGTGTGCCGAGGATTGACGGGTCGATCTCCGACCAGTCGAGCGCCGCCGCCTTGAGCGCCGTCTCGATTCCTTGCCGGTCGAGCGGCAAGGCCGCGTCGTCGTCGAACAGCCCGCCGTTGAACCAGGCCACCGCCTGAAAGTCGATATCGCCGCCCGTAGCCATCGCGCCGAACAACCGCGAGGCATAGTCCGCGAACCTGTCGGGATTGCGCCGGGCATGGGTCAGCATCCGGGTGAACATCTCGTCGGGCAGCAGGCCCACATCCTCCGCGAACATGCAGAACACCAGACGGTTGACGAAGTGCGCCACCGTCTGCGGATCATGGCCCCGGTCCCGCAAGCCTTGCGCAAGTTCTGCGAAGGTCGCCGCCGCGCGCTCCGTCACGGTCTGCCGTGTCTCGCCGGGCCGCAGCCGCGCCGGGTCCGACATCGCCCACTTGAGCTTGTCGCGCGTCGCGCCGTCCGCGAGATCGTCGAGCGTGAACTCGTGCGTCACGCTCACGCTGTTCGTCCAGTTGGTGCGGATGCGGAACCGCGCCATGTCCGAGACGATCAGCAGCGGTGGGTTTTCCAGCGCGAGCGCGTACTGCCGCAGTTGATTGAACGCCGCGTCGAGATCGGCGCGGCGGCCCTTGTACTCCCACGCGAAGCAGCCGCGCTTCCACACGTCGGCCCAGCCGTCGCCGCCGGTGTCCTTCCGCGCGCCGCGCTCGAAGCAGTACCGCTCGCCCGCCGGGTCGGCTTCCGCCGGCGTCGGTTCGCCGAGCAGCCGGCACAGGTCGATGAAGTGTTCCTGCGACGCCGAGCGTTCCTTCAGCTCCGATGCCCGCCACTTGGCGATGAACGCGCCCGGAGTCATTGTGCCGTCCGCGACGACGAACTCACCGGTCGGCAGTGCCGACCGGTCGCGCGTTCGTATGGCGCGGCATCGTTCATCAACGCATGTCTCCTCGCTCGCCTCCCGTTCCCGTCACCATGCGGTCGCCCCGTGCGACGCGCAAGCTCGACTGCGGCGGCTTGGGCGCGGGCGACCGTTGAGCATTGAAGCGCGACGATGATCGCATGGCCGCACCGATAGCCGCACGCGGTTCGCCGCACAATGCGAGAAGGGACCGGCGGTCGGATGCCGCAGCCGACACGACTTAGCGCTGGACATCGTGCGCGCCGTCGCCGACAGCGCGGGCCGCACGAACGACCCGGCCAGTGCGCGGGTCGGTTTGCAATTGCTTCGCCGCCTCGTGCTTCCTACACTACCGGTCGGATGCCGCGCGGCGGTTCGTAGACCGTCCCCTCTCATGCGCGGCGGGCGCTGCCGCTCAAGCGCCGCTCGGGCTAAATGCCGGTTGCAAAACGGCTTTCATGTCCCGGGTGCTTGGGTGTCAAGGAAGCAGGATCAGGACGCCTTTCGGCGCGTCGTTCTCACACCGGACGCAGCAGGCTGCAAGGCCCGCCAGCACCTACCCTTGAGTGCCCTGGAGTGCGCTCCAGCACCCCTGACGACGACTGAAGACGACCGGAGCATTGCGGATCGAGCGTATGCCGCCCGGTACACATTCGTGCCGGTACGCCCGGCGCCCCCTGGCGACGCTTGGCGGCCATTCAGGATGATCGATGCCTATTTTGCGACCGGTCGATTGCCCGGCGCATGGCGATGCAATACGCTCGGTAACCCGATTGTATGCTCCGGAATCGGCCGGATCGTCCCGCCCGTGAACACCGTCCGGGCACGGTCTTCACCCTCTCCCGGAGCTCGGCGATACCGTCGGCCGGGAGGCGGCGGAGGGCCGCGACCGCGACGGCGATCATGAGGGTTCACGGCCGGGAGCGGGTCGGACGGATCGGGATTCGGGCGCGGTCCGGCCCGCGCCGGACGCAGGCGAGGCCGAAAGGGAGCAGCGAAATGGCACGAAGCGCTCGAAAAACCGTCGGGAATTCGAACGAATCCGGCGAGCGCACGGGCGAGTTCCGCCGATCGCGCACGATCCGTTTCTCCGATTCGGAGTGGCAACTGGTTGAGGACGCGGCCCTGCGCCAGGGGGTTACGGCCAGCCAGCTCGTCCGCGCCGCGACCCTCGCCGCCGCCGAGGAGCGGCTCGACCGGCCCGCCGAGGCCGCGATCCCGCCCGGTTACCTCGCGCTGATCGAGGACATCTACCGCGGCGTCTATCTGCTGACCACGCTCCGCCAGGAGGAACTGCTTGGCGAAAAGCGCAAGAAGCAGCTCGACAGCATCCTCAACGATGGGCGCCTGGCGATGGCGGACGCCCTCGGAGAGGGGCCAGCGTGAGGGAATTCGGGTCTTGTACGCCTTTATCCGGGAGCGACTTCGACCAGCAGCCGGCAATGGTCGCTCGATCCCCATTCGTCGATTTCGTTCAGAGCACGCACCGAGATCCTTTCGTCGAAGCCGCGAGAAGCGAAGACGTAGTCGAGCTGACGGTTAGCCTCCTCCGGAGATTGCCTTGCGGTGCGGTAGGTCGGGACGTTCCGCGTATCCGCGGGAACATCGGGTTGAGGCGACGCCGCCGGCCGCCCGTTCGGCGTCTGCGGCCCGAGGAACGCCAAGCCGAGCGCTTCGAAGCGGTCCCAGACCGTGCGCTCCCGTTCAACCCACGATAGCCTCCGGCCAGTCGCCCCGTGGAACATGTTGAGATCGCCCGCGGCGAGTATACGGTGTCGCGACGGGTCTTCGTAATCGATGAAGGTCGACAGGTCCGAGAGGATGCGGTGCGCCGAAACATCGGAAACAATCCCGGGGTTTTTTCCGGTGTAAGGATTGGCCTTGATCCAAGCAGCGTACATGGACACCGCCACGAACGCCTCCTGCGGTCGGCCGCGTGGCGCTACTCTCGCGGCAGCCATGGTGCCGATGCCGCTCACTCCGACCTCGCGCACCCCGAAGCCTCCGGCCTTTGGAGGTACTTGCCGGAGCCATTCGACTTCGACCCGCTCGGACAAACGCACGACCAGCGGCCACCGGTCGCACAAGCTCCGGTCCCAGCCGATGTCATTCTCGTAGCGGAACAGGTGCGCGAGATCGCCAGGCGAGTTTCCGGCCTCCTGCAAAAGCGCCACATCCGCCTCTCCCCGCCGAGCCATCTCCGCCAGCTCGCGCCACGGTTCGCTTCGCTTGGCGATGTTCCAGCTCACGACCCTGATCATCCGTTGGCTCCCTCTTCGATTCCAAGGCACGCGCGGCGCGGTGCGACACGACGACATGAGCGTGTTCGGTACTTGCGTATCTGCACACCGCACGGAGAAAGCAGCCACCGCAGACCGAACTTTCTCTCTCACCATATAGGGAGTCATTGCACAAAGACGTCTGGACGTCTAACATGGCCGCTTTCTCGGAGGACGATGGAGTGCCGAATTTGAAACGCTCACCCGGCACCGTGCGAGACGCGATTGTCTCTTGTCTCGGATCGACTCGCGGCGACGCGAGTGTTTCGGACATCAGACGGTCGGTCGAGGAAAGGATAGGGGACGTGCCCGCGTCATCCGTGCGCTCGTATCTCAGGCTCCGCCCGGACATGTTCGAGCGGACGCGGCATGGCCGGTATCGGCTCAAACGGGAACGAGACTTACCTACGACCGCCCCCCAGGGCAACCCGAGCGGGAGTATCGAACCGGTGCTGCGTCACGGCAAAGCGACGCTGTATCGAGCCGACTGCTTCGACTGGCTGGAACAACGGGAGGAAAACAGCATCCATGCGGTGATCACCGACCCTCCCTACGGCCTTGTCGAATACACGGAAGTCGAGCAGCGCAAGCTCCGGGCAGGCAAAGGGGGGGTATGGCGCATCCCCCCGTCCTTCGACGGCCATCGCCGGTCTCCGCTACCGCGTTTCACGACTCTGGGCCCGGCTGATCTCGAACACATGCGCGAATTCTTCATGCGCTTCGGGAGATCGATATCCCGGGTCCTCGTTCCCGGAGCCCATCTATTCGTCGCCTCGAATCCGCTCGTAACGCACATCGTCGCCTCGGCACTCGCGGACACCGGTCTCGAGAGCCGGGGAATGATCTTCCGCCTGGTCATGACCATGCGCGGCGGCGATCGCCCCAAGAACGCGCACGAAGAATTTTCCGATATCACCGTCATGCCGCGCTCGATGGCCGAGCCTTGGCTCCTGTTCCGCAATCCGATCGAAGGGCGCGTGCAGGACAACCTGCGGAAATGGGGCACCGGTGGGCTGCGGAGGAAATCGGAACGCCAACCGTTCGGAGACGTGATCGAGTCTCATCCCACACGGCCAGCGGAACGGCGGCTGGCGCCACATCCCTCACTGAAGCCGCAGGCATTTCTGCGGCAACTGGTGCGCGCTGCGTTGCCGCTCCAGAAAGGCGTGATCCTCGACCCCTTCGCCGGCTCCGGGTCCACCCTCGCGGCGGCGAATCACCTTGACCGACACAGCATCGGCGTGGAGCTGTCGTCGGACTACATCGAAATAGCGACCGCCGCGATCCCGAAGCTGGAGGCCATCAGGTGTCCAGATACACCCAGCTCCGGCGGAGCTTCCGAATGCCATGTCTGTCGAGGGTAGCGGTTCGCGTTCCCAGTTCGCTCCGGGAATTCCTGCGGAAGTCCTCGATCGCGACATGGCCGAGATATACCTCGGTGAATATCATCGGCGCGCGCTCGGCGGCAGGCTCGGATTCGTTGTCCACCTTGTAGACGAAGACGCACATCCATTGCTCCCGCGCCCCGTGCGTATCGACGGCCCCGCCCGCTTTTCGGGTGCTCTTGATCTCGACGCCTTCCTCCCCGGCCTTCACCGCGTCGTTCGCATAAAGGCCATTTACGATGAGATCCGGATGCCCGTTGTGGTACCTGTTCTCAACCAGCACGCGCGAGTGCCGCGCCATGCTCGCCGTGATCATGTCGGAGATGAGCCCTGACATCGCCGCGGGCCTCAGCATGTCGTCCAGCCGATTCAATCCCCTGTCCACGAGGTGCCTGTTCACATCGAAGAAGAAGTCGTAGACGTCCTGCATCACCAGCCCGAAATCTTCCCGCCGAAGCATGTAGGGAAGTTCCGCATCCGGGTTGAATTTGCTGGGGTCGGGAGCTTGACGTTCAGGCATCGACGAGACAACCGGGTTAACCATCTGGTGGCATGCGCTGCTCACCGATCTTCGGGCACCCCGCCGCGCCGATAGCGACGGTCAGTCTGACGAAGACCGATCCTGGAATTGACGCACATAGCGGTCCTCCGGGCAAGATCCATCGCCGGGTCACTCACATCCGACCATCTTGGACTCCGGCGTCGAAGCCCGTCAGCTTCGGTCACGAGCCGACAACCGCGCTCCGGCGGACGCTTTACGTACGCATCCGCCGCCGCACCCAAGCCGTCGCGGCGGTCGCGCGTCCAGCCGGCGGAGCCGTTGGCATTGTCGCCACCGCGATCCACATCCTGCTTTCTCTCACCAGCTCCAGGCGGCCGGGAGATATGCGGGCGGCGGCGTCTACAGCCCGAGATCCATCTCGCGCACCTTCGTCTTCGCCGGCGGCTCGGGCTCGGGCGCCTTGCGCTGCGGCGCCTCGCGGCCGATTTCGCGGTCCGGAGCAGCGGGCGCGGCCCTGTCGCGAACCGGCCCTGCCTTCTCTCGGGCGGCCTTGTCGTCGCGCTCGCGGACCACTTCGACCTGCCGGATCGCGGAGTCCTCGGCCCGGTCGCGGGCGCGTTCCCTGCCGTCCGATCCGGCTTCCCGACCCGCCTCGCGCTCCCGGCGCACGTCCTCGCCGATCCCTTCCAGCGCCGAGATGCGCTCGCCGGTGACCGCTTCGAGCCGTTCCTTGAGCGCGGCCGCATCGTCGGTCACGAGCTCCGCCCGGTCGCGGGCGCGGCTGATCTCGACATAGAAGGCTTTCTGCGTGGTCAGCGCGGGATGGTTCGCCTCCATCGCCGCGATCACCGCATCGACCGTGCGCCCCTGGAAGGCGTGCACGGTCGAGCACCAGGCGCGGTCGAGATGGCGAAGCTGAGGGTCGCCGGGGGTCAGCGTGAGCCTGCGCCCGTCCTCAAGCCGGAACGTCACCCGGCCGTTGCGGACGCCCATGACCTCGGCCGCGCCGCTGTTGACCAGCCCGAGACCCTTGTCGTTGCGGGTCCAGCGGATGCGGTCGCCCGCGCGAAGCTCGATGCTCTCGCGGCGGTAGACCTCCGTTCCGCCCTTGCGCCCGCCGATTTCGGACGGCTTCCAGGCGACAATCCCGCCGCCCGGCGCTTCCAGAAGCACGGTGCGCTCCCTGCGGTCGACGCCGGCGACGCGGCGTTCCTCGCCCTTGGCGACGCCGATCCGCTTGTAGGAACGGTGGAACGCGACCACGTCGCCCGGTGCGTAGTTGGCCGCGAGCGACTTCTCCGCGTTGGTGTAGCCTTTGGAGACCAGCCGCGCGGTCTCCATGGCGGGACCCGCGATGCGGCCCTCGCGCACCAGGCGCTCGCGGATATGGCCGTTGATCCCCTCGCGCAGCGCGTGGCTCGGCGCCATGACGCCGGTGCGCTCGCGTTCTTCATGGGAGAGTTTCAGCCAGCGCGCGGCAACCGCGCCGGCAATGTTGTCGGCCTTCACTTCCGCAACATTGGAGCCGAGCTTCTCGAACGCCTTGCCGATTTCGCCCGCGAGGCTCGCCTCGACGGCGGCCTTCAGGTCGGGGTCGCGCTGGCGCAGGATCTCGTCCATCGCCGCGGTCTTCATGCCGGCGGCCTGGAGCTGGGCGAAGGGCTTGCCGGCATCCACCGCGTCGAGCTGCTTCGCATCGCCCACCAGCACCAGCTTCGGGACGCGCAACGCGCCCGCGATCCGCAGCAGGTCGCGCGCCTGGACGGTCGAGGCCAGCGAGCCCTCGTCCACCACCAGCACGGTCTTGGCGAACGCCGCGCGCATTTCCTTCGCGCCCGTCTTCGTCAGCCGGCCCTCGGCGACGCCCGTGTTGCGGGCGAGGAAGCGTTGCAGGGTTTCGCTCTCGATGCCGGATTCGGCGTTGAGCGTGTTCGCCGCCGAGGCCGAGGGCGCGAGCCCCACCATGCGCCAGCCCTTCTTCTCGGCGAGCGTTCTCGCGCGCGCGAGCATCTTCGTCTTGCCCGTGCCCGCGTAGCCCTGGACACCCACCGTTCTGTCCTTCTCGCACAGGATGAGCTTGACCGCCTGTTTCTGCCCGGCGGTGAGCGGCCCCTTGCGCAGGTGCCGCTCGACCATCCAGCCCCGCATCGGCGCCTTGCCGCGCCGTTCGCCGCCGCGCATCAGCGCGACCGTCTCGCGCTCCTCCGCCAGCGCCTTGTCGGTGGTGAGACCGCCGCCGCCTTCGAGGGCCGGCGCATCGTGAAGCCGGCCCTCGCGCTTGAGGCCGGCCACGGCCCGCTCGATATCGCCGATGGACGCCGCGCCGGGCTCGAAGGCCAGCGCGGCCGCCAGCAGATCGGTATTCGAGAACACCGCGTCGCGCTCCGAGAGATGGGCCAGCGCCCAGTCCGCCGCCGCGCGCGCGGGGTCCGCCTTCGCGGCATGCTCGAACAGGTCCGGCTGGCGCGGCGCAGCGGTAGGGCTGTTCTTTCCCGGTTGGGTTTCACGCGCCTTGTCCGCCCCATGGCGTTCCATCGCCGCGGCGACCAGCCCCCTGGCGTCGAAGCCGAGGGCGGCGGCCTGCTTCTCCCACGTCTCGCGCAGCGCGTCGCGGTCGACCTCGCGCTTGGCCGCGCGGGTCATCAGCGCCGCCCGCCGGGCGAGATGCGGGTTCTCCGCCGTCGTGCCGAGGCCCCGCCCTTCCATCGCCGCCTCGATTTCCGCGCGCCTTGTCGAAAATGCCTCCACGGTCTCGCACGAGACACCGGCAATCTCGAACCGCCCGTCGGCATGGGTCTTATCTATGGAGTAGCCGAGCCGCGCCAGCTCGCCGGCCAGCGCGTTGCGGTAGAGCGCCCCCAGCGCCATCTTCGAGGCGTAGAGTCGCTCGTTGGCCATGGTGCGCCATTTGCCGTCCGGGCCGAGCAGCATGTTGGCGATCACCGAGTGCGTGTGCAGCGCGGGATCGAGGTTCCGGGAGGTGTCATGCCGGAAGGTGGCGATCACCGTCTTCTGATCGCCGGCCCGCACCATGCGCCCGCCTGCCCGGGCCTGGCCCGGACCCGATCCGGGCTCCTGCATCCGGGTCTCGGCGGCGTTCCTCTCGAACCAGTCGAGCGCGCCCGCCACCGCGCGGTCGTGGGCGTCCACGATCCGCTCGTCACCGCCGACCAGCGCGGCCAGGGACACGCTCTTGGGCGCGCTGAAGGTCAGGTCGCGGCCGGGGCGGTGATGGATCTCGCCCTCCTTGCCGCGCTTGCCGAGCCGTTTGCCGGAGCCGTCCGGAACCTCGCCCTCCAGCACCGCCCGGAAGGTATCCGGGTCCACCGGGCCTTCGAGCCCGAGCGCGGCCGCGCCCCTGCCGGCCCAGGCGCTCGCCGCCCTGTGCTCGTCGGAATCCTTCGCGTAGTAGGAGTCCTTCTCGTAGTAGCTCACCCCCTGCGCGGGCGAGGCCACCGCGCCGATCGAGGCGACCATCAGAACCAGCGTCCGCGCGGACGGGCAGGCGGCTCATACGCCTCTTCGGGCTCCGCGTCGGCGGGCGGTTCGGGCGAGGGGACGGAACCGTTCGGGCGGGACCCGCGATCGGGCGGAACGGTCGAAACGGCACGTCCCGGTTCCGGGGCGAGCGCCGCCGGGGCGGCTCTCGCCGGCACACGGTTCGGTTCGTGCGCCGCATACGGCGGAACGCCCTCGATAAAGCCGGGCCGGCGCTCCGCGGCCAGAGACCGCCGCGCAGCCGCCCCCGATACCCCCGCCGCTTCGTGCCGCGCCAGGTTCAGCAGGCCCGACAGCGTGAACACCGCCACGAATCCCGCGATGGCGCCGAGCAGGATGTTGTCGCCGATGACGGCGAGGATGAGGCTCCGCGACTCCCGCGCCGCCGGATAGGTCGCCACGCCGTCGCGGAGCCACGTCACGGTCCTGCCGTCCGCCAGCCGGTATTTCGTCGATGCGCGCTCGTCGAAGCCGACGGCGATCAGCGCCTGCGCCACGCTCACCTTGCGCGCGGCATACCAGTCGTGGGCATCCGTGTAGCGCATCAGCGCCAGCGAAGGCAGCAGCAGCGCCGTCGCGGCCGCCCCCAGCGCCCCCAGCACCAGCGCCCGGCGCAGCCGGTCGAGGTCGATCATCGGCCCCGGCCCCGGAGCCGCCGGCAAGCGTCCGGTCGTGCGCGGCGGAGCGCGAACATCCCGTCAGCATCGGTGTCCGAGCCGTCGCGATGGAGGGTATCGAGCGCGGCCATGGACACAAGGATAGGACCGCCACGAAGCCCCGCAAGCCCTCGCCTGTAGGCGGTTTACCGCGAATCATACTCCAGGGTACTCAGGGGTACGTCTGGCGTCGAAAGTCCCCGAAAAAAATTTTCGCCCGATTCGCGCGGCGCGTCCGAAATCGGCGGCCTGGCCGAATTCGGGGGCGAAATCGGTGCGCCGCCACCGCCCTCGGCTGCCGGCCGGCACGTCTAGCCAACCGGCGAAACGGCCCCGGTCAGGCCGAGGAAGTCTCCGCCGTGGCCGGCATCTTCAAAATGTCATCGCCGATGCTGTCAGCCACTCTCGCGGACGACGCCTTGATCGAATCCCGCGCCAGATGCGCATAGCGCTGCGTCGTCTCGATCTTGTTGTGACCCAACAGCTTGCCGATCATCGACAGGCTCTCCCCGAGCGCCAGAGCCCTGGACGCAAATGAGTGCCTGAGATCGTGAAGCCGCACGTCGGCGAGATCGGCCTCCGCCCGCACCCGGTCCCAGTAGTGGTTGAGATCGGCAAGGTGTTTGCCGGGCTTGGTGCCCGGGATCACCCACGGGTTGCCCGCGACGCGCGGCAGCTCCGCCAGCACCCGCGCCGCAGCCGGCGACAGCGGCACCAGCCGCGCGCCGGTCTTCGAGTCCGCGAGCTTCAACTCGCCCGCCTCAAGATCGACATGCTTCCATTCGAGCGCGACGATCTCGTTGCGCCGGCACCCGGTCAGCATCAGCAGACGGATCGCCGCCGCCGGATAGACCGGCAGCCGGCCCCCGGCCTCCATCTCGTTCAGCACCGCGCCAAGGTGGCGGAACTCCGCCTCGGTCAGGAACCGCTCGCGCTTCGTCTCCTGATACTTGCGCACGTATTTGCACGGGTTGCCCCCGCTGCGCAGCTTCCACTCCTCGGCGAAGTTGAACAGGCTGGTCCCGATCTCCAGCGCCCGGTTGGCCTGGTAGGGAATGTGGTGCAGATCGCGGTGCAGCTTGTCGATGTGCTCGCGCTCCACATCCTCGACCGCCACGTCGCCGTAGGACGGCACGATGAAGCGCTCGACCGCCCTGCGGTACGCCTTCCGCGTGCTCTCCTTGCAGCGCATGTCGACATGCTCCGCCAGATACCGCGCGGCGAGCTCGGCCACCGTCACCGAGCCCCGGCCCACCGGGTCCTCGCCGCTCCTCATGCGGTTGAGGGTCTCGGCCGCCTTCTTGCGCGCCTGATCCGCGGTGATGACCCCGTGGCGCCCGAGCGTCACGCGGCGCGACTTCCCCTTGTGCCGGGTCTGGACGACATACATCTTCGACCCGGACGGATAGACCCTGACCCCGAAGCCGGGGATGCGGTCGTCCCAGAAGACCTCATCGCGGTCCTCGACGACAAGCGCGTCGACGGTGCGCTTGGAGATGGTGCGAAACTTCAGCTTGGCCATGCGATACCCCTTCTTGAGAATGGCTCTCAGCGTTCGAAAGCGTTCGGTCACGCAGTGATGGAGATGAAGATGGCACAGGGCGAAGCCGGCCGAAGCTCGGCAGAACGCGGAGTTGGCATCGTCGTCCTCATATCCGCCACACCTTGAACGAACGCTTTCGCGTTCCCGGTCGGCCGCCGATTCGCTATTCGTCGTAAGCGTAAGATGGGCGTAAGCGACCGGAGTCGTTCTCCAGGGTCTTGTAGCGTAGCAGAACGAGGGTTTCAAGAGGCGTCGATGTGGGTGCAAGCCTTTGTGCTATAGGGAATAATCATAGAAATGTCGTCTCCTGCGTTCTAGAGGCATCTCAAGGGTACTCATGTCCAGATATCCGAAAATCGGTGTCAATTTAAGTGCCGCATTCATCGATAGACGGGTCAGTTGGGGTCAGACGGGACCACGAGGGGGACAACAGGTGACCAGCGGGTGATCGCGGCCGCTTACGGAACCTCGCAAGCCGTGGAGAGTTCGCTGAACCGCTCCGATCAGCCGGTGCCGGCGGGTCGGCTTTGTTCCAGAATGTTCGAACCGATGCTTCCCGCGACCCTGGAAGCCGACGCCTTGACCGCGTCGCGGGCAAGGTGGGTGTAGCGGGTCGTGCTCCGGACTTGCCCGTGTCCGAGCAGTTGCCCGATCATCGAGAGGTTCTCGCCAAGCGCGACTGCGCGGGAGGCAAAGCTGTGTCTGAGGTCGTGGATGCGCACGTCATCGAGGCCTGCCCGCTCGCGCACGCGATCCCAGTAATGGTTGAGATCGGACAGGTGCCGGCCCGGCCTGAAGCCGGGAATGACCCAGGGATTGCCCCGCACCCTGGGAAGGTCCAGAAGCAGCAACCTGACCGGCGGCGAGAGCGGCACCAGCCGGGGACCTGTCTTCGCATCGACGAGACGCAACTCGCCGGCCTCGAAGTCCACCTGCTGCCAGCGTAGCGCCACGATCTCGGTCTTCCGGCATCCGGTCAGCATCAGGAGCCGGATCGCCGCCGCCGCTTGGAATGGGATCGACCCCTCCGCCTCCATCTCGGTCAGGATCTTGCCGAGCCTGCGGAACTCGCTCTCCGACAGGAAGCGTTCCCGCTTGTGCATCGCGTATTTGCGCACGAACCGGCAGGGGTTGCTGCCGCCGCGCCTGAGCCGCCACAACTCCGCCAGGTTGAACATCTTGCTCGCGATCTCGAGAACGCGGTTCGCCTGATAGGGCTTGTCCCGCATGTGGTAGTGCAGATCGGCGACCTGGTCGCGCTGCACCACGCCGACCGGCAGATGGCCGTAGGCCGGGAGGATGAACCGCCGTAGCGCGCTCGCGTACATTTTCTCGGTACTGGGCCTGCAGTAGACCGCCACGTGCTCCCTCAGGTAGCGCTCGGCGAGCTCGGCCACGGTGACCTTGTTCGCCGGCGACCGCGTCGGATGCTCGCCGTCCTTGATGTTGATGATGATGCGGACGGCCCTGCGGCGCGCCTCGTCCGCCGTGAACAGCCCGTGTCGACCGATCGTGACCCGCTTCGACCTCCCGTGCCCGCGGGTCTGCACGACATAGACCTTCGTCCCGTTGGGGTAGACCCGTACTCCGAAGCCCGGAAGATCGCAGTCCCAGAACACGGCGTCCTTTTCCTCGACGGAGAGACCGTCCACGGTCCGCTGGGATATCCTCCGGTCTCGGAGCTTGGTCATGCGGCCATCAGCGGCAAGGTCTATTGACACTCCTGTCAGGGCGGAAGGCCGGGCGGACCAGCGCAGGCGAGGCCGGCATGTCCTCGGCAAGATCTTCCAGCCGTTGTCCGTCAGGCATCGATTGCGTTTCGGATTGACCCGCTAGCACCCTGGAACCGCGAAGGGAAATGCCCCGGTCGAGAAAATTCACGCCGGGGGGACATGGAGGTGGACGGGGCGCCGACGGGCGTCTTGTGGGTGTCCTGCGTCTCGGGACGGTGTTCGGACGGAGTGCGGTGATGGAGGAGGACGGACAGCCCGTTAAGGAAACAGATTTGCCACCGCTACTGGAATTCGGACGCCTTCGCGCTGTATCCATAGGCATGTAAGGGCGGCCACTTCACCGTCTACTTCGCAGCCCGTAAGACCGTCGTGAAGAACCGCTGCAAACCGAATCCACCGCAGTTGACGGCCAACGGTTCGCACGCGACGACAACTGTACCGCTGGCCCGCCAGCCGCGGGGCGGCCTTCTCCCGGGACTGCTCCTGGCGACGCTCCCACGCCTTTGACGATAAGCCTATTGGGCACGGTTGTATCTCCCCAGGGTTGGGGAGATTCGAGGATTTCTAAGGCGGCGATCCAAGAACCGTCGACCGAGCGCGAAATGAAACACTCCCGCAAGCATGGCGACGATCAAAGGCGTTGTCGACAGGGGCGAGGTCGCGGCCGACGCGGTTATGTCCGCGGCCACACCGTCCGTGAACCGCGCGGGAGGCTGTGGAATTGGAGGAACTGACGCCATTGAGACGCCGCCGGTCGGCGGTACCCATGAGTGCACATGGCGGCGAGCCGAGCCGAGGGTACGACGGTCGGCACCAGCTCGGCCTCGAAGATATCGGCCAGAGGGTCCAGGCGCCGTCGATCGCGCGGCGCAGCCTTGCGCTCAGACAGAAACGGGTCACGGGCATAGCGGTAGCCCGTCGCGCGGCTGAAGCTTGACTTCGCCGCCGTGATCTCGGTGCCTTGGTTCTTCTTCAGGGTAAAGAAGAGCCTCATCTGGCAATCGGTGACATAGCAGCTCGGTACCTCTTCGCCCTCCGCCCGGCGAAAAGCACGAGCATGGTCCTCGACCGATCGTAAAATTCCACGACGCCCCTTCGGGAGGGACGCAAAACATTCGCGCGACGGTGGGCCGGAAACTCCTGTCGGACTACGCCCTCCCTCCGTCTCCAGCCCGCGTCACCATCTCACTCTGCTCGTTGCTGCGATTAATCTTAATCGTCGCGCCGCCCTAAGTGCCTCAGCGCCGCTCAACACAACAAACATTCATTTAAGCAAATCAGGAAGTCTATATAACAATGCACGGGCATCCCGCCACCCGACATCAGCAAATAGCTCTAAGCAATCACTCAAACAACGTCTCCTGTCTTCATCATCAAAAACATATCGATAATCCGCAAGGTATCTTCCAATAATTCGCACGAAAGAGTCCGCACCCATCGATTCCATCTGAAAACCGTGCTTTCGCCCTCCTCCCATAAGCGCACGTGACACAAGGTCGAACACCGTCGCCGGATGTCCTGAGATCAGGTACTCTAGAAGCGCTATGAAGTGATATATACTTCGAGGAGCACCGACGTCAGCAACTCTTTCCAGGGTAGGTTCCATATCGACAATGAACTGGGCCTTACTGATGTCGCGTTCCAAAGGCTCAAACTTATCTTCTTGGGACTTGAATGCCCCAGAAGCAAAATA
This sequence comes from Alphaproteobacteria bacterium, assembly GCA_965243325.1. Lineage (GTDB taxonomy): Bacteria > Pseudomonadota > Alphaproteobacteria > UBA7887 > UBA7887 > JANQOH01. Next base: position 3,422,206 of record CBDEUQ010000003.1, on the reverse strand, counting down.
AATTTGATCGTTAAGGTCGTTCAATAGCTTCAATAGTGTAGTGAAATCACTTTGTTCAGACTCTGTAGGTTGTTTGTCCCCCGTGTCATCGAAAAGTTTAAGCAAATGATCTTGTATTGACGCTGAAGCTTGATTATAAAAACGCTGGACGCGCGCCGATAAATTTTGTGCCTCATTGTCGGCCGAACAGTACTTTAGAACGATCCCTTCACGATGAGTGAAAAAAACCTGTCCCAGCTCGACTGAAAAACTAATAGGATCTGCGATCCAATTCAATAAAATCCCCCTTAGTTGATCCCTTTCGTACTGGAACGCGGCATTTGATACCGCGACAGCTAGTTTTCCCCTTAACTCGATAGTTCGTGTTTCTTCTCCAGTGAAGGAACGATCTAATAGGCAAAACAATAATTGTTCCGTGGCCTCCATATCAAACTCAAACATTTCTTTTCGCATAAATTGATCAACGAAAACTTCCAATATTGCACAGTTCCGTTCTTGCCTCGCGAAAAGCTCAGCAAGCTGCCACATTCCCTCTGCATTGGTACTTTGTAACCTGTACATGTTCTGTGCGACTACAAATCGGATGGCAGGATTCTTCGCCTGGCTCAGCGTTTTCAATAGCGAAAAGCTTGCCAACGCTGTGCGACTGTCTAAGCCGCCCAATGCCAATAGAGTTTCCGCACCTTGCACCGATACGTCTGTAGAGTTCCATCTCGGTTGCTCTTCGAAGTTACGCTCTTCTTCGTCCGTAAGTTCCGGTGATGGATATTCATTTAACTTAGTGACTAGGGAAGTTATCCATGATACGTCTTTCTCGGTCATGCGTGCCTTCACCGTGTGTTGTGACCACAACTTGACCTTAATAAATCTGCCCACCGTGCTATAGGCATACTCTGTTAGTGAGGCTGGGCAGTCGAGCTTACCACTCTCTATTCGATCAACTATGCCTGTCAGCAAGTCTCTCTGATCAAATAAAGAAGCAGCCAATCCGGGTGATTCTGTACCTTGTAAACTATCTTCTAGTCCCCTTACATCCTCAAGGAGCGTGCTAATATCGGGCTCATCCACATTCACCCCGGCTGCCCGCAGCCATCCCCATTCATCGACTTTGCTTAAAGTAGTCACAACTTCAAATGGCTTTTTCGCTCCACCGCCCGAGGGAATCCCTGCCGTCACATCGCGGATTAGAGTGCGCGCCGCTTCAGTCGCTATATTTTCTTGTCCAGCGCAAGAAAATAGTTCCGACAGGATAGCGTCTCGTATTGGGTGTTCTCCGTCAAATTCATCAAACGTATACGCTAGGGCTCGCTGTTCAAACGCCAGTCGCGCTTCAAAGGGTTCAAACGGATATCTAGCTGCAATAAAATCAATAGTGAATTTTCGAGTATCCAAAGAAAGTAAGAATGGCTCTTGCGTGGCAATGTGCCATAGCAAACCAAGTGTATCGGGTGCTCGTACTACACAGCCACGGAACAAATGCGCCCATAGCACTGCCATTTTGTTGTTCTCAATTACACAAGCAATGACGGATGATAAATATTCTGGTTGACATTCGCGAATATATTGCACAAAGATATTTATTAGATCTTTGGTGTTATCCCCGGAAGATTCACCAATGTTCCAACCCCATACATGACTAAGATCTTGTTGCAGTTTAGCGTCGTGATCGGTGTGTGCGATGTTCCAGACGTGCCCCTTTTTTATCGGTCTTTCGTTATTTTCTACATAATCTTCAATAATAGAACAGAGCGCTTTAATCGCATGCTGAGGGTGCGTTTCTAAAAACTTCGAAAAAAACTCCTTAAAAGAATACAATGCGACATCGTAATCTTGTCGTCGATTGCTCAACAAAGAGAGTATTTGGCTGCTGCCGATAGGTGTCACACTATCGTCGAAAATTCTATTCCCGAATGCTTGGATATATATCTCGGTCAAAAACCCTGGATCCTCTTCATTGATAAAATTTAAACCTTGGGCGAGAGTGAATAGGTCTTTTTCTCCATGATCACTAAATCGATGAGGTTCAAATATCATACGCAACAGGCGTTTGGATTCGCTAGGATCGCTGTTGTATGTTGCAGCAACGAATTGGATTGCGGGTGAGGTGACATCGAGCTGCGACCCGATCGACATAAAAGCAAACTCAAAAAATCTCCGTGATACATAGCCTACAGAGTCAGTTTGCTTTCTTGTATTCACACGCTCATATAGCGCGAACAGTAGTACCCTCAAACAGCCGACGGTTCGCGATGTTAGGCTTGTGGACAGCTGTTGGGCTAGAGCACACCAAGGATCCAGAGCTACGGACTCGTCTTCTTCTAATCTTACGACCAGTGCACCTATTATCCTGCTTAATGAACGAACTCGATCCTCCTCCCCTTGTACCTCTGTTGACCCGCGCGCGCTGAGTCCTACAATGTCATTGTCGAATTGGGGTAGTTCACAAGCCATCCGCGCTGCGATACTTGCCGCAATCGGATCAAATGTCGGATTGCCAGTCAGCCTTAAGATGGTAGCCCAAAAGGCGCTCCGATCCCCCTCGTTCCATATATCCATCAGCGTGAACGATAGTGCTGGACTCAATATAAGGCCCAAGCCTTTGTCCCGCTTCAATATTTCCATGATTTTGCTAGGATTGTCAGCAGGTAGATAGACCCGACTAGCGGTGTAGTCAAAAAGTATATGGTGCCGAAACGCTATGTACCGCGGCGTAGCCTCTACCAGTACATTTGCTTCCAGCATCGTATCCAACGCAGCTCCGTCACTAGTAGCATCTAGAACCGCGAGCTTTGTCACCTGTAGCGATTTGACATCCACCATGTGTGAAACGAACTTCGCCAGACAGACCTCTGCAGTCGATCCATGATGTGCAATCCGCTTGTCCCAGTAAAGGTCCAGTAGTTGTGCCTGATTCTGTACGGCGCTGAAATTTGAAGGATCTAACCCACTACCAATTAGGTCGGCCATCAGTTTCGTATTGAAGGGTATAAGGGCGAGGTCCCGTATACGCTCACCCGCCGAGTCTATCTCCGATGCCAAACTCGGTGCCTCTTGTAGCAAACTCGTCAATTCATCGCTCGTCCACGTTGGCACGTTCACATGTACTATGTTGGAAAAGGCGCTATCAGAGAATTCGGGTCTCGGTGGGCTGCCCTCGAATAATTCTTGGAATTGCAACCCCATACGCAAATCAAAGGAGCGGATAGACGCGATAACTCGCCACTGATCCGGCGCACATGCTCGGAGTTCCGACATCAATGCTCGGAACACAGCTTCGCTTTGTCCCCCGCGAGATGCATCAAGTGCGTCGATAATGAGATAGTTAGGCTGGTCTCCTTGCCAATTCAACAGAACTTCGCGAAGCCCGTGCTCTAAGCCGATCTCCCGGGAAAGGTCGCCGAGGGAGCTTACCGGTAAACGATCTACTGATAACGCAACAACTTCGTGGCCTTCACTACTCAGCGTCTCCGCCGTGACACTAATGACTGCACTTTTTCCGGCCCCTGGCTCCCCAATTACCACTACCGATCCCATGCGAGCGGCCGCAATGACTGCGCTCGTACATTGCCTGTCTATCCGAACCGGTGTACTTGCTATGTCGATTGCTTCGTGGCTACTGAGAATTTCTCTGGTTCGCTGGCTGTAAATCCGTAACTTCTCCACATCGGACTGATAGGCCGGCGCTGCCTTAAGGCGAATGCCGGACGTGCGCAGATACTGCTTAATCGCAGTCACATCACAACTAGAGCGGTTAGCCATCAACGTTTGGCAAAAGGACAACAGTAATGGAAAAGTCGCCCTAGCATCATCCCTTGTTTCAAGCACGCGCCCCAATATCTCTTCTGCCTCTGTGAGGTTGGCGCCATGAAGATCTAAAGATACTATTTTTGTCAGCCCCAAGATGCTTCGAATATCTTCTTGCGTGGCTGACTCTCCTTCCTCTGCATACCAAGCGTGAGCAAGATGCTTACTAAAAGCTGAAATGGCCTTTTGTTGCTTGGCATTGAGTATTGGATCTGCGGTCGAGTCATTAAAAGCATCTATTCCTTTTGCAAGGTCTGAAGAGATGGTCCGCGAAGCGTTCGGTCCTATAGCCAGAACAAAAAGGTCTTCGCCAGTTTGAAGAGGTCTATTCCATGTTGGTCCATCCGTACGACTGTGACAAATCAACCACTGACGAACCACTTGGCCTGCCACCTTTGCCAACTCACTACTTGCGCTCTTTTCAAGCCGAAGGTTTGTCTTGGCCTGGATAAACAGCCAGCCCGCTTCGGTTTGGGCGAGAATATCGTCGACTGGCGCCTCTGATTCGAAGTGCAAAGTACTGAGCCGCCTTCCACCAAGACCAATGCCCAACCGTCGATCAGCGACCAAGTGCGAGCAAAGCCAAGCTCCAAGTCTGGCTTGAAAATCCACTCCGGCGGCGGTGGCATCTCCACCACCGTGAGCCGCGAGAGATTCGTTGGTTTGACTATGAACGGAGTTTGTCATTATGTATCGCCCACGCTGCCTTATTAAGGTGTCTTAGCCCCTTCAGCAGTCTGTGATTATATATTGTGACCGACGAGGATGCCGTTGCAGGTGTCGCCGGCACGCTTTCTCCGCAGCACGTCGTCCACGATTGGGATGAAGTAGGTGAGTGATTTGCCGGAGCCCGTGCCGGTGGTCAGGACGTACCTCTCTGTCCGTTTCGCGGATTCGATGGCGTCCGTCTGGTGCCGGTGGAGCAGGAGGCGCTCGCCGAATGTGTTGTCCCCGCGCTTTAGCCGGAACACCTTCGCGCACTCCGCATCGAGCGTGCCGTCGGCGACCAAGTCGTCGATGTAGCCGCCGGGCTCGAAGTTCGGATTGAGCTGGATGAGCGGGGCAGGCCAGAAGTGTTCCGCATCGTAGGCGGCATCGACTTCGCGGGAGATATCTTCGGCGCGGATCTTGGCGAAGCTTCGGGAAAAGCGTTCGTACTCGGCGACGAGTTCTTCACGGAAGGCGAATACGTCCATCAGCGGCTCCTCGACCCCGCGGCGTTGGCGCGCGCCTCGATCGCGGCGCACCGCTCCATCAGCGCATCGAACGGTTCGGCGTCATCGAGCAGCATGCCATCGGCCAGCATCCGTGCGTAGTCGTCGGTGAGTACGGCAAGCGCGGCGCCGGCGGGCACAAGTTGCAGGTCGCCGGAGACCGCTGCTTCGTAATCGATTCTGGTGCCGGTGGCGTCGTTCTCGGAGAAGAACATTGCCTTGTGGCGGGCGACCGAGAGCGCGAGCGCGCGGTCGGCCAACGCGCGCCCGGCAACGCCAGCCTCGTCGAGACGTGCGAGATCGTGCCAGTGCCGGGACAGCCGCTCGCCGCGCCGTCGCTCCTGGCGGCAGAAGACGTGGATCGCGGTCGCCTTTTCCCAGAAGGTCCGCTCGGCCAGCATGACCGCAGGACTCGCCGTGGGAAACGCCAGATCGGGCAAATGCGCCGCTCCGTCGCAAACGACCGGATGAATTGTGTGCGGCTCGCCCGTGGAGCGCGCACCGAACTCCACCATGACTTCCGGGCGCACCAATCCGGTCTCCTCGAACAGCGGCTCGTAGGCGATGTAAAGGCGGTCCCCTTCGACACGAAATGCTGCGGTGAATCCGGCCCGCGCGAGCCCGGCCTCGACGACCGGGTGCGCCTGATCCCGGACCCACTCGGTCAGGCGGGGTCGGATCGCCCGAGTCCAACGCTTCTCCTGGCTCCGGGTCGGGGGAAGCGCCTCGTCGCCGGCGCCGGAAACCAAGTCCGGCGCGAAGGCGCGGATGTCGTAGGTGATGTCGACATCTTCGGAGAAGCGCCGGATCGCGCGCCATACCTTGGACAGCGAAGTGCCGCCCTTGAAGGTCAGGTGCTGGGCGAAAGGGCCGTCGAAGAGGACACCGAGCGTCGCAACGACCCAGATGTCCTTCTCCAGAAGGTGCGCCTTGTGGGTGCTGCCACGCTCCGCCACCTGCAAGGCGTCGCGCCGGTCGTCGGCCGAAAGGTCCTGATACCGCGCCTCAGCCATGCGAGAGGCGGGCGCTCACCGGTTGCGCCATCCAGTTCGGCATGGTGGCTCGCGCGGCCGATAGCTCGTCGCGGTCCTCGTCGCGAAGCGTCGGCAGGACCGCTTCCAGCCCGTCATCGACCTCTTCCGGACCGAGCCATGCCAATGCGCGGATGACATCGCCGGCCTTGCGGTGCGGGGCCGCAAGTTGCCAGCGCGGCGCGTGCCGCAGCTCCACGACGGACGATCCGAAGTGAAGACGGCGGTTAGGGCCGGAGGTCAGGTAGACCGCGCGGACCGGATTCTGCGTGGTCAGCCCGAGGCGGTTGGCCGCCGCGCCGCCGCAGGGCACGATGGTTTCGCCCCAGAGTGCGGACAGCGCGGCGAGGGCCTTGCCGAGACGCGGCGCCCGCAAGCCGAAACGGGTCTCGACGGGACGCATGTAAACGCCCTGGCAGATCCGCATCAGCTCTCCCGAGCGGGCCAAGCGTGACAATGCCTGGTCGACCGCCGCGCGGTGGCCGAGGTGAAGCAGGGCGCCTGGACACAGCGGCGTCGCCTCCGGATGAGCCCCCGCGTATTCCATGATGCGCTTGGGAAGGCCCCGCATCGGTCAGTGTCCCCTGCTGGTTTGTCAGAAATCTAATGGCAATGCTGTCGTATTACAACATTTGGAACTTCGCTTTTGCGTGAAGTACGGGAGCGCCGCCATCCGAAGCTCTACCGGGTCGATTCGGGCCTAGTCGGTGCGGTGAAGAAGCTGCGCAGGCCCATAGCGCCTAGGCAGGAGGTCATGTCTCATCCTGTGAACGGCGGTCACTGGCATTTTGTTGGGATCCAGACGCACCGAGCCGTACCGAGAGTGGCAGTCGATCTCGTCGGATTCTCTTGACTGGATCGATTGGGGGATGGCGCGGACAATCCTGCTTAGACCGAAGTTCCCCGGGCATGAAGATGGTAACTGACTGATCCGATAGGGGCTTTTCTGATTCAGGCGGTTCCCGGTACTGGGAACGTGGCGATCAGCTCCGCGGCGCGTTGCTGGGTTGCCGTCGGCTGCGTGGTCAGGGTGAACGCCGGCGCCTCGGGCTGGGCCGGGATCCTGCAGTTGTTGCGGCAGCGCGTCGCCAGTTCGGCGAGCAGCGTGCCCAGGCTGTGCAACGGCTGGCCGTCGTCGGTGCGCCGCCGCGCCTTCTTCCGCCGCGCCCGCGGCGTCGCTGCGGCCCTGGCCACCGGGTCCCGCGTGCGGCGCGCCTCGGCCAGCGTCTCGTCGTCGAACAGCAGCGGCGCCAGGGCGCGTCGCAGGTGCCACTCCAGGTAGCCCGCCAGCAGGCAGACGAACAGATGGGCGCGCACCCGCCGCTCCTCGCGGTGGTGGATCGGGCGAACCCGGATCTCCGGCCCCTTCAGGGCGCGGAACCACCGCTCGACGTCGGCCAACCCCTTGTAGGTGCGCACCGTGTCCGCCGCCGACAGCCGCTCCTCCGGTTCGCTGGTGCGCAGCACGTAGAGGCCGTCCAGGCGGGCCTCGGCGGCGATCGTCTCATCGTTGCGCCGGTACGCCAGCCGGCCGTCCACGACCTCCCAGATGAAGTGCTTCGCCATCTTGTGCTTCTCCAGCACCCGGCCCACCTTGCGCCCCAGCTCGGCCGCCCCCAGCGGCGTCTTCGTCCGCCGCGCCGCCTCCCGCGCCACCCGCTCGAGCCCCGCCTCGGTCGCGGCCAGCAGCGCGCCGCGCGTGCGCGCGCGCTGCGCCGCCAGCAGCGGGTTGTGGCACGCCACCAGGCGCTCCCCCGGGTAGTCCGGCGACGCCAGCTCGGCCAGGTTCCGCGCGTCGAACAGCGACAGCTGCAGCGCTTCCTGCTCGACCAGCGCCCGCACCTGCGGGGCGCGCAGCGCGCTCACCCAGCCCAGCCCCGGATGGCGCTGCAGATCCTCGATCCGCGCCTGCGTCAGCAGCCCCCGGTCGCCCACCAGCACGATCCGCTGCAGACCGAACCGCTGCCGCAGCTTGCCCACCTGATCCGGCACCGTCGACGGATCCGAGGTGTCGCCCGGATATGCCTCCACCGCGACCGGACACCCGCCCGGCGCGCTCAGCACCGCATACACCACCTGCGTCTTGCCCCGCTTCCCATCGCGGCTGTAGCCGAAGCGCATCAACGGACACGTGCGCCCCTCGTAGTAGCTCCCGCTCACGTCCGCGAACACCGGCGCCCCCTCGCCGAGATGCCGCTGCGCCAGCCGCTGCTCGATCCGCGCCTGGCGGGCGAGCAGCCAGTCCATCGCGTCATACAGCGCATCCTCGTCGGCGTCGCCGACCCCGAGCTCCCCGGCCAGCGTGGTCGTGTGCCACAGCCGTGTCGTCGCCAGCTTCGAGGCCGGGTGCAGCAGCCGTTCCACCACCATCGCCAGTACCCGGTCGCGCTCCGGGCAGCGCCGCGGCGAGATCACCCGCTCCAGCCCCAGCCGGCGGACCAGCGCCAGCACGATCTCGACGTGCCCGTGCGGCACCGAGCGCTCGACCGCGAACGCCTCCCCGGGGGCCACCAGCCGCTCGCCCCTGAGCACCCGGCGCAGCGCCTCGACCTGTTCGGCCGGCCAGTCGGTGAGGTTGGCGAGGGTGCGCTTGCGGACCCGGCCGCCCTCGCGCCAGCCCTCGCGCAGGAGCACGGCGGGGCGCGATGTGCGGTTCGGAACGATGTCGACATACATGGCAATGACGATACCGGACATGACACGCCATGTCAACCATGTACCGGTCCATTACATGGGAACATATGGGCCCATTGCGCACGCCATACGGCCAAGCGAATCCGCACCTTACACGCGAATCCGGCCCTCAAACGGCAGGGAACTTCGGCTTAGAGTGCGTAGTGCACGCCTGCGTCCCGGTGGCCGGCTCGCTTGATAGGGCTTGTCCCGCCTGTACCACGGTCGGCGGTGATGCTGTTAAACCGGCACTCGACGTCCACGCAGCTGATGGGGTCGAGAGGGCACGTCGCGAGAGGTCGACACCTCGTGTTGCGGCGAGAATGCCGGATGGCCAGCACAGAGCACATAGTGAGGGATGTAATGAGGGATTGATAGTTGATTTGTTTCAAAAAATCCTTGTATTACAATATGTTAATATGAAAATATGGCGGATGGGGTGGGATTCGAACCCACGAGACGCTCGCGCGCCTGCCGGTTTTCAAGACCGGTGCCTTCGACCGCTCGGCCACCCATCCGGCGCCGCGGTTCGAGGCCGCTGGTGGGCACGGCTGGGATTGAACCAGCGACCCCCGCCGTGTGAAGACGGTGCTCTCCCGCTGAGCTACGTGCCCGCCGCTGCGGCGGTCTAGCGGCCCCGCGGCAGGGTGTCAAACGACACCCTGCCGCCCCGGGAATCTCAGCCGCGCGGTTGCGGAACGTACCGCATGTAGGGCTTCGGCGCCCGCCAACCGTCGGGGAACTTCGCCCTCGCGGCCTCGTCCGAGACCGCCGGCACGATGATGACGTCGTCGCCGTCCCGCCAGTTCACGGGCGTCGCGACCTGGTGCTTCGCCGTCAACTGGAGCGAATCGACGACGCGAAGAATCTCGTCGAAGTTGCGCCCCGTGCTCATCGGATACGACAGCATGAGCTTGACGGCCTTGTCGGGGCCGATGACGTAGACGTTGCGGACGGTGGCGTTGTCGGCCGGTGTCCGGCCTTCCGAACTGGCGCCCGCGTCGGCGGGCAGCATGCCGTAGCGTTTGGCCACCGAAAGATCGGGATCGCCGATGAGCGGGTAGTTGACCGCGGTGCCCCCGGTGTCCGCGATGTCCTGCGCCCATCGAGCATGATCGCTCACCGGGTCGACGCTGAGACCGATGATCTTGGTATTGCGCTTATCGAACTCCGGCTTGAGCCTGGCCATGTAACCGAGTTCGGTCGTACAAACCGGCGTAAAGTCCTTGGGGTGTGAGAACAGCACGCACCAACCGTCGCCGATCCAGTCATGGAAATCGATCCGGCCTTCCGTGGTGTCGGCGGAGAAATCCGGCGCGGTGTCGCCGATTTTCAGCGTCATCGATCACGTCCTCCCAAGTCGAATTGTTCGCCAATTCAGTTCGCAGCCGGCAGTCTAGAACGATGGGAGTCCGTTTGAAAGCGCCGCCTCTGCCCCGCGCGTTCAGGCGAGACCGGCGCGCTCGATCAGGGACCAGGCAAGTTCCGCCTGCGGGCGGGTCATGTTGCCGTAGTTCGCCGCGTCGGCGCTGCTCGCGTTGCCGGCGAGGCCACGCGCGTACACGCCCTCGACAATCGCCGCGCTGCGGAACAGCGAGAACGCGACGTAGAACGTGGGGTCGAACGCGGCGCGGCCCGTGTGTCGGCAATAAGACGCGATGTAGCTTTCGCGATCCGGAATGCCGAGGCTCGCGAGATCGGCGCCGGCGAGGCCCAGATGCTTCTCGTAGTCGGTGCCCCAGGGCAGCAGGTTGTAGCCCAGGTCGGCGAGCGGATGGCCGAGGGTCGACAGCTCCCAGTCGAACACGGCGACCACTTCCGGCCTGTCGGCATGGATCATCAAATTGCCGAGGCGGTAGTCGCCGTGCACGACGGTGGTCTCGGTGTCGTCGGGCAGGTGCTCCGGCAACCATTCGATGAGCCGGTCCATCGCGGCGATTTCGCGCTGCTTGGACATGACGTACTGCTTCGACCAGCGGCTGACCTGACGGGCGAAGTAGCTCCCCGGCTTGCCGAAGTCGGCAAGCCCGAGGGCTCTCCAGTCGACCCGGTGCAGGATCGCGAGGCACTCGTTCATGTGTCCGTAGACCAGCGCCCGCTCGTGCGGGTTCGAATCGGGCATCAGCACCGAATGGAACACGCGCCCGCGTTTGCGTTCCATGACGTAGAACGGGGTCCCGATGACTTCGCTGTCCTCGCACAGGAGGTCCATGCGCGCCAGCGGCAGACCGGTGCCCGCGAGCGCCTTCTGCACGCGGTATTCGCGTTCGACCGCATGGGCGGAGGGCAGCAGTTTCCCCGGCGGCTTCTTGCGCATGACGTAGTCGCAGGTGCCGAAATCAAGCACGAACGTCGGGTTCGACTGGCCGCCGTGAAACTGGCGCACCCGCATCGGTGCCGACGCGCCATCCACCCTGCCGCGCAGGTAGGACGCGAGCGCGACCTCGTCGAAGCGATGCGCGTCGCGGACCGGGATCAGCTCTTCCGTCGAACTCTCTCGGTCGGTCATGGCGGCGATATTAGACCGACTCGATGATCGAGGGTACCTGCCGTACCATGCATCGACTTGCCAGGATCGAGGAGTCGTCCATGACCGTCCGCCGCCACGCCGTCGGTTTCGCCGTGCTCGACGCCACTCGCCGCGACCGCCTTGCCAGGCTCGAGACGACGCTGCTGTCGGACGCCATGGACGGGCGCAACACCATGGCCGCGGCGATCGCGCCGCTCGCCGCCGGCACCCGGTTGGTGGGTCAGGCACGGACCGCCTTCAGTCCCGGTGCCGTCCGCGCGGCGATCGTCGCGATCGCCGTCGCGCGCCTCGGCGAGGTCCTGGTCGTCGACGGCGGCGGCGGCGACTCCCACGCAACGCTCGGCGGGATCATGGCGCGCGACGCCCTGCGCGGCGGCCTCGCAGGTTGCGTGATCGACGGCCTGGTACGCGATTCGGCGGAGATCCGGGAGTTGGGGCTGGCCATGTTCTGCCGCGGCGCCATCCCGCACGGCGCGGCGCTGGATCCGCGCGGCGCGGTCGACCTGCCGGTGCGCGCGGGCGGCGTCCGCGTCTGTCCGGGCGACGTGATCGTGGGCGACGACGACGGTGTCGTGGCGGTGCCGCTGTCGTCGGTGGACCGTGTCCTCGAGCGCGCCGAGGCCAAACGCCGCGCCGAGGCCGAGTGGGTCGACGGTATCGAAAGCGGCCGCAGCCTCGCCGCCGTCCACGGGTTCGAGATCCCGCCGGCGGAGTGAGCGAGTCCGGCGCCTCCGGTACGGGAACACCTCCCGCGCGGCCCCGCTGAGAGGAAGGTCGCCCGCTCTTCGTCCCCGAGGCGGGCCGTTGTCGGCCGCCCTTCGGCATCGTGCCGCGACGGCGCCCTGACGCCGGCATCGCCTGCCGTTGCCTTGGCGGGGCCCGTTCCATAGATTGCCACCGTTCCGGTCGATCCAAGGGGGGAGCCTCGCGACATGGCGAAGGGGCACGTTGCGCGGTTGTCCGAATACTTCCTGCCGACCCTGAAGGAGAACCCGGCGGAAGCGCAAACCGTGTCGCACCGGCTCATGCTGCGCGCGGGAATGATACGCCAGTCGAGCGCCGGCATTTACAGCTGGTTGCCCTTCGGCCACGCGGCGCTGCGGAACGTCGAGGCCATCGTGCGCGACGAAATGGACGCCGCCGGGTGCCAGGAAATCCTCATGCCGGCGATCCAGCCGGCGGATCTGTGGCGGGAAAGCGGCCGCTACGAGGAATACGGCCGCGAGATGCTGCGGATCACCGACCGTCATGACCGTCAGATGCTGTTCGGACCGACCCACGAGGAGGTGGTCACCGACATTTTCCGCAATACGGTCCGCAGCTATCGCGACCTGCCGAAGAACCTCTACCAGATCCAATGGAAATTCCGCGACGAGGTGCGCCCGCGTTTCGGCGTGATGCGTGGACGCGAGTTTCTGATGAAGGACAACTATTCCTTCGACCTCGACGTGGCAGGCGCGCGACGGTCCTACAACCGCATGTTCGTCGCCTATTTGCGCACCTTCGCGCGCCTCGGTCTGAAGGCGGTGCCGATGCGCGCCGACTCGGGGCCGATCGGCGGCGACATGAGTCATGAATTCGTCGTCCTGGCGGATACGGGCGAGAGCGCGGTGTACTGCGATTCGCGCCTTCTCGATCTCGACAGCGCGGCCGTCGAATATGCGGCGGACCTGCAGCCCGTCGTCGATCGGTACACCGCGTTCTACGCGGCGACCGAGGAGCGGCACGACGCCGCCGCGTTCGCGGCCCTGCCGCCGGAACGACGCCTGAACGCGCGCGGCATCGAGGTCGGCCACATCTTCTATTTCGGCACCAAGTACTCGGTCGCACTCGGTGCCAGCGTTGCCGGACCCGACGGCGAGCCGGTGGACGTGGAAATGGGCTCCTACGGCATCGGCGTGTCGCGCCTCGTCGGTGCGATCATCGAGGCCTCGCATGACGAGGCCGGGATCGTCTGGCCCGAGAACGTCGCGCCGTTTCGCGTCGCCGTCGTCAACCTCAAGGCGGCGGATGCGGCATGCGTGGAGGCGTGCGAGCGGCTGGTCGGGGGGCTCGCGGCCGCCGGTGTGCCCGTGCTTTACGACGACCGCGAAGAGCGTGCCGGCGTCAAGTTCGCCACGGCGGATCTGATCGGGATACCTTGGCAGCTGATCGTCGGTCCGCGCGGCGTCCAAGACGGCACGGTCGAGTTGAAGCCGCGTTCGGGCGGTCGCACGGAGAAGCTGTCGGCGGACGCCGCCGTTTCCCGTTTCGCCGGCTGAACGGTGTTCTCGGCGGTCGAGCGCTGGGTGGCGTGGCGCTACCTGCGCGCGCGGCGGCGCGAAGGGTTCATCTCGGTCGTGGCCGGGTTCTCCCTCGTCGGTATCGCCCTCGGTGTCGCCGTTCTGATTGTCGTCATGTCGGTCATGAACGGGTTTCGCATCGAGCTCCTCGATCGTCTGCTGGGCATCAACGGGCACGTTTCGGTCTACGGTGCCGCCGCCGGCGGAGGGATCGCGGACTACCGCGCACTGGGGGACGACATCCTGGGCCTCGAAGCGGTGACGCTCGTCACCCCCCTGGTCGAGGCGCAGGTGATGATCGTCGGCCCCGGAGCCTCGCGCGGCGCGCTCGTGCGCGGCGTCGCCGGCGCCGACCTGGGCGCCCGGGCGCTGCTCGCCGACGGGATCGAGCAGCCCGATGCGCTCGCGCGCTTCGACGCCGAGGACGGTATTCTCATCGGCCAGCGACTGGCGCGCAGCCTCGGCGCGTCGCCCGGGGACTCCGTCACCCTGATATCGCCCGAGAGCCGCGCCACGGTCGTTGGCCATGTTCCGCGGGCACGCGCGTACACGGTGCTGGGCACGTTCGATCTCGGCATGTCGGAGTACGACCGCCTGCTCGTGCTGATGCCGCTCCATCTGGCGCAGCGGCACTTCCGGTTGCCCGAACAGGTGAACCAGATCGAGGTGTTTACCGGGGAACCGGAATCCGCCGAACGCGTCGCCAGGGACGTGAAGAGCGTCGTCGGCGACCGCGGTATCGCGTCGCCGTGGCAGTCGCGGTTCAGCCATCTGAAAAACGCGCTCGCCGTCGAGCGCAACGTCATGTTTCTGATCCTAACGCTGATCGTTCTCATCGCCGCGTTCAACATCGTAGCCAGTCTGGTGATGCTGGTGCACGACAAGGGGAAGGGGATTGCCATCCTGCGCACGATGGGCGCGCCGCGCGCAGCGGTCATGCGCATCTTCTTCCTCACCGGCGCTTCCATCGGCATCGTCGGCACCGCGGCAGGCCTGATGCTGGGACTGGCGTTCACGCTGAACATCCAGACGATCCAGGACTGGGTGGAGCTCCTGCTCGGCACCGAGACCTTCGCCGCGGAGATCTACTATCTGACCCGGCTGCCGGCGGTGGTGGATGTGGGCGAGGTCGTCATGATCGGGCTGATGAGCCTCGCGCTGTCGTTTCTGGCGACGCTCTATCCGGCGTGGCGGGCGGCGCGTCTCGATCCCGTCGAGGCGCTTCGCTATGAGTGACCCTCCGGCCATCCGGCTGCGCGCCGTCGGCCGCCGATTCGAACAGGGCGGTCGGCGGCTCGACGTGCTCAGGGGGGCGTCTCTGTCGCTCGCGTCCGGCGAGCTGGTCGCGCTCGTCGGCCCGTCCGGGTCCGGCAAGTCGACGCTGCTGCACATCGCCGGTCTGCTCGAACGCGCCGACGGCGGCGAGATCGAGGTCGCCGGCCGCCGGTGCGGCGCTCTCAGCGACACCGAGCGCACCTCGATACGCCGCGACCGTCTCGGTTTCGTCTATCAGTTCCACCATCTGCTGCCCGAGTTCTCGGCTCAGGAGAACGTCATGCTGCCGCAGATGGTGGCGCGGCGGGGTCGCGGCGAGGCACGGCGTCGCGCGCGGCATTTGCTCGACCGCGTGGGCCTCGCCGACCGCCGCGACCATCGGCCCGGTCAGCTCTCCGGCGGCGAGCAGCAACGGGTCGCGGTGGCACGCGCGCTCGCCAACCGGCCGGAAATCCTGCTTGCCGACGAGCCGACCGGCAATCTCGATCCCGAGACGTCCGAACGGGTGTTCGACGAACTGATCAGGCTCGTAAGGGAAGACGGCCTGGCGGCGCTGATCGCGACTCACAACAGCGACATCGCACGCCGGATGGATCGCGCGGTGACGCTCAGGGCCGGGCGAATCGAAGCGTTGACGCTGCCATAGCTCACCTCGCGGGCGTTGCCGCCGGGGAGAGGCGCCGCCGCAGCGGGCGGCGCCTCCCGGTCGTCCCGGAGAAGGCGGTCAGGCCGCCCTTTCGCGGCCGATCACCTTCGGCGACGCGGCACTGCCGGCGCCGATCTCGATCTTGCGCGGCTTGAGCGCTTCGGGCACGACGCGCACGAGATTGACGCGCGGCTCTCACCCAGATTTTCGCGCTATATTCTGGCGCACGATCCCGAACATGAGCAGGGGGAGGGCGTTCATCAGAGTGCAAGCCGCCGTGCCGGGTGCGCCTCAATCCTCACCGGCAGCGAACTCGTATAGGGATCAGCCAATGGCTGGAAGCTTGCTTACAGCCATGGCAGCCATAGGTCGCGTGGTCGGCGCTGTGTCACCCGAAGGGCCGTAGCGAAGCGGAGGAACCGCGAAGCGGCTTGACCCGGTGGGGGCCTCGCGACGCCCGGTTTCCTCCTGTCCGCCGTCAGGCAGCCGCCAGCGGCACGATGTCCGAGACGTCGACGGACTCCCGGGCTCGGGCCAGGTCGTACGCGCGCTGCAGGTTCATCCAGAACTCCGGCGTGTTGCCGAAGAACGTCGAGAGCCTTATCGCGGTATCCACCGTCAGCGTGGTATCGCCCTTCACCAGCCGCTCGATGCGCGTGCGCGGCACGTGCAGCCGTCTTGCCAGCTCGATGGCGCCCATGCCGAGCGGTTCGAGATAGAGCTCCACGAGCACTTCACCGGGGTGCGAGGGGTTCTGCATCAGCGTCATCGTCCGCCCCTTCAATGGTAGTCCACGATCTCCACGTCCGCCGGTCCCTGTTCGGTCCACACGAAGCAGATACGCCACTGGTCGTTGATGCGAACCGAGTGCCGGCCGGCCCTGTCACCCTTCAGCGCCTCGAGGTGGTTCCCGGGAGGGAACCTCAGGTCCTCGACCACGACGGCCGCGTTCATTGCCGAAAGCACGGCGCGTGTGCGCTTCACCAGATCGCTCGGGAAGCCCTTGCCATACCGATCCCGGACCGCGTCCGCGGCGCGCATGCCTTTCGTGCTTACAATCACGACCGAAATGTATCATATCATGATACATGGGATAGCGTACTCACGCTCCTGCATCAAGCACACCGTTCCCTGCTGCGCAGCCGCCCTCGCGTCCGAGGGCAGCGGGGAGGGGGGCGACGGCCGCGCACCGCGAGAGAGGCGGTCGCACCTGAAGCGCAGGAGACCGCGACATGACGACACTCATCTACGACGGCATCGGGGCGCGCGCCACGCCCGGACCGGCGTTGGCGGACATGACGAAGATGGCGGCTTGGCTTGCGCGCACCGGCTGGAACCTTGCGGCGGGTGGCGCGCGGGGGGCGGACACTGCGTTCGCCGGTGGAACGCCCGCGGGACCGGGGGTATGTCCGAAATTCTGTGTAAGAGGTTTGGCGGGCATTTTCGTTTTCCGGCCTCAGCGCGCTGAGGCCGGAAAACGAAGTGGCTGACGCTCGCCGCGCTCACACCGAAGCGCGCTGCCGCGGCGCGGTGGCTCGAGCCCTCGGCCACCGCCGCCACGACCCGAAGCCCGAGATCGAGGGAAAGCGCTTTCGCCATGTCTGCCGGCCTCCTTCCCGGCAGACAGTGTGAATCACAAACCCAAGACCTTGGGACTCCCTTTCGATTCAGTCAGATAGGATTTTTCTCTAGCGTCACGATGATAGGGCCGTTCTCGTGCCGCCGGGGAGAGGCGCCGCCGCAACGGGCGGCGCCTCCCTGTCGTCCCGGAGTTGGCGGTCAGGCCGCCCTTTCGCCGCCGATCACCTTCGGCGACGCGGTACTGCCGGCGCCGATCTCGATCTTGCGCGGCTTGAGCGCTTCGGGCACGACGCGCACGAGATCGACGTGCAGCAGCCCGTGCTCGAGCCTGGCGCCGGTCACGTTGATGTGCTCGGCGAGCTGGAAGCGGCGCTCGAAAGCGCGTGTGGCGATGCCGTGATGCAGGTAGCGGCGCTTGTCGGGCTCGCCCCGCTCGATGCGGCCGGTGACGATCAGCACGTTGTCCTTCACGGTGGCGTCGAGGTCGGCCTCCTTGAAACCGGCGACCGCCATGCTGATGCGGTAGGCGTTCTCGTCGATCTTCTCGATGTTGTAGGGCGGAAAGCTCGGTGCCGAATCCCAGTTCTGGATCTCGTCGAACAGCCGGTTGAGGCCGTCGAATCCGATGCTGGTACGGAACAGGGGGGAAAGGTCGAACGCTCTCATGTCATATCCTCCTTCGAGCAATATGCGTTGCGGGCCCGCGGGTGCGCGACCCGTCGTGATGCCGCCGAACCCGGACGAGGCATTCGGCGACGCTTCCCATGTGGTGAGCCGACGTATCGATTCAAGGGTCTCCTTTACAGCCCGTGCGGGCTCGGGCAAGGTCTCGCGCCGCCGGACCTTCGGGAGATTTCATGAACCGGTTTCGCACCGCGCTTCCGCGCGCCTTTGCCGCTGTCGGAGAGCGCAACGCATGAGCGCGCTACGCGATCTGACGCCTCTTCTCAAACCGCGTTCCGTCGCGGTCGTCGGTGCGACGCGCGACGCCAACCGGATCGGCGGGCGGCCGTTCGCGTTTCTCCGCACGTTCGGTTTTCCCGGTCCCGTCCACCCGGTCAACCCGCGCTACGAGGAAATCGACGGCGTGCAGTGTTTCGCGCGGGTGCAGGACATCCCCGAGCCGCCGGATATGGCGGTGATCGCGATCCCGGCGCAGGCGACGCTCGACGCGGTGCGCGACTGCCAGGCGGCGGGCGTGCCGGCGATCACGATCTATACCAGCGGCTTTCGCGAAACCGGCGAGGCGGGCCGGGCGCTGGAAGCCGAGCTCGTGGCGCTCGCCGAGAGCGAAGGAACGCTGATCTGCGGACCGAATTGCCAGGGTATCGCGAACCTGCTCGACCGCGTGCAAGCGAACTTCAATTCCGCGCTCGCCGACCCGTCGGTTCCCGCCGGAGGGATCGGCTTCGTGAGCCAAAGCGGCCTGTTCACCGGCATCGTCGCCGCCGCCCTCCGCGAGCGCGGCATCGGGCTCGGCTACCTGGTGAGCACCGGCAACGAGTCGATCGTCGACTTCGCCGACGTCATGGCCTTCATGGCCCGCGATCCCCGCATTCGCGTCGTCGCCGGCTATCTCGAAGGGGTGCGCGACGGCGCCAAGCTTGCCGAAGCCGCCGCCGTCGCGCGCGCGCACGGCAAGCCCATGGTGTTGCTCAAGGTCGGGCGCACCGCCGAGAGCGCCGCTGCCGCGGCCTCGCACACCGGCGCGCTGGCCGGCGCCTACGACGTCTACCGCGCAGCGCTCGACCAGTGGGGGATCGTCGAGGTCGACACCATCGACGAGTTGTTCGAGGCGATCGAAGCCTTCGCCGTCTGCACCGGGCAGGCGCACGGCAACCGCATCGGCATCCTCACCAATTCGGGCGGCCTCGGGGTCTTCGGCGCCGACCGCATCCGCGCCCGCGGCATGCGCATGGCCACCCTCGGCGAGGAGACCGTCGCCGCCATCGAGGAAAAGCTTTTCGATTTCGGCTCGGCGACGAACCCGGTCGACTTCACGCTGCAGGGGTTGACCGACGCGGCGGCGGTCGGCTCGCACCTCGCGCACATCGCGCGCGACGGGGACGTCGACGTCACTCTTGCGTTCTTCGGCGTGCAGAAGCTCAACGTCGATGCGATCATCGGCGAGATCGACGCCGCCAACCGCCTCAACGACAAGCCCCTCATCGTCGCCTGGATGTTCGGCGACGCGGGCGCGCCGCGGCGCCTGCGCGAACTCGGGGTGCCCTGCATGGACGACCCGGCGGCGGCGGTGCGCACGGCGCGGGCGCTGGTCGCGCACGGCACCGCGGCCCGGAGCGGCTCCGGCACGCGCGAGCCGAAGCCGCTGTCCCGCGCCGCGGCGCTCGTCGCCGGCGCGCGCGGCGTGCTGTCGGAATGGCAATCGCGCGCCGTCCTCGAAGCGGCGGGAATCCCCGTCGCCGCCGGCCGCCTCGCCGCCGACGGCGACGCGGCGGTCGAAGCCGCCGACGCCCTTGGCTATCCGGTGGTGCTCAAGGTGGATTCGCCCGACATCGCGCACAAGACGGAGGCGGGCGGTGTCGTCACAGGCCTGGCCGACGGCGCCGCGGTCCGCCGTGCCTGGGAGGCCATCATCGCCGCGGCGCGCCGTCACTCTCCGGCTGCGGCGATCGCCGGGTGCGGCGTTTACGAAGCGGTTGCGGACGGCACGGAGCTGATCGCCGGAATCAACCGCGATCCCGTATTCGGGCCGGTTATTCTCGTCGGCATGGGCGGCATATTCGCCGAGACGCTCGACGACGTCGCCCTCGGCCTGCCGCCCCTGACAGCCGCCGACGCGCGCGCGATGATCGAGGGGCTGCGCGCCCGGCCTCTGCTCGCCGGGACGCGCGGGAGACCCGGCGTGGATATCGCCGAGGTGGTCGAAGTGCTGCTCGCGCTGTCCGATCTCGCGCTGGCGTGCCCCGAGATCGTCGAGCTCGATATCAACCCCCTGCGGGCATCTCCCGCCGGGGTCAAGGCGCTCGACGGTCTGGTCCGGATCGGTTAGCGGTTTTGCCGCCGGTCGAGGAAGCGCGCCATGACCGCCTGGGGCTCGCCGCTTTCGTAGGCCTCGCGTTGTAGTCTGGCCGCGGCCTCGAACGCCGAGTCGAACGCCGCCTGGGTCATCTCGCGCAGCCGTTGCTTCGACAGGCGGAAGGCGCCCGCCGGCCGCCCGGCGAGGAAGCGTGCGGCGCGCAGCGACTCGGCGCGCAGCGCATCGGCGGCGACCACATGGTTCAACAGGCCGATCCGCACCGCCTCGTCGGCGTCGACCAGACGCCCCGAGAGCGCGAGATCCTGCGTGTGGCCGTGGCCGAACGCCAGCTCCATCAACTGTACGCCTATGACGCTGGCCAGCCCGACGTTGATCTCCGGCTGACCGATACGTGTCGCCGGCTGGCCGATGCGCAGGTCGCAGAGCAGCGCGATCTGCAACCCGGCGCCCGCGGCGACCCCGTTGACCGCGGCCACGCACGGCTTGTCGAGATCGCGGATCGCGTCATGGTGGCGTCTGAGGTCGGCCACCCACGCGTCGCTGCCCGCGGCGTCGAGCGCCCGCGTTTCGTTCAGGTCGTTGCCGGCGCAGAACGCCTCGTCGCCGGCGCCGGTGAGGACGACGGCGCGGATCGCCGGGTCTTCGTTGACCGGCGCGAGCGCGGCGCGAATCTCCCGGCGCATGCCCGCGTGCATGGCGTTGCGCACCGCGGGGCGGTCGAGGGAGACCACGCGCACGCCGTCGTCGTCTTCGATCCGAATGAAGTCCATAGGCTCGCTGCCGGAAAACCGCCCGCTCCCGCGGCGCAACCTATCCTGCGGGCAACGGTCGGCCAAGCGGCCGTTGCACGGTGGGCTGCCGTGCCGCCGCCAGGTTTCGGACCCGCTCGCGGCGGGCGCTGGCGCGTGCGCGCGCCTGTATCATGCGCCGCCGCGGACGTCCGGCCGGCGGCCTTCAACGGGGAGCGCGTTCACATGTTTCGACTTCAGGACCTTTGCCGGCGCCTCGTCGCGGCCCGCGGCTTCGACATCGCGATCGTCGCGACCATCCTGGCGGTCGCCGTCGGCCTGGGGCTGGAGACCAGCCGGGTGCTCGGCGTCCGCTTCGGCGCCGCCATCCATCTCGCGTACGATGTGGCGCTGGCGGTTTTCGCGCTCGAAGCGTTGGTCAGGATCGTCGCCGTCGCGCCGCGCTTCCACCGCTATTTCGGCGACGGCTGGCACCTGTTCGACTTCATCGTGCTGGTGCTCGCCTTCGTTCCCGACGGCGGACCGTTCGCGCTCGTGGCACGACTGGCGCGGCTGCTGAGGGTGCTGCGATTCGTCACCGTGGTGCCGCAACTGCGGGTCATCGTCGCGACGCTCATCCGCTCGCTGCCCGGACTGGGGCACGTGATGTTGCTGCTCTCCGTCGTCTACTACGTGTACGCCGTCGCCGGCGTGCATCTGTTCGCCGCCCACGATCCGGTGCATTGGGATACGCTCGGCACCGCGCTGCTCACCCTGTTCCGCGTGATGACGCTCGAGGACTGGACGGACGTGATGTACGCGGCGATGGAACTCCACCCGATGAGCTGGCTCTACTTCGTGAGCTTCGTGATGCTGGCGGCGTTCGTGATGATCAACCTCGTGATCGCGGTGGTGATCAACAACCTGCACGACGCGCGCTTCGAAGTGACGCTCGCCGACAGCGAGGATGCCCTGCGCGCCATCCGCGAGGAAGCCGTGAGCGCGCGCGACACGCTCGAGCGTATCGAGGCGCTTGTCGCGCGTCTGAACAGGTAACCGCGGGCGCGCTACTCCGCGGCCTCGGCCGGCGCATCGGCCCGCCAGCGCAGGACCGGCCGGCGGGCGGCGCGGGTTTCGTCGAGCCGCCGCCGGGGCGCGTGTCGCGGCGCCTCGCGGAAGCCGGCCGCATCGCCCTCGCGCGCGCGGGCGACGAGCGCGCGCATCGTGTCGGCGAGCGAATCGATCGCGGCCTTGCTTTCGGTCTCCGTCGGCTCGACCAGCATGGCGCCGTGGACCACGAGCGGAAAGTAGATCGTCATCGGGTGCACGCCCTCGTCGATCAGGGCCTTCGCGAAGTCGAGCGTGCTGACGCCTGAGTCCTTGAGGAACGCGTCGTCGAACAGCGCCTCGTGCATGCACGGGCCGGGATAGGGAGCGTGGAACGCGTCGCCCAGGCGGGCGAGCAGGTAGTTGGCGCCCAGCACCGCGTCTTCGGCGGCCTGGCGCAGCCCGTCGCCGCCCATGCTCATCATGTAGGCGAGCGCGCGCACGAAGGTGCCGAACTGGCCGTGAAAGCCGCGCAGCCGGCCGATCGCCGCGGCCGCCTCTCCCTCGGCACGCTCGCCGAGGCGGAGGCCGTCCGCCCCGCCGACCAGCCAGGGCAGGGGGGCGAACGGCGCCAGCTCCGCCGTCATCACCACCGGTCCGGCGCCCGGGCCGCCGCCGCCGTGCGGCGTCGAGAAGGTCTTGTGCAGGTTCAGGTGCATGACGTCGATGCCGAGGTCGGCGGGCCGGACGCGGCCGACGATGGCGTTGAAGTTGGCGCCGTCGCAGTAGAAGAGCGCGCCGGCCTCGTGGACCGCGTCGGCGATGGCGGCGATGTCGCGCTCGAACAGGCCGCAGGTGTTGGGGTTGGTGAGCATGATCGCGGCGACGTCGGTGCCGATTCGCGCCCTGAGCGCCGCAAGGTCCACGCGGCCGCTGTCGTCGGCGGCGATCTCGACAACGCGGTAGCCGCAGGCGGCGGCCGTCGCCGGGTTGGTGCCGTGCGCCGAGTCGGGCACCAGCACCGTTTCGCGCGCGTCCCCGCGTGCCTCGAGACAGGCGCGGATCGCCATCATCCCGCACAGCTCTCCCTGCGCGCCGGCCGCCGGCGACAACGCCACCGCGGGCATGCCGGTCAGAGTCTTCAGCCAGTGCGCCAGCCGGTCCATGAGCCGCAGCGCGCCCTGCGTCGTCGATGCCGGCTGTAGCGGATGCAGGTCGGCGAAGCCCGGCAGGCGCGCCAGCTTCTCGTTGAGGCGGGGGTTGTGCTTCATCGTGCACGACCCGAGGGGATAGGCGCCCGAGTCGATGCCGAAATTGTTGCGCGAAAGGCGCGTGTAGTGCCGCACGACCTGCGGTTCGGCGAGATCGGGGAGACCGATCGGCGCACTCCGCGCCTGGCCGCCGAGGCGCGGCGCGGCCGCCGGCGGGTCGGGCAGATCGACGCCCGTGCGGCCCGGGGCGTGCTGCTCGAAAATCAGCGGCTCCTCGATGTCGAGCGCGCGGTTCCCGGTGACCGTGCCGGGGCCGCTCACGCCAGCGCCTCCTCGAGGCCGCCGGCGAGCGCGTCCACGTCCTCGTCGGTGTTCGTCTCGGTAACCGTGACGAGCAGCAGGTCGGCGAGGTCCGCGCGTCCGGGCACGAGCCGCGAGACGGGCACGCCGGCGAGCACGCCTCGCGCCGCCAGGTCTTCGACGACCGCCGCCGCCGGCCGCGCGAGCCGCAGCGTGAACTCGTTGAAGAACGCGCCGTTGAGCACCGAGACCCCGGGCACGGGCGCGAGCCGGTCCGCCGCCCGGACCGCCCTGGCGTGGTTGAGGCGCGCGAGCTCGCCGAAGCCCGCTTCGCCGAGAAGGCTCAGGTGGATGGAGAAGGCGAGGGCGCACAGGCCGGCGTTGGTGCAGATGTTGCTCGTCGCCTTGCCGCGGCGGATGTGCTGTTCGCGCGCGTTGAGCGTCAACACCCAGCCGCGGCGCCCGTCCGCGTCAAGCGTTTCGCCGGCGAGCCGTCCCGGCATCTGGCGCACGAACCGTTCGCGGGTGGCGAACAGGCCGACATACGGGCCGCCGAAAGAAAGGCCGACGCCAAGGCCCTGGCCTTCGCCGACGACGATATCGGCGCCCCAGTCCCCGGGCGGCGCCAGCGCGCCCAGCGAAACCGGCTCGCAGACGACGGCGACGAGGAGCGCCCCGCGGGCCCGGCACGCCGCGGCGAGGGGCGCGAAGTCGCGCACGGCGCCGAACGTGTCGGGCTGCTGCACCACCACGCATGCCGTGTCGTCGTCGATCGCCCGTTCCAGCGCCGCGGTCCCGTGCGGCTCCGCGGTCGGCGGCATGGGGCGGTTGCGGACCACCGAGAGGCGGCCGAACCGGGCCAGCGTCTCCACGGTCTCGACGTAGTGCGGGTGCAGCCCGCCCGACAGGACCGCCGTGCCGCGCCGGGTGATGCGCCCGGCCATCTGTACGGCTTCGGCGCATGCGCTGGCGCCGTCGTACATCGAGGCGTTGGCCACCTCCATGCCCGTGATCAGCGCCACCTGGGTCTGGAACTCGAACAGAGCCTGTAGCGTTCCCTGGCTGATCTCGGGCTGGTACGGCGTGTAGGAGGTGAGGAACTCGCCGCGCTGAATGAGGGCGTCGACCGCCGCCGGCACGTGGTGGCGGTAGGCGCCGGCGCCGAGGAAGCACGGCGCCCGGGCGGCCGAGAGGTTCTCGGCCGCCATGGCCTCGAACGCGCGGCCGACCTCGATCTCGCCGGCGTGGTCGGGCAGGTCGGGCGGCCGGGCGCGGCGCGCCGCCGGCGGCACGTCGCGGTAGAGGTCGTCGATCGTACGGGCGCCCGACGGGCTGTCGGCGATCGCCGCGAGCATGGCGGCGCGGTCGTCTTCGGTCAGCGGCAGATAGCGCACGGCCTACTCCAGCGAGGCTATGAAGCGGCGGTAGGCCTCGGCGTCCATCAGTCCGCCGATCTGCGCCGGGTCGCCGACGCGCAGGCGAATGAACCAGCCTTCGCCGGTGGGGTCGCCGTTGACGAGACCCGGCTCGTCTGCCAGCCGGTCGTTGACCGCGATTACCTCGCCGGCGACCGGCGCGTAGAGCTCGCTCGCGGCCTTCACCGATTCGATGACCGCCGCCTCGTCGCCCTGCGCCAGAACGCGGCCGATTTCGGGCAGCTCGACGAACACGATGTCGCCAAGCTGCTCCTGCGCGTAGTCGCTGATGCCGACGGTGGCGATGTCGCCGTCGACCGAGAGCCATTCGTGCTCGTCGGTGAATTTCCGTTCGCTCATGGAGTTCGCTCCCGCCTGATTGTCGGACCGCCGCCGCGCCGGCGCGTGCGATGGGCGACGAACGGCAGCGCGCCGACGCGGCACGCCACCTCCTTCCCGCGAATGGACACGAAGAGCGCGGCGTCGGCCTCGCCGTGCGCGGCGGCGACGTAGCCCATGGCGACCGGCGCGCCGAGCCGCGGCGAGAAACCGCCGCTGGTGACCGTGCCGACCTGCCGCCCGCGGCGGTCGAGGATCGCGGCGCCGGCACGAACCGGGGCGCGGCCTTCGGGGCGGAGGCCGACGCGCCGCCGTGCCGGGCCTTCGGCAAGCTCGCCGAGGATGCGCGCGGCACCGGGGAAATCGGCCGCCCGTCGCCGTCCGGGCGCCACCGTCCACGCCAGCCCCGCCTCGACGGGGGAGGTCGTCTCGTCGAGGTCCTGGCCGTAGAGGCAGAGGCCCGCTTCGAGACGCAGCACGTCGCGCGCGCCGAGCCCGGCCGGCTCCACGTCCGGGTGGGCGAGAAGCAATCGCGCCACGTCGCCCGCGCGGCTCGCCGGGACCGAAATCTCGAAGCCGTCCTCGCCCGTGTAGCCCGACCGGGCGACGGTGCACGCGATGCCGTCGACGGCGAGCCTGGCCGAACTCATGAAGCGCAGCCCCCGCGCCGCGGGGCACAGGGCGGCGAGGGCGTCCTCGGCGCGCGGCCCCTGCAGGGCGAGGAGCGCGAGGCCTTCGGCCGGCTCGAGACGCGCACGCCCCGCCAGGCGTTCGCGGATGTGCCGGTAGTCCTGCGCCTTGCGGGCGGCGTTGACGATCAGCGACAGCCGCTCCGCCGAACCGGGCCGGGCGACGATCAGGTCGTCGATGGCGCCGCCCTCGTCGTTGAGCAGGAGCGTGTAGCGCATCTCGCCGGGCGCGAGGCCGGCGATGTCTCCGGGGACCAGCGTCTCGAGCGCGACGGCCGCGTCCGGCTCGGCGGCGAGCCACGCCTGGCCCATGTGCGACACGTCGAACAGTGCCGCGGCATCGCGGCATTGCCGGTGCTCGGCGAGGATCCCGCCGGGATACTGGAGCGGCATTTCGTAACCCGCGAACGCCACCATGCGCGCGCCGAGCTCGAGGTGCAGCGCGTGAAGCGGCGTGCGGGCGAGGCCGGCGGTGTCACTCATCGGTCTCCCCCGGACGAGGTCGAGCGGCCGGGAAACCCGGGCGCGCCCCCTCTGTCTGGGAACCTGAGAGCATCGCCCGCCGTGGCGGCGGGTTTACACCTTCGGTGAGGCGCCGCACGCGGCGGCGCCCGCTTTCCAGAGTCTCAAGGGCCAGGCGGTCCTTTTGCCTGAGAGTTTCCGGGGCGGTTGCTCCTTCGGCGCCGGCATCGGCCGGTCTCTCCCGCAAGGCCGTCGGGGACGATACGCGCGTCGGCCGCGGGGGGCAAGCCTGGGCCCGAATCGCGCCGCCCGCCGCGTCCCCGCCGTCCCCATCCGTTCCCGGCGGGCCCGATGCGCCGGCGATGGCGCGGCCGCGCGCCGGTGCGTATGATGCGCCCCGCGCGCCCGTCGTTTCGATCTTCCGGGCGGCGCAACGCGGAGGAGAGATCATGACCCTGCAGCGCGTCCTCGGCGTCTACATGATTCTGGCGGCGGCGGTCGTCGGCGTGCACTTCGTCATCTCGCCGCTTTACGACGACGCCGGCAGCGCGATGGCGGCGTGGCAGATCATCGACTGGTTCATGGCCGCGGCGGTGCTGATCGCCCTCGGCGCGACGACGACGTGGAAGCGCACCCTTGCCGGCGACGCCGACCTCAAGCGGTACATCGAGGCGAACGTCGCCTTCTACGGAGCGCTATGGCTCACGATCTGGTTCTTCTGGAACTGGTTCGGCTTCCTCGCCTCGCGCGACGAACCGGTGATCTGGGCGTTCATCGACCCGCTGTTCGTGCTCGTCGCGGGCGCCGCCGGCTACCGGCTGACGTGCGCGCCCGGCGGCAAGGAGTAAGGGCGATGCCGAGGGCTTTGTCGGAGACCGAGGTCGCGCGCTATCGCGACGACGGGTACGCGTTCCCGGTCCGGGTACTTCCGGAGGCCGAGGCCGGGGGCCTGCGCGCCCGGCTCGAGGCGGTGGAGAGGGCGCAGGGCGGCGCGCTGAAGCCCGAGCAGCGCAACAAGGCGCATCTCCTGTTCAAGTGGCTCGACGACCTGATCCGCGACCCGCGGGTGCTCGACCCCGTGGAGGACCTGATCGGACCCGACATCCTGTGCTGGAACACCGTGTTCTGGATCAAGGACGCGCACACGAAGAGCCACGTTTCGTGGCACCAGGACATCCGCTACTGGGGCCTCGAGGGCGGCGATGTGGTGAGCGCCCGGATCGCCCTGTCGCCGGCGACGGCACAGAGCGGCTGCATGCGGGTTCTGCCCGGCTCGCACAGGCGCGAGACGATGGTGCACGACGACCGCTACGGCGCCGACAACATGCTGACGCGGGGCCAAGAGATCGCCGAGGACATCGACGAGGCGGCGACGGTTCTCATGCCGCTCGGGCCGGGCGAGATGTCGCTGCACGACGTGCGCACGGCGCACGCCTCGACGGCGAACCGTTCGGGCGACCGGCGCATCGGCGTCTCGATGCACTTCATGCCGCCGGCGGTGCGCCAGGGCATCGGCGACTGGGACAGCGCGGCGCTGGTGCGCGGCCGCGACCCGTTCGGCCATTTCCACCCGACGCCCGTGCCCGCGGCCGACTTCGACCCCGCGGTGGCCGCCTTCCACGCCCGCGCGGCGGACGCGACGCGGGAGATCGTCTACCACGGGGCGGAGCGGAACACGGCGCGGTTTTAGGGGGGCGAGCGCGGGACGGAGCGGAAGCGCGGGCTGGCCGCGGCCTTCGGCGAAGAATTCTTCGGAGAGCGCGCCGGCGATCGCGTCGTGCCACCGCCAATCCGTTTCGCGTCGCGTCTCGCGGCGTTGTTGCGGTTGGCCCCAGATCGCACCTGCGCCGTTGTGGCGGTCGCCCCGTGGCATTGACAGCCGCCATATTGCATATTACGGTCCCTCATGATCCGGAGTTTCCGGAGCCGGGCGCTCAGGCGGTTCATGGAACGCGGCGACGCACGGCGCATTCCCGCCGAATACCGCGAGACCGTGGGCGATATTCTGGCCCGGCTGAACGCTGCGGTCCGCTCCGACGACATGGACCTGCCCGGCTTCCGGCTTCACCGGCTCAAGGGCGATCGAGCCGGCTTCTGGGCGGTGACGGTGCGGGCGAACTGGCGCATCGTCTTCCGCTTCGAGGGCGACGATGCTGTCGACGTCGACTACGTGGACTATCACTAGAGAGGTCCCGCCATGCTCATGCACGACCCGCCCCATCCCGGCGCCTTTATCCGCCGCCAATGCCTCGAACCGCTCGGGCTCACGGTGACCGAGGCCGCGCAAGGTCTCGCCGTGTCGCGCAACACGCTGTCGATGCTGCTGAACGGCAGGCTCGGAATCTCCCCGGAAATGGCGATCCGGCTGTCCCAGGCCTTCGGCGGCAGCCCGGAGAGCTGGCTCCAGCAGCAGATGCAGTACGATCTCTGGCACGCGCAGCAGGGCCGCGAGGAGGTTGCGATCCGCAAATTCGCGGCCGCGTGACTACCCCGCCTCGCCCGCCGCCGCCCGCTTCTCCGCCTCCTCGGCGTAGAGCTCCTTCTTGGAGAGCTTGCCGATCGGCGTCTTCGGCAGCTCGTCCCTGACCTCGAGGTGGGCCGGCAGCTCGTGCCGCCCCAGCTTGTCGGCGAGGAAGGCGCGCAACGCCTCCAGCGTCAGCGGCGGCGCGCCCGGTTTGAGAACGACGAACGCCTTGGCCGCCTGGCCGCGGTAGTCGTCGGGAACGCCGATCACCGTGCACTCGGCCACCGACTCGTGGCGGTAGACCGCGTCCTCGATATTGCGCGGATAGACGTTGAAGCCGCCGGAGAGGATCATGTCCTTCTTGCGGTCGACGATGTAGACGTAGCCGTCCTCGTCCATGACGCCGACGTCGCCGCTGTGGAACCGGCCGCCGGCGAACGCCGCCGCCGTCTCTTCCGGCCGCTTCCAGTAGCCCATCATGACGTTCGGGCCGCTGACGCAGATCTCGCCGCGCTCGCCGGTCGGCACCAGCTTCTCCGGGTCGTCCACGTCGGTGAACTCCACGACGATGCCCGGCATCGGAATGCCCGCCGCGCCCTCGCGGTGCTCGCCGAACTGCGGCGTCGCCACTCCCGGGGCGCTGGTCTCGGTCATCCCCCAGCCCTCGACGAGCGTGCACCCCGTCACCTCGCGGAACTCGTCGCGCAGCTCGCCCGGCAGCGGCGCGCCGCCGGAGCCGCAGTACTTGAGCGAGGTGAGATCGACCTTGCGCGCCTGCGGGTGGCGGAGGATCGCCGTGTACATCGTCGGCACGCCGGGAAACACCGTCGGCCTCTTGCGCGCGAGGTCGCGGATCGCCGCGCCGGCGTCGAAGCGCGGATGCAGGACGATCGTGGCGCCGCCCGCCGTCCCCATGAGCAGGACGATGGTCAGCGCGTAGATGTGGAACAGCGGCAGGACGGCGAGAATCGTCTCCTGCCCGTCCTCGAGCACCCGCCGCTCGCCGCCCGCCCACTGGCGCAGAAGCCCCGTCGCCGCCATCAGGTTGACGTGCGACAGCATGGCGCCCTTGGGCACCCCGGTCGTGCCGCCGGTGTACTGCAGCACGGCAAGCTCCTCGTCGAGGGCGCCGTGGGAGACCGGCTCCCAAGCGCCGTCGCCGGCGATCAGGTCGCGGAAGCGGACGTGGGCGTCGTCGGCGGGATGCCGGGCGATGTCGCGCCGCCGCGCCAGCGGAAACAGGAGGTTCTTTGGAAACGGCAGGAAGTCCGGCAGGCCGCCGACGACGAGGGTGCGCAGGCGCGTCCGCTCCAGCAGCGGCGCCATCTTGCCGTAGAGCAGCTCGAGATCGAGGGTGACGACGATGTCGGTCTCCGAATCCTCGATCTTGTGGGCCAGCGCCGCCTCGGCGTCGAGCGGCGAGTAGTTCACCACGGTGCCGCCGGCCTTGAGGATGGCGAAGAAGCAGATCGGGTAGTGCGGCGTGTTCGGCAGATACAGGCCGACGTGCACGCCGCTCTGGACACCGAGCGCCTGAAAGCCCTTCGCCGCGCGGTCGACGAGCTCGGAGAACGCGCGGTAGGTCAGCCGCTTGCCGAGAAAGTCGAGAAAGACCTTGTCCGGCCAACGCGCGACGGCGTCGTCGAGCAGGGCGTAGACCGGCCGCCGGTCCGGGGTGAAGGCCCAGGAGATGCCGGCGGGGTACGACCCCTCCCAGGGATGCGCGGCCACGGCCCCGCCCGGCGGACGCTACGCCGCCGCCGCCGCGGCGGTCGGCGCCGGGCGGGCGCCGCGCAGCAGGCGGCCGGGGCGGGCGCCGGTGAACTCGCCGTCGCGCATCGTCTCGGTGCCGAGCACGAACGTGTGGCGGTAGCCGTCGGCGCCCTGCACGATGCGCTTGCCGCCCGCCGGCAGGTCGAAGACCACGCGCGGGCTGCGCAGCCGGAGGTCGTCGAAGTCGATGACGTTGAGGTCGGCGCGGTAGCCCGGCGCGACGACGCCGCGGTCGTGCAGGCCGTAGGTGCGCGCCGTCGCCAGCGTCTGCTTGCGGACGAGAAACTCGAGCGGCAGCTTCGGCCCGCGGGTGCGGTCGCGCCCCCAGTGGGTGAGCAGGCTGGTCGGCGAGCTGGCGTCGCAGATGAACCCGACGTGAGCGCCGCCGTCGGCGACCCCGCACACCGAATTGGGGTTCGACAGCATGGCGTGGATGACGCTCAGGTCCCCCGGGCCATAGTTCTCGATGGGATAGAGCAGCATGCCGCGGCCGCCGTCCTCGAGCATCAGGTCGAGCGCCAGCGCAAAGGGGTGGCGGCCCTCGGCGGCGGCGCGCGCGGCGATGCTGTCGGCCGGGTCCGGCTCGTAGCACGGCGGGTCGCCGAGCGCCCAGGTCCGGTTCATCACGTCCACCATGCGCCGCGTCTCGGCGTCGTCGGGAAGCGGTTCGGCAAGCCGCCGCCTGAGGTCGGCGTCCGCCAGCAGGCGCGCGGTGCGCGACTCGTGGTCCAGGCGCTGCAGATCGCGCCACACCGGGTGGTTACGGAACGGATGCGACGAGGCCTGCAGCCCGAAGAGCAGCCCGACCGCGCGCGAGCCGACCTGGGCGGTGAACTCCAGCCCGTCGGCGACCGCGCGGTCGACCCCGGCAAGGGTCTCGGCCCAGCGCTCCGGCGCGCCTTCCACCTGCACCAGCAGCACCGACAGCGGCCGCCCGCCCAGCTCCGCCATCTGGCGCATGAGCGCGAACTCGCCGGGGCCGAAGTCGGAGTTGACCTCGATCACGCCCTTGCCGGCGCGCCGCATGGCGCGGGCGAGGCCGGCGAGCTCGGGGTCCTCGGCGCTCAGGCTCGGCGTCATCCGGCCGTCGGCGGCGCGGTGCTTGGTCGTGCGCGAGGTGGTGAAGCCGAACGCGCCGGCGTGCAGCGCCTCCTCGAGCAGCACGCCCATGCGCGCGACCTCGGCCTCGTCGGGGCGCGCGGCGTGGTCGGCGCCGCGCTCGCCCATGACGTAGAAGCGCAGCGCCGCGTGCGGCACCTGGGCGCCGACGTCCATCACCCGGTCGGTCTCCGCCAGCGCATCGAGATACTCGGGGAACGACTCCCAGCGGAAGTCGAGACCCTCCGACAGCACGACCTCGGGGATGTCCTCGACACCCTCCATCAGGTTGATGAGGTACGGCTCGCTGCCCGGGCGCACAGGCGCAAAGCCGACGCCGCAATTGCCGAACACCACGGTCGTCACGCCGTGCCAGGACGACGGGGTCATCTCCGGGTCCCAGGTCGCCTGACCGTCGTAATGGGTGTGAATGTCGACCCAGCCCGGGGTCACGAGGCAGCCGCCGGCGTCGACGTCGCGCCGCGCCGGGCCGAGCTTCGGCGCCACCGCGACGACGATCCCGCCGTCGACCGCCACGTCGGCGGCGCGCGCCGCCGCGCCGGTGCCGTCGATGACCGTTCCGCCGCGAATGACCATGTCGTGCATGAGGGACTCCGCTCCGCCGGTTGCGCCATCGTAGCTGTACCCGCGAACGGCGGCCGCGATCAAGGGCCGGAGCCCGGACCGGCCCGCTTCCCGCCCCGGCGCTTGCCGCGCGGCGCGGGTCCAGCCCTATACTCGGCCCGTCGCGACCGCCGAACGAGGAGTGCCCATGCCGTTTCGCCGCCCGAGCCTCGCGCTCGCCGCGCTTGCCGCGCTCGCCGCGGCGGCGCCCGCCGCAGGATTCGTGGAAGAGGACGTGGCGCGGCTCGAGGCGGCGCTGGCCGCCGGAACGCCCGTCGTCTGCCCGCGCTGCAACTTCTCCTACGCCAACCTGTCCGGGCTCGACCTGTCGGACGCCGACCTCGCGGGGGCCTACTTCTACGGCGCCCGGCTGCGTGGCACGGTCCTGCGCGGCGCCGGCCTCGACCGCGCCGACTTCACCCGCGCCGACCTCACCGACGCCGACCTCGCCGGTGCGTCGATGGCGGACGCGCGCATGGTCAGCACACGCCGCTGCAACACGCGCATGCCCGACGGCAGCCTCGACGACCGGCACTGCTGACCGGGATTTGGCGGCTGGCGCCCCCGCCGGGCGCGCGCTATCGTCGGCGCGCAACGACCGGGGCACGTACACGCGAGGGAGAGCCATGACCGTCCACCGTCGCACGTTTCTCAAGGCCGGCGGCGCCGGCGCGCTGGCGGCTTCCGCGCTCCCCGCGCCGGCGATCTCGCAGGGCCGGCTGCGCTGGAAGATGGTCACCACCTGGCCGAAGAACTTCCCCGGCCTCGGGGTGACGGCAAACGAGGTCGCCGAGCAGATCACGACGATGAGCGACGGCCGCCTCGAGGTGAAGGTCTACGGCGCCGGCGAGATCGTGCCCGCGTTCGAGGTCTTTGACGCGGTGCGCGGCGGCATCGCCGAGATGGGCCACGCCTGGGACGGCTACTGGATTGCCAAGCACCCGGGCGCGGCGTTCTTCGGCGGTGTGCCGAACGGCCTCGGCCCGCACGAGCAGGTGGCGTGGATTCTTTACGGCGGCGGTCAGGAGCTGTGGGACGAGATGCACGCCGACTTCGGCCTGCGCCCCTTCGTCTCCGGCGTCAACCCGCCGTCGATGTTCGGCTGGTACACTCGCGAGGTGAATTCGCTCGAGGACATGCGGGGCCTGAAGATCCGCATGGCGGGCCTGCCCGGCGAGGTGCTCAACCGCCTCGGCGCCACGTCGGTCAACATGCCGGGGGGCGAGATCATGAGTTCGCTCCAGGCCGGCGTCGTCGACGCGGTCGAGTGGGGCGGCCCGTGGACCGACCTCGCGTTCGGCTTCCACAAGATTGCCAAGCTCTGCTACTGGCCCGGCATCCACGAGCCCGGCGCGTCCACGTCGCTGCTCGTCGCGCGCGACGCGTATGAGGGCCTGCCGTCCGACCTGCAAGAGATCGTGCGCATCGCGGCGCAGCACGCGACCGGGCGCCTGTACTCCGAGATAACCCACCAGAACGCGATCAGCTTCCGCACCCTGCAGGAGAGGCATGGCGTGCGGTTTGAGCGCCTGCCCGACGACGTGATCGCGGCGTTCCTGCAAACCAGCCTCGACGTGCTGCGCGAGACCGGCGAGAAGGACCCGCTGGCGCGGCGCATCCACGACAGCTACATGGCGTTCCGCGCACGCGCCGCCGTCATCGCCCCCACCGTCGAACTCGGCTACCTCGGCGCCCGCTCGACCGAAACCTGAGGGCCCCGCCCGGCGCTGGCGCGGCCGCCCGGCGCGCGCTATCGTCGGCGCGCAACGACCGCGGCACGCACACGCGAGGGAGAGCCATGACCGTCCACCGTCGCACGTTTCTCAAGGCCGGCGCCGCGGGTGCGCTGGCGGCTTCGGCCTTCCCCGCGCCGGCGATCTCGCAGGGCCGGCTGCGCTGGAAGATGATCACCTGCTGGCCGAAGAACTTCCCCGGCCTCGGCATGGCGGCGAACGAGGTCGCCGAGCAGATCACGACGATGAGCGACGGGCGCCTCGAAGTGAAGGTCTACGGC
The DNA here is from genome assembly GCA_965243325.1 of Alphaproteobacteria bacterium. Lineage (GTDB taxonomy): Bacteria > Pseudomonadota > Alphaproteobacteria > UBA7887 > UBA7887 > JANQOH01. Next base: position 3,388,005 of record CBDEUQ010000003.1, on the reverse strand, counting down.
GCCGGCGAGATCGTGCCCGCTTTCGAGGTTTTCGACGCGGTGCGCGGCGGCATCGCCGAGATGGGCCACGGCTGGGACGGCTACTGGATCGCCAAGCACCCCGGGGCGCCGTTCTACGGCGGCGTGCCGAACGGCCTCGGCCCGCACGAGCAGGTGGCGTGGATCCACTACGGCGGCGGCCAGGAGCTGTGGGACGAGATGTACGCCGATTTCGGCCTGCGCCCCTTCGTCTCCGGCGTCAACCCGCCGTCGATGTTCGGCTGGTACACCCGCGAGGTGAATTCGCTCGAGGACATGCGGGGCCTGAAGATCCGCATGGCCGGTCTGCCCGGCGAGGTGCTGAACCGCCTCGGCGCCACCTCGGTCAACATGCCGGGGGGCGAGATCATGAGCTCGCTCCAGGCCGGCGTCGTCGACGCGGTCGAGTGGGGCGGCGCGTGGTCGGACCTCGCGTTCGGCTTCCAGAAGATCGCCAAGCTCTGCTACTGGCCCGGCATCCACGAGCCGGGGGCGTCCAACTCGCTGCTCGTCGGGCGCGAAGCCTGGGAGAGCCTGACGCCGGACCTGCAGGAAATGGTCCGCATCGCCTCGCAGCACGCGACCGGGCGCCTGTACTCGGAGTCGACCCACCAGAACGCCGTGAGCTTCCAGACCCTGCAGGACAAGCACGGCGTGCAGTTCAAGCGCCTGCCCGACGACGTGATCGCGGCGTTCCTGCAAACCAGCCTCGACGTGCTGCGCGAGACCGGCGAGAAGGACCCGCTGGCGCGGCGCATCCACGACAGCTACATGGAGTTCCGCGCACGCGCCACCGTCATCGCGCCCACCGTCGAACTCGGCTACCTCGGAGCCCGCTCGACCCAGGTGTAAACTCCCGGCGCAAATTTGCTCGATGCGTCGGGTATTGATGAAGGGCGTTCGTCTCCCATTACTGTGTTGTATTACAATGGGTTGAGACGGCACGCAAGGCGCGGTCCACGGCGATATCGTGACATATTTTTGGCTTGGATTATGCGCGGACGCGGCAGAGTAAGAGTATACCAGCGGCACGGCGGTGGCTTGCCCGTGCAGTCCATGGGTGGCGCCTGTGGGCCCACGCGGTCAAGCAGGGGAGCGCGACGACTTCCGGGACGTTCGACGTCATGTCCGTCAATGCGCTCGTTCCATTGCAAGCGCCAGCGCGACGAGGCCGGCATCGGTTCCGTGGCCGCCGACGATGGAGAGCCCGACTGGCAGGCCGTCCACCGCCGCGCCTGGCAGGCTGACCTGGGGCACTCCGGTAAGGCCGCCATGGCTCGCCAGGACGGAAATGCGCATTCGAAACGGCTCCTGTGCTGACACGGCGAGGCCCTTCGGCAGGGCGGGGAAGGGGGTGGTCGGCAGGCAGAGCACCGTACCCGGGGGGAGCAGATGCGTGAGCCGGGCGCGCGCCTCCACGCGGACCATGGACGCCCAGAGCCGGTCCGCCTCGGGAATGTCCGCGGCCCGGACGAGGTTGCGAGCGACCGAGAAGGCCATGCGCGGGTTGCGCCGGTCCAGCCAGTCCCGAAACGTGAGCCAGCCTTCCCAGGGCTGAAGCGTACGCTGGGCCCTGGCCCAGGCGGCGAGGCCGGGTGGCGCCACCGTCACCTCCTCCGAAGTGCCGACGATTCCAGCGAGTCGTTCGACCATCGGCGCGAGAGCGCCGGCAACTTCCGCATCCACGAAGCCAAAGGCATCAACTGCGACCAGAAGGCGGGTCGGCAGCGCCTCCCAAATCGCTTCCTGTAAGAGCACGGCGGACACCCGCGCGAAAGTCTCCGCGTCGCGGGAGAACCAGCCGGCCGTGTCCGAGCTCGGGGCTTGGGGCATCATGCCCCGGAGGTCGAGCCGACCCCAGGTCGGGCGGATGCCGTAAAGGCCGCAGAAGCTCGCGGGCACGCGCACGGAGCCACCGGTGTCTGTGCCAAGAGCCGTGTCGCAAAGGCCGGAGGCAACGGCCGACGCCGAACCCGAAGACGAGCCGCCCGGCACCCGGTTCGGGGCGGCTGGGTTGACGGGCGTGCCGAAGAAGGCGCTCTCGCCGAGAATGCCGAGCGAGACCTCGTCTGTGACGGTCTTGCCGATGAAGGCGGCGCCTGCACCGAGCAGCGCCTCCACGGCCCAGGCGTGGCGCTCGGCAGGCCGGCCCGCGCCTTGCCAGTCCGGATTGCCGCCGCCCGTCGGCAGGCCAGCCACGTCGAACAGGTCCTTGACCGCGAAGGTCAGACCTGAAAGTGGCCCGCCTGTGCGGCCCTCGATCCGGCGCTTCGTGCCAGGAACAAAGGCGTTGCCATCCTCCACAGTCTATTCCTGATCGATGGGCTGGTGACCTGCCCCCGTCGAGTGGTCCAAGTCGACGGCCGGCTTCTGTGGAAACTCATCCCCCGCCAGGCTGAAAGCCGGGCGCCGCGCCCGTATCGCCTGCAATGGGGATGCCGTCACGGCGGCTCCGGGGACAGCGGGATGCGACCCCGTTCGGTCGGACGGCGCCCTAGAGAAACACCGTGCCGCCGTCCACCAGCAGGGTCTGGCCGGTGACGAACTTGCTGGCGTCGGAGGCAAGGTAGAGCACGGTGCCCACAAGGTCGTCGGTGGTGAGGTTCTTCCGCAGGCTCTGGCCGGCGGCGACCGCATGCAGCAGCTTGTCCTTCTTGTCCCCGAAGAAATCGTCGGTGCCCTCGGTCAGCACCGCGCTGGGCGCGATGGCGTTGACCCTGATCCAGTCGCGGCCGAGCTCGCGGGCAAGCGCGCGGGTCATGCCGATGACCGCGGACTTCGACGTCGCGTAGTGCAGGCCGAACGGCATGCCATAGACCGCGGCGAGGGAGGCGACGTTGACGATCGAGCCGCCGCCGGCCTCGCGCATGGCCGGCACGCACGCCTTGGTGCATTGCCAGACGCCGCGCACGTTGACGGCCATGGTGCGGTCCCACTCGTCCTGCTCGATCCTGTCGAAGCGTCCGCCCTGGATGTCGCCGTAGAGGGCGGCGTTGTTGATGAGCACGTCGATGCGGCCGAACTCGGCGATGGCGTGCCTGGCCATGGTCTCGCAACTCGCCATGTCGGCGACGTCCAGCGCGATCCCCGTGACGCGGCCCCTGGCGGCGTCGGCGGCAGCCACCGTTTCGGCAGTGTCCCGGATGTCGGCGGCAACGACCAGGGCGCCCTCGCGCGCCAGCGCCTCGCAATAGGCGCGGCCCAGGCCCCGCCCGCCGCCGGTGACGACGGCGACCTTCCCCTCAAGCTGTGACATCGGCTCTCCCGCTTCTCTCGCATACGTGTGCCGGCCAGACCTTGGCGTCGCCGACGGAAGGGCTCCGAATAGGCCACAAGCGACGCCACGACAAGCCGGCCGGCGCCCATCTCGATGCCGAGCGCAGCTGCGGCAGGTTCGAGAAGGGCCGAGCGGCCCGGGATCGCCACGCCCTTCAGGCCTCGAGGTCCCGGCGCGGGAAGGCCCGCCCGGCGCGACCGCCTGCCGGCCAAAGATCGGCTACGAAAGGATTGTTATAATATAACACGCCGATACCATCGGTCGAAAATGGCAAGTGCCCGCCGGAAGCCGGGCGTGGCGGCAGGAAAGGCGTCGACATGCACACATCTCGTGACGGCCGGACCGAACTGGCCCCGGCTTTCGGCCAGGCCACCACGGTGGGCGGCGACGGACCGACTCTCTCGATTTGCCTGCGCTGCCGCGACGGGCGCGAGGGCAGCGACACCGACCGCGACCGGCGGGGCGGCCGGCGTCTGGCGCAGGCTGTGGCGGATGCCTTTCCCGACAGCATGGCCGCACGCCGGGGCATCCGTCTGCGCGGCGTGATTTGCATGAGCAACTGCAAGCGGCCATGCATCATCGCGCTCTCGGCTCCCGGCCGTTTCACCTATCTCTTCGGCGATCTCGACCCGACGCTTCATGCCGGCGATGTCCTCTCCGTCGCCGCCGCCTATGCCAAGGCCGCGGACGGCTTTCTGCCCAGGCCCGCGCGACCGGAGGTCCTGCGCGCGGGCATCCTCGGCCGCATTCCGCCGCTCGGCCTGGAGGGCAACCTGGTCGAACCGCTTTCCCCGACACCCCGACACCCGGCCCACGAGAGCGGCGACCCATGACCGGGCCGAGACCAGTCGTAAATGAAGCGGGCCATCGAACTTCAGAACATCAACGGAAATTGCAGCTCGAAACCGGCCCGCCACAACGGCGGTCACGCCAGACGCATACGACGAATTCGTGTGAAGCATGAGGGAATCGGAAACGCGCCGATCCGAAAAAGCTGACGGCCAAGCAGAGAGCAACGTCGGCGCCGGCGGTCCATCCGCCGGATCGATCGGGCCCCGCTTGACCCGAACATCATGCGCGACGCAGGGAGAACTTCGGGGCAAGGCAACATGCGGCTCCCGATTTCATCCCGGTGACGCCCGGACAGGTGCGGCGAGGCCCCCCGCTCCGGCGGGTTTCCACCGGAGCGGGGCGGCCCCGTCCCGCTCTTGCCCCCGTTGGTTCCCAAACGGGGCAGGGCAGTTCGCGGCAACCATGACGATCCCCCGCATTCGCCCGGAGGATCGTCTTTAGAAAAGGAGTTTGACCTGCGGTTGGGCCTCCTAGTGGTCGTGGTCGTGCTCGGTGGCCTCGTAGGTGCCGATCACGATCGCCGTGTTCACGGTACCGACCACCGTTCCGTGATCGGGGCCGTAGAATGTGCCGGTCATCCTGTTCTCGTCATCTTCATGGCTTGCGAAGGTCGGACCCGTGACTTTTCCTTCGGCGTCGAGATGATGAACGAGCTTATGGTCTTCGGAGCCCGGCGTGTGCACGTAGATATTCCCATGCATGTCCAGGTCGTCGTCAAGAATCAGCTCGATCTCGGGATGCGTGTAATCGGGGTAGGAGGGGTTTATGTCGCCGTCAATTTCCCCTTCCCAAGTCGCGGGACCCGGCCCCCCAGCCGACATCATCATGTTTGCGGGTGGCTCCGGCATAGTATCGAAGCTCATCCGCATATCGAGCCATCCCTGGAGTTGCTCGTAGTCCTCCTCTTCGTGGCCGTGGTGGTGATCGTCGTGATCGTCATGCTCCTCCATGTGCTCGTCCTCGTGCGCCTCCTCCATGGAAGTCGAACTCCCGCAGGCCGCGAGTACCAAGGCCGCCAGGCCGAGCAACAGAATCGTGAATCGGTTCATGGTAGTGCTCTCCTCATTTGCGCCCCTCGCGCGCCGCTGCTACGACGCCGCTAACAAGGGAAGGAATACGTTATCGTATCGTATAGCATAACTGTCCGGTCCGTTCCGGTCGAACAGTGCGCTTCGAAGGTCGTGTCCGGCCGGTTTCGACAGGGGTGGACCACGAAGTTTGACGCCCGCGCCGCCTGCCGCATGCGTCGGCGGACGCGACGGCAAGATGCACGGCAAGCCCGATGGGGGCGCGGCGCCGGGCGCTTCGGCGGCGGCTTGCCAAACGCCATTGAAGACGGGCTCCGGCGCATATTTGGTGCAGCTGAAGACATACGGGCGCCAGATATGCGCAACCGGCGGGGGAGGTCGCCAAACGTGCCGGACCTGGAACGAAGAGGATCGTTGCCGAAAGGTCTGAGGACGGACCATGTCGAGGTGACCGCGCCCATGGCCGTCATCGCCGCCCCGAAGACCTCTTCGTCGCCGACGGACGCCGACCGGGCCCGGCTCGGCGATCAACGCCCCGTCCGGCTCGACGGCGCGCCGCGGCAACCCATGCGACAACGCCGCGATCGAGACTTCATGAACGAGCGTTGCATTTCCTTGCCCAACAACTAGCCTGTCACCAAGGAGAAGCCGAATGCCGCGCCAGCCACTCGGCGACGGAGGCGACCGTGAACGACGAGCCGATCGACAGGAATCCCGACATCCTGGGCGGCGCGCCGGTGTTCGCCCGCACGCGGGTCCCCGTGCGCATATTCATGGAATACCTGGAAGCGGGCGACCGGCTCGACGACTTCCTTCGGGACTTCCCTTCGGTGTCCCGGGATCAAGCGGTCGCGGTGCTGGAAAGAGCCAGGTCTATACTCGCCGGCGAGCAGGATGAGGCCGCTGCTTGACGAGTCCGTGCCACGACCGCTTCGGACGTCCTTTCCCGCCGCCTGCGAGATTCGAACCGTCCCCCAAATGGGATAGGTGGGGACCGGGAACGGCGCCTTGCTGCGCCTTGCCGAGGACAACGGTTTCGATGCATTGCTCACCGTAGACCGCGGGTTCGCGCATCCGCGTCATCGACGAACGGTTGGATGCCCAAGACGTCCAACCGCATGGAGAGAGGCCTGAACGACGAAATTCCGCTGGGGAATACCGCATCATGCTCCTGAAGAACTCCATCGCAATCCCGATCGTCGCCTTGTCTCTGGCCGCATGCGGCGGGGGCGGGGGCGGCTTAGACGACGCGACGAGCCACTCCAACCCCGATCCGAACGGCACCGACCCTTCCGGTCCGGGAATCGACCCCCTCGAAGAAATCAACGTGAGCGTGTTCTCGGACGCGATCTTCGATCTCGACGATCGGCGCGCCCGAACCAATGCATGGGAATGCCGCGAGGACCTGTCGTTCGCTTGCACGGCGCGCCTCGGGCAGCTCCAGGCCTACGCCGATCCCCGCGGCGAGTTCACCTACCGGGTTCTCGGGGAGTGGGAGCATCTGTACGTCGCCGGCGTCGTCCACACCGACGCGGTGCTGTTCGCCGCCACCGCCGGCGTGAGCCACGCGGAGAGTCTGCCCGCCGGCGGCGCCACGTGGACGGGGAGCATGGTGGGCGTCTACCGGCCTCCCGAAACGCCGATGGACGTGCCCGGAGAGGTTGTGCGCGGCGGCGCCGAGATCGTGCTGGCGGACCTCCAGGACCCCGTCATCGACGTGGTGCTGACGCCCCAGGGGCATCCGGAGATCGCCTGGCACGGCGTCCGGGTCGAGGACGGCGCATTCTCGGGGCTTGGGCCGACGACGACGGATGCGCCGTGGCCCGGACCGCCGAACCGAGCCAACTACATCCGGGGCGAGTTCTACGGCCCCGGCGCCGAGGAAGTCGGCGGCGTGTTCGAACGCGCCGGCATCGTCGGCGCCTTCGCCGGCCAGCGATGAATTTGCTGGATGGAGCATGGGCATGGGGGAGAAGCCGAAGCGCCCGCGCGGGCGCCCCGTCGAGGAGCCCATGCCGGCCCCAAGTTGAACGCCGGCCTGGTTACCTTGGCAAATAATCCCCTTCCGCAGGCTGCTCTTTCTCCTCGCGCCGACCTTCAACCGGCGGAGGCCTTTCGGGAGAACGTGTGCTGCATAGCGCCTCGGTTTCGAGCCGAACCATGGCTTCGCGAAGCGTGAGGGTTTCGTTGTCGCGGCGGCCGATCCGGCGCAACGACACGGTGCCTTCCTTCGCCTCGCGTCTGCCCACGACCAGGAGCACCGGCACCTTGGCAAGGCTGTGCTCCCGGATCTTGTAGCCGATCTTCTCGTTCCTCAGATCGGTCTCGATCCGGAGGCCTCGAGACGCGAGTTGGGCGGCCACCTCGTCGGCATGGGAATCGCCGTCGGAGGTGACCGTCGCGACGACGGCCTGGACCGGCGCCAGCCCGAGCGGAAGCTTGCCCGCATAATGCTCCAGCAGGATGCCGGTGAACCGCTCGAGCGAGCCGAACAAGGCCCGGTGAAGCATCACCGGGGTGTGCTTCCCGCCATCGGCTCCGACGTAGGAGGCGCCGAGCCGTTCCGGCAGATTGAGGTCGACCTGCAACGTGCCGCATTGCCAGTCGCGGCCGATGGCGTCGCGCAGCACGAACTCGAGCTTCGGTCCGTAGAACGCACCTTCGCCGGGGTTGGTTGAGTAAGCCAGTCCGGCCGCCTCGATCGCCGCCTTCAGGGCTGCTTCGGACTTGTCCCAGATCGCATCCGAGCCGATGCGCTTCTCCGGTCTATCCGAGAACTTGACCCGCACATCGTCGAAACCGAAATCGCGGTAGATGCCCAGGACGAGCTCGCAAACCGATCGACATTCCCGGGTGATCTGCCCTTCCGTGCAGAAGATGTGAGCGTCATCCTGAGTGAAGGCGCGCAGGCGCATGAGACCATGCAGGGCGCCCGATGGCTCGAACCGGTGAACCTTGCCGAACTCGGCGATGCGCAGTGGCAGATCGCGGTAGCTCTTGATTCCCTGCTTGTAGACCTGGACCCCGCCGGGGCAGTTCATCGGCTTCAGGGCGAAGACACGGTCCTCTCGCGGTTCCGCGGTGAACATGTTTTCGCCGAATTTGTCCCAATGGCCCGACTGCTCCCACAGGCTCCGCTCCATGATGTCCGGCGTGTTGATCTCGACGTAGCCGGCCCTGGTCTGACGCCGGCGCATGTAGTCGATGAGGGTCTGGAGCAGCGTCCAGCCCCTGGGGTGCCAGAAGACGGCGCCCGGCGCTTCTTCCTGAAAATGAAACAGGCCCATCTCGCGGCCGAGCTTTCGGTGATCGCGCTTCTCGGCTTCTTCAAGCTGGCGAAGATGCGCGTCGAGCTCGGCCTGGTTGCGCCACGCGGTGCCATAGATGCGTTGCAGCATGGGATTGCGGTGGTCCCCGCGCCAATAGGCGCCGGCGACCTTCAGCAGCTTGAAGGCGGCCCCGAGCTTGCCCGTCGACGGCAGGTGAGGGCCGCGGCAGAGGTCGCGGAACTCTCCCTGGCGATAGACGCTCAACGTCTCGGTTGCCGGAATGCCGGCAACGATCTCGGCCTTGTAGCGCTCGCCCTCTGTTTCGAAGTAGCGGATCGCGTCGTCGCGCGCCCACGACTCACGCTCGATCGGCTCGTCGCGCGCCACGATCTCGCGCATGCGGGCCTCGATCTTCTCCAGATCCTCCGGCGTGAACGGCTGGTCGCGGGCGAAGTCATAGTAGAAGCCGTTCTCGATCACAGGGCCGATGGTGACCTGGGTCTCGGGATGGAGCTCCTTGACGGCCTCGGCCAGGACATGCGCCGCGTCATGCCGCAGCAGCTCCAGCGCCTCACGGCAATCGCGGGTGATGATCTCGACACATGCATCGTGCTCGATGAAATCGCCAAGGTCCCGCAAGACGCCGTCGATCCGCACGGCGAGCGCCTCGTCGGCGGCAGCGTCGCCCGACCGGGCGGCTATCTCGGCACCGCGGACCGGCGCGCTGTAGGTCTGGACGCCGTCAGGCAGCGTGATCCGGATCATGAGAACTCCCCCGCAAGGCGCTTGTATCCCTGAACGAGAGAGTTGTTGGTGCGCACGACGTCCTCCGAGAACTCGGAGGCATCGGCCGTAACCCCTGGGATGGCGGCGAGATCGGCGCCGGGTCCGATGCGCTGCGTCGAGGGAACGCAACGCCCGGGCGGCAGGTCGCAGCCGTCGACCACCGCGTTGTGGTGCACCACACAGCCTTCGCCGATCGCGCAGTCGAAGAGCACGCTGTTGAAGCCGATGAAAACACGGTCGCCGACCGTGCAGGGGCCGTGGACGATCGCGCGATGCGCGATCGACGTCCGCTTGCCGATCGTAACCGCCGCGCCGGACTTGGAGTGGATGACCACGCCGTCCTGAATGTTCGAGTGCGCACCGATGACGATGGGCTCCATATGGCCGTTCGCATCGACCTCGTCGGCACGGACCACGGCATAGGGTCCGATGAAGACATTCTCGTTCACGATCACGCGGCCGCAGAGAATGGCGGTGGGATCGACAAACGCGCTCTCATGGACGACGGGCATGTCGCCGCGCGGATTTCTGCGGATCATCGGAACGCGGTTCCCGCTCGCGCCGCCTTCGCGGGCGGTACCGGATCCGGGCCGCCCGGATGCCAGGGGTGACAGCGCAACAGGCGGCGGGCCGTCAACCAGCCGCCGCGGACGAGGCCGTGCCGTCCCAAGGCTTCGATGGCATAGGCCGAGCAGCTCGGGGTAAAGCGGCAGCTTGGGCCAAGCAGCGGTGACAACAGATACCGATAGATACGGATGAGCCAGATCAGGCCCAGGGAGGGCAGTCTGGTCATGTCCGTAACGCCGGCCCGAAGCTCACCATGGCGGGTCGCTGCCAGTCGTGCCCGGGGATCGCCTCCGCAATTGCCAGCTGCAGCGCCTGGAAGGGAAGCGACGCCGAGCCATGGCGGCTGCGGACGTCCGCCACCGGCAGGAACGGTTCGAGCCCGGCCCAGGGCCCCGGCGGCGGGAGCGCCTTCTCCCGGAGAACGGCACTCAGAATCCCTGCGCCCTCGTCCACCTCGTCGACGGTCAGACCGACGACGACCTTGGCAACGACGGAGGCGACCGCCTGCCCGATGACGCAGGCCCTGAGCTCGTGGGCGTAGTCGGCGACGACATCGCCGTCGAGCTTGAGATCGATGGCGATCCGACTGCCGCAAAGCCGGCTGTGCGCGGTTGCCGACGCGGTGGGAGCCGCCAGCCGGCCGACTCGGGGTATCGACGCGGCAAGCCGCAGGATCTGCTCGTTGTACAGGTCGAGATCCATCATTTGCCTCCCCCGGCGACGATGGCGGAGACAGTCCCGGTCGGCGCCGGCCTCGCTTGCGGAGGGACCCCCATCTAAGCGGTCCTCCGCCAGGCCGAACCGTCGGTGCGGTCCTCGACGGCAATGCCGAGCGACGCGAGCTCGGCACGGATTCGATCCGCGGTCGCGTAGTCTCGTGCCGATCGGGCGGCCCGACGTGCCTCCACCAGACGCCGGATCCGTGCCGTCTCTCCGTCGTCTCCGGCGGGCTGTCCGAACCAGACCGCGGGGTCTTCCTGCAACAGGCCGAGCAGACCGCCGGCCTCGCGGAGGGCCGCCTTGTACCTCGCACGATCCGCCGCCGTCGTCGCCTGGCGTGCCGCCTTCGCCATCCGGAAGAGTTCGGCGATCGCTCCCGCGAAGTTCAGATCGTCCTCGAGAGCGGCTTCGAATGCATCGAGCAGACCGGGCGCGCAGGGCACCTCGGGCAGATCGGCGAAATCGCGGAGCACGCCGTACAGGCGATCAAGACCGCGCCTTGCCTGAGCGAGTCCCTCGGCGCTCCAGTCGAGCGGCTGGCGATAGTGCGCACCCAGCAGCGCGAAGCGGATGGCCTCACCCGGCGCCTCGTCGAGAAGGTCGCGGACGAGAAGCACGTTACCGAGCGACTTCGACATTTTCCGTCCCTCGACGGTGACGAAGCCGTTGTGGACCCAGTATCGGCAGTACAGCTCTCCGTCATGGGCGCAGGTGCCCTGGGCGATCTCGTTCTCGTGGTGCGGAAAGATCAGGTCCTGGCCGCCGCCATGAAGGTCGATCGACGCCCCCAGATGCCGCTCGATCATGGCCGAGCATTCGATATGCCAGCCGGGTCGCCCGCGCCCCCAGGGGCTCTCCCAGCCCGGCAGGTCCGGTGTCGAGGGCTTCCAGAGGACGAAGTCCGCCGGGTTTCGCTTGAAGGGGGCCACCTCCACCCGCGCGCCGGCGATCATCTCCTCGCGATTGCGGCCGGACAGAGCCCCGTAGGCGGAAAACGAGGGCACGTGAAACAGGACATGCCCCTCGACCGCATAGGCATGTCCCCGCGCGATCAACCGTTCCACCATGCCAACGATTTCGGGAACGTGCTCCGTCACGCGCGGCTCGAGGTCCGGCGCGAGCACCCCGAGCGCGGCCATGTCGGAATGGTAGGCCTCGATATAGCGTTCCGTGAGCGTCGAGATCGGGAGGTCCGCCTCCTTCGCGGCGGCATTGATCTTGTCGTCTACGTCCGTGAAATTGCGGGCATAGACGACCCGCCCGAAGCGCCGCTTCAAAAGGCGATACAGAACGTCGAACACGACCGCCGGGCGGCCATTGCCGATGTGCGCGAAGCTGTAGACGGTTGGCCCGCAGACATACATCGTGACGCGATCGGGGTTCGCCGGCGCAAACGGCTCCTTCGTTCGCTTCAACGTGTTGGTCAGGCGCAGCGTCATCTCTTCATCTCGAAGGCGGCGAGGTCGCTGTGGCCCGACTCCACGGGCGGGAATTCCGGCTGCCGGGCCTTGCCGATCCCGAAGATTCTCAGCGTGTCCCGGAGCGCGGATTCGTCCATATCGCGCGTGATGAAGACGATCCGGGAGCGGCGGTCTTCACTCGGCCATTCCTTCAGCATGACCGTCGGGTGGAAGATGTGCTGGACGCCGTGAACGACGACCGGTCCATCGAGCTCGACCACATTGACGATTCCCTTGGTTCGCAGAAAGTCCGCGCCCCGGAGCCGGAGCAGCGCCGCAAGCCAGAGATCGAGCACATCGCCATGGATCGGCTCGTCGATCGTGAGGCAGACCGCCTTGATGTGAGCGTCATGGCGATTGACGTCGTTGTGGTGGTGGGTGTGGCCGCGACCGGCCGTTCCGTGTTCGTGATCGTGCGGCGCGGCGTAGGCTTCGGCCCTGAGCCAGCTCTGCACGTCGAGGCTCTTGGTCTTCGGGTCGTAAAGACCGGCATCGAACAGCGATGCCGGATCTACGACGCCCTTCCGTGCAATGATCTGCGGAGCCGCGGGGTTCAGGCCCCGCAGCCGGTCCCGCAATCCGCGCAGGACGTCGAGGTCGACGAGATCGGTCTTGGTCAGCAGCAATCGGTCTGCCACCGCCGCCTGCTTGACGGACTCGATCTGGCGATCGAGCGTGTCGCCGCCGTTGACCGCATCGACCGTGGCGATGACCCCGTCCAGGCGATAGTGCCGCGCGACGGCCGGCTCGGTCATCAGTGTGTGAAGGACCGGGGCTGGATCCGCGAGCCCGGTGGTCTCGATCACCACCCGGTCGAACCGCGTTTCGCCGCCGCGCGCAAAGCGTCCGTGGGCCTCGCGCAAGGTCTTGGCGAGGTCGCCCCGGATGGTGCAGCAGAGGCAGCCGCTCGACATCTCGATGACGACGTCATCTTCGCTGTGCGTCACGAGGTCGTGGTCGAGGCCGATCTCGCCGAACTCGTTGATGAGCACGAGCGTCCGGCTCAGCGCGGGTTGCCGGACCAGATGGTTGAGCACGGTCGTCTTGCCGCTGCCCAGGAACCCGGTCAGCACCGAAATCGGCAGTCGCTGCAGCGACGAATGAAGATTCCAGCTTTCCAATGGAATTCCCTCGCGCCGGTTCGGGCCGAGCCGGCCGCGATGCCTCTTGCGCAGGTGCCTTCAACCTCGACCGCGCGTTGCGCCACCCGGTACCCCGGGACGGCGGCATTCTCGGCTTGATCCGTATTGCACTTCCAGAACGCAACGTTATAACGTTGCGTTCTGGAAGTGCAAGCGACCGGCCCCCCTTGGAAGCCGGGCGTGGCCGCCGGAAGGGGTTTGACATGGACACAGCGGCGGCCGGACGCCCCGGGAGCGGTTCCGATGCCTCCTGACAAGGCCGTTCCGGCGGCCGTCTCCGGCTTCGCTGCCCGGACGACGGTCGAGCAGGTCGAGGAAGGCCTCGCCCTGGCGCCCGGATTCGACGCCGGCGGACTGATCCCCTGCATCACGACCGACGCCAACACGGGCGAAGTGCTGATGCTGGGTTACATGAACGGCGAGGCTCTACGGCGAACGATCGCGACCGGCGAAGCGCACTACTGGAGCCGAAGCCGCCGATGCCTTTGGCGCAAGGGCGCAACGAGCGGCCTCGTCCAGAAGGTGGTCGAAATGCGCATCGACGACGACCAGGACGCCGTCTGGCTGCGCGTCCGGGTCGCCGGTTCGGGCGCCAGTTGTCACGTCGGGTACCGGTCCTGCTTCTACCGGTCGGTCGAGCTCGGCGGCCGCTCCGATGGACCTGCCCGCCTCGTGTTCACGGAATCGCAAAAATCCTTCGATCCGAAGGACGTCTACGGCGACGCGCCGAACCCGACGCGGCTCTGAGGGGCGCCGACGGCCCGCCGCCCGCAACGCGGCGTGGGAACCCTTCGAATGGCGGAGGCCCGCGGGAGCGCCGCCCCTTCAGACCGGCGGGTCGCGGCGGGCGCGCTCGCGCAGGGCGAACTTCTGGATCTTGCCGGTCGCGGTCTTCGGCAGCGGCCCGAAGACCACCGTCTTCGGCGCCTTGAAGTGCGCGAGGTTGTCGCGGCAGAAGGCGACGATCGCGGCCGCCGTCACGCCGTCGGCGGCGTCCGGCCTGAGGGTGACGAAGGCGCACGGGGTCTCGCCCCACTTCGCGTCGGGCCGGGCCACCACCGCCGCCTCCATGACCGCGGGGTGGCGGTACAGCGCCTCCTCGACCTCGAGCGAGGAGATGTTCTCGCCGCCGGAGATGATGATGTCCTTCGAGCGGTCGCGCACCTCGACGGCGCCGTCGGCGTGGCGCACGGCAAGGTCGCCGGTGTGGAAGGCGCCGCCGCGGAACGCCTCACCCGTGGCCGCCGGGTTCTTCAGGTAGCCCTTCATCACCGTGTTGCCGCGCAGCAGGATCTCGCCGACCGTGTCGCCGTCGGGCGGCACCGGGGCGCCGCTTTCCGGGTCGCCGACGAACGCCTCCTCGACGAGATGCATGGCGTGGCCCTGGCGCGCCATCAGCCGCGTCCGCTCGGCAGGCGGGAGCGCCGACCAGTCGTCCCCGGCCGCCGCCACCAGCGCCGGGCCGTAGGTTTCGGTGAGGCCGTAGAGCTGGGTCACGGCGAAGCCGAGCCGTTCCATGCCCTCGATGACCGCGCCCGGCGGCGCCGCGCCGCCGGTGAACACGTCGCAGCGGTGGGCGAGGGGGGCGCGGCCGGCCGCTTCGGGCGCGTGCAGCAGCATCGTCAGCACCACCGGCGCGGCGCAGAAGAGGGTCGCCCGCTCGCGCGCCACCGCGTCGAAGATCGCCGCCGGCTCGACCTTGCGCAGACAGACGTGCGTGCCGCCGACAGCGGCGACCGCCCACGGGAACGTCCAGCCGTTGCAATGGAACATGGGCAGCGTCCACAGATAGACGCTGTCGCGCCCGAGGCCGACCGTCAGCGCGTTCGACAACGCGTTCAGATAGGCGCCGCGATGGTGACAGACGACGCCCTTCGGGTCGCCCGTGGTGCCCGACGTGTAGTTGAGCGAAATCGCGTCCCACTCGTCGCGCGGCCGCCGCGGCGCGAACGCCGGGTCGCCGGCGGCGAGTACGTCCTCGTACGCCGCGCCGCCGAGCGGGGCGCCGGGCGCCGCCGGGTCCTCGACCTCGACGACGAAGGGGCGCGGCTCGATCCCCGCCAGCGCCGCGCCCATGACGGCGGCGTACTCGCGGTCGACGACCACCGCGCGGGCGCCGCCGTGGTCGAGGATGAAACGGATCGCCGGCGCGTCGAGGCGCGTGTTGATCGCGTTGAGCACGGCGCCGGCCATCGGCACCGCGAAGTGGCACTCCAGCATCTCCGGCACGTTGGGCAGCATCGCCGCCACCGTGTCGCCGCGGCGGATGCCATGCGCGGCGAGCGCGGAAGCAAGGCGCCGGCAGCGTTCGGCGAACGTCGCCCAGTCCCGGCGCAGCGCGCCGTAGACGACCGCCGGCCGCGACGGATACACGCGCACCGTGCGGTCGAGAAAGCTCAGCGGCGACAGCGGGACGTGGTTGGCCGGCCGGCGTTCGAGACCGGCGTCGAAGGGCGATTCGGCGTCCATGGACAGGTGCTTCACCGGGCGGCCTCCCCCGCTGCGCCCGCGCGTGCGCGCCGTCGGCGAAGCGGCTAGAATACAGGAAAGCGCCGGGGCGGGCGCGAGCGCGCGGCCGCGGCCCGATCCGAAAACCGGGGGCCGCGCCCCGAGGTAGACCTGGAGCGCGCTGATGACACGAAGTCTCTTCCGGGCCATCGCGGGCGCCGCCACGCTTTGCGGCCTCGCCGCTTGCACCACTCTCCACGGCCCTCCGCCGCCTCCGGGCTATGTCTGGAGCGTGCACCTTGCCGACTCGACCGAGACGATCGATCACACGGCGTGGGACGCGATCCTCGCCGCCCACCTGCGGGTCGACCCGGAGGGCGACGGCGTCAACCGCTTCGACTTCCGCGCCGTCGGCGCGGAAGACCGCCACAAGCTCAAGGACTACCTTCGCGGGCTGTCCGGCGTCGACATCGCCGCCTGCGACCGCGACGAACAGATCGCCTTCTGGATGAACCTCTACAACGCCGCCATCGCCGACACGGTGCTCGACGCCATGCCGGTCGACTCTGTGCTGGACATCCCGGGCCCCGGACTGGGCGTCCTCGGGCCGTGGCTCAGGCCGGTCGCCACAGTCGCCGGCCACACGGTGACGTTCGACGACATCGAGCACAGGATCCTGCGCGTCCATTTCGCCGACATGGGCATCCCCATCCATTACGGCGTGAACTGCGCCTCGGCCGGGTGCCCGCCGCTGGCGCCGCGCGCGCACACGGGAGCGAACTGGCGCGACAACCTCGCGGCGGCGGCGCGGCAGTTCGTCAACGGCGCCCACGGAGTCCGCATCGACGGCGGCGAGCTCCGCACCTCCAAGATCTACCGGAGCTGGTTCCGGGACGATTTCGGCGGCTCGGACGAGAGCGTCGTCGCGCACCTGATCGAATACGCCGAGCCCGACCTGGCGCGCCGCCTCGACCGTCACTCCGCCATCGCCGGCGACTTCTACGACTGGCGCCTGAGCGGCGTCGACTGAGCGCGGCCGCGAAATGTTTGCCTTCCGCGCGCCGCGGGTTGCCGCCGTCCTCGTTGCCGCCGCGCTTGGCTGCGGCGCCGCCGGCGCCGCGCCGGACGCCGAGCTGTGGGAGCGCTGGACGGCGCACGACCCGGAGGTGGAGGCGGCGATCGACCACGCGCCGTGGGACCGGCTGCTCGCCCGCTACGTGAGCGCCGGTGCCGACGGGGTCAACCGCTTCGCCTACGGCCGCGTCACGGCGGCCGACCGCGCCGCGCTCGACGCCTACGTCGCCGAACTGGCCGGCCGGCCCATCGGCCGCTTCGCCCGCCCGGAGCAGGCGGCGTACTGGATCAACCTCTACAACGCGCTGACGGTGCGGGTCGTGCTCGACCACTACCCGGTCGCCACCATTCGCGACATCGACATCTCGCCGGGGTTCTTCAGCGACGGTCCCTGGGGCGCCGAAGCCGCGGTCGTCGACGGCGAGGCGGTGACGCTCGACGACATCGAGCACCGCATCCTGCGGCCGATCTGGGGCGATGCGCGCCACCACTACGCGCTGAACTGCGCCGCCGTCGGCTGCCCGCAGATCGCCGCCACGGCCTACACGAGCGGCGACCTCGACGCCCGGCTCGACGACGCGGCGCGCGCCTTCGTCAACCACCCGCGCGGCGTCGCGGCGACCGCGCGCGGCCTCCGGCTGTCGAAGATCTACAGCTGGTACGAGGACGATTTCGGCGACCGCGAGGCGCTGCTTGCGCACCTCGCCGCGTTCGCGTCGCCGCCGCTCGCCGCGGCGCTCGCGGACTCGCCCCGGATCTCCGGCTACGATTACGACTGGACGCTCAACGACGCTGCCGGGGCGGCGCCGGCGTCGCACTGAGGGGAGGACGCTCGTGGCCGATTCTCACCCGGATCCGGGAGAAGGCAAGGGCGCCGCGCCGCGCGCGCTGTGGAAGCGGCTGGCGCCGCTCGCCGCGCTGGCGGTCCTCGTCGCGCTGGTCTTCGCGCTCGACCTCGACCGCTACCTGACCTTCGAGTCGCTCAGCGCCAACCGGGCGCTGCTGCTCGGCTGGGTGGCGGAGTACGGCGCCGTCGCGGCGCTCGCCTACATCGCCGTCTATGCCGCGGTGGTGGCAATGTCGCTGCCCGGCGCCGTCTTCATGACGCTGGCCGGCGGCTTCATGTTCGGCGCGGCGCTCGGCACGGCGTACACCGTGGTCGGCGCGACGACCGGCGCGACGGCGATCTTCCTCGTCGCCAGGACGGCGCTCGGAGACGCGCTGCGTTCGCGCGCCGGGCCGTGGCTGGCGCGGCTCGAGGCCGGCTTCCGCGACAACGCGCTGAGCTATCTCCTGGTCCTGCGCCTGATCCCGCTGTTTCCCTTCTGGCTCATTAACCTCGTGCCGGCGGTCCTCGGCGTGCCGCTCGGCATCTTCGTGCTCGGCACGGCGGCCGGAATTGTGCCCGGCACGTTCGTCTTCTGCCTCGCCGGCGCCGGCCTCGGCAGCGTGTTCGACTCCGGCGAGGCGTTCTCGGTCGGCGCGGTGCTGACGCCGACGATGATCGCCGCCCTCGCCGGACTCGCGATCCTGGCCCTGGTGCCCGTGGTCTACAAGCGCGTGAAGGCGCGACGTGGCGATCCGGCCTGAGCGCGCGGCGCCCCGCGCCGCGTGGCTCATATGGCCGGCGCTGGCCGTGCTTCTCGGCCTCGGCACGTGGCAGCTCCAGCGCCTCGAATGGAAGACCGGGCTGATCGCGACGATCGAGGCGCGCCGCGCCGCACCGGCCGCGCCATTGCCGGCGGCGCTCGACGCGGAGCGGCGCGGGGCGTGGGAGTTCACGCGGGTGGCGCTGTCCGGGCGCTTTCGCCACGACGGCGAAATGACCGTTCTCGCGCAGACGCGGAACGGCCGCGCCGGGCGGCGGGTCGTCGCCCCGTTCGAGGTCGACGGCGGCGGCGTGGTGCTGGTCGACCGCGGCTGGGCGCCCGACGGCGGCGAGGTCGAGCGGCCGGCCGGCCCGGTGGCGCTCGAGGGGCTGCTGCGCGGACCGCCGGCGGGCAATCCCTTCCGCCCCGACGACCGGCCCGGCGACGGCGTGTGGTACCGGGTCGACCCGGCGGCGATGGCGCGCGCGGCCGGCCTGCCGCCGCGCGGCTTCTACGTCCAGGCCGCGGGCGCCGCCGCGCCGGGCCGCTACCCGATCCCCGGCGGGCCGGCGCTCACGCTCCGCAACGACCACCTGGGCTACGCGCTGACGTGGTACGGGCTGGCGGCCGCGCTGGCGGCCGTGGCGGTCGCGTTCCGGCTCCGGCGGGCGCGGGGCGCCGCGGCGTGAGGGTCTTTCGCCGGCTGGCGGCGCTGGCCGCCCTGCTCACGTTCGTGCAGATCGTGCTCGGCGCGGTGGTGCGGCTGACCGGCTCAGGCCTCGCGTGTCCCGACTGGCCGCTGTGCTACGGCCTGTGGTTCCCGACGCCGGGCAAGCTCGCGGCGCTGCCGCAGGTGGACTACGGCTTCGGGCAGGTGATGGCCGAATGGGCGCACCGGTTCAACGCCGCGGCGTTCGTCGGTCCGGCGGTGGCGGCGCTGGCGGTCGTTGGGTGGCGGCTGCGCCGGCAGGCGCCGGCGCTGCTTCGCCTGTCGGCGTTCGCCCTTGTCCTCGTGCTGGCGCAGGCGGCGCTCGGCGGCTTCACCGTGCTCGACCGCAACAGTCCGTGGTCCGTCGCGGCGCACCTGGCGCTGGCGCTGGCGCTGCTGGCGCTGCTCGTGCACGCGCGCATCCGCGCCGTTCCCGGCGCGGCGCCGCGGCCGGGCGGCGGCCTCGCCGCGGCGGCCGCCGCGCTCACCGTCGCCGCCGCCGCGAGCGGCGCGATGACCGCCAAGGCGGGCGCGACGCTGGCCTGCCCGGGCTGGCCGCTGTGCGGCGGCGCATCGCCGGCATTCGAGGACCCGCTGACGCGGCTGCACCTGGCGCACCGCGCGTTCGCCGCCGCCGCCGCCGCGCTGGTCGTCGCGGTCTGGTGGCGGACGCGGCGCGGCGCCGCGGCGGTGCGCCGGCTCGCCGGCCCGGCGGCGCTCGCCGTCGCCGCGCAGGTCGCCCTGGGGGTGCTCGTCCTGCGCGTCTTCGCCGGCGGCGCGCTGTGGCCGCAGGTGCTCGTCGGCGCGGTGCACCAGGCGGTCGCCGTCGGCGTGTTCGCGTGCCTTGCCGCGGTCGCCTCGCTGCAGGCCACGGCGGCGCCGGGCCGTGGCTGAGCCGGGCGACGCGCTGGCGGCGCTCGAGGCGCGGTTCCGCCGCCTGTCGCTGCTCGGCGAGGCCGCCGGCGTGCTGGCCTGGGACCGGGCGACGGTCATGCCCCGCGGCGGCGGCGAGGCGCGGGCCGAGCAAATCGCCGAGCTGGCCCTGGTGCGGCACGAGCTGCTGTGCGACCCGCGCGTCTCCGAATGGCTCGACCGCGCCGAGGGCGAGGCGCCGGCGCCCGAGGCATGGCGGCGCCGCGACCTCGCCGCCATGCGCCGGCGCTGGCGCCGCGCGGCGGCGGTGCCGGCGGCGCTCGAGGTCGCGCACACGCGGGCCTGCCTCGCCTGCGAGACGGCGTGGCGGGAGGCGCGGCCGGCCGACGACTTCGGACGCGTCGCGCCGCTGCTCGCCGAGGTCGTGCGGCTGACGCGCGAGGTCGGGGAGGCGACGGGAGCGGCGCTCGGCTGCGCGGCGTACGACGCGCTTCTGGACCGCTGGCAGCCGGGGCTGCGCGCCGCCGACTTCGAGCCGCTGTTCGACTCCCTGGCGGCGTTCCTCCCCGGCTTCGTCGACGCCGCGCTGGAGGCCGGGGCGGCGCGGCCGGAACCGCTGCCGCTGCCGGGGCCGTTCGCCGTCGCCGCCCAGCGCGCGCTCGCGGTCGAGCTCATGGGCGCGGTGGGCTTCCCGTTCGACAGCGGCCGGCTCGACGAGAGCGCCCACCCGTTCTCCGGCGGCACGCCGGACGACCTCCGGGTGACCACCCGCTACGACGAGGCGGACTTCCTGCCGGCGCTGATGGCGGCGATGCACGAGACCGGCCACGCGCTCTACCAACGCAACCTGCCGCGGGCGTGGCGCCACCGGCCCGTCGGCCAGGCGGGCGGCATGGCGGTGCACGAGAGCCAGTCGCTGCTGATCGAGGCGCAGGTATGCCGCGGGCGCGCGTTCCTGGGGTTCGCCGCGCCGGCGATCCGCCGCGCGTTCGGCGGCGAGGGGGCGGCCTGGGAGGCGGAGCACCTCTACCGCACGGTGACCCGCGTCGAGCGCGGCCTGATCCGTGTCGACGCCGACGAGGCGACGTATCCGGCGCACGTCCTGCTGCGCACGCGGCTCGAACGCGCCCTGCTCTCGGGCGCCCTCGGCGTCGCCGACCTGCCCGGAGCGTGGCGCGAGGAGATGGTGCGCCTGCTCGGCGTCGCCCCGGCCGACGACCGCGACGGCTGCATGCAGGACATCCACTGGATGGACGGCGCGTTCGGCTACTTCCCCACCTATACCCTCGGCGCGATCATGGCGGCGCAACTCTTCGCCGCGGCGCGCGCCGCCGACGGGGCGATCGAGCCGGGAATCGCCGCCGGCGACTTCGCCCCGCTGCGCGCTTGGCTGCGGGCCAACGTGCACGCGCACGGGAGCGCCCTCGACATGGACGAGCTGCTGCGGCGGGCGACCGGCCGCGGCCTCGACCCGGCCGCGTACACCGACCATCTGCGGGCGCGCTACCTGTCCTGAGAACCGCCGCCGTCCTCGGCGAGCCAGTCGTCGATGAGCCGCCGGGCGATCGAATCGCGGCGCGGCAGGCGGAACGTCTCGTCCTCCGGCGACCGGCGCAGCCAGGCGCGCGTGTACCACGCGGCGCGCTCGATCTCGTCGGTGTTCACGTCGAGCGCGAGGCTTTCGGCCTCGGCGCGGAACCCGAGCATGATCGAGGCGGGGAACGGCCACGGCTGCGACGACTGGTAGACCGGGCCGCGCACGACGACGCCCGACTCCTCGTGCACCTCGCGGATGACCGCTTCCTCCAGGCTTTCGCCCGGCTCGACGAAGCCGGCGAGGGTCGAGTGCATGCCGCGGGGCCAGCTCTTCTGGCGCCCGAGCAGGCAGCGTTCGCCGCAGGTGACGAGCACGATCACCGCCGGATCGGTGCGCGGAAAGTGGTCGGCGGCGCATTCCGGCCGCGTGCAGCGCCGCACGTGGCCGCCCTGGACGTTCGCGCACGGTGCGCCGCAGACGCCGCAGAAGCGGTGCCGCTGCTGCCAGTAGACGAGGCCGCGCGCGTAGGCCATCGTCGCGCCGTCGTCGCGCGCGACCAGCGGGCCGACGGCGCGGAGGTCGACGAACGGACCGGCGCCGCGGAACGGCGCCGCCGCGTCCGGGTCGTCGAGATGCGAGACGTCGACCGCGAAATGCGCCGCGCCGTCGCCGGAGCGGCCGAGCAGGGCCCAGACTTCGGCGCCTTCCAGCAGGCGGCGGCCGGCGGCGCCGCGGTGCCATACGGGCGCCGGCGCGTCGCGGTCGGCGATCTGATGTCGGCCGCGCCACAGCGCCAGCACGCGGCTCTCCGAATCGGCGCGCAGGCGCGCCACCGCCGCCTCGTCGCGGCGCAGGTCGTCGTCGCGGCTGAGCGGCATGCCGCTGTAGTGGTTGCCGACGGTCATCGCGAAACCGTGGCACAGGCGCCGCCGGTGGGCAACGCCCCGGGGCGGCACGAATCCGCGGGCGCGTCGAACCGGGACACGCCCGCGCGGGCTTGCCCGGGCCGGGGCGATCGTCGATAGTGCGGGCGGGAGGCTGGGCGCGGACGGGTCCCTCGCCAACCCGGTCAGGTCCGGAAGGAAGCAGCCGTAACGAGTCCGGCCCGGGTCACGCCCGCCTCCCGCTTAGCCTCCGGGTTCTCCGCTCCGCCCGCACCGGTAGCCGCATGAGCGAACAGCAGGAGAAGCCGCCCCAGGGCTACCGCGTTCTGGCGCGCAAGTACCGCCCGACGCGCCTCGCTGACCTGGTCGGCCAGGAGGTGCTGGTGCGCACGCTGACCAACGCGTTCGCGGGCGGGCGTCTGGCGCACGCGTGGCTACTCACCGGCGTGCGCGGAATCGGCAAGACGACGACGGCGCGAATCCTCGCCCGCGCGCTCAACTGCGTCGGCGCGGACGGCACGGTCGACGCGCCCGTTGTCGAGCCGTGCGGCCGCTGCGAGCACTGCACGGCCATCGCCGGGGACCGCCACGTCGACGTGCTCGAGATGGACGCCGCCAGCCGCACCGGCGTCGACGATGTGCGCGAGATCGTGGAGAGCGCGCGCTATGCGCCGGCGACGGCGCGCTTCAAGGTGTACATCGTCGACGAGGTGCACATGCTCTCGACGGCCGCCTTCAACGCGCTCCTGAAGACGCTCGAGGAGCCGCCGGCGCACGTCAAGTTCGTGTTCGCCACCACGGAAGCGCGGCGTATACCGGTCACCGTGCTTTCGCGGTGCCAGCGGTTCGACCTGCGCCGCGTGGAGGCCGGCCGGATGGCGGAGCACCTCGCGGCGGTGGCCGGGCGCGAGGGCGCGGTGGTCGAGGCGGACGCGCTCGCGCTCCTCGCCCGCGCCGCCGACGGCTCGGTGCGCGACGGACTGTCGCTGCTCGACCAGGCGATTGGCGATGCCGCGGGCGGCCCCGTGGCCGCCGCCGCGGTGCGCGACATGCTCGGGCTGGCCGACCGCGAACGCGTGTTCGACCTGCTGGACGCGGTGCTCGACGGTGGCCTCGCGCGGGCGCTCGACCTGCTTGCCGCGCAGTACGCGGCCGGTGCCGACCCGACGGTGGTCCTCGAGGACATGCTGGCGCTCACGCACTGGCTCACCCGGCTCAAGCTCACGCCCGACGCCGCCGCCGACCCGGGGCTGCCGGACGCCGAACGGGTGCGCGGGCGCGCCATGGCCGGGACGCTCGCCGTCGCCGAGCTCACCCGCTGCTGGCAGATTCTGCTCAAGGGCCTTTCCGAGGCGCGCCTCGCGCCGGCGCCCCTGCAGGCGGCGGAGATGGTGCTGGTGCGCCTCGCGCACGCGGCGGCGCTGCCGTCGCCTGCGGAACTGGTGCGCCGCCTCGAGGAGGGGAGGTCGGCGGCCCCCGCTACGCCTTCCGCAACGCCCGCCGCGGCGCCCGCCCGACCCGCCGAGGGCGCTTCGGAGCCGGCGCCGCCGCCCGCCGAACCTCCCGCCGGCGCACCGGCGCCCGCTGCGGGAGCGGAGCCGCAGCCGCCCGGCAGCTTCGCCGAAGTGGCGGCGCTGTTCGCCGAGCGCCGCGAGCCGGTGCTGCACCGGCACCTGACGCGGGACGTCCATCTCGTCGCCTTCGAGCCGGGGCGCATAGCCCTGCGACCGGACGCCGGCGCGCCGTCCGACCTTGCGGCGCGCGTGGCGCGGTGCCTGGAGGCGTGGACGGGCGACCGCTGGAGCGTCGCGGTCTCGGACGAGGCCGGCGCGCCGAGCCTCCAGGAGCAGGTCGACGCGCGGGCAGCCGAGGACGCGGCGGCGGCGGCCCGCGACCCGCTCGTCGGCCGTGTGCTGAAGACCTTTCCGGGCGCGACGATCCGCGACGTGCGACCCGTTCCGAACGCCGCAGGAGGGCACGAACGATGAAGACTCTCGGCTCGCTGATGAAGCAGGCGCAGCAGATGCAGACGCGCCTCGCGGAGGTACAGGACGAGCTCGCCGGCGCCCGCATCACCGGCGAGTCCGGCGGCGGCCTCGTCCGCGTGACGGTCGACGGCAAGGGCGGCGTCAAGGCGGTCGAGATCGCGCCGGCGCTGGCCGACCCGAACGAAATCGAGGTGCTCCAGGACCTGATCGTCGCCGCCTGCGGCGTTGCCCGCGGCAAGGCCGAGGCGCACGCCGCCGACGCCATGAAGCAGGTGACCGGAGGGCTGCCGCTGCCGCCGGGCCTGGGCTCGTTCTGAGGCCATGGCCGGCGCCGAGATCGAGCGCCTGATCCAGAGCCTCGCCAGGCTCCCCGGGCTCGGCCCGCGTTCGGCGCGGCGCGCGGCGCTCGTCATGCTCAAGCGGCGGGCGGCGCTGCTCGAACCGCTGGCGGCGGCGCTCGCCGAGGCGGCGGCCGCGGTGCGCGCCTGCTCCGTGTGCGGCAACCTCGACACGCGGGATCCGTGCGCGATCTGCGCCGACGCGCGCCGCGACGGGCGCGTTCTCTGCGTCGTCGAGGACGTGGCCGACCTGTGGGCGCTAGAGCGCGCGGCGGCGTTCTCGGGCCGCTACCACGTCCTCGGCGGCGTGCTGTCGCCGCTCGACGGCATCGGCCCGGAAGACCTCTCGATTCCGGGCCTCGTGGAGCGCGCCGGGGCCGGCGAGGTGCGGGAGGTGGTGCTTGCGCTCGGCGCCACCGTCGACGGCCAGACGACCGCCCACTATCTGGTCGACCGCCTCGCCGGCTGCGACGTCGAGATCACCCGCCTCGCGCACGGCGTTCCCGTTGGCGGCGAGCTCGACTATCTCGACGACGGCACCCTGACGGCGGCGCTCACGGCGCGCCGGCCGATGTGAGGCGCGCCAGCGGCGCCGCCGGTCAGGCGCCGATCCCGAACAGCGGCGTGGCGCGGCGGCGTTCGACGACGGCGCGCATGGCGTCGTCGGCGGGAGCGGCCTCGAAACTGGCGGCGGCGTCGAGGACCAGGGGCAGCAGGTCGACATCGCCGACCGTGTTGAGGAACATCCCCGGCCGCGCCAGCGCCCAATGGACCGCGCGCGCGACGTCCGCCGAGTCCTCGAACGGCCGGTACCACGTGTCGCGGTTCGGCTGCACGGTCGCCCACGGTCCGCGGGCGACCGCCTTGATCGTCTGCACCGCGGCGCCGCGCGCCTCGCTCAGCGCGCACACCGCGTCGAAGTCGGCGCGATAGCGCGCGTTGTCCGCCATGACGAAGTTCCACGGCATCAGCACCGAATCGAAGTCGAAGCGCTCGAGGCTTCTCAGGTGCATCGCCGCGACGTTCCAGCCGTGCCCGGTGACGCCGATGAAGCGGACGAGCCCCTCGTCGCGCGCCTCGACCGCCGCCTCGAGTGCGCCGCCGGGCCCAAACGCGGTCTCCCAGTCGTCGGGGTGGGTGAGGGAGTGGAGTTGCAACAGGTCGACCGAGTCCACGCGCAACCGGTCGAGAGAGCGCCGGATCTCGTCGCGCGCGGCGGCGCGGGTGCGTTCGCCGGTCTTCGTCGCGAGGAAGAAGTCGTTCCGGTGGTCGCGCATCCACGGCCCGATCCTGAGCTCGGCGTCGCCGTAGCGGGCCGCGGTGTCGATGTGGTTCACCCCGTGCTCGAGCAGCAGGTCGAGCACGCGGTTCGCCGTCCCCTGGTCGGCGTTCTTGAGCGCCGCGGCGCCGAAGATCGTCGCCGTGCTCATGTGCCCCGTCCGCCCGAAGCGCCGCTTTTCGATCATTCCGCCCGCTCCCCAGATGATTCGGCCGGCCTTGCGCGTGGACGCCGGAAGACCCGGTTTGCCGGAGTCGCGGCGACGATCAGGCCGTCGATCGTTGCATGTCCGAATGAAGCCAGGGAAAAATGCGCCGCCCGTGCCGGTCCGTGCGCTCGACGACGATTTCCTCCGACAGCCGGTCGTCGACTTGCCTTACCGCAGCCTCCAGTTTATCGCCGATCCCTTGCCGCCGCACAATGTCGCGCTCCCAGAAAAGCGCTTCCCTCCATCCGAGGACGGCAGCGCGCTCGTTCATGACCTTCGGGTGCATGTGCAGCCATCTCAGAAACGCCACCGCTTTCGGCGTGCGGTGCCAGAGGTCTCCATATGCGGACGCATACTCGTGCGCCAGTTCCAGTCCGGCGAAAGCCGAACCGTGCCAGATCGCAAGCGGCAGAGGGTCCGGGGTCCCGCAGAGGATTTCCGCGATATAGCCGTTTTCAACAAATCCAAGGCGAAGACTGGTCGCGGCCGCCCGGTGTTTTCTCTCGGACAACAGGAGCAGCGCCAGCTCGTATCGGTAAGGCGGGTAGTGCGCGGCTTCGGCTTCAAGGACGGTGCGAGCCTTGTCGACGTCCCCCGCGCGCAGATACGCCGAACCCACGAGGTGTCGCATGCCCTGGTTGTCCTCGGGGTTCCACGCCAGCATCTTCTCCATCAGAGCCAGCGCTTTGCGACCGTGGCGGAGTTGCAGGTGGCAGCACACGGCGCCGTGCGCCGCGCGCAGGAAAGGTCGGTTTTCGAGCCAGGCCCACTCGATCGCACCGTCAAAATCGTGCGGAATGGCCGCCTCGCCCAACGTCAAACCGCGCAGGCAGGAATCGAGCGCGCGTTTGGGCTTGTCCTGTTCGAGCAGGGCAAATCCGAGGTGCGCATGGCCGTCGATAAATTTCGGATAGCGCGCGACGAGAGCGCTCAGCTCGTCCAAATAGTGAGGGTGATCGAGGCGCCCGGCGTCCCATCGGTCGAGAAGGTCGTCAAGCGCGCGCTCAGGCTCGCGATGCCCCTCCGGATACTGAAAGACAGCGCTGTTTCCCCGGATCTCGAGCGCGACGATCATACTCTCGTTCATCGTCGCCGCGCGAGAAACGCGTCCATCATCCGCCGCGGCTCGTCCGATTCGTAAGCCTCGGCGAACGCCGCCTTGCCGGCGTCGATCGCCTCCTCGCGCGGCAGGCGTTCCCACTGCCGGATCAGCGCTTTCTGCGCCCGCAACGCGCGCGGTCCGGCGGCGGCGAGGGAGGCGAGCGCCGCCGCCACGGCGTCGTCGAGCGACGCGGCGGGCACCAGCTTCTCGATCAACCCCCAGGCCAGCGCCTCGCGCGCGTCGATGGCGTCGCCGGTGTAGACGAGCATCCGCGTCCGGCCCCAGCCGATGAGGTCGGGCAGCAGCGCCGCGTCGATCACCGAGGGAATGCCGACGCGGACTTCCGGCATGCCGAAGCGCGACCCCTCGGCGGCGATGCGGAAGTCGCACGCCGCCGCCACTTCGAGCCCGCCGCCGAGGCACCAGCCGGCGATGCGCGCCACCACCGGGACCGGCGCCGCGCGAATCGCGGCGCAGACGCCGTGCAGGTCGGAGATGAACGCCTCCGCCGAGGGCGGATCGAGGCCGGCCATCTCGCGGACGTCGGCGCCGCCGATGAAGGCGCGCCCGCCGGCGCCGGCCAGCACGACGGCGCGCACCGCCTCGTCCGCCGCCACCCCCGCGATCGCCGCGCGCAGCTCGCGGCACAGCGCGCGGTCGAGAACGTTCAGCTTGGCCGCGTTGTCGAGCGTGATCCAGCCGATCGGCGCGCCGCCGGCGGCGCGGACCTCGCTCAGGACCGACGGCATCAGTCGTCGAGCGATTCCGTATCGAAGTCGGCGGGCACGGTGATCTCGAGTATTTCGAAATCGTCGGAGTATTCGACCACGCTGTGGTTGATGCCCGGCTCCTGATACCAGCACGACCCCGCCTCGAGGCGGACCTCGCCGACGCCCTCGAAGCGCATCCGCGCCCAGCCCTTCAGCATGTAGACCATTTGGAAGTCGAGCTCGTGGCGATGGGTGTCGCCGGGTTCGTCGCACGGCTCGGTCGCCCGGACCACCTGCGCCAGCACCTTGCCGCTGGTCGCCTTGGCGACGCCGAGATCGCGGTAGGCGAAGTGTCCGCGGAGGCCCTTGCTCCATTCCGCGGCCTGGGGCTGGGACAAGTGGAACCGGCCCCTCGGAAAGGCCGGGTCGAGGGATGCGCTGTCGGTCATTCGTCGTCTCCCGTTCGCGTTGGCGCGCCAGTCTAGCGCGAAGTTCCCGCCGCGGTCACGGTCCGCACACTGGGGGGGTGACGTAAGAATTTATGTGTCAGGTGGGAAGGGGGTACTCCCTGTGGTGACGACAACCACAAACAGGAGCACCCCGCATGTCCCAGCAAGCTGCGACGATCATGAGCCTACCCCAGGCCTTTGAGGTGGTGAAGGAGATGCAGGCAGGCGGACTGGACTGGGGCGAGGGCTACCGCCCGCTCGGCCGCCAGGCGCTGGCCGAGATCATCGAGGGCCGGATGGCCGAGGCGGTGGATCGCTGGCTCGACAACCTCGACGCCGGCGCGATGCGCGACCGGCGCAACGGGACCTACCGCCGCTGCCTGCTGAGCGAGCTCGGCGACATCGAGCTCAACGTGCCGCGCACCCGGCACTTCTGCCCGACCGGGGTTGTGAAGAGCTACGCAAGGCGCGCGCCGGAGATCGACCGTGCCATCCTGGCCGGCTTCGTGCTGGGGCTTTCGACGCGCAAGGTGGGCGAGGTCCTGCTGGCCCTGCTCGGGCGCCCGGTCTCGGCCGCGACGGTGAGCCGGGTCTCCAAGACGCTCGACATGGCGGTCGAGGCCTTCCACCGCAGGCCGCTGAAGAACGCCTACAAGGCGCTGATGCTCGACGGCGTGGTGCTGGCCCGCAAGACCGGCGCCGGCGCGCTCAGGAGGCCGGTCCTGGTGGCGCTCGGCATCCGCCCCGACGGCAAGAAGGAGATCATCGACTTCCATCTCGCCGTCAGCGAAGGCGCCCGCGAGTGGGAAGTGTTCCTCAACCGGCTGTACCACCGCGGGCTCACCGGCGAAGGCCTTGAGATGATCTGCGTCGATGGCGGCAAGGGCCTGCTGGCTGCCT
The DNA here is from genome assembly GCA_965243325.1 of Alphaproteobacteria bacterium. Lineage (GTDB taxonomy): Bacteria > Pseudomonadota > Alphaproteobacteria > UBA7887 > UBA7887 > JANQOH01. The sequence goes on along the minus strand of CBDEUQ010000003.1, from coordinate 3,358,798 downwards.
TGCCGTTCGTCTATCCCGGCATCCCGGTTCAGAGGTGCTGGGCGCACAAGATGCGCAACATCCTCAACAAGGTCCGCAAGGCCGACCAGGAGGCCGTCAAGGCCGATGTCCACGCCGTCATGAATGCAAAGAGCCGCCGCAAGGCCCAGAGCGCCGCCCGACGCTTCGCCGACCGCTGGCAAAGCACCTACCCCAAGGCCGTCGCCTGCCTGCGCAGCGATCTCGACGAGCTGCTCACCTGCTTCCGCTACCGGACCCTCGATGAGCGAAAGCGGGTCAGGACCACCAACGCCATCGAACGAAGGTTCCGGGAGGTCCGCAGACGAACCCGGCCCATGGGAACCTTCCAGGACCGGACCTCAATGGACCGCGTCCTCTACGCGGTATTCATCCACGAAAACAAGTCTCAGGGAATCAGCACCCCCGTCTCCCTGACACATAACTCTTGACGTTACCCACTGGGGGCTTGCCGTACCGCCATCCGCCGCGGTTGACGCACGCGCGCGCGATCGCCGACACTTCCGCCGTGCCGGAAGGACCTGCCGAACGCGCCCGCGTGACCGGGCGCACCGCGCTCTACGCCATCGTCGGCGACCCGGTCGCGCAGGTCGGCGCGCCGGCGCGCTTCAACCGCCTGTGCGAAGAGCGCGGCCACGACGGCGTCATGGCGCCGGTTCGGCTCGCCGCGGGCGACCTCGCCACCGGTTTCGAGGGGCTGCGGCGAATCGGCAATCTTCGCGGCATCGTCTTCACCATCCCGCACAAGATCGCGATGGCCGGACTGGTGGACGACCTGGCGCCCGGCGGGCGCCTCGTCGGCGCCGTCAACGCGGCGCGCCCCGATGCCGACGGCCGCTGGATCGGCGACATGTTCGACGGCCGCGGCTGCGTCGCCGCGGCGCGGGCCGCCGGGCACGATCTCGCCGGCCGCGCGGTGCGCCAGATCGGCGCCGGCGGGGTCGGTCGCGCGATCGCCTTTGCCTTTGCCGAGGCCGGGATCGAGCGCCTTGCCGTGAGCGACGTCGTTCCCGGCCGCGCCGAATCGCTGGCCGCGGCGGTGGGGCGCGCATTTCCCCGCGTCCGCGCGGCCGCCGGCGTCGATGCGTCGGGCTGGGATACGGTGGTCAACGCGAGCCCGCTCGGCATGAGGGACGACGACCCGCCGCCGGTTCCGGCCGATGCGCTGGCGCCGGACATGCTGGCGGTCGACGTCGTGCTGCGCGACCGGCCGACGCCGTTCCTCGCCGCCGCGGCGGCCGCCGGCGCGGCGACGCAGGACGGCCGCGCGATGCTCGAGGCGCAGATCGAGCTGCTCGCCGATTTCTTCCGCGTTCCCGCCGGGCGGTAGCCGCAAACGCGCGCTTCGCCGGGGCGAGGCGCGGCGGGATGGCACCAAGGAACGCCGCCGACGGGGGCGATTGACGCGCTACCTACGCGTCGTTACTTCGTGGCGCATGCAGTCCGTCGGAATCAAGGCTCTGAACAGCCGCCTGAGCGAGTACGTCCGGTTGGCGGAGTCGGGCGAAAGGATTCTGGTGACGGACCGTGACCGGGTGGTGGCGGAGCGCGGTCCGCCGCGGGAGACCCGGAGCCCCGTGCCGGCCGACGCCTTCCTTGCCGACCTGGTGCGCTCCGGCGTGCTGATGCCGCCGACGCTGGCCGCCTCGGGACCGCCGCCGAAACCCGTGCCGGTCGCCCCGCTGGACGAGATTCTGGCCGGACTGGACGAGGACCGGCGCGACCGGTGATCGACCTCGACACGTCCGGGGTACGCGCCATGGACATTCCGCTGTTCGAACTGGAAAGCGCGTGAATCGCACGGACAGACGCAACGGCCGTCCGCCGGCGCCGCGGTGGGCGCCGGGGCGCGGTTCCGGGTCCGGCCGTTCCGTCAGCCGAGCTTGAGCAGGGCGCGCACGACGCGCCTGGTGCGGTTGCCGAAGAGGGCGTCGGTGAACCAGGCGCCGCCGGCGCGCTTGCTCGCCTCCGACAGCGTCGGGTAGGGCGCGATGGTCGAGGCCATGGCGCCGATCTTGCGGCGGCCCCCGATCATCAGGGCCCACGGCAGAATCATCTCGCCCGCGTGCGCGGCGGCGATCGAGGCGCCGATCACGCGGCCGCGGCGCGTGGCGACGACCTTGACGAGCCCTTCCGTGCGCCGCTCGGCCTGGGCGCGATCGTTTTCCGCGAACGGCCAGCGCACGACGCGGCAATCCGGGTCGCGCTCGCGCGCCGCCGCCTCGGTCAGCCCGACCTGAGCCACTTCCGGGTCGGTGTAGGTGCACCACGGCACGGCCCGATAGTCGACCTTCGCCGGCAAGCGGAAGAGGGCGCGGCGCAGCACGATGCCCGCCTGGTAGCTCGCCATGTGGGTGAACTGGTAGGGCCCCGCGACGTCGCCGATCGCGAACACCTTGCGGTTGGACGTGCGCAGCCCGGCGTCGACGGCGATGGTGCGCGGCCCGGTCTCGATTCCCGCCTCCGCGAGCCCGAGGTCGTCCATGTTCGCCTTGCGCCCGACGGCGACGAGCAGGTGCGAGCCATCGATGCGGTTCGTCTCGCCGCCGTGCTCCACCGTCACCGCGACGCCGGCGTCCGATCGCGCGACCGCCGTGACGCGCGAATCGAGCGCGAACGAGATGCCCTCGGCGGCGATGCGCTCGGCCGCCACTTCGGCAACCTCGGGGTCGTCCTTCGCGAACAGCCGCCCCCTCTGGATCACCGTCACGGCCGCGCCGAGGCGGCGGTGTGCCTGCGCCATCTCGAGGCCGATCGGCCCGCCGCCGATCACCACCAGATGCCCGGGCTTCTCGCGGTTGTCGAACACCGTCTCGTTGGTGAAGTAGGGCACGTCGTCGAGGCCCGGGATCGGCGGCACCATCGGCGAGGACCCCGTGGCGACGACGAAGCGCCGGGCGCGGACCTCGAAGTCGCCGGCGGCGACGCAGTCCGGGCCGACGAAGCGCCCGCGCTCGCGGATCACGCGCACGCCGAAGCTCTCGAAGCGTTCCACCGAGTCGTTCGGCGCGATCGCCGCGATCACGCCGTGGACGTGGTCGTGCACGCGCGCGAAGTCTACCTCGGGTTCGACGCTGCGGATTCCATAGCGGTCGGCGTCGCGGAATGCCTGCGCCACGTGACCGGCGGCGAGCAGGGACTTCGACGGGACGCAGCCGTAGTTCAGGCAGTCGCCGCCCATCTTGCCGCCTTCGATCAGCACCACGCGGGCGCCCATCTGGCTGGCGCCGGCGGCCACCGAGAGGCCGCCCGAACCGGCGCCGATCACGCAAATGTCGGTCTTGAGGGTTTCCGCCATGAGTCCTTCCGCTTCCCGTCGTGCGCCGGCTGCGGCCGGCCGCCGACCGTTATACGTCCGCCGCGCGGCCCCGTCATGCCGGCGCGCCGCCGCCGCGGAATCAGAAGAAGATGCGCCGCGAATCCATGCCGGCGTAGAGATGGGAGACGAACTCGCCGTAGCCGTTGTAGAGGCGCGTAGGCACGGTCTCTTCGCCGCCCAGAAGCCGCTCTTCCTCCTGGCTCCAGTCGGGGAACGGCACGTCCGGGTTGACGTTGGCCCAGAAGCCGTAGAGCCGCCTGTTGATCGTGTTCCAGAAGGTCGCCGGCCGCGAGCGTACGAAGGTGATTCGGACGATGGACTTGATCGACTTGAACCCGTACTTCCACGGCACCACGAGGCGGAGCGGCGCGCCGTTCTGCTTTTCCAGCGGCCTGCCGTAGAGGCCGGTGGCGACGAAGGCGAGCTCGTTGGTCGCCTCGGCCATCGTCAGCCCCTCCGTGTACGGCCACGGGAACCAGTCCTGACGCTGGCCGGCGGCGACGTCGGGGTCGAGAAACGACTCGAAGCGCACGAACGAGGCGTCGGAAAGGGGACGCGCCAACGCAACCAGCGCCGCCAGCGGGAACCCGCTCCACGGCACCGTCATCGCCCAGGCCTCGACGCAGCGGTGGCGATAGACGCGCTCCTCCCGCGGCATCAGCGCGAGCAGCTCCTCGACGCCGATTTCGAGCCGCTCTTCCACCGCGCCGCCGATCTTCACGGTCCAGCCGTCGGTACGCAGCCGCTGCGCCGCCTTCCATATGTTCTTGACCGAGGCGAACTCGTAGAAGTTGTTGTAGGTGGTCACGTCGCGTTCGGCGCTCAGCGGCCGCGCGACCGTGTAGCGCGGGTTGCGCGGAAACGGATAGAGCGCCCCGCCGGCGGCGAAGGCGCGGGACGCGAAGCCGCCGAGCGGCAGCGCGGCGGCGGCGGCGCCGGCGAGCACCGCACGGCGGGACAGGGCGACGCCTTCCGGCGTCGCCGCCGAGTCCGGCAGCTCCCACCCTCTTCGACGTACGATCAGCATTGCGACCTCCCCTGTCGAGGCTTTACACCCATTCTATCTGGGGCGCCCGCAGCCGGCGTTCAACGGCATGTCCGGAGGTCAAGGCATCGCCGCCCCGAGCGACCGAAGGACGCCAATTCTTGGAACGGCGCCGCGGCCGGGGCGCTCGGCGCCCGCCGCGTCTCACCGCGACGTGCGAACGGGGCGCCGACGCTCTCCCACCGGCGCGACGGTGAGCGTGCACGCCGAAGACGCCGGCACCCCGCCGCACGCCGCTGCCTCTCCCACACGAACCGCGACGCGTGGGATCCTTCCGAACCGTCGGCGCATGGCTTCCCCGTGCGCGCCGGGTCTGCGCCGCCTAGCTCACCCGCCGCAACGAGATTACGCGCCGCGCGATCGCCCGGAACGCGCGGTCGAGCGACGCGCCGTCGACGGCCTCGTAGTAGAAGCGCCCGCGGTCGGCCTCGGCGGTCCCCGGCCCGCCCGAGCACGCGACGAGGGCGTCGCGCCACCGGGTCTTGACGCTCGGCATCGCGCCGATCGTGTAGACCGTCACCCCTTGCCCCTGCGCCAGGGCGCACGAGCGCTTCATGAGCGCGGAGAGCGCCGTCTCGGTCGTCCTGCTCCCGCCTCCGGTGGTCCCCCTCACGTTCCAGGCGTGGTAGTAGTAGCCTTGGGCCTTGTCATTCGCTTTCCCCGGCTTCGGCCCGAGCCGCCCGAGCGCCGAGTAGAACGTCCCGATCTTGCCTTGCCGGCACGTTTTCGGGGGATCCTCCACGGTATCGAGGCAATCGGGCACGCCGACATGCTTCACATCGAGTTTTCCGGGCAAATTCTTGAGGTTGTCCTCCAAGGCGTTGGCGCCGTCGGTGAGCAGGATGAGAACCTTGGTCACCTCGGTGTCGGCGGGGTTGATGGGATGGACGTCCGCGCTGTCGCCCCACACCGAGCGCCAGGAGTGGGCGAGCATGCGCCGGCCCCACGTTACGCCGAGATGCGCCATGGTCCCGCCGCCCATCACTTCGCCCGTCTTGATGCCGTCGAGCGTGGCGTTCACGGTCTCGAGCGTGGTGGTGAGCGGAAGCATCTTCGTCGACGTGCAGTTGGAGTTGTGTCCTCCCCTGCCTTTCGGTCCCTTTCCGCCAAGGCCGTCGAAGTCGTTGTCGCGGAGCGCCTCGAGGTTTGTCTCCAGGGCGTTCTTGATGTCATCCGCCAGATCGGGGAAGTCGTCCTCGATATCTTCCTCCATTGCCGTGACCGAGAAGCCTCGGGTATCCGGGTAGAGGAAAACGGGGAAGGGACTCGTCCCGGGGAGATCGAGCGACAGGCTCGTCGCGCTCGCGAGCGCGGTCGCGTCCAGGGGGTTCGCGTCGTGCTCGCGGTCCTCGACGCATCCCGCCCAGTCCGTTGGGATGGCGCCCGTGCGGTTGTCCCCCATCTCCACCCATTGCTTGCGCCGCCACAAGGCCGCGTCCGGGACGCGCACCGTCTTGTCCCAGGGGACGACGCCCACCGCGATGGATGCCTCGTCGCAAGTGGCGCTCAATACCTTGACCAGGGCCTGGGCGGCCTCGACCACGGCGTTGAGCCGCCGGTTGTCGTCCCCCTTCGGCAAGGTCTCGTCGATCCTGGCGTGCATCGAGGCGGTCACGTCCAGGGCCAGCACCACCTCGATCGGGGTCGCCGCGCACTCGACGGCGGTGGCGACCTGCAGGGCGTCGGGCCCGGCGTAACTGCCCAGCAGCGGCAGAGCGCGCGCAACGAGCGTCCCGCCCAGATCGGCTTCGGCCGCCACTTCGACCCGGCTCGCTGCGCGGTCGATGGTAAGGACGACGTCGAGCGTCTCCTTCGCGCGGGCGAGCCGCGCGGCCGCGAGATGCGACAGGTTAAGCTCGATGTAGCGCCGGGCGATACCCTCGAGATCGCCCTTGAGGGCCGCATCGCTCACTGTCGGATCGTCTTCGAGTATCCGGTTCAACGCGAGCGTCGCCGCGATCGAAGCCGAATCCGCCGCGCTCTTCAGCGTGTCGCGCTGGTCGACGAGCCAGACGTGGTCGGTAATGAGCGCCGCGCCCCCCACGGCCATGACCGTCACAACGGCGGCGGTGACCGCCGCGGCGCCGGCGCGCGTGCTGCGCAGGAAGCGCTTGGCCGAAACCGCGAATGCCATCGCTTATCCGCGCTCTCTAGCGGCCCGGAGAAGAAGCGTCCATGCGACGGACGCCCCCTCCCGGCCGCCTGTCCCCGGCGTCGATGCACGCGCCATGCGCGCGTCGCCTCGCGCTCCCCGGGTCCGTCGCGACCCGTCCGAGTTCGGCATTCCCACCCAGGAACGATCCCAAAGAGCGCGCTCCCCTGCGCATCGCGCCAGCCGCCATTGCCCGACGTGTCCGGCATGGCAAACGCCAGCCAGTCCCCCGACTGAGACAGCGTTCCGAGCCAGCCTAGGCGGGCCCCGGAGCCTGTAAATTCTGCAATTTTGAAGGTATCCGGAGGCCCGCCGGAGAGCGGATTCGGGCCGCGGGAGGCTCGGCGGTGCCGGCTGCCGTCGGGCCCTCAGCGACGCGGCAGGGCGTCCGCCGCCAGGACTTGCCGCACCAGTTCGACCTGCCCCGACACGCCCTGCTTGCGGAACACCTGCTGGATCATCCAGCGCACGTAGTTCTCGCTCCAGCCAGTCGCGGCGGCGATCTCGCGCGCCTTCAGGCCTTCGGCCAGCAGCGCCGACATTCGCCCCTCCGACGCCGTCAGGCCGAGCGCGGTCGCCACCCGCCGCGCGTCGACGCGCGGACGGCGCGCCGGGTCGACCACCAGCACCAGCGCCGCCACCCGGCGACCTCCGAAATCCGCCGCCGGATCGCCCACCGGGCTGACGTGCAGCCCCAGTCGCGGCCGCCCGGAGGGACGCTGGACGGTCATCGAACCGCCGCCGGAGACCTCGCCCCACAACCCGGGCAGCGCGCGCCCGAGCAGCCTGCGCAGGCGGCTGCGGTCCGCCGGCAGCCGGGCGTCCAGGATGCCGTCGCGGTCGAGCAGCCCGTCGCCGCGGCGCAGGATCTCGAGCGCCGGCCTGTTGACCTCCAGCACCCGCCCGCCGCGGTCCAGCTGCACCACTCCGATGCGGTCGTTGTCCAGCAGCCCCTTGAGGCCCGAACCCAGCGCGCCGGCCGCCGCCAGCGCCTGGCGCAGGCCGACGAACTGGCGGATGTGCGGCAGCAGCCGCTCGACCAGCCTGATCTGGCCGGACTGCCAGCCGTCACCGGCAGCGGGGTCGCCCAGGACCCATACGATGCGCAGGCCGTCCGGCTCGTCGAAGTGCACGGTCAGGCCGTTCCGCCCGCCCAGGCGGCGCCATCCTTCATTGTACGCGACCGACGTCTTCAGCTCCTCTTCGGTGTAAAGCTCCGAAGCATGGGCCAACCGACCGTCGGGCAGCGTTCTGCGGCGACTCAGCGCTTCGTCGCGCGGGAAATAGACGTCGAAATACTCCCGCGCCAAATCCTGACGGTCCTCGCCGCGGTAGAGGAGCCGGGCGAAGTCGATGCGCGCCTCATCGGACCCCTCGCCAACCACCAGGAAATTGCCCACCGCACCGCAGGCCTCCTCGATCAGTGCGCTGGCCGCCGGCCAGTGGGCGTTGTCGCGGGCGGCCCAGTACAGCAACCCGATGCTGCGCTCGAAGGCGTCATCCAGGTTCACGCCACGTCCCCCCGACGGCGGGTCCCCGCCCGCGCGAGCCGCCAACTTGATTGCCGACGAACGGTCCCCAAACCGCGTTCTCCCCAAGCGGGCGGGTGGAGCGGAAACCGCTCCGTACGGCCGCCGGACGCCAGCGCCGACGGCCGCCGAGCCCGGCGCAACGCATGCGAAGCTATGTGAGACCGGGTGGCGCCGCCATCCTGCAAAAATGAAGGTGTCGAGAAATCGACGATTAAAATGAATAGCAACTATGCCGATGGCTTGTGGGCGGCGTCGGTGATCCGCACGGGGCGCAGATTGGCGATGTCGTCGGACCCGCCGGCGTCAATGCGGACAATCCGCCACCCGTAGTGCGCCGATCCATCGCCGTAGTCGGCAAAGCGCATGACCCGGCCGAGGTGGTCGAGGCGCCAAACCCTGGCGTCGATACCGCGAACAGGACGTCCCCGCAGCCAGATGGCAGCGACGGGCAACGGCCGGGGAATCGGCCTGGCGACCGCGGGCGGGCGACGTGGCGGATGCGCGGCCAGCCATGCCTCGATGTCCTCGGTCCGCCACCGCACAGCCTTCGGACCAATGCGGACGGGCCGCGGGAATTTCCCGGCCTGCATCCGGCGGTAGACCGCGGAGCGCGAGAGGCAGACAAGGTGCTCGACCTCGCGGAATCGCAGGAGCCGGCCCATGCCGGGCATGGCGTGACCTAGGGCAGCAGCTTGACAGCTGCAGCGATCACGGAGGCAAGCGCGAGTCCGAACACCATCATGCGACGCTCCATCCCGCCGATCGCCGATTGCGGAGCCAACCCCGGATCCGTCTCGGTGAGGAGATCTCCCCGCCCGCGCGAATCTCCCGGACGGCGGCCTCGGCGCGCTCTCGCGCGACGCCGGTGTCGAACGGACGCTTCGCCGCGGATGGAGTGTCGAACGATTGCGCCATGTCTTCATCCCGGCCGCGGAAACCGGGGACCGCGGGGGCCTCGAACCCTGCGTGTCGGAAACGCATGGACCCCCCGCGATCCCCAGGCGCCGCGGAACCGGCGAGCGGTCCCGGGTGCTCAACCCCCACAAAGCGCAACCGGCGTACGAAACGCCCGCCAGACCAAGGGGACCCGGACCGGCACAGCGGCGCCCCGCGGTACGGCGCGGCGAAACCATAGTCGACGAGGCTAAGGCCCTGTAATCCTGCAATATTATAGGTGTGCAAACCCCGACCGAGGGAGACAGAGGCGGGGCGGGGTGCCGGCGTGGCCGGAACGAGGCCCGGCGCAACTCATGTCGAGCCAAGCGAGACCGGGTGGCGCCGGTCCCTTCAAAAGTGAAGGTATCAAGAAATCGGGCGCGAATTATCGGCCCCATCCCTTACGATTCGTCCTCCGCTCGCAAAGCATCCCCGGGTACGCTCAACGCCCTCGGAGACGGGCGCCGGGCCTTACCTGTCAGCCGCCTTTGCGGGCGTGGCCGGCGAAGCCCGTCCCCCGGCGGTTCCCCGGCCGGACCTCCAACGGGACGGGATAGCGGTTTGGCAGATCGTCGACTATCCGCCCCCGTTGGGGCGGCCTGTCGACGGTTTGCAGCGCTTACGGCGCCGTGTCGGCGGCGCGTTCCTCCTCGAGCCCGGCGGCGGCGAGGGCGGCGTGCTGGCGGGCGTCGAGCGCCGCGGCGTCGAAGTCGGCGATCAGGTCCTCGAAGAGGCGGTGCCAGTTGATCTCCGCCTTCAGGCGCATGAACACCGACCCGAGGCCGACCGCGGCGCGGTCGACGAGGACGAACTCGCGCGGCGGGCGCACGCCGCCGAGCCGGCGCAACTCGCGGTGGACGCGCGCCGCGACGTCGCGGCCGTAGCCGCTGGAGTCGGTGCCCTGGATGCGCCGCCGGCGGTCGTCGAGCAGCGGCGCGTAGACGTAGGCCGCCCACAGATTGAGCACGTCGATCGTCTCGCGGTTCAACGCCCCGAACCCCCAGCCCTCGTAGGCCGACACCGCGAGCGCCTCGTCGCCGGTCTCGAGCGCGCGGTAGAGGTCGACCACGCCGCCGACGAAACGGCCCTCGAAACGTCGTACGCAGCCGTAGTCGAGCAGGTTGACGCCGTCATCCCCGCGCACCGAATAGTTGCCCGGGTGCGGGTCGCCGTGGATGACGCCGTAGAAATAGAACGGCACGTACCAGGCGCGGAACAGGTTGAGCGCCGCCGCGTTGCGGCGTTCCAGCGGCGCCTCGGCGAGTGAGAGCAGCGGCGCGCCGTCGAGCCACGTCATGGTGAGCAGACGGCGCGTCGACAGCGCCCGGCGCACGGCCGGCACGTGCACCCCAGCTTCGCCGGCCAGCATGGCGGCGTAGAGCGCCATGTGCCGCGCCTCGCGGCCGTAGTCGAGCTCCTCGCGCAGCCGGTCGGCGACCTCGGCGTGGATCGCGCCCGGGTCGATCGTCCGGTCGTAGCGCCGGTAGATCGCGAAGATCAGCCTGAGCTGCGCGAGATCGGCCTCCACCGCCGCCGCCATGTCCGGGTACTGGAGCTTGCAGGCGAGCGCCTGGCCGTCTTCCGCCCGTGCCCGGTGGACCTGGCCCAGCGACGCCGCGCGCGCCGCCTCGCGCTCGAAGTCCGCGAAGCGCGCGCGCCAGTCGGCTCCGAGCTCGCCCGCCATGCGGCGGCGCACGAACAGCCAGCCCATCGCCGGCGCGTCCGCTTGCAACTGCGCGAGCTCTCCGGCGTACTCGCGCGGCAGCGCCTCGGGAATCGTCGCGAGAAGCTGCGCCACCTTCATCAGCGGGCCCTTGAGGCCGCCGAGGGCCCGCCGCAGCTCGGCCGCGTGCGCGCGCCGGTCGATGGCGATGCCGAGGTAGCGCTCGCCCGCCAGCCGCGCCGCCAGCCCGCCGACGCGGGCGGAAACCCGGGCGTAGCGCCGCGCGCGGGTGCCGAGGCCGTCGCTCATCGTCTCACCCGCCGGCGGCCGGCGCGTCTTCGAGCTCGTCGATCAGGCCGCCGATCACGCCGAGCCCCTTGCGCCAGAACGCCGGGTCGCCGGCGTCGAGGCCGAACGGCGCCAGCAACTCGCGGTGCCGCAGCGTGCCGCCGGCGCGCAGCATGTCGAGGTAGCGCTCCTCGAACCCGTCCGGCGCGTCCCGGTAGACGGCGTAGAGCGCGTTCACCAGGCAGTCACCGAAGGCGTAGGCGTAGACGTAGAACGGCGTATGGACGAAGTGCGGGATGTACGACCAGAAGACCCGGTAGCTGTCGTCGAGCCCGATCGCCGGACCGAGGCTTTCCCCCTGGACGGCCATCCAGGTGTCGCCGATGTCGTCGGCGGCGAGCTCGCCGCCGGCCCGCCGGTCGTGCAGGCGGCGTTCGAACTCGCAGAACGCCGCCTGCCGCACCACCGTGTTCAGCATGTCTTCGACCTTGCCGGCGACGAGCACGCGCCGGCGCGCCGGATCGGACTCGGCGTCCACCAGGGCGCGGAACGTCAGCTGCTCGCCGAACACGCTCGCCGTCTCCGCCAGCGTCAGCGGCGTCTCCGCCATCAGCGCGCCCTGGTCGGCGGCGAGGACCTGATGCACCCCGTGGCCGAGCTCGTGCGCGAGGGTCATGACGTCGCGGCTGCGCCCCTGGTAGTTGAGCAGGATGTAGGGGTGCGCCGAGGGCACGGTCGGGTGGGAGAACGCGCCGGCCTCCTTGCCGGGACGCACCGCCGCGTCGATCCAGCGCTCGTCGAAGAAGCGGCCGGCGATGCGCGCCAGCTCGGGCGAGAAGCGGCGATAGGACTCGAGCACGATCCGGCGCGCCTCGTGCCACGGCACCCGCCGGTCGTCGTCTTCCGGGAGCGGCGCGTTGCGGTCCCACCAGGGCAGCGCCTCGACGCCGAACCAGCGCGCCTTGATCGCGTAGTACCGGTGCGACAGGCGCGGATACGCCTCGCGCACGGCGTCGAGCAGCGCCGCGACGACGTCGTCCTCGACCATGTTCTCGAGATTGCGCCGCGAGATGGGCCTCGGGTAGGACCGCCACGAGTCCTCGATCGCCTTGTCCTTCATGAGGGTGTTGAGGATCAGCGAGAAGGTGGGCGCGTTGTCGCCGAGCACCCGGGAGAGGACGCCTGCGACCTCGCGCCGCGTCGCCGCGTCCTTCGACGACAGCAGGTCGAGCGCCGCGGCGATCGTCAGGTCCTCGCCGCGGAACGGGAAGCGCAGGCGCGCCACGGTCTCGTCGAACAGGCGGTTCCACGCGGCGCGGCCGGCGACGTCCTTTTCGTGCAGCAGGCGTTCGAGGTCGTCGGACAGCCGGTGGGCGCGAAAGGCGCGCACGTCGCGAATCCAGGGCGCGTAGCGGGCGAGCGCGGGCGTTTCCAGGCGTGCCGCCAGAACGTCGTCGTCGAGGCGCGCGATCTCGAGGGCGACGAACAGCAGCGTCGCGCCGACGGCGTTGGTCTTCTCGCGCATGGTCTGCAGGAACTGCCCGGCGTGCGCCGAGGTCGCGTCGCCGGCGTACAGCAGGCCGGCGTAGCTCATGATGCGGCCGAGGGTGTCGCTCACCGCTTCGTAGCCGGCGACCAGATCGGCGAGCGCGGCGCCGTCGAGCCCCGCGACCCGGCCGCGGCAGCGTTCGGCGAGCGCGGCGGCGTCCGCCTCGGCGCGCGCCAGATCGCGCGCCAGCGCGGCCGACTCCGTGCCGTCGTACAGGTCGTCGAGATTCCATTCCGGCAGCGGCTCCCGGGCCTCGGCGGTCATGTTCCCTCCCTTTCGGTGCCTGAGGGCGTATAACCGGCGGACGCGCACGTGCCAACCGGAGGGCGGGAGGTGGGACGATGAAGCTGGACAGCTGGCCCAATCTGGTGGCGATGTTCTTCGCCCAGGCCGAGCGCCTCGGCGACCGGCCGTTCGTCTGGGAGAAGCGCGACGGCGCGTGGCGGGCGCTTTCTTGGCGCGAGACGGCGGACCGGGTGCGCGCGCTTGCCGGCGCCCTGCGGACCTGGGGCCTGGCGTCCGGCGACCGGGTGCTGCTGTGTTCGGAAAACGCGCCGCACTGGGCGATCGCCGATTTCGCCATCATGGCCGCCGGCGGAGTCACCGTGCCGGCGTACACCACCAACACCGCGCGCGACCACGCGCACGTGCTGGCGGACTCCGGCGCCGCGATGGCCGTCGTGTCGCGCGCGTCGTTCGGCGAACGGCTGCTCGCGGCCGCGGCGGACGCACCGGCGCTGCGGCGCGTGATCGCCGTCGAACCGCTTGCCGCGGCGGGCACAGGGCCGGCCGTCGCCGGCTGGGACGAGGCGCTGGCCGCCGGCGCCGGAGCGGCGATCGGCGATCCGGGCGAGATCGACCGCGACGCGCTCGCGTGCCTGATCTACACGTCCGGCACCGGGGGCGCGCCGAAGGGCGTCATGCTGAGCCATCGCGCCATCCTCGCCAACTGCGTCGGCGCGTACGACCTGCTGCATGCGTTCGACCTCGGCGACGAGGTGTTTCTGTCGTTCCTTCCGCTGTCGCACGCCTACGAGCACTCGTGCGGCCTGATGTTTCCCGTGGCGATCGGCGCCGAGATCTACTACGCCGAGAGCATCGAGGCGCTGACCGGCAACCTCGGCGAGGCACGGCCGACGATGATGACCGCCGTGCCGCGGCTCTACGAGGTGATGCGCCAGCGCATTCTCGTCGGCGTCCGGCGCCAGGGCGGCCTCAAGGCGCGGCTCTTCCGGGCCGCGGTCGCGCTCGGCCGCAAGCGCTACGAGGCGCCGGACACGCTGCGCGTCGGCGAGCGGCTGGCCGATGCCCTCGTCGACAAGCTGGTCCGCGACAAGGTGCGCGCGCGCTTCGGCGGCCGGCTCAAGGCCATGGTCTCCGGCGGCGCGCCGCTCAACTACGACGTGGGCGTGTTCTTCACCGCCCTCGGCCTGCGCCTGCTCCAGGGCTACGGCCAGACCGAGGCGGCGCCGGTGGTGAGCTGCAACCCGCCCCACGACATCCGGCTCGACACCGTGGGCCGCGCGCTCACCGACGTCGAGGTGCGGACGGCGGACGACGGCGAGATACTGGTGCGCGGACCGCTGCTGATGGACGGCTACTGGCGGCGCGACGAGGAGACCGCCGCGGCGCTCGCCGACGGATGGCTGCATACCGGCGACATCGGCACCGTGGACGAGGACGGCTACATCCGCATCACGGACCGCAAGAAGGACATCATCGTCAACTCCGGCGGCGACAACATCGCGCCGCAGCGGGTCGAGAGCATTCTGGCGCTCGAGCCCGAGATCGAGCAGGCAATGGTGGTGGGCGACAGGCGGCCGCACCTCGTGGGCCTCGTCGTGCCGTCGGACGACTTCGTCGCCGAATGGGCGAAGGGCGCCGGCACGGCGTCGGACCTCGCCGCCCTGGCGGGCGACGACGGTTTCCGCCGCGCCCTGACGGCGGCGGTCGACCGCGCCAACCGCGGCCTGTCGGTCATCGAGAGGGTCAAGCGCTTCACGGTCGCCAGCGAGGCCTTCACCGTCGAGAACGGCATGATGACGCCGACGATGAAGGTCCGCCGCCACGAGGTGCTGGAGCGCTACCGCGGCGCGCTCGAAGACCTGTACTAGCCGCCCGTACCGGAACGGGGAAACGGAGGGAACGCCCGATGCCGTCTTTCGAGAGCTTTCGCAAGCGCGCTGTCGAGCGCGCCGGGGGCGAGGCGGCGTTGGCCGGGATGCTGCCGGCGCCGGCGAGCGAGCGCGAGCTGCGCGACCGCGGCGACGACCGCTACCTTTCGCTGATGAGCCTGCGGGTGTTCTCCGCCGGGCTCAAGCACTCGATGGTCGAGGCCAAGTGGCCGGCCTTCGAGGACGCGTTCCACGCCTTCGACCCGCGCCGTGTGGCGGCGATGCCGGAGCCGGAACTGGAAGCGCTGATGCAGGACAAGCGCCTGATCCGCCACTGGCCGAAGCTGTCGTCGGTTCCCGCCAACGCGCGCGCGATCCTGGAGATCTCGGAGGAGGCGGGGGGCTTCGGCGCCTGGCTGGCCGGCTGGCCGGCCGAGGACACGGTCGGGCTGTGGGCCGAAATGGGGAAGCGGTTCAAGCAGATGGGCGGCACCTCAGTGCCGTATTTCCTGCGCATGGCGGGCAAGGACACGTTCATGCTCACGCCGGATGTGACGCGGGCGCTGATCGAGGCGGGCGCGGCGACGCGCAAGCCCTCGGGCAAGCGCGACCTCGCGCGCGTCCAGGCCGCGTTCAATGCCTGGGCGGCGGAATCCGGCGCCTCCCTGTCGGCGATCAGCCGGACGCTGGCGTTGGCGATGGGGTGACGCCCGGCGCGGTCCCCGCGCCGCGCTGGCGACCCCGGCAGGATTCGAACCTGCGACCTGCGGATTAGGAATCCGCCCGAAACGAGTGCCCGGCCCGTCCCGGTAATGCCTAACCATCTGATTTACATACATTAGTGGATTGACTTTGTCGGAAGAGTCCGAGAGGTTTCCTGTTTTCCGACGGCGACGAGGCAGCGGCTCATGCGCAAAGGTGTCTCTTTCACGGTATCGGCGGCGGACCGTCGGCGCCTGCGGGAGGTGATGTCCGATGGGAACAGCCTTCAGAAGCACGTGTGGCGGGCGCATATCATCCTGCTCAGCGCCGCGGGTCTGGGCACGACGGCGATCATGACGGAGACCGGCAAGTCGAAGACTTGCGTCTGGCGCTGGCAGGAACGCTTCATGCGCGAAGGCGTGGACGGACTTCTCCGCGACAAGACACGGCCGCCCGGAAGGGCGCCGATTGCGCCCGAGCAGGTGGCGGAGATCGTGCGGTTGACCCACACCCCGCCGCCCGGGGAAGCGACGCATTGGACGCTGCGGGCGATGGCAAAGGTCGCGGGTGTCGCCGCCTCGACGGTGCGGACGATCTGGCAGGCGCACGGCCTGGCACCGCATCGCTGGCGGCAGTTCAAGCTCTCGAACGATCCCGCCTTCGCCGACAAGCTGACCGACATTGTCGGCCTCTACGTGGCGCCACCGGCACATGCGGTGGTGCTGTCGATCGACGAGAAGACGCAGATCCAGGCCCTCGACCGCACACAACCCGGCCTGCCGCTGAAGAAGGGGCGCTGCGCCACCATGACCCATGACTACAAGCGGCACGGCACCACAACGCTGTTCGCGGCCCTGAATGTCCTTGATAGCCTGCCCCGGACCCGATCCGGGGGAACCATTGTCGGCCAGCACGCGGCTCGCCACCGCCATCAGGAATTCCTGAAGTTTCTCGACCGCATCGAGCGCTCGATCCCCGCCGGCACTGCGATCCATGCCATCCTCGACAACTACGCCACGCACAAACACGCCAGGGTCCGGGCCTGGCTCGCGAGGCACCCGCGCTGGACCTTCCACTTCACCCCGACCTCGTGTTCGTGGCTCAACGCGGTCGAGGGCTTCTTCGCCAAGCTGATGCGACGGCGGCTCAGGCACGGCGTCTTCCGCTCCGTCCGCGAACTCCGCGACGCCATTCACCGGTTCATCGCCGAGCACAACGCTGCCGACGCCAGACCGTTCTTCTGGGCCGCCGATCCCGAGGACATCATCGCCGCAAGGAAACGAGGGTTCCAAACGTTGGAATCAATCCAGTAGACTCAAGTTCCGTGGCTCGGTTTGTTGGACCGCCAAGGATTCGCACAGAGAGATGACAAACTCGCAACGTAAACCCCAGAGTAAGAAGCTGCTCACAAAGATCGCTTTTGCCTTGACCGGAGTTTGGATACTGGCGTTCGTCGTCGGTGTATGCCTCCGATTCAACGATGCTGGCACGATGCCATTGAATGAGTGGGGGGATTTTCTTGCTGGATCGTTCGCCCCCTTGGCGCTGTTCTGGCTAGTAATCGGTTATTTCCAGCATGGAGAGGAATTGCGGCTCAATACGAAAGCACTTGAATTACAACATGAGGAGCTGAGTCGCCAAGTTAAGGAAACGGCACGCCTAGTGGATTGTATTTGACGGAAGAGTCCTTTATTGTTTCCCTTGTTCGATCTGTCATGGGACGGTTGCGATGCGTCGGGGAGTTTCGTTCACGGTTTCGGTGGAGGATCGCGACCGCTTGCGTGCGATCGTTGAGGATCGCAACAGCGCGCAGAAGCACGTGTGGCGGGCGCGGATCGTCCTGGCCAGCGCCGACGGTCTGGGGACGATGGCGATCATGGCGGCGACGGGGAAGTCGAAGACGTGCGTCTGGCGCTGGCAGGAACGCTTCATGGAAGAGGGCGTCGACGGGCTTCTGCGGGACAAGACACGGCCTCCCGGCCGGAAGCCTTTGTCGCCTGCACGGGTTGCGACGATCGTACGCCTGACGCAGACGCCGCCGGCGGGCGAGGCGACGCACTGGACACTGCGGGCGATGGCGAAGGCCGCGGGCGTGGCCGCCTCGACGGTGCGCACGATCTGGCAGGCGCACGGTCTCGCGCCGCACCGCTGGCGTCAGTTCAAGCTGTCGACCGATCCGGCCTTCGTCGACAAGGTGCGCGACATCGTCGGCCTGTACGTGGAGCCGCCGGCGCATGCGGCGGTGCTGTCGATCGACGAAAAGTCGCAGATCCAGGCACTCGACCGCACGCAGCCCGGGCTGCCGTTGAAGAAAGGGCGCGGTGCCACCATGACCCACGACTACAAGCGACACGGCACGACGACGCTGTTCGCCGCCCTTGATGTGCTCGAGGGGACGGTGATCTCGCAGCACAGCGCCCGTCACCGGCACGAGGAGTTCGTGCGCTTCCTCGAACGCATCGAACGCACGGTCGCCGCCGGGACGCCGATCCATGCCATCCTCGACAACTACTCCGCCCACAAGCACAAGGCGGTCCGGGCATGGCTCGAGAAGCATCCGCGCTGGACCTTCCACTTCACCCCGACCTCGTGCTCGTGGCTCAACGCCGTCGAAGGCTTCTTCGCCAAGCTGACGCGCCGGCGGCTCAAGCACGGCGTGTTCCGCTCCGTCGACGAACTCCGCGACGCCATCCAGCGCTTCATCGACGAGCACAACCGGACAGAGGCAAAGCCCTTCGTCTGGATCGCGGACCCCGACGACATCATCGCCGCCAGAAACCGAGGGTTCCAAACGTTGGAATCAATCCACTAGCGGATGTTGCAAGGGAGGAAGTGGGCCTCCTTCAAGAACGCGAAATGCGAGCAGCCAGACCAGACCTAGTAGCCACCGGAGACTGGGGCCACTGCCCTGAGGGAATGTTTGTTGAAATAGGGAACCGTGGTGCGGAAGCACGTAGTATTGGAGTTTATCCCGAGGGGGACAACAAACTGACTTTTTCTCCAGAAAAAATCTTTGAGGAAGATAGGAAGGGGATTTTGACTATCCACCATGGTCAACAGGAACCATATTATTTTCCTATTCGATTTTCAATTTGCTGTTCCGACCTAATCGGCTATAGCCACACCATTAAGTTTGAGTTGTATAGTGAGATGGACTTGAGGAAAATATCCCATACTTGGAGAAACATAGCAGAAGAATATGACGCCTGAGGGCGGAGTGAGCCATTGCATGAGTCGCAACCACATTTACATTACGCCGCGCCCGCTGGGCCACGCTCCGACGCGTCGTCTTCGACCGCGACGGTTGGCGGTGCACCGCATGCGGCGGAGCCGGGGCGGCTTGAGTGCGGCCATATCCGTCCCCTCGGCAAGGGCGGCGGCGCGTGGCCGTCTGCCGAACAGCGCGGAGGCGAAGCTACAGGCGGCGGCGTGGGCGGACGGCAGGCCGGAAGGCGTGGGAAGCCGCGCAATCCCCATGGAGCTTTTCGCAGATGGCAACCACGGGCTGGCTTGACGGAACGAAGCCCATGTCCGCGGCCGCCGCGGGCGACGGACTCGACTTCTAACTCCGACGCCTACCGGGAGGCTACGGAAAGGTATGATTGCTTATGGCGCCATGAAACTCGAGAACGGCGAACATAAAGATGCACAAAGGAGCGACTGACCCAAGTCCCCAAAGACCTATCATAAAATACAAAGATAGTCCCTGTAGAATACCTACAGGGTTTACTTTCCCCTCAGAAATACTCTCAAAAATACCATAATGAGCGGCAAAAGCAAATCCAGAAAGTGTTACTCCGATACAAAAGTAAAGAATTGAGTTAGCAAAGGGTAATAATGCGGTCCTGTCATTCACATCGGACCATACATTTCCCACAAATGCCATCAAGGTAACAGCGGCAGCACCATTAATGATCATTCCTACTTTCATAAGGTCTCGCGCGCTATCTCTCATAAATCGAACGATCCATTTGATTCTATATTCTTTCATTGTTTCGCGATCCCTTTGATTTTCTTTCGCTATATCAACGCATGCGTGCTGTGATGACTCAATCTGTCCCGCAGATTTCGAAAACATCATAATATAATGAAACATTTGGCGACCCCGGCAGGATTCGAACCTGCGACCTGCGGATTAGGAATCCGCCGCTCTATCCGGCTGAGCTACGGGGCCGCACGGCGTCACGATAGCACGAACGCCGCGGCGGCGCGTTCCCGCGGCGCGGCGGGGTGACGTAAGAATTTATGTGTCAGGTGGGAAGGGGGTACTCCCTGTGGTGACGACAACCACAAACAGGAGCACCCCGCATGTCCCAGCAAGCTGCGACGATCATGAGCCTACCCCAGGCCTTTGAGGTGGTGAAGGAGATGCAGGCAGGCGGACTGGACTGGGGCGAGGGCTACCGCCCGCTCGGCCGCCAGGCGCTGGCCGAGATCATCGAGGGCCGGATGGCCGAGGCGGTGGATCGCTGGCTCGACAACCTCGACGCCGGCGCGATGCGCGACCGGCGCAACGGGACCTACCGCCGCTGCCTGCTGAGCGAGCTCGGCGACATCGAGCTCAACGTGCCGCGCACCCGGCACTTCTGCCCGACCGGGGTTGTGAAGAGCTACGCAAGGCGCGCGCCGGAGATCGACCGTGCCATCCTGGCCGGCTTCGTGCTGGGGCTTTCGACGCGCAAGGTGGGCGAGGTCCTGCTGGCCCTGCTCGGGCGCCCGGTCTCGGCCGCGACGGTGAGCCGGGTCTCCAAGACGCTCGACATGGCGGTCGAGGCCTTCCACCGCAGGCCGCTGAAGAACGCCTACAAGGCGCTGATGCTCGACGGCGTGGTGCTGGCCCGCAAGACCGGCGCCGGCGCGCTCAGGAGGCCGGTCCTGGTGGCGCTCGGCATCCGCCCCGACGGCAAGAAGGAGATCATCGACTTCCATCTCGCCGTCAGCGAAGGCGCCCGCGAGTGGGAAGTGTTCCTCAACCGGCTGTACCACCGCGGGCTCACCGGCGAAGGCCTTGAGATGATCTGCGTCGATGGCGGCAAGGGCCTGCTGGCTGCCTTGCCGTTCGTCTATCCCGGCATCCCGGTTCAGAGGTGCTGGGCGCACAAGATGCGCAACATCCTCAACAAGGTCCGCAAGGCCGACCAGGAGGCCGTCAAGGCCGATGTCCACGCCGTCATGAATGCAAAGAGCCGCCGCAAGGCCCAGAGCGCCGCCCGACGCTTCGCCGACCGCTGGCAAAGCACCTACCCCAAGGCCGTCGCCTGCCTGCGCAGCGATCTCGACGAGCTGCTCACCTGCTTCCGCTACCGGACCCTCGATGAGCGAAAGCGGGTCAGGACCACCAACGCCATCGAACGAAGGTTCCGGGAGGTCCGCAGACGAACCCGGCCCATGGGAACCTTCCAGGACCGGACCTCAATGGACCGCGTCCTCTACGCGGTATTCATCCACGAAAACAAGTCTCAGGGAATCAGCACCCCCGTCTCCCTGACACATAACTCTTGACGTTACCGCGCGGCGGGAATGCTACGATGAGGGTCGTTCAAGAACGCGGTTCGGCGCATGCGCCGCGCGTTCGCGTGGGAGGAGAACGATCGATGACTATTGCTCGAACGACGATCGGCGCCGCGGCGCTGGTCGGCATGTCGTTCGGCTTGGCCGCGGAGGCGCAAGTCAACGACAAACCGCTGACGGAAAACTGGGCGCCCACCGAATGGGGCGCCGACGACAAGGTGGGGGCGGCGAACCGCACCACGCCGGCCATGGTGCTGGCGGCGATCGGCCTCGTGAAGGAGGGCCGCACCGCCACCCTCGGCAAGCTCTACCAGTCGGAGGTGCCGCTGTTCGGTCCGCGCACCTACCAGATGACGATTCCCGGCACGCCGACGGGCGGCCCGTTCGGAAGGAACGCGCTGGTCTACCATGACGAGATGCTGACGACCGAGATCGGCCAGGTGTCGACGCAGTTCGACGGTCCGGGCCACATCGGCGTCCGCACCTCCGAGGGCGATTTCTTCTACAACGGGCGCGACCCGCTGGAGACCTACGAACGCGGCGCCGGCGGCCGCGTCGTCGGCATGGGCGCGCTCGGCGTCGAGTTCATCGCCGAGAAAGGCTTCGTGTGCCGCGGGGTGCTGCTGAACGCGGCGGCCTACAAGGGGATGAACCCGCTGCCGGTGCGGACGACGACGGACAGCCCCGGCATCGTCACCGCCGACGACGTACAGGGGATGGTCGCCGCGCAGGGCCTCGACCCGATCGGCGAGGGCGACTGCGTGTTTCTGTACACCGGCCACGGCGACCTGTGGTCAAACGCGAAATGGCCGGGCATGAGCTCCGAGGACCGCGCAGCCGCGCGGGCCGCGTTCACCGCCGGCGAGCCCGGCTTCGGCATCAGCGCCTGCGAGTACATGGCCTCGCGCAACATCATCATGACGGGGGGCGACACCTCGGCCAACGACGCCCAGCCGGTGGGCGAGGAGGAAGGGTTCGCGGTGCCGTGCCACACCGAGCTGCAAACCCGCCGCGGCATCTGGAACCTCGAGAACCTCGACTTCGCGCCGCTGCTCGAAGCCGGAGTGAACGAGTTCCTGTTCGTCTGGGCGCCGCTCAAGCTGGTCGGCGCGACCGGCTCGCCCGGAAATCCGGTGGTGATTTGGTAGCTCGCCCCGGTGGCGTAACGCGAGCGTCGGCGCTGCCGGCGCTCGCTCTCGCCTGTCTGTCCCTCGCGGCGACTCCGGCGGCGGCGCTGGAGATCGTCAACGAGCACCCTGAACCGGCGAAGATCGTGATCGAGCGCTGGGTGCAGTTCGTCTCCGCCGGCGGCAGCGCGCGCTTCCGCCCGTACGACGACCCGACGCGGATCAAGATCGAGCTCAGGCACGTCCGCCTGTCGTGCGAAGCCCCGCCGGACGCGGAGGTACGCCTTGCTGCCAACAACTGTTACGTCAATGGCGAACTGGCGGGCGAAGGCCAGTTCCGCATGTAGGCGCGCCGCCGCCGCTGCCGCCGTGGCCGTGCTGGCGGCCGCCGGCACGGCCACGGGACAGGATACGGCGCCCGGCCCGCCGGCCGAGACGCTGTATCCGCTGCCCGACGTGGAGGGCGTGCTGCCCTGGGAGTGGCTGGCGGGCGTCGAGATGGTGTTCGAGGGGATCGACCTCGTACCGGCGTACCGCCCGGAGTTGTGGGCGCTGAACGGCGGCCCGGTCACGGTCGTCGGATTCCTGATGCCGCTCTCGGCCGACGGCAGCCGCCTGCTGCTCAGCATGGTCTCGCCCAACTGCCCGTACTGCCTGCCCGGCGGCCCGGAAACCTTCGTCGAGATCCTCGCCGACTCGCCGATCGCCTTCACCGACGAAGCGGTCGTCGTCGGCGGACGCCTGGAATTGCTCGAGGATTCGCTGTCGGGCTATTTCTATCGCCTGCACGAGGCCGTGGTCGTCGCCGAGCCCGCCGCCTGAGCGCGGGAGCGCGCGGCCGCATCCGAACCGGACAGACGCGTGCTGGCGACGCGGTGCAACCTGGCGCGGCCGATCAGCACGATGTCGAACGGCCACGCCAGGAGGCCGGCGATGGCCGGATCGAGCACGTCGAGCCCGCCGGTGTAGGCGCCCATCGCCGGCAGCACGAGGCGCGCCGAGTCGGTGGCGAAGCAGCGACCGCGCACGCGCCGGCCGCGCACGGGTACGATCGCCCTGGGGTGGAAATGGCCCGATACCTCTCCCGGCGGCGCGTCGGGCAGCGCCTGATGGCGGAACACGAGGCCGCCGATCGCCAGCTCCGCGGCGGCGCGGCCGCCGAGCGCCTCCGGCGGCGCCGGGTCGTGGTTGCCGGCGATCCACACCCAGTCGACGGTGCGCGCGAGCGCCCGGATGCGTGCCGCGTCGCGCGGGTCGAGACGCGCGGGGCCGGCGCCGTCGTGGAAGCTGTCGCCGAGGCAGATCACGCGCCGCGGCCGCGTGCGCCGCATCGCCGCGCCGACCCGGTCGAGCGTCGCGCGGCTGTCGAACGGCGGCAGCAGGTGCCCCGAGCGCGCTCCGCTCGATCCCTTCTCGAGATGCAGGTCGCTGACGACGAGGGTCTCGCGCTCCGGCCAGTAGAGCGCGCCCGAGATGTCGGCGACCAGCTCGCGGCCGTGGACGGTCAGGCGCCGCGCCGTCACCGGGGCATCGCCTCGGCGATCAGGTCCGCCGCCGCCTCGTCGAGCAGGGCATCCGGGGCGGTCCCGTAGACGCTCTCGCGGCCGATCTCCAGCAGCACCGGCACGGCGAGCGGCGACACGCGGTCGAGGGCGCGGTGCACGATCCGCCCCCTGGCGCGGGTCAGCATGTCGGCGACGCGGCGGATGTCGGTGAGCCCGCGCGCCGCCTCGGCGCGCGTCGCGCGCAGCAGGACGTGGTCGGGCTGGTAGCGGCGCAGCACGTCGTAGATCAGGTCCGAATCGACGGCGGTCTGCCGGCGCGTGCGTTTCCCGCCCGGACGGTTGCGCGCGATCAGCCCGGCGACGATGCCGACGTGGCGGAACGTCCGCTTGAGGAGCGACGATTCGGCCATCCACTCCTCGAGGTCGTCGCCGAGCATGTCCTGGTCGAGGAGACGGTCCACGTCGCAAACGGGAAAGGCGCTCCAGGCGGCCAGGACGTAATCGGTGGCGACGAAGCCGAGCGGCCCGCAGCCGGCGCGTTCCATGCGCCGCGTGAGCAGCATTCCGAGCGTCTGGTGCGCGTTCCGCCCTTCGAAGCAATAGACGACGGTGTAGTGCCGCCCGCCGCGCGGGAACGTCTCGACGAGCAGGTTGTCCGGCGCGGGAAGGACGGAGACGGCGGTCTGGCAGCCGAGCCATTCGCGCACCGGCTCGGGAAAGGCGCGCCAGCTCTCGGGCGCCTGCAAGATGCCGCGCACGCGGTCCGCGAGCTCCGTGGTCAACGGCAGACGACCGCCGCCGTAGGCCGGCACCTTGGCTTCGCCGCCCTTCGCCCTGGCGGCGATGGCCTCGTTCTCGCGCATGCCGCGGAACTCCAGTACCTCGCCGGCAAAGACGAACGTATCGCCCTGCACGAGGCCGGACACGAAGTGCTCCTCGACCTCGCCGAGGACCCGGCCGCGGCCGAGCCGCACCCGCATGACCGTCGATTCGACGATGGTGCCCGCGTTCATCCGGTGGCGCGCCGCGACGCGCTGCGAGGCGGCGCGCCAGCGGCCGTCCTTCAGCCGCCGGATGCGGCGGTAGCGGTCGTAGGCGCTGAGCGCGTAGCCGCCGTTCTCGACGAAGCCGAGCACGTCGTCGAAATCGCTTCGCGGCAGGTTCGCGTACGGCGCGGCCCGGATGACCTCGGCGTAGAGCGCGCCAGCGTCGAACGCGCCCGCGCACGCGGTGCCGAGAACGTGCTGCGCGAGGACGTCGAGGCCGCCGGGCGGCGCGGGCGCGCCGTCGAGCGCGCGGGCCCGCACGCCGTCCAGCGCCGCCTGGCATTCGAGGTACTCGAAGCGGTTCGCGGGGACGAGGAGGGCCCGGCTGGCCGTGTCCAGCCGGTGTCCGGCGCGGCCGACGCGCTGCAACAGACGGCTTATGCCCTTCGGCGCGCCAAGTTGCACGACGAGGTCGACCGCGCCCCAATCGACGCCGAGATCGAGCGACGACGTGGCGACGACGGCCCTGAGGCGGCCCGCCGCCATCGCCGCCTCGATGCGGCGGCGGCGGTCGACGGCGAGGCTGCCGTGATGCAGGCCGATGGGAAGATTCTCGCCGTTGAGACGCCAGAGGACGTGGAACGCGAGCTCGGCCTGGGCGCGCGTGTTGACGAACACGATCGTCGTCGTCGCACGCCGTATTTCCTCGAAGATCGCCGGCAGCGTGCCGAGCGCCATGTGGCCGGACCACGGCATCGGCGCGTCTGGCGCGAGGATCGAGACGTCGGGCGGCGTTTCGTCGCGGCTTTCGACGAAGCGCACCGAGCGGCCGTCGGCGTCCGGCGCCAGCCACGCGCGGAGGTCGTCGGGGCGCGCGACGGTGGCCGACAGGCCGATCCGCCGCGCCGCCGGGGCCAGCGAGCCGAGCCGCGAGAGCGCAAGCGCCAGGAGGTCGCCGCGCCTGGTGCCGGCGAGGGCGTGCAGCTCGTCGATGACGATGTGACGGAGCGGGCCGAACAGCCCGGCGGCGTCCGGGTACGAAAGCATCAGGGAGAGCGATTCGGGCGTCGTCATCAGGATCGCGGGCGGGTCGCGGCGCTGGCGTTCGCGCTTGCCCTGCGGCGTGTCGCCCGTGCGCGTCTCGGCGCGGATGCCGAGGCCCATCTCGGCGATCGGCACCTCCAGGTTGCGGTGCACGTCGACCGCGAGCGCCTTCAGCGGCGAAACGTAGAGGGTGTGCAGCCCGGCCGCCGGCGCCGCGGCGAGAGCGACGAGGGCCGGCAGAAACCCCGCCAGGGTCTTGCCGCCGCCGGTCGGCGCGACCAGCAGCACGTGGCCGCCGTCGAGGACGGCGCGCTGATGCGCGTGCGGCGTCCATCCGCGCGCCGCGAACCACTCGGCGAACGGCGGCGGCAGGGTTCGCGTGTCCGCGCTCATGGGCTAGATATAGCGGGGCGATGCCGACGTCGTCACCGAGGCCCGAGGATCTGCTGCGGCCGACCGGACGCGGGCTGTGGTGCGCGCCCGGGGGGTTCTACGTCGATCCGTCGCGCCCGGTGGATCGCGCCGTGATCACGCACGGCCACGGCGACCACGCCCGGCCGGGCCACGGGGCCGTGCTGGCGACGCCGGGAACCGCGGCGGCGATGCGCGTGCGCTACGGCGACGGCTGCGCCGGCCGTCTCCAGGCGCTGCCGGAGGGCGAAGCGCTGCGCCTGGGCGAGGTGACGGTCACGCTGGCGCCCGCCGGACACATCCTCGGCAGCGCCCAGGCGGTTCTCGAATGGGCCGGTCTTCGCGTCGTCGTCTCCGGCGACTACAAGCGCCGGCCGGACCCCACCTGCCTGCCGTTCGAGCCGGTGCGGTGCGACCTGTTCGTCACCGAGGCGACCTTCGCGCTGCCGGTGTTCCGCCACCCCGACGACGGCGGCGAGATCCGCAAGCTGCTCGACTCGCTGGCGCTGTTTCCCGAACGCTGCCATCTCGTCGGCGTCTACGCGCTGGGCAAGTGCCAGCGCATCATCCGCCTGCTGCGCGCGGCGGGGTACGCGCGCCCCCTGTGGGTTCACGAGGCGCTGGCGCCGCTGTGCGCCATGTACGAGGCGCGCGGCGTGGCGCTCGGGCCGCTGCGCCCGCTTGCGGCGGCGGACGCGAAGGCGCTCGCCGGCGAAATCGTGCTGTGTCCGCCCGGCGCCGCCGGCGCCGCGTGGGCGCGCGCGCTGCCCGACCCGGTCATCGCGGCGGCGTCCGGCTGGCTGGGCGTGCGGCGGCTCGCGCGGCAGCGCGGTTGCGAGCTGCCGCTGGTCATCTCGGACCATGCGGACTGGGACGAACTGGTGCGGACTCTCGACGACGTCGCCGCGCCGCGCGTGTGGGTCACGCACGGCCGCGAGGACGCGCTGGTGCACCACGCGTGTGGCCGCGGGATCGACGCCGCGCCCCTTGCCGCGGCCGCCGGCGGCGAAGCGTGATCGCGTTCGCGCGCCTCGTCGACTCGCTCGCCCTCGCGCCGCGCCCGTCGGTCGCCGCGGCGCGGCTGGTCCACCATTTCCGCACCGAGCCCGATCCCGAGCGCGGCTGGGCCGCCGCCGTGCTCGCCGGCGCCCTGCCGTCGCGGCGCGTCCGCTCCGACCGGCTGCGCGCGATGGCCGCGGAGCGCATCGATTCGCGGCTGCTGGCGCTGTCGCAGGACTACGTCGGCGACGTTGCGGAAGCGCTGGGACTTGCATGGCCCGCTCCCGCGTCCGCGCCGCCGGCGCCGCGCCTCTCGAGCGTGGCGCGCGCGCTTGCCGCGGCGCCGGCGGCGCAACTCCCGGCGCTGCTCCCCGGCTGGCTCGACGGTCTCGACGCGCCGGCGCGCCGGGCGCTGCTGAAGCTCGTATCGGGGGGCCTGCGCGCCGGCGTCTCGCCGTGCCTCGTCCGGCGCGCTCTGGCGGCGTTCGGCGGCGTGCCGGTCGCCCGGGTCGAAGAGGTGTGGCACGGCCTCGAACCGCCGTACGAAGCGCTGTTCGCCTGGCTCGAAAGGCGCGCCGCCAGGCCACGTGTCGACGCGCGGACGGCCTTCCGCCCGTTCATGCGCGCAACCCCGCTGGAGGGCGGCGAGTTCGCCGCGCACGGTCCGGACGCCTGGCGGGCGGAGTGGAAGTGGGACGGGGTCCGCGTCCAGATCGCCGCCGCCGGGCGCTTCTATGCGCGAAGCGGCGACGAGATCGGCGCTGCCTTCCCCGAGGTCTTGGCCGGCCTCGCCGGCGACGCGGTGCTCGAAGGCGAACTGCTCGTCGTCCGCGACGACGGCGCGGCGCCGTTCGACGGCCTGCGGCGGCGCCTCGGCCGCAAGACCGCATCGCGCCGAATGCTCGCGGACCTCCCGGCCCGGGTCAGGCTCTTCGACATCCTGTACGAGCGGGAAGAGGATCTCCGCCGCCTGACGTTCGACGAACGGCGGGCGCGTCTCGAGGCCTGGCACGCCGGCGCGGCGCCGGCGTGCCTCGACCTGTCGCCGCTGCTGCCGTTCGCCGATCGCCCGGCGCTCGAACGCCTGCGCGCGCGGGCGCGGCGCGCGGGCGTCGCGGGCCTGATGCTGAAACGCCGCGACGGTCGATACGAAGCCGGCGAGCGGAGCGCGGCGTGGCTCTCGTGGAGGCTCGACCCGCTGCGCGCCGACTGCGTGCTGATGTATGCCGGCCGCGGCGGGCACGCCGTCTACACGCTGGGATGCTGGCGCGGCGACGCGCTGGTCCCCGTCGCGCGGACCGCTGCCGGGATGGCCGCGGGGGATGCGGCGCGGATCGACGAATGGGTGGGCGGGAACACCGTGGAGCGCCACGGCCCGCTGCGCGCCGTGGCGCCGGGACTGGTGCTCGAGATCGCGTTCGACTCGGTGGCGCCGGCGCCGCGGCGCAAGGCGGGCCTTGCGCTGCGGGCGCCGCGAATTGTGCGCGTTCGCTGGGACATGCCGCCCGAGCGCGCGGCCGGGCTCGAAACGCTGGAGGCCATGCTGCGCTGAAGCCGGGCGGGCCGCGGCGAAGGAAGCGGACGCGGCCGTGTCCGGCTCCGCCCGGCGCCGATTGTGGGCGGTCGCGCAAGCCTGCTAGTATGGCCCGCGCCAGACGGGGAGAGGGAACGGCGATGGGCAAGCTGCTGACCGAAGCCCAGATCGAGGCCTACGCTCGCGACGGCTACGTGGCGCCGGTGAGGGTGATGTCCGAAGCCGCCGCCGGCGCGCTGCGGGCCAGGCTCGAAGCCGCGGAGGCCGATGCGGGAGGCCCGCTCGCCGGCAAGCTCCGGTTCAAGCCGCACCTGATCTTCACCTTCCTCGACCGCCTCGTGCGCGACGACCGCGTGCTCGACGGCGTGGAGGACGTGCTGGGCCCAGACCTGATGTGTTGGGCGTCGTCGTTCTTCACCAAGGAGGCGCGCGATCCGGGCTACGTGAGCTGGCACCAGGACTCGACCTACTGGGGCCTGAGCGAGCCGGACGTGACGACGGCCTGGGTCGCGCTGAGCGAAAGCACGCGCGAGAACGGCTGCATGCGAGTCGTTCCCGGCAGCCACACGACCGACCAGATCAGGCACACCGACACGCACGCGGCGTCGAACATGCTCAGCCGCGGCCAGGTCGTGAACTGCGAGGTCGACGAGAGCGAGGCTGTCGATATCGTGCTGCGCCCCGGCGAGATGTCGCTGCACCACGTGCGCCTGATCCACGGCTCCGAGCCGAACCCGACGGACCGCCGGCGCATCGGTTTCGCCATGCGCTACATTCCGACCTACGTGCGGCAGACCAACGGACCGCGCGATTCCGCCGTTCTCGTGCGCGGCGAGGACCGCTACGGGCACTTCGAGATGGAGCCGCCGCCGGTCGCCGATCTGCATCCCGCGGCCATGGAGGCGCACCGGCGTTCGGCGGAGCTGCACGGGCAGCTCCTCTACCAGGGCACCGACCGCCCCGCATACTCGTGAGGCCGTCATGACGATGCTCTTGCGCCTCCTCGTCCTCTGCCTCGCCATCGGCACCGCCGGCACCGCGGCGGCGCAGGAGTTCCGCTGGAAGATGCAGTCCCTGTGGCAGGCGGGAACGATCAACCAGCGCGTGTTCGAGGCGTTCTGCGAGAACGTCGAGACGATCACCGGCGGCCGCCTCGCCATCGATCCGCTGTCGGTCGGCGCCGTCGTCGCCTACAACGAGACGCTCGACGCCGTGTCAGTCGGGATTCTCGACGCCCAGCACGGCGGCACGGGCTATTTCGCCGGCAAGGACCCGGCGTTCGCGATCCTGGCCGACCTGAACGGCGGCTACGAGGACGTCCGCCAGCTGCACATGTGGCTCCACTACGGCGGCGGCCTCGCGCTCGCCCGCGAGCTGTTCGCCGACTACGGCCTCTACTACGTCGGCGCCGTGTCGTGGGGTGTCGAATCCATTCCCTCCAAGACGCCGGTCCGCACGCTGGACGACTTCGCCGGCGTCAAGCTGCGCGCGCCCGAGGGCATGTCGCAGCTCATCTTCCAGAACATCGGCGCGGCGCCCGTCAACATTCCCGGCGCCGAGGTCTACACGGCGCTCGAACGCGGCGTGGTCGAGGCGGCCGACTGGGGTACGCTCGGCATGAACGACGATCTCGGCTACCACGACATCGCGCCCTATCCGCTCTATCCCGGTTTCCACTCCGCGCCCATGGCCGACGTCGCGGTCAACATGGACCGCTGGAACGCGCTGCCCGACGACGTGAAGGCGCTGGTCGAGATGGCGGTGCGCGACTTCAACCGCGACATGGTCCAGAGCATCGGCCTGCAGGACGCCGCCGTGGCCGCCACGGCGGCGGCGGAGGGTGTGGAGCTGATCGACTGGAGCCGCGAGGAGCGGCGCAAGTTCCGCGAGGTGGCGGTGTCGGTGTGGGCGGAATACGCGGCCGGCAGCCCGATGGCGACACGCATCTACGAATCGCACGTCGCCTTTCTCCGCCGCCTCGGCCTGCTGGGAGCGGGCGAATGACAGCGGCGACGCCGGCGCGCCGACTGGCCGCCGCCTGTGCCTTCGCCGTCGGTGCGGCGCAGCCGGTCGCGGCCGCCGACACGATGTGGACGGTGCAGTCGGCGAACGCCGCCGGCGACATCGCCTTCGCCATCACCGAGGAGTGGGCGAACAGCATCGAGCGGCTGACCGCCGGCCGGCTGGGGATCCGCCTCGTACCCGTCGGCGCGATCGTGCAGTACAACGAGACCCTCGACGCGGTGGCCGCCGGAATCCTCGACGGGCACGTGACGGCAGCGGTGTATTTCTCGGGCAAGGACGCGGCGTTCGCGCTGCTCGGCGATCTCATCGCCGCCTACGAGCACCCCGACCAGATGCTGGCCTTCATGCGCCACGGCGGCGGTGACGAGCTGCTGCGCGAACTCTACGCGCGGCACGGTGTCCACTACGTCGGCGGCGCCACGATCGGCAAGGAGGCGTTCGTCTCCACCGTGCCGCTGCACGGCATCGACGATTTCGCGGGCATCAAGCTGCGCGCGCCCGAGGGCATGGCGCAGGACATTTTCGAGCGCATCGGCGGCGCGCCGGTCAATCTCCCGGCGGCCGAGGTGTTCACGGCGATCGAGCGCGGGGTCGTCGACGCGGCGGACTGGGCGACCTTCTCGATGAACCATCACCTGGGCTTCCACTCGGTGGCGCGCTATCCGATCTATCCCGGCATTCATTCCATGCCGATCATCGACGTGTCGGTGCATCCGGCGCGCTGGGAGGAGCTGCCCGAGGACGTCAAGGCGATCATGGAAATGTCGGTCGGCGATTTCGCGCGCGACATCACCCGGCGGCTCGAGCTGCGCGACATCGACGACGTGCGCGCGGCACGCGCCCAGGGGATCGAGGTCATCGACTGGGCGGACGAGGAGCGGCAGAAGCTGCGCGACATCGCGACCGACATCTGGCGCGACTGGTCCTCGCGCAGTCCGATGGCCGGGCGCGCCTACGAGGCGCAAACGACCTTCCTGCGCCGCATCGGCCTGCTGGCCACGGAATAGGCAACCGCGCCGCGACCATGGCCGACAGCGGCGGCGAACGCGAGCCCTTCATCGATTGGCTGGCCCGGCGCACGGGCGAACTGGTCAGCTACCTGTTCTTCGCCTGCATGCTGATCATCGCGTGGGAAGTGTTCGCGCGCTACGGCTTCAACGCGCCGACGATCTGGGCGCACGATCTGACGATCGCCCTGTGCTCGGTCGGGTTCCTGCTGAGCGGCCTCTATACCCTGCAGCGCCGGGCGCACATCCGCATCTCGCTGATCTACGACAAGCTGCCGCCGGCGGTGC
Organism: Alphaproteobacteria bacterium; assembly: GCA_965243325.1. Lineage (GTDB taxonomy): Bacteria > Pseudomonadota > Alphaproteobacteria > UBA7887 > UBA7887 > JANQOH01. The sequence goes on along the minus strand of CBDEUQ010000003.1, from coordinate 3,327,043 downwards.
GCCGCGTGCTCGACGCCGTCAACGGTCTGATCATCCTCATCTTCCTCGGCCTGCTCGGCTACCAGTCCGCGAAGGACGCCTGGAAGTCGCTCAAGATCATGGAAGACGCCGGCACCGCGTCGCAGATTCCGCTGCCGGCGATCGCCAAGACGGCGATCTTCATCGCCTGCGTGCTGATGTTCCTGCTCGCCGCGGCGCAGTGGCGGCGCGGCCTCAGCCGCGGCGGCGCGCCCGAACCGTCCGCCTGAACCCGCCGTGAGCATCGAGCTCGTTTCGCTCCTGATGGTCGGCTCCATCGCCGTCCTCCTCGTCATGGGGCTGCCGCTCGCCTTCGTGACGGGGTTCGTCGCCATGGCGTTCGCGGTAGGCAATTTCGGGCTGCCCGGCCTGTTCCTGATCGAGAGCCGGATTCTCAGCCTGGTGCGCGAATTCGTGCTGGTGGCGGTGCCGATGTTCATCCTCATGGCCTCTGTGCTCGAGCGCTCGGGGGTGGCGCGCGACCTCTACCGCGCCATGCACATATGGGCCGGCGGCCTGCGCGGCGGCGTCGCCGTGCAGACGATGATCGTCGCCGTGCTGATGGCGGCGATGACGGGCATCATCGGCGGCGAGATCATCCTGCTCGGTCTCGTGGCGCTGCCCCAGATGCTCAGGCTCAACTACGACCGCAGCCTCGCCATCGGCACGATCTGCGCCGGCGGCTCCCTCGGCACCATGATCCCGCCGAGCATCGTCCTCATCATCTACGGGCTGACCGCCGGGGTCGACATCGGGCAGCTTTTCCTCGCCACCATCGTCCCCGGCCTGCTGCTCGCCTCGATCTACATCGGCTACATCGTCGTGCGCTGCCAGCTCGATCCGACGCTCGGACCGCCGGCGCCGGCTGCGGAACGCAACCTGCCGCGGGCGGAGAAGCTCAAGCTGATCGGCGGCCTCGTGCTTCCCATCGGAGTCGCCGGCGGCGTGCTGGGCTCGATCTACCTCGGCATCGCCTCGGTCAGCGAGGCCGCCGGCATGGGCGCGGTCGGCGCCATCCTTTCGGCGGCCGTGCGCCGCGAGCTGAACTGGCGGATGCTGCGCGACGCCCTCTATCAGACCATGAACACGTGCGGCATGCTGCTGTGGATCACCTTCGGCGCCACCGCGCTGATCGGCGTCTACAACCTGATGGGCGGCGATGCCTTCGTGAAGTCGCTCGTCACCGGGCTGCCCCTGCCTCCGCTCGGCATCATCGCGGTGATGATGGCGGTGCTGATCCTTCTCGGCCTGTTCATGGACTGGATCGGCATCTGTCTTCTCACCATGCCGATCTTCGTCCCCATCGTGATTGCGCTCGGCTACTCGCCGGTGTGGTTCGGCATCCTCTTCTGCATGAACATGCAGATCAGCTACCTGACGCCGCCGTTCGGGCCCGCCGCGTTCTATCTCAAGGGCGTGGCGCCAAAGGGCATCGAGCTCGTCCACATCTACCGCGCGCTGTGGCCGTTCATCGGCCTGCAGGCGTGCGGTCTCGCGGTGGTCGTGTTCTTTCCGGAAGTGGCGCTCTGGCTGCCCGCCTCGGTCAGGGACTGACGCGGGCCGCGCTTTCGCCTTCGGCTTTCGCGCCGTGACGGTGTCGTGATACGATCCGCAAAACGCGCCCCCGCGGAGGTGGTGGGTCCGCCGCGGGGACGCCGACAATTCAGGGAGTAAGTCGATGCAAGGAAAGTTTGCTGCGCTCGCCGGCGCCGTCGTCGCGGCGGTCGGCCTGTCCGCCGCCCCTGCGATGGCAGGTGGCCACCTCGAGGGTGAAGCCGGATTCCCGGCCCCGGTCGGGGACCCCCGGATCGTGCCCGAAGGCGCGGCGCTGGTGAAGGTCTTCGACGGCGGCTGTGTCCTCACCGAGGGCGTCGCGGCCGGGCATGACGGTTACATGTACTTCAGCGACATCACGTTCTCGGCCTTCTGCAAGGACGAGAGCGGCCTCTATCCGATGGCTGGCGTCATCTACCGGCACGATCCCGCGACGGGCGAGACGACCGTCTACCGGTCTCCGTCGGGCATGTCGAACGGCATCAAGTTCGACCGCGACGGCAACATGATCGCCGCGCTCGGCGCCGACTACGGCGGCCGCATGCTGGTCAAGACCGACATGGCGACCGGAATCAGCTATGTCCTGACGGGCCTCTACAACGGCAAGCCGTACAACGCGCTCAACGACATCTCGATCGACGAGCAGGGCCGCATCTACTTCTCCGACCCGCGCTATCTCGGCCATGAGCCGGTGATGCAGCCGGGCTTCGCCGTCTACCGGCTCGATCCGGACGGCTCGGTCGACCGCATCATCACCAACGGCGGCAAGACCAACGGCGTCCTCGTGTCGCCTGACCAGACGACGTTCTATCTGGTGAGCAACGACAACGGCTTCCTCGGCTTCATGCAGCTCGACGAGTCCGATCAGCCGCCGCTCCTGGGCCCCCATCTGCTGCAGGCCTACGACCTCCACGAGGACGGCACGGTGAGCAACCGCCGCGTCCTCGTCGACTACGCCACCGCGTACGACACGCCGTGCAGCGGGCCCGACGGACTGGTCGCCGACAGCGAGGGCAACATCTATGTCACGTCCCGCTGCGAGCACCGCCCCGGTGTGGTGATCTATTCGGCGGAGGGCGAGGAACTCGCCTACATCTCGACCGGCGAGGAGCTGCCGACGAACGTCGGCTTCGGGCGTGGCGACGAGAGCAACGTGCTCTATCTCACCTCGGGCAACAGCCTCTACAAGATCACCCTCGGCGTCGACGGCTACGAGCTGCCGTAAGCCGGAGCGGGATCGAACGACACAAAATAACGACGACGCGGGCGGCTTCGGCCGCCCGCTTTTTTTTGACCGCTCGCCGCTCGCGGCGAGCGGCGACGGGGAGGACAGAGATGGCGAGTCACGCCACGGGCGACGGCGGCATTCCGCCGCGGGACGCGGGCGAGCGCGGTCTGAGAAGGGTCATGACCCTCGGCGGCGCATACGGCACCCGCAACTACACGGTGAAGGACCTGCGCGACTGCAAGGGGAAGCGGGTCCTCGTCGAAACCCTGCCTTTCTCGCCGGAGGAGGCCGCCGCTGCCGAAGAAGCCGGCATCGACACCATGAAGGTGCGCTTCGACCCGGGCCGGCCCGAACTTGCGGCGGCGGTCAGGCAGGCCGCGCCGAACACGTTCATGGCTTTCTCCGTGCCGCTCGTCGCCGCGGCGAGCGAGACCGAAGCGGTGCGTTTCGCCTACCAGGCGATGGCGCTCGGGGCCGACGCGGTCATGTGCCAGTGGAGCCCGCGCTTCATTCGCGCCGCGACCGAGGCGGGCGTGCCCGTGCAGGGCCACGCCGGGCTGGTGCCGAGGAAGAGCACGTGGACCGGCGGCCTGCGCGCCGTCGGCAAGACGCTCGACGAGGCGATGCAGGTCTGGGACGACATCAAGGCGTTCGAGGATGCCGGCGCCTACGCCGTCGAGGTCGAGGTCATCCCCGACACGCTTCTGGCCGAGATCAGCAAGCGGACGACCCTGCTCACGTCGTCCATCGGCGGCGGCGGCGGCGGTGACATCCAGTTTCTCTTCGCCGACGACATTCTCGGCAACCACCCGCCGCCATGGCCGCGGCACTCGAAGCAGTACCGCAGGCTCTACGAGATGAAGGAACGGATGCAGCGGGAGCGGGTCGCCGGGTTCCGCGAGTATGCCGACGAGGTGCGCCGCGGCGCCTTTCCCGGGCCTGAGCACGTCATCCGCGCGCCCGAGGGGCTGGTCGAGCGTTTCGCCGACGCGGTCGAGAAGCGCTGACCGCGGCGGGCGGCGGCCGCGCCGCCGCTATCGCGGCTGCTCGCCCTTCAGCAGCGTGCGCAGGTGGAGCCGGGTCTCGCCGACCGGGTAGTCCACGTTGACCGAGTGGATCAGACAGCGATTGTCCCACAGCAGGATATCGCCCAGATGCCATTCGTGGTCGTAGCGGTACTGCGGCTGGGTCATGTGCGCGTGGATCTCGTCGAGCAGTGCGTCGCTTTCGGCGCGCTCTAGGCCGACCACGGAGTCGGTGCGGTTGGAATTGAAGAACAGCGCCTTCTTTCCCGTCTCGTCGTGGGTGCGGACCAGCGGATGGACGACGTCCGGGGTGTCGGCGATTTCCTCGGCCGTGCGCTTGACCGCGCGAGCCGGCGCGCGAACCGTGTCGTAGGCGTGCACCGCGCTCAATCCGTCGAGCCGCCGCTTGGTGGCGTCGGGCAGGTCTTCGTACGCCTTCCTCGTGTTGCAGAAGCGCGTGTGGCCGCCGGACGACGGAATCTCGAGCGCGTGCAGCAGCGTCGCCTTCGCCGGGAACGCCTTGAACGAATGGTCGGTGTGCCAGCCCGACCGGCGGTTTAGTTTCGGATCGGCCGGTTTGTCTTCGGACTTCCGGTAGCTCGAGTCGAGCCGCGAAACTTCCGGCACGCCCTCGACCCAGTGCTTGCGCGTGACCTCGGTGTCCGGCTCGCCGAAATAGCTGGCAAGATCGTAGAACGCCTGCGCCGACAGCGGCGCGCAGCGGAGGCAGAGCAGATGGTGTTCGAGAAACGCGCTCCTGATCTCGTCGACCTCCCCCGCGTCGAGCGGCGGGGACAGGTCCGTTCCGGTAACTTCCGCGCCGAGGGCGTCGCTCAACGGGCGAATTTCAACGGTCATGGCTCTTTACCTCCCGTAACGCGCAGCCGACAGGCTAGCAGACGGGCGCACCGCTGGGTAGCGCCTCTCCCGTCGCTTCCAACCCGGATGCGGCTTGGCGCCCGGCTTGATTCCGGCGCGGCCGCGCGTATCTTCGGCGACCGCGAACGCTGAACGAGGCGGGGAGGCGCGGGTGGCGTATCGGGTCACCGTCCACGATGTCGGACGGACCATCGAAGTCGATGCCGGCGAAACGATTCTCGACGCGGCGCTTCTGGCCGGGATCGAGTACCCGTGCGGCTGCCAGTCCGGGATGTGCGGGACCTGCAAGTCGCACCTGTTCTCGGGCACCGTCGACATGCTGCCGTACGCCGATGTCGTGCTGTCGGACGAGGAGCGTTCGGACGGGTTGATTCTGGCCTGCCGTGCCGTGCCGCAGGTCGACTGCGAAGTCGGCTGGTACGTGCCCGACGAGGTCGCCGCGCACCCGCGGCGCACCGTCGATTGCCGGGTTGCCGACACGGAGATGGTGGCGGCCGACGTGTGCCGCGTCCGGCTCGACGTGTCCGAGGGCCGGCGGCTCGCATTTTCCGCCGGCCAGTATGCCAGCCTGACCTTCGGCGGCTTTCCGCCGCGCGACTTCTCGATGGCCAACCGGCCGCTCGATCCGCAGCTCGAGTTTCACGTCCGCCGCCTCGCCGACGGCCGGGTGAGCGCCTGGGTCGCCGAAGAATTGAAGCGCGGCGACACGGTGCGGCTCGAGGGGCCATTCGGCAACGCTCACCTGCGCCGCAAGCACAGCGGGCCGATCGTCGCCGTCGCCGGTTCCACGGGACTGGCGCCGATCCTCTCGATCGTCGAAACCGCGTTGAGCATCGGCATGACCCAGCCGATCCGCCTCTATTTCGGCGCCCGCGACACGGCGCATCTTTACGCCGTCGACCGTCTGGCGGCGCTCGCACGCGCGCACGACAATCTGGAGGTCGAGATCGTGCTTTCCGAGCCCGGCGGCGACACTGCGCACCGCCGCGGTCTCGTGACCGATGCGGTCGCCGCCGACCATGCGAGCCTCGACGGCGCCAAGGCCTACGTCGCCGGCCCGCCCGCCATGGTCGAGGCGGCGCTGGAACTGTTCGTCGCGCGCGGCGTGGCGCGGCGCGACTGCCACGCCGACGCGTTCTTTACCGAAGCCGAGAAAGCGGCGATGGAGGGCGTCTGACGCCCCGGCGACGCACGCCGCGGTGGAAAGGAAGGGAAGCATGCCCCACGTCGATGCCGGTGGCGTCAAGCTCTACTATGTCGATGTCGCGGGCGCGGCCGCCAACGCCGCCGCGGTGCCCGTCGTGTTCGTGCACGAGTTCGCCGGCGACCACCGCAGCTGGGAGCCGCAGCTTCGCTACTTCTCCCGCCACCGCCGCTGCGTCGCCTACAACGCCCGCGGCTATCCACCGTCCGACGCACCCGCCGACCCGTCGTTCTACAGCCAGGAGATCGTCGCCGACGACATCGTTGCCGTGATGGACGGCCTCGACATTGCGCGAGCGCATCTCGTCGGCCTGTCGATGGGCGGGTTCGCGGTGCTGCACGCGGGCCTCCGGCACCCCGACCGGGCGGCCTCGCTCGTCGTCGCCGGATGCGGCTACGGCAGCGACCGCGGCTGGCGCGCCGAATTCCACGACACGGTCGAGGCCATGGCGCGCGGTTTCGAGACCGGCGGCACCGGCGCCGTCGCCGATTCCTACGCCCGCAGCTCGACGCGCGTTCAGTTCGAGAACAAGGATCCGCGCGGCTGGGCCGAATTTCGCGACCAGTTGCGCGAGCATTCCGCGGCGGGGTCGGCGGGCACGCTGCGCGGGTATCTCAGGACCCGCCCGTCTCTCTACGACCTCGAAGACCGGCTGTCGGCGATGACCGTGCCCACCCTCGTCGTCAACGGCGACGAGGACGAGCCGTGCCTCGACCCCGGGCTGTTCCTCAAGCGAACGATTCCCACGTCCGGCCTCTGGGTGCTGCCGCGCACCGGCCACACCATCAATCTCGAGGAGCCGGAGGCGTTCAATCGCGGCGTTGCCGACTTCATCGCCGCCGTCGACGCGGGCATGTGGGGCCGGCGCGACCCGCGGTCTCACGGTGCGGCGATGCGCGTGGCCGACGGGCCGGACGGCGAGGGGCGGTAGCGCCGGCCGCTCGACGCGCGTCGCGATCCGGCTTGTCAAACCCGTATCGGCGGCGCCGGCGGGGGGGCGTCCGGCCGCCGTCGCGGTGCGGCAGGGCGGCGGATGTCGTCTTAATGGACGAAACCAATCGACCAAGTCGGTTGGAGAGCGGTCATGCGCACCGTCAACATGCATGAAGCCAAGACCCATCTTTCCCGTCTCGTTCGGGAAGCGGCGCGCGGCGAGCCGTTCGTCATCGCGCGCGCCGGCAAGCCCATGGTCAAGGTCGTCGCGGTGGACGCCGCGGAACGGCGTCTCGGGTTTCTCGCGGGACAAATATCGGTGCCGGAGGACTTCGACCGCATGGACGCCGCGCCGATCGGAGCCATGTTCACGGACGGTGCGTGAGACCCCTCCTCGACACCCACCCGTTGCTATGGGCGGCGGGGACGCCGGATCGACTGTTCGCCGAGGCCCGGGCGCTGATCGAAGGGCTGGCACTCCTCACGGCGGACGAGGCGGTCGGGCGCTATCCGGGGCCGATTCGAGTCGTGGCGCGGCAACGGTAGGCCGCAGCGCGAGCGTCCTCAGAAAAAGTACCCGAGTTCCACCTGGATCATGTCTTCGTCGCGGAAGTCGGCGAGGGTATTGCTGCGATGGACGTCGGAGAACAGCCGCGCCTCGACCGTCAGCTTGTAGCGGTCGCCGATGCGGCGGCTGGCTTCCAGCGTGAACAGGCTCGTGCCGTCGGACAGGTCGCGGATCGCGCCGGCGAGCAGGCTCGTGTCCTGCGGGTCGTTGAGGGCGAGCCGCGCGCCGGCGAAGACGTCGTTCTGGAACGCGCCGGTCGCGGCGTCGCCGCGGCTGTCGTGCAGGTACTCGACGAGCAGGCCGAGGTCGGCGTCGGTCTCGAGCACGGCCCAGACCGTATACTCGAAGCCGCCGACCGCGGCGGCGTAGTTCTCCTCCGCGCCGCGGCGGTTGCGCTGGCCCTCGCGGAACAGCGCTTCCAGCTTCCACAGCCACGCGCCCGCCGTGTACTGCACGTCGGCGCCCGTCTGGTTGACGATTTCGTAGAACGGCGCCAGCACCGGCGCACCGGCGGCGTCGAGCGCAAGCCCGAACGAGGGTTCGCGCGCAAGGCCGTGGAACTGGTAGACGCCGGCGTCCCAGGCGCCGAAACTGTTGCTGTATCGGACCGCCAGACCCGGATACCAGCGCCCCGCGCCGGGTTCGTGGTCGGCCAGCGAGCCGGCGGCGACGAGGGCGTTGCGCAGGCGGCCGCGACGCCCCTGGAACGTCCGGTCGCGAAACCGCGGCATGTACACCATGTCGACATAGCCCCAGTCGCGGACCAGCGTCAGGTTGACCATCGGCTGGCCGAGCTGGTCCTCGAGGTCGATGTTCTCGATCAGGTCGGTCTGGTTCACCACGTCGACGAGGTGGAACGATTCGACGACTCCCCAGAACAGCTTGCCGATCCCCAGTCCGAGCTCCCAGTCGTCGCGGACGATCCGCAGATACAGCTCGCGGACGTCGCCGTGGCTGCGTTCGGGATCGGCGCTGTCGAGACGCAGGAACGGCGCCACGGTCAGAGACGTGTAATCGTTCCATTCGAGATAGAGTTCCGGCTCGACGGCGACCGAGACGCCGTGCCGCCGCTGGCCGGGAAAGCGCGGCGGCGCGAGGAAGCCGCGGCCTTCGAACGCGACGCGGCCGGTGACTTCGGCGATGGCCGGCTCGCCCCACGGCTCTGCCGCCGCAGCGGCGCCGGCCGTGGCCAGGACGGCGGCCACGCACACCCGTATCGCCGTTCGCCCCATGCTGCGTCCGCCCTTCGCCGCGCGCTGCCGACCCGCGTTCTATATTGCCCGCACGGTCGCGCCAAACGGATTCGACCGGGTTTCGCCGAGGCGGAACCGCGGTCGATCCGAGACGCGGCGCGCCGAATCGCGCTATCGAAGGGCGGTCGGAACCAAGGCGGTCGAAGCTCATGGAAATCGGTATCGCCGTCGGCGGCTACGACCGCCGCGACATCGCCGCCACCGCCCGCTACATCGTGGCGGCGGAGAACATGGGCGCCGCGTATGCCTGGTCGGCCGAGGCATGGGCGCAGGATGCGGCGACGTCGCTCGCCTTCCTCGCCGCGCATACGAAGCGCATCGTTCTCGGCTCGGGCATCATGCAGATCAGCGCCCGCGTGCCGTCGATGACGGCAATGACGGCGTTGTCGCTGCATGCGCTGTCAAGCGGCCGCTTCGTGCTCGGGCTGGGCGCCAGCGGTCCGCAGGTGGTGGAAGGGTTGCACGGCGTGCCGTACCGCGCGCCGCTGACCCGCCTCAGGGAGACCGTCGAGATCGTCCGCATGGCGTGCCGCGGCGAGAAGCTGCGCTTTGCCGGCAAGCACCACGTTCTGCCGCGTCCGGGAGGCGAGGGCAAGGCGATCCGCCTCGACCACCCGCCGGCGCGCATACCGATCTTCCTTGCCACGCTCGCGCCCCGGTCGCTCGAATACACGGGCGCCGCCGCCGACGGCTGGCTCGGCACCTCGTTTTCTCCCGACCACGCCGAAGCGCATTTCTCGCATTTGCGCCGCGGCGCCGAGTCGGCGGGCCGGTCGCTCGACGACCTCGCGCTGCACGTCGCCTGCACGGTCGCGGTCGGCGACGACGTGGAGGCCCTTGTCGCCGCGCGGAAGCCGGGCGTGGCGTTCAACATGGGCGCCATGGGGTCCGCTGCCACCAACTTCTACAAGGACGCGTTCGCGCGCGCCGGCTACGCCGACGACGCGAATGCCGTGCAGCGCCTGTGGCTCGACGGCAAACGGGAGCAGGCCGCGGCCCGCGTCCCGGACGCCATGGTCACGCGCTTCGGCGCCTTCGGCACGCCGGACATGGTACGCGAGCGGCTGCGCCTCTACCGCGACGCGGGCGTGGACGCCCTGACGGTGCGCCTCGACGGTGCCGACGACGCCGAGCGCCTCGCCGGGCTCGAGCAGGTTCTCGATCTCATCCGCGGCCTCGACTGAGACATCGGAAAGCGCCGCCGGGGCTCACGTCCGAGGCGACCACGCGGACGGAAGGAGCAGCGTCGACGTCATCGTCTGCAACGCGCCCACGTTTGCGCTCAGGAATGCACTCCAGTCCGGGTCGGCCTGCGACGCGCGGCGAGCCTCCATGCGCGCGTCGAAGCTCGGATACGCCCACAGGTGCACGACCTCGTTGGGGTCGGGCAACTGTGTGACCCACAGGCCGATGTTCCGCGAATAACGCTCGCGCGCCGGCATGGCCGCCGCCATCTTCTCCGCCCAGGGCGCCGCGCCGCCGGGCAGCAGGCGGTAGATGCGCAGCTCGTAGATGTTGCTGGCATCCTCCGCCGTCTTCATGTCGAGCACGGGGTTGAGGACGCGCACCGTCTGTTCCATCAGGTGCGGACGGATCAACGGCACGTATTCGGTGCGCCATGCCTCCAGCTTGCCGAGCTCGCCGCGCAGCCGCGTCATCTCGGCCATGCTGTCGTAGCGCCAAAGATGGACGAACTGGTTGAGCGCCCCGAGTTCGGTCGAGAAATGTCCCTCCAGCGTGCCGTACTTGTCGCGTTCGCGGATGCGCCGGGCGACGGTGCCGCTGGCCTCGAGAACCTTGCCGATGGTGCCGGGCCGGCACGTGTACATGCGCAGTTCGTGAATCATGTCTCCTCCCTCGGCGCCCCGCGCGGGCGCGGCTCGATGCGTTGCCAGATGCCGTCGGCGGTGAAGGCCGGCACGCCGTCGACCGTGAGCTCGGCGCGCAGGAACACGCTGCGGCCGCCCGTCTTCACCGCTTCCGCCCGTCCGTCCACCCAGGCGCCGACGGGCACGGGCCTGAGAAAGCTGCTGTTGAGGGTCATCGTCGCCGAAACGTAGTCGGCGGCGCGCGCGGCGATGTTGCCGCACAACGTGTCGGCGAACGCCATCAGGGCACCGCCGTGCGCGACGCCGTTGCTGTTGGCGTGGCGGTCGAGCACGCGGAAGCCCATGACGAGGCCGAGGCCCCGACCCCTGACGAAGTACGGTCCCAGGCGCTCGCTGAAACGGCCGTCGCGCGTTTCGTAGAGCTTGAAGCCGTCCGGCGGACGCGCGATGGTGAAAGGGTCGCAGGCGGCGGCCATGGCGCGCGGATACCCGAACGCCGCCCCGCGCGCAAGAGAGTGAAGGCGAACGCGCCGATGCGGGAGGAAGCGATGCTGGATGGAAAAATCGCGATCGTGACCGGTGGCGGAAGCGGTATCGGCAAGGCGATCGCCGAAGCGTTCGCCGACGCCGGCGCGCGGGTGACGATCGCCGCGCGCGGACGCGAACGGCTCGATGCCGCGGCGGAGGAGCTCGGCGGCGCAGTCGAGGCCGCGGCGTGCGACGTGACGGACGAAACACAGGTCGAGGCCCTGTTCGACGGCGTCGCGCGCCAGCACGGGCACGTCGACATACTGGTCAACAACGCCGGAATGTCGGCGCCCGGCCCCACGGCGGACCTCGACGCGGCGGCGTGGCGCCGGGTCATTGACGTGAACCTGACGGGTGCGTTCCTCTGCGCCCGCGCCGCGTTTCGCCGCATGATCCCGCGCAAGTCCGGCCGTATCGTCAACATCGGCAGCATATCGGCACAGATGTCGCGGCCCGACGCAGCGCCCTATACGGCGAGCAAATTCGGTCTCGAAGGCCTCACGCGCTCGCTCGCGCTCGACGGCCGCGCGCACGGCATCGCGGTGGGAATCATCCATCCCGGCAACGTCGGCACCGATATCTGGCGCGGCCGCGAGGCGGTGGCCGAGCGCGAGGGTCTGATCCCGCTCGCCGACATCGGCAGGGCGGCTGTGGCAATGGCGAGCATGGACAGCCGCGTCAACATGCTGAGCACCGTCATCCTGCCGATCACCCAGCCGTACGTCGGCCGGGGCTAGGCGCCGCCGCATTCCGCGCAACGCCGCCGGCTCGTCCGCGGGGCCGGAAAGGCAGCCCCGGGTGAGGGACGGTTTGCCCCGCGTTCGCGCCCCATGCGCCGTCGTGGCCCAACGGTGTCCTTGGCGACGGGTCGCCAGCGTGCGAAACTACAGCAAAATCAGGTAGTTGGGGGACGCTGAACATGTGGAAACCGTCTCGTATCATTCGTTCCGCTTATGTTTTGGCGCCGGCCGCGTTTCTCGTGCCGGTGCTTGTGTCGGACTCGGGCGTTCGCGCCGAGGAGGCCGGCGAGGCATTCCAACTTGAGGACATCTACGTCGTAGGCAGCCGCCGGCCGGTGCGCTCGGTTGCCGACGCGCCGGCCCCGATCGACACGATCGGAGGCGTGGACTTTACCGATCAGGGCAACACGAACGTGGGTGACGTAAGAATTTATGTGTCAGGTGGGAAGGGGGTACTCCCTGTGGTGACGACAACCACAAACAGGAGCACCCCGCATGTCCCAGCAAGCTGCGACGATCATGAGCCTACCCCAGGCCTTTGAGGTGGTGAAGGAGATGCAGGCAGGCGGACTGGACTGGGGCGAGGGCTACCGCCCGCTCGGCCGCCAGGCGCTGGCCGAGATCATCGAGGGCCGGATGGCCGAGGCGGTGGATCGCTGGCTCGACAACCTCGACGCCGGCGCGATGCGCGACCGGCGCAACGGGACCTACCGCCGCTGCCTGCTGAGCGAGCTCGGCGACATCGAGCTCAACGTGCCGCGCACCCGGCACTTCTGCCCGACCGGGGTTGTGAAGAGCTACGCAAGGCGCGCGCCGGAGATCGACCGTGCCATCCTGGCCGGCTTCGTGCTGGGGCTTTCGACGCGCAAGGTGGGCGAGGTCCTGCTGGCCCTGCTCGGGCGCCCGGTCTCGGCCGCGACGGTGAGCCGGGTCTCCAAGACGCTCGACATGGCGGTCGAGGCCTTCCACCGCAGGCCGCTGAAGAACGCCTACAAGGCGCTGATGCTCGACGGCGTGGTGCTGGCCCGCAAGACCGGCGCCGGCGCGCTCAGGAGGCCGGTCCTGGTGGCGCTCGGCATCCGCCCCGACGGCAAGAAGGAGATCATCGACTTCCATCTCGCCGTCAGCGAAGGCGCCCGCGAGTGGGAAGTGTTCCTCAACCGGCTGTACCACCGCGGGCTCACCGGCGAAGGCCTTGAGATGATCTGCGTCGATGGCGGCAAGGGCCTGCTGGCTGCCTTGCCGTTCGTCTATCCCGGCATCCCGGTTCAGAGGTGCTGGGCGCACAAGATGCGCAACATCCTCAACAAGGTCCGCAAGGCCGACCAGGAGGCCGTCAAGGCCGATGTCCACGCCGTCATGAATGCAAAGAGCCGCCGCAAGGCCCAGAGCGCCGCCCGACGCTTCGCCGACCGCTGGCAAAGCACCTACCCCAAGGCCGTCGCCTGCCTGCGCAGCGATCTCGACGAGCTGCTCACCTGCTTCCGCTACCGGACCCTCGATGAGCGAAAGCGGGTCAGGACCACCAACGCCATCGAACGAAGGTTCCGGGAGGTCCGCAGACGAACCCGGCCCATGGGAACCTTCCAGGACCGGACCTCAATGGACCGCGTCCTCTACGCGGTATTCATCCACGAAAACAAGTCTCAGGGAATCAGCACCCCCGTCTCCCTGACACATAACTCTTGACGTTACCCGAACGTGCCCAATCTCATGCGGACGCTGGTGCCGTCGTACAATGTCAACACGCAGCCGATCAGCGACTCCGCGACCTTCGTCCGTCCGGCCAACCTTCGCGGACTTGCGCCCGACCAGACGCTGGTGTTCGTCAACGGCAAACGGCGTCACCGCGCCGCCGTCATCACGTGGCTCGGAAACGGCGTTTCCGAGGGCGCGCAGGGCCCGGACATCTCGGTGATTCCTGCGGTCGCGCTCGAGCGGGTCGAGGTGCTGCGCGATACCGCGTCGGCGCAATACGGCTCGGACGCCATCGCCGGGGTGATCAACTTCGTGCTCAAGAGCCGCCCGGACGGCGGCATCGTCGAGACCCAGTGGGGGCGGACCTACGAGGGCGATGGCGCCGAGTTCCGCCTCGCCAGCAACGTCGGCCTGCCGATCGGCGCCGGCGGATTCGCCAATCTCAGCGCGCAGTGGCACGAAGCCGAACCGACGGTGCGCAGCGTCCAGCGGAGCGACGCGGCGACCCTCATCGCCAACGGCAACACGCACGTCCGCCAGCCCTACGCGCAAATCTGGGGGGCGCCCGACGTGAGCGGGGACTTTACGGTCTTCCTGAACTCCGGCGTGGAACTTGGCGAGGGGGCTGAGGGTTACGCGTTCGGAAACATCGCGGGCCGGGAAACCGAGGGCGGATTCTTCTTCCGCAACCCCAACACGCGCAGCGGCGTGTTCGCGCAACGCGAGCCGAACACCCACCGCCTGGTGGGAGACCTGAGCCCCGACGACGGCGTAACGTGCCCGACGATCGTCATGTCCGCGGCGCGGGACCAGTTCTTCAGGCCGGAGGACGCCGCGGCGTACATGGCGAGCAACCCCGGCTGTTTCGTCTTCAACGAGCGCTTTCCCGGCGGCTTCACGCCTCAGTTCAAGGGAAAGGTGAGCGACTCCGCGGCGACGGCCGGGGTCCGCGGCTCCCTGGATTCGGGCTTGACCTGGGACGTGAGCTACACGCGGGGCCAGAGCGAGATCGTCTTCTCCATGCGGGATACGGTCAATGCCAGCCTGGGGCCGGACACGCCGACGCAGTTCGAACTCGGTTCGTATATCCAGACCGAGCAGACCGCGAACCTCGACGTGACGCGCGCTCTCGAGATTCCCTCGTTCGCGTCGCCGCTCTACGCCGCGGCGGGTCTCGAATGGCGCGAGGAAGCCTTCGAGATCGTGGCCGGCGAAAGGGATTCCTGGATCGACGGCCCGCTCGGCAACCAGGGCTTCGGCGTCGGCGCCAACGGGTTCTCGGGCTTCTCCGAGGACGTGGCCGGAGAGTGGGCACGGTCCAACGCGGCGGGTTACGTCGAGCTGGAGACCGACGTGACGGCCGATCTCACGCTGGCGACGATGGGCCGCGTCGAGCGTTTCGAAGACTTCGGCACGACGAGCGACTTCAAGGTCGCCACGCTATTCCGGGCAACCGACTCGCTACTCCTGCGTGGGTCCGCGAGCACCGGCTTTCGCGTCCCCACGGTCGGGCAGCAGAACGTCTCGAACGTGACCACGGCGTTCGTGCAACGGGACGACGGCAGCTATCAGCTGACGCAAAGGGGTACGATCCCCTCCACCTGCCCGGAAGCCGTGTTCTTTGGCGCGAGACCGCTGGACCCGGAGGAATCGGTGACGGTCACGGCCGGCGTCGCGGTCGAGTCCGGACCGCTCTCGCTTACGGCCGATGTCTACAATATCGACGTGGACGGCCGGCTGGGCCTGTCGGAAGACCGGACGGTGACCGGCGTGGAGAAGGCGCAGATCGGCCCCGGCGGCTGTGCGCCGGCAGGCGACGTGTTCACCTTCCGATACTTCAGCAACGGTTTCGACACGCGCACCCGCGGCATCGACCTCGTCGCCAGCGTCGATATTCCGACCGCAGGGTCGGTTCTGGAAGGCGGCGAGACCGAATTCGTGTTCGTCGGCAACTGGAACCGGACCGAGGTCATTCGCTACGATCCGGTGTTCATCGATGCCAAGCGCATTTCCCAGCTCGAGGACGCGCTGCCGAAGTTCCGCTTCAACGCCACCCTGCGGCACGAGCGAGAACGCTGGGCCGCCTTCGCCCGCGTCAACTACTTCGGCGCTTACGACGAATGGCATGCCGACACCTGGCTCATCGAGCCGGGAAGCGAAATCACGCTCGACGCCGAGGCGAGTTACCGGTCGAAGATGGGGGTCGAGTTCAGCCTCGGCGCGGAAAACCTCCTGAACGCGTTCCCGGACGAGAACCCCGTCGCCGGAAACGTGGGCTCGAAATACCCCGAATCGTCGCCCATGGGTTTGGGAAAGGTAACGTCAAGAGTTATGTGTCAGGGAGACGGGGGTGCTGATTCCCTGAGACTTGTTTTCGTGGATGAATACCGCGTAGAGGACGCGGTCCATTGAGGTCCGGTCCTGGAAGGTTCCCATGGGCCGGGTTCGTCTGCGGACCTCCCGGAACCTTCGTTCGATGGCGTTGGTGGTCCTGACCCGCTTTCGCTCATCGAGGGTCCGGTAGCGGAAGCAGGTGAGCAGCTCGTCGAGATCGCTGCGCAGGCAGGCGACGGCCTTGGGGTAGGTGCTTTGCCAGCGGTCGGCGAAGCGTCGGGCGGCGCTCTGGGCCTTGCGGCGGCTCTTTGCATTCATGACGGCGTGGACATCGGCCTTGACGGCCTCCTGGTCGGCCTTGCGGACCTTGTTGAGGATGTTGCGCATCTTGTGCGCCCAGCACCTCTGAACCGGGATGCCGGGATAGACGAACGGCAAGGCAGCCAGCAGGCCCTTGCCGCCATCGACGCAGATCATCTCAAGGCCTTCGCCGGTGAGCCCGCGGTGGTACAGCCGGTTGAGGAACACTTCCCACTCGCGGGCGCCTTCGCTGACGGCGAGATGGAAGTCGATGATCTCCTTCTTGCCGTCGGGGCGGATGCCGAGCGCCACCAGGACCGGCCTCCTGAGCGCGCCGGCGCCGGTCTTGCGGGCCAGCACCACGCCGTCGAGCATCAGCGCCTTGTAGGCGTTCTTCAGCGGCCTGCGGTGGAAGGCCTCGACCGCCATGTCGAGCGTCTTGGAGACCCGGCTCACCGTCGCGGCCGAGACCGGGCGCCCGAGCAGGGCCAGCAGGACCTCGCCCACCTTGCGCGTCGAAAGCCCCAGCACGAAGCCGGCCAGGATGGCACGGTCGATCTCCGGCGCGCGCCTTGCGTAGCTCTTCACAACCCCGGTCGGGCAGAAGTGCCGGGTGCGCGGCACGTTGAGCTCGATGTCGCCGAGCTCGCTCAGCAGGCAGCGGCGGTAGGTCCCGTTGCGCCGGTCGCGCATCGCGCCGGCGTCGAGGTTGTCGAGCCAGCGATCCACCGCCTCGGCCATCCGGCCCTCGATGATCTCGGCCAGCGCCTGGCGGCCGAGCGGGCGGTAGCCCTCGCCCCAGTCCAGTCCGCCTGCCTGCATCTCCTTCACCACCTCAAAGGCCTGGGGTAGGCTCATGATCGTCGCAGCTTGCTGGGACATGCGGGGTGCTCCTGTTTGTGGTTGTCGTCACCACAGGGAGTACCCCCTTCCCACCTGACACATAAATTCTTACGTCACCTTGGGAAATATCCGCTTGACTAAATGGCCGGCAAGCCCCATATTCTCTGTAACAGAGGAGAGGGAAATGGCTGGCAAGCACTACCGCGAAGGCGTGACCGTCATGGAGATGGGAGAGATTTTCCCGACAGAGGAGACGGCCCGCGAGTGGTTTGAAGCGAAGATGTGGCCGAACGGTCGCGTTTGCCCGCGCTGCGGTTCGACAGAGACAATCGAGTGCACCGGACGGCCGCCGTTGCCCTACTACTGCCCGTCCTGCAAGCGGCATTTCAGCGTCCGTGTCGGCTCCGTCATGGAGCGGTCGAAGCTTCCGTTTCGCAAGTGGGTCTATGCGATCTATCTGCACCTGACGAGCTTGAAGGGTGTGTCGAGCGTCAAGCTGGGCCGGGATATTGGCGTCCGGCAGGCAACGGCGTGGTTCATGCTGCAACGCATCCGCAAGGCTTTCGACCGCGATGACGACGATCAGGGCGGCGCGGCGTTCTTCGGGCCGGTGGAAGCCGATGAGACTTACGTCGGCGGCAAGCGCAAGAACAAGTCCAATGCGGAGCGCAAGGTGGCGACGGGCCGGGGCGCGGTGGACATGGAGGCGGTCGTTGGCGTGAAGGACCGCGAGAGCAACCGGATCGTCGCGCGGCACGTGCGGCGCACGGATGCCCAGCACGTCGCCGGTTTCGTCGCCGAGAACGTGCGCGCCGGCGCGACCGTCTACACCGACGAGTCAGCCGTCTATCACGCTCTCCAGCCTTGGTACGACCACGAGGCGGTCAACCACGGGATCAACGAGTTCGTGCGGGGCATGGCGCACACCAACGGCGTCGAAAGCTTCTGGGCGATGTTCAAGCGCGGGATCGCCGGGACGTACCACAAGCTGTCTCCGAAGCACTTAAATTGACGGTGATTTTCGGATATCTGGACATGCGTACCCTTGAGATGCCTTTAGAACGCAGGAGGCGACATTTCGATGATTATTCTCTATAGCACAATGGCTTGTGCCCACGTCGACGCCTCTTGAAACCCTCGTTCTGCTACGCTACAAGACCCGGGAGAACGACTCCGGTCGCTTACGACCATCTTACGCTTACGGCGAATAGCGAATCGGCGGCCGACTGGGAACCTGGAAAGCGTTCGTTCAAGGTGTGGCGATGATGAGGACGACGATGCCAACTGCACGTTCTGCCGGCATTCGGCAGCCTGCGCTCTGTGCCATCGTCCCCTCCATCACTGCGTGACCGAACGCTTTCGGAACCTGAGAACCATTCTCAAGAAGGGGCATCGCATGGCCAAGCTGAAGTTTCGCACCATCTCCAAGCGCACCGTCGATGCGCTCGTCGTCGAGGACCGCGACGAGGTCTTCTGGGACGACCGCATTCCCGGCTTCGGGGTGAGGGTCTATCCGTCCGGGTCGAAGGTCTATGTCGTCCAGACCCGGCACAAGGGGAAGTCGCGCCGCGTGACGCTCGGGCGCCACGGGGTCATGACCGCCGACGAGGCGCGCAAGAAAGCGGCCACGACCCTCAACCGCATGAGGAGCGGCGAGAACCCGGTGGAGCGGGGTTCGGTGACGGTGGCGGATCTCGCCGCGCGCTACCTGACGGAGCATGTCGACATGCGCTGCAAGGAGAGCACGCGGAAGGCGTACCGCAGGGCGGTCGAACGTTTCATCCTGCCGTCCTACGGCGACGTGGCGGTGGAGGATGTCGAACGCGAGCACATCGACGCGTTGCACCGCGATCTGCACCACATTCCCTACCAGGCGAACCGGGCGCTGGAGATCGGGACCAGCCTGTTCAACTTCGCCGAGGAGTGGAAGCTGCGCAGCGGGGGCAACCCGTGCAAATACGTGCGCAAGTACCAGGAGAAGAAGCGCGAGCGGTTCCTGACCGAGGCGGAGTTCCGCCACCTGGGCGCGGTGCTGAACGAGATGGAGGCCGAGGGAAGGCTTCCGGTCTATCCGGCGGCGGCGATCCGTCTGCTGATGCTGACCGGGTGCCGGCGCAACGAGATCGTCGCGCTCGAATGGAAGCATGTCGATCTTGAAGCGGGCGAGTTGAAGCTCGCCGATTCGAAGACCGGCGCTCGGCTGGTGCCGCTGTCGCCGCCGGCGGCGCGGGTGCTGGCGGAGCTGCCGCGCATCGCGGGCAACCCGTGGGTGATCTCGGGCACCAAGCCCGGCAAACACCTTGCCGATCTCAACCACTACTGGGACCGGGTGCGGGCGGAGGCGGACCTAGACGACGTGCGGCTTCACGACTTGCGACACAGCTTCGCTTCCAGGGCGCTGGCGCTCGGCGAGAGCCTGTCGATGATCGGCAAGCTGTTGGGTCACAACAAGATCGAGACGACCTCGCGCTATGCGCATCTGGCGCGGGATTCGATCAAGGCATCGTCCGCGAGAGTGGCCGACAGCATCGGTGATGACATTTTCAAGACGCCGGCAAAGGCGGAGACCGCCTCGGCCTGAGCGGGGGGCCGTGTCGCCGGTCGGCTCGACGTGCCGACCGGCTGCCGAGGGCGATGGCGGCCCGCCGGAATCGGCTGTCGATTAGGTCGAATCGTCCAATTCGGACGCGCCGCGCGAATCGGGCGAAAATTTTTTCCGGGGATTTTCGACGCCAGACGTACCCCTGAGTACCCTGGAGTATGATTCGCGGAAAATCGCCTGCAGGCGAGGACTTGCGGGGCTTCGCGGCGGTCCTATCCTTGTGTCCATGGCCGCGCCCGACACCCTCCATCGCGACGGCTCGGACACCGATCCTGACGGGATGTTCGCGCTCCGCCGCGCACGACCGGACGCTTGCCGGCGGCTCCCGGAGCGGGGCCGATGATCGACCTCGACCGGCTGCGGCGGGCGCTGGTGCTGGGGGCGCTGGGGGCGGCGGCGATGGCGCTGCTGCTGCCCGCGCTGGCGCTGACGCGCTACACCGATGCCCACGATTGGTACGCCGCGCGCAAGGTGAGCGTGGTGCAGGCGCTGATCTTCGTCGGCTTCGACGAGCGCGCGTCGACGAAATACCGCCTGTCGGACGGCAGGACCGTGACGTGGCTCCGCGAGGGCGTGGCGACCTGGCCGGCGGCGCGGGAGTCGCGGAGACATATCCTCTCCGTCATCGGGGACAACATGCGGCTCGGCGCCATCGCGGGATTCGTGGCGGTGTTCACGCTGTCGGGCCTGCTGAACCTGGCGCGGCACGAAACGGCGGGGATGTCGAGAGCGGCCGCGCGCCGGCCGTCGGCAGCGGAGCGCCGGCCCGGCTTCATTGAGGACGTTCCGCCGTATACGGCGCACGAACCGAACCGTGTGCCGGCGAGAGCCGCCTCGGCGGCGCCCGCCCCGGAACCCGGACGCGCCGTTTCGACCGTTGCGCCGACGGGCGGGTCCCGCCCGAACGGTTCCGTCCCCTTGCCCGAACCGCACGTCGATGCGGAGCCCGAAGAGGCGTATGAGCCGCCCGCCCGTCCGCGCGGGCGCTGGTTCTGATGGTCGCCTCGGTCGGCGCGGTGGCCTCGCCCGCGCAGGGGGTGAGCTACTACGAAAAGGACTCCTACTACGCCAGGGATTCCGACGAGCACAGGGCGGCGAGCGCATGGGCGGGCAAGGGAGCCGAGGCGCTGGGGTTGGAAGGCCCGGTGGACCCGGAGACCTTCCGTGCGGTGCTGGAGGGCGAGGTCCCGGACGGCTCGGGGAAGCGTCTCGGCAAGCGCGGCAAGGAGGGCGAGATTCACCACCGCCCCGGCTGCGACCTGACCTTCAGCGCGCCCAAGAGCGTGTCCCTTGCGGCGCTGGTCGGCGGCGATGAACGCATCGTCGGGGCGCACGACCGCGCCGTGGCGGGCGCGCTCGACTGGTTCGAGCGAAACGCCGCCGAGACCCGGATGCAGGAGCCCGGATCGGGTCCGGGCCAGGCCCGGGCAGGCGGGCGCATGGTGCGGGCCGGCGGCCAGAAGACGGTAATCGCCACCTTCCGGCATGACACGTCCCGCAACCTCGATCCCGCGCTGCACACGCATTCGGTGATCGCCAACATGCTGCTCGGCCCGGACGGCAAGTGGAGGACGATGGCCAACGAGCGGCTCTATGCCTCGAAGATGGCGCTGGGGGCGCTCTACCGCAACGCGCTGGCGGGCGAGCTCGGGAAGCTCGGCTACTCCATAGAGAAGACCCACGCCGACGGAAGGTTCGAGATTGCCGGGGTCTCGCGCGAGACGGTGGAGGCGTTTTCCACGAGACGCGCGGAGATCGAGGCGGCGATGGAAGGCCGGGGCCTCGGCACGACGGCGGAGAACCCGCATCTCGCCCGGCGTGCGGCGCTGATGACGCGCGCGGCCAAGCGCGAGGTCGACCGCGAGGCGCTGGGCGAGACCTGGGAGAAGCAGGCCGCAGCGCTCGGCTTCGATGCGAAGGGGCTGGTCGCCAAGGCGATGGAGCGCCACGGGGCGGAGAAGACGCGCGACGCGGAAACGGTCAAGGACGCTCCCCCTGCGCCACGTCAGCCGGACCTGTTCGAGCACGCCGCGAAGGCCGACCCTGCGCGCGCGGCGGTGGACTGGGCGCTGGCCCATCTCTCGGAGCGCGACGCGGTGTTTTCGAATACCGACCTGCTCGCGGCCGCGCTCGCCTTCGAGCCCGGCGCGGCCTCCATCGGCGAAATCGAGCGGGCTATCGCCGGTCTCAAGCGCGAGGGCCGTTTGCATGACGCGCCTGCGCTGGAGGGCGGCGGCGGGCTCACCACCGACAGGGCGCTGGCCGAGGAGCGCGAGACGGTCGCGCTGATGCGCGGCGGCGAACGGCGCGGCAAGGCGCCGATGCGGGGCTGGATGGTGGAGCGGCATCTGCGCAAGGGGCCGCTCACCGCCGGCCAGAAACAGGCGGTGAAGCTCATTCTGTCCGAGAAGGATCGCACGGTCGGGGTCCAGGGCTACGCCGGCACGGGCAAGACGAAGATGCTCGCGCGCGCGAGGACGCTCGCCGAGAAGAAGGGCTGGCGCATGGTCGGGCTCGCGCCCTCGGCCTCGGCGGCGAACACGCTCAACTCCGAATCCGGCATCGCCTCGGAGACCCTGCAACGCTTCCTCGCCCGCAACGCGGGCGTCGCCGAAGGCCGGTTGACGAAGAAGGGCGCGAAGGAAATGCGCGCGGCGTTCGCCAGGACCGTGCTGGTGGTCGACGAGGGCTCGCTCGCCTCGACCGTCCAGGCGCGCGACCTGCTGCGGATCGCGGGCGCGCTGCGCGTCCCGAAGCTGGTGCTGGTCGGCGATGCGAAGCAGCTCGACGCGGTGGACGCCGGCAAGCCGTTCGCCCAGCTCCAGGCCGCCGGCATGAAGACGGCGGTGATGGACGAGATCATGCGCCAGCGCGACCCGGACCTGAAGGCCGCCGTCGAGGCGAGCCTCGCCGGCGAGATCGGCAAGGCGTTCGACAGGCTCGGCGCCAACGTCGCCGAAGTGAAGGCCGACAATATCGCCGGCGCGGTCGCCGCGCGCTGGCTGAAGCTCTCCCATGAAGAGCGCGAGCGCACCGGGGTGATGGCCCCGAGCCATGCGTTGCGCGAGGGGATCAACGGCCATATCCGCGAGCGCCTGGTGCGCGAGGGCCGCATCGCCGGCCCCGCCCTTGAGACCCAGCGCCTAGTCTCGAAGGGCTACACCAACGCGGAGAAGTCGCTCGCGGCCAACTACGCGCCGGGCGATGTCGTGGCCTTCCACCGCGCCTACAAGCGGATCGACGTCGCCAAGGGCGAGGAGCGGCGTGTTGCCGGCGTCGACCGCAGGAACAGGACCGTCCTCCTCGAAGCGCCGGGCGGCGGGACCGTCGCCTGGAAGCCGTCGGAAATCGGCGGGCGCAAGGGCGGAACGGAGGTCTACCGCCGCGAGAGCATCGAGCTTCGCGCGGGCGACCGCATCCGCTGGACCCGCAACGACAAGGGGCTCGGTCTGGTCAACAGCGGCGCGGCCGAGGTCATGGGCATCCGCAACGGCCGGGTGACGTTCCGTCTGGAGGACGGGCGCAGGCTCACGCTGACCCCGGGCGATCCGCAACTGCGCCATCTCGACCGCGCCTGGTGCTCGACCGTGCACGCGTTCCAGGGACGCACGGTCGATGCGGTGATCGCGGCGATGGAAGCGAACCATCCGGCGCTGACCACGCAGAAATCCCTCTACGTCGAAATCTCGCGCGCCCGCGACCGGGCCGAGCTGGTGACCGACGATGCGGCCGCGCTCAAGGAACGGCTCGAAGCGGCGACCGGCGAGCGCATCTCGGCGCTCGAAGGCATCGGCGATGACGTGCGCAGGGAGCGCGAGGCCGGTCGGGAAACCGCACCGGACGGCAAGGAACGCGAGCGCGACCGGGCCGAAGACTCCGCCGCCAGGCGGATCGAAACCGCGCGTGAGCGCGACGAAAAGGCCGCGCGGGAGAAGGCGGCGCCGGCCAGGGACAGGGCCGCGCCCTCGTCGCCGGATCGGAACGTCGGCCGCGAGGCGCCGCAGCGCAAGGCACCCGAGCCGCCGGCGAAGGCGAAGGTGCGCGAGATGGATTTCGGGTTGTAGACCCCGCCGCGCGCATTGACTTTCGGCGCACCGCCGCGCATATTCCGTCTTGGAGGCTCGGCCTTGTATGACCCCCGGCGCTTCGGCGAACGGGGATGCTCAGGCAAGGCGTTGCCTCCTTCTTTATGCGCGTGGCGGTCCGTAAGGATCGGGGACGTAGACGATTCCGTAGCTGTCGAACGCGCGCCCGTCGCGCACGCCCCGCCCGCGATACTGAAGGTCGGCCAGATCGGCTCCGAACATGTCGGCGATCTCGTCGCGACGCGACGCATCCATGCCTCGGCCTGGCAGGCGAAATCCCCAATTGACCGCGTAGATGCACAAGTCGGCCGCCTGCACCGCACGCGCCATGTCCGACGATACGAAGAACGGGGTGGGCACGATCCACGTCGTCCGATGCCGGCCGGTGGCCGTTCGCGTGAAGTATTTCTCCATGCGCGCGACGAAGCGGCGATCCTCCCGCTTCTCGGTCTCGTCCATGACCAGCACGCCGTGCTCGCGTTTGGTCTCCAGGAAATAGAAGAACCGCTCGAACAGGAACACCACGTCCTTGCGCAGATAGTCGTCGAAACGATGGTCCCGCGGCCGTACAACGCCGCGCGGAATGGCGCTCGCCATCAGCACCGCGCCGCTCCGCTTCAGAAGCGCGACGATCCCCCGGGCCATGCGCAGGCACGCCTGGCCGTAGGCGGTGAACGCGTCGCGTCCCGGCGCCTCGCCGCCGCGGCCGGCCGCAAGGAAGGCGCGGCAGAGTTCGCGCCGCTCACGGTCGGGAAGCGGCGCTCCCTGGGCGGCGAACGCGAAGCGCTTGCGGTCGATCAGGCTCGATCCCTTGACCTCCTTGCCGACATCGGCGAGCCGGCAGCCGAAACATTCCGTCTCCAGACGCTGCATCGCCTGCGCGAACGGCCACAGTTCGCCGACATGGATGGCGAAACCGCCGCGTACCTCGTAGGGCATGTGCTTGTGGTCGTGCCCGCTCTCGTCGATGAAGAACAGCCAGGCCATGGGGTCTCCGTTATCCGTAGCCTGTCCGAAACCGTGACCGCAGATCCGCTTGTCGGTGCCCCAATGCGGAGGGCAAACGGCCCGCGTGCAATGGCCGGATTCGGAAAGCCGAGTGAGCGGGCAGGGTAAAGATCACGACGGGCCTTCGTCCATGGTCTCCTTCATCGCCAGACGCCCGTCCTTGACGATGCTGTCGAGCTGCCTTTTGCGCTTCTCTCGGATCAATTCCTCGCCCCGGAGCGTGGTCAGCAGGTAGACGCCGCGGTAGATGTCCTCGATCAGCGCGAGATAACCGGGCGGGACCGCCGCCTCGGCGGGGCGGTCGAGACGCTCCTCGGCGGCGGCGAGGGTCGCGGCGCGGACGAGCTGGCTGGCCGGAATCCCCTGGCGGAGCGCCGCGTCCTCGACCAGTTGCCACTCGGAATCGGAGAACCGGATCGTGCGCGAGCGGCGGAAATCGCCCGCGCCCCCGCCGGATTCGTTCGACTCTCCGTCGGCTTTTCGAGCGCTTCGTGCCATTTCGCTGCTCCCTTTCGGCCTCGCCGGGGACCGGCGCGGACCAAGATCGTGCCCGAAACCCGCTCCGCCTGCCCCGCTTCGGGCCGGGGATCCGCGCACCTGTCGCAGCCGTCGCGGTCCTGCTCCACCTCCCGGCCGACGTTATCGCCGAGCCCTTGGGCGACGGTGGAGACCACGCCCGGACGGTGCTCGCGGCGGGGCGATCCGGCGGATTCCGGAGCATACAATCCGGTAGAGTCGAGGACTGGCGCGCCAGTTGTAGGGTCCGGTGGCTGTTCCGTCGCTTTCGCTTCGGGCCTCAGTCCGGCTCCCGTGACCGCGTTTCCAGTCCCCGCTCATCAAACCGGACGTGCGGATTTCCCGCATCCGGCTTTCGGACGAGATCATGCCTTCGCACTCGGAAAGCTCACCGTCTTCCGCGTCAGGTGCACGAGGCCGTACTCGTTCCACAGCCTCTCGTCCGGGAAGCGCACAAAGCCCCCGGACCGCACCTTATGCTTTCGACAGAGCCACTGGCGTAGCCGCCTGACCGCATGCTGGTTGACCGCGCTGTAGGCCGGGCTGACATGTCCGAGGCTGAAGTAGTTCGCCCAACCGACGATAGTCCGGTTCAGGCGTTCCACCATGTCCTCCGGCGACCTCAACCCGTAGCGTGGCGTTGTCAGTTCGCTGACTGTGCGGCAGATGCTTTGGACGCTCGCCTTGGTGGGTCGGGTTCCGATGTAGGACCCCTTCCCGGTCGGGCGATAGATGCGTCCGATGCGGTAGCCGAGGAACTCGAACATGTCCTCCGGGCACCGCACGCATCGGGTTTTCCGTTCGTTGACCGGGAGCTTCAGACCCGCCATGAGCCGTTCGACCGCCGCCAGCATTTCCGCCGCCGGGGCCTTGCCGAGCACACAGAGGTCATCGGCGTAGTTCACGATTTCCGAGCGGAAGCGCCGGGCGAAGCCCAGCGCCTTCCAGCCCAGCACGAAGCGCCGCATGTAGAGGTTACTGGCCAGCGGACTTATCGGTGCCCCTTGCGGGGTCCCTTTCCGCTCCTTGCGCGCCCGGTTCGTGCGGCGCTTGCCGCCTTCTCCGTCGTCCTCTTCCACCGGCATTTCCAGCCATGCCTTGATGAGCTTGAGCATCCGCCCGTCGCTGACGCGGCGGGCAAAGCTCTTGAGAAGCTCGGGATGCGGGATTTCTCCGAAGTAGTTGGACAAATCGCAATCGACCACCTCGTTGTGCCCCCTATGCAGGAGACGCCAGACGCGGTTCACCGCGTCATGGGCGCTGCGCCCCGGCCTGTAGGCGTACTGCTCCGGTTGCAGGTCCGCTTCGAATATCGGCTCAAGCACGAGCAAGGCCGATGTCTGCGCTACCCGATCCCGTATGCAGGGGATGCCCAAGGGCCGGAACTTGCCGGGCTGTTTCTTCGGGATGAGCACCTGCCGTACCGGCTTCGGTGTGTACGTCCCATCCTTCAGTTCCCGCGCCAGTTCCCCAAGCCAGCGTCCCACGCCGTACGACTCGATGGCCGTGAAGGTCTCTCCGTCCGCCCCGGCGGAGCCACCATTCCGGCGGACCCGCCTCCAGGCTTCGGCGAGAAAGTCCTCGCGCCACACCTTGTCGATCAGCGCATGGAAGCGCCGGTCGGGTTCTTCCTTAGCTTTCGCATGTAACACGGTCTGGAGTTTCCGAACCTTTTCAGACCCTGGTAGGCGTTCGCCAGTGGTCATGCCCTTCCCCCTTTCCGTATCCCTCTCGAACCAGGGCTCCTTCCCTCCACCGGCGTTACCCGGCATCCCCGGTACTACAAGCCCATCCGCCACCCTGCCGGCCCGGCCTGCCCCTCGCGGGGTTCCGGTTTGGTGTGTGCGCACCACCGACAGGGCTTCCCGTGTTGCTACCGTTCCCCTCTTCCATGCGTGCCGCCGCCACTACCCCGGCGGAACCGTCCGGTGCTCGCGTCGCTCGCTTCCCGGCCGGTGGCAGCCTTCACCGAAAAACAGGCG
Source organism: Alphaproteobacteria bacterium (assembly GCA_965243325.1). Taxonomy (GTDB): domain Bacteria; phylum Pseudomonadota; class Alphaproteobacteria; order UBA7887; family UBA7887; genus JANQOH01. The sequence continues at coordinate 3,299,916 of CBDEUQ010000003.1, read as the reverse complement.
GGTCGGCTTCCGCATCATACGTTTCGAGGCCTGCTCAGCGTTCACTCGCGTTGCGGCCCGCATGGTCGCTAGGTCGCCCATGGCGACCTGTTCCATCGGAGTGCTTCAGGCCATGTCGTTGCCTCCATCACCCGCTCCGATTGCTTCCGGCTGGAGCGACAGTTGCCGGGCGGGATTCGCACCCGCTGGGGAGCGGCGCCTTTCCACGGCGCACTGTTTCCAGCGTATTGCATCGCCATGCGCGGGGCAATCGGGCGATAGGCGAACGTGTACCGGTGATGGACAGGAGGCCCCTGGAGATGCCTTGGGGACGACAGGGATACGAAAAACCGCGCATCGCGCCGGAGAATACACTCGTTCCGCGTTCCTGCTGTCCGCCATTGTCGTCGTCAGGGGTGCTGGAGCGCACTCCAGGGTACTCAAGGGTAGGTGCTGGCGGGTCTTGCAGCGGGCTGCGTCCGGTGTGAGAACGACGCGCCGAAAGGCGTCCCGATCCTGCTTCCTTGACGCCCAAGCACTCGGGACATGAAAGCCGTTTTGCAGCCGGCATTTAGCCCGAGCGGCGCTTGAGCGGCAGCGCCCGCCGCGCATGAGAGGGAACGGTCTACGAACCGCCGCGCGGCATCCGACTGGTAGTGTAGGAAGCACGAAGCGGCGAAGCAATTGCAAACCGACCCGCGCACTGGACGGGTTCTTCGTGCGGCCCGCGCTGTCGGCGACGACGCGCACGATGCCCGGCGCGAAGTCGTGTCGGCTGCGGCATCCGACCGTCGGTCCCTTCTCGCATTGTGCGGCGAACCGCGTGCGGCTATCGGTGCGGCCATGCGATCATCGTCGCGCTTCAACGGTCAACGGTCGCCCGCGCCCAAGCCGCCGCAGTCGAGCTTGCACGACGCACGAGGCGACCGCATGGTGGCCGGAACAAGAGGCGAGCGAGGAGACATGCATCGATGAACGATGCCGAGCCAACCGAACGCGCGACCGGTCGGCGCTGCCGACCCCCGTGCTCGTCGTCGCGGTCAGCGCGATGACTCCGGGCGAGTTCATCGCCAAGTGGCGGGCGTCGGAGTTGAAGGAACGCTCGGCGTCGCAGGAACACTTCATCGACCTGTGCCGGCTGCTGGGCGAACCGACGCCGGCGGAAGCCGACCCGGCGGGCGAGCGGTACTGCTTCGAGCGCGGCGCGCGGAAGGACACCGGCGGCGACGGCTGGGCCGACGTGTGGAAGCGCAGCTGCTTCGCGTGGGAATACAAGGGCCGTCGCGCCGATCTCGACGCGGCGTTCGATCAGTTGCGGCAGTATGCGCTTGCATTGGAGAACCCGCCGCTGCTGATCGTCTCGGACATGGTGCGGTTCCGCATCCGCACCAACTGGACGAACAGCGTGAGCGTGACGCACGAGTTCACGCTCGACGATCTCGCCGACGGCGCGATCCGCGACAAGCTCAAGTGGGCGATGTCGGACCCGGAGCGGCTGCGGCCCGGCGAGACGCGGCAGGCGGTGACGGAGCGCGCGGCGGCCACCTTCGCGGAGCTTGCACAGGGTCTGCGCGAACGAGGCCACGATCCGCAGACCGTGGCGCACTTCGTCAATCGTCTGGTGTTCTGCATGTTCGCCGAGGACGTGGGCCTGCTGCCCGGCAACATGTTTATCCGGATGCTGGAACGCACACGGGGCGACCCCGAGAAATTCGCGGACTACGCCTCGCGGCTGTTCGGCGCGATGGCCACGGGCGGCGATGTAGGGTTCGAGCCGGTGGCGTGGTTCAACGGCGGGCTGTTCGACGACGATACAGCGTTGCCGCTCGACCGGGAGGGGATTGATGCGGCGCTCAAGGCGGCGGCGCTCGACTGGTCGGAAATCGACCCGTCGATTCTCGGCACGCTGTTCGAGCGCGGCCTCGACCCGGACAAGCGTTCGCAGTTGGGCGCGCACTACACCGACCGCGACAAGATCATGCGGATCGTCGAGCCGGTAATCGTCCGCCCGCTGCTCGCCGAGTGGGAGACGGCGAAGCCCGGGATTGCTGCTATCGTCGAACGCGCGGATGCGGCGCGTTCTCCGGCGACGCAGACACGACTACGGCGGCAGGCGGACCAGGCGCTGCGCACCTTCCTCGAACGGCTGCGGCGGTTCACCGTGCTCGACCCGGCCTGCGGGTCGGGGAATTTCCTCTATCTGGCGCTGCACGCGCTCAAGGACATCGAGCACCGGGTCCAGCTCGAGGCGGAGACGCTCGGCCTCGCGCGGGGGTTCCCGGCGGTCGGCCCGGCGAACGTGAAGGGCATCGAGATCAACGCCTACGCTGCCGAGCTTGCCCGCGTGTCGGTGTGGATCGGCGAAATCCAGTGGATGCGGCGCAACGGGTTCAGCAACTCGACCAATCCGATTCTCGACCCGCTCGAAACCATCGAATGCCGCGATGCGGTTCTCGCGCCAGACGGTAGCGAACCGGACTGGCCGGAGGCCGATGTCGTGATCGGCAACCCGCCGTTTCTGGGAGACCGGGTAATGCGGGGCGGTCTGGGCCACGAATACACCGAGCGGCTGCGTGCAACCTATAGGGGTTCCGTTCCCGGTTCCGCCGATCTGGTCTGCTATTGGTTCGCCAAGGCCGGGACCTTGGTGGCCAATGGCAGCATCGCCCGCGCTGGCCTCGTCGCCACAAACTCCATACGCGGCGGCAACAACCGGCCCGTCCTCGACCGAATTGTCGCCGACTGCTCCATTTTCGACGCATGGTCGGACGAACCGTGGGTGATCGACGGAGCGGCGGTGCGGGTGTCGCTGGTATGTTTCGGCTCGCGCGACGCGGGCCTTCCCGTCTCACTGAACGGCGGGCCAGCGCCCCATATACACGCCGACCTTACCGAAGACGGCATCGACCTGACGCGGGTCACGCGACTGGACCGCAACAGGGCTGTCGCGTTCCTGGGCGTCTACAAGAACGGCCCGTTCGATATTCCGGGCGATCTCGCGCGGGATTGGCTTCGCCTTCCGGCCAATCCGAACGGGTGTCCGAACTCCGACGTTCTCAAGCCGAGGTTCAACGGCATGGACCTGACCCGACGACCGTCGGGCAACTGGATAGTCGATTTCGGCGAGAACATGGGCGAGGCCGACGCGGCACTCTACGAAGCCCCGTTCGCGCATGTCGTGGAGCATGTGAAGCCGGTGCGTCTCGGACGGCGGCGGGAGAGGCACAGGCGCTATTGGTGGCGGCACGGCGAGACCCGTCCGGGCATGTGGAAGGCGCTCGACGGCCTGCCTCGCTTCATCGCGACCCCGACGGTTTCCAAGCATCGCCTGTTCGTCTGGCTCGATGCGGGCGTCTGCCCCGACCACCAGTTGATCGTGATCGCCCGCGACGACGATGTGACGTTCGGCATCCTGCACAGCCGGTTTCACGAGGTGTGGTCGCTGCGGCTGGGGACCAGCTTGGAGGACCGCCCGCGCTACACGCCGACCACCACGTTCGAGACCTTCCCCTTTCCGGTCGGCCTTTCGCCGAACATTTCCGCTGCCGACTACGCGGACGATCCGCGCGCCGTCGCCATCGGCGAGGCCGCGCGGCGGCTGGTCGAACTCCGCGACCGCTGGCTCAACCCTCCCGAGTGGGTGAAATGGGTAGACGAGCCGGTGCCGGGCTATCCGAAGCGCCCGGTCGCCCGCGACGAGGCGGCGGCGAAGGAACTCAAGGCGCGCACGCTGACCAACCTGTACAATGCCCGTCCGCAGTGGCTCGCAGATGCGCAGGCTGCGCTGGACGTCGCCGTTGCTGCGGCCTATGGATGGGATGCGGGGATTTCGCAAGAAGAAGCGCTTGCCCAGTTGTTGACGCACAACAATGGACAGTAGCAGAGAAACTTAGGGTGACCGTAGAAATTACTTACACATCACCTGGATTCATTCCTACCAAGACGGATGAACCACAAAGGGCTCTCTGGTAAAAGCAATGCAACCCACTATCGCTTGAGAGAAAATGGCATACAACATCGAACGAATTCATGTTGAACAGGGCAGAATTGTCCGGGTGTCGTTCGTAGACACGGCTGACGACAACTACATCGCTTCTCGCTGGTGCTTTGTTGAAGGGTTGAAAATCGACTACTTTTGGCTCGCCGTGCACGCTCTTGAGAAGTACATGAAGGCGGTGTTACTCTTGAATGGGAAATCCGGAAAAATCTATGTAAATGAGGCTGGCGAAGAGTGTACGTTTAGACACAACATCATGGCTCTCTATGGAGAGGTTAATTCGCTCGCTTCTGATCTATTGCCGAGCACGCTGGAACAGCCAGATCAATTAGAAATCAGATACTGGCACGACGAAGCTCCGGAAACCTTTCTACGTCGGCTCTATCGCGACGGCAACGCCGACAATCGATACCAAATATATGGCTTCGTACAACGACCAGACGATCTCTTCAAGCTCGACATGATGGTGTTTTCGCTACGGCGACTTTGTGTTCCTCTTGACGCCTATGTATTCGGAAAGAAACGCCAAGGGAAAACGAATTTGACCCATCGGGAAGAACTTGAAAAACTAGAAACCAAATGGAGCTTATCGCCAACTTGCAAACTCGAGAAAACAGCGAGCGGCAAGCGTGGAGAACAACTACAAGAAGTCCTTCTAAACCTCAATCTTCCCTTTGCTCCCGATAACTATCAGCATGATGCACTGCGGAGCACAACGACGGCGTCGATTTCAGTCTTGGCGCAATCAATACTAAAGCCACTGGAACGAGCACCGGACAGCCTAGCCGGAACTGTGGCCGCTGAGGTTTGCGACTGGGTAATCGAGAATATTAGTCTTCCGGCTGGCGTAAAGAATCAACTCGGCGACGCCAGGACGAAATGGGAGTCGATGAGGCATTCAAATAACGGCTCATGATCGAAACACCATGCAAGGCGCACCATCGTGGGACTTAGAACCAGCGGCCGTGCAGTTGGGTGCGGGGCCGTGAAGGCGCCGTCGCAATATGGAGGTCCATCGCCTCGGCAATCAGGCGCCCGACCTGCTCCGCCGTTTCGACCAGATGGCCGTCGGCAAGGTGCGCATAGCTCGCCGTTGTCTCATGCCTGCGGTGGCCGAGCAACTTTCCCACAAGCGGCAGGTTCTCGCCCGACATGACGGCGTGGCTCGCGGCCGTGTGGCGGAGATCGTGCAGCCGGACCTTGCCGAGCTTCGCGTCGTCGCAGACCGCGCGCCAGAAGTTGACGATTCGGTGTGCGTGTCTGCCCCCGGCGAGGCTCGGAAACAGGAACGCATCGGGGTCGCGTGGGCCGGGCAGTGCCGCGATGACGGCCCGCGCGGCCTCGCCGAGCGGCACGCCGCGCGGACCAGTCTTGGAATCCGGCAAGGCGATGGCGTTCTCCCCGATGTCTCGCCAGCGGAGATTGAGCACTTCGCCCCGGCGGCAGCCGGTGAGCGCCAGCAGGCGGATGGCCGCGACGGCCTCGGGCCGTTCGTCCTCGCGGGCGTCGAGCGCGCGTCCGAGCCGGGCGAGTTCGTCGGTGTCGAGGAAGCGGGCGATGTTGCGCCTCGGGTTCTTCCTGATGCCGAGACAGGGATTGGTGCCCGGCTCGCGGAAGCCGTATTCCTCGGCCCGGAACATCATCGAGCGCAGTATCTCGAAGGCTCGGTTGGCCGCGCCGGGCCGGTCCCGGCTCGCTTCGTCGAACCACGCGGCCACGTCCTCGGGGCCGACGCGCTCCACCGGCATCTTGCCGAAGGCGGGCAGGATGCGGGCCTTGAGATAGATGCGGATGGTCTTGCGTCCCGACGGCTTCCAGTAGGGATCGCAGCGCCGGAGATACTCATCGGCCAGCATGGCCACGGTCGGGGCCGTCTTCTCCTTGCGGATGTCGTCGGCGGGATTGTCTCCCGCGCGAACGCGCGCGAGGATGTCACGGGCGCGGCGGCGGGCTTGCGTCAGTTCCATCTCGACATGCCGGGCGATGACGATGCGCCGGGTTTTCCCCTCGATGCGGGTCTGCACGATCCACGCCTTCGCGCCGGACCGGTGGATGCGCAGCCCGAAGCCGGGCAGCGCCCGGTCGAACAGGAACACGTCCCGTTCGCCGGGTTTCGTCTCGCGGGCGAGCCGTGCGGTGAGATCAACCGTCGGCATGATCGCACCCTCCCTCCCGGACGGTCCCTCTACCGGCCAAGGCCGCCCCGATGCGCCCGGACACCCGGTCGGCGGCCTCGGCAACCGAGCGGTCGGACAGGTGGACATAGCGTTCGGTGGTCTCCACCAGCGCGTGACCGAGCAGCTTGGCGATGGTCAGCATGCCGACGCCGTTCATGGCGGCGGTGGACGCCCAACTGTGACGAAGATCGTGAAGCCGCAAGCCGGACAGTTCGGCCTCGGTGCGGATGCGATCCCATTGGAAGGCGATGTTGTCGATGGGCCGCGTCGGCGGACGGGCGGGAAAGAGATAGGGGCAATCCACGCTGTATCGCGGGATAGCGTCGATGACGGCCCGCGCGGCGCTCGACAGCCAGACCGTGCGCGGCCCCGATTTCGAGTCGGGAAGATGGATGCGCTTCCCCTTGATCCAGTCCCATTCGAGCGCGGCGATCTCGCCGAAGCGGCATCCGGTCAGCATCAGCAGGCGGACGATGGCGACGACGTTCGGGCACCAGAACTCGTCGCGGGTCAGCACGGCGTTGAGCCGGGCCATTTCCTCCGCCGTCAGGAACCGCTCCTTGGCTTGCGTTTTGTAGCGCCGCGTGTTCTTGCAGGGATTGGAGTTGTGGCGGCGGTATCCCCAAAGCTCGGCCATGCGCATCATGACGGACAGGGTGGGCATGGCGCGGTTGGCGTTGCCGGGCCTGTCGGCCATGGATGCGAACCAGTCCCGGACATGCTCGACGGCGATGGCGTCCACCGTCATATGCCCGAAAGCGGGCAGGATGTGGTTGCGGACGACATAGGTGCTGGCCGTCAGGGTCTTGGGCTTCCAGTGCCTCGCGTAGCGTTGGAGAAACTCCTCGGCGAAAGCCTCCATCGGATAACCCGGCGTTCTCGGGCCGTTGTCCGTCTTCGCGGGTTCGATGTAGCTGGCGACCAGCTTGCGGGCCTCGCGCCGCGCCTCGGGTATCGTCATGGTGTCGGCGCTGCCGATGGTGGCGTAGCGCCTGCGCCCGCGCACCATGCGGGCGAGGAAGAAGGTCCGGACCCCGGTGGGCTGGATGGTCAGCGCGAGTCCGCTCACCATGTCGTCGCGGACTTCGTACTTCGTAGCTCGGGGTTTTGCGAGGCGGACGCGCCGGGCGAAGGTGGATTTGGGTCGGTCGGTCATGGTCGTGGCTCCCGGTTCGGACCGCGCGGCTGACTGGTAGTCAAGGAAGCAGCCGCAGCGGCGTTTCGTCGGGGATGCCGCGAGGCGGCGCGGGACCGGTGGAACCGTAACGCTCTGCTATTGCAGGGTTTTCCGGCTATTCATGCGATGGCGGGCGGAGGCAGGGAAGGCACCCTGGGTGCGTTCCGGTGTGGTTCCAAAGCCCGCCCCGGCGGGTCAGAGGCCATGAATCTGCTGAATTTTCCAAGGGGGAATGGACGCCGGAGAACCCGGCAGGGTGAAGCCGCCGCGGCGCTGAGCGGCGGGGCGTGCCGTCACGAACCGGGACGGTCGCGCCCGGCGAGGTGACGGAGGCGCCGATGGTGGAACCCGCCCGATGCCGGTCGCACCTGCATCGGGTTCTGTGGAGGCCGGCAACGGCGACGCGCGCGATGATCGCGATGACGACCGCGACCATGGTCACCAGCGCCGTGCATCGTGTCGTGCACGATGATCGGCGCATTAGCCGACGCGCTATGCGAAGCATGGTGCGGAGGCGACCGACAGGACGGGCGATCGCGAGTCCCGTCGCGGTGTCCGCCGTGGCGATCAAGTCGGCGATCATGATCGCCGACAGCGCCGAGGGTGGGAGCGAGTAGCGCGAGCGGATCGGTGTGAGCGGCAGCGAACGCACTGGTGATCGGCGAATCCCCCGGATCGTGGTCCGGGGGCAGGCATCGCCCGGCGAGCGCGGCGCGAAGCGCGCGCGAGGAAGACGGCGCCGCCGCAACGCCGTCGGTCGGAAACGAAACGGGCCGCGCCGCCGTCCCGCTGCGGGGATGACGGCGCGGCCCGCTAGGTACTGCGGTCAGGCGCGGCAGACCGGGATGCCCATCTGCCGGGCGCGGTCCACGAGGTTCTCGGTGATGCCGCTGCCGGGGAACGCGATCACGCCCTTCGGCAGAAGGTTCAGCAGCTCCTCGTTGCGGCGGAACGGGGCGGCGCGTCCGTGGCGGTCCCAATCGGGCTTGCAGACGACCTGGTGGACGCCGTTGCGTTCGGCCCAGCGCGCGGCGATCTTCTCGACGCCGGGACCGCCGCCGTGGACGAGCACCATGTCGGCGTGCTTGGCGCGGGTCCTGTCGAGCATGGCGATCACGGCGGCCGGGTCGGCGACGTCCTTGCCGCCGGCGATGGCGACGAGCGTTCCCTGCGGCAGATGCGCGGCGGTCTTGCGGTCCTGCCTCGCGCGGGCGAAATCGCGGGCGTCGATGCTGGCCGAGGTCAGCGTGCCGGTCTGCGATACATGCGATCCGCGCCTCGGACGCCAGACGTTGCCGGTCTCCGCGCGATACCGTTCGGCGGCCTGGTCGCGCATGGTCTCGAAGGCGTCGCGTCGGTCGGTGAGGCACTGCGCGCGATGGGTGGTCATCTCCAGTTCGAGGGACTTGATCTCGGTGCCGTCCTGGGCGCGCTGGAGGTCGCGCAGTTCGGGCATCAGCTTGTCGGCGGCGCGGTCGAGGCGGTTGGTCTGGCTGTCGAGCATGTTCACGAACCCCCAGAGCAGGCTCTCGCGCTCGTCGGCAAGCTGGGTTCCGTCCGGCGCGACGCCCTCGGCCAGGATGCGGAACGCTTCGCTCACCGCATCGATGGCGTCGTCGGCGTCCCAGATCTCGCGGGTATCGAACTCGTCGCGCTCGGGCGCCGCGCCGAACAGGGCGGCGTTGTCGCAGACGGTCGCGGTGACGGACTGCGCGCCCGCTTCGATGGTGTCGATGTTCTCGATGATGTTCATGTCGGTCTCCTATGCGATCGGTTGTTGCACGCTGGGGCCGATCCCCGACGTGATTGTTCTTTGGGACATGTGCGCGCAACGGAGACACGCGGGGTTGGTGGAGCTCGGCGTTGCGGCGGGGCGAGTGGTGCGGGCGCAAGGCCCTAGTGGAGCCTGGCGAGGAACGAGCCCTGGCGGAACTTGGGCCTGAGCCACGGTCGCCCTGTCGCGGCGCCTAGCGGAACCTCCCCGCGCCGGAGCGGAGCGGAGGACCGGCGAAGCCGGTTGTCGCAGAGAGCACACATGGCACAATGAACGATCACGTCTGGAGGCGAATATCTCTCCACCTGCACGGACCTCATGGGCGGTTCGGCTTGGCACGGCGGTCGAGGGGATGCACGATGTCGCGTCAGCCATCGGTCCGCTCCGCCAGTTGCCCGGAGGCCCAGGCGGCTGCGCGGGCGAGCACATGGCCGTGGCACGGTTCGGGATCGCACCAGCACGCCAGCCAGCATCCGTCGAGCGCGGCGAGCTCCTCCAGCGCGACTTCGCCCGCGCGGATGCGGCGCCACAGATCGGCGCGGTAGCAGGCGATGACTTCCTCGCGGGTCCCGTCGCGGCCCACGCGCCACGGGTTGCCCACCGGGTGCGGCGGTCGACCAGCACGGTGTTGTTGACGACGTGCGCATATTCGAACTCCTCCCGCAGCCTCGGCTCGCGCTTCAGGTTGATGACGGCCTCCATGACTCCCTCCTCGTCCAGAACGGCTTGCCCTCCTCGCTGCTTTTCTCCCCTCTTGGCGCGGCGGCGGACTCCGGACCCGCGGCAGAAAAAATGGCGGCCGCCGAAACAGCAGCCGCCAGAGTTGGGAGGGAGGGGAGAGACGGATCTAGAACGGGATTTCCTGGCCCAGCCCGTCATCGTCGCCGGCCGGCATCGCCTCGCCGTTCGCCGACGGCTGGGCGGTCCCCGACGCGGCCCGGGTGCCGTTGCCGTTCGCGCCGGCGGGCTTGTCCAGGAATTGAATTTTGTGGCCGGGCACGACCAGGATCTCGGTGGAGAAGCGCTCCGAGTCCTCGCCGTCCTTCTTCCACCGGCGGGTCTTGAGCTTGCCCTCGGCGTGGATCAGGCGGCCCTTCTTCGCATGGCGCACCAGCATGTCGATCAGGCCGGGCTGGAAGGTCACGACCCGGTGCCATTCCGTGCGGTCCTGGCGCTGCCCGGAATTCTTGTCCAGGAAGCTCTCGTCGGTCGCGATGCTCAGATTGGCGACACGGCCGCCGCTGGCGAGGTTGTTGACGATGACGTCGGCGCCCAGGCGGCCGATCAGTTCGACGCGGTTCATTCCGAAGCTCATGACGATGCTCCTTCAGTTCTCGATGTTGACGATGGTTTGCGAACGACGGGAAGCCGGGACGATCGCTCCCCCCGGCCCCCCGCCGCTCATCCACTCCAAGCGCTCCTCCACCTCCATCACGCCGGAGGGAGCGACGACGCCGGGTCCCAGGGCTCGTCGGGCGCGGCCTCGCCGAAGCCCACCACCGGCGGTTCCGGGAAGAGGCCGGCGAAACCGTGCTCGGGATAGACCGCCGGGCGTTCGGGACACCGCATCTGGCGCTCGTCCTCGATCGTCTCGCGGACGGCGGCCGGGTCGATGCCCAGCGCGGCCAGCAAGGTGTTGGCGGGCAGGTCGGTGGAATGGTCGGACAGGAACATGGCGAAAACCTCCTTCGCGTTGCCGCGCCCGGCATCGAGGCGACCGGACTCCCTCCAGCCGCCCTGCCGGACACGCCCCCGCGAAAGCTCCTCTCGACCTCCCGGCCGAACCCCGCGCGGACGCCGACGCGGTTCCGCCCCCGTCCGCGACGGACAGGCAGCGCCGCGACGGCATCGGGCGCGGATCAGTGCAGGGTGGCGCCGTTCATGGCGCCGGCGCCGGCGCGCAGGCAGCGTTCGGCGAGTGCGGTCCAGGCGGCGCGGTCGAGACCGAGGGCGCGGTTGAGCCTGTCGGCGACGCGGAGGCCGTCTTCGGCGGTGAGGCAGACCAGCGCGGTTGGGACGGTGAAGCCGAGGCCCTCCACCAGAAGACGGATCCGCGGGGGCTCGCCGTCCGTGTCGGTGACGGGAGCAAAGCAATAGATCGGTTCGTCGGGGATGCAGGCGGTCATTGGCGGTTGCTCCTTTCGTGGGGCCGGCCGGAGCGGCGGGCGTCCGGCCGGCGATACGTATGGGGGGCAGCGGACGGCGGGCCGGCAGCGCAGCGGGGAATGGCCCCCGCCGCGCGGCCGCCGGCTCACCAAGGCGGGGCCGTGTACGAACTCATCGGCGAGGCGTCGCACAGCACCTCGACCTCGTGGCGCGCGAGCTTCTCGAAGGCGAGGCAGAGCGCCACGTCGGCCTCGCTGTCATAGGGACCGTGCTCGCGGCCGGAGGCGATCTCGATCACCGTCCAGCTCGGGTCCCAGACCGGGATGCCGCGAAACGCCCCCGAGCCCTCGCGGTGCCTGCGCGAACAGGGCTCGCAGCGGGCGACCCCCGGCGACGGCGCCTCGCACTCGACGCAGCGGCCCCTGGCCTTCCGGTCGGCGTAGCGGGCGCGGCGGGCGGCATATTCCGCCTCGCGGTTGCGCCGCCTTCGATTGGCGACGGCGCAGGGCGCGCAACAGGTAGCGCCGCCGAAAGTGGGCGTCTTGCACTTGACGCAGACCCCGGCGGCTTTCCGGGCACGGTAGCGGGCGCGGGCGGCGTCGCAGCAGGCCCGGCACTCGGCCGCCCCGTTGGCCGGCTTGCCGCAGGTCGTGCAATCGCCCCTGGCGCGCCTTTCGGAATATCGGCGGCGGTCGGCTTCCCGTGTCGCCTCGTGGTTCCGGCGCCCGGAGCGGGCCTTGGCGCAGGGGTCGCAATACGCCTTGCCGTCCGGCGCGGGCGTCGCGCATTTGACGCATAACCCGGCGGCGCGGCGCTCGTGATGGAGCGTGCGTTTCGCCTGCCGCCGGGATTACACGGTCAACTGCACGCTCAAGATGCGTTGAGGGTCGGCGGTTTCGGGTGACGCACCCGTTTCATCCTCTTCACGGGCGCGAGTTCGAGCTGATTGAGAACTGGACGATCATGGGAGTGGCGTGGCTTCGATACCCAAGTGACGACGGGACGCTGCGCAGCATCCGACAGGCTTGGACCAGCGTAGCGGACGAGGATCCGTTTGTGCGCGTGTCGGCGGGCCGGTCGGCGTTCCGCCTCTCGGACCTGTTTGCGCTGGCGGCATTGCTGGACAGCCTGGATGGGGACGACCGCACCGTGCGGGAGAACGATAACGGGGCGGAGACTGTCAAGGAGATTTTGCCGAATGTGTAAGAATGTTTTTGCACATAAACGGGGAATACAGGGCATCTTGACGGCCAGGAAGACGGCGTCTTCTGGCTATTATGTGAAGTATAGCATGGAGTTTCCGATCATAAAGAGGAAGAAAGGGGTTGATACGGCGTTGGGAATGTGCATAAATATACTTACATTCCTTTTCCGACGGAGCCCGCGCCATGGCCAGACGCCCCGCCGACGCCAAGACCCGCGCCCTCAAGGAGCATGGCTGCCTGAACCCGAACGCGGAGGCGGTGCGCGACGAGCTGTTCGTGTCCAATGCGTTCTTCGACCCGCGCGATCTGCTCCAGGTCAAGTACGAGATGCTGCGCCGGGTGCGCGAAGACGGCGTGCCAGTGAGCCACGCCGCCGCCAGCTTCGGCGTCTCGCGGCCGACCTGGTATCAGGCGCAGCGCGCATGGGAGGCCGGCGGCCTGCCGGGCCTGCTGCCGGACCGGCCGGGACCGCGCCGGCCCCACAAGCTCAGCGACGAGGTGGTCGAGGCGCTGCGGGCGGCGAAGAGCGAACGGCCGGAGCTGACCGCCGCCGAGATGGTCGAGCTGGTGCGCGACCGCTTCGGCGTCTCGGTCCATCGCAGCAGCATCGACCGCGCCCTGGCGCGGGGAAAAAAACGATGACGATGCACAACCCACCCTGCACCGCGCTCCCGGCGGCGGAGCCTTCGGCCTACGGACAGGGGTACGAACGGATGCGCCGTCATGCCGTCGAGCCCGGCGCCGTCCACGACCGCCACGGAAGCGGCGTGGTGGCGTTGCGCGGCGTCGCGGCCTGGCTGCATGCCTTCGCCGCGCTGCCCGCCCCGCCGGCGGCCGCGTGCGCGGGGGCCGCGCCCGGGCCGTTGCCCACCGGGGTCGAGACGTCGGCGATCGACATTCTGATCGCCATGCTCAACGGCCATATGGAAGGAAAGCCGGCATGAGCAGCGCCCATCAGAAGGTGGATACGGGCCATCTGAGCCGCGATGCCTACTTGTACGTGCGCCAGTCAAGCCTGCAGCAGGTGTTCGACCATGGCGAGAGCACGCGCCGCCAGTACGCGCTGCGGGAGCGCGCCGTGGCGCTGGGCTGGCCGACCGAGAACATCGTCGTGATCGACCGCGATCTCGGCCTCTCTGGCGCCGACAGCGACCGCGAGGGGTTCCAGCACCTGGTCGCCGAGGTCGGCATGGGCCGGGCCGGCATCGTGCTCGGGCTCGAGGTCAGCCGTCTCGCGCGCAACTCCACCGACTGGCATCGGCTGATCGAGCTCTGCGCGCTGAGCGAGACACTGATCCTCGACGAGGACGGCGTCTACGATCCCGTCGACTTCAATGACCGGCTCCTGCTGGGGCTTAAAGGCACGATGAGCGAGGCAGAGCTGCACATGATGCGCGCCCGGCTGCGCGGCGGGACGCTCAACGCGGCCAAGCGCGGGGAGTTGAAGCTTCCTCTGCCGGTGGGGCTGGTCTACGACCCGCTCGACCAGGTGGTGCTCGACCCCGACGAACAAGTGCAGCACGGCCTGCGCCTGCTGTTCGACACCTTCACCCGGACCGGCTCCGCGCAGGCCACGGTGAAGCACTTCAACAGAGAGAAGCTGCTGTTCCCCCACCGTCCTCTCAGCGGACCGCAAAAGGGCGAGCTGCATTGGAAGCGGCTGAAGTTCTCGCAGGTGATCAACACGCTGCACAACCCGCGATACGCCGGTGCCTTCGCGTACGGCCGCACCCGGCGCCGCCGGCGGCCCGGCGGCGGTGTCGAGCACAGGCGCCTGGCGCGCGAGGAATGGACGGTGCTGTTGCGCGACGCGCACCCGGGCTACATCACCTGGGAGCGGTTCGAGGAGAACGAACTGCAACTCCGGAACAATGCGCAATCCTACGAAGCGAAGCGCCGCAGCCCCCCGCGCGAGGGACCGGCACTGCTGCAGGGCCTGGCCATCTGCGGCGTCTGCGGCCGGAGCATGACGGTCCGCTACCGCACCCGTAAAGGACGGCAATATCCCGATTATGTGTGCCAGAGAGAAGGGATCGAGACAGCGAGCGGCAGCGTGTGTCAGGGCGTATCGGGCGGCGCCATCGATCGCGCGGTCGGCGAGCTGCTGGTGGAACTGGTGACACCGCTCACGCTGGACGTCGCGCTCCAAGTGCAGAACGAGCTCACGGCCCGCGCCGAGGAGGCCGATTTATGGCGTTCCCAACAGGTGCAGCGCGCCCGCGAGGAAGCGGACTTGGCGAGGCAACGGTTCATGCAGACCCATCCCGACAACCGGATGGTCGCCGACGTGCTGGAGGCGGAATGGAACGCGAAACTCCGGGCCCTGGACGAGGCGCAGCACGAGCTCGATCGCAGCCGCGCCGAGCCTGACCGGGGGTTGGACGATGAGCAACGAAAGCGAGTGCTTGAGCTGGCCAGAGACTTCCCCCGCCTGTGGAACGATCCGGCGACGCCGCACCGCGAGCGCAAGCGGATGGCGCGGCTGCTGATCGAGGACGTGACGCTGACCAAGGCCACGCGGAGCCTGGGAGTGCGCCTGCGCGGCGGCGCGACCAGAGAGCTCATCTGGACGCCGGATCCACGCGTGTATGAAATCCGCAGGACCAGCGATGAGATCGTTGCCGAGATCGACAGGCTGTTGGATGACCACACGGATGGCGAGATTGCGTCGATCCTCAATACGCGCGGATCCCGAACCGGGCATGGCCATGCCTTTACCCCGAAGCTGGTGACAGCAACCCGCCACAATCGGTCTCTCAGGTCACGCTACGAGCGGCTTCGCGATCGTGGGCTGTTGACGATCCATGAGGCCGCCGACCGGCTCACCGTCTCGATCCGCACCATCAAAAAATGGCGCAGGGCCGGGCGTCTGCGCGGTTATGCCTACAACGACAGACCGGAATACCTGTTCGAGGTTCCCGATCTCCCGCCGACCAGGCAGGCAAGTCGATGCGGCCCGTGACGAAAGCCGAAATCTGCCCCGGTGTTCGACGGAATAATGGAGGTGCAGTATGCAGCATGCTTCCGGTCCTCGCGGCACGGCTCGCACATCGACCGGCCCTCCTCGGGCGGGGCGTTGCCGCAGCGGATACAGACGCCGGCGGCCTTGCGGGCTTCGCTGCGCCGGCGGCTGCGCTTCCGGCCGGCCCGGCGGCGGGCCTCGGGATTGCGGCCGCCGTAAGGTATCCCCTGGGCCTTCGCACGCTCATAGCGGTCGCGGTCCCTTGCACGATGCTTGACCGCGCAGGGCTCACAGGTGGTGCGATCCGGGACCGTCTCGGCGCGGCCGCATTTGGTGCAGACGCCGGCGGCCACGCGCTCGGCGTACAAAGCGCGGCTGCGCTCGCGCTCGTACAGCTTTGCCTTGGCCGGATCCCGCCTGGGTCGGCCCTCGGCGCGGAGCCTGGCGTCCCTCGCCCGGCCCGCACGGTTCTGCTTCTCGTTGCAGGACGCGCAGAGCGTGCGCTCGGGCACGGGCTCGCTTTTGCCGCACCGCAAACAAAGCCCGGCCTCGCGACGAGCCCGGGTCCGCCGGTGGTAGCGCGCAAGGTCATTCCTGCGGCGCGCGTGGATGTCACGATATGCCACGATGGCCTCCTTCCTGCCGATCCGGAAATGAACGGAAGGACGCCCCGCCGCCTGCCTTGCCTCGAACAGAGGGCGGCAGGCCGGCAGGACGTCGCGGAAGGGGCCGTCAGCCCTTCTGCTTGCGGTCGCAGAGAATTCCGGCCGCGAGCGACCCCCACAATTGCAAGCCGCCGCGGGTCTTGAGGCCGGTGCAGATGATGATCTCGGTGGTGGCGGGCCGCAGCTCCTTCACCGCCTTCAGCGTGACCGTGGTGCGCTTGACCTTGCGTCGGCCCTTCGCCGCGAGAGCTTCGGCCGGGGCGGGAACGATGTCGCCGTCGGAACGGGCCTTGAACCGCTCGACCACATAGCGGTCGTCGGCCAGGCCGGTGCCGAAGAAATGAACCAGAAACGTCGCCGCCGTGTTGCCGGGCATCGCCATGGCTGCCGTCATGATGCCGTCTCCTTCGTGCCGATGAGGGAAAACGGCGGCCGGACATCCTCCCCCGGACATCCCGACCGCCGCCCCGATAACGGCCAACACTCCCCTCCTGCCGAAGAGAAGCGCGGGGTTGGAGACGGCGGCGGGACGGCGGCGCGGCAGCCGGGGGCCGTCAGCGCCGGCGGATGGCAACGCGATGTTATGCGCTGGCGGCTATATCAGCACGTCGCGGATGCAGCGGGTCATGGCGGCATGATCGCCCGTATTGGACCGGCGCGAGGCGTCGAGCCAGGCGGCGCGCAAGTTCGGCGCGGAGACGGCGGAGCGGCTCGCCGCACTGCTCGGCGGCGGGGGCGTCGCGAGGACCGCCGGAGGGCCATACGCATACCGGCTGGCCCGAGCGGCGGACACGGACGCGTGCGTCGCGAAAAAAGCGTGCGCGAAAAAAGAGGCGTGTGCGCTGTCACGCATCCCTTGGTGATCAAGGGCTCCAGCTGATCCGAGATTTTTCTTACCCCGGCGGCTTCGCAGACATCTGCGGCCCTGAGATCGGCGGATAGGGCGGATCGAGGATTTCCACCCCATAGCCGACGACGCTCCCAGGCTCACTTCCGGCCCCGTCGCGTCGTCCCGCCCGAATCGGATAGAAGGTGTCGCCATCGGGCCAGAGGCCCTCGTTCCATCCACCAGCCCTGGTAGGGAGAACGTGATGGCGACAACGGAGAAGCTACCCTTTTCCTGGCAGGCTGTCGAAGGCCTGCCGGACCTGGATCGCCTGCGTCTGGTGCTCGACACCCTGCCCGACGAGGAGATCGTGGCTGCGCTTGAGGCCGGGCGAGGTCGCGGGCGCAACGACTACCCGGTGCGGTCGATGTGGCGTGCGCTGATCGCGGGCGTGGTGTTCCAGCACGCCTCGATCCAGTCGCTGCTGCGGGAGATGGGCCGCAACCCGGCGCTCCTGGAACTCTGCGGGTTCGACCCGCTGCCTTTCCAGAGCGCGCCCGTGTTGGAGCTTCGCGCAGGTACGAAGGAGCCACCATGCGCGGTGGCGCATCCGGCGCAGGTCCGCTCGACGGTGCCCAGCCACTGGAACTTCTCGCGCTTCCTGCGGCGCGTCGTGCTGCTTGAGAACGAGTGCGGCCTGGTGTCCGCAATGGTCGAGAGCCTGCGCGCGTCGCTCTTCGAAGAGCTGCCCGACTTCGGCCGCCATCTCGGCTACGACGGCAAGGCGATCGAGAGCCACTCGACGGGCCGGGTTGCCGAGGACAAGGGGAAGACCTCCGACCCCGACGCCGACTGGGGCAAGCATGAGACGAGCGGGGTGAACGCCAAGACCGGCGCGATCTGGAAGAAGGTGAAATCATGGTTCGGCTACGGCCTCCACCTGATCGCCGACACCCACTACGAGGTCCCGGTGGCCTTCGAGGTGACGCGGGCGTCGGACTCGGAGGTCAAGATGCTCCCCAAGATGCTGGAGAACCTGTTCGCAAGAGCGCCGGAAATGGTGGAGCGCTGCGACGACTTCAGCGCCGACCGCGGTCTCGACAACGCTCCCCAGAAGAAGTTGCTCTGGGATAAGTGGGCCATTCGGCCGCTGGTCGACACGCGCTTGATGTGGAAGGCCGAGAAGGAGGAGCCGGGCTATGATCCGACGAAGCCGATCACGCGGGCGCTGTTCCCCAACCGCGCCGACGTCGTCGTCCACGACGAGCGCGGCCGCGTGTCCTGCATCTGCCCCCAGACCGGCGAGGTCCGCGCCATGGCCTTCCAGGGCTTCGAGGCCGAGCGCGGCCTCTGCGGCACGCTGAAATACCGCTGCCCGGCGGCGGCCTTCGGCTTCGACTGTGCAGGCAGCAAGGCGTGCCACCGGGCGGGCGGGGTGGAGCCCGGCGAGTACGGCCGCATCGTGCGCATCGATCTCGACAAGAACGACCGGCGCGTCTTCACCCCGACGCCCTGGGGCAGCCCGTCCTGGCGGCGCGGCTACAACCGGCGCTCTGCGATAGAGAGGATCAACAGCCGCCTCGACAACAGCTTCAACTTCGAGACCCACTACATCCGCGGGCTCGCTAAGATGAAGACCCGTGTCGGGCTGGCGCTGGTGGTGATGATGGCGCTGGCCCTTGCGCAGGTGCGGGCCGGCCACGCGGAGCGGATGCGCTCGCTGGTCGGCGCGGTGCCGTACCTCGACACCGGCTGACCGGTTGTCCCACCTCCGACATCGCCGCTCGACCAAGCCGCCTGCCGGCGGATGGCAGACCGCGGCCATCCATGTCACGATGTTCCCGTAGCGTTCCGATCTCGCGTCTAATCGCTGCATTCTGCTCACCCGGCGGGGATCAGGCAGTCGATATCCGGCCGCCAAAGATCAGCGTCACGATGTCGAAATACGCCACAGCGCACATTCCTCAAAAAGCGTCGCCATTGCCGCGCGAATGTGGTAGATGTATTGGAAAGTCCATGTGCGAAGGTAGCGGCGCTGCGCGCGCCTTGGGTTCGTCGGCGCTTTTGCCTTGCCCGTGTCGGGAGGTGCGGCGATGGACGGCGCGAACATCGCGGGCCGTGGGGCCGGGCCTGACAGGCGCGGCGAAATAATCCGTGCAAGGGGGTTGACAAACCCCGAAGCGGCTCTCGTTACAATCTTGCCGAGCCGAGCCGAGCCGAGCCGAGCCGAGCCGAGCCGAGCCGAGCCGAGCCGAGCCGAGCCGAGCCGAGCCGAGCCGAGCCGAGCCGAGCCGAGCCGAGCCGAGCCGAGCCGAGCCGAGCCGAGCCGCCTTGCGCCCGCGCGCCGGCCATGAACGCGCCGTCGGGGCGGCGGCTGTTGCCCTGGCGCCGCCTTCGCCGCGGGGCGTCCCCGCCTGAGTCTTCCCCTTCCGCCGCCGGGCGCGCCGCGTCCCGCCCGCCCCGTACCTCCTCCGAGCGTTTCGAGCCTTCCCCCGCCCGCGCCCCCGCCCGGCGCGGCCCGCGCCGTGCGTGGCGCGGCCTGTGCGCGGCGCTGCTCTTCGTGCCGCTCGCCGCCGGCCTTGCCGCCGGGGCGCAGGCGCAGTCGACGGTGAGCTTCGCGCAGTCGAGCTACGTTGTAGACGAGGGCGAGGACGCAACGCTGACGCTGCAGCTCTCGCCCGCCCGCACGGTGGCGACGGAGGTCCGGGTGACGTTTGTGGACCTGACCACATCGCCCAAAGACTACGACGAAAGTGCGCAGACGGTGACCATCCCGGCGAACGCGACGAGCGCGACGGTGACGGTCGGGACCGAGGACGACCAGTTCATAGAAGTCAACGAGTCAGCCCGGGCCCATATCGATTCGGGCTCCCTGCCCTCCGGGGTGACGGTGGGCACGCAGGGGACTACAGACATCGTCATCACCGACAACGCGGTGCCCGCCCTGGTGTTCACGCCGAAGGCGCTGACGGTGGCCGAGGGCGGCTCGGCGAGCTACGAGGTGGCGCTGTCGCACCGGCCCCATCACGCAAGCGCCTCAATCACGGTGGCCATCTCCGGGCAGGCGGACACGGACCTGACGCTGGACAAGACGAGCCTGACCTTCGGGCACTCGAACTGGAACCAGGCGCAGACCGTGACGGTGAGCGCGGCCGCGGACACCGACCGGACCGACGATGCCGCGACGCTCGACCACGCCGCGTCGAGCGGAGTCTCCAAATTCAACGGAGTCACCGGCAGCCTCGCGGTAACGGTGCAGGAGAACCTGCCGGTCATCGGCGTCTCCGCGGCGACGAGCGATTTCACCGAGGGCGACGCCTCGAAGGTCGCCTTCTCCGTCACCGCCTCGGGCGGGGAGAGCGGCGACTATCCGGTGTCGGTGACGTTTGGGACGGGCGGCACGGCGACCAGCGGCACCGACTACACCCTCCCGGCCTCGGTGACCTTCACGGCGAGCGGCACCTCGGTGGCGGTCCCGATAGTGGTCGACGACGACGCCGCCGCGGAGGGCGAGGAGACCGCGGTCATCACGATACCGGCGGGCTCGGGCTACCGCCCGGATGCGGATGCCGCCACCCACACCATGACCATCGCGGACAACGACCAGTCGGTGCGTTACAGTACCAGCGGGACTGCGGTGGAAGGCGGCACGAGCGCCGAGGCGGGCACTGGCAATGCAGTCATCAGCTTCGCCCACTTCAACCCGAGGTTGGCGTCGGGCGAGACGATGACGATACCGCTCGCGTTCTCCGGCGGGACCCTGGGCACGGACTTCACGCTGGAGGTCGGAACTGCCGGCAACTTTGGCTCGGCGTCGGTGGACGCCACGACGGGGGTGGTGACGCTCACGGGTCCGCAGACCGGTTCGTCCATCACGGTCCTGCTGTTGCCCGAAGAGGACACGGACACGACCGACGACACGGTGACGGTGAGCGTGGGCAGCGGCGGGACGTCCGGCCGCGGCGGCACCCTGGTGGCGACCCGACGCGGCAACGGACAGGTGACGATGCTGGACAACGACGTGTCCCAGAGCCTGACCGTGGAGTTCATCCAGTCCGCGTATACGGTGGCCGAGGACAAGGGGCCGTCGCAGCCGGTGGCGCGCCTGTCCGAGACGGCGCGCACCGACATCGACATCCCGGTGACGGTGACGGACGGCACGGCGACGCGGGGGGTGGACTTCGAGGGCGCCGCATCGCGCACGCTCACCTTTTCCGCGGGCGCAACGACCGGCACCTTCGCCATCCACATGATTGACGACGACCTGACGGAGGGCGACGAGACCTTCACGGTGGCCATCGACACCGCCTCGCTGCCGAGCGGGGTGACGGCGAAGCCGGGGGGCAACCTCCAGGCGACGGTGACCATCATCGACAACGACGAGACCCCGACGCTCTCCATCACGGCCCCTGCGGACGCCGACGAGGGCGATGTGCCCTCGGCGGCGCGGCTGTTCACCGTGGGGCTCACCCGGGCGGTGGCGGGCGCGGTGCGCTACGAGGTGTGCTTCTCGGGCACGGCGAAGTCCGCCGCCGACACGCACCGCTCGCAGGAGCTGGTCGACTACCGGGTGATGCGCGACGGCGTGGCGGGTGCGGCCGAGTGCCTCGAGGACCTCACGCTCGCCGCGGGCGCGACCGCCTCGGGGCAGGCCGTCGGCATCAAGGTCCTGGGCGACACCTTCGCAGAGCCCGCCGAGACGGTGGTGGCGACGCTCGAGATGAAGGCCGCGCCCGACGGCGTGCTGCTCGGCACCTCGGTCGCGACCCACGTCATCGGCAACGACGACGGGACGGAGGCGACGCTCACGCTTGCGCCCGCGCCGGGCGCGGTGACGGCGCTCGTCGAGGGCGACGCGCCGGCGCACTTCGTCATCGACGGCACGGGTGCCACGCCGGGCGCGGAGTACTACGTCCAGCTCGCGCTCGGCGGCGAGGCGAAGAACGGGACGGACTACCGGCTCGAGATACGCATCGACGGGCAGTGGCACCAGTTGAGCCGCAATCTGCGGCGCAGCATCTTCTCCGTGTTCGAGCTGCCGACGCGGCTTCGCCTCTTCGCGCTTGCCGACACGGCGCCCGAGGCCGACGAGCGCGCGGTGCTCACCCTTGCCGACGCGCAGGGCTACGCGCCCGGCACGCCGTCGGAGGTGACCTTCGTCATCGGCAACGGGCCGCCGGCGGTGACCGTCGAGGCGGTCGAGGCGGCGGTGACCGAGGGGGCGCCGGCGCGCTTCACGGTGCGCCTGAGCGAGGCGCAGGTCGCGGACTTCGACGTGGCGGTGCGCATCGCCGAGCACGGGGACGGCGACTTCGTGGCCGGGGACGACGAGGGGGTGAAGACCTTCACCGTCCCCGCGGGCGAGACCGAGGCGGTGCACGAGGTCGCGACCGACGACGACACGACGCCCGAGCCCGGCACCGCGGTCACGGCGACGGTCTCGCCCCGCGCGGGCTACACCGTGGGCACGCCCGCCTCGGCCGCGGTCGCGGTGGCCGACGACGGGGACCTCGAGCTGTCGCACGGCATATTCCCGGCAACGGCGGGCGAGGGCAGCACGCTCGGGGCCGCGCAGTTCTACCTGCGCCCGCGCCGCGCGCTCGCCGCGGGCGAGACGGTGACGGTCCCGCTCGTGTTCGCAGGTGGCACCCTCGGCACGGACTTCACGCTCGCGCTCGATGCCGCCTCCGCCCAAGCGTTCGGCTCGGCGTCGCTCGCCGCGGGCACGGTGACGCTCACCGGTCCGGCGGATAGGGGCAGATTGCTGAACGTGAACCTCTTCGCCGCCGAGGACGACGACGCCGACGACGAGGTGGTGACGCTCGGCTTCGGGGCGATGTCGACGAGCGCCGGGGGCGACGTCGGGCTCATGCGGTTCACCAGCGACCGGATAAAGCTGCTCGACAACGACGTCCCGCAGTCGCTCACCGTCGAGTTCACCCGCGATGCGCTCACCATCTTCGAGGACATCGGTCTCCTCGAGCCGATACTGCGGCTCTCGGAGGTGGCGCGCCGGGACGTCGCGGTCAAGGTGACGCTCACCGACGGCACGGCGGTGCGCGGGGCGGACTACGAGAGCGCGGCCACGCGCACCGTGACCTTCCCGGCGGGCAAGGAGGTCGTGGACCTCCAGGTGAAAATCCTCATAGACAACGAGGTGGAGGGCGACGAGACCTTCATGGTGGCCATCGACACGGACTCGCTGCCGGCGGGGGTGACCGCGAAGCCGGGCGGCAATGCCGAGGCGACGGTTACCATCCTCAACGACGACACGACGGCGTCGTTCGCCGCGGCCGCCTCGAGCGCGAGCGAGGGCGCGGGCACCCACACCGTGACGGTGAACTTCACGCCGCCGGCGGCGTCATTTACCTCCCTCCGCTACACCGTGGGTGGCACGGCGAGGGCGGGCGAGGACTTCACCATCGCGGGCTCGGGCAGCCTCTCGGTGCCCATCAACGCGACGAGCGCCGCCATCGAGGTCGCGGTGGTCGACGACGCGGTGCCGGAGTACGCCGAGACGGTCGTGCTCACCCTGACCGACGGCGGCAGACGCATCGCGCTCGGCGCCACCACCGTCCACACCCTCACCATCGCCGACGACGACGCGGGCACGCCGCCGAACCCGGTGCGCCTCTCGGTCTCGGACGCCGGCGCGGTGGCCGAGGGCGGGACGGTCACGGTGACCGCGACCCTCGACCACGCCAACGCCACGGGCGGCGCGCTCGCGATACCGCTTGCGGTGCGCGCCGCCGGCACCACCGCGGCGCCCGGCGACTACACGGTGGCGTCGAGCATCGCCATCGCCGACGGCGCCACCGCCGGCACGACGGACCTCGCCGCGACCGACGACGACGCGGTCGAGGCGCCGGAGACGGTGGTGCTCGCGCTCGGCGCGGCGCTCCCCGAAGGGGTCGCCGCGGGCACGCCCGGCCACGTGACGGTCACCATCGCCGACGACGACCTGGGGCTCACCTACGGCGTTCGCGATTGGAGCGCCACGGAGGGCGAGCCGACGAGCCACGCGCGGCTCTTCGTGCGGCCGCAGTGGGCGCTCGGCGCGGGCGAGACGCTGACCGTCCCGCTCACCTTCACCGGCGGAACCTTGGGCACGGACTTCACGCTCGCCCTCGAGGCGGCCTCCGCGGCAAGGTTCGCCGCGGCGACGCTTGCCGCGGGCACGGTGACGCTCACCGGCCCGGCGCGGGCGGACGCCGCCGTGTACGTCCGCCTCTTCGCCGCCGAGGACGACGACGCCGGCGACGAGACGGTGACGCTCGGCGTCGGGACGGTGGCGTCGAGCACCGGCGCCGCGGTCGCCGCGAGCCGGCAGGGCGACGGGCGGATGACGCTGCTCGACAACGACGGCGACCTCGAGCTGCGCTATGGCGTTTTGCCTGCCACCGCCGCGGAGGGCAGCACCACCGCCCTCCGGCAGCTCTGGCTGACGCCGCGACGGGCGCTCGCCGCGGGCGAGGCGGTGACGGTGCCGCTCGTGTTCGAGGGCGGGACGCTCGGCACGGACTTCACGCTCGCGCCCGGTGTCCACGGGTTCGGCTCGATGGTGCTCGCCGCGGGCACGGTGACGCTCACCGGTCCGGCGAATCGGGGCGCCACCGGGTTCGTGAACCTCTTCGCCCTCGAGGACGACGACGCCGACGACGAGGTGGTGACGCTCGGCTTCGGGGCGGCCTCGTCGAGCACCGGCGCCGCGGTCACGCACACCCGGTTCGGCGACGGGCGCATCACGCTGCTCGACAACGACGCCCCGCAGTCGCTCACCGTCGAGTTCGCCAGCGATGCGTTCGGCGTCTACGAGCACAACGGTCCCGCCGAGCCGGTGCTGCGCCTCTCGGAGGTGCCGCGCCGCGACGTCGCGGTGCGGGTGACGGTGACCTCCGGCACGGCGGTGCGCGGGGAGGATTTCCTGAGCGCGGCCACGCGCACCGCGACCTTCCCGGCGGGGGGCGCCACGACCACGAACGTCCCGATGACCCTCCCCAACGACGCCCTGGTGGAGGGCGACGAGACCTTCACGGTGGCCATCGACACGGCCTCGCTGCCGGCGAACGTGACGGCGAAGCCGGGCGGCAACGTCCGGGCGACGGTCACCCTCTTCGACGACGACACCGCGACGGTGGGGTTCGCGCGCGGCGCGCTCGCGGTGCGCGAGGGCGATGCGGCGCGCCCGGTGCTGGTGCTCTCCAAGGCGTTCGCCGCCGATGTCACGGTCGGCGTCGAGGACGCCGCGGGCACCGCCACCGCGCCCGGCGACTACGCGGCCGGTCCGTACTCGGTGACCTTCCCCGCGGGCGCCAAACGCGCGGCGTTCGACGTGGCGACGGTCGCGGATTCCACCGCCGAGGGCGCGGAGACGTTCTCGCTGCGGATACCGGCCGCGGGCCTCCCGGCGGGGATGGGCCTTGCCGCGGCGGGCGCCGCCACCCCGCCCGAGGCGACCGTCACCGTCTCCGAGAGCGCGCCGCCGAGCGTGCCCGAGGCGGCGTTCGCCGCGGGCGAATCGGACGCGGGCGAGGCCGCGGGCACCCGCACCGTGACGGTGCACCTCGTACCGCCGCCGACCTCGCCGCTTGCGCTCGCCTACACCGTGGGCGGCACGGCGACCGCGGGCGCGGACTTCACCATCGCGGGCTCTGGCATCGTCGCGGTGCCCGCGCACGCGACCGGCGTCGACATCGAGGTGGCGGTGCTCGACGACACCGCGCAGGAGTCCGACGAGACGCTCGTCCTGACGCTCGCCGCCGGCGCGGGCTACACGGTGGGCGCCCCGGGCGTGCACACGCTCACCCTTGCCGACGACGACGCGCCGCCGCCCGCGCCCGTGGTCTCGGTCGCGGGCACGCCGGGCGCCGAGGGCGGCGCGCCGGCGCGCTTCCTCCTCACCGTGCGCCCGCGGCCCGCGGGCAGCATCGCGGTGAACGTCCGGGTGACCGGGAGCGGCGGCTATGCCGGCCCCGGCGAGACCGGCACGCGCACGGTGACGATGGACGCGTCGGGCTCGGCGGTGCTCGATGTCGCGATTGCCGACGACGCCATCGACGAGCCGAACGGGAGCTTCACCGCGACGGTGCGCCCCGGCACGGGCTACGCGGTGCATGCGAGCGCTGCCGCCGCCACCGTGGCGGTCGCCGACGACG
Source organism: Alphaproteobacteria bacterium (assembly GCA_965243325.1). Classification (GTDB taxonomy): domain Bacteria; phylum Pseudomonadota; class Alphaproteobacteria; order UBA7887; family UBA7887; genus JANQOH01. The sequence goes on along the minus strand of CBDEUQ010000003.1, from coordinate 3,273,893 downwards.
ACCCGACCCGGGTGACGCTTGCGGGCTCCGCGGACGCAATCCCCGAGACCGGGGGGACGAAGACGCTGACGGTGCGCCTCGCCCGGGCGCTGGTCGCGCCCGAGACGCTCGCGGTGCCGCTCGTCTTCGCGGGCGAGGCGGTGCGGGGCCTCGACTACACGCTGAGCTGCGGCAACGACACCGGCGCGGCCTGCCGCGACCTTGCGGGCGCCGCGCCGCGCATCGAGTTCAGCGCCGGCGGGCGCACCGCGACGGTGACGCTCGCCGCCGCCGGCGACGCCATCAACGAGGGCGCGGGCGAGACGGTGACGGTGGCGCTCGGGGCGCTCGACGCGAGCTCGGGCACCGGCCTCGGCGGGGGTGCGGCGGGCGCAGGCAGCGTCGCGTTCACCATTACCGACGACGACGCGGGCCCGGAGCCGGGTATTGTGCTGCCCGATACGGACGTGGCCGTGGTCGAGGGCGCGACGGCGAGCTACGAGCTCAAGCTCGCCTCCGACCCCGGCGACGGCGCCACGGTGCGGGTGAGCGTCACCTCCGCGGACACCGGCGCGGTGACGGTGAGCGACACCCAGTCGGGTGTGAACGGCACGCAGGACTGGCTCGACTTCACCGGCGGCGCCGCCGGCACCTGGAGCACCGCCCAGACGGTGACCGTCGCCGGCGTGCACGACGCCGACTCCGCCCACGAGGCGGACGTGGCGCTCACCCACACGGCGAGCGTGCAGGCGGGCACGAGCGCGCCCTATGCGGGGCTTGCGAGCCGGACGCTCCACGTCGACGTGACCGAGGACGACGCGGCCGAGGTCGGCTTCAAGCAGGACGCCCACGCGGTGGACGAGGGCGACGACGCGACGCTCACGCTCACGTTCACGCGCGCGCTAGGGAGCGACGTGACCGTGCGGGTCCTGCTGACCGGTCTCGGGGCGACCGGCTCGGGCGTCGACTTCGACTCGACCCCGCGCTCGATTGCCGTCCCGGCGGGGACGGTGGAGCAGGCGTTCACCGTCTCGACCGTCGAGGACGAGAAGTTCGAGGGCTACGAGACCTTCCAGGCGACGATTCTCGCCCTCGGCCTCCCCGACGACCTGGCGCTCGCCGCCGCGCACCGCTCGACCGTCACCATCGTCGACGACGAGGCCTCGGTCTCGCCCGCGCTCGACGCCGGCATCCACGAGGGCGAGACGCTGACCTACACCGTCTCGGGAATCGACCCCGCGCATGCGAGCGTGACGCTCCTGGCCGCCACCTCGAGCACCGCGACCCGCGACGTCGACGGGACGTGGGACGCGGGCGAGGACTACCGCCTGCTTCGCCCCGGCGACCCCGAGGACACGGTGCTCGGCGCGACCGACACCCTCACCCCCTCGGGCGGGGCGGTGACGTTCCGCATCAAGACGCGCGCCGACACCGACGACACCGAGGGCGACGAGACGGTGGTGTTCGAGATGGAGCTTCCGGGTGTCTTGGGGGAGGCGGAGCTCGGGACGCTCGCGCTGAAGAACGGCCCGCGCCTCGAGGCTGGGGTCGCGCTCTCCGCGCAAACCCTCGCCCTCGACGAGGGGACGACCGGCACCTACACCGTGGCGCTCACCCTCGCGCCCGCCCCGGGCGAGACGGTGACCGTCACCGCGGCGAGCCGCGATGCGGGCGCGGTGCGGGTGCACGGCGCGGGCGGCTCCCCGGGGGCGCGCGCGACGCTCACCTTCACCGACGCGACCTGGAGCGCCGCGCAGACGGTGACGGTGACCGCGCTCTCCGACCTCGATGCGAGCGACGAGAGTGTCGACATCGCGCACGCGGTCAAGGGCACGGGCGATTACGCGGACGTGACCGCGCCGTCGGTGGCGGTCACGGTGGACGACGACGAGGTGCCCGTCGTGGTCTCGGTCGCCGCGGGCGCGGCGGTGGATGAGGGCGGGGCCGCGACCTTCACGGTGACGGCGACGCCTGCGCCGCCCCGCACGCTTCGCATCGCGCTCGCGCTCGGCGAGACCGGCGCGTTCCTCGCCCCGGGCGCCACGCTGCCTGCGGTGCACCTCAGCCCCACCCGGGCGTCGCAGAGCGTCTCGCTCGCGACCGAGGACGACACGGTCAACGAGGCGCACGGCGCGGTGACGCTCACCGTGGAGGCGGGGACCGGCTACGTCGTGGCGGCCGCGCCGGACCACACCGCGAGCGTCGAGGTCCGCGACGACGACGGGGCGGGCATGCCGGTGGTGAGCATCGCGAGCGCGCAAAGCCCCGGCGCGACCGCGTTCGAGGGCGACGCGCTCGTCTTCACGGTGCGCGCCGACCCCGCGCCCGCGGCCGAGCTCGCCGTCACCGTCGGCGTCGCCGAGAGCGCGGGCAGCGCCTTCGTCGTCCCCGGCGGAACGGGGAACAAGACGGTGACGATTGCGGCGAACGCGCGCACGGCGACGCTGAGTGTCGCGACCGTCCAGGACACCGACGAGGAGGACCCGGCGTTCGCGACGGTGACGGCGACGGTGGCGCACGCGCCGGGCTACACCGTCGCCGATGCGCCGCGCGACAGCGCGCAGGCGACGGTCTCCGACGACGACGGGCTGCCCGGGGTCACCATCCACGACGCGCAAGCCGAAGAGGGCGACCCGATGTTCTTCCGGGTGACGCTCTCGAAGGCGGCGGCCCACACCGTCGAGGTGAAGTGGGCGACGAGGTTCGAGTACGACGCCAACAAGTGGGAGACCGGCAGCGCCCGCTACACCCTCGACTACACGAGCGCCAACGGCATCCTGCGCTTCGCCCCGCGCGAGACCGTGCGCGAGATCCTGATCTACACCGTCGACGACGCCCACGACGAGGGCGACGAGACGTTCGAGGTGGAGCTCTCCGACCCTGTGGGGGCGGTGATAGCCGACGGCCTCGCGACGGGGACGATCACGAACGACGACCCGCTGCCCGCGGCCTGGCTCGCGCGCTTCGGGCGCACGGTGGCGGAGCAGGCGCTCGAGGGCGTCGCGGACCGCATCGCCGCCCCGCGCAAGCCGGGGATGCAGGGCACGCTCGCCGGGCAGGCGCTGAGCCCCTCGACAGGCTCGGGACAGGCGCTCGACCCGGCGGCTTCCGGCCAGGCGGCGGGCGGAACGCCCGGCACGGCGGCGCTCGCGCTCGCCGACGTGGCGCGCCGCTTCGGCGACGGCCCGTTCGATCCGTTCGGTCATGGCGCCGCGCCGGGCCCCGGCGCGGCGCAGGCGCAATCGCGCACGATGACCGCGAGCGAGGCGCTGCTCGGGTCGAGCTTCACGCTGACCGGCGAGACGGACGGCGCGGGCGGCACCATGGCCTTCTGGGGCCGGGCGGCGCAGTCGAGCTTCGACGGCGTCGAGCGGGGCGCCGGCACCGACATCGCCCTCGACGGCACGGTGACCACCGGCATGCTGGGCGCGGACTATGCGCGCGGGCCCTGGCTGGTGGGGCTTGCGCTGACCCTGAGTTCGTCCGAGGGCAGCTATGCCGCCACCGGCGATCGGGATCCCTGTCCCGGTACGGACGCGGACCGGTGCGACGGCGCGGTGCGCGCCGGCGACGGCACGCTGGAGGCGTCGCTGACGGCGGCGGTGCCCTATGCGTCGTGGCGGGCCTCGGAGCGCCTCAAGCTCTGGGGCGCGCTCGGCTACGGCGCCGGCGAGGTGACGCTGAAGACGGGCATGGGCGAGCGCCTCGGCGCCGACATCGACTGGACCATGGCGGCGGCCGGCCTGCGGGGCGACGTGATCGCGCTGCCCATGGAAGGCTCCGGCCTTGCCCTCGCGGTGACCTCGGACGCCATGTGGGCGCGCACGGCCTCGGAGAAGACACGGGACCTTGCGGCGTCGGAGTCCGACGTGACCCGGCTCAGGCTCGGGCTGGAGGGAAGCTACCGCGTCGCCCTCGAAGAGGGCGACAGCCTGACGCCGAAGCTGGAGGTGGGCGCGCGCCATGACGGGGGCGACGCCGAGACCGGGTTCGGGGTGGAGTTGGGCGGCGGCATCGCCTGGGTCGATCCGAAGCTCGGTCTCTCGCTCGACCTCTCGGGCCGCACGCTGATCGCGCACGGCAACGACGATCTCGAGGACCGGGGGTATTCGGCCTCGCTCGCGTACGACCCGGCCCCGGCGACGAAGCGGGGTCCGTCGCTGACGCTCACCCAGGACTGGGGCGGGGGGGCCGAGGGCGGCCTCGACGCGCTGTTCGCGCCGGACCCGCTGGAGGACCGCACCGCCGACGGCGAGCCAACCTCCCGCTGGGCCATGGAGGCGGCTTACGGCCTGCCGGCCTTCGGCGGGCGCTGGACCGGCAGCCCGCATGCCGGGCTGGGGCTCGCGACCGGTACGCGCGACTACACCATCGGCTGGCGGCTCACACCGGAAGCGGCCAACGCGCCCGACCTGTCGCTCGGTCTCAAGGCCACCCGCCGGGAGAGCGACACGGCCGAGCCCGAGCATAGCGTCGGGGTGGAAGTCCGTGCCAGATGGTGAACGACGCGAGTCCGATGCGCGATGCCGTGGAGACGGGCGACGGGAGCCGGGCATGGCTCTTCCTGCGCCGCGTCCCGGAATACGAGGCGGCATGGCGGGCGCGGCCACCGACGGCAGCGCCGGGCGTCATGCCCGGTGACGGTTGGCAAACCGGCTGATAGAGTGCGCCGGGAATCGCGGTCGGCGGCGGGGACTTCCGGGGCCGGGCCGGAGGGGCCGTCGCCCGCCGCCCTCTTGCACCCCTGGACCCCGATGGACTGAAGTTGGAGTGAATCCGCTTACAGTACGCTTACACCGGCCCGATGGGACCGTCTTTGGATCGGGTCGGGATCGTGCCGCAAGACATTGATAAAAAGACAAAAAACGCCGTAGCGCAAGGCCGATTCCGCATCGGGGTGGACGTGGGCGGCACCTTCACCGATACGTCGCGGAGTTTTCCGGGCGTCACAACGTCCGCGAGTGTGGTACGCTGGCGCAAATGGCGGCGGTCGCCAGCGGCATGATCGGGAAGCGGCTGATGTACCGGGATTTGATCGCGGACAACGGACTGGCCAGCGGGGCACGGGCATGACGGCCGTGAGCGCGATTAGTGCCGCAACGGACGCTCGCGTTCAGACAGTTCGGTTAGACGAGCCGCGAGTTTGGATTGCAGCGCCTCATCCAGAAGGAATGTCGCCTCTTGAGCGGTCCCTCCGGGGAGGGTCTCAAATCGCAGTTGAAGAATCAGCGCCCGAATCCCGTCGTCCGTCGTCCCCATGCGCGCCGAGAATGCGCGAACAAGGTTGAACGGCCCGTGCAGTGCCAGTCCGCCGTCGTTGTCTGCCATCGTTCGATCTCCTAGCTGACGAGCCACGGGAACAGAGCGGCGCGCTTCTGCATCCGCTCTTTCAGGAATTGCTCTTGGCTCCGCGTGCCCTTCGACGAGTTGCACGCGCCGCATAGCAGCCACAGGTTTTCGACGTGATCGGTGCCGCCGTGCGCGCGCGGCACGATGTGATCGACGGTCAGGTTGCGCTTGCGGAAATTCTCGCCACAGCCGCCGCAGAAGCCATCCTGTTTGCCGTAGAGCGCGTCAAGGTGCGTGCGGTAGCCAGGCAAGTCGCCCAAGTCCGTGCGGCCCGGCTGGTCCGTCCGGTGCACCACGTCGCCGGTCTTGTAGAGCGGCACTTCGTCGAGGATGCCTTGCAGGCGCGTCGTGACGAGCTCGGCCGCCTTGGCGGAAATGTCGATGCCGATCCACTGGCGCTGTAGCCGCTCCGCAGCGACGGCCGCCGTGGCGCATCCGCAGAAGGGATCGCACACAACGTCGCCCTCGTTGGTGCTCGCGCGGATGATGCGGTCGAGCAAGGCGAGCGGCTTTTGCGTCGGGTAGCCGACTCCCTCCCCGCTAGAATAGTTCGTCAGGCCGGTAGGGGTGTAGATGATGTCCTGTAGGGGCTTGCCCTCGTCCGCTTCGGCGAAGCGTTTCAGGCCCGGCCAAAAGCCGGCTTTCGGATGCAGGATCAGTCCGGCCGCGTCCAGCGCATCCAGTCGCGCGTGTATTCCTGCAATGTTCCTGTAGCCGGGAATCAGATGCGATTCGATCCACGCAGCATAGCTGCCGGATTTCGGCGGCGACCAATGCCGATCCCGGGATGCGACGTCGTAGCCGCGCCACGCTTGCACGGATTCTCCCTGCCCTGATGCACCGGCCCCCGTCAGGTCTTGCGACCGGAATCGCTTATCGGCTTCGTCCGTGCGTGGATAGGACTTGAGAAGCGCTTTGTCGTTTTGCCGCTCGCGGACGACGTTCCACGTCCAGTCTTCGCCTACCGTGTAGAACAGAAGATAGTCGGAAATGCGCCCGTAGCGTCCGGGGTCGTTGTGCGAAACAGCGCGCCGCCACGTGATTGCGTTGCGAAACCGGCGCGCTCCAAACGTGGCGTCCATGAGCATTTTCAGGTAGTGCCCGGCGGCATCGTCGCAGTGCAGGTAGATCGAGCCGGACGGCTTCAACACGCGGCGCATTTCTACGAGGCGCTGGGCCATCATGCCGAGATACGCGGCCATGCCTTTCCCGTGCGCCAGCCGGGCGGCTTCGATGATGGCGAAGGTCGTGGGGTCGCGCTCTTGCAGCAACGCCAGGTACACGCGATCCGCGTCGTCGAACGTCCACGAGTCCTTGAAGGCGGCTCCGGCGGCCTTGGAACCGATGGGAGCGCTGTACGAGCGATTCGAGTTGAACGGCGGATCGAGATAGATCAGGTCGACGGTCGCGCCGTTCATGCCGCGCAGGACGTGCAGGTTGTCGCGCGTCCAGATCGTGCGGTTTCGCCAGTTGGCTTCACGCCGGACTGCCGGACTGCCGGACTGCCGGACTGCCGGACTGCCGGACTGCCGGACTGCCGGACTGCCCCCGTTTCAGCGTATCAGACATGCGGCCCTCCCGAGTAAGGCCGCACGCTATGGCCCGCCGATTATTTAGTCAAGCGGATAATCCCCATGGGTTTTGCCGGAGGATTTTACTACGCGCGCGCGCGTTGGGTCTTCTGAGCCGGAGTGCCGGTGGCCCGCGGTGTCGCTGCCGACGCGGGAGGGGCGACCGGCGGGATGGGCTCGGCGGGACGTGAGAAGCCGGCCATGAAAATCCCGTGTTCCCGACGCGACGCTTGGTATGTCGTCGCGTTGTCCGCGCTGGCGTTGTCCATGCCTGTCACGGCGGCCGGCGCTCGGGCCGAAGACGGGGAGCAGGTCTTCGATCTCCGCGATATCCACGTCGTCGGGTCGCGCCGGCCACTCCGGTCGCCCACGAATGCCCGGGTGCCGGTGGATATGATCGGCGGCGAAGACGTCCGCAATCAGGGGACGACGAAACTACCCGACCTGATGCGGACGCTGATGCCGTCGTACAACGTCGGCACACAACCCGTCAGCGACGAGGCAACGTTCATCCGTCCCGCCAACCTCCGCGGCCTCGCGGCCGACCAGACCCTGGTGTTCGTCAACGGCAAGCGTCGGCATCGCGGCGCCGTCATCACCTATCTCGGCAACGGCGTGTCCGAGGGCGCGCAGGGTCCGGACATCGCCGTGATTCCGGGAATCGCGCTCGACAGGGTGGAGGTGCTGCGCGATACGGCATCGGCGCAATACGGCTCCGACGCGATCGCCGGCGTGCTCAACTTCGTGCTTCGGGACCGCCCGGACGGCGGCACGGTGGAAACCCAATGGGGCCGGACATACGCGGGCGACGGCACCGAGTATCGCGTTGCCGCGAACGTTGGCGTGCCCCTGGCCAAGGACGGGTTCGCGAATCTGAGCGCGCAATGGCACGAGGCCATGCCGACGGTCCGCAGCGTGCAGAGGGCAGACGCAGCCGCCCTGGTCGCAGGCGGCAATTCGCACGTCCGGAGGCCCTACGCGCAGACCTGGGGAACGCCGGACGTGAAGGCGGACTACACGGTGTTCGTGAATGGAGGGACCGAGGTTTCGGAGCGGGCCGAGGTCTACGCCTTCGGCAATCTCGCCGCGCGGGAAACCGAAAGCGGATTCTTCTTCCGCAATCCCAACACACGCAACGGCGTGTTCCGCGCTCCGGGAACCGACAACCGCCTCGTCGGCGATCTCGATCCGACGGACGGCAACGCCTGCCCCGGCGACCTTCCCAATGACGAGGTCCTCTTCGACGTGGCCGGCTTCAAGGCGAGCCATCCAGGCTGTTTCGTCTTCAACGAGCGCTTCCCCGGCGGCTTCACGCCCCGATTCAAGGGTGAAGTCGCCGACACCGCCGGTACGGTCGGATTCCGAGGGTCCAGTGCCCCGAATCTCGCGTACGACGTGAGCTATACCTTCGGCCGCAGCCACATCGACTATTCGATCCGGAACACGATCAATCCGAGCCTCGGACCGGACACGCCGACGCAGTTTGCGCTCGGCTCCTACACGCAAGTCGAGCACACGGTCAATTTAGACCTGAGACGTCCGATCGAGATTCCCGCATTCGCCCGGCCGGTGCACGCAGCCGCCGGAGTCGAGTGGCGCAACGAGCGGTTCGAAATCGGCGCCGGCGAACGCGCGTCCTGGGAAGCGGGCCCGCTGGCCGGTCAGGGGTTCGGCGTCGGCGCCAACGGATATCCGGGCTTTCCTCCCGTCGTGTCGGGCGCGTGGGACCGGTCCAACGCGGCGGCGTACGTCGACATCGAGGCCGAGGTGCTGCCGAACGCCTCGCTCGCCCTCATGGGCCGCGTGGAGCGCTTCGAGGACTTCGGTACGACGACCGACTTCAAGATCGGCGCGCTGTACCGGGCGAACGCGAACCTCGGCCTGCGCGGCTCGGCCGGCACCGGTTTCCGGGCGCCGACGGTCGGGCAGGTGAATGCCTCGAAGATCACCACGGAGTTCGCCCCGACCGAGACCGGCGAGTTCGAATTGCGTAACGTCGGGACACTTTCCGTAACGTGCCCGGAAGCGGTGGCGCTCGGCGCCGGGCCGCTGGTTCCCGAGGAGGCGGTAACCTTGACCGCGGGGATCGTGGCGGAATCGGGCTCGGCATCGTTTACGGCGGACGTGTACGCCATCGCAGTGAAAGACCGGCTGGGCGTGTCAGCCGACAAGAGTTTGCCGCCGGAACGGAAGGCGGCGATCGGCAGCGGTGCGTGCATCCCCGCAGCGGACACGCTCCGGGTGCGGTTCTTCGGCAACGGTTTCCATACGCGTACGCGCGGGATCGATATCGTCGCCAGCGTCGAAGTCCCGGAAATACCGGGAGTCCTGGAGTTTGGCGAAACCGAATTCGTCCTCGCTGCGAACTGGACCCAAACGCGTGTGACTCGCCACGACCCCGAGTTTCTCGATGCCGAGCGCCTCCTGCAGCTTGAGAAGGCGCTTCCCGAACATCGTTTCAACGCGACCCTGCGACACGAACGGGAAGCGTGGCGCGGTCTGGTGCGCCTCAACTATTTCGGCCCCTACATGCATGCCCTGTTCCGAGGCGGCGTCGAAGCGGGGCGCGAATTCACGCTCGATGTCGAGGTCGCGTGGCAGCCGGTCAGGAGCGTCGAACTGAGCGTTGGGGCGGACAATATCCTCGACAACTACCCGGACAGGAATCCCGACGCCCGCCTGGCCGGAGCGAAGTATCCCGCGTCGTCGCCAATGGGATTCTCCGGCGGCTTCTACTACGCCCGCGCCCGCTACGTCTTCTGATACCCGAGCGGGGCTCGCACCGGCGACCCGCGGCGCCGGGCACGACAGCTACGCGGTCGCACGTTGATCGTCATCGATGACGCGATCGCCGTCAGATTCGACCCGCGGGCGCCCTCGGAGTGTCGTGCGGCCGAGGGATCGATCCGCCGCCACGGTCAGAACGTGTAGCGCGCGCGTGCGTAGTAGAAACCTCCATCGATGCTCATCGGCGCATTTTCCGGATACAGCTCCCCGGACGTGCGGACATGCGTGATGTCATCCGGATAGTTGTCGAATATGTTCTGGGCTCCGATGCTCAGTTCCAACCCCGGCATCGGGGAGTAGCCCACCTCGATATCCGCGGTGATCTCGCTGGACATGGTGAAGTCGGCGCCGTCACTCATCAGCGGCTGCGTGTTGTTGAACGGCGTATAGGGTCCGAAATAGTTCAGCCGCACGAAGGCGCGCCACGTTTTCTGTTCATGTCTGAGCGTTGCGTTGAAACGATATTCGGGCAGCGCTTCCTCGATCGCCCGAAGGCGGTTCTCGTCGAGAAACTCAGGGTCGTGGTGCGTCACGCTGGTTTCGGTCCAGTTGCCGACGAGAACGAGTTCCGTCTCGCCTTGCTGCAGAAACGCTGCGCCGGTATCGAGCGCGACCGTCGCCACCACATCGACGCCGCGCGTGCGCGAATCGAAGCCGTTGCCGTAGAATCGAGCCTCGATCTGCTCCGCGACGCGAAGGCAGCCTTCTTCGTCGCCCGGATCGACCGGCTTGTTTGCGGACACCCCCAGCCGATCCTCGACATCGATATTGTAGATGTCGGCGGTAAGGGACAGGGCCCCGGCTTCGACCACAGCGCCGACCGTCACCGTCTGCGCCGTCTCCGGCTCGAGCGGCCTGGCGCCGAGCGCGATCGCTTCCGGGCAGGAGGGCGACAGCAGCGCCGTCTGCACCAGATCCTCGCCCCGCGATACTGTGGCGACCCGCGATATATTCTGCTGCCCTGGAGTCGGAGCGCGGAAACCGGTGCTCGCCGAGCCGCGCAGCCCGACATTGCTTGTCACTTGATATCGCGCGCCCAGCCTGTAATCCGCAGTGGAGCCGAAACTGGCATAGTTCTCCACGCGGCCCATCGTCGCCACGGTGAGCTTCGGCGTTACGTCGGCCTCGAGATCGATGTAGCCCGCGACATTGTCTTGTGCCCAGGAGCCGGCCGTCTCGGGACGGAAACCGGCATAGCCATGCGAGCCGATCGCGAAGCCCTGGCTGGCCAGCCTGCGGTTGATCGCCCACGATGCTTCTTCGCCCGCGGTGACTTCGAATTTTTCTTCGCGCCACTCGATGCCCGCGGCGGTGTAAAGCGGCGACTCGAACCCGGCGATATCCAACGGATAGGTCGCGTCGAGGCCCAGAACCTGTTCCGACTGGGTGTGCGAGCCGATCTCGAACTGCGACGGCGAGTCAGGACCCAGATTCGGATTGATGGTGTCCCGGATCGAATAGTCGATACTGTTGCGCCCGAAACTGTAGCTGACGTCCCAGGTCAAACCTGAATCGAGACGGCCGCGAACCCCGGCGGTGGCCGACGAATCGCTGATCTCGCCTTTGAACTGCGGCGTGTATCCGCCGGGATAACGCGCATTGTGGACGAAGCAGCCGGGGTTGTTGTCGTTGAACGCCTTGCCGTCAAAGAATGCGCTGGGGTCGACCGCCACCGTGGGGCACACGCCGTCGTCGGGATACAGGTCGCCGATAAGGCGGTTACCTCCGTCGGTGAACACGCCGCCGCGGTTATTCGGGTTGCGAAAGAAAAACCCGCCCTCGGATTCGCGCGCGGCCAGATTGCCGAACGCATAAAATTCGGCGCTCTCGCCCAGTTCGACGCCGGAATTGAGGAACAGCGTGTAGTCAGTCGGCATGTCCGGCGCGCCCCATATCTGTGCGTAGGGCTGGCGAACCGGGTAGCCTGCATCGATCAACTGCTGCGCATCCGGCCTCTGGCGGCTGCGGGCGGTCGGTTCCGCCTGGCGCCATTGCGCGCTCAAATTGGCGAATCCGCTCTCGCCGAGAGGAAGGCCGACATTTCCGGCCAGGCGGTACTGGCCGCCATCGCCCTCATAGGTCTGGCCCCATTGCGCCTCGGCCACGCCGCCATCCGGGCGGTCCTTGAGCACGAAATTGATCACGCCGGCGATGGCGTCCGATCCATATTGTGCGGATGCGGTGTCGCGCAGCACCTCGACGCGCTTCAGCGCAATGGACGGGATGACGCCGATATCCGGCCCCTGCGCGCCGTCCGACACGCCATTGCCGAGATTGACGATCACCGCGGCGCGATGCCGGCGCTTGCCATTGACGAAAATCAGCGTCTGGTCCGGCCCGAGACCGCGCAGGTTGGCCGGGCGCACGAAGGTGGACTCGTCATTGATCGGTTGTCGCGACACGTTGTAGGAGGGAACCAGGGTGCGCAGGAGAGTCGGCAGCTCGGTCGACCCCTGGTCGGAGAAGTCCTCGCCCGCCATCAGGTCGATCGGCGCCGGCGTATCGGCGGTGGACCGGACCGGCCGGCGCGTGCCGACGACGAAAATGTCCTCGATCGCGATGACCGCTTCATCGTCTTCGGCCTGCGCCTGCGGCGCCACCCAGAGCGGGCAGAGAAGACCCGCCGCCGCAATCGCCGCCGCCCCCTTGCCGGCCAATCGCCTGTTCATCATCCGCCTTCCCCCTGTAGCAGCTGTGATCGACAGAACCGGCCTCGGCCACCGTATGCCGCGCCGGCCGCATCCCTACCGCATCGCATAATGATAATGAGCGCCCCTCAGAGTAACAAGAATTCTGCCATAGGCCATCCTGCGAACCGGCTCCCGCCCGGACTTCGCGCACGAAATCGGAAACCGGCCCTCCGCGGCTCTGCGGCGCGGCATCGCCCCCTGCATCAGGCGGCCTCCACGGCGCGCCGCAGGCACGCCACCGCTCCGAGCGGTGGCAGCCCCGTCCCCCGAAACGCCTCGTGTGGCGCGCAGGCGCCCGCGAAGCCCGGCGCCGTCATGCCGAGCGCGTCCGCCGCGCTCGGAGCCGAGCCCCATCGGCCCGCCGTCGCCATCCCTGCGTGCCGGCTGCGGCGCGCGTACCGCTCCGCTTCCCGGATTGCAACTGAAGGTCCCCCGAGGGTTCTCCATGCGTCATGAGGTCGTTGTAAATCGTGCCGTGATCCCTCTCGTAAACTATTGTAACACAAAACGCTTACGGGGGGCGAACGGCTCCGTCCAATCCACGGCGCTCCGAGCGAGAGAGCGTTTGGATTGTGCACCAATCGAATCAAGTCCGGGCATGACCGTGCAGGGGGCCACGGTCGCGCCTTGTGGGCGGCCGGTGTTGCGGCGGCGGTGGCGTCTGCTAGGGTTCCGGCCGCTTGCCGCCGCGGAAGGACTCAATGCCGGAACGCCTCGACCCGATCGCGTTCGAACTGTTCCGCAACGCGATTTTCGCCATCGCCGACGAAATGGCGGTGACGCTCTGCCGCACGACGTATTCCGGAGTGCTGCGCGACAACATGGATTTCTCCACCGCCTTCGCGGACGCCGACGGGCGTCTGGTGGCGCAGGGACTGACCCTGCCGGGCCACCTCGGGTCGATCCCGACGGCGCTCGCCGCCGTGCTGGCGCAATTCGGCACGACGATGGCGGACGGCGACGTGTTCGTGATGAACGATCCGTTCGACGGCGGCATGCACCTTCCCGACATCTTCCTCTTCAAGCCGATCTTCGTCTCCGGCCGCCGCCTCGCGTTTGCGGCGACGGTCTGCCACCACAGCGACGTGGGCGGCCGAGTTCCCGGCTCGAACGCTTCCGATTCGACGGAGATCTACCAGGAAGGGCTGCGGATTCCGCCACTCCGGCTGTACGACGCCGGCGAGCGCAACGACACGCTGTTCGCGATCGTCGAGAAGAACGTCCGCCTTCCGGTGCAGGTCATGGGAGATCTGCGCGCGCAACTCGCGGCCTGCCACATCGCCGAGACCCGCTTCCTCGACCTCGTCGCCCGACGCGGCGCCGCCGACGTGGCCGCATCGATGGAAGAGACGATCGCGCATGCGGAAAGGCTGACGCGCGCCGCCGTCGCCGGCCTGCCCGACGGCGAATGGTCGTTCGAGGACTGGATCGACGATGACGGCATCGATACCGACGTTCCCATTCGCCTGCGCTGTGCCGTTCGCAAGTCGGGCGATTCCATGCAGGTGGACTGGGCGGGAAGCGCGCCTCAGGTGAAGGGTGCGATCAACAACACGCTGTCGTTCACCAAGGCCGCGTCCTATACCGCCGTCCGGGCGGTCCTTCCGGGCGACATTCCGAACAACGAAGGCGTATTCCGCGTCATCGACGTGACCGCGCCGGAGGGGACGATCGCCAATGCCGTCCTGCCCGCTGCCTGCGCGGCGCGCGGATTGACCGGGTTTCGCATGGTCGACTGCTGTCTCGGCGCACTCGCGCAAATGGCGCCGGACCGCGTGTGCGCCGCCTCCGACGGCGGCAACACGGGAGTGTCGATCGGCGGCTGGGACTCCGAACGCAAGCCGTTCGTCTTCGTCGACTTCGCGTGCGGGACATGGGGCGGCCGGCCGTGGGCCGATGGCTTGCAAGGCAATGCCAACATGTTCGCCAACATGGCTTCGCAGTCGGCCGAGGTGGTCGAATCCGAACACCCGGTCCGCATCGAGGCATACGAACTCGTCGCCGATCGCGCCGGCCCGGGCAAGTATCGCGGCGGCGCTCCCTACCGCCGCGATTACCGCATTCTCGCGGACGAGGCGGTGCTGCAGGTGCGCGCGGACCGTGCCAGGATTCCGCCTTACGGTCTCAGCGGCGGCCGACCCGGCCGGCCGAGCGCCAACTTCCTCAACGGCGACGCGCAGCCCTCGAAGCTGACGAAGGTCGTGCGGCGCGGCGACGTGTTTCGCCACGAACTCGCGGGCGGGGGCGGCTGGGGCGATCCTTTCGAGCGCGATCCGGCGCGGGTCGTCGCCGACGTGCGCAACGGCTACGTCAGCGTCGAAGCGGCGCGGCGCGACTACGGCGTCGCCGTCGATACCGCCCGTTGGGCCGTCGACGAGGACGCGACCGAAGTGCTGCGTGCAGCGGCGCAGGCGGATTGCGAACCGACGTCGCCGCCCGCCGTGGACCCGGGCCGCGCGGTCCGGACGGGACCGCTAACCGAGGAGCATCGACCGTGAAATTCGCCCTGCGCTACTGCAATACCGGTCGCTACGCCAACCCTGCCGACGCGGTGGAACTCTTGCAGGCCGCCGAAGAAGCGGGTTTCGAGTCGGCTTGGACCGTCGAGCACACGGTCGTGCCGGAGGGCTACGAGTCCGCCTATCCCTATTCGCCCGACGGCAAGATGGCGGGAGGCCGAACCGACATCCCTCTTCCCGATCCGCTGATCTGGCTCACCTTCGCAGCCGCGGCGACCTCCACGATCAAGCTCGGTACGGCGATCCTCATCCTGCCGCAGCACAACCCCGTCATCGTCGCCAAGCAGGTGGCGACGCTCGACCATCTGTCCAGCGGCCGCGCGCTCCTCGGCGTCGGCGTCGGCTGGCTGCGCGAAGAGTTCGAGGCGCTCGGCGTTCCGTTCGAGGATCGCGGCGCGCGCATGGACGAGTACATCGCCGTCATGCGCGAGCTATGGACCGCCGAGCGCCCGTCGTTCCGCGGCGCGTTCGTCCGCTTCGACGGAGCCCACTGCCGCCCGCGGCCGGTCAACGGTACGGTGCCGATCATAGTCGGCGGCCATTCGAAGGCGGCGGCCAGACGCGCGGGCCGGCTCGGCGACGGGTTCTTCCCGGCGCGCGGCGCTCCGGCGGCGCTCTTTGACCTCGCGCGGCGGACCGCCGAGGAAGCAGGCCGCGACCCCGCCGCGGTCGAGCTGTCGGCGAGCCTGCCCGAGGACCTGCAGGAGTTGCCCAAGTTGGCCGCGGCGGGCGTCGGGCGCATCCTTGTCCCGGTCACGTCGATGGCCGGAATGCCGACGGCGATCGCGAACCCCGAGGAAGCACTCGGATGGAAGGATCGTATCGCCGACATGGCCGGCCTCTGAGTCGCCGCGCCTTCGCCAGGCCTCGAGCCGGGCCCCGGGGCAGGCGGCGCGCGGGCGCCCCGAAAGACCGGGCTCCCGTTCTCCGCCGCGACCGGCCGTGTTGCAAACGCACGGCCCGGCGCTATATTTCGGCCGGCACCGGCGCCGGCCGCCCGACCCCGGAAGGATACACGCATGCTCATATCGACGGCCTTCGCCCAGGATGCGGGCGGCGGCAGCGCGATGATCCAGATATTGCCGCTGGTCCTGATTTTCGTCGTCTTCTACTTCCTCTTGATCCGGCCGCAGCAGAAGAAGGCGCGCCTGCACCGTGAGATGGTGGCCGCCCTGAAGCGCGGCGACAAGGTGGTGACGGGCGGCGGGTTGCACGCGACCGTGGCGAAGGTCGAGGACGATACGACGGTCATTCTCGAACTCGCCCCCAACGTCCGAGTGAAGGCGCAGCGCCACACCATCGCCGATCTGGCGAGCCGGCCGGAACCGCGCGCCGCGAACGAAGACAGCAACCGAGCCAAAGGCTGAGGCCGCGGCTTTCATGCTTCGCTTCCAGACCTGGAAGATCGCGCTCGTCGCCGCCATCTCCTTTCTTGGCGTTGTCTTCAGCTTCCCGAATTTCCTGCCGAATCGCGTCGCGGAGGGAATGCCGGACTGGCTGCCCAGCCAGCAGGTCAACCTCGGACTCGATCTTCAGGGTGGCTCCCATCTGCTGGCCGAGGTCGAGGTCGCGCTCGTCATAGACAAGTTTCTCGAGACCGTGGTCGACGACGTCCGCCGCCGGCTGCGCCCGCGCGAGGGCGACAGGATCGCCTACCGCGAGCTGGGGCGCGATCGCGGCGGCGTCTCCTTCTCCCTAGTGAATCCGGATGATCGCGACCGGACCATGGAGATTCTGGACGATCTCAATGCTGCCGGCGCCTTTACCGTTACCGTGTCGAACGATGGCCGGGCACGGCTCGCGCTCAACGACGACGCGGCTGCGGAGCGCCGCCGCAGCGCGCTCGCCCAGACCATCGAGATCGTCCGCCGCCGGCTCGACGAACTGGGCACCACCGAGCCTACGATCCAGCGCAGCGGCGAGGATCGCGTCCTCATCCAGGTGCCCGGTTTCGACGACCCGCAGGGCATCAAGGATCTGCTCGGACAGACCGCCAGCCTCGATTTCCGCATGGTCGACGAGAACGCGTCGATCCAGGATGCTCTCGCCGGCCGCGTGGCTGCGGGTTCGGAGCTTCTCTACGAGCCCGGACGCGGCGGTGAGGCGGCGCCGATCGTCGTGCGCAGGCGCGCTGATGTCACCGGAGAGAACCTCGATCTGGCCCAGGCCACGGTCGACCAGTTCGGCCGGCCGGCCGTGGCCATTCGCTTCGATACCGCGGGTGCGCGCAAGTTCGGTCGGCTGACGACGGAGAACGTCGGCCGGCGGTTCGCTATCGTGCTCGACGGAGCGGTCATCAGCGCGCCGGAGATTCAGGAGCCGATTCCCGGCGGCAACGGCCAGATCACCGGTAACTTCACCGTCGAATCGGCCGAGCAGCTAGCCATACTGCTGCGCGCGGGGGCGTTGCCGGCACCGTTGACGTACCTTGAGGAACGGACCGTCGGTCCCAGCCTTGGCGCCGATTCCATCGCCGCCGGCAAGATCGCCGCCATCGTCGGGTTGATTGCCGTGATCGCCTACATGATCGTGTCGTACGGGCTCTTCGGGATTGCGTCGACGATCGCGCTGGCGATCAACATGTCGCTGATCCTGGCGGTCCTGTCGGTGCTCCAGGCCACGCTCACCCTCCCCGGCATCGCCGGCATCGTGCTGACCATCGGCATGGCGGTCGACGCCAACGTGTTGATATTCGAGCGGATCCGCGAAGAGGTGCGCAACGGGCGCACGCCGTTCTCCGCCGTCGATATCGGCTTCCGTCAGGCGTTGCGGACGATCGTCGACGCCAACGTCACCACCTTGATCGCCGCCGTGATCCTGTTCCAGTTCGGCTCCGGTCCGGTGCGTGGCTTCGCGGTGACGCTCGCCATCGGGATCGTCACGTCCGTGTTCACGGCGATCATGGTGACGCGGTTGCTCATCGTGTTGTGGCTGGGCCGCACGCGGCCGCGCGCGCTGCCGATCTGAGGAGCCCGACATGCCGTTCCGACTGATCAAGACCCGGACGAACATTCCGTTCATGGCCTGGCGGGGCTACGGGTTCGTCGCCTCGGGTTTCCTCGTTCTGGCATCGGTCATCCTTTTCCTTGCCTTCGGCCTGAACTACGGGATCGATTTCCGCGGCGGCATCCTCATGGAGGTCGCGACCGGCGATGCCGACGACATCGCCGAGATGCGCGGCGCGCTCGGCGGACTCGGTCTCGGGGAGGTGTCGCTGCAGGAGTTCGGCGCCGCCGACCTCGGCGACCGACCGAGCATTCTCGTCCGCATCGAACGGCAGCCGGGAGGCGAGACGGCGCAGAACGAAGCGATCGCGCAGGTGCGCGCGACGCTCGACGCGTTGTACGGCGACGAGATCGACTACCGGCGCCAGGAGTCGGTCGGGCCGAAAGTGGGCGCGGAACTGATCCTCGCCGGCGTCCAGGCGGTGGCGATCGCGCTTGCGGCGATGCTTGTCTACATCTGGTTCCGCTTCGAGTGGCAGTTCGCGGTCGGTGCCGTGGTCGCGCTGATACACGACGTGACGGCGACGATCGGCGTCTTCGCGCTGGTCGGGCTGGAGTTCAATCTCGCCACCGTCGCGGCGATCCTGCTGATCGTCGGCTATTCGATGAACGACACGGTCGTCGTCTACGACCGCGTGCGCGAGAACCTGCGCAAGTACAAGGCGCTGGCGCTTGTCGACCTCTTGTCGCGGAGCATCAACGACACGCTCTCGCGCACGCTGATGACATCGGTGACGACGCTTCTGGCGCTGGTCGCCCTGTGGGCCCTCGGCGGTCCGGTGATCCGCGATTTCTGCTTCGCCATGGTGTGGGGCGTATTCGTGGGGACCTACTCGTCGATCTTCATCGCTGCGCCGCTGCTCATTCTCTTCGGTCTCGAAAAGCTGGCCCGCCGGGACAGCGCGGGCGGGAGCGCCGAGGCGCAAACGCCGGACGCCGGGCAACGCTGAGCCGTGGACATCGCCCCGAGGCTCGCGCCGGGGCGGCTCGTCGTTCAGGGCTACGGCGGGGGCGGGTTTCGCGTTTCCGGCGCGCGCCACGACGGCCCGGTCCTGATCTTCGGCGACCGCGCGGTTCCGTGGCGCGGAGTTGAAGCGGCCGGCGCCGCGACGCTTGCCGGCCTGGAGCCGGTCCTCTCGGCGGCGCCGCCAATCGAACTGATTCTCTTTGGCCTCGGGTCGTGTCCGGCGCCGCTCGCGCCTGCCCTGCGCCGGTCTCTCGCGCAGCGCGGCGTGCGTGTCGAGGCGATGGATACCGGCGCGGCGTGCCGCACGTACAACGTCCTCGCCGGCGAGGGCAGACAGGTCGCGGCGGCGCTTTTGCCCGTCGCGTGAACGCCGAACTGGCCCATTGCGCGGCCACCGTCCGACGCCACGACTACGACCGCTATCTGTGTGCCCTGTTCGCAGCGCCGCTCGCGCGCCGCCGGCTCATCGCGCTATATGCGTTCAATTTTGAGCTCGCGCGCGTGCGTGAGTCGGTCAGCGACCGTGCTCTTGGAGGTATCCGTCTGCAGTGGTGGCGCGAGTCGCTCGACGGCGTGTACGGCGGCGCGCCCCGGGCGCATCCCGTTGCCCAGGCGATGGCGGCGCTCAACGCCGCGGCGTGGCTTCCGCGAGACGGCGCCGAAGCGCTGATCGACGCGCGCGCCCGGGATCTCGACGACGCGCCGTTCGCCGACCCGGCGGCGCTCGCCGCCTATGTCGATGCAACCGCGGTGGCCGTCGTCGAGCTGGCGCTGGCGGCGCTCGGCGCGTACACCGACGCGGCACTCGCGGCCGGCCGTGCCTGGGGATACTGCGGTCTTGCGCGGGCCGCTCCCTTCCGCAACCGGCCCCTGCTTCGTTCCGGCGGCTCGGTGCGCGATCTTGCCGCATGGGCGGCGTCGCATCTCGCGGACCTTCCGCGGCGACCGCCGCGCGCGGCGTTGCCGGCACTGCTGCCGGCAAGTCTCGCCCGGCTTTACGTCGCCCGGCTCGAGAGAGCCGGGTATGTGGCCGATGATCCGTTGCTGCGCGTGGCCCGGCCAGTTCGTCAATGGCGCACCGTGGCGCACTGGTTGGTCGGCCGTCCTTGACCCGATGCGCCGGACCATCGGTCGAGCGCCTCGAGTGCCCGCCGCGAGAGCGCGCGCTTGCGCTCGCGCTTGCCGACGCGCCCGTCGAGGGGCGGGAACAATCCGAAATTCACGTTCATCGGCTGGAACGTTGACGCATCGCCGCCGCCCGTGATGTGCCCGAGCAGCGCGCCGAGCGCGGTTTCGGCCGGCGGCGATGCGCACCGCCCGGCGGCGAAACGGCCGGCGAGAAGTCCGATCGCGGCGCTCTCGACGTAGCCTTCGACGCCGGTGATCTGGCCGGCGAAGCGCAGGCGCGGCAGCGCTTTCAGACGCAACTGGCCATCCAGGAGCCGCGGGCCGTTGATGAACGTGTTGCGATGCGCACCGCCGAGCCGGGCGAACTGCGCGCTCTCAAGTCCCGGGATGCTGCGGAATATGCGAGTCTGTTCGCCGTGTTTCAGCTTGGTCTGGAAACCGACGATGTTGAACAACGAACCCAGCGCGTTGTCCTGGCGCAGTTGGACGACGGCGTGGGGCTTCGTCTCCGGCGCGCGGGGGTTGGTCAGGCCGACCGGTTTCATCGGACCGAAACGCAGGGTGTCGCGGCCACGCGCCGCCATGACCTCGATCGGCAGGCAGCCGTCGAAATACGGCGTGTCGCGCTCCCATTCGTGGAACGGGGTCGTCTCGGCGGCGAGCAGCGAGTCGACGAACGTCTCGTACTGCGCCTTGGTGAGCGGACAGTTGATGTATGCCGCCGAGTCGCCGCCTGGGCCGGGCTTGTCGTAACGCGACTGCCGCCAGGCGTGCGCCATGTTGATCGAATCGCGGTAGACGATCGGCGCGATGGCGTCGAAGAAGGCAAGACTGTCGGCGCCCGTGAGATCGGTGATCGCCGCCGCAAGTCCGGGCGCGGTGAGGGGGCCGGTGGCGACGATGACCGAATGCCACGCCTCCGGCGGCAGCCCGGTCACTTCGCGACGGTCGATCGTCACCCGCGGGCAGGCCTCCAGCGCGGCTTGCACCGCGTTCGAGAAGCCGTCCCGGTCGACCGCGAGAGCGCCGCCGGCGGGCACCTGGTGTGCGTCCGCGGCGGCGAGGACGAGGGAGCCGCAACGCCGCATCTCCTCGTGCAGCAGGCCAACGGCGTTGTTCTCGAAGTCGTCGGAGCGAAACGAGTTGGAGCAGACGAGCTCGGCAAGGACGCCAGTGCGGTGTGCCGGCGTCTTCGTCGCCGGGCGCATTTCGTGCAACACGACTCGAACGCCCGCGCGCGCCGCCTGCCACGCCGCCTCGCAACCGGCAAGGCCGCCGCCGACTACATGGATCGTCGAATCCGTCACCGCCGTCGCGGACTATTCTGCGGCGACCCGTGGCATCTCGACGCCGCCGATCACGCCGGCAGCCCGCAGCTCGGCGATCTCGGCGCTCGAAACGCCGATCTCCGCAAGCACCGAATCCGTATCGGCGCCGAGTGCCGGGGCACCGCGCGGGACGGTGAGGGGCGTGCCTTCGAAGAGCGCCGCCGAACGGGTCTGACGCAGCCGCCCGGCCAGTGGATGGTCGTATTCGATCAGGCTGTTGCTTGCCGCGATCTGCGGGTGCGCGATGACTTCGTTGCGCGTCAGCGTCGGTGCGCACGGCACCTCGTTGGCGCGCAGGGTCTCCAGCCAGTGCGCGCTGCTGCCTTCCAGCAGATGTTCCTGCACGAGAGCAAGCCGCGCGTCGATGTTGCGCTGGCGCGCCGCCGGGGTTGCGAACCGCGGATCGTGGATCAGTTCCGGCTTGCCGAGCGCGCGCGCGAGGCCCGCCCATTCCTTGTCCGTGTTCGCGCCCAGAGTGATGTGGCCGTCCCGCGTGCGGTAGATCAGATCGATCCGGCTCGCTGGCCGCTGCGGCGCCGGTTCGCGGTCCGGGAGGGTCTGTTGGCCCATGTCCGATGCCCACAGGAACTGCAGCACCGCGTCCAGCATCGACAGGCGAATGTGCTGGCCGCGGCCGCATTGCGCGCGGGCGTAAAGCGCCGACGAGATCGCCTGAGCCGCCGTCATCGCCGTCAGCTTGTCGGGCAGCACGGTGCGCACGAGCCGGGGACGGACCTCGTCCGACCCCGCCTGGATCGTCGTCAAACCCGACAGTCCCTGGATCACCGGGTCGTACACCCGCTGCGCTGCGTACGGACCCTCAGGCCCGAAGCCGCTGATCGAAACGTAGACGATATCCGGTCGCGCGGCGCGTACGGCGTCGTAGCCGACGCCCAGGCGGTCGACGACGCCGGGTCGGAAATTCTGCACCGCCACGTCGGCGGTTTTCGCCAGTGCCAGCAGCAGCTCTCGGCCGCGCGGCGTCTTGAGATCGAGCGCGACCGAGCGCTTCGAGCGGTTGAGATTGAGGAAGCCCGGCGACGGCGTGTCGCCATCCGTGGCGCGCGTGTGGTCGCCGACGCGCGGCGCTTCGATCTTGATCACGTCGGCGCCCTGGTCGCCGAGGATCATCGTCGCCCATGGACCGGCGAGCATCGCCGTCATGTCGACGATGCGGACTCCCGCAAGCGGGCCTCGGGCTTCGGTCATGGCGCGGCCTTTCCAACGTGATCGTCGAGCGACACTAGCACGCGGGCTCGGTTTGCCAATCCGGCGCCGCTCGGCGATGATTTGCAGGCCCGTTTGTCGAGGGAATCCGATGGATATTTCGCTCAGGCCCGAAGATATCGCCTTCCGCGACGAAGTGCGCCGTTTCACCGCCGACGCGCTGCCGGAGAGCATTCGCCGCAAACAGGCGGCAGGCATTCATCTCGACAAGGCCGACATCGTGCGGTGGCACCGGATTCTTTACGAAAAGGGCTGGGTAGCGCCCAATTGGCCGGCCGAGTACGGCGGCGCAGGGTTCTCGCCGCTGCAACGGCACATCTTCGAACGAGAGACGGCGCGCGCAGGCGCTCCGTGGGTGCTGCCGTTCGGCGTTCAGATGGTCGGGCCGGTGATCATGGCGTTCGGCGGGCCGGAGCAGAAGGCCCGGTTTCTGCCGCGGATCCTTTCGTGCGACGACGTCTGGTGCCAGGGCTATTCCGAGCCGGGCGCGGGGTCGGACCTCGCCAGCCTGCGGACGCGCGCGGTCCGCGACGGCGACCATTATGTCGTCAACGGACAGAAGACGTGGACGAGCTACGCGCACTGGGCCGACATGATCTTCTGCCTCGTGCGCACGTCGACCGAGGGCAAGCCGCAGGAGGGGATTTCGTTTCTGCTCATCGACATGAAGAGCCCCGGCGTCACGGTGAATCCGATCGTCACCATCGGCGGCCGGCACGAGGTCAACGACGTTTTCTTCGACGATGTCCGCGTGCCCGTGGCGAACCGCGTTGGCGAGGAGAACAAGGGCTGGACCTATGCCAAGTATCTGCTGCGCTTCGAGCGAGCCGGGTCGGCCGAGGTCGGGGTGCAAAAACGGCAGGTGGCGCGCCTTCGCGACATCGCGCGCGCCGAGCGGGTGGACGGCGGTCCGCTTATCGAGGACCGGCGCTTCCGCGAGAAGCTGGCTGACCTCGAAATCCAGCTCGCGACGATAGATTATACGGAGATGCGGGTGCTGGCCGCCGAGAGCATCGGCGCCGAGCCCGGGCCCGAGGTTTCCATGCTTAAGCTGCGTGGCACGGAAATTCAGCAACGCATCTCGGAACTGCTGCTCGAGGCGATCGGCGGTGCTGCTAACCCCTACGTGCCGGAAGCATTGGCGGAAGGCTGGAACGAGGAGCCGATCGGCGCAGCGCACGCCGCCGGCATCGCGCCGCATTACTTCGACTGGCGCAAGGCGTCGATCTATGCCGGCTCGAACGAGATTCAGAAAAACATCATGACCAAGATGGTGCTCGGCCTCTGAGAATGGTCGGAGTGAGTGGATTTGAACCACCGGCCCCCGCCTCCCGAAAACAGCAGCACCCTTCTTGTTCCGCCTGCGTTCCAGCTTTTCCCCGCGCTTCGTTCACGTTCGCCGGCTATCGTTGGCCTTCGTCGTTGCCCATGTTTGCAAATTTGCAAACCGTTCTCACGCCGTTCGCCGCCCCATGAGTTCGGCCGCGCCCCGGAGATAATCGGGGTGATGGTGGCCGTAGGTCGATTCGATCACGTCCAAGGTTACGCCGAAGAAGCCTGACGCCTGCCAGCGGTCCATGCCGGCTTGCATGGCCCAGGTGATCGCCGTCCGGCGCAAATCGTGCGGGGTCGCATGAGCGATACCGGAAGCGGCCAGCGCGGTGCGCCATGCCGTCTTCACGTTCGCCACTGACGCGCCTTGAACCTCGACGACGTGCCGGGCACCGGCCCGCTTCCAGCGGCGCATGTGCGCCAACAGGCGGGGCGGGACAGGGATAGGCGGCTGGCGCTTTTTCGTCTCGGCCTTCCCGGACGCGCGGCGGTACATCAGGCCGGCCTCGGTATCGACGTGGCCGCCGCGAGTGTGCGGCATGAAGCGAAGGCCCAGGATCGCCTCCTTGCGCGTCCCGGTGTACGCCGCGACGAGGATGAATTTGCACAGGTGCCGCGCCTTCGGGTTCCGCCGCGCCGCGCGAATCAGCTTCGCCACTTCATCGCGCGCCAACCACCGGTCCCGCGGCGCCGGCTTGGCGGGGAGGCGAATCTTGGGCGCGGCCGTCAGGTATCCCTCCGCATGGCAGTGATTGATTGCCGCGGCGAGGGTGCCGAGTTCCTTGCGCACGGTGCCGGGCGCCCGCTGGCGCGCCTTCGCATAGCGCCGGCAGACCTCCCCCGTGATGGCGCCAACAGGCAGCGGCCCGAGCACGGGGACCAGCGCCTGGATGCAGTCCGCGATGCGTTCGGGGTCGCGGACGTGCGGCGCCCGCTCCGTGCCGTAGAGATCGAGGCAAGCGGCGACCGTCAGTTGAGAGGGATCACGCGGGCCGTCGGGCCGGCCCTGTTCGGCGACGTATCGCGCGAGAGCCGCCTGAGCTTCGTCGCGGTTCCTAGTGCGCGTTGACAATCGGCGTCCGCCCCGGCCTGGGATGCGGATGTACCACTTGCCGTTGTCATGTTGTTCGAGCCGTGGTCCTTGTCCTTCGGATTGCGACATTTGAGAACCATCTCCTCAAGGTCGTTGGGGTGAATCCGCTGCGCCCGGCCCATGCGAATCAGGTAGCCGTGCTCCTCCGCAACCCGTCGCAGCGAAGCGACGGGAACGCCGAGGTCGTCAGCGGCTTCCTTGAGTGTGAGCAGGCGCGGCATGGGATCAGTTGTCGAAAATTGGAAGGCCGGTTTTGCCTTCCGGCTGTGCCTCGACGTGCTCCACAAGCAGCGTCAAAGCCAGATTGACGATCTGCGCATCTTGGAGCTTGCGCATTCCGGCGCCCCAGATGGCGACGAAACCGGGATCGACGAATCCGCCGACATGGCCTTGGTCGACCACAGGCTTGAGCCGGGGCGCGAGCCTTTCGGTTAGAATCTGTCGCGCCATGTTCAGGATGACGGGATCGCACTTGACAGCCTTGTTCATGGACACCTCCCATGCGTCGGTTACTGAGAGTTACCGTAGGAGGGTGCCGCTGTCAAGGGACGCCGGCCCGCCACAACCTCATCGCGATGATGAACCATTTTCGCTTGACGCGCCGCCGGCTCAATCCACCGCCGCGCCGCGCCGGAAGCAATCCGCGCACAGCATCCGCCGGGCCGGCGTCCGCACGAACGGGCGCCCGCAGCACGAACAGGGGCGGGTGTTGGCTTCCGCCATGGCCTTCGCCCGGCGCGCGTTGCGGCGGCGCTGCAAGGTGGACACGCGGCGCAGTAGCTCGATCTCGGGCCGGCCAAGCTCGCGCGCCACTTCGCGCCACTTCGGCCGCCCGCGGGCCGCGTCCGCTGCCATCATGGATTCGAGGTAGGCATCTTCGGACGGGCCGAAGCGCAGCCCGCCCTTGGGCCGGCCGGCCACCTACTCGCCCGGCGCGGCCGGCCGCGGCGATCCCTGAATGATCGCCTCTATCGTCCGGGAGCCGCGCTCGCGTGCGAGGGTCAGACGGTGATTGCCGTCGCGGAGGATGAACCTTTCGCGCCCGTGGCCGTCGATACCCTCCTGAAGCGTGATCGCTTCAAACCACTTCGGGTTCCATTCCGCCCGGAGCTTCGCGAGCTTGTCAGGGTTCGTGCGCGTGGCGATGTGCGCCAGTTCGTCCAGCCGGACGATGGCGTAATCTTCGTCCCATCCTTCGTCGTAAATGTGGCGCTTCACCCTCCCGAGGCGCTCGGCCTCGGCAAGCGTCATTTGCAATTCAGGCATCGTCCCCTCCCAGCCCGACGAGCCGCGCCGCGGTCGCCGCGTCCAGCTTGGCCTCGTTGCCGACGAGCGACCTCCACGCGCGCGCTCTGCCGGTCACGTCCGCGGCGTGGATGTCGGCGAAGTCCAGTGCGACCTCGGTTTCGAGCTTCAAGGAAAGCTCCGCCGCGACGAGCCGCCCCAACGGGCCGATGACGCTATGCAACGCCTGCCTGAAACTTTCTCTCTTGCTCGTTCCGTCGCCTTGAGCGGAGAACAACGACGGCGACAGGCCGCACGCCAGCATGACCTCCTCGCTCGCCCGCTGCTGGAGGGCCACGAGGGAAGCCGGCGGGTCCGCACCAATGCGCTTCGCGAGCCAGTCGTCGCGCTGGCCTTCCCTCGCCGAGTCGGTCGACCACTTCCCGCGCGTGCTCTCGACGAACGCGAGCTTGCCCGCGAGCTTCCGAATGTCTGCCTTCAACGCCGCAATCGTCGGGTCGTTGCCGTCAACCGGAAGCGGCATGACCGCGCCCCTCGGCCCGGACGCCTCGTCCGCGAGGGCGGCGACGGTCTCGGCGCTGAGCCGGCCGGCGAGGGCTGCGACCTGCAAAGGTCCTACGCCGCGCCAGGGCGTTTCAGCGTCCATCGCGTATTGGAAATGGAGCACGCCGCTAGCGGGCCGCTCCACGGTCACGTGCTCGGACGGGCCGGCGAGATTGATGCGGTAGTGCCAAGCGTCGTGCGGGCCATCCACGTCATGGCTCGACACCGGGTGGAAGGCCATCGCGCCGTCTCGGACGGCGATGTCGAACAGCACTTCGCCCCGGCGGATCAAGGAACGGCCCACCAGCGCCAACAGGGCCGGCGTGAGGGCGCTTTGGACGTGATCGGGTGCCTTGACACTGGCGGACGCGAACACGCGCCCCACGAGCCCTGAGCACGCCTCCAGCGCCGCCGTAGCGGTCGGGAACGCGGTCTGCTCGCCCTTCGCGTTCGCGGTGATCGCCGCTACCAGCGCATCCGTGTAGCTGCTATCGGCGCGGGTCTCGCGCCGGAACGGCCAGAACCTCATGTCGATGCGCTCCCGTAGACGTAGACGTATCGCCGGCGCCCGACGCGGGCGACGACGGCGATGCTGTAAGTGGTGCCATCGAACGCGACCGTCCCGCCGGGACCGTGCTCAACGAGGCGGGGGTCATGCCGCGCTGCGAGCTTGATCGAGGCCGTCTGCCGGAAGTGCCCGGCGTCCGTTACCGACAGCCCCTCATCGGCGCTCAGCACTTCCCGCCGCACCCACGCAGTCCAGGTGACTAGGTTCGGGACGTAATGGCCCTGCTGATCCCGCGTGCCTCCGGTGTCCACCGTGAACGTTGCGCGCTCGTCCAGGTTCCAGGCTTCCCTCAGCCGGGCTTCTCTTCGCAGGTCCGGCATGTCAGCACGCCCCCGCGCGGTGCTCGCGGTAGGGGAGGAGGATCGCCGCCGCCCCGCTGTTCCGTAGCTCGTTGGCGTAGGAAGCGCCGGACGTGGCGGTCGGCTTGTCGTAGGCGTAGCCCGCAAGACGGATCGTCGCCTCGTTCTTGATCGCCTGAGGAGCATCCGCGTATGCGTCGCCCAGGTGCCGCCGGATCGCCTCGGTCGCATAGGCGAGCAGCCGCTCGGCCTGGGCCCGTTCTTCGGCGCTGTCGCCTAGCCGGAGGGCGGCGAGCAATTCGTCGACTGTTAGCGCCGCCGTGGCCTGCTTCGGCCTGGACGCCTTCGCCGACCGGAGGTTTGCCGGACGTGCTGAGCCGGTATCGGTCATGCCGCGTTCTCCGTTCCCACCCGCGCAATGGCCACGGTGGCCCGATTGTGGGCCGACGAACGCTCAGGCGCTGGGAACATGCGAACCCATGTCGGGGGCGTTGAGGGACCGGCAAAGAACTCAAACGCGCCGTCCATCTTGACGACGAAGTAGTCGGCAAGCGACGCGGGCGCGGCCTCCGCTGTGGCGTAGTACGCCTCGAACGCCCCAGGTGCGCCCCATAGCCGCAACTGGCCGACGTAGCAGCCGGCAGGAAGCCCGGCGGAAATATCCCCTGCGCTGCCGTCGTCGGGAATGACGAAATGCGGCTGCTGGGCCATCCTACGTCTCCCGTTTCATAGCCACAGGGTCGCGTCCGGCCGTCGCGGCGCTGGTCCGAAGTGCTCCGCCCGAAGGTCCACCTCGGTAGTGGCGTATGCCGGCCGCGTCACGACGCTCATCTCGACGAGGACGGCTTGGTTCACTTCCCGGATCATGACGCCCGGATTGCCCGGTTCCGGGGTCAGGGTCTCGGCGTTGGGAACAGCGTTCGCAGGAGGGACACGGAAACCAGGGGAAACGCCGCCGGCCAAGCCGGTGCGGACCATCGCCACCGTGTCCCGCATGTGAGTAGGCATATCGGCATCATCAGGCAGATCGACCTCGAAGCGCACGGCGTCGTCGCCGTCCGTTACCCGAGCCGTGCCCGCGAGCATGGAACCCAGCGGCTTGTTGAAGTCGTGGCCCGCGAGGACGTGGACGTTGCGGCGGGCGAGGGCGTCCGCCATCGCGTCCCGTATCCCTTCCGCCGCACCCTCCGAGATGGCTTGCGCCATCTGAGCCTGCACCCGCGCAAACTCTTGAAGCTGCCAACCGAACGCACGAGACCGCACCCGCTCCTTTCGGGTCCGCCCGCGGTCCCGCACCGTGGCGATTTTCCCATAGGGGAACGCGCCCGCCAGGACGCGCGCGCCTCCCCTCTGCCGGATTTCCAGCGTTCCCAGCATGGCGCGCCCTTAGGCGTGCTGGGTCTCTTGCTTGTAGAAGCCGGCCGCCCGAAGGATTTTGACCGCATGGAGCATGACCGCCGTTATGACGATCTGCCCGTTCGCTGCCTTCGTGACTTCGTCGGGGATGAGCGTCACGCCTTCCCACACCGGCGCAACCATGTCCCGGCGCATCCCGAGCCGGATCAGGGCGTTCTGCTTGTTCCCCGCCACCGCGGGAACGTGCGCCGACACCTTGACGCCGGCCGTGATCTCCATGAGCCGGTCGAGGGCGTTCCGGTCCACCGAATTGTTCCGGTAGACGCCTCCCGCGTGCGCGTAGGCCGCGGCGCCCATGACGATCCGAAGGTCCGCCGTCATCATCGCCCACCGGCCGTCGACGCGCCCATAGGCGAGGTCCCCGGTGTAGCGGGCGAAGTCCGTCACAGCGCTTGCCGCGTGGTCCGCGAGATTGGTGCCGGTGAACAGCCCTTCCGTCCCCGACAGCACCTGATCGTCGAGCGCGTCCGCGAGGGCATCGCTGAGGTTCTGCCGCAGCGCCTCGCCCATGCCGGCGAAGCGGGCGCGATCCTCGCGCGAGTAGAAGAAGCTCGCCTGTAGCCGCGACGGCGAGAGCACGTCGGCCGTGAACGATCCCGTCGTCTCCGTCCCAGCCGCGTTCTCCGCCAGCGCCTCGACGGTCGCGTTCGTCGCGAGCACGGGATAGACAGCCTCGCCCGCGCCCACGGTCGGCATGTCCACTCCCAAGAACGCCGCGCAGCTTTGCGGGAAGACGCCAGGAATGATCGCAGCTTGGTTCTGGCCTACGTCCGCCGGCGCCGGCGTCACGGCGCGGGTCTCCAGGAGGGCGAGGGGAACGGCGTTGGTGGGAAGCCGGAAGTGCTCTTGCAGTTCCTTTTCCCGGCCGTCCGTCGCGCGATGCTCCAGCGTGGCCTCGAAGATCGCTCCGAGGTTGGCGCCGTCGATCATGGCGCGAAGCTCGCGCCCTTCCGGCGTGGCCTGCCGGTGCTCCGGCGGCTTGTCCTCGGCGACGAGGGCGGCTTGGTAGCGCGTTTCCACGTCGCCGTATTCGGTGCGGAGATTCCCGAGTTCGGTTCGCTGCTCGTCGGTGAGATCGTCGACGGCAGCCAAGGCCGCGAGCCGCGCCCGAATCTCGGAGGCGCGGAGGGCCAGCTTTTGGCTCTGGAGCATGTTCACCCCTGAAAACGGTTGGACACCAGCCCTGTCCATTTCCGTTTTCCTCGGGCTACGGTCTCAAGCTAGCGCTGCTGAAGTTCGTTTACAAGAGCATCCCACGCACGTTGACTCGCAGTGCGCGGCTTCCGGTTTTCCCGCGCCGTCTTCTCGATACTGCACCGCCGGCAAAGGGCTTGCAGATTTTCCAGTCCGTAGGGCGCGCCGCCCTTCCACAACGGGCGGATGTGATCGACCTCCAGGCGCCCGGCGCCGCCGCACGCGCGGCACCGGTAGCCATCACGGCTCAAAACCGCCATTCGGGCGGCCCGCCAGCGGGCCGTATTGAGGCGGACATGGAGTCGGCTCATCAGCACCTCAAATGGTCGACACGTGTTTCGATACTCTGAGCCTTCGAGACGTAGATTAGACCAAGCTAATCAAGTCGACGTAGATCGCTGGGCGATATCCTGCCCATGGGTCTTCATTCCGCTCAGCTGATCGCAAGCTTCTCTTGCGCGAGTCAGATGAAGCGTGGCAAGTTCATTTTGGGAGGATGAATTCGTTTCGTAAAATTTCTGTAGATGCCATTGTGTCTGTGCCAGTAGTGCTGCAACACGAGTGAAGAAGTCCCGTATATCACTCCGTAGCGTTGTGTCGGATATCAAAATTATATGTTCGCGATTGCGGCCAAATATGTGGATTTCTGCCAAAATTAGTTCCAATAATTCGTGGTTAATATTATTGTTGCGGCGGCGATGGTCATCGAGGTCTTGAATCAGTTTGCAAATGTTCGAGATCAAGTCGCCACATAAATCAAGCGCGATGCCGCGCTTCTGGCGCTTGTCCAGCCAAACCGAAGCACCTGCTACCACTAATGCTAGGAACAGGCCAATCACGACTCCCCAAACGAATTCTGAGGTGACAACATCGCAGACCCAGCCCATGGGACCCTCCAGTTTAGAATTTGCCATTGATATTCTGTAGTTGATTCGGACTTATGTTGCCATTCGCCGACAGTGTCATGGCAATCGCGGCGCACGCGCCTACAGGCCGAGGTAAACACCTTGCCGGGTGCCGGTAGCCGGAAGCCGCTCGCGGTGCCTCACGCCGGCTGAGACGGCCAGGATGCCGGCCGCGGCCGCATCGTCCCGGGCACGGGTCCGCCGGCCGCCCTCGGACCCCTTCGCGAGCTTCGCGTTGCCGGCCGGGTCCGACACGGTGCGGGCCTCGGCCATGGCGCCGCGGAGCAGCAGGGACGGGAACGGCGTCACTTTCCCCTCGGCGAAGGCGCGGCGGAAGGTCCGCACGTCCTCGCCGCCGTCGAGGTAGCCCATGCCGCGCGCTTCCAGCCGCGCCGGGGGAACGCCCGCGGCCTCCAGTGCGTCCCGCAATTCGGCCTCGCGCCACCGGTCGGAGGCAAGCAACGCGGGTTCCCCGAACAGATCGAGGGCCGCCCGGAGCAAAGCCGGAATGTCGGTCGCCCGTTGCCCGAGGGTGAGCAGTTCGCCACGCGCGGCGCACTGGACATAGAGCGATCCCACGCCGTCCCGCAGGCCGCGTTCCGCAAGGGAAGGCTCGGACGGGAAGGCCGCGAGGGCTTGCAGCCTTCCGGTCTCCGGCCAGTAGCAAGCAATCGCGGACTGCGCCGCAGACGTGCCGAGGTCGATGCCCCATACCGTCGCCCCGTCCGCGTCTGCCTGCCCCTCGCAAGCCTTCCATAGGGCCGCGTCGAGCAAGTGCGCCTGCTCGGTATCGGGCGTCCCCTGGTTGAGCCTGAGCGCCCGGAACGCCGCGAGCAAGGCCGGGTCCTTGCGCGCCTCCTGCGCTTCCTTCCGGGTCGCCCGCTCAAGGTCTGGCATGTGCGGCAGCGACGGATTCGCCTTTACCCAGGTCGCTTTGCGGAAGGGGGGGTCATCGTCGGGCGCGGCGTAGGACTGCGCATAGTCCGCGCCGCCGGCCAGCATCTTCGCGAACCAGTGCGTCTCCGAATCGGGACGGGTCCCTATGGCGACGAATCGGCTGTCCGGGATTTTCCCCGCCGCCGTCCGCAGCGCCGCGACCATGCGTTCGGATGTGTTCGGCGGCCATTGGGCCGGCTCGTCGGCCAGGACGAGGGCCGGCGCCAGCCCGTGGGCCCGGCGAGGGTCCGCTCCGATGCAGCGCACACGCGCCCCGGTTGCCCGGTGCTCAATGCTCGCGTGCTGGGACGAATCGGCGACGCGCCACTTCCGCTTGTCCGCCCGTATCAGCGGCGCCATGAAGGCAAGGATGTGGTCAAAGGCGATCTTCGCCTGAGCGAAGCTGGCGGCGCACAAGATGATCTCGCCGCGGGCACGGCGCATTTCCGGCCAGAGCAGCGCCAGCGTGGCAACCGCCGCCATGAGCGTTGTCTTGCCCCCGCCGCGCGCAATGGACAGCGCCGCGGTCTCTGCATCGCCGCAGAACGCCCCCCTGAGAAACCGCTTCTGCCACGGCAGAACCCGGATATGCCGGCCCGCGAATCGGCCCTGGGTGACGCGCAGAAGCTCGATCTTGGCTGTCAGATCGGCAATTCGCATGGAGTTCGAAACTCCCCGCCCCGGTCATATGCGCCCCGAGCGGGACAGCGCTTAGGGGTCCCCACGGGCCTCTCGCCGCCGAGCACGCGCGCGGTCCGCGTGCTTGACCTTCCAATCCGGGTTGCGCGCCCGGTAGCGCCCTTGCGCTGCAACGTGCGCCCGGCGCCGGCACTCATCGCAGCGCAGCGGAATGCCGCCCACGACGCCGCGGCGGTCGAAGGCAGAGTTGCAGTCGATGCAGGTGAAGGTGTCGCCGTGCTTCCGTTCCGTCATCGCCGCCTCGTTGGGCTTGACAATCGGGCGCACCTCCGGCCCTTTCCGCCCTGTAGACCTCCCTAGGTCCACCGCCTCCGATCAGGAGGAGCCGGCGCTGCAACGCCGGCCGCGTACTAAGTTCCCCTTCTCCGACACCCTTCGGAGTCACGGGCGGGTGATCTAGGCCCGCCCGTGCCGCCTGCCTTACGGCAACGCCACGTCCGGCGCCTGTACTCGCCCGCGCTTGTGGTCATAGGGCACCGGGATGCAAGGGTCGCCGTCCCGAAGGCGGCGGGGTGTACATGCCAGCAGAGCCCGGATTTTCGGCTTTGGCCCGCGACGGCCTCGCCTTCCCGCTACTTGTCCTGCCGCCACGGGTAGGCGGTGCACGGCCGCGCGTCCCGGCCGTTGCTTGCTCATGAGGGGATGGGTGCAGGCGGTGTTTGCAAATTTGCAAACGTTCGGCCCCGGAGGGACCGGCGGGCTAGCCGCTAAGTGCTTGAAAAAATTGGTCGGAGTGAGTGGATTTGAACCACCGGCCCCCGCCTCCCGAAGACGGTGCTCTACCAGGCTGAGCTACACTCCGACGCCGGCCTGCGCGCCGCGTATATAACGCTTGGCCGGATGCCGGACAAGCGCTCCTGCGGCGGGTGCCTCCGCCGTGACGCGCCGGCCGGTCGTCCGCCTTACCCCCGATGCCGCGCGCTGTGGCGGCGGCCGACAGCGGCGGCCTTCTCGGTCGCTGCGCCGATTTTCACTCCCGCGTCGATTTGCGCGATCACGGTATCCGGCTGCACGATTTCCAGAAAGGCGACGCCGGCCTGGTCGCAGGCAGCCTTTACCCGGTCTCTTGCGGCGAGCATGTCGGCCGGATAGGGCGGGTCGTGAGCCTCGCGGTGGCCGAAGGACATCCCCATGTCGCCGGGTCCCCATTCGGCGAAGGCAATTCCCGGCACCGCGACGCTGGCGTCGGCCTGGACCAAGGCGCGCCGATTTTCGATCTTCAGGCCCAGCAGCAGCTCGCCTCCGGGGTTGAGCGGCCAGACATCGGCGCGCTCCAGATAATCCGCCACCGCGATTCCCCAGACTTCGGCGGCGGTCTGCTGTCCGCCGGAGCCGCGCCGTCCCTCTTCCAGACGGTCGCCTATGCCGAGAGTCTGAAACGAGTACCGCGCTCCCTCTACGAAGGCCTTCACCGCCGCCGGCGATTCCGCGTGACACAGAAGCAGGCCGTGAACGCCGGCGGCCAGCGTCTGCTGGACCATCCAGTGGTTTGCGCGCACCGTACGCACGTCGCCGCCGTCGGTCGGAAGAGTAACGATCACCGCCGGTGTCCGGTGTCCGCTGTCGGCCGGTCCGCCGGCGACCAGACCGCGCATGAAGTCGTGCAGCCGCGCGATGTCGAAGGGGTGGTGTTCCAGATCGACGGTCAGATAGTCCGCCCACGTGCCGGCCAGGCGGGTGCCGCTGTCGTAGCTCAACTCGCCGACGAGGTCGCAATACACAGGCTGGCCCCGTTCCAGAAGTTCGACGGCACGGTTGATTCTGGGCATGGCGATTTCCTGTTGAAACGGCCGGCGTCCGGCGGAGCGACTGGTTTTCGAGGTGCGGCCGCTATTCGCCCGACTGCCGCTCGGCGTAAGGAACGTGGGGCACACCCTGTCGGTACAGCGCTGCCGCGCGGCGCGCGTAGAGCTGGATGATCGTGCTGTCGCGCTGTGTGATTTCACGCCGCTGGATGTGGTAGTCGGTCCAGGCGCGGATTGCCGCCTCGATCTTCTCGCCGCGCAGGCCTTCGTAGCGGATGCCGTCAATCACGCGCGCGATGATGGCCTCGGCCAGGGCCATCTTCTCGGGGCCGAGCTCTTTCTCCGGTCCCGCCGCCTGCAGCGTCGCCGGTGCGAGAACGAGGCTCGCCAGTACGATCAGACGGGCGATCATTTCCGCGTCCCTTCCGCCGCCGCGCCGGCCTCCTCGAGCGCCGCGCGC
Source organism: Alphaproteobacteria bacterium (assembly GCA_965243325.1). Classification (GTDB taxonomy): domain Bacteria; phylum Pseudomonadota; class Alphaproteobacteria; order UBA7887; family UBA7887; genus JANQOH01. Next base: position 3,238,908 of record CBDEUQ010000003.1, on the reverse strand, counting down.
GCCGCCGCCAAGCGTGCGATGGGAACACGATAGGGCGAGCACGAAACGTAGTCGAGGCCGCTCAGATGGCAGAAGCGGATGGACCGCGGGTCGCCGCCGTGCTCGCCGCAGATTCCGAGCTTGAGATCGCCGCGCGCGCGCCGGCCGCGCTCCACGGCAAGGGAGATGAGCTCGCCGACGCCGTCGGCGTCGAGCGTCACGAACGGATCGTGGCTGAGGATGTCGAGGTCGAGGTAGCGGTCGAGAAAGCGGGCCGAGTCGTCGCGACTGATGCCGAACGTCGTCTGGGTCAGGTCGTTGGTACCGAAGCTGAAGAACTGCGCTGTCCGCGCGAGGTCGCCGGCGCGAAGGCAGGCCCGCGGCAGCTCGATCATCGTGCCGATCAAATAGTCGGGCGCCGCACCGGATTCGGCGGCAACGGCCGCCGCCACGCCGTCGATGCGCGCGCGCAGCAGGGCCAGCTCCTCTCCGGTCGCGGCGAGCGGGATCATGATTTCCGGTGTCACGGCAGCGCCGGTCCTTTCGCCGGCGGCCATCGCCGCCTCGAAGATCGCCCGCGTCTGCATTTCGTAAATCTCCGGATAGCTCAGACCGAGACGGCAGCCGCGGTGGCCCAGCATCGGGTTGAGCTCGTGAAGCTGGCTGACGCGACGTTCGACCTCCGCTTCCGGTTTCCTCGTCGCCCTGGCCATTTCCGCCAGCGCGCCGCGATTGCGCGGCAGGAATTCGTGCAGCGGCGGGTCGAGCAGCCGTACGGTTACCGGCAAGCCTGCCATGATCTCGAACAGATTCGTGAAGTCGCGCCGCTGCATGGGCAGGATCGTCGCCAGAGCGGCGCGCCGCTCGTTCTCGTCCTCCGACATGATCATGCGGCGGATCGCCAAGATGCGGTCTTCGTCGAAGAACATGTGTTCGGTGCGGCACAGCCCGACACCTTCGGCGCCGAACTCCCGCGCCACCCTGGCCTCGCTCGGCGTTTCGGCATTGGTCCGCACCCTGAGCGTACGGAACTCGTCGGCCCACGCCATCAGGCGCCGGAAATCGTCGCCAAGCTCCGGCTGCACCATCGGCACCGCCCCGCGCATCACCTCGCCGGTGCTTCCGTCGATGGTCACGGTGTCCCCCGCCGACAGCAGCGTGGCGCCGGCGCCGACGGTGCCGGCGGCGTAGTCGATCTTCAGGTTGCCCGCACCCGAGACGCAGGGCCGTCCCATGCCCCGCGCCACCACCGCCGCGTGGCTGGTCATGCCGCCTCGGGCAGTGAGAATGCCGCACGCCGCGTGCATGCCGTGAATGTCGTCGGGGCTGGTTTCGATGCGGACGAGAATCACGTTCTCGCCGGCGCGCGCGCGCGCTTCCGCCTCGTCGGAATCCAACACCAGCCTGCCGCACGCGGCTCCCGGCGACGCGGCCAGGCCCCGCGCGACGACGATGCGCTCGGCCTTCGGGTCGAGCGTCGGGTGCAGCAACCGTTCGAGATCGTCCGGGTCGATGCGGCAGACTGCCTCGGCGCGGTCGATCAACCCCTCTTCGACCATGTCGGCGGCGATCTTCAACGCCGCCGCCACCGTGCGCTTGCCGGAGCGCGTTTGCAGCACGTAGAGGCGGTTCCGCTGGATGGTGAATTCGACGTCCTGCATGTCGCGGTAATGGGTTTCGAGGCGCGCGAGGATCTCGGTCAGGCTCGCATGCGCCTCGGGCATGCTCTCCGACAGCGACGGCGCCTCGCCGGCAACGCTCGTCAGCGGCTGCGGTGTGCGGGTGCCGGCGACCACGTCCTCGCCCTGGGCATTGATCAGAAACTCGCCGAAGACGGCGCGCTCGCCGGTCGAGGGATTGCGCGTGAACGCGACGCCGGTCGCGCAGTCCGGCCCCATGTTGCCGAATACCATGCTCTGGACCGTCACCGCCGTGCCCCAGTCGTCGGGAATGCCGTTGAGCTTGCGATAGGTGACGGCGCGCCGGTTCGTCCAGCTGCCGAACACGGCACCGATCGCGCCCCAGAGCTGATGTTCGGGAACCTGGGGAAACGCCTCGCCCGTGGTCTGGCGGACCAGGTGCAGGTACTGCGCCGCGATATCGCGCCAGTCATCCGCCGCGAGATCCGCGTCGAGACCGAGCCCGCGTGCGTCCTTGTGACGGTCAAGAATGTCCTCGAACGAATCGTGGCTCACGCCGAGTACGACGTCGCCGTACATCTGAATGAAGCGGCGATAGGAATCCCACGCGAAGCGCGCGTCGCCACTGCGCGCCGCCAACCCCTCGACCGTGGCGTCGGTCAGACCGAGATTGAGCACCGTGTCCAGCATTCCCGGCATGGACGCGCGCGCGCCGGAGCGAACGGAAAACAGCAGCGGATTGCCGGCGTCGCCGAATCCGGCGCCGGTTTGCCGCTCGATCTCGCGCACCGCCGCCCCTACCTGACCGTCGAGTCCGGGAGGATAGCTGTCGCGGACGCCCCGATAGCGGTTGCAGACCGCCGTTGTGATCGTGAAGCCGGGGGGCACGGGCAGACCCAGGTTGCTCATCTCCGCCAGGTTTGCGCCCTTGCCGCCGAGCAACGTACGCATGTCGGCAGCGCCCTCGGCGCGCCCGTCGCCGAACCCGAACACGTATTTCGTCATCGGGTCACGAACCTTCGATCTTCGAGAAATCGGCAACGGCCGACAGCGACGCGCCGATCTGCGACAGCAGGCGCAGACGGTTGGCCCGCAGGTCGGGGGCGTCGACATTGACGGTCACGTCGTCGAAAAACCGGTCGACCGGCGCGCGCAGTGCCGCCAGCGCGCGCATCGCGCCGTCGTACCGTTCATCCGCCAGCGCCGCGTCGATTTGCTCCCGGGCAGTGCCGAGGCTCCGATGCAGCGCGCGTTCGGCGGGTTCCGCGAGCGTCCGCAGATCCACGGTTCCGTCGTGCCGCGATCCGTCCTTCTTCTCTTCGATGCGCACGATGTTGCGCGCGCGGCGAAAAGCGTGCAGCAGATTTGCGCCGTCGTCGGTGTCGAGAAAGGCAGCCAGCGCGTCGGCGCGGTGCCGCAGACGCACGAGATCGTCGTCGCCGGCGACCGCAAACGCGGCGCTCACCACATCGTGCCGGAGACCGCCGCCCCGCATGTGCACGCGCAGCCTTTCGCCGACGAAGGCAAGCGCCGCGTCGGCGACCGCCCCGGGGTCGTCAGCGCCGTGTCCGGCCGCGGCCGCTTCGAATGCCGCCCGCAGGGGCACGCGGAGCCCGCGCTCGAGGATCAGGCGGACGACGCCGAGCGCGGCCCGCCGCAGGGCGAACGGGTCTTTCGAACCCGTCGGCCTTTCGTCGATCATGAAGAAGCCGGCGAGGCTGTCGAGACGATCGGCAAGCGCGAGCGCCACCGAGACCGGCGCAGTCGGACAGGCGTCGCCCGCGCCCGCCGGCGCGTAGTGCTCGGCGATGGCGTCGGCGACCGCGGCCGTCTCGCCGTCGTGGTCGGCGTAGTAGCGCCCCATGACGCCCTGCAGCTCCGGAAACTCGCCGACCATGCCGGTCACGAGGTCGGCCTTGCACAGGCGCGCCGCGCGCGTCGTCTCGTCCACGCCGGCGCCGGGTACGAAGCCGGCTACGGTGGCGGCGAGTGTCTCCAGGCGGCGCATCTTGTCGCCGACGCTGCCGAGACGGGCGTGGAAGACGATCCCGTCGAGGCGGACGAGGCGGCTCTCCAGCGTTGCCGAACGGTCCTGCTCCCAGAAGAACCGGGCGTCGTGAAGACGCGCGCGCAACACTCTCTCGTTGCCGCGCCGGATGGCGGCGCCACCGTCCGGTGCGGCAATGTTCGCCACCGCCACGAAGCGGTTGGCCAGCGCCCCCTTCCCGGTGAACAGCGGGAAATACTTCTGGTGGCTTGTCATCGCCGTCGTCAGCACCTCCGGCGGCACGGCCATGAACGCGTCGTCCATGGTCCCGAGCACCGGCACCGGCCACTCGACCAGTCCCGCCACCTCTTCGAGTAGCGCCGGTTCCGGATCGAACCGGAGGCCCGCTTCCGCCGCGAGGGCACGGCCGCCGGCGACGATGCGGCGCGCCCGCTCACCGCTGTCGCACACGACGTGCGCCGCCTCCAGCCCGGCGAGGTAGTCGTCCACCGACGACACCGCGACCGGCCCCCGCGCCAGCCAGCGGTGGCCAACCGTCGTGTCCGAAAAGCGGAGCGGATCGACGTCCTCGCCGAGCGAAAGGACGCCCGGAACCGCCGCGCCGTCGAACAGGCAGAGCACGCCATGCAACGGTCGGACCCACCGCAGACGTGTGGAACCCCACCGCATCGACTTCGGCCACGGCATCGCGGCGACGATCGTTTGAATGATATCGGGCAGGAGGTCCACGGTCGCACGACCCGCACGCTCGCGAACGGCGAAATAGAAGGCACCCTTCGGCGTCTCGCGCGTTTCGCACTGCGCAAGCGATTCGAGCCCCGCCGCGCGCAAGAAACCCTCGACCGCGCGCGCCGGCGCGCCCACGCGCGGCCCGCGCCGTTCCTCGACCGAGTCCGCCTGCTTGCGCGGGACGTGCGCTGCGACGGCTAGCCGCCTCGGCGTCGCAAACGTGCGCACGTGGTCGCACGCGAGCGCCTGGGCCGCGAACCGTTCTCCCGCGAGGCGCGCCAGATCCGCGGCCGCGCGCCGCTGCATGCGCGCCGGGATTTCCTCCGACAGCAGTTCGAGAAGAAATTCAGGCACCGGCGGCGCCCGTGGCGAGCCAGCTTTCGCAGCAGCGCCGCGCCAGCGCCCGCACGCGCGCGATGTATGCCGCGCGTTCGGCAACGCCGATCACCCCGCGTGCGTCGAGCATGTTGAACAGGTGGCTGGCCGCAATGCACTGGTCATAGGCGGGCAACGGCAAGCCGGCGGCGATCAGACGGCCGCACTCGCCTTCGGCATCGGCGAAATGCCGGAACAGAACGTCGGTGTCGGCGACGGCAAAGTTCTGCTCCGAGTACTGGCGTTCGTTCTCGAGAAAGACGTCGCCGTAGCGCGTGCCGGCGCCGTTCCAGTCGAGGTCATAGACGTTCTCGATGCCCTGGACGTACATCGCCAGGCGCTCGAGGCCGTAGGTCAACTCGCCCGACACGGGCGCGCAGTCGATTCCGCCGACCTGCTGGAAATAGGTGAACTGCGATACCTCCATGCCGTCGCACCAGACTTCCCAGCCGAGCCCCCAGGCGCCGAGAGTCGGGCTTTCCCAGTCGTCCTCGACGAAACGGATGTCGTGCAGCATCGGGTCGATGCCGAGCGTCGTCAGGCTTTCGAGATAGAGGTCCTGCATGTCCGCCGGCGACGGTTTCAGAATGACCTGGAACTGGTAGTAGTGCTGGAGGCGATTGGGATTCTCCCCGAAGCGCCCGTCCGCGGGGCGGCGCGACGGTTGGACGTAGGCCGCCCGCCACGGCTTCGGTCCGAGGCTTCTGAGCAGCGTCGCCGGGTGAAAGGTGCCAGCGCCCACCGGCATGTCGTAGGGCTGCAGAACGACGCAGCCGTGGGCCGCCCAGAACCGCTGCAGGTCGAGGATCAAGCTCTGGAAATCGGTGGCCGGGCGCACGGCGTCGGTCACCGGCGCATCCTCAGCCGGGGTAGGGGCAGTCTTCGCGGCCGCACGACCGGGCGCGTGGCGCCGCCACGTAAATGCCGCAGAGCACGCACTCGGTCAGGTCCTCGACGTCGGCGCCCGTGTCCGGCCGCCGGCCGCGGCCGGCACGTTGGCGCCGCTCCGCGACCTTGTTCTCGCGACGGTCCTGCAGGCGGGCCAGCCATTTGAATCCGTACCATACGATGACGATGACGAGGACCGTGAACAGCAGCTTCTGGATGCTGAAACCGAACATGGAACGATCCGGCGTGCTCCCGTGATCGTCGGGCGACGCCCCTGTCTTAGCCGAACCTCGGCGCGCTTGCCAGCGTCACAGGCCGAAACGGGCCCACAGTGCGCGTTCCTCGACGGCGGCTGCGATGCCGTCGAACACCGTGCCCGGATCGTGCCATGGCCCCGGTGCGGAGGTGCCCAGACGGCGCCGCAGCCAACTCCGCGCCGCGCCGATCACGGGCAGGCGCACCGTCTCGCCGAAGCGATCCCGCATCGTCGCGCGCAGATCGCCGAGACCGTCGATCAATCCGAGCCTGGCGGCGTGTTCGCCGGTCCAGATATCGCCGTTGAACAGCGTGTCGTCGTCGGCCTTGAGTCGTTTGCCGCGGCGGTTTCGCACGTGGTCGACGAAAGCGCGGTGGATGTCCTTCTGGATCGCCTGCAGCCGGGCAACGTCCTCCGGGTCCTCGGGCTTGAACGGGTCGAGCATCCCCTTGTTCCGGCCTTCGTGGTAGACGCGGCGCTCGATGCCGAGCCGCCCGATCGCCTCGCTGAAGCCGAAGCCTGCGGAAATCGTGCCGATCGAGCCGACGATCGACGACCGGTCGGCGTATATTTCGTCGGCGGCGCAGGCGAGCCAGTAGCCCCCCGACGCAGCCACGTCCTCGACGAACGCGAAGACCGGCACGTCGCGCTCGCGGGCGCGGGTGCGGATGCGTCCGGCGATCAACGCCGACTGCACCGGCGATCCGCCTGGCGAGTTGATCTGCAGCGCGACGGCGGCGAGACCGCGTATCCGGCAGGCGCGTTCGATCGCGCCCGCCAGGCCGGCCATGCTCAACCGGCCGCGGAACGGCGAAGCCTCGGCGGATATGACACCCGAGAGCCGGAGCACGGGAACCACCGGCGCTTTCGACGCAAACGGAAGCAGGCGGGTCAGCATGGCAAGTCGCCTGGAGCCAGTGTCAGCGGCGCCGCGTGTCTTAGCACGGCTTCGGTCTCGTCGGTATAGCGGCCGTCCGCGCGGTGCAGCACCACGCCCGGGCCGAGGTGCAGGGGCATTCCCGCGCCTTTGCGCGCCCGCACCAGGACGCGCCTCGCCGCGCGTCCGGGCTTCGGCCACAGCGGGCAGACGGCGATGGCGCCGGCCCGGCCGTGCAGCGCCGCGAGCACCGCATCCAGCCGGTCGGCGCGGTGGACGACCGTCAGGCTTCCCTTCGGGCGCAGGACGGAGAGGGCCGCCCCGATCCAGTCGGCCACCGCGGCGGCGCCCTCCACGGTCGCCGCGTCGCAACGGCGCGACGGCGCCGCGCGCTCCGGCGGGAGATGCGGTGGATTGGCCATCGCGTGGTCGCATGGGGGGAGCGGGGGCAGGGCGGCGATGTCCGCGGCCACGAACCGGACACGGCCGGCGGCGCCGTTTGCGGCGGCGTTCCGCGTCGCCAGGTTGGCCAGCGCCGCGTCGCGTTCGATGCCGATCACGTTCGCGCCGCCGACCCGCGCAGCGAGGCAGAGCGCCGCCGCCCCGGTTCCGGCGCCGAGATCGACGACCGTGTCGCCGCCGCGCGCCGGCACCGCCGCCGCCAGGAGGACCGCGTCGATGGCGGCGCGGCAGGTGCCGCGCGCCGGCTGCGCCAGCCGGACCCGTCCGCCGAGCAGTGCGTCGTGCGTCAGATTACCGGACATCGGCGTCCGCCAGCGCCCGCCGCGCAGCCTCCAGATCGTCGTCGGCCACCATCAGCCGCCGCGGGATGGCGCCGATCGAACCCTCGACGATACTGGCGTGGGCGTCGAAGACGACGACCTCGATGCCGGCGTCGCCGAGCAGGGCGACGATCCACGAAATCTCGACCGGGTCGTTGGTGCGCAGCAGTTCCTTCACATCCCGCTCCGGCGGCCGCATCCCAGCCGCCGCCGCTTGACCGGCGCGCGACGGCCCTTCTATGGTCCGGCCGGTCGCCGCAGGCGTCAAGGGCGCGCCGCCGGCCGTTCCCGGTCCCGCCGACCAGGGAGGAGACCGCCGTGGCGCTAGCCGCCGGGTTCGACAAGGCCGACGCCGAGAGGCTGGTCCACCTGCAAGCGCCTGTCCGGCACGATCTCGCCGCGGTGAATCGCGTCATCGTCGATCGCATGCAGAGCCCCGTCGCGTTCATCCCGCGGCTGGCCGGCCACATCACGGCGTCCGGCGGCAAGCGCATGCGGCCGCTGATCACCCTGCTTGCCGCGCGCGCCTGCGGTTACGGTGGCGACCGGCACATCCTGCTCGCCGCGTGCGTCGAATTCATCCACACGGCGACGCTGCTGCACGACGACGTGGTGGACGACAGCAGGCTGCGTCGCGGCGCGGCGACGGCCAATGCGGTCTGGGGCAATCAGTCGAGCGTCCTCGTCGGCGATTTCCTCTTCGCGCGCGCCTTCGAGCTGATGGTGGAGGACGGTTCGCTCGACGTGCTCGCCATCCTGTCGGGCGCGAGCTCGGTGATCGCCGAAGGCGAGGTGATGCAATTGCTCACCGCGAACGACACCGCGACCGGCGAGGCGGCGTATCTCGAAGTGATCGGGGCGAAGACCGCGCGCCTGTTCGCCGCGGCGGCCGAGGTCGGTGCCGTGGTGGCCGGCGGCGGCGACGGCCGTCGGCGCGCGCTGTTCGACTACGGCGCCAGTCTCGGCACCTGCTACCAGCTCGTGGACGATGCGCTCGACTACGCCGCGGCCGAGGCGACGCTCGGCAAGAGCGTCGGCGACGATTTCCGCGAAGGCAAGATCACGCTGCCCGTCATCCTCGCGTTCGCGCGCGGCGACGACGCGGAGCGCGGCTTCTGGCGCCGTACGCTCGAGGAGGGCCGTCAAGACGACGGCGACCTTGCGCGCGCGATCGAACTGATCGCGAGCCGCGGCGCCATCGACGATACGGTGGCGCGCGCGCGCCGCTACGCCGACGAGGCCCGCGGCGCGCTGGCCGCCCTCCCCGAGAGCCGCTATCGCGACACGCTGGCCGAGGTCGTCGCCTTCGCCCTCGATCGCGCGTACTGAGAGGCCGCGGCGCGCGGCGCTTCCCTCATTCGCCGGCACCCGGCCACACGACGGTGGCGGCGGCGAGATCGGGCCAGCCGATAGGAGAACCGGATGCGGCTGCGGCCTCCTCCTCCGGCAGCGCCGGGTCCCACTTCGCGGCGACGAAGCGCCGGCCGGTGACGGCGGCGGCGGCGTCCGAGAGCAGCCAGCAGGTCGGCGGCGCCATGGCCTCGGGCCGGATCAGCGACGCCCTGTCGGGGAACGCCTGCCGCGGCACCATCGCGGTATCGGCCGGCCCGCCGGGGACCAGCACGTTTACGGTGATCCCCGTTCCGGCGAACTCGGCGGCCCAGCCCGCCGAAGCCGCCTCGATCGCCGCCTTGCTGCCGCCGTAGGGCGCCCAGCCCCGGCGCAGCATGGTGAAGAAGCTCGTCGTGACCGAGATGATGCGGCCGCTGCCCTGGGCGCGGAACCGGGGCACGACCGCGCGCGTGGCGAAGAACGTGCCCGCGGCGTTCACGGCGAATACGCGGCGCCAGATTTCGGGACTGATTTCCTCCATGGCGATGGGCCGGTCTTCGTAGTCCGGACGGATACGGTCCAGGCTGATGCCGGCGTTGTTGACGAGCCCGTCGATGCGTCCGAAACGGGCGATGCACGCGGCGGCCGCGTCCTCGCACGCCGCGTCGTCGCTGATGTCGCAGGCGAGGGACAGAACCTGCTCGTCGGTCTCGTCGAACGTCGCCGCGGCAAGGTCGACGGCGGCGACCCGCGCGCCCTCGGCGACCATGGCGCGGACCAGCGCGCGGCCGAAGCCGCCGGCGGCGCCCGTGACCATGATCGCCTTGCCCTCGAGCCGCCGCGCGGCCGTGCCTTCGTCTTTCGTCATGGGGTACCGGGATGGGTTGCGGAGCGTGCGGCCACCGTAGGAAAGCGGCGCTCGCGGGTCAACGCGCCGGCCGGGACCCGGGAGGGGGCTCGTGGGGGCGATGCGTCCCGGCGGTTCCCTTTCCCTCCCTATGCGTCCCGGGATGCGGCGCAATGCGCGAATAATTCTCAATCGCAGGAGGTTGACGCCGGAATTCTGTACTGATATTGAGAACCATTCGCAATTCTGGTTTCGGACGCGTCCATGTGCCAGCTGTGTGAAGAAGCCGCCTCCGAGGCTCCCGTTTCCGCCCGCCGCCGGCGGCGGATATGGGAGGTCAACTCCGGCTACCACTGCATGATCTGCGGCACGTGCCTCAGCGTCGACGAGTTGCGCAAGCTCGCCGCGAAGGCGCGGGTGCGCATCGCCGCCAAGGCGACCGACTTCGAGATTCACGGGCTGGCCGTCCATGCGGTTTCGGAGGCGAAGCCGCTGGCCCGGCTGACGCAGAAATGGCTCGACAGGAAGTTCCGCGGCGCGGTCCGGCGCGGCGCGGCGATGACGGGCGAGGACGAGCTCAAAGCGTGGTGGGCCGAGTCGGTGGGCAAGGGCGACTTCGCCGGCCCGTTCTGGGCGCTGATGACCCATCCGGCGACCACGGCGAGCCTCGCGGTCGAGTTGTTCGGCGAAGTGCACATGCTGTCGCATCTCGAGGGGTCGACCAACCGCGCGTTCAGGCGGCAATTGATCGCCGCCGAACGCAAGGCGGCCGCGGCGGCCAACGAGTCGGCCGTCGCGCGGCGGCGGGCGGCGGAGCGGCAGCGCGAAATCGACGGCCTGCGCAAGGATCTCGACGAAGCGCACGCCACGGCCGGCAGGCTTGCCTGCGTCTCGGCGCGGCTCAGGCGGTTCGAGGACGGGGAAGAGCACCGCGCCCTGACCTCGCGCGTCGAATCGCTCCTGCGTCTTGTGGAAACGCGGGACCGGGAGCGCGATGAAGCCGACCGCAGGCTCGCCGAGCGCACCGCGGAGTTGCGCGCGAGCCGGCGCGAAATCGACGACCTGCGCCGTTCGGCGGCGACTCTCGAAGGCGAGTGCGAGATGCTTGCGGCCTTCCTCAAGCGCGCGACAGGCGCCACGGAGCACGACGACGAGCCGCAGTGCGACGATCCGTCGTGCCCGTTCGACCTCGCCGGGCGCCGCATCGTCTACGTCGGCGGGCGCCACGGCCTCATGGAGCATTTCCGCGCCGTCGTCGAGAACGCCAACGGCCGCTTCATCCATCACGACGGCGGGATCGAGGACAACGACCGCCGGCTGGGAACCCTGCTCTCGCAGGGCGATGTCGTGCTTTGCCCCGTCGATTGCGTGAGCCACAGCGCCTGCGCGCGCGCCAAGCGCTTCTGCAAGCAGACCTCGCGGACGTTCGTGCCGCTGCGCAGTTCGGGTCTGTCGTCCTTCGTCACCGGCCTGCGCTCGGTCGCGGTGCAGTAGACCCGGCGCGCGTCGCCGCTTCGTCTGCGCGAACAGGCGAGCCAGGCGGTGTTCGCGCGTCATCCGAACATGACCACGGGTCCGGTAAGCCAGTGGGAGCGTGGCGAGAAGCGCCCGCGCGGCGCGTTGCTGAAGCTCTTGACGCTGGTGGCAAAGAACGGCCCGGACACGGTCGCGCGAAGTGCTTGCCGACAGCGCGCCGGGCGGCAGCTTGGACGGGTCGGATGCGAGGGGACTCCCAACCGGAGGTGCCGGATGTTCAGGGAGCCCGCACGTAAGAGAATAAATGTAGTGAAAACAGCGTATTATTGTCGTTAACACCGCGACGAAAAGGCCGCCGCTCGTGACAACATGCGGACCAGTTTCGAACCCGCCGGTCGCCGCAAGGCCAAACACCGCGCGGCGTCGCTCGTCGCCGGGGACGCGGCTCTGCGCGGGATTGCCGGGCGTCTCCGCCCCCGCCTCGCGCGGCCTGCGAAGGAAGGAGAATCGTGATGGGCCTCAATGTCGAAGACATGATCGCCGGGCTCGATCCCGCCGAGCGCCGCAACGTCGAGGAGCTGGCCGCGGAGTTCATTTCCGAGGAGATGACATTGCGTGAGCTGCGCAAGGCCCGCCACCTCACCCAGGTCAGCGTCGCCCGCGAGCTCGGCATCAGTCAGGACGCCGTGTCGCGGATGGAGCAGCGCAGCGATCTCCTGCTCTCGACGTTGCGCAGGACGGTCGAGGCAATGGGCGGGAGCCTGTCGCTCGTCGCGAGGTTTCCCGACCGGCCGCCGGTGGAGCTTTCCGGCATCGCCGAGCGCGAGTCTCGCGACTGACAATCACGCCGCATCGCACACTCGCAGCACGTGATCGCGGGCGTCCGCCCATGTCCGCGACATCCGGTTGTCTTGCCCCATGAAGCGGGGCGGTGCCGGCGCCTGCTCGCTCGACATCGCGCTCCGCGCGGCCCTCAACCCGGCCGGCGAGCGCAAGGTCAAGCGCTTCGGAATGATGGTCCGACGTGGCAGACCCTACATGTTGGGCTTGTCGTCGTGCGACGGCACGCCCCATTCGCGGTCGTGACAGGCGAGGGTGTCGGCGGCCTCGCCGGCCCAGGCGCAGCGCCCCTCAGTAACGGGCCCACTCCGGCTTGATCGGCTTGAGCCGCGCGTCGCCGGCGCGCAGCGGTTCGCCGGACGCCTCGGCCCTGGCGACGTGCTCGAGCCGCAGCAGGGCGATGCCCGTCGTGCCGCCGCTCGAGCGCATCGTGCCGGCCGGCTTGTCGGCGAGCGTGATCTGCGTATCCGGCGGCGGCGGCGCGCCTTCGATGTCGACCCGCATCAGGCGCTTGCGCACGGCGCCGCGGCGCTTCTGCCGCGTCGTGTTCTCCTGCCCGATGTAGCATCCCTTGTCGAAATCGACGCCGTTCAGCTCCTCGAAATTGGCTTCCAGCAGGAACGATTTCTCGACCAGGATGTCGCGCGACCCGTCGGGAACGCCGAGCCCCAGGCGCAGCGAGTCGTAGTCGGCGGCGGAGCCGCGCGCGATTCCGGCCTTCTCGAGCTCGGTGTCCGCGTCGTCGCGCGGCATCAGCGCGCGCCAGCCCAGCGCCTCCAGCCTCGGGTCGGCGTACACCGACGCCGTTTCCAGCCGCGGCGTGCCGGCGCCGAAGATCGAGATCACCGCGTAGCGGTCGCTCACGTCCTCGAGGGACACCCGGGCGCGCAGCCGGTAGGCGACGAGCCGCCGCATCAGGTCGGCGAGGCGGGAGCGCTCGCACTCGATCGCCACCGTGCGCCCGAGGCGGATGAGGAAGAAGTCGTGCAGATACTTGCCCTGAGGAGTCAGCAGCCCGGCGTAGAGCGCGTTGTCGACCCCCAGCCGGCGGATGTCGTTGGACACCAGGCCCTGAAGGAAGTTCTCCGTGTCCGTGCCCTCGGCGACGATGACGCCGCGGTTCTCGAGCCGCACCGATGTCAACGACGCCATGCAACGCTCCCCGCAACCCCATCCGTACCGCGGACCCTGTTTATGCCGCCGCTCCGAGCGGCGCAAGGCCGGCCTTGTGCGCCTCGGGCAACTGCGTTGTAATCGCCCCGGAACAGGCTCGCGGGGGCGTCGGAACATGGATGTGGAAACCTTTCGCGCCGACGTTGCACAACGCGGCTACGGCGACATTTCCGAGGTCGAGTGGCCGCCGGGCACGGTCAACGAATCGCACACCCACGACTTCGCCGCCGCGCTGCTGGTGGTCGACGGCGCGATGTCCGTGTCGGTCGACAGCCGCACGGTCGCCTGCGCCGCCGGCGACCGCTTCTCGCTGGACGCCGGCGTGCCGCACGCCGAGCGAGTGGGGCCGGAGGGCGTGCGCTTCCTGGTCGCCCGCCGGGCGGGCGCCGCGGCGGACGGGTCCTACGCCGCGCGGGCGCGCTATTTCGATTCGTCGGTCGCCTTCAACGTGACGAATCCGCCCGTGCCATGCCGCCAGTTCACAGCCGAACGCGACCGCGCGTTCGACGCGGCGACGGGCAGCGCCGTCATCGAAGTCGACCAGAGCGCGGAGATGGCGCTCGATTTCCCCGCCACGACCCCGCTGGTGCTCGCCTCCTACCTGCGCATCGCGGCGGGCGAGCGCCTGCCCTTCGACTCGCGTGCGGGCACGGAACTCTACTTCGCGATCCGAGGCGCCGGCGAGAGCCGCACGGGCGGCGACGTCGTTCCCTGGGCGGCCGGAGACGCCTTCGCCCTGCCCGGCGGCGGGCCGACGGAGCACCGCGCCGCGGCGGGCGAGGACAGCGTGCTGTGGGCGGTCACCAACGCCCCGGCGCTGGCGCTCGACGGCCTCGCGCCGCCGCCACCAGACCGTTCGCCGGTCCAGGCCGTACGCTTTCCCGCAGCCGAGATCGCCCGGCGCATGACCGCGATCCGGCCCAAGCTCGCGGGGACGCGGACGCCGGGAATCGCCGTCATTTTCGCCTCCGCGGCGCAGGAACACCGCCGCAACGTCGCACCGGGGCTGACGTTCGCGATGAACCAGCTGCCCCCGGGCGGCATGCAGATTCCGCACCGCCACAATTCGGTCGCCGTCTCGCTGGCGATCCACGGCCCGCAGTGCTGTTCGATCGTCGACGGCGAGCGGGCCGACTGGGAGCCGTGGGGGACGATCGTGACGCCACCCGGCGCGGTGCACGCCCACTGCAACGAGAGCGACGAGTGGGCGCACTGGCTGATCGCGCAGGACGGCGGCTACCACTATCACTGCCGCACCATGGACTTCCGCTACGCCGACGGCGCCGCGTGATGCGCCGCGGCGCGCCGGCCGCCGCGGCGCTCTGCCTGTGGGCGGCGGCGGCGGCGGGCGATCCGGGGACCGTTTTCGACGCCATCGCGATTCGCGACACCGGCGGTTTCGCGCCCGGCGTCACCGCGCTCACCGTGCGCGCGCCGAGCGAATGGCACAGCCGCGGCGGCGTCAGGTGGACGGCCAATCCCGCGTGCGTCGCCATGCCGGCATCGGTGGTGTTCAGCACCCTGCGCGCGGACGGACTGGCGGGATACCACCTCATGCCAGGGGTCATGAGGGCGTGGTCGAGCGAGCCGGCCGCAAGCCGGCAGCACGAACGCGCGGCATCGCCGGACGCGGTGGGATGTCTCGCGCCCGGCGAGTCGTTCGGGGTGCAGGCCTGGCTCGACGAGGTGTTCCTCGGCGTCTACCGCAAGGACCGCGCCGATGCGCGCATCCTCTCGGCCCGCCGGCTGACGGCGATCGCCGACGCGATCGAGGCCCGGCTGGCGGGGGAGATCGGCGCCGCCGCATTCGACCGCCTCCGCGAGGCGGGCGGCGAGGCCCGCGTGTACGGCGACGCCGGCATCTTCGACATCGGCTACACCGCGGACGGACGCCCGATCCGCGAGCGCGTGTTCGTGTCGCTCGCCGTCACCGAGATTTCCCTGCCCCGCCCGGGCGGCGGCACGGTCGCGCAGAGCAGCAGCTTCACCGACAAGGTGGTGTCGTGGCACGCGCCGGAGGAGGAGTTCGAGGCGCTCGCGCCGACGTTCGGCTTCATGCTCGCCTCGACGGTCTACAACCAGCGCTGGACGGACGCCGTCGCGCAGGCGATCCGCCGCATCAGGTCGCGGACGGACAGCGACCTCGTGCGCGTCCACGAGCGCAACTCGGGCGCGGCGGATTTCGTCAGCGAGCAAATCGACGCGGTGCCGGCGGCGAGCGCGGCGCTCATCGGACCTGCCGACGGCGCCCGCATTCCCTGGATCCGCGACCGGCGCGCGATGGTGAACCCGTGGGACGGCGCGGTGTTCGACGTGCCCGCGGACGCGGGCGGGCGCGCGTTCTACGTCAACGGGCGGAACCAGATCCTCATCGCCGACGATCCGAAGGCCGTCGACGGCGCCCGCTGGATGCGGCTCCTGCCCCGCGGCTGACTACTCTCCGTCCGGCCCGGGGATGGCGAAGGTCAGCGACGCCCACACGCTCTCCCAGTCCGCGTCGCGGCCGGGCGCCGCCCCGGTCATGTGCACGGCGCGGACCAGCCACGCTCCGGCGTGCGCCAGCACCAGCGCGGCGCGGCCGTCGGCGCCCGTCTGCGCCTCGACGGGGCGGAAGCGGTCGGCGTCGGCGAAGGCGACGACGCGCGCGCCGGCGAGCGGCGCGCCCCCGCGGAGCAGGCGGACGACGAGAGTCCCGCCCGGTGCGAGGTCGGCCGGGGCGCGTTCGGGCACGAGCTCCAGCGGCAGGCCGAGCACGGCGTCGTAGCCGGCGCGGCCGCCGCCAGCGTGGACGATCGCCTTCGCCGAGCGCGCGTAGGCCTCGCGCCCGGGCGCGGCGCTTTCGCCCCGGGCGGCGCGCGCCTTGCGCACCCGTTCGAAGCCCTCCTTCCTCAGGTAGGCGTCGAAGCGGTCGGCGGGGAGCGCGAGCAGCGTCCAGGCGCTTTCGTATCCGATGACGTAGGCCCCCGGCGCCGCCGCCTCGATGGAGGCGACGTTCAGGCGGTTCCGCGTTCCTTCGACCGCCGAGCGGCCGTCCGGCGCCAGGACGAAGAAGCGCTCGGCATGGTCCGGGTCGTACAGGAAGGGCATGCCGTCGAACGCATCGCCGATGAACAGGCGGAGGCCTATCGTCTCTCCCGCCGCCGCCGCGTAGCGCGCGGGCTGCACCCAGAAGTCGTGCGCGCGCGCCGCCGGCGCTGCGAGGAGCGCCGCGGCGAGCGCGAGAAGGAAGCGGTGGCCCGCGGTCATGGCGCGGCGAAGCATAGCGGGGCGGGGGCCGGACCGCGAACCCGCGCCTGCACCTCGGCTTCCAGGACGGTACGCGGTTCCCCCGCGGCACGGTGCCGGGTCTCCTCGGACGTCAGCCCTTCGGCGGCGACGACGCGCGTGCATGCTTCCGCGAGAAGCAGCCCCGCTTCCACCCGTCGGCCCAACCGTCGCCGCCGGTGTCCTTCCGCGCGCCGGGCTCGAAGCAGTACCGCTCGCCCGACGGGTCGGCCTCGGCCGGTGTCGGCTCGCCGAGCAGCCGGCACAGGTCGATGAAGTGCTCCCGAGCCCCCGCGCTCTCCTTCAACACCGACACCCGCCACTTGTCGATAAACGCTCCGGGCGTCATCGCGGGCGTAGGCCCCGGTCGCTCCGTCGCCCGCGGCGAAGCGCTCATGCGTCCGTCCACGGGTCGATCACGTCGATGCCTGCATCCGCAAAGTCCCGTACATTCCGCGTCGCCACCGCCATGGCACGCGAGCGGGCAATGGCTGCGATCTGGCAGTCCGACTGGGGGACCGGACGCCCGGCAGCACGGGCGGCGGCGGCGATATCGGCGTAGGCACGCGCCGCGTCGCTATCGAACGGGAGGACCCGACCTGCGAACAGGACGCGGAGCGTTCGTTCGGCGGCGTCCGCCAAACCTCGCCGCCGCGCACCGTCCGGCAAGATGGCGACACCCGTGCGGATCTCTGCTTCCGTCACTGCCGTCACGAACAACTCGCGCGTCGGTCGCTCGTCCATCCAGGAAAGAACCTCCGTGCTCGGCACGTCGCGCATCAGCTCGGACACCACGTTCGTGTCTAGCAAGATCATGGTCGTCTCAGTCGAAGCTCGGCGGTTCACGCATCGGGCCGCGCGGCGGCAACTCCAACTCGACTCCGCCGAAGGGCTTGAACAGTTCGTGAATCGCCGTCCCGAGACCTTTCTCCGGGACAGCTTTCCGTCCGACCGCCGCGCGCAGTATCAGCCGCGCTTCCTCTTCCATGGAACGACCGTTTCCCGCAGCCCGCGTGCGAAGCCGCGTCTTCACGTCGTCGTCGAGATTGCGGATCGTGATGCTCGCCATGTTCATGTCCTCCGCCGCTCCAACGAAGCGAACCCTATGCAGTGATTGCGACGCAATCAAGACACAGGCCGCGCCTCACTACCTCTTCGTCCGGTGCGCCTCACTTCGTTGCCTCTATCGTCGGCAAGACAACGCGGAACGCGCTCGGCAATCGCGGGCCGGTCGTCTCGCTCAATCGCCGTGACGGCTCCAAACCCTTGCGGCGCCGGCTGTTCCGGCCGATGACGGTGTGCTGGGTACCAATCGCCCATCGGTTTCCTTGCGGAGCTTTTCTCGTCACACCCGACGCGGTCACGTCACGAAACCCCCGAGCGCAACTCGCAGCGGCACCTGTCGTGGAAAGGACTCCAGACCGTGGGGTCAACCGAGCGCTTCGAGCCGTGCCATCAGGTCCGCCAAGGGGACCGCGGAGGTCGTCCGGGACAGCGGGAAGGGCTCGCGGCCGGGGTGCACGACGAATCGCTCGTCCGCTTCGAGATCGGAGGCGGCAAGTTCGAATCCCTTTCCGGCCCTGGGCGCGGCGCTTCGCTTCACCTCGACCGCCCACAGGCGGCGGTCGGGTAAATGCAGCAGGAGGTCGATCTCCGCTCCCGCCCGGGTGCGGTAGAACCAGGCGCCCGTCCCGAAGGGGGCGGCCGCGATCAGGTTCTCGATCACGAAGCCTTCCCAGCTCGCCCCGATCACCGGATGGGAGAGCAGGTCGTCGAGGGTGCCGAGTCCCAGCAGCGAATGCAGGACCCCGCTGTCGCGAATGTAGACCTTGGGGGCCTTGACCAGGCGCTTGCCGACGTTGGCGAACCAGGGAGGCAGCCGGCGGACCAGCATGAGATCCGACAGGAGGTCCACGTAGCGCGTCACCGCGGGCGCCGAGACATCGAGACCGCGGGCAAGCTCCGAGGCGTTCAGGAGACCGCCCTGGCGGTGGCCGAGCATCGTCCAGAAGCGCCGCAGCGTTTCCGCCGGCACGCGCACGCCGAATTGCGGGATGTCGCGCTCCAGATACGTGCGAACGAAGTTGAGCCGCCAGCGGGCGCTCGCTGCATCGCTCCGGGCGGTAAAGGAGTCGGGAAAGCCGCCACGGAGCCAAAGGGAGTCGTGCTCGGACCCGACTTCCAGAGCGTCCAGCCCCGGCAGCTCGTGATAGACGATGCGGCCGGCGAGCGACTCCGACGACTGCCGCAGCAACCTGTCCGACGCCGACCCGAGGAGGAGAAAATGCCGCGAACGCCGGCCGCCGCGGCGGCGCTCGTCAATCTGCCCGCGCAACACTCGAAAGAGATCGGGCATCCGCTGGATCTCGTCCAGGATCACCAACCGATCGGCGTGGAGCTCGAGATATCGCCCCGGATCCGCGAGACGGGCGACGTCCCGTGGATTCTCGAGATCGAGGTACAGGCAGTCGGGCGATTCAGCCGCGATTGCGCGGGCGAGGGTGGTCTTCCCGACCTGGCGCGGCCCGAGAAGCGCAACGGCAGGAATTTCTTCGAGAAACTGCAGGACTCGTCGCGTGTGTCTGCGATCGATCATCCTTGCTTATTTAACGTTTTCCGTTCAATCAGCAAGGAAAATGGCAGAACGTCGGCGGATCGGGCCGACGTGATCGCTCGCAATGTCGTTCGTGGTCGGTGCTCCCATTCTGTCAGTGGTAGTCGATCAGGTCCACGTCCACGGCCTCGCCGTCCTCGAAGCGGAACAACACCCGCCCGTTGCCCGACACGCGGACGCTCCACTGGCCCGAGCGGTTGCCCTTGAGGGGATGCAGCCGGAAGCCCGGCGCGTCGGCGCTGCCCGGATGTGTCGCCTTTTGCTGACGGAACAGGATACGCCGAAGCTATGGCACGAGACCACCAGGGAGAGGAATGTGCGCTGTGGCGTATTTCGACATCGTGACGCTGATCTTTGGCGGCCGGATATCGACTGCCTGATCCCCGCCGGGTGAGCAGAATGCAGCGATTAGACGCGAGATCGGAACGCTACGGGAACATCGTGACATGGATGGCCGCGGTCTGCCATCCGCCGGCAGGCGGCTTGGTCGAGCGGCGATGTCGGAGGTGGGACAACCGGTCAGCCGGTGTCGAGGTACGGCACCGCGCCGACCAGCGAGCGCATCCGCTCCGCGTGGCCGGCCCGCACCTGCGCAAGGGCCAGCGCCATCATCACCACCAGCGCCAGCCCGACACGGGTCTTCATCTTAGCGAGCCCGCGGATGTAGTGGGTCTCGAAGTTGAAGCTGTTGTCGAGGCGGCTGTTGATCCTCTCTATCGCAGAGCGCCGGTTGTAGCCGCGCCGCCAGGACGGGCTGCCCCAGGGCGTCGGGGTGAAGACGCGCCGGTCGTTCTTGTCGAGATCGATGCGCACGATGCGGCCGTACTCGCCGGGCTCCACCCCGCCCGCCCGGTGGCACGCCTTGCTGCCTGCACAGTCGAAGCCGAAGGCCGCCGCCGGGCAGCGGTATTTCAGCGTGCCGCAGAGGCCGCGCTCGGCCTCGAAGCCCTGGAAGGCCATGGCGCGGACCTCGCCGGTCTGGGGGCAGATGCAGGACACGCGGCCGCGCTCGTCGTGGACGACGACGTCGGCGCGGTTGGGGAACAGCGCCCGCGTGATCGGCTTCGTCGGATCATAGCCCGGCTCCTCCTTCTCGGCCTTCCACATCAAGCGCGTGTCGACCAGCGGCCGAATGGCCCACTTATCCCAGAGCAACTTCTTCTGGGGAGCGTTGTCGAGACCGCGGTCGGCGCTGAAGTCGTCGCAGCGCTCCACCATTTCCGGCGCTCTTGCGAACAGGTTCTCCAGCATCTTGGGGAGCATCTTGACCTCCGAGTCCGACGCCCGCGTCACCTCGAAGGCCACCGGGACCTCGTAGTGGGTGTCGGCGATCAGGTGGAGGCCGTAGCCGAACCATGATTTCACCTTCTTCCAGATCGCGCCGGTCTTGGCGTTCACCCCGCTCGTCTCATGCTTGCCCCAGTCGGCGTCGGGGTCGGAGGTCTTCCCCTTGTCCTCGGCAACCCGGCCCGTCGAGTGGCTCTCGATCGCCTTGCCGTCGTAGCCGAGATGGCGGCCGAAGTCGGGCAGCTCTTCGAAGAGCGACGCGCGCAGGCTCTCGACCATTGCGGACACCAGGCCGCACTCGTTCTCAAGCAGCACGACGCGCCGCAGGAAGCGCGAGAAGTTCCAGTGGCTGGGCACCGTCGAGCGGACCTGCGCCGGATGCGCCACCGCGCATGGTGGCTCCTTCGTACCTGCGCGAAGCTCCAACACGGGCGCGCTCTGGAAAGGCAGCGGGTCGAACCCGCAGAGTTCCAGGAGCGCCGGGTTGCGGCCCATCTCCCGCAGCAGCGACTGGATCGAGGCGTGCTGGAACACCACGCCCGCGATCAGCGCACGCCACATCGACCGCACCGGGTAGTCGTTGCGCCCGCGACCTCGCCCGGCCTCAAGCGCAGCCACGATCTCCTCGTCGGGCAGGGTGTCGAGCACCAGACGCAGGCGATCCAGGTCCGGCAGGCCTTCGACAGCCTGCCAGGAAAAGGGTAGCTTCTCCGTTGTCGCCATCACGTTCTCCCTACCAGGGCTGGTGGATGGAACGAGGGCCTCTGGCCCGATGGCGACACCTTCTATCCGATTCGGGCGGGACGACGCGACGGGGCCGGAAGTGAGCCTGGGAGCGTCGTCGGCTATGGGGTGGAAATCCTCGATCCGCCCTATCCGCCGATCTCAGGGCCGCAGATGTCTGCGAAGCCGCCGGGGTAAGAAAAATCTCGGATCAGCTGGAGCCCTTGATCACCAAGGGATGCGTGACAGCGCACACGCCTCAGGGAGCCGCGCCGCGTCGTCGCGTTCGCGGCCCTCTCAACCGGGCTCGACGATCCGAAGATGCGGATTGGGCCGATCGCCCTTGGGCAGCAGCCGGTCGATGCGGCGATCCATGGTCGCCAGGCATCCCGAGCGCGCCCGCGCAAGCGAGAGCAGGTAGGCATCCGTCGCCTGACGATGTCCGGCTATGCGGATGCCGGCGGAGAACGCGGCCGACACGCAATCGACCTCGTCGGACCAGAACTCGTGGCCGTCCATGGCGACGATGTCCCGCAGCAGAGAGAGCGCCGCGGCCGGCGACACCGCATCCGAGGTAAACGCAAGGTTGGAAGACAGCCGAACGAACCCGAGCCGGGTTATCGGACTGGTCGCCCAGCCGGGCGCCGCCTCGCGTTCGAACCATGCGTGGGCGACGTCGTGGCGGACGTGAGACGGCCACGCGAGGGCGAGCGGGAGATTGAGACCGGGAAGGCAGGTCAAGGCTCGCCTTCGTGCCTCTTCACGCGATCGAGCGTAAGGGGCGTGCCGTCGCGAGAGACGTCGAACACGGGAAATCCCTCTCGCCCGCGCCGGCCCGTATCCGTCCGCTGCAATCCGCGCCGCGCCAGCTCGGACAGCACGGCACCCACCGAGAGACCGCGCTCCCCCGCGATCGACCTGGCCGCCTCGAGAATCTCGTCGTCGATGTTCAGCGTCGCCCTCATGGCGGACGGGCTACGGAATCGATGTCATGATTTCAAGATGCGTCGATACGCGAGAGTGGTCACGCCAGTCCCGGTTGGCGGCGCGGATGTCTCCCGTTCTTCCGCCGGCGGTCGACGGCGTTTCCCCAGGTGCTCCGGGCTCCCGGCAGGCCCGCCGAGCGCCGCCATAAGCGCGAGCGAGCGTCCACTTCCACCATACGTATGGCCGGCCGGCAGGCGCCAGTCAGCCGGCGACGTGCAGGTCCTTGCCGGCGTCGAGGGTCGGCAGGCGGGCGATCGCCGCGCCGTTCTTCCGCTCCGCGCACCGCAGCTCGTAGAGCTTCTGGAGGTTGAGCCAGAACTCGCCCGACGTCCCGAAGAAGCGCCCCAGGCGCAACGCCGTGTCGCCGGTGACCGAGCGCCGGCCGTTGAGAATCTCGGTGATGCGGTTCACCGGCACCTCGATGCGCCGCGCGAGCTCCGCCGCGCTCATTCCCAGCGCATCGAGGTCCTCGCGCAGCGTCTCGCCCGGATGAATCGGATCGCGCACGATGTGCCTCCTCTCAATGGCAGTCGACGATCTCCACTCCGGCCGGGCCGGGGCTGCCCTCGGGCCATTCGAAGCAGATCCGCCACCGGTCGTCGATGCGGATGCTCCACTGCCCCCTGCGCCCGCCCTTGAGCGCTTCGAGACGGCTCCCGGGGCGCGCCAGATCCCCGAGTCCGGTGGCCGCGTCGAGCTGATCGAGCTTGCGCGAGGCGGCCCGCGCGAAACCGGAGAAGGCCGCGACCCGGCGGCCGCGATAGAACGCCTCGGTCTTCCTGTCCCTGAAGCCGACGATCGCGACGCATCCGATTCCCCAACGGCCGCATCGTTTCCGCCGCAGCGGCCCTATCTGCGTTACGTCAAGCATAACGGACGCTGTCGGCGCCGCACCGCCACGCGGCCGCGCGCGCTCTCCCGTGCCTTCCGCACGCCGCCCGTCGCGACCAACCCCGGGCCCGGTCCCGATCCGGCGGGAACGCCGCAATCGCGCGTTCCTTCTCCTCGCGGGAGGCAATGCGGCGTGGCACCCCGGGCGCACCCGGAAGTCGTGCGAGCACGCTCCCGCGGCCCTACAGCAGCGTGGTCGGCTCGACGCAGCGGGAGTCGTCGATCGCGGTGCTGTTGACCGCCGAGGAGACGGGCCGCGCGGTCATCGCGTCGGCGGGGCAGGGCGCGAGCGGAACGGGATCGTTCGCGAGCCATGCATCGAACGATGTCGGGGGAAGGATGACCGGCATCCGGTGGTGGACGGGGGCGACGACGGAATTGGCGGCCGTCGTGAGAATCGTGCAGGTCTCGATCGCGTCGCCCGGCTGGACGTGGGCCAGGGACGGCGCGAGAGCGAGGCCGGCCGGCACGGTCCAGCGCTCCCACAGGCCGGCGAAAGCGAACAAGGCGCCGCCGTCGATCTCGAACAGCCACGGTTGCCGCGCCCGTCCGCGACCGGCCCATTCATAGAACCCGTCCGCGACCACGAGACAGCGGCGGGAGCGGAACGCGGCCCGGAACGCCGGCTTCTCCGCCGCGGTCTCCGAGCGCGCGTTGACGAGCCGGCCCCCGATGCGCGGGTCCCGGGCCCAGCCGGGGACCAGGCCCCAGCGCAACATCGACAGCCGGCGGCCGCCGCCCTTCCGGCGAACGACGGCGACGTCCTGGCCCGGTGCCACGTTGTAGCAGGGACGGACATTCAATGCCGGTCCGCCGGGGCGGAAATACTCGTCGATCTCAGCCCACGGCGGGCGGAGGGTGAAGCGACCGCACATCGGCGCCACCCTACGGGGCAGGCATGCCGAATGCCTCCCCTTCCTTCGCCGTTCTCTCGATGCGCACGACCCGCCCGGACTATCCGTGGCGCACGGCCTACCTGCGCCTGGCCCCGAAGGCGCCGTAATACGCCGGCGTCTCGAAGACCCCCGACGCTTCTTCGGCCAGAGGACCGAGGAACGCCCCTTCGATCCGGTAGCCGTCCGCCTCGACGCCTTCCGACCCGAAGCGGCCGTCGGCGCCGGACGCAACGAGGTTCAGGCCGCCGCCGTCAGGCCCCGCGAACGAAACGTCGAGGTTCAGGCCGTAGGTATCGGCCTCCACCGCCGTCAGGGTCAGCACGGCCGGTCCCGACACCGGCCGTCCGGTTTCCTTCACCATCCCCAGGGCATCGCCGGACCATGTGGCTTGCAGGAAGGACGCGTCGAACGGCGACCCAAATCGATTGCGCTCGAGGTAGTCGTAACCCGCGCCGAAGATTTCCTCGCCATCCGGCTGGATGTCGGTCCCGATCCAGAAGATGCCGCGAGCGAGAATGCCGTACACGGCCCGCGAATCGTTGAACGGCGTCTCCAGGGTCCCCGGCGCCGGCCGGCCCTGCACCTTGGGAATGTCGGCCGAAAGGTGAGGCTCGTTCCAGTAGCTCCACGCTTTCGGATGGGGGCTGTCCGGGCGCGGAAGCCACAGGCTCCGGTCTCCGACCGTGTAGAAGGCGCCTGCCGACTCCAACCGGTGCGCGTACGCGGTCTCGATCGCGTGCTCCGCTCCGCCGGGAGGCACCAGCCAGTCGATGGACCGGGACGCTCCCGCGGGCGGGCCATCGGTTGCACCGCAGCCCGCCAGCGCCCATGCCAGGACGCCGATCTGGACCAACGCCGGCAAGCGAGTCGACGGTAGGGTATTCCGCATGACGGCTACTCCACGATGTAGTTGGTGCGTGCGGTCTCACGCGCATTGAACTGCGCCCCTGGCTCCGACATTCCTCAGGGGACTCATGATTCTGCATGGCGCATCGTCGATGAGTCGACGCGCCTAGCCTTCCCACAAACTATCGATACAAGAAATCACTATACCGACGATGCATTCTTGCGCCACCGCGTGGAGCGGCCCCCGCGGCGTCGAGCGGTTACGGCCACCCTCCGACCGACGGGTCAGTCGCGAGGTTCGAGCCAGGATTCCGACCAGGCGAGGACGGCGCTCGTCGATTGGTGTTCGCCCCGCGTTTCGCGCCAGAGCGAGCCGCTCGCGACCCTGTCGTTGAGGGAAAGCTGGGTCGAGGCGGCGGGTATGAAGGTCGAGAGCACGCCAAGCGGCCGGCCGGCGGTGCCCGGGGGCGCGTTCAGGATGAACGGCTCAAGGGTGTCGTACCAGGTCAGGCGGATGATGTCCTCGTCCGCCTCGACGGTCTCCACGGTAGTAGAGCGCGGATCGCCCTCGCGGGTGAACGTTGCGGGTCGCACCGCAACCGTCTCGTCGGCGAACGGTGCGTGCAGCAACGTCTCGATGGTGCGCTGGAGCCAGCGCGCGACCGAGATGTCGTCGCTGTAGATGCGGACCTCCTCGTCGGTCAGCTCTCCCTGCATGAACAGCGCGTGGCCGGGGCCGGCCGGACACCACAGCACCCGCCAGAGGCTGGTCCGGTCGGAGACGGTGTTTCCGCCGTCGTGGCTGAGGCGGATGAAGGAGTTCTCGCCGGTCATCAGCACCCGGTGAGCGTCGATGGGCGTGGTCATAGCTCGGATCCTCCAAAGTCGATGCCGAAGGCCGCTTCGGCCCGAGTTGTGCCGTCCCGTTGCGGACGGCCAAGTCCGAAAGGGACCACGGTCAGACGTGACCCGAACCGGAGTCAAGTGTCGCCGAAATTCCGGTCAGGTCCGCCGGACCGTCATTCGGCGCCGTCGCCGTCATGGCGCCACGGCGGTCCCCGCCGCCGCGCCGCCGCGGGCGAGACCGACGAGCGCGAGGTCGTCGCGCTCGAACAGGACCGTCGGAACCGCGCGCAGACGGCCGGCGAACCGTCCGTCGCCGACGAAGCGGGCGCGGAACGGCGATGCCTGCAGGAGGCCGGCGAAGCGGCGCGGAACGCCGCCGCCGATGGCCACGCCGCCCCAGGCGCCGAAGGCGAGCGCAAGGTCGCCGGCGACGGCGCCCAGGAAGGCGCAGAAGCGCTCGAGCGCGGCCGCCGCCGGCGCGCGCCCGGCGAGGGCGTCGGCGACCACCGCCGCCGCGGTCGTCGTGCCGTCGCCGCCCATCGCGGCGTGGAGGGCGGCAAGGCCGCCGCCGGACACGACGGATTCCGCGGACACGCGGCCGGCGGTCCGGCGCAGGCGGGCGACGAGGGCCGCGTCCCCGGGCTCCGCGGGCAGCGTGGCGTGGCCAGCCTCGGTGGCGAGTGCGAGGTGTCCCCCCGGGACCGGCACGAGGCACGATACGCCGAGCCCGGTGCCGACCATGAGAAGCGCCACCGGCCTCGTCGTGTCCAGCGCCTCCGGTCCGCCCAGCGGCATCGCCGCCTCCGGCGGGAGGGCCGGCAGCGACAACGCGGCCGCCTGCGCATCGTTGAACAGCTCGACCGCCGTGGCGCCGGTGCGGCGCGCGATCTCGTCGCGGTCGAACCGCCAGTCGCCGTTGGTGAGCGCGGCCCGGCCGCCTTCGACGACCCCCGCCACCGCGAGGCGGACCGCATCCGCCCGCGGCGCGTCCAGACGGTCGAGAGCGGCGGCCAGCGCGCTCCCGGCGTCGGCGTGGGCGGCGACCTCGAGCACGACGGGCGCGGCGTCGTCGCCGGCGATGGCGAAGCGCGCATGCGTGCCGCCGATGTCGCCGACCAGGATGCGCTCAGCCATCGCCGAAGGACGCCGCGAGCCCGCGCAGCCAGGCCAGCACGGCGCCGACGTCGGGCAGGCGGTAGGCGGCCCGGGTGGCGCGCGCGCCGCCGACGCGAACCGCCATCCCGCCGAGCGCCCGCACGGCGGCGAAGCCCGGCTCGTCGGTGGTGTCGTCGCCGACGAACACCGGCTCGCGGCCGGCGAACGGCGCCTCGGCCATGAAACCGCGGATCGCCGAACCCTTGTCCACGCCCGCCGGCTTGATCTCGACGACGGCCTTGCCTTCCAGCGAAACGAAGCCCGGCCGTTCGCCGAGCAGCCGCGCGACCGTCTCACGCACCGCGCCGCCGAGGTCCGGGCGCTGGCGGTAGTGGACCGCCGCGCATATGCCCTTGTCTTCCAGGATCAGTCCCGGCCGGGCATCGCAGTACGCGCGCAGCGCCGCAACAAGGCTGGCGAATCCGGCCGCGGCGGGCACCCGGGTGGCGGGCTCCCCCGGCCGGCGCGTCTCGAGGCCGTGCGCGCCGGCCACGGTCACCTCGGCCCACGGAAGCAGCGCCTCGACGTCGGCGACGGTGCGGCCGGACACGAGCGCGACGGCGCCGGCGAGCGCGCCTTGGAGTGTCGCCAGGGTCGGGCGCAGTTCGCCGGGGATCGTCACGAGGTCGGGACGCGGCGCGATTTCGGCGATCGTGCCGTCGACGTCGAGGAACAGCGCGATGTCGCGGCCGTAGCCGGCGGCGGCGGGAAGCGGCACCGGAACGGCGGGGTTTGCCGTCACGGCGCTTCCTCCGACGTCGACTCCACGGCGGCGAGGAAGCGCTCCAGCCAGCGGTCGAGCGTGTTGGCGCCGAGCACGTCCATCGCCGCGCGCCAGCGCGAGATGCGCTCGTCGAGCGGCATGTCGAGCGCCCGGGCGACGGTATCGGCGGTACCCTGGACGTCGAACGGGTTTACCTGCAGCGCGTCGCCAAGCTCGCGCGCCGCACCGGCGAAGCGCGACAGCACCAGCACGCCGGGGTCCAGCGGGTTCTGCGACGCGACGTATTCCTTGGCGACCAGGTTCATCCCGTCGCGCAGCGGCGTGACGAGGCCGACGCGAGCGGTGCGGTAGAGGCCGAGCAGGCTGGTCTGGGCATAGCTCTTGACGAGATAGTTGAGCGGCACCCAGTCGACCTCGGCGAAGCGGCCGTTGATGCGGCCGGCCCGGGTTTCCAGCTCGGTGCGAATGGCGCGGTATTCCGCGACTCCGGTCCGCGACGGCGGCGTGATCTGGAGAAAGCGGACGCGGCGGCGGTAGGCGGGATAGCGCGCGAGAAGCGCTTCGTAGGCGTCGAAACGCTCGGGAATGCCCTTGCTGTAGTCGAGCCGGTCGACCCCGACGATCCACGAGAAGGCGCCGCCGTGGCGCTGCAGCCCGCGCACGATGTCGCTGCGCGAGATGCGCTGGGCGGCGCGGGCGGTGCCTTCGGTGTCGATGCCGATGGGGAACGCGCCGGCCACAAGCTCGCGGCCGAAGGCGCGGATGCGCCCGCCGTCGAGCAGCTCGCCCCCGGCCTCGAAGGCGATGTACTCGCGGAAGGCGCGCAGGTCGCCCTCGGTCTGAAAGCCGACGACGCCGTAGGCGCACAGGTCGCGGACGAGTTCGCGATGCGCGGGCAGGGCGGTGAGCACCTCGAGCGCCGGAAACGGCGTGTGCAGGAAGAACCCGAGCTTCTGTCGGACTCCGGCGCGCCGCAGCTCGGAACCGAGCGGGATCAGGTGGTAGTCGTGCACCCAGATCAGGTCGCGGGGGCGCAGAAGGGGCACGAGGCGGCGCGCGAACATGGCGTTGACGCCGCGGTAGCCGGAGTAGTGCCGGCCGCGGACGTTGGCGTTGTCGAGCCGGTAGTGGAGGATCGGCCAGAGCGCCTGGTTGGCGAAACCGTTGTAATAATCGTCGTATTCGTCGCGTCGGAGATCGACGGTGACGAACGTCACCCCCGGCGCTTCCGTCACGCGCTCCCGCGGGCGGTCGCCGATCTCGCCGCTCCAGCCGAACCAGACGCCGCCGCGGGCGTCCAGCGCAGTGCGCAGCGCCACGGCGAGTCCGCCCGTGTCGCCGCGCGGCTTCTCGCCGGCGGCGACGCGGTTCGACACCACGACCAGCCGCGTCACAGCACCGCGCTCCAGCTCTCGCTCAGCCGCATCGCCGAATTGATCAGACCGACCATCGAGTAGGTTTGCGGAAAGTTCCCCCACAGCTCGCGCGTCCCGGGGTCGATGTCCTCGGACAGGAGGCCGAGCGGATTGCGGCACGCCAGCAGCGTCTCGAACAGCGCCCGCGCCTCGTCGCGCCGGCCCACCGCGCAAAGCGCATCGACGTACCAGAACGTGCAGACGACGAACGACGTCTCCGGCCGGCCGAAGTCGTCGGCGGCGACGTAGCGGTAGAGGAAGTCGCCCGACCTGAGCGCGTCCTCGACGGCGCGCAGCGTGCCCAGGAAGCGCGGGTCGCGCGGCGCCACGAACCGGAGGTCGTGCAGCAGCAGGAGGCTGGCGTCGAGCGTCTCGCTCCCGAACGACGCGGTAAAGGTGCCGCGCGCGGAGTCGAACGCACGCTCGGCCACCGCCGCGTGAATGCGCGCGGCCTCGCGGTGCCAGTATCGCTCCCGGTCGGCGAGCGAAAGCCGCCCCGCGATCTTCGCCAGACGGTCGCACGCCGCCCAGCACATGACGGCCGAGAAGGTGTGCACGCGGGCCCTGGAGCGGAACTCCCACAGGCCCGCGTCCGGCCGGTCGAACGCCAGCGCGGCGCGTTCGCCCAGCGCCTCGAGGCGCTCGAAGAGGCGGACGCCGCCCGGGCTCGCGAGGCGTTCGTCGAAGAACGCCTGCGTCGCCGCCATGACGGCGCTGCCGTAGACGTCGTTCTGGACGTGCTCGTGAGCCTGGTTGCCGCGCCGCACCGGGCCCATGCCGCGGTATCCGGCAAGCGACGGCACTTCGGACTCGGCAAGATCCGGCTCGAGCGCGATGCCGTACACGGGCTGCAGGCGCTCGCCGCCGCCCGCCGCGATGTTGGTGATGTAGTGGATGTGGCCTTCCATGGTGCGCGTCGCGCCGAGGCGGTTGAGCGCCCGGACGACGAAATAGGCGTCGCGCAGCCAGCAGTAGCGGTAGTCCCAGTTGCGGCCGCTGTCCGGCGCCTCCGGCAGCGACGTCGTCATCGCCGCGACGATGCCGCCGCTTTCCTCGTAGTTGCTGAGCTTGAGCGTGATCGCGGCGCGGATCACCGCTTCCTGCCATTCGAGCGGCAGCGACAGGTAGCGGCACCACTCGCGCCAGTAGTCGCGGGTGTCGTCGAAGAATTGGCGGCAGGTCTCCGAGATCGACCGGGCGAGGCTCTCGTCCGGGCCGAGCACGATGTCGAGCGGCCGCTCGAGGACGAACGGGACTTCGTCCCAGATGTACGAGATCGGCGCGTCGCTCGTGCACCTGAGGACCAGATCGGGCATGACGTAGCGAATGTGGTTGCTGCCGCGGGTCCGCTCGGGACGGCCCGCGCCGTACGAATGCGCCGGTCTGAGCCGGATGGCGATGCGCGGCGCGCCGCCCGCCGGGCGCAGGCGGCGAACCAGCGACATCGGCCGGAAGCTGCGGCCGTACTGCTTGAAGCGCGGCGCGAAGTCGGTGATCTCAAGCGACGCGCCCGAGCGGTCGTACAGCGTGGTGACGAGAATGGCGGTGTTGCGGAGGTAGCGCTGCTCGGCGCGGGCGAAGTCGTCGACCTCGATCGCGAACAGGCCGCACTCGTCCCGCGACCCGTTGAGCAGGCGGCAGAACACCGGGTCGCCGTCGATTCGCGGCAGGCAGCTCCAGACGACGGTTCCCCGCGAATCGATCAGCGCGCTGATCGCGCTGTTGCCGACAACGCCGAGGTTGAGATCGGCCATGCCTCCTTCCGCCGTCGCCGGGCCGTCCGCCGCGCGGCGCCGGCGGCGTCGCGGAGCGGCGTTTCGGCGCCGGCCGCCCTCAGTCCCAGAACACGAGCGTGCGGAGCTCGATGCTTTCGCGCGGCGCGGCGTCCGGCGGTGCGGCCGGGTCGCGGAACGCGCCGTGGCCGGTCCAGCGCGCGGCGTCTTCCGAGGAGTCGTAGCACTTGAGCAGCACCACCTCGTCGGTCGTCATGTCCGGGAAGTAGTACCAGCGCTGCGCCGGGTTCCAGGCCATGTGGTAGATGACCCCGGTGCGCCCCTCGTAGCGGCGTTCGGCGGCGATCAGGTCGCCGTCCGAAATGCTGCCGTATTCGCAGATCGCGAGCGGCGAGGTCCGCACCGGCCCGCGCAGCGGCCGCCAGACGTTGATCGAACCGAAGCGCCGCCGCAGGCGCGCCTCGGCCTCGGCCGCCGGAAGCAGATCGCGGACCCGCTGCGCCGCCGAGGTCTCCGTGAAGTCGTTGTGCATGAGGTGCGCCGGGCCGCGGATTCCCAGTCTTTCCTGCGCCGCCGGGTCGTCGATGCGCCGCGTGTGGTCGAAGACGATCACCTTCGACGCCCCGGTTTCGTGGCGGACGAGCTCGGCGGTCTCGGGGTAGTAAACGCGGCGCACGTGCTCGTCGTCGGTGAAGTCGCGCACCGCCGTCGCGACGCGGCGCAGCGTGAAGCCGTGCCGGTCGAGCGTCAGGCGGTCGGCGATCGGCCGTCCGTCGCGGACCACGATCTCGCGCGCCTCGAACGTGCCCGTGCGGTCGTCGGGGCCGTCGCCGGGCCGGTGCACGAGGGCGACCGGAGTCTCTCCGGTATCCACGGTGAACATGACCTCGGTCTTCACCGCGCCCGGCGCGGCAGTCTCGGCGGGCTGGGACATCGGGCGCCTTTCACGCTATAGGAACGCCGCGCACTTTAGGCGCGCCGGGCGCGGACGCAAGCCCGCCCCGTGCATGGCAGACCGGCGCACGGAACGAGGATACGCGCCATGGAACCCGTCCCGCTGGCATCGATCCCGGCCCGCTATGCCGATGTAGAGGGCGCCGGCCGGACGTGTCTCGTCTATCCGGATGGAAGTCTGACCTGGGGCGAGCTGGAAAGCCGCGCCAACAGCACGGCGCGCGCCCTCGCCGCGCACGGTGTCGCCGCCGACGACCTGGTGACGATCGCCCTGCCCAACGGCCTCGCGTTCCACGTGGTCTGCTTCGCGCTGTGGAAGCTGGGCGCCACTCCGCACGTCGTCTCGGCGCGCCTGCCGGCGGCGGAGATGCGCGCGATCGTGGACCTGGCAGAGCCGCGCCTCGTCGTCGCGGCCGACGGCGCCGCCGTGCCCGGCCGGCCGGCGTTCGATCTCGCCGAGGCGGCGGGCCACGACGACGCGCCCCTGGCCCCGCGCATCGCGCGCTACTGGAAGGCGATGTCGAGCGGCGGATCGACCGGACGGCCGAAGATCATCGTCGACCGCAAGCCGGCGACGATCGACCCCGAGGAGTGGTTCCTCGACATGCCGAACGGCGGCACCGTGCTCAATCCGGGGCCGCTCTACCACAACGCGCCGTTCATCAGCGCCCACTACGGGACGTTCCGCGGCAACTGCGTCGTCGGCCTCGCGCGGTTCGACGCGAGCGAGGCGCTGCGCGCCATCGAGAGGCACCGCGTGAACTGGGTGATGATGGTGCCGACGATGATGCATCGCATCTGGCGTCTGCCGGATGCCGAGCGCGCCGCGGCGGACCTGTCGAGCCTCCGCATCGTCGGCCACGTGGCGTCGCCGATGCCGGTCTGGCTCAAGGAGAAGTGGGTGGACTGGCTCGGCCCGGAGCGCGTCTGGGAGCTGTACGGCGGCACCGAGGCCGTCGGCGCGACGTGGATGTCCGGCACCGAGTGGCTCGCCCACAAGGGTTCGGTCGGCAAGTGCGTCCGCGGCTCGCGCGTGCGGATACTCGACGAGTCGGGCCGGGAGTGCCGCCCCGGGGAAATCGGCGAGGTCTACATGATGCCGTCGGGGGGGCCGGAGAGCTCGTACCACTACATCGGCGCCGAGCGCCGCGCCGACGCCGAGGGCTGGGAGAGCCTCGGCGACATGGGCTGGCTCGACGAGGACGGCTACCTGTATCTGGCCGACCGCCGCGGCGACCTGATCCTGTCGGGCGGCGCCAACGTCTATCCGGCGGAGGTCGAGGCGGCGCTGGTCGAGCATCCCGGCGTCGATACGGCGGTCGCCATCGGCCTGCCGGACGAGGACATGGGCGAGCTCGTGCACGCCATCGTCCAGCCGCATGCCGGATGGGAAGGGCGCCTGGACGAGGTGGGCCTGCGCGGTTTCGTCGAGGGGCGGCTCGCGCGCTACAAGACCCCGCGCACCTACGAGTTCGTCGACTTTTCGCTGCGCGACGACGCCGGCAAGGTGCGGCGGATGCAACTGCGCGCCGAGCGCGTGCGCGGGCCGGGCGTCGTTCCGGCCTGAATCGCGGGATTTCCGCGCCCTTCGGGAGCGGATCCCGGCCGCGCTTCATCGACAGCCGCAACCGTAGGCGTCTACACTCGGACCTCGTATATCGAAGGTCCGACGGCCTCGCGGAGGAACACGCCCGCACCCCGGCCGAATCCGCCGCATGAAAATGTCCGGCCGCAGGGGGCCCGCGACCGAGGGGCGTGCAATTTCAGGCGCCGGGCAACACGAAGGAGAATGCGATGCGACCGACCCGCAAAGGACCGCTGGCCCTCGCCGTTCTGGCCCTGGTCATGCTGGCGGGCGGATCCGCCGGGGCCCAGACGACCGCCGCCGAGGTGGTGGACGACGAAACCCTCCAGGCCTTCGTCCAGGGGGCGGCGGCGGAGATCGCGGCGATCACGGACGTCGCCGTGGGCGGGCGGTTGAGGGACAGGTTCAGAAACGACCCCGTCTGGCACCATGGATCGACGTTCCTCATCCTGTTCACCCAGGGCGGGAACCCGTTCATTCACGGGAACGACCAGTCGGCGGAAAACAGGGACCTGTTCGACGTCGTGGACGACAACGGCTTCCGGGTCGTCGAGGCGCTCCTCGAGGCCGGCCGCCGCGAGGGCGGCGGCTTCGTCCGCTATCACGACGGCGAGCCGAAGACGGCGTACGCCGTCGGATACACCTCCGGCATCAGCGGAAGACGGTTCGTGCTGGTCGGCGGCTATTCGCAGGACACCTCCCATGCCCCGCTCCGCGTCGCGGACCTGCCCAGACCCGCCGTCACCGCATCCGAGGTCGTGGACCGCGAGACCCTCGTCACCTTCGTCGAGGAAGCGGCCAAGATATACAGCGAGCGGGCTCTCAACGTTGCGGGCTACAGAGACTTTGCCGCGGTCAGAAACGCCTTCCGGGAAGAAGGAGGGCACTGGAAGTCGGGGTCCGTCTATCTGTGGATCGTGGCCGCCGGGAACATCACCTTCTTTCACGCAACCGAGCCGTTTCGCGAAGGCACGCCGACGGACCTGACGCGGACGGACGTCAACGGGGTGATGTTCGCCGAGGAGCTGATCGGAGGCGCTCGGCGCGAGGGCAGCAAGTTCCTCGAGTACAACTATGACGACCCGACCATCGAGGGGGACGAGGACACGGGCTCCCCGAAGCTCGGCTATGCGGTGAGCATCCCGGTGTTCGACACCGGACGGAAGGCCGTCATCGGCTCCGGCGTCTATCTCGGCGCCGCCGCCGGCGTCCCCGACAAGGATGCGGTCCTGAAGGCATGGCTCGCGCGGTTCGGGCGCACGGTGACGGACCAGGTGGTGGACGCGGTGACGGGGCGGCTGGAAGCGCCGCGCCGGGCCGGCGCGAGCGCGGCGCTGGCCGGGCGGACCCTGCCGTCCTGGACCCCGGGCGACGGTGGGGCA
Organism: Alphaproteobacteria bacterium; assembly: GCA_965243325.1. Classification (GTDB taxonomy): domain Bacteria; phylum Pseudomonadota; class Alphaproteobacteria; order UBA7887; family UBA7887; genus JANQOH01. The sequence continues at coordinate 3,204,404 of CBDEUQ010000003.1, read as the reverse complement.
CCGGGTGCGCCGCGTGCGGACGACTGGCAGAACGGTGCGTCCGTCGCGGAGGTGCGGGACGCGGCGACGGCGATGCGCCGCTGGATGGCCCTCTCGGGGCTGGAACGGCGGCACGGCGCGGGCGGCGTGCCGCGCCTGGAGTCCCGGGCGTGTGTGGACGCCCCTGGTGACGCAAGCATTTTCTTCGGTCGGTTCGGTGCGCGCGGTCAGGTGCTGTCGTGTGTCCGGCCTCTCTATGCGGCACGTCACACGCCGCGGGCCCTCATGGAGATGCGCGGATCGGGTCCATATCGCTTACGCGAGCTCGAAAGCTCTGCGTCCGGAGACTGGTTTTCCCGATCCCGTCTCGATCGACCGTTTGCCCTTGCCTTTCCTCAGACCTGCCCGCGTCCCCGACAGCGACCCGCCCGACCGCCCTCTCAGGCGGCGGCGGGAGCCCGGTAGCTCTCCTTCTTCGTCATCAGCGCCCAGACGATGCGCGCCATCCGGTTGGCCAGCGCCACGGCGACGAGCATGCGCGGTTTGCGCGCCAGCATCCTGGCAAGCCATGGGTCGTTCGTCCTGCCGCGCCGAGCCGCCCAGCGAACGACCGCCATGGCGCCCGTGATCAGCAGCCGCCTCAAGTCACGCTGGCCCATCTTCGATATCTTGCCCAGGCGCGGCTTGCCGCCAGTCGTGTGCTGGCGCGGCACCAGGCCGAGCCAGGCGGCGAAGTCCCGGCCGCGCCGGAAGGTCTCCATCGGCGGCGCGAAGGACTGGACCGCCATCGCGGTGATCGGCCCGATCCCCGGCACGGTCATCAGACGGCGCGCCTCCTCGTCCTGCCGGGCCACCGCCCGGATTTCCTCTTCAAGGCCATCGATCTTCTCGCCAAGCCCGGCAATCTGGTTCAGCAGAAGGCCGGCCAGATCGTGGACCGCGTCCGGCAGATCCAAGTCCGGGTCTTCAAGCGCCGACGCCAAGCGCCCGACATGGGCCGGACCCTGGGGAGCAACGATGCCGAACTCCGCCAGATGACCGCGCAAGGCGTTGATGGTCTGGGTGCGCTGGCGTACCAGGAGATCACGCGTGCGGAACAGCATGCCCCGGGCCTGCTGCTCGACGGTCTTCACAGCCACAAAACTCATCGTCGGGCGCGATGCTGCCTCGCAGATCGCCTCCGCATCCGCCGCATCGTTCTTCTGTCGCTTGACGTAAGCCTTCACGTAGGCCGGCGGAACCAACTGCACCGCATGGCCCAGGCGGCTGATCTCGCGGCCCCAATGGTGCGCACCGCCGCAGGCTTCCATCGCGACTGTGCAGGGCTGCTGCGAGACCAGAAACCCCAGCACCTTCGCCCGGCTCAGCTTCTTCCGGAACGCGACCGATCCATCGGGCCGCGCGCCGTGAAGCTGAAAGCTGTTCTTCGCGAGATCGATCCCGATCATGCTAACCTGTTCCATGGACGCCCCTTTCCTCTCTTGGCGTTTACGACACCGCCAACTTGGCACATTGCGATGCCGTCGGGAGGGGCGTCCACTCCATCGCTTACGCAGCAGGACTTCGTCACCGGCACCTCCTTCGTCCTGTCGGCGCGCGCCGACGACGCCGGCGGTGGGTTCGCCTCGGTCTGGGGCCGGGGGGCGGTCTCGGCGTTCGACGGGCGCGAAAGCGGCCTGGCGCTGGACGGCTCGGTGACGACGGGGCTGATCGGCGCCGACTGGGCGTCGGCCCCCGGGCCGGACTCCGGGGCCAGCCGCTGGACGGCGGGGCTGGCCGTCGGGCATTCGACCGGATCGGGCGACTACGGCATGGACGACTGCACGAGCGGCGACTGCGGCGGCGAGCTCGAGGCGACGCTCACCGGTGTCTACCCCTATGCCGGGGCGAACCTGAGCGAGCGACTCTCGGTGTGGGCGGCGGCGGGGCACGGCACCGGCGAGGTGACGCTGACGCCCGACGGGAGCGCGGCGCTGAGCGCCGACCTCACGATGCGCATGGCCGCGGCGGGGATGCGCAGCGAGGTCCTCGAACCGGGGGACGACGAGGGGCTTGCGCTCGCGGTCAAGGCGGACGCGCGCTTCAGCCGGACCTCTTCGGACGCGGTGCGGACGGCAGACGGCGAACTCGAGGCGACCGAGGCCGACGTCAGGCTGGTGCGCGCCGGGATCGAGGGCTCGCGGCGGTTTTCCCTTGCCGAATCGCCGTCCGGCAGCGGCGCGGGCGGCGCGAGCGTCACCCCGTCCTTCGAGATCGCGGCGCGCCTCGACGGCGGCGACGCCGAGACCGGGCTGGGCGCCGACGTGGGCGCGGGTCTCGCCTTCGCCAATCCGGCGAGCGGGCTCTCGCTCGACCTCAGGGGGCGCGGGCTGGTCGCGCACCGGGCGTCGGACTTCCGCGAGTGGGGCGCGAGCGCGTCGTTCGGCTGGAACCCGCGTCCGGCGACCGACCGGGGACTGTCGGTGTCTCTCGCCCGGTCGTGGGGCATCGCGCCGGAAAGCGGAATAGATGCGCTGCTCAGCCGCCAGACGTTCGCCGGACTCGCGGACAACGGCGACGGCGGCCTGCGGACCGCGGGTCGGCTCGGGGGCGAGATCGGCTACGGCATCGCCGTGTTCGGCGGCGGCTTTACCGGCACGCCGAACCTGGGCTTCGGGCTGTCGGACGGCGGGGCGCGGGACTGGCGGGTTGGCTGGCGTCTGACCTCGACGGTGCTGCGCGATGCGGGATTCGGGATCAATCTCGACGCCACGCGAAGGGAGCGGGCACACGACGCGGCAGCGGACCACGGCGTCCTGTTGAGGGGCACGCTTCGCTGGTAGCGGGGCGGCCCGGAGGATCCTGAAGACAAGGCCGCGGTCCCGCGGTCGATTCTCACGCCTTCGCGGAGGGCCCGCGCGGCGGCCGGCCGCCGCTGCCGCGATGCGGGCTCCGCCCGGCGAACGCGGCCGGACCGTCTCAACGGGACGGTGCGACGGCGCTTACGATGACGCGAGGCGGGACGGGCCGTCGGGGAGGCTCGCGCGCAGACGCAGGCCCAGCACCACCATGCCGGCGATCGGGCCGGCGACGAAACTGGCGGCCAGCGATTCGACGGCGGCGAGCCCGGCGGCCGGCGGCGTCTCGATTCCCGCGGCCGGCGCCAGCGTCGCCGCGAGGCGCTCCGAGTGCGCACGCGCGCGCCCGTGGAGGCGCCCGGCCTCGTCGAGGGCGGCGGGAAGGCGCGCCGGCGCGAGCACCGACGCCGCGGCCATCGCCAGATACGCGGGCCACGGCGCCAGATGGCGGTACAGGCTGGGGATCATCGGCGTTTCCGGCGGTGCCAGCGGCGCGCTCAGCAGGCGGACGAGGGCGGCCGTCCGGGCGTCCATGTCGTCCATGTCCGAGATCGGCGGCAGGCGCGGCGGCGCCGCGGCCGCTGCCGTGGCGTCGGGCGGCCGCGCGGGCCGCGACATGCCGTCGCCGGCGAGGAACGCGGCGAGCGCACCGACGGCGACCAGGTTGGCCAGGTTGCCCCGATTGTAGTCGTCCAGGATCGTGCCGATCGCGCGCAAGCCGCGCTCGTCGAGGCCGGCGGCGAAGTAGGCCTCGCGCGGGATCGCCGCGGCGCCCCCCAGGTCGATGCCGCCGCGCAGCGAGTCCGTCGCGGCCGCGACGGCGCCGCGGCGGAACGCCGGCCGCAGTACGGCCCACGTCCACGGCAGGACGCCCGGCCGCGCCGCCAAGTGGCGCCAGATCAGGTTGACCATGCCGATGCCGGCGCTGCCGCGGATGTCCGCGTAGAGGTCGGCGACGTCGCCCGTGGCGTCCGCTTCGGCGACCTCCGCGACCCAGGCGCTCACGTCGCCGCCGCCATCATTTGAACGCCTGAATGCCGGTCTGGGCGCGCCCCAGGATCAGCGCGTGCACGTCGTGCGTCCCCTCGTAGGTGTTGACCGCCTCGAGGTTCATGACGTGGCGGATGACGTGATATTCGTCGGCGATCCCGTTGCCGCCGTGCATGTCGCGCGCCGTGCGCGCGATGTCCAGCGCCTTGCCGGCGTTGTTGCGCTTGACGAGCGAGAACATTTCCGGCGTCGCCCGGCCTTCCTGCTTGAGCCGCCCGACGCGCAGGCTCGCCGCCAGGCCCAGGGCGATCTCGGTCTGCATGTCGGCGAGCTTCTTCTGGACGAGCTGGTTGGCGGCAAGCGGGCGGCCGAACTGCGTCCGGTCGAGCGTGTATTGCCGCGCCGCCCGCCAGCAGAATTCGGCCGCGCCCATCGCGCCCCACGAGATGCCGTAGCGGGCGCCGTTGAGGCAGCCGAACGGGCCGCGGAGACCGCGGACCTCGGGAAAGGCGTTGGCTTCGGGCACGAACACGTCGTCGAGGAGAATCTGGCCGGTCGGCGACGCGCGCAGCGAGAACTTGCCTTCCAGCTTCGGCGTTTCCAGGCCGGCCATGCCGCGTTCGACGAGGAAGCCGCGGATGGCGCCGGCGTCGTCCTTGGCCCAAATCACGAACACGTCGGCCAGCGGGCTGTTCGTGATCCAGGTCTTCGCGCCGCTCAGCCGGTATCCGCCGTCGGCGGCGCGGGCGCGGGTCGTCATGCCGCCGGGGTCGGAGCCGTGGTCCGGCTCGGTCAGGCCGAAGCAGCCGATAAGGTCGCCGCGGGCGAGGCCGGGCAAGAAGCGGGCGCGCTGCTCCTCGGTGCCGTAGGTGTGGATCGGCCACATGACGAGGCTCGACTGCACCGACAGGCAGGATCGGTAGGCCGAATCGACGCGTTCGATCTCGCGCGCGATCAGGCCGTAGGCCACCTCGCTGACGCCGCCGCAACCGTAGCCCTGCAGCGTCGCGCCGAGCAGACCGAGCACGCCCATTTCCTGCATGATTCCCCGGTCGAAGCGCTCGTGGCGGCTGGCCTCGACGATCCCCGGCAGCAACCGCGCCTGAGCGAAATCGTGGGCGGTGTCGCGGATCATGCGTTCTTCCTCGGTGAGCGCGTCCTCGAGGCGGAACGGGTCGCTCCAGTCGAACGCGGCGGGCACGTCGGCGATGCGCGGGGCGGCCGCGGGGGCTCGGGCGGTCATGGCAGGTCCTCGTCGTCGGGTGTGAGGAGACGGGCGCGAGGGGCGTCGGCGCGGAAGCTGTCGGCGATCGCCAGCAGATCCCGCAGGCGCCCGGCGTTCATCGTGGCGATGCGCGTGTAGTACCAGACCCCCTCCACCTCCTGCAGGCGCAAGACGAGATGGCGCCGAAACGGCCCGAGCGGAAACGCGCAGCGCATCTGGCGGAAGGCGCCCTCCGCGTTGGCGCCGGCGGCCGGCGGGTCGCAGAACTCGAGCGGCACGTCGCCGAGCGCGGCGACTCCGTCCACCCAGCGGCCAAGCTCGGCGCGCAGACCGTCGAACGCGGGGTCGGCGAAGGGGCTGTCGGCGCCGTCCAGCATCGTTCGCGGGTCGGGGAGCAGCGTTTCCGGCGACGCGGTGACGCGCGCCTTCAGCCAGGCGTCCCGGTCGTCCGGCACCGTCGGCAAGGGAACGAGATCGACGTGACTGAGGCGCGCGAAGCCGCCGCCCCGGGGCCGCACCCGCAGCACCGACAGCGGGCCGTCGCCGATGCCGCCCTGGCGGACGATCTCGCTCGCGAAACCTTCGGGCACGTCGAAGCTCTGCGCCGCCGCCGGAACGCCCGCCGCGATGCCCGCCCCGACCGCCGCGGCGCACGCGGCGCCGAGAAGCACAAGCCGGCACCGGGCCGCGCCGGCCGGCGACGGCGGCGCCCTCACGGCAGGGCGAAGCGCACCGGACGCCCCGCCGGGCGGCCGATCAGTTCATCCTCGCGCATGACGATCCGGCCGCGAATCACCGTCGCGCGCGGCCAGCCGGTGACCTCGAGGCCGGCGAACGGACTCCAGCCGCAGCGGCTGGCGAGCCACGACTCCTCGATGCGGCGCGTCTTCCCGAGATCGACCACGGTCAGATCGGCGTCGAAGCCGACGGCGATGCGGCCCTTGCCGCGGACGCCGTAAAGACGCGCCGGCGCTTCGGCAACGAGATCGACCAGGCGTTCGAGACCGAGGCGCCCGGCGGCCACGTGGTTCAGCATCAACGGCACGAGGGTCTGGACGCCCGGCATTCCCGACGGGGTCTGGGGGTACGGCCGTTCCTTCTCCTCGCGCGAATGCGGCGCATGGTCGGAGCCGATGACGTCGACGATGCCGCCGGCGACGCCGCGCCACAGGCCTTCGCGGTGGGCCGCGTCGCGGATCGGCGGGTTCATCTGCGCGTAGGCGCCCAGGCGCTCGTAGCACTCGGGCGCAGCGAGCGTGAGGTGCTGCGGCGTGCACTCGACGCTGACCCAGCCGGGCCGCGCCGCGAGCAGCTCGATTTCGTCCGCCGTGGTGATGTGCAGCACGTGTGCCTGGCGCCCCGTCGAATAGGCGAACCGCAGCAGGCGCTCCGTCGCCCGGCGCGCGGTCTCGACGTCGCGCCACTCCGGGTGCGCCGAGACGTCGTCCGCCGCCTCGGCGATCGGCCGGCGCTCGCGCAACCTCGGCTCGTCCTCGGCGTGGACGGCGACGCGGCGGGAGCCGCTCTTCAGAACCCGCTCAAGCAGCACGTCGTCCGGCACCAGCAGCGTCCCGGTCGAGGACCCCATGAAGATCTTGACGCCGCAGCAGCCGGGAAGCCGCTCCAGATCGGCGAGGGCGGCGACGTTCTCGGCGCATGCGCCGACGAAGAACGCAAAATCCGTCCACGCCCGCCCCTCGGCGCGCGCGCACTTGTCCTGCAACGCGGCCTCGGTGGTCGTCGGCGGGTCGGTGTTGGGCATTTCGAAGACGCACGCGACCCCGCCGAGCACCGCCGCCCGGGTGCCGCTCTCCAGGTCTTCCTTGTGCTCGCCGCCCGGTTCGCGGAAATGCACCTGGCTGTCGATGACGCCCGGCAGCACGTGCAGGCCGCGGGCGTCGAAGCGCTCCCCGGCCGCCGCGCCCGCGAGAGAGCCGACCGCCGCGATCTTTCCGTCCCTGACGCCCACGTCCGCCGCCGCGGACGCGCGCGCCGAGACGACAGTACCGCCCTCGACGACGAGATCGAACGGTCCCGTCATGACTCAGGCGATCGCCTTGCGAAGCAGGTCGAACCCGGCCGGCGCGCGCTTGACGGCTGCGAAGACGGTCCGCACCGGCACGCTCAGCCCGGCGCGCGGACGGGAGTCAGCAGGAACGCCGGCACGTGGTCGCCCATGCCGACGACCGGCGCGTCCGGCGCCTCCTTGGTGCGGGGTTTCGCGCCGGCGGGAGACCGTTCCTTCGCCCGCGGCCTGGGCGACGCCGCCGCGCGCCGCGGGGGCTTCGCGTCGCCGCGCGGAGACTCGGCCCGCGGTGCATCGATGCGCGGCACGCTGCGCCCGATCAGTTCCTCGATCGCCGCGAGGTACTTGCCGTCGGCGGGGGTCGCGATGGTGAAGGCGATGCCGCGCCGACCGGCACGGCCCGTGCGGCCGATACGGTGGACGTAGTCCTCCGCGTGCAGCGGCACGTCGAAGTTGAACACGTGGCTGAGCCCGCGGATGTCGAGGCCGCGGCCGGCGACGTCGGTGGCGACGAGCAGCGTGACCTCGCCATTGCGGAACCCGTCCAGCGTCGCCGTGCGCGCCGGTTGCGGCATGTCGCCGTGCAGGGCAGCGCTCGAGAATCCGTGCCGCCTGAGCGACTTGTCGAGGATGTCCACGTCCTTCTTGCGGTTGCAGAAGATCAGCGCGTTCTCGATCGGCTTCGACCGCAGGAGGTCGCGCAGCGCCTGCTGCTTGTCGGCCGCCGCCACGGTGGCGACCGCGTGCTCGACGAGGTCGGCCGGCGAGGCCGGCGGCGCCACGGCGATCTCCTTCGGCGCGCTCAGAAAGGTGTCCGCCAGGCGCCGGATCTCGGGCGGCATGGTGGCGGAGAACATCAGCGTCTGGCGGAGCTGCGACACGAGGCCCACGATCCGCTCGACGTCGGGGATGAAGCCCATGTCGAGCATGCGGTCGGCTTCGTCGATGACGAGGATCTTGACGCCGGTCAGCAGGATGTTGCCGCGGTCGAAGAGGTCGAGGATCCGCCCGGGGGTGGCGATCAGCACGTCGACGCCGCGGTCCAGCGCCCGTTGCTGGTCGGTAAGCGAGAGATCTGGGTCGCCAGTTCACGGGTCGGCGTGAGAATCAGCGAGCGCGGCATCCGCGCGCGGGCGCGCCCGGCGCTGAGGATGTCGACCATGGGCAGCGTGAACGACGCCGTCTTCCCGGTGCCGGTCTGCGCGCACCCCAACACGTCGCGCCCCTGCAGCACCACGGGAATGGCCTGTGCCTGGATCGGCGTGGGCTCGCGGTAGCCGGCGTCGGCGACCGCCTTCAACGTCTCCGGGCCGAGGCCCAGTTCCTCAAAGCTCATGCAGCGGGCCGTCGGCGGCGCGGCCTGCGGTCAAACGGTCTCGCCATTCCGGCTCCCGGTCGATTCGCTCGTTAGCCGGAATATCGGCGTTCGCCGCGGTAAAATCAATCGGCAATCGGCGCCCGGGCCCGGCTCGCCGCCGCGCCGCGTCCGGGGCGGGCGGCGGACCTACTGAGCGGTTCCGGAAGCCCTATGGCGACGCCGCCGCCGCAGTAGAGCGCGTCGTGGGCGGCGGCCGCGCCGCGGCCGCGGTATTGAACGCGCGCGGCCGAGTATATTATGGTCTCGCGCCGCCGTTCGGCGGCGCGTTGCCTAGCATTCGGGAGTGGTCAGTGACCGCGCAGCCCTTCAGCCTCTGGCGCGCGTTCGGCATCGAGCGTCATCATCAACTCCTGTTGAAATGGATGGTGCTGACCGTTGTTGCCGTGTTCGCGTTCTTCGTCGCGGCGTCGTTCGGTCTCGTGGAGCAGGTGTTCCGCGTCGACCGCACGTACATATCGCTCGCCATCACGCTGCTGTTCCTGGTGACCAGCCTGCATTGCATGATCCGCATCCTGCACGTCTCCGGCGAGATCAACCGCACGGGCATCGGCGCGAAGCGGATCGCCGCCGCGCCGGGCACGCTGGCGCTTGACGGCGAGGCGGTGCGCGTGGGCGGCGGCGAGGGCGAGGCGTTGCCCGGAGGGCTGCTCAGCGCCCACGTGCGCGATCTGATCGTGAAGGCGCGGCTGCGCGCCGGGCGGCTCGACCAGACGCTGCTGCTCAAGGCGTTCGAGGAGAAGCTGTTCAACGCCCAGGCGATCGGCTTCTTCATCGCCGAGACGATGCTGCGGCTGGGGCTGCTGGGCACCGTCATCGGCTTCATCTTCATGCTCGCGCCGCTCGCCAGCGTGCAGGCCATCGACGTGGGCCAGATGCGCGAAATCCTCGCCTCGATGTCGGACGGCATGGCGGTCGCGCTCTACACGACGATGTGCGGCCTGATCGGCGGCATCCTGCTCAAGCTCGAATACTATTTCCTGCAAGGCGGCACCGAGGAACTGGTGGCGATGGTGACCGAGGTCACCGAGGTCTACGTCGTCCCCGTCCTCGAGGAGCGGCCGCTGGAGATCGCCCGTGCTGCGGAGTAACCGCCGCGGCGACCAGGCCGAGGCCTTCACCGACCTGCTGTTCAACGCGCTGCTCGGGTTCACCTTCATGTTCGCGGTGGCGGTGATCTTCATGAACCCCATCGCCAAGACCGGGGCCATCGAGACCAAGGCCGAGTACCTCATTACCGTGACGTGGCCCGACGGCAATCCGTCGGACGTCGATACCTGGACGCAGGACCCGGCCGGCAACCTGTCGTGGTACGCGGCCAAGGAAGCCGGCCTCATGCACCTCGACCGCGACGATACCGGCACCACGCGCGACGTCATCACCGTCAACGGGCGAACGGTCGAGAATCCGCTGAACCAGGAGATCGTCTCGATCCGCGGCGTCGTGCCGGGCGAGTTCACGGTGAACGTGAAGATGTACGCCTACGACGCGGGCGACCTCGCGCGGGCGCCGGGCGAGACCCCGGCGATCCCGGTGACGGTGAAGGTCGAGAAGGTCAACCCCGTCGTGCGGGTGATGTTCTACGACACGGTCGAATTGCGCGGCCAGGGCGACGAGGTCACCGCGGTCCGCTTCACCATCCAGCCGAACGGCGACGTGACAGACGTGAACCAGCTTCCGAAGCGGCTGTTCGGGGAGGGGTGAATGGCACCCGACCAGCACCTTCTCGCGCTCGGGCAATACGAGCTCATCGCCGCCTACGTCGTTGTGGCGGCGCTGCTGCTGAGCATCGCCATCTGGAACCGGCTCGGCTGGTGGATCAAGGCCTCCGGCATCGTCGTCACCGCCGTGTTCTTCTTCGTCAGCTTCTACGCGGTGAAGAACATGCTCGGCTGGCCGACGTCGGACGCGCTGCCGGACCGCTTCGAGATCCTGTACGCGCGCGTCCAGGAACCCGACGAGGTGATGCGCGTCGAGGGCGCGATCTACGTCTGGGCGATGACGCTCGCCGGCGAGGGGCCGATCGACGAAAGCGACATCTACAAGCCCGGCGCGCTCGACACGCGGCTGGCGCAGGACCAGGCGCCGCGCGCCTACCGCGTGCCCTACACCCGCTTCGCCCACGAGCAGGTGGCCGACGCGCTGGTCAAGCTGCAACAGGGCGTCCGCCAGATCGGCGTGACCGACCGCAAGCCGCGCAAGCCCGGCGAGCACGCGCCGCAGTCGCGCTACAGCTTCTACGACCGGCCCGACCCGATCCTGCCGCCCAAGGACACCGCTCCGTAGCAGCAAGGCGCGGCGTGCAGCCCCGCCCGCTCCCGGCCGCCCGCGAACGGGGGAAGCGGCGGATTCTTGCGCGGCTGACGGCCGGGCCCTCCGGGGGCGGCGCGAGATGATGGGGCGGCAATGAGGGGGCGGTGGCGGTTCTGGGCGCTGGCGCTGCTGTGGCTGCCGGCCGGGGTGGCGACGACCTCGCTGCTGCGCCTGTTCGGCGGCGGCGGCGGGCCGCCGGGAGATCCCGCCATGGTGCTGGCCGCAATTCCGACGATGGCGGCCTCGCTGGTTCCGGTCGCGCCCTGCGGGCTGCCGCTCTCCCTGGCGTGCCGGGGACTGTGGCGGCTGGGCCACCGCCGCGCCGCCTGGTGGGCGGGGTCGGGGCTCGGGCTGGTGACGGCGGTGGCGTCACTGGTGGCGGGACTGCTCGGCCCCGTCGCGATCGCGGTCTGCGCGGTGGTGCTGAGCCTGCCGGTGTGGATCGCGCGGTACTGGCTCGGCCGCCGGAGATGACCCGGCGGACGGCGAACCGCGGACCTGCCGCGGCGGGCAGCGTTTGCGGATGATACGATCGAGCCTTGTCGACCGGCGACGGCGGGCTTTGAATTGAAGACGACGCTCGATCTGGACGAACAGGTGCTGCGCCGGGCCAGGGGACGGGCGGCGCAGTCGGGACCACGCTGACGAAATTCGTCGAGGATGCGTTGCGCGCGCGGCTGGCCGCGGCCGGCGGCAACGCGACGCCCTTCCGGCTGCGGCTGGAAACCGTGACCGGCGACCGCCCTCCGAATGTGGATATCGCGGATCGGGATGCACTCTACGAGGTGATCGACCGGCCGTGATCGCGGTCGATACGCATATCGTAGAAAACGCTCCATAGTGCCGTAAATTACCATTATACCGTAGTTTTTTTGACCTTCCCGCTGGACCGATTCCAGCTCCGTAAGCATCTAGAGAGCGATCTGATTCCAAAACCGCGCGCCGCGGGTCGGGCGCATGCGTCCGCATGGCCTCCAGCCGAAGGCACGATGCCTGCCTGCCAAGAAGCCGATAACCGGCATCGGGGATGCCGTGTCATGCGGCATTGCGATGACCACGATGAATCGCCCAGGCGGGTCTGCGTGCGACCTGACGCGCGACACCCGGGAAGAGTACCTTCTGCCGGCCGGTGACGGCGCCGTCGCACCGGAGCGCGCGCATTGGGCGCAGCGCAGGGAGGTTGCCGGATTTCTCTGTACCGTCCGCTTTGAAGACCGCGGCGGACCCGCCTACCTTCGCTGCGCCGCCACACGTTGCGGCCGGCAGGAGCGCTGTCCCCTGGCTTGGCCGCAGCCGGTCCGCACCGGCCCGGCGGATCGGATGGTTGGGGACGGTCTGCAATAAAGGGGGAGCAGGATGGGCAACGACGAGAGCGGATTCTTCGACACCCGGCGCGCGGCGTGCTATCTCGGCCTCTCATACCGTACGTTGGACGGCTGCCGTGTCAGCGGCGCTGGGCCTGCCTTTCACCGCTTCGGGAGCCGGGTGCGGTATCGCAGGTCGGGTCTCTGGATGCGTGGGCGGCAAAGCGCCGGGCCACCACGACGACGGAGGCCGACAGGCTCCCATCCGCCTGAGGGGCGGCACAACCATTGCCGCCTTTTCGTGTCCCGCAACAGAGCGGCAAGTACGATCGTCTGCGTAGAAATACCCGTGATCGTAGACAAGAGCTCCACCCATCACACCGGCCGCAAGACCGACGTAAGTAGTCGCCCGCCCACACTACTACGTTACGTGCCAGAAGAGAAACCGCCAGTCTGCCCATCAGTGAAGAAGGTCGTTCAAGCAATCGGGTTAGTCAGCCCTGCGAGCTTTCCAACGACGTTCTCCAACCCAGTTGCGACCCTCGTCGCCTTTTCGGCGTGTTGGGCCATATCCTTTAACCGAGCCAAGTCATCGGCAAGCTGCTGATTGACCGCATTGAGCTCTGCAAGAAGGGTCCCTACGTCGCTCGCGTCCTCAAGCGCGTCCACCGTTTCTAGGGCCAGCGTCCTCAAGGCCTCTGAGAGTTCTTGCCGTGTTGCAGCAACCTCCTTACGTCGGACGATCTCCGCATCGGTTAGCGAACGGTTCTCCAAAAATGCTTTGCGCTTGATCGCAGCGCGTTCAGACAAGAGTTCTTGATCCAGCGCGAAAATCGCCTGGAGCTCATCTTCGAACGCCCTTCTTACTTCCTCAATCGTCGACATCTCAGTTGCCTCCTCGTGCGTCAATCGCAGTCTCGAAACCATCGACCATATTCTTAAAGGCTTCGGCTTCGTTGCTTAGCCGTGCGATTGCCGCCATCGCGTCGGCAAGAGTGACGTCGTTTTCTCCATTCAACTCCTGCATCAGCATCTCGTGCGCGACGGTGAAGCTCTCAAGCGGTCGCGCTGCATGTGCCTTCAACGCAGCATCGAATTTCATTGCGGCTGCTACGTATACCTTGATCTGTGCGTCCGTTGGAGGGCTAGCGTCTTCAAACTTGTTTTGCGCATTCCTAAACCTGTCGCTTGAATCGGCCAGTTCGGTCAGTGTTGTGGCTTGTGCGGATGTTGTGTACCAATCGGATAGCTTCAAGATGACTGGGTGAGCGCGCTTCGTCGCCTGTGCGAGTGCTTTGAACTTCACGTATTCCACATACCGAGTTACGAACCATTCGATCACTGCCACGGTTGGTTCCCGGAACGCGGATACGGTCTTGGATGGCGCCTTATTTCCAGTTTCGTTCGCAATAGTCGTGGTGAGGTTCTGGATGCTAACAAGCGCCTCATTCGCCCTTGTCGTCACCTGCGATGCCGTATTGGCGTCTGTGATCGCCTTGAGCGTCGCGGCATAAGTCGTCAGCCCCTTCAACGCAAGTTGCGCCTTCGGAATGCGCGACGTAGCGGGAAAGGGCTCCGCCGATTCGTCCCTGGACAACACACGTAAGGAGCATTCCTTGGTTCCGATGGCGCACGATTCGTGGATGGTATTGAGCGACAGCTCTCCCGATTGGATCTGTTTGCTTACTTGCTCGTTGTGTAATCGGGTGAGCTTGTCGTCTAGTATGCTGATCGTCTTCGCGGAATCGACTATCGCTGTGTTCAATACGTCGACCGGCTTCTTGTAGTCGACTACTGCGCAGCCACTCATTAGGGCGAGAGCCATCAACAGTCCGGCGGGTCGTAGGTGGTTTACGATCACTTTCTGTTCCTCGTTAATCTAACGAGTGGGTTCCCTCGTGCTGAGGGACGGTGTCTTTCCCCAGCACACCGTTAGCGGCTGGGAAACGGCTCCGGTACTCATACCGCTCCGCGGCGCGTAGCGCTGTCGACAGAGGTCGTCCGCAGTTCGATGTTTAGGGAGCCCACGCGTAAGAGGTTTTGGCTTGCCTTCATATACGCGCATGGACTTCGACGCGTGACTATTCGTCGAGAGCCCCACGTTTCCTCCCAGGCGCAAATGTCATTCCCGCTCGACGGATCAAACGGCCGCGCTGGCCCCACCGTTCATCATAATGTACGCCTTTCAGATATCCATCATGACCACCTAATGGGAACCGCCCGGCTCTTCAGATGCCGCCCGGCCATCTCCCACTCTGCCAAATCGCGAGCGTCCTGAATCTCCTTTATCTCGGAACCGCCATCCGGGTTTAAAATTTCCGGCGGCAACGCCCAAGAATCCGACGCGTTTGATGGCAATTGGTTAAGGGCAAGCATCACTGCTGTAGCAAAGGCCGCCTGACGGAAGGGAATTCGTTGGTGCATGTTGCTCTCCTATCTGATCTGCGAAGGGAAGACTAGGGCGGCCATTTCCGGTAACTCGTCGACGAATACCTTCTTCAACTCCTCGTCAGAGGCTAAAACGGTGGCGAATTCATTGCGGAACGCTTCGTCATCACAACTAGCCATAATCTCCTTGACAATGTCTTCCTTTTCAAATTCTCCAACAATCTGCGCCTTAATCTTTGCAGATCGAACGACTACATCGTGAGGAGATCTATTTAGAGCTTCATCGAGTATGTTTACGACCTTTCGATATTCCTTTTCTTTAGTGTCAGGTGCCGAATCCGGATCTATACTGGTTTCTAATACGCTCGCCATAATCAATGAAGCGTTAGAAAAAGCAAGATTGTTATTGGTAGATGTGGAAAAATTCCTTACTTCTTCCGCCACTCTATATGCTAGATCAAGTTCGCCCCTAATCAAGTGTATTCCCGCCATGTTGACTTTCGGTTCCCAATAGGAGTTATCGGACGCGGAAGCGTCTGAGAAGTGCCGATAGGCTTCGTCCAGATCGCCGTGGTTCCTTAGAATCTCGCGACCTTTTTGGCAGTACGCAATTGAATCAATCTTATCGGTTGAATTTGTGATAGATGGTGGAGAAATAGTATCCAACGGTTCCGCTTGGCGAACTTTCCACTGTAGTTCGGCTCTTTGGTTCCTCACGTCGATAATCATTTTCCCCTGCGACTTCCGCCCAGTAATCGCAAAGAGGCAAAGGCAACCGAGTGCGATTCCTCCAATGACACACACGATTGCAAGCGAAGTTGATTTTTCGTGGAAATAAGCCGCGCCAGCAACACCGAGCGCAAACAGAATCGCGCAACAAATAGCTCCCAGCAAATTGTTTCGGTTCATCGAAGCGGTTTCCATACATAAATCGGTGGTATCGCATTGAAAGAGATGTGGTTCCTGCTGCAATACGGCTCCGAGCGCGCCGTTGTGGCGTTAAGTAGCTGCTGAGGCACGCAAAGAGCAAACGGGTAGAGGACAGTAACCGCCAATCCAAGAAAACATGGATTCCGCTTGGCTACCGACGAAGGGTTGAGTGACGACAGGCACAATTGCAAAGAGTAGGGAGGTGAAAGGAATTTTGGAGCATGGAGCAAAGTGGACCAAAGATAGAACCGAGGGAGTGATTGTCCGAGTTCATTCGCGACAGGGAGGACGGAATGTTTCTCGATGGCCATTTGGCGGAATCGGTGGACCGGAACGACCTTGCCTTGGGTAAGGGCATAAGCAGCAGCGTGGGTCAGAGCGCCGATCATGCCGGCGACGTCGGCCATCGACAGTGGTAAGCGGGCGACGATGCGCTCACACAGATCCGATCGGTTCATGGGTGCTTTCCACCTTCATGTACGCGTTCTATGTTCGGCGATGCACGCGAAGTTGTCCAGCAGCTTTGCCGAGCTTGCCCAACGTGAGCGGGGAGAGGCGGACTGGAAGGCTGTTGAGGACACGGTTCGCGGTGCGCAATGCACCTGTGGAGTCGCCGCTCGCCGGCGCACAACCGACTGGCTCCGGGGACAACAGTCCGGGGCGAATCGCGGCGTTGACTCGCGATGCATCGGCGTCCGCCGGGCGGTGCCGGGGCACAGGCCGGACGCTCGATCGGCAGCGGCCGAAAGCGGCTCGGTAGCAGGTAGTGTATCAGCCGCGCGCAGTGGTCCGCAGTGCTGTCCTCGGAGCAATCCTGCGGCTCGCCGTATTGTAGGGATTCCTTCGCGCGAGGGAGGCGATGTCGGCGGCAGGTCTGCGCAGGCGTTCGGGCGCGTGGCGAATTTTAACGTTTCCCCCCGACTCCTCCCTACCCCATTCATCACGATGGCTCGCGACTCGTTGGGTCGGAGGTCCCGCCGACCGGCGGCTCCGCGGTTATGCGGTTTCCACTTTCGGAGCCATTTGCGGGGTTGAGAGAGCGTCCCGTGGCGCTTTGGCCTATCGCGCCACGGAGCGCAGCGACCTCGTTCAGTAGCGCCCGGGCCCCCGCAACCTGAGCGCCCAGCTCGTGCACTCGATCCCGCAGCGCTGCGTCGGAGGTATAGACCAACGATGTCGCCCGGTCTCGGCGTGTGCGCACGAGTTCCAAAATTCGGTTATCCGCTCCGTTGCGGCGGCCATGCCCAGTGTGAAGCACGGTGAGGCAATTTGGGGACGACGCCTTGCGGGGCGGCGCTTGGCCATCGAACACGATCGTCCATGCGCCACCATGGGCGTGCGCGAGCGGCGCGAGTTCCGCGACGAGCCGCCGCGCGGCCTTGGCGCGGTCGCGCCACCAACGGTCCGGACGAGACCCCATAACGTTGTTGCCGTCCACGAGCACTGTAGATTGCACGGCCGATTTCATGGCACTCTGTCGTCTTCCTCCTGTCGCGGAAGCTCCTCAGAAGCCGAGAGCTGCCCGCGAGCGCGTCAAGATGCGATCATACTTGGCGCGCGGATATCGGCCAGGGTGCTGGTGGGGATCACGGTAGCGAGCGAAGCCGGCCGGTGCATGGCGCCAGGGACGTGGTCGTTGGCGTGCAAACACGGTGTTCCGTCGGTCGATCTGCAGGCGCTGAAAGCGGCTCGGGAGCAGGTCGCGCATCAGCCGCGCGCTGTGGCCCGCAGCACCGACGTTGGGGCTATCCTGCGGCTCACCGTAATAAGGTGGTCCCCGCGCGGGAGAGTGCCGATGTCCACCGCTAGTCTGCGCAGGCGATCGCACGTGTGGCAAAACGGCGCATTCTCGACCACACCTGCTGGAAACCGACGTTCTCGTCGGCGCGCTCATAGGGAAGGGCACGCCGCCGGACGCGCTCTGCCGGGTCTGGCTTCGGAACGACATCGAACTCGTCGCCCTCCCCGCACAGGTCGACGATCTCGCCGACGTCCTGTCGCGTCCGACGCTTCGGATGTTCGTCGTTCCCGACGAAGGCGCCGAATGGTGTCGGATGTCCGTTTGCGCGCTTTCGTCGTCGCCGACATGCCGACTCCGAGGCGCTCTCCGGACCCGAAGGACGACGCCATTTCGGTTGCGGCCGTCGCCGGCGAGGCAAACTTCGTGGTCTCGGGCGACGGAGGAGACGCTGCGGTATTCCGGGAGACAGAGGGAATTCCGGTTCGGACCGCGCGCGAAGCGTTGCAAATCGTGCCCGGTTCGTCGGCCGCCCGGTCGTCCCGAAACTCGCCCCGCTGCCGCGACCTTTGGCGCGCGCTGGGTGCGGGTGCGTGGCATTGCTGTCGCCGGGGGGAGAGTGCGATGGCAGAGCGCTGGACGCCCGCCGGCCGGCGCCAACGGCCGATCCGGCAGCAGCCGGTCGACACTGACCTTTCCGAGCGGGCGGAGAGCATCTTCACATCGATCGTTGCACGCGTCACGATGCCGCCGTGCGAACGACACTGACCTTGGAACCTGATGTCGAGCGGCTGCTCCGGCGCGAAATGCGGTGCACCGGCAGGAGCATGAAGGCCGTCGTCAACGACGCTCTGCGCGCGGGCTTCGAGGTGCGGAGAAAGCCGCCCCGGCCGCCCCGCTTCCGGGTGGCGCCTCACCCGTTGGGGCTCAGATCGGGGGTCGATGGCGACCGGCTCAATCAGCTCGTCGATGAGCTCGAGGCGGTAGAGGTGGCCCGTCGGCGCGGCCGGTGATCGTTCCCGGCGTCAACCTGCCGCTCCACGCCCACCATTCGCGCTCGCGACGCCTTGAGGCGGCGCGCGAGTGGTGGGAAGCGCTGATGAACTGAGCCGGCAGTGTCGGCCTGGCGTGGGCCGTGGTCCTCGGCAGACGGTTCTCGTCCATCCCGGAGACCGCCACGCGGACATCCTGTTCGGCCTTCTCGAGGCGGCGGGCGTGGCGGGCAATCTGACGACCGACGCGCACCTCGCCGCCCTGGCCATCGAGCACCGGGCCGAGCTTCATTCCACCGACGCCGACATGGCGCGGTTTCCCGGTCTTCGGTCGATCGATCCGCTCGCGTGATCCCGTGTCCGGCCGTGCGCCGCCGCGCCCCTTGGCGCGTGCGGGGCGCGGGTGTATAGCATCGCTTTCGCTTGGGGAGAGTGCGATGGCAGAGCGTTGGACGCCCGCCGGCTGGCGCCAACTGCCGATCCGGCAGCAGCCGGTCTACGCCGACGAGACGGCGCGGGCGGGGGTGGAGAAGCGCCTCGCCACGTCGCCGCCGCTGGTGTTCGCCGGCGAGGCCCGGGCGCTGCGTTCGGCGCTTGCCGAGGTCGTCGAGGGCCGCGCCTTCCTGCTGCAGGGGGGCGATTGCGCCGAGGCGTTCGCCGAGTTCCATCCGAACCACATCCGCGACACCTTCCGGGTGCTGCTGCAGATGGCCGTGGTGCTCACCTACGGCGCGGCGCTGCCGGTGGTCAAGGTGGGCCGCATGGCGGGGCAGTTCGCCAAGCCGCGCTCGGCGCCGACCGAGAGCCAGGGCGGCGTCGAGCTGCCGAGCTACCGCGGCGACATCGTCAACGGCATCGAGTTCGACGCCGCGGCGCGCGAGCCCGATCCCCAACGCATGCTCCAGGCGTACTCGCAGGCCGCCTCGACGCTCAACCTCGTGCGCGCGATGGCGCACGGCGGCTACGCCGACCTGCACCGGGTCCACCGCTGGAATCTCGGCTTTCTCGACGACGGCGCCCTCGCCGGGCGCTATCGGGACGTCGCCGACCGCATCGGCGAAACGCTGGACTTCATGGCCGCCTGCGGCCTCCACGCGGACAGCGTGCCGCAGATCCGCCAGACCGAGTTCTACACCTCACACGAAGCCTTGCTGCTCGGCTACGAGGAGGCGCTGACCCGCAGCGACAGCACCACCGGCGACTGGTACGACTGCTCGGCGCACATGCTGTGGATCGGCGACCGCACGCGCGACCCCGACGAGGCGCACGTCGCCTTCCTCGCGGGCGTGAAGAACCCGATCGGCGTCAAGGTCGGGCCAAGTCTCGACGGAGACGGCCTGATGCGCCTCGTCGACGCGCTCAATCCCGACGACGAGCCGGGACGCCTGACGCTGATCGCGCGCATGGGCGCCGACAAGGTCGACGAGCTGCTGCCGCCGCTGGTACGCCGCGTCGCCAGCGAGGGCCGCCGGGTGGTGTGGTCGTGCGACCCCATGCACGGCAACACGATCAAGTCGTCGAACGGGTACAAGACCCGCCCGTTCGAACGCATCCTGGCCGAGGTGCGCCGGTTCTTCGCCGTCCACGCGGCCGAGGGGACCCGTGCCGGCGGCGTTCACTTCGAGATGACCGGCCGGGACGTGACCGAGTGCATCGGCGGCGCGCAGGAGATCACCGAGGAAAGCCTGTCCGACCGCTACCACACCCACTGCGATCCGCGCCTGAACGCCTCGCAGAGCCTCGAGCTTGCGTTCCTCGTCTCGGAAGAGCTCAAGAGCCGGCGGACCGCGCGGGCGGACGGCGTGGCCGCGGCCGCGGCGGAATAGCCCATGGACCTCGGAATCGCCGGCCGCAGGGCCATCGTCTGCGCCTCGAGCCGCGGCCTCGGGCGCGGCTGCGCCATGGCGCTGGCGCGCGAAGGCGTCCACGTGACGATCAACGGCCGCGACGCCGGGCGCGTGCGCGAGACGGCCGACGAGATCGCCGCCGAGACGGGAGTCGAGACCGCCGCGGTGGTCGCCGACCTCGATGACACCGAAGGCCGCGAGCGGCTGCTCGCCGCCTGCCCGGAGCCGGACATTCTCGTCAACAACAACGGCGGACCGCCGCCGGGCAATTTCCGCGACTGGCAGCGCGCCGACTGGGACCGCGGACTGAACGCCAATCTGCTGGTGCCGGCCGAGCTCATCAAGGCGACCGTCGACGGCATGGCGCGGCGCGGCTTCGGGCGGATCGTGAACATCACCTCGGTCGCCGTGCGCACGCCGTTTCCGGGGCTCGCGATGTCGAGCGCCGCCCGGTCCGGGCTCACCGCCTTCGTGGCGTCGGTGGCGCGCGAGATGGCGTCGCACGACGTGGCCATCAACAACCTGCAGCCGGGGCTGTTCGAGACCGACCGCCTGACCGGCGGCCAGGAGAGCCTGGCGCGGACGAGCGGCCGGCCGATTGCCGACATCCGGGCCGAGCAGGAAGCGCGCATCCCTGCCGGGCGGTTCGGCAACACGGACGAATTCGGCCGCGCCTGCGCCTTCCTGTGCAGCGCGCACGCGGGCTACATCACCGGGCAATCGTTGCTGCTCGACGGCGGGTTCTTCCCAGGGTCGTTCTGATGGCGGACCCGGCCGGCTACGAGGCCGAGGTCGCGCGCCGCACGGACCAGTACTTTAAGCGTACCCGGCATATCGTCGGACGGAACGGCGACGTGCGCGTCACCTACGCGGTGTTCATGCGCCGGCCGGTCATCTTCTGCCCGCGCCTCGCCGTCGGCTGGCTCGAGGCGGTGGCGCGCGCGCGCGGCGTCGACATCGTGGTCGAGCCGTGCTTCGAGGAGGGCGCGTGGGTCGGCTCCGGCGAGCCGCTGCTCTACGTCACCGGGCCGTTCTCGGCGCTGGTCGATCTCGAGACGGTGTACCTGCAGAAGCTCGGGCCGCCGTGCGTCGCCGCGTACAACGCGTTCAGCATGTGCGCCGACCTGCCGCGGGTCGCCTTCATGGCGATGGACGCGCGCCACTGCGCCGGCGTCGAGATGGCCGAGATGATGGCCTATGCCGCCAGCGTCGGTTCGGAGAAGGCGCGGCGCGAGACGGGCGCGGTGGGCTTCATCGGCGGCGCGAACGACGACACGGCGCACTTCTTCGGCAACGAGGCGGGCTTCGGCACCATGCCGCACGCGCTGGTCGGCTACGCCGGCACGACGGTGCGCGCGGCGGAAATGTACCGCGAGTTCTACCCCGACGAACCGGTGACCGCGCTGGTCGACTATTTCGGCCGCGAGGTGAGCGATTCGCTCGCCGTCGCGGAGCGGTTTCCCGACCTCGCCGCCGCCGGACTGTTGCGCGTGCGCGTCGACACGCACGGCGGGCGCTTCGTCGAGGGGCTGGACACGGCGGCCTCGTACGCCGTGCTCGAGCGGCACGCGCCGCGCGCGGTGCGCACCTACCGGAGCGAGACGGAGCTGCGCCTGCTCGTCGGCACCGGCGTCAGCGCGGCGGCGATCTTCCACCTGCGCGAGGCGTTGGACGCCCGGGGCTTCGACAAGGTGGGAATCGTCGCCAGCTCGGGCTTCGGCCCCGGCAAGTGCAAGGTGTTCGCGTCGGTCGGGGCGCCGGTCGACGTCATCGGCACCGGCTCGTACCTGCCCGAGCGGTGGACGGAGACCTACGCCACCGCCGACATCGTCGACTACGGCGGCCGGGCGTCGGTCAAGGTCGGCCGCGAGTTCCTGCTGCGCGACGGCAGCGGCGGATAGCGCCCGCGCCTCCGTCCGCGGTTCACCAGCCCCCGTCGAGGGTCGTCCCGGCGAACGCGGCGTTCATCGCGCCGGCGCAGCTGTCGAGAACCCGGTCGACCACGCCCTGCTCCTTCAGGAATCCGGTGGTCGCCTCAAGGCTCGCGGCGCCGCCGCCGCCGAGCCACCGCGCGGACACCGGATCCTCAAGCGCGGGATAGCCGCAGAGCGCCGGAACGCCGCCGGCGTCGTCAGCCGCAAACGCCGAACGCGCGTGTGTGGCGGCGAGCACCGGCCTGCTCTGGCTCCCGAGTTCGGCGGAGGCCGGCCGCGCGTGGCAATGCGACCGGTGCAACGATTCCTGTCCTGCGCCGCGGCGATTTCGTACAGTCGAACGGACCCGGCGCGCAATGCCCGCTCCACCGTTGACACGAAGAGTTCGTGCGCTTTCTCAACCCATATCGACCGCGCGGTCGCCCGCCCCCGGCACTCCAATCGATGTCATCCTCGACAACTCTAGGCCGCTCACAAGTACAACGCATCCAGGAATGGCTGAAGACACGCCCGCGGTGGTCATTCCACTTCACGCCGATCTCGTGCATGTCGCTCAACGCCGTTGAAGACTTCTTCGTCAAGCTGACGCGCCGGCGGCTCAAGCACGGCGCGTTCCACTCCGTCGTCGGACTCCGCGACGCGATCCAGCGCTTCATCGACGAGCACAACCGGGCAGTGGCAAAGCCCTTCGTCTGGATCGCAGACCCCGATGACATCGTCGCCGCAAGAAATCGAGGGTTCCAAACGTTGGAATCAACCCAGAGTCCACCTGCCAATAAGCGGGTCGTGAGGCCAACAACGAGAGGGGAACGCTACCGACGGACCTTCGGCCGCGGTCAAGTAAGTCCGCTATTTCCATTAGTAAGTACCAAAGCGCCGAGAGAGCATCTCCGCTGGGTCAGCCCCTTCCTTGACCAGCGAGACAAAGGTCTCAAAGCCGGCAAGACGTTTCTCGACCTTCTCGGAAATGTCATCGACGATCTTCGAGACAGTCTCGTCAAGCAGATCGCGTGCTTCGAAGAGCAGGGTTTTGTCAGGGCTCCGCGCGAGCCTCAGCTCTCCGTCGTGATACAGCGCGAATAGCTTCTCCATGGTCTCCGCCGGGTCGAGGTCAAGCTTTCGGATGGCGGCCGTAGTATTCCCAATGCGCGTTGCTGAGTTCAGCTGGTCTAGCATTTCAGCTCCCCTAGGACCCGAAGACTGAAAGCACTGAAGTCGCCCCGGACCCCTGGCAAGGATTGTCAGAGCGCCTACTCGCTGCAATGCATAAAAGAGGGCATGCTCGTCATCCTTCCCTTGAAACTCCGTCCAAGGACTTATGGTTTGGAGCGTTGCCCGACCGGATCTACACACTGAATTCCAGAACTCCCGAACTTGTTCGCTGGTGCGAATCGCCCCCCGGATCAAGTCTCGACGTACTCTTGCGTTTGCTGCAGTATAGAGCAGAATGCCAAACGCGGTATTCCCGTCACGACCTGCCCTTCCAACCTCTTGATAATACTGCTCTAGCGACTCAGGAAGCAGAAAGTGAATAACACCACGCACGTCCGGGATATCGACTCCCATTCCGAAGGCACCGGTAGCGAACACGACGTCGACGTCGCCAGCCTTGAAGTCTAGGGCAATCTTGTCCTTCTCCTTGATCGGAAGATCAGCATCGAAGGCGGCGCAGCGGTGCCCAAGCGCTTGAAAGCGTTCTGACAGGGCCCGGGTACCGTGTCGCTTGTTCCGCTTGAGATGTGCATAGACGATGATTTTCTCAGCGCGTTGGTTGTCCAGGAGTTCCTCCAGCGCCAACATCTTTTCGTCACTGCCGTCATAGGTGCGAAATGACAAGTCAAGATTCGTTCGCAGCATGTTCTCGCTGCGAATTATGTCCTCCGAGGATAGTCGAAAGTCGGAGATAATCTCGGCTTGACTGTTCTGGTCAAGTGTGGCCGTCAGGCAGAGGATCTGGGGCCATGCCCCAGGCCCAAAAGCCCGGTCGAGAAAGTTTGGAATGGCCTTGTATGCTGGACGAAAGTCGTGCCCCCACTGTGATATGCAATGCGCCTCATCGATCGCGACAAGCGTAATCGCGCTGTGATTTCGTCGTAGCAAGAACTCAAGGTATCCGTCCGTGTCGAGTCGTTCCGGGGAAATGAAAAGGAAGGCGGGGCCATTGAACCACGAAAACCCACGCAGGCTGGCCTGTGCCGACTGGGCGTCAGCGCCTCCGAGAGTCAGCACTGTGGCGCCAAGTTCCTCGAGAATTTGCGCTTGCTGCTGCATCAGCGCAACCAACGGCGAGATGATGAGACCCACACGCCCACTAGCGAGCACCGGGAGCTGATAGATGAGTGACTTTCCCATCCCGGTGGGCATCAGCACTAGCGCAGAATGACTCGTTTGAATCCGGCGGACTGCGTCAAGCTGACGATCCCGAAACGACGCATTCGGGAACCATTTGGTGAGCGCCGTCTCGGGCGACCAATCTGGGCGGCTCATCCTGGGATCTCAAAGCGCTCGTGGGCGAGCATGGTTCGGAGGTCAGCTTGATGCTGGGTGCAGACAGCGTCAAAAAATCTGTCAGAGTAGACGAAACGCAGTCTAGGATCGAGCGTAACCCCAACCTCTTGGGAGCGTACCTCGATCCAGTTGTAGACACGAAGAGAATAGAGCGAAAATAGCCCGTACGGATACCAGAAATTATGGTCCATGGTGATACTACCGTCAGGGGTTGGATTGACGTCATTCACCATAAGAAACTCGGAGGAGCTGCTCGGAAGCCCGAAGTTCTGCATCTTCGACAAGAAGTAGAGTCCATAAAGCCCATTTCGACCCCTGGGCGGGAGACGTTCGGGATGGAGGTGAAACAGCACAATGCTCTTGATGCCCATCCCAATGACGTTTGTGATAAACATGGTCTCGTCGTCATCGAGAGGGTCTAGTTCAAAGCCGGACGGCTTTGATGCAAACGCATGCTGGACGTACTTTTCGATGGGGTGCGCTTTCCGCCACTCGCCGATAAAGTCGAGAACGCTCTCGAAGACTGCGAGTAAGTCTTTTGCGCGCGCCCTCCGGAAGCTCTTCTGCCACTCCTTGAGTTCGGTGCGGCGGCTGCGGAGGGTGTTGGCAATGATTGGGACATCTCGCGACAGCGCCTGCTTGAAGGCATTAGGGTCGTCGTGGTACTCCTCGAGCGCCTCTAAATCGAAGAAGCGCCGATATTTCTCGGCTTCCTTTTCGTAATCGCTAACGGCCTTTTCAAAGAGGTGGGCAAGAACACGTCCGGACTCGACAGGAATCGTCCCGCTTGAGGTCTTGAATTTCGTGGCCAGACGGGCCGCCGGTTCCGGCGGCACTACGCTCTCGACGAAGAGATTCCAGTACTGTGGTAACGATGCGTCAATAACCGACCACACCTTCTCAATGTGGCCCGGCTGCTGGATGAGGTCATCCTCACCAAGTTTTTGGTTTGACGAACGGATCATCTTCGTTTCCTCCTGCAATACGGGCGCCAAGGTGTCTCGCGAGATTGGACCAACTTGGTCGGGCCTTGTCTGATCCTGAGAACTCTCTTACCGACTCTGTCAATTCAGATTCTTTCGTGTTGGAGATTACTTGAACGAATAGGCGAGCTCTTGAGCAAGCCACATAGAGTCTCCGACGCCACTCATCGTGGACGGCTCTCGAGAAATCAGCATCTACAATGATCACGACCGTGGCCTCAAGACCTTTGAATCGTCGAACAGTACTGAGTGTAACGTGGCCTCGCTCTGGACGAGCGGCAGTGGGCTTGCCGCCCAGCCTCGGCAGGCACCAGTGGGGCGAGTCATCAAGGGACTCTAGAGTAAGGACTGCGATTTCATCGGGCGGAATCCGATAGTCGGTGCGAGCAGCGGCGACGAGCTTGTTCACTAGCTTGACCGCATCCTGGGCGGAGTCGACACGATGAATAACGGGTTTGGGCCCCGTGGCGCCGAGGTTTGGAGCGGTGGGAAGTCCGGCGGCTCGGTAGGCGGAACGGGCAACCTCGAGGGTGTTGCGGCAGTTGCGAGTCAGATTTAAGCGGCACGGGATCTTGTCCAGCCATGCGGTATCTAGCTCCCCTTGGATGTTTTGGTGCGGGTCATAGAAAGCGTAGAATGCGCGGTCTTGAAATCGGGCCTGAAGAAACTCGAGCCAATCGCGATCGAAATCTTGCGCCTCGTCCAGGATAAGGTGGTCGTAGGGCAGAGGCTCATCATCGGCGAGGTGCTCAAGTAGCGTGTCAACAGCTTCCTCAAGCGTTCCGTCGGGACCTGCGACCTCCCGGGCGAGGCCGTGAAAGTTCTGATACCGAACATTCGGCAGCTGGTGATTTCTGGAAAGATGGTCGCGAAGCGCCGCATTGTAGCAAAGGAAAAGCACGGGCTCCGCGGAAGACGCCAGTCGTCTGGCCTTTTCGACCGCAAGGAGCGTTTTCCCGGTGCCAGCGGGTCCCACGATGGCGGCATGGGCCTGGTCATCCAGAAAGCCGACGATACGTGTCTGTTCGTCCGTCAGGCGGACAAGGTGCTCTTGTGTCTCATCGATTCGTTGCTTCACCGAGGGCACCAGAGAGAGCGTCGGCGCGAGAGTATCGAACACCTGTCGGGCGACTTCATTGGAGACGCCACCGCTGTCCTTGTATAACGTCGCCCAGAAGGCGAATGCACGTCCAATGGCGACCTGGACCTGCGACACATCCTCCGCGTCGAGTGTGATTTCGGGGTGATAATTCATTGGCAGCTGGCTCCGATCTACTTTACCGTCTGGGAACCACACGGCGTGACAGAAGAGCATGCTTTTCGCTGCAGGGACCCTGTTCTCCACTTCGGATTTGATTCGGTACATCGTATCCCCGGACTGCTTCTCCGGGTCGATGTCCATGACGGCGCCGGTCTTGCGGTTTTTCTGAAACCAGCGTCCCCTTTCGCACCAGACTTCACCGCCCTTTACCTCGACAACGAGAACGCCCCGACGCGGGTCGAATAGGACGAAGTCGCCTTCGCCCTGGGCTTTCAATGGCGCCGTCAGCATCCGTCGGCGACCGGGGTGAATCCAGCGGAGGGAGTAGATTACAGTGATCTCGTCGGGGAGTGTGCGGAGGGCCCTGAACACACGCTCTTCGCCCAGGCTCTCATTGAAGCTGGGTGGAGCCGACGGAATCATGCGGGCCACGGCGTGGCTCCATGATGGGAGACGGACCGGGCGATGGCCGCTGCGGTCGCGGAGCCGGGACCGTAGGCGTCGGGGTTGGCCCGGTAATCGGCGTCGGCCGCGGCAACCGTCTTGATCCAGAGGCACGCGAGCTCGGGCTCGTCCGCGGTGAACGCCGAACGCGCGACCATCGCGACCTGCGCCATTTCGACCGCGGCGGGGCCGATGCCGAACTGTTCGAGCGCGAACATCAGGTGGAAGTGCGTGGTGGAGGCGAAGGGGACGGCGATCGTCGTGCCTTGCAGGTCCTGCGGCGTGACGATCGTCTCGCGGACCACGAGGGCCTCGGCATCGGCGATGTCGCCGTAGACGTAGATGACCTGCAGATCGACGCCGCGGGTGTAGGCGGCGGCGGTGGGCGCGGAGTCGTTCAGCGCGATGTCGACCGATCCCGACGCCAGGGCGTCGATGACCTCGGCGCCCGGCGCGAGCTTGACGAAGGCGACGCTGCGGCCGCCCAGCCCTTCCGTCCTCAACTCCTCCATCCGGGCTTTCCACGGCCCGTAGACCTCCTGGTAGCCGACGGTGAGGTCGGCGGCGCTCGCCGATCCGGAGACCAGGCGCGCAAGCGCCGATGCGAGCGGCCCGAACCGGGTATTCATGGGATTCTCCGCGTGTGGTTCCAGGAGCGTCTTCGCACGGCGGCCGGTGCAACGATTCCTGTCGCACGCCGCGGCGATTTCGTACAGTCGAACCGACCCGGCGCGCAATGCCCGGACGGACCCGAAGACGTGAGAACGCCCCGTCATGCCTGACTCGACGCCCGCGTGCCGCATCGGCGTGGACATCGGCGGCACGTTCACCGACATCGTGCTGCTCGACGACGACGGGGCCGCACAAGTCCGCAAGGTGCCGTCCGGCGGCGGCGGGCCGCAGGCGATCGCCGCCGCGCTCGCCGATCTGTTCGCGGCGGCGGGCCGCCCGCCCGGCGCCGCGAGCGAGGTGCTGCACGGCACCACGGTCGGCTCCAACGCCATCCTTGAGCTCCGGGGCGCGAAGGCCGGCCTGATCGCGACCCGCGGCTTCCGCGACCTGCTCGAAATCCGCAATCTGCGCATGCCGCGCCTCTACGACATGGCGTGGGAAAAGCCGCAGCCCCTGATCCCGCGCCACTTGCGCCTCGAGGTGAGCGAGCGCGTCGCCGCCGACGGCGCCGTCGTCGTTCCGCTCGACCGCGCCGGCGCCGAGCGCGCGGTGGCGGCGCTCGTCGCCGAAGGCGTCGACGTGATCGCGGTGTGCCTGTTGAACTGCTTCGCCAACGATGCGCACGAACGGGCGCTCGGCGCGCTCATCGAGGCGGCGGCGCCGGGGCTTCCGTATTGCCTGTCGTGCGACGTGCTGCCGGAGATCGGCGAGTACGAACGCACGTCGACGACCGCGATCAATGCCTACGTCATGCCGAAGATCCGCGCCTGGCTCGCCGACCTGCGGCGCGACCTCGACTCCGCCGGCGTCGCCGCGCCGCTGCTGCTCATGCAGTCGAACGGCGGGCTGACGACCGACGCGGCGGCGGCGGCGCAGCCGTGCAAGATCGTCGAATCGGGCCCGGCGGGCGGCGCCGTCGGCGCGCGCGCCGTGGCCGCGACGCTCGGCGAGAGCGACGTGATCTCCTTCGACATGGGCGGCACCACCGCCAAGGCGGCGTCGATCGAGTCCGGCGCCCTCGCGCGCTGCCGCGAGTTCGCGGTGGGCGGCGGGATCATGGTCGGGTCCCGCCTGCTGACCGGCGCCGGATACCTGCTCAAGACGCCGGCGATCGACCTTGCCGAGGTCGGCGCCGGCGGCGGCTCGCTGATCCGCATCGACGCCGCCGGCTCGCTGCGCGTCGGTCCCGAGAGCGCGGGCGCCGATCCCGGGCCGGTCGCCTACGCGCGCGGCGGCGACCTGCCGACGGTCACCGACGCCAACGTCCTGCTCGGCTATCTGAACCCCGACCGTCTCGTCGGCGGCGCGCTCAGGCTCGACAAGGCACGCGCCGAGGCGGCGTTCGCCGCCCGCGTCGCGCGGCCGATGGGCCTTTCGGTCGAACGGGCGGCGTGGGGAGCCCACGCCATCGCCGCGTCCAACATGATCCGCGCGATCAAGGCCGTCTCCAGCGAGCGCGGCCGCGACCCGCGCGGATTCGCGCTGTTCGCGTTCGGCGGCAACGGGCCGCTGTTCGCCGCCGGCATGGCCGAGTCCCTCGGCATGTCGCGCATCATCGTGCCGCCGGCGCCGGGGGTGTTCTCGGCGTTCGGCATGCTGTACGCCGACGTCGAGCACCATTACGCGCGCACTCTCAACCGCGTGCTCGCAGAGGTCGATCCCGGCGTTCTGACCGCCGAATGGGACAAGCTGGCGGACGAGGCGCGCCGGCAGTTGCGGAGCGACGGCTTCCCCGCGTCGCGCATCCGCATCCGCCGCGCCGCCGCCATGCACTACAAGGGGCAGATCTACGAGCTCACGGTGCCGGCGCCGGACGGCGCCTTCGACGGCGCCGGGATCGCCGCGCTGGAGGAGGCGTTCGGCGTCGAGCACGAGCGCACCTACGGCCATCGCGCGGGGCCCGACGAGCCGGTGGTGCTCGTCTCCATGCAGGTCGTGGGCCAGGGCGTGCCGGAGCGCCCGCGCATGCCCCGGCGGCTGCGCCTCGCCGGCGCCGCGGCCGCGCACGCCGCGTCGCGGCGCGCCTACTTCGGCGACCGCGGCTGGCTCGAGACGCCGGTGATCGGACGTAGCGACCTGGCAACGCCGCGCCGCGGCCCGGCGATCGTCGAGGAGTACGACGCGACGACGCTGATCCCGCCGGGCTGGCGCGGCCGGCTTGCCGGGGAGGGCGCGATCCGTCTCGAACGGGAAGGACAGGGAGAGAAGCATGGCCATACTCAAGATCGCGCGGATGGGGCATCCGATTCTGCGCCGCAAGGCGGAGGAGATCGCGGACCCGACCGATCCTGAAATCGCCCGGCTCGCCGACGACATGCGCGACACGCTGGAGGACCTCGGCGCGAGCGGCGTCGCCGCGCCGCAGGTGTTCGTCGGCAAGCGGCTCGTGGTCTACCGGCTGCGCGCCGACCGCATTCCGGCCGGCGCCGGCTACGCGCCCGTGCCGTGGACGGCCATGGTCAACCCCGTGCTCACGCCGCTGGTCGAGGAGAAGGAGTTGGTGTGGGAGCGTTGCCTGTCGATCCCCGGCCTGCACGGGCGCGTGCCGCGCTGGCCGCGCATCGGCGTGCAGTACCGGACCCTGGCGGGCGACACCATCACGCACGAGGCGACGGGCACCTGGGCGGCGCTGCTGCAGCACGAGTGCGACCATCTCGACGGCGTGCTCTATCCGATGCGCATGGGCGACCTCTCGCTGCTCGCCTTCAACGATTCGCCCGGGCCGCTCGCCGAACACGCGGCGCGCGAGGCCGGCGCCATCGACCCGCTCTTCCTCGATCTCGTCGAGCGTTGGCCGACGCGGGAGAGATGGGCGGCGCCGTGACGGCAGGCCGGGCTCCCGTCGAACGGCCGTCGCCCAACCACGGTCCGCGCCGCGCCGGCGTCGCGGTCGACATGCTGGTGCTGCACTACACCGGGATGCCGGACGCCGCCTCGGCGCTCGACCGGCTGTGCGACCCGCGCTCGCGCGTCAGCGCGCACTATCTCGTCGACGAGGACGGGACGGTGTGGCGCCTCGTGCCGGAGGAGCGGCGCGCCTGGCACGCAGGCGTGGGCGAATGGGCCGGCGACGGCGACGTGAACGGCCGCTCGATCGGCATCGAGCTGGTCAATCCCGGTCACGAGCACGGCTACCGGCCCTTTCCCGAGGCGCAGATGGCCGCGCTGGAACGGGTCGCCGCCGCCGCCGTCGCGCGGCACGCCATTCCGCCGTGCCGCGTAGTGGGCCATGCCGACGTCGCGCCGGCGCGCAAGCGCGACCCGGGCGAGCTCTTCGACTGGGCGCGACTCGCGCGCAGGGGCGTCGGCGTCTGGCCGGCCGTGGCCGCTGTCCCGCCGCGCGCTTCGCTGGCGCCCGGCGACCGCGGCGCCGCTGTCGTTCGCGCGCAGTCGTCGCTGTCGGCGTACGGTTACGGCGTGCGGGCGACGGGGGACTACGACGCGGCGACGGAGGCGGCGGTCGCCGCCTTCCAGCGCCACTTCCGCCCGCGCGCGGTCGACGGAATCTGGGACGCCGAGTGCGATGCCGTTCTGTGTGCCCTCCTGAATGCGGCCGCGCCGGCAGCGGAGTGACGGTACCGGAGCCGCCGCCCAACGGACGAAGAGGCGGCGGCTGGCGGCGACCCTGGCGGCGGCGGCCACGCTGACCCTCGTCGGGTGCGCGGGCGGGGGCGAGACGTTCGCCCCGACGCCGGGCGATCCGGAAAAGCCCGCGCGCGCCTGCCTGGCGGTCGACGAGGCGACGCCGCTGCCGATGAGCGCGGCCGACCGCCTCGAGTGCGAGGCGACGATGCGCGGGTGGTACGGCGAGACCTGGTATTCGCGCCCGGACCCCGCGGACCGCCATGAGGGCGAGGCGCAGCTCGAATACCTTCGCGCGAAGGCCCTCGGGTGCCGGAGCGCCGCCGACGCCTATCAAACCGCCGGCCGGGACCGGTGGATGGTGTTGATGCGGTGCCTCGTCATCGTTCGCACGCGCTGATCGGGCCGGTGGAAGCGTGCGATCGACGGCGGCGCGAGAGGGCCGAACGGGACGCTTGGGGAATTGCCGGACGCGCCGCCCGGGGACACGCTCAGCGGCCACCCACGGGGCGTTCCGCGAGGGCGATCGGCCCTCGTCGCCGGGCGCTTCGACAGGCAATGCCGGCGCGGGAAACACCGAACCGGCGCCACTGCCCGGACTTCACCCGCTTTCCCTGGAGTCCGGACTTCGCCGTCACGGCGGCGGCGAAGCAGCACCGCGTCCCGCGGGCCGTCCGATCCGGTCCACCGCGACCCGCTCGTTTCGTGCGGGCCCTTTCGCCTTCACCGACTCAAAGTGATACGGTCGCACTGTGTCCGAGATGCCGCATGATTCTGCTTCCCGTGACGTGACCGCCGCGAACGATCGGCTGGCAGAGGCTCGGCATTTCCAGGCGATCGAGGGCAATCCTCTGACGGCGGAGGAGATCGCTATGTTCGAGATGTTCGAGCGCGAGGGGTGGTCGCCCGAGCGGCGGCGCGCCCATATCCTCCGCCGGATCAAGGACCGCGGCCGTGTCGCCGCGGCCGAATGAGCGACCGAGACTATTGCTATCCGCCCGACTGCACCGTTCTCCGCAACAGGCTGGACATCCGGGACGCCCGGGCGTTGGAGGCGGCGGAACGTCAGCTCGTCGCCCAACGACTGCTTGAGCGCGTACCGACGGGCGATTTCGACCTCGCCCACCTGAAGGCGATCCATCACCACCTGTTCCAGGACGTCTACGCCTGGGCGGGCGAGATCCGCGCCGTCGAGATCTCCAGGGGCGGGAGTCGTTTCCAGCCGCGGCGGTTCATCATGGCCGGCATGGCGGACGTTCACCGCCGCATCGTCGCGGCGGAGTATTTCCGGGGGTCGGGGCCGGGTGGCTTCGCCGAGGGTGCGGGACCGGTGCTGGGCGACATCAACCATGTTCACCCGTTCCGCGAGGGCAACGGCCGCACGCAGCTCCAGTATCCGAAGCAGCTTGCCACGCGCGCCGGGCACGCCGTCGAGCTCACGCGCATCGACAGGGCTGCCTGGCTGGACGCCTCGCGCCGGTCCAACGCGGGGGATCACGCCGCAATGACGCGCTGCATCCGACGGGCGCTCGTCTAGCGCGGCGCTCGCCGGTCTTCAATAACCAATTGATATAACGACCTTTCTCCGGACATCACCGCTTTCTATCTCTGAATCAATCCCACACCAAGTATGACACTTTTCGAGCCTCCCGTAGACCTCCGGATACCTCAATCGCCGTGGCTGATGTCAACCATGGCATTCTCTCGGTGGGCTGGGATGGCGCGGGCGGACAGCCATGTTGAACGTCCGTTGGGCCAACAGAATGATCCCTGCACATGATGGTTTCAAGGTTGCACCCTCCGGCGGGACCTTTCCACTGCTTGCTCGAACTGGACGAGTATCTTGTCTTCGTGCGCGCCGACACCGCGGTGGGGGCAGGACTGGCAGTGGCGCTTAGCGAGACCGGGACGACCCGTGTGGCGCTGGCCGCCCGCCTCGGCATCGATGAGAAAGCCGTGCGCAGGATGCTCGATCCGCGCCACCGCAGTTCCGCGAACCGCATCCGCGAGGCCGTGCGGGCGCTCAGCCGGGAGCTGTTGGTCGAGGACGGTGCTGTGTGAGATATTGTTAAACGTGGAAAACTGACCCCCATCCTGCGAAACTCCACACGCATCGCGCCTGTCCTGTTCGCGTGGCACGTGCTGCGGCCGCTCCGGTGGTTCGGCCTGATCGAGTGCGCGGGGGATGGCGAGGATCTGGAGACGGCGGGTCGACACAAGAGCCTGCTGTTCAGCTGGTACCTCGGATTCGATGCCGACCACGTCAGGACTGAGGGATCGCTGCAGTGACGCGGACGGCGAGCCGGCGGGAAAACGGGGGCCGGGGCGGTGTCAGGGCGATGCGCGGTCGTCCGCCCAGGGGTCGATTACCGCAATCCCGCAGTGCTCGAAGTCGGAGGCGTTGCGAGTGGCGACCGCCGCGTCCCTCGCGCGGGCGATGGCGGCGATCTAGCAGTCCGCCTCCGGGATCGGGCGGCCAACGGAGCGGCGTGAGGCGGCGATCGCCGCATAGGCCCTGGCGGCGGCGCTGTCGAACGGTAGCGCGCGCCCCGCGAAATCCTCCTGCATGATGGCGTCGACTTCGGCGGCGAGGCGGTCGCGGCGCCGGCCGGCGGGCGGGATCGCTGCGCCCGCGCGAAGCTCCGCCTCGCTGACGGCAGTCAGATGGAGTTCGGCGGAGTCCTGTGGCGAGAACCACGTCATGACCGCGGGCGCGGGCGCGGGCGTGGAGCGCATCAGCTCGGAGATCACGTTCGTATCTTCGACCACCATGCGGGGGTGCTCAGCCGAACTCGGGCGGCGGCCGCATCGGGCCGCGCTCGGGAAGCTTGAGCTTGATGCCTCCGAGCGCAGCGATGCGCGCGTGGATGGCGCGTCCAAGGTCCTTCGGGGGCGGCGCCTGGCCGACGGTGTGGCGCAGGATGTCGCGTGCTTTCTCTTCCATGGAACGGTCATTCTCGGCGGCGCGCACGCGAAGCCTGCGTTTCAGCCCGTCGTCGAGGTTGCGGATGGTGTTGCTCGCCATGGACAGTGTCCTCAGTATGAGCGTCACGCGCGAAATGAAACAACGAATGCGTTGCAGTCAACCCAGAACTGCCGGCTGGGCGTGGCATCGGCCACGCGGCCTACGCGAGATGTATGGGATCGCGTTGCGCTTTTTTCCCGTGGCCATCTGGCGGTGGGTAGAGGCACCGAGTACGCTGACTCGATATCGCGGGATGGTTTGGGACTCAGGCACCACAAGTTCCATGGCAAAATCGTGTACGGGAATTGGGGCAACCCGAAGTTGCGAAGGCGAAATCCGTCGGGGAGGATGGTAGTGGATCGAAGGACGGCAGTTATGATCGGCCGGAGAAGTTTAAGGGAAGGGCTACACGGTGGGGTTCACGTTCAAGATGTGCGCTCCACCAAGTGGACAAGGCAGCGGGCAGCGTTACCGGTGGTTGATGATCAGCCGGAGACAATCCAAAGGATGCGTTGTCGGTCGATTTGGGATTGCGGCGGTATAAATGATTCCGGCGGGCAGTTGGCTGTCTGGTTTCGTGGATGCGGGTGCTGAAGGTCGCTCCCTCCATCTACGCCCTCAGTAAGATAACCGGAAACAGAGGAAACGTAATGGAACTCGCGAAGTTTCAAATAAAGAACTACAAAGTGATAGCCGACACGGACAGCGTGAAGGTCGACCAACGCGTTACAGCGTTGGTAGGCAAGAACGAGAGTGGAAAGACCGCCGTTCTGAAGGCAATGTGGAAAACGCGTAATGTTGCCACTGCCAGGTTTGACAAACTCTACGACTATCCTCGGGATAGGTATTCGAGGGATCGCAAGTCCTCACAGAAAGTCACCGTTCTGGAATTTTCTCTATCCTCGAAGGAAGCTGAAGAACTAGGCGCGGAGGTTGGTCATGTGGGTACCGCCGAGCTGGCCTCTGTCGTTTACACCACTTCCTATGAAGGCGAGGACCAGATTCGGCAAGAGATTGATATCAAGGACTTTGAACCTTCTGGTACAGGATTGAAGGTCCGCGCGATCGTCGAGCGATTGATTGATGCGATAGAGGAAAAATCGTCCGAACAGGAGGATTCCGTACGTGCGGCTTGTGCGACTGGTCTTGAACGACTTGAAGAGAGCGCACCTCTTTGGGAAGCAACGACCGTAGATGCGCTTGAGAGTATTGAGGCTGAGATATCAAACTGGATCGGTGCCGATGCTGCTCGCGAAGATATTGCGAGTACCGAACGAGAAGAGTTCTCAGAGATTGTCGCGCGAGCAAGAAAGGGCGACCCGATGGAGGCTGTTCGAGCATGGGCAGAAAGGAATCTCCCCATATTTATCTATTTTGACAATTACGGACAGTTGGAGACGAGAATACATCTGCCGACGTATCTGAGAACGGCGGCGGACGGCAGTCCGCGGACCAGAACGCAAATGGCATTGTTTGAGTGGAGCGGCCTTGAACCGCAGGAGATTCTAGAGCTAGGTAAACCGCAAGAAGATGGGGAAAGCGATGACGAGATCTATCGTCGACAAGAGAAGCGCCGCGCATTGTTGGATTCGGCCTCATTCTCCCTGACAGGTGACTGGGTGAATTGGTGGACCGAGAAACGACATAAATTTCACTTTGATGCGGACGGCGAAAACTTGGTGCTTAAAGTGTCGGATCAGCACAATGAATTTCCTATTCCGTTCGAGGAACGCAGCCATGGCTTTCAGTGGTTTTTCTCCTTCTATCTCGTGTTTCTTGTTGAATCAAAAAAAGCCCACAAGGGAGCGATACTCTTGTTGGACGAGCCAGGGCTTCACCTTCATCCGACCTTGCAAACTAAGCTGATTGACCTGTTTGAGCGGATATCGGCGGAGAACCAACTTCTTTACAGCACTCATCTGCCTTTTCTTGTTGACGGCAAACATCTTGAGCGCGTCAGAACGGTTCATTTAGACGGGCCGGAGCCTCAGAAGACGCGCGTCTCGAACGACGTAAGACCCACTGGCGACCGTGACACCTTGTTCCCGGTCCAAGCCGCGCTCGGTTACTCGATTGCTCAAACGCTCTTTCTCGGGAAGAGGTCCGTTATCGTTGAGGGGATGACGGACTACTGGCTGATCACAACGCTAAGCGCCTGCCTCCCGACATTGCGATCCGAAGCTGTGCTACATGAAGACACCATTCTAATCCCTGCGGGCGGCACGTCCCGGCTTATGCCTCTTGCGTCGATCATGGTTGCGTCGACCGGCGTGAGGGAACGGCAGCTAATGGTTTTGCTTGACAGCGACAGGGAAGGTCACCAGGCGGCAAGCCGGATGAACGACGTATTCCATGGCGAGTCTTCCGTTCTCATGCTCGGAGGTGCACTGAATCTCGCTGAGGCCACGATCGAGGACCTAGTGCCACGCGATGTTTACGCTGACGCCGTGAAGGGGAGCGGTCACGAGTTCGCGTTGAGCGAAGACGAGCTGCATGCCGCGACCAACGTCAAAGCAATGAAAATGGTGTTTGACCGTCTAGGCCTTGGGAGGTTTGGAATCGCTGAAAAAGCGGCTGCCGCACTCGCTCTGATAGATGCATGGGGCAAGGACGCAAGCTCCGTGCCGGAGGTAACTCGGGAGAGAGCAGCGGCACTCGTGGAGGCCATCAATTCGGGGTTCGATGAAAGATCGTGACACGGGTGTCAGAGATCGAGGAGACGTGCGTCTTCTAGCTTTGCAGAACGATTGCTAGAAACGGTCTTTGACGCTTTGCAGTATACGATAGGCAGTTTCAGTGTCACCGGATAGATTACAAATTGCAATTGCGGCAAGACACGAAAACGCATTTGCAAAGTTTATCATTTGTTGAATTTTATCGTCGCTGTAGCTCGGTTCGATTGACGTTTCGGTTTGACGATGTACTACCTGTTGGAATCCGGAGTGTACAAGACTGCTCATTACGGCCCAGCTACTTGCTTTCATTCTTGAAAGTGTACCATCTCGATGACTATCGAGTATTTCCACTGCCTTTATGAGGTCGTTAAATTGAGGAACTTTTTCATTCTCGAAACTCCTTAGATCTCTTTCTGTCGCGCATTTGTGGAGCCAAACGCCTCTAACATATGACTCGCAAAGCGGCCGCATTAGGCAGAACGCTGCTCCGTATAGATGGCTTGAGACTAGCAATGCTATTGCCTTTTGATGTTCCATCGCCAAATCGAGACAGGCTCCAGCAGCTCGGAAACGAAAACTGGAGGCGATTTCCAGTCCGTCGATCTGGGCATCCAACCATTTGCTCAGTTTGTTGGATTGTACGAGAAGTTGATGGGTATGATTGCTGATGGTCATGGACACGTGAGATGACCTCGCTTCGCGGATTGCCGCGATGGGCGGCTGATTGAAGCGGCAATCACCGCCGCGCTCAGCACGTCTATCGGGCCAGGGGCGTTCGCCTTGTCGAGCCCGGGATTTCACTCGCCGGTCGCTGCGCCAACCCGGTTACCCACAGCTCCGCCCGGACCAACACGCCAAACACCGCAACCGTCGCCCGACCGCATGCTCAAATGTGCAATTTTCGGTCGGCACAAATGAGCAATTTTCGGTCGGAATTGACAGCCGCTCACAGGGCGTTCGCGCAATTGGCCGGAGAGGCGCCGCTCGATCAGGCGTGAGAGCAGGATAGAGAAGCAGCTCATCGCCAAGTCCATCGCCAAGTCCATCGGGGAGGACGCGCCGTTGGCGTTCGGTCAGGTTCATGGCCGGACGTGTTCCGGCTTTCCCGGCGTTTTTCGGCCCCGCTCCCCGCTCACGGCGCGTCTCCCAGCGCCATGAGCGCGGCGTTGCCGCCGGCCGCGGTGGTGTCGGTGGAGACCACGCGCTCGACGGCGAAGCGATGCAGGTAGCGCGGGCCGCCGGCCTTCGGACCGGTCCCCGACAAGCCCTCGCCGCCGAACGGCTGGCTGCCCACGACGGCACCGACCATGTTGCGGTTGACGTAGATGTTGCCCACGCGGGCGCGCGCCGCGATCCGCCGCGCCACGGAATCGATGCGGCTGTGAATGCCGAGCGTCAGCCCGTAGCCGGTCGCCTCGATCTCGTCGATCAGCGCTTCCAGCCGGTCGCGCCGAAATCTGAGGACGTGCACGACCGGGCCGAACACTTCGCGCTCGAGCACGGAGATCCGGTCGATCTCGACGAGGGCCGGCGCGACGAAGCTGCCGCGGCCGGTGTCGTCTTCGAGCGTGCAGCGGTGGAGGATGCGCGCCTCGCGCGCCATCCGCGCGACGTGGTCCTCGACCGCCCTCCGCGCATCCTCGTCGATGACCGGGCCGACATCGGTCTCGATCAGCGCGGGGTCGCCGATCTTCAGCTCCGCCATGGCGCCGGTCAGCATCGCGATGATGCGTTCGGCGGTGTCTTCCTGCAGGCACAGTACGCGCAGTGCCGAGCAGCGCTGGCCGGCGCTGTTGAACGCGGAGTGGATGACGTCCGCCGTCACTTGTTCCGGCAGTGCCGTCGAATCGACGATCATGGCGTTCTGGCCGCCGGTCTCGGCGATCAGCGGCACGATCGGACCTTCGCGGGCTGCGAGGCTGCGGTTGATCGCCCTGGCGGTTTCCGTCGAGCCGGTGAAGGCGACCCCGTCGATGCGGGGGTCTGCGACCAGCCTGGCACCGACCTCCTCGCCGGTTCCCGGCAGCAGCTGCAACGCGTCGCGCGGGATTCCTGCGCGATGCAACAGGCCGGTGGCAAAGGCGGCCATCAGCGGCGTCTGTTCCGCGGGCTTGGCGACGACCGCATTGCCGGCGGCAAGCGCGGCCGCCGCCTGGCCGCAGAAGATGGCGAGCGGGAAGTTCCACGGCGAGATGCAGGCGAAGACGCCGCGCCCGCAAAGCGCGATGCGGTTGGTTTCGCCGGTCGGTCCAGGCAGCTCGGCGGGAGCCGCGAAATCGGCGCGCGTCCGCATCGCGTAGTAGCGGCAGAAATCCACCGCCTCGCGCACCTCCGCGACCCCGTCGGCCAGCGTCTTGCCGGCCTCCAGGACCGCGATGGCCAGAGCCTCGGCCATGTTCGCCTCCAGGAGGTCGGCCGCACGCTCCAGACAGGCGGCCCGATCGCCGGCGGGTTCCGCCGACCATTCGGGCGCGGCGTTCGCCGCAGCCGCGAGCGCGGCCTCCAACTGGGTCTCGTCGGCCTCGACCGCTTCGCCCACGACCTGGCGCCTGTCCGCGGGGTTCACGATGTCGCGCGCCCGTCCGCCCGGCGTGCCGCCGGTCGGTTCGGCGCGCCAGGGCATGCCGGCCGTGGCGTCCGCCATTTCGACCGCGAGCCGTTTCAGCGTGCCCATGTCATCGAGGTCGAGGCCCCGCGCATTGCGGCGCGCCGGACCGTAGAGCGCAGCGGGCGATGCGATCCCCGGATGCGGTATCCGCTTCGCTTCCCGCACCGCATCCACCGGGTTCTCGATCAGCGCGTCCACGGGGAGGGCGTCGTCGGTGACGCGGTTCACGAAGGACGTATTGGCGCCGTTCTCCAGCAGGCGTCGAACCAGGTAGGAGAGCAGCTCCTCGTGGCTTCCCACCGGCGCGTAGACGCGGCAGCGGATACG
This sequence comes from Alphaproteobacteria bacterium, assembly GCA_965243325.1. Taxonomy (GTDB): domain Bacteria; phylum Pseudomonadota; class Alphaproteobacteria; order UBA7887; family UBA7887; genus JANQOH01. The sequence continues at coordinate 3,164,501 of CBDEUQ010000003.1, read as the reverse complement.
GCCGCCGCCACCCGCGGCGGCCTCGCGGTACAGCGCCTCTCCCATGCCGTGGAGGCGCTGAAACTCGAAGTCGTCCCGTTCGTCGCCGGCCAGGACCAGGACGGTCGCCAGGGTGTGGGCGTTGTGGGTTGCGAATTGCGGGTAGAAGCGCGCCGGCTTCGCCAGGAGAAACCGGGCGCAGGCGATGTAGGACACGTCCGTGGACGCCTTGCGGGTGAACACCGGAAACCCCGCCAGGCCCCGTTCCTGGGCACGCTTTATCTCGGTATCCCAATAGGCGCCCTTGACCAGGCGGACGGGGATCCGCCGCCCCGTTTCATCGGCCAGTTCTCCGAGCCATTCGATCACATGAACGGCGCGCTTCTGGTAGGCCTGCACGGCGAGCCCGACGCCGTCCCATCCGTCGAGGGAGGGTGCGCGGGAGGCCGCCTCGAAGACCTCGAGCGACAGGTCGAGGCGGGCCGCCTCCTCCGCGTCCATCGTGAGCGCCACGCCGCGGGCGCGGGCGCGCGATGCAAGATCGACGAAGCGCGGGACGAGCTCGCGCAGCACCCGGCCGCGCTGCGCCGCCTCGTAGCGCGGGTGAAGAGCCGACAGCTTCACGGAAACCCCCGGGTCGGCAGAGGGCACCCCGGCCGCTGCCGTGCCGACGGCGTCGATCGCATGGCGGTAGGCCTGCAGATAGCGCGCCGCGTCTTCCGCCGTGCGCGCGGCTTCGCCGAGCATGTCGAAGGAATAAAGCGCGTCCGGCGCCCGGCGTGCGCGGTCCAGCGCCTCCCCGATGCCGCGTCCCATGACGAACTGCTGGCCGACAACCCGCATGGCGTGGACCATCGCCTCACGGATGACCGGCTCGCCCAGCCGGTTGACCATACGGGCGAGCAGCCCGCCGACGCCCTCGTCAGGATCGAGGCCGACGATGCGCCCGGTCAGCATCAGGCCCCAGGTCGACGCGTTGACGAACAGCGACTCGCTGTCGCCCACATGCCGCCGCCAGTCGGCGCCGCCGATCTTGTCGCGGATCAGCCGCTCCGCGGTCGCCGGGTCGGGAACCCGCAGCAGCGCTTCGGCCAGGCACATCAGCGCCACGCCCTCCCGGGTCGAGAGGTCGTAGGTATGCAGGAGGGCGTCGACGCCGCCGGCCTTCCGGCGCTCCGTCCGGACATGCGCGACGAGCTCGCGCGCTTTCGTTTCCGCCCCTTCCGCCTCCGCGGCCGTCAACGCGGCTTGGTCGAGCAACGACCGTACCGCGTCGGTCTCGTCGCCGTCGCAGGCGGCGCGGATGCGCGCGCGCAGCGCATCCACCGGCTTGACAGGCTCCGAAAAGACGAACCGCATGCCCCCGATGCCTTGCCAAACCCCGTTCAGATCAGGCGTTCGCCCCGTCCGCGTTGCACGGCACTCCCGCGCGGCCGGACAGCCGCCGGCTCACCCCGCAGTCGAGCCACCCCGCCATCGGGCGGGCCGGCGCGCCTGCCGAAGACGCCGATATTCGCGTAGATGATGCCGATCGCGGGCGCTGTCCAGAGGCGAAGGCCGGTGGGACGTAGAGCAGCGGGCTGTCGTCCCCGTCCGCCGGACTCGGGCCGGGAGCGCCGACGACAAAGGCACCGCCAACGTCCAGGGCACCGGTGACCAGCCTCCACCGGTCGGCGCGTTTCGAATGTCGGTGCATTGCGGCACAGGTCAGGGCTTCTATTCGGCGCCTTCACGGTTCCGGGATTCGAGATTGCCGGTGTCGGAGGTGAGGGGTCTCCGCCCGGCCGTGGGCGCAGCAGGCCCCCTCGTAGAGACGGCGGGACTGGCCGGTGAGCGAAGTGGCGATGTAGCGCGCGTCGATGCCTATGGCTTGCGCCGCATAGGGTCGACGCTCGTGGCGATTCTGAGTGCTACACATATGCCTCAACCCGCGACCACTTTCCCCGCCTGATAGAGCCACCCGGGCATGGGGCGTTCCAGCTTCCACAATATCTTCATGGGTCGTTCCGCCTCATGACCTCGGTAGTGGGCACGGCCCAGACATTGGTAGGGAAGAGTTTCGCCCCGGCCATCCCTCTTGCGTTCACGCACGAACAGGACGACGTTCGTGCCTCGGTCTGGTTGCTCGATATAGCGGCGTCCCGTGGGCGTATCCGGTGACGCCGTGTTCTGAGACTCCCAGTGAAACAGGGTCGGCGAGATCGGGTAGTCGGCGTAGCGGGTCGCCGGGGAGTAGTCCTTGTCTGATTTCTCCAGCGTGACGAACAGCAAATCGGTCTGCGTCGCCTTGTTCCAAAGGACCCCGCCCTGGGGACGTACCAGCGCACCACGCTTATCGGTGTGTCCATGTGCAGCAACGATTTCCGCAAGGGAATAGGTGGCGTGGCTTGCCAGGGGGACGTCACTGGCAGGGTCAAGCGGCTGAGCAACCGTGCGAATTCGGTCAGCAAGGATTTCCAGGAGGTCGCCGATCTCGCGGCGCAACTCTGGGGACCTATAGACCCCTTCCAGGATCTGATCCGCCTCGTTGATGGCCTGGCGACGGCCACCGAGAACGGCAAACACCATGAGGCCGAGGCGATGCTCGCGGCCCTGAAGCCTCGATATTTGGTCGGGACGATCCGCTCCCAATATGCCTCGCCACACCGCGATACGCTCAAGATCGTCCACGTGGATCAGCCGGCCGATTGCTTTGAGGAGAGCACCATCCGCAGCGCTCTGATCGAAGCCTGCGCGCCGGCGAAGGTCGGTAAAGCAGTGTCCGGAACCAGGCCGTGCGTAGATTTCTTCGAGTTCGACGCCGGCGCCCTCCATGAATCCGCGGAGTCGTGTTTCGGGACCAAGAGCACGCAGGTCATCGGCGAGGCGTGCACGGGCGTTTAGCACGGCTCCCTTTAGGTTGCGCAGCACCGTCTCCTTGGCGATCCGGTCCAATTTGAGTGCGCATCCAGGTGGGAGCAGGGGGAAGTTCGCCTCAACGGCGCGCCTAACCAGATGGCGGGTGCCCCCCAGCAGGGCTCGATAGCGGACGTCGTAGCGGTACTCGCGCCGGACCTGGCCCACGAAGTCGAGGACGGTCAGGACCCGCTTCCCCTCGGCCCAACGCAACCCTCTTCCCAGTTGCTGGAGAAACACCGTGGCGCTTTCGGTCGGTCGCAGCATTAGCACGGTGTCGACTTCCGGAAGGTCGACGCCCTCGTTGAAGAGATCGACCGCGAAGACGGCTCGAAGTTCTCCGCGCCGCAGCTTCGCGAGCGCCGCACGACGATCGTCCCAGGGGGTGCTGGCATCGAGCGCCACTGACGGGTAGCCGAAACCGTTGAATTGCCGCGCCATGAAGTGGGCGTGACCGATGCCTGCGCAGAATCCCAGCGCCCGCATCTGGCGCGGGTCGGTCACGAATTCCTCGACAGCCTGGCGGATCCGAATCGCTCGAACGTGATCGCCGGTGAACACGTTATCGAGCTCGCCAGGCACATATCGTCCGCGCTCGAAACGGACCGCCGAGAGATCGGTCGCGTCGTTCACTCCGAAATAATGAAACGGGCAGAGCAGCCCTTGGTCGAGGGCATCCCAGAGCCGGGACTCCGAAGCGATGCGGCCGTCGAACCATTCGAGCACCGATTGGCCGTCGGCGCGTTCGGGCGTGGCGGTGAGACCAAGGAGGATTTTCGGCGTCAATCGGGACAGCAGGCGCTCGTAGCTCGCAGCGGCCGCGTGATGAAACTCGTCGACGATGACCATGTCGAAATCGTCCGGATCGATCTCGTCGATGCGGTTGGCAAGGGACTGCACCGAAGCAAAGACATGGCGACCCGCGCGCGGACGCTCGCCGCCGACCAGCCGCTCGCCGAACCCCGGCTCGCGCAGCACAAGCTGGAAGACCTGTTGGCTTTGGCGAAGGATTTCATCGCGGTGCGCGACGAAGAGCAACGAACGAACCGCACCCCGGTCGCGCAGCCGCTTGAAATCGAAGGCGGCGATCCAGGTCTTGCCGGTGCCGGTCGCCGCGACCACGAGGTTCCGGTGGTATCCGCGCAGGCGCTCCGCTTCGAGGGCCTCCAGTGCAACAGCCTGGTGAGGTTTTGGTGCGACGTCGACCAGCAGAGACAGGAGGGTGCCGTCGTCCGTTCGGGAATGACCGCGCTGTCTCGAAAGCGCGTGGTCGAGACGCTCACGGTCATGCTGCGGCGTATAGTCCTCGAACTCGGGCTCTTGCCAGTACTGTTCGAAGGTCGCCGCGAAGCGCTCGATCACTTCGGGATTCTCTGCCGCGCTCACGCGTACGTTCCATTCGAGGCCGTCGACCTGTGCCGTATGCGTGAGATTTGACGAACCGATATAGGCGGTGTGCAGACCGCTGTGGCGGTGGAACAGCCACGCCTTGGCATGAAGCCGCGTCCGCGCCACTTCGTATGAGACCTTCACTTGCGCGCCGAGGTCGACAAGCGCGTCCAGCGCGCGGCGTTCGGTCGACCCGGTATAGACGCTTGCGATCACGCGCACGCGTGCGCCCTCTCGTACCCGTTCTTCAAGCTCGGAACGGAACAGCCTCAATCCCGAGTGACGCACGAATGCGCACAGGAGATCGATCCGATCGGCACTCGGGATCTCGCGGGCGATCTCGCTTGCGATCTGGACGTCGCGCCGTCCATTGACGAGCAGGCCGGTCCGACGAAGCGAGAGTGTCGGCCGAGGAACTCCCGACCGCGTCCCGCCCAATGCTTGGCGTTCGACAGCTTCCATGAGAAGGCGCGCCGCGTCTGCGACTCTGTCGTCGGCCAACGCGCCGTGTTCGACGAGTACCTCCACCAGTCGATTCGCCAGGGCGACCTGGTTGGCCGGCTGAGCACCGTCCTCTTCGGGAATCCCTTCGAGCGCGCGTCGGAGGAGTTGATATACGTGACGCGCCAGAAGCTCGGGACGGACTGTCGAGTCGGCCGACGTGACGTCAACCCACCACCCCTCCGCCGTTCGGGCGTCGATTTCCGCCTCCAGAGCGGAGGTCAGCAGGTCTTCGTAAAGTCCGGGATGCAGTCGACGTGTCATGATCGGCTTGCACGGATGAGTACGGTCGGCCGCGTTTGTGTCACCACGAGATTTCGAAGCGTTCCTTCATGGCCCGCGTCCTCTCCCAAGGCTCGCCGGGCAGCCGATCGATGAGGATGGCGAACACGCGGCGAAAGGACTCCGCAACTGCCTCTTCCGTCAGGGCTTCCGCCTGAGTAGCCGACAGCAGAGGACGTACGTCGAGCAGAAGGCGCGCGTTGGCCAGCTTGGCGAACATCCGCTCCTGGGCCTGAGCCCGGGAAATCGTCTGGCCGGAAAGTTCGACGTACAGCCCGAACATCTCGATCATACGGGCGATGTCGAGGTTCTCGAAGACTTCCAGCGCGTGCGCGAGGTCGTAGAGATCGCGCCCTTGGTCGCGCTGTAGCAATGCGCGCAGTTTCGTTGCCAACACCTCTTCGCGCGAAAACGTTGAAATAGTCGCTTCGCCCGCGAACCAGGGATTTTCGATCTTCAACGGCAAGGACGTCGGGCCGTCAAGAGCCTGGGTCTCGCGGGTGTTGATCTCGACCTTCAGCCGGATCGGCACGCCGCTGCTGTCCTCGGCATCGACCCGGAATCGGAACTTCGGTGCGACGGGACTTTGATCGAACCGCGCTCGCCCCAGCCACGGTTCCAGAATGACACGCAATCGATCGAGAAGGGGACCGATCGGTCCGCCGGAAGTCCGGACCAAGTCGATGTCCTCAGAGTAGCGCATCGGCTTCGGGAAATGCAGTTTGTTGAGCGCTGTCCCGCCACGAACCCGCACCGCGTCGCGCAACACGTCGTCCGCGAACATCTCCACCAGTGCGCGGCCGATGATGAGGTCCTGCTCGACCTGTCGTTGATCGGCCCAGGGAACGACAGTGCCCCAGGCTACGATGTTCTGCGCGGGGATCATGCGTCAACCCGCGGCACACGGCGTACGATGACGCGCCATCGGAGATCGCGCTGGCGCGGCTCGGGCGCGAAGTCCGGGTCCTGCGCCCCCTTCCGGTCGAGCTCGGTCCACGGTAGCGATCCTCTTGCCCGCAGGGCCTGCAGCATCGGCTCCGTCAGCCCGTCATCGTCGAGATGGTCCAGCAGATGACCGAGGCGCTGCACGACCGGCCGCTCCACGACCGCCGACAGCGCGGCGAGTTGCTCCGGATCGATCTTGTGCCTGAGGTCCGAAAGGACCGTGGCGATGTTGTCGATGCCGCCCGACGCCTGCGGATAGCGCAGCAGGTCGAGCCCCGTCAGCGCAGCCGACGAGACCTTCATCGTGCCGGTGTCGGTCTTGCGCTCCTCGATCCCTGCTGTCACCGCTTCCATGCCTTTGCGGAAGTAGAAGACGATCAGGCCGCGGCCGGCGCGGAGCCTGGGCAGGCGCTTCGCCGTGACGACCTGAAACTCCATGACCGCCTGGTGCGTCGCGCCGTGCAGCTCCGCCGCCTTGAGAAGCCCGACGTAGTAGGCCTGACCCTCGCGGCGCATGAGCGCGTCGATGTACCAGGTCGGCGGCGGCGCTCCCCAGGACGCAAATTGCGGCGGGACGACGACATAGAAGCCTTGCCGCAGGTTGAGCAGCGCCTCGCGTCGTTGCAGCCGTTCGGCGGCATCCAGGAACGCGCCGTGCCCGATGCCGAGCGCGCGTTCGGCCTCCTCCGCGGTAAAGACCGGCCGGCCGGTAGAGAGAAGGCCGCTCACGTAACCTGACAGGGCGGAACGCGGGTCGTGAAGCATGATTGATTTTCCGCTCAATACACGGATAAATCAACATGAGTAGTCGCCTTATTTCATCTCGTGTTGAAGAATCCGGATATAGAACGGATAAATGAGCGCGAATTGTTCCATTGAACGTCGCGGGTCGACGGACCTATCGAACTGAGGGATTGGAGCATGAGCCTGGCTCGTGCCCGCCGGGCTCGTTTCGCCGGTCCGCGCGGGGAGCCTCGCCACGCATTTCCGGAACAAGGATGGTGGAGCCGAGGGGAATCGAACCCCTGACCTCGACATTGCGAACGTCGCGCTCTCCCGACTGAGCTACGGCCCCATCCGCCGGAAACGACGGCGCGCGCGGCCCGAACCGTCGGCTGGCGGCCGCGCGCGCGTGTTATATACTCGCGGTTCCGAAGCGTAAATCCCCCGTCACGGCTGTCCGTCCATGCTCCAGCTCATTGGTTTCGTCGACTGGCTCTTCGCCCTCTACATGTGGATCATCGTCGGCAACGTGATCCTGAGCTGGCTGGTGGCGTTCAGCGTCGTCAACTCGCGCAACCCGTTCGTCCACATGGTGGGCAACGCGCTCTACCGGCTCACCGAACCGGTGCTGGGGCGAATCCGGCGCGTCCTGCCGCCGATGGGCGGGCTCGACCTGTCGCCGCTGGTCGCGCTCATCGCCATCGTCTTCATCCGCGAGGTGCTGCTCGTCAACCTCGCGTCATCCGTCGCCCGCGGCTTCTGAGGCGCGGCGCGCGAGCGTCTTCAGACGCAGCGCGTTGAGCTTGACGAACCCCTCCGCGTCGCCCTGGTCGTAGACGCTGTCCGCCTCGAACGTGGCCGTGGCCTCGTCGTACAGGCTCTCGCGCGAGCGCCGGCCGGTGACGACGACGTTGCCCTTGTAGAGCTTGAGGCGGGCGGTACCGGTCACCGCGGCCTGACTGGCGTCGATCGCCGCCTGGAGCATGCGCCGTTCGGGCGAGAACCAGTAGCCGTTGTAGACGAGCTCGGCGTAGCGCGGCATCAGCTCGTCCTTGAGGTGCAGCGCACCGCGGTCGAGCGTGAGGCTCTCGACCGCCCGGCGCGCCGCCAAGAGGACGGTGCCGCCGGGGGTCTCGTAGACGCCGCGCGACTTCATGCCGACGTAGCGGTTCTCGACGATGTCGATGCGGCCGACGCCGTTGGCGCCGGCAAGCGCGTTGAGGCGCGCGAGCAGCGCCGCCGGCGCGAGACGCACGCCGTCGACCGCGACCGGATCGCCCGCTTCGAAGTCGATCGTCAGCTCCGTCGGCGTGTCCGGCGCCGCCTCGGGCGCGACCGTGCGGGTGAACATGTCCTCGTCGGGCGCCGTCCACGGGTCTTCGAGCGCCTTTCCCTCGTAGGAGATGTGCAGCAGGTTGGCGTCGGTGGAGTAGGGCGCCTCGCCCCGCTTGTCGACGGGCACGGCGATCTGGTGCCTCTCCGCGTAGGCGACCAGCCGGCGGCGCGAATCGAGGTCCCACTCCCGCCACGGCGCGATCACCCGGATGTCGGGGTCGAGCGCGTAGTAGCCGAGTTCGAAGCGTATCTGGTCGTTGCCCTTTCCCGTCGCGCCGTGGGCCACCGCGTCGGCACCGACCGCGGCGGCGATCTCGACCTGGCGCCTGGCGATCAGCGGCCGCGCGATCGCCGTGCCGAGCAGGTAGGTCCCTTCGTAGAGCGCGTTGGCCCGGAACATCGGGAACACGTAGTCGGCGACGAAGGTCTCGCGCAAATCCTCGACGAAGATTTCGCGGATGCCCAGCCTCTCGGCCGTTCGCTGTGCCGCCGCCAGCTCCTCGCCCTGGCCGAGATCGGCGGTGAACGTGACCACCTCGCAGCCGTAGCGCTCCTGCAGCCAGCGCAGGATCACCGATGTGTCGAGGCCGCCCGAATAGGCGAGAACCACCTTGTTCACGTCTTTCCCGTCGCCCGGCATGGTCCGGCTCCCGTCGCTCCGCGTCCGCGACTAGCGCGCGCCTGAGGCCGCTGTCAACGGCGCCGCCGCGGCGCGGCGGACGCGCTCGCTGGCGCTGCGGAGCTGGCCGCACGCGGCCATGATGTCGCGGCCGCGCGGCGCGCGGATGGGCGCCGAAAGTCCGGCGTCGTTCACGATTGCGGCGAACGCCCGCATGCGGTTGTTGCTCGCGCACGCGTACGGCGCGCCGGGCCAGGCGTTGAAGGGAATCAGGTTGACCTTGGCCGGGATGCCGGCGAGCAGCCGGGTCAGCTCGCGCGCATCGGCATCGCTGTCGTTCACGCCGCGGAGCATGACGTATTCGAACGTGATGCGCCGCGAGTTGCGCGCCCGCGGGTAGCGCCGGCAGGCGTCGAGCAGCGCGGCGATGGGGTATTTGCGGTTGATGGGCACGAGCTCGTCGCGCAGGTCGTCGCGCACCGCGTGCAGGGAGACGGCGAGACCCACGTCGAGCTCGCGGCCCAGCCGGTCGATCATCGGCACGACGCCGGCGGTGGACAGCGTGATGCGCCGCCGCGACAGCGCGATCCCCTCCGGGTCGATGACGATGCCGAGCGCCGCGGTCACGTTGTCGTAGTTGAACAGCGGCTCGCCCATTCCCATCATGACGATGTTCGAGATCGTCCGGCCGCGCGGAGGCACGGCCCACTCGCCGATCGTGTCGCGCGCCGCGAGCATCTGGCCGACGATCTCGCCGGGGTCGAGGTTGCGTACGAGCTTCTGCGTGCCCGTGCGGCAGAACCGGCAGGTGAGCGTGCAGCCGACCTGCGACGAGATGCAGAGCGCCCCGCGGTCGGTCTCGGGAATGTGGACGCATTCGACCTCGCTGCCGTCGGCGAGGCGCAGCAGCCACTTGCGGGTGCCGTCGGCGGAACGCTGCAGGGCGGAGATGTCCGGGCGCCCGATGCGATAGCGCCCGGCGAAGTCGCGGCGCAGCGTCTTCGGGATGGTGGTCATCTCCTCGAAGCGGCGCGCGCCGCGGTGGTAGAGCCAGTGCCAGAGCTGCTTGGCGCGGAACGGCTTCTCGCCGCACGCCGCCATCTCGCGCGCCAGCGCGGCGCGCGAGAGACCGACGAGGTCGATCGGCCCCTCCACCGCCGGCGCGCCGGTCACCGGCCGCACGCCTCGGCCGCCGCCGCCCGGGCCGCCGAGAACCCGAGGAGCGAGTAGCGGTCGGTGGTGCGCGTGCCGCGTTGCGACGTGCCGCGGACGACGAGGCCGAGGCCGCCGGCCATGGCGGCGACGAGCGCGCGGTCGCCGTCGTCGTCGTAGGCCCACGCGGTCTCGCCGTCGGTGAACAGCGCGTGTGCGTCGCCGTCGTCGATCTGCGCCTCGACCTCGCTGCCCGGCTCGTAGGGGTAGCCCGCCTCGATGCTGACCACGTCGCCGCCGCCGGCGTGCCGGGTCACCTGCACGTAGGTCGGCCCGCGGCGCGTGTAGTCTCCTTCGCTCGCCACGGGCTGCGAGACGATGTAGCAGATGCGCGCCCCGTCTTCGACGAAGGTCGCGGCGTACCAGTCCCTGAAGCGGCCGAGCGCGTCGTCTTCCGCGGCCGCCGCGGGCGCGGCGAGGAGGAGAAGAGCGGCGAGCCCGGTGCGGGCGGTGCGACGGCGTGCGGTCATCTACCCTCCCGCGATGCCGGTTGCGGAACCGTGGACGTGCGCCGGCGGCGGCACCGGTGCCGCGAGGCGGCCCACCGGACGTTCGGCGAAACGGCCGAGGCTTATCATCCGGTCGTACATGACGACGACCCCGGCGGCGGCGAGATTGATGCAGAACCGCGTCGGGATCACGACCCGCTCGTCGCAGCGGCCGAGCACGTCGGCGCTGAGCGAGCCGAGCTCGGGCCCGAAGACGTAGGCCGCCGCGCGCGGATGCCGGAAGCTCGGCAGCGGCACCGCGTCGTCCGTCAGCTCGACGCCGACCAGCGCGCAGCCGCGCGGCAGCGCCATGTCCGCCGGCCCCTCCCAGCCCCAGAACGGCAGGTTGTGCGCCGCCCGCGAGGTGTCGGACGCGGCGCCGCGGCAGCGGTAGTCGGCGTTCACCGTGAACAGGAACGAGGCGCCGAACGCGTGCGCCGAGCGGAACAGATTGCCGAGATTCATCGGCTTTGATATCCGTTCGACGCCGACGCCGAAATAGCCTTTTCCCGCTCGGAACATGACCCGAAGGAGATAGCCGGTGCGCGCCGTGGTTTGCAAGGCGTGGGGGCCGCCCGAAGCGTTGGCGGTCGAGGACGTGCCGCCGCCGCCGCTCGCCCCCGGCAAGGCGCGCATCGCCGTCGCCGCGGCCGGCGTCAATTTCGCCGACACGCTGATGATCCGCGGGCAGTACCAGGAGAAGCCGCCGCTGCCGTTCACGCCCGGCATGGAGGTTGCGGGCGTCGTGCGCGAGGTGGCGGACGACGTCCGCCACCTCCAGCCCGGTGACCGCGTGATCGCCGTGACCGGGACCGGGGGCTACGCCGAAGAGGCGGTCACCGACGCGGCGTGGGCGCTGCCCGTCCCCCATTCGGTGGACATGGTGCGCGCGGCGGCCTTCCCCGTCGCCTACGGCACGTCGCTGCTCGCGCTCGACCGCCGCGCCGGCCTGCGCCCGGGCGAGGTGCTGCTCGTCCTCGGCGCTTCCGGCGGCGTCGGGCTGACCGCGGTCGAGATCGGCAAGGCGATGGGCGCGGTGGTCATCGCCTGCGCCTCGAGCGCGGCGAAGCTCGCGGTCGCCGCGCGCTACGGCGCCGACCACCTGATCGACTATACGCGCGAGGACATCCGCGACCGCGTGAAGGCGCTCACCGGCGGCGCCGACGTCGTCTACGACCCGGTCGGCGGCGACGCGTTCCAGCAGGCGCTGCGGTCGATCAACTGGGAAGGCCGTCTCGTCGTCGTCGGCTTCGCCGGCGGCGAAATCCAGCGCATCCCCGCGAACTACGTGCTGCTGAAGAACTGCTCGGTGATCGGCGCGCTGTGGGGCGCCTACCGCCGTCGCGACCCGGCGACCATGCGGGCGATCATGGGCAGGCTCGCGGGCTGGCTCGAAAGCGGGAAGATCCGGCCGCACGCCTCGCACGTGCTGCCGCTGGCGCGCGCCGCCGAGGCGATGCGCCTGCTGCTCGACCGCAAGTCGACCGGCAAGGTGGTGCTGACCGCGGACGGCGAATGAGCGGCGACGACGCGGTCCGCGCGCAATACGAGGCCTGCCCGTATCCGCAACGCGACCCGCGCGACGAGGCGAAACGGCTGGTCACCGGCTCGCCGAGCCACCTGGACGAGATCGTCCACTACGCGTTCGCCGGCCGCGACCCGGCGGCGGACGGCAGGCCGTTCCGCGCCCTCGTCGCGGGCGGCGGCACCGGCGACGGGACGATCATGCTCGCGCAGCAGCTCGCCGACCGCGGCGTCGCCGCGACGGTGACGTACATCGACGTTTCGCGCGCGGCGATGCGCGTGGCCCGCGCGCGGGCGCGCGCGCGGCGGCTCGGCAACGTCCGCTTCGTCCACGCCTCGCTCCTCGATCTCGCGGCGCGCGGCCTCGGGCCGTTCGACTACATCGACTGCTGCGGGGTGCTCCACCACCTGGCCGACCCCGCGGCCGGGCTCGCCGCGCTGACCGCGGCGCTCGCCGAGGGCGGCGGCATCGGCGTCATGGTCTACGGCGCGCTCGGCCGCACCGGGGTCTACCATGCGCAGGAGGCGCTCAGACTGCTCGACGAGCCCGGAGCCTCGCCGGACGAGCGGCTGGCGCTGGCGCGCCGTTTCGTGGACGGCCTGCCCGCCGGCAACTGGCTGGCCCGCAACCCGTGGGTCGCCGACCATCTGCACGGCGACGACGCGGGGCTCTACGACCTCCTGCTGCATTCCCACGACCGCGCCTTCACCGTGCCCGGCGTGTTCGCCCTGGCGCGCGCCGCCGGCCTCGCGATCACCGGGTTCGTCGAGCCGCTGCGCTACGATCCGGCGACCTACCTGGAGGACGACGCACTGCGCGCGCGCGCCGCGCGCCTTGGCCGGGCCGACCGCTGCGCGCTCGCCGAGCTGCTCGCCGGGAATCTCAAGCGGCATGTGTTCTATGCGGTTCCGGAAGCAACCGGGCGCCGCGCCGCCTCGCCCGACTCGGAGGCCGCCGTTCCCGTGCTGCGCGGGTTCGACGGCGAGACCCTGGCGCGCGAGGTGGCGGCGGAAGGCCGCCTTCGGATCGAGCTCGAGGGGCTCGCGTTCGACCGCCGCTTCGGGCCGCTCGCGCCGGCGATCCTGTCGCGGATCGACGGCAGGCGCTCGCTCGCCGACATCCGCGCGGCGCTTTCCGTTTCCTGCGACCGCGCCGAATTCGGGGCGGCGTTCGACGAGCTCTACGCGGCCCTCAACGGCGTCAACGTGCTGCTGTTGCGGCGGCCCGCGGCGGCCTGAACTCGGCCAGCGGAAAATCGCAGCTTGCGTCACCGGCCTCCGATTCATAGCATATCCGGGTCGTGCGCTGCCGTCGGCGCAACGAGCTGTGGCGTGCGGCTTTGGCCGCGTGCCCGGCAAGGAGGCGCGGGCATCGCAGACGTGTTTTTCAAGGATCGAGAGAATGGCCAAAGGGACCGTGAAGTGGTTCGACTCCACGAAGGGATTCGGATTTATCCGGCCTGACGACGGCGGCAAGGACGCCTTCGTCCACATTTCCGCCGTCGAACGGGCGGGCCTCGCCGGACTGTCGGAGGGGCAAAAGGTGGAGTACGAACTCGGGCCGGGGCGCGACGGCCGCCTGGCCGCAAGCGACCTCAGGGTCGTCGAGTAACCCTCCCCGCCCCGTTCCCGGCGGCGCCGTAGCCGCCGCCTCCCGGGGTCTCGACCGCGACCACGTCGCCTGAGGCGACGGATGTCGTCGCCGCGTGCGGCAGCGTTTCGACACGACCGTCGGCGCGCTCGATCGTGTTGCGCCCGGGCTTGCCCGGCGCGCCGCCGGCGAGCCCGAAGGGCGCCACGCGGCGGTGGTTCGACAGGATCGCCAGCGTCATCGGTTCGAGGAACCTGAGACGCCGCACCGCGCCGTTGCCGCCGCGGAAGCGCCCGCTGCCGCCCGAGCCGGCGCGGATGGCGAAGCTTTCGAGCACCACCGGGTAGCGTGCTTCCAGCACCTCGGGGTCCGTCAGGCGCGAGTTCGTCATGTGGCTGTGGACGGCGCTCGTGCCGTCGAAGCCGCTGCCCGCGCCGGTGCCGCCGCAGATGGTCTCGTAATACTGGTGCCGGTCGTTGCCGAACGTCAGGTTGTTCATCGTCCCCTGGCTCGCCGCCAGCGTGCCGAGCGCGCCGTGGAGGGCGTTGACCACCGCCTGGCTGGTCTCCACGTTGCCGGCGACGACGGCGGCGGGGTAGCGCGGGTTCAGCATCGAGCCCTCGGGGATCACCAGGTCGAGGGGTTCGAGGCAGCCCTCGTTGAGCGGAATGTCGTCGTCGACGAGCGAGCGGAAGACGTAGAGCACCGCGGCCCGGCAAACCGCCGCCGGCGCGTTGTAGTTGTTCGCCGCCTGCGGCGAGGTGCCGGTGAAGTCGACCCGCGCCCGGCGCGCCGCCCGGTCGACGGAGACCGCCACCCTGATCTCGTCGCCGTTGTCCAGCGGATAGACGAAGCGCCCGCCGGCGAGCGTCGACAGCGCACGGCGGACCGACTCGGCGGCGTTGTTCTGGACGTGCCGCATGTACGCCTGCACGACGTCGAGGCCGAAGTGCCCGATCGTCCGCGTGACCTCTTCGACGCCCTTGCGGTTGGCGGCGATCTGCGCCCTCAGGTCGGCGAGGTTCTGCTCCGGGTTGCGCGCCGGATGGCGGCCGGAGGCGAGCAGCTCCCGCATCTCCGCTTCCCGCATGCGGTCGTCGGACACCAGGAGGACGTTGTCGATCAGCACGCCCTCGTCCTCGATGACGCGGCTCTCCGACGGCATCGAGCCCGGCGTCAGGCCGCCGATGTCGGCATGGTGGCCGCGGCTCGCGACGTAGAACAGGATCGTGCCTCCTGCCGCGTCGAAGACGGGGGTGACGACCGTCACGTCGGGCAGGTGCGTGCCGCCGGCGTAGGGCGCGTTCAGCACGTACGCGTCTCCGGGCCGCTGGCGGCCGCGGCGCCGCGCGGCGACCGCGCGCACGCTCTCGCCCATCGAGCCGAGATGAACCGGCATGTGCGGCGCGTTCGCCACCAGCCGGCCGTCCGGGTCGAAGATCGCGCAACTGAAGTCGAGCCGCTCCTTGACGTTGACCGAGTGGGCCGTGTTCTCGAGCACGCTCCCCATCTGCTCGGCGACCGACATGAAGAGGTTGTTGAAGATCTCGAGCATCACCGGGTCCACGTCCGTTCCCGCCGCTGCCCGGCGCGGCCGCGGCGCCGCACGCTCGATGACGAGGTGGCCGCGTTCGCTGACGGTCGCGCGCCAGTCGGGCTCGATCACGGTCGTCGCGATGGTCTCGGCGACGATCGCCGGGCCGTCGATCCGGTGGCCGGGCGCGAGCGCGGTGCGGTCGTGGATCGGCGCCCGGCCGGCGCCGTGCACGGCCGTCCAGCCCACCGGCTCCGGCAGCGGCCCGGCGTTTGTCGGCCGGACCGGGTCGGGAACCTCGTCGCCCGCGCCGACCGCCTCGACGCCGGCCGACTCGACGACGATCGCCCGGCCGGGGCTGGTGAAGCCGTAGCGCCGCCGGTGCGCCGACTCGAACGCCGCGACCGTCGGGTCGAGCGGGCCCCAGTCCACCGTGAGCGCGGAGTCCGTACCGGCGTAGCGCAGCGACACCCGGCGGTGCGCGGCGATGCGGTCCGGCGGGACTCCCTGTTCCGCCACCGCCGCGCGCGCCTCCTCCTCCAGCGCGTCGAGCCCGGCGGCGACGGCGGCGGTCGAAGCGGCCTCGAGCGGCGCTTCCACCGTGCGCTCGCGCAGGACCCGCACGTCGGCGAGGCCGATGCCGTAGGCCGACAGCACGCCGGCCAGGGGGTGAATGAACACCCGCTCCATGCCCAGCGCGTCGGCGACCAGGCAGGCGTGCTGCCCCGCCGCGGCGCCGAATGCGGCGAGCGCGCACGCGGTGACGTCGTGGCCGCGGCGCGTCGAGATGGTCTTGATCGCGTTGGCCATGTTGTCCACCGCGATGCCGAGGAAGCCTTCGGCGACGGCGGCCGGCGACCGCCGGTCTCCGGTGGCGGCGTGGATCTCGTCGGCGAGCGCGGCGAACTTCCGCGCCACCAGGGCGCCGTCGAGCGGCTCGTCGCCGCCGGGGCCGAACACGCGCGGGAAGAAGGCGGGGTCGAGCTTGCCGAGCATGACGTTGCAGTCGGTCACCGTCAGCGGGCCGCCGCGGCGGTAGCAGGCCGGCCCCGGGTCGGCGCCGGCGGACTCGGGCCCGACGCGGTAGCGCGCGCCGTCGAAGCGGAGGATGGACCCGCCGCCCGCCGCCACCGTATGGATGCGCATCATCGGCGCGCGCACGCGCACGCCGGCGACGCGGTTGTCGAGGGTGCGCTCGAAGGCGCCGTCGTAATACGAGACGTCGGTCGAGGTGCCGCCCATGTCGAAGCCGACGATGCGCCCGAAACCGGCCGCCTCCGCCGTCCGCGCGGCGCCGACGACGCCGCCCGCCGGGCCCGACAGGATCGCGTCCTTGCCCTGGAAGTGGCCGGCGTCCGCCAGACCGCCGTTCGACTGCATGAACATCAGCCGGGCGTCGCCGGTCGCCGCCGCGACGTGCGCGACGTAGCGCTCGATCAGCGGCGACAGATAGGCGTCGGCAACCGTCGTGTCGCCGCGGCTCACCAGCTTCATCAGCGGCGCCACCGCGTGCGACGCCGAGACCTGGGTGAAACCGACCTCGCGCGCGATCTCGGCGGCGCGGCGTTCGTGCGCGTCGTGGCGGAAGCCGTGCATGAACACGATGGCGCAGGCGCTGAGCCCGTCGGCGTGCGCCGCGGCGAGCGCTTCGCGCGCCGCCGCCTCGTCGAGCGGGCGCGACACCGTGCCGTCGGCCATGACCCGTTCGTCGATCTCGATCGTGCGCGCGTACAGCATGTCGGGCAGCACGACGTGCCGGTCGAACAGGCGCGGGCGGTTCTGGTAGCCGATGCGCAGCGCGTCGGCGAATCCGCGCGTGGTGACGAGGACGCAGGCCTCGCCGCGGCGTTCGAGAAGCGCGTTGGTGGCCACCGTCGTGCCCATCTTCACCGCCTCGATCGCCGCTTCGGGCAGCGGCGCCCCCGCCGCCAGCCCGAGCACCTCGCGGATGCCGTGCAGCGCCGCGTCGTCGTAGGCCTGAGGATTCTCCGACAGCAGCTTGCGGCTCGACAGCCGGCCGTCGGGCGCCTTGGCGACGACGTCGGTGAAGGTGCCGCCGCGGTCGATCCAGAATTGCCAGCCCGCCATGGCCCTCAGCCGTCCGCGTCGAGGAAGCGGAAGCGCCAGGCGTCGCCGGCGCGCACGACCCGGCCCGCGGTCGGCGCCGGGAAGTGCGCCGGCACGACGAGCGCATTGGTGTCGCAGTGGCGCTCGAGGAAGGCGCGGCGCGTCGCGCGCGACTGCGCCTTGTCGAAGCAGGCCGCCGACGACCAGTCGGGATAGACGCACTGCAGGACGGTGTGCATGAGGTCGCCCGAGAGCACGGCTTCGCGGCCGCGCGAGGCGAGGCGGATGCTGACATGGCCCGGCGTGTGCCCGGGCGACGGCTCGAGTCGGATATGGTCGCCGAGCGCGTGGTCGTCGGCGACCAGCTCGTGCCGGCCCGCCTCGACCACCGGCAGGACGCTGTCGGCGAAGGCGCCGTCGTCGTACTTGCGTGCGTCCTTGGCCGATTTCCCTTTCCAGAAGGCGTACTCCTCGCGCGCGAAGAGATAGCGCGCGTTGGGGAACGTCGGCACCCAGCGCCCGTTCGCGAGGCGCGTGTTCCAGCCCACGTGGTCGGGGTGCAGATGCGTGCACAGGACGTAGTCGACGTCCTCGGGCGCGACCCCGGCGGCGGCGAGATTGGCGAGCCACGTGTCGTCGTCGCGCATGTTCCACGCGGTACGCACGCGGCGCTCCTTGTGGTTGCCGACGCACGAGTCGACGAGCACCGTCAGGTGCGGCGTGCGCACGAGGAAGCTCTGCATGACCATGTTGAGCCAACCCGTCGCCGGATCGACGAACCGCGGCTCGAGCCAGTCGCGGTGCGCGTCGAGCGCCTCGGGCGTGCAGTCGGGATAGAAGCGGAACGGGTCGAACATCGGCCCGTCGCTCTCGACGATCCGGTCTATCGCGACGTCGCCGAGGACGATGCGAGGTCTAATCTGTCCGCTCCGTCCCGCGCCGCCGCGACCGGAGCGCGCACGCTGCCGGTTCATCGCACACGGCCGCCTCCCGCGCTGTCGACGCGTTCGCTAGCACACGCGCCGCGCCGATGTCCAACCGCGTCGCGCCCTCAGTGGATGCGCAGCTCGACGCGGGCGTGGCGCAGGCGGCCGCCGCGGGCCGGCGCCCGCGACGCGACGCGCACCGAATGCAGCGCGCCGTCGAGTTCGCGGCGCCAGAAATCGAGGAACTTGCAGAGTGCCGGGAAGCGCGGCGCGCTGTCCCAGCCCTGCCAGACGTAGGTCTGAAGCAACTGCGGATGATCGGGCATGCGGTACACGATCTCCGCCGTCGCCAGACGGCACCCGGCGGGCGGCCGTTCGCGGCGTCGCTTGCGTTCTCCGGTCATGGTGGCCTCGCACGTTCGTTGCCCGAACCGGACCGCAGCATGGCACGCCACACCCTGGCCGCAAACCCGTTGGGGAATGTTTATGGAATAAAATCAACATGATAGCAGCAAGGCGGCGCGGCTGCTGTCAAAAACCGGCGGCATTCTCTTGACAGGCGCGCGGGCGCGGCCCATATCGCACCGCAGTTCGTTGGCACTCGCCGACGGTGAGTGCCAACAACGCGCCCGGCGAGGGCGCACGGCAACGACAGCGAAGAGGAACGAGGCGCAATGAAATTCCGGCCTTTGCACGACCGCGTGCTGGTCCGCCGCCTGGAGGAGGACGATCGGTCCGCCGGCGGCATCATCATTCCCGACACCGCCAAGGAGAAGCCGAGCCAGGGCGAGATCCTCGCCGCCGGCCCGGGCGCCCGCGACGAGAGCGGCGCGCTGGTCGCGCTCGACGTCAACGTGGGCGACCGCATCCTGTTCGGCAAGTGGTCGGGCACGGAGGTCACGCTCGACGGCGAAGAGCTGATTATCATGAAGGAGTCCGACGTCATGGGCGTGCTCGAGGATGACGCCGACGACGCCAAGAAAGCCGCCTGAGCGAGGGAGACACACGAACCATGGCTGCCAAAGACGTTAAATTTTCGATGGATGCGCGCAACCGCATGGCGCGGGGGATCGACGTCCTCGCCGACGCGGTGCGCGTCACGCTCGGCCCCAAGGGGCGCAACGTGGTGCTCGACAAGGCATTCGGCGCGCCGCGCATCACCAAGGACGGGGTGACCGTCGCCAAGGAAATCGAGCTTTCCGACAAGTTCGAGAACATGGGCGCGCAAATGGTGCGCGAGGTCGCCTCCAAGACCAACGACGTCGCCGGCGACGGCACCACCACGGCGACCGTGCTGGCGCAGACGATCTTCAAGGAGGGTCTCAAGTCGGTGGCCGCCGGCATGAACCCGATGGACCTCAAGCGCGGCGTCGACATCGCCGTCACCGCCATCGTCGACGATCTGGCCAATCAGGCGAAGACCGTCAACACCGGCCAGGAGATCGCCCAGGTCGGCACCATCTCGGCGAACGGCGACCGCGAGGTCGGCGACAAGATCGCCGAGGCGATGGAGAAGGTCGGCAACGAGGGCGTCATCACGGTCGAGGAGGCCAAGGGCCTCGACTTCGAGCTCGACGTGGTCGAGGGCATGCAGTTCGACCGCGGCTACCTGTCGCCGTACTTCGTCACCAACGCCGACAAGATGAGCGTCGAGCTCGAGGAGGCCTACATCCTCCTGCACGAGAAGAAGCTCTCCAACCTGCAGGCGATGCTGCCGCTGCTCGAGGCGGTGGTGCAGTCGAGCCGGCCGCTGCTGGTGATCGCCGAGGACGTGGAGGGCGAGGCGCTCGCCACCCTGGTGGTCAACAAGCTGCGCGGCGGCCTCAAGGTCGCGGCCGTCAAGGCGCCGGGCTTCGGCGACCGCCGCAAGGCGATGCTCGAGGACATGGCGATTCTCACCGGCGGCCAGGTGGTCAGCGAGGACCTGGGAATCAAGCTCGAGAACGTCGGCCTCGACATGCTCGGCCGCGCCAAGAAGGTGACGATCAACAAGGACGACACGACGATCGTCGACGGCGCCGGCAGGAAGGAAGACATCGAGGGCCGCTGCCTCCAGATTCGCCAGCAGATCGAGGAGACCACGTCCGACTACGACCGCGAGAAGCTCCAGGAGCGCCTCGCCAAGCTCGCCGGCGGCGTCGCGGTGATCAAGGTCGGCGGCGCCACCGAGATCGAGGTGAAGGAGCGCAAGGACCGCGTCGACGACGCGCTGCACTCGACCCGCGCGGCGGTGGAAGAGGGCATCGTGATCGGCGGCGGCGTCGCCCTGCTCAACGCCCGCAAGTCGCTCGAGAGCATCGAGGTCGAGAACGACGACCAGAAGGTCGGCATCGACATCGTGCGCAAGTCGCTGCAGAGCCCGGTGCGCCAGATCGCCGAGAACTCCGGCGTCGACGGCTCCATCGTCGTCGGCAAGCTCACCGACGAGGACGACGATGCCATCGGCTTCGACGCGCAGAACGAGACCTACGTCGACATGTTCGACGCCGGCATCATCGATCCGGCCAAGGTCGTGCGCGCGGCACTGCAGGACGCGGCCTCGGTCGCCGGCCTGCTGATCACCACCGAGGCGCTCGTCGCCGAGAAGCCCGAGAAGAAGGACGCGGCGCCCGCCGGCGGCGGCGGCATGCCCGACATGGGCGGGATGGACTTCTAGCCCGCCCGCGAAGCCTTACTTCTTTCCTCCCTGAACTGGCCCCGGAGCGCTTTCAGCGCCCCGGGGTTTTTCTTGTGTGCCGCGCGCTTGACGCCGCGCGTCCGGCGTGGCCGGATGACGCGCGGCGAAGGGCGGAGGGACGGTCATGGCGGACGGAGGCGGCAAGATCGCGAGAAGCGACGCCGAGTGGCGGCGGCGGCTGACGCGCGAGCAGTACGACGTGGCGCGCCGGGGCGGCACCGAGCGCGCCTTCACCGGCGCCTACTGGAACAGCAAGGCGCCCGGCACATATGCCTGCATCTGTTGCGGGACGCCGTTGTTCGCCGCCGCCGACAAGTACGATTCGGGCACCGGCTGGCCCAGCTTCACCCGGCCGCTCGACCAGGCGGCGGTGGCGACGGCGCGCGACACCTCGTGGGGCATGGTCCGCACCGAGGTGCTGTGCGCCCGCTGCGACGCCCATCTCGGCCACGTGTTCGACGACGGACCGGCGCCGACGGGCCTTCGCTACTGCCTCAACTCGGCGTCGTTGAAGCATCGGCCGGAAGACGCGTGAGGGCGCCGCTCACGCGGCCATGAGCCTCGCCCTGACGCCCGAGCGCCGGCGCATCGTCGAGGCGGTGGCGCGCGTCTGCGACCGGTTCGACGCCGCCTACTGGCGTGAGCGCGAGGCGACGGGGACGTTTCCGCACGACTTCCACGCGGCGCTGGCCGCCGGCGGCTGGCTCGGCGTCGCCATGCCCGAGGACGTGGGCGGCGCCGGCCTCGGCGTCACCGAGGCGGCGCTGATGATGCGCACCGTCGCCGCCTCCGGCGCGGCGATGAGCGGTTGCTCGGCGATTCACATGAACATCTTCGGTCCCATGCCGATCGTCGTCTTCGGCAGCGAGGACCAGCGCCGCCGCTTCCTGCCGCCGTTGATCGCCGGCCGCGAGAAGGCGTGCTTCGCCGTCACCGAGCCCGACGCCGGCCTGGATACGACGCGGGTGAAGACGCGGGCGCGGCGGTCCGGCAACGGTTACGTCATCGACGGCCGCAAGGTGTGGACGTCGACGGCGCAGGTGGCCGACAAGGTCCTGATCCTCGCGCGCACGACCCCCGTCGAGGAGTGCGAGCGGCCGGCGGACGGGCTGAGCCTGTTCTACGCCGACCTCGACCGCGGCGCCGTGGACGTGCGCGAGATCGGCAAGATGGGCCGCCACGCGGTCGATTCGAACGAGCTGTTCATCGACGGCCTGCGGGTGCCGGCGGCGGACCGCATCGGCGACGAGGGCAGGGGCTTTCGCTATCTGCTGCACGGCCTCAACCCCGAACGCATCCTCGTCGGCGCGGAGGGCGTCGGCATCGGCCGCGTGGCGCTCGAACGCGCCGCGGCGTATGCGCGCGAGCGCGTGGTGTTCGGGCGCCCCATCGGCATGAACCAGGGGGTCCAGCACCCGCTGGCCGAGAGCTGGGCCGAGCTGGCCGCGGCCGAGCTGATGGTCTTCGAGGCGGCGCGCCTCTACGACGCCGGCGAGCCGTGCGGGGTGGAGGCGAACGCCGCCAAGCTGCTCGGCAGCCGCGCCGGCTACCGCGCCTGCGAGCGCGCCGTGTTCGCCCACGGCGGCTTCGGCTATGCCGCCGAGTTCGACGTCGAGCGCTTCATGCGCGAGGTGTGGATCACCCGCCTAGCGCCGGTCTCCGAACAGTTGATCCTGAGCCACATCGCCGAACGCGCCCTCGACCTGCCGAAGTCGTATTGAGGGGCAAGGGGAGCGGTCACGCGGAGAACGGGCGCACCAGCGGAGTTTTTCCGCGCAACGTTCGAGCTTTTCTGACCCGTCCCGGTCGACCGGTGGGTCGCATTCGACGGGATACTTGCGCGCATGATATTTCGGCAGACGCGCCGGAGGCCCGCCGTCTGCTCGAAGAACGATCCAGCGGAGCGGCTCGGCCGGGCGAAGTCGACGGCAGAAACGTCGCCGTGATCGGTTACCTGAGCCGCGACCGCTACGAGGAGAAACCCCGGTCAACACTGCCGCCAGGAACTGTCCGGCTCCAGGAGCCCACTCCAAACTGACGGCTCGCGACAGGGTCACCGGGCAGTTTTACGACCAACCGCCCGGCCCCGCACCCTTCGCTACCGGCGTTCAATTTCGCGCCAGGTACTGACGAGGTCGCCGCCTTTTCCCGTTGCCGCTCTGGCGCCCTTCCATTTTTTCACGTGCCTTCGCCACCTTCGATCCAGGCCCGGCGCACCCATTTCCAGCCAACACAGTATCTGAAGAAGCCCCGAAGGCACATATTTTTTTGGATCGCAGAACCACTTGTCCAATTCTTCGAAATTGTATGACAGCACATTCCCTTCCCAGTGCAATCTGTTTTTGGCCATGGCGGAAAGGCGCTGCTCTTCCGTTACCGGCACTCCCAAAAAGCAGATTTGCAGCCATTCGAAACCCCCATTTCCACCGAGTTCCCTGCCCACATAGATTGGATACGCGCCCGTCTCGTAACGCCTCGTCTCGAAGCCTTCGATCTTGGTTTCCTCGTGAACCTCTCTTGCCATCGCTGCCCAGCAGCTCCCGTCGTGCCGGTCGTTTCCGTGATGTTCGCCAAGCAGTCTCCCACCGAAGATGTGGAGCAATCCTGCATAGGTAGCCAGATACTCGGCTCGTTCGTGAAGCAGCATCTTTCCGCTTTCGTTGCAGACAAGCAACGCTCCGCAGCTTATGCTGATCGGTCGTTCTCCATTTTCGATCAGTGCAAGCAACTTGGAATACTGGATTGTTTGATAGGAAATGTGCGCGGGATCGGAATTCCAGTCAATATTTCCCGATTCACGGTACACGGCAATGTAGTCATTGGTGTTTTTCCTGGCATGCAGCTCCTTCCTGTATCTGTTGTCGTCCAGTCCTTCCACATCGAACCACATTTCGTCGGTTGGCTGGAGCACAGGCTGTTCATTCAAGACATCGATCAGCTCGCAATTTCCAGCGAAAATTTCGCTTGAATTATAGAGCTTCAAACGCTCCAGGCTGTATTTCTTCCATCTGGGTTGCTGGAACTTGCGTAAGGCGGGAATCAACTTGCCCCAGACGGCTCTCGTAGACGCGAGCACGACGGCGGTCGCTATGCCCACGACGATGGCCCCCGCAGTTTCGATCCTGAAGACGAGAGACCAGAACTGCCCGATCCAATCGACGAGCGCCATCATGCGTTCAACCCTCCGTGCCGTCGCCGACCGATCGCTTGTCGAGGTCCTTAAGCGGGCTGCCTGCCGGGAAACGGCCGGTGACAGTCACCGGGCGCGATTGGATGCCGAGTTCGGCAATCTGTTGGTGGACGCCTCCCTTGTCAATCGACTGCGGCGAACGCCGGCTTTCGCCGCTCGACCGACTTCCCGCCGGCTGACCGGGGTGCCCGCCCGCCGACATCGGGCGGTTTGGCCACTCGCTCCGCAAGTGTTCCGGAGGCGCTCACACGTGCGCGCGCGGAGTTCCCGGCGTTGTCCGGCGGGTAGATTGGACAGCGGTCGGCGCTACGTGGCAACCCGTGCGATTTCGACCTGCAATGCGGCGTCTGTCTCGCTCGTGACGACGCGCGCTACACCGCCTTGGTAAAGGCCTGTCGCAAATCCTCGATGAGGTCTTCGGGGTGCTCCAGTCCGATCGAGAGCCGGATGAGGCCGTCGGTTATGCCGGCGGCGCGGCGCGTTTCCGGCGGCACGCCGGAATGGGTCGTGGAAGCCGGATGACAGGCCAGCGACTCCGTACCGCCGAGGCTGACGGCGAGCTTGAACAGGCTCAACTCGTTCAGGATGCGAAAGGCGAGCGAGCGGTCGTCGTCGATCACGAACGAGAACGTCGATCCGGGCCCGGTGCATTGCGCCGCGAATACCTCGGCCTCCTTCGGGTCTTCGGCATGCTCCGGGTGCAGCACCCGGCAGGGAACGATGGAGTTGCGGGCCAGCCACGCCGCCACCCGCGACCCGG
This sequence comes from Alphaproteobacteria bacterium, assembly GCA_965243325.1. Classification (GTDB taxonomy): domain Bacteria; phylum Pseudomonadota; class Alphaproteobacteria; order UBA7887; family UBA7887; genus JANQOH01. Next base: position 3,139,864 of record CBDEUQ010000003.1, on the reverse strand, counting down.
ACCGGGCGGCCCTTTCCATCCGCAGGGACAGGGTCTCCAGCGACCTGGAAAGCATCCAGGACGAGTGGGGATCGAGTTGAAAACCGAAGGCGCCGCGGGTGAGGCGGATGGGTTTCAGGAGTTCGCGGGAGCCCGTGATGCCGCCGGCAATCAGGTCGCTGTGCCCGCCGACGTATTTGGTCAGCGAGTAGATGCAGATATCGGTGCCGAGTCCGATCGGTTTCTGGAAAACCGGCCCCAGCATGGTGTTGTCGCAGACGATGATCGGGCGCCGGCTGGCCGTTCGCGACCATCGGTCGACCGCCCGCCGCGTCATGGCGAGATCGATGACGGCATTGGTGGGGTTCGCCGGGGTTTCCAGGTACAGCATCTTCACCGGACCCAGGCCCGCTGCGGTTTCGAGCGCGTGGATGAGCGCCGTTTCCGACAATCCATCGACGAACGGGACGGATCGCACCCCCCAGGCGGTCATCACCTTGGTCAGCAAGGTGTCCGTGCCGCCATAGAGCGGCGTGTAATAGACGACGGCGTCGCCCGGGCGGGTCAGCGTCAGGAACACCCCGCCGATCGCCGCCATGCCCGAGGCCGTCAGCAAGGCGCTTTCCGCGCCGTCGAGCAGCGCCAGTCTGTCCTCGACGATTTCCGTATTGGGATGGTTGAAGCGGCTGTACACCAGACCGCCGGCGCCGCCGTCCTGCGGCTCGGGCTTGCGGCCCGCGACCACATCGAAGAAATCGGCCCCTTCTTCCGCCGACCGAAAGGCGAATGTCGAGGTGAGAAACACCGGAGGCTTGACGGCGCCCTCGGACATCGAGGGATCGTATCCATACGAAATCATCTGCGTGGCGGGGTGCAGGGTACGATCGCCGACACGGGTCCGGCGAAATGACTTCGCTTCTGACATTGCGACCTCCTGTCGTTGGAACGTCCGCGGGACGGCGCGCCGGCGGCAGAAGAGGGCGCGGACCCGTCCCGGCGAGCGTGTCGTGCAGCCCTCTTCCGCAACCGACCGGGTTGTAACACCTGCTCGTCCTGCAAGCCCTGGAAACAACGCCGATGCCGTCCGGGTCGGGGATGGCGCCGACTCGCGCGACGGGCGCCACGGAGGGAGGATGCTGTCGTCGCACGCCGGGCGTAGCTCGCGGACAGTGCGACCGGAGACCGCCTCGCGGGTCCCGGCGGGCTTCGGTCGGATGTCGCCGTCGGGGGTGGAGCGGAAGCGCTCGACTGTCAGTCGGCATTGAAGAATGGAGTGCGCCCGTGGGGTCGGACAGTTTCATGCGACCGATGTCGATGGCGGCGCGACTATGCGCCAGGGCGGCGGCAGAAAAACGTACCGGCGACATGACGGCGGCCGCCGCACGTGCACCGTCCGCGGTGAACTGGAAGGCGCGCGTTCTCGTACGTGCAATCGCCGGCGCCGCCCACGTGAAGATCAGCGGCAGAGTGTAGACTCGACCGAACGGCATCCGGGCGCGAGCTTCTGCAGACGCTGCGCATATCGCCGTCGTGGTCACCAACGGAGTCGATTTTCCGGTAACGTCGAACTTCAAGCATATCGCCAATGCCGCGATGCGCTCTCGGATCGAACGGGTATGCCAGCAGGCCGGCTATGAACCGCGGGTAATTTGTGCACCGAACGAACTCATGGAGTCCGACCGTGAAGAACATACGGCCCGACCCGATCGTTACCGAAGTCCGCGCAATTCGGGACGAATATGCGGCACGCTTCGACTATGACGTAGGAAAGATGTTCCGGGACCTTCAGGACAGACAGAATGCTTCCGACCGCAAGTATGTTCGCTATCCCGGTCGTCGTCGGTCAATCGACTTGAATAGCTCTCAAGGCAAAGGGAATACATGCTGAACTTGACGAATTGACCGCTCGTAGCTGGGACGCGGTGCCCTTGACCGGCCGGAGCCGCCGCCGTGAGCGACCAAATATTCAGTTCGGAGTCCGTGACCGCATTCGTCGGCACACTTGCCGTAGCTCTTCAAGAGTGCGGTCTACATCAGTCCTCGCCCGATCGAGAATCCTCAAGAAGAACTTCTTCGTGCCCTTGATCAAGTGCTGACCGACGTCAGGGCGGATAATCCCGACGCGAGCCTTCAGCGGTGCGCCGCACTGGAGATGATGCGGCACCGCCTGCACTTGACGCTGGGAGATCCGCGGCCGACTCTTTTCGGCCCTGCCGAGGAGCGCGCATGGGGGCGCGCGCGAGGCTTTCCGGCGTCGCGCCCTTGAAGTCCGGATTTTCGCTGTCCATCGCCCCGCCTCTCGCAGCATCAGCCGCGCTTCGTACATGGTGGCACACTGCATACCGAAGCCCTTGACGCAATCACCGCGCGGTGCGCACGCTTCGCCACGTCGCTGTTTATGGACCCGCTCTGTCGGGTCGCCCGCTGAATGAAACAGCGGCTTGACCCGGCACGGGTAGGCCACCCGCGCCTCGGTGAATAGGCGGGGCTCTCTGCATGTCCATGTACAGCGACCACGGCCCGGCACCCCGTGGCCGGGCCGCTATGAGAATCTGCGGAGGACAGAGCCATGAGCATCAGTCTGATCGCCGCATTGTTGCGACGGAGGCATTCGGAGCGCAAAGTCGGGTCGGACGGCGCCGGGAGGGTTGCGTGGCCCTCCCGACCGTTCCCGCCCTTACACCCTTGGCTTCATAACGGCGTCACGCGAAGGCATAGGGCATCACCGTCCTTCCGTTCCAAGGTGGAACTAGCCTCGGTCGCTGCCGAGGCTAGCGCCACCATGTCACGCGGCCTGATCGTTACCGCCGCCCTCGCACTCTCCGCATGCGGCGGTGGCGGGCCGGTGGCGACGCTGGCGCCGCAGGAGCACGTCCACCACTCGCACGACTTCCATACGCGGACGGGACCTGCGCCGAAAATCGCCTATGCCGGGTCGCCGGTACGCAAGAGTGAGGCCTATATCAACTACCTCGCCATCGAGCCGGGCGAATCTTGGCTCGGTCTCGGCGACTTCGGTGCTCAGGATTTCGGAGGCTGGACGTGGAACGCGACAGAGACCCAGCGCATCATCCCGATCCTGATCTTCGAGTACGCGCCTGGATATCTCCCCGATCCAGAGCTAGAAGCCCAGGTGCGGCGCGCCTTCAAGCTCTGGACCCGGCACCTGACCGGCGTCCGAGGGTATACCTTTCGTCGCTGGACCACCGTTGTCGAGGTCGGCTACGCAAACGCCTGCGGGGGGAGCGCCAGCGCTCTCGCTTGCGTCGTTCCGGCAGACTCCCCCGCGAACCCGTATATCGTTCCTGTCATGCAGATACCCGCATCGCAGGCCGCACTTGTCGCCAGCGCCAACAGCCCGATCACTTTGCTGACCACGCTCGCCCACGAGGCTGGGCACGCTCTCGGCTACCAGCACTACGGACTCGGCCACTACAACCCGGAGACGGGGCAGTACGACAAAGCCCATGCGCCGAGCTCGGCCGGCCAGCTCATGTCCCCGTTCAGCGGCGACTCTGCGACGATCGGCCCGCAGATGGCCGATCTGATCGGCATTGGGCACACCTTCTGGTACGGGGACGCCCTCTCGCCAGAATATTTCGGATGGTGGCTCGACGCGCCGACGACGTCCAACCTTCGATCTTTTGGCTCCGGCGTCGCGCGACACTTCGATGTTGCCGACATCCCGGCTGTGTCCGGGGTGTCGGCCGACAGCGAGTCGGTCACAGCTGCCTCGGTCACATCCGATTACGTCAAGGTGTCGTCGTGGGTCGACGGGGTGCCTACGCCGCCGGAATACCTCGGCAGAACCCACCTTGGTTCCGCAACGTGGGTTGGAAATTTGCTTGCAGTCGATACCGATTACCTTTGGCCGGTTATCGGCGTTGCCACGCTCTCGATGGACCTTTCTGCCCTCCGGCTGGGAGCGGTGTTCGATAACCTCCAACAAGGGCCGGACTTTGAGCCTTGGGCTGGCCCTTCGTCATTACGCTACAGCCTCACCGAGAGCGCCAGCGGCGTCTGGAACGATTACCTCGGGCGCGTGGACGCGCGTTTCTTCGCCGAGTTTACTCCTGCTGGCACGGTGATCGACCCTGCCTTTGTTGTCGCCGGACATCTCGACGATGATCAAGCTGGGATACTCGGAGCGTACGGGGCAACGCGCAGGTATGGCAACGGCGCCCCGACCGCGGCAACGGTCGGGGCGCTCAACCCACAGCAAGGAGTGTTGCCATGAGCGAAGACGAATGAGACATGCTTGAACAGGTTATGGCCTGCGCGGCCTCGCCGAGCCGCACGGTGCGTGGACCGGTCTTCGAATCTTCGAGGACGATCGCGCCGTAGCCGATGTCGCGCCAGCGCAGATCGGGCACTTCGCCCCGGCGGCAGCCGGTGAGTGCCAGCAGCCGGATTGCGGCGACCGCCTCGGGCCATTTCGCCTCGCGCGCGCCGCGCTTCAGGGATCGCCAAGGCTCGGCGCTGCCGAATGTGGCGTAGCGCCGGCGGCCGGGCATCATGCTCTCAAGGGTGAAACTGCGCGCCCCGCTCGGGTAGGCCCGGAGGATCAGGCAGGACACCGCGTCGTCGCGGACCTCGTGGCGCTCGTCACGGGCCTGGCGGCGCGGACGCGCCGGGCGTAGGTGAAGTCGGGTCGGTCGGTGATGGCCGCGGCTTCCGGTTCGGGCCGCGCGGCCGGGCTGTAGGACAGGAAGCGGCCGCGGCGGCGTTTCGTCGCGGAAGCCGCGCGGAGGCGCGGGAGGGGCTGAACCGTAAAGCCCTGCAACGAAGGGCTTTTCCTCTGGACCATACGAGGGCGGGCGCTGGCGGGATTGGCACCTTTGGTGCGTTCCCTGTGTGTCCATCGATCACAATAGTTCTATTTTCGTTCCTATACTGGTAAAACAACAGCAAATTGTAAATTCACCATATTGAGCCCAAGACATACCTGCGGTCATCTTCTCGATAACGATATCTTGTTAGAGCTCGTCGGGAGACGGCGGATGCGATGGAATCGCGAGCGTTTCGTTCCATTGCCGCGGTTCCCCCAGGACGGACCATGGTCCGCTGCCGGCGCCGCGCTCGGTTCGCCACCATCGCCGTCATGCAAGCTCGTCTCTTGCCCCATTTCGCCGCCGCCCGGCCGTGCCCGCAGGCCGCCGGCTGATGCCGCCGACCGGCAAGGTCGCGGACCTGCCCGCCGACGTGCGCGAAGAGCTCGACGCGCTCATCGTCGAGAAAGGCTTCGGCGACTACGCCGGTCTCGCCGACTGGCTCTCGGGCCGGGGTCACCCCATGCACAAGGCCACGGTGGCGCGCCACGGCAAGCGGCTCCGCCGCCGCATCGAGCGGATGCGGGACTCGGGCGCGCGCGCCGCGGCGCTGGCGGCCGAGGCGCCGCCCGATTTCGGTGTGGTCGCCGACGCGGCGCTCGCCGAGGTGCAGGCAAGGCTGCTCGACTCGCTGCTCGAAGGCGACGTCGGAGCGCTGAAAGACCTTGCGGCCGCGGCGCGTGCGCTCGCCCATGTCGTGCGCGCCGCCGCCCTCGTGAGCGGCGAACGGAAGCGGGTTCGCGCCGAGGCCGCGCCCTCGCGCCGCGACCGCAGGCTCTCGATGGAGGCGGTCCGCACCATCCGCCGCCAGGTCTACGGACTGGCGGACGACATGGGGTTCGCGGACGAAGATCCCGAGCGTTCGCCGCCGCGAAGTGCGACCGTCGCGGATAGTCGCACATAGTCGCGGATAGGTTTTTGCGTGCGTCCGTCGCACATCCCCGCCGCGCCGGCCGCGCCTTCAGTCGATGAACGGGTCGCGCACCAGCACCGTGTCGTCGCGCTCCGGGCTGGTCGACAGAAGCGCGACCGGCGCGTCGATCAGCTCCTCGATGCGGCGGATGTACTTGATCGCGGTCGCCGGCAGCGCCGCCCACGTCCGGGCGCCGCGCGTCGTCTCCTGCCAGCCGTCCAGGGTCTCGTAGACCGGCTCGGCGCGCCGCTGCAGGCTCGGCGCCGCCGGCAGGCGGTCCACGCGCTCGCCGTCGAGGCGGTAGCCGACGCACACCGAAACCGTCTCGAACCCGTCCAGCACGTCGAGCTTGGTCAGCGCGATGCCGTCGATGCCGGCAAGTCGCACCGCCTGGCGCACCAGCACCGAGTCGAACCAGCCGCAGCGCCGCCGCCGCCCCGTCACCGTGCCGAACTCGCGCCCGCGCTCGCCCAGCGTCTGGCCCGTCTCGTCGTCGAGCTCCGTCGGAAACGGCCCCTCGCCGACGCGCGTCGTGTACGCCTTGGTGATGCCGAGAATGTAGTCGACGGCGCCCGGGCCGACGCCGCTGCCGACCGCGGCGGCGCCGGCGAGCGTGTTCGACGAGGTGACGTAGGGGTACGTCCCGTGATCCACGTCGAGCATCGCCCCCTGCGCGCCTTCGAAGAGGATCCGCCGGCCGCGGCGGCGCGCCGCCTCGAGCTCGGCGCTCACCGGCGCGGCGTAGGGGAGGAGCCGCGTGGCCGCCGCCGTCAGCGCGGCGTGCAGCGCCGCCCGGTCCACCGCTTCCAGCCCCAGTCCGGCGCGCAGCGGGTCGTGGTGCGCCAGCGCCGAGTCGAGGCGTTCGGCGAGCAGGTCGGCGTCGGCGAGGTCGCACAGCCTGACCGCGCGCCGCCCCACCTTGTCCTCGTACGCCGGGCCGATGCCCCGCCCCGTGGTGCCGATCCGCCGCGCGCCCCGCGCCGCCTCGCGCGCGCGGTCGAGCTCGCCGTGCAGCGGCAGGATGAGGCAAGCGTTCTCCGCCACGCGCAGCCGGTCCGGCCCCACGGCGATGCCCTGCGCCGCGAGCGCGTCGATCTCGTCGAGCAGCGCCCACGGGTCGACGACGACGCCGCTGCCGATCATCGCCGTCTTGTCGGGGCGTACCGCGCCCGAGGGCAGCAGGCTGAGCTTGTAGGTCACGCCGTCCACCACCAGCGTGTGGCCGGCGTTGTGGCCGCCCTGGAAGCGCACCACGATATCGGCGCGGTGCGACAGCCAGTCGACGATCTTGCCCTTGCCCTCGTCGCCCCACTGCGAGCCGACGACCGCGACGTTGGCCATGTCCGCGCTCCCGTCCACCTATTCGTCCAGCCGCCGGGCCAGGCCGTCGGTCCACACGTGGTCGCAGCCGAGGCGACGCGCCTCGGCGGCGTCGTCGGGCTCGGGTATCAGCGCCTGCAACACCGTCCAGCCCTCGGCGCGCAGCCGCGCCGCGGCGCCGCGGGGCGCGCCGGCGGGCACGAACAGGCGCCGCCGCCGCGGCGGCGGCGGCATCGCGCGCAGCAGCGCGTGGGTGAACAGGGTGAAGCCGGTCGCCGGCTCGCCGTCGGCGGTCCGGTAGCGGCCGCCGGAACCCAGCTCGCTGCGCTCCCCGAGCGCGAACAGGGTGAACGACACGCCCGTGTGATATTCGAATCCGCGGCTCTCGAGCGGATCCACCGTCAGAGAGAGGCCGGGCGCTTCGGCGGCGACCAGCTCGACGACGCCCGCGAGGCGGTCGACGAGCGCGCGCGCCGGCGCCGGCAGGTCGGTCGCGGCAAGGCGGGCGAGCGCGCCGTCGGCGGCGCCCGTCGCCGCGAGCAGCGCATCGAGCGCGGCCACGGCCGGCCCGCTGCCGGCGGCGCGCAGCGCCGCGCCGTCCTTGCGCCTGAGCGCCGCCGCGATCGGCTGCCGCGCCGTGTCGGCCACGTCGAACGCGTCGCACACGGTCTCGGCGAGCGACGGCGTGTTGATGTCGATCGAGAGGTCGCCGATGCCGAGCCGGCCGGCCGCGTCGGCGGCGAGCAGAATGGCCTCGACGTCGCCCATCGCCGCGTTGCCGGCGCCGATCAGCTCGACCCCCACCTGGCGGAACTGGCGCCCGGCGCGGAGCTGGCTGCCCCGCACGCGCAGCACTTCGCCCGCGTAGCACAGCCTGAGCGGCCGCGGCGCGCCTGACAGACGCGACGCGGCGATGCGGGCGATCTGCGGCGTGATGTCGGCGCGCACGCCGAGCATGCGTTGCGACGCCGGATCCATGAGGCGGAAGGTCTGGTCCGCGTGCACGGCGCCCACCCCGTCGAGCAGGCCGTCCTCGAACTCGAGCAGCGGCGGCTTGACGCGCTCGTAGCCGTAGGCCGCGAAACAGTCGAGCATGCGCCGCGTCGCCGCTTCCTCGCGTTCGGCGTCGGGAGGCAGCAGGTCCGCGAGGCCGGTGGGCAGCAGCGCCTTGCCGTCGGGCGGGTTCATGGCGCGGAGGCCGGGCGCCGGAGTCAGAAGCGGAGCCGCTTGACCCGCACGACCCCCGGCAGGGCGCGCAGGTCGGCGGCGAGCGCGTCCGACACTGGCTGGTCGACTTCCACGAGGGCGATCGCCGCGCCGCCGCGTGCCGCCCGGCCGAGATGGTACGTCGCGATGTTGACCGCGGCATCGCCGATGGCCTTCGCGATGCGCCCGAGCGTCCCCGGCGTGTCCTCGTTGGCGATGTAGAGCATGTCGGGGCCGAGGCCGGCGTCGATGGCGATGTCGTCGAGCGACACGATGCGCGGCTTGTTGCCGAGCAGGGTGCCGGCGAGCCGGCGGACGCGGCCCTCGCTCGCGATCTCGACCCGGAGCAGCGCGTGGTAGTCGCACGGCCCGTCGTACAGCGTCTCGCTCACCTCGATGTCGCGCTCCTTGGCGACGAGCGGCGCGTTGACCATGTTGACCGTCTCCAGCGCCGGCTGCAGCACGCCCTGGAGAACGACGGCGGTAAGCGGCCGCGCGTTCAGCGTCGCCGCGTGGCCCTCGTAGCGGACGGAGACTTCGTCGATCCCCGCGTCGGCGATCTGGCCGGCAAGGCTGCCCAGCTGGTTGGCGAGAGTCATGTAGGGCCGGAGGCGCGGCGCGTCCTCGGCGCTGACCGACGGCATGTTGAGCGCGTTGGTCACCGTTCCCGTCAGCAGGTAGTCCGCCATCTGTTCCGCCACCTGGACCGCGACCTTCTCCTGCGCCTCGGTCGTCGAGGCGCCGAGATGCGGAGTCGCGATGACGTTCTCCATGCCGAACAGCGGGTTGTCGCGCGCCGGTTCGTTGGCGAAAACGTCGAGCGCCGCACCCGCCACCCGGCCGCGCTCGATCGCCGCCTTGAGATCGGCTTCGACGATCAGGCCGCCGCGCGCGCAATTGACGATGCGCACCCCCGGCCGCGCACGCGCGAAAGCCCGGGCGTCGAGTATGCCGCGCGTCTCGTCGGTGAGCGGCGCGTGCAGGCTTATCACGTCGGCGCGCGCGAGCAGCCGGTCCAGCGTCACCTTCTCGACATTGAGCTCCGCCGCGCGCTCGCCGGCGAGATGGGGGTCGTGGACGACGACGCGCATCTTCAGCCCCTGCGCCCGTTCGGCGACGATGGAGCCGATGTTGCCGCAACCGATCAGCCCCAGGGTCTTGCCGGCGAGCTCGCTGCCGACGAAACGCGCCTTCTGCCACTCGCCGGCCTGCGTCGAGCGGTCGGCCTGGGGAATGCGGCGCGCCAGCGCCAGCATCAGCGCCAGCGTATGCTCGGCGGTGGTCACCGAGTTGCCGAACGGCGTGTTCATGACGACGACGCCGCGGGCGGTGGCGGCGCCGACGTCGATGTTGTCCACGCCGATGCCGGCGCGGCCGATGACCCGGAGGCCATTGGCGGCGGCGAGCACGCGTTCCGTGACCTTCGTCGACGAGCGCACGGCGAGGCCGTCGTAGGCGCCGATGCGCGCCGCCAGCGCCGCCGGCGCGAGGCCGGTGTCGACGTCCACGTCGACGCCGCGCGACTCGAACACGGCGACCGCCCGGTCGCTCAGCGCGTCCGAGATCAGGACGCGGGGCACGGGACCCTCCCTTCGGCGGCGACGCGAAGCCCGGCCCACGCCCAGTCGAGCCAGGGGAACAGCGCCTCCAGGTCGCGGCGTTCGACGGTGGGACCGGCCCACAGGCGCAGGCCCGGCGGCGCGTCCCGGTAGCCGGCGATGTCGTACGCGACACCCTCGTCCTCGAGCGTCGCGGCAAGACGGCGGGCGAGGCTGCGGCGTTCGTCCTCCCGCCCCGCCGCGAACCCCGGATCGGCGATCGACAGGCACACCGATGTCGAGGAGCGCGCGGACGGGTCGGCGCACAGGAACGCCGCCCAGCCGCTCCGCGCCACCCAGTCGGCGATGGCCGCGAGGTTGGCCTCGCTGCGCGCCACGAGGGCGTCGAGGCCGCCCTCCGCCTCGGCCCAGCGCAATGCGTCGAGCGCGTCCTCGACGCAGAGCATCGACGGCGTGTTGATCGTCTCGCCGCGAAACAGCCCCTCGTTCAGCCTGCCCGCGCGAGTCAGGCGGAACATCTTCGGCACCGGCCGGTCGGGCGTGTGCGACTCGAGCCGTTCGACCGCGCGCGGCCCGAGCGCCAGCATGCCGTGCTGCGCCTCGCCGCCGAGCGCCTTCTGCCACGACCACGTCACCGCATCGAGCTTCGACCACGGCAGCGGCATCGCGAACGCCGCCGACGTCGCATCGCAGATCGCGAGGCCGCCGCGGTCGTCGGCGATCCAGTCGCCGTCGGGGACGCGCACGCCTGACGTGGTGCCGTTCCACACGAACACGAGGTCGTTTTCCGGCGATACCCGGCCGAGATCGGGCAGGGCGCCCCAGGGCGCCTTGTGAACGCGGACGCCGGCTAGCCCAAGCTGGTCGGTCACGTCGACGACCCAGCCGGCGCCGAAGCTCTCCCACGCCAGCACGTCGACGCCGCGCGGGCCGAGCAGCGACCACAGCGCCGCCTCGAACGCGCCCGTGTCCGAACCGCCGAGAATGGCGAGCCGCCAGTCGTCGGGCATGGCGAGCAGCGCCTTGCTGCGCGCGATGACCTCGGCGAGCCGCGCCTTCGCGGCGCCGGAGCGGTGCGAGCGCCCGACCGGCGCCCGCGCGAGCGCCGCCGCCGACCAGCCGGGCCGCTTCGCGCACGGCCCGGAGGAAAAGCACGGATTCGCCGGGCGCACGCTCGGTTTCGTCAAGGCAGCCATGGTGGAGGCGATGTTGCGATGCAAAATCGGCCGCGGAGCATAGGTAGGCGCGGTCAGGGCGTCAACATGCCCCGCGCCGGCCGCGAGGCCGTCACACCTGCTTGAGAACCGACGCCCAGGCATCGATCGCGGCTTCCCGGCCCGGCATGAGCTGCACCGCGATCTGGCGGTAGCCGGAGTCCTTCAGCCGGCGGAAGCGTTCCACCAGTTCGCCGCGCGGCGCCGTCGAGCTCTTGGCGCGGATCAGGTCGGCGGTGATCAGCGGCCGTTCCTCCGGGCGAACGAACATCATGTGGCCGCGGTGGTGCGCGAGATACCGCGCCTCCGCCGGCTCGTAGGCGCGATAGATCTCGTGGAACGCGTCGACCGCGGCGCGCTGGTCGGGCGGCAGCGGCAGCGGCGAGCCCGAGGCGATCTCGGCCTCGACGACGGCGTGCAGGAACACCGCCGCCGCCGGTCCGGCTTCCGCCATCGCCGCCGGGCTGTCGCAGGGCTCGCCGTCGTCGAGCACGCGCCCGAGCGTGAACATGGTGGCGTAGAGCGCGTCCGGCGCATTGCCCGCATCGGTCCACGCCCGCTGCATGCGCGCCATGTCCTTCAGCCCCGTCCGCTCGGAAAACACGATGTTGATCCAGTCGGCCCCGAGGCGGGCGGCGAGCGCCCGGCTTTTCGGCCCGAAGCCGGAAACGTGCAGGGACACGGGGCTCTCGATGTCGATCAGCCCGAGCTCCGGGTTGAGAAACCGCACCGGGCGCGGCGCGCCCTCGAAGTCGAAGTCCACCGTCCGGCCGGCGAGCAGGCCGCGCACGGTCTCGATGTAGGCTTCCATGTCGGCGAGCTTCATCGCGCCGACGCCCATGGTGCGCCGGCCGGTGAAGCCGGTGCCGACGCCGAAGTCGATGCGGCCCGGCGCCATGCGGTTGAGCGTCGCCAGCGCGTTCGCGGCCACCGGGGCGATGCGGTTGCTGGGGATCAGCACGCCCGTGCCGAGCCGGATGCGCCGGGTCGCGGCGGCCGCCGCCGCCATGGCGACGAACACGTCGCCGCACAGAAGTTGCGTGTCGTAGAACCATGCGTGGCTGAAGCCGAGCTCTTCGGCGCGCGCAACCGTGTCGGTCGCCGCGCCCGAGGATGCCAGTACGATGCCGATGTCCATGTCCGCTCTCCCCGCCGGGCGAATTCGCTGCGCCTTCATACACCCGCGCGAAGGCGCTATGGTCCCGCGGCCGTTTACGGTGCGGCGTCGAATCCGGGAGAGAGCGCGTGTCGATCGCGGTGGGGCTGGGGCTGGCCGACTTTCCGTTCAGCGGCGCGGCGGCGTACTGGCGCTGGGTGGCGCAATGCGAGGACGGCGGGGTCGACTCGCTGTGGCAGACCGACCGCCTCGTGTCGCGCCATCCGATTCTCGAGTGCATGACGGCGCTGGCCGCCCTGGCCGGGGCGACGCGGCGGCTCAAGTTCGGCATGAACGTGGCTTCGGTGGCGCTGCGCGACCCGTTGCTGCTGGCCAAGCAGTGCGCGACGATCGACGTGCTGAGCGCCGGCCGCATGCTGCCCGCGTTCGGCATCGGCACGGCGCGCGCGCCGGAGTGGAAGGCGACGAGCCGCGACACGAAGGCGCGCGGCAAGCGCACGAACGAGGGCCTCGAGATCATCCGCCGGCTGTGGTCCGAGGAGTCGGTCGATTTCGAGGGCGAGTTCTACCGCTACCGCGGCGCATCGATTTCACCGCGGCCCGTGCAGAAGACGCTGCCCCTGTGGCTCGGCGGTTCGAGCGAGGCGGCGATCCGGCGCACCGGGCGCTTCGGCACGGGCTGGCAGGGCGCGTTCGAGACTCCCGACGAGACCGCGGCCGTGATCGCGGCGATCAAGCGCGCCGCCGCCGACGCCGGGCGGCGCGTTCCCGACGACCACTACGGCGCGGCGTTCGCGTTCCGCTACGGCACGTGGGACGACGAGCCGGTGGCGCGAAGCGCGGCGGCGTACCGCGAACGCCTCGGCCGCGATCCGGCGCGCGCCATCGTCTGCGGCGGCTCCGACGACATCGTGCGACGGATCGAGGCCTACGTCGCCGCCGGCGTGTCGAAGTTCATCCTGCGCCCGATCGGCGCCGGCGACGACGAGATGACCGCCCAGACCGCGCGCCTGATCGACGAGGTGTTGCCCGCGGTCGCCGGCCTGAACAAGGCCGCCGCCTGAACGGAGCCGGACAAGCGAACCGCGCGCCATACAGCGCGCCCGGATCGCCGGTCGATCGCACGGCGGCTACCTCGCGGCAGTCTTCCTTCGCCCCGGACGCGGGGACCTCTGCCGCGCGCTTCGGGTTCAGGCGGTCAGAATCTCATTCCGAGGCGAAGGCCCGCAGTGTAGTCGCTGTCGTCCGAACCCAGGCCGGATGCGGAAACCTCTCCGCCCAGCGACAACTGGCTCCAGCGGTATGCCGCTCCCAGACCCAACACTCCCCGGGTCCGGGCGGCTTGCGAGCCGAGATGCTCGCCCGAGACATCCGCCACCGTCTCTGCATCCCCCAGTACCCGCTCCAAACCCAGACGTCCGCGCAAGACAAGCTTCCGGTCGCTGTCATCCCAGGAATGGGCGGACTCCGTAACGACGCCGAAACCGACGATGGACCGCGCAGCGTTCCGGAGTGAGACCCGCGACCCCACCGCATCCCGGAAGCCCTCCATCGAAACGTCCGAGCGCGTCAACCATGCCTGCGGCATCAAGGACAGATTTTCGGCGAGCGAGAAACGCCGGCCCGCCTCGACGCCGAGCGAGCGCACCGTCGCCCGCGTGTCGGGCACCAGCCGGCCCCGGCCGTCCGCGCGAAGGTCCGCCTCGTAGCGCGTCACCGAGGCGCGGCCGGCCAGATGGAAGCCGCCGGCGTTTCTCCACGAAAGCCCGACCGACACGCCGACGCCCTCGGCCTCGATCCTTCCGCCCCCCGTCGGCGCGGACACGTCCGCCGAACCCCGCACGCGGCGCAGCGAGGCCGAACCGGTCAGCGCTCCGGACGGCGACAGGGCCGCATCCGCCCCGGCCTCGATGGCGAAGCGGTCGAAGTCGTACGCGGCCCCGACGCTCGCGCGGGTCGACGAAAAGGAGCCCCGTCCGCCCGAGAGCCGGACCCAGGCGGGGGAGCCCGGGCGGCGCAGCCGCTCGCCAGCCGTCCCCCGGTCGTCCAGCCGCAGCATGAACCCCGGCAGCGCCTCGTAGACCGCCGCGCGCGGCGCATAGGAGGTCATGAAGTCCGCCGGCATGAACGCTCGTCCCGCGACGGTCTCCGAGGCGGCAAGGGATACGTCGCGGGCGCCGTTCGGTGCCCGCAACCCCGTCGCACCTGTGGCGCCGTCGTGCAGGACCACGCCATTGATCACGACGGTGGTCCGGCCGTCGTCGTTCCTGATCTCGCCGGCGATCGCATCGCTCACCGGGCGGGCGTCCAACTGCGCATCGACGTGCAACGCGGCCCCGTCTGCCTCGGCCCGGACGGCGACGCCCGAGTCCGCGCCGACGCTGCCCCGGGGGCCGATCTCGACCCGACCGCCGCCGTAAAGCCGGACGCCGGCGCCCACACCCGTGCCGCCCCACACGCGCCCGTTGACGAAAACATCCTGTGGGCGATAGCCGCCCGCGGCCGAGTCCCCGCCCGAATCCCCGTCCGGCTCGCCACGGTCGAGCTCGACGGTTTCGCCGGCGGGAGCCTTGATGGGCCCCGTCCGCTGGCCGAAAATCCGCCCGGTGAGGCCGACCAGAATGCCGGAACTGCCCACGCCCTCCGCCGTAATCGTTCCGCCGTCGACGCGAATGCCGATACTGCCTTCGCCGGTGAAATTGAAGGCCCGAATGCCGGCGACGCTCTCTCCCATAGCCGCGATCGTCGAATCGCGGACGTCGATGGCGATGTCGCCCGTGCCCGCGTAGCGCTGGCCGCCGCCAATGCCCACGGAGCGGTCGCCTTCCACCTCGATGTCGACGTTGCGCGCCGCGATGTCGATGTCGCCCGTTCTGTCGTGAATGAAAGACATCCCGCCGGAATCCGCGCCCTTCGTCACGATATCGGCGCGTCTCACATCGACGTGAATGTCACCCTCTTCACCCCAGTATCCGGCCCAAATTCCATCAAGGTGTCTCCCTCCGTCCTCATTGCCGTCCATGCTGTAGATGCCGTGGACGTTGGACATATCGATGTCGACGTCTCGGACGTCAAAAAAGAGATCACCACCTTTCCCCCTCGCATAGACAGTGGAGATACCGTTTGAACCTGCCGCTTCCTCGGTCTGGATATTGATGATGCTGTTCCGCACGGCTACGTTGGCATTGCCGCTGCCAAGATGAAGGCCATAAACTCCGTCAAGATCACCTGCGCCGCTGATGTCGATCTCGGCATTCCGGACATCGATGTTGAGGTCCCCGGTGTCACGATGGGCGCCGAAGACGCCCGAGCCCAACTCGGCGTGAATCCTGATGTCGGTGTTCCGCAGGGCAATGTTGTTACTACCGTTGCCAAGATGGTAGCTGTAAATCCCGTCAAGCTGAGCTAAGCCGCCAATATCTAATTCGGCATTTTGGACATCGACGTTGAGGTCTCCGGTGCCACGATGGATGCCCAAGACGCCCGTGGCCAACTCGCCGTCGATCTTGATGTCGGTGTTCCGCACGGCGATGTTGTGACTACCGCTGCCAAGATGGTAGCTGTAAATCCCGTCAAGCCGACCTAAGCCGCCAAGATCTAATTTGGAATTTTGGACATCGACGTTGAGGTCTCCGGTGTCACTATGGCTGCCGAAGACGCCTGTGGCCGACTCGGCGTCGATCTCGATGTCGGTGTCCTGCACGGCAACATTCAGGGCTCCCTTGGCGGAATGGGATCCGAGGATGCCGACCGGCGCTCCGTCCAAATCGATGACCGCGTTGCGGACGATGAGATCGTGGTTGCCGCTGAACTCGTCGTTCGTATCGAATTCGTCGCCACGATAGCTGTGGATGGCGTAGGCGCGCTCCCAATCGCTCGTGATCGAAAAGACGCCGCCGGCAATTTCCATGCGCATCGCGCCCGACTTCCCGTAGTGGCCGATCGAGATCCCTCTCGCGTTCGAGGTCACGTCGGCGGAAGAGAAGAGCGAGATGTCACCCCCATCGTCCGCATCCGTCTCGATCCTGACGGCGGTGAAGAGGGGGTCTTCTTCGCCGGGGAAAATCAGTTGGTCGTCGCCGGGGTCGTGGCGGTCGTAGCGTATCCAGAGGCCGTCGCTGAGCCGGATCGTGAAATCGCCCCCGCTCGCCTCGCCGGGGCGGTACACGATGTTGCCGTCCGTCGCCGCATCGTAGTTCGAGGGCGAGCAGACGATCGGCGTCCCGGCTTCGGGCCGGCCGCATTCGTTCGCCGCCCGCGCCGCGTCCGAGCCGCCGAGCACGATGGCGAGGACAATGACGGCGATCCCGAATGGAAGTCCGCCGCCCACGCGCCGCGGGACGTCCGGACGATCTGCATCGCCGATGGCCGGCCGAACGGCGGAAGTTGCGATTTTATTCACTAGGCCCTCTCCAATCGTCTGGCGCATTCGCTTCCCAAGTCACCCAGGCTCTCGGGCGCGTTCGCGGTGTAGATACGCTTCCGGATCGCCGGCCCGAACGCGCCGGCGCGCTCACGCCGCCTTTCACTTCGGCGCGCCGCGGATCGCCTCGAACATCGCGCGGTAGCCCGACGGGTCCACCGTGGCGTCGATAACCGCCGGGCCGTCGCCGGCCGCTGCGGCGAACGCCGAGTCGAGACCGTTCGCCTCGCGAACCCGAACGGCCCGGCAGCCGAGGCCCTCGGCGGCGGCCGCGAAGTCGAGCGCCGGGTAGCGCATCCCGCGCGGCGCGAAGCCACGCTGTTCCTGCTTCGCGTCGATCAGCGCCAGACGTGCGTCGTTGAAGACGACGACGGTGATCGGCAGCGCGTGCCGCGCCGCCGTCGCCAGTTCGCCGAGACACATCGCGAGCCCGCCGTCGCCGGTGAACGCCACGATGCGCCGTTCCGGCTCGGCGAGTGCCGTGGCGATCGCCGCAGGCAGGGCGAACCCCATCGTCGACAGGCCATTCGAGATCTGCACGTCGAACGGGTGCCGCGCCGGCCACAGGCTCATGGGCGGCAGCATGTGGGCGCCCGCATCCACCGTCGCGCGGGCATCGGGCAGCGCCGCCGCCGCGGCCCGGGCCAGCGCCTGAGGCGCCAGCCCGCCTCCGCCGGGTTCAGGGAGCGCCGCCGGCCGCGGGTCCGCGGGCCAGTTGGCCGGCCGCGCGGCGCTTTCGAGCCGCTGCGCCAGCGCCGCCACGTCGCCGCAAAGCGAAACGGCGACGTCGGCATAGTGCGGGCGGACTGCCGCCGACACGATTTCCAGGGCCGGCATGGCGTAGGGCCAGGGCGATGCGACGAACTCCACCGGGTCCACGCCGTACAGGATCAGCAGGTCGCAATCGGCGAGCCACGGCGCCTCGGTCCGGCCTCCGGTGAACAGTCCCGCGTGCCGCGCGCCGCCGTCGGGATAGACGCCCTTCGCCTTGTAGGTGGTGAGCACGGGGCAGGCGAGCGCCTCGGCCAGTCCGGCCAGTGCCGCCGCCGCCGCTTCCGAACGCGCCTGAACCCCGGCGACGATCGCGGGGCGCCGCGACCGCGCGAGCAACGCGCGTGCCGCGTCGATGTCGCCGCCGTTGCCCGCCGCGGAAGCGTCCGCCGGCTGCGCGTCGGCGGCATCCGCCGGCATGGCGGCATCGATCGACGACAGATCGCAGTGCACCGGGCCGAACGGCGGCGTCAGCGCGGTCCGCAGCAGGCCGCGCAGGAGCGCGCCGCAGTTCCCTGCCTCCGCCCGCCCGCCCGCCTTGGTGAGCGGCGCGAACAGCGCGCCGTGGTCCAGCTTCTGATGCGTGATGACGTCGTGGTTGCCGGGGTGGTAGGCGTCGGTCAGCACCAGCAACGGTGCGCGGTCGAGCGCCGCGTAGGCGACGCCGTTGGCTGCGGCGGCCGCGCCCGGTCCGAGGGCCGTGGCGACGACGCCGGGCGTCCCCGTGAGTTCGCCCGTAACCGCGGCCATGATCGCGGCGGCGGTCTCGGTGTGGGCCAGCAAGTAGTCGATGCCGCGCTCCGCGCAGGCGTCGATGATCTCGAGGTTCGAACCGCCGCCGGGAACGCCGAACACGCGTTCGACCCGGTGCTCGACGAGAACGTCGGCCACGGTCGCGGCGACCGTCGCCCCGGCTTCGGACACGCCGCGCCCCTACGGAGTCCCGACCCGCGCGACGCGGTAGATCGCGCCGGCCTGGTCGTCGGAGATCAACAGCGCACCGTCGGGCATGACGAGCACGTCCGCGGGACGGCCCCAGTATTGCTGGCCCTGCAGCCAGCCCGAAACGAAGGGTCGGTAGTCGATCGCGTTGCCGGCGTCGTCGAGCGCGACGCGGGTGACGCGATAGCCGATCCTGCGACTGCGGTTCCACGACCCGTGCTCGGCGATGAAGATGTCGCCGCGGTAGTCGTCAGGGAACATCGCGCCGTCGTAGAACGCCATGCCGAGCGGCGCGACGTGCGGCCCGAGCGGCTGCGCCGGCGGCGTGAACCCCTCGCAGCCGCGCACGCGGCCGAACGTCGGATCCTCGATGAGGCCCGCGTGGCAGTAGGGATAGCCGAAATGCAGATCCGCGGACGCCGCACGGTTGAGCTCGCAGGGCGGCGCGTTGTCGCCGAGGTGATCGCGGCCGTTGTCGGTGAACCAGAGCTCGCCCGTGTCCGGGTGGAACGCGAAGCCCACCGAGTTCCGCACGCCGCGGGCGTAGACCTCGCGGTTGCCGCCGTCCGCATCCATGCGCAGGATCGTGGCGTAAGGTTCCGGTGATTCGCAGACGTTGCACGGCGCGCCGACGGGGACGTAGAGCTTTCCGTCCGGTCCGAAGGCGAGATACTTCCAGCCGTGGTGCGTGTCCGTGGGCAGAGTGTCGGTCACCACCGCCGGGTCCGGCGGATCGTCGAGCCGGCTTTCCAGCCCGTCGTAACGCAGGATGCGGCTGACCGCGCCGACATAGAGCGCGCCGTCGCGAAAGGCGACGCCGCTCGGCAGCTGCAGGCCGGAATCGACGAGGAAACGCTCGTCCGCGCGTTGGTCGCCGTCGCGGTCGACGAGGGCATAGACGTTGCCGGCGCGGCGCGACCCGACGAACAGGGTGCCGTTGTCGCCCAGCGCCATGGCGCGCGCGTTGGGCACGTCCCCGGCGTAGATGTCGATGGCGAAGCCGGGCGGCAGTTCGAGCCGGTCGAGAGGGAGATCCTGCGCCGCTGCCGGTGCGGCGGCGAGGGCAAGCGCGACGGCGGCGCCGGCGAGGCGCGGGAGGGTTGGGACGGGGCTCATGCGCAATCTCCGATCGTGGACACACGGCCAGTGTACGCCGATCCGCCGCGGCCGTTCATGCGTTTCCTACGCACGCCCGCGGCGTTGCATCGCCGTGCCGGCTCGCGGATAGTTGCGCCATGGCGAACACGGCGGAACATGTCGTCGCGGCGACCGGTCCGGCGGCATTCCGGCTGGCGTCGAGCTTCCGTCCCGCCGGCGACCAGCCGCACGCCATCGCCGAACTGGCCGAGGGTCTGATGCAGGGCGAGCGCGACCAGGTGCTGCTCGGCGTCACCGGCTCGGGCAAGACGTTCACCATGGCGCACGTGATCGAGACGCTCGCGCGGCCGACCCTGGTCCTCGCTCCCAACAAGACCCTCGCCGCCCAGCTCTACGGCGAAATGCGCGCCTTCTTTCCCGGCAACGCGGTGAACTACTTCGTGAGCTACTACGACTACTACCAACCGGAAGCGTACGTGCCTCGCACCGACACCTACATCGAGAAGGACGCGTCGATCAACGAGCGGATCGACCGCATGCGCCACGCCGCGACGCGCGCGCTCCTCGAGCAGGACGACGTGATCATCGTCGCCAGCGTGTCCTGCATCTACGGTATCGGTTCGGTCGAGACCTACGCGCGAATGGTCGTCGATCTCGCCGTCGGCGAGAGGGTGGACCGCAACGACGTCCTCAAGCGGCTGGTCGAGCTGCAGTACCGGCGCAACGATACCGCGTTCGCGCGGGGCTGTTTTCGCGTCCGCGGCGACGTCGTGGAAATCTTTCCCGCGCACTACGAGGACCGTGCCTGGCGGCTGTCGTTGTTCGGCGACGATATTGAGGAGATCGTCGAGTTCGATCCGCTCACCGGGCGGACGACCGACCGGCTGAAGAACGTGCGCGTCTACGCCAACAGCCACTACGTCATTCCACGCCCTACGGTTCAGCAGGCGGTCAAGGGCATTCGCGCCGAACTCGGGCTGCGGCTCGACGAGCTCGTTGCACAGGGAAAGCTGCTCGAAGCCCAACGACTCGAGCAGCGCACGCAATTCGACCTCGAAATGATCGAAACGACGGGGAGCTGCGCCGGGATCGAGAACTACTCGCGCTATCTCACCGGCCGCCAGCCCGGAGAGCCGCCGCCGACGCTGTTCGAATATCTGCCGGACAACGCGCTTTTGATCGTCGACGAGAGCCACGTCACCGTTCCCCAGCTCGGCGGCATGTTCCGCGGTGACTTCAACCGCAAATCGACCCTGGCGGAACACGGCTTCCGTCTGCCCTCCTGCGTCGACAACCGGCCGCTCAAGTTCGAGGAGTGGGAGGCGATGCGGCCGCAGACGATCTACGTGTCCGCCACCCCCGGCCCGTGGGAACTCGCGCGCACGGGCGGCGTCTTCACCGAGCAGGTCATCCGTCCGACGGGCCTCATCGACCCCGTGTGCATCGTGCGCCCCGCGTCGTCCCAGGTGGACGATCTGCTGGCCGAATGCCGTTCCGCGAGCGAGCGGGCGCAGCGGGTGCTGGTAACCACGCTGACCAAGCGGATGGCGGAGGATCTGACGGAGTATCTCGGCGAGGCTGGGTTGCGTGTCCGCTACCTGCATTCGGACGTGGACACGATCGAGCGCATCGAGATCATTCGCGACCTGCGGCTGGGCGCTTTCGACGTGCTGGTCGGCATCAACCTGCTGCGCGAGGGCCTCGACATTCCCGAATGCGCGCTGGTCACGATCCTCGACGCTGACAAGGAAGGCTTCCTTCGGTCGCAGACCTCCCTGATCCAGACGATCGGCCGGGCGGCGCGCAACATCGAGGGCCGGTGCATCCTTTACGCCGACCGCCTCACCGACTCGCTCGACGCCGCGATCGGCGAGACGAACCGGCGGCGCGAAAAGCAGCAGGCGTACAACGCGGAGCACGGCATCACGCCGGAATCGGTCCGCAAGGATATCGGCGACATTCTCGACGGCGTGTACGAGGCCGACTACGTCACGGTCGATACGGGCGACGATGGGACGAGCCATCTGATCGGGCACAATCTCGAGGCGCACGTCGGCGATCTCGAACGCCGCATGCGCGAGCACGCGGCCAATCTCGAATTCGAGGAGGCGGCAAAGCTGCGCGACGAGATTCAGCGCCTGGAATCGGTCGAGCTCGGCCTCGGCTCGCCGCCCGCGCGCGCGGCCGGCGGTCGCCGGCGTCACGCAGCGCGATGACCGCCGAGGGCGCGCGCGGCACGGCACTGGTCACCGGCGCGGCGAACCGTATCGGACGATCGATCGCACTGGCCCTGGCGCCGGACTACGCGGTCGCCGTGCACTACCGGGAATCGGTTTCCGCGGCGGCCGGTCTGGTGACGCGGATCGTCGGCGACGGCGGCGCGGCGACCGCTCTCCGCGCCGATCTCGCCGACGAGGCGGAAGCCCGCGGTCTCGTTCCCGCCGCCGCTGCCGCACTCGGTCCGGTGACCCTCCTCGTCAACAACGCCTCGATCTTCGAGCGCGACGAGGTGGACACCGTCAGCGCGGAGAGCTGGCGGCGGCACATGGCCGTCAACCTGCGCGCGCCGTTCGTGCTGAGCCAGGCGCTGGCCGCGGCTCTCCCCCCCGAGGGCGAGGGCAATATCGTCAACCTGACGGACCAGCGTGTATGGAACCTCACGCCGCATTTCGTGTCCTACACCCTCAGCAAGGCGGGGTTGTGGACGCTCACCCAAACCCTGGCGCTGGCGCTGGCGCCCCGTATCCGCGTCAACGCCATCGGCCCGGGGCCGACCCTGCCCAGCCCGCGGCAGTCGGTGACGCAGTTCCGCGCTCAGGCTCGCCGCATTCCGCTCGGCGGACCCGTCGCGGTCGCCGACATTGCGGCCGCGGTCCGCTTCGTTCTGGGGACGCCCTCGATGACGGGGCAGATGATCGCCCCCGACGGCGGCCAGCACCTCGGCTGGCAGCATGTCGATCCCGCGGACGACCCGGACGAATGACGCCGCCGCCGAAGCCGCCGGCACACCGCAATCCGCGCGCCGAAACCGTGCGGCGCACGCTCTTCGTTCGCAACCTCGAGCTGGCGTGCGCGATCGGCGTGCATCCGCACGAGCGCGGCCGGCGGCAGCGTGTCGTCGTCAACGTGGAGCTTACGATCGCCGAACCGGACGCCGCGCATCTCGATCGCATCTCTTCCGTCGTATCCTACGAGAACACGGTCGACGAAATCCGGCGGCTGGCCGACAAGGAGCACGTCAACCTCGTCGAAACCCTGGCGGAACGTATCGCCGCGCTGTGCCTTGCCGACCGCCGGGTCCGCCACGCGCGGGTCCGGGTCGACAAGCCGGACGTCTACGACGGCGCGACCTCCGTAGGCGTCGAAATCGAGCGCGGGTACGGCGAATGACTTGTTTTCCAAGGCTTTGCGGGGCATCCGCGATGAAATTGGTTCACAGCGATCAGGCGCTCGCGGACGCCCGCAGGCGTCACGCCAGCGCCATCGTCACAAAGTTACGGTATTTCAATGCCTTACGGTTTTGCCGCCATTTTGTGCAAATGCCTGAAAGCACAGGATTCCCGTGCTTTTCAGGCCGCGGGACGCAAGTTCTCCACCGACTTATCCACAGGCGGCGCGGGCGACGCGTGAGCGCTCTTCGCACGCGTTGACCGCCGCCGGTCAGGCGGCGATAGTGCCGGGATGACGGCGCTCGAGGACGCCACGGAAGACTCGCACGGCACCTCCGAGGGTCTGCGGGGAGCCGCGGATATCCGCCGTATCCTGCCCGGCCTGCCGACCGGCCCGGGAGTCTATCGCATGCTCGACGACGCCGGCCGGCCTCTCTATGTCGGCAAGGCGCGCAGCCTCCGGAAACGGGTGGCGAGCTACGGCAACGTCGCGCGGCAACCGACACGGCTGGCGCGCATGATCGCCGAGACCGCGGCCGTCGAAGTGGTCTCGACGCATACCGAGGCCGAAGCGTTGTTGCTCGAGGCCAACATGATCAAGCGCCTCCGGCCGCGCTACAACATCGTGCTGCGCGACGACAAGTCGCATCCCTACATCCTGTTGACCGGCGACGACGAATGGCCGCGGCTCGTCAAGCACCGCGGCGCGCGGAGCCGCCCCGGCCGCTACTTCGGTCCGTTCGCGTCCGCCGGCGCCGTCAACCGCACGCTGAACGCGCTGCAACGCGCGTTCCCGCTCCGCACCTGCTCCGACGGCGTGTTCGCCGGCCGCTCGCGCCCCTGCCTCCAGTACCAGATCAAGCGCTGCTGCGGGCCGTGCGTCGGGCTGGTAGGCACCGAGGCCTACGACGAGATCGTCGACCAGACGCGGGACTTTCTCTCCGGCCGCAGCCAGGCAGTGCAGGACCGACTCGCCGAACGAATGTCCGAGGCGAGCGAGGCGCTGGAATTCGAGGCCGCCGCGGTGCTCCGCGACCGCATCCGTGCTCTGGCCCAGATCCAGGCACGCCAGGACATCAATCTCGACCGGATCGGCGAGGCCGACATCATCGCGGCGCATCGGGAAGGCGGCCAGACCTGCATTCAGGTGTTCTTCTTTCGCGGCGGTCGCAACTACGGCAATCGGGCGCATTTCCCGAGCCACGCTCGCGACGAGGATGCGGCCGCCGTGCTGGCCGCGTTCGTGGCCCAGTTCTACGACGGCCGCACGGCGCCGCGCCTCGTGCTGCTCAGCCATCGGGTGGAGGGCCAGCCGCTGATCGCGGAAGCGCTCAGCCTGAACGCGGACCGCCGGGTGGACGTTCACACGCCCATGCGAGGCGACAAGCGCAAGCTGGTGGCGCACGCGCTTGCCAACGCTCGCGAAGCGCTCGAACGGCGGCTCGCCGAAAGCACCTCGCAGCGCCGCCTGCTCCAGGGCGTCGCCGAGATGTTCGCGCTCGACTCCCCGCCGCGGCGTATCGAGGTCTACGACAACAGCCACATTTCCGGCACGCGGCCGGTGGGCGCCATGATCGTCGCCGGCGCGGAGGGGTTGATGAGGGGCGCCTACCGGAGGTTCAACGTCCGCGGCGGCGACACGGGCGACGACTACGCGATGATGCGCGAGGTGCTGCGGCGGCGTTTCGGGCGCCTGCAACGCGAGGATCCGGACAACGACAACGGCGAATGGCCCGATCTCGTGCTGCTCGACGGTGGTGCCGGACAGCTCTCCAGCGCGCTCGCCGTGCTGGCCGATCTCGGCATCGACACGGGCGGCAGTCCGGGGTTTGCCGCCATCGCCAAGGGACCCGACCGCAACGCCGGCCGCGAGCGGATCCATCTTCCCGGGCGGCAGCCGTTCATGGTTCCGCCGAACAGCCCGGTCAGCTACTTTCTGCAGCGTTTGCGCGACGAGGCCCACCGTTTCGCCATTGGCGGTCACCGCGCGCGGCGGTCGAAGGCCGTCGTCCGCTCCGAACTCGACGAGATCGCCGGCGTGGGCGCCAAGCGCAAACGCGCTCTGCTGCATCGCTTCGGTTCGGCGCGGGGCGTCGCCGGCGCGGGCCTCGAAGACCTGGAAAAGGTCGACGGCGTGAGCAAGCTTGTCGCGCGCGCCGTGTACGACCATTTCCACGGCGGCGATTGACGGGCCAGGCGATGCCGGCGACGCTCCCGAACGTTCTCACCCTGTCGCGCATCGCGGCGATCCCGCTGCTCGTCGGCGCGTTCTACTTGCCGACGCCGTTCGGGCCATGGCTCGCGTTCGCCCTGTTCGCGGCGGCCGGCGCGACGGACTTTCTCGACGGATGGCTCGCCCGTCGCATGGATCGGACGACCGAATTCGGGCGGTTTCTGGACCCGGTGGCGGACAAGCTTCTCGTTGCAGCGGTTCTGGTGCTGCTCGTGGCCGACGGGCGGGCGCCCGCAGTTGCCGCGCTCATCATTCTTTGCCGCGAAATTCTCGTGTCGGCGCTGCGCGAGGACACGGCGCGTCACGGCGGCAGCGTGCCGGTGTCGCGCCTCGCCAAATGGAAGACCGCGAGCCAGATGGGGGCGCTGGGCCTTCTCCTGGTCGGAGACGCGGCCGCTGGCGTCGGCATTTCTCCGGCGCTCGTGCTCGCGCTGGGGGCGGCGATGCTGTGGCTCGCCGCGGGTCTCGCCGTGGCGACGGCGGCGGACTACATGCGCCCGGCGCTGGCTCGGATGGCGGCCACGGGCCGGGCGCGGGAATGAACGTCATGGGCATTGCCGGCTGGGGCGGCGTCGGCAAGACGACGCTCGTCACCCGGCTGCTGCCGGCGCTCGCAACGCACGGCCTCTCGGTGTCGACGATCAAGCATGCGCATCACGGTTTCGACGTCGACCGCCCGGGCAAGGATTCCCACGCCCACCGCGCCGCCGGAGCGAGGGAGGTCATGGTGTCGTCGGCCCGCCGCTGGGCGCTCATGCACGAACTGTCCGACGAGCCCGAGGCAGACGTGCCGGCTCTGCTCGCGCACATGTCGCCCGTCGACGTCGTGCTCGTCGAGGGGTTCAAGCACGGAGACCATGACAAGATAGAGGTGCGCCGGGGCGCCGTTGACGGCGACCGACCGCCGCTTTACCGGCACGACGCCCGCGTCGTGGCGGTGGCGGCCGACCATCCCATCCCCGACGCAGGCCGGCGCTGGCTCGATCTCTCCGACACGGCGACGATCGCCGCCTTCGTCGTCCGGCACTTCGGCCTCGATCGGCGAACCCGGTGACGCAGCTTCGAGACGATTGCTTCGTAAACGACGGCGCGCTTATGCCGCTCGCCGAAGCGTTGCGCCTGATCGACGAGCGCATCGTTCCGGTCACGGCGGCGGAAACGGTGCCGCTCGCCGCGGCATTGGGTCGCGTGCTTGCCGCGACGCTTTGCTCCGACCGAGATGTGCCGCCGCACGACAATTCAGCGGTCGACGGTTACGCCGTCTATTTCGACGATCTCGTTTCGGATCGTCCGACAACCCTGCCGGTCGTCGGGCGGGCCGCCGCCGGCCGGCCGCTGGCCGGAGTCGCGCGGCGAGGCGCCGCAGTACGCGTGTTCACCGGCGCGCCGATTCCGCGGGGTGACGGCGACGGCGGGCCCGACACGGTCTTTATGCAGGAGGATTGCACGCGCGACGGAACCTGGGTCACGCTGCCGCCCGGCATCGCGCGCGGTGCCAACCTGCGGTGCGCCGGCGAGGACGTCGCCGCCGGTTCGGCGCTGCTTCGGGCCGGGCGCCGCCTGCGCGCGGAAGATCTGGGTCTCGCGGCGTCGATCGGCCGGACCTCGCTTCCCGTCCGTGCGCCGCTTGCCGTGGCGCTGTTCTCGACCGGCGATGAAGTGCGCGACCCCGGTGGACCGTTGCCGGAAGGCGCCATCTACGACGCCAACCGTTACATGCTGTCCGGACTTCTGTCGGGTCTCGGCTGCACGGTGTCCGATCTCGGCATCCTGCGCGACGACGCCGACGACATGAAGGCCGCCCTCGCCGATGCCGCGGCCGGCCACGATCTTCTCGTGAGCTCGGGCGGCGTATCGGTCGGAGACGAAGACCACGTGAAGGCCGCGGTGACGGCCCGGGGCGGGCTGACGTTCTGGCGGGTTGCCATCAAGCCGGGCCGGCCGTTGGCGCTCGGCCACGTCCGGTCGGCGGGTCGACAGGTGCCGTTCATCGGCCTGCCGGGGAATCCCGCCGCCGCGGCCGTAACGTTCATGTGCATCGCGCGGCCGCTCGTCTTGCGGCTTTCCGGAGCCGAGGCGCGGGCTCCGACGCTGTTTTCCGTGCGCGCGGGGTTCTCGCAACGCAAGAAGGCCGGCCGCCGCGAATTCCTGCGCTGTCGGCTCGAGGGCGGGGGTTCGCTGCCGGTGGCGCGCAAGGTCGGACGGCAAGGCGCCGGCATCCTCTCCGCAGTGGCCGGTGCCGACGGCTTCGTCGAACTGCCGGAGGAAATGACGTATGTTGCGGCTGGCGATACGGTCCCGTTTCTGCCGTTCGGCGAGGTGAGATGAGGATACAGGTTCTGTATTTCGCGTGGTTGCGCGAAAAGGCCGGAGTCGCCGAAGAGGCAGTCGAGCCGCCGCCGGCGCTCGCCACGGTCGGCGATCTGCTGGAATGGCTGAAACGGCGCAGCGCCGGACACGCGGATGCGCTCGCCGACCTTTCCGTGGTCCGCGTGGCGCTCGATCAGGAATACGTCGGTTTCGACCATCCGATCGCGGGCGCCCGCGAAGTCGCGCTCTTTCCACCCGTCACGGGGGGAGGCATGCCGTGATTCGCGTGCAGCGCGAGGATTTCGATGTCGGTGCGGAGCTCGCGGCGCTGACACGGGGCAATACCGGAATCGGCGGGCTGGCGGCTTTCGTCGGCCTGGTGCGCGACATGGCGGGCGGCGAAGCGGTTTCGGCGATGACGCTCGAACATTATCCGGGGATGACCGAGAGGCGTCTTTCCGACATCGAGGCCGAGGCGCGTTCGCGCTGGCCGCTCGATGCGAGCCTCATCATCCACCGACACGGCCGGCTCGAGCCCGGCGACCGCATCGTCCTCGTGGCCACCGCCTCGGCGCACCGCACGGCCGCGCTCGAATCGTGCCATTTCCTGATCGACTGGCTGAAGACCCGAGCGCCGTTCTGGAAGCGCGAGGATACACCCGCCGGCGGTCGTTGGGTCGATGCGCGAGACAGCGACGAGAGCGCCGCCGCCCGCTGGCACGGGACGGCGGGGAGGGCGGATTAGCCGCTTGGATCACACATCGAGGTTGGCGACGTTCAGCGCGTTGTCCTGGATGAACGCACGGCGCGGCTCGACATGGTCGCCCATCAGGGTGGAAAAGAGATCTTCCGCGTCGTCGGCATGCTCGACGCGAACCTGCAGGAGGGTGCGCGCTTCGGCATCCAGCGTCGTCTCCCAGAGCTGGTCCGGGTTCATTTCGCCGAGGCCCTTGTAGCGGAACACGGAAATCCCCTTGCGGCCGAGCGCAAGCACGGCGTCGGCAAGCGCGATCGGAGAATGCAAGGGTTCGCTCTGCCGGTCCTTCTCTTCCAGCACCGGCGGAAACGCGTACAGTTCGCGGAGTTCGGCCGCGGCGGCGTGCAACCGGCGCGCCTCGGCGCTTTGCCGCAACCCGGCGTCGATACGGCGGTATTCGCGCTCGCCGCGGGCCTCGCGCGTGAACGCCATCGCGCCATCGTCCTCGACAGCGCTCGACCACCCGCCTTCACCCGGCACCGCGAGCGCGTTCAGGCGACGGGCGATCGAGGCGGCGGCCTCGGTCGCCGCCGCGCGGTCGCCGGACAGGGACGGGTCCAGCGCGCCCGCCACCGCCGCTTGCTCAATCAAGGCGGTGTCCTCGCGCCGTGCGAGCGCGCGCATCAGCGCGGCGTGTTCGCGTGCGCGGACGACCAGGGCGCGCAGATCGGCGCCTGTCCGGACTTCCCGTGCGCCGGCTTCTCCGGTCAGCAGCCGCGCGTTCCTGAGTCCCTCGTCGATCAAATAGTCGTCGAGTTCGCGCTGGTCCTTCTTGTAGACCTCGTTTCTGCCCCGCTGGACGCGAAACAGGGGCGGCTGCGCGATGTAGAGGTAGCCACGCTGGATGATTTCCTTCATGTGGCGGTAGAAGAACGTGAGCAGCAGCGTGCGGATGTGCGCGCCGTCAACGTCCGCGTCGGTCATGATGATGATCCGGTGATACCGGATCTTGTCGATGTCGAAGTCCTCGTGTCCGATTCCCGCGCCGAGGGCAGTGATGAGGGTTCCCACCTCGGCCGATGAAAGCATCTTGTCGAAGCGTGCCCGCTCGACGTTGAGGATCTTTCCGCGTAGCGGCAGCACCGCCTGGTTGCTCCGATTGCGCGCCTGTTTCGCGGAGCCGCCGGCGGAATCTCCCTCGACGATGAACAGCTCGCTTTTCGCCGGATCGCGCTCCTGACAGTCGGCGAGCTTGCCGGGCAGGCTGGTGACGTCCAGCGCCCCCTTGCGCCGGGTCAACTCGCGTGCCTTTCGCGCCGCCTCGCGCGCCGCGGCGGCCTCGACGACCTTGGCGACGATCGTTCGCGCTTCGCCGGGGTGTTCCTCGAGCCACTGGTCGAGCCGGTCGCCGATGACGCTCTCGACGACCGGGCGCACCTCGGAACTCACCAGCTTGTCCTTGGTCTGCGACGAGAACTTCGGATCCGGCACCTTGGTGGAGAGCACCGCCGTCAATCCCTCGCGTATGTCCTCGCCGGTGAGACTTACCTTTTCCTTCTTTTGGATGCCCGTCGCATTGGCGTAGGCGTTTACGGTGCGGGTCAGCGCTCCGCGAAAGCCCGCGAGGTGGGTTCCGCCGTCGCTTTGCGGGATGTTGTTCGTGAAGCACATGACGTTTTCGTGGTAGCTGTCGTTCCATTGCAAGGCGACTTCAACGAAAACTCCCTCGCGCTCGCCCGAGATCGTGATCGCCGGCGCATGGACGGCCTGCTTGTGGCGGTCGAGATAGGCGACAAACGCTTCAATCCCGCCGTCGTAGCGCATCGTCACCGTATGCGGCGCGACGCCGCGGCGGTCCAGAAGAATGATGGAGAGGCCCGAGTTCAGGAACGCGAGTTCGCGCAAGCGGTGTTCCAGCTGCGCGGAGTCGAACGCGACGCTGCCGAACGTCCGCGGCGATGGCCAGAAGGTGATCTCCGTGCCCGTCCGGCCGCCGGCATCGCCGGTGACGGCCAGCGGCGCGACGGGTTCGCCGTCGGCGAAACGCATGTTGTGCTGCTCACCGGCGCGCCAGATCGCGAGATCGAGCCGTTCCGACAGCGCGTTGACCACGGAGACGCCGACCCCGTGGAGACCGCCGGAGACCTTGTAGGAGTTCTGATCGAATTTGCCGCCAGCGTGCAGCTGGGTCATGATGACCTGCGCTGCCGACACGCCTTCCTCGTCGTGTACATCGGTCGGAATTCCGCGGCCGTTGTCGGTCACGGTCACCGAACCGTCGGCGTTCAGCGTCACCTCGATACTGTCGCAAAATCCGGCAAGCGCCTCGTCGATCGAGTTGTCCACCACCTCGAACACCATGTGGTGGAGGCCCGAACCGTCGTCGGTATCGCCGATGTACATGCCCGGGCGTTTGCGCACGGCATCGAGTCCGCGAAGCACCTTGATCGAGTCGGCGCCGTAGGCCTCTCCTCCTGTGTTCATCCTCTCCCCACTGCCCCGCCGGGGCGCAGACGTCCGTCGCTCACCGTAAGGAATTGGGCGCGCCCGGCGAGCGTGTCGAACTGCGCCGCGTCGGCGCCTGTGAACCATGTCTGGCCGCCCAGCGTGAGCGCGGCATCGAGCAGGGCGCTGCGCCGCGCCGAATCGAGATGCGCGGCGACCTCGTCGAGAAGCAACAACGGCGGGCTTCCACGTCGTGCGGCATGCAGGCGTGCGCTTGCCAGCACGATCGCAATCAACAGGGCCTTCTGCTCCCCCGTCGAACATTGCGCGGCCATGACCCCGCGGTCGATGTCGCTCACGACGATGTCGCTACGATGGACGCCGACGGCCGTGACGCCACTCTCGCGGTCGCGCGCGCGGGAATCGCGCAGGGCCGCAGCGAAACGTTGCTCGACATCGATCGCCGGCGCGGTTTCCAGCCACGCTTCGACAACGCCATTCAACGCGACGCTGGCGCGCGGGAACGGCCCCTCACCAACGCGGAGCGCGGCGGAAAGCTGGCGCACCACCGCGCCGCGTGCGGCAGCGACCGCGACGCCGTGTGCGGCCATGGTCTCTTCGCCGGCATCGATCCATGCGGGGTCCGCATCGTTCTCCAGCAGGCGCATTCGCGCGCGCATGGACTTTTCGTACGCCGCGACTTCGTGCGCGTGGTTCGGTTCCAGGCCGCCGACCAGCCGGTCGAGAAAGTCGCGGCGGCGACCGGGAGAATCGGTGAACAGCCGGTCCATGGCGGGAGTGAGCCAGACGATCGCCAGATACGCCGCGAGCGGCGCGTGTCCGCGCGTCGAACGCCCGTCGATGCGGACGGCGCGTCGCTGCACCGGGCTGCCGGGATCGTTGCCGGTGCCGATGTGGGCCGCACCCTGTGCCGTGTCGACATGCGCGGCGACCGCCCACGGCGCATCCGCCGCGGCGGACCGGCAGCGCATCTCGGCGAGCTTCGCACCGCGCAGGCCGCGTCCGGGCGAGAGCAGCGAAATCGCCTCGAGCAAGTTGGTCTTGCCGGCGCCATTCGGCCCGCAGAGAACCACGGGATCACGCGTGAACTCGTGGCGCAGCGTACGATAGTTGCGAAACTCGGTCAGCCGCAGCGCCCGCACCGCCATCATCGCAGGCGGCCGGCATTCTGCGTGCGGCGCGGTGCGATGGAGCGTGACGGCGGGCGACGCGGCGGCGCCCGCGCGGTTCATACCCTCATCGGCATCAGCACGTACAGCGTCGTCGGATCGTCGCTGTCGTTGACCACCGCCGGCGAGGCGGCGTCGGCAATGGCGAAACGCAAGCCGTCGCCTTCGATCTGCCGCGTCATCTCCAGCACGTAGCGTGAGTTGAAGCCGATATCGATGGCCTCGCCGGCATATTCGATCGCGACTTCTTCGGTTGCCGAGGCCTGGTCCGGGCTGTGCGCGCTCAGCACCATCCGGTCACCGTCTATGCTGAACTTGACGGCACGCGACTTGTCCGAGGAAATCGTGGAAACCCGGTCGACCGCGTCGGCAAAGCTCTTGCTGTGAACCTGGACGATGTTGTCATTCCCCTTCGGTATCACCCGCTCGTAATCGGGAAACGTGCCATCGACCACTTTCGTGGTCAGTGTCGTATTGCCGATCGTGAACCGGATCTTTGTTTCCGACAGGGAAACCGCGACCGCATCGTCGAAATCGTCCAGGAGTTTGTGCAGTTCGTTCACGGCCTTGCGGGGCACGATGATTCCCGGCATCGATTCGGCACCGGCCGGCAACGCGGTCTGAACGCGCGCAAGGCGGTGCCCGTCAGTCGCCACGGTGCGCAGGACACTGCGTTCCGGTTCCTCGACGACGTGCAGATAGATGCCGTTCAGGTAATAGCGCGTCTCCTCCGTCGAAATGGCGAAGCGCGTCTTCTCTATCAATCGCCGCAACTGGACGGCGGGAAGTTCGAAGGCGGTCGGAAATTCGCCCTCCGTCATCAGAGGAAAATCCTCGGTGGGCAGGCAGTTGAGCGAAAAGGCCGCGCCGCCCGTCTTGAGGGACAGCCGTTCGTTACCGTCCTCGCTTGCCAGTTCCACCTGCGAACCGTCGGGAAGCTTGCGCACGATGTCGTAGAGCACCAGCGCGGGCGCCGTGGTCCGGCCGGCCCGGGCGGTTTCCGACGGCGACGTGTCCACCACGGCGATGTCCATGTCCGTGGCGGTCAGCCTCAGCGTGCCGCCCTCGGCTCCGAGCAGCAAGTTCGAGAGAATGGGAATGGTGTTACGACGTTCGACGACGCTCTGAACATGCTGCAAAGATCGCAACAGCACCGCGCGTTCGATAGTCAACTGCATGATCTCAGGCGACCCCGCCCCATGACGAAAACAACGCCAGAAAAACAGCGCGCCACGATGCAGCGGGCACGATTCCCGACACCACGAATTATAACGAGTTGGCGCGCAGCCGACAGGATTTTGTCGCGGCGATCAGGTTTCGAGCGTCCGCCGCAAAATATCGACGTCTTCCGCGAAACGCTCGTCCATTCGACGCAGTTGCTCCACTCGCCGTATCGCGTGCAGTACCGTCGTGTGGTCGCGGTTTCCGAAATATCGCCCGATTTCGGGCAGCGACCGCGACGTGAGGGTCTTGGCGAGATACATCGCGACGTGCCGCGGTCTGGTGATTCGCTGGGCGCGCCGGGACGAACTCAGGTCCGACGGGCGGACTCCGAAGTAGTCGGCCGTCTGCTTCTTGATCTCCTCGACCGTCAGATGGCGATCGGCCGACCGCAGCATGTCCTTTAGCGTTTCCTGACAGCTCTCGAGCGTGATCTCCTGTTCCAGCATGGTGGCGTGCGCGACCACGCGGGTCAGTGCTCCCTCGAGGTCGCGGACGTTCGTGGCGATCTTGCGCGCGAGAAACTCGAGCACCGCGGGCGGTACACGGGAACCGTAGCCGGCACGCTCGGTCTTGGCCTGCAGGATGCCAAGGCGGAGCTCGTACGACGTCGCATGCACTTCCGCCACCAGACCCCAGCCGAGACGCGAGCGCATGCGCTCGTTCATGTATTCGAGATCGGAGGGCAGGCGGTCGCCTGACACGACGATCTGCTTGTTCTGTTCGATCAGCGCATTGAACGTGTGGAAGAACTCTTCCTGCGTCGCATCCTTGCCGCCCATGAACTGCACGTCATCGACGAGGAGCAAATCGGTGGACCGGATCAGCTCCTTGAACGACATGATGCTGTCGAACCGCAGGGCGTAGATGAACTGGTACATGAATTTCTCGGCGCTGATGTACAGCACCCGGCGGTCGGGCCAACGCACGCCGAACCGCAAGCCGATGGCGTGCATCAAGTGGCTCTTGCCCAGGCCCACCCCACCGTAAATGAACAGGGGGTTGTATGGGATCTTGTCGGACTCGGCGACATTGCGCGCCGCCGCGTAGGCGAACTCGTTCGGTTTGCCGACTACGAAGGTGTCGAAACTGTATCTGTCGTCCAGCCGGATGCCGATTCCGTCTTCGCCGTTGGCCGATTCGTCGCCGGCTGTTGCCGGCTCGCTCTGCGGCTCGGCGTCCCCCAGGACAGGCTTCACCACAAATTCGATCGACACCGTTGATCCGGCCACCGTCCGCCACAACGCGCGCAGGCGATCGCCGTATCGGGGTGCCACCCAATCCCGCAGGAACCGGGTCGGCACCGCGAGTGCAACGTGCGAGTCGTTCGCCGACACGAGAGACATCGATTCAAACCAACGCTCGAACGCAGTGTCGCCCAGCTCGTCGCGCAGCTTTCCGCGCACCTGCCGCCACTGTTCGTCGATGGCCTTGTCTCTCGTCACCCCTTCCCCCCGCCGGTTCGCCGAGCCGAGCGGTTGTCGGACAACCCGCTCTCGCTCGCGCGATATTCTCAACTCAATTTACAAAGCTTTACAACCTCCTTCCCGATGGAGAAATAAAGAACTCACAACAAGATATTGAAGTAAAGCAATATTTGCTGAACGTCAGGCCATGGCACCGCATAGATGTCGAATCACAACCACTACGGCACCGGCCGAAAAGGCACATCTCAATTTGGTGTTTCATTTGGATTTGAGCAGCGACCGCACACAATGTACCGCGTGCTGACCGCAGCCGCAACGAAGTTGAAACGATTATCCGGAGAATCCGACGAGCCGGACCGTGTTAGTGGTTTGTCCGACGCACCCCGGTCAGACGCGCCGGCGCGGGGAGCGGAGCGCCCGCGCGGGGGTGGCTAGAGGGCCCGTATGCGGGCCGACAGGCGCGACAGCTTGCGGCGCACGGCGTTGCGCGCGACCACGCCCTTGGCGACGCCACGCATGAGGAGCGGCTGTGCGGCGCGGAAGGCGGTCTCCGCGGTCTCCCTGTCGCCTTCGCTGATCGCCGATTCCACCGACTTGATCGACGTCCGGATTTGCCCGCGGCGCGCGCGATTGAAGACCCGCCGGCGCTCGTTGCGTCCGATCCGCTTCTTCGCCGACTTGTGATGCGCCATGGCGTCGCTGCCTCAAATGGTAGACACGGGTCCGCGCGGCGGGGACTCCGCCCAGCCACGCGGGCATATAGCCGCGACGCCCGTGCCCGTCAACCGGCCGTCCGGGCCGGCATTCGCCCTGTCGGCTGCAGCGCCTAGCGGTTCTTGAACGCGGGGGCTCGCTTTTCGGCGAAGGCGGCCATGCCCTCCTTCTGGTCTTCCAGGGCGAACGTGGAATAGAACACGCGACGCTCGAACAGTATCCCCTCCGACAGCGTCGTCTCGTGCGCGCGATTGACCGCTTCCTTGGCCATCATCACCACCGGCAGAGACATGCCGGCGATGGTCTCGCCGACCTCGAGCGCGGTATCGATCAGGGCGTCCGGGGCGACGACGCGGCTTACGAGCCCGGCGCGCTCCGCCTCGACCACGTCCATCATGCGGCCGGTGAGAATCAGGTCCATGGCCTTGGCCTTGCCCACCGCCCGCGGCAGCCGCTGGGTCCCGCTCGACCCCGGGTACGTGCCGAGCTTGATCTCCGGCTGCCCGAATTTCGCCGTTTCCGCCGCGATCAATATGTCGCACATCATCGCCAGTTCGCAGCCGCCTCCCAGAGCGTAACCGGCGACAGCCGCGATAGTCGGCTTGCGGAAACGCGTGACGCGATCCCACGGGCCGATGAAGTCGCCGAAGAAGGCGTCCATGTAGGTCTTCGGTTGCATCTCCTTGATGTCGGCCCCGGCCGCGAAGGCACGTTCGCTGCCCGTGATCACCACCGCGCCGATGCCGGTGTCGGCCTCGAAACCGTCGAGCGCCGCATTCAGTTCGCCCACTAGCTCGCTGTTCAGAGCGTTGAGCGCCTTCGGCCGATCGAGGGTGATCAGCCCGACCTTGTCCCGCCTCTCGGCGCGGATAGTGTTGTAACTCACGGATTCTTCTCCCTGGCCCGGCATGAAGCCCCTCTATATCAGCGCTGGCACTGCGGGCAATAGAACGTCGAACGTCCGCTCTGGACGATGCGCCGAACCCGGTGACCGGCAGCGCACGGAGCGCCCTCGCGATCGTATACGCGAAAGGCGTGCTGGAAGTACCCGAGTTCGCCCGACGTCCGCACGTAGTCGCGCAAGGACGAGCCTCCCGCCGCCAGCGCCTCGCGGAGCACGGTGCGTACCGCCGCGGCGAGACGTTCCGCACGCGCCGCGCCAAGGTTGCGGCCCAGCCGTCGCGGCGAAACCCCCGCCCGGTAAAGGCTCTCGCACGCGTAGATGTTGCCGAGACCGGCGACGACGGTCTGGTCAAGGAGCAGCGTCTTGATCGGCGACCTGCGCCCGGCGACCGCGGCCGCGAGACTGGCACCTCCGAACGCATTGCCGAGCGGGTCGGGGCCAAGTCGTCGCAGCAGCTCGTGCGAGTCGATCGCCGCGCGATCGCAAACGGTCAACAGGCCGAAACGCCGCGCGTCGTTGTAGACAACGACGGTGCCGCCTTCGATCTCGAACAGCACGTGATCGTGACGTTCCGACCGGTAGCTCCTGCCGACGGCCTTGAGGCGTCCCGACATGCCGAGGTGCGCGACGACCGTCGTTCCGTCGTCGAGGTGCAACAGCAGATACTTCGCGCGGCGGGCGACCCCGGTGACGACGCGCCCCGACACGCGATGCTCGAAGTCGGCGGGCAGCGGCTGCCTAAGGTCCCGTCGCCGCACGCGCACGCGCAGAATGCGCCGCCCCTCGAGCACGGGCACCAAGCCGCGGCGGGTCGTCTCGACTTCGGGCAGTTCGGGCATGAGCCACTGTAGCTCTGCTCGCGGGCGCTGGGCTATTGTTGCCCGCATGGCGTCGCGAGAGAGCGTAGCCGGCAGTCGCCGCGTCCCGTTCGGAGAGCGCGACGTCGGCGCGGCGGAGAAGCGGCCGCTGGTCGGGCGCGTGTTCACGCGGGTCGCGGCTCGCTACGATCTCATGAACGATCTGATGAGCCTCGGCCTGCACCGCCTGTGGCGCCGGGCGGCGCTGGCGGCACTGCGGCTGCCCGCCAACGCGCGGGTGCTCGATCTCGCCGGAGGCACCGGCGACATGGCGTTCCGGCTCGTGGACGGCGGGCGGTCGGTGGTTGCGTGCGACATCAACACCGCGATGGTCGGGCAGGGGCGGCGCCGTGCCTGGGATCGCGGCGTGGTGCGCGGCCTTGCATGGGCCTGCGGCGACGCCGAGGCGCTGCCCTTCCGCGCCGCCGCGTTCGACGCGGTCACGGTCGCCTTCGGAATACGCAACGTCACCCACGTGGACACGGCGCTGTCCGAGGCGGCGCGCGTGCTGAAGCCGGGCGGGCGATTCGTCTGCCTGGAGTTCAGCCCCGCGGTGGCGCCGGCGCTCGCGCCTCTC
Source organism: Alphaproteobacteria bacterium (assembly GCA_965243325.1). Classification (GTDB taxonomy): domain Bacteria; phylum Pseudomonadota; class Alphaproteobacteria; order UBA7887; family UBA7887; genus JANQOH01. Next base: position 3,102,529 of record CBDEUQ010000003.1, on the reverse strand, counting down.
TACGACGCCTGGTCGAACCGCGCGATCCCGGCGCTGGGCCGCCTGGTGACGGGCGACCGTGCGGCCTACGAGTATCTTGTCGCGAGCATTCGACGGTTTCCGATGCCCGACGACCTGGCCACGCTTCTCGCCGCCTGCGGGTTCGCCGGCGTGCGGGCCCGAGCCCTTTCCGGCGGAATCGTCTGGCTGCACACCGGCTGGCGCGTTTGATGCCCGCATCGACGACGGGACTGCGCAACCTGTGGCGCCTGGCGGTCGTCGCTCGCACGCTGGCGCGGCATGACGCGCTGGCGGCGCTGGAAACGCTGGGCATTACCCCCTGGCTCGTTCGCCCCATACGGCTGTTGTTTGCGCGGCACGAAGCGCGCACGCGGCGGATCGGCGAATCGCTTGCCGAGGCGGCCGTGGCGCTCGGACCGGGCTTCATCAAGCTCGGGCAGGCGTTGTCGACCCGCGCCGACCTCATCGGTGCGGAAACCGCGGCCGACCTTGCGCATCTGCGCGACCGCCTGCCGCCGTTTTCGGCGCGGGAAGCGCGCGAAGCCGTCGCGGCTGAGCTCGGCGCGCCGCTCTCCGACCTGTTCGGCGCTTTCGACGATCGGCCCGTCGCCGCCGCGTCGATCGCGCAGGTCCACTACGCCGTCACCGGTGACGGGCGTCCCGTCGCCGTCAAGATCCTGCGCCCGGGCATCGAGCGCGCGTTCAGACGCGATCTCGACCTGTTCCTCTGGCTGGCGCGACTGATCGAGCGTGCCCGGCCGCGTTGGCGGCGATTGCGCCTCGTCGATTCGATGCAAACGTTCGCCGAGGTCGTTTCGGTCGAGATGAATCTGGCGCTGGAAGGCGCGGCCGCGGCGGAACTCGCCGAAAACTTCGCCACCGACGACAGCCTGCATGTTCCGGCGGTGGACTGGCGGCGGACGGCGCGGCGAGTCCTGACGACGGAGCGCGTGGCGGGGGTGCGGCTCGGCGACGGGCAGGCGCTTGCCGCCGCCGGACACGACCCGGCCGACATCGTCGCCAAGGCCGCGGCCGCAACGTTCAATCAGGTTTTCCGCGACGGCTTCTTTCACGGCGACCCGCATCAGGGAAACATCTTCGTAGGCGACGACGGCGCCCTGTGGCTTGTCGATTTCGGCGTCATGGGTCGGCTCGACATGACGACACGGCGCTTTCTCGCCGAAGTGCTGGCGGGCTTCCTCGCCCGCGACTACGCGCGCGTCGCGCGGGTGCATTTCGACGCCGGCTTCGTGCCGCCCGACAAGTCGCGCGGCGCCTTCACGCAGGCGCTTCGCGCCATCGGCGAGCCGATTCACGGAATGCCCACGAACGAGATTTCCGTCGGACGGCTGCTTGCGCAATTGTTCCTCACGACCGAAACATTCGGCATGCCGACGCAGCCGCACCTTCTGCTGCTTCAGAAGGTCATGGTGGTGGCGGAGGGGGTGGGCCGCGCGATCTACCCACGGGCGAACATGTGGGAGCTGGCGCGGCCGATGATAACCGACTGGGCGGCGGTCCATCTGGGTCCGCGCGCCCGCGCCCGTGCCGCCGTTGACGAAAGCGCGGAACTGGCGCGCCGGCTGCCGCGCATCGCCACCCATGCCGAGGCCGCGCTCGAACGGCTGGCGGCCGCGCCGCTGCCCTCGGCGTCCCCTGCCGGACGCGGCGCCGCGGCGTTCGTCGCCGGATTCGCCGCCGCGTGCGCGCTCATTGCCGGGCTCGCCCTCTGGTTTTGACGGCAGTGCAACGCCCGGCGATCTTGACCGCCCGGGCCGGCGCAGGGGCAATCGAGCAAATCGCGCTATAACGGCCGCGTCTCCGGGAGGAACGATGCGATGTCCGAGGTATCTCCGACTGCGGCTGCTGCACTTGGCGACCCCGCGTTGCGCGACCGCTACGTCGATCTTGCAGATGTGCGTCTGCACGTGGTGGAGGCGGGGGATGGCCCACTGGTCCTGTTTCTGCACGGATTTCCGGAATTCTGGTATGCGTGGCGGCGCCAACTGAAGGTCTTCGCGGCGCAGTGCCGCGCCGTCGCTCCCGACATGCGCGGCTACAACCTGTCCGGGAAGCCGGCCGGTCTCGAAGCCTATCGCATGAAGAACCTCGTGGCCGACGTGCGCGGACTGGCGCGCGCGCTCGGGTACGAGCGCATCGTACTCGTGGGGCACGATTGGGGCGGAGCGGTGGCGTGGGCCACGGCGATCGCGCACCCCGATCTCGTCGCTCGGCTGGTCATCGTCAATGCGCCGCATCCCGGCATATTCGCGCGGCTTCTCGCCGAGGACGAGGCCCAGATTTCGGCAAGCCGCTACATGACGGACTTTCTCGATCCCGGCACCGAGGAGCGGTTGCTCGCCGACGACGCCCGCGAGCTCGCGCGCTGGATCACGACCTGGGGCATCGCAAAGGGGCTCATGACCGAGGAGGACGACCGGCGCTACCGGGCAGCATGGCAAATCCCCGGCGCGCTGACGTCGATGCTCGCATACTACCGCAATCGCGGGTTGGCGGGGCCGCCCCCGCGCGACCCGACAAAGCTCGTCGTGCGCGTGCCGACCCACGTCGTGTGGGGCATGAAGGACCGCGCCCTGACCCCCGCCAATCTCGACGGCCTCGCCGACCATGTTCCCGATATCACGATTGAACGGGTGGAGGACGCCGGCCACTGGATCGTCCACGAAAGGCCGGGTCGCGTCGAGGCGGCGGTTCGCGCCGCGCTCGCAGGCTCGGCGGAGGCAAACTGAGGCTTTCCCGCCCCATGCGGCACGGCCGCAGACCGTCGCAGCGACCGGACGGCCGGCGTTGAGGTCCGGCATGCACGCGACCTTGAGGCGGCCGGGAGGCTTGCCTATACGATGGACGAGATGAACGATTCGAAACGGCGCTCCGAGGCCGGTGACGGCGCTCCGAGGCGGCGCTCGAGGCGGGCGATAGCGGTCTTCGTGGTCGTCACCCTGGCGTTTGCGGCCGCGGTCGGCGTCAGCAGGTATCTCGAGGTTGCCGCGCTGCGTGCGGTAGACGCGCCGTGAGCGCGCCGCACCTCGCCGACAATATCGTGCATTTCTGCCGCACCCTGCGCGCCGCCGGCCTGCCCGTCGGTCCGGGGCGCACGCTCGATGCCGTGCGCGCGGTGTCCTGCGCCGGCTTGCGGCGGCGCGACGACTTCTACTGGACGTTGCACGCGAGCCTTGTCAGCCGCGGCGAGCAGAAGCCGGTATTCGATCAGGCGTTCCACGCTTTCTGGGGCATGGCGGATCTGCTCGACCGGCTCGACGGGGTGATCGCCTGGCGGCAGGACCTGGCCGAGGAGGCGCTGACTCCAGGCGCGCGGCGGGTGAACGAGGCGATGCGCGCCGCGGCCGGCGACGACGGCGCGGCCGGACGCGAGGAGGCCGTGTTCGACGCCGTCATGACAGCATCCGCGCGCGAGGTACTGCAGAAGCGGGACTTCGAGCGCATGAGCGCGGAGGAACTCGCGCTTGCCAAGGAAGCCATGCGCAGGATCGCGCGCCGCATCGCGCCGGTGCCCACGCGGCGGTTCCGTCCTTGCCGCCGCGGCGAGCGCATGGATGCCCGCCGGACGTTCCGGGTTGCTCTGCGCGGCGGCGGGGCGCTCGCTCCGCCGGTCCGTCGCCGGCGGACCCGGGAACCGCCGCCGATCGTCGTCCTGTGCGACATTTCGGGCTCCATGGGCCGCTACTCGCGCGTGCTCCTTCACTTCGTCCACGCATTGGCCAACGACCGGTCACGTGTGCACGCATTCGTTTTCGGCACCCGGCTCACGAACGTTACCCGGCACGTGCGTCGCCGCGACGTCGATGCGGCCGTCGACGCCGTCGTCGGCGCGGTGGACGACTGGTCGGGCGGCACACGCATCGGCGCCGCGCTGCACGCGTTCAATCGCGATTGGTCGCGCCGCGTTCTCGGCCAGGGCGCGCTCGTGCTGTTGATCAGCGACGGTCTGGACCGCGATGCCGGCGACGGTGTTGCGCGCGAGATGGAACGGCTGGGCAAGTCGTGCCGCCGCCTCGTCTGGCTCAATCCGCTGCTCCGCTACGACGCGTTCGAGCCGAAGGCGGCGGGGGTGCGCGCCATGCTGCCGTATGTCGACTCCCATCGTCCGGTGCACGATCTTGACAGCCTGGCCTCGCTCGCCAATGCCATCGGCGGTTGCCGCGACGCTCTGCTATAGTCGTTTTCCCGCTGCAACCCCTCCGACCGAGGTTGCCATGACCGCACACGCCGCAGCCGACGACGTTCTCGAAATCGCCGCCGCATGGGCGGCAGCCGGGCGCGGCGTCGCTCTGGCGACGGTGGTTTCCACATGGGGGTCGAGCCCCCGTCCGGTGGGCAGCCAGCTCGCGGTCGACGATTCGGGGGCGATGCAGGGGTCGGTCTCCGGGGGCTGCATCGAAGGCGCGGTCGTGCGCGAGGCGCTCGACGTCATCGCCGACGGAACGCCGCGGCGGCTGGAATTCGGCGTCAGCAACGAGCAGGCATGGGAAGTCGGACTCGCCTGCGGCGGCACCGTCTCGGTCTTCGTCGAACGCGTGGATTGAGCGGTGCGTCGTGCCATCCTCGACGCCGTGGTCACGGCGCGGGCCAGCCAGAGGCCCGTAGCGCTGGCGACGCGGCTCGCCGATGGCGCGCAGTGGCTCGTCGGACCGGACGCGGCGGGCGGGGCGCCGCCGGAGGTCGCCGCCGCTGCGCGTCAGGCTCTCGCCGCCGACGAGAGCGGAACGGCCGACATCGACGGCGGCGCGGTCTTCGTGCAGGTCCACAATCCGCCATGGCGGATGTTCGTCGTCGGCGCCGTGCACATCGCGCAGGCGCTGGCGCCGATGGCAGCGGCGGCGGGGTACGGGGTCAGCGTCGTCGACCCGCGCGGCGCGTTCGCCACCGCGGAACGCTTCCCCGGCGTTGCCGTGTCTTCCGAGTGGCCGGACGACGCTCTCGACAATGCGGCGCCCGACTCGCGTACCGCGGTGGTGACGTTGACGCACGATCCCAAGCTCGACGATCCGGCCCTGGAGCGCGCGCTGGCTTCCAACGCCTTCTACATCGGCGCGCTCGGCAGTACGCGGACCCATGCGAAGCGCTTGCAGCGACTTCGCGATGCCGGCTTCGACGAGGCGGCCCTGACACGGATACGCGGCCCCATCGGTCTCGCCATCGGAGCCCGGTCGCCGGCCGAGATCGCCGTTGCCATCCTCGCCGAGGTCATCGAATCCCGCCGCGTCGGGGCGGTTGGCGCGCGGACCGCAGCATGATCTTCGGCCGCATGGCGACGCGCGGCGCGGAGGGCGCGATACTCGCTCACGGCGTGCGCACGCCGGCGGGCGCTTTCAAAAAGGGTCGCGTTCTGGCCGCCGCCGACATCGAAGCCCTTGCGGCTGCCGGATTCGACACGGTGATCGCGGCGCGTCTGGAAGCGGGCGACGTCGGCGAGGACGAAGCGGCCGCGCGCCTTGCCGGTGCCGCACGCGGACCCGGCATCGCAGCCGCCGCGCCGTTCACCGGACGCTGCAACCTGTATGCCGACGCGGCGGGTGTCACGCTGATCGATGCGGCCCGCGTCGACGCCATCAACGGACTCGACGAGACGGTGACCGTGGCGACGCTGCCGCCCTTCGCCGCCGTCGAACCGCGCCACATGGTGGCGACCATCAAGATCATCCCCTTTTCCGCGCCCGCCGACGTGGTTGCGGAAGCCGCGCGGATCGCCGCGGCGGACGGCCCGCTCGTGCGCCTCTCTCCCTACACGCCGAAGCACGTCGCGCTCGTGATGTCGCGTCTCCCCGGCACGAAGGCGTCGGTGCTCGACGGCACGGTACGAACGGTGCGCGAACGACTTACCCGCGTCGGCGCGGACCTTTGCGGCGAGAGCCGCGTCGATCACGACGAGGCGGCGATTGCCGATGCGGTCTCGGCCTGCGTCGCCGACGGCGCCGATATCGTGTTGGTCAGCGGGGCGTCGGCGGTGGTCGACCGTCGCGATGTCGTGCCCGCCGCGATCGAAGGCGCCGGCGGCCGGATCGAGCATTTCGGAATGCCGGTCGATCCCGGCAACCTGTTGCTGCTCGGCGCCGTCGAGCGCCCCGCAGGCCCCGTGCCCGTCGTCGGCATGCCGGGCTGCGCGCGGTCGCCGAAGCTGAACGGTTTCGACTGGGTGCTGGAACGCCTCGCGGCCAACGTCGCCGTTCACCGCGACGACATGATGCGCATGGGCGCGGGTGGCCTGCTGAAGGAAATCGCCGCTCGCCCGCAACCGCGCGACGGCAAGGTCCCTGCGGCGGCGCGGATGCCGCGAATCGCGGCATTGCTGCTTGCCGCAGGCCAGTCGCGTCGCATGGGTCCCGTCAACAAGCTGCTGGTCGAGGTCGACGGGATGCCCATGGTGCGGCGGGCGGCGGAAGCGGTGCTCGCCTCCGGGACCGAGCGGCTGTTGGTGGTGACCGGCCACGAGGCGGCGCGCGTGCATGCCGCACTCGCCGGGCTCGACGCGGGCTTCATCCACAACCTGGACTATGCCGACGGCCTCAGCGCCAGCTTGCGCCGGGGACTCGCCGCCCTGGGGGGCGACTGCGACGGCGCGTTCGTGTGCCTCGGCGATATGCCGGCCGTGAAGAGCGCCGATCTCGATCGCATGATTGCCGCCTTCGACCCGTCGGAGGGCCGCGCGATCGTGGTGCCCACCTGCCGCGGCAAGCGCGGCAATCCGGTGCTCTGGGGCGCCCGGTTTTTCGCGCAGATGGCGGCGGTGTCCGGCGATGTCGGCGCCAGGCACCTGATCGGCGAGAACGCCGAATGGGTATGCGAGGTCGCCGTCGACGGCGACGGCGTGCTGCGCGACATCGACACGGCCGAGGCGCTGGCTTCGTACCGCAGCGCGCGCGAGGCCTGAGCGTGGTGTTCGACGCTGCCGCGCTGCGCGCCGAGTTCCCGATCTTCTCCGCCGGCCGGCCGCTTCACTATCTCGACAACGGTGCGACAAGCCAGACGCCGCAATCGGTGCTCGCGGCCGTCGAAACGCACGAGACGACGGCGCGCGCCAACGTGATGCGCGGCGTGTACCGCCTCGCCGAGCGGGCGACCGAAGCCTATGAAGCCGCGCGCCACAGCGCCGCCCGCTACGTGGGCGCGCACGACCCGTCCGAGATCGTGTTTACCGGCGGCACGACGGCGGCAATCAATCTCGTCGCGCACGCGTTCGGCGCGGGACTGCGGTCGGGCGACGAGGTCGTGATCTCGTTGCTGGAGCACCATTCCAATATCGTGCCGTGGCAGTTGCTGCGGGACCGCGCAGGCGTGGTCGTCAAGGCGCTGCCGGTGACCGAGGAGGGGCGGATCGACGTTGCGCGCCTCGACTCGATCGTGGGCGAGCGTACGCGGTTGGTGGCGCTCGCACACGTGTCCAACGTGACGGGCGCCGTGTGCGACGTAGCGGCGGTCGTTGCCGCGGCGCGCGCCCATGGTGCCTGCGTGCTGCTCGACGGCGCCCAGGCGGTGCCCCACGGTCCGGTGGACGTGACGCGCCTCGGCGTCGATTTCTACGCCTTCTCCGGCCACAAGATGTACGGCCCCAATGGCATCGGGGTCCTGTGGGCGCGCCGGCGGATGCTTGACGCAATGCCGCCGTTCATGGGCGGCGGCGAAATGATCCGCGAGGTGACGCTGGAGAACACGCTCTACGCCGAGGCGCCGCATAAGTTCGAGGCCGGAACGCCTCCGATCGCACAGGCCGTCGGCCTCGGTGCCGCGATGGACTGGGTGGAGAAGATCGACCGTGACGCGGCGTCGGCGCACGCCACTGCGCTGACGCAACGGCTGCTCGCCGGCCTGGAAGCGCTGTCCGGAGTGCGTGTGCTCGGCCCGAGCGGCACGCAGGCGCGCGCGCCGGTGGTGTCGTTTGCCGTGGACGGTCTGCATCCGCACGACATCTGCACGGTGCTCGACGAGCACGGAGTCGCCGTGCGCGGCGGCCACCATTGCGCGCAGCCGCTGATGGACCGCTTCGACCTCGCCGGCACGACGCGAGCGAGCCTTGCCTGGTACAATACGGAGGCGGACATCGACGCCTTGCTTGCCGGGCTCGACGACGCCATCCACCGATTGGGCGGGTCCCGGTGATCGAACGGCTTTACCACGAAGCGCTGCTCGCACTCGCGCGCGACGATGCGCACGCCGGTCGGCTCGACGGACCGGGCGGTACGGCGACGTTGAGCAACCCGCTGTGCGGCGATCGCGTGACGATCGATATGGCTCTCGACGGCCGACGGGTGCTGACCGTCGCCCACATGGTCCGCGGGTGCGTACTGTGCCAGGCCGCCGCGGCGGCGATCAGCGCCACGCTCCCCGGATTCGATGCCGCGGAGCTTGCGACGGTCGAAGACAAGGTGCGCGACATGCTTGCCGGGCGCGCTGCGCCGCCGGAAGCGCCGTGGCAGGCTTTCGCCCATTTCCGTCCGGCGTCGGCGTACAAGAGCCGCCACGAATGCGTGCTGCTCCCCTTCGAAGCCGCGGCCGCTGCACTGGCCGATGCGGTGTCGTAGGCCGCGGCCGCGCGTTCAGTGCACCATCAGCACCGGCTTGCGCGCTTCCGCCAGCACGCGCCGGGTGACGCCGCCGAGCACCATTTCGCGCAGTCGGCTGTGGCCGTAGGCGCCCATCACCAACAGGCCCGACGCGGCCGCCTGTTCGATCAATATGTCGGCGACGGGACGCCCCGCCGCGTCGACGGAGACCCCGCGCGCCTCGACGCCGTGACGCGTGAGATAGGCGGCGACGGCGTCGACGTCGCCGCCGTCGTCCACCGCGCGCGCCACGCTCACCACGCGCACGTGGTGCGCCTTGCGGAGGAGGGGTAGCGCCGCCGTCGCCGCGAGCGCGCATTCGCGCCCACCGTTCCATGCGACCATGGCCTCGAGTCCGTCCAGTTCGAGGGGTGCGTGGCCGATCAGCAGTATCGGCCGCCCGGTGTCGAACAGCAGCGACTCGACCGCCAACGCGCCGCCGGCGTCGCTGCACGTCGCCGGATGCGCGGCGACGATGACGTCGCAAAGCCGGCCGCGCTCGATTGCCGCCATGGTTGCGGGGCCGATTCTCTGATGCCAGCCCGCGCGGACTTCGGCCGCGGCCGTGCAGCACGACTCGAAGGTCGCGCGCGCCTCGGCGATGCGTCGATCGGCGTCGTCGCGCGCCGCGTCGATTACGCTCTCGATCATCGACGGCGACATGCCGTCCACCGCAAGCTGCGCGGCCTCGCGCGGATCCGGACGAACGATCAGGCCGTCGACCGCGGCATCGCACGCGCGCGCCACCGTCATCGCGCTCTGCGCCACCACCCGATCGCTGTCGTCTCCGTCGAGCAGCGCCACGATGCTACGCCAGGGCATTTGAACCGCTCGCAGCCCCTGATGTGAGTCGTCGCGACTCGCGCGGAAGCGTCTGGGGGAACGTGCGGTTTGTCAAGCGGGGTTCGTCGAGAAGCAGTTGCGGCCGGGCCGGCGTTGGCGCGGTCGGCTCTTGGTTTTGGCAACGTTGGGGCAGATGGCGAAGATGCCGTCTCCGTCGCACCGGCAGTAAGCCCTGAGTGGCGTTTCGTCTTGCCGGCTATGGGGCGGGGCCATCGGAGGCTCCCTGTGGGAAATGGTATGTGGGGGGGTCGGTCGCAGGCGATTGGCGCGTTGCTCCGAACCCGGCGGTGAGATCGTCGCGTTCGAGCGTTCCCGCGGCGCCCTGGTGGTCGGCGCCGACGAAAATGCCCGTGAGCGTGCCGTCGTCGCCTCCCGTGCGATGAAACGTGTTGCCGCGAACGGCGATGGCGTAGTCGAGGTCGCCGTCGCCCCACATGGCGCCCGTGCCGGGGGCGCCGGGCGGGATGCCTGCGGTCCATGTCTCCAGGCTTTCGAAAGACGCGATGCCGCCCAGGGTCGAGAGGTCGACGCCGATCGCGGCGTCGCCGGCGACCGGGGCGCCCGCCGGGGTGAAGCCGAGGAGCTCTCCGTTCCATGCGACGTTGCCGCTGAGCGGACTGTCGGCGAGGTTCGTGCGCGGACTGGCGCCGCCGGCCCAGGGACGGACGAACCCGTTGCGGTGCGCGGCGCCGAAAGCGGCGGCCCCGGCGCGGCCGGCGAGGTGTGTCGAGGTGTCCGCCCAGTCGCCGAGCTCACGGTGTATGTCTTGGGCGCTGGAACCCCACTCCAGACGCATGTAGACGGCGCGCAGGGCTTCCTCGTTGAGTGGCTGGAGGTCTGTGCCGTGGTTCCAGAAACCGAGGGTGCGCAGCAGTTGGCGCACGACCGTATCGACCATGGCATCGTCGGACGACTCGTCCGGGTGAATCCAGATGCGCCCGTAGGGGGCCTGGCTGCCATCGTCGCGCCACAGGTAGCTGAGTTGGCTGAATCCGGGGTTGTTCTTGTAGAGTTCCGGATCTTGCTGAGACGTGGGCCATTCGGTTCTCGGCACGAAGAAGGCGTGGATCTGGCCGCCCGGTACGGCGGGCTCGGTGCCGGCGAATGCGGGCGCATCGGCGCCGATCTCTAGGTGCAGGTCCGGCGGCAAGGCCTCGTTGATGATTTGGACCGCTCGCAGGACCGTCTCGACGTGAGGGATTTGGGTGCCCTCTTCGATATGGACGGTGGGAGCCGAGAAAAACCTGAAAAGGCCCGGGTACTTATCCGGCTCCGTGCCCGTTGCACGTTGGGTGCGCGCGTTGTTGCCGGCGTACCATTCCGTGTCCCAGAGGGTCTGGTTCAGATGGCGCGCGATGTCGGCGCTCCCGACCCCGTCGCGCAACCGTCCCCACGATGTCGCGGGCCGATCCGCGACGGGGTCGAGGAACGCGGCGGTGAAGATGCCCGTGCCGACCCGTAGTGCGCCGAATTCCTCGAGGACGGGCGCGAGAGCGACGTCTTGTGCCCGCGGGGCCGGCAGTGCCGGCGGAACGTAGATGGCGTGAACCGGCGAATCTGTCGCGTAGGCGGTGTCGACGGCGTGGGCGGAGTTGCTGCCGCGGACGGCCCCGAAGCCGGCCGTGAGATCGTCGCGCTCGAGGGTGCCTGCGGCGCCCTGGTGGCCCTCGCCGACGAAGATGCCGGTCAGCGCGCCGTCGTCGCCTCCTGTGCGCCGGAAGGTGTTGCCGTTGACGGCGATGCCGTAGCCGAGATTGCCGTCGCCCCAGGTGGCGCCGGTGCCGGCGGCGCCGGGCGGGTCGCCTGCGGTCCATGTCTCCAGGCTCTCGAACGATGCGGTGCCGAGCAGGATCGCGAGATCGATGCCGATCGCGGCGTCGCCGGCGACCGCGGCACCCCCCGGCGTGAAGCCGAGGAGCGCGCCGTGCCATTCGACGTCGCCGCTGAGCGGGCTGTCGGCGAGGTCCGTTTGCGGGCTTGGCCCGCCGGCCCATGGACGGACGAAGCCGTTGCGGTGCGCCGCGCCGAAGACCGTGCTACCGGCCTTGCCGACAAGGTAGGTGGACGTGCTTGACCAATCGGCGAGGCCGGCATGAATGGCGTCGGCGTCGTCGCCGAAGTCGAGGCGGGTGTAGGCGGCGCGGAGAGCTTCCGCGTCGGCGGGGAAGATCGGCCCCTCGCGGTATCCGTCCCAGTCGACGTTCAGAGTGGACTCGATGTCGGTCACGTGGGCGAAGAATCCAAGAGCGTGGAGGAGCTCGTGGACGAAAATGTAGAGCATTTGGGGCTCGTCGTAGGATTGGCCCGTGTTCATCCAGATATGCCCCCAAAGGCCGGCTTCGGAGTCGTCTCGCCAGTGGATGCCGCCGCCGCCGGCTCCGGCGGCATCCTTGTAGGTGTCAGGATCCTTGCGAAAAAAGGGCCACGTTTCTCTTGGAGCGAAGAATACGTGGATCTGTCCTTCGGATATGTCCGGGTCGTCGCCAGTGAATGCTGGCGCGTCGGGGCCGATCTGGATATGCCAGCGGGGGGGCAGGGCTTCGTTGACGATGTGGACGCCTCGCAGGACGGTTTCGACATGAGCGTCGCTGGCGCCGGTCTCGATGTGGACGGTGGGTGCGGAAAGGAACCGGAAGAGGCCGGGGTAGCGCTTGGGGTCCCCGCCGGTCGCGCGCTGAGTGCGCAGGTTGTTGTCGACGTACCAGTCGGTATCCCAGAGTATCTGCTCCAGATAGCGCCGGACGGCAGCGCCTCCGACGCCGTCGCGGACCCGCCCCCACGACGCTCCGGGCCGGTCGGCGAGCGGCGCGAGGAGCGCGGTGTGGAGGAATGCGGCAGTGAAAATGTCGGTGCCGATTCCGAGTATCCCGGATTGGTCCAGGACGGGCGCCAGGGCGACGTCTTCTTCGCGCGGCGCTGGATGCGCGTGCGGAGCGTAGATCAAGCGGCCCGCCGAATCCGACGCGACGAGGGTGTAGCTTACGCGTCCGTCTCCGCCGCCCCCGCCGCACGCCCCAAGAGACAGGGCCGCGGCGGCGGTGGCGATGCGGAGTGGCCGTGCGGCCATGGCTCGATCTCCCTGGGTGTGGGCGGTCGCGGAGCCTCAGGCATAGAAATAGTATCCTCATGCGTTGCAGCGATCGCATCCTGCACGGTGCACGAGTTCCGGCCGGCTGCATCGCGGGCACGGCAGCGGGGCGTTGCGGATGCCGCGAGCGCCGATCCCGTGGCGCACGTCGTCGTCGAGGTGGGAGACGGTCTCGTATCGGCATCCGCATCGAGCGGCGCGGTCAGGGGAAAAGCCTTTCGCTCAGCCATTCGTCGGCCGGCGTTTCGCGGCGGAATACGACCCGGTCGTGCAGGCGGAACGCGCCGTCGCTCCAGAATTCGATTCGCACGGGAACCAGCCTGAACCCGGACCAGAAAGGTGGCCGCGGCACCGATCCGACGCCGAACCGGACGGTGAATCGGGCCACGCGGCGCTCGAGCTCGTGACGGCTCGCGAGCGGCGCGGACTGTCGGCTGGCCCAGGCGCCGATGCGGCTGGCGCGGCTTCGGCTGGCGAAGTAGGCGTCCGCTTCGACATCCGCCACAGGCCCTACGACACCCTCGATTCGCACCTGTCGCCGCAGGCTCTTCCAATGGCAGCACAGCGCCGCCCGCGGGTTCTGGCCCAGTTCGTCGGCCTTGCGGCTGCCAAGATTGGTGTAGAAGACAAAGCCGTCGTCGGCCGCCGTCTTGACGAGAACCATGCGGGCCGACGGCGCGCCGTCGCGGGTTGCGGTGGCGAGGCACGCGGCGGTCGGATCGTTGGGTTCGCGCGTGTCCGCTTCCTGCCGCCAGGCGTTGAACAGCGCCACCGGATCCGCGTTCAGGGAAATCGCCATATGCCTGACGGCCCAACCCTTCATTCGCGCGCCGCAACCCCTATATGGTACCTTCAACGCTGACAAGTAACGGGCGTTGATGCGCGCTCTTTGCGCGTGCCCGACGTTCGGTGATCGCGAGATTCGAGGTTGTTGCCATGAAACCTTTCAAGTCAATCCTGGCGGTGGGGTCGGTTCTGTTGCTCGGTGCGTGCTTCGATACCGGACAGAAGGAAATGGCGGGCACGATGATTGGTGCCGGTCTCGGCGGCCTTGCCGGCTCGCAAATCGGTGACGGAACCGGGCAGTTGGCCGCCGTCGGCGCCGGCGCGCTTCTCGGTGCCATGTTGGGTGGAGAAGTCGGCCGCTCCCTGGACAAGGCGGATGAACTCTACGCGGCACAAAATTATCAACAGGCGTTGGAGACCGCTTCCACGGGCACCACGACGACGTGGGTGAATCCGGATACCGGGCACAGCGGGACCCATACGCCGACGCGCACCTGGCAGACCGATTCCGGGCAGTATTGCCGTGAGTTCCAGCAGACCGTGACCATCGGTGGCCAGACCGAGGCAGCCTACGGGCGGGCGTGCCGTGAGCAAGACGGCACCTGGAGGATCGTCGACGGCTGAGCCCGTCGACGCGCCAGACCCGGGAGCTGCCGATCGGCCGTGAGGTCGTTCGGTGACGGACCCCTATGCGGTTCTCGGCGTTGGCCGGGACGCGAGCCAGGACGACATCAAGAAGGCGTACCGCGCTCTCGCCAAGGCGCTTCATCCCGATGCGAACCCCGGGAACGCGGCCGTCGAGGAACGCTTCAAGCGCGTTTCGGCCGCTTACGCCGTTCTCTCGGACCCGGAGGCGCGTGCCCGCTACGATCGCGGCGAGATCGACGGGTCGGGACAGGAGCGCGGGTTCGATTTTCGCGCCGCAGGCGGCGGTTTTGCGGGCAATCTCGACATTGACGATCTTTTCGGCAACCTGTTCGGCGGCCACTTCGACCGGGCCCGTCGCGACAATGCCGGCGGCCGGGATGTCGAGGGCGCCATTACCATCGACTTCATCGAGGCCGCTCGGGGCGGCACCCGGCGCGTCGCCATGCCGGGCGGACGCATGCTCGACGTCTCTATCCCGGCGGGAATCGAGAACGGGCAGACCATTCGCCTGAAAGGCCAGGGCTCCGGCGCCGGCGCGCGCGTTGGGGACGCGTTGATCAGAGTCGCGATAGATCCGCACCCGACGTTTGCGCGCGACGGGCACGATGTCGTGGTGGAGCTGCCCGTCAGCGTGCCCGAAGCCATGCTCGGCGCGCGCGTCGAGGTGCCGACCGTCGACGGACCGGTCACGGTCACGGTGCCGGCGGGCAGCAACGCCGGCGACGTGCTGCGGCTGCGGGGAAGGGGCCTCGACAAGCGCGGCGGGCCTCGCGGCGACCAGCTCGTGCGGCTCAAGGTCATGCTGCCCAAGACCGCGGGGCCGGCTCTCACGGATCTCGTGCGCCGATGGGCGCGCGACCACGCCTACGACGTTCGCTGACGCGGCGAGGCGCCGCGGGCCCGGCTTTCGCGCGGTTGCCGCTTGGTGTAGGTTGCTCCGCGTCTTGGTTCTTCGCGCCCCCGGTGCTCCGATTCGATGCCAGATCGCGATCCTTCCGCGCCCGCTGCGCCGACGGAACCCTTGCCTGTGCTGCCACTCGCGGGGCGCCGCGGCCTGATCATGGGGGTCGCCAACGACCGCTCGTTGGCTTGGGGGATTGCGCGTGCCACCGCCGCGGCGGGTGCGGAACTGGCGTTCACCTATCAGGGCGAGGCGTTGGCCAAGCGCGTGCGCCCGCTGGCCGAATCCGTGCGCTCTTCGCTGGTCCTGCCATGCGACGTGACCGACGAAGCGAGCCTCGATGCGGTGTTCGAAGCGCTCGACGCGCGTTGGGGCGCGCTGGACTTCGCGGTGCATGCGATCGCATGGTCCGACAAGGACGAGCTCAAGGGCCGCTACGTCGACACGACGCGTGAGAATTTCGCCCGCAGCCTCGACATCTCCTGCTACTCGTTTACGGCCATGTCCCGACGTGCACGTGCGTTGATGCGTGACGGAGGGAGTCTGCTCACGCTTACGTATTCCGGTGCGGAGCGGGTGATGCCGCACTACAACGTCATGGGCGTCGCCAAGGCGGCCCTGGAGGCCAGCGTGCGCTATCTGGCGTTCGACCTCGGCCGTGAGCGCATTCGCGTCAACGCCATCTCGGCCGGTCCGATCAGGACGCTGGCGGCCAGCGGTATCGGCGATTTCCGCTATATTCTCAAATGGAACGAATACAACTCACCGCTCAGGCGTAACGTGACGATCGACGAGGTAGGGGGTACCGCCGTGTTCCTTTTGAGCGCGCTCGGCAGTGGTGTGACCGGCGAGATCGTGCACGTCGACTCGGGTTTCCACGTGGTCGGCATGAAGGCGGTCGATGCGCCGGATATCGCCACGGTCTGATGGCCGGTAACGGATTCGGCCACACTTTCCGGTTCACCACCTGGGGCGAAAGCCACGGCCCGGCGATCGGCTGCGTCATCGACGGAGTCCCGCCGCGTTTGCCGCTTACCGAGGCCGACATCCAGCCATGGCTCGACCGCCGCCGCCCGGGGCAGTCGCGCTACACCACGCAGCGCCGCGAACCCGACGCGGTGCGCATTCTTTCGGGGACGTTCGAGGGCCTGACGACCGGGACGCCGGTTGCCGTCGAGGTCCACAACGTGGATCAACGTTCGCGAGACTACGGCGACATCAAGGACAAATTCCGCCCGTCGCATGCCGATTATACCTACTGGCGCAAGTACGGCATTCGCGACTACCGCGGTGGCGGGCGCGCGAGCGCCCGCGAGACGGCGATGCGCGTCGCCGCGGGCGCCGTCGCGCGCAAGGTCGTGGGCGACGGCATCCGCATTCGCGGCGCGCTCGTTCGGGTCGGCGGGCGAGGTGTCGATCGATCCCGCTGGGACTGGAAACAGGTCGACGAAAACCCGTTCTGGTGCCCCGATCCGGATACCGCGGCGTTGTGGGCAGTGGATATAGAGACCTTGCGCAAGGGCGGAAACTCGACGGGGGCGGTGATCGAGGTCGTGGCCGAGGGGGTTCCCGCGGGGCTCGGTGCGCCGGTCTACGACAAACTCGACGCCGACCTCGCCAAGGCGATCATGAGCATCAACGCGGTGAAGGGCGTCGAGATCGGCGCCGGCTTTGCCGCCGCGGGCATGACGGGGGCGGAGAGCGCGGACGAAATGCGCCGCGGCGACGATGGACCCGAGTTCCTGTCGAACCACGCCGGCGGCGTGCTCGGCGGCATTTCGTCCGGCCAGGACATCGTTCTCCGCTTCGCCGTCAAGCCGACGAGTTCAATCTTGCAGACCAGGCGCACCGTCGATATCCGCGGCGACGATACGGAGATCGTCACCAGAGGTCGGCACGACCCCTGCGTCGGCATTCGCGCCGTCCCCGTCGGGGAGGCCATGGTCGCCTGCGTGCTCGCCGACCATCTGTTGCGCCACCGGGCGCAGACCGGCTGCGGTTGAAAGCCCGTTTCGATGGCGGCTCCCCACGGTCTCGCCGCGATACGGCGGCTTTTCTCTCGGCGCGATTTTCGCCGCTTCACCGCGGGAAACTCCGTGTCCCTCGTGGGCACCTGGATTCAGCGCGTGGCCCTTGGCTGGCTGACATGGGAGCTCACCGAGTCGGGAACATGGCTCGGACTGGTCGCGTTCGCTGACCTGTTTCCTGCGGTCCTGATCGGGCCGTTCGGCGGCGTGCTGGCCGACCGCGTACCGCGTATAACCGTGATATTCGTGGCCCAGAGCCTGCTGCTGGTACAGGCGCTGGTTCTGTTCGCGCTGACGGCGACCGGCCTGATCACTATCTGGAGCGTGTTCGCGCTGGCCCTGTTCGGTGGCGCCGTCGTCGGCTTGAATCAGCCGGCGCGGCTCGCGCTCGTGCCGAGCCTCGTTCCGCGAGCCGATCTGCCCACCGCCGTCGCGATCAATTCGGCTGTCTTCAATCTCGCCCGCTTCGTCGGCCCCGCGATCGCCGGCGCCTTGATCGTCGGCTTCGGCCTGGCCACGGCCTTTGCCGTAAACGCACTCAGCTACCTTGCCCTGCTCGTGGCGTTGCGCGGCCTGACCCTGGACACCGAGGCGACGGAGGCGCGCGCAAGCGACGGACGATCGGTGTTCGCCGCCATCGGCGACGGTCTGCGCTACGTCGTCGGTCATCCCGGCATCGGTGTCCTGATGGGTTTGATGCTCGCCGCGTCGGTACTGGTACGGCCCGTAACCGAGCTGTTGCCGGGTTTCGCGGCCGCGGTCTTCGCCGGCGGTGCCGAAGTTCTCGCCCTGCTCACGGCAGCGTTTGGCGTTGGCGCGATGATCGGCGCCGTCGCGCTTGCCATGCGGGCGGGTAACCAGAACGGCCTCGCACGGTTGTGCCTGCTGGCAATGGGCGTGGCCGCGTGCGCGCTGCTCTCGTTCGTCGCCGCGGGCTCGCTGACCGCCGCACTCGCGGCCGTGGCGCTGTGCGGCTGCGCGCTCGTGGTGAGCGGCGTGAGCGGGTTGACTTTGGTGCAGCTTACGGTGGACAGCGCCATGCGCGGGCGCGTCCTCAGCCTTTACGGCCTGCTGTTCCGGGGCGGTCCCGCAGTGGGGGCATTGGCGATGGGTGCGGTCTCGGATTGGGTGGGCCTGCGCTGGCCGCTGGCGATTGGCGCCGTGGTCATGGTGGCGCTGCTGCTTATGGCGACCGGGCGCCTGCCACGGCTGGCGACGGCGTTCGAGGTGCCTGGCCTGAACCGTCCTGCGGAGCGCATGCCGCGTTGACCCACTCCACCACGTCGGCGTGGGTCGCGAACCAAACGTCGCCGCGCTCTCGCGCATGGGCGATGAGGGCCTCGACGATCCATATCCGTGAGCGGTAGCCGATGACATGCGGGTGGAACGTGAGTTGACACAGTCCGCCATCGTCCCACGCGCCGTCGAACTCGCGACGGAAAACATCGAACACCGCGTCCGGCGGCGTGTACGGGCGTAAACCCTGGAAACGGTGCATCATGAAATAGGCCGCGTCGTCGCGCACCCATTCCACGGGCACTTCGACGATGCCGGTCGGACGACCGGCGTTCACCAGTTCGTAACAGTCCTCGTCCGCCATCAACGACGAATCGTAGGCGAGCCCCATCTCCTCGGCGATGGCGAGCGTGTTGGGACTGAAATCCCATGACGGCGTGCGCATGCCGACGGGCCGGACTCCCGTCGTGTCTTCGAGCGCGTCGGCCGCGCGCAGCATGAGGTCGCGCTCGGCGTCCGCCGGCAACACGGAGTTGAGCTCGTGGATCCACCCGTGAATGCCGACCTCGTGACCTTCGCCGACGATACGCCGCTGCTCGTCCGGATACAGACGGGCGATCACCGCCGGTACGAAAAAGGAAGCCTTGACGTCGTGCCTCGCCAGCAGATCGAGAATCCGTGGCACGGCCACGCGATTGCCGTACTGGCCCCACGACAGGCGTCCGATCGAGCCGCCGCCGTCGCGCAGTTCGTTGCTCTCGTGGTCGGAATCGAACGACAGGGCGACTGCGCAACGCGCGCCGCCCGGCCAGCGGTCCGGCTTCAAACGCCGCCCGGCACGCACGCTGCCGACGACGCGCCGCCATTCGGACTCCGGCCATTGCCAGGGTTCGGTCACCGGATCGCGGCTCCGGGCGCAGGTCGTTCTGCCTCGCGCGTCACTCGTAGACGTAGGCCTCGATCGTCTCCGCCGACAGCGAGTAGGCGGTGTCGGCCAGACCAGTGGACAGCATGACCGTGTCGAACTCGCCGGTGACGTAGACCGGTTCGAACAACGCTTCCATGACATACGCGTCTTCGGTGGTCACGTACACGATCTGGTTGGGCGGCGGCGGCGGCACGTGAATGCACGCGCCGAAATACGGTACCAGGAGAAATTCCGTGCCGCCGGCGGCGCTCAGATCGAGGGGGACGAGATAACCGGGCAGGCGGATCGTCTTGCCGTTGTAGTCGCGGACCACGCCGTAGGTCGCAGGACCGGCGTCGTCCACCGCAAGTTGACCGTGCTCGACGACCCCGCGCGGCACGCTTGCCTCGTCGCCCGATCGCCCGCCGGGGACGAGCCAGTCCCATTGCAGGTCGATCGGCTCCGCACCGGCGGCGGGGAAGGCCGCCAAGGCCAGTGCCGCCGCCAGAACGGCAAGCGGGATTCTCGTGCTCATCGCATCCCTCCCTGTCAGTTGCGAACGGTCATGCCGTCGGCGAGCGACATTCGATAGGCACGAAAGGCGGGGATGGTGCTGACCGTCACCCCCGCCGCCACGACGAGAAGGAGAATACCCCATTCGCGCTGGTCGGGCGCCGCAATTTCGAGATAAAGCCCGTAACGCGCGTCGATGTATGCGCGCGCCAAGGCGAGCGCGGCGTATAGCAGCGCGAGGCCGAACGCGACGCCGGCTGCCGAGAGCAGGGCGGCCTCCGCCATCAGCAGGCCCACGATGGCCCGCGGCCGCGCTCCAGCGGACCGCAGGATCGCCATTTCGCGCCGCCGGGCGCTCAGGCTCGACAGAATCATGGTGATCATTCCCAGCAGCGCGGTGAGGACGACCATCGCCGAAACGGCCGTAAGCGCGGTCTCTGCCGTGCCGATCAGATCCCATAGTTCCTGTAGCGCGACGCCGGGGAGAATCGCCAACAGGGCCTCCTCGGGGTAGTCGTTGATCCAGCGCTGGACGCGGAACGTGGCGATCTTCGACTTGACGCCGATCATCGCGGCGGTGATGGCCTTGGGCGTGAGGTCCATGGCGCGCACCTGGTCCGCGTCGATTGTCGCGCCGGGCACCCGCGCGCCGCCGCGCCAGTCGACATGAATCGCCTCGATCGCTTCAAGGCTCACGTGGACCGTTCGATCCACCGGCGTTCCCGTCTTGGCGAGAATGCCCGACACGCGGAACGGTTTGTCATCGTGTTCCGAAAACGAGACGGCGCCGAGGCCGTGCGCGACGACGATCCGGTCGCCCACCTCGTAGTCCAGCCGATCCGCGACGTCGGCGCCGACAACGGCATCGAACAGGTCCTCGAACGCGCGGCCCTCGGCGAACGCAAGGCCGCGCCCGCCGCGGAACCTGTAATGGCTGAAAAAGGTGCTGGCGGTGCCGAGCACGCGGAAGCCGCGGTGACTGTCGCCAAGCGACAGCGGCACGATCCAGGCGATGTCGTCGCGTGCCGCGATGTCTTCGTAGCTTTCCCAACTCATGTTGTTGGTGGCATTGCCGATGCGAAACACCGAGTAGAGCAGCAAGTTGATGTTGCCGCTGCGGGCACCGACGATCAGATCGGTGCCGCTGATCGTATCGGCAAAGCTGGCGCGCGCGCCGGTGCGCACCTTTTCGACACCGAGGAACAAGCCGACGCTGCAAGCGATGGCTAGGACGGTCAGTGTCGCGGTGCCCCAGCGATTCGTTAGCGAAAGAAGCGCGAGGCGAAGCGTCATGGGCGGTCTCGGCGGGTAACCGTGGCAATGTCGTCGAGCGCCGTCGTGCGGTCGAACCGGGGCGCGAGCCGTTCGTCGTGACTTACCGTGACGAGCGTGGTGCCGGCGCCCGAGGTTCGGTCGAACAGCAGATCGAGGAAGGTCTCCTGCGCGCGCGAGTCGAGCGCCGACGTCGGTTCGTCGGCCACGATCAGTTCCGGGGTCCCGATCAGCGCCCGGGCGACCGCGACGCGTTGCTGCTGGCCGACGCTGAGCGACGCGGCGACGGCGTTGCCGTCGATTTCCAGGGTCGACAGCAGCCGGGCCGCCTCTCGGCGGACGCTGCCCTCCGCCGCGACGCGCGCTCGCCGTCGCGGCGCGAAATTCAATGCCAGCAGAACATTGTCGAGCGCGCTCGCGTACGGGAGGAGGTTGAACATCTGAAAGATCACGCCGTAGTGCTCGCCGCGGAAGCGGTCGCGAACCGGCCCGCGCATCGCCGCGATATCGTGTCCCAGAACCTCGATGACCCCGCGTTGCGAACTTGCGACACCGCACAGAAGGGCGAGGAGGGTCGATTTGCCGGATCCGGACGGCCCCAGCAGCAACAGCCGCTCACCGCGGTGGATCGAGAAATGCGGAATCGCAATCTCGAAACGCGTGCGCCCGGGCCATGCGAACTCGACGCCGCGCATATGCACGGCGTCGCAGTTCGCAAGAGTCTCCGGATTTGCGGAATCCGGCATCGGGCCGAAGTTAGAAGAGCCCCGCCACGTCAAGCCGAGGCGAGTCGCGGTTCACTTCGAACGTCGTCTGGGCGTTGGCCGTCGCGACGTTCACCGTCAGGGCGTGCGCGCCTGGAAAAGCGTCGAAATACGGGAACGCGATCGAGTCGATCTCGCCCGGCGCGCCGCATTTCAGGACGTATTCGGCATGGAACTCGTTGTGACGCTCTTCGCCGTGTTCGTCTTCGTGTTCCGCTGCGTGTTCGTCTTCGTGTTCCCCTTCGTGCTCGTCTTCGTGGTCCGCTGCGTGTTCGTCTTCGTGTTCCCCCTCGTGTTCGTCTTCGTGGTCCGCTTCGTGTTCGTGTTCGTCTTCGTGCTCGCCGCCGATCAGGGAAACGGAGGCATCGGACAGGCGGCAATCCGCGCCGCTCGGTATCGCGAACAATGCCAGGGGCTGCACGAGAACCGTTTTGGCGGCTTCTACGGCTTGTCTGTCTTCCGCGCTCTCCGCGACGTATTCGAAGCCGACGATGTCGGCGCCCGGCGCCTCGAGCTCCATCCAGATCGTATCGCCTTCAACCGCGATATTGAGCGACCCGCGGCCGTGCTCATGCGCGTCGAGGTCGCGTCTTTCGTTGTCCTGCGCCGCCAAGGGTGCACTCCACAAGGCGATGACAATTGCCGCTGCGGTTCGTTTCATTGCCTGAACTCCCGCTGTCGTCATTGGCTTATCCGGCCGAGACGCCGGAATAGAATGTTGCGAACGGTGCTCAGACAGGAGGTGGCGCACGGATACGAAAACGACGAAACGCGTCGTCTCCGAGCACTTCTGCGAAAAGGAGAGCCCTGGCCGCGCCGGCCATTCGAGTCGGCTCGCAGGCGGGCGCCGCAAACAAGGTCGTCGGCGGATTATCGGCAAGCTGACAGGCCGCGCTCGCATCGCCCGGGCCGTGCGACCCGTGGTCCGGCTCGGCCAGATGTTGCCAGACATGCAACCAACCGGCTGCCAGACATACCGCGGCAAATCGGGAGAAGCAGCGCATCCCTGACAGCAGCGCGCAGGGCGTCGACCGGCTCATGGCCGCCATCGTATCACGGGACCCGGTTTCGCGGTACGCGGGCGGGGCACGGGTGACGTAAGAATTTATGTGTCAGGTGGGAAGGGGGTACTCCCTGTGGTGACGACAACCACAAACAGGAGCACCCCGCATGTCCCAGCAAGCTGCGACGATCATGAGCCTACCCCAGGCCTTTGAGGTGGTGAAGGAGATGCAGGCAGGCGGACTGGACTGGGGCGAGGGCTACCGCCCGCTCGGCCGCCAGGCGCTGGCCGAGATCATCGAGGGCCGGATGGCCGAGGCGGTGGATCGCTGGCTCGACAACCTCGACGCCGGCGCGATGCGCGACCGGCGCAACGGGACCTACCGCCGCTGCCTGCTGAGCGAGCTCGGCGACATCGAGCTCAACGTGCCGCGCACCCGGCACTTCTGCCCGACCGGGGTTGTGAAGAGCTACGCAAGGCGCGCGCCGGAGATCGACCGTGCCATCCTGGCCGGCTTCGTGCTGGGGCTTTCGACGCGCAAGGTGGGCGAGGTCCTGCTGGCCCTGCTCGGGCGCCCGGTCTCGGCCGCGACGGTGAGCCGGGTCTCCAAGACGCTCGACATGGCGGTCGAGGCCTTCCACCGCAGGCCGCTGAAGAACGCCTACAAGGCGCTGATGCTCGACGGCGTGGTGCTGGCCCGCAAGACCGGCGCCGGCGCGCTCAGGAGGCCGGTCCTGGTGGCGCTCGGCATCCGCCCCGACGGCAAGAAGGAGATCATCGACTTCCATCTCGCCGTCAGCGAAGGCGCCCGCGAGTGGGAAGTGTTCCTCAACCGGCTGTACCACCGCGGGCTCACCGGCGAAGGCCTTGAGATGATCTGCGTCGATGGCGGCAAGGGCCTGCTGGCTGCCTTGCCGTTCGTCTATCCCGGCATCCCGGTTCAGAGGTGCTGGGCGCACAAGATGCGCAACATCCTCAACAAGGTCCGCAAGGCCGACCAGGAGGCCGTCAAGGCCGATGTCCACGCCGTCATGAATGCAAAGAGCCGCCGCAAGGCCCAGAGCGCCGCCCGACGCTTCGCCGACCGCTGGCAAAGCACCTACCCCAAGGCCGTCGCCTGCCTGCGCAGCGATCTCGACGAGCTGCTCACCTGCTTCCGCTACCGGACCCTCGATGAGCGAAAGCGGGTCAGGACCACCAACGCCATCGAACGAAGGTTCCGGGAGGTCCGCAGACGAACCCGGCCCATGGGAACCTTCCAGGACCGGACCTCAATGGACCGCGTCCTCTACGCGGTATTCATCCACGAAAACAAGTCTCAGGGAATCAGCACCCCCGTCTCCCTGACACATAACTCTTGACGTTACCGGGGCACGCCTCGCGCTGCCACGGACTATCGCGGATCGAAGTCCGCGGTGAGGCCAGTCAGATTGGCCGTATGGTACTCGGGAACCGTGACGACGAGGAACTCGCCGAAAAGCAGCACGTAACGACTGAGTTCGTCCGGCGCGATGTCGCCGAAAAAATAGCGCGCCGCCGGGCTCTCCGGGTCGTTGGCAAAGAGCGATACCGACACCTCGGGCGTCAGGACGCCGTATCGTTTCACATCGCGCGAACCGCCGATTTCGCGCGTGATCTGCGCACGCCCGAACATTCCCATGGCCTGCTCGATGCGCGCGGACACCTCCGTGCCGTCGTCGCCGCCATGACGCCACACGCCGTCTGCGCCGCGGTCGAAACGCCAGACGCCTTCACCGACGGCGATCTCGACGGCGGTCAACTGCTCCATCGGCACGCGGACGAGGTAGCGAGGACCTTGTCCTATCGTATGCCCGTGGCTGTCGGTTCGCGGCGGTGGCGCGAAGAGTCCGGCGCCCTCCGAGACGGCGATGCCGGCGGCGAGCGCCGCCGCCGCCGCCCACACGCCCAGCGCGCGAAACCGCCGCCAGCTACCAGCTTTCGCCATGGGGTCGGATCTCGACGAGAAATGCGCGCGCCGATGCGGGCTGGTGCGCGGTGTGGAACACCTCGTCGGCGATGTCGTCGGGCTTGGCGAAACGCTCGGCCGGCCGATCGCCGAAGCGGCGGCGCGTGAACGGCATGTCGATCAACGCATCGATCACGACGTAGGCGACGTGAACGCCATCTGGACCGAGTTCGCGGGCGAGGCATTCGGCAAGAATGCGCTGCGCCGCCTTCGACGGCGACCAGCCGACGAAGGCAGGCATCCCGCGCCCCGAACCCGTGTTTCCCGTGACGATGAGGGCACCGGTGCCGCGCTCGGCCATCGCCGGCGCAAACTCCTGCGCGACGATGAGGAGGCCCGCCGCGTTGACACGGAAGTTGCGTTCGAACTTGCCGACATCGATGTCGCGGTAGCGGCCGAACGTCGCCTGCGTGGCGTTGTAGACGACGACGTCGGGAACACCGCCGGCGTCGCGAATCTCGGCCAGCGTCGCCCGAAATCCGTCCTGGTCGGCGATGTCGACCGGCCAGGCGCGGCTCGCCGGTACCGACGCCTGAAATCCCGCGAGACGTTCCGTGCTGCGCGCGATCATCGAGATGCGGTAGCCGCCGTCGGCAAAACGCCGCGCCACGGCGGCGCCGGTGCCGGCACCCACCCCGATCACCAGACAGTGCGGCCCATCGCTCATCGGTTCAGCGAGGGAACTTGCCGAGCACGTCGATCAACTCGGTGACCTTGCGACGTTGTTCGTTACCGTCGCCGCTGGTGATGGCGGCCTCGACGCAATGCTCCACGTGATCGGCGAGGATCTCGTCTTCCACCTTGCGCAGTGCGCCCTTGACCGATCGAAGCTGGGTCAGCACGTCGATACAGTAACGTTCGTCTTCGATCATCCGTGCGATGCCGCGCACCTGTCCCTCGATTCGGGCCAGCCGCGCCACGCATGACTCGTGTCGTGGGTACTTCATTCTTGTATACCCTGGAGGGGTACGGCATAAAGCGCCGGAGATGCCAACGGCAGACCCTACCACGGTGCCGACGCAGGGCGCACTCTACACGTGTCCGATGCACCCGGAAGTCGCCGCCGCGCGCGCCGGTCCGTGCCCCGCCTGCGGGATGGCGTTGGAGCCCGCCGGCGTGCCGGTGGAGACCGACGACGGCGAGGGTGACGCCGAGATCCGCCGCGTCTGGATCGGTGCGGCGTTTGCGGTGTCTCTGGTCGCAGTGGCGATGAGCGGCGCCGTCCCGGGCCGCGCCGCGCAGTGGCTGCAACTGGCGTTGGCAACCCCGGTCGTCTTCTGGGCCGGGGCGCCCTTGCTCGCGCTCTGCGCGGCATCGCTGAAGACGCGCCAATTCAACATGTTCACGCTGATTGGCCTCGGAATCATCTCGGCCTATGCCTTCAGTCTCGCGGCCGTTGCAGCGCCCGGGGTCTTTCCCGAGGCGTGGCGCGGCGAGCAGGGACTGGTCCCGGTCTATTTCGAGGCGGCGGCGGTGATTGCCGTGCTCGCGCTTCTCGGCCAGAGCCTCGAACGCGCCGCGCGACGGCGTGCCGCGGGAGCGATTCGCTCTCTTCTCGCGCTGGCACCGACGCGCGCGAGCCGGTTCGGCGCCGACGGGCGGTATGGCGAGGTGGCGGTCGAGACCCTGCGCGCCGGGGACCGGCTGCGGCTGCGCCCGGGCGAGCGCGTGCCGTGCGACGGTACGGTTCTCGAAGGCAGCGGCGCGGTCGACGAATCGATGATTTCCGGCGAGCCTTTGCCGGTGGAGAAACGCCCCGGCGACGGCCTGATCGGCGGCACGGTCAACGGTACGCGTGTCCTTGTCATGCGCGCCGACGCGGTCGGCGAGGCGACGGTGCTCGCGCGTATCGTCCGCATGGTCGGCGCGGCGCAGCGCAGCCGGGCGCCGCTGCAGCGCGCGGCGGACCGCGTCGCCGAGGTGTTGGTGCCCGGGGTCGTCGCCGTGTCGGCGATGAGCTTCGTCGCCTGGTTGGCGATGGGGCCGAGCCCGGCGCTGAGCTACGCGGTACTGGCCTCGGTCTCGGTGCTGATCATCGCCTGTCCGTGCGCGATCGGCTTGGCAGCGCCGATGTCGGTCATGGTGGCGATGGGGCGCGGCGCCGGCGCGGGTGTACTGGTCAGGGACGCCGAAACGCTCGAACGCCTGGCTTCGATCGACACCCTGGTGCTCGACAAGACAGGCACGCTCACCGAAGGTCGCCCGCGCGTGACGGCCGTGACGGCGGCCGGCAAACTGTCGGAAACCGAAGTTCTGCGTCTGGTGGCCAGCGTCGAGGCCGCAAGCGAACACCCGCTCGCGGCGGCCATCGTCGATGCCGCCGACGGTCTCGAGCTCGCGACCGCAGTCGATGTCGAAGCGGTGCCGGGGCAAGGGGTTCGCGGTACGGTCGACGGCCGCAGCGTGAGAGTCGGCAGCCGGCGTTTCGTGGATGCGCCGGCCGGCGGGGATGTCGGAACGACGGTCCATGTGGCGATCGACGATATGCCGGCGGGCTCGATCGCCCTTGCCGATCCCGTGAAGCCGGCGGCGCGGGAAACGTTGGCGGCGTTGTCGCGCATGGGCGTCGCGGTGGTGATGGCGACCGGCGACGGGCGAGCCGCCGCATCCGCGGTCGCCGATGCGCTCGGTATCGCCACGGTGCACGCCGAAGCGCTCCCGGAGGACAAGCTGCGGATCGTGGCCGCACTGCAAGCCGAAGGCCGCCGTGTGGCGATGGCCGGTGACGGCATCAACGACGCGCCGGCCCTTGCTCGCGCCGACGTGGGGATCGCCATGGAAGCCGGTGCCGACGCGGCGATCGAGAGCGCGGGCGTCACCCTCGTCCGGGGCGATCTCCGCGGGATCTCGCGGGCGCTGCGTCTCGGCCGCGCGAGCCTCGCCAACATCCGCCAGAACCTGGTCTTCGCGTTCGCCTACAACGCGCTCGGCGTGCCAGTCGCCGCCGGCGTCTTCTATCCGTGGTTCGGCATCCTGTTGAGTCCGATGATTGCGGCGGCCGCGATGAGTCTCAGTTCCCTCTCGGTCATCGGCAACGCGCTGCGACTGCGTCGGACAGCCCTGTAGACGCCGGCCCCGCATCGCCGCGGCGGGGTCAGGCCAGATTCCGTTCCCTCGCGATCCGGTCCCAGGCGTCGTTGATGCTGGCGAGCTTGGCGGTCGCCACGTCGATCATTTCCCGGGGCACGCCCTGGGCGATCAGCCGGTCCGGGTGGTGCTCGCGGACCAGCTCCCGGTAACGGCGCTTGAGATTGTCGTCGGGAACGTCGCGGCCGACGCCAAGCACCGCATACGGATCCGCCTCTTCGGGCCCGACATTACTCGCGCGGATGCGAGAGAACTCGGCCTCGTCGAAGCCGAAGATCTCCGCGACGCTGCGGAGGTATGCGTCCTCGGCGGGATGATAGACGCGATCGGCCTGGGCGATATGGAAAAGCGCGTCCAGAAGGTCCTCCAGGACGGCGGGATTGTCCGCGAACAGGGCGGCCAACTGGCGCGCATACGGTTCGAACCCTCGCGGATCTTCCTTCGCGCGGTCGAAGACCCGGGCGACGCCGCCCGCGTCCTGCGGCGGGACATGAAATACGCGGCGGAAGGCGCGGATTTCATCCCGGGTGACGACGCCGTCGGCTTTCGCCATCTTGGCCCCGAGCACGATGACGCCGACGGTGAACGCCATCTGCCGCGCATCGTTGCCCCCTGACGCTCTGGCGCGCATCTTGTCGAACGCGTGGCCGGCGACGCCGCCCAGCAAGGCGCCGATCGGTCCGCCCAGGGCGAAGCCCGCCGTGCCGCCGATGATCTTGCCCCAGATACTCACACCCGAACCCCGATCTTCGCTGCGCGCGCACGCGGACCGCGGCCCTTGTCGCACGAATCCGCCGGGTGGGCACGCTTGTCCCCCCGCTCCGCCGCGCTATCATGCCGGACAATGGACGCTCCCGAAACGGTGGCGGTCGACGAGGATCGCGTAGTCTGCGACGGCGGCGGCGTGCTTGGGCACCCGCGGGTGTTCCTGCACATGGGTCCGGACGGCGCGGTGATCTGCCCCTACTGCGGACGCCGTTACGTGAGACGCGCCGCGGCGGGCTAGGCGGCGGCGCGGTAGAGTCGCCCGAGGAACAATGCGCTCGCGCCGCCGAGCGCGCACATCGCCGCCATGGCGAGGAACGCGACGGCGGGGGAGGCGGCGTAGAGTGCGCCCGCGGCCATGGTGGCCAGCGCCATGGTCGCGCCCGTGGCGAGACCCGAATAGATGCCCTGAGCGGTCGCGGACCAGGCCGCCGGCACGGTGCGCTGGATGAAGTGCATGGCTGCCAGGTGCGAGGCGCCGAAGGTTGCCGCATGCAGCGCCTGGGCAACGATCAACGCGACAGGATCGCTCGTGACGCCGATCACGGTCCAGCGCACGACGCCGGCAACGGCCGCCAGGGCGAACAGCGGCACGATGCCTGCGCGCCGCACCGCGCGGCCGGAAATCGCGAAGAGAACGACTTCGGCTGCGACTCCCCACGCCCACAGGGCGCCGATCGCGAACGTTCCAAGGCCGGCGGCGTGCCAGTGCAGCGTAGCGAATGCGTAGTAGGCGGCGTGGCTGCACTGGATGAGGCTTGCGGTGGCGAGGAAGACGAGGAACGGCGGCCGGCGCAGCAGGGCGCCGATGCCGGTAAACGAGCCGCGAGAGGGTGCCGCCCGCACATCGGGCAAGGCGGCGCAGGCGAGAGCGACCAGGATCGCGGCACCTACGGTCATCACCGGCACCGCGCGCGGGTCGCCGTCATCGATGAACACGCCGCCGCCCCATGCGCCGGCGATGAAGGTCAGCGAGCCCCACAGGCGTACCCGGCCGTAGTCGAAGCGACGGGCGCGGGCCGCCAGCATGGCGAGGTTTTCGCCGACAGGCATCAACGGCGGAAAGCACAGGCCCAGCGCGACCGCCGCCACGGCGGCCATTGCGAAGGTGTCCGCTGCGGCATAGGCGCAGAACACCGCCGCGGCGCAGACGGACAACACGATCATGACCGGCCGGCGCCGGCCGATCCGGTCGGCGATGCCTGCCGCCACGGGGCTCGCGAGAACCTTCGCCCAGGTCGTCAGCGCCAGGATAACGCCGATCTCACGCGGACCCAGGCCGCGCGACTCGAGCCAGAGCGGCCAGTAGGGTGTGAACAGACCTACGGCGAGAAACACCGCGGCGTAATAGGCGGAGAGCCGCCACGGCACCGGGAACGGCAGTCGCCCGTCGATCACCCGCGGTTGGGGCGTCGCGCTGTCGCTCACCCGATCCTCGGCGGCGCATGGCGCATCGCCGTCCTGCATTGCCTGGCGCCTGCGGATTGCGCAATCTGGATGGCCACCGGACCGGGGAGCGGACCATGAGCACCGTCGTCGAGCGAACACGTCGAATCTGTCTGATCGACGGTTCGGGCTACATCTTTCGCGCTTTCCACGCGCTGCCGCCCCTGACGCGCGGCGACGGGACGCCGACGAACGCCGTTCTCGGCTTCTGCAACATGATCTACAAGCTCGCCCGCGATCGAGAAGGGGACGGATTGGCCGTCCTTTTCGACACCGCGCGCACGACGTTTCGCAACGAGATCTACCAGGCGTACAAGGCCAATCGCCCGCCGCCGCCGGAAGCGCTGATTCCCCAGTTTCCGCTCATTCGCGAGGCCACACGGGCGTTCGGGCTGCCGGCGATCGAGCTGCCCGGATTCGAGGCCGACGATCTGATCGCGACCTACGCGCGGCTGGCGTCGGACGTCGGCGCCGATGTCACCATCGTGTCCAGTGACAAGGACCTGATGCAGCTCGTCGGCGATGGGGTGACGATGCTCGATCCGATCCGTATGCGCGAGATCGGCCCGGACCAGGTGAGGGAGAAATTCGGCGTCGGCCCCGACAAGGTCATCGACGTGCAGGCGCTCGCCGGGGATTCGACGGACAACGTGCCCGGCGTCCCGGGAATCGGGGTGAAGACGGCAGCCCGCCTGATAGAGGACTACGGCAATCTCGACGCCCTGCTCGCGCGCGCGGGCGAGATCAAGCAGCCGAAGCGGCGGCAGAGCCTGATCGATCATGCCGAGATGGCGCGGATCAGCCGCGATCTCGTGACCTTGCGTCGCGATGCGCCGGTGACGGTGTCCGTCGAGCATTTTCGGCCTCTCGCGCCGGAGCGCGAGACCCTGGCGCAGTTTCTCGGCCGGAACGAGTTCAAGTCGCTGCTCGCCCGGATCGGTGACGAGTTCGGCTGGGACGGCGGCGATACGCGCGCCGAACCTCCAGGCGAAGCGCCTGCGCCGGTCGAAACCGACTACACGCTCGTTCAGTCCCTCGGCGAACTGGAAAAATGGGTTGCCCGCGCGTTCGAGGCAGGCCGGGTCGCCGTCGACACGGAGACCACGGCGCTCGACGCCATGCGTGCGGAACTCGTGGGCATCTCGCTCTCGATCGTGCCTGGCGAGGCGTGCTACGTCCCTCTCGCCCACCGTCCGCCCGACGGCGGCTTGCTCGAGGAGGCCGGGGTGCAGATACCGCGCGACTCCGCGCTCGCCCTGCTGAAGCCCCTGTTCGAAGACCCGGCGGTGATGAAGGTCGGCCAGAACCTCAAGTACGACATGCTGGTACTGTCCCGATACGGCGTCGACGTGGTGCCGTTCGACGATACCATGCTGATGTCGTTCGTGCTCGACGCGGGCCGCGGCAACCACGGCATGGACGACCTTTCCGACAGGCATCTCGGCGTCACGCCGATCCCGATCAAGGAGCTCATCGGCACCGGGAAATCGCAGATCACGTTCGACCGCGTTCCGCTCGACCGCGCCCGCGACTACGCGGCGGAGGACGCGGACATCACGCTCCGGCTCGACCGCGTCCTGAAGCCGAAGCTGGTCGCTGGGCGCATGGTCTCGGTCTACGAGACGCTGGAACGTCCGCTGGCGCCCGTGCTCGTGGCCATGGAGCGCCGCGGCGTGAAGCTCGACCGCACCGCTCTCGCTCGCCTGTCGAAGGACTTCGCCGAGCGTCTGGGCATCCTCGAAGGCGAGATTCACGAGCTCGCCGGACGCCCGTTCACCATCGGCTCGCCCAAGCAGCTGGGCGAGGTGCTGTTCGATGAAATGGGTCTGCAAGGGGGGAGGAAGGGAAAGACCGGTGCTTACGCGACCGGCGCGGACGTGTTGGAGGAACTGGCGGCGCTCGGCCACGCGCTGCCCGCGAAGGTCCTCGACTGGCGCCGGATATCGAAATTGAAGAGCACCTATTCCGACACGCTCGTCGAGCAGATCAATCCCGACACGGGGCGCGTGCACACGTCCTACGCGATGGCCGGCGCGGCCACGGGGCGCCTGAGCTCCACCGACCCCAATCTCCAGAACATCCCGGTGCGCACCGAAGAAGGCCGCAAGATCCGGAGCGCCTTCGTGCCCGAGCCTGGATACAGGCTGATGAGCGCGGATTATTCGCAAATCGAACTCCGGCTGCTCGCGCACGTTGCCGAAATCGATGCGTTGCGCCAGGCGTTCCACGATGGCGCGGACATTCACGCTGCGACGGCGGCGCAGATTTTCGGCATCGCCGTCGACGGTATGGACCCGCTCATGCGGCGACGCGCCAAGGCAATCAATTTCGGCATCGTGTACGGGATCAGTGCGTTCGGTCTGGCGCGACAGCTTCGCATCGACCGGGCCGATGCACGGTCGTACATCGAGGCATACTTCGAACGCTATCCCGGAATTCGCCGATACATGGAGGAAACGAAAGCGTTCGCGCGCGCGCACGGTTACGTCGAAACCATTTTCGGACGGCGTTGCCACGTCCGCGGCATCAACGACCGCAACGCCGCGCGCCGCGGGTTCTCCGAGCGCCAGGCGATCAATGCGCCGCTGCAGGGTTCGGCCGCCGACATCGTCAAGCGTGCGATGATTCGCATGCAACCGGCGCTCGACGCCGCGCGCCTGGACGCCCGCATGCTGCTGCAGGTGCACGATGAACTGGTGTTCGAGGTGCCGGAGAACGCGCTCGAGGAAACCGCTGACGTGGTGCGGCGGGTGATGGAGGAGGCAACGTTGCC
Source organism: Alphaproteobacteria bacterium (assembly GCA_965243325.1). GTDB lineage: Bacteria > Pseudomonadota > Alphaproteobacteria > UBA7887 > UBA7887 > JANQOH01. The sequence goes on along the minus strand of CBDEUQ010000003.1, from coordinate 3,069,904 downwards.
GGCGCTTGCGTTGTCCGTCCCGGTGGTCGTCGACGCCGGTTTTGGCGCAACCTGGGAAGAAGCGCACTGAGCTCTCCGCCGCGACCGGTTGCCCCGCAACGCGGTTTCCATATGCTGCGCCGCGCTCGACAACCGGGGGTGGTGCGATGAGGATCTGGTTTTTCGCCGTCACGTGCTTCGTCGTCGCGGCCGGCGTCCGGGCCGAGTCGCCGACGCCGCTGGACGCGCCGCTCGCGCGCGCCGGTACCACGTTGATCGCCTGCGCCCCAGGCGACCACATCGATACCAGCTCGGATATCGTGCGGGACCTTTATCACTACACCCTCTACGTACCGCACGACTATGACGACCACGACCGGCGCTATCCGGTCATGTTCCTCGCCTCGCCCCTTGGCGATGCGACGATGGGCGCGTTCGCGGAAAGACTGGTCGAAGACCGCTGGCTCGTCGCCATGCTGGTCGAGTCGCGGAACGGCACCGCCGATTGGTTGCCGAACTTCGAGTGCGCCTACGACGACATTGCGGCGCGGGTGCGCGTCCAGCCGGGCATGATGTTCTGTTCGGGGTTGTCAGGGGCGGCCCGGGTGTGCAGTGCCTACCCGGCGCTTCGAACCGGTTTTCGCGGCATGATCCTGCAATCGGCGGGGCCCTGGGGCGGCCGTGGTTTCATGACCGCGGGCAATGAGGAAATGGTGATCTACGCGACTTTCGGCACGCTTGATTTCAACTTTCATCACGCCAAGCGCATACGGTTGTTCCTGCCTGAGCGCGTTGCGCGGATGATCGAGATCTTCGAAGGCGAACACGAGTGGGCACCGCCGCCGGTTGCCGGACGGGCGCTCGACTGGGTGCTCGAAAAGGCATTGGTGGGCCGTCCCTACGAATCGAGCCTCGCGGACGCCTACCACTGGTACTTCGTCAATCGTCTGGCGGCTTACGAACGCCTCGGAAGCGACATCGAGCGCTACGTCGCGAACGAACGGTTGCAGCGTTTGCCGGAGCTCTGGCAGCTCGATCTCGGCAGCGAAGCGGCGGCAGCTCTCGCCGGCATGGCGCGCCGGGCAGCGGCCTACGAGGCCGACCCGGCGTTCGCCGCCGAGCATGCCGCATGGCGCGTGTGGTCGGAAGTACGCGCGCAGGACGACGCGTCGAAAGGCCGCGACCTCGACGAAATCGCCGCCGCCTATGCGGCCGCGGCAAAGGCGCATCCCGGCGCCGTGTTCGGCGCCCGGGCGGCAGCCCGCGGCAAGGCGGTCCGCTGGGAGACCGGGGTCTATCCGTAGCGTCGGACGTCAGGGGTAATCGCAGACCTGCTCGGTCACCGACACGAATCCACGCGTCTGAGCCGCGGTCATGGTGAAGTTGTGCGCCTTGTCTCCGAGAACCACGGCATGGTGGAGCGGAAGCAGACCTTCGCTCACGCTTTCCGCCCCGCCCGGCGCGGTAAACGCGATCCGCACCGGTTCGGCGGCGTCGAACCACGCCTCGCGATTGCCCGCCGGGTCATGGGCGGACATGCCGGTGCCGGTGACGACGATCGCGTTGTTGGCGAAGCTCACGGAAGCGTGGGTCCCGACGGATAATGACGTCTGCAACAGGAAACGCCGCGTCAGCACGTCCGAGGCGCACCGTGGACTGATCTGCACCGCTTCGAGCACATGGAGGAAACGTTGGCGCGGAACCCCGTCGGCCATGCGTTGCCTCACGACGTCCAGGATTTCACGTTCGTCTTCCGCCGGCACGTCGCTTCGGTAGCGGCGCTGCGATTCGGCCAGACGCTCCGCAGCGACGGCACGCTCGCTGATCGCCGCCTCGGCGTCTTCCTGCAACCGCCGGTTCTCCTCCTGCAGCGAGGCCAACCTGTCCGCCAGCGACAGATTGCGCAATTCGGCGCGCTCGCTACCCATGCTGTACGCCCAGTAGGCGACGAGAGCGAGGACGCCGGCATAGAGAAGCGTGCGCAAGAGCGCGGTGCGCCAACGCTCGCGTTGACGCCGCTCCAACCGGGTGCGGCGCGCCCTCAACGCCATCGCCCGGCCTCCTCGCCGACGTCGGAACGGCGGGCGTTCCCCATGTCCACCCGTCCCCTCAGCGCTGCGTGAGCTTGAGCTCGATGCGCCTGTTACGGCGGTAGGCGTCTTCGCTTTCGGCCTCATCTATCGGTTGGAACTCACCGAATCCCGCCGTCATCAACCGGTGTGGAGGAACGCCATTCTCGATAAGCGTGCCGGCGACGGTGATCGCGCGCGCCGCCGCCAGTGCCCAGTTCGACTGGAAGCGCGCGGTGCGAATCGGTCGTCTGTCGGTGTGGCCGTCGATACGGAGCACCCACTCGACATCGTCGGGGATGTCTTCGGAAATCTGCAGCAGGAGCGCAGCGAGATCCTCGACCTGCCGTCGTCCCTCGTCGCCGAGCTCGTCCGATCCGGACGTAAAGAGAACGCCCGACTGTATCACGAAGCGGTCGCCTTCGATCCGAACGTCGCTACGGCCGGCAAGCACGTCGCGCAGCTCGCCGAAGAAGACCGAACGTGCCCGTTGCAGTTCCTCGACCCGGCTCGCCAGGGCAACGTTGAGGCGGCTGCCGAGGTCCTCGATGCGAACGTTCTGGTCCTCGACCGTGCGCTCGCTCGCGTCGAGGGCTTGCTGAATCGTCGCGAGCTGAGAGCGCAGCCGTGCAATCTGCAGGTTGAGCAGGCTCACCTGCCGACGCGCATCGTCGGACAGTCGGCGCTCTTCACTCAGCGCGGCGCGCGTGTCGCTGGCCTCGACCGTGGCGTCGTAGTGATCGGCGCGGGCCGCCGCGAGAGCCGCCTGGCTTTCCGCCAATCGAAGCCGCAGTTCCTCAAGTCCCGACGCGCTCGCGTCGCGCTCCGTCGCCAGAGCATCGCGGCGGTCTTCGAGGGCGCGGAAGTCGAGCCGCAGCGCGTTGCGCTCCTCGCTGAGATCTTCCCGATCCTGGTTGGCGGCGGTGAGCTGCGCCGTGATCGTGTTGAGTTCCCCGCGCAGGTCACGCGATTGCGTCTGCTCGATGGACAGCATGCTTTCGAGTTCGACGATGGCGTTCTTCAGATTGGCCAGTTCGTGCTCACGGCCGGAGAGGACACGCCCGAGAAAGAACTCTGCGACCACGAAGATGATGAGCAGAAAAATCAGGACGAGAAGCAGGGTAGACAGCGCGTCGACGAATCCCGGCCAGATGTCGGTCGAGCGCGCGTTGCGGTCGAAGCGGTTGGCCATCGTCGGTCAGGTGCGCGGCAAGGGAAGCGTCATCGTTCCCTGCGCCCGTCGCCCGGGCGGGGCGGTCGATCGACCGGTGACGCCGGGGGCGACTCGTCCGTCGTGTGCAACCGGGGTTCCCTCCGCGGTGCTCTCTGCGGCACCGGCGCGGGCGGTGCCGCCGCCGCATGCCGCGGCGCCGGCGGTATGGGGGAGGACGACGACGCGCGCCCACCGTCGCGAGCTCGCGGGGCCGACGGCGAGGCGGGCTCCGGCGAGACCTGCGTCCGCTCCGGTGCGCCGGGTGGCGGCTGCATCGTTGGCGTATCGTCGCCGGACCATCCCGCGGCCGATGCGGTCATCATGCGTCCCAGCAGCTTGATCTCGGCGCGCAGTTCCGACGCGAGATAGGTGCGGCCGTTCGTCGTCTCCTCAAGCAGCCGCGCCAGATAGACGTCGAGATTGCGGATATGTCCACGGGTTGCTTCGTCCATCCCGCCGCCGTCGAGTCCTGGCCCCTCGGCGATCCGCTGCAGGACCGGTTTCATGTCCAGATGGCTCTGGGCCAGCTTGACCATCATGTCCTGCTCCGTGCGCATCTGATCGGACAGCGCGACGAGCCGTTCGGTGAGCTGGGTCGTGCGCGCGTTCGACGCGCGGCGCTCTTCCTCTCCCCGCGCGAGTGTGCGTTGGAGCTCTTCGAGCGAATCGGCGGTCTGTTCCAGCAGGGCCTGAACGTAGACCGGCACCGATTGATCGCCGTCGGCGACTCCCGTTCCGCTCGACAGGCGCGTGACGCTCGACAACCACTCTTCAAGATCGTTGTAGAACTGGTTCTGCGCCTGGCCCGCCTGCAGGTCGAGGAATCCGAGCACCAGGGAGCCCGCCAGCCCGAAAAGCGACGAGGAGAACGCCGTCCCCATGCCGGAGAGGGGGGCTTCCAGGTTGGTTTTCAGCGCCGCGAAGGTGCCGACCAGGTCGTCGGCGTCGGTGCTGAGACCGGCGATCACGGTCCCGACCGATCCGACGGTGTCGAGCAGGCCCCAGAACGTGCCGAGCAGCCCCAGGAAGATCAGCAGCCCGATCATGTAGCGCGAGATTTCGCGCGATTCGCCGAGCCGGGAACCGATGCTGTCCAGCAACGAACGCGTCGCCAGGGCCGACAGCATCATTTTTCCCTGGCGGTCCTCCAGCATCCGCGCCATGGGCGCCAGCAGTCGCGGGTGCGGCGGCGGTGCGCTCTCCTGCGTATCGGCCTGAAATGCCTCTATCCAGCGCACCGCGGGGGAAAGTCCGAGCACCTGTCGGAAGGAAAAAACGATGCCTAGGGCGAGAACGCCGAGAATCAGGCCGTTCAGCGGCGGATTGGCGAGGAAGGCGTCGATCAATGCGTCGCCGAGCATCCCGACGGCTGCGCCGACGATCAACAGGAATACGACCATCCGCAGCAGGAATCGGCGCGGTCTGTTCATTTTCGACTTCCGTTTGCCGCGAATCCGGCCGGGTCCCGCGCTTCCGCCAGGCGCTGTGCGGATCGCCTATCGGACACCGACGATATCGACGCGGTCCGGCGGCCCGCTTTCGTACTTGGCGCCGAGCGCTCGGACGTCAATACGAGTCGAACTGACCCCGGTTTCCATCAGATAGGAACGCACCGACAGGGCGCGGAGCATCGACATGCGTCGTGCGGCGCTCGACGTCGTGCCTTCGGCATCGGCATAAGCCTTTAGCTGAATGCGCTCCGTCGGTTCCGTACCCAGCGATTCGGCGACCCGATCGAGAGTCTGCCGCGCGGCGGGTGACAGATCGCTGTCGCCGGAAGCGAACGGGACGCTCAGGACCGTCGCGAGCGGCCTGGCCCGAGGCGCCGGCGCGGCTGCGACCGTCAGGTCCTCGGCAGCGGCGGCCGCCTCCGGAACATCTTCGGACACGACCCGCGCCGCGCCCGCCGTTTCAACGGCGGGCGGCGCGGGCAGCTCGCGCTCCGGCTCCGCAGCCGTCGGCCTGGGGGGCATCTCCGGCGTTTCCGGCGCGGCCGGCGGCGGCGGCGGCGCGACGGCGCTCGGCCGGGGTGGCAATGCCTCCGTTGCAGTCGGCGGCGGTGTGGTGCCGTCTGCCGGCTCCGTCCGTTCCGCGTCGGCGCCCGGGCGGCGGAGGCGGACCGGAGCGGGTCCGTCGTCCGTGTCGGACCGCATCGACAGTCCGATGGTGCGCGAATGCGGGCACCCTCTCGTGCCGTCAAAGATGGGCAGGCCGTCGGACCCGATTACGGCTGCCGCGACCGGGTCGCACTCCGCGCGGCGCACGAGGGCGGGCGGCGCGGACAGCGTGCGAGGGACCGGGCGGGTAAGCACGAGTGCCGCCCGGCTTCGAACAGGCGGTCCGAGTGCATCCAGCACGGCTTGGTTGACCTCGACGCCGGGCGAACCGGTAGCCGTTGCCGAGGGGGCTTGCGCCAAGGCGGCGCCGGCAAGGCAGGTGGCGCAGGCGACGCCCACGCCTGCCGCCCGGCGAAGACCGCCTGGGCGATGCGTGCTTCTGGATGCCGTCATGCTCACCCGATTCCGAACGTCGGACCCGGTGGTCGCGTGCCGCGCTGCGCGCTGCCGCGACATCGCCGCAGGCAAAGAATACCGCCGGCCCCAGGTGCCGGCAACCGTCACCCGGCCGTTGCGGCGACGCGGCGACCGACCGTCGTCAGCGCGTCCATGCGCCGCACCAGCGTCGCCAGCAGGCGGCCGTCGGCGGTCAGCGTCAGCGGCGCGTCCACGCCGTCGGCGCGCACCGACTCGATCAGGGCGCCCGCTTCGCGCAGCAATATCCCGCCGGCGGCCAGCACCGCCGCCGACGCCGTGCCGACGAAGCCGTCGAAACGGCCGCTCGCCACATACGCGAGATCGAGCGCCGGTGCGCCGGTGATCCGCAGTTCGGCGGGGGCCACCGCGGCGACCAGCCGTGCCGGCGAGAGTCCGCGCGGCGGAGCCAGCGACACCACGGCCGTTTCCACGCGTCCGCCGCCGGCGCAGCGGATGCGCCGATGGTTTACGTAGGCACCCACGCCCTTTTCCGCCCAGTAGAGCTCGTCGCGCAGCGGATCGTAGACGACTCCGGCGACCGTGCGTCCGCCCTCGCGCGCGGCAATGGCGGTCGCCACGTTCGGCACGCCGTGTGCGAGGTTCTCGCCACCGTCGACCGGCGCGATCAGCCACGCCGGTCCTCCCGGGTCTGCGGTTCCGTCTGCGAGCACCGCGTAGTCGCGCCGCGCTCGCGACAGCTCTGTCGCCAGCACGTCTTCCACGTGGCGGCACGCGCGGGCGAGGAACGACCGGGTCGCCTTGCGGCTCGCCTGAAGATTTTCCAATTCGCCGAAATCGCGATTCAGCGGGCGGGCGGCGCGAACCGCCGCGCCGGCCATCACGTTCACGATTGCCGAGCGCACTGCCATGGGGGGGTCTTGGCCTCAGTCCTTGGCGCGTTCCGCGTAGCTGCCGTCGGCCGTGTTGACGACCACGCGGACACCGCTTTCCACGTGCGGCGGCACCATGATGCGTTCACCGTTTTCGAGCACCGCGGGTTTGAAGCTCGACGCCGCTGTCTGGCCCTTTACGACGGGCTCGGTCTCGACGACGGTCATGACGACCGTGTCGGCCAAGCGGATGCCGATCGTGCGGCCGTCGAAACTCTCGACCTCTATCTCCATGCCTTCCTGCAGGTACGGACGGCCGCTGACGACGAGATTCGCGTCAACGTCGATCTGCTCGTAGCTGTCTCCGTCCATCAGCGTGAGAACGTCGCCGTCGGCGTAGAGAAATTGGTATCTCTTCTGCTCGAGATGGGCGCGCTCCACCGCTTCCGCAGCCCGGAACCGTTCGTTGAGCTTGGTTCCGTCGCGCAGGTTCTTCAGTTCCACCTGGTTGTACGCGCCGCCCTTTCCCGGCTGGGTCGCCTGGTTCTTGACGACGCGCCAAAGCGCGCCCTTGTGCTCGATAACCATGCCGGGACGGACGGCGTTGCCGTTGATCTTCATGGCCGCGTTCTATGTTTTGCAAAGCGCCGGCGAATCGCCGCGGGCGACGCTAACACCCGCGGCGAACGCGGCGCAACCCGCCGGTCTGCGGGGGTGACGTAAGAATTTATGTGTCAGGTGGGAAGGGGGTACTCCCTGTGGTGACGACAACCACAAACAGGAGCACCCCGCATGTCCCAGCAAGCTGCGACGATCATGAGCCTACCCCAGGCCTTTGAGGTGGTGAAGGAGATGCAGGCAGGCGGACTGGACTGGGGCGAGGGCTACCGCCCGCTCGGCCGCCAGGCGCTGGCCGAGATCATCGAGGGCCGGATGGCCGAGGCGGTGGATCGCTGGCTCGACAACCTCGACGCCGGCGCGATGCGCGACCGGCGCAACGGGACCTACCGCCGCTGCCTGCTGAGCGAGCTCGGCGACATCGAGCTCAACGTGCCGCGCACCCGGCACTTCTGCCCGACCGGGGTTGTGAAGAGCTACGCAAGGCGCGCGCCGGAGATCGACCGTGCCATCCTGGCCGGCTTCGTGCTGGGGCTTTCGACGCGCAAGGTGGGCGAGGTCCTGCTGGCCCTGCTCGGGCGCCCGGTCTCGGCCGCGACGGTGAGCCGGGTCTCCAAGACGCTCGACATGGCGGTCGAGGCCTTCCACCGCAGGCCGCTGAAGAACGCCTACAAGGCGCTGATGCTCGACGGCGTGGTGCTGGCCCGCAAGACCGGCGCCGGCGCGCTCAGGAGGCCGGTCCTGGTGGCGCTCGGCATCCGCCCCGACGGCAAGAAGGAGATCATCGACTTCCATCTCGCCGTCAGCGAAGGCGCCCGCGAGTGGGAAGTGTTCCTCAACCGGCTGTACCACCGCGGGCTCACCGGCGAAGGCCTTGAGATGATCTGCGTCGATGGCGGCAAGGGCCTGCTGGCTGCCTTGCCGTTCGTCTATCCCGGCATCCCGGTTCAGAGGTGCTGGGCGCACAAGATGCGCAACATCCTCAACAAGGTCCGCAAGGCCGACCAGGAGGCCGTCAAGGCCGATGTCCACGCCGTCATGAATGCAAAGAGCCGCCGCAAGGCCCAGAGCGCCGCCCGACGCTTCGCCGACCGCTGGCAAAGCACCTACCCCAAGGCCGTCGCCTGCCTGCGCAGCGATCTCGACGAGCTGCTCACCTGCTTCCGCTACCGGACCCTCGATGAGCGAAAGCGGGTCAGGACCACCAACGCCATCGAACGAAGGTTCCGGGAGGTCCGCAGACGAACCCGGCCCATGGGAACCTTCCAGGACCGGACCTCAATGGACCGCGTCCTCTACGCGGTATTCATCCACGAAAACAAGTCTCAGGGAATCAGCACCCCCGTCTCCCTGACACATAACTCTTGACGTTACCGTCTGCGGGCCGTCCGGGGGTTGCATCCCGTATCGTCAGTTGATCGGGATTGCGACCGGCCGCATCGGGGCGCCGCTGGCGCCACGCAGTTTCAGAGGAGCACCGATGAAGACGAACTCGTACACCTCGTCGGCGGCCAGCGCTTCGAGATCCACGACCTCGAGGATCAGCGCGCCCCGTTGTGCGAACAGGTAGGTGTGCACGGGAACGTAGCTCGCGGTCGGCGTCGGGTGGGGAATCACTTCAAGAGTAAGATTGTCCGAACCCACGGTCATCGCGCCATTGTCGTCGACCAGCCATTGCGCGGCGTCGAGCGTGATGCCTGGCTGGCTGGCCTTGTAGTGCTCCGGATCGCTTTCGAAGATCGTCATGCGTCCGGTACGGATTAGGACAACGTCTCCCTCCTGGAGCGCCGTTCCCTGCTGCTCGAGCACCACCTGCAATTCCTCCGCGTCGATGGCGTAGGAATCTCCCAGCACGTCGACGCCGTGGGCGCCGGCGACATCGATCAGCACGCCCCGCGCCACGATCGGAAGAATGGTTTCCGCGCCTGCCCTGTGCCAGCCCCGGTCGCCCAGATGTTGGTCGGACTCGTAGCGATTCCATATCTTTCCGCTCAATCCGAAGTGGTTGAGCGCATCGACATGCGTGCCCGTGTGCGTGTACAGGCTCATCGCGTCGCCGCTGTAACTGACGTATTTGTTGAGGTCCGGCCCGATACCGAACGGGTCGTCCACGGTCACGCCGCGCGGCGTGTGGGTGAGGAACAGTTGAAAGCGCTGATCGCCGATCGCCTGCCAGCTCGGCATGCCGACGAAGTATTCCACACCGAGATCGTAGACCTTTCCACTGGAGATGCGGCTCAGAACGGCGAGCCTGCTGGCATCCGTCATCAGGTTCAACCGGCCGATTTCGTCCTCCGCACCCCACGGACTCTCGGCGGCTGCGTCCTCGGCCGACGCCGGTCCTGCCGCACCGACGAAACCAGACAGGACGACGGCGCCAAAGGCCGCGGCGAGTCTGGCAGATCCACTGCTATTCATGACTCCCTCCCTCCTTGGTTCACACCAACGCCGGTGTTTCACGCAGGCATTACACATGAGTCAGCCGCCACTCACAACATGATTGACCTGGGAGTGAAGGAAGCTCCGCTCAAAAGCCGCTTGCCGTATGAGCCGGGCGGATCGGGCTATGGAATCGCTTCATTCGCCGACCGCATGATGTCCTCCACATCCCGAAGTCGGTCCGCCACGTTCGCTGCCCTTGCTGGCTGCATCGCCGGTACGGCGGCGTCGCACGCCGCGTTTCGGTCTGACCGTTGAGAATTCGCGGCCGAGGCCTCGACCCCCGGGAGGGCAGGAGCAGTCTCGCGGGGGGCTCCAAGGTCCTGGAGGCCGATTGAAAGACGGTTCCCGCGCCGACTACTCTGGTGCCCTGGTGGACACCGGCGAACGGTGTCCAACGACGAGAGGAGAAAATGAGATGAAGAGACTGATCGCAAGCGTCTTGGCGATTGCGTGGGCGGTCTCCGCACAGGCTCAGGAGGCGCGCTGCCCATGGCAGCAGGACGATCCCACGGACGAGATCGGGGCCAGTCGCACCCAAACTCCCGAGAACGTCCTCGAATCGATAAGGTTGGTGCGAACCGGCGAGATTTTCCGTCTCGGCCATGTCTACGACGAGGTGACGCTCGGGACGCCGCCGTTCGGGCGCGTCTTCGACGTCACGGTCGCACCCTTCAGCTTTCCTGACGAGGAGGACAATTCGCAGTCGTTCTATTCCGGCGGCGTGCGCGCGTCGATCGGCCAGATCGCCACGCAGTTCGACGCTCTGAGCCACGCCGGTCACGATCTGGGATACTACAACTGCTTCACCCACGAGGATCTGGGGCCCGATGAGCTCGGTCGCGTCAAGAAACTGGGCGTCGAGAACGTCAAGCCGTTCTTTACGCGGGCCGTTCTGCTCGACTTCGTTGCCAATTCGAACGTGCCGAAAGTTACCGCGAACGGTCGCGAGATCGTCGCGGATTCCTACGAGCTCACCGTCGCCGACATCGAGGCGGTACTTGCCGCGCAGGGAGTGGACGGTCCCGGCGAGGGAGACGTGGCCCTGTTCTACACCGGATGGGACAGTCTTTTCGGCGTTGACAACGCGCGGCATTTCAATTCCCCCGGCATCGGGAGCGAAGCAGCCTTCTGGCTCGCCGAGCGGCGTATCGCCATGCTCGGAACCGATACGCAGCATTCCGAGGCTGCGGTCGGCGGTCGCAGCGTCGAGCTGATCGACAACCCTGACGCGCTGGGCCGCGAGTTCGGTTTCATCTTCAATACGGCTCATCTCATTCTCATCACCCAGAACGGGATCCACTTGATGGAATGGATGCGCCTCGGCGAACTTGCGGCGGCGTTGGCTGCCGACAGCGGTGGCGAAACCAATCCGTACGAGTTCCTGTTCGTGTTCTCGCCGCTGCCGATAAAGGGCCTTGCAGGCGCCCCAGGCAGCACGGCCATCGCCGTTCGCTGATCGCCCGCGGCGTGCCGGCCGGTTCTCGCAACCGGCCGGCACCTCCCGGTCCATCCGGGCCCCACGGGACGCACGCGGCGTGTCCGGTGTGCTCAGGCGGGGCTACTGAGGTCGGCCACGTGCCGCTGTCCGCAGGTTCCCCGCTATTGTCCTTCCGATCGGTCCGTCAGAACGCGCCGCATGACGCCGCCGGTCGTATGGCCGGGCACGCCACGGTCGACATCCTGCTGCGCGCGCAGGCGTATGTCCGCGGTGTCGCGGCCTAGGTCGATGCTTCGACCTTCCCGGGCGGCAAGAAGCGGTCTCGCGGAGGTGGTCCAGGATTCCGGGGGTCGATTGAAAAACGAATTCCGCGCCGGCTACGCTGGTGCCGTGGTGGACAGCGGCGAACGGCGGCCACGACGGCGAGGGGAGGCAACGGGTTGAAATGATCGATCGCGGTTGTCCGGATGGTCGGTGGGCGCGCGCATTACGCCGCCGCCGGCATCACGCGTCGCGCCCGGTCTCCTCCGTCCTGGCGAGACTGGTCCCGGCGTCGGCCGTCGCCGTTCTCGCGAGCGTCGCCTGTGCCGAACCCCTCCCGGTCGTCGAAATCGCCCCGGGAGTCTTCGTTCAACAGGGGCGGCACGAGGAAGCGAACGAGAACAACCTTGGTGCGATCGCCAATGTCGGCTTCGTCGTCGGCGACAGGGCCGTCGCGGTCATCGACAGCGGCGGCAGCGCCGAACAGGGACGGCGTTTGCGTCAGGCGATCCGGCACGAGACCGACTTGCCGATCGAATATGTCGTCAACACTCACGTGCATCCCGACCACCTCTTCGGCAACGCCGCATTTCGGCAGGACGGCGCCGCCTTCGTCGGCCACGCGAGGCTGCCCAGGGCGGTCTCGGCGCGCGGACGGTACTATTTGCGGCGCCTCGGCGAAGCGCTCGGCGCAGCGGCCGCGGGCAGCGAAGCCATACCGCCGACGGTGACGGTCGACGATACGCTGACGCTTGACCTTGGGGGGAGGACGCTCGAGCTGACGGCGCATCCGACGGCGCACACGGACAACGATCTCTCGGTCCTCGACCGCGGGAGCGGGACGCTGTGGACCGGCGATCTCCTGTTCGTCGGGCGCGTGCCGGTGGTCGACGGCAGCCTCACAGGCTGGCTCGACGTCATCGCGGCGCTGCGGCGGCTCGACGTCCGGCGAGTCGTTCCCGGCCACGGGGCGCCGAGCGCCGACTGGCCAGGGGCGCTCGATGCCCAGGAACGGTATCTGCGCGTCCTGCTCGACGAAACGCGGGCCGCGATCGAAAGCGGCGAAACGATCGAACAGGCCGTCGCGTCGGTGGGCCGTTCCGAACGGGGACGCTGGAAACTGTTCGACGCCTACCATCCACGCAACGTCGTAACCGCCTTCACCGAACTGGAGTGGGAGTGAACGCCGGCGCCACGGCCTGCGTCCCGTGCTATCATCCCTCGCCAGGTCGGAGAAGGAGGAGGGGCCCCATGAGCGCCGGGACCGGAGTTTCGGGCATGGTGCGGACCGGATGGCAGCCCGCGGCGGCGCTCGCCGGTCTGGTTCTGTCGTTCGCCGCCGCAGCGGGGGGAGCGGAAGGCGACGAATCCTGGCCCGTGCTGCGCGAAATGCTGTTCGACGACCGGCCGGTTCTGGACGGCGCCGGAGTCGTTGGTCTGGAGGCGCCGTATCGCGCTCACGACGCCGCGGTCGTGCCGATCACCGTCAGGGCCGAGATGCCGCAGTCGGCCGAGCGCTGGGTGAAGTCGATCTTTCTGATCATCGACGACAACCCGGTTCCGCTGGCGGCAACCTTCCGCCTGACTCCGCGAAGCGGCCTGGCGACCGTCGCCACCCGCGTGCGGATCGACTCCTATACGACCGTGCGCGCGGTCGCGGAGACCAACGACGGCGCGCTCTACATGGCGGCCCGTTACGTCAAGGCCTCGGGCGGGTGCTCGGCGCCGGCCTCGAAAGACGCTGACCGTGCCATGGCGCGTCTCGGCAGGATGAAGCTCAAGCAGTCGACGCCGATCCGGTTCGGCGAGCCCAACGAGGTGCGGCTCCTGATCGGCCACCCGAACTATTCGGGGCTGCAGATGGATCAGCTCACGCGGCACTACGTCCCGGCCCGCTTCGTCAGCGACGTCGTGGTCAGCTACGCCGGCGAGCGGGTGATGTCGATCGAGGGTGCGATTTCGATCAGTGAGGATCCGAGCTTTCGCTTCTCCTTCGTGCCGCGGGAGCCCGGGGAGATTGCCGTCGAGGTGCGCGATACCGACGACGCCGTTTTCACCGAGAGCTGGCCGGTCGCGCCGCACGCCGGAACCTGACGACAGCTCGCGCCCGGTGGTCTCAGAAACAGCGGCTCCCCGCCTCGTCCTGAGCGTCCTGCAGATCGCCGACGATGCGCCCGAGTTCCGTGTTCTCGCGGAATATCGCACTCTTTTCGCCGCTGATCTCCCTCATGCGCAAGATCGTCTCGGCCTGGACGTAGCGTTCGTAGGGAACGATCGACGCGATCACGTCTATGCTGCAGGAACATCGGCGCAAGGCCTGTTGCGTCTGGCCGTCGCGAGGCATGCAGTTGAACACGTAGTCGGCCAGCGCCTCGGTGGGATAGTCGTGCGCCAGGCCCGGGCCGGCAGCCGCGGCGACGGCCAGCGCCAGCGAGGCGGCCAGGAAGCGACAGCGTTTCACGGGCGTCCTCCTTTCGATGCGAATCATGGCTTCAACAGCCGGTTCTCGACCAGATAGTCCAGCCCGCGGGACCAGGACCGGTCCGTGTTGCCGCGAATATCGACGCTCGTGGCGCGCAGCTTTTTCCCGGAATGCGCGTCGCTCACGTAGACGTTGATGTTGAGGATAAGGTTGCTGACCTTTTGCACCGTGCCGGTGATCGCCAGGTCGGCGCCCAGATCCCGGGCGATGGGGACCTCGCAGCCGTTGCAGCCGAAGAGGTGTCCAGCCGCCTGGATTCGATCGGATGCGGGCGTCTGGTCGATGACGGTATAGCGCCCGGACTCCGCCAGTCTTCGGCGCAAAAGGTCGCCGATCATCTCCAGGCGGCGCCATTCGTCGGGCCGCGTTCCCGTCATCTCTCCCTCGAGGCTTGTATCGATCATCTCGAAATCGAAAACGGCGGCTTTCGCCGGTTCCGCTGCGGCGGCCTCGCACAACGGGAGCCCGAGCGCCAGCGCCCATACGCACGCTCGAAGTCCGCGCCGCCGCGCGGTCGGCGCGCCGGTGCCGCCGCCTTCCAACCTGCCGCTCATGCCCTCAGCCCCCGTTTTCGTCCGTCGTTCCGCCGCGGCCGCGGCGCGGCTCCCACCCCGGAGCCGGCTCGCTTCGTTCGGTCGGCAGCCCCGCGTCCTCCCAGCCGTCGGTGCCTTCGGGGAACCAGAGGACGTCCTCGTAGCCGTGGGAAATGGCGCGCACGGCGGCGTTCCATGACATCCAGCAATCCTCCAGGCAATAGAACAGCACCGTTCGCTGTTTGCGGCCGGCCGTCAACCGCTTGAGATTGTCCAGGAAGTATCGTTCGGACGCGTCCGACAAGGCGCCGAAACCGGTATTCGGCAGCCACGTGCTGCCGGGAATGTTGTAGCGGGGCCGGGGCCACCAGAGCTCGTCTTCCGGCAACGCCTCGGGCCTCGGAGGTCTGGGCAGGACATCGATCAGCACGACGTCGCCGGTTTCGACCAGAGCCCGCACCCGTTCGACCGAGACCGTGACGCCGCCGGGCAGTCTCGCGGGGACCGGGGCCCGGTAGTCCTCCATCCGGTAGCCCGCCGGTTCCCGGACCTCGCTCGCGGCGGCCGCAACGACCGGCGCGAGCCCGGCGAAGAGCATCGCGGCGGCTACGCGGCGGACCGCGGCGGGCACGCTTCGATACCCGTCCGCTAGGGCGCGATCGCACGACCCCTGTCGTCCAGCAGGGGCACACCGTACTCGTGCAGGACGGCATTGATCGCGGGCTGGTTCCGGCGGATCAGTTCGTCGATCCGTGCTTTCCACTCGGGTTCCCGGAAGCGCACTCCCATGACGATGCGGAAATCCAGCGGCACGTCGTCCGGGTTGCCGGCGAGGGGCGCCAGCGAAAGCGGCGGGTCAGTGCGTTGGGCGTAGTAGCCGGCAATGGGACCCCAGAGAACGCCGGCGTCCAGGGCGCCCTCGGCGACATCCCGCGCCATCTGTCTGGCCGGGTGGTGGTGTCGCGTATCGGCGAGCAGATGGTAGGCCTTGCTCCGCGCGAGCAGCCCGTATCTGGCCATGAGGGTCGCCGGCGGCGTGCCGGCGATCACGCCGAGGCGTTTGTCGGCGAGCAGCGGATCGTCGAGCGAGGACACTCCGAGCCCGGTGTCGGCCCGGTAGATCAGGGCATAGGTCGAACGGTAATAGGGATCGGTGTTCTGCAACAGTTCGTAGCCGAGCGGTATGCCGGCGACGAGATCGCATTTCCGCACCCTGATCGTGTTGCGCACGAAACCGATCGACTGCGGAAACCAGGTGTATTGCAGCGGCACTCCGAGGGCGCCGGCCAGCACTTCGACGATCTTGTTCTCGAAGCCCTCGCCGTCGCGGTTCGAAAAGGGCAGGTTGCTCGGGTCGGCGCACACCCGAAGCGCGGCCGGGTCTTCCGCCGCGGCGGCGGGGACGCCCGCCGCCGCCAACGCGGCGACCGACGCGAGGAGCACCCGTCCAAACCGCCGCGCAGGGTCGAGCCGCCGCCGCAGGCGCGCGACGAGGCCCCCGGTGCGGCGTTCAGCCCATGCACGCGTCATCGCGCTCCCTCGCCTCCTGCGGTTTGGGTTCCTTGTCCGGCCGGCCGCGGCCCAGCGCTCCGTCGGAGCGGGCCTTGAGATAGGCATAAAGGTCGTCGATGAAACACATGACGTTCAGGTTCACGCCGAACGCGGGCATCTTCCGGTTGTCGGCGACGCCGACGGTTTCGCGTCCGTTGACGACCACCTCGAGGAAGTCATCGTAGGTCAGGGTCTTGAGCGAATCGGTGAGCGCCGGTGCGAATGAGCTTCCGAGCCCGTCGGGGCCGTGGCAGACGTGGCAGTCTGCGTGATAGCGCCGGAACCCGCTGAACGTATACCAGTCGACCACGCCGTTCTCGTCGATGACGTAGGGTTTCTCGTCCTCGGCGCGGGACATCTCCGAGGCACACAGAGTGAAAGCGACTGCCATCGCGCCGATACACGGAATCTTCCAAGACATCCGCCCAGGGAGCATCGGGTTTTCCTTTCCTCGATCGGTGGGCGGCCCCGGTGCCGGGGTCGCGGCGACGCGGACGGGAAGGCCCGGCCCCCGGTCGAAGCCGGGAGGCCGGGCCCGAACGCCCTTGCGCCGTGTCAGTTTGGCAGCGTGAAGACGGTCAGTTGTCCGCCGAGCTGCGTATAGTTCGACAGCGCAGCGTAGCCGCCTACGGCGCCCAGTCCGTCGGTCGGCTCGGTGAGGCCGGCCGCGAGGCCGATTCCCGCCCAGCCGCCGACGCCCGAAAGCACCGCGATCTGCTGCTTGCCGCCGTGCATGTACGTGGTGACGTTGCCGATGATGCCCGACGGGGTCTTGAAGCGGTAGAGCTCCTGGCCCGTATGGGCGTCCACGGCCTTGAGATAGCCTTCCAGCGTGCCGTAGAAGACTACGTCTCCGGCGGTCGCGAGCGCGCCGCTCCATACCGAGAACGGCTCGGGGTTGGACCAGACGATCTCACCGCTGCCGGCGTCCCAGGCTATGAAGTTGCCCAGGTGCGTGCCGCCGGGCGCCGGGAACATGGAAAGCGTGGCGCCGACGTAGGGCTGGCCGGCGGTATAGGACACGCGGAACGGCTCGTAGTCCATGCAGACGTGGTTGGTCGGCACGTAGAACAGGCCAGTCCGCGGCGAGAAGGCGGCCGGCTGCTGGTCCTTGGAGCCGAGCGCGGCCGGACAGATGTCGGTGGTGTTCACGTCCTCGCCGTTGTGGTGGGTCGAGTAGCGCGGAACCACCTGCGGGCGGCCGGTCTCCATATCGACGTGGGTCGCCCAGTTGACCGCGGGATCGTACTTCTCGGCGACCAGCAGCTCTCCGGTCTCCCGGTCGAGCGTGTAGCCGAAGCCGTTGCGGTCGAAGTGGACCAGCGTCTTGCGCGTCGTCCCGCCGACGTCGATGTCGGCCAGGATCATCTCGTTGATGCCGTCGAAGTCCCATTCGTCGTGGGGCGTCATCTGATAGACCCATTTCGCCATGCCGTCGTCGGGGCTGCGGGCGAAGATGGTCATCGACCAGCGGTTGTCGCCGGGGCGCTGCACCGGGTTCCAGGTGCTGGGGTTGCCCGTGCCGTAGTAGATCAGGTCCAGTTCGGGATCGTACGAGTACCAGCCCCACGTGGTGCCGCCGCCGATCTTCCACTGGTCGCCTTCCCACGTGGTGATGCCGGAATCCACGCCTACCGGCTCGCCCAGATGAGTCGTGCCCTCCGGGTCCATCAAGGTGTCGGCGTCGGGACCCATGGAGTAGGCCCGCCACGCCACGGCGCCGTCCGCGAGGTTGTACGCGGTCACGCTGCCGCGCACGCCGAACTCGCCGCCGCTGATGCCGATGATGACCTTGTCCTTGACCACCATGGGCGCGCTCGTGCCGGTCTCGCCCATCGCGGGGTCGCCGTTGACCGCCTTCCAGACCACGGCCCCCGTCGCCGCGTCGAGCGCCACCACCGTGGTGTCGGCCTGGTGAAGGATGATCTTGCCGTCAGCGTACGCCACGCCGCGGTTGACCGTATCGCAGCACATCACCGGGATCGTGCTGGGGTCCTGCTTCGGCTCGTACTTCCAGATGATCCGGCCGTCGGCGTTCAGGTCGAGAGCGTAGACGATGTTGGGAAACGGCGTGTGCACGTACATCGTGTTGCCGATGATCAACGGGCCGCCTTCGTGGCCGCGGAGCACGCCGGTCGAGAAGGTCCAGGCAACCTGGATGTCTCCGACGTTGCCGTTGTGGATTTGCGCCAGCTCGCTGTAGCGCGTGTTGGCGTAGTCGCCGGTGGGCATCACCCATTCGGCGGCGTTTTCCTGCATCACCAGAAGTTCGTCGTTGGCGCTCGCCGTCGCCGTGAGCAACAGCGCGCCGCCCGCGACGCAGATCGCGCATAAGTATCCTCGCATCGGATCGTACTCCCGTGTTGCCGACCCGGCTCGAAACCCGGCCGCACGGAGGTCCCTCCTGGCGGTCCCGGGATTCGCGGCCCGGCCGGTTGAACGTCCCGCCGCGACGCACAGTGCCGGCGCGGTCCGTTCGTCCCCTGACGGCTCCCGGACTAGTGCAGCCGGACGGCGGTCCGTTGCGCGCGGCGCCCGGGAGTGCCGGCTGGCTTCGTTTCCGTTTCTTGCCGGCCTCGCCAGTATGCGGAGCGTATCGTGCTTCCGCAACCGACCGGGTACAAGGGTAACGTCAAGAGTTATGTGTCAGGGAGACGGGGGTGCTGATTCCCTGAGACTTGTTTTCGTGGATGAATACCGCGTAGAGGACGCGGTCCATTGAGGTCCGGTCCTGGAAGGTTCCCATGGGCCGGGTTCGTCTGCGGACCTCCCGGAACCTTCGTTCGATGGCGTTGGTGGTCCTGACCCGCTTTCGCTCATCGAGGGTCCGGTAGCGGAAGCAGGTGAGCAGCTCGTCGAGATCGCTGCGCAGGCAGGCGACGGCCTTGGGGTAGGTGCTTTGCCAGCGGTCGGCGAAGCGTCGGGCGGCGCTCTGGGCCTTGCGGCGGCTCTTTGCATTCATGACGGCGTGGACATCGGCCTTGACGGCCTCCTGGTCGGCCTTGCGGACCTTGTTGAGGATGTTGCGCATCTTGTGCGCCCAGCACCTCTGAACCGGGATGCCGGGATAGACGAACGGCAAGGCAGCCAGCAGGCCCTTGCCGCCATCGACGCAGATCATCTCAAGGCCTTCGCCGGTGAGCCCGCGGTGGTACAGCCGGTTGAGGAACACTTCCCACTCGCGGGCGCCTTCGCTGACGGCGAGATGGAAGTCGATGATCTCCTTCTTGCCGTCGGGGCGGATGCCGAGCGCCACCAGGACCGGCCTCCTGAGCGCGCCGGCGCCGGTCTTGCGGGCCAGCACCACGCCGTCGAGCATCAGCGCCTTGTAGGCGTTCTTCAGCGGCCTGCGGTGGAAGGCCTCGACCGCCATGTCGAGCGTCTTGGAGACCCGGCTCACCGTCGCGGCCGAGACCGGGCGCCCGAGCAGGGCCAGCAGGACCTCGCCCACCTTGCGCGTCGAAAGCCCCAGCACGAAGCCGGCCAGGATGGCACGGTCGATCTCCGGCGCGCGCCTTGCGTAGCTCTTCACAACCCCGGTCGGGCAGAAGTGCCGGGTGCGCGGCACGTTGAGCTCGATGTCGCCGAGCTCGCTCAGCAGGCAGCGGCGGTAGGTCCCGTTGCGCCGGTCGCGCATCGCGCCGGCGTCGAGGTTGTCGAGCCAGCGATCCACCGCCTCGGCCATCCGGCCCTCGATGATCTCGGCCAGCGCCTGGCGGCCGAGCGGGCGGTAGCCCTCGCCCCAGTCCAGTCCGCCTGCCTGGGTAACGTCAAGAGTTATGTGTCAGGGAGACGGGGGTGCTGATTCCCTGAGACTTGTTTTCGTGGATGAATACCGCGTAGAGGACGCGGTCCATTGAGGTCCGGTCCTGGAAGGTTCCCATGGGCCGGGTTCGTCTGCGGACCTCCCGGAACCTTCGTTCGATGGCGTTGGTGGTCCTGACCCGCTTTCGCTCATCGAGGGTCCGGTAGCGGAAGCAGGTGAGCAGCTCGTCGAGATCGCTGCGCAGGCAGGCGACGGCCTTGGGGTAGGTGCTTTGCCAGCGGTCGGCGAAGCGTCGGGCGGCGCTCTGGGCCTTGCGGCGGCTCTTTGCATTCATGACGGCGTGGACATCGGCCTTGACGGCCTCCTGGTCGGCCTTGCGGACCTTGTTGAGGATGTTGCGCATCTTGTGCGCCCAGCACCTCTGAACCGGGATGCCGGGATAGACGAACGGCAAGGCAGCCAGCAGGCCCTTGCCGCCATCGACGCAGATCATCTCAAGGCCTTCGCCGGTGAGCCCGCGGTGGTACAGCCGGTTGAGGAACACTTCCCACTCGCGGGCGCCTTCGCTGACGGCGAGATGGAAGTCGATGATCTCCTTCTTGCCGTCGGGGCGGATGCCGAGCGCCACCAGGACCGGCCTCCTGAGCGCGCCGGCGCCGGTCTTGCGGGCCAGCACCACGCCGTCGAGCATCAGCGCCTTGTAGGCGTTCTTCAGCGGCCTGCGGTGGAAGGCCTCGACCGCCATGTCGAGCGTCTTGGAGACCCGGCTCACCGTCGCGGCCGAGACCGGGCGCCCGAGCAGGGCCAGCAGGACCTCGCCCACCTTGCGCGTCGAAAGCCCCAGCACGAAGCCGGCCAGGATGGCACGGTCGATCTCCGGCGCGCGCCTTGCGTAGCTCTTCACAACCCCGGTCGGGCAGAAGTGCCGGGTGCGCGGCACGTTGAGCTCGATGTCGCCGAGCTCGCTCAGCAGGCAGCGGCGGTAGGTCCCGTTGCGCCGGTCGCGCATCGCGCCGGCGTCGAGGTTGTCGAGCCAGCGATCCACCGCCTCGGCCATCCGGCCCTCGATGATCTCGGCCAGCGCCTGGCGGCCGAGCGGGCGGTAGCCCTCGCCCCAGTCCAGTCCGCCTGCCTGGGTAACGTCAAGAGTTATGTGTCAGGGAGACGGGGGTGCTGATTCCCTGAGACTTGTTTTCGTGGATGAATACCGCGTAGAGGACGCGGTCCATTGAGGTCCGGTCCTGGAAGGTTCCCATGGGCCGGGTTCGTCTGCGGACCTCCCGGAACCTTCGTTCGATGGCGTTGGTGGTCCTGACCCGCTTTCGCTCATCGAGGGTCCGGTAGCGGAAGCAGGTGAGCAGCTCGTCGAGATCGCTGCGCAGGCAGGCGACGGCCTTGGGGTAGGTGCTTTGCCAGCGGTCGGCGAAGCGTCGGGCGGCGCTCTGGGCCTTGCGGCGGCTCTTTGCATTCATGACGGCGTGGACATCGGCCTTGACGGCCTCCTGGTCGGCCTTGCGGACCTTGTTGAGGATGTTGCGCATCTTGTGCGCCCAGCACCTCTGAACCGGGATGCCGGGATAGACGAACGGCAAGGCAGCCAGCAGGCCCTTGCCGCCATCGACGCAGATCATCTCAAGGCCTTCGCCGGTGAGCCCGCGGTGGTACAGCCGGTTGAGGAACACTTCCCACTCGCGGGCGCCTTCGCTGACGGCGAGATGGAAGTCGATGATCTCCTTCTTGCCGTCGGGGCGGATGCCGAGCGCCACCAGGACCGGCCTCCTGAGCGCGCCGGCGCCGGTCTTGCGGGCCAGCACCACGCCGTCGAGCATCAGCGCCTTGTAGGCGTTCTTCAGCGGCCTGCGGTGGAAGGCCTCGACCGCCATGTCGAGCGTCTTGGAGACCCGGCTCACCGTCGCGGCCGAGACCGGGCGCCCGAGCAGGGCCAGCAGGACCTCGCCCACCTTGCGCGTCGAAAGCCCCAGCACGAAGCCGGCCAGGATGGCACGGTCGATCTCCGGCGCGCGCCTTGCGTAGCTCTTCACAACCCCGGTCGGGCAGAAGTGCCGGGTGCGCGGCACGTTGAGCTCGATGTCGCCGAGCTCGCTCAGCAGGCAGCGGCGGTAGGTCCCGTTGCGCCGGTCGCGCATCGCGCCGGCGTCGAGGTTGTCGAGCCAGCGATCCACCGCCTCGGCCATCCGGCCCTCGATGATCTCGGCCAGCGCCTGGCGGCCGAGCGGGCGGTAGCCCTCGCCCCAGTCCAGTCCGCCTGCCTGCATCTCCTTCACCACCTCAAAGGCCTGGGGTAGGCTCATGATCGTCGCAGCTTGCTGGGACATGCGGGGTGCTCCTGTTTGTGGTTGTCGTCACCACAGGGAGTACCCCCTTCCCACCTGACACATAAATTCTTACGTCACCGCCTGCCTGCATCTCCTTCACCACCTCAAAGGCCTGGGGTAGGCTCATGATCGTCGCAGCTTGCTGGGACATGCGGGGTGCTCCTGTTTGTGGTTGTCGTCACCACAGGGAGTACCCCCTTCCCACCTGACACATAAATTCTTACGTCACCGGTACAAGAAGCCGGTGTGCAAGGACCGGTCGAGGGCCGGTTCCGGGGCGCCGTCCCCGTCAGCTCGCCGCCGGCATGCCGACACGCTCCGGGGAGAACGGACGCTGTCGCCGTGTCTGGCGGTTCGATAGAGTGCGCGCATGACGACGCTCCCGATCGGCCCCGCGGGGTCCGCCACGATCGGCGCCCTGCTGCGCGCGCAGGCGCGTATCCGCGGCGGCGCGGTCGCGGTGGAGGACGGGCGCGTCTCATGGACCTACGCCGCGTTCAACGGGCGCGTGAATCGTCTCTCTCATGCGCTTGCCGCGCGCGGCGTGGGGCGGGGCGACCGCGTTGCCGTGCTGTCGGAGAACCGCTGCGAGTACGTCGAGCTGGAATTCGCCTGCGCCAAGCTCGGCGCCATCGTCGCGGCGCTCAACTGGCGGCTCGCGGCCGACGAGCTCGACTATTGCATCGCCCTGGCGGCGCCGCGCATGGCCTTCGCCTCGCCGCGTTTCGCGGCGCGTTTCGACGCACCGGGCGAACCGCCGGAGTTGGTCGTGTTCGGCGCCGCTTACGAGGAGATGCTCGGTGCGGCGAGCGATTCGGAGCCGGCGGATGCGGCGATGCCGGAAGACGGCCTCGTCATTCTCTACACGAGCGGCACGACCGGCCGGCCAAAGGGAGCGCTGGTCAGCCACCGCGCGTTCATCGCCAGGCTGGCCGTGTTCGCGATCGACCTCGGGCTGTCGCGCGCCGGCACGTTTGCCGCCTGGGCGCCGATGTTCCACATGGCCTCGACCGACCTGTCCATCGGCTGTCTGCTGATCGGCGGACGGGTCGTGCAGATCGACGGCTTCGATCTCGATCATCTGTGCCGGGTCATCGAGGCGCACCGGCTCGACTGGCTGGTGCTCATGCCGGGCGTCTACGAACGCCTGTTCGAACGTCTCGCCGCGACACCGCTCAACCCGCGGGGGATCGGCTGCCTGGGCGCCATGGCCGATCTCACTCCGCGCGGCTACATCGCCGAGGTCACCCGCCGCCTGCGCGCGCCCTTTCTCAACAGCTTCGGGTCGACCGAGACCGGCATCCCGCCGGCGTCGGCATCGCTGATTCCGGTCGGCGAAGCGCCGGAGCGGCTGTCGAAGCGACAGAACTCGCTGTGCGAAATCCGTCTCGTTGATGCGGAAGATCGCGAGGTACCGGTCGGGACACCCGGGGAACTGGTCTTTCGCGGGCCGACGCTGTTCTCCGGCTACTGGCGCGCCGACGACGCGAATGCCGCGGATTTTCGCGGCGGCTGGTTCCACACTGGCGACATGTTCGCGCGCAATGCCGACGGCACGTTCGATTTCGTCGACCGGGCGAAGTATCTCATCAAGTCGGGCGGCGAGAACGTCTATCCGGCGGAGATCGAGCGGGTGCTGCTAGCGGACGCGCGCGTGGCCGATGCCGCCGTGGTGCGCCAGCGGGATGCGCGCTGGGGCGAGGTTCCGGTCGCCTTCGTCGCCCGCGCGGACCGGGATTTGACGGCCGATGTTCTGCTCGCCGCCTGTCGCGAGCGACTTGCCGGATACAAGTGTCCGAAACGGATACGCTTCGTCGAAGCCGACGACCTGCCACGCTCGACGTCGGGCAAGATTCGCCGCCAGGCGCTCGAAGCGCGGCTGGAGCGCGGCAAGTGAACGCCAGACGCTCGCTCGCGGCGATGGCCTGCCTGTGGGCGGCGTTGTGCGCATTCGAGCCCGCGCACGCGCATCGCAGCGGCGTGAGCAGCGTGCGCATCGATATCGTGGGGACCTCGGTCACCACCGAACTCGCGGTCAAGGGGCTGGATCTCGACGCCGCGCTCGGGACCGAGATCGTCGAGCGCGAGACGGACACGGTTCGGCCCGAGGTTCTCGCCGGCCTTGCCGAGCGGGTGGTCGCCCATCTCACGACCGGCGCGGCCGTCGCCCATGCCGACGGAACGCCGTGCGACGCCGAGCCGGGAGCCCCGGAAGCGGACGAGGACGGTGTGGTCCTGACCACGGTGTGGCGGTGCGAGGCCGACCAGGGACTCCTGTACCGCAATCGCCTGTTCCTCGACGGCGAAACGCTGGCCATCCAGAACGTCCTTGTTCTGGAGGGTGACGAGGCGAGCCAGGACGTGCTGACGGCCGAGCACGACACGTTCCGCCTGAGCGAGCCGCCTCCGTCCGCCTTTGCGGTGATCCGGCGCTATACCGTGTCCGGAATCGAACACATCGCGATCGGCTACGACCACATCGCCTTTGTGGTCGCGCTGCTGCTGTGGGCGCGGCGTCTGTGGCCGGTGGTCAAGGTGGTCACGGCCTTCACCGTCGCCCACTCGATCACGCTCGCGCTGGCGGTACTCGACATCGTCTCCCTGCCGGGAACGCTGGTGGAACCGCTGATCGCCGCGAGCATCGTCTGGGTGGCAGCGGAGAACTTCTTCTTCCGCGACGTAGGCCGGCGTTGGAAGATCGCGTTTTTCCTCGGCCTCGTGCACGGATTCGGCTTCGCCGGCGTCCTTCGCGATTTCGGCCTGCCGCAGGACGCGCTGGCGCTGGCGCTCGCGTTCTTCAATATCGGCGTCGAAATCGGCCAGATCCTCATCGTCGGCGTCGCGGTCCCGCTGCTGCTTCTCGTCGATCGCCTCACCGGCGACCGTCGCGATCCCCGCATCGTCATGGCCGCATCCGCCGGGGTTGCCGCTCTCGGCGCGTGGTGGCTCCTGGAACGCACGCTGCTGGGGTAGACGCCCGCCGCGTCGGACGATGGGCGGGACGGATCCCGCTTCGGACCTGATGGCAATTGGCCCCCGGGGGCTCGACGGGTCTGCGCGCGTTACGCCGCCCGGATGATCACTCCAAAGTCCTGCCCAGGCGGCCGGCAAGCTCCTGGATGTACTGCCACGCGACGCGGCCCGAGCGGCCGCCGCGCGTGACGGCCCATTCGATGGCCTCGGCGCGCAAGGCCTCGGGCGCCAGCGGCAGGTCGTGGCGTCGTGCATAGGCTTCGACCATCTCGAGATAGGTCGGCTGGTCGCAGTTGTGGAAACCCAGCCACAGGCCGAAGCGGTCGGACAACGACACCTTCTCCTCCACCGCTTCCGACGGACTGATCGCGGTCGAGCGCTCGTTCTCGATCATGTCGCGCGGCATCAGGTGGCGGCGGTTCGAGGTGGCGTAGAACACGACGTTGTCGGGACGGCCCTCGATCCCGCCTTCGAGCACCGCCTTGAGCGACTTGTATGACGTATCGTCGCGGTCGAACGACAGATCGTCGCAGAACAGAACGAAGCGCCTCGGCGCCGCGCGCAGGTGTTCCAGCAGGCGGGGCAGGCTCTCGACGTCCTCGCGGTGGATTTCGACGAGCGCCAGCCGCCCCGGCGTCTCGACGCACAGCGCACCATGGACGGCCTTGACGAGCGAGCTCTTGCCCATGCCGCGCGCTCCCCACAGCAGGGCGTTGTTGGCCGGCAGGCCGGCGGCGAAACGCCGCGTGTTCTCGTACAGAATGTCGCGCACGCGGTCGATCCCCCGGAGGAGGTCGAGCGGCACGCGGCTCACCCGCCGGACGGGATGCAGGCGGGCGGACCG
This sequence comes from Alphaproteobacteria bacterium, assembly GCA_965243325.1. Classification (GTDB taxonomy): domain Bacteria; phylum Pseudomonadota; class Alphaproteobacteria; order UBA7887; family UBA7887; genus JANQOH01. The sequence goes on along the minus strand of CBDEUQ010000003.1, from coordinate 3,044,035 downwards.
TGGCTGCCACACCCAGGCGTCCGCCGAGTCGAGATCGGTTGCGGGAAGCGGTGGCGGCGCCAGCCGGTCGAGCGCCGCGGCAATGCGCGCGAGCGCGGCGTGGACATCGCGGTCGGTCATGCGCCCGACCTTACCACGCCGCCGGCCAACTGTTCGCGTGCGTGCGAACGTTGTAGGCTGCGGCGGACGCCGGAAGTTGCGGGACCGTCATGGCCGCCTTTGCCAAGCCAACGCTGACCGACTGGACGGCTCTCGCCGGACGCGAACTGAGGGGCGCGGATCCCAAGTCGCTGACGTGGCGGACGCCGGAGGGCATCGCCGTCAAGCCGCTCTACACGGCCGCCGACCTGGCGGCGCTCGAGCATCTCGATACGCTGCCGGGCATCGCGCCGTTCGTGCGCGGCCCGCGCGCGACCATGTACGCCGCGCGGCCGTGGACCGTGCGTCAATACGCGGGCTTCTCCACAGCAGAGGAGTCCAATGCCTTCTACCGCCGCAATCTCGCCGCGGGCCAGAAGGGGCTGTCGGTCGCGTTCGATCTGGCGACCCACCGCGGCTACGACTCCGACCATCCGCGCGTCGTCGGCGACGTGGGCAAGGCGGGAGTCGCCATCGACTCGGTCGAAGACATGAAGATCCTCTTCGACGGCGTGCCGCTCGACCGGATGAGCGTGTCGATGACGATGAACGGAGCCGTGCTGCCCGTGCTCGCCGGCTATATCGTCGCCGCCGAGGAGCAGGGCGTCGAGGCGGCGAGCCTGTCGGGGACCATCCAGAACGACATCCTCAAGGAGTTCATGGTCCGCAACACCTATATCTACCCGCCCGAGCCGTCGATGCGGATCGTCGCCGACATCATTGCCTGGTCGGCGGGGCACATGCCGCGCTTCAACTCGATCTCGATTTCCGGCTACCACATGCAGGAGGCGGGGGCGACCTGCGTGCAGGAGCTCGCGTACACGATCGCCGACGGTATCGAGTACGTTCGCGCCGCCGCCTCGCGCGGCCTCGCCGTCGACGCGTTCGCACCGCGCCTGTCGTTCTTCTTCGACGTCGGCATGAACTTCTTCATGGAAATCGCCAAGCTGCGCGCCGCGCGTTTCCTGTGGGCCGACCTCATGCGCCGGCACTTTGCGCCGTCGGACCCGCGGTCGCTCATGCTGCGCACCCATTGCCAGACCTCGGGCGTGTCGCTGCAGGCGCGCGATCCGTACAACAACGTGGTGCGGACGACGCTCGAGGCGCTCGCCGCCGCGCTTGGCGGCACGCAGTCGCTGCACACCAACGCGTTCGACGAGGCGATGGCGCTGCCGACCGAGTTCTCGGCGCGTATCGCCCGCAACACCCAGCTCGTTCTTCAGGAGGAGACGGGCATTGCCAACGTCGTCGATCCCCTCGGCGGCTCGTACTACGTCGAGCACCTTACCGCGAGCCTGATCGCTGCTGCGCGAGTGCTCATCGACGAAGTGGAGGCGCTCGGCGGCATGACCAAGGCGGTGCTCGCCGGCCTTCCCAAGCGGCGCATCGAGGAGGCGGCGGCGATGCGCCAGGCGCGCATCGACCGCGGCGAGGAGACGGTCGTCGGCGTCAACAAGTACCGCCCGGACAAGGACGAACCGGTCGATCTGCTCGACATCGACAACCGCGCGGTGCGGGCGCAGCAGATCGCTCGCCTCGAGACCGTGCGCGCGACGCGCGACGAGGCGGCGTGCCGTGCGGCGCTTGCGGCGCTGACAGCGGGCGCCCGCGGCGCCGAGGCCAATCTCCTGGCGCTGACGATCGAGGCGATGCGCCGGCGCGCTACGGTCGGCGAGGTGTCGGATGCGCTCGAGTCCGCGTTCGGTCGCCATCGTGCCAGCGCCGACGGCATCCGCGGCGTCTACGCCGCCGCGTACGAGGACGACGACGGTCTCGCCGCCGTGCGCGCCGAGGTCGAGGCGTTCGCCCGCGGCGAGGGCCGCCGCCCGCGTCTGCTCGTCGTCAAGCTGGGCCAGGACGGTCACGATCGCGGTGCCCGGGTGATCGCCACCGCCTTCGCCGACATCGGGTTCGACGTGGACATCGGGCCGCTGTTCCAGACTCCCGAGGAGGCGGCGCGCGAGGCCGTCGAGAACGACGTGCACGTCGTCGGCGTTTCCAGCCAGGCAGCCGGCCACAAGACGCTGGTCCCGGCGTTGATCGCTGCGCTGCGCGAGGCCGGTGCCGGCGGCGTCCTCGTCGTCTGCGGCGGCACCATCCCCGACCGCGACCACGATGCGTTATGCGCGGCCGGCGTGAGCGCCGTTTTCGGGCCGGGCACGCCGGTGCCGGAGGCCGCGCGCACGGTCCTCGGCCTGATCGACGCCCGGCGCCAAGCGGCGTGAAGGCGGAGGAGACCTCCGAACAAGCGCGCGCCATCCGCGCTGGCGACCGCCGCGCGCTGGCGCGCGCCATCACGCTTGTCGAATCGACCCGCGACGACCACCGTGCCGCTTCGGAAGCGCTGCTTGCGGCGCTGCGCACGGATGAGGGAGGCACCGTTCGCCTCGGCGTATCCGGCGCCCCGGGCGTCGGCAAGTCGACCTTCATCGAGGCGTTCGGTCTCCACGCCCTCGACCGCGGCCGGAGTCTGGCGGTGCTCGCGGTCGATCCGTCGAGCGTGCGGAGCGGCGGTGCCATCCTCGGCGACAAGACGCGCATGGTCCGCCTTTCCCGTCACGAGCGCGCCTTCGTCCGCCCGAGTCCGAGCGCCGGAACGCTGGGCGGCGTCGCCCGGCGCACGCGTGAGGCGGTCCTGCTCTGCGAGGCGGCGGGTTACGACACGGTGATCGTCGAGACCGTAGGTGCGGGGCAGTCCGAAATCGCCGTCCGCGACCTGGTCGACGTGTTCCTGCTGCTCGTGGCGCCCGGCGCCGGCGACGAGTTGCAGGGGATCAAGCGCGGCATCGTGGAGACCGCCGATCTCGTCGTGGTGAACAAGACCGACGGCGCGCTGACGGCAGCCGCGGGACAGACCCGCGCGCAATTCCAGAGCGCATTGCGCCTTCTGCGCCCGCCGACGCCGGGCTGGACGCCGCGGGTTCTCGGCTGCTCGGCGCTCGAGCGCCGCGGCATGGACGAATTGTGGGAGGCTGTGGAGGCATTCGTCGCGGCGGTCGGCGAGGGAATGGCGAGGCGCCGCACCGCGCAGGCGGTGGCATGGATGTGGGCGGAAGTGAGAGAAAGCCTCGATGCGCGGCTTCGCGCCGCGCCCGCCGTATCCGCGCGGCTCGCCGACATCGAGCGCCGCGTCGCCGGCGGCTGTCTTGCGCCGGGTACCGCCGCGCGCGATCTGGTCGAGGCGTTCCTTGCAGACCGGCGGACGCATGCGGAGACCCGCGGACAACCGAAGGGAGATGAGGAAAGATGAGCCGGATTCCGTTTCTCGAGCCCGGAGAGATGACCGAGGCGCAGCGCGGCGTTCACGACAGGATCGCCGCCGGTCCGCGCGGCAGCGGCCGCTACGGGCCGTTCAATGCGTGGTTGCAGAGCCCGGAGTTCGCCGACCGGGCGCAAGAGCTTGGCGCCCTGCTCAGGTTCGGCACGTCGATCGAGGCGCGCCTGAAGGAGCTCGCGATCCTGTGCGTCGGGCGCCACTGGACGGCGCAATACGAGTGGTACGCGCACAAGAAGTTCGCGCTCGACGCCGGCCTCGCGCCCGCCGTCGTCGACGCGCTCGAGGCGCGCAAGCGCCCCGCTTTCGCCAACGAGGACGAAGCGGTCGTGTACGATTTCGCGCAGGAGCTGCTGACGTCTCACGACGTGTCGGATGTGCGCTACGCGGCGGCGGAAGCGCTGCTCGGACGCGACGGAGTCGTGGAGCTCGTCGGCGTGCTCGGCTACTACACGCTGGTTTCGATGACTCTCAACGTCTTCCGCGCGCCGCTGCCGGACGGAATAGCGCCGCCGCTGGAACCGTGAGGGGGCGGCGGCCCCCGGCGCGAAGCCGGGGGCCGCCGGGGGGGCCGTCAGTTCAGTTTGATGCGGACGCCGAAGACGGCGGCGAGGGGCTGGCCGGGGGAAATGAAGCGGGGGTTGGTGATTCCGCCCGGAAGCTCGGTGATCGGCACTTCGTCGCCGGTTTCGCCGAGCACTCCGAATGTCTCGTACTGGTCGTCGAACAGGTTCTCGACGCGGCCGAAAACCTCGAACCGCTTGCCGATCCGGTAGCTCGCATCGACGTTGACCACCGTATAGCCGTCCGTCTGATCGAGCAGGTTGCCCTCGTCGCCGCGCAGGTAGACGCCCGAGCGGTAGACCACGCTCGGGCCGATGCGCAGACCGTCCATCGGCTCGAAATCGACTCCGACGCCCAGCGTATGCGCCGGGATGCCGGGGATATTGTCGCCCGGCTCGACCGGAATGTGGCTCCCGACGGCGTACGGATGGTTCTGGGCGAAAACGTCGAATGACGACTGGAAGGTCGCCTCGACGTAGCCGTAGTTCACGTACCAGTCCAACCAGTCCCCGCGACCGCGGACGCTCACGTCGAGCCCCTGGCGCCGGGTCTCCTCAACGTTGTCGAAAAAGCCGCTCGACACGCCGACGCCGGCACCGATGAAGATGATGTCGTCGGAGTTCGTCGCGTGATACGCGCTCACGCTCCAGTCCAGCGAATTGAAGAGGCCGTTCCCGGCGCCCGACACCGTGCCGCGCGCTCCGGCCTCGAACGTGTGCGCGACGACCTGGTCGAGCGGCGGGTCGGCGACGAAGGCGTTGGGAAGGTTGCACGGATCTTCCGGGTCGGCGCACGACAGCTCGGCCGGAGACGGCGCCCGGCTGCTCTGGCGGAAGCCGCCGTACAGCGTGACCGGCGAAGCGAGCCCCGGAACCGAGTACGTCGCCCCGATCGCCGGGTTGAGGCTGAAGAAGCTGTGGCTCCCGTTCAGCGACGTCTGGAGCTCTCCGAAGACGACCGACTCGTCGGTCAGCACGATCTCGGCATGGTCCGCCGAGAGCGAACCGGTAAGCGTCAGGTTGTCGTTCAGGCGAAGGCTGTCTGACAGGTAGGCGCGGAGATAGCGGTTCTCGGCGACCAGGGCGACCGGCGCGACGGCGCTGTGCTCGACGCCTTCCTCCCCGTCATCGTCGTCGTCGTCATCGTCGTGGGCCGCGTGCCCGTTGTGGTCGTCGTCATCATCGTGATCGTGGTGGTGGTCGTCATCGTCATCGTCATCGTCTCGGGCGACGTAGCCGTTGTCGTCGTCATCGTGGTCGTGGTCGTCATCGTCGTCCTCGAACTCGACTTCGAAAAGACCGACATTGTATCGCCGCTTCGAACCGGGGCCGCGGGTGACGGCCCGGCTGATGAGCAGACTGCCGACTTCGGATTCGGAGTGGAACTCGGTTCGGCCGATGTCGACGCCGGCGCCGATGACGACCTGGTTGGCCATGCCGGAGAACTGTGTGTCGATCGATGCCTGCAAGCCGCCGCCGAAGCTCGACGTCTCGGTCGTGCTCGTGTTCATCGCGCCGTAGACGCCGCTTTCGGTGTCGAAGCTGGCAAGCGCGTGTCCGTCCTGGTCGATGATGACCGCGAGCTCTTCCTCTTCGTCGTCGTCATCGTCGTCGCCGTTGTGCGCGTGCTCGCCGCCTTCCTCGTCGTCGTCGTCATCGTCGCCGCCGCAGATGAACCCGCTCGCGCCGGCGCCTCCGGCCCCGAGTAGCCCGGCATCGCCGAGCGCGTCCACGAGCTCGTCCAGATCGTCGTCGTCGATCTCGCAGTTCTCGGCGTCGATCTCGTCGCCGTTCAGCGTCTGCCGGTCGAGGCGCCGCCAGTAGAGGTTGCCCTGCACCGACACCCGGTCGTTCACGAACATGTTGCCCTGGCCGGACAGCAGGAAGTTGCGGTTCTGCGTCTGGTCGGGCGTCGTGAAGTTCGCCGTGTAGCTCACGTCCGACAGCTCCGTCGGCGCCAACCCGTTGCCGATCAGGTCGTTGTCGGCGAACGACAGGTTGAGGTGCAGCGAGCCGCGCTCGCTCTCGCTGCCGACGTCGGCGAACAGGCGGTTGAGGGTGGACGGCGAGGCGTCGCGCCAGCCGTCCTCGCGGTCGTGCTGGAAGGCGAGGAAGGCGTTGACCGACTCCTGCTCGCGGCCGACGCGAAGAGTCGTGCGCGAACGGCCGAACATCCCGACCGACTGCACCGCCTCGGCGCCCTGGAACGTCTTGCCCGTGTACGTCCTGAGGGCGAGCGCGCCGCCGAGCGCGTTGAAGCCGAACGCCGGGTTCGCGTTGCCGAGCTCGAGCCGCTCGATCGCCATCTCCGGGAACAGGTCCGACTGGACCACGTCGCCGAACGGCTCGTTGACCCGCACGCCGTTCTGGAAGACCGCGATGCCGACACTCTCGCCGAGCAGCGGCCCGGCGACGAAGCCGCGGTAGCTGAAGTTCTGCTGATAGGGGTTGTTCTGGAGGTCGACCGCGGACGCGCCGGCGAATTCTTCCTCGAAGAAGTCGTAGACGGTCTTGCGCACGTCGGTCGCAAGTGCCTCGGGGTCCGCGACCTGCACCCGGTATGGAACCTCGTCGATCGGCGTGCCGGCGCCCATCAGCGGCGATACGCCGATCACGTCGATGTCGGGCAGCGGCATTGCCCCGTCGTCCTCGGCAACCGCGGGGGCGGCGAGCGCCGTCGCGATGCAGACGCCGAAAAGACGCCACGTCGCGTGGCGCATGCTGAAAGTCATTGCCGGAATCCCTCCCCGATCTCCCAATCAGACAACGGCGGGAACCGGTACTGTTCTTCTCGGAAGTTGTCAAATGAATGTGGAAGGAAAATTCATTAAGTCTCAAATAATAATGAAAAATGTAGGTTCTATATGGACAGTTATTGGATATAAATGGCCACCGATTGGGTTATATTATCCCATTGGTTGTATGTATCCATTTTATTCGCTTGACGGGTGGTGGCCGAACCCGCCTTCCCGGGCCTCGTTGGCGGGTCTCCTATTCGCCTTCGCCGATCTCCCAGAGTTCCGGGCTGGCTTCGACGACCCTGCCCGTCGCCGCATCGACCTCGACGTTCATCTCGCCGCCGCCGGCGAGGACGATGTCGAACTCGTAGACCGCGCTACCGTCGATCTCGATGCCGTATTCGACGCTCTCGACAACGCCGGGGAACAGCGCAAGCGCTGCGCCACGGGCACTCTCCTCGTCGACCGCCGCGTGCTCCGCGAACGCCGGGTCGGACTTGTCCACCTCGCGCTCGATCTCCCAGATCATCGCGTTTTCCGCGTTGACCTCGACCTCCCAGCGGACGCCGTCGGGCGCGAGGATGTCGAAATCGTAGATCGGGTCGCCGTCCTCCATCTTGTATTCGACGTTGAGCGCCTCGCCGCCGAACACGTCGAGCGCGGCTTGCAGGCATTGCTCCAGGGTCTTGTCGTCGGCGTCCGCGTATTCGCCGATGTCGGCGGCGGTTGCGGCGGCGCCGAAGGCGCCCGCGATCAGTATTGCGGTGGCAATTGGGATCGTCTTCATCGTTCCTGTCCTCCTTCTTCCACGTTCACGCCCGGCCGCGTTCGGCGGACACCGTGGCCGCCGAGCATACATTGTGCGGTACGCGGGCAAACAGACGCTCGGGCCGGCGGTGACGCGCCCGGCGGGGCTTGCCCGCGCCGCGCGCGCCGTTATTGTCGGGGCTGCCGAAGCCGCCGCGGTCGGCGGCGCGGTCGTTCGGCGAAGGAGGCGCGCGTGCGGCTTGCCGGGAAGACAGCGCTCATCACTGCGGCCGGCCAGGGCATCGGCCGGGCCAGCGCCGAGGCCTTTCTCGCCGAGGGTGCGCGCCTGTTCGCGACCGACATAGACGCCGGCAAGCTCGCGGGCCTCCATGGCGCCGAGACCTTCGCGCTCGACGTGACCGACGCCGGCGCCGTCGCCGCCGCGCGCGACCGCACCGGACCGGTGGATATCCTCTTCAACTGTGCCGGCTGGGTTCCCGTCGGCACCGTGCTCGAATGCGAGCCCGACGATTGGGAGCGGGCCTTCGCGATCAACGTTCGCTCCATGTACGACACCATCCGCGCCTGGCTGCCGGGGATGATCGAGCGCGGCGGCGGGCGCATCCTCAACATGGCCTCCGTGGCCGGCTCGCTCAAGGGCATCCCGTACCGTGCCGCCTACGGCGCGACCAAGGCGGCGGTGATCGGACTGACCAAGTCGATCGCCGCCGACTATGTCGGGCAGGGCATCGCCTGCAACGCCGTCTGCCCGGGTACCGTGGACACGCCGTCGCTCGGCGAGCGCATCGCCGCCTTTGCCGATCCCGTGGCGGCGCGTCGGGACTTCGTCGCCCGCCAGCCTATGGGCCGGCTTGCCGAGGCGGACGAGATTGCCCGGCTCGTCGTCTGGCTGGCTTCGGACGACGCCGCGTTCGTCACCGGCCAGGCTATCGCCATCGACGGCGGTATCACCATCTAGGCCGCGCCCGCGGCCTCTCCGTCACGCAACCGCAAACGCGGCCCGTCCGCGAGGGAGGACCCCCATGAAGCTTGCACGCTATGGCAGCCCCGGCCAGGAGAAGCCGGGCCTGATCGACGACGAAGGCCGCTTGCGCGACCTCGGCGGCGAAATCGAAGACATTACGCCTGACAGTCTGACTCCCGAGGGCCTGCGCGCTCTCGACGGCGTGGACGCGCAGGCGCTGCCGGTGGTCGCGGGCGAGCCGCGCTACGGCGTGCCGTGGGCGCCCGTGGGCAAGATCATGTGCATCGGCCTCAACTATGTCGATCATGCCAAGGAGACCGGGTCGCCGATCCCCGGGGAGCCGATTCTCTTCCTCAAGGCGAACAGTTCGCTCAACGGCCCCGACGATCCCGTCGTCATGCCCAAGGACTCGCGCAAGTCCGACTGGGAGGTCGAGCTCGGCGTCGTCATCGGCACGCCCGCCAACAACGTCGCCGAGGCCGACGCGCTCGGGCACGTCGCCGGCTACTGCGTCGTGAACGACGTGTCGGAACGCGAATGGCAGCTCGAGCACGGGCCGACGTGGACCAAGGGCAAGAGCTGCGACACCTTCTGCCCCATCGGCCCGTGGCTGGTGACGGCCGACGAGATCGCCGATCCGCAGAAGCTCGACATGTGGCTCGACGTGAACGGCACGCGCCGCCAGACGGGCAACACCGACACCATGATCTTCGGCGTCGCGGAGCTGATCGCGTATCTGTCGCGCATCATGACGCTGCATCCCGGTGACGTGATCTCCACCGGCACGCCGCCCGGCGTCGGCGCCGGCTTCAAGCCGCCCGTCTTCCTCAACGCCGGCGACGTGATGACGCTCGGCATCGAGGGTCTAGGGCAGCAGCGCCAGCCGGTCGAGGCTTGGCGCGCCGGATGAAGGCTTCTCGGGCGGCCGCGGCGTCATGAGGGAGTCGATCTTCATCCACAGCTGGGCGCCGGATGACGTTCTCGACGATCTTCGCGGCCGCTACGAGGTCGACTACTTCAATTTCTTCGAGCATGGCGTCATGCCCGCGGACGAGCTGGCGGCCCGGGTCGCCGGCAAGACCGGTGTCATGACGCTGCAAATCCAGATCCCCGGTGCCGTGATCGCCGCGAACGCCGGTACGCTCCGGGCCATCGCGAGCGTTTCCGTCGGCGTCGACGACATCGACATGGAGGCGGCGACGAAGGCCGGAGTGCAGGTCACCAACACCGCCGGCGTGCTCGACGATGCCGTCGCCGACTTCGCCGTCGCCATGCTGCTCGCCGTGGGTCGTCGCATCGTCGAGTCCGATCGCTACACCCGCGCCGGGCTGTTCGACGGGCCGTCGTTTCCGCTGTTCTGGGGCGCGCGGGTGAAGGGCGAGATGCTCGGCATCGTCGGCCTGGGGCGCATAGGCCGCGAGGTGGCCAAGCGTGCGCGCGGCTTCAGCCTCGACATCGTCTACCACAACCGAAGCCGCGTCGATCCGGCGGTCGAAGAGGCGCTCGGCGTGCGCTACCTCCCGCTCGACGACCTTCTCGCGCAGGCGCGGTACGTGCTCCTGCAACTGCCGCTGACTACCGAGACCCGGCACCTGATCGACGCCCGCCGCCTCCGCCTGATGCGGCGCGACGCCTATCTCCTCAACATCGCGCGCGGCCCCGTGGTGCACGAGGCGGCGCTCGTCGAGGCGCTGCGGGAAAAGCGGATCGCTGGTGCGGCGCTCGACGTCTACGAGTTCGAGCCGCGGCTGACCGAGGGTCTCGGCGACCTCGACAATGTCGTCCTCACGTCGCACATCGCCAGCGCCGACGTGGAGACGCGGCACGACATGGTGCGGCTCGCGGCGCGGAACCTGAAAGCCGCGCTGGCCGGGGAGACGCCGCCGAACCCGATCAACCGCCTACCCGTGGGGAGCCGGCGTGGCCTGGGAGATTGACCTCGCCGGCAAGGTGGCGCTGGTCACCGGTGGCGCGAGCGGTATCGGCCACGCGGTCGCGGGCGCCTTGCTGCAGGCCGGGGCGGAGGTGTTCGTGACCGCGCGCACCCGCGAATCGCTGGCGGCCTGCCGTACCGCGACGCCGTTCGGCGAGATGACGGCGTTGCAGCTCGACGTCACCAACGATCTGTCGATCGAGGAGGCGATGGACCACATCGACCGCCTCGACATCCTCGTCAACAACGCGGGCACCGTGCTGCGTCAGGGCGCGGAGTTTCGCCCCGGCCCGTTCGCCAACGTCGTCAACGCCAACCTTATCGGCGCCATGCGCATGAGCCACGCGTGCCTGGGCAAGCTGGCGCTGACCCGCGGGTGCATGGTCAACGTCGGCTCGATGTTCAGCCTGTTCGGCTCGCCCACGGCGCCGGCCTATGCCGCGAGCAAGGCGGGCCTCGTCAATCTCACCAAGTCGCTGGCGGTGTCGTGGGCTCATCATCGCGTGCGCATCAACGCCGTCGTGCCGGGCTGGATCGAGACCAAGATGACGGCGCCCGTCCGCGACGAGCCGGAGCGCTACCGGGCGATCGTCGAGCGCACCCCGATGAAGCGATTCGGCAGGCCCGACGAGGTGGCCGGGGCGGTGCTGTTCCTGTGCTCCCCCGCGGCGTCCTTCGTGACCGGCAGCGTCCTCGTCGTCGACGGCGGCTACGCGGCGGGCTGACCGCGGGCTGGGACCTCAGCTTCCGGCCGGTCGCCCCGAATCGTGGATGGCGCCCGGAGAGATCGAATCCCGGCCCGGCGCGCACGATCCGGGACTGGCGCTCTTCCCGTTCTTCCCGTCGATCGTCACCGCCCGAGCCCGAACGCCGCCTCGATGCGCGCGACGATGGGCAGCCGGTAGCCGCCGTAGCGGACCGCCGGGCCGTCGGCCGTGTCCACGACGATGTTCCGGAAGTCGTCGATCGGCGCGAACCCCGGTCCGGCGAACGCCGCAAGCAGCGCCGCATCCGGTTCGAGCGCGAGGATGTCGTCGACGTTCTCCCGCAGGATCTCGGCGCGGGCGAGATCGGCGTGGACGGCGAGCTCGGCAAGGGCGAACGCGGCCCCGCACGACCAGTCGAAGCCGCGGCGGGCGAGCAGCGCGGCGATCTCGCGGTGCAGTGGCACGATCGCCGCCAGCGTCTCGCGGCGGTTCCATGATCCCGTCGTCCGCGCGACCTTGGCGGTGAAGAGCGACGTGCGCAGCGCGCCGGCCTCGCCGTCGGGTTCGTTGCACGGTTCCGTGCCCGTCTCCGGCAGCGCGGCCGCCAGGAAGGCGAGGGAGCGGCCGTCGGCCGCGGCGGACTCCGGCGTCCACGCCCGTCCGCTGGCTGCCGCGACCGCGTGGACCGGCACCGCGTTGACGAGGCCGACGACGGTGATCGTTTCCGTGTTGCCGCAGCGCTCTTCAAGCCACGCCGCCGCGGCGTCGAAGATGGGGCCCAGGTGCGGCGCCAGCGTGTCGGCGAAGCGGTCGCGGGCGGCATAGCGGACGGGCGCATAGGCGTCCGACAGCGAGACCAGCACGTAGTCGGTGCCGTCGCAGTCACCGTAAGCGGTCGCGCTGATGCCGTCCGCATCGTAGACCCGATGTTCGGCACCTGCCGCGACGGCGGCGAGGCACGGCACCGCCGCGAGAAACCATCTCCGAAGCAACGTCCGTCCTCCTTGCGCCGGGAGCGTCATGATACTATGCCCCGGCGACGCAGCCATCCAGGGAACACGCCGGCGCCGCCATGGACTACGAAGCCTGTTTCGCCGATGCGCTCGGGGCGCTGAGAGCCGAGGGCCGCTACCGCGTCTTCGCCGATCTGGCGCGCCGCGCCGGGAACTTTCCGCGCGCGAGCTGCTACGACGACGGCGTCGAACGCGAGGTCGTCGTCTGGTGCTCGAACGACTATCTCGGCATGGGCCAGCACCCGGCCGTGGTCGAAGCCATGTGCGACGCGGTGCGCCGCGCCGGCGCCGGGTCCGGCGGCACGCGCAACATCTCGGGGACGACGCACTACCATGTGCTGCTCGAACGCGAGCTCGCCGACCTGCACGGCAAGGAGGCGGCGCTGCTGTTCACCTCGGGCTACATCTCGAACGACGCCACCCTTTCGACCCTCGGCAGCCTGCTGCCCGGCTGCGTCATTCTGTCCGATGCGCTCAACCACGCCTCGATGATCCAGGGCGTACGCCATTCGAAGGCGCCGAAGAAGATTTTCCGCCACAACGACGTGGGCCATCTCGACGAGCTGCTTGGCGACCTCGACCCGGCGGCGCCGAAGATCGTCGCCTTCGAGTCGGTCTATTCGATGGACGGCGACATCGCGCCGATCGGCGAGATCTGCGACGTCGCCGAACGCCACGGCGCGCTGACGTATCTCGACGAGGTCCACGCGGTCGGCATGTACGGGCCGCGCGGCGGCGGCGTCGCCGAGCGCGACGGCGTCATGCACCGGCTCGACGTGATCGAGGGCACGCTCGGCAAGGCGTTCGGCGTCATGGGCGGCTATATCGCGGCCTCGTGCGCCGTCTGCGACGTGGTGCGGTCGTTCGCCTCCGGCTTCATCTTCACCACCTCGCTGCCGCCGGCGATCGCCGCCGGCGCGCGGGCGTCGATCCGCCACCTGAAATCGAGCCAGGCCGAGCGCGACCGCCATCGGGAGCGCGCCGGGACCCTGAAGCGCCGGCTGGCGGGAGTCGGCATCCCCGTCATCGAGAACCCCAGCCACATCGTGCCGGTGATCGTCGGCGACGCCGTGCTCTGCAAGCGGGCGAGCGACTCGCTGCTGCGCGACTACGGCATCTACGTGCAGCCGATCAACTATCCGACGGTGCCGCGCGGCACCGAGCGCCTGCGCATCACGCCCACGCCGCTGCACGACGACGCGATGATGGACTCCCTCGTCGACGCGCTCTGCGCCGTCTGGGCGCAGCTCGGCATCCGCCGCGCCGCGGCCTGAGGCTCGGCCGTCGGCGTATCGCCGGCGTCGTCGTCCGCGGCCGCGTTCATCGGTCCGGATCCGGAGTGGGCCGCACATCGCGAACCCGGCGTCTGCAGGTTCGGGGGAGACGGCCTCCGCCGGCCTGAATGCGCCGGCCCGGAAACGGCGGCGCGAGGGCAACGGCAATGGCCTGCGCACCCCGGATGCCCGGCGCCGCGGTGAATTCAGGGCTTGCGCCGAACCTTTCGATTGCCGGGGATCGCACCGTGCGGCGCGTCGGTCGCGGACGGGGCGGGGCGGCGTGCGCTCGCTTCGCGTGCTCCTTGCCGTCGCGCCGGGTGTCGCAGTTTTCGGTTGGGGGCGTGTCCGAATCTGCGCTAGATGAAGGTGCGGAGGCGCGATGGCGTACTTTCTCGAGCAACTGATCAACGGCATCACGCTCGGCAGCATGTACGGGCTGATCGCCATCGGCTACACGATGGTCTACGGCATCATCGGCATGATCAACTTCGCCCACGGCGAGGTTTACATGATCGGCGCGTTCGTGGCCGTCATCGCCTTCACCATCCTCGGCGGCGCCGGCGTCACCTGGGTGCCGCTGGCGCTTCTCCTGGTGCTGATCATCACCATGCTGTTCACCTCGGTCTACGGCTGGACGGTCGAGCGCCTCGCCTACCGGCCGCTGCGCGGCACGCAGCGGCTCGCGGCGCTCATCAGCGCCATCGGCATGTCGCTCGCCCTGCAGAACTACGTGCTCATCAGCCAGGGCGCCGGAATCAAGGCGCTGAGCCCCATCCTCACCAGCGGCTTCACGATTTACGAGGTGCCCGAATTCGCCGTGCGTCTGAGCTTCGTGCAGATTCTCATCGTCGCGCTCACCGTCGCGCTCATGGCCGCGTTCGCCGGGGTCATCGGCCGCACGGCGCTCGGCCGCGCCCAGCGCGCCTGCGAGCAGGACCGGACGATGGCGCTGCTGCTCGGCATCGACGTGGACAGGACGATCTCGCTCACCTTCGTCATGGGCGCGGCGCTCGCCGCCGTCGCCGGAGTCATGGCCTCGCTCTACTACGGGGTCGTCGACTTCTTCATGGGCTTCATCGCCGGTCTCAAGGCGTTCACCGCCGCCGTCCTCGGCGGCATCGGCTCGCTGCCGGGCGCCATGCTCGGCGGCATGCTGCTGGGCATGGTCGAGGCCTTCTTCTCCGGCTACTTCTCGGTCGAGTACAAGGACGTGGCGACCTTCGGCATCCTCATCCTGGTATTGATCTTCCGGCCCACCGGTCTCCTCGGCCGCCCCGAAATCGAAAAGGTCTGAGGTGCCGGACCGCAGCCTCGCCGCCGTGCTGCGCGAGGCCGGGCTGGCCGCGCTCGTCGCCTTCGTCCTCGGCATGCCGCTCATCGGCCTGCGCCTCGTCCCCGCCGGGGCCGCCAGCCTCGAGGTCCACACCCGCTGGCCGGTGCTCGCCGTCGGCGTCGCCGCGGTGTTCGTCGGGCGTTTCGTCCTGTCGATGTGGCGCCGCGCGCCGCCGGGCGCCGTGTCGATCGGCGGCGGGCACGTCATCGGCGCCGCGCTGCACCGGCACGGCCGGCCGCTGCTGTTCGCGACCGCCGGCGCCGCGGTCGCCCTGCCGTTCATGCCGTTCGCCGACCGCTACATGATCGACATTGCGACGCTGGTGCTGATCTACGTCATGCTCGGCTGGGGGCTGAACATCGTCGTCGGCCTCGCCGGTCTGCTCGACCTCGGCTACGTCGCCTTCTACGCCGTCGGCGCCTACAGCTTCGCGCTGCTGGCGACGACGTGGGAGCTGTCGTTCTGGACGTGTCTGCCGCTGGCCGGGGTGTTCGCTGCCGGGTTCGGCATTCTGCTCGGCTATCCGGTGCTGCGGCTGCGTGGCGACTATCTGGCGATCGTCACCCTCGGGTTCGGCGAGATCATCCGTCTCGTGCTGATGAACTGGGTGGAGTTCTCCGGCGGTCCCAACGGCATCAGCAAGATACCGCGGCCGACGCTGTTCGGCCTGAGCTTCAGCCGCCGCGCGCCGGAGGACGAGAGCTTCCACAGCTTCTTCGACATTGCGTTCTCCAGCGAGCACCGGATCATCTATCTGTACTTCATCATTCTCGCGCTGGCGCTGCTGACCAACTGGTTCGTGCTGCGCATCCGCAGGCTGCCGCTCGGGCGCGCGTGGGAGGCGCTGCGCGAGGACGAGATCGCTTCGCGCGCGCTGGGCATCAATCCCGTCAACGTCAAGCTGTCGGCGTTCGCGCTCGGCGCCATGTTCGGCGGCTTCGCCGGGTCGTTCTTCGCCACGCGCGCGGGCTTCATCAGCCCCGAAAGCTTCACCTTCATCGAGTCGGCCATCATCCTCGCGATCGTCGTGCTCGGCGGCATGGGGAGCCAGGTCGGGGTGGCGCTGGCGGCGTTCGCGATCGTCGTCCTGCCCGAGGTTCTGCGCGAGTTCTCCGAATACCGCATGCTGGCCTTCGGCCTCGCCATGGTGCTGATCATGATCTGGCGCCCGCGCGGCCTGCTCGCGCACCGCGAGCCGACGCTCCGCCTCAACCCGTCGGCGCCCGCGCGGTGAGCGCGCTTCTCGCGGTCGAGCACCTCACCATGCGCTTCGGCGGCCTCGTCGCCGTCGACGACCTCTCCTTCGACGCCGCGCCGCGCGAGATCACCGCCATCATCGGCCCGAACGGCGCCGGCAAGACGACGGTCTTCAACTGTCTGACCGGCTTCTACAAGCCGCCCGTCGGCCGTCTGGCGCTCACCGGGCGCGACGGCGAGATCCATCTGCTCGAACGCATGGAGGGGTTCCGCATCGCCCGCGCCGGCGTCGCCCGCACCTTCCAGAACATCCGCCTGTTTCCGGCGATGACGGTTCTCGAAAACCTCATCGTCGCCCAGCACAACAGGCTGATGCGCGCGTCGGGGTTCACGCTCGCCGGGGTGTTGGGCCTGCCGCGATACCGCGCCGCCGAAGCCGACGCGGTCGAACGGGCGCGCCTCTGGCTCGACCGCGTGGGCCTCGTGGAGGAGGCCGACCGCAACGCCGGAGAGCTGCCCTACGGCGCCCAGCGTCGGCTCGAGATCGCACGCGCCATGTGCACCGACCCGGTGATGCTCTGCCTCGACGAGCCGGCGGCGGGGCTGAACGCGCGCGAGACGGCCGAGCTGAACGCGCTGCTCAAGGAAATCTGCGGGCGTTTCGACGTCGGCCTGCTGCTCATCGAGCACGACATGAACGTGGTGATGGGGATATCGGACCGCATCGTCGTGCTCGACTACGGGCGCAAGATCGCCGCCGGCGCGCCCGACGTGGTGCGCGCCGACCCGGCGGTGGTCCGCGCCTACCTCGGCGAGGAGGAGGACGGCGCGTGATGCTGTCCGTCAGGGGCGTTCACACGTGGTACGGGCCGGTGCAGGCATTGCGCGGCGTCGACGTGGACGTGCAGGAAGGCGAGATCGTGACGCTGATCGGCGCCAACGGCGCCGGCAAGTCGACGCTCCTGATGACCGTCTGCGGCAACCCCCGCGCCTCCCGCGGCGAGATCGTCTTCGACGGCGAGAACATCACCGCGCTGCCCACCTTCCGCATCGTCCGCCGCGGCATCGCGCAGGCGCCCGAGGGCCGCCGCATCTTCCCGCGCATGACGGTGCTGGAAAACCTCCAGATGGGCGCCGTGACCGCCGCGCCCGGCCATTACGCCGAGGACCTCGAGCGGGTCTTCGGCATCTTCCCGATTCTCGGCGAACGGCGCGGTCAGCGCGGCGGTACGCTCTCGGGCGGCGAGCAGCAGATGCTCGCCATCGCCCGCGCGCTGATGAGCCGTCCGCGCCTGCTGCTGTTCGACGAACCCTCTCTCGGGCTGGCGCCGTTGATCGTCAAGCAGATTTTCGAGGTCATCCGCGAGATCAACGCCACCCTCGGAATGACCGTGCTGCTGGTCGAGCAGAACGCGCACCAAGCGCTCCGGCTCGCCCATCGTGGCTATGTCCTGGCGAACGGCAGGATCGTGCTCAGCGGCACGAGCGCCGAGCTGCTGGCGAGCGAGGAAGTGAAGAGCGCCTACCTCGAAGGCGCGGTCTGACGCGATGATCGTGCCGTTCTCCGGGATTCCGCTCGCCGTGTTCGTCGGCCTGACGCTGATCGTCGGCGGCGGCACCGCGGTCATGACCGGCCGCGCGATCGCGGGGACGTGGCGGCCTTTCCACCAGCTCGTCTTCGCGTGTGTCGGTATCGGCGCCGCCGAGCGCTTCCTTGCATACGGCCTCTTCGACGGGCCGCTGTTCTCCCTGTCCGGCTACTTGATGGATACTGCGATAATCGCGATTATAGGGTCCGTCGCCTATCGCCTGTACTGGGTGGCCAACGTGGTCCGCCAGTATCCGTGGCGATACGAGCGCGCCGGCCCTTGGCGCTATCGGGAGAGGCGCCCGCAGGCCCGCGCGGAGTGAGCATCGTCCCGTCGGCGACGGGCGGCATTTCCTACCTGTGCCGTCACAACCCTGCAGGGGAGTACTTGAGGATGAAGAACGGGAAACGACTGGTCGCCGCCACGGCGGTGATCCTGACGACCGGCGCCACGGGCGCGGCCGCCGACATCCTGATCGCCACTGCCGGTCCGGTGACCGGGCAGTACGCCATTTTCGGCGAGCAGATGGTGCGCGGCGCGGAGATGGCGGTTGCCGACATCAACGCCGCCGGCGGCGTGCTCGGCGAACAGCTGGTGCTCGAGATCGGCGACGACGCGTGCGAGGCCAAGCAGGCGGTCGCGGTGGCCAACCAGATGGTCAACAAGGGCGTCGTGTTCATGGCCGGGCATTTCTGCTCGAGCACGTCGATCCCGGCGTCCGAGGTCTACAACGAGGAAGGCGTGCTGCAGATCTCGCCGGCGTCGACCAATCCCCTGTTGACCGAGCAGGGCTTTGAAAACGTTTTCCGCACCTGCGGGCGCGACGACCAGCAGGGCCTCGTCGCCGGGGCGTTTCTGTCGCGGGTGTTCGAGGGTCAGCGGATCGCGATCCTGCACGACAAGACAGCCTACGGCAAAGGCCTCGCCGACGAAACGAAGAAGGCGCTGAACGCCGCGGGCATCGAGGAAGCGCTCTACGAGGCCTACACGGCGGGCGAGAAGGATTACTCGGCGCTCGTGAGCAAGCTGAAGTCCGAAGAAATCGACGTCATCTATCTCGGCGGCTATCACGCCGAGGCGGGGTTGATCGTCCGCCAGGCGGATTCGCAGGGCCTCGACGCGACGCTGGTATCCGGCGATGCGCTCGTCACCGAGGAGTTCTGGTCGATCACCGGCGACGCCGGCGCGGGCACGCTGTTCTCGTTCTCGCCCGACCCGGCCAAGAACCCGGAGGCGGCCGAAGTGGTGGCACGGTTCCTCGAGGCGGGATACACGCCGGAGGGCTACACGCTCTATACCTACGCCGCGATCCAGGCGTTCGCCCAGGCTGCCGAGGCCGCGGGCAGCACCGACGTCGACGCGCTCATCGAGCAGATGCGGAACGTCACGTTCTCGACCGTGCTCGGCGACATCGCCTTCGACGGCAACGGCGACGTGACGGCGCCGGGCTACGTCTTCTACGAGTGGCAGGACGGCGGGTACGACTACACCGACATGTAGCGCCCTGAACGAGCGGCCCGTACGGTCGCGAATCCTCCTGCGCCCGGCGGCCCCCCAGGGCCGCCGGGCAATGGCGGGGACAGAACGAGGATCGAATCATGCCGCGCGACCCCCTTACGGTTACCGTCCGGCTGCACCGGACAGACAACGTGGTCACCGCGAAAACGACGATCGCGGCGGGTACCGAAGTCGCGGAGGAGGGCGTGCGCGCGGCCGTGGACATTCCCGTCGGCCACAAGGTCGCGACGACGGCGATCGACGCCGGCGAGCCGGTGCGCAAGTACAACCAGATCATCGGCTTCGCGAGCAGTCCGATTGCGGTCGGGGACCACGTGCACACGCACAACGTCGAGGTCAGAGAGTTCGCGCGCGACTACGCCTACGGCAGCGACGCGCGGCCGACGGATTTCGTCCGCGAAGACGAACGCGCGACCTTCGAGGGGATCGTCCGCGACGACGGTCGCGTGGCGACGCGGAACTATATCGGTCTCGTCAGCTCGGTGAATTGCTCCGCCACCGTGTGCCGCTACATCGCCGACGCCTTCCGCGGTGACGCGCTGGCTGACTACCCCCACGTCGACGGCGTGGTGGCGCTTACGCACGGTTCCGGCTGCGGCATGCCCGGCCACGGCTACGGCTGGGAAATGTTCCAGAACACGATCAACGGCTACAAGAGCCATGCCAACTTCGCCGGCATCGTGGTCGTCGGCCTCGGCTGCGAGGTCAACCAGATTTCCGGCATGATCGATCGCCACGGGTGGCAGACCGACGACACGCTTTCGGTCATGACGATCCAGGAGACCGGCGGCACCCGCAAGACGGTGGCGGAAGGCGTTGCGCGCGTTCGCGCCATGCTCCCGGACGCCGACAGGGCGCGGCGGACGACGGTGCCGGCGAACCATCTGATCCTCGGCCTCGAGTGCGGCGGCTCCGACGCCTATTCGGGCATCACGGCCAATCCGTCCCTCGGCGCGGCCGCGGACCTCGTGGTCCGCCACGGCGGCACCGCCGTGCTCGCCGAGACGCCGGAAATCTACGGCGCCGAGCATCTGCTGACACGGCGCGCGGCAAGCAAGCAAGTCGGCGACAAGCTGATCAAGCACATTCTCTGGTGGGAGGACTACACCGCCAAGAACGGCGCCGAAATGAACAACAATCCGTCGCCCGGCAACAAGGCGGGCGGCCTGACCACCATCCTCGAGAAGTCGCTCGGCGCCGTGGCCAAGGGCGGCACGACGAACCTCGTCGACGTCTACCAGTACGCCGAACCGATCGCCGCCAAGGGGTTCTGCTTCATGAACACCCCGGGCTACGACGTGACCTCGGTCAACGGCATGGTCGCCGGCGGCGCCAACGTGGTCTGCTTCACCACCGGACGCGGCTCGGCGTTCGGCTGCAAGCCCACCCCGTCGATCAAGCTTGCCACCAACTCGCTCATGTACCGCCACATGGAGGACGACATGGACGTCAATTGCGGGCTGGTGATCGACGGCGAGAAGAGCGTGGCGGAGATGGGCGAGGCGGTGTTCCGCAAGATTCTCGATACCGCGTCGGGCGCGCCGACGAAGAGCGAGGAGCTAGGCTACGGCGACCACGAATTCGTACCCTGGCAGGTCGGCGCGGTGATGTAGGGCCGTGCGCACGGTTCCAGGCGAGGACGAACGGCCGGCCGGCGGCGACGGAAACGGGCGGGGCGGGGTGCTGCCGATCCGTCGGCGCATCGCCACGCTCGCCGGTTCGCCGATCCGCGAGATCGCCCACGAGGGCATGGGTCTCGACGGCGTGATTCCCCTCTGGTTCGGCGAGCCCGACCGGCCGACGCCGGACTTCATCGTCGCCGCCTCCGACCGCGCGCTGCGCGCCGGGCACACGTTCTACAGCCACAACAGCGGCGTCCCCGCGCTGCGCGAGGCGATCGCCGGCTACACGAGCCGGCTCTACGGACGCGAGATTTCCGCCGACCGCGTAACGGTCACCGTCGCCGGCATGAACGCGCTGATGGCGGTCGCCGAACTGCTCATCGACCCGGGCGACAACCTCGTCGGGGTGACGCCGATGTGGCCGAATTTCTTCCGCTGCGTCGAGATCATGGACGGAATCGTGCGTGAGGTCCCGCTCACCGCGTCGGACGACGGCTGGCGGCTCGACCTCGACCGCCTGTTCGCCGCCTGCGACGGGCGCACGCGCGCGGTTTGCATCAACTCGCCGAGCAACCCGACCGGGTGGGTGATGGAGGCCGACGAACAACGCGCCGTGCTCGATTTCTGCCGTGGCCGAGGCCTGTGGGTGATCGCCGACGAGGTCTACGCCCGGGTCGTCTACGACCGGCCGGCGGCGCCGTCGTTTCTCGAGGTGGCGGAGCCGGACGACCTGCTGCTCGTGGTCAACAGCTTCTCGAAGACGTGGGCCATGACGGGTTGGCGGCTGGGCTGGATCACCGCGCCGCCGGCGCTCGAAGCGACGCTCGAGAAGCTGAACGAGTTCAACGTCGCGTCGCCGGCGAGCGCCAGCCAGTACGCCGGCATTGCCGCGATCCGCGACGGAGAGCCCTTTGTCGCCGACATGATGGCCCGCTACCGCACCGCGCGCGACGTGACGCGGCAGCGCCTGGCCGCCATGCGCCGGGTCCGGCTGGCGCCCACGCACGGCGCCTTCTACGCGTTCTTCGCCGTCGACGGCGTGACCGACAGCCGCGCCTTCGCCCGAACGATGCTGCAGCGGACGAAGGTTGGGTTGGCGCCGGGAATCGCCTTCGGTCGCGGTGGCGAAGAGCGTCTGCGAATCTGCTTCGCGAAGTCGCCGGACCTGCTCGGCGAGGCCTTCGACCGGCTGGCCCCGCACCTCGACGCCTGAGGGTGAACGCTCTCGCGCGCGCCGCGGCGGTGCTCCGCGCCGGCGGCACCGTCGCCTTTCCGACCGAGACGGTCTACGGCCTCGGTGCGGATGCGACCAACGACCGCGCGGTCGCCCGTGTATTCGAAATCAAGGCGCGGCCGCGCTTCAACCCGATGATCGTGCATCTCGCCGGACCGGGCGACGCGGCGGCGCACGCCCGCGTCGATGCGCGCGCGCAAGCCTTCATCGACCGGTTCTGGCCCGGCGGCCTGACGCTGGTGCTCGAGAAACGCCGTGCGAGCCCGCTGTCGGCACTGGCGCTTGCCGGGCTCGACACGGTGGCGCTTCGCTGCCCCGCCCACCCCGTCGCGCGCGAATTGGCCGCGCGCGCGGACTGCCCGATCGCCGCGCCGAGCGCCAACCGCTCGGGCCGCCCGAGCCCGACGACCGCGGCGCACGTCCGCGACGACCTCGGCGCCGCGGTGGACGCGATCCTCGACGGCGGCGCCTGTCCGATCGGCGTGGAGTCGACGGTCGTCGACCTCACCGGGACGCCGACCCTGCTCCGGCCCGGCGCGGTCGATCCGGCGCTGCTCGGCGACCTCGAGGACGCCGGCGGCGACGCCGGTGCGCCCCGCTCTCCCGGCCGGCTCGCGCGCCACTACGCGCCGGCGACTCCGCTGCGCCTGGAGGCGGCCGGCGTGCGCGAGGGCGAGGCTCTGCTCGCGTTCGGGCCCGATCCGCCGGAGGCGTCCAGGATGCGCAATCTCAGCCCGCGCGGCGACCTTGCGGAGGCGGCGGCCAACTTCTTCGCCATGCTGCGCGAGCTCGACGCCCTGGGCGCCGCCGGCATCGCCGCCATGCCGGTCCCCGACCGCGGCCTCGGCCGCGCCATCAACGACCGCCTGCGGCGTGCGGCGACCGTCGACGCGTGACCGGGCCGGACGCGCCCTTCCTCCTCGCCCAAATGCGATCCGCCCCGCGCGGGCGCGTAGCCGTCGCCGCCCGGGTCGGCTAATTTCGGGCTCCCGGACCGGTGCCCGTTCGCCATGCATACGCTGCTCTTTCTCGATCCCGGCCATTTCCACGCCGCCCTTACCCTGCGAGCGGTGAATCCCCGGATCGAACCCACCGTCCATCTCTACGCTCGTCCCGGCCCGGAGCGCGACGCGTTCACGGCCCTGGTCCGCTCGTTCAATGCACGGGACGACCGGCCGACGGGCTGGAACCTCCGGACCCATGAATCGGCCGACCCGGAGCGGGCCCTGGTCGAGGAGCGGCGCGGGGATATCGTCGTCCTCGCCGGACGCAACCGGCCCAAGCTGGGCGCCATCGCGCGCCTGCACGCGGCGGGCCTGCACGTGCTCGCCGACAAGCCCTGGCTTACCGAAAGCGCGGCCCTCCCGGACCTCGAGCGCGCGACGGCGGGCTGGCCGCTCGCGATGGACATCATGACCTTTCGCCACGAGGCGGAGGCGCTGCTCACGCAGAAGGTCGCGGCCGACGCGGAGCTGTTCGGCGCTTTCGGCGGGGAGGCGGACGAGCCCACGATCGACATCCAGTCGGTGCACCATCTGCTCAAGGCGGTGAACGGCGCGCCGCTCCGGCGCCCCACCTGGTATTACGACACCCGCATCCAGGGCGACGGCCTCGTCGATATCCAGTCCCACATGGTCGATCAGGCGCAGTGGCTCCTCGGCGACGGCCCCGGCTTCGCGTTCGAGCGGGACTGTGAGCTGGAGGACGCGCGCCGCTGGAGCACCCCTGTGCCGCGCGCGCTCTTCCGGACGAGCACCGGACTCGACGACTTCCCGGAGACTCTGGCGCCGCACGCGGCGGCCGGCGTGCTGCACCTCGCCTGCAACGGCGAGATTCGCTACCGGCTCAGGGGCGTGCCCGTCCGCCAGCAGGCGAAGTGGGGGCAGCGCGAGCCGGACGGAGGCGGCGATGCGCACCGCACAACGGTCCGGGGCGAACGCGCGACGGTCGTCGCGCGCCGGGGGCCCGAGACCGGTTTTCGCGCCGAGCTGCACGTCGCGCCGCGCGGTCCGCGGCCCGGCTTCGAGGCCCTTCTCTCGGAGAAGCTCGCCGCCTGGGAGGCCGCGATGCCCGGCCTGTTCCACCGCCCGTCCGCTCTCGGGCGCGAGATCGTCATTCCGGAGGCGCTGCGCACGCCGCATGAAGCGCACTTCCCCATGGTGCTGGACGACTTCCTCGACATCCTCGAGGCGGGCGAATGGCCGGCCGCCCTGGCTGCGCGCATCCGCACGCGCTACACGGTTCTCGCACGCGCGCGCGACCGCTGCATCGAGGAGGCTCCCGGATGATGCGCCGCCGCGGCGGTGCTCCGCGCCGGCGGCGCCGCCGCTCGCGTTCGGCCGCGGTCCGCCCGCCGGCGTCCGCGATGCGCAATCTCAGCCCGCGCGACGACCTCGCGGAGGCGGCGGCCGACTTCTTCGCCATGCTGTGCGAGTTCGACGTTCTCGGCGCCTCGCGCATCGTCGCCATGCCGGTCCCCGACCGCGGCACGGGCCTCGCTATCGACGGCCGCCTGCGGCGGGCGGCCGCCAGGCCGTGACAGGAGCGGACCATGGTCCGCTACCGGGCGCGCCGACGGTCCGTCATTGTCATCGCTACGGAACGGCCGTCCGGCACCCGGGCGATCGCGAGACGCCGGCCCGGTCGATCCGCGACGGTTGCAAGCCGTCGCACATAGTCGCGGGTAGTCGCACATAAAATTTCTTCTGCGTTGTCGCAGTACGTCCTTATCTCCGTCGTGCCGGCGCTTGCCGGGGGTAGCGGCTTCGCATACACCCGGGGGCATGACAGCGGCCGCCGCCTTGGGGGACGACATCGCCGCCGGCCTGCGCGCGATCGTCGGCGATGCCGGCCTGGTCGTCGACGCGGAACGCCTTGCGCCCCATCTGGTCGACGAACGGGATCGGTACCGCGGACGGGCCGCGCTCATGGTGCGGCCGGCGGATGCGCGGGAGGTCTCCGACGTCGTCCGTTTCTGCGCCGAACGCCGGGTGCCGATGGTGCCGCAGGGCGGCAACACGTCGATGTGCGGCGCTTCGGTGCCGCACGAGCACGGCCGCGAGATCGTCGTCAATCTGTCGCGTCTGAACCGCATCCGCGCCATCGACGCCGGGAACTACACGATGACGGTGGAGGCCGGCTGCATTCTCGCCGACCTGCAGGCCGCGGCGGCCGAGGTCGACCGCCTGTTGCCGCTCAGTCTCGCCGCCGAGGGAAGCTGCGAGATCGGCGGCAACATCTCCACCAACGCCGGCGGCACCAACGTCCTGCGCCACGGCATGGCGCGTGCGCAGGTGCTCGGCCTTGAGGCCGTGCTCCCCGACGGCGCGTTGTGGGACGGTCTGCGCGGCCTGCGCAAGGACAATACCGGCTACGACCTCAAGCAGTTGTTCATCGGCGCCGAGGGGACGCTCGGGATCGTCACCGCGGCGGTGCTCAAGCTGGAACCGCGCCCGCGCGCGACGGCGACGGCATGGGCGGCGGTGGCCGATCCCGAAGCCGCGCTCGCGCTGCTCACGGCGGCGCGCGAGGCGAGCGGCGACACCGTCGTCGCCTTTGAGATGGAATCGCGCCGCTGCGTCGACTTCGTCACCGCCAACGTGCCAGGCGTGCGCGATCCGTTCGACGGGCGCCACGACTGGTTCGTGCTGATCGAGCTTTCCTCTCCGGCGGCCGATGCGCCGCTCGGCGGGATCATGGAGCGTCTCCTGGAAGCGTCGATGGATCGTGGCCTCGTGCGCGACGCCGTCGTCGCCGCGAGCGAGGCGCAGGCGCGCAACCTGTGGGCGCTGCGCGAGCACGTGTCGGAGGCGCAGAAGCCCGAGGGCGGCAGCATCAAGCACGACGTGTCGGTGCCGATCGACCGGGTGCCGGAGTTCATCCGCCGCGCCGGGGCGGTTGTGGAGGCGGTCGTGCCCGGCGCGCGTCCCGTCGTCTTCGGCCACATGGGCGACGGCAACGTCCACTACAACGTCACCCAGCCCCTCGGCATGGATCGCGCCGCCTACCTCGCGCAGTGGGAGCGCATGGCCGACGCCATCCACGATCTCGTCGTCGCCATGGGCGGCAGCTTTTCCGCCGAGCATGGCATCGGCAGGCTGAAGCGCGCGGCGCTGGAGAAGTACCGCCCGCCGGTCGAGCTGGCGCTGATGCGCCGGATCAAGCGCGCCCTCGATCCGCACGACATCATGAATCCGGGCAAGGTTATCTGAGACGGGAGAGCGACCCCATGGCTACAGGTTACACGGCGCCGATCGAGGACATGCGCTTCGTCCTCGAAGACATGGTTGGGCTGCAGGGCCTTGCCGCCCTCGACGGCCTCGATTCGCTGACCGCCGACTTCGTCGCCCAGGTGCTCGACGAGGCGGGCCGCTTCTCCGGCGGGGTGCTGGCGCCGCTCAACCGGCCGGGCGACGAGGAAGGCGCGCGGCTCGACAACGGCGTGGTCCGCATGCCGCAGGGGTTCCGCGAGGCCTACGCGAAATGGATCGACGCCGGCTGGGGCTCCGTCGCCGCCGACCCCGCCTACGGCGGCATGGGGCTCGGGCACACGCTGTCGGGCGCGCTCGGCGAAATGTGGCAGGCGGCGAACATGGGTCTGGCGGACGGCATGATGCTCACGCAGGGCGCCGTCGAGGCCATCGAGACGCACGGCGACGACGCCATGAAGGCCCTCTATTTGCCGAAGCTCGTGTCCGGCGCATGGTCCGGGACCATGAACCTCACCGAGCCCGGCGCCGGCTCGGACGTCGGCGCGCTGACGACGAAGGCGGTGCGGGCGAACGGCGCCTGGCGCATCACCGGCACCAAGATATTCATCACCCACGGCGATCAGGACATGAGCGAGAACGTCGTTCATCTGGTCCTCGCGCGCACGCCCGGGGCGCCCGCCGGCACCCGGGGCATCTCGCTCTTCGTCGTGCCGAAGTACCTGCCCGACGACGCGGGCGCGCCGGGCCGGCGCAACGACCTTCGCGTCGTCTCGCTCGAGCACAAGATGGGCCACATGGCGAGTCCGACCGCGGTCATGAGCTACGGCGACGACGGCGGCGCCACCGGATGGCTCATCGGCGGCGAACGGAGCGGTATGCGCTGCATGTTCACAATGATGAACAGCGCGCGCCTCAACGTGGCGATCCAGGGCCTCGCCATCGCCGAGCGGGCCTACCAGGCGGCCTGCGACTGGGCGCGCCAGCGGGTCCAGGGCACCGCGATCGACGACCGCTCGGGCCGGGCCGTGACCATCGTCAACCATCCCGACGTGCGCCGCATGCTCATGGACATGCGGGCGCAGACCCAGGCCATGCGGGCCCTGTGCTATTCGATCGGCGCCGCGCTCGACCACGCGAAGCGCGCGGGCGACACCGCCGCCGCGGGCTACGTCGATCTGATGATCCCGGTCGCCAAGGCGTGGTGCACCGATCAGGGCTTCGCCGTCGCCTCCACCGGCGTCCAGGTGCACGGCGGCATGGGCTACATCGAGGAGACCGGTGCTGCGCAGCATCTGCGCGACGCGCGCATCACCATGATCTACGAGGGCACAAACGGTATCCAGGCGCTCGATCTCGTGCGCCGCAAGCTGCAGCAGGACGACGGCGCCGCCGCCGCGGCGCTGATCGCGGACATGCGCGAGACGACGAGGACGCTGGCGGACGCGGAGCTCGCCGACATCGCCGGGGCGTTGGCGCCGGCGGTCGACGCGTTGGAGCGGGTGACGGGCTGGATGCGCGCGACATGGCGCGACGACCCCGTCGCCGTCGCCGCCGGGGCAACCTCGTACGCCGCGATGATGGGATTCGTCGCCGGCGGCTGGCTGCTCGGCAAGGCCGCGGTCAAGGCCCGGATGCGCCTTGTCGCCGGCTCCGGCAGCGCCGCCTTCTACGACGCCAAGATCGCGACGGCGCGTTTCTTCGCGAGCCAGCATCTGGCGCCCGCGGCGGCGCTCGAGGGGCCGATCATGACCGCCCGCGAGCCGACGATGACGATACCGGAAGAGTTGTTCTGACGCCGACTGTGCAGCGCCGCGCGGGCGCGCTATGCTCGCGCCGAAAATGAGGGGAGGATCGCCATGACGGACACGAAGCTGTCGCGCCGCCGGTTCATCGGCACCGCCGCCGCGGCGGGGACCGCGGCGTTCGCCGCGCCGTACGTCAAGAGCGCCCGTTCCGCCGGCGCGCTGTCGATCGGCCTGTGGGACCACTGGGTTCCCGGCGCGAACGACGTCATGCGCGAAATCTGCACCGACTGGGGCGAGGCGAACGGCGTCGATGTCAGCATCGACTTCATCACCTCCATCGGCAACAAGCTGCTGCTCACCGCGCAGGCCGAGTCGCGCGCACGCACGGGGCATGACATCTACTGCATGCCCGGCTGGCTGCCGTCGATCTTCCGTGCCTCGCTGGAGCCCGTCGACGACGTCGTCCGTGAGATCGAGGCGCGGCACGGCAAGCTCGTGTCGTCGGTCAATTACCTCGCGCGAATGGACGGCACATGGGTCGCGAGTCCGGCGCCGACCGGCTCCCTTACCTACGCGCAGGTGTCGCGTCTCGACTACTTCCGGGACCATGCGGGGATCGATCTCGCGGCGATGTTTCCCGCTCACGACGACCGTGATCCCGCGGCGGTCGACGGCTGGACCTACGACGCGTTTCTCGCCGCGGCGGAGAAGGTGCACGCCGCCGGCCATTCGTTCGGCGCGCCGATCGCGCCGGTGCCCGACGGTACGCAGTGGGTGGCGCAGGTGTTCCGCGCCTTCGGTGCCGAGCTCGTCGACGCCGACGGCGAGATCGTCGTCGACTCGGACGAAACGCGCGCCGCGATCGACTATCTGGCCCGCCTGAGCCGTTTCATGCCCGAGGGCGTCTACGCCTGGGACGACGCCGCGAACAACCGCTGGATGATCTCCGGCCAGGGCGGCACGATCTTCAACCCGCCGAGCGCCTGGGCCGTCGCGCGGCGCGACAATCCGGACGCCGGGCGCCACTTCTGGCACCACGACGTTCCCCGCGGCCCGGCCGGCCGCTTCCGCGCCGGCGCGCCCTTCTTCTGGGGCGTCTGGCAGTTCTCTCAGAACATCTCCGCGGCGAAGGAGCTGTTCCTGCACGTCATGGAGCGCGACGTCGTCGAGCGGATGCTGCGTGCCTCGCAGGGCTTCGACCTGCCGCTCCTCGCCGCCTACCAGGACGCGGGCGTGTGGGAGAGCGCGTCGCCCCCCGATGGCGTGCTGTACAACTACCCGATCCGCGGCGACGAGGTGCAGAACATCGCCGGCTACCCCGCGCCGCCCGAGTACGGATCGCAGATCGCGACGCAGGGCGTCTATCCCAATCTCCTGGCGCACGTGACGCAGGGCGGCGAATCCATCGACGAAGCGATCGACTGGGCGACCGGCGAACTCGAAGCGATCATGTTCTTCTAGGCAGCGCCGCGTACGGAGGGGGCTATGTCCAGCGCACCGGCCATCGACGTCTCTTCGGCCGCGGCGGTGCCGCGCGCTCCCGGCGGCCTCAAGCGCTTTCTGCGGCGGAAGTCGACGATCGGCGTGCTGATGGTCACGCCGCTCCTTGCGGTGATCGTCGGCCTCGTCGCCTATCCCGGCGTCTACGCCATGTACCTGTCGATGCTCAACAAGGCCGAGACTGCGTTCGTCGGCTTGCGGAACTTCGAGTTCCTGTTGCGGCGCGACACCTTCCAGGACGTGGTGTTCCAGTCCGTGACCTTCGCTCTGATCGCGGTCGTGGGCAAGGCGCTCATCGGCTTCATCGCCGCGCACGCCGTCAACGCGATCCCCACCAAGGGGCAGCGCAAGTGGCGCGGCATGATGCTCGTTCCGTGGGTCATTCCGCCGGCCCTGTCGACGCTGGGCTGGTGGTGGCTTTTCGAGCCGACCTACAGCGCCGTCAACTGGCTGTTCGTCAAGGTGGGCCTGACGGAGATCGCCTGGCTCAGCGAGGTGTTCTGGGCGCGCTTCTCGGTGATTCTGGTCAACATCTGGTTCGGCGCGCCGTTCTTCCTCATCATGTATCTGGCGGCGCTCAAGTCGATCCCCGAGGAACTCTACGAGGCGGCGTCGATCGACGGCGCCAACGCGTGGCAGAAGATGGTCCACATCACCATGCCGATGATGCGGAACATCATCGCCATCACCGTTCTGTTCTCGATCATCGTCACGCTTGCCAACTTCGACATCGTCCGCGTGCTGACCCAGGGCAATCCCCTCGGCAAGACTCATCTGTTTGCGACCTACGCCATGCGGTACGGCCTCGAGTCCGGCAACATTCCGCTCGGCGCGGCGGTCTCGCTGTTCATGTTCCCGGTGCTGGCGGTGCTGGCGTTCATTATCCTGCGCAACGTGCGCAAGCGCGCGATGGAGCTCTGAAGCCATGGCGAATGCGGCGGCCGCGAGCGCGAGCGGCATCTTCGGTTTTCGCGCGAGCCAGCGCCGCGAGCGGCGCTGGGCGCTGATCGCGGCCTACGCCGCCCTCGGCGTCTTCGTCGTCTTCTTCCTGTTCCCGCCCTATTACATGCTCATCACCTCGTTCAAGACGAACGAGGAGATAGCGGCGCTCGACACCAATCCGTGGATCATCGAGAAGGAAGTGACGACCGAGCACTATTCCGGCCTGATCACCGACACGGCCTTTCCGACCTACTTCCTCAACACCGCCGTCGTCACCCTGTGCGTGGTGTCGATCACCATGGTGATCAGCGTGCTCGCCGCCTACGGCCTGTCGCGGCTCAAGTTCTGGGGGGCGGGTGTTCTCGCGACCGGGGTCTTTCTCACCTATCTGGTGCCGGACACGCTCCTGTTCGTGCCGCTGTTCAAGATCGTCGGCGGCCTCGGCCTGCTCGACTCCTACTGGGCGCTTGTCCTCGTCTATCCCACCATCACGGTGCCGTTTTGCACCTGGATCATGATCGGCTATTTCGCGTCCATCCCGCGCGAGCTCGACGAGGCGGCGCTGATCGACGGGGCGAACCACATCCAGATGCTGCTCAAGGTCTTCATTCCCGTCGCCCTGCCGGGGCTGATCGCGGCGATGATCTTCGCCTTCACCGTTTCGTGGGCCTCGTTCATCTATCCGCTCGCCTACATCTACTCCGACGACCAGATGGTTCTCACCGTGGGGACCGTGACCACGCTGATCAAGGGCGATGTGTTCCATTGGGGCGGGTTGATGGCGGGAGCGCTGATGGCGGCGGCACCGCCGGTCATCATCTACGCGTTCCTGATGGACTACTACATTGCCGGCCTGACCTCGGGCGCAACGAAAGGCTGAGCGGATGGCCGACGTCTCGCTGCGCGCGCTGCACAAGATCTTCGACCGCACCGAGGCGGTGCGCGGGATCGACCTCGAAATCGCCGACAACGAACTCGTCGTGCTCGTCGGCCCGTCCGGCTGCGGCAAGAGCACGACGCTGAGGATGATCGCCGGGCTCGAGGAGATCACCTCCGGCGACATCGTCATCGGCGGCGAGCTGGTGAACGACGTGCCGCCGAAGAACCGCGACATCGCCATGGTCTTCCAGAACTATGCGCTCTATCCGCACATGACGGTGGCGCAGAACATGTCGTTCGGCCTGCGCCTGCGCAAGTATCCCCGCGCCGAGATCGATCGCCGGGTCACCGCCGCCGCCGACATCCTCGGCATCTCCGAGCTGCTCGGCCGGCGCCCGCGCCAGTTGTCGGGCGGACAGCGCCAGCGGGTGGCCATGGGGCGCGCCATCGTCCGCAACCCCAAGGTGTTCCTCTTCGACGAGCCGCTCTCGAACCTCGACGCCAAGTTGCGCGGCCAGATGCGGACCGAGATCAAGCGCCTGCACCAGCGTTTGCGCACGACGACGATCTACGTGACCCACGACCAGGTCGAGGCGATGACTCTGGCCGACCGCGTGGTGGTCATGCGCGACGGCCTGATCGAACAGATCGGCCCGCCGGGAGAGCTTTACCACAGCCCGCGGACGCGCTTCGTCGCCGGCTTCATCGGCTCGCCCGCCATGAACTTCGTCGATTGCCGGCTGGTCGAGGCGAACGGCGGGCTGGCCGTCCGCATCGACGGCTTGGCCGAGGTGCCCCTCGATGGCGCCGCGCAGCCGCGGTACGGCAGCCACGTAGGCCGCGACCTCGTCGCCGGAATACGGCCGGAGCACATCCGCGAAGCGCGCGGCGAGGCGGACGGCGGCCGCGTGCACTGTACCGTCACCCCCGACGTGGTGGAGCCTCTGGGGATCGAGACGATGGTCTATTTCGCCCACGACGGCACGGAGATCTGCGCCCGCGTCGCACCGGACTCGGACCCGGCGCCGGGCGAACGGTTCTCGCTGTCGCTGGAGCCGCGACGCCTGCACCTGATCGACCCCGAAAACGACCTCGTCCTTTAGGCCGAAGTTCCCTGCCGTTTGAGGGCCGGATTCGCGTGTAAGGTGCGGATTCGCTTGGCCGTATGGCGTGCGCAATGGGCCCATATGTTCCCATGTAATGGACCGGTACATGGTTGACATGGCGTGTCATGTCCGGTATCGTCATTGCCATGTATGTCGACATCGTTCCGAACCGCACATCGCGCCCCGCCGTGCTCCTGCGCGAGGGCTGGCGCGAGGGCGGCCGGGTCCGCAAGCGCACCCTCGCCAACCTCACCGACTGGCCGGCCGAACAGGTCGAGGCGCTGCGCCGGGTGCTCAGGGGCGAGCGGCTGGTGGCCCCCGGGGAGGCGTTCGCGGTCGAGCGCTCGGTGCCGCACGGGCACGTCGAGATCGTGCTGGCGCTGGTCCGCCGGCTGGGGCTGGAGCGGGTGATCTCGCCGCGGCGCTGCCCGGAGCGCGACCGGGTACTGGCGATGGTGGTGGAACGGCTGCTGCACCCGGCCTCGAAGCTGGCGACGACACGGCTGTGGCACACGACCACGCTGGCCGGGGAGCTCGGGGTCGGCGACGCCGACGAGGATGCGCTGTATGACGCGATGGACTGGCTGCTCGCCCGCCAGGCGCGGATCGAGCAGCGGCTGGCGCAGCGGCATCTCGGCGAGGGGGCGCCGGTGTTCGCGGACGTGAGCGGGAGCTACTACGAGGGGCGCACGTGTCCGTTGATGCGCTTCGGCTACAGCCGCGATGGGAAGCGGGGCAAGACGCAGGTGGTGTATGCGGTGCTGAGCGCGCCGGGCGGGTGTCCGGTCGCGGTGGAGGCATATCCGGGCGACACCTCGGATCCGTCGACGGTGCCGGATCAGGTGGGCAAGCTGCGGCAGCGGTTCGGTCTGCAGCGGATCGTGCTGGTGGGCGACCGGGGGCTGCTGACGCAGGCGCGGATCGAGGATCTGCAGCGCCATCCGGGGCTGGGCTGGGTGAGCGCGCTGCGCGCCCCGCAGGTGCGGGCGCTGGTCGAGCAGGAAGCGCTGCAGCTGTCGCTGTTCGACGCGCGGAACCTGGCCGAGCTGGCGTCGCCGGACTACCCGGGGGAGCGCCTGGTGGCGTGCCACAACCCGCTGCTGGCGGCGCAGCGCGCGCGCACGCGCGGCGCGCTGCTGGCCGCGACCGAGGCGGGGCTCGAGCGGGTGGCGCGGGAGGCGGCGCGGCGGACGAAGACGCCGCTGGGGGCGGCCGAGCTGGGGCGCAAGGTGGGCCGGGTGCTGGAGAAGCACAAGATGGCGAAGCACTTCATCTGGGAGGTCGTGGACGGCCGGCTGGCGTACCGGCGCAACGATGAGACGATCGCCGCCGAGGCCCGCCTGGACGGCCTCTACGTGCTGCGCACCAGCGAACCGGAGGAGCGGCTGTCGGCGGCGGACACGGTGCGCACCTACAAGGGGTTGGCCGACGTCGAGCGGTGGTTCCGCGCCCTGAAGGGGCCGGAGATCCGGGTTCGCCCGATCCACCACCGCGAGGAGCGGCGGGTGCGCGCCCATCTGTTCGTCTGCCTGCTGGCGGGCTACCTGGAGTGGCACCTGCGACGCGCCCTGGCGCCGCTGCTGTTCGACGACGAGACGCTGGCCGAGGCGCGCCGCACGCGGGACCCGGTGGCCAGGGCCGCAGCGACGCCGCGGGCGCGGCGGAAGAAGGCGCGGCGGCGCACCGACGACGGCCAGCCGTTGCACAGCCTGGGCACGCTGCTCGCCGAACTGGCGACGCGCTGCCGCAACAACTGCAGGATCCCGGCCCAGCCCGAGGCGCCGGCGTTCACCCTGACCACGCAGCCGACGGCAACCCAGCAACGCGCCGCGGAGCTGATCGCCACGTTCCCAGTACCGGGAACCGCCTGAATCAGAAAAGCCCCTATCGGATCAGTCAGTTACCATCTTCATGCCCGGGGAACTTCGGTTTAGGCGCCGGCGGCAAGGAGGCGGGCGCCGAACGGAGGGCGTGAACGCTCAGGTCGCCCGGCCGTCTTCCAGCCACCGCGCGAGCGCCTTGGCCGGGTCGCCGACCGCATCCACCGAATCGTACCAGTGGTCTCGCCAGCGGAGTTCCGGCAGGCCGGCGAATACCATCAGGTTCAGCGGATAGGCTTCGCTGTCGGTGCAGCGGCGAAAGTCGTCACGGAACAGGAAGATCGGCTTCTTCCAGGCGATCGCCAGTCCCAGTTCGACCATGACGCCTTCGTCGGGCGGGCAGCCGTTGACCACCGCGAACAGCCCGTCGGCTTCGCGCACGTCGCGGACGTCGGCCTGGCCGACGCGGTAGGCCCAGCCGGGGCGCGCCCGGTCGGTCTGGTTGTTGCGGGCGAAAGGCTCCCACACCTCGGCGCCCAGCGCCTCCAGGGCGGCTGTCAGCGCCGCCAGCGGTCCGTCTCTCTGCTGCGTGGAAAAGCCGTATGGATTCGCCAGATACAGCGTTTTCTTCGCCCGCACGCTCATGTGGCGGTCCGTTCCGCCCGCCGCGCCTCCAAGGCGGCGGCGATGCGGGCGGCGAGGCGGCGCGCGACCTCCGTCTTGGCCGCCGTCTCCCACGATTCCGCGCCGGCATCGTGGATCAGGTGCACGGTGTTGTGCTCGCCGCCGAATACGCCGCTGCCGGCGGAGACGTCGTTGGCGACGATCCAGTCGCACGCCTTGGCGGACCGCTTCGCCGCCGCGTTGGCGACCACGTCGTCGGTCTCGGCCGCGAAGCCGATGACCAGAGAGGGCCGGCCGCGCTCGAGATGCCCGAGCGTGGCGAGAATGTCGGGGTTGGCCACCATGTCGAGCCGGCGGCGCGGCGCGCCGCCGCGCTTGATCTTGCTCTCCGCCGCTTCGGCCGCGCGCCAGTCCGCCACCGCGGCGGCGCACACCGCGACGTCCACGGGCAGCGCGGCGCGGCACGCCGCAAGCATGTCGTCGGCCGTGTCCACCCGCACGACCTGCGTCCCCGGCGGGTCGGGTTCCGCCGTGGGTCCGGTCACCAGCGCCACGTCCGCGCCCTCGTCGCGGAGCGCCCGCGCGATCGCGTGGCCCTGCTTGCCCGACGAACGGTTGGCTATGTAGCGCACCGGGTCGATCGGCTCGTGCGTCGGTCCGCTCGTGACCAGCGCGCGGACGCCGGCGAGGGACCCGCCGCCGGCGATCAGCCGTTCGGCGGCGGCCGCGATCGCCGCCGGTTCGGCCATGCGGCCGGCGCCGACCTCGCCGCACGCGAGATCGCCGTCGTCGGGTCCGACGCGGCGCACCCCGTCCGCGGCGAGGGTGGCGACGTTGCGCCGCGTTGCCGGATGCGACCACATGTGCGCGTTCATCGCCGGCGCGATGAGGACCGGCTTGTCGGTGGCGAGCAGGACGGTGGACGCGAGATCGTCCGCGAGACCCGCGGCCATCTTCGCGATAATGTCCGCGGTCGCCGGCGCGACCACCACCAGGTCCGCCTCGCGCGACAGGCGGATGTGACCCATCTCGCTCTCGTCGGTGAGCGAGAACAGCGCTTCGTAAACCTTGTCCTCGCTGAGCGCCGCCAACGACAGCGGGGTGACGAACTGCGCGCCGCCCTCGGTGAGGACGCACCGGACCGCCGCCCCGCCCGCGCGCAGCAGGCGCACGAGCTCGAGGCTCTTGTATGCCGCGATCCCGCCGGCGACGACGAGAAGAATGCGCCTGCCGTCGAGCATCCCCGTGCGCCTCGCCGGTCCGTCGCGCCGCCGGTCAGAAGCTCAGCGGTCCGGTGAGCCGGGTCCAGCGGCCGTCCTGGATTCGGTAGAGCGACGTCCGATCCGACGCGAGACGCCGGTCGGGCCCGAACGTGGCGGGCGTGGACCCGAAGATGTCGGTCTGGTCGCGTATCTGCTCGAGCCCCGCCACGAAGCTGTCCACGGTGAGGTCGCGGCCGGCGTTTTCGAGGCCCAGGGCGACCATGTTCAGCACCGAATAGCCCGCGACCGCCTGGATGTTGGCGTCGATACCGAAACGGTCCTTGTACCGGGTCATCCACTCCTGCACCGCCGGCTCGGCATCGTCGTAGTAGGGGATCGGCGTCAGGCCCACGGCGTACAGTCCCTCGACCGCCGGTCCGCCGAGCGCCGCCACCTCCGGCGCGTAGCCGCCCTGAGACACGAGAAAATCGACGTCCCAGCCGATCTTTCTCGCCTCGGCCATGGCGCCGACGGTCTCGCGGATGATCGTGCCCAGCATCACCAGGTCGCAGTCGGCGGTGCGCAGGCGGGCGATCTGGCTCGAGAAGTCGGTCGCGCCGCGCTTGTACGTCGTTTCGGCAACGGTCTCCAAGTCCGTCTCCGCGAGCTGCTCGCGCACCCCGCGGACGTTGTTCAGGCCGAATTCGTCATCCTGGTAGAGCACGCAAAAGCGGCTCTTCGACCGGTTCTCGACCATCCACTTGGTGGCGCTCCGCATGCCCTGGTAGTAGGTCGGAAACAGCGCGAACTTCAGCCGGTCGAAGGGCTGGTAGGTCTGCTCGGCGGCGGTCAGCGGGAAGACGTGCGGCAGGCCCTCGCGCAGCACCAGCGGCATGCTGGCGAGCACCGTCGGTGTGCCGAGCGCGCCCGCCACCATGAACACCTCGTCGCGCGTCAGGAGCTTTTGCGTCGCGAGCACCGCTCTCCTCGGATCGTAGCCCGTGTCCTCGACGACGAGCTTGATGTGCCGCCCGTGGATGCCGCCGCCGGCGTTGATCTCCTCCATCGCCAGCAGCATGCCGTTGCGCACCGGCACGCCCCAGAAGGTGACCGGCCCGCTCAGATCCAGATGTGTGCCGATGACCACTTCGTCATCGCTGACGCCCTGGTCGGCAGCGGTCCCGACCGCCGGCGACAGCAGCGCGGCCGTCGCGAGTGCGGCGGCGATCGTCGCGGTGATACGTGTCTTTCCGGCCATCGTCGTTCTCCTTCCTCGGCGCCGCACCCGTCAGGCGGCGCGGTACATGTCGTCGATCAGGGCCGCGTACTTGCGGCTGACGAATCGACGCTTGAGCTTCATCGTCGGCGTCAGCTCTTCGTCCTCCGGGTCGAGTTCGCGCTCGATCAGGCGGAACTGCTTGATCGTCTCGGCGCGGGCGAACCCGGCATTGACCGCGTCGATCTCGGACTCGATCAGGTCCACCACCGCGCGCGCGCGGGTCAGACTGGCGAAGTCGGTGAACGGCACCGCGTTGTCCTGGGCGAACCTCGTGACGTTCTCGCGGTCGACCATGATCAGGCAGGAGAGAAACTTGCGCTTGTCGCCGATCACCACCGCGTCCGAGATGTAGGGGCTGAACTTGAGCTGGCTCTCGATCTCCGACGGGGTGACGTTCTTGCCGCCGGCGGTGATGATGATGTCCTTCATCCGGTCGGTGATCGTCACGTAGCCGTCGGCGTCGATGCGCCCCACGTCGCCGGTGTGCAGCCAGCCGTCGATCACCGTGTCGGCGGTCGTTTCCGGGTCGTTCCAGTATCCCATGAAGACGACGCCGCTGCGGAGCAGGATCTCGCCGTCGGTCGACAGCGCCACTTCGACGTGCGGCACGGCCTTGCCGACCGATCCCGGCCTGATCCCGTCCGGCGGCATCAGCGTCGCCACGCCGGTGCACTCCGTCTGCCCGTACGCCTCGAGCATCGGCAGGCCGAGCGCGAGATACCAGCGCACGAGGTCGGGCGCGATGGGCGCGGCACCGGTGAGCAGCCAGCGGCAGCGGTCCAGCCCCATCATGCGGCGGACGTTCGTCAGCACGAGCCGCCGGCAGAGCCGATCTGCGAAACGCAGGGCCGCCGACGCCGGCCGTGTGCCGGTGCGATGGTCTGCGACGCGGAGTCCGAGTCCGACCGCGACGCCGTAGGCCCAGCGCTGCAACGGCGTTGCGTCGCGAACCGCGAGCGTGATCTGCGAGTGGAAGCGCTCCCACACGCGCGGCACCGCCATCATGACCGTGGGTTGCAGCTCGCGGAGGTTCTCCGGGACCGTGTCCATGCTTTCGGCGAAATTGGTCGTCACTCCGTGGCGGATGCACGCGTAGGCGAGGATACGCTCGGCGGCATGGCACAGCGGCAGGAACGAAAGACGTTCGTCGTCGGACGACACGGGCAGCAGCGTCCGCAGGCCCTCGCACTGCTGGACGATGTTGCGGTGGCTCAGCATGGCCCCCTTGGGCGGCCCCGTCGTGCCCGAGGTG
Source organism: Alphaproteobacteria bacterium (assembly GCA_965243325.1). Taxonomy (GTDB): domain Bacteria; phylum Pseudomonadota; class Alphaproteobacteria; order UBA7887; family UBA7887; genus JANQOH01. The sequence continues at coordinate 3,005,607 of CBDEUQ010000003.1, read as the reverse complement.
TAGACGAGGATCGCAAGGTCGTCCTCGGCGACGGCCGCGGTTCGCGCGTGCCACAGGTCCGCGTCCCGCCGCTCCGCGGAGCGGCCGAGCTCGAGCAGGGCGTCCATGCCGATCACCGCCTCGTCGGCGAAGTCGTGAAGATGGCGCATGTCGAAGACGACGATCTTGCGCAGGCACGGCATGTCGGCGCGAACGGCAAGCGCCTTGTCGAGTTGTTCGTCGTCTTCCACGAACAGGAACTTCGCCGCGCAGTGGTTGACGATATAGGCCACCTGCTGCGGCGCGTCGGTCGGGTAGATGCCCGCGCAAACGCCGCCGATCCCGAGCGTTCCGAGATCGACGTACAGCCACTCCGGGTTGTTGCGGCTGAGCACGCAGACCCGGTCGCCGGGTTCCAGGCCGAGCGCGGCGAGCCCCAGGCCGGCAAGTCGCGCCCGTTCCTCGAAGTCGCGCCACGACACCGACCGCCAGACTCCCAGCGCCTTCTCGCGCAGGGCGACGGCTTCCCTCCGCACCGCGGCCCGATGCCGGAACATCGCCGGCACCGTCTCGCCGGCGGGCCCCTCGCGCGCGTCCGCTACCGCCATTTCTTCTTCCGCTTCCATCGCTGTTCGCCGCGGACGCCGGCATTCTTCATGCCGAGATAGAACTCCTTCACGTCCTCCTTCTCGCGAAGCCGCGCGCAGCTATCCTCCATGACGACGCGTCCCGCTTCAAGCACGTAGCCGTACGAAGCGGTGTCGAGCGCCATGCCGGCGTTCTGCTCGACCAGCAGGACCGTCGTGCCACGTTCCCGGTTGATGCGCCGGACGATGGCGAATATCTCGCGGACGAGGATCGGCGAGAGACCGAGCGAAGGCTCGTCGAGCAGCAGCAGGCGCGGCCGTGCCATCAGGGCCCGGCCGATGGCGAGCATCTGCTGTTCGCCGCCCGAAAGCCTCACGGCCTCGCGGTCCGCGCGGTCGCGCAGGGCGGGAAAGTAGGTGTAAACGGCTTCGGCGTCTTCCTCGACGCGGCCGCGGTCGGTGCGCGTGTACGCCCCCATCGCGAGGTTTTCGCGCACGGTGAGCCAGGGAAACACCTCGCGGCCTTCGGGAACGTGCGAGATGCCGAGCCGGACGATGCCGTCCGGTGCGCGGGACTGAATCTCGGCGCCGTCGTAGCGCACGGTGCCCTTCGCCGGGCTCATGACGCCGCTGATCGTCTTCAGCACCGTCGTCTTGCCGGCGCCGTTGGCGCCGAGGACGGCGACGATCGCGGATTCCGCGACGTCGAGGCTGATGCCGCGGACGGCGGGCACCGGCCCGTAGTGGGTCTCGACGTTCTCGAGGGAGAGGAGGGGTTCGGTCACGTCAGCGTCCGAGATAGGCTTCGACGACCGCCGGGTGGCGCTGCACCTCGGCCGGCGTGCCTTCGGCGACGGCGCGGCCGTCGTTGAGCGCCAGCACGCGGTCGGATACGCGCCCGACCAGCGACATGTTGTGCTCGATCATCAGGACCGTGACGCCGAGCACCCGTCGTATGTCGGCGATCCAGTACGCCATGTCGTCCGTTTCCTCGACGTTGAGACCCGAGGACGGCTCGTCGAGCAGGAGCAGCCGCGGCTCGCCGGCGAGCGCCCGCGCCAGCTCGACGACCTTCCGCACGCCGTAGGGCAGGCCGCCTGTCCTGCTGTCGCGGTAGCGCTGCAGGTCGAGAAAGTCGATGATCTCCTCGACCTTGGCCCGGTGCGCGCGCTCGCGGCGGCGGACGTGGGGCAGGAACAGCATGCTCGAGAACGGATCGGCGTGCGCGTGCGGATGCCGGCCGAGCAGCAGGTTGGCGAGCACGGTTGCATTGTCGAACAGCTCGATGTTCTGAAACGTCCGCGCGATGCCGAGCTCCGCCACACGGTGCGGCGCGAGACGCGTGATGTCGCGCCCGTCGAACACGATCCGCCCTTCGGTCGGATCGTAGATTCGGCTCACCAGGTTGAACGTCGTCGTCTTGCCGGCGCCGTTGGGGCCGATGACGGTGTAGATCTCGCCCGCCGCGACGGAGAAGCTCACGCCGTCGACCGCGCGCAGACCGCCGAACCGGATGCCGAGATTCTCGACCGCGAACAGGCTCACCGCAGGCGCTCCGTCTTGAGGTACCCCCGCTGGCGCCGGAAGGTGCCCTTGCGGTAAAGCGGAAAGAGCGCGAGGTACACCTTGAGCTTGCGCCAGGCACCGTAGAGGCCGAGCGGCTCGAACAGCATGAACAGCACCACCACGAGGCCGAAGACGGCGGCTTCGAGTCCCGTTTGTGCGGCCACCGCCGGGGGAAGCCAGTCGCGCGCGATCTTGACGAGTTGCGGCAGGACGATGACGAAGATCGCGCCGAACGCCGCCCCGTGCAGCGAGCCGAGGCCGCCGACCACGATCATCAGCAGGAATTCGATCGACAGGAGGATGGTAAAGGCCTCCGGGCTGATGTAGCCGAGCGCGTGCGCGTTCAGCGCGCCTGCGAGCCCGGTGAATCCGGCGCTGATCGCGAAGACGTACGTCTTGGTCCGGGCCAGATGCACGCCGAGGCTCTGCGCCGCGATCTCGCTGTCGCGAATGGCGATCATTGCGCGCCCGATGGGTGCGCGCAGCAGGTTGGCCGCAAGCAACATGACCGCGGCGGCCACCGCCAGACAGACGTAGTAGAATTTCCAGCCGCCGGTCAGGTCCGCGCCGGCGATGACGATGGGATCGACGATCAGGCCGATGCCGCCACCGGTCACCGATTCCCAACGCGCCAGGATTTCCTCGACGATGAAACCGAAGGCGAGGGTCGCGATGGCGAGATAGATGCCGGACAGCCGCAGCGCCGGGATGCCGATGACGACGCCCGCCAGCGCGGCCGCGGCCCCGGCGGCCGGCAGCGTCAGCAGGAACGGCCAGCCGTGTGAGAGAAGGATCGTCTCGGTGTAGGCGCCGACCGCGAAGAACGCGGCGTGGCCGAGCGATATCTGGCCCGTGTAGCCCGACAGCAGCATCAGACCGACGCCGACCACCGCGTAGATGCATACGAACGTCAGTTGCAGAAGGAAGAAGCGGTCGAGCAGCGCGGGCGCGGCGAGGAGCAGAATCGCCAGCACCGCGTACCAGAACACGGCGCCGCCGTGCTTGAACAGACGGATGTCCTGGTCGTACGCGGTCTTGAAGACGAAGCGCATCAGACCTTCTTTCGTTCGGTCGCGCCGAACAGCCCCTGCGGCCTGACGGCGAGCACGGCGAGCACGACGACCCAGGGCGCCGCGTCCTTGTAGCCTTCGGGCAGGTAGAACCCGGCGAGCGCCTCGACGTTGCCGATGATCAGACCACCGACGACCGCCCCGGGAATCGATCCGAAACCGCCGAGCACCGCGGCCGGAAACGCCCGAATGGCGACGAAGCCCATGTTGGCGTGCACGAAGACGATCGGCGCCAGCAGCAGTCCGGCGAACGCGGCGACGCCGGCGCTGATCGCCCAGATGAGCGAGAAGACGGTCTTGACCGGGATCCCCATGTACCAGGCCGCCAGCTGGTTCTGCGACGTCGCCTGCATGGCCACGCCGAGCCTCGTGTAGCGGAAGAACACATAGAGCGCGGCGCACAGCACGAAGGTCAGCGCGATCACCGCCAGGTGGTCCTGACTCACGACGAGGGATCCCACCGTCGCGACCTTGTGGGTGAAGGGGGTCTCGATCCGGTACGTGTCGACGCCCCAGCCGGGCACCATGGTCACCAGACTGCGCGCAAGAAACCCGATGCCGATCGTGACCATGACGATCGAGAACACCGGCTGGCCGACCATCGGGCGCATGACCGTGCGCTCGAGCGCGCCGCCGAACGCCGCCGTGAGCGCGGCGGCCACGAGCGCGCCAAGCCAGAAGTTCATGCCGAGGACGACGATGAAGGTGTAGGCCAGGAACGCGCCGATCATCATCAGCTCGCCCTGGGCGAAGTTGACGACCTCCGTCGCCTTGTAGATGAGCACGAAGCCCAGCGCGACCAGAGCGTAGACGCAGCCGATGGCGGTGCCGTTGACGATCGTCTGAAGAAGCGCGGTCAAGACGTCGCTCAGTCGACCATGGACAGACCGCCGGAAACGCTAAGGACCTGGCCGGTCACGAACGCCGCATCGTCGCTTGCGAGAAAGGCGATGGCGCCGGGCAGGTCCTCGGGGCGGCCGAGGCGGCCGAGCGGGATGGCCCGGCGATAGGCTCGCGCGAGCTTGTCCGGGTTGCCCGCTTCCGCCATGAAGCTGTCGAGCAGCGCCGTCTCGGTCGGTCCGGGACAGACGACGTTGAAGGTCAGGCCGTCGCGCGCGTGCTCGCGTGCCAGCGTCTTCGACAGTGCGATCAGCCCGGCCTTGCACGCGGCATAGACCGCCTCGCCGGACGAGCCGACCCGGCCGGCGTCCGACGACACCGAGACCACGCGCCCCGCGCCGCGCTCGACCATGCCGGGAAGGACCGCGTGCAGCATGTTGAGCGCGCCGGTGAGGTTGACCGCGACGACGCGGTCCCAGAACGCCGGGTCGGTGTCGAGGAACGGGCGGAACCGGTCCCAGCCGGCGTTGTTGACCAGAACGTCGAGCGGTCCCGTTTCGTCCACCGCGCGCAGCACGGCGCCGCGATCGGTAATGTCGAGGCGAAGCGCGGCGGCGCCGGTCGCGTCCGCGGTCGCGCGCGCGGCATCTCCGTCGATGTCGCAGACGATCACGCGCGCGCCTTCCTCGACGAAGCGCCGGCAGGCCGCGGCGCCGATGCCTCGGGCGCCGCCGGTGACGAGCACCGCCTTGCCGGCGAGGCCGCGCACGGCACCGCCCGTGCGTGCGGGCCTACTGGTAGATGGGCGGCGTGCCGCGGACGCTGATCCGCCACAGGAGGCGCTTGGTGCCCGGGCCATCGGGCGCGCCGATCGGCGTCGCGCAGTGCAGCGTCATTTGCGTGTCCCAGATGGCGACGTCGCCCACTTCGTAGCGGTGCGCGTAGACGTACCTGTCCTGCACGGCGTGCGCCTTGAGCGAGGCGATCAGCTCGCCCGCCTCGTCGTCGTCCATGCCCTCGACCGCGTACGCCGTGCCGGCGACGGCATAGAGCGCCTTTTCGCCGGTCACCGTGTGCCGGCGGACGAGACGGTGGGGCACCGGCGCAACCCGCGCCGCCTGGGCGGCGGTGAGCGGCTTCGTCGCGCGTTCTCCGTCCCGGCCCGACGTCGCGCCGTAGAGGTGCATCGCGCGCAGGCCGTCGATCCGCTCCCTGGTCGCCGCGTCGAGGCCGTCGTAGGCGGCCTTCTGGTCGGCGATGCGCGTCTGTCCGCCTTGATCGGGAACCGTGCGCGCATACAGCATCGTCGCCGTCGCGACGTTGGCGTCGTAGGACTGGTCGGTATGCCAGAACGCGGCGCTGTTGCGCGCCATGTCGTCTTCCCTGCCGCGGTTCGTGTCGTTGCCGACCTCGAGCATTTCCGGGTAGCCCTGCATCCGCGCCTGATCGACCACGTGCGGAATCGGCGCGCCCCACTTGCGGCCGAAGGCCAGATAGGCGTCCTCGCTGCACGCCTGGTCCTTGAGCACCAGGACGCGGTGTTCGTAGAGCGCCCCGCTCAAGGCGCGGAAGGTCTCGTCGTCCATCCCGTCGGCGAGGTCGATGCCGTGGACCGCGCGGCCGAATGGGCCGTCGAGAGGTTCAAGATCGAACATGGTGCTCTCCCTTGCGTGCAGGCGCGGCGACGATAGCACGCGGCAGGCATTGCGGGAATAGCGGCAGCGCCCCGGGTGACGTAAGAATTTATGTGTCAGGTGGGAAGGGGGTACTCCCTGTGGTGACGACAACCACAAACAGGAGCACCCCGCATGTCCCAGCAAGCTGCGACGATCATGAGCCTACCCCAGGCCTTTGAGGTGGTGAAGGAGATGCAGGCAGGCGGACTGGACTGGGGCGAGGGCTACCGCCCGCTCGGCCGCCAGGCGCTGGCCGAGATCATCGAGGGCCGGATGGCCGAGGCGGTGGATCGCTGGCTCGACAACCTCGACGCCGGCGCGATGCGCGACCGGCGCAACGGGACCTACCGCCGCTGCCTGCTGAGCGAGCTCGGCGACATCGAGCTCAACGTGCCGCGCACCCGGCACTTCTGCCCGACCGGGGTTGTGAAGAGCTACGCAAGGCGCGCGCCGGAGATCGACCGTGCCATCCTGGCCGGCTTCGTGCTGGGGCTTTCGACGCGCAAGGTGGGCGAGGTCCTGCTGGCCCTGCTCGGGCGCCCGGTCTCGGCCGCGACGGTGAGCCGGGTCTCCAAGACGCTCGACATGGCGGTCGAGGCCTTCCACCGCAGGCCGCTGAAGAACGCCTACAAGGCGCTGATGCTCGACGGCGTGGTGCTGGCCCGCAAGACCGGCGCCGGCGCGCTCAGGAGGCCGGTCCTGGTGGCGCTCGGCATCCGCCCCGACGGCAAGAAGGAGATCATCGACTTCCATCTCGCCGTCAGCGAAGGCGCCCGCGAGTGGGAAGTGTTCCTCAACCGGCTGTACCACCGCGGGCTCACCGGCGAAGGCCTTGAGATGATCTGCGTCGATGGCGGCAAGGGCCTGCTGGCTGCCTTGCCGTTCGTCTATCCCGGCATCCCGGTTCAGAGGTGCTGGGCGCACAAGATGCGCAACATCCTCAACAAGGTCCGCAAGGCCGACCAGGAGGCCGTCAAGGCCGATGTCCACGCCGTCATGAATGCAAAGAGCCGCCGCAAGGCCCAGAGCGCCGCCCGACGCTTCGCCGACCGCTGGCAAAGCACCTACCCCAAGGCCGTCGCCTGCCTGCGCAGCGATCTCGACGAGCTGCTCACCTGCTTCCGCTACCGGACCCTCGATGAGCGAAAGCGGGTCAGGACCACCAACGCCATCGAACGAAGGTTCCGGGAGGTCCGCAGACGAACCCGGCCCATGGGAACCTTCCAGGACCGGACCTCAATGGACCGCGTCCTCTACGCGGTATTCATCCACGAAAACAAGTCTCAGGGAATCAGCACCCCCGTCTCCCTGACACATAACTCTTGACGTTACCAGCGCCCCGGGTCAGGCGGCACGGTGCTCCTCTCCGCCGTGTCGGCGCTCTCGGAGCCCGGAGCCGCGGCGGGCCGATGCGCCGGCACCGGCGACCCCGTCGTTCCGGGACTTCAGCGCCGCTCGCCCCGTCTCGAGCTTCCCGGTCTTGCTGTTGTGCGTCCGGTCGATGAAGACGCGCATGACGGAGCATGGCGTATAGTGAGCGATACTTCGCTCGCGGTGCGGGATGCGGGGTCGCGCGCGGCGGCAGTGGAGGCGGAACCCCGTACAGGTCCGAGGAGTTGAACCATGTTCGCTGAGAATTTGCGGCGCACGCGGCGCCTTCTGCGGGTTGCGTGTCTCGGGATCGCGCTGGGCCACGCGGGCGCGACCGCGGCGGCCGGGGACAGCGCGGCCGACCTGTCGTCGAATCTGGGCAGCGTCGACTTTCCGAACTCGGGAGCGGCCGAGGCGCAGCGCGCGTTCGTCACCGGCATGAAGGCGCTGCACAGCTTCGAGTTCGACGATGCCGGCGAGGCGTTTCGCGAGGCGCAGGCGATAGACGCGGACTTCGGTCTGGCCTACTGGGGCGAGGCGCTGAGCTACAACTTTCCCCTGTGGGCGGAGCAGGACCGCGAGGCGGCCCTTGCCGCGCTGGCCCGCTACGCGCCGACGCCGCAGGCCCGTGCGGCGAGGCTGCCGCCGGGTCGCGAGAGAAGCTTCATGGAAGCGGTGGACGTCCTCTACGGCCCCGGCGACAAGCTGTCGAGGGACTTCGCCTATTCGGAGGCCATGAGGCGCCTGTACGAGGCGCATCCGGACGACGACGACGCCGCGACGCTCTACGCGCTCTCCCTGCTCGGCACGGTGCGGCGCGGCGACAAGGGGTTCGGCCGGCAGGTGCGCGCCGGCGCCGTCGCCATGGAGGTGTTCGCGCGCAGCCCCGGCCACCCGGGCGCCGCGCACTACATCATCCACGCCTTCGACGACCCGGAGCACGCCATTCTGGCGCTGCCGGCCGCGCGGGCGTATGCGCAAATCGCGCCGGCGGCGCCGCATGCGCTGCACATGCCGTCGCACATATTCCTCCAGCTCGGGATGTGGGACGAGGTCGTGGCGTCGAACGATGCCGGGTACAGGGCCGCGCTCGACCACATCGAGCGCAAGGGTCTGGAGCGCGGCCGGTCCGAGGCCCATGCGCTGCAGTGGCTGCACTACGGCCACCTCCAGCGGGGTGACGAAGAGCGGGCGCAACGGGCGCTCGACGAGGCGATGCGGGCGCTGGCCGGGTTCCCGGGCGACCGGGTGCGCAGGGGAATGATGGCCATACTCGCCCGGCACACGCTGGAGACGGAACGCTGGTCGGAGTTCGACCGCGGCGTTCTCGCCGATGCCGATCGGGATCATTCGGCGCTGCAACTGGCGGCCGGCCTGAGCGCGGCCAATACCGGCGATCCGGACTCGGCGGAAGCGGCGCTGGCGAACATCCGCGATGCGCGGAGCCGATGGCTGGGCGGCGAGTCGGGCGCCTGGCGCGCGGCCTGGCGGGCGAGCATCGCCGCGGTGGACGAGAAGGAGCTGGAGGCGGCGCTGGCGCTGGCCCGGGGCGACGATGCGGCGGCGGAGGCTCTTCTGGTCGAGGCGACGGCTCTCGAAGGAAAGCTAAACCCGCCGTCCGGGCCGCCGTTCCCGATGAAGTCCGCGTACGAGATGTACGGGGAGTTCCTGCTGGCGCGGGGGCGCCCCGACGAAGCGGCGGCTCAGTTCGCGAGAGCCCTCGAGCGCATGCCGAACCGCACGAGGTCCGTGCGGGGCCTTGAACGCTCGAGGGCGGGCTCGTAGGACTGAAAGACGGCACGGATTGCACGGCCGCCGCCCGCGCACGGATCTGAAGGGTTTCGGCGTCGGCGGCGGGACCCCTCGATCGAGGATGTCTCCGCCGGGTCCGTCGCCCGCCGAAGGCCGCGCTTGCTGGCGCCGGAATGCGGTTGCTGCTATCCTCGGCAACGGTGCGGAAGGTGGGAGCGGCGGCGATGGCTGGACTGGTGACGTTGGACGAATCGACCGAGCGGCTCGTGCGCTTTGTCGAGGATACGCCGCCCGAAGACATCGTGGCGGCGACGTGCTCGCGGCTCAGCGCCGGAACCCCGGCGCGCGATCTCCTGGCGGCCGCTGGCCTCGCCGTAAGCCGCTCGACCGAATTGCCGCCGTCGCACCACGGCGGCCCCGTGCACCCTGTCGCCGGTCTGCAGGCGGTGAACCGGATTGCGTCGCGCCTGCGCGGCCGCGCGGCGATGCTTCCCGCGATCCAGAGCGTGGCGCTCGCCAACAAGCACGTGCACGCGCCGGAGATGGGGCCCGCGGCCATGCCGGCCATCGCGGTCGGAGAGCTGGCGGAGAAGCCCAAGCGGGAGCTGCTTGACGGCTTTGCGTTCGAGCTCGGCCGGCGCCGCGCGGCGGCCGCCGAACGGCACCTCCTGGCGCTGCTCGAGGTCGCCGAGCCCGGCGAGATCATGGAAGCGCTGCTTGCCGTCGCGCTGCCCCGCAACGCGCTCGACGACCATTATTTCCTGTATCTGGTCTACGCGTTCCGGGCGCTCGAGGATCTCGGCTGGCAGCACGCGGCCGTCATTCTGCGGCCGCCCGTCCGTTTCCTTACCCGCCACCCGATGATGGAGCCCCCGGGCGGCGTTCGCGGCGCCATCATCCAGGCCGGCATTGACCTCTACCGCGACTTCCAGGCCCTGGAAGCGCTTGTCGACGACGGCGGGCTGGCGGACGGCGAGCCGCGTTTCGAGACCGGTGAGGACGAGACCGGCGCCATCGACGCGCTCGCCGATGCCATCGCCGCCGCCGGGGAGATCGCCGCGACGCCGGAGCTGACCGCCGACGCGCTGGCCGGCGGCATGTCCGTCATGGGTGCGTGCGAAGCCCAGTCGGTTGCCGCGGCACGGCGTTATCTGCGCTCGAACACCGGCAACCCGTTCGACGTGCACTACCACACGGGCATCAACGCGCGGCGATATCTGCTGCGGCTCTCCGGCCTGTCGCTGCGTACGCGGCTTCTGGCGCTGCTGTCCTGGGGGCAGGGCTACGAGGTGCGGCATCTCGATCGCACCATGCGATGGTCTGACGGCGTCGACGACGGCGCGCTTGCGGCGCTACCCGACCGCGACGCCGGCGAATCGCTGCGGGCGATCGCCGACAGCATCGAGCGCCATCCGGTCTTCGATCTGAGGACGCTGACCGGTTCGATCGCCGATGTGGTCGCGCCCGAATCGATCCGCGAGACGGTCGCGCTGGCCTGGGACTACGCGCACCGGGGCTACGACGGCGAGGCGCTTCTCGAGCTGTTGGACGAGTTCGTCTGCCGCGACGACCAGTCGGAAATGCACGCCTACAAGCTGCAACAGGCGGTGTTCGAGGAATACGCGGTGACGCGCGAGCCCTTGCGGCGCGCCCATCTCGTCGCCGCGGCCAAGCACGCGGCCTGCATCGCGCGCCTCCGCCCGCGCACGGTCTACCCGCGCGCCCGCGCCCTGCTCGACGCCTGAAGGCCCGCGGGAACGGTTCGCCGTCCCCGCGTCCCGCCCGTCCCGAGCCTCGTTCATGAGCGAAAGCCTCGTCATCGCGCTCGCGCAGACCGACCCGACCGTCGGCGACGTCGACGGCAACGCCGAGCTCGTCCGCGCGGCGCGGCGCGAGAGCGGCGCCCACCTCGCGGTGTTCTCCGAGCTCGTGCTGTCCGGCTACCCGCCGGAGGACCTGGTGCGGCGTCCGGCGTTCCTCGACCGCATCGAGGCGGCCGTCGAATCGCTCGCCGCGGAGACCGCCGACGGCGGCCCGGCGCTGCTGGTCGGCGCGCCGTGGCGCGACGGCGGCGCGCTTCGCAACGCCGCGTTGCTGCTCGACGGCGGCGCGGTCAAGGCGGTGCGCTTCAAGCACAAGCTCCCGGACTACGGCGTCTTCGACGAGAGCCGCGTGTTCGACGCCGCGCCGCCCTCCGGTCCGGTGTCGTTCCGCGGGCATCGCCTCGGTCTGATGCTGTGCGAGGACATGTGGTCGCCGGACGTTGCCGAGACCCTGTCGGAGTCCGGGGCCGAGCTGCTCGTGGTGCTCAACGGCTCGCCGTTCGAACGCGGCAAGGAGGACGAGCGCATGGCGCTCGCGGTGGCGCGCGTCACCGAGACCGGGCTGCCGCTGGTCTACGTCAATCAGGTCGGCGGTCAGGACGAGCTGGTGTTCGACGGCGCGTCGTTCGCGCTCGACCGGGCGTGTACGCTCAAGGTCATGGCGCCGTCGTGGCGGCCGTGCGTCGCGGCGAGCCGATGGACGCGCGACGGCGACGGCCTCGCGTGCGCCGCCGGCGCCGTCGAGCTCCGGCCCGAGGGCCACGCGCAGACTTACAGCGCGTTGACGACCGGCCTGCGCGACTACGTGGACAAGAACGGGTTTCCCGGCGTCATCGTCGGGCTCTCCGGCGGGATCGATTCGGCGCTGACGGCGGCCGTGGCCGTCGATGCGCTTTCGGCCGCGCGCGTGCGCTGCGTGCGGATGCCGTCGCGCTATTCGTCCGATCACAGCCTGAGCGACGCCGCCGAATGTGCCCGGCTGCTCGGCGTGCGATGCGACACGGTCGGCATCGAGGCCGCGCACGCCGCCTTCGAGGCGTTGACCGCCCCCCTGTTCGAGGGTCGGCCGCCGGACGAAACCGAGGAGAACGTCCAGGCGCGCATCCGCGGCACGCTGCTGATGGCGCTGTCGAACAAGACCGGGGCCATGATCGTGACCACCGGCAACAAGTCGGAAATGTCGGTCGGCTACGCCACGCTCTACGGCGACATGTGCGGCGGCTACTCCGTGCTCAAGGACGTCTACAAGACCGAGGTCGTCGCCCTGGCGCGCTGGCGGAACGAGGCGAGGCCCGAGGGCGCTTGCGGGCCGGCGGGCCCGGTGATTCCCGAGAACATCATCGTCAAACCGCCGTCCGCCGAGTTGAGGCCCGATCAGAAAGACGAGGACTCTCTCCCATCATACAACGTCTTGGACGACATTCTGGAGAGTCTGATAGAACATGAACGTCCGGTGCCGGAGATCGTGGCGCGCGGCCACGACGCCGACACCGTAAGGCGCATCCGGCGCCTGCTGTACGTCGCCGAGTACAAGCGGCGGCAGGCGCCGCCGGGGGTCAAGATCACCCGCCGCGCGTTCGGCCGCGACCGGCGCTATCCGATCACCAACGGGTTCGTCCGCGCCGAGTAGTCAGCCGAGGTCGAGGCCGCGCAGAAAGGCCGAGCGCTCCTTCGCCGCCGCCGCCATGAACGGCAGGTCGTTGCCGGCGAGAACCAGCCGGAAGCCCATGCCGATGTAGCGCTCCATCAGGTCGGGCCGGTACACGCCGCCCAGTCCGGCGTACGTTCCGTGCGCCGCGCAGGCGCCGAGCACCTTCTCGTAGGCCGCCGCCACCTTTTCGTGCCCGATCTGCCCGGCGATGCCCATTTCGATCGTCAGGTCGTTGGTGCCGACGAGAAGCGCGTCGACGCCGGGCACCGCCGCGATGGCCGACGCGTTGTCGATGGCGAGCGGCGTCTCGAGCATCACGACAACCAGCGTCGCCGCGTTGATCGCCGCGGTCGCCTCCGGAATCGGCGTCGCCTCGAAGCCGAGCTGCGGCAGGGCGCCGGTGATCGAACGGTGGCCGACAGGCGGATACTTGCACCAGTCGACGATCTCTGCCGCGCGCTCGGGCGTGTCGACGTGGGGCACGACGACGCCCAGCGCGCCGCCGTCGAGCACGCGCGTCGCGTCGTGCAGCGCCAGCGCGTGCACGCGGACGACCGGCGTGATTCCCGCCGCCTGCGCCGCGACGCTGATCTGCGCCGCGGTGTCTAGCGTCATCGTGTTGTGCTCCATGTCGATGAACAGCCAGTCGTAGCCGCAGCTCTTCATGATCGGACCGATATCGACCGTGCGCGCCTGCCGCAGGCCGATGCCGACGGCGAGCTCGCCGGCGTCCATCCTCCGGCGCGCGTGATTGACGACCTCGGGCATGCCTCTTTCCTCCCTCCGCTTCCAGCGGCGGCCAATAGAACCTGTCGCGCGCCCGGGCGCAATGCGGGCGGCCGGAGGGTTTGGGGTGCGCGGCGCCGATCTGCTAGGGTTCGCGCCAAAGGCAACGCGCCGCGGGGAGGGATAGCCATGGCCAGCGTGAAGGAGCGAACGCGCGACAACCGGCAACTGCCGGCCGATCAGCTCGAAGCGATGTACACGACGATGAAGCGCATCCGCGCCTTCGAACAACGCACCTTCGAGCTGTTCAACGAGGGCATCGTCAAGGGCACCGCGCACAGCTACATGGGCGAGGAGGCGATCGCCGCCGGCGTCTGCGCCGCGCTGACCGAGAAGGACTATATCGCCAGCTACCACCGCGGCCACGGCCACTGCATCGCCAAGGGCGCCGCGGTCGACCGCATGATGGCCGAGCTCATGGGCCGCGAGACCGGCTATTGCCGCGGCCTCGGCGGCTCGATGCACATCGCTGACATGAATCTGAACATTCTCGGCGCAAACGGCATCGTCGGCGCCGCCATGCCGCTCGCCGTCGGCGCGGGGCTCGCGTCGCGCCTGCGCGGCGAGGGCCAGGTGTCGATCGCGTTCTTCGGCGACGGGGCGAACAACCAGGGCGTGTTCCACGAGTCCCTCAACCTCGCGTCCGTCTGGAAGCTGCCGGTAATCTTCGTCTGCGAGAACAACCAGTACGCCCTCTCCACGTCCTACCGGCAGACCACCGCGGTCGAGCAGGTGGCGATGCGCGCGCCGGCGTACGACATCCCCGGCATCACCATCGACGGCAACGACGCGGCGGAGGTCTATCTCGTCGTCTCGGAGGCGGTCGAGCGCGCGCGCGCCGGCGACGGCCCGACTCTCATCGAGGCGATGACCTATCGCTGGGGTCAGCACTCCATGCGCGTGAACCTGCGCGACCCGCGCCCGGAGGAGGAATTCGAGGAGTGGAAGGCGCGCGACCCGATCGTCCGCATGGAGGAGATCATCGACGGCGCCGGTGGGATATCCGGCAAGCGGATGAAGGAGATCGGCAAGGCGGTTGACAGTGAGCTTGAGGAGGCCGTGAGCTTCGGCACCGGCAGTCCCGAGCCGTCGATCCAGGTCATGCAGCAGGCCGTGTACGCGCCCCACGTCGCGGTCACGGAGCCCGGCCCGGGGAGCGGCCGCGACCTCTCCTTCGTCGAGGCGCTGAACGAAGCCATCCACGGCGAGATGGAGCGCGACGAGAGCGTCTTCATCATGGGCGAGGACGTGGGCCTCACCGGCGGCATCTTCCAGGTCTCCAAGGGTCTGATCGAGAGGTTCGGCGAGGAACGGGTGCGCGACACGCCAATCTCGGAAGCGAGCTTCGTCGGCTGCGGGGTCGGCGCGGCGATTTCGGGCATGCGTCCGATCGTGGAGATCCAGATCTTCGACTTCGTGGCGCTGACCATGGACATGCTGGTCAATCAGGCGGCCAAGTTCCGTTTCATGCTGGGCGGGAAGCCCAGCGTGCCGCTGGTCGTGCGCGGGCCGCAGGGCGGCGGCATCCGGCTCGCGGCGCAGCACAGCCAGAGCCTCGAGGCGTGGTTCACGCACGTCCCCGGCCTCGTCGTGGTCGCCCCGTCGACGCCCTACGACGCGAAGGGCCTCTTGGTGTCGGCGATTCGCGACGACAACCCGGTGATCTTTCTCGAATCCAAGATGCTCTACCTCGGCCAGCCGGGTCCCGTGCCCGAAGAGCACTACGCCATTCCCATCGGCAAGGCCGACATCAAGCGCCCCGGCTCCGACGTGACCCTGGTCGCCACCGCCTCCATGGTGCCGCGCGCCCTGTCCGCGGCGACCGTGCTGGCGCGCGACGGCATCGACGTCGAGGTCGTCGATCCGCGCACGCTCAAGCCGCTGGACGAGGAGGCGATCATCGAATCGGTGAAGAAGACCAACCGGCTCGCGATCGTGCACGAGGCTTGGCGCAACGGCGGCTTCGGAGCCGAGGTGGCGGCGATGGCGGTGGAGAAGGCGTTCGACTGGCTCGATGCGCCGATCGCCCGCATCGGCGCTCTGGATACGCCGATGCCTTACAACGACGAACTGGAGCGCGCGACGATTCCGTCGCAGGATCGGATCGTCGACGAAGTGCGCGCGTTGATGAAGTAGCGCGGCGCGTGGCGCGTCCGCCGGTCTCCGGCGGGCGGGGAGGAACGGCCGCTGCCGCGCGCGGCGCCGGCCGGCGGACGTTCAACGAGGGGGAACCGAACGATGAACAGAATGGTGAAGTGCATGGCGCCGTGCGTCGTGATCGCGGCGGCGCTTTCGGGGTGCGAAATCATGGACGCGGGCGAGGCCGCCTGCGTCGAGGTTGCGGCCGGAAGCTGCCAGCCTGTTGCGGCGGCCGACGGCAGTGCAAATATCGTATGGCAGTGGGTGCCGGAAGAGGGCGGCGTCTGCGTCCCGCCGGCGGACGTGCGCTATTACGCTACGCCCGACGCCTGCGGAAACTGACCCGCCGCGGCGCCGGACGGCGCCGCGAAGGAGGAGCAAGGCCATGCGTGTGCAACTCGCGCTGAACGTGCGCGACATCGACGAGGCGGTCGCGTACTACGGAAAGCTGTTCGGCGCCGAGCCGCACAAGCGGCGCCCCGGCTACGCCAATTTCGAGATCGCCGAGCCGCCCCTGAAGCTGGTCCTGTTCGAGGATCCCGACGCGGACGAACGCCTCAACCATCTCGGCGTCGAGGTGTTCGACGGCACCCTCGTCGACCGTGCCGAGCGGCGCATGGACGCCGCCGGCATCCTCGACGAGGCGGAGCGGGACACCGTCTGCTGCCACGCGCGCCAGAAGAAGGTGTGGTCGCGCGACCCGCAGAACCTTCGGTGGGAGTGGTACCGCATCACGGACGACGCGCCGGAAAAGCGGGCAGCGGAGTGCTGCGCCTGACCGGACGGCCCTATTCGCAGCGAAAGTAGGCGGGTTCGAAATAGTCGTCCTGGCGGACGGTGCACTCGGTGCCGTCGGGGAAGGCGCGCGCGAGAAGGGCGAACGCACCGTGCGGCAGCCGGTAGGTGCAGCGCATCGTCTCGCGCCGCACGGAGAGCTCGGGAAGACCGGCCGCGCTCGCCCCCCGGGCGCGCTTGATCGACAGGTCCCAGCCGCCGGCCGCGCCGCCGGTCGTCGGGTTGGCGTAGGCGAAGTCGTAGCCGACGCCCTCGGGGCATTCGAACTTCTGCGCCGCCGCCGGCATCGCCGAGAGCGCCGCCATCGCCAACGCGGCGAGACTATTCGTCAAGCTGTTCGACATCGGTCATGCGGTAGTAGTAGCCGCCGAGGCTGCCGTCGAGGACGGCGAACGTGCCGGCGACGACCACCGCGTCCATCGAGTAGTCGATCGGCTCGTCGCCCAGCAGTTCGACGAACCCTTCGGGACCGGTCGGCAGGCAGAACGGGCAGTTGGGTGAGTTCCGGCTCAGGAGATGCCGCTGCCCGCCGCCGCCGAGCGGCAGCAGAAAGCCCACCATCTTGACCGGCCGGCCGTCGAGCGCCAGCACCTCGGCGTCGTAGGACACCGCCATGCCGCCGCCGTCGGCCGCCACGTCGACGGCGGCGAGGACGTCCCACGAGAGGGCGCCTTCGATCTCGGGCAGCGGGTAGAGCGTGTCCGGCTGCGTCTGCGCGCTGACGGCCCCGGCGGCGGCCAGCAGCACGAGAAGGGGGCCGGGCATGGCCCGACCCCCCGCCCGTTTCGAAATCATCGCGGTCAGTAGGCCGCGATCGGATTGCCCGGCGCGCCCGTGCCGCCGACGAGCTTGATCGGAGCCCACGAGAACAGGAACTCGTGGACGCCCGCTTCCGACAGCCCGTCGAGGTCGAGGTTCTCGAAGTTGTAGATGCCGCGGCGGACGATCAGGTTGATGTGGCAGTAGGCGAAGGATTCGGGTACGCCCTTGGCGAAGTCGTAGGGCTCCAGCCCCCAGGTGTCCGAACCGACCATCGAGATCTTGCGCTCCGCGAGGTAGTCGCACACCTCCGGGCTGACCCCGGGCTCGCCCGAGCCGTGCTCGGCGTTGTCGGCCGCGATCTGCTGCGGCGTCTTGTTGCCCGTGTGGTTGTCCTTCCACAGGCTGTTCCAGCCGGTGCGGAACACGACGACGTCGCCTTGGCCGGCATCGTCGACGCCCTGGCGTTCGAGCGCCGCGTGGTAGTCGTCGAGCGTGATCGCGTATCCCTTCTCGAGCACGTCGACGCCCTTGAGCGCCGCCACGTCGATCAGCAGGCCGCGGGTGAAGAACGAGCCGACCTGCTCGGTCCCCATCTTCTTGAGGCCGCGGGGGCTGGTGATGTCGGCGAGCTTCGCGCCGTTGTAGAAGTAGTGGTCGTCGGCCCACCCCTCGACGCCGCTGATCTGGATCATCGGATGGCCGAGGCCGTCGAACTGCGTGCCGACCTGGCCGATCTCCGCCGTGACCAGCTCGTCCATGAAGGTCTGCGCGAAGTTCTCGCCGGGCCAGCTCAACGGACCGTGCGTCGGGTTGCCGGGGATGCTGAGCGCGAACGTCCGCCCCGGCACCAGCGGCATGTTGTTGGAATAGGGCATGCCGAGCGTGATGACCTTGCCCTGCTTGACGAGCTGCGCGGCGGCCACCCGTTTCTCGGGCGTGATGTAGTTGGTGCCGCCCGCCTGGTCGTCGGCGCCGAACTCGCTGGGCCACCAGCCCTCGTCGACCGGGTTGTTGCCTGCCTCTGCGCCGAACGCCGCGGCACTCGCGAACAGCGCCGCCGTCAGCACCGAAAGATGCTTTCTTTTCATTGATCTTCTCCCACGCAATGCGCCCGCTTGCCTGGCGGGACGTCGGCGCCGATTGTGCCGCATTCCACGCGCACGCGTCCAGTAACCCGTCGCCCGCTCGCGGTGCGGGGGATTCGCGGATTTGTCGGAAAATCGGTCTTTGGGCCGACGGGTATCGGCAACCCGTCGGCAATGCGCAGGGCGATTCGGCCGGCTGCTTTCAAGCGATCGCCTGTTCCGGGACCCGAGCGCGGGCGGTTCCCCGGCCGTCCGCGTCGTCCGCGCCTGCCGTCCGGCACCGCTCTCCGACCGAGGGGTTACGCCTCGACGAACGTGCCGTGCAGGCCGAGGGGTAGCGGGTAGGGCAGGATGCCCTGCCAGAGCGGGCCGTCGGCGAGGTGCCGGGCGTCGAAGACGCTGAGCCCTGCGGCACCGCGTGTGAGGTCGAGGAACGGACCCACCAGCCAGCCGTCGCCTTCCGTCTCCCCGTGCGGCACGAAGACGTGCTCCTCCGGGATCGTATGGCGCGGGTAGGGCCAGCCGTCCACCGGGCCACGGTCGGGATCGATGCGGTCGATGCGCGAGAGCGGCCAGTCGCCGTCCCGGACGCCGGTGAGCGCGAAAAGGGCGCGATGTCGGAGCCCGGTGCGGCGCGGGTCGATGCGGGGGAAATCCGCCGCCGCCGCGGACACCTGCTCGACCGTGGCGGTGCCGCCGCGCCGCAGCGCCATGCGGCGGTAGTACGGACGGGCGGAGGGGAAGCGCCAGTCGCCCCGCATGACCGCGCGCAGGTCGTGGATCGCGAACATCGGGTCCGCCGCCTGACAGAGGTCGAGGTGGATGGTGCCGTCCGCCTCCTCCCAGCCGTTGCCGTGGTGGAAGTGAAAGCCCGCCGGCAGCGCGTAGCGGCGGACGGGAGCAAGCGTCTCCTTGTCCACCACGATGACGCGGCTGTTGAGCTCGGGCCGCCAGACATGGGCGTCCAGGAAAGCGATCGGGCCCTGGGAGAAGCGCTCCCGCTCCACCACGAACGGCGGGATCGCGAGCGCCAGGTGGCGCCGGGTCACCACGTAATCGTGCACCATGCCGAGCGGGTCGACGGGCAGGGCGTTGAATGCGGCGAGCCGGCCCCGCGGGTCGATGCGGTAGATCAGCAGCATCGGCCGGGGGAAGGTGACGCAGCCGATGTTCCAGCAGGTGCCGTCCGCTTCCACCTTGGGATGGGCCGAAAACGGGGCGCCCGCGAGGTCCGCGCGCCACGCGACGAAGTCGCCCGCGGCCAGCGTCTCGGGATCGAATTCCAGCGCCGAGCCCCCTTCCCAGAGCGCCATGAGCCGGCCGCCGTGAGCGAGCACGGAGGTGTTGGCCGCGTTCATGTCGTCGGGCGCCATGATCGGCACGGTCTCCGGCGCCAGCGTGGCGAAGGCCGGAAGCAGGCGCTTGCCGGCCGCCGTCTCCCGTCGGCGCTTGCGCGTCTCCAGGATACGGGCGCGATGGCTCACCCCGTCTCCGGTGAAGGTGAAGGCCTGAACCATGCCGTCGCCGTCGAACCAGTGGCCGTAGCGATGGCCGAAGCGCTCGTGCTCGGCCGGGCCGTTGCGCCACAGCACGCCTGCGAGATCGGGCGGCAGGCGGCCGGAGAGTGTCGTGAGCGGCGCTGCCAGGGTTTCGGCGGGTGCCGTGGCGAAGGCGAGCCGGCGCTGCGCGGCGGTTGGCGCCAGTCCGTCGTCGTTCCCGGGGTCGCGCGTCGCCCCGACCTCGCCGGCGGCCAACACGACCGGCAGGGCACCAAGCCCCCGCAGCAGGGCGCGGCGGGAGGGAGCGGCCCTCATGGCCCCGATCCCACGGGATAGGCGATCGGCACCGAGACGGCGTCCATCGCCTCGTCCTCGGCGACCGTGACCGCCGCGTCCGCGAAGCTGGGAGGGCCGAAGAACCCCACGGCGCCGTTGGAGAAGCCGTAGCCTTCCGTCGGCATGCCCACGATATTCCGGTTGAGTTCGCCGTCGCCGTCGGCGTCGTGGAATGCCGCCACCGCGTAGGCGCCAGGTGCCACGTCCGCAAAGATTGCGCGCACGCTGCCGGAGGCGGCGGGCCGCATGATCGCCCCGACCACGCTGTTTTCGGCGGGGAATCTGCCGTTCTCGATCTCCCGGTGCAGCGCGATGCGCACGTCGCCGTCGGCCGAGCGCAGGCCCTCGATACGAACCTCGAGGTCCACGGCCGCGGCCTCGAGCGCGAGCGACGCTGCACAGGCGACGACGGCCGGCAGCGCGGCGCCCTTGATGGATGCGGTTCGAATGGTCATCGCATATCCTCCGAAGCATCGGGTTGGCTGGCCGGGGCAGGGTGAGTGGGCTTGCGCCGTGCGTCACCGTCCGATGCGCAGACGCCGGGGGATTGTTCGCGAATTGCGGGATTCGCCGTTCACGCTTCGTGAAATGCGCCGGTCGCTGGCCGGTCAGGCGGTGGCGCTGGTTTGCCTGGTTCTGCTCTTCGCCTTCATCGGTCCGTTCGGCACCTACGATTCGCTCGGGTTCCCCGGCCGCATCGGCTATTGGACCGTGGCGATGGGCGCCAACTGGCTGGTTTGCGGCAGCATCATGATGCTGGCGCTGGCCATGGCTGGCGGTCGCTCGAGGCAGAGGCGCGCGCTGGTGACGGCCGCGGCGGCCCCGCTCGCCGCGGCGCCGGGCACCGCGGTGGTGTTCGCCGCCGAGACATTGTTCCGGCCGGGCTACGGCGAGACCGTCGGGGTGCCGATGGTCTATTTCTCGGTTGCCGTGCTGATGCTGGTAATCGGACTCGCGGTGGTCTCCGTCCTCGAGGTGCGGCGGCGCGGAGCGGAAAGGGTCTTCGCCGGCGCAGCGACGAGCCGGGAGGGCAGCGCCCCCGGCCCGGCGCCCGGCGCGCACTTCCTCGATCGGCTGCCGGAAAAGCTGGGCCGCGATCTCGTCTACCTCAAGACCGCCGACCACTATGTCGAGGCCTTCACCACCGCGGGCTCGACCCTGATACTGATGCGCTTCGTCGACGCCGTAGCCGAGCTCGACGGGGCGGAGGGTCTCCGGGTGCACCGCTCCTACTGGGTCGCAAGCCGCCATATCGAGGGCGCCGCCCGCAGTCGCGGCCGCACCAAGCTTCGACTCACCGGCGGCCACGAGGTGCCCGTCAGCCGTACCTATATGGCTGCCGTCCGCGCCACGGGGTTGGTGTGAGCGCGACCGTTTTGTCCGAACGCCGCCCATTGTCCGGGCTGTCAAAAAAGCGGTTTAAGCGGTTCCGGCCTTTCGAGGACCGCCATGGCCTCGCGGGATAGTCACTGACGCGCCAGCGACGACTGGATGCGGTTGAAGTCCTCGATCTCGGTCGGGAGATTGATGCCCGCGTGGCGCAGATCGCCGTGCGCAATCTGGTTGCGGACCTGGTAAAGTTCCAGCGTCCGTTTCCACTCGTCGCTGCTCCGGTCGAGCACGAGCGTCAGGCGGTTCCTGAAGCTCAGCCTGGGGTTTCCTCGTCGTACACGCTCCACGCCCGGCGTTGGCGCCAGTCCTCGTGCGCCTTGCCGAGACGGATCGCGTCCCGGCAGGCATCGTCGATGTCCGCTTCGAGCTGTCCCCGGGCCAGCACGAAATACGCCTGCTCGTTCGGTCTCTGCTGGCGCGCGACCCGGTCGCGCTCGTTGGCCTCGCCGGCGGCCTCGTGCCGCTCGCGCAAGTCTTCCAGGGAGTTGTCGACCTGCTGAAACAGGGCGGCAATGGCGTCGAGATCGCTCACTGCAGGACGCGTTTCAGCCAGTCCTCGCTGACCGCCTCGCGGCTGCACCGCCGTTCGGCGAGTGCCGCCTGCCAGTCCGGCGCCTCGAAACTTTCCGCCATGTCCACGATCAGGTAGCGACGCCCGCCCCGCTTCAGATCGACGCGCCCGTTGCTGCCGATGATCCACAGTCCGCGCGGCACGAGTCTGGCGACATGGCCCGTGCGGTCCTCCAGGTCGAGCGTCGGCATCCGTTTCGCGGCGACGCCGAACCTCCGCATCAACTCCTCGTCCATGACCACCGGGGCGCCCTGGCGGGCTTCCCGTCCGTCCGGCAACCAGCCGCCGATCGCGGCGAAAAGCCCGCCGAGGCGCTCTTCCCAGTCGTCGACGCGCTGGCGTACATGCTCCGCGTCGATGCTCTCGCTTGTGACGTCTTCGAGAACCGTGCCCATCGAACCGTTCCACTTCTGCGCCTCGTCGGCGGGACCGCGCATTGTCCGTGCCGGGGCGCGGCCTGAACACCCCATATGGAGCGTCCGGCGGCGTTGCAATGCCGCGTGGCGACCGGGTGCGCGTCGCGTGCGGTATCGCTCTTCGCGGCGCAAGTCCTCGCCCGCCAGCTAATCGCCGATGGGTGCGGGAGGCGGCGGCACCCGGCTGCGCGGGCGTTGCGTTGCCGCGCGGGAAGGCCCGGAGCGTGAGTACGAGGGGCGGGATTTCTCGCGTCCGGCGCTATGGTTCGTCTCCGGGAAGGGGTTGGCAGGCAAGCACGGCGGGTATCCCGGCGCTTGCGACGAGCGCCATCGGGATTCCTGCGGCCGGTCGATCGAGCGTGCGACCGGTTCGAACCGGCTCGACCGTCAGGCGCCGATGCTCCGTAGTCCTTAGCCGCCATCGGGCCGGATGGAAGACTTGCGCCTCCAGGCTGACGGCCGCATCGCCGCTGCCGGTTGCACCGTCCGCCGGCTTCCGCACTATGCCTTGCACCCGCGCCGGCGCTTGCGGCAACGCCTCCGGCGGTCCCCTCCGCAACGCCCGCCGCGGCACTGTTTGGCGAAGTGCGGGACTCCGCGACGCGGCCGCTGCGCACCGGCCGGCGCGCCCGGACGCCGCGGGGCGGTTCGGGGACCGTCTCCTTGAGTGCGCGGCGGGCGCCGCCCTGTTCCGCGCGTGCGCCGATGGCGCTCACGCCGGGGCCCCGGGGTGCCGCCGCTGGGAATTGCGGGCCGTCGACGTCCGGAGCAAGTGGTCTATTTTCAAGACTGGTCGACAAAACAAGTCCATTCGCGCCCATGTCGAATCCGGTTCACGTCACCGCGTACGAATGCAAGACGAAACAGGCGGAAATCTTTCGCCGTGCGGCTTCCGGCGAAACGATCATCGTCACGAAGAACGGCGTGCCGCACGTGGAAATCCGCCAGGCGCAGGCCTCCGAGTCGCATGCCGCAGATGCCGCTCGGACGCTCGTGGCTTTGCAGAAGGCGCAGATGGCGGCGCGCGTCGGGGGCAGCGCGGCTGAGCTGCGGCGCATGCAGGAGCAAGGCCGGGACTGATGGCGGGTAGGTGCGGCGAGACCGAAAGCTCCGCGGGTCTCCGTCGGACTTGAGGATCTGCCCGAAGAGAGTTGGGCATTGGAAGCGGACCGATATTGGCCGGAGCCAGGCGGTAGCCGCGAACGCCGATGACCGACTGGACGACAGGCGCGGCGGTGGAGCGCAGTGTTTGCGGTTGAGGGTCGCGGCTTCGAAACTCTTCACGAGTATGTTGAGACCGTCGACAAGTGAGTAAGCGTTGCGAGCGCCCCGCCTTCACCGCCACGCACTCGGCGTCGAGGCGATCTCCGCCCTCCGGCATGGCGGCGGCCGGGCGGACGGGATGCCGCCCCGTCTCACCAGCGAATGGCGCCTCTGAGCATCGCCCCGTGCTCGGCCCCGGTGCCAGCCCCGGACGGCGCGCCGTTGTCGTTGGCGCTCTCTCGGCGCATGGCGTCGAGGCTGACCTCGAAGGCGGGACCGCCCCGGACGACCGAGGTGAGCCGCTAGCCGATGCGCCAGTCCCGCGCCCCGTCCGAGAGCCCGAAGCCGATGTTGGGCGTGCCCGTG
This sequence comes from Alphaproteobacteria bacterium, assembly GCA_965243325.1. GTDB lineage: Bacteria > Pseudomonadota > Alphaproteobacteria > UBA7887 > UBA7887 > JANQOH01. The sequence continues at coordinate 2,981,882 of CBDEUQ010000003.1, read as the reverse complement.
AAGCGGTCGCCGAACAGGCCGAGCCCGTAGCCGAGCTCGCCCTCGAGCCGCCGCCCCGCCTCGAACTCATGGCCTGCCCCGGCCCCCGAGCCCGGGTCCGGCGCGAGCCCCCGCGCGCCGTGCGCCGACCATAGCCGGTCCGGACCGCTCGACGCCGATCCCCACGTGGGCGCGAGGCTGGAGATTTCGGGACAAAGGGACGAAGGCGGGAAGGACGGCGCCCGTCTCCGTCGGGCAGGCGCTCGGGCCGGGCGCAGTGTGCAGCCCCTGGCATTGGCGAGGGGGATGGTCATGCCGGAGCGCGGGTGCACACCGGTGCGCTCAAGCGCTCTGGCGCTCAATTACGCGCGGAACAGTGTCCGTGAAACCAGACTTCTCGGCAGTGAGCTTGACCAATCCACACCCCCGAATGCCGCCGACGCCGGACCGGGAGCGAGACGCTATGCAGGCTCGGAAGCTTTTGTGATCCTGCGATTTGAGAGGTATCGGAAGCCCGCCGGGCGCCGCCGCTCGAGCGCCGCTCTGGCCAAATGCCGGTTGGACGACGGCTTTCATCGCCCGAGAGCCTGAACGGCCGGGAAGCGCGAGAAGGACGCCCTTCGGCGGTTGGGATACACACCCCGCCCACCCCGGGACGGCGCGCCTGAACTAGCCGTCTGCATTGCAATGGCAAACCAGGGTCCGGCGTCACGATGGACGGATCCGGACTCCGAAGCCCTTGAGCCTGCTGTCGCGAATATTGTATTCAGCTTGGCAATGCTGGATGCCCGCCGTGCGGCCGTCTGCGAGATAGCCACTGGGCAATCGCGGGCCGGCCGCCAGCGCTGCGGCGAAGGTATCTGGCGCGGAAGCGCACGCCGCCTTGAAGCGGAGGATGGAGACGCTCCTTCGCGCGCTCTGTTGCAAGGTTCGGGGCGCAAGCGGCGGCTTCTCGACCGACCGGGGCACCCGCTCGGCGAGTTCCGGGTGAGCACGGCCGGGAACGGCTTGGCCGCTGTGCGGGCCGCAGCGCGCCACGCTCGGACGGCACGGAGGACAGTCCGCGCATTCACGAACGAATGGGGGAACCTACGATGAGACAAGTCCTCGCGGCGCTCGCCGCGGCCGCCATTCTCGCGGCGGGTCAAGCCCATGCCGGCGAACTGGCGCCGGCCCCGGAGATCGTTGCCGAGTACGACCGCAGCTTCATCGAGCGCTCCGGCGCCCAGACCTTCGGCGAGATGCTCGACACGGGCATCCTTCGCTACTTCTTCACCGGCGGGCGCGACCTGCTCATCACGGTAAACGGGCGTCCCTTCGCGACGACCGGGTGGAATCTGGACAACCTCCCGCTTTCGGCGATCGAGCGCATTGAGGTTCTGAGGGCCGAGAGTCTGGGGACGTTTGCCGGCCACGCCGCGGTGCGCGGCGCGTTCAACCTCGTCCTGCGGAAGGATCTGGACGGCTTCGACGTGCGCACGGTCGCCCGTTTGCCGAGTCTCGACGGCGGCGACGCGCGCCAGGGCAGCGTCGTGTGGGGCGGCGCGATCGGCACCGGCGGACACATGACTCTCGGCGTCGACATCCTCGACCGCGAGGAGATCGAGGGCAGCACCCGCGAGCACAGCCGCTCGGAATGGGAGGAGGGCGGGACCTTCGCCGACGCGCAAAACGTGAGCGTCGGCGGCAACACCGTCTTCGTCTTCAATCCGACCACGAAGGAGCTGAGAACCGTGCCGCTCGGCGAGTGCGACCCGGTGCACGGCTACACCGGCCCGCTCGTCAATCCGCCGGGGATCGACTCGGGCGACAAGGGCTGCGGGTTCGCCTACGGCAACGTCTGGTGGGACACCGCACGCTACGACCAGAAGAACGTGATCCTCAACCTCGACCACCCGCTGGGCGAGCGTGCCGAGCTCCGCATGGACGCGAATCTCAGGCAAGGAGACGCGCTGTTCCGTTACGCGCCATCGATCAGCGTCTTCTCCGCCACTCCGAGCGAGGGCGTGCTCGCCGCAATCAACCAATCGGCGCTCGACGCCGACCCGGCATTCGAGGCGACGAGCGAGGACATTTTCTCCATCGGCCATCGTTTCATCGGCCATGGCAATCGGGACTGGAAGACGAGCATCGAGGAGTACGACGCCTCGGCAAGCGTCGAGGGCCTGATCTCTGACGACCTCGGCTACGAAGGCCGATTCGAGGCCGGGCGGTACGACAATTCGGTGCGTGGCAACACATTCGTGGATGCCGAGACGATCCGGCAGGAGATCGCGGCCGGACGGTACGACCTGACCGATCCGCTCTCGGAGGACCCGGACCATCTGGCAGCGATCGAGAGGAGCAGCCTGCGCGAGGAGGATGACTTTAGCTCCAGATATATGAGCGCGCGGTTCGCTTTCGAGGGCACCGGTGCGGGCGTCGGCGGGCGCGATACGGCATGGACTGCGGGGATCGAAGTCGGCGCCCTGGAGGTGAGCCGCCTTCTGATGTTCCGGGCGAACGACGGCCGGACCCGCGATGTAGGCGGGGTGCTCGGGTCGGGCGGCACCAGCTACGAAGGCGAGCGCAAGGCGGCGGGGTTATTCGCCGAAGTGTCCGTGCCCGTCTATGACGCGCTGGATGTAAGGGCCGCTGCGCGGGCCGACGGGTATGACGACATCGGCGGGTTGCGCGCATGGCGCCTCGGCGCCCGGTACCGCTTGAGCGACATCGTGACGCTGCGGGGATCGTGGAGCTCGGGCGACCAGGCGGCGTCGATGTACCACCTGCACAGCACCGCGGCGCAGGGCCACCCCTACGTCCAGTGCGTACCGGAGAGCGGGCCGCCGCCGCGCACGTGCGACACGTCGAACTACCGGCAGGTGACTCGCATCACGACCGGCAACCCGGACCTCGATCCGGCGAGATCGCAGCGGCGCTCCATCGGCGCCGGGGCCCGCCAGGGGCCCTTCTACCTCGTCGCCGACTGGTACTGGCTCGCGACCTCGGATCTTCCGGGGCAGAACGATGCCACCAGGGCGATGCTCCATTACCCCGAGTGCCCGCCGGGCGGCGGCGAAAGCTGCATCGAGCGCGTGGCCGGAGACATCACCATCCACGACCGCTTCGCGAACATCGTCGACGTCGACATCTCCGGACTCAACACCCGCTTCGGAGCCCGTACGGAGATGAGCTGGGGCTTCGTCGCGATGCGCGGGTTCTGGCGCTACGTCGCGAGCAGCGAGGAGCACATCGCGGGCGAGAAGCAGCCGTATCCGCTGCCGCGCCACGCCGTGCGCATCGTGACCTCGGTGGGACGCGGCGACCTCACGGCCTTCTGGGCCTTGAACTATCGCGACGAGATCGACAACCGGTGGGACGACGGGCGGTTCGCGTCCTGGACCGGCCACGACTTGACGCTCGACTGGAAGAAGCCGCTCGGGCGCGAAAACCTGCGCCTGACCGCGGGCGTGTACAACGTCACCGACGCCAAGCTCTCCATCAACACCACAAACCCCTCCAGGACCGACGGGCCGCGCGCGGCCGGCTGGGGACGGACTTACTTCGCGACGCTCAACATGCGGTTCTGATCGGCGCGGCCGTCGGGATCGTCCAGGACGGCTGGGTCGCCGGACTGCGGGGCGGAAACGCGGCGCGTCAGAGCGGCGGCCGCCTGTCCGCCCACGGGCGCGCGCGCTCGAACACCGCCGCCGCCTGAAGCACGCCGAGATCGTCGAAACGGGGGGCGACGATCTGCAGGCCGACGGGCAGGCCGTCGGCGGTGAAGCCGCACGGCACCGACGCCGCCGGGTTGCCGCTGAAATTGAACGGATAGGAGAACTCGGCCCAGCGCAGCCAGTCCCAATCGTGCGCTGGCCAGTCCTCGGGCATCAGACGGTCGGCGGGAAACGCCGGCACCGATACCGAGGGCGTGAGCAGCAGGTCCCAGCGGCGGAAAAAGCGGTGGATGGCGTCGATCATCTCCAGCTTGCGCCCGCGCATGGCGATGTAGGCGTCCATGTCGTGGCCGTCGCCGCTTTGCATGCAGGCGACGAGCCCGGGGTCCATGCGCGCGCCGTGCGTCTCGACGTGGGGCAGGTTGACCCGCATGTGCGCGGCCCACAGAAAGCGCACGACTTCCGGGCCGTCGGCGGCGAACGGCGTCGGCACGGTCTCGACGGCGCAGCCCATGTCCTCGAACGCCCGCACCGCGTCGGCGACCGTGTCCGCGACCGCGGGATCGACGCGCGCGTGGCCGAGGTCGGGGCTGAACGCCACCCGGCGGCCGGCGAGATCGCTGCCGAGCAGGGCGGGGTAGTCGGCGGGCGGCGCCTCGAGACTTGTGAACTCGATGGGATGCGGTCCGGCCATGGTCTTCAGCATCAGCGCCGCGTCCCCGACGGTGCGCGTCATCGGTCCGCTGCAACTGATCTGGTCGTTGTTCTGCACCGGCCATTGCGGCACGCGCCCGAAATTCGGTTTGAGGCCGAAGACGCCGCAGAAATGCGACGGCATGCGGATCGAGCCGGCGCCGTCGGTGCCGTGATGAAGCGGCCCGAACCCCGCGGCCGCGGCGGCGCCGGCGCCGGCCGACGAGGCGCCGGCGTTCCAGCCCCGGCGCCATGGATTGTGGGTGATCCCCGTGAGCGGACTCTCGCTCACGCCCTTCCAGCCGAACTCCGACGTGGTCGTCTTGCCGAGAATCACGGCGCCGGCAGCCTTGAGGCGTTCGACGAGCGGCGCATCGACCGCGGCGGGCGCGCTGTCGGTCGTGTGCGAGCCGCGCCGCGTCGGTATGTCGGCGACGTCGGCGAGGTCCTTGATCGTCGTCGGTACGCCGTGCAGCGGCCCGAGCGCGTCGCCGCGTACCACGGCATCCTCGGCGCGTTGCGCCGCCTCGCGCGCCGAATCGAGGGTGAGCGCGGCGAACGCGTTCACCTTCGGCTCCAGCGCCTCGATCCGCGCGATCGTCGCGTCGACGATCTCGACCGGCGAAACCTCCCGGGTCCGGATCATGCGGGCCATGTCGGTGGCCGGCGTGTAGCAGAGATCGGTCGAATCCATCGGCGGCGCCTCGCCTTGCGGTTGCGGAAGTCGCAAGGGTCGGGACTCGCGCGCTTTGTTGTCAAGCGCCAGCCGCGGCGGTAGTGTCCCGCCGCCGCCCCCACGCAAGGACGCTCCATGCCGGTTGACGAAACCTGGCTCGCGCAGGTGAGCGAGTCGGCGCTCGAGCCCGAGCTGCCGATCGTCGATCCGCACCACCACCTGTGGGATCGGCCGGATTCGCGCTACATGCTCGAAGATCTGCTCGCCGACACCGGCGGCGGCCACAACGTGACCGCGACGGTGTTCGTCGAATGCATGTCGATGTACCGGGCCGACGGGCCGGAGGCGCTCCGGCCGGTCGGGGAGACCGAGTTCGCCAACGGCGTTGCGGCGCAGAGCGCGAGCGGCGCCTTCGGCGACACGCGCGTGTGCGCGGGAATCGTCGGGTTCGCCGATCTCACCCTCGGCGCCGCGGTCGACGAGGTTCTCGAGGCCCACGTCTCGCGGGCGCCTGACCGGTTCCGCGGCATCCGCCACGCCGTGGGGTGGGACGCGAGCGATTCCGTGCGCAACTCTCACACGCGCCCGCCCGCGGGCCTCATGCACGACGACGCCTGGCGCGAGGGCCTTCGCCGTGTCGCCGCGCGTGGCCTCGTCTTCGAGGCCTGGCTGTACCACCCGCAGCTCGACGATCTGGTCTCGCTGGCTCACGCCTGCCCCGGCGCCTCCATCGTTCTCGATCACTTCGGCGGGCCGCTCGGCATCGGACCGTACGCGGACCGGCGCGCCGAGGTGTACGAGGAATGGAAGGGCAGGATTGCGGCCGTCGCCGAGTGCCCCAACGTCACGGTCAAGCTCGGCGGCCTCGCCATGGCGATCAACGGGTTCGGCTGGCACAAGCGCCCGGCGCCGCCGGGGTCGCGGGAGCTTGCCGACGCGGGCCGCGACTACTATCTGCACGCGATCGACTGCTTCGGCCCCCACCGCTGCATGTTCGAGAGCAACTTTCCGGTCGACAAGGTCTCGTGCGGCTACACGGTGCTGTGGAACGCGTTCAAGCGGATCGCCGCCGGTTTCAGCGCCGACGAGAAGCGGGCGATGTTCCACGACACGGCCGTGCGCGTCTACCGCCTGGGCGGCGTGCCGCCGGGCGCCGAGTGAGGAGCAATCCATGAGCGGGACGATCGAGTTCTGGTTCGACTTCGGAAGCCCCACCAGTTACCTCGCCTTCACGCAACTGCCGAAGATCGCCGCGCGCGTCGGCGCCGGGCTGGTCTGGCGCCCGATGCTCCTCGGCGGCGTGTTCAAGGCGACCGGCAACCAGTCGCCCGCGGCCGTTCCGGCGAAGGGCGCGTGGATGAGCGGCGACATGCAGCGCTGGGCGCGCAAGTGGGGCGTGCCGCTCAACCCGAATCCGCACTTTCCGGTGAACACGCTCAACATGATGCGCGGCGCGGTCGCGGCGCAGCAGGCCGGCGAGCTCGAGCCCTATGCCGAGGCGATGTATCGGGCGATGTGGATCGATGGCAAGAACCCGTCCGTGCCGGAGGTCTTCGCCGAGGTGGTCGCCGGCGCCGGCCTCGACTCGGCGGCGTATGCGGAGCGCATCCAGGATCCGGCGGTGAAGCAGGCGCTGATCGCGGCGACGGAGGAGGCGGTCGGGCGCGGCATATTCGGCGCGCCGACGATGATCGTCGGCGACGAGCTGTTCTTCGGCCAGGACCGCCTGGACTTCGTCGCCGAAGCGGCTGCCTGAGGCCCGCGGCGGCGCCGGCGGGAGGTGCCGATGTATGAAGACCCGGACGATCTGGTCGCCGAGCGTCTGCGCAAGCGCGAGGAGCTGATCCGCGGCGGCGCCGACCCCTATCCCGCGGCGGCGTTTGCGCCGAGCCATGCGCTCGCCGACGTGCGTCGGCGCGCCGAGGCGGATGCGGACGCCGCTTTCCGGGTCCGCGTCGCCGGGCGCGTCGTCGCTCGGCGCCAGATGGGCAAGGTGATTTTCCTCGATCTTCTCGACGATGGCGCCAGGCTGCAGGCTTTCCTGCGCCGGTCGACGGTCGGCGAGGACGCCTGGACAACGCTGGCTTTGCTCGATCTCGGCGACTTTCTCGGGGTCGAGGGCGAAATTTTCCGCACCCGCACCGGCGAATTGAGCGTCAACGTCGAGTCCCTGGCGATGCTCGGCAAGGCGTCGCACCCGATCCCGCTACCGAAGCGGCAGGGGGAGCGCGTGTTCGACGCGATCGCCGACACGCACCGCCGCTATCGCCGTCGGCACGTCGATCTCCTGTCCAATGCCGCGAGCCGCGAGATCTTTCTCAAGCGCAGCCGGATCGTTCGCGGCATCCGCCGCTACCTCGACGAGGAGGGTTTCGTCGAGGTCGAGACGCCGATCCTCGGCCAGGCCTACGGCGGCGCTGCGGCACGCCCGTTCACCACGCGCCTGCACGCGTTCGACCAGCGCATGGTGCTGAGAATTTCTCCCGAATGCGCGCTCAAGCGGGTTCTCTGCGGCGGCTTCAACAAGATCTACGAGCTGGGCAAGAGCTTTCGCAACGAGGGGATCGACTCCTCGCACAATCCCGAGTTCACGATGGTCGAGTGGTACGAGGCGTGGTCCGATTACCGGCAGCAGATGGTCCGCTTCGAGACTCTGGTGGCGCGGCTGTGCGACGAGATCCACGGCACGACCCGCATCGCCTGGCGCGGCCGGCCGCTCGACCTGACTCCGCCGTGGCGCCGCCTGGCCCTCGTCGACGCGCTGCGCGACGAGACGGGAATCGACATCGCCGCGGCCGGGCTCGACGACCTGCCGGGGATCTTCGCCGACCACCACCCGGAGGGCGCGGAAGGGCTGCCGGCGCCGCTCACCTGGGGGACGGCTGCGGCCGAGTTGTTCGAGGCGCTCGTCGAGCCCGCGCTCTGGGGGCCGGTCTTCGTGATGGACCATCCGGTGGAGATCAGCCCGCTCACCAAGCGCCACCGCTCCGACGCGCGTCTCGTCGAGCGCTTCGAGCCCATCGTCGCCGGCATGGAGGTGGGCAACGCCTATTCGGAGCTCAACGATCCGGTCGAGCAATACGAGCGCCTCGCGTCCCAGCAGGTGGCGCGAGAGGACGCGTGGGATCTCGACGAGGCGTTCCTGAGCGCCGTCGCGGACGGGATGCCGCCGGCCGGCGGCACCGGCCTCGGCGTCGACCGGATCGTCATGATCCTGACCGGGGCCGAAAGCATCCGCGACGTGATCTTCTTCCCGTTCGTCTCCGGCGGCCGCGCCGCCGAAGACGACGGGTCGACGCCGTAGCGCCGTCGCGACCGCGCCTTGCGCCTCTGCGGCCACCTGCCTATGGTGCCGCCGCCGCCGGTCGGAGCGTAGCGCAGCCTGGTTAGCGCACTTGTCTGGGGGACAAGGGGTCGGCGGTTCAAATCCGCCCGCTCCGACCAGCGGGCCCGAACATCCCCGTCCTATCGCCCCGCCGCGACCCGTTCGCCGATGGCCGCCACCGCCGCGTGGGCGGAAAGCACCGATCCCTCCTGCCATCCGGGCAGGGCGGTTGTCTGGTCGCCGGCGAAGTAGACCGCGCCGTCGGGGCGCTGAAGGGCCGCCGGCGGGTCGTAGGCCTCCGGCCATCCGCCCTTCTGGAACGGCACCATCGCCCATGCCCGGCTCACCCCGGACTCGATTTCGGCCGCGTAGCCGGGGTGGATCCCTTCGCCTTCCGCGATGGCGGTCCGCAGGCGTTCTTCCGGCGACATCCGCCCGAAGCGCTCACCCTGGCCCGCTCGGTCTTCCCAGATATAGGCGCCGATCAGGATTCCCTTGCGCCGGTGATAGCCGTAGGGCGGATACCAGATCTGCGTGATGTCCTGATCGGTCCACGAGATGCCGCCGTAGATGCCCTCGTCGTCCTCCCAGAACCGGCGGTGGGTCTGGAATGCGATCTTGACCGCGGGGACGAAGGTCGTCGCCTCGATCGCCGCCCGCGTTTCCGGCGCGAAGTCGTTCGGAATGTCCTTCAGCACGGGCGCCGGCACCGTGCAGACGGCGAAATCCGCGTCGAGGTTGCCGCCGGCGCCGCCGCCGCTGCCCTGCCAGACGATCCGCACGCCGTCCGGAGTCCTGCGGATCCCGGTGACGGCCGCGCCGTACCGGATCGCCGCACCGACGCGCGACTCGAAGGCGGCGGTGATCGCGTCCATGCCGCCGACCGGCTGCAGCAGGGTCGGGTTCTGGTCCAGGAACTCGCCGAAATGCAGCTTGTATTGCCAGAACTCGGTCTCAAGAAGGGCGCGGAAATCCAGCGGGTCGTCGGGCGCTCCGGCCGACAGGCCGGCGTGGATCGCGTCGCCCTGATGACCGCCGCGCGTGCTGCCGGCATAGAGATAGTCCGCGTCGAGGTCGCCGTATGCGACGAGCATGGCGAGCACGCGCTCCTTGTCCTCGGGCGTGAGCGCGTCGTCGAGGGCATCGCGGCGCACCGCCTTCGCGAGCAGCTCGGCGACGTAGCCGCGGGTGTCCGTGATCGCGCGGCGCCCGGTCACGGGACGGCCGCCGAGACCGTCGCGATTGTGGAACAGCGCCGCCCGGTTGTCGTTGGTGAAGACTTCGAGGTCGACGCCGAACTCCTTGCAGTATCCGAGAATCGCCCGGTGGTGATGGGGGATGCGGGCGGGTCCCATGTTGGCGTACAGATGCTCCTCGCGGTCGAAGGCCGCCTGCTGGCTGCTGCCGGTCTCTTCCAGCGCGTCGCCGCCGCGTACCGTCAGATTGCGGCCGCCGGCGCGCGCCGACGCTTCGAGGATCGTGCAGCGATAGCCCGCCTTGGAGAGCTCCCATGCCGCCGCCATGCCGGCGAGCCCGGCGCCGAGAATGGCGACGTGTACGCCCGCGCCCGATTCCGGGGGCAGGTCCGGGGCCGCGGCGCGCGCGCCGCGAACGGCTCGCAGCCCGAGCGCCTGCATGGTCCGGTAGACCGCTCCTGTTCCCGCCGCCGCGCCGACGGCCAGCAGGAATCGTCGCTTCGTCACGATCATCGGGTGCGTCCTCGTATCGGTTCCGGCAAGGGTCGCGGCGACTATAGCGCGCCCGCCGGGGCTCGGTCCCCCGACGGGCTGGCACTGCCGCCCCGCCGCGCCTATGGTGCGCGGCGGCCGGGCGGCGTCCTGCGGAGCCGCCCCGTGCTGCCGGAACCGGCGGAGAGCGCGGGACATGACCATTGCCAGCGGCGGAAACGGCCGGGCCGCGCCCGGGGAGGAGCACTTCGACGTTCTCATCGTTGGTGCCGGCATTTCCGGCATCGACGCTGCCTATCATCTGCAGACCGCATGTCCGGATAAGCGCTTTGCGCTGCTCGAGAACCAGGAGAGCTTCGGCGGCACGTGGCGGACGCACCGCTTTCCCGGAATCCGTTCCGACAGCGATCTCTTCACCTTCGGCTATCGCTGGAAGCCGTGGTCCGGCCCGCCGATCGCCACGGCGGAGGAGATACTCAAGTATCTTGGCGAGGTCCTCGACGAGCGCGACCTCCGCCCCCACATCCGCTTTCGCCACGAGGTCGAGACCGCTCAGTGGTCGAGCCGCGACAGGCGGTGGACTCTCGGCGTCCTCCGTCTCGACACCGGCGAGCGGTTCGACGTCACCTGCGACTTCCTGTGGATGTGCCAGGGATACTACCGCCATGCGGACGGCTACACGCCCGATTTCCCGGGCATGTCGCGCTTCAGCGGGCCGATCGTGCATCCGCAGACGTGGCCCGACGATCTCGACTACCGCGGCAAGACCGTGGTCGTCGTCGGCTCCGGCGCCACCGCAGCCACGCTCATCCCGGCGCTCGCGCGCGACTGCGCGCACGTCACCATGCTGCAACGCTCGCCGACCTACTTCTACGCCCGCCCGAACAGCGACGAGATCGCCGACCTGCTGCGCGGCCTCGACGTTCCCGAGGAATGGACGCACGAGATCGTTCGCCGCAAGATGCTGCAGGATCAGCAGACTATCGCCCGCCGCTCGTTCGAGGAGCCGGACGCGCTACGGCGTGAGCTGATCGCCGGCGTGCGCGCCTTTCTCGGCGACGGCTTCGACGTCGAGACGCACTTCACGCCGCGCTATCGGCCGTGGCGGCAGCGTCTCGCCGTGGTGCCCGACGGCGACCTGTTCAAGGCCATGCGCGCCGGCGACGTGTCGGTGGTCACGGACCGGATCGAGACCTTCACCGAATCCGGCATCCGGCTCGAATCGGGGAAGACGCTCGAAGCCGACATCGTGGTGACGGCGACCGGGTTCGACCTGTGCGCGCTCGGCGACATCGCCTTCACGATCGACGGGGCGCCGCTCGACTTCGCGGACTGCTGGGGCCACCGCGGCATCCTCTTCACCGGCGTCCCCAACATGGCGTGGGTGTTCGGCTACCTGCGGACGAGCTGGACGATGCGCGCCGATCTCGTCTCCGCGTTCGTCTGCCGCCTGCTGAACCACATGGCGGAGAAGGGCGCCGCCGTGGTCACGCCGCGGCTGCGCGAGGAGGATCGCGACATGTCGGCGCGGCCGTTCATCGAGGAAGAGAACTTCAACGCCGGCTACGTCATGCGCGGCGTCCACCTGATGCCGAAGCAGGGCGACCGGCCGCCCTGGATCTTCAGCCAGGACTATTACACCGAGAAAGACGAGATCCCCGCCGCCGACCTCGAAGACGGCACGCTGGCCTACGAGTAGGGCGCGCGGCTGCGAACGACGATATGCTGGAACACCGCATCGGGGTCGTCATTACCGCTCGCTGGTGAGAAGGGCTGCGGCTGCCTTGATCGCCTCCCATGCCTGTTCGACATGGATGCGTTCGGTGCCGGTCTGTCCGATGGAGACCCGGATCGCATAGGCGCCGCGCACCCTGCCCTGTGTGAGATAGATTTGTCCCTCGTCGTTGATTGCGTGCAGCAGCCGTTCGTTCAACTCGTCGAGCGACGCAGCGCCCTGAGGCGCATAGCGGAAATTCAGCAATGCCAGCGATCTGGGAGCCATGATCTCGAAATCCGGATGCGCTGCGATCTCGGCTTCGAGCCACTCCGCAAGCGCGATATGCCGGCGGATCACCTCGCGCAGGCCGGCAAGGCCGTAGCTGCGCAGCACGAACCAGAGCTTGAGCGCGCGGAACCGCCGGCCGAGCGGCACGCCCCAGTCCCGGTAGTCGGTGACGGTATCTCCCTCCCGGCTTTGCAGATAGGCCGGCAGGATCGAAAAGGTGCGGACCAGCGCGTCCGGGTCGCGAACGAAATGAGCCGAGCAGTCGAAGTTGGTGAGCAGCCATTTGTGCGGATTGAAGACGAGGCTGTCCACGGCCTCGACGCCCCGCAGCATCCAGCGGTGTTCCTCGCAGATGAGCGCGCTGCCGGCCCATGCGGCATCGACATGCAGGAAGACATCATGGGCGCGGGCGACGGCCCCGATCTCGTCCAGCTGGTCGATGGCGCCGACGCCGGTGGTCCCGAGGCTTGCGACGATGCAGGCGGGCTTCAGGCCGGCTGCCTTGTCGGCGCGAATCGCCGCATCGAGCGCGCCCGGCTTCATCGCGAAGTCGCTGCCGGTTTCGATCAAGCGCACATGCCTGCGCCCGTAACCGGCGATCTTCGCTCCCTTCTCGGTGGCCGAATGGGCCTGGTCCGAGGTGTAGGCGACGGGCGCCGCCCCGGCTTCGGCAAGGCCGCGCTCGTTCGCAACGCCTTCGGTCGCGCGCTCGCGCGCCGTCAGCAGGGCGCACAATATGGCCGAAGAAGCCGAATCCTGAATCGTGCCCGCAAAGCCTTCCGGGAGGCCGATGGCGCGGCGCAGCCAGTCCAGCATGCGGGTTTCCATCTCGGTCGCCGCGGGCGAGGTCTGCCACAGCATGCACTGCGCGCCGAGGGCGGCCGTCAGCATCTCGGCCAGTACGGAAGGCGGACTCGAATTGGCCGGGAAATAGGCGAAGAAGCGCGGATGCTGCCAGTGGGTCATGCCGGGCATCACGATGTGCTCGAAGTCCGCGAACACCGCTTCCATCGGCTCGCCGGTTTCGGGGGGCGCCGCGGGCAGGGCGGATTCGATCTCGCCGGGACGGGTCTGCGCGCGGACGGGCAGGCGCTCCACCTCCGACATGTAGTCCGCCATCCAGTCCACGAGGCGGTGGGCATGGGCCCTGAATTCTTCGGGTGTCACGGTGTCGTGCTCTCCGGCGTCGCGAACGGGTCGCGGCCGGGCAGTTCCGCGATGATCGCGCGGACCTCGTCCTCGGTGTAGAGGATCCATTCCGCGATTTCCGTAAGCGAGCGCCGGCACCCCTCGCACAGCCGCGTGTCGGGGTTGATCCGGCAGACGCCGACGCACGGCGAAATCGGCGTCATCGCTGCGGCGCGCAAAAAAAGGGCGGCGGCCCCGAAGGACCGCCGCCGGTTACTGTGTCGTACGCCGCGATCAAGCGTCGGCCAGGGCCGCCTTGATCGAATCCGGCGTGATGGGCATCTCGCGCACGCGCGCGCCCGACGCCGCCTCGATCGCGTTGGCGATGGCCGCCGGCACGACGGTGACCACCGGCTCGCCGGTGCCGGCCGGATAGTGGCCGTTCTGCACGAGCACGATGTCCATCTCGGGCACGTTCTCCATCCGCCCCACGAGATAGGTGTCGAAGTTGTCCTGCTCGATCTGGCCGCCGGCCATCGTCGCCTTCTCCAGCAACGCGTGGCTGACGCCCCACATCGTCGACCCCTCGATCTGCGCCTTGCAGCCGTCCGGGTTGACGGCGGTGCCCACGTCCATGGCGATGGTGACCTTCTTCACCGTCGGCGTGTGGGTGTCGGGATCCACGTGGACCTCGGCCACCGCGCACGTCCATGTCGGCGACCCGCGCTCCTGCGCGGTCACCGAGGCGATGCCCATGCCGGTGTTCGCGGGCAGCGGCTTGACGCCCCAGCCCGCCTTGCCGGCGGCGGTCTCGAGGATGTTGCGCAGCCGGAAGGCGCCGCCCACCGAGTTCGGCGGGGTGCCGGCGTTCTTGCCGGCGGCGTCGAGCATGTCGACGCGCATCTGCACCGGGTCCTTGCCGATCTTCTTGGCCATCTCGTCCATGAAGCACTCGTTGGCCCACATGGTCCACGAGGGCGCCACCGCACGAAGCTGCCCCGGCGGCGTCGCCGCCTGCGCCACGTCGTTCTCGATCGCCCGCACCGAGTGGTTCGGCACGGTGTACCAGAAGTCGCTGCCGTTCATGGAGAACGGGTCGATGCGGCCCTTCTTGTCGACCGATTCGGCGAGGAAGCCCGGAGCCTGGCGCTTGGTCGCCCAGCCCGAGCACACCGTGTGGTCGATCGCCGTGTAACGGCCCGAGTCGTCGACCCCGCCGCGCACGCGCTGGAAGGTGAGCGAGCGGTGGAAGTCGTACTTGAGATCGTATTCACGGCTGTACACCAGCTTCACCGGACGGCCGACGTCCACCGCCGCGAGCGCTGCGGGGATCATCGCGTCCGGCTCCAGACGCCGGCCGAAGCCGCCGCCGAGATACTGCTGGTGGATGACCACGTTGGCCGCGTCGACCCCGATCGCCTCGGCGGTCATCGCGATCGACCGGTTCTGCCACTGGTTGCCGGTGAAGCAGTGCATCACCCCGTCCTGCATCATCGCGACGCAGTTCATCGGCTCCATGACGCCGTGGTACGTCAGGTTGGTGATGTACTCGGCCTCGTGGGTCTCCGCGGCTCCGGCGAGCGCGGCTTCGGCATCGCCCTCGAGCACCCAGGCGAAGCCTGCTTCCGGATCGGCGACGAGGTCCCGGGCGCGGCCGAGGATGGTTGCCGTCGACACGTCGGCGTTCGGCCCGGCGTCCCAGGCCACGTTCACCGCCGCGGCGGCGGCGTCGGCGGCCCAGTAGGTCTCGCCGAGGGCGATCGCGTAGCCCTTCTGCACGCCGGTCGGGTCCTCGACGATCAGGGTCTTGATGTAGCCGTCGATGCCCTGCGCGCCGCTGTCGTCGACGCTCTGCGGCACGGCGCCGTAGCGGGTCGGCGGCATGACAAGCTTGGCGTAGACCATGTTCGGCACGAACACGTCGATGCCGAAGCGCGCGGTGCCGTCGGTCTTCGCCGGAATGTCAAGCTGCGGCACGCTCTGGCCGACGAGCTTGTACTCGCCGAAGCGCTTGAGCTTGAGCGCCTTCAGCTCGTCTTCCGAGAAGGTGCGGCTGACGGTGCCCGACGAGATGATTTCCGCGTACGTCACGCTGCGCCCGGACGGGCCGTGCGTGACCGTGCTGTTGGCGGCCGAACACTCGTCCGGCGACACCCCGAGAATGCCCGCGCCGGCCTCGGTCAGCGCGATGCGGCCGGAGGCGCCGGCGCGCGACAGCGCGTCGAACGTCCAGTTGACCGACCAGCTGCCGCCCGTGATCATCAGACCCCATTTCTCATGGCTGTCGGGGTAGTCGATGCGGACGTCGTTCCAGTCGACCTCGAGCTCTTCCGCCACCGACTGCGCCAGCGCCGTGCCGACGTGCTGGCCCATCTCCGCCTTGGTGATGTGCACGGTGGTGATACCCGAGGGTTCCATGGTGACGAACAGGCTCGGCTCGTAGTTCCCGGCCGCCAGCGCCTCTCGCGCCGTGCCCGTGATCTTCGGCAGAACCGAGAAGCCCATGACCAGCCCGGCGCCGGCAGCGGCCGAGCCGATCAGGAAGTCGCGGCGGGACGGGCCGTCGCGCTCAATCGGTTGAGTCATGATCAGGCCTCCATCGCGGCGCGCTTGATCGCCTTCTTGATGCGAACGTAGGCCTGACATCGACAGATGTTGCCGTTCATCGCATCGACGATTTCGCCGTCGCTGGGATTCGGGTTTGCGTTGAGCAGCGCCGCCGCCTGCATGATCTGGCCCGACTGACAGTAGCCGCACTGCGGCACTTGCTCGGCCACCCATGCGGTCTGCAGCGGGTGCTGCCCCTTCGGATCGAGGCCCTCGATCGTGGTGATGCGGGTGCCGGCGACGTCTGCCAGCGTAAGCATGCAAGACCGCATGGCCTCGCCGTCCACGTGGACCGTACAGGCGCCGCACAGGCCTGCGCCGCACCCGAACTTCGTCCCGGTCAGACGCACGCCTTCGCGAATGACCCAGAGAAGACGGGTGTCGTCCGGCGCATCCACGACGTGAGCGACGCCGTTGATGGTGAGAACTGCCAATCTCTCCTCCACTCATTTGTGTCGTTCGAACAACAACGGGACACGGACGACGCCCGGTGCCGCGACATGAAGCGCGCTTGCCCCGGCGCGGGCCGCCGGTCCCGAGAGCCCGGACGATAGCCCGCCGCGCGCCTACCGACAAGCCGGCTGGTGCCGGCCCGCCGCCGCCGGGGTCCGAGAGGCGCGCCAACGCCGTCTTGCCGGTAGAAATCCGGTTCCGACGAGCCTCGATTGTCGCCTGAACCTGCCCCCGGCGGCCGGTGACGCCGCCGCGGCTTCCGGACCCGGAATCTCCGCTCGCGGGAGGCTCACGGCGTGGCGCGGTTCCTGCGGCGCGGAGCGGCTTCGGTCTGCATCCGCCGCTGCAAAGCCTTGCGGCGCCGGCCGAGCGCGCGCCGTTCGAACGCGAGCGCCGATCGGCGTTCTTCGCTCAGGCCGGGTTCGGCCAGTGCCGCCGCGAGCTCGTCCTCGACCCGCCGCAGCGCCCGCTCCGCATCGCCGAGCACGTCGGCTCCGGGAATCGGCAGCACCACTTCCTCGTCCATCATCAGGGTTGCGAACGCGGCCGCGTCCGTTTCCCGCAGGCGCTCCAGCCGGTCGTCGATCTCGCGCCATGCCTCGCCCCAGGCGCGCCGCGCCGCGGTCTCCGGCATCGCTTCGAGCGCCACCATCACGCGGACGAACTGCCACACGTCGAGGCGCAGGGCGTTCGCGTCCTCCATGGCCCGCGGGCGCGCCCGGGCGCGCCTAGAGGTCGTTGCCGAGCGCCACCTTGCCGGTCGGCTTGCCGTGCTCGGCGTAGTCGTGCGCCGCGCCGACTTCGGAGAAGCCGAAGCGGCGTTCGTCCACGAGCGGCCTGAGCGCGCCGTCGTCGACAAGTTCGGCAGCCTTGCGGAGGATGTCGCCGACCGCCTCGACGCGATCTCCCGAGACCATCGGCCGGCCGGCGAACACGCTCTTGAACGCGAGCCACTTGCCTTGGAAGCCGGGTCGGGTCGGGAAGTGGCCGAGGATATCGAGGATCGTGCCGAAGTCGCGCGCCGCCTCCACCGACGCGTCGATCGACGGCGCGCCGGGGGTGTTGAACACGTAGTCGAAGCCTTCGCCCCCCGCCGTGACGGCGCGCATCGCCTCCGCTCCCTCGGCCGTGTAGTCGAACGCGCGCGCGGCGCCGAGCCCCTCCGCAATACGGCATTTCACCGCCGAGCCGCAGGTTGCGTAGACCTCGGCGCCGCGCCAGGCGGCAAGCTGCACGGCGACGTGGCCGACTCCGCCGGTTCCGCCCTGAACGAGAATCGTCCGGCCCGGTTGCAGGTCGTCGCGGTCGAAGAAGCAGAACCACGCCGTCACCGTCACCAGCGGCAGCGCCGCCGCTTCCTCCCAGGAGAGCGCCGCCGGCTTCGGCGCCACCATGCGCGCGTCCGCGGCCATGAACTCGGCCAGCGCCCCCGGCTTGCCGCCGATGCCGGTGGCGAAGGCGTAGACGTCGTCGCCCTCCTTCAGCGTGTCGACGCCGGCGCCGACGGCGCTGACCGTGCCGGCGCAGTCGGCGTGCAGGATCGCCGGCAGTCTGGGGCACAGGCGCGCCGCGCGGCCGTCGCGGATCTTGTAGTCGACCGGGTTGACGCTGCTCGCGCGGACGGCAATGACGACCTCGCCGGCCTGCGGTGCCGGCGTCGGCGCATCGATCTCCTCGAAGACCTCCGTGCCGCCGAACGCGTTGATGGCCATCGCGCGCATCGCGCACTCCTTCTGTCTGCTGCGCTATTCCGTCTCGTCGGCGGCGACGCGCGCCTCCCACGCGTCGTAGTCGAGATCGGGCTCGTGGACGGCGCGCATCTGCGCCAGTTCGCGGCCCTTGAGCAGCGCGACCAGCGCCTCGTTCGCCGGAACCGGGACGCCGAGCGCGTGCGCCTCGCGCACGAGGGCGCCGTTGAGCGCTTCGATCTCCGTCGGCCGCCCGGCGCTCACGTGCTGCAGCATCGACGGTCGGTTGAAGCTCTTGCGCGAACCGGTCCGCACCCCGCGCGCCACGTCGGGGTCGGGCAGGGCGACGCCCTTGGCGGCGATCACGGCCATGATCTCGTCGAGCAGCCGGTCCTGGAACGCCGCCGTGTCGGCCAGCCGCGCGAACTCCCCCGGGCGCAGCCCGGTGACCGCGGCGAGCGCGTTGCCGGCGCAGTTGACGACGAACTTCTGCCAGATGTGCCCCATGATGTCGGGCACCCGCCGCATCGGGAAGCCGGCCGCCTCGAGCGCCGCCACCAACGCGTCGGCGCGCGGTCGCGCGGCGCCGTCGATCTCGCCGATGGCGGTCTTGCGCAGATGCGTCAGCCGCACGTGGCCGGGGCCGATCGACGCCGCCGAGCACATGCTCGAACCGCCGAGCACGCGGTCGGCGCCGATCGCCGCCTGCAGCGCCTCGACGTTGCCGATGCCGTTCTGGAACGTCACCGCAAAGCCGCCCTCGCCGAGCAGCGCTGCCGCCGTGTCGGCCGCCGGCCGCGTGTTGTTGGTATCGGTGAAGACGATGGCGACGTCCGCGCTCTCGCCGTCCTCGGGCGCCTCCGCCGCCGGGACGGGCACCGTGTGGTCGCCGAGGGCGCCGTCGACGCGCAGGCCCCGGGCGCGAATCGCCGCGACGTGCTCGGCCCACGTGTCGATCAGCCGCACGTCGTGGCCCGCCTTGGCGAGCAGGCCGCCGTAGGAGCCGCCCATGGCCCCGGCGCCGATGAAGGCGATTTTCATGAGTCGTCTCCCGCCCTGGCGATGATGTCGTCGGCGAACCGCGCCATGCGGTCCGTCGTCTCCGGCAGCGTGCCGCCGACGAGGTTGACGTTGAGCGTGCGCACGCCGCGTTCGGCGAACGCGGCGATGTCGCCCAGCACGTCCGCGTCGCTGCCGCTGAACAGGCGGCGACCGCCGCCGTCGGCGGCGTCCATGCGCACTCCGGCGCGGTACCACATCGCCCAGTAGGCGAGGTGGAGGTTCGCCGGGTCGCGGCCGGCGTCCTCGGCGTGCCGCTTCACCTTCGCCAGCCGCTCGTCGTAGCGCGCGAGCGTGTCGAGCGGGTAGCGCGCGTTCGTGCCCACGGGGTACCAGCCGTCGGCGATGCGGCCGGCGCGGCGCAGCGCCGCGCCGCTCTCGCCGCCGGACCACACCGGAATCGGCCGCTGGACCGGCCGCGGCAGGAAGATGATGTCGGAGAAACGGACGTACTCGCCGTCGAAACGCGGCGTGTCGTTCGTCCACAGCTCGCGGAAGGCGGCGATGTATTCGTCGGTCACCTTGCCGCGCTCGGCGAACGGCGGCGCGCCGATCGCCTCGAACTCCTCCCGCATCCAGCCCGCGCCGACGCCGATCGTCACCCGGCCGCCGGTCAGCGCGTCGATCGTGGCGAGCATCTTCGCCGTCAGCACCGCCGGTCGGTGCGGGACGACGAGCACCGACGTCATCAGGCGGATGCGCGACGTCGCGGCGCCGAGGAACGCCATCAGCGCCAGCGGTTCGATGAACTCTCCGGCCGCGCCGGGAAACGCGCCGTCCTCCGCGTACGGGTAGCGCGACCCGATGTCGTTCGGGACCACGATGTGGTCGGGGATCGCGAGACAGGCGAAGCCTAGCTCCTCGGCGCGCCGGGCGATGGCCACGATCGCCTCCCGGTCCGCCAACGGCCCGCGCGGCGGAATGTTCAGACCGAACTGCATGCTGCCTCCGGAAATCGACTCTGCTTGTCGTGGGGCGTCGTCAGACCGACGCGAGGTCGGGCGAGAGTCCGAGCACGTGGGCGCCGACCGTCTGCAGGTGGCCTTTGCGCCCCTGCACCTGCTGGGCCACCGTGTGCAGGTCGCGAAAACGCCGCTGCATCCCGTTCGACGCGAAGATGGCGGTGGCGCCGGCGGCGTCGAAGACTGTGTCGCAAACTTCCTTGGCCTCGCGAATGGCGAACGTCGTCGCCAGTCGGATGCGCATCCGTTGATCGATGGTCAAGCAATCGGTTGCGGCCGCCTCTTCCCATACGGACTCAAGCTCGTCGAGAAGGAACGCACGGGCCGCCCCGAGGCGCGCGCGGCATTCGCCGACCTCGAACTGCACGACGCCCTCGTCGGCGAGCCGCTTCATGGCGAGGCGGGGGGTCTTTTTCTGCGCCAGACCGATGAACTCGTCGAGCATGCTCTGCGCCAGGCCGAGGGCCGTGGCGGAAAACCCCGTCGCGTAGGGGCTGTTGAGCGGAAACAGGTAGAGCGGACCCGGCTCGCGCCGTTGGCTCGGCTCGTCGCGGTCGTAAACGTGGTCGTCCCGGACGTACAGGTCGTTGACGGCGAAGGCGTCGCTGCCCGTGCCGAGCAGGCCGAGCACGTCCCAGATGTCGGTCGTCTCCGCTTGGTCGGCCGGGAACAGCATGGTCCGGATCGGTGCCGGATCCTCGCCGTTCGGCACCGCCGACATGCCGCCGAGCCATGTCGCGTGGCGCATGCCGCTCGCGAACGACCAGCGGCCCGTCACGCGGAATCCGCCGCGCTCGGGGACCGCGCTTCCCTTGCCCGGCCCCCACGCCAGCACGGCGCGCGGATCGTCGCCCCAGATCGCCTGGGCCACGTCGGATTCGAGGAAGCCTGCGGTCATTGCGCAGCCGTTGGCCTGTCCGAGGCACCAGGCGGTGCTGCCGTCGTGACGCGCCACCGCCTCGATGATGGGCATGTATCGGTGCAGCGGCATCTCGGCGCCGCCGAAACGGCGCGGCAGCAGCAGCCGGAACAGCGCCGCGCCGTGCAACGCGTCGAGCAGCGCCGGCGGCAGCCGCCGCGTGCGCTCCCCGTCGTCCGCCCAGGCGGCGATGACGGGGGCGATGCGGGCAACGTCGTCGAGGTCCGGCTCGACGATCGCGCCGGCCTTGCGTATCGGTGTCGCCGTCGATGCCATGTTGGGAAGCCCCGCCGCCGTTTGGCGCATTGTCACGTCGCGCCGGCGAATGCGCAAGACGCGCGCCGCGTTCTGCTATATGGCGCGGAGTGCCCAGGCAACAGGATACCTCGGGGAGAACGCCATGAAGATCGTCGCCGTCGCCCACCGCGCGCAGGACCGCGCTCCGGAAGACTTCGAGCCGCATCTGGAGGCCGAGGTCCGGCAGGCGCTCACGCTGTTCGCGAACGAATCGGTCCGCGAAATCTACAGCCGGACCGACGGCAAGGGCGCGATTCTCGTGCTCGAGGCAAGGGACGAGGACGAGGCGCGCACCATCCTCGGCACCCTGCCGCTGGTCGAGCTCGGGCTGCTCGAGCTCGAGATCTACGGTACGAAGCCCTACCGCGGGTTCGTGCGCGACGTGGCCTGAGCGGCGCCCGTCCGCCGCGGCGGGGCCGCGGTCAGGCCGCGCGCTGCAGTCCGAAGTCGTAGGCGACGCGCCAGCCTTCGCCGTCGCGGTCGTAGTGGACGACGAGGCTGTTCTTGACCCCGAACACCGCGTCGCTCCGCAGGTAGGCGTCGTCGTCGGTGAACAGTTGCGTCGTCAGCGGCCGGTAACCCGCCGCCGAGACGATGAAATGGATATGGGCGGGCCGGTACGGGTGCCGTCCCAGCGCCTTGAGCAGTCGGCCGACCGGTCCGTCGACCGGCACCGGATAGCTGACCGGCTTGACGGTGCGGATTTCGAAGCGTCCGTCGTCGTCCGTCGTGAACACGCCGCAGACGTTGAAGTCGGGCTGGTCGTCGTCCTGCGCGACGTAGAGCCCGTTGCCGGACGTCTGCCACACGTCGAGCGTCGCGCCGCCGATCGGTGCCCCGGCCGTGTCGGTCACGCGGCCGGTCACCGTCACGGGTTCGCCCGCGCCGTCGCGGCTGATGCTGTCGCCGTTGCGGTAGCGCGGCGCGCCGGCGCGGTAGAACGGCCCGAGCACGGCGCTGTCCGTCGCCCCGGCCGCCGGCTCATTGTTGATGTGATCGACCAGCATGGTGATGCCGAACGTGTCCGACAGCAGGATGAACTCCTGCCGCTTTTCGTCGCAGCGCTTGCCGGTTTCGGTGAGGAAATCGATCGCCGCCATGAACTCGGCGTCGGTCGGCTTCACCTCCTCGACGAATGCGAAGGCGTGGCGCACGAAGGCCTCGGCCACCTGCCTGGCGCGCGGGTCGTCGGCGTTCTCGAAGCGTTCGAGAACGGCGGCGAGATGGGTTTCGGCGTTGAACTCTGTCATGGCTGCTCCCTTCCTTCGCCGGGAATAATGGCCGAATTTCGGGTTTCTGGGAATCGCCGCGCCGCCGCCGGGCGCCCTTGCGGTCCCGCTGGCGCCGTCGCACTGTGGCGACGTACGCCCAAGCGGAACGGGGGAAGGCCATGGCGCTGACATTGACGAGCGGGAGCTTCGCCGACGGCGACTATCTCGACGACCGGCACGTTCTTTCCGAGAACTACGGTTTCGGCTGCGCCGGCGGCAACGTCTCGCCGCACCTCGCGTGGAGCGGCGCGCCGGCGGGCACGCGCAGCTTCGCGCTGACGTGCTACGACCCCGACGCGCCGACGGGCAGCGGCTTCTGGCACTGGCTCGTGGCGAACATCCCCGCGACGGTCGATTCGCTGCCCGCTGGCGCCGGCGACCCGGCCTCGGGGCTCCTGCCGCCCGGTGCCCTGCAGACGCGCACCGACTTCGGCGCGCCGGGCTACGGCGGCCCGTGCCCGCCGGAGGGCGACCACCCGCACCGCTACGTGTTCACGCTGTTCGCCGTCGGCCAGGCGGCCTTGCCGGTCGAGGCCGACACCATGCCGGCGGTCGTCGGCTTCACGCTCAACTTCAACACCCTGGAGAAGGCGGCCCTGATGGGCCTCTTCAAGCGGGGCTGAGGGCTTCATGCGCAACGATACCAACCGCCGCGTCGTCCTCGCGGCGCGCCCCGTCGGCATTCCGGGGCCGGAGCACTTCGGCCTGGAGGTCGCGCCGCTGCCGCAGGTCGGCGAGGGAACGTTCCTCGTGCGCAATCTTTACCTGTCGGTCGATCCGGCGATGCGCGGCTGGGTGAACGCGGCGGCGAACTACTCCGAGCCGGTGGGCGTGGGCGAGGTCATGCGCGCCATCGCGGTCGGCGAAGTCGTGGAGAGCCGCCATCCGGACCGCGCCGTCGGCGACGTCGTCTGCGGCCTCTTCGGCTGGCAGGAATTCGCCGTGTCCGACGGCAGTGACGTATGGTTCGCCCACGACCCCGGCGCGGCGCCCGTGACCGCCGCGCTCGGAGTCCTCGGGATCAACGGCCTGACCGCGTATTTCGGCTTGCTCGAGGTCGGCCGTCCGCGCCCGGGCGAGACCGTCGTCGTCTCGACGGCGGCCGGTGCCGTCGGCAGCGCGGTCGGCCAGATCGCGAAGATCGAAGGCTGCCGGACGGTCGGCGTGACCGGCAGCGCCGACAAGGTGCGACTGTGCCTCGACGCCTTCGGTTACGACGCGGCGGTCGACTACAACGCCGGCGGCCTCGACCGCGCGCTCGCCGAGGCGTGTCCCGACGGCGTCGACGTTTACTTCGACAACACCGCGGGCGCCATCTCGGACGCGGTCTACGGCCATCTGGCGAACGGGGCCCGGGTCGCGATATGTGGCACCGCGTCGGTCGCGAGCTGGGACCCGTGGCCCGAGGGCCCGCGCGTCGAGCGCCGCCTTCTCGTCAAGCGCGCGAGCATGCAGGGGTTCCTCCTGTTCGACTTCGCTGACCGCTTCGACGAGGCCCGCGCCCGGCTCCTTGCCTGGGTCGGCGAGGGCAGGCTGCGCTATCGGGAACACGTCCTCGACGGCCTCGACAAGGCGCCCGGCGCCATCGCCATGCTCTATGCCGGAAAGAACGTGGGGAAGCTCCTGATCAAGCCGTAGGGCGCGCGACCGCGGTCGTCGGACGGGGTGCGGCCCCCGTCGATCGGTCGCGAATCGGCGGGGGCGCTGTCCGGAAGGATCCGGCACCGGCCGCGCCTGCGGTGCCGGGTATTGGAATCCCGACCGCTTTCTCTCCCGCCGTCTGCGGGCGGGAGGGCAGGGATGCCCGGGAGCAACCCTTGCCGGCTCCCGCGTCCGCGCGCTCGAGCCCCGCGGGACGGCCCGCGCCGAGGCGAGCCCGTCCGACATCGCGACTCGCCGCGCACGCACATCTGCCGCGCGGCGGTGAACCGCGTGCCGGTACCGGCGGTGTCCCGACTGCTCGGCCATGCCGATCTCGGCATGACGCCGCGCCGGGCCCGTCTCGGCGATCGCGACATTCGGACCGGCCGCCGCAGTGGCCGTTCGGGCCGTCGGCGGACCTGGTGGGGCTTCCGCATGTCGTTCGGCGTGCGCGCCCGACGCCGGTCGACGCCGCAACGTGCTGGTCTGTCGTGATACCGAGGGGTCAGCCGACGAAGTCGGTAACGTCAAGAGTTATGTGTCAGGGAGACGGGGGTGCTGATTCCCTGAGACTTGTTTTCGTGGATGAATACCGCGTAGAGGACGCGGTCCATTGAGGTCCGGTCCTGGAAGGTTCCCATGGGCCGGGTTCGTCTGCGGACCTCCCGGAACCTTCGTTCGATGGCGTTGGTGGTCCTGACCCGCTTTCGCTCATCGAGGGTCCGGTAGCGGAAGCAGGTGAGCAGCTCGTCGAGATCGCTGCGCAGGCAGGCGACGGCCTTGGGGTAGGTGCTTTGCCAGCGGTCGGCGAAGCGTCGGGCGGCGCTCTGGGCCTTGCGGCGGCTCTTTGCATTCATGACGGCGTGGACATCGGCCTTGACGGCCTCCTGGTCGGCCTTGCGGACCTTGTTGAGGATGTTGCGCATCTTGTGCGCCCAGCACCTCTGAACCGGGATGCCGGGATAGACGAACGGCAAGGCAGCCAGCAGGCCCTTGCCGCCATCGACGCAGATCATCTCAAGGCCTTCGCCGGTGAGCCCGCGGTGGTACAGCCGGTTGAGGAACACTTCCCACTCGCGGGCGCCTTCGCTGACGGCGAGATGGAAGTCGATGATCTCCTTCTTGCCGTCGGGGCGGATGCCGAGCGCCACCAGGACCGGCCTCCTGAGCGCGCCGGCGCCGGTCTTGCGGGCCAGCACCACGCCGTCGAGCATCAGCGCCTTGTAGGCGTTCTTCAGCGGCCTGCGGTGGAAGGCCTCGACCGCCATGTCGAGCGTCTTGGAGACCCGGCTCACCGTCGCGGCCGAGACCGGGCGCCCGAGCAGGGCCAGCAGGACCTCGCCCACCTTGCGCGTCGAAAGCCCCAGCACGAAGCCGGCCAGGATGGCACGGTCGATCTCCGGCGCGCGCCTTGCGTAGCTCTTCACAACCCCGGTCGGGCAGAAGTGCCGGGTGCGCGGCACGTTGAGCTCGATGTCGCCGAGCTCGCTCAGCAGGCAGCGGCGGTAGGTCCCGTTGCGCCGGTCGCGCATCGCGCCGGCGTCGAGGTTGTCGAGCCAGCGATCCACCGCCTCGGCCATCCGGCCCTCGATGATCTCGGCCAGCGCCTGGCGGCCGAGCGGGCGGTAGCCCTCGCCCCAGTCCAGTCCGCCTGCCTGCATCTCCTTCACCACCTCAAAGGCCTGGGGTAGGCTCATGATCGTCGCAGCTTGCTGGGACATGCGGGGTGCTCCTGTTTGTGGTTGTCGTCACCACAGGGAGTACCCCCTTCCCACCTGACACATAAATTCTTACGTCACCGACGAAGTCGAACGACCCGCGGAGCGCGCACGCCTAGTCTACGATGAAATCGTGCCCCTTGTGCGGAACGCGGTGACGAATCCGGGCTAGAAGCTGCGCGATACGGAGACGCCGATGACGCCGTCTTCGGCGGGCGTTATGGATCCGTCGGGCTTCGGGTCGCGTTCGCCGCGTTTCGAGTAGAACACGCTCACGCCGAGGCCGGCGATCGAAGCGTCGGCCGACACGTGATACCAGGAATAGTCGTCGCCGTTGGGGCGGTTCTTGTCCATGCCGTAGGTCGCGGAGAGACTCAGCGGAATCTCCGAGCCGAGCGGCACGGAAACCCCGATGTTCGGGCGGTAATGGCCGCCGTCGTTTGCGGCGTTGTCGCTGTAGGAGTCCCATTTCGGCAGTCCGACACGGGCCCAGACGGAAGCGGGGCCGAGGTCGGCGCTGATCTTGAACCGGGGTTCGACGATGGTGGCGTTGTCGCCGGGCGGTGCGTCGGGATACGTGAACACCAGCAGCGTGACGCCCCAGCCGAACGTTTCGCTGAACGACCCGCTGCAGCCGAATTCAAGGTCGATTTCCGTTCCGCCGTAATAGTCGCCCGTGCCGGAGCCCCAGAGGCCTCCGTAGCATGAGCCCATATTGTAGTAGATGGAGCCTTGAAGTACCGGGACCTCGTTCGATTCCGAGTGGCCCTGCCAAGCGTAATGGGAGCTGAACTTTACGCCGCCGGAAAAGCCGTCCTCGGCAGCGGCCTGCGGCGCGGCCGACAATGCGAGGCCGGCGCAGGCCGCAAGTGCGGCGAAATGTCGATTATTCATTGGCCATACTCCTCGGTAAGTGCGCAGGCTGCTGCGTTGCGGCCTGCCAGCGCACGGTCAATCATGCTTGAATACTAGCGCAACCGGGGTGCGTCGGTAAACCGTTGGTCGGCGTCGGTGACGTAAGAATTTATGTGTCAGGTGGGAAGGGGGTACTCCCTGTGGTGACGACAACCACAAACAGGAGCACCCCGCATGTCCCAGCAAGCTGCGACGATCATGAGCCTACCCCAGGCCTTTGAGGTGGTGAAGGAGATGCAGGCAGGCGGTGACGTAAGAATTTATGTGTCAGGTGGGAAGGGGGTACTCCCTGTGGTGACGACAACCACAAACAGGAGCACCCCGCATGTCCCAGCAAGCTGCGACGATCATGAGCCTACCCCAGGCCTTTGAGGTGGTGAAGGAGATGCAGGCAGGCGGACTGGACTGGGGCGAGGGCTACCGCCCGCTCGGCCGCCAGGCGCTGGCCGAGATCATCGAGGGCCGGATGGCCGAGGCGGTGGATCGCTGGCTCGACAACCTCGACGCCGGCGCGATGCGCGACCGGCGCAACGGGACCTACCGCCGCTGCCTGCTGAGCGAGCTCGGCGACATCGAGCTCAACGTGCCGCGCACCCGGCACTTCTGCCCGACCGGGGTTGTGAAGAGCTACGCAAGGCGCGCGCCGGAGATCGACCGTGCCATCCTGGCCGGCTTCGTGCTGGGGCTTTCGACGCGCAAGGTGGGCGAGGTCCTGCTGGCCCTGCTCGGGCGCCCGGTCTCGGCCGCGACGGTGAGCCGGGTCTCCAAGACGCTCGACATGGCGGTCGAGGCCTTCCACCGCAGGCCGCTGAAGAACGCCTACAAGGCGCTGATGCTCGACGGCGTGGTGCTGGCCCGCAAGACCGGCGCCGGCGCGCTCAGGAGGCCGGTCCTGGTGGCGCTCGGCATCCGCCCCGACGGCAAGAAGGAGATCATCGACTTCCATCTCGCCGTCAGCGAAGGCGCCCGCGAGTGGGAAGTGTTCCTCAACCGGCTGTACCACCGCGGGCTCACCGGCGAAGGCCTTGAGATGATCTGCGTCGATGGCGGCAAGGGCCTGCTGGCTGCCTTGCCGTTCGTCTATCCCGGCATCCCGGTTCAGAGGTGCTGGGCGCACAAGATGCGCAACATCCTCAACAAGGTCCGCAAGGCCGACCAGGAGGCCGTCAAGGCCGATGTCCACGCCGTCATGAATGCAAAGAGCCGCCGCAAGGCCCAGAGCGCCGCCCGACGCTTCGCCGACCGCTGGCAAAGCACCTACCCCAAGGCCGTCGCCTGCCTGCGCAGCGATCTCGACGAGCTGCTCACCTGCTTCCGCTACCGGACCCTCGATGAGCGAAAGCGGGTCAGGACCACCAACGCCATCGAACGAAGGTTCCGGGAGGTCCGCAGACGAACCCGGCCCATGGGAACCTTCCAGGACCGGACCTCAATGGACCGCGTCCTCTACGCGGTATTCATCCACGAAAACAAGTCTCAGGGAATCAGCACCCCCGTCTCCCTGACACATAACTCTTGACGTTACCCAGGCAGGCGGACTGGACTGGGGCGAGGGCTACCGCCCGCTCGGCCGCCAGGCGCTGGCCGAGATCATCGAGGGCCGGATGGCCGAGGCGGTGGATCGCTGGCTCGACAACCTCGACGCCGGCGCGATGCGCGACCGGCGCAACGGGACCTACCGCCGCTGCCTGCTGAGCGAGCTCGGCGACATCGAGCTCAACGTGCCGCGCACCCGGCACTTCTGCCCGACCGGGGTTGTGAAGAGCTACGCAAGGCGCGCGCCGGAGATCGACCGTGCCATCCTGGCCGGCTTCGTGCTGGGGCTTTCGACGCGCAAGGTGGGCGAGGTCCTGCTGGCCCTGCTCGGGCGCCCGGTCTCGGCCGCGACGGTGAGCCGGGTCTCCAAGACGCTCGACATGGCGGTCGAGGCCTTCCACCGCAGGCCGCTGAAGAACGCCTACAAGGCGCTGATGCTCGACGGCGTGGTGCTGGCCCGCAAGACCGGCGCCGGCGCGCTCAGGAGGCCGGTCCTGGTGGCGCTCGGCATCCGCCCCGACGGCAAGAAGGAGATCATCGACTTCCATCTCGCCGTCAGCGAAGGCGCCCGCGAGTGGGAAGTGTTCCTCAACCGGCTGTACCACCGCGGGCTCACCGGCGAAGGCCTTGAGATGATCTGCGTCGATGGCGGCAAGGGCCTGCTGGCTGCCTTGCCGTTCGTCTATCCCGGCATCCCGGTTCAGAGGTGCTGGGCGCACAAGATGCGCAACATCCTCAACAAGGTCCGCAAGGCCGACCAGGAGGCCGTCAAGGCCGATGTCCACGCCGTCATGAATGCAAAGAGCCGCCGCAAGGCCCAGAGCGCCGCCCGACGCTTCGCCGACCGCTGGCAAAGCACCTACCCCAAGGCCGTCGCCTGCCTGCGCAGCGATCTCGACGAGCTGCTCACCTGCTTCCGCTACCGGACCCTCGATGAGCGAAAGCGGGTCAGGACCACCAACGCCATCGAACGAAGGTTCCGGGAGGTCCGCAGACGAACCCGGCCCATGGGAACCTTCCAGGACCGGACCTCAATGGACCGCGTCCTCTACGCGGTATTCATCCACGAAAACAAGTCTCAGGGAATCAGCACCCCCGTCTCCCTGACACATAACTCTTGACGTTACCTCGGCGTCCGGCGCGACCCGGTCCCGTACCTTTCCAATGAATCCGATGACTTGCGGTGCCGATCCGCGTCCGCGCCATGCGCCGGTCGACAGCCCATTGGACGAGGGCGCGCGACACCAAAGGATTCGGGGCGCATGCTCTTGCGCCGCCGCCCGGGCGAGGAAGGCGACAGGAAACGGCAGCCGGACGGCCGGACCTTCAGTCACGCACGAGTTCCTTTTTCGGGAGCCGTCACGATAAGCCGGAAGGCATCCGACAACGTTCCCAATCCGGTGCTTTGTCCGAACTTGAGAGGGAGGTGTGAGGAACTTGAGAGGGAGGTGAAATTCAGAGGAACTTGGGGTGAAGAAGAGTATCCCGACGAAGAAGTAATGCTTGTGACGAAAGCACCCCGATGGAACGCCCCCCGCTGCCGGTTGCCGTGGCGCGGTTCCGCTTGACGCGTCGTCGCGGCGGTCTAACTCATTTTCCCATGGGTTTGTCGAACCTCGCCATGCCGCTTCGCTGTTTTCCGGGTCGCGATCCCGGCCGGAGGGGGAAGGGCACCGCCGCGGACGGGTTCCGGACGCTCGCTCGCGAGGCGGCGGCCATCCTGATCTCGGTGCTGTGGCTTCCTGCCGGGATCGCGTCCATGGCGGCGATCCACGGCGCATCGTGGATCGTCGCGCCCGGCGCTTGGCCGTCGCTGGTTGCGGCGGCGGCGGGCGGCGTGCCGCTCATGCTCGCGTGGCGCCGGTTGCGGCGAAGGGGCTGGCCCGGCGCGGCGTGGGCGTCGTTCCTGGCGCTGGCGCCCGCGACCGTGGCGACGGCGCTGCTCGCCGGGCAGCTCCTGCTCGGCCCGCTCGCCGTCGCCGGCTATTCCGTGCTCGTCAGCCTGCCGGCGTGGCTGTTCTGCGCCTTGCTCGTCCCCGCTTCGAGTCTTCGGCGCGAGAGGGGCGGCGCGGTCACCTGAAATCCGCGCGGGACATGGAGCGGAACGGCGAATATGCTTGCGCGGCCGGTCCGTTCCCGCGTTCCGGAAACACCGCGCGCTGGAGGCGAGGCACGAAATGACGACGGAAACCGCGCCCGCGGGCGGGCGGCTGCGCCTGTTCTACCATCCGGCCAGCAGCGCCTCCTTGCGGGTGATGCTCTACCTTCGCTGCCGCGGCATCCCGCGTTCGCTGGTGGAGCTGGTAGGCACGGGTTTCGAGACCGACCGGCGCGGCATTCCCGCCTTCACGATGCCCGAGGGCGATCCAGAGACCGAGAGACTCGGCACCACGGACCTCACCGCCTTCAATCCCGAGGGGAGGATTCCCGTGCTGCTTCTCCCGGACGGCCGCAAGCTGACCCAGTCCGGCCCGATCGTGGACTATCTGGAGGACTCGATCGGCACCGCCGGCGGCCGGCGCATGCTTCCCGAGGATCCGTGGCTGCGGGCGGAGGTTCGCCGGATCGTGTGGATCGTCGCCGCCGATACCCAGCCCTACCAGAACATCCCCTTCATCATCCAGGCGATCGGAGAGTGGGGCATGGTGAAGGCGGCGCCGACCGCGCACCCGCTTCGCCTGCACTTCATCCGAAGGGAGTTCGGCGCTCTCGAGACGGTGCTGCAAAACTGTTCCGGGCGGTTCGCGGTCGGAGACGAGATCACCCAGGCCGACTGCTTTCTCGTACCCCAGGTAAGGAACGCACTGCTGGCGGAAATCGCGCTTGCCGAGGAATTCCCCATTCTTTCCCGGATCTGGGAGAACGCCATCGCCGTCCCCGAGGTGGCGGAGGTGCTGGGAGAGGCCGGCGGCATTGTGCAGCCGCTCGTTTTCGATTCCGAGAAGTTCGAGGTCTACGCGAGCGCGAACTGAAACGGCCGTTCCACGGCGGCATGACAAATATATCGGCGTGGGCAGCCGATTCGCCAAGCCGCAACTCGAAACCGGTGCCGGGGTCGACGGGGAGGCCGCGAATCGTGTCGCGCAGGCGGAGCCGGCCGGCGGCGTCGATCGGCGCCGGGAAGATTTCGCGCGAGCGGGCGTCGAGGATGGTTTCGGATATCCCATGCCGGACACTCGAGCCGAGTCGCGCCTCCTGCCGCCGCCGGCATGGACAGTGCGTCGGGCGGTGCTCTACGCTGGCCGCGAACCGGCGCCCGTCGGAGGGCGCCAGGGGGCGGAGCATGGCGAGCGACGATTCTTACGGACGGACAGGTGTTCGCTACGAGCCCGACGAGAAGCCGCCGACGGCGTTGACCGCCGCGCTCGGTTTGCAGCTCGCCGTCCTCTGTATCGCCGGCGTCGTGCTCACTCCGGCGATCGTGATCCGCGCCGCGGGCGGCGCCGAGGCGTATCTGGCATGGGCTGTGTTCGCCGCGGTCGCGGTCAGCGGTGTGAGCACGGTGTTGCAGGCGGTTCGCGTTGGCCGGGTCGGTGCCGGCTACGTCCTCGCCATGGGGACGTCGGGCGCGTTCATCGCCATCTGCGTCACGGCGATCGCCGAAGGCGGGCCGGCGATGCTGGCGACGCTGGTTGTCATATCGTCCCTGGCCCAGTTTGCCCTCGCCGCGCGTCTTTCGCTGTTCCGGCGAATTTTCACGCCCACCGTTGCGGGAACGGTGATCATGCTCATCCCGGTCACCGTGGTGCCGATCGTGCTCAACGGCCTCCAGTCGGTTCCCGAGGGCGCCCCGGCGGCGGCGGCGCCGACGTGCGCGCTGGCCACGTTGCTCGTCATCTGCGGGATCGCGTTGAAGGCCAGGGGCGCGTTGCGCCTCTGGGCGCCCGTCGCGGGCATCGTCGCCGGCACGTTGCTTGCCGCGTACTGGGGCATTTACGACACCGAACGCATCGCCAACGCCTCGTGGATCGGCTTCCCCGACGGCGGCTGGCCGGGCTTCGATCTCGGCTTCGGGGCGGTCTTCTGGACGCTGCTTCCGGCCTTCGTGTTCGTCACCCTCGTCAACGCCATCGAGACGATCGGCGACGGAGTGGCCATCCAGCGCGTGTCGTGGCGCCGGCCGAGGGCGGTCGACTTCCGGGCCGTGCAGGGCGCCGTCGCCGCCGACGGCGTCGGCAACCTGCTCTCCGGTCTTGCCGGGACGGTGCCGAACACCACGTATTCGACCAGCATTTCGGTGACCGCGATCACCGGCGTCGGCGCCCGCCGCGTCGGCATCGCCCTCGGCGTGGCCTTCATGGTCATGGCCTTCTGCCCCAAGGCGCTTGCCGTCGTGCTGGCGATACCGTCGCCGATCGCCGCCGCTTACATTTCCGTCCTCCTCGCGCTGCTGTTCGTCGTCGGCATGAGAATCGTCGTGCAGGACGGCGTGGACTATCGCCAGGGCCTTGTCGCCGGGGTTTCGTTCTGGATCGGCGTCGGTTTCCAGCACGGCCTGATCTTCCCGGCGTTTGCCGCCGGGTTCGCGGGCGGCCTCCTCGAGAACGGCATGACGGCCGGCGGCCTCGCTGCCATCCTGCTGACGCTGTTCGTGGAATTGATGGCGCCGCGCCGCCGCCGGTTGGACATGCCTTTCAACGTCTCCACCCTGCCGCGCATCCGCGCCTTCATCGGCTCGTTCGCGTCGCACGGCGGCTGGGACAGCGCGATGGTGCGCCGCCTCGACGCGGTGGCCGAGGAGACGCTGCTGACGCTGCTCGACAAGAACGAAGGCGGCGAGAGCGGCGGGCGGCGTCTGCTTCTGACCGTGCGCAGGGAAGACGGCGGCGCGGTGCTCGAGTTCATCGCCGCGGCCGGCGATGACAACCTGGAAGACCGGATCGCGTTGCTCGGCGAGCGCGCCGACGAGGTTCCCGTCGAGCAGGACACGTCGCTGCGCCTGCTGCGTCATCTCGCGTCCTCGGTTCGCCATCAGCAGTATCACGACACCGATATCGTTGTCGTCCGGGTGGAACCCCCGGCGGCGGCCGCGCGCTGAGTCGCTCCCGGCGGACGCAGCCCGCCGTCCGGTTGCATCGGTATCCGTGTGGCGGCGGCGCCGTCCGGCGTCCATGTTCGACCGTGGGAGACGAGAACCCCGATGGAACCCGTGTTGCAGAGTTTCCTGACGGGATTTCCCGTCATGCTCGCCCATTTCTTCGTGACCGTTGCCATGCTGGCGGCCGGCGTCACCGCGTACATCTGGATTACCCCGCACCGCGAGCTGGCGCTGGTGCGGCAGGGAAACGCGGCCGCGGCGATTTCCCTCTCCGGCGCCGTCCTCGGCCTCGCGATCCCGCTCGCCGTGTCCCTGGCGGCCAGCGTCAGCGTCGCCGACATCGCCGTCTGGGGGCTGTTCACCCTCGTCGTCCAGCTCGTCGTCTTTCGGCTGGCCGATCTCTTTCTGCGCGACCTGCCGGCGCGGATCGAGGCGGGCGAGAACGCGGCGGCGATCCTGCTCGCGGCGGTCAAGCTGGCGGTCGCCGCGGTCGCTGCCGCCGCCGTCTCCGGCTGACCGCGGGCCGCTTCGGCCGTGGACCGCTTCCTCGACCGGCTGGCCTATGCGGCGGTGATCCTTGCGTTCGTCTACGCGAGCGTTTCCTGGCTCCAGTTTCCGGCAGACGGGGGAACGCGCCGCCCGGCGGTCCGTTTCGCGGCGCCGATGCCCGGGGTCGGCGCGCCCGCCGCCCCGCCGGACGCCCCGGCGGTCGTCGTCGAGGTACCCGAGACGCAGCCCTCCACCGGCACGGCCTTTGCCGTCGGCGAGGGGTGGTGGCTGACCGCGCGCCATGTGGCGGACGGTTGCGACGCCGTCGGCCTGGCGACGGCGCCGGGGCGCGCAGTCCGCGCCCGGCAGGTCGTGCTCCACCCCGGCGCCGATCTGGCGCTCCTGTCTCTGGGCCTGGATACCGCGCCGCTCCGCTTCGCCGCCGACCCCTGGCGTCGCGGCCAGGACGGCTACGCGGTGGGATATCCGCAGGGCTCCCCCGGAGACGTGCACGCGACCCTGATCGGGCCGGCGCGGCTGCGCTCGGTGGGACGCTACCGGACGGACGAGCCGATTCTCGCCTGGGCCGAGCGCCGCCGCGTTCCCGACCGTCTGCCCGCTCTCGGCGGCCTGTCCGGCGGGCCGCTGTTCAATGCGCGCGGAGAGGTGGTCGGGGTCCTGGTCGCGGCGTCGCAGCGCCGCGGCCGCGTGATGACGACGGACCCCGGGACCGCCAGCTGGCTGCTGGAGCAGGCCGGCGTCGACTCCGGCCGCGGCACGCCCGCCGCGGACTTCGCCGCCGCCAACTTCGTGCACCGGGGCGACAGTCTCCGCGGCGGCCGGCGCGTGGCCAAGGTTGTCTGCCACGTCGAGCGGCCGCGGCGCCGGCGGCCCTGGTAGGCGCCCCGCGCGCCGGCCGGCCTACCAGATGTTCGCTTCCAAGATGGGCGCATTGCCGTAGATCCGCTCGATGCCGAAGCGGCGAAGGTCGATCGAGCGGTATTCGCCGAAGGCGATCAACTCGCTGATCGCTCGCCCCGCGGCCGCCGCCTGCTGCACGCCGTGGCCGCTGAAGCCGTTGCAGAACAGAAGCCCGGCGACGTCCGGATGCGTCCCGACGATGGCGTTGCAGTCGAAGGCGTTGAAATCGTAGTGGCCGGCCCATGCGCTCGTGAGCTTCACCGCCTCGAACGCCGGGACGCAGCGCGCCAGAGCGGGCCACACGGTCTCCTCCCACGGCGCGTAGTCCACGGAGAAGTCGAGCGGGTCGCTGTCCGGGTCCCGGTCTTCCGGCGGCGAGACGCTGGCGATGTAGCGGCCGCTCTCCGGCCGGAACGCCACCCCGCCGGGCTCGATGGTGAGCGGCGCGTGCTGCAGGTCCTCGCGGCAGTCGAACACGTATACGTAGCGTTTCCGCGGCGTCACCGGCAGACGGACGCCGGCGGTGGCCGCGAGGGCGCCGGCGCGCGATCCCGCGGCGAGCACCGTGACGCCGGCGCGAACGGCCCCGTGCTCCGACGTCTCGAATCCGCTCACCCGCCCGCCCTCGCGGGTCAGGCGCGTGATCTCGCCTTTCAGGAACCGCACGCCGAGCGACTGAGCCTTGCGGCGGAATCCGACGAGCAGGCCGTGCGGGTCGACCCAGCCTTCGTTCGCGGTACCGAACGTCGCCGCTTCCACGCCGCTCCAGTCGACCCACGGGAACCGCTCCGCGAGCGCGGATCCCCGCAGCAGGGTCACTGCGGCGCCGAGTCGGCGCTGCACCTCCCAGTTCTGCCGCAGCATCTCGGCGCCGGCCGTCTTGGCCATCAGGAGATAGCCCTGTTCGTGGAACGTCACCTCGCACGGTGCCCCGTCCACGGCCAGCGCCTCCCGGGCGGTGCGAGCGAAGTCCGCGCCGAACATCGACATGCGGATGTTCTCGGGCGTGGAGAATTGCTGGCGGATGCCGCCGAGCGAGCGGGTGGCGGCGCACGTCTGATAGGAGGGGTCGCGCTCGACCGCGATGACCGAGCCGTCGAAAGCCTCCGACGCCGCCAGGAAATAGGCCACGGCGCTGCCCATGATTCCGCCGCCGGCCACCGCCACGTCGTACCGTTCCGCCATCGTCCGCATCCGCGCTTCGTCGCCTCACGTCAGCATACGTCAACGGCGGCGGGATTGTGCGCCATCCACCGGCCGCTCCGCGCGGAGCATTGTTCCGCCGCCGTTACCAATTCCAACCAATTCGAATCGTCTCGCGTCCATGATTCTTGAAGCATTTCCCGGAAAGCGTCATGCTGTACTGGGACGGAAGGTGCCGGACGGCGATGATTCGCTCGTAACGGGCTTCAGCGTGCGAACATGCCGATCGAGCGCCATGTGACAACCGCTTGAGCATCCGGGGAGTCACCGACATGGAAGGCAATCTCAACGCCGTAACGACGATCTTCACCGAGTTCTACTACTGGGCGACCATCCCATTGATGTTTTTCATTCACATCGGGTTCTGCATGTACGAAGTCGGCGCCAGCCGGCGGCGCAATCACATGCACAC
The DNA here is from genome assembly GCA_965243325.1 of Alphaproteobacteria bacterium. GTDB lineage: Bacteria > Pseudomonadota > Alphaproteobacteria > UBA7887 > UBA7887 > JANQOH01. The sequence goes on along the minus strand of CBDEUQ010000003.1, from coordinate 2,945,600 downwards.
GCTGATGAAGAACACGATGCTGATCCCGTTGGTGACGATCACGTTCTTCTTCTTCGGCTGGTGGCTCTATTGGGCCATGCCGAACGGACCCGGCATTACCGGCGGGCTCGATCTTGCGGCTGGCGCGGCCAACACCCCCTGGTCGGAGACCATGGGCCCGCATGCCGGCGACCGGATCACCGGTGTGTTCTGGGCGGCATTCCTGCTGTTCTCCTGGACCGCGGCGTCGATCGTCTCGGGATCGGTGATCGAGCGGATCAACTCGGGCGCCTTCTGGATCCTGGCGGTGATAATCGGATCGGTGGCCTGGATCATCGACGCGGCCTGGGGCTGGCACTATGGCGGCTGGATGGTCCAGGTGCTCGGCTACCACGATGCCTATGCATCCGGCGTGATCCACGCGATCGCCGGCGGCTTTGCGCTCGGCATCCTGGTGGTGCTTGGCCCCCGGCTCGGGAAGTTCGCCAAGGACGGCACGCCACGGAACATCGCACCGCACAATCCGTGGATGGTGTGTCTCGGGCTGTTCTTCATCTATGCCGGGTTCTGGGGCTTCTACGTGGCCTGCAACGTGCCGCTCATCGGCCCGGACGGCATCGGGGGCCAGATCACGGGCGACACCTGGACGGCGACGACCATCTACCTGACGCCGACCACGCTGGGCGCGATCACGGTGAATTTCCTGATGTCGCTCTCGGGCGGTCTCCTGGTCGGGTATCTGGTCTCCGGGGGCAACGGCTTCTGGACCTATTCGGGCGGCCTCGCCGGCATCATCACGGCGTCGGCGGGGAACGACCTCTACCACCCGATCCAGGCCATGATCATCGCCGGCTTCGGCACCTGGTGCGCCTACAAGCTGCATCACTGGGTGGAGCGGAAGTACAAGATCGACGACGCGGTCGGCGCAGTTGCGGTGCACGGCTATGCCGGTTTTGTCGGCCTGGTGATCTGCGGCTTCGTGCTCTGGGGCCACCCGAGCTCGCCCTATGAAGGCTACGCCGCGATCAACCCGCTCGGCCAGTTCGCCGGCGCGATCATCATGTTCTTCGTGCTCGGATTCCTGCCCGGCTGGGTCGTGGCCAAGGTCCTTGACGGGGCCGGCATGCTGCGAATTCCCAAGCGGATCGAGCTGCTGGGGCTGGACTTCCGGACGAACCGCGAGGAACAGGAGGCTGCCGCCGAGGTGCGCGCCACGGAAAAGGAAGCCGCGGCCTGACCGGCCGGCCGGAACCGAGACAAGGAGATTGAAGCATGGCTACGACAGGCATCGAGAGCTGGGCCGTCGATCTGAAGGATGTCGAGGCCCTTTATCCCTTCCAGGGCTTGGAAGGGCTCTTCGTGATCGTCGGCGTGGCGTTGTGGCTGGGCTGGCACGTCCTACAGATCAGGGCGGAACAGCGCGAATACGAGGAGATCGTCCGCGACCACGGCGACGACGCCACGGTCGCGGCGGCGCTCGAAGGCGAGTAGCCGGGCAGCGGCGCGTACCCGCGCGCCCGTCCGACGGCCGAACGGAAAAGCCCCCGCCGGGAGGCCGGCGGGGGCTTTTGCCGTTGCGGGTCCCGCCGCGGGGCCGTCAGCTCCGGGGGAACGTGTCGACGGCGGCGAGACGGCACCGCGCGGGCGCGCCGCTGGGCGGCGGCGGCGATCCGTGCGATACCGGTCGCCGGACGGCGGCGGAGGCGCGGATGCGAGTCGTGAGTTGGAACGTCAACGGGATCCGCGCCTGCGCGAAAAAGGGGTTCGGCGGTTTCCTTGAGCGCTCGGCCGCCGACGTGGTCGGCATCCAGGAGGTGCGCGCCCTTCCCGAACAGATTCCGCCCGCAGCGCGCCCGCCCGGCTGGCACACGGCCTTCGCCGTGGCCGAGCGCCGCGGCTACAGCGGCGTGGCGCTCTACTCGAGGCGCGAGCCCGAACAGGTGGATACGGCGCTCGGCGTGCCGCGGTTCGACGTCGAGGGCCGGTTCGTCGCCGCGCGCCTGCCGACGGAGCGCGGACGCTGCACCGTCGTCAACGGCTACTTTCCGAAGGGCAGCGGCAAGGACCGCGACAACAGCCGCGTCGGCTACAAGCTCGACTTCTACCGCGAGGTGTTCGACCGGGCGCAGCGATTGCGCCGCCGCGGACCCGTGCTCGTGATCGGCGACTTCAACACGGCGCATCGCGAAATCGACCTGGCGCGTCCGAAGTCGAACGTCGGCAACAGCGGCTTTCTCCCCGAGGAGCGCGCCGAGCTCGATCGCTGGCTGGCGGCCGGCTGGGCCGACACCTTCCGCACCGTGCACGGCGACGCGCCGGACCGCTACACGTGGTGGCGCCAGTGGGGCGGCGCCCGCGAGCGCAACGTGGGCTGGCGAATCGACTACGTCCTCGCCTCGCCGGCGGCGATGAAGCGCGTCCGCGACGCCTTCATCTGGCCCGACGAGCAGGGGTCGGACCACTGCCCCGTCGGCGTGGACATCGACGTGTAGCGATTCGGCCCGGCTCCATGCAGGGTGTTGAGGCGCCCGACGGAACAAACCGTGTATGCACTGCGTCGGCCACATCGTGCGCTCGCGACGGCAAGGGGTGGTCGTCCTTGGCATCGGGCACGGCGGTCGATAACATGAGCGCGTAGGCGGCGTTCGGTGGTTGGGGGGCAATTTGGACGAACACCCTACGGCACATTTCCGAATAGTTGTGCAACGCACTCGTATGGGAGGACGAATACCCATGAAACTCAAGATGACATTGGTTGCTGCGGTTGCCTCGTTAGCCTTCGGGGCCCATGGGGCGACGTTGGATGATGTGAAGGCCAGGGGCTTTGTCCAGTGCGGCGTTACTACCGGCCTCGCCGGCTTCGCATACACCGATGCCGAGGGAAATTGGGAGGGGTTCGACGTGGCCTTCTGCCGCGCAACGGCCGCCGCTGTCTTCGGCGACCCGAACGCGATCAAGTTCACGCCGACTACCGGCAAGACGCGCTTCACGGCACTTGCTTCGGGCGAAATCGACCTGCTCTACCGGAACACGACCTGGACGCTGAGCCGGGACGTCGATCTGAAATTCTCCTTCCTGGGCGTCAACTATTACGACGGCCAGGGCTTCATAATCCACAAGGACGCGGGCGTGACCTCCGCCACGGAGCTCGACGGCGCGACGGTCTGCATCCAGACCGGCACGACGACCGAGCTCAATCTGGCCGACTTTTTCCGCGCCAACGAGATGAACTACGAGCCGGTACCGATCGAGACCAATGCCGAGGCGCAGCAGAAATACCTGGCGAATGCCTGCGACCTGTACACGACGGACGCCTCCGGCCTCGCCGCGACCCGCGCCACGTTCGACAATCCCGGCGACCATGTGATCCTCCCGGAAATCATCTCGAAAGAGCCGCTCGGCCCGCTGGTCCGCCACGGCGACAACGAATGGGGCGACATCGTGCGCTGGGTGCTGAATGCCCTCATTATCGCCGAGGAGAAGGGCGTCACGGCGGCCAATGTGGATAGCTTGGCCTCCGCCGACACCAACGATCCGGAGATCAAGCGTCTCTTGGGCGTCGAGGGCAGGTACGGCGAGATGCTCGGCCTTGCCCCGGATTGGGCCGTTCATGCCATCAAGAGCGGCGGAAATTACGGCGAGATATTCGAGAAGTATATCGGAGAGAACACCGCCATCGGCCTTGCCCGAGGGCTGAACCAGCTCTGGACCAAGGGCGGCATCCTCTACGCCCCGCCGTTCCGGTAGGGGCTGAATGATCGAGGGCGCTTCCCCGGGGAAGCGCCCTTTCTTTATCCGCCCCGAGGCGCTTCTGCTGGTCAAGGCGTCCATCCGAAGTCGACGGGAGCTGTAACGCATGTCCATGACAGGACAACCGCCCGCGGAACAATTCCGCGTCAGCCAGCTCCTCTACGACACAAGGTATCGCTCCTACACGATCCAGATCTTTGCGCTGGTTGCCATCATGCTGGCCTTCGCGTGGGCTATCGACAACGCGGTCAGGAACCTGCAGGCGCTTGGCAAGGACATCGATTTCGGTTTCATCCTTGAGACCTCCGCCTACGACATCAATCAGCATCTGATCGACTACGATTCGACGTCCACACACGGGCGCGCCGCCATCGTCGGCATTCTCAACACCATCCTCGTCGCCGTCATGGGCTGCATTACCGCCACGCTCATCGGCATTCTCGCGGGCGTGCTCCGCCTTTCTCGAAACTGGGTCGTCGCGCGGCTGATGACGTTTTACATCGAGTCCGTCCGCAACGTTCCCGTCCTCATCTGGATCCTGTTCACGGTCGCCATCGTCAACGAGGCCCTCCCGGAGCTGAGGTCCTTTCGCGGCGAGGATGCGTCAAGCGGCCTGCTGTTCGACAGCACCTTTATCACCAACAGGGGTTTCTACATCCCGGCTCCGATCTTCGAGGCGGGTTCGGACGTGGTGGGCGCGGTGCTGCTGCTGTCGGTTGTCGCGGCTTGGTATTTCGGCCGCTGGGCGAGGGCCCGGCAGGCGGCAACCGGGCAGATCATGCCTGTATTCTGGGTTCGGCTCGCGCTTCTGGTCATTCCGGTCCTGGTCGCGTTTTTCGCCATGGGCTCACCGGTCTCTTTGGAGCTTCCCGCGCTCAGGGGCTTCAACTTCCAGGGCGGCATCTACATGCGCGACAGCCTGATCGGGATGTGGCTGGCGCTCTCCGTCTATACCGGCGCCTTCATCGCCGAGATCGTGCGCGCCGGTATTCTCGCGGTCAGCAAGGGCCAGACGGAAGCGGCCTTCGCGCTTGGCATCAGGCCCGGGCGGACCATGAGTCTTGTCGTGCTGCCGCAGGCGCTTCGCGTCATCGTGCCGCCGCTCATCAGCCAGTTCCTCAACCTCACGAAGAACTCGTCGCTCGCCATTGCCGTCGGATACATGGACGCGACTGGAACTCTCGGCGGAATCACACTGAATCAGACGGGGCGCGAGATGGAGTGTATCCTGCTCCTGATGGGCTTCTATCTGGCGACCTCGCTGACCATCTCGGCGGTGATGAACGCCTACAACAAAAGCGTCAGGCTGAAGGAACGCTGAGATGGCCGGCGAAAAGCCCGTTGCGTTCGTCGCCGAGCGGCAGATCCCGCCGTCGCCGCCGCCAATGAGGACCGGCGGCTTTCTCGCCTGGGCGCGGGACAACCTGTTCTCGAGCGTATTCAGCACGGTCGCGACCCTGCTCTCGCTCGCCTTCGTCGCCTACGTCCTGGCCTCCGTCGTGCCCTGGCTTTTCCTGGACTCGATCTGGAACGCCTCCTCGCTGCAGGAATGCCGCCAGATCGACGATGGAGCGTGCCTCGCGGTCATCAACGAGCGCTTTCTGCAGTTCGTGTTCGGGTTCTATCCGGAGGACCTGCGCTGGCGGCCGGTTCTGGCCTTCGTGCTGTTGTTCGTCGCGATCTGGCCCGCGCTCTTCGCGTCGGCACCGCGCAAGCTGCTGGTCTTCACGGCCCTCTATCCGCTCCTCGCTTACTGGCTGATCTGGGGCGGCTCCTTCTGGGGCCCCGTCGGCGCCGTTGTCGGCCCTGTCATTGGCTGGGCCTGCATCCGCTTCCTGCCGCGGCTCGCACGCGGAAGGCTGGATGAAGGGATCGCGTTCCTGACGGCCGTGGGCGCAGGCGTCCTTGCGACGGTGCTCTGGTGGCTGTTCGGCGTCGTAGCATTCGACGAGGCGTTGAGCGCCGTACTGCCTTTCGGCGTGGCGCCGGTGGAATCCGAGAGGCTCGGCGGCTTCCTGCTGTCCACGATCATCGGCGTCGCCGGCATAGCGGGCTCGCTCCCCATCGGCATCGTGCTTGCGCTCGGACGGCAGTCGAACATGATCCTCATCAAGGCCTGCTGCGTCGGCTTCATCGAGTTCATCCGCGGCGTGCCGCTGATCACGCTTCTTTTCGTCGCCTGGCTGCTCCTCGCCTATTTCCTGCCGCCGGGGACGGAAGTGGACCTGCTCCTGCGCGTGGTCATCATGGTGACCGCATTCGCCTCGGCCTATATGGCGGAGGTCATCCGTGGCGGGCTGGCGGCGTTGCCCGCCGGGCAGTACGAGGCCGCCAGCTCGCTGGGGCTGAATTACTGGAGGTCGATGCGCCTCATCATCCTGCCGCAGGCACTGAAGGTTTCCATTCCGGGGATCGTCAACACCTTCATCGGCCTGTTCAAGGACACGACCCTGGTCATCATCATCGGGCTGCTCGATCCGGTCGGCCTGCTGCAACCCATCCGCGCCGACCAGAACTGGAACGGCATCGTTTGGGAGCTCTACGGCTTCATCGCGCTTTTCTTTTTCATCTTCTGTTTCGCCATGTCGCGCTATTCCATGTATCTGGAGCGCAACCTCGATTTCGGGCGCCGATAGGGAGAGCCCCATGACCGCTGCCGATACCGAACGGAACGAAGAGGGCCGCGCCGCCGTGGCGACCGGCGAAATTGCGATAGAAATCACCGACATGAACAAGTGGTTCGGTGACTTCCACGTCCTCCGGGACATAAACCTCACCGTCTATCGCGGCGAGCGGATCGTCGTTTGCGGGCCGTCCGGCTCCGGCAAGTCCACGCTCATCCGTTGCATCAACGCGCTGGAGGGCCATGAGGCCGGCAGGATTGTCGTCGAGGGCACGGAGCTGTCGTCCGACATCAAGAATGTCGACCGCATCCGGTCGGAGGTCGGCATGTGCTTCCAGCACTTCAACCTCTTTCCCCATTTGTCGGTGCTCGAGAACTGCACGCTTGCGCCGATCTGGGTCCGGCGCGAACCGAAGAAGGAGGCGGAAGAGCGGGCGCGCCATCTTCTCGACCGTGTGAAGATCGGCGACCAAGCGGAGAAATATCCGGGACAGCTTTCGGGTGGTCAACAGCAGCGGGTCGCCATTGCGCGCTCGCTCTGCATGCGCCCGCGCATCATGCTGTTCGACGAGCCGACCTCGGCCCTCGACCCGGAAATGATCAAGGAAGTGCTCGACGTCATGGTCGATCTGGCCGAAAGCGGCATGACCATGCTCGTCGTTTCCCATGAAATGGGTTTCGCGCGCCAGGTCGCGCACCGCGTCATCTTCATGGACGAAGGTCAGATCGTGGAGCAGAACGAGCCGGAAGCCTTCTTCAACAACCCGCAGTCGGAGCGGACCAAGCTGTTCCTCAGCCAGATACTCTCCCATTGAACTGCGCTCGCCGTTTCCGATGGCCGGCACCGGAGACGCCCGGGTGGCGGTGGTGCCGGGCAGGGCTGTTGGAGAGCCCGGTCTTGTCCGGTGGTGTGTGCAGGCTGCTTGCGCAGGCATTCAGGCGGGCCCGGAACGCCGCGTCGAGGTCCGCGCGCTTGCCCTTGTACTCCCAGGCGAAGTAGACGCGCTTCCACACATCGGCCCACCCGTCGCCGCCACTGTCCTTCCGCGCGCCGCGCTCGAAGCAGTACCACTCGCCCGACCGGTCCGCGTCCGTCGGCGTCGGCTCGCCTGCGGCCGGCACAAGTCGATGAAGTGCAACCGCGAGGCAGAACGTTCCTTGAGCTCCACCGCGCGCCACTTGGCGAAACAAGATCGCCCGGCGCCATCGCGGGCGGCGCTGGATGCTCCGTCGCCTGCCCGGCGGCATTATCGCGAGGCCGAAACGCAATTCCGCCTCGCTGATCGCTGTAAGATACAGACTCGATGTCGCGCGCCGCGCGACCCATGACGCGACCGGGGTATCGGGCGTGGGATGCATCAATTCGGACAGCACATTCGTGTCGACCACCAGCATCGCCGCCGCTTCAATCGAAGCGCGGCGGCTCGCGCATCGGCCCGCGCGGTGGCAGTTCGAGTTCCACGCCGCCGTAAGGCGCGAAACATTCGCGGATGAATGCGGCAAGGTTCTTCGGCTCGGCTTCCCGTCCGACCGCCTCGCGCAGAATCAACCGCGCCTCTTCTTCCATCGAACGACCGTTGCCCGCCGCCCGCGTGCGAAGCCGGGTCTTCACGTCCTCGTCGAGATTACGGATCGTGATGCTCGCCATGTCCAAGTCTCCCGCCGTCACCTCTGAGCGAACCCCCTACGCAGTGATTGCGACGCAATCAGGATGCAGGCACATCACACCCGACAACGCCGTCCCGGGGCATGATCGCACGGCCGTGGAAAGGTGGAAGCCGTCAATCCTGCCGACGGCCGCTCGCGGCGCCCTGGGTCATCAGCCCGCGGTAAATCTCGTCGTCGCCGATCACGCCGACCATCCGGCCTTGGTCCATCAGCAATACCGGTCGGCCGGTGCAGTGCCGGAGTTCTATCGCCGTGCGCATCGGCAGGTCGGGCGTTGCCGCGCAGATGGTGCTGCCCGTCAGCGCCTCGGTATCCATTTCCGGTGAATAGTGTTGGATCGTGGCCGGCGCCGGCTCGATAGTGGCCTCGTCGGGGGCGCCCTCGGCATTCAGCTTGAGCCGGTTGAGACCCGACCAGTCAAGCCGTAGCACGTCGTCGTCGCGTCGGATGTTCGCTACCGGGGTCATGAGCGAGCGGCAGCGGAGCACGTTGAGCGCGTCCATGTGCGCGATGAACTCGGCGACATACGCGTTGGCCGGATTGAGAACGATCTCTTCGGGTTCGCCGAACTGGACGATCCGGCCCGCCTCCATGATCGCGATGTGCCGGCCGAGCTTGAGCGCCTCGTTGAGATCGTGGCTGACGAACAGGATCGTCTTGCCCAGCCGGTGCTGCAGGTCCAGCAGCTCGTCCTGCAGGTGCTCCCGTATGAGCGGATCGAGCGCCGAGAACGGCTCGTCCATCAGAAGAATGTCGGAATCGGTCGCGAGGGCGCGCGCGAGGCCCACGCGCTGCTGCATGCCGCCGGAGAGCTCGTGCACGTAGCGGTCGCCCCAGCGGCCGAGATCGACCAGCTCCAGGTGCTTTCGCACGATGGCGTCGCGTTCCGCCCTGCCGGCGCCGCGCAACTCGAGTCCGAAGCTTACGTTCTCATGGACGGTGCGCCACGGCAGCAGGGCGAACTGCTGGAACACCATGGCGATACGCTCCATGCGCATGCGCCTCAGCGTGGCGGCATCGGTGTCCGCCATGTCGAGCGAGGCATCGCCGTCGCGGACCAGGACCTGGCCGCGGGTGACGCTGCACAGGCCGTTCACGGCGCGGAGCAGGGTGGACTTGCCGGATCCCGACAGGCCCATCAATACGCAGATCTCGCCCTGCCGCACGGCGAGCGACGCGCCGGCAACGCCGACCACCGATCCGGTAGCGTCCTGGATGCCCTGTCGGTCGGCACCGCGATCGAGCATCCGCAGGGCGGCCGGTATATCGCCGCCGAACAGGATGTCGACGGCCTTCAGTTCGATCGCGTGAATGGTTCAGCCCCGCTGGCCGGCGCCGCCGCGCGGTTTGCAAAGGCGGTCGAGCAGGAAGGCGACGATGACGATGGCGAGCCCGGCCTCGAAGCCCTTGGCGATGTTGACGGTGTTGAGCGCGCGCAGGACCGGCACGCCGAGGCCCGGGGCGCCGACCATCGCCGCGATGACCACCATCGACAGGCTCAGCATGATGCATTGGGTGACGCCCGCCATGATGGTCGGCAGGGCGTGCGGCAGCTCGACCTTCCAGAGAAGCTGGCGGCGCGTGGCCCCGAACGCCTCGCCGGCCTCGATGAGGGGCCGCGGTACGCCGGACACCCCGAGATGGGTGAGGCGAATGGGGGCGGGGATGGCGAAGATCACGGTGGAGATCAGGCCCGGCACCACGCCCAGCCCGAACATGATCATGGTCGGGATCAGGTAGACGAAGGTCGGGATCGTTTGCATCAGGTCGAGCACCGGGCGGATGGCGTTGTAGAGCCAGGGCCGGTGCCCGGCAGCGATGCCGACCGGCACGCCGATGACGACGCAGGTGACGGTCGAGAACAGGATCAGGGTGAACGTCTGGATCGTGGTTTCCCAGTAACCCAGATTGATCACCAGGAGCAGCAGCAACACGACGCCGGCGGCGAGTTTCCAGGACCGGTGCAGCCAATATGCGAGGCCGGCAAGGGCCAGCACCAGGGCGAGCGAGGGGAGGGCCAGCAGCAGGCCGGCCACGCCCTCGATCAGGAACTTCAGGAACTCGGCCAGGTAGTCGAAGAACCAGGCCCCGTGGTCGAGGAGAAAGTCCGCAAAGGACTCGATCCACTGGCCAAGGGGAATCTTCTGGTCCGTCAACCAGTTCAAGACCTACCCCCGGGCTGCCCGCCCCGTCCGGCCGTGGAACGGGGCGGAGTTTGCTTTCAAAGACCCCGGGCTAGAGACCCAGGCTCGCGTTCACGGCTGCCAGGCCGTCGTCGCCGCTCAGCGTCGTCACTCCGTCGAGCCAGCCCTCCAGGATGGCGGGGTTCGCCTGGAGCCAAGCCGTCGCGGCGTCCTGCGGCTCCTTCTTGTCCTCGAGGATCGCGTTCATGATCTCGTTTTCCATCGCCAGCGTGAACGTCAGGTTGGTCAGCAGCCTGCCGACGTTCGGGCACTCTTCGACGTAGCCCTGCCGGGTGTTGGTGTAGACCTCCGCACCGCCGAAATTCGGACCGAAAATGTCATCGCCGCCCGCGAGATACGTCATCTCGTACTTGGCGTTCATCGGATGCGGCTCCCAACCCAGGAACACGATCCACTGGTCCCGGCGGTTGGCCCGATCGACCTGGGCGAGCATGCCCTGTTCGCTCGATTCCACCAACTCGAATCCCTCCAGCCCGAACGTGTTCTCGTCGATCATGGCCTGGATCAGCCGGTTGCCGTCGTTGCCCGGTTCGATGCCGTAGATCTTGCCCTCGAGTTCCGCGCTGTACTGCGCGATGTCGCCGAAGCCCGCGATGCCGCCGTCGGCCGCCAGCTTGTTGACGGCGAGGGTGTATTTCGCTCCCGTCAGATTCTTGGCGACGGTCTCCACCGATCCCTCGTCCCGATAGGGTGCGATGTCGGCTTCCATGGTCGGCATCCAGTTGCCGAGGAAGACGTCGATATCGCCATTCTGAAGACTTTTGTATGTGACCGGCACGGAGAGCACGGATGCCGTCGGCTCGTAGCCGAGAGCCTGGAGGACCACCGAGGTCGCCGCGGTCGTCGACGTGATGTCGGTCCACCCGACATCCGAGAAGCGAACCGTCCCGCACGACTCGGGATCGGCCGCCCAGACGGAGGACGAGAACAGCAGAGCCGCGATCGTCCCGAACACCGCCACGCGTCTGCATTCCGTCATTGCCAAATCCTGTCGTTTGAGTCTCCGATACGCGCCATCGCAGGGAACGGCGCACCATGAAGGCTACCATGACGGCCACGGGCGCCGCAAGGAAAGGGACCCGGAGGGTGACGTAAGAATTTATGTGTCAGGTGGGAAGGGGGTACTCCCTGTGGTGACGACAACCACAAACAGGAGCACCCCGCATGTCCCAGCAAGCTGCGACGATCATGAGCCTACCCCAGGCCTTTGAGGTGGTGAAGGAGATGCAGGCAGGCGGACTGGACTGGGGCGAGGGCTACCGCCCGCTCGGCCGCCAGGCGCTGGCCGAGATCATCGAGGGCCGGATGGCCGAGGCGGTGGATCGCTGGCTCGACAACCTCGACGCCGGCGCGATGCGCGACCGGCGCAACGGGACCTACCGCCGCTGCCTGCTGAGCGAGCTCGGCGACATCGAGCTCAACGTGCCGCGCACCCGGCACTTCTGCCCGACCGGGGTTGTGAAGAGCTACGCAAGGCGCGCGCCGGAGATCGACCGTGCCATCCTGGCCGGCTTCGTGCTGGGGCTTTCGACGCGCAAGGTGGGCGAGGTCCTGCTGGCCCTGCTCGGGCGCCCGGTCTCGGCCGCGACGGTGAGCCGGGTCTCCAAGACGCTCGACATGGCGGTCGAGGCCTTCCACCGCAGGCCGCTGAAGAACGCCTACAAGGCGCTGATGCTCGACGGCGTGGTGCTGGCCCGCAAGACCGGCGCCGGCGCGCTCAGGAGGCCGGTCCTGGTGGCGCTCGGCATCCGCCCCGACGGCAAGAAGGAGATCATCGACTTCCATCTCGCCGTCAGCGAAGGCGCCCGCGAGTGGGAAGTGTTCCTCAACCGGCTGTACCACCGCGGGCTCACCGGCGAAGGCCTTGAGATGATCTGCGTCGATGGCGGCAAGGGCCTGCTGGCTGCCTTGCCGTTCGTCTATCCCGGCATCCCGGTTCAGAGGTGCTGGGCGCACAAGATGCGCAACATCCTCAACAAGGTCCGCAAGGCCGACCAGGAGGCCGTCAAGGCCGATGTCCACGCCGTCATGAATGCAAAGAGCCGCCGCAAGGCCCAGAGCGCCGCCCGACGCTTCGCCGACCGCTGGCAAAGCACCTACCCCAAGGCCGTCGCCTGCCTGCGCAGCGATCTCGACGAGCTGCTCACCTGCTTCCGCTACCGGACCCTCGATGAGCGAAAGCGGGTCAGGACCACCAACGCCATCGAACGAAGGTTCCGGGAGGTCCGCAGACGAACCCGGCCCATGGGAACCTTCCAGGACCGGACCTCAATGGACCGCGTCCTCTACGCGGTATTCATCCACGAAAACAAGTCTCAGGGAATCAGCACCCCCGTCTCCCTGACACATAACTCTTGACGTTACCGACCCGGAGTGCCGGGATGATCGCGGGGCAGATTTTCGATTACGTCGTCGTCGGCGCGGGGTCGGCGGGCTGCGTCCTCGCCAATCGCCTGACGGAGGATGCCCGGCACCGCGTCCTCCTGATCGAGGCCGGCGGCAGCGACCGCAGCATCTTTCTGCAGATGCCGACCGCGCTCGCCATCGCCATGATGCACCGGCGCTACGGCTGGCACTACTGGACCGAGCCCGAGCCCCACCTCGGGGACCGGCGGCTGCATTGCCCGCGCGGCAAGGCGCTCGGCGGCTCCTCGTCGGTCAACGGGATGGTCTATGTCCGCGGCAATGCCCTCGACTACGAGGGCTGGGCCGGCGACGGCGCGACCGGCTGGTCCTACGCCGAGGTGCTGCCCTACTTCCGGAAGGCCGAGAGCTTCGCCGGCGGTGCGGACGAATACCGCGGCGGTTCAGGGCCGCTCCACACCTCTCGCGGGAGCATGGCGAATCCGCTGTACGGCGCCTTCGTCGAGGCCGGCGTGCAGGCCGGCTACGCGCGCACCGCCGACATGAACGGCTACCGGCAGGAGGGCTTCGGAGCGATGGACATGACGGTCCACCGCGGTCGGCGCTGGAGTACCGCGAACGCCTATCTGAAGCCCGCGGCCGGCCGGGCCAATCTGGCGGTCGCGACCCGGGCGCTCGCGACCCGGCTGCTGCTGGACGGCCGGCGCGTCGGCGGCGTGGAATACCGGCAGGGGGGAGCCGTCCGCACCGTGCGGGCGGCGCGCGAGGTGATCTTGAGCGGCGGGCCGATCAACTCGCCGCAGCTCCTGATGCTCTCGGGAATCGGGCCCGCCGGACACCTGCGGGAGTTCGGCATCGAGGTGGCGCTGGACCTGCCGGGCATCGGGGCGAACCTGCAGGACCACCTGGAGCTCTACGTCCAGCAGGCCTGCACCCGGCCGGTCACGCTCCATGCCGCGACCGGGCTGCTGCAAAGGGCGCTGATCGGCATCCGCTGGATCGCCTGCAAGTCCGGGCTAGGCGCCACCAACCATTTCGAGGCCGGAGGCTTCGTCCGCTCGCGTCCGGACGTACGGTGGCCGGACATCCAGTACCATTTCCTGCCGCTCGCGGCGTCCTACGACATGCAGAAACGGAGCCGCTGCCACGGCTATCAGGCCCACGTCGGGCCGATGCGCTCGAAATCCCGCGGCACCGTCCGCCTGGCGTCGGCCGACCCCGCGGAGCCGCCGCGAATCCGCTTCAACTACATGAGCCACCCCGACGACTGGGCCGACATGCGCGCCGCCGTCCGGCTCACCCGGGAGATTTTCGCCCAGTCAGCCTTCGATCCCTACCGCGGCGAGGAGCTGGCGCCCGGGGTCGCGGTGCAGAGCGATGCGGAGATCGACGCCTTCGTGCGCGAGACGGTCCAGAGCGCCTATCATCCCTGCGGCACCTGCCGGATGGGAACCGATCCGGAGGCGGTGGTCGATCCCCAGACCCGCGTCCGCGGCATCGAAGGACTGCGCGTCGTCGACAGCTCGCTCATGCCGACCGTCACCACCGGCAATCTCAACGCGCCGACGATCATGATCGCCGAGAAGGCCGCCGACGCGATCCGCGGTCGCAAGCCGCTGCCGCCGTCATCGGCCCCGAGTTACGCCGCACCCGCCGTCCCGGGACGGCTAGGGACGGATGAATACGGGCAGGGACGCGTGCCTCACGCCTCCTCCCCCCCCGACGGCCCGTAGAAGACCACCCAGACGGCGAAATCATCGCTGAAGTTCTCGAACCGGTGCTCCGTACCGGCCGCCGCGAACAGCACATCGCCGGCGACGAAGGAAGTGCGTCTCGTGCCGTCGAAGAACAAACCGGTGCCGGAGACGACGACATAGAGCTCGTCCTGGTCGTGCGGTGTCTGCGAGTCGAGCCCCCGCGGCGCGTAGTAGCGCAGCTGCATCGAGCCGTGCCGCATCAGCAGCGCGGACCGGGCGCCGGGCGGCACCGCGGCGGCGCGCGCATCGTCGAGTGTCGCGCGTCGCGGCCGGCCGTCGTCCATGGGTGCCCTCCTTCGCAGCCGCTACACCGCGCGCAATGCCGCCGCGCGCTGCGGGCGGCCATCGTCGCGCGCGCCGGCGATGAGCGCCCGGTCGATGTCGGCGATGCGCCGGCACCCGGTCAACGCCATGCAGCGGACGGTTTCCTCGCGCAGCAGGCGAAGGGCACGGTCCACGCCCGCTTCGCCGCCGGCGCCGAGACCATAGACGTAGGGCCGGCCGATCATGACCGCCTTGGCGCCGAGCGCCAGTGCCTTGACCACATGGGTGCCGCGTCGGATGCCGCCGTCGAGGAGAACGTCTATGCGGTCGCCAACCGCGTCGACGATGCGTGCCAGCGATTCGATCGATGCCGGCGCGCCATCGAGCTGGCGCCCGCCGTGGTTGGAAACCGAAACCGCGCTGGCGCCGATGTCCACTGCGTGCGCGGCGTCAGCCGCCGACAGCACGCCCTTGATGACGAAGGGTCCGCCCCACTGTTCGATCATCCACGCCGCGTCGCGCCAGCCGACCGTCGGGTCGAACTGTTCGGCAACGTAGCGCATCACCGACCGCGATGACCGTCCGGCGTCCGGCACGCGATGGACCACATTGGCAACGGTAATCCGCGGCCCGGCGAGATAGCCGCGTGTCCAGGCCGGTCGGCGCAGCGCATCGACCATGCCGCCGAGGGTAATGCGCGGCGGCACCGATGCCCCGGTGTAGAGGTCGCGCTGGCGGTAGCCGGCGACCGGCACGTCGACCGTGAGGCACAGCGCGTGGTACTTCGCCGCCCGGCAGCGCTCGATGAACTCGCGCGTCAAGCCGCGGTCGCGAAAGCAGTAGATCTGGAACATTTGCGGGCCATCGGCGGCTGCGGCCACATCCTCCAGCCGCGTACTGGCGCCGGACGACAGAGCGTAAAGAGTCCCCGCGCGCGCCGCGGCCCGCGCTGCCGCACGCTCACCGGCGCGGTGGAACACGCACGACAGGCCCGTTGGCGCGAGCATCACCGGCCAGTCAAGTTTGAGCCCCAGCACTTCGGTCGCGGTATCGATCCGGCCGACGTCGACGAGGTAGCGAGGCACCAGCGCGAAATCGTCGAACGCCGAGACATTGCGCCGCAGCGTCACCTCATCGTCGGCACCGCCGTCGGCGAAGTGGAACACCGCCGCCGGCAGCCGGCGCCGGGCCAAGCGCCGCAGGTCGGCGATGTCGTGGCAATCGGCAAGCCGCCGGATATGTCGTTTCGGGTCGGTCATGGCGTCCTCGCGCGGGAACGTGGCTGCATCCTAGCGGCGGGCGTGTTCGGGGAATAGCGCAGAGAGGCCGGCCGCCGTCGCAGGGCAGATGCCGCGCTCGGTGATCAGACCGCTGACCAGACGCGCCGGCGTCACGTCGAACGCGTAGTTCGCCACGGCGCTCGATTCGGGCACGACGCGCACGCGTTCGATGCGTCCGCCGGCGGTGCGGCCGCAGATCTCGGCGACTTCCTCCCGCCCGCGCTGTTCGATCGGAATCTCCGCAAGACCGTCGGTCATCGTCCAGTCGATCGTCGTCGAAGGCAGCGCGACATAGAACGGTACCCCGTTATCGCGCGCCGCCAGCGCCTTGAGGTAGGTGCCGATCTTGTTGGCGACGTCGCCCGTCGCAGTAGTGCGGTCCGTCCCGACGATGCAAAGGTCGACCATTCCGTGTTGCATCAGGTGCCCCCCGGTATTGTCGGCGACGACGGTGTGCGGCACTCCGTGCTGGCCGAGTTCAAAGGCGGTGAGGCTCGCGCCCTGATTGCGAGGGCGCGTTTCGTCGACCCAGACGTGCACCGCGACGCCGGCATCGTGGGCCATGTACACCGGCGCCGTCGCCGTGCCCCAGTCGACCGTTGCGAGCCAGCCAGCGTTGCAATGCGTCAGGATGTTGACAGGCGCGCCCGGCGCCTTTTCCGCGGCCACGGCGCGGATCGGCACCAGCCCGTGCGCGCCGATCGCGCGGTTGACGGCTATGTCCGCCACGCACATGGCGTCTGCTTGCGTCCAGGCCGCTGCGGCACGCCTTCCCGGAGGTACCGGCAAGAGCGCCGCGCGCATTCCCGCGAGCGCCCAGTCGAGGTTCGCCGCGGTCGGGCGCGTCGCGCTCAGCGCCGCGCATGCGCGGTCGAGGCCATCATCGGCCGCATCCTCGAGCATGGCCAGCGCGACGCCGTATGCCGCGGCAGCACCTATCAAGGGTGCACCGCGCACCTGCATCGAACGGATGGCGGTGCACGCATCGTCGAGAGTGTCGAGACGCGCGACGGCGAACTCATGCGGCAGCCGCGTCTGGTCGATGATCTCTACACCGCGCCCGTCATCTGCCCGCCAAATCGTGCGGTAGGCCTTGCCGTCGACGTTCACGGTTCCGTCCTCTTCAAGGCTGCTGCTGGCGGGCAAGTCTAGCCGCCGCCGACTGCAGTGGACAAACACCCGGCGCATCGCCAGAGTGCATTGCAGAGTTCGAAAGAAGGGGAGACGGAGCGATGCGATGGGCGCGTCTGCTGCGAATGTACGCTTTGAGCTTGGGCGGACTGGTAATCGCGGCGCCCGCCGTCGCCGACTGGCTCGCCTTCGAGGTGAACGCGGTCGGGACGGCGCCCGTCGCGACGGTTGGAAGCATCGAGGCCGTAGACAGTTGGTTTACCACGCTCGCGACGCTTATGTTCGAGATCGACGGCCTGCAGCCTGGGACCTACACCGTCGTGATGCTTGAGCAGGCTGATTGCGTGCGCCCGGGCGAGGGAACAATCTACCGTCGAGTTGGAGATACCGCGACGGTGCCGGCGGGCGCATTGGGCGAGTTCGTGGTCGGCCCAGACGGTGCGACGACACGAACGCTCAGCGTCAAGCCCGAATATCTGAAGCTCGACGCGGAGAGGCTTACCGTGACCGAAATGCGCGGCCACGCTCTGGTTTTCCGCACCGCGGCCGCGGAGCCGGTCGCCTGCGGCGCGATTCCCGCCATGACGCCCGACGAGGCTGGTGCCGCCGGAGTGGATTGAACACTCGACCTCGCCCTTACCAAGGGCGCGCTCTACCACTGAGCTACGGCGGCGGGACGGCGCGGACGATGCCACAGGGGCTCGAACCGCGCAAGCAGGGCCACCGGGCCGCCGAGGCGAAAAACGATGGCGAACGAGATTGTTCGCGGGGACTCGCCGCGACACCCCAAACGAAAGGGCACGGCGACCCAGTTCGAGCGCCGGTCGGAGGCATTGCGCGAAAACCTGCGCAAGCGCAAGCAACAGGCGCGTGAGCGCGCAGCTCGGGCGGCGGCGCCCGGTGTCCGCCGAGATGATTCCGCGCAAGGCTGAACTCCCTCGCCGGCTTGAGCGGCGGCCCGGCGTGGGCTACAAGGCGCGCGTCGAGCCTGAGGCGCCGTCCATGGACAAGTTGCGAATTTGCGGCGGCCGGCCGCTTCGCGGTACGGTGACGATCGCCGGCGCAAAAAATGCGGCACTGCCCCTTCTCGCCGCGTCCCTTCTCAGCGACCGCACACTCGCACTCGATAATCTGCCGGCAGTTGGCGATATCGCCGCCATGACGGCGTTGCTTGCCGAGCTTGGCGTGGACCTTTGCGCTGAGGGCGCCGGGCGTCTGTCATTGCGCGCCAGCACCGTGCGTGCGCATACCGCGCCTTACGATCTGGTGCGCAAGATGCGCGCCTCCGTGCTCGTGCTCGGCCCGCTGCTGGCCCGCGAGGGGCGTGCGCGCGTGTCGCTCCCGGGTGGTTGTGCAATCGGACCGCGTCCGGTGGACCTGCATCTTCTAGGCCTCGAACGGATGGGCGCCGATATCACGCTCGTCGACGGCTACATCGACGCAAGCGCACCGGCCGGGCTGAGGGGTGCTCGCATCGTGCTGCCGTCGGTGTCCGTGGGCGCGACCGAGAATCTGATGATGGCGGCGACTCTTGCGCGTGGCCGCACGGTGCTAAGCAATGCCGCTCGGGAACCGGAGGTCGTCGACCTCGCCGACTGTCTCAGCGCCATGGGCGCGCGCATCGCGGGCGCCGGCAGCGACACGATAACCGTCGACGGCGTCGACGCGTTGCGCGACGCGCGCCACCGCGTTCCTCCCGACCGGATCGAGACCGGCACGTACGCTGTCGCTGCCGCCATCACCGGCGGCTGTCTCGAGCTCGTCGGCGCGCGGGCAGGTCCGGTTGCCGCGGTCAGTGGCAAGCTCGCCGAGGCCGGCATCGAGGTCGAGAGCACTGCGGCCGGTCTGCGCATTGCCGGATCCGGGCGGCCAGTTCGCGGCATCGACATCCGTACGGCCCCGCATCCCGGCTTCCCGACGGACATGCAGGCACAGATGATGGCCTTGGCGGCGGTCGCTGACGGGACATCGGTGATCGCGGAGCGGATTTTTGAGAATCGCTTCATGCATGTGTCGGAGCTCGGCCGCATGGGCGCTGACATTACGGTGCGCGGGGGTTCGGCAATCGTGCGCGGTGTCCGCGAACTGGCGGGCGCGCAAGTGATGGCGACCGATCTTCGCGCCAGCGTTTCGCTGGTTCTCGCAGGTCTCGCGGCGTGCGGCGAAACGGTCGTCAGCCGCGTATACCATCTCGATCGCGGATATGAACCGGTCGAGGTCAAACTCGCCGCATGCGGTGCGGATATCGAGAGGTTCTGCGCATGAGATCGCCGTTGCGTTTGCGTGCCGTCGCGCCCGGCGACTACGATGTTTTTGCCGCGTGCATTCAGGACGCCCTGATGCCCGTGCGTGAGATGACGTTTCAGCGTCGGGAAAGGCGCTTCATCTCTGTGTTCGACCGCTTCATGTGGGAGCGTGCCGGCGCTGCCGGTGGGCGGCCCAGGCTCGTTGTGCAGAGCGCCCTGCGGTTCGACGGCGTCGGTGAAGCGCGCCTGCGCGCCGTTGACCGCGCTTCCGGCGGTTTGCTCCAACTGCTGACCGTGGTGCCGGAGCCCGGGGCGGTATCGCTGATGTTTGCGGGCGGCGGCGCCATCCGCCTTGAGGGAGAAGCCATCGCCGCCAGTCTTGAGGATATTGCCCCGCCGCGTCCTGCTTCGTTGGCGCCATCTCACGAAAACGCCGCGCCTTGGGAATGAACAATCGCGATCTCGTGGTGGCGGTACCGAAGGGGCGCATACTTTCCGAGTTGGCGCCGCTTCTACAGCACGCTGGAATCGAGCCCGAGGCGGCGTTCTCCGATCCGGAGTCTCGTGCGCTCGCTTTCCGGACCAACGTTCCCGGACTGACGCTGATTCGCGTGCGCAGCTTTGACGTCGCAACATTTGTGGCTTTCGGTGCAGCGCAGTTCGGCGTCGCCGGCCGCGATGTGCTGATGGAGTTCGATTATCAAGACATATACGCGCCGCTCGATCTCGGCATCGGCCGTTGTCATATGGCGGTAGCCGAACCGGCGGATGTGGCGCGCACCGACGATCCGCGCCGCTGGAGCCACGTGCGCGTGGCGACGAAATACCCCCAAACGACGCATCGGCATTTCGCGAGGCGCGGCGTGCAGGCTGAGTGCATCAAGCTGAGCGGCGCCATGGAGCTCGCACCGGGTCTTGGTTTGTGCGAGCGCATCGTTGATCTGGTATCCACGGGCGCAACCTTGCGCGCAAACGGTCTGGTCGAGGTCGAGAGGATCGCCGACATCACTTCGTGCTTGCTGGTCAACCGTACCGCCTGGAAGACCCGACCCGACGAGCTCGGTGCCTGGATCGCGCGGTTTCAAGAGGCGGTGAATGGCCACGCGGCTTGACGCAACGGATGCGGACTTTGCCAGCCGCTTCGCGGCGGCGCTGTCGACCAGGGGCGGAACCGACGCGGATGTTGCCAACGCGACAGCAGAGATCATTGCCGACGTGCGCGCGCACGGCGACCGGGCGCTGCTCGACTATACGGCGCGCCTTGACCGAGTTCGGTTGCAGGCTGCGGAATTGCGCATGGCGCCGGGGCGGATCGCCGAAGCGCGAGCGGCCCTGCCCAGCGAGACAGTCGCTGCGTTGGAGCTGGCGGCAGCCCGTATCGAGGCCTATCACCGTGGACAGTTGCCGCGCGACCGCTGGTATCGCGATGCCGCAGGCGTCGGTCTTGGCGAGCGCTGGTTGCCGGTATCCTCGGTAGGCCTTTACGTTCCCGGCGGCACCGCCGCCTATCCAAGCTCGGTGCTGATGAACGCGATCCCCGCTCGCGTTGCCGGGGTCGAGCGTCTGGTCATGGTCACGCCGACTCCGGACGGAACGATCAACCCGGCGGTACTCGCCGCGGCCGACATAGCCGGCATCGACGATATCCGCTGCGTCGGCGGTGCCCAGGCCGTCGCCGCGTTGGCGTACGGGACCGAGAGCATCGCACCGGTGGACAAGATCGTCGGACCGGGCAACGCCTGGGTGGCGGCTGCGAAACGTCAGGTTTACGGCGTTGTCGGGATCGACGCGATCGCCGGACCGTCCGAGGTGCTCGTGGTTGCCGACGGCGCCAACGACCCGCGATGGATTGCCGCCGACCTCTTGGCGCAGGCAGAACATGACGCGGCCGCGCAATCGATTCTGATCACCGACGATTCGGATTTCGCGGACGCGACTGAAGAGGCGGTCGAAACGCTGCTCGTGCACTTGCCGCGCGCAGTCATCGCCCGCCGAAGCTGGAACGAACACGGCTTGATCGTGGTTGTGCCGTCGCTCGACGCGGCACCGGCGCTGGTCGACCGCGCGGCGCCGGAGCATCTGCAGATCGCCACCTCCGCGCCGGAGACGATCGCCGACGCGGTACGCCACGCCGGAGCGATTTTTCTCGGCCGCCATACGCCCGAAGCAATGGGTGATTATCTCGCCGGTCCCAACCATGTGTTGCCGACGGCCCGGAGCGCACGCTTCTCTTCGGGGCTGTCTGTCTACGACTTTCTCAAGCGCACCAGCATGCTGGAATTCGATGCGGCCAGTCTGGCTACACTGGGACCGGCGGCCGTGCGTTTGGCAAGGACCGAAGGGTTCGATGCCCACGCACTATCGGTATCGATACGACTCGACGGCGAGGACGGCGCCAGAGCGCGGTGACGTCACAAGCGAACGGCTGCGAGCGAATCGTCGACGTGACCCTCGACGAAGGCACGGTCGTACGCTGGAACCCCGAGATCGATCACGAGCGCCGCGTCGCCATCTTCGACTTGCTGGAGAGAAACCGTTTCTCGCCCGTTGGCGCTGGCTCAGGGCCGTACCGGTTGCATCTGGCGGTTGCGGGCGGCCGGCTGGAGATGTCCATCCGTTCGGCGAAAGACAATCGTGCGCTCGACCACGTCAGTCTTGCGATGACGGGTCTCCGTCGCGTCATTCGAGACTATTTCACGGTCTGCGAAAACTACTTCGAAGGCATTCGTACGGCGCCACCGTCGCGCATCGAGGCGCTGGACCTTGGCCGCCGGGCAGTCCACGACGAAGGTGCGCGGATGCTCAGCGAGAAGCTGGCCGACCGCATTTGCATGGACGACGACACCGCACGGCGCCTGTTTACGCTCGTTTGCGTGCTGCATCTGCGGCGGTAGGTACAGTCGGCATGATCCGCAGCGTTCTCTTCGTTTGCGTGAACAATTCCTTGCGCTCGCCAATCGCGGAGGGGCTGACGAAATTCCTGTTCGGCCACGCGATTCTCGCCGACTCGGCGGGGCTGCGCCGGGGGACTCTGGATACCTTCGCGGTTGCCGCGATGGACGAGATCGGCATCGACATTTCTCGCCATCGCGCCAAGGTGCTCGACGATCTCGACGGCGATTCCTTCGATTTGATCGTTACCCTGTCGCCGGAGGCACACCATCGCGCGCTCGAACTCACGTACGCCAGCGAGGCGGAGGCGGAGTTCTGGAACACGTTCGATCCGTCGTTGATCGAAGGTGCGCGCGAGGTACGCCTTGCCGCATACCGGGAGGTTCGCGACGGACTGCTGGTCCGCATCAAGGCGCGCTTCGAACGACCCGGTTCCCTGCCTTGACGGGCATGGGTTGACCCGACGCCGTACGTTGCGCATTTTCGCCGCTTCGCGCGAGGGAATCGACAGCGACGGAGCGTTCATGCCGAAAGAAGAAATGATCGAGTTTCAGGGAGTTGTGAAGGAAGTCCTTCCCAACGCGATGTTCCGGGTAGTGCTTGAGAATGAGCACGCAATCCTTGCCCACACGTCCGGCCGTATGCGCAAGAACCGCATTCGGGTTCTCGTCGGCGACCGCGTGACGGTCGAGATGACCCCGTACGATCTCACGAAAGGCCGCATCGTCTTTCGCCATAAGTGACCCTTCGCCGTGGTGCACCGGCGTCGTCGGGGATGCTGGTGCTTGCGTCTTCCTCGCCCCGGCGCCGCGCTCTACTGGAGCAGGTCGGATTGCCGCCTGATCGAATCCGGCCGGCCGATATTGACGAAACACCGTCCGTTGGCGAGAACCCACGGGCGCTCGCGTTGCGCCTCGCGGAGATGAAGGCAGCGGCGGTCGCCGCGGGCGATGCTTACGTCCTCGCCGCGGACACTGTCGTTGCATGCGGTCGCCGCATACTCGGAAAGCCAGCGGACGCGGGAGAGGCGCGTGCCTTCCTTAATTGCTTGTCCGGTCGCCGCCACCGTGTGCACACAGGTGTTGCCGTTATCGCACCGGATGGTCGCGCCGCGTCGCGGTCGGTAACGACGCAGGTGCTGTTCAAGCGTCTCACGCCAGGCGAGATCGCGGCCTACATAGTTTCCCGGGAGTGGGCTGGGAAGGCAGGAGGCTACGCGATCCAAGGCCGCGCCGGTGGCTTCGTCGTTGCGGTCAACGGATCGTGCTCCAACGTGGTGGGGTTGCCGCTGTACGAGACGCGCATGCTGCTGGCCGGCCTGGGCTATCCCGTGGAGTTCGCCCGATGAGCGAACGGCTTTTGATTTCCGTCGATCCCGGCATGATCCGCGTCGCCCGCACGATCGACAGCCGCACGCATTTCTATCGCTGCATGCGGCGCGACCAGCCGAGCCTCGTGGGCAACGTCTATCTCGGTCGCGTAGTACGAGTGGTTCCGCCGCTCAACGCGGCCTTCGTCGATTGCGGGCTCGCGCGTGACGGCTTTCTCTCGGGCGACGATGCGCCGGGCGAGGCGGGCCGTATCGAGAACCGTTGCCACGAGGGTGAGGCGCTCGCGGTCCAGGTCGTGCGGGATCCGGTGGCGGGAAAGGGCGCGCGGGTTTCGGCTCATCTCGGTTTGGCCGGCCGCTTCCTCGTCTACCGCCCCGACGGGCACGGCGTCATGGTTTCACGCCGCATTGCCGACGAAGACACACGGGATCGTCTGAGCGCTGCGGCGATGGGGATGCTGAGGTCGCAATCCGGCGGGCTGATCGTCCGCACCGCCGCCGCCACTGCCGCGGCAACCGATGTCGAGGCCGATCTCGACTATTTGACCGACGCTGCGGCGGTGATCGAGGATGCGCGAGCCGGAGCGGCCGTGCCGTCCATGCTGCGACGTGAAATCGGACCCGTTGAGCGCCTGTTGCGCGATTTTGCGGACGACGCGCTCGCGGCGATCGTGATCGACGACGGAGCGGGATTTTCCAGCGCCGCGCGGTACGCCGAGCAGTTCGCGCCCGGCCTCGCCAAGCGTCTCGGGCGACATGCGGGGCCCGCGCCGCTCTTCGACGCAGAGGGCATTGCGGAGGACATCGAGAGCCTGCTGGACCCGCGGGTCCCGCTCGCCAACGGCGGCGCCCTGACCATCGAGCGGACCGAAGCGATGTGTACCATCGACGTGGACAGCGCCGGCTTTACCGAGCGTGCGTCGGGCAGGGGTGCGCTGCAGCTCAATCTCGCAGCGGCGGCGGAGGCGGCGCGGCAACTGCGTTTGCGCAATATTGGCGGGCTGATCGCGATCGACTTCGCTGGCATGGCGGCGGCAAGCGACGGTGATGCCGTCGTGCGCGCCTTGCGCCAGGAGACGATGCGGGATCGGGCGCCGGTTCGTATAGCGTCCATGTCGCCGTTCGGCGTCGTCGAGCTCACCCGTCGACGCGCCGGAGCGTCGCTTGCGGAGGTTCTCACCGAGGCTTGTCCCGCCTGCGAAGGCGGCGGGCGGCGCAAGACGGCGTTTGCCGTGGCGTGCGAGATCGCCCGCGCGTGCCTCGCGGAGACCGCGGCGCGTCCCGGCGGGCGCCTTGTCGTGCGCGCCGCGCCCGCCGTGATCGACGAACTCGAGAGCCCGCTCGGCGACGCGGTCGACGCGGTATGCGCAGTAGAGTATCGCGACGACCCGACGCGCGCCCGCGACACGTTCGACCTCGCCGTCGAGAACGGCCGGTGACTCGCCGCCCGGAGAGTGGCGCCGGGCGCCGCTGCCCGGTTTGCGGACGGCCGGCGGCGCCGGAACATCGCCCCTTCTGTTCCGCCCGCTGCCGCGAGGTAGATCTCGGCCGGTGGATCAAGGGCATGTACGTCATCCCGGGCCGCCCGGAGTTCGGCGACGAGGACGGCGAATAACCGGACCGGTCGCCCGCGGCCGCATCGGCGGCCTGTGCGCCGGCACGTTCTCGTATGGCCCTCTGCGACGGTCGCACATCGATTTTTTTTCCGCGACTATCTGCGACTATCCGCAACGGTCGCATATCGGGCAGCCCCGCGCGGCTTGCCGACGAGGCACGAAACTATCCGGGGTGGCGGGTCGTGCGGCACCCGAGACGGCCCATCGGCGACGGAAGCGTAGCCGGCCGCTCCACCTCCTTGCAGCGGACCATCGTCCGCTCCCGGAGGGTCCGAATTTCGGCGGGCGCGGTCGATCCGCCGGCATGCCGCGTTTCTTCCCGCGGTCTCCGGTCCTTCCGGTCGGCAGCGCGCCGATCGTCCCAGATCCGCGCCCGGGGCCGCGGCGGCGATCGGGCGCGCCGTTGTGTTCAGCGCGCGTTGGCGGCATGATCCGCGCCGCCGTTTGAGGGGGAACGCGCATGACGATCGAGACCGTGTGGCGCGACTGCGACGTGATCGTGGTCGGCTCCGGCGGGGCCGGCAGTGCGGCCGCGCACGCGGCGGCCGAAACCGGCGCCGACGTGCTGGTCGTCGCGAAGGACCCGATCGGCTGTTCCGATACCAAGATCGCCGAGGGCATCGTTACCGTCCGCGCGAGCGGCGACGACGGCGATTCCGAAACCGAACTGGCGGAGAATCTGCGCATCGCCGGCGCGGATCTGCCGTCGCCGGAGATCGCCGCGGCGTTCGCCCAGGACACACGCGACGCCTACGATTGGATGCGGCGGCACGGTGTGCGCCCGGACATGGACGGGGAGCGGGACGGGCCCAAGGCGCTCGCGCTTCCGCTCGGAGGCCACACGCGCCGCCGTTCGGTCGGACATCGGAACGGCGGGCTCGCCGTCGGCCACGCGGCGTGGAACGCGGTGGTCCAGGGCCGCCGCATCGATTATCTCGAAGACGCATGGTTCCTCGATGTCGTCATTGGCGGCGAGGAGCGGGGGATCATCGGCGGGCTGGTCTACGACGCGGCGAACGGCACCTTCGTCGCCGTCCGCGCGCCGTCGGTGGTGATCGCGGCCGGCGGTCTCAGTACGCTGTACTTCCCGAAGACCGACACCATGCGCGGCAACACGGGCGATTCGTATGCCGTCGCGCTGCGCGCCGGCGCCGAGCTCGTGGACATGGAGCAGGTGCAGTTCCTGCCGTTCTGCATGACCCATCCGCCAGCGTACGAGGGCCTGTGCGCCGGCGAGCCGGCGACCGCCGGCTATCTCGGCGTGCTGCGCGACCGGAACGGCAAGGTCATTCTGGACGGCGTCATGCTGCGCACCCGCGCCGAGTGCTCGGCGGCGATCGTGCGCGCCGTGGCCGACGGCCGCGGCACCGAGCGCGACGGCTGCTATCTAGACCTCACGGGCAATGCCGAGCTCGAACGCTCCGCCGCGTACTACGACAATTTCCTCAACAACTCGCTCAGCGGCGTCATGGCGACCGTGCGTCAGGCATGGGGACGCGAGGCGGCGCGCTGCCGCGAAATGTGGGAAGTGCGCCCCGGTGCCCACTACGCCATGGGCGGGGTGAGAGTCGATGCGTCGGGGGCGGCGCTCGCCGGCGCGCCGCGGGGGCTGTATGCCGCCGGGCAGGCGATGGGCGGCGTGTTCGGGGCCAACCGGCTGGGCTCCACCTCGCTTTCGGAGGGGCCGATTTTCGGCGCTCGCGCCGGGTGCGCGGCGGCCGGGAGGGCGCGGGAGGGCGCGGCGAACGTGGGCTCCGCGGCATTCGAAGGGCGTCTCGACGCGTGGCGGCGGCGTCTGGGCCGCGGTAGCGGCGGCGCGCCGGCGCTGGCGATCAAGCGTCTCCAGGCGGCGTGCTGGGACGGGATCGGCCCGGCCCGTACACGCGAGAAACTCGATCGCTTCGTCGCCCTGCTTGCCGAACTGCGCGCGGACGCCGCCGATGCGCGCATTTCCGGAGAAGCGCTGTGGAACCAGTCGTTCATCGACTCGATCGAGCTTACCAACATGCTCGACACGGCGGAGGCGGTCGCCTTGTCGGCCCTCCAGCGCGAACGAAGCCTCGGCGCACACGTGCGCCTTGACGGCCGGCAGGCGTCGGCGTTGTTCGGTACGCCGTACTCCGTGGCCGTGCAACGTGGCGGCGACGGTTCGTTGACGGTGCATCGCGCGGCGCGCCGGAAGACATCGTGGAGACGTCTTCTGCCGTATCTGGCCAATGACCGAAAGCGGAAGATCTGGCTCAAGATTCTCCGTCTGTTGCCGAGGCGGGCGCAGGATCGTCTTATCGAGGAACGCTATCGCGCGACGATGGGCGAGCTTGCGGCGCCGGAGCGTGCCGCCGCCGCATGAAGGTCGAATTCCTTACCGTCCGGGACGGGGCGGAAGAGACCGTCGTTTTCGATTACAGGCCGCGCACGGAGGGCGAGCGGCCGATGGCCCTCGACGTGATGCTGCAGGCACAGGCGACTGCGCTGCCCGACCTGTCGTTCCGCTACGGATGCCGCAATCGTACTTGCGGAATCTGCACCATCGACGTCAACGGCCGGCCGCGCATCGCCTGCCGCGCCCGCGTGCGCGAAGGCGATGTGCTGAGCGCGCCGGGGGTGCTGCCGGTGTTGCGCGACATGGTTTCGCGTCGCGACGGGGTGGCGCGCCAGTTGCGCGGCCGTATTCCCGACGGCGTGCGCGGCAACGACCTCGACGTGGCGGCGCCCGACGACTACCACGCGCTGACGGCATGTATCGAATGCTACGCGTGCCTCGACAAGTGCCCGATGCACGCGCGCAACTTCGACGATGGAACCGAACGGCGTGACGAAACCGGCGCCTATCGCTGGGGAAATCCATTCTCGCTACTGAAGCTTCGGCGCGTGCAACTCGATCCGGCGGCATCTCCCGACGACAAGGAGCAGGCGCTCGACGCGGCCGTCGATATCGGCCTCGAGGTGTGCCGGGAATGTCCCGGCTGCAAGTGCGGCGTCGGTATCGACCTCAAGCGCAAGGTCATCAAACCGCTGCTCGAGGCGGCGGGAACGGGTGGCTGACCGCTCCCGTCCTACCAGCTGTTTCGCAATTCGCGGAGCTTGAGGAAGACCTCGCGCGGAGTCGGAGTCTCGGGCAGGTCGGGGAACGCCTCGCGCAGGCGGGTTATCACGCTCGGGCTGTGGAGCCGGAAGAAGGCGTTGACCTCCTTCTCGAGGGCGAGCGTGGTGACCTTTGCCTCGTGCGGGTTCTGGCCGTCCACGGCCGCGCGCAGCGCTCGCGCCCGCGCATTGTCCGGCTCGCGGTCGAGCGTGAAATCGAGATTGTGCGAGATGTAGTCGTGCCCCGGATAGACGAGCGTTTCCTCCGGCAACCGGGCGAGCTGGCCGGCGAAGGTCTCGTAGAGTTCTTCGGGGTGGCCGCCGTTGTGGCAGTTGCCGGCTCCGGCGTTGAACAGCGTATCGCCGCAGAACAGCGCCGGCCGGTCGGTGCGCGACAGCAGGCAGACGTGGCTCATCGTATGGCCGGGCGTGTCCAGCGCCTCAAGCTCGACGGTGCGCCCTATCTTGATCGTATCGCCTGCCGCAAGTCCGACGTCGATGCCGGGGATGCGGTCTCGGGCGCCTTCGTGCGCGAGCAGCCGTGCACCCGTCGCCTCGATCATGGCCCCGTTGCCGCCGGTATGGTCGCCATGCTCGTGGGTGTTGAGAATCTGCGTGATCTGCCAGCCTTCGGCCTTAGCGGTGGCGAGGCAGCGGCGATGGTCGAGCGGGTCGATCGCCAGCGCATCGCCCGTTTCAGGGCAGGCGATCACATAATTGAAATTGCGGTAGGCGTTTTCCGTATAGATTTGCCTGACGATCATCTCTCTGACCTCCTCCGGTACCGCTGAGGTGCAGACCCGGAATCAGCGGCGTTGTGCTGCCAGCACACCGCGCGCTTCGAAGCCGGCGATCTCGCCGGCGGCGTAACCGAGTTCGCTGAGAATGGTTGCGTTGTCGGCGCCGAGAAACGGCGCCATCGCGCGGACCGCAGCGGGCGTACGGTCGAAACGAGCCGCCGGACGCGGCTGACGAACAGGGCCCAACACCGGGTCCTCGTGAATCTCGATGGTCGCATTCTGGACCACCTGCGCGTTGTCGAGCACGTCCCGGCGGGCCAGCACCGGTGCGGACGGCACTTGTTCGGACTCGAAACGGGCGAGAATTTCGTCCGCCGGCCATTTGGCGATTTCGGCGCTCATGATGGCGCGGCGCTCGGCGACGTTGGCAAAGCGCAATGCCGGAGTCTCGAAACGCGGGTCTTCCAGCAGGTCCTCGCGGCCGAGGGCGCGACACAGGCCCGCCCATTCGGCGTCGGTGACGGCACCGGCAGTAATGTAGCCGTCCGCCGCCTTGAAGATCAGGTCGAGTCCCATCTGGCCGCGCGACGGGTCGACCTCTCGGCCGACCCACGACAGCGCCGACATGCCCTCCGGCCATAGGTACGCGATCATCGTGTCCAGCATGGACAGACGCACGTGCTGTCCTTCCCCCGTTCGCTCGCGCGCGAGCAATGCTGCCGTGATCGCCTGCGCCGCGGTGACCGAGGTGGTCTTGTCGGGGACGATCGTTCGCACCATGCGCGGCTCCCCGGTGGCGCGGTCGGTCTGAATGTCGGCAAGGCCCGACAGCGCCTGAATTACAGGGTCGTAGACGCGCCTGTGGGCGTAGGGGCCCGACTCGCCAAAGCCGCTGATCGACACGAACACGATATCCCGACGAATGGAGCGAACCGCGTCTTCGCCGAGGCCCATGCGCTCGATCGCGCCGGGGCGGTAGTTCTGCACCAGAACATCGGTGGTGGCGACGAGCTTGTGCACGATGGCCAGTCCATCGTCCGATTTCAGGTCGACGGCAAGCGAGCGCTTGCTGCGGTTACAACAGAGAAACGACGATGTCATGCCCAGATGGTCGACACCGACGCGGCGCATCAACTCCCCTTGCGGCGGCTCGATCTTGATTACGTCCGCGCCCTGATCGGCGAGCATCATCGTGGCGACAGGGCCGGACACCATGGTCGTCAGGTCCAGCACCCGGAATCCGTCAAGCGGACCGGGCATCACGCCTCTCCCGGGAAGGAAAACGACAGATCCGGGTAGTTGAAGCGCATGGTCTCGCGATAGACCGGTCGCTCGGCGACGCGCGTCCGGTAGGCGGCAAACGCCGGGGGCAGGGCGATCCCGTACATCTCCGCCCAGTCGAGGCACGTCGTCAGCACGATGTCGGCGGTGCTGAACGCACCCATGAGATAGGGCGCCGCCTCAACGACGCGCGGGCTCATTGCGCGCAGGTGCTTGAGAAAATACTCCTCAGCCGCGGCGACCGCCTGCGGCGCTTCGCCGTAGATATGCTTGAGCGCGTCGTGGCGGCGAATCACGTAAAGGCTGTGCGCGTCGAGCTCAGTCATGACGAAATAGCACCATTCCGCGACCCGCGCGCGCGTCGCCGGATCCGACGGATTCAGGAAACCATCGGGCAGCGGGAAGCGTTCGGCGAGGTAGTGAACGATCGCGGCGCTCTCCGTAAGCACCAGGTCGCCGTGGCGCAGAGTCGGGATCTTGCCACGCGGATTCATCGCCAGATAGTCTGCCGTCTGCGTCTCGCCGGTGCGCGAGCCGATGGGGTGGGTGACATATCCGATCCCCATTTCGCGCAATTGCCAGTGCACCCGCATGGTGCGCGTGCTGGAGATGCCCCAGACTTCTATCGGCTCGCCCATGGCGCGGCACCCTATCGCCGCTGCGCGGTCGGGGGCAAGATGGGGCATCCCTTCACCGCGCTGCCGGCGACAGGGGATTTCGACGCGGTCCAGCGCGCCACAGGACAGTGCCGACGAGAGCCGAGAAAGCGGCGAACGCCAGGAACGCCGGACCGTAGGAACCGCTGATCGCTACGACGACGCTGAACGAGGCGGGGCCGACGACCACGCCGAGGAAACTGAAACCGACGGTGCCTCCCGTCGCGGTCGCCACCCGTTCCATAGGAACGGAGCGCACGATCTCGGCAAGATATACGCCCGGCCATCCCGCGACCACAAAACCGACCGACGCCGCAAGGGCGATCAACCCGGCGAACGACCACGTCGGATCGACGCGGCTGGCGAGCAGGAGAACGGCGGCAATGCCGATCGCGAACCCGCGCAGCAGAGTGCGCGCACCGACGACACGGTCGCTGAGCCACCCGAAGACGATGCGGGAGACGATGCCCGCCGCCTGCATCGCGGCGAACGCCTGACCGGCGTGCAGCAGGTCAAGGGCAGCGGTTTCGACGAGGAACGCCGTAAAGACGGCGAAGACGGACGACTGGATGGCCGCAAAGGAGAACGCCGCCACAGTCAGCGACCGTAAATCCCGGTTTCGCAGCACGGAACCAACAGCGTGCAGCGGCGTCCGCATCGACAAAGGCGAATTCGGCGAGCGGTCGGCATCCAGCCGCGCGCGCAACGGCGCGATGACGACGGCGGCGGCAAACACAATGGCAACGATGCAAAGAACGGCTGCGCGCCAACCGAACGCGACGGCTGCTGCCGGTGCGGCCAATCCCGCGATCAAACCGCCGAGGGGCACTGCGGCTTGCTTGAGCGACAGCACGACGCCGCGGCGGTGCGCCGGTGTCACGCGGGCAAGAATATGGCTCGCCGCGGGCGTCGCGAGGCCGTAGCCCATGCCCGCGACGACCGCGAGCGCGGCCACGCCGGCGAGCGCGGCACCGGCGGACGCGGCGAGCGCCGTCGCGGCGACGAGAAGCGCGATCTGGCTGCACCGTACGGCGCCGACGCGGCGAACGAGCGCGCCGCCGACCAGCGCGGAGACGATGCCGCCGGCGAAGGCGAGCGACGAATAGAAACCGATCCAGCTTGCACGGACGCCATAGGTGTCGGCCAACGCGGGCGCGAGCACCGGAACCGTGCTCACGGCGGTCGCGACCATCGCCTGCACCAGCACCGTTGCGGCGAGCGGGCGGGCGACGCCGCGCGCGCCGGAAGACGGACTTTCAGCGTTCATGCCGCAGCGCATAAAACAGACTGGCGACGATGATCGCGGCACCCGCAGCCACCTCGATCTCCAGACTTTCGCCGTACATCAACGCGGCAACGACCGCGATCAATGGCAGGCGGAGAAAGTCGAGCGGCACGACGACGATAGCGTCAGCAGCAGCCAGCGCGCGCGTCAGACAGAAATGGGCGCTCACCGCGCTCAGCCCGATCAGAAGCATCCAGGGCGCTTCTCCGGCTTCCGGCAGACGGGGATCCTCGAAGACGGCGGCCATGACGAGCGCGATCGGAAGCTGGATCAGCGACATCCAGAACAGGATCGCCACGATGTCGTCGCGGCTCGTCAAGTGCTTGGTCATCGTGTGAGCACCGGCGTAGGCGGCCGCGGCGCCGAGGACGATCAGGACCGCTCCGTCGAAAGGCGCCGCACCCGGGCGCAGAATCACCAGAACGCCGACGATACCGCCGGCGATGGCGATGCCGCGGGCACGTGTCATGCGTTCGCCGAGGAAGCCGATCGCGAGCAGGGCCGCCCACGCGGGCATGGTGAACTCGAGAGTCACCACCGTCGCCAGCGGCAGCGCGCCGAGACCGTAGGTCCAGCCCGACGTGCCGAGGAAATGGACGAGGTTGCGCGCCAGCTGCCAGACTGGGGCGCGGCTGCGCAACCGCGCTGCTCCAAGCGCCGCTGCTGCCGGCACGAGCACTGCAAGGGCAACGATGCTGCGCATGGCCACTATGGAGAACGCGCCGTGATTCGGCGACAGTTCGCGGATCGCCACCGCCATGGTGGTGAAGCTCAGCAGAGTACCGATCATCCAGCGCGCGGCGCGACGCGCCGCTGCGCCAGGGATGGGAAGAGAGATCAACGCGGCGGCAGGGAGCGGGCGAGGCCGTCCACCGCCGCCTGAACGCCGCCGCGGCCGTGCGGAATGGCAAGCGCGGCAAGGCCGATTTCGACGGCCCCCAGCGTGCCCAGGATCATCGGTGCGTTCACGTGGCCCATATGGGCAATACGGAACGCCGAACCGCTCAACTCGCCAATCCCGAATCCGAGGACGACATGGCACATGTCGTCGCAATAGCGCCGCAACGCCTCGGCATCGTGACCGGCGGCGAGGCGCACCGTGGTTACCGAGTTCGCGCGGTGTTCGGGTCTCTCGACATTGAACGCCAGCGCGCCTCGTTCGGCCCACGTGGCGACCGCGTGGCGGACGGCTTCGGCTATCAGACGATGTCGCAGAAAGACCGCGTCCAGTCCCTCGTCGAACAGCATGTCGATTGCCGCACGCAGCCCGAACAGCAAATGTTCCGGCGGGGTGCCGCAATACCTCATGTAGTGCGCATCGCCGTCGCGCGCCGTCCAGTCCCAATAGCGCGTGCGCAGCTCGGCTCGTCGATGGGCGTCCAGCGCCCTGGGCCCGGCGGCGGCGAAGCTCAGCCCGGGCACCATCATCAGACCCTTCTGCGAGCCGCTCACCGCCACGTCGACCCCCCAAGCGTCCATCTCGAACGGCATGGTGGCGAGCGAGGCGATGGCATCGACCATCAGCAGCGCCGGATGGCCTGCGGCGTCGATGGCGCGGCGGATCGCGGGGATGTCGTTGACCACGCCCGAAGCCGTATCGACGTGGACCGCCAGAACGGCTGCGATCTCCTTCGCGCGGTCGGCGCGCAGGCGGGCTTCGAGCGCGTCGGCGTCCACCGCGCGGGTCCACGATCCTGGCAGGCTCTCGACCGCCACACCGAGCGCCGCAGCCATTTCGCCCCAACCCGCGGCGAAGCGCCCGCTGTCCAGCGTCAGCACGCGGTCGTCTCGCGACAGCGTGTTGACCAATGCGGCTTCCCACGCGCCGTGGCCATTGGCGGCGTAGATGTAGACGCGGCCCTCGGTGCGGAAGATCGTGCGCAGGTCGGCGAGCAGGCTGTCGGTCATCGCCACCAGCGGACCGGCGTAGATGT
The DNA here is from genome assembly GCA_965243325.1 of Alphaproteobacteria bacterium. Classification (GTDB taxonomy): domain Bacteria; phylum Pseudomonadota; class Alphaproteobacteria; order UBA7887; family UBA7887; genus JANQOH01. The sequence goes on along the minus strand of CBDEUQ010000003.1, from coordinate 2,911,516 downwards.
CGATCGCCGGCGCGTGCATCGCCTTCAGCACCGCGTCGGGCACGACGGTGGGCCCGGGGATGGCAAGAAAATCGCGGCCGTTGCGGACGGTCATCGGCAGTTTCCCAGTGCGCGGTGCGGCGCAAGCTATCGCTCCCGCGCCGGCGAAGCCAGCGCAGAAGCGAACCGGCATCGGCGTGGTGGGTGACCGTTCCGTCGCAGCCTCTCCTTTTCCGTCCCTATCGGTCACGGGATCGAAAGAGGCTGGCCTTGGGGGCCGTTTGGGCGCAAAGTACGGCGTCGTCGGGACCCGCAGCACGGGGGAGAGCCATGTTCGTCGCGAAGTCGATCGCCGCCGCCGGCGCCGGCCTCCTCATGCAGGTCGGCGCGGGCTGCTTTTCGCCAATCATTCTCGAGGACGACGGCGAGACGGTCACCCTGCGCTACGGGCCGTGGGCCACGGTGGCGGAAATCGGCCCCAAGGCCGAGCACCTGTGCGCCGAGCACGGCCGCGACGCGCACTTGGTCGCCGACGCCGAATCGCTTGCCGAGCCGAACTTCCGCGAAGCGACCTTCGCCTGCGTCGAACCGGCGCCGGGCGCCGCCTGAGAGACGCGCGCGCCGAGCGCCATGGCCGGCGCGAGGAAGCTGCGTCTGCGCATCCTTTTCGGACCGGAGATCGCGGTCGGCCCCGGCAAGATCGCCCTGATGCACGCGATCGCCGAGACCGGCTCGATTTCGGCGGCCGCCCGCCGGCTCGGCATGTCGTACCGGCGCGCCTGGCTTCTCGTCGACACGATGAACCGCTGCTTCCGCACCCCGGTGGTGGAGGCGGCCCCGGGCGGCAGGGGCGGCGGCGGCGCGCGGGTGACGGCGCTCGGCCGCGAGGTCCTCTGCCGCTACGACGCGATGGAGCAGACCGCCGTCGACAGCGTGCGTGGCCAGATGGCGGCGTTCAGCGCCCTGCTTTCGGACCCGCCGCAGCCCTCGGCGCGCGACCGCGAGGCGTAGCCGCCGCCCGCCCGCGCGGCGTCAGTTTTCGAAGTAGCGCTGGATCGCGGCGCGGTTCACGACCACGTCGTGCTTGCGGTAGAGAACGTCCGTATAGCCGGTGACGACATCGCCGACGTAAGCGGCGAGAAGCCGCTCGGCGATCCGCTGGCCGGCATCCTGGTCCGCGTCCTCGTCGGCGACATCGACGATCTCGAGCAGGCGCGCAACGTGCACGCGCCCGCCCTCGACGACCGGATCGCTGACGGCGTCCGGCTCGAGCGCGAACACCGCGCGGACGAACGCCTGGCCGAGGCCGTCCCCGGCCGTTAGCGCGTCGCGGCGAAAGGGGCCGGCCACAAGCATGGCGGCGCCGGTCTCGGAGGCGACGGCGGCGGCCGGTTCGCCGGCGCGCAGCCGCTCCGCGATCGTCGTTGCGCGTTCGACCGCCCGCTCCCGCCGCCAGTTCGCCCGCCAGTCGGCGACCGCCTCGCCGCGAACCGCATCGAGCGGTTTTTCGCCCGGCGGCGTCACGGCATCGACGCGGAACGCGTAGTAGGTCCCGTCGTCGGTGTCGTGCAGGGCGCTCTCCTCGCCGGCCGCCGCGGCGAAGGCGCGGTTGAGAAAGTCGACCACGGGCGGCGCACCGTCGGCGGCATCGAATCCGAGACGTCCCTGCCGGTCGATCGGACCGATGGCGCTTACCGTGACGCCGACGGCGCGCGCCGCTTCCTCGAGGGTCGCCCCGCCCGCACGCTCGTCCTCGAACTCGTCGCCGAGGTCGATCGCCACGTTCTGGGCGAGGGCGATCCTGCGCTCGAAACGGAGCGTGTCGGCAACCGACTCGAAATCGCGATTCTCGCCGGGTATCTCCTCGCGCACGCGCGCGATGGCCCAGCCGAACGGCGTTTCGACCGGCGCGGTGGACTCGCCCACCGCGACGGCGAACGCGGCGGCGCCGAGCGCTTCGGAAACGAAGTCGCCGGCAGCCAGCACGCCCCGGTCCATGTCGGCCTGCGTGAGGTCGAGAAGCTCGGCGCCGAGGGCGTAGAAGTCCTCGCCCAAAGCGAAACGTGCCGCCGCCGATTCAGCCCCTTCGCGATCGTCGAACGTCATCTGGTCGACCGCACGCCGGGTCGGCGTGAAGAACTCGTCGATGCGGTCGTCGTACTCGGCGCGGACGTCCTCCTCGGACACGTCGACGGCCTCGAGCAGATCCGCCGGGCGGATGATCACAGCCGCGATGCGCCGGTATTCGGGCGACATGTAGGAGTCCCGATGCGCGGTGAAATACGCCTGCAGCGTCGTCTCGTCCGGGTCGGGCGGGCTCAGCGAGTCGGCGGACACGGTCACCGCCTCCACCGTGCGTTCCTGCTCCTCGTGGCGCAGCAAATGGCGGACCATCACCTCCGGCGGCGCCGCGCCGACGGCGAGGCTGTCGACGAGCTGGGCGCGCCTGATATCCCGGCGCACGGTGTCCTCGTACGCTTCGGGAGTGAGCCGGTTCCGATAGAGGAGCCCGGTGTAGATCGCCTTGTCGAAGCGGCCCGCCACGTTGTGAAAGGCGTCGTTGTCCTCGATCGCGCGCAGCACGTCTTCGTCGGATGCGCCGATGCCGATCGTCGCGGCCTCCTGGCGCACCACCTCGCGGGTCACCAGACGATCGAGGGCGCCGTCCAGGGCGCCGAGGGCGCGCGCCTGCTCGGCGTCGAATCCGAACCGCCGGCGAAAATTCTCCACCATCGTCGTGTATTCGGCCTGCAGGGCGGAGGCGTGGATGCCGACGCCGCCGACGTCGGCGACCGCCTGATCCTGTGGGCCCTGGAAGATGTCACCCACGCCCCACAGGGCGAACGCTATCACCAGCAGCCCGAGCAGGGCCTTGACGACCAGGCTTCCCGTCCGCTTGCGGATCGAATCCAACATGCGCGCTCACCCCTAAAACCCTGAAAAACAAAGAATAAGCGGTCCAGTGACTGCATCATAAGAGGGCCGGGGAAAGGCGGCAACCTGCAAGTTTCGCGCGCCTGTGCTAAATCGCGCGGCAATCGTGGGCACCGACGGAGGGAGCGGGCGTGACGCCGCTGATCGCCGGCAACTGGAAGATGAACGGCTTGCGCGCCGACGGCGTGGCCCTGGCCGAGGCGGTGGCGCGGTTCGTTCGCCGCGAGGCGGCACCATGCGAGGTGCTGTTGTGCCCGCCGGCGACGCTTCTCGACCCGGTGGCGGCGGCGCTCACGGGCAGCGGCGTGGCGCTGGGGGGCCAGGACTGCGCCGCGGCGGCCCCGGGCGCGCACACCGGCGACATAGCGGCGTCGATGCTGGCCGACGCGGGGTGCCGGTACGTCATCGTCGGCCATTCGGAGCGCCGCGCGGACCACGGCGAAACCGACGAGGTCGTGCGCCGAAAGGCCGAGGCCGCGCTGGCCGCCGGGCTCGTTCCCATCGTCTGCGTCGGCGAGACCGGGGCGGCGCGCGAGTCCGGTCGCGCGCTCGCGACGGTCGAGGCGCAAGCGGCGGGCTCGGTGCCGACGGACGGCGGGCCGGGTGTCGTCGTCGCCTACGAACCGGTGTGGGCCATCGGCAGCGGGCGGACGCCGACGCCGGGCGAGGTGGCGGAGATCCACGGCCTCCTGCGGGCGCGCTTCCCCGACGCGCGTCTGCTTTACGGGGGGTCGGTCAAGCCGGACAACGCGCGGGAGCTCCTGGGAGTCGCCGAGGTGAACGGCGCACTGGTCGGCGGCGCGAGCCTCGCGGCGGAAGACTTTCGCAGGATTTGCCAAGCCGCCGCGGACGGGTTATCAGGGCGCGGGCGAACGGAGGGCGGGACGCGATGACGGCCGTCATCTTGGTCATTCACGTGCTGATCGCGATCGCGATGATCGTCGTGGTCCTGGTGCAGCGCAGCGACGGCGGCGCGCTCGGCGGCCTCGGCGGCGGCTCCTTCGGCGGCGTGATGTCGGGGCGCCAGTCGGCGAATCTGCTGACGCGCGCGACGGCGATTCTGGCCGGGTCGTTCATGGCGACGAGCATGGTGCTGGCGATTCTGGCCAGCGGCACGAGCGGCCCGCGTTCGTTGACCGACAGCCTGCCCAATTCGCCCGCCGGCGCGGTTTTCCCGGCGCCGGAGGATCCCGTCGCCGGGCCGCGGGTTCCCGTCGCCGAATAACCTTTTCCACGACGCGCGCACGCCTCCCCGAAGGCGGCGCGGCAATCGCGTCCAAGCGCCGGAATCCGGGCGTCCGCATTGGCGCGGGCGCAGGTCCGCGCTCGGCGTATCGGGGATTGATCGCTTTCCGGTCGGGGCGGGACGCACGCGGCGGCGCAGTTCAAAACCGGAGCGCGACCTCGTATTCTCGCGCCTTATGACGCGCTTCATTTTCATCACCGGCGGTGTGGTGTCCTCGCTCGGCAAGGGCCTGTCGGCGGCGGCGCTCGGCGCGTTGTTGCAGGCCCGCGGCTATCGCGTCCGGCTGCGCAAGCTCGACCCCTATCTCAACGTCGATCCGGGCACCATGAGCCCGTATCAGCACGGCGAAGTCTACGTCACCGACGACGGCGCGGAGACCGATCTCGACCTCGGCCATTACGAGCGCTTCACCGGCGTGCCGGCGCGCCGCAGCGACAACGTCACGACCGGGCGAATCTATTCGAGCGTCATCGCCAGGGAGCGGCAGGGGGGCTATCTGGGCGGCACGGTGCAGGCGATTCCGCACGTCACCGACGAGATCAAGAAGTTCATCACGGCCGAGACCGCCGACGAGGACTTCGTGCTGTGCGAGATCGGCGGGACCGTGGGAGACATCGAGGGCCTGCCGTTTCTGGAGGCGATCCGGCAGCTGGGGTGGGAGCTGGGGAGGGAGCGCGCGCTCTACATCCATCTCACGCTCGTGCCGTTCATCCCCTCGGCCGCCGAGCTGAAGACCAAGCCGACGCAACATTCGGTGAAGGAGCTCCGCGGCATCGGCATTCAGCCCGACGTGCTGCTGTGCCGTTCCGATCGCGATATCCCGCGCGAGGTGCGGCGCAAGATCGCCCTGTTCTGCAACGTGGCGGAAGACGCGGTGATCCCGGCGATCGACGTGAACGACATCTACCGCGTCCCGATCACCTACCACGAAGCGGGGCTCGACGGGCAGGTGCTCGCGCGCTTCGGCCTCGACGCGCGGCCGCCGGACCTGACGCGCTGGCATCACATCGCCGAGCGGGCGGCCGGTTCGGAAGGCGACGTCTCGATCGCCGTGGTCGGCAAGTACACCGGCTTGCAGGACGCCTACAAATCGCTTTCGGAGGCGCTCAGGCACGGCGGCGTCGCCAACAGCGTCCGCGTCCGCCTGTCCTGGATCGACAGCGAGATATTCGCCTCGGAAGGGTCCGTCGACAAGCTGGAGGACGTGCACGGGATCCTCGTTCCGGGCGGCTTCGGCGAGCGTGGCGTCGCCGGCAAGGTCGCCGCCGTCAGCTTCGCGCGCGAACGCCGCGTCCCCTATTTCGGCATCTGTTTCGGCATGCAGCTCGCCGTGATCGAGGCGGCGCGAAACCTCGCCGATCTCGCGGGCGCGTCGTCGAGCGAGTTCGGCGCCTGCGCCGACCCCGTCGTCGGCCTGCTGAGCGAATGGGAGCGCGACGGCGTCGTCGAGACCCGCGAGCCCGGCGTCGGCCTCGGCGGCACGATGCGCCTCGGCACCTACGAGGCGGTGTTGGCCCGCAATTCGCGAATCGCGGCGATCTACGGCGGGACCCGCATCTCCGAACGCCACCGCCACCGCTACGAGGTCAACATCGCCTACCGCGAGCGCCTGGAACGCGCCGGTCTCGCGTTCGCCGGCATGTCGCCCGACGGCGCGTTGCCGGAAACCGTCGAGCTTGCCGATCATCCGTGGTTCATCGGCGTCCAGTTCCACCCCGAGCTCAAGTCGAAACCCTTCGCGCCGCATCCGTTGTTCGCGTCGTTCGTCGAGGCGGCGGTCGCCCAGTCGCGTCTCGTATGACCGTCGCACGCGAGGTGGCCGTCGGGCACCTGCGCCTCGGCAACCGGTTGCCGCTGGCGCTGATCGCAGGGCCGTGTCAGATGGAAAGCGCGCAGCACGCGCACGACATGTGCGGCGCGCTTGCGGACATTGCCGCGGGCGCAGGCATCGGGCTGATCTACAAGACGTCGTTCGACAAGGCCAACCGCTCGAGCTTCGCCGGCGCGCGCGGGATCGGCCTCGACGCCAGCCTGCCGGTGTTCGCCGAACTGCGGGAGGCGCACGGCTGCCCGGTGCTGACCGACGTGCACACGGAAGGCCAATGCTCCGTCGTCGCCCCGGTCGTGGACGTGTTGCAGATCCCCGCCTTTCTCTGCCGCCAGACCGACCTGCTGGTCGCCGCCGCGCGGACCGGGCGCACCGTCAACGTCAAGAAGGGCCAGTTTCTGGCACCGTGGGACATGGCCAACGTCGCCGACAAGCTGGAACGCGCGGGCTGCACGCGAATCCTGCTCACCGAGCGGGGCGCGAGCTTCGGCTACAACACGCTGGTCTCCGACATGCGGGCGCTGCCGGTGCTCGCCGAAACCGGCTGGCCGGTGGTGTTCGACGCGACCCATTCCGTGCAGCAGCCCGGCGGTCTCGGCGCATCGAGCGGCGGCGAGCGCCGGCACGTGCCGGTGCTCGCCCGTGCCGCCGCCGCGGTCGGCGTCGCGGCCGTGTTCATGGAGGTCCACCAGGACCCGGACAACGCGCCGAGCGACGGCCCGAACATGGTTCCGCTCAAGCACGTCCGCCGCCTCGTCGAGGCTCTGGCGGCCTTCGACAGTCTGGCCAAGGCACATCCGACCGAGGCGATCGACCCATGACGCGCCGCAGGAGGCGCAAGGAGCTGCCGTGACCGCTCTCATCGACATTCGCGCCCGCGAGATTCTCGACAGCCGCGGCAACCCGACCGTCGAGGTCGAGGCGACGCTGGAGACCGGCGCCACGGCGCGCGCCGCCGTCCCGTCGGGGGCGTCCACCGGCCGGCACGAGGCCGTGGAACGCCGCGACGGCGACCGCGCGCGATACGGCGGAAGGGGCGTGCGCGGCGCGGTCGACGCGGTCAACGGCGAGATCTTCGATGCGCTTTCGGGCCGCGACGCGGAAGACCAGCGAGCGCTCGACCTTGCGCTGAAGGCGCTCGACGGGACGGAGAACAAGGAGCGGCTGGGCGCCAACGCGATCCTCGGAGTCAGTCTCGCCATCGCCAGGGCAGGGGCGATGGCGCGCGGCCTGCCGCTCTACCGCTACGTCGGCGGCGTCGACGCGCACGTGCTGCCGGTGCCGATGATGAACGTGGTGAACGGCGGTGCCCACGCCGACAGCGGTCTGGACATCCAGGAGTTCATGATCGTGCCGGCCGGCGCGCCGAGCCTCGCCGAGGCCGTGCGCTGGGGGGCGGAGGTCTTTCACGCGCTGCGGCGGCGCCTCGCGGACGCCGGCCACGCGACCGCGGTCGGCGACGAGGGCGGGTTCGCGCCCAGGCTCGCCAGCAACGCGGAAGCGCTGGATTTCATTCTCGGCGCGATCGAGGACGCGGGCTATCGCCCGGGCGAACAGGTTGCGCTGGCGCTCGACGCCGCGGCGAGCGAGTTTCACCGGGAGGGGCGCTACCGGATGGCGGGCGAGGGGCGATGCCTCGGCGCCGACGAGATGGTGGCCTGGTACGAAGATCTCGTTGCGCGATATCCCATCGTCTCCATCGAGGACGGGCTGGAGGAGGACGACTGGCCGGGCTGGGCCGCGCTCACGGAAGCTCTCGGGCGCACGGTGCAACTGGTCGGCGACGACCTGTTCGCGACCAACCCGGCGCGCCTCGCGCGGGGAATCGACGCCGGCGCGGCCAATGCTGTGCTGGTGAAGGTCAACCAGATCGGCACGCTGACCGAGACCCTGGAAACGGTGGACGCGGCGCACCGCGCGGCGTACCGGGCCGTCGTGTCGCACCGCTCCGGGGAGACCGAGGATACGACGATCGCCGACCTCGCGGTGGCGACGAACTGCGGACAGATCAAGACCGGCTCGCTGTCGCGTTCGGACCGGCTGGCCAAGTACAACCGGCTGATCCGCATCGAGGAGCAGCTCGGCGGATCGGCGCGCTACGCCGGCGGCGCGGCGTTTGCCCGTTGACAACGCGCGGCGTACCGTGATTCGCTGATTTTCATGGCAAGGGGCCGGCTTCCCGAACGCCTGCGTCGCGCCAGCGGTGCGGCGTTCTTTCTCGCGTGCGCGCTCTACCTCGGCTACCACACGGTGTGGGGCGAACGCGGCGTTCTCGCGTGGGAGAAGACGAGCGAACGCGTAGCCGTGCTGCGCGCCGCCGTGGCGGAGACGCGCGCCGAACGCATGGCTCTGGAACACCGCGTCGGCCTTCTTCGGGCCGACAGTCTCGATCCCGACATGCTGGAGGAACGGACGGCCGCGGTGCTCAACCTCGCGCCGCCGGGAACGCGGGTCATTTTCGACGGCGATACGGAATAGGACTCTCGTCGGGTGCGGCTTTGTCGGGCCGGGCGGCGGAGCCGTCCGGGGTCGAGCCAGGAACCGGTGTGAGGTAGTCCAGCACGTTGCGCTGAAAGAATTCCAGCGGTGCCTCGGCGCCGGCACCGGCAGCGAGGCGCTCACACCGATACGCCGGCGAGCGCAGCGAGCGCTGCAGCTTTTCGCAAATCCATACGTCTTCCCAGTGGAAGTCCCCGATCTCGAGTGGATGCCGATCGAGGCAGGAGAGTCGAAAAAAACCGCTGGCAGGGTCGTAACCTGGAATGTCCTCGACGTTCGCTCCGCCGAGCCACCTTTTCCAGTCCCCGCCCTTTCGCCCCCACGCGCGCGTGTGCAAGCGGGTGAGGTCGGCCGTCACGGCATCCAGTCTCGACACGGTGAGGCCGGTCGGCGTGGCCGTCACGATGGTGCTGGGAAACAGCACGAACACACCGCCGTATTCGCCTGTTTCGGCGCCTTGTATGGGACCTTGGCCGCTATCGTTTCCGGCCCGTGCGATCCCTTCGGGCAGACAGCTCTTTCGACCGGTCTCCGTCGAGTACCAGACCAGATGGCGGCCGTGCACATCCCAGACATTGCGGTCGGCACGCGGGCCACCGAGCGTCTCGCCGTGCAGGTACGCCAGGTGGTACCCGTCGATGGCGTTTTCCAGGAACACCTTCCAGTTGCAGTGGATCTCGTAGGTCAACTCCAGCCCGGCGCTCATTCGCTCGAAGCGGTGCGGCCAGAGAACCGATTCCAGGTCGGCCTGCCAGGCCAAAAAATCAGCGCCGGGATTCGGGTTCACGAAGATCAGCCCCCCAAGCTCGCCGATTGCCGCCGGGAGCAGGGAGTAGTCATCGGTGTCCAGGTCGGCAAAACAACGCGCACGCATCGGCACCGCGCGCAACGACCCGCCAAGGTCGTAGGTCCAGCGGTGATACGGGCACGCGATGCGCCCCCGTTCCAGCCGCCCCGAGCCTTCGACGAGTTCCGTACCCCGATGCCGACACAGGTTGTGAAAGGCGCGGAGCGTTCCGCTCTCGTCACGGAGGACCATCAGGGGATAGTCGCCGGCCGATACCGTCACGTAGTCGCCGGACATCGCAAGATCCCGTGCCACTCCCGCAGAGGTCCAACAGCGCCCGAACAAATCGCGACGCTCACGCTCGAACCACGCCCGGCTCACGTAGGCGTCGCGCGGCAGCTGCTGCGCGGGCCGGTCCGGCATCGTGTGGCCGGTCCGGCCTCTTCCGCCGGGTGCGTTCTTCATCGCGTGCTCCGTGTCCATCGCTCGCGCGAACGCCGCTCCTTCGCCCGACCCGCGCCTAGGCCAGCCGCCAAGCCAGATCTGCGTACAGCGTCCAGAGGCCGAACCAGGCCCACAGCCCGTTGATGCACCAATACAGGATGGGGTTGCGTTCCTTCGCAATGCGTTCGATCAGGAACGCCTCACGCTGCCGGAGACCGACGACGACCCAGTAGAGGAAGAGCAGCCCCCACGGCCAGTACCAGTCCAGGAGCGTCGCGGTCAGCAGCGCCACGAGCACGGCGACGGTGAGCGGCTTCAAGCCGAGCCGGGCGGCCCGCCGGCGCACCTCGGACAAGGCCATCATCCGCCCCTCGACAGGCCGGACAAGAACGTGCGGCAGGCGAGCGCGGCAGCGCGCCGCGGGGCAACCGAGCCGTCGCGCACCGCCGACCAGGCTGCGTAGATCAGGGAATCGACCATCTGCACTGCCCAGTCGATCGGCACGTCGGGCGCCAGCGTGCCGTCCCGCCTCATCCAGTGCATCATTTCCTCGATTTCGCGGAGCTGGCGGGCGTAGGCCTCCCCCACCTCGCTGCCGACGGCGGCAGGCGCCATCACCATGAGAAAGTGGTAACGATCGCCAAGAGGAACCATCGCTTCGAAGACGGCGAGGAGGAACTCCCTGCTCGACATGTCTTGCCAACGGATCGTGCGCACGGCTGCATCGGTTTCCTCGATTGCCTGCCGGCCGATCGCGTCGATCAGATCGCTTCGGCCGGGAAAATGCCGATAGAGGGTGGCACGGCCTACCCCCGCTGCCTCGGCAATCGTCGCCAAGGACGCATCGGGGTTTCGCGCAAGAACACCCACGGCTGCGTCGATAATGGCCGCGCGGCTTGGCCGTCGCCTTGGCGGTGACGGGGTCTGCGAATCTATGGGTTGCACAGGACGCGCTCTTGACATTGCGTTCTTATGATACATATCTGTCTCGGATGAGGCAAGTATGTCTTTCCAGACCGAGATGTTGCGCGTATCCGCGATGTCCGCCGATCCGGCGGGTCGGGTTTGTTGACCGGAAGTGCAACCTCGGCGCTTAGAGATTGACGCGCGGCTCTCACCCAGATTGTCGTAGCGCCAGGCGAAGTCCTGGAAGGGAGGAAGCAATGAGCTAGAAACCCTTCATCGCGAGCCAGCGGGTTCGACTCCCGCCCGGCAAAGGCACAGCCTGCCAGCCGGAAGCGCGTGTTGCATGGCGTGCGGCAACGGACGTCGTGAAGCGTACACAGCGGGTGGTGAAGCGACGCCATTGAGCCTCGAAATAGCATTGTCGACGCCCTCATTCTCGACAAGGTGGGGGCAGCACCGGAAGCGCCGCGAATGGCGAGGCGCCAAGGGTCGTCCGGGGTCGGAGAGCGCCGCAAAGCCACGGGATGGTTCGCCAGGAAACCTGGGAGGCCCTGACCTGTCCGTAGGGAGAATGCCGGAATAGGGGTGAACCGGCTGACCAAGGACGCTCCGGCCCGACGGCCGCGCCTGCCGGTCGACGGGAGCGCGCAACGCGGACACGAACGCGCAGGCACTCTGCGGAACCGACCGGCGAATCAATAAGCCCGAGGGATACAGGCCAGGGAGTCGTAGCGCCTTCATAGTACCGATGACGGCGGGGAACCCGGTCCACGGGGACCCGTCCGAGGAAAGGGAGGCGTCACATGCGCAGACCCACTGACGGGAAACGATGGAGGAAACGCTGGGTTCCACCAACACGTCGACGAAACGGCAGTGGATAGCCGAACAGGCGAGGGAACACTCGGAGCGGGTCTTCACGTCGCTACACCACCTGATCGACATCGACTGGATGCTGGAGGCGTATCGCCGGACGCGGAAGGATGGTGCGACGGGGATCGACGGCGTAACGGCTGCCGACTACGAGAAGGACCTGCGGGCCAATCTTGAGGACCTGCTGGAACGGATCAAGTCGGGCCGCTACTTCGCGCCGCCGGTTCGCCGCCATTACATCCCGAAGGCGGACGGCAGGAAGCGCCCGCTCGGCATTCCGACGTTCGAGGACAAGGTGGCGCAGCGGGCGATCGTGATGATCCTCGAGCCGATTTACGAGACGGACTTTCTGCTGTGCTCGTACGGCTTCCGCCCCGGGCGCTCGGCCCATGATGCCCTCAACGCTCTGCGCAACGGTATCATGGAGCAGAGGCTGAGATGGGTGATCGACGCGGATCTGGCCAGATACTTTGACTCGATTCCGCATCCCCACCTTCGCTCATTCCTCGACCTGCGGATCAAGGACGGTGTGGTCCGGCGAATGCTGGACAAGTGGCTGAAAGCCGGGGTTCTCGACCAAGGAGTGCTGCAGCGGTCCGAGACTGGAACTCCTCAGGGCGGGGTTGTCAGCCCTTTGCTGTCGGACGTGTTCCTGCACTGCGTGCTGGACAAATGGTTCGAAGCAGAGGTGCGACCCCGCCTGCGAGGCCGGTGCCGACTGGTGCGGTACGCCGACGACGCCGTTATGACCTTTGAGGACGAACAGGACGGCAGGCGAGTGCTCGCCGTTCTGGGTAAGCGTCTTGGGCGCTTCGGGCTCACGCTCCACGAGACCAAGACGCGGTATGTGGACTTCCGGCCGCGGCTCGGTCGGGGCCATGATACGGACGCGACATTCGACTTTCTCGGCTTCAACCACGTCTGGACGCGGTCGAGGAAGGGTAATCCCGTCGTGCGCCAGTTCACGGCCCGAGACCGCTTCGCGCGTGCGGTCAAGGCGGTCCATCGCTGGTGCAAGACGCACCGGCATGAACCGCTCGCGACTCAGCACGAGCACCTCGCTCGTGTCATCCGGGGCCACTGCAACTACTACGGCCGCATCGGGAACAGCGCGCGCCTGTCGTGGTTCCGCTTCCGGGTAGCCCATTGCTGGCGATGGTCTCTCAGCCGTCGCAGCAGCAAGGGCTACGTCAATTGGGATCGAATGAACGTCCTCCTTCGGCAGTTCCCCCTGCCTCCCGCTCGGATCAGGAGCGCCGACACATCGCCCGCTTGAGCGAACCTGCCATGTGAGGAACCGAGTGCGTCAATCGCGCACGCTCGGCTCTGCGAGGGGAGGGGCTCGGTAACGACCCCTCCTACTCGGCCGTCATAGCCTCAAGGAGGGCAGGTCATTGAACACCCTGTTGCGACGCTTCGGTGGACGTATTGCCGGCACCCTGTCCCTGGTGGTGCTCGAAGCCGTGGGCTGGGTGCTGTTTCCACTGGTCATCGGCCGAGCCATCGATGGCGTGCTCGCGGGATCGCGGCACGGACTGTTCGAGTTGGCCGGCCTGGGGATCGTCGCGATGGGGATCGCCACCGCCCGGCGGCTCGTGGACAGCCGGGCGTACGCCGGAATTTACGCCCGGCTGGGTGAGGAACTGATCGGCGGTCAATCCGGCAGCACGACGTCCATCCAGACCGCGCGCCTCGGAATGCTCAGGGAGACGGTCGAGTTCTTCGAGAACTCCGTCCCCGCCCTCGTGCGGAGCATCATCGAACTCGGGGGCCCGATCCTGATCCTGTCCGCGTTGAGCCGCCCAGTTTTCTACGGATGCCTCGCCGTGCTCGGTGTCACGGCGGCGGTCTACGCGCTGATCGGAAGGATCACCACGCGCTACAACCGCGAGCTCAATGACGAGCACGAACGGCAGGTCGATGCCGTGGAGAGCGGCGAAACCGCGCAGATCGGCCGACACCTTCGGGAGGTGATGCGCTGGAACATCAAGCTGTCCGATCTCGAAGCCGGCACCTTTGGCGTGGCCTGGCTGTTCCTGTTCGGTCTGCTGGTCTACTCGATTGCGGTGACGGCAGAGAACACGGTCGCGTACGGCGCGGTCTTCGCCATCGTCATGTACGTGTTCCAGTTCACCGAATCCGCAGCCTCGCTGCCCCTCTACTACCAGCAGTGGCTTCGGCTGCGCGAGATATCGGGCCGGCTCGTTACCCTCGTGGTGAAGCCCTGACGGACGACCGGAAGCCGGTCCCGATGAACCGGACCCGGGAGCTCTTCGACTTCATCGCACCGGGACGGTGATGGTCACCGCCCGTGCCCGGCCCGGAGGAAGGTAGGGTGAAACGATGCCTCATAGTCAGGAACAGGCAGGAGATGCCGGACAACCGGACGCGGACGCCGAAAGGCGAAATTCCCGTCCGATGACGCAGCGACTCCAGAAACAGACCAACCACTTGACCAAACGGGCGCGGAGGCTATCCTTGTCTCTCCGTCTCTCCGGACGGGCGTCCCTCGCCGCCGCCGTGGGGATTTCCGGTGTGGACCGGGCAAGGAACGGGATGACCATGATGCGACACGTAAAGATCGGAGAGGCCAAGACCCACCTGTCGGCGCTGCTGGCGGCGGTGGAGGCGGGCGAGGATCTGGTGATCTGCCGGGGCACGAAGCCGGTCGCCCACGTGACGCGGATCGCCGGCGAGGGCGAGCACGCTGCGCTCAGCGCCGCCCTTCGCCGTGAGCGGGCGAAGCAGAAGACGGTGACCACGGCCGAGATTCTTTCCTGGCGTCACGAGGGACACGCACGCTGATGGCGTTCGTTCCGGACGCTTCGATCGCAGCGGCCTGGGTGCTGCCGGACGAGGAAGCGGCGCTGGCCGATCTTGCGCTCGACCGGCTGAGCGCGGAGACGGCGAAAGCGCCGGGGGTGTTCTGGCACGAGTTGCGCAATCTGCTCCTGGCCGCCGAACGTCGGGGTCGGATCGATGAGCGCCACGCCGACGCCTCCATGGCGCGGCTGCGCCGTCTTCCCATTGCCGGTGCGGGCGAAACGGACGACCGTGAAGTCATGGCGCTGGCACGAACTCACGGCCTGACCGCCTACGATGCGAGCTACCTGGCGCTCGCGATCCGCGAAGGCTGTGCGCTGGCGAGCCTGGACCGGCGCCTGAACGAGGCCGCGGCCGCCGAAGGCGTGGCACCGTTCGCCTGAGTCCGCTGCTCCGCGCTTCACCCAGCGGTGATGCCCGATCTGCCCGGCGGTCTACCGGTCCGAGGCAGCCGAATGGCTCGCGGCTTGCGGTGAAGCGTGCTATAGAACGACACTCGGCGGGGAACTCTGGAGGGGTAGCGATGCATTTTCGCCACGGACTCATCGGTCTGGCGGCGGCGGCGGCCGTTGCGGCAGCGTCAACGGGCGCCGCGGGGGGTACCGCGCTGGGGCCCGGCCCCGAGGCGTGGCAGGGCGACCTCACGCCGATCGGCGTGGACGACTGGAGCCACGACCGCGCAGCGCACCTGCTGGAGCGCGCCGGGTTCGGCGGCACACCGGAGGAGATCGCGCGGCTGGCGGCGATGACGCCAGAGGAGGCGGTGCGCCATCTCGTCAACTACGAATCGGTCGACAACGGCCATCTGCCGGCGTTCGACCACTCGGGCGTTCACGAGCCCGGCCTGATCAACTTCCCGCCGAGCCGCCCGGCGACGACGCAGCTCGCCAAGGATACGGGCGAGGCGCTCGGCGTGCGGGTCAAGCCGCACGGCAACCGGCCGCTGCAGCCGGTGGTGAACAAGTTCTTCTACTGGTTGCGCGCGAGCATGCTGGAAACGCGCCGCGTCGCCTACTGGTGGGCCGACCGCATGCTCAACACGCGACGGCCGCTCGAAGAAAAGATGACCCTGTTCTGGCACGGCCATTTCGCGACCATCGAAAGCAAGGTGCGCGACTATCGCAAGATGCTGCTGCAGAACGAAACGCTGCGCACGCACGCCACCGGCAACTTCCGCAACCTCGTGGTCGCCGTCGCCAAGGACCCGGCGATGCTCTATTTCCTCGACGCCGGGGTGAACGTGAAGGGCGCGCCGAACGAGAACTTCGCCCGCGAGATCATGGAGTTGTTCACGATGGGCGTGGGCAACTACAGCGAGTCCGACATCCGCGAGGCGGCGCGCTCGTTCACCGGCTGGAACTCGGACGACCTGACCTTCGTCGTGCACAAGGACCAGCACGACGACGGCGAGAAGACCGTGCTCGGCGAGACCGGCGATTTCGACGGCGTGGAGGTGATCGACATCATTCTCCGCCAGCCGGTTACCGCGCGCTATCTCTCCGGCAAGCTGTACCGGTATTTCGTGCGCCAGGATCCCGGCGACGCGCTGGCGGAAGACCTCGCCGGTGTGCTGCGCGACGCGCACTACGAACTCAAGCCGCTGCTGCGCACGATGTTCCTGTCGAGGGACTTCTACAGCCCCGCCTCGATGGGCACGCACATCAAGAGCCCGGTGCAGCTCACGGTCTCGACGTACCGCAAGCTCGGCCTTACGGCGGTTCCCGGCATACCCGACTTCAACGAATCGACGACGGCGCTCGGCCAGACGCTGTTCTGGCCGCCGACCGTGGCGGGCTGGGCGCACGGGCGCGCGTGGATCACCCCGGGGCTGCTGCTCGAGCGCGGCAATTTCGCTCGCGACGTGCTGTTCACCGACATCGACTTTCACGCCCACGACCGTTTCGCGCCCGACCCGACGATCCGCGACGTGCACATGCGGGTGAAGGAAGGCGCGGACATCACGTCCGCGACGATGCCAGTCTACGACGGAGTCGGCGGCACGATGGCCGAGTCCAACATGATGGCCGACCGCGACGAGGCCTTCAACACGCGCTTCGGCAGCTACCGCGGGTGGCAGATGGCGATACAGCGGGTCAAGCCGATTCCGCGCCTGGCCGCGCAGGTCGATCTCGCCGAGATGGTGCGGGACGAGGGCCTCGCCACGCCGGAGGAGGTGGTCGACTACTTCCTGGGCCGCTTCATGACCGCGTCCATCGGCGTGCGGGAGCGGGCGATGCTCGTGGAGTTTCTCGAGACGGAGCTCGGCACCGCCGACCTGGCGGCGGCGGACTCGTATCTCGAGGACCCGCTGCGGCTTCTGCTGCACCTGATCATGAGTCAGCCGGAATACCAGCTCGGTTGACGGCAACACGAGGTTTACGGGAAAGGCGACAGCGATGAACAAGTCCTTCCTCACCGCACGCGGGATCAGCCGCCGCGACGTGCTCCGGGCCGGTCTCGGCGGCGCGGCTCTGGGCGCCCTCGGAGCGCCCGGTGTGTTTTCCGCCGCCGGCCGCGCCGCGGCGGCGACCGGCGGGGACAAGATCCTCGTGGTGTTCGAGATGTCGGGCGGCAACGACGGGCTGAACACCGTGGTGCCGTACGGCGACGACGCCTATTACCGGCATCGTCCGAGCATCGGCCTGAAGAGCGAGAGCCTGATCAAGATCGACGACCACTTCGGTTTCAACCCGGGTCTGATCGGCTTCGAGAAGCTCTACAAGGACGGCGACCTCGCGATCGTCCACGGCACCGGCTACGACAATCCGTCGTTCTCGCACTTCACGTCGATGGCGTACTGGCACACCGCGGCGCCCAACAGCGGCGCGGAATACGGCTGGGTGGGACGGCTCGCCGACGCGATGAAGCCCGGCGGCGAACCGAATTACGTCGTCAACATCGATGCGACGCAGTCGCTCGCGGTGCGGTCCCGCAACCACGTCCCCGTGGTGTTCGACGATCCCGCCAAGTTCCGCCGGGACGGGTTCTTCCAGGAACGCGAGATGTTCCGGCACGTTCCCGACGCGGCGGAGTCGGAGAACCAGTCGCGACGCTTCCTGATCGACATCGCGCGCAGCGCGCTGGACGCCTCGGCGCTCGTCCGCGAGGCGTGGGAGGCCTACGATACGCCGATCGACTACGGCCTCGTGCCGCTCGACCTGCCCAAGGTGGCGTCGCTGATCGCCGCCGACCTGCCGGCGCGGCTCTACTACACGGCCTTCCGCAACAACGCGTTCGACACGCACGTGCACCAACCCAATCTGCACCGGCGGCTGTTGACCTACGCCTCCGACGCGATCGCCGGGTTCTTCGCCGACCTGGAGCGGATCGGGCGTGCCGACGACGTGACGATGATGGTGTTCTCCGAGTTCGGAAGGCGCGTGCCCGAGAATACCAGTCTCGGCACCGACCACGGCGCCGCCGGCCCGATGCTGATGATAGGCAAGCCGGTGCGGGGCGGCCATTACGGCGAGCTGCCGAGTCTTACCGAGCTCGACGAGGGCGACAACCTGCGCCACACCACGGACTTCCGCCGGGTCTACGCGACGGCGATCGACGGCTGGCTGGGCTACAAGGGCGCGGACGAGGTGCTCGGCGGCGACTTCGCGACACTGCCGATCTTCGGCTGAGCGCGGGTTCACTCGACGAAGGCGCGGGCGGGGCGTCCGCGCCTTCGGGCGGGTTCCGCCGCTATTGCTCCCGAGCGGCCGAAACGGGCCGCCGGGAGAGGTCGAGGTCGGCGGCGCTTCGCGCGTGCGCCAGTTCGAAGCCCGGGCGCGACGGCGTGAGAAACGTGATCGAGTCGTAGAAATCGTCCAACGCTATGAAGAGGCCGTTGGTCTCCGCCCATCGGCGCATGCGCTGGATCGTCGCGTGCGCCCACGACAGGATTTCCACTCGCCAACCGCGCCGGTGCATGCGTTCCAGCGTGCTGTGAAAGCCTGCGCCCTCCAGATATCCGGCACCGTCTCCCGTCAACAGGACGGCGATGCCAGGGTCCCCGTTATAGTCCAGGGCATCCTCCAGCATTGCCAATTGCAAAACCCGGTCGGGCATTTCCTGTTCGCCGCGGTCCGGCGTGCCGCGGTCAAACAGGCGGACTTCGACGCCGCTGTATTCCATGCGGTTCCAAAGTTGCCGCATCTCCGGTGGGACGGACCCCGCCGCCAAGGCTTTTTCAACCGGACGATCAGCGTGGGCCAGCCGTAGCATGTTATCGAAGTGGATGCGTATGCGGTAGCGCGCGTCCGGTCCTTCGGCTCGTTCCTCGGCGAAGCGCTGCGCTTCGTGGAAGATGTTGGAATTGTCCCAGTAGACGAAGACGCCGTCCATTGCAGGTCCGATTCGAGGCTGCGCCGGCTATCGGGAAGCGTCGACGCCGAGCAGGACCTCCGGCAGCCACAGCGCCAGGGTCGGGAAGCTGATCACGGTCAGCAGGCCGATGAGCTGGAGGCTGACGAACGGGATGATGCCGACGTAGATCTGCTGAATCCGCACGTGTTCGGGCGCCACCCCCTTCATGTAGAAGAGGGCGAATCCGAAGGGTGGCGTCAGGAACGACGTTTGCAGGTTTACCGCCAGCAGGATCGCGATCCACGGGATGATGTTGTCGATGCCGGGGATGTGCGCGCCGAAATCCATCGTCTTCATGATGGGCAGGAACAGCGGCAGGACGATCAGCGTGATCTCGATCCAGTCGAAGAAGAAACCGAGCAGGAAGACGATGGCCATCATCAGCACGAGCAGGCCCCACGAGCCGAGGCCCAGGCCCTGCACGTAGTGCTCCACCAGATCGTCGCCGCCAAGCGAGCGGTAGACGTAGGAGAACGCCGTCGCGCCGATGAGAATGCCGAAGATCATGCCGACCGTCAGCGCCGACCGGGCCGAGACGTCCTTGAGAACGTTGTAGGTCAGCTTGCGGTTCATGATCGCGAGCAGGATGGCGCCCAGGGCGCCGACGCCGGCGGCTTCGGTCGGAGTCGCCAGACCGGCGAAGATCGACCCCAGCACCAGCACGATTAGCATGATCGGCGGAATGAAGCTCTTGAAGATCATTGCCGTGAGCGCGGCGCGCGTTCCCGGGCCGAGCTCGGCCGGAAGCGGCGGCGCCAGCGCCGGCTGGATCTTCGAGCGCACGAAAATGTAGACGAGATACAGACCGGACAGCACCATTCCCGGGAGCACCGCGGCGAGGAACAGCGTGCCGACCGAGATCGACAGCAGGTCGGCCATGATCACGAGCATGATGCTCGGCGGAATGAGGATCCCGAGCGTGCCCGAGGCGGCGATGGTTCCGGTGGCGAGCGGAATGTCGTAGCCGCGGTCGAGCATGACCGGCAGCGCGAGGAGGGTCATCATCACCACCGAGGCGCCGATGATGCCGGTCGTGGCGGCCATGATCGTGCCCATGATCGTCACCGACATCGCGAGGCCGCCGGGGGTGCGCCGCAGCAGCACCTGCAGGCAGTGGAGAAGGTCGTTCGCCACGCCCGACCTCTCGAGCATGGTGCCCATGAAGATGAACATCGGCACGGCGACGAGAATCGGGTTCTCGGCCGCAGTCCCCCAGATGCGGAGGTTGATGTTGTAGAACTCGGTGAAGTTGAAGGCGCCGAAGTAGATGCCGATGGCGCCGTAGATCACCGAGAGGCCGCCGAGCACCCAGGCAACCGGGTAGCCGCTGAACAGCAGTATCGCCAGCGACAGGAACATGAAGACGGGGAGCAGCGTGACAAAGTCCATTACGATGTCTCCGATCCCCGACGCTCGCGTTCGGGCAAGGCGGCCCGCGACGAGTCCGCGGAGTCCGCCGGCGGCAGGTCAAGGCCCATGGAATCGGCTTCGGCGGCGATCTCCCGCGCTTCCCGCGCGGCCGCCTCGCGCAACTCCGCCGCCGCGTCGCGCAGCTCCGGCGCCTCGCGGCGCACCTGATCGCGAATCTCGGGTGGGCCGAACAGGTAGAGGCCGTTGCGCAGCAGCACGGCGAGCAGTCCGATCAACAGCAGCACCATGCCGATGGGCACGAACGACTTGATGACCCAGCGGTGGCTGAGGCCGGTCAACGCAGCCGACACCTCATTGATCGCGAACGCGCGGTGGGCGAAGTCGATCCCGTTGGAGAGCACGAGAACCGAGTAGGGCAGCAGGAAGACGAGGCAGAACAGGAACTCGATCCACGCCTTCACCTCGGTGCTGAACCGGTCCCGCGCCATCTCGATGCGGACGTGCGAGTTGCGCGCGTAGGCGAAGCCGAGGCAGAGCAGGAAAAGCGCCGCGTGCAGGTGCCACTCGAGGTCCTGAAACTTGGTCGACGTGAGATAGCTCTCGATGAAACTCGCCATCGCCTCGTGACCGCTGGCGCGGAAGCCCTCGATGGCCATCGTCAGCAGCTTGAACTTGCGGGTGATGACGTCGACGATGATCACCGCCACCAACGGCAGCATCAGCCACGACGCCCAGCGGCCGACGGTCGACACGAACGTGTCGCAAGCGCGGCTTACCGCGAGGAGTTGAACCATGAATCCCCCCTGTACCCCGCGCCGGCGCGGCGAAGGGCGGCGCATAAGAACAGGGACACAGGGGGATGACAACCCAAATCGAACGCCCCCCGCCGGGCGGCGGCGGTGCGGCGGCCGCCGTCTATTCCTCGAAGCGCCGCACCAGCGCCACGTCGGTCATGCGGTAGTAGTAGCCGTCCCACGCCTCGTCGATCACTTGCAGCCGGCCTTCCACCACGATCGGCTCCAGACTGAGGGCGAGCGGCTCGTCGCAGCGCAATTCGACGAAGCTTTCCGGGCCGGCGGACATGCAGAAGGGGCAGTGAGGCGCATAGCGGCTCAGCAGAACGCGCTCGCCGGAGGCGTCGAGGGGCAGCATGAAGCCGACCATCGTGACGGTTTCGCCGTTCAGGGCCAGCACGTCGGGAGCGAATTCGGGCACCATGTCCGGCCCGTCGAACACCAGCTCGACGCCGTGCAGCGTATCCCACGGCACCGTGCCTGCGACCTCGGGAAGCGGGATCGGCGAATAGCCGCCGTCCGCCCACGGGTTGTCGTAGGACGCGCTGCCCCCGTCCTCCGCCTGCGCCGCCGGCAACCCGGCGAGCAGGAGACCGGCGGCGAGAGCGCCGGCCCGCAACACGGTTCCGCGCCCTCTGCCTGGCGCCCGCATCACAGATGGAACCGGGTTTCGCCGACCGAGACGCCGTCGACGATGCATTCGCGCTCGGTCAGGCGAATGTCCGAACCCGCGGCGGCTTCGCAGACGATGCGCCAGTGGCGGCTTTCGATCGTGATGCTGACCGGGTCGCTCGACGGGTTGAAGCTCGTGCTCCTGCCGACGCGCAGGCGGTAGAGCCACTTCTCGATCCACACGCTGACCGTCTCCGGCCCGTCGTTGACGATCGTCAGCGCCGCCGCGGGCGAAGGCAGCAGCAAGCCGCAGCACAGGGCGAACACGATCACTCTCATCCGGATCCTCCGAACGGCAGGCGGGACTTTTCAGACCCGTCCGACTATATCCCGGCGGGCCGCGCGGTGCCACGACGCGGCGAGAAACCGGCGAGGTCGAAATGGAAATCTGGAGCGAACTGATCAGCCCCGACGTGGGCGAAAGCCGCAACTTCTACACCGCGCTGCTCGGCTGGACGGCGGACGACGCCCCGGGCGGGGGCGGCTACACCCTGTTCCGGAAGGACGGCAAGGAGATCGCCGGCCTGATGGCGCCGCCGAACGCCGACACGCCGGCGCCCATGTGGTTCACCTACGTCACCGTGGACGACGTCGACGCGACGGTGGCGAGGGCCGAAAAGCTCGGCGGCAAGGTCCTGCAACCGGCCTTCGACGTGCCGCAGGTCGGGCGTGGCGCGGTCATCGCCGATTCGACCGGTGCCGCGGTCGGGCTGTTTCAGTACGCCGAGGAATCGACGGCGCCGTAGCGCCGCACCACCGGGAGTGCGGCCCTTCTCCTTCAAACGGGGACACGACCCACCACTTGCCGGCGCGCCGGCACGGCAGGCAACGGCTATACGCGGCGCGCGCAGCAATCGCCCGGAACCGTGAGCATCGCTTCGTGTCCCATCTGGGGAGATGTCGGAGGATACTTCCGCGAGGCATCGCGGAAAATCATCGACATCGCCGCCACGTCTCGCCGGCAGTGGCGTCCCCTACGGGAATCGAACCCGTGTTTCCGCCGTGAAAGGGCGGTGTCCTGAACCGCTAGACGAAGGGGACCGCGGCGCAAGATGCCGACGCGGCGAAATATAGCCGCCGGCCATGCGGCGTCAAACGCTTGTCCGCGGGTTCGGATTCGGCCAAGCTGCGCGGCATCGCACGCTGGCAGGCGTGCGTCCAACGTTCCGACCGGAGGGGCAGACATGACACCGTTCGTCGATTCTCGCGCCACCCTCGACGACGGCCCGGCACTCGCCGCGCGGATGCGGCGCGACGGCTACCTGTTCGTCAGCGGCCTGCTGGACCGCGAGCGCGTCGCCGCGCTCGGAGAGCGATCGCGCGGCATCGCGCGCGACGCCGGGTGGATCGACGACGACGTGGCGACGGCGGTGCCGGAAGCGGCGTGCGTCGATCCCGACGCGGAGTGGATCGCCGTCGCCCAGCGGCAGTACCGGTTGCCGGAGCTGCACGCGTTGCCGCACGACCCGGCGATCGTCTCGCTCATCGAACATCTCGTCGGTGCGCCGGTGCTGGTGCATCCGATGGTGATCCCGCGCAACGTCTTCCCGCAGCGGCCGGAGTTCACCACCCGCGCGCACCAGGATTTCCCGCATATCCAGGGAACGCCGGAGACGTACGCCGTGTGGGTGCCGCTCGCCGACTGTCCGGCGAGCATGGGCGGCCTGCACGTCGCCGCCGGTTCGCACCGCCAGGGCGTGCGGCCGTTCCGCGTCTCCAGCGGCGCCGGGGCGATGGAGGTCCGCGACCCGCTGGAGGGGCGCTGGGTCGGCGGCGACTTCGCGCTCGGCGACGTCATCGTGTTTCACAGCATGACGGTGCACAAGGCGCTGCCGAACCTGTCGGACCGGTTGCGCCAGTCGCTCGACGCGCGATACCAGTGCGAAGCCGCTCCGGTGGTCCCGCGTTCGCTCGAACCGTACGCCGGAATGGGCGACTGGGACGACATCTACGCCGACTGGTCCGACCGCAGTCTCGCGTACTACTGGCGCCGGCGACCGCTCATCCATTCGCGGTTCGACCGGACGTACTACGACCAGCGCGACCGCCTGGCGTTCGCGCAGGCCGAGGCGGGAGACCGGAGCACGCGGGCGGCGCTGCAGCGCGTCGTGCAGCGCGACCCGGATCCGGCCAAGCGCGCGAGGGCCCAGGACCTGATCGCCGCGCTCGAGGCGTCGCCCGCGGTCCATGCCGCCGAGTGACGCCGCCGCCGCTCCCTGGCGGCGCGACGTCGAAGACCTGCTGACGGTCCGCGAGCTCGCCGCGGCGCAAGGCGGCGCCGAGGCGGTCGCCCGACAGCACGCGAAAGGCCGGCTGACGGTACGAGAGCGCATCGACGCGCTGCTCGATGCCGACTCGTTTCGGGAAGTCGGCGCCGGCGCCGGCAGTAGCGAGCGCGACGCGGCCGGCGCCGTCGAGCATTTTACGCCGGCCAATTTCGTGCTCGGATTCGGCAAGGTGGGCGGGCGGCGCTGCGTCGTCGGCGGCGAAGACTTCACCGTGAAGGGCGGCTCGCCGAACGCCGCGGGTTTCCGCAAGAGCGTCTATGCGGAACAACTCGCCGTACGTCATCGCATGCCGCTGATCCGTCTGCACGAGGGCGGCGGCGGCAGCGTCGGCGGCGGCGGATCGAAGACGGTGGGGACCGCGGTCGGCACGGTGCACCGGTTCCGCGTGATCGCCGAGGCCATGGCGAGCGTACCGGTGGCCGCGGCCGCGCTCGGGCCCGTGGCGGGTCTGCCCGCGGCTCGCCTCGTCGCCTCGCATTTCTCGGTCATGTCCCGGGAGACCGCGCAGATCCTCATCGCCGGCCCCGCCGTGGTCCAGCGCGCGATCGGCGAGCGGAAGAGCAAGGAAGAGCTGGGCGGCGCCTCCGTTCACACCCGCAACGGGGTCGTCGACAACCTTGCCGAAGACGAAATCGATGCCCTGAACCAGATACGACAATTTCTCTCGTATCTACCTGGTAGCATTTGGAAAATTGCGGAGAGAACGGACCCGGACGACAGGCGGGAGCGCCGCGAAGCGGAGCTCGCCCGCCTCGTTCCGCGCGACCGCCGCAAGCTGTTCGACATGCGCCGCGCGCTGGAGATGGTGCTCGACAGAACGAGCTTCTTCGAGATCGGCCGCGGCTACGGGCGGAGCCAGATCACCGGCCTCGCGCGCCTCGACGGCCATCCGGTCGGCGTCCTGGCCAACGACTGCCGGCATCTCGCCGGCGCCATGACGGCCGACGGCGCCGACAAGGTCCGTCGTTTCGTCGAACTCTGCCAGACGTTTCACCTGCCGATCGTCAGCTTCGTCGACGAGCCCGGTTTCATGATCGGCAGCGCGGCCGAGAAGGCCGGGACGATTCGCGCCGGCGCCGCGGCCGTCCTGACCGTGGCGACGTCCACCGTGCCGTGGGCGTCGGTCATGGTGAGGAAGTCGTTCGGGGTCGCCCAGGCCGCGCACTACGGCTCGGAGGGCTACGTGCTCGCCTGGCCTTCGGCCGAAACGGGGCCGCTGCCCGTCGAAGGGGGGGTCGCGGTCAAGTACCATCGGGAGATCGCCGCCGCTGCCGACCCGGACGCCAGGCGTCGGGAGCTCGAGGCGGAAATGGCCGCCGCCAACGCGCCGGCGCCGCGCGCCGAATCGTTCTCGGTCCACGAATTGATCGACCCGTGCGACACGCGGCCCATGCTGTGCGACTGGGTCGACTGGATACAGCCGATGCTGCCGGGCCTCATCGGCCCGAGCGCGTTTCCGGTGCGTCCCTGAGGGTGCGGCCGCGCGCGGCGGCGGCTATACCGCGTCCGCGTGGCGCTTGCGGCCCAGACCGATCTTCTTGGCGAACTCGGAACGCTGTTTCGCGTAGTTCGGCGCCACCATCGGGTAGTCGGCACCGAGCCCCCATTTGGCGCGGTACTCTTCGGGCGACAGGTTGTAATTGGCGCGCAGGTGCCGCTTCAGCATCTTGAGCTTTTTGCCGTCCTCCAGACAAATCAGGTAGTCGTCCGTAATCGAGCGGCGGATCGATACCGGGGGCTTCGGCGACTCCCCGGACGGCGCCTCCCGAGTGTCTGTCAACGAGCGGAAAACGGTCTGAATGAGTTCAGGAATCTGAGATGCGGGCAAGACGTTGTGGCTTACGTAAGCGGAAACGATGCTCGAGGTCATGGCGAGAACCGACGTCGTATTGCCGTCTTCCGGAGTTTCGGTTGTCATTCTTCTTTCCTTGTCGGTCAGGTTACGAACGGGTATTTATAACGAAGCGTCTTTTTGTCAATGGCAGTGCTTGGTCGGGATAACTACAGGCCGGCGCTGGCGCGCCCAGCCGGGCCATGCTAAGAGCGACCGGCTTCCCGGAAACTCGAGCGGCACGGGTACCGACGACGGCATGGCCGAAAATCCACCCCGCGCGGACGAACGCATTGCGGTGGCCGCCGATCATGGCGGTTTCGCGTTGAAGGAAGCGCTGGCGGCCGAACTGCGGGACCGCGGATACGCCGTGGTCGATCTCGGCACCGACAGCACGGCATCGGTCGACTACCCGGAATTCGGCGGTGCGATCGCGCGGGCGGTGCTGGACCGGCTTGCCGGGCGCGGCATTCTGCTGTGCGGCACGGGCATCGGTGCGAGCATTGCCGCGAACCGGTGCCGAGGCATCCGGGCGGCGGTCTGCCACAACGCGGAGACGGCGCGCCTGGCGCGCGCGCACAACGATGCGAACGTTCTGGTCCTGGGCGGGCGGATCGTCGACCGCGACACCGCGCTCGCCTGTCTCGACGCCTTTCTGCACACCCCCTTCGAGGGAGGACGCCACGCGCGCCGCGTGGCCAAGCTCGACGAGTCGCCGGCCGGGAAAACCGGTTGCGCCGGGTCATGAGCGGCGTGACGGACGTGGCGAGCGGCAGGGAATTCCGTTTGGTCGACGGTCTCGCGGCGAGCGATCCGGAAGTCTTCGCGACGCTGGCCGGCGAACTGCGCCGCCAGCAGGACCAGATCGAGCTGATCGCATCCGAAAACCTCGTAAGCGAAGCCGTGCTGGCGGCGCAGGGATCGGTGCTGACGAACAAGTACGCCGAAGGCTATCCCGGCCGGCGCTACTACGGCGGCTGCGTGCACGCCGACCGGGCCGAGGAACTGGCCATCGAGCGGGCGCTAGCCCTCTTCGGCTGCCGCTTCGCGAACGTTCAGCCGCACTCGGGGTCGCAGGCCAACCAGGCGGTGATGCTGGCCTTGCTGCGACCGGGCGACACGGTGATGGGGATGTCGCTCGCCGCGGGCGGGCATCTGACCCACGGCGCGAGACCGAACCTGTCGGGCAAGTGGTTCAACGTCGTGCCGTACGGCGTCCGCCGCCAGGACGGCCTGATTGACTACGAGGACGTGGAGGCACTCGCCGAGACCCATCGCCCCAAGCTCATCATCGCCGGTGCGTCCGCCTATCCGCGCATCGTCGATCTGGCGCGGTTCCGCGCCATCGCGGACCGCGTCGGCGCGTTCCTGGTCGTCGATATCGCGCACGTCGCCGGGCTGGTCGCGGCCGGCGTCCACCCCAGTCCGTTCCCCCATGCGCACGTCGCCACCTCGACGACGCACAAGACGCTGCGCGGACCGCGCGGCGGCCTGATCCTCGGCAACGACCCGGACCTCGGCCGGCGCATCAACGCGGCGCTCTTCCCGGGCCTGCAGGGGGGGCCTCTGATGCACGTCGTCGCGGCCAAGGCGGTCGCCTTCCGCGAAGCGTCGACGCCGGCGTTCCGAAACTACGCCCGCGCGGTGGTCGACAATGCGCGGGCGCTGGCGGAGGCGCTGAGCGCGCGCGGTCTCGATCCCGTGACGGGCGGAACCGACACGCACCTGCTGCTGATCGACCTGCGACGCAAGGGCATGACGGGCGACCGCGCGGAGGCGGTGCTCGAACGCGCCGGCCTCACGTGCAACAAGAACGCGATCCCGTTCGATCCGGAACGGCCGACGGTCACCTCGGGAATTCGCATCGGCACCCCGGCCGGAACGACGCGCGGTTTCGACCGCGCGACCTTCCGTGAAATCGGCAACATGATCGCCGACGTCATCGACGGCCTAGCGGCGAACGGCGAGGCCGGCAACCGGGCGGTGGAAGCCGCGGTGCACGCGCGCGTGCGGGCGCTGTGCGACCGCTTTCCCGTGTACGCCGGCATGACCGCAGGCTGAGGTAGCCACGATGCGCTGCCCGTTCTGCGGCGACGGCGACACGCAAGTGAAGGACTCGCGACCGGCGGAGGACAATTCGGCGGTCCGCCGGCGGCGCCTGTGCCCGGCGTGCGGGTCGCGTTTCACCACGTTCGAACGGGTTCAGCTCCGGGAACTGGCGGTCATCAAGAAGGACGGCACGCGCGTTCCGTTCGACCGCGACAAACTTGCCAAATCGCTTGAAATCGCGCTTCGAAAACGCCCGGTGGAACAGGAAAAGGTTGAACGAGCCATCAGCAGCATCGTGCGCCAGCTCGAAAGCGCCGGCCAGCTCGAAATGCCCTCTTCGGTCATCGGCGAACGCGTGATGGACGCCTTGCGCGCGCTCGACCGGGTCGCCTATCTGCGGTTCGCATCGGTGTACCGGGACTTCCGGGAGGTCAAGGACTTCGAGGACTTCATCGAGAGACTCGCCGAAGACAGTGGGGACTGACTCCGAGACCGGCGACCAGCGCTGGATGGACACCGCGCTGGCGCTCGCCGGACGCGGCCTCGGCACCGTCTGGCCGAACCCGGCGGTCGGCTGCGTGCTGACCCGCGACGGGGTCGCGGTGGGCCGCGGCTGGACGCAGCCTGGCGGCAGGCCGCACGCCGAGACCGAGGCGATCCGCCGCGCCGGCGCGCGCGCCGCCGGCGCCACCGCCTACGTCACGCTCGAACCCTGCGACCACCACGGGCAGACGCCGCCGTGCAGCCAGGCGCTGATCGATGCGGGAATCGCGCGCTGCGTGATCGCGCTGCGCGACCCAGACCCGCGGGTGGCGGGCAAGGGCGCGGCGCGGCTGCGCGCGGCCGGCATCGCCGTCGTCGAGGGAGTGTGCGGCGAGAGCGCGGCGGCGGCCAACCGGGGCTACCTCCTGCACCGCACCGTCGGGCGTCCGCTGGTGACGTGGAAGGCGGCAAGCACGCTCGACGGCCGCATCGCGACGCGAACCGGCGACAGCCGCTGGATCACCGGCGAGACGGCGCGGGCGCGCGCGCACCTGCTGCGCGCACGCCACGACGCCGTTCTGGTCGGCGCGCGGACGGCATGCGTCGACCGGCCGCGGCTGACCTGCCGGCTGCCCGGGCTCGCGGCGCGCTCGCCGGTTCGCGTGGTGATCGACGGCACGCGGCCGCTGCCGCCGGACGTGCCGCCGGCGGCCGGCGGCGGCGCCACGTGGGTCGTCTGCCGGGACGATGCGGACCGGGCGCGACTCGACGGCTACGAGAGTCGCGGCCTGGTGGCCGTGCGCGCCGCGGGCGAGGGCGAGGGCGTGTCGGTGGCCGGCGCGCTCCGCGCCCTGGCGGAGCGCGGGATAACGCGGCTGCTGGTGGAGGGCGGCGGGCGAATCGCCGCCAGCCTGCTGCGGGCGCGACTGGTCGATCGCATCGAGTGGTTTCGCTCGCCGTCCGCGATCGGCGGCGACGGCATCGCCGCCGCAGGTCCGCTGGCGCTGGACTCGGTGGCCGACGCGCCGCGCTTCCGGCCCGCGGGCGTGCGGCGGATGGGAGAGGATTTACTGGAAAGCTATGTCGTCGTGGCCTAGTTATTCGCCATGTTCACCGGCATCGTCAGCGACATCGGGCGCGTGCGCGCGATCGAGAGACGGGGCGACACGCGCCTCGCGATCGAGACCGCCTACGACACCGGGACCATTGCCATGGGCGCATCCATCGCCTGCGCCGGGGTCTGCCTGACAGTGGTGGAAACGGCGCCGGACAGCTTCGTCGTGGAAGCTTCGGCGGAGACGATGGCGCGCACGACGGCGGGATCCTGGCGCGCCGGCACGCGAATCAATCTCGAGCGGGCGCTGGCGCTCGGCGACGAACTCGGCGGCCATCTGGTGAGCGGGCACGTCGACGGGGTGGTCGAGATTCTCGGGACCGCGCCCTCGGGGGACTCGGTGACCGTGAGCGTTGCGCTCGCGGACTGGCTCGCGCCGTACGTCGCGCCGAAGGGGGCCGTCGCGCTCGACGGCGTTTCGCTGACCGTCAACGATGTCGCCGCCGACCGCTTCGCGGTCAACCTCATTCCCCATACGCTGACCGAGACCACGTTCGGTGAGCTGTCGGCGGGGCGGGCGATGAACGTCGAGATCGACATGCTTGCGCGCTACGTGCGGCGGGCGCTGGACCTGGCGCCGCCGGGGGAGCGCGCCTGATGGCGGAGCCGATCGCCTGCCACGACGCCCGCGGCGTTTTCGCGAGCATCGAGGAAATCATCGAGGATGCGCGCCAGGGCCGCATGTTCGTGCTGGTCGACGACGAGCATCGCGAAAACGAGGGCGATCTCGTCGTGCCGGCGCAGTGCGCGACTCCCGACGCCATCAACTTCATGGCGCGGCACGGCCGCGGCCTGATCTGTCTGGCGCTCACGCACGAGCGGGCTCGAGAACTGCATCTGGAACCGATGCAGCGGCGCAACTCCAGCCGCTTCGCGACGGCGTTCACCGTGTCGATCGAGGCCAAGGAAGGGATCACGACCGGGATTTCGGCGGCCGACCGGGCGGCGACGATCCGCACCGCGATCGACCCGGCGCGCGGCGCCGACGACATCGCCACCCCGGGCCACGTCTTTCCCATCGTCGCGCGCGACGGCGGCGTGCTGGTGCGTGCCGGTCATACCGAGGCGGCGGTCGATATCGCGCGCCTGGCGGGCATGCTGCCGGCCGGGGTGATCTGCGAGGTGATGAACGAGGACGGGACCATGGCCCGGCGGTCCGAGCTCGTCGGGTACTGCCGGCGCCACGACCTGAAGATCGGGACCATCGCCGACCTGATCGCCTACCGGCACCGAAAGGACAGGTCGATCGAACGCCAGGCGGAGACCGCGATGGAAACGCGGCACGCCGGCCGGTTCAGGCTGATCCTCTACGACGACACGATGGACGGCGCCGAACACATCGCGCTCATCAAGGGCGAGATCGACGGCGACACGCCGGCCCTGGTGCGCGTGCACCGGCTCGACCTGCTCGCCGACGTGTTCGGCGATGTCAACGGCCATCGCGACGGCGTTCTGCACGATGCCATGGCGGCCATCGACGAGGCGGGCGCCGGGGTGCTGCTTCTGATCGGCAGCGCGCGCCACCACGCGATCGGCGAACGGTTCGCTCCCGGCGGCCGCGGCGGCGGCAACGCGCTGCGCGAGATCGGCATCGGATCGCAGATCCTGCGCGACATCGGCGTCCGCGCCATGACCCTGCTGAGCAACGTCGAGCACGCCTACGTCGGGCTCGACGGCTTCGGCCTGCGCGTGGTCGGGCGCCAGCCCATACCGCGCCGGCACGGCTGAGATGGCGACGGCGCCGCGGGTCCTGCTCGTCGTCGCGCGATTCTACCCGGACATCGCCGCGGCGCTGGTCGAGGGGGCGGAGACCGTTCTCGGCGCCGCCGGCGCGCGATGCGAGCTCGCCGACGTGCCGGGCGCGCTGGAGATCCCGGCGGCGATCGCCATGGCCGCCGAGGGCGACGCTTTCGACGGCTACGTCGCGCTCGGATGCGTGATCCGCGGCGAGACCAGCCACTACGACCACGTCTGCCGCGAAAGCACCGGCGGCCTCGCCCGGCTGGCGCTGGAACGCCGGCTCGCCGTGGGCAACGGAATCCTCACGACCGACACCATGGCGCAGGCGCGGGCGCGCGCCGCCGTGGCGCGCGGCAACAAGGGCGGGGCGGCGGCGGAGGCGTGTCTCGCCATGGTCGCGCTCAGCGAGCGTTTCCGAGCGGCGCCGTGACCGACGCGGCCCGGCGCAAGGCGCGCCGCACGCTGCGCCGCCGCGCCCGGGTCGCCGCCGTGCAGGCGCTGTACCGCGTCGGTCTGACGGGCGACGACGTGGAGAGGGCCATCGCCGACCTGGCGCCGCGCGGGTCCGGCGGCGCGGCGATGGACGCGGAGTTCTTCGGCGCCCTCGCGCGCGGGGCTTCGGCCGGGTGCGCGACCGTGGATCCGGTCATCTCCCGGGCATTGCGCGAGGGCTGGCGCCTCGAGCGCCTGAGCCAGACCATGCGGGCCCTGCTCAGGGTCGCCGCCTTCGAGCTGACGCGCGCCGACGGAACGCCCGCAGCGGTCATCATCAACGAATACGTCGACATAGCGGCAGGCTTCTTCGACGCCGCGGGAGTCGGCTTCGCGAACGGCGTGATCGACCGGCTGGCGCGCGAGGCGCGCGGCGCGAATGAATGAGTTCGAACTGATCGCCGCCCACTTCGCGCAGCTCGCCGCCGCGCGGCCGGGGGCGTTCGGGCTCGGCGACGACGCCGCCACGGTATCGGTTCCGCCCGGCTGCGAGGTCGTCTCGACCGCCGACGCCCTGGTGGCCGGGGTCCACTTCCGGCGGCGCGAGTCGCCCGCCACCGTGGCCGCGCGCGCCCTGCGCACCAACCTCAGCGACCTCGCGGCGATGGGGGCGGCGCCGCACGGCTACATGCTCGCGCTGGCCATGCCGCCGGACCTCGACGAGGCGTGGGTCGCCGCCTTCGCCGCGCAGCTCGCGCGCGACCAGACGGCGTTCGATGTCGGCCTGCTGGGCGGCGACACGGTGGCGACGCCGGGGCCGCTCACGGTTGCCGTGACCGCGCTCGGATTCGTTCGCGCGGGACGGCTGCTGCGCCGGACGGGCGCCCGGCCCGGCGACTCCCTCTTCGTGTCGGGCACGATCGGCGACGCCGCCCTGGCGTTGAAGACGGCGGACGCCGACCCGGCCCTGTGGCAGCGGTTCCGCCAGCCGGAACCGCGTCTTGCCCTCGGGCAGGCGCTGGCCGGGGTGGCGACGGCGGCGATCGACGTCTCCGACGGACTGGTCGCGGACGTGGCGCACCTGTGCCGCGCCTCGAAGGTGGCGGCGCGCCTGGACGCGGCCTCCGTGCCGCTTTCGCCGGCGGCGCGGAGGCGGATCGATGCCGAGCCGGCCCTGATCGAGACGGCGCTCACCGGCGGCGACGACTACGAGCTCGCCTTCACGCTGCCGCCCGGGCGACGGGCGGCGCTGTCCTCGCTGCCGACGCCGGTCAGTCTGATCGGCTCGATCGAGGCGGGGGAGGGAGTCGTCGTGCACGGCCCGGCCGGCAAGGAATTGACCTTCGCGAGCGACGGGTGGCGCCATTTCTGAGGCCCAGCCGGCGCCGTTGCTTTCTTCGGACGGCTCTGGCACCTTCCCGCCGCCTTTCGCTGCGGCTGCATCCGGGCGCCGCGCGGTTTTCCATGTCCGTCGAGGGTTTCCATCATGTCGATTGCATTGGTGTTCGCATTGGTATGCGGCGCGGTCGCCGTGGCGTACGGCGTCGTCACCATTCAGCGGGTGGTGGTGGCGGCGGACAGCGGCAACGAGCGGATGCGGGAGATCGCCGCGGCGATCCAGGAAGGCGCGCGGGCGTACCTGAACCGGCAGTACACGACCATCGCCGTCGCCGGAGTCGTCGTCGGCGCAATCCTCTGGTGGCTGCTCGGCCTGCACGTGGCCATCGGATACGTCATCGGCGCGGTGCTTTCGGGAGCGGCGGGCTATATCGGCATGAACGTGTCGGTGCGCGCCAACGTGCGGACGGCGGAAGCGGCGCGGCACGGCCTTGCGCCCGCCCTGTCCATCGCCTTCCGGTCGGGCGCGATCACCGGGCTTCTGGTCGTCGGCCTCGGGCTGCTCGGGGTCGCCGGCTACTACGCCGTCATGCGCTCGGTGCTCGGCGCGGACACGGCGGACTCCCTGCGCGACGTGCTCGAAGCGCTGGTGGCGCTCAGCTTCGGCGCCTCCCTGATCTCGATCTTCGCGCGCCTCGGCGGCGGCATCTTCACCAAGGGCGCGGACGTCGGCGCCGATCTGGTCGGCAAGATCGAAGCCGGCATTCCGGAGGACGATCCGCGCAACGCGGCGGTGATCGCCGACAACGTCGGCGACAACGTGGGCGACTGCGCCGGCATGGCGGCCGATCTGTTCGAGACCTATGCGGTGACCGTGGTGGCGACGATGCTGCTGGCCGGCATCTTCTTCGCCGCCGACCAGCAGACGGCGATGATGGAGTTGCCGCTGGCGATCGGCGGCGCGTGCATTCTCGCCTCGGTCGCCGGCGCCTTCCTCGTCCGCCTCGGCGGCAGCGACAACGTCATGCTGGCGCTGTACAAGGGCCTCGTGGGGTCGGCAGTGTTCTCGGCGATCCTGATCGCGATCGTCATCGGCGCGTGGATCGGTTTCGATACGGTCTACACGGCCGGCGAGAGGGAAGTCACCGGCGGCGCCCTGTTCGTCTGCTCGGTCGTCGGACTGGCGGTGACGGGGCTCCTCGTCTGGATCACCGAGTACTACACGTCGACGGCGTTCCGCCCGGTGCGCAGCGTCGCGCGGGCGTCGGAAACGGGACACGCGACGAACATCATCCAGGGGCTTGCGGTCTCCATGGAGGCCTGCGCGCTACCGGTGATCGTGATCTCGGCCGGCATCGTGATCGCGTTCATCGCCGCCGGCCTGTTCGGACTGGCGATCGCCGCGACGACGATGCTGGCGCTCGCCGGCATGGTGGTCGCCCTCGACGCCTACGGGCCGGTCACCGACAACGCCGGCGGCATCGCCGAAATGGCGGAGCTGCCGGAGGACGTGCGCCGGACCACCGACGTGCTGGACGCCGTCGGCAACACCACGAAGGCGGTGACCAAGGGATACGCCATCGGCTCCGCGGCGCTGGCGGCGCTGGTGCTGTTCGCCGCCTATACGGAGGACCTGCATCATTACTTCCCCGACCTTTCGGTGGAATTCCGCCTGCAGGACCCGTACGTGGTCATCGGCCTGTTCATCGGCGGCCTGCTGCCCTACCTGTTCGGCGCGCTGGGGATGATGGCCGTCGGCCGCGCCGGCGCCGCGGTGGTCGTCGAGGTGCGGCGGCAGTTCCGGGAAATCCCCGGCATCATGGAAGGAACCGCGAAGCCCGAGTACGGCCGCGCCGTCGACCTGCTGACGAAGTCGGCGATCAAGGAGATGATCCTGCCCTCGATGCTGCCGGTGTTCGCGCCGGTGGTCGTCTATTTCGTCGTCAACCTGTTCGCCGGGCAGGTCGCCGCGTTCACGACGCTCGGCGCGATGCTGCTCGGCACCATCGTCACCGGCCTGTTCGTCGCCATCTCGATGACGTCGGGCGGCGGCGCCTGGGACAACGCCAAGAAGTACATCGAGGACGGCCAGCACGGCGGCAAGGGCTCCGACGCCCACAAGGCGGCGGTGACCGGAGACACGGTGGGCGACCCCTACAAGGACACCGCCGGGCCGGCAGTCAACCCGATGATCAAGATCACCAACATCATGGCGATCCTGCTGCTGGCGATGCTGGCCGCCTGAACGGCCTCACCCGCGGCCGCTGGAGAGCGCCGGCGCGCCGGGGCGGCGGCTCACGCCGTCGCCGCCGCGTCGTCCAGACGGCCGAGGTACTGCGCCTCGAAGTCGAAGTCGACGAGCGCGACGTAGGCGTCGATCAGCTGTCTGGTGACCGGGCCGGGCACGGTGCCGTCGCCGATCGCCACGCCGTTGACCGTGCGCACGCCGCACAGGCAGAGGCTCGTCGAGGTGAGAAAGATCTCGTCGGCGTTGTACGCGTCGTAGAGGCTGACGTCGTCCTCGACGACGGCGATCCCGGCCGCGTCGGCGAGGTCGATCGCGGTCTGGCGGCTGACGCCGGGCAGCACGTACTTCACCTTCGGCGTGATCAGCGCGCCGTCGCGGACGATGAAGACGTTGCTGCCCATGCCTTCGCAAAGGTTGCCGTTGACGTCGAGGGTGACCGCCCAGGCTTCCGGATCGCGAGCTTTCACCTCAAGATCGCCCATGATCAGATTGAGATAATTGTGAGTCTTGGCGTTCGGGCTGAGCGCATCCGGGGGTGTGCGCCGCACCGAAGGTACGATCACGTCGATGCCGTCGCGGAAGAGGCGGGCCCGCGGCCGCAGCGGCAGGGGCGTGCATTCGACGATGACGTTGGGACCCGAATGGGCGGCGATGTCGCCGCCGGGGACGTCCACGCCGCGGCTCACCCGCTGGCCGACCCAGTAGTCCTCGCCCTCGTCGAGCAGGTGCAGATTGCGCGCGAGCACGTCTTCGGTGATGTCGGTCATCTCGCGCTTGTCCAGCCCGGGGTCGATCTGTGCGTAGCGCAGCGACTTGTAGAAGCGGTCCAGGTGCTCCTTGAGACGGAAGATGCGCTTGTCGAAGGTCCGCGTCATGTCGAACACGGCGTCGCCGTAGCGGAAGCCGCGGTCGCGGAACGGAAGCCGCGCCTCGTCCTCGGGCACGATATCGCCGTTGAAGTAGACCACGCGCTGGTTCGCTCGTTCGGTCATGGCGCACCACCTTTCGCTTGCATGACGCCGGGTCGACGCCGCAACTCGGTTTTCAGGACCTTGCCGTAGTGATTCTTGGGCAACGCGTCGAGGCTGACATAGACGCGCGGCCTTTTGAAGCGGGCGATGTTGTCGAGGCACAGGGCGTCGAGCGCCGCCGCGTCGAGCCGCGCTCCGTCGCGCGGCACGACGCACGCCACCACCTCTTCGCCCCATTCCCGGTGCGGCCGCCC
Organism: Alphaproteobacteria bacterium; assembly: GCA_965243325.1. Classification (GTDB taxonomy): domain Bacteria; phylum Pseudomonadota; class Alphaproteobacteria; order UBA7887; family UBA7887; genus JANQOH01. The sequence continues at coordinate 2,875,262 of CBDEUQ010000003.1, read as the reverse complement.
GATCACCGAGACTTCGTGCACGTCGGGGTGGGTCAGCAGCACCTCTTCGATCTCGCGCGGATAGATGTTGGTGCCGCCGGAAACGATCATGTCCTTCGAGCGGTCGCGCAGGCTGAGGAAGCCGTCTTCGTCGAACACGCCGACGTCGCCGGTGCGGAGCCAGCCGTCGCGGACGGTCTCCGCGGTCGCCCCGGGGCGCTGCCAGTAACCCTGCATGACGGTCGGGCCCTTGACCTCGATCTCGCCGATCTCGCCGGCGGGAAGCGGCTCGCCGCGGGCTCCGGTCACGCGGACGTCGACGACGCTCTGGGCGGTGCCGACGGAGGCGAGGCGGGCGCGATGGCGCGGGTGGGACCGGTCGGCGTGGACGGCGGCGCCCATCGCCGTGATGGCCATCGGCGTCTCCCCCTGGCCGTAGATCTGCACGAAGCCGGCGTCGAGGGCGTCCATGGCGTCGAGAATGTCGGCGAGGTACATCGGCCCGCCGCCGTAGACGACGGTCCTGATCCCGTCTCCGCGCACGCCCCGCGCCCGCGCGGCGTCGACGAGGCGGCGCAGCATGGTCGGGGCGGCGAACAGCGTGACGCGGCCGTGCGCGGCCGCGACCTCGAGGATCTCCCGCGGGTCGAAACCGCCCGACTGGGGGACGACGTGCGCGGCGCCCGCGCGCACGGCGGGGAGGCTGTAGAACCCGGCGGCGTGCGACAGGGGCGCGGCGTAGAGCATGGCGTCGCCGGGGGACAGCGTATCCACGTCGGCGAAGTAGCACATGGCCATCGCCAGCAGGTTGCCGTGGTCGATCATCACGCCCTTCGGCCGCCCCGTGGTGCCGGAGGTATAGAACAGCCACGCGAGATCCCGCGCGGCGCGGGCAAGCGGCGCCGGCGCCGGCTCGTGGTCCCGGAGCGCGGCAAACCCGGCGGCGTGCGCCTCGATCCGGGCCGCGCCGTGCGCGCCGTCGGCGAACGCCGGGCCTTCGGCGACGACGAGGCGGCACCCGGCGTCGTCGAGGATCCACGACACCTCCCTCGGATGCAGCTTCGCGTTGACCGGAACGGCGACCGCGCCGGCCCACCAGACGGCATTGAGGAGCGCCAGGTAGTCGCACGAGTTCTTCATGCAGACGCCGACCCGGTCGCCGGGACGCACGCCGTGACGGGCCTGCAGGCCGGCGGCCAGCGCGCCGACCTCGGCCGCGAAGCCGCGATAGTCCCGAATCGTCCGGACGCCGCGGACGAGCGCCGGCGAGTCGGGCTGACGCCGCGCGGTCCGATGCAGCCACGCGGCTATGTTCATCGTGTCCGATCCGCCGTCCGGCCGGCGCTATTGCAACTGCTGCGGCGAGGAGAAGCGGCCGATGTTGCCGAAGAGCTGCTGCAACAGGGTAAATTCATTGCCGGCCGTCGGCGTCTGGCGGCTTACCGGGTCGACGATCAGACCGTCCTCGAGGGTGTAGGTGTTCAAGGACGACACCCGGTCGGCGTCGTTGAAGCGGACGACGAGGACGCGCTGATCGATGATTTCGGGCTCGAGAAAGGCGAACGTCTGACTTTGCTGGGTGATGTAATACCATGTCGATTCGTCGAAGGTGGACACGGTCGACGGCGTGCCGAGAATTGCCGCCACGTCGAACTTGCTCTGGGCGCCGGGCTCGATCCGGGCGACCAGCTCCTCGTTCGGCATGAAGCCGTGGACATCGATTCGCGGTTCGCAGGCGGCGAGCGCCGACGCAGCGATCAACGGCGCGAGGAACCGACGTCCCACCATGATGCCCAGCCCGACATTCGCAGAAACCACCGCCGCCGAGTCTGTCAGGCTCGGGTGCGAAGTCAAGGTATGGGCGTCCTCGCGCGGTTGACCGCTCGCCGCCGCGCCCGCCGGGCGACGGCGCGGACCGCCGAGGGGCTCTACGCCGCCGCGGTGGCCCAGGCGCGCGCGCCGGGCTTCTACGCGGCCGGCGTCCCCGATACGTTCGACGGCCGCTTCGACCTGCTGGTGCTGCACGTATTCCTGCTCGTTCGCCGCCTGCGGCGGGACGGGCGCGAGGGCGAGACGCTGGCACAGGCGCTGTTCGACACGACGTTCGACGACATGGACCGGACCTTGCGCGAGATGGGCGTCGGCGACCTCGGCGTGCCGAAGCGCGTCAAGGCGATGGCCAGGGCCTTCTACGGGCGCGCCGCGGCCTACGACGCGGCGCTCGACGCGGCCGACGATACGCGCCTCGCCGCGGCTCTGGGCCGCAATCTTCTGGGCGGCGAGCGGGCGCCGGACGCCCTGTGCGCCTATGTCCGCCGCGTCGACGCGGATTTTGCCGCCGTCTCTCCGGTAGCGGGAGAAACGGCGTTCCCGCCGCCGCCGTGAAGGTGCCGCCCGAGCTGTCCCGCCGCGTCGCCGTGCAGGACATAGGCGACAGCGACGTGTGCGTCGACGTCGTGTCCTCCGAAGACGAGCGACGGGCGCTGGCGGCGCGGTTCGATCTTCTCGCTCTCGATCGTTTCGCGGGCCGCGCACGCCTGGCGCGGACCCGGGCGCGCGACGGCTCGGGGCCGGCGATCCGGGTCGATCTGGACTACGAGGCCGACGTGGTGCAGCGCTGCGTGGTCACGCTCGACCCGGTGCCGGCGCGCGTCGCCGAGACCGGCGCCATCGTCGAGTACGCGGAGGGGAGGGTGCCCGAGGCGGTCGATTTGCCCGTCGACGGCATCGACCCGCCCGAAGTGCTCGAAGGCGACGAGATCGATGTCGGCGAGCTGCTGGCGCAGCACCTCGGCGTGGCGCTCGACGCCTATCCGCGCTCGCCCGGCGCGACGCTGGAGTTCGCCGACGCCGACCGCGAGACCGCGCGCCACCCCTTCGCGGCGCTCGCCGCCCTGCGCCGAGGGCAGGGGAGCGCGGACGACGACTGAGCATCGCCGGGCCGCCGCGGCGCGGCGTTCATCCGCCCTTCTTCGCCAGAAAGGCGAGCAGCGCCCGCGACGTCTCCTCGGGCGCTTCCTCCGGCAGGAAGTGGCCGCAGGCGACCGGCCGGCCGGTCACGTCGCCGGCGCGGGCGCGCCAGCGTTCGACGATGTCGAGGGACATGCTCGGCCAGCCCGGGTGCTGGCCCTGATCCGCGCCCCACAGCACGAGAACCGGGCAGGCGATGCGGCGTCCCTCGTCGGCGCGGTCGGCGGCGGCATCGAGGGGAGCCGCGCGATAGTCCTCGCACACGGCGTGCAGCGTCGCGGGCTCGCGGAAACAGCGGAGATACTCCGCGAACGCTTCGTCGGCGATGGCGCCGGGGGTGGAGCACCAGCGGTCGAGCAGCCAACGCAGATAGAACTCGGGCACGGCGCCCATCAGCGTTTCGGCCAGCGGCTCGGGCTGCAGCATCAGGAACCAGTGGAAATAGGCCGTGGCGAGCGCGGCGTCGACGTTGGCGAATATGTCCGCCGTGGGGACGACGTCGAGGATCGCAAGGCTGGCGAGGCAGTCCGGCCGGTCGTAGGCGAGGCGATAGCCCACGCGCGCGCCGCGGTCGTGGCCGACGAGATGAAAACGGTCGAAGCCGAGCGCCGCCATGGCCTGTATCTGGTCCGCGGCCATCGCGCGCTTGGCGTACGGTGCGTGATCGGCCGTCGACGGGGGCTTGCCGCTGTCGCCGTAGCCGCGCAGGTCGGCGGCGACGACCGTATGGCGTTCGGCAAGCCGCGGCGCGACGCGGTGCCACATCACGTGCGTTTGCGGATAGCCGTGCAACAGCAGCACCGGCGGGCCGCTGCCGCCGACGACGAGGTTGACGACGGTTTCGTCGGTCTCGATGCGGCGACGGTCGAAGCCTTCGAACATGGGGCCCGCGAGCGCGCCGCGAGCTCAGTAATCGACCGGCGTCGCGTGCCAGCCCGCCGCCCGTCTGGACCAGTAAAGCGAATCGAGACGCCGGCTCAGCGGCCCGGGGCTCCCGTCGCCGACCGGCGTTCCGTCGATCGCGGTGACCGGGATGACGCCGCCGGCCGAGCTCGACAGAAACACCTCGTCGGCGCCGGCGAGGCGGCCCTTCGCGATGCTTTCGAGGCTGTACGCGATACCGGCCTCGTCGCACAATTCGAAGACGGTGCGCCGGGTCATGCCGTCGAGGACTCCGGCGCCCGGGGTGTGCAGCCGGCCGTCTTCGACGAGAAACAGGTTGAAACCGGGCCCTTCGGTGACGCAGCCGTGGCGGTCGCTCAACACGACGGTCTCCGCTCCGCGGTCGTACGCGTCGAACAACCCCATCTCGAACTCCAGCCAGTGGTAGTGCTTCAGCGTCGGGTCGACCGATTCGGGAGGAACCCGCCAGCGCTCGCTGACGTGGAGATGCAGACCCCGCGCTTTCGTCTCCGGCGACGCGATCCAGACGTAGGGAATGCAGAAAACGTAGAACGCGTTGGCGCAGCGCCGCGGATCGCGCGAGCCGGACGGCGGCCGGCCGCGGGTCATGATCATCTGTACGTAGGCTTGCCGCAGGCCGCTTCGACGGACGCATTCGAAGACGATGTCGCGGCGTTCGTCGGCGCCGTAGGGGCAGACCATGCGCAGGTTGGCGATGTTGCGCGCGAAGCGCTGCAAGTGATCGTCAAGGCGAAAGAACGCGCCGTCCCACACCGTCACCGTGTCCTGGTTGGCGTCCGAACGCAGGAAGCCCCAATCCAGCAGCGGAATGCGCGCCTCGGCGACGGGGACGTAGCAGCCTTCGACGAAGGCTATCCCGTCGCTGCTCTTGTCCGTCATCGGCTTGCCCCGTCCGTTTTGCGCAAGCCTACCAGAGGCGACGCCGCGATGGCCAAACGGCACGGGATTCGCTATGCAGCGGCCTGTCGCCGAGCGGACGGGCCGCATGGCCTTTCCCGCCGGAAGCGGGCGCTGCCCGGCGATCCCGCGCCCGGCGCATCGAACACGGCTTGATGGATGTGAGCGACCGGCCCGACCGACCCGCGCCCTCCGACACCGCACCAGTGTCGATCGAAGAGGAGATGAAGCGCTCGTACCTCGATTACGCGATGAGCGTGATCGTGGCGCGGGCGCTTCCCGACGTGCGCGACGGGCTGAAACCCGTGCACCGCCGCATTCTCTACTCGATGGGCGACAGCGGCTATCGGTGGAACCGCCCGCACCGCAAATCCGCGCACGTCGTCGGCGACGTGATGGGCGACTACCATCCCCACGGCGGAGACGCGATCTACGACGCCATGGTCCGCATGGCGCAGACCTTTTCCATGCGCCTGCCGCTGATCGACGGCCAGGGGAACTACGGCTCCATGGACGGCGACAAGCCGGCCGCCATGCGCTACACCGAGGCCCGCCTCGCCCGCGTCGCCGCCGACCTGCTGGAAGATCTCGACAAGGACACGGTCGACTTTCAGGCGAACTACGACGAGTCGACACGCGAGCCGACGGTGCTGCCGGCGCGCTTCCCCAACCTGCTCGTCAACGGCGCGGGCGGCATCGCCGTCGGCATGGCGACCAACATTCCGCCGCACAACCTGCGCGAGGTGGTCGCCGGCTGCCTGGCGCTCCTCGACGACGCCGCGCTCACCGTCGAGGGTCTGATGGAACACATCCCCGGACCCGATTTCCCGACCGGCGGAATCATCGTCGGCCGCGCCGGCATCCGCGCCGCGTATCACACCGGACGCGGCTCGATCGCCATACGAGGCCGGGTCGTGCCGGAACGGGACGGCCGGGTCATCGTCGTCACCGAAATCCCCTACCAGGTCAACAAGTCGCGCCTGGTCGAACAGATCGCCGACGCGGTCCGCGACAAGCGGATCGAGGGAATCAGCGCGTTGCGCGACGAATCGGACCGCGACGGCGTCCGCGTGGTCGTCGAGCTCAAGCGCGATGCGAGTTACGACGTGGTGCTGAGCCAGCTTTACCGGTTCACGCCGCTGCAGACGAGTTTCGGCGTCAACGCGCTCGCGCTCCGCGAGGGCAAGCCCGAGCAGCTCGGTCTCAAGCAGATCCTGCAGGCATTCCTTCAGTTCCGGGAAACGGTCGTCGTCCGCCGCACCCGTTTTCTGCTCGCGCGTGCGAGAGAGCGGGCGCACGTGCTGGTCGGGCTGGTCGTGGCGGTGGCCAACATCGACGCGGTCATCGCACTGATTCGGGCGGCCCCGGACGGCGAGACGGCAAGCGTGCGACTGAGGGAGCGCGAGTGGCCGGCGGGCGACGTGGCCGCGCTGATCGCCCTGATCGACGAACCCGGCCACAGCGTCGACGCGGACGGAACCTATCGGCTCGGCGAAACCCAGGCGCGCGCGATTCTGGAGTTGCGTCTGCAACGGCTGACCGGCCTCGAACGCGACAAGATCGCCGCCGAACTGAAGGCGGTGACCGGCGAAATCGTCGATCTGCTCGCCATCCTCGGCTCTCGCGCGCGGGTCCTCGACATCGTGCGCGAGGAGCTGACGGCGGTTGCCGACGGTTTCGGCGACGAGCGGCGAACGTCGATCGAGGATTCCGAGTTCGAGTACGACATCGAGGACCTCATCGAACGTGAGGACATGGTCGTCACCGTCACCCACAACGGCTACGTCAAGCGGGTACCGCTCGCGACCTACCGTGCGCAGCGCCGGGGCGGGAGGGGGCGTACCGGCATGGCGACGCGCGACGAGGATTTCGTGGCCCAGGTATTCGTCGCCAATACCCACACGCCGATGCTGTTCTTCACCACGCGCGGCATGGCCCACATGCGCAAGGTCTATCGCCTGCCGCTCGGCACGCCGCAGGCGCGCGGCAAGGCGCTGATCAATCTGATCCCGCTGGAAGCGGGCGAGCGACTGGCGACGATGATGCCGCTGCCGGAGGACGAAGCATTGCGGCAGGAGCTGCACGCGGTGTTCGCGACCTCGCGCGGCCACGTGCGGCGCAACGCGCTGTCCGACTTCACCAGCATCAAGGCGAACGGCAAGATCGCCATGAAGCTGGAGGACAGCGCCGGCGAGAGCCTCGGCGAACTGATCGCGGTACAGGCGTGCACATCGCGGCAGGACGTCCTGCTGGCGGCGGCGAGCGGGAAGTGCGTGCGGTTCCCGGTCGGCGAGGTGCGGGTGTTTACCGGCCGAAGTTCCGTCGGCGTGCGCGGAATTCGCCTGCAGGAGGGCGACTCGGTGATCTCGATGTCGATCCTTGGGCACGTGGACGCGGACAAGGAACTGCGCGACCGGTACCTGCGCTACGCCACCGCCACGCGCCGCGGGGACGAGCCGCCGCCGGCGCACGAGGCGGCCTACGACGGGCTCGCCGAGTCCGAACAGTTCGTCCTCACCGTGACCGCGAACGGATACGGCAAACGCAGCTCGGCCTACGAGTATCGGACCACGGGACGGGGCGGGCAGGGAATCATCAACATCGAGACGTCGGAGCGGAACGGGCCGGTGGTCGCATCGTTCCCGGTGGACGGCGAGGACCAGATCCTGCTGGTGACCGACGCCGGCCAGCTCATTCGCTGCCCCGTCGCGGATATCCGCATCGCCGGGCGCAATACGCAGGGCGTCATCCTGTTCAAGACCGCCGAGGGCGAACGCGTCGTGTCCGTCACCCGTCTCGGAGAAGCGTTCGCCGACGAACCCGGCACCGCCGCCGACGATTGACCCGGCGCTGGACTCCCGCGGCCCGGCATGAGCTATAAGAGCGCGGGCGCTGCCGCCGCGCGGCGCGAGGCGAGGGGAACGGGCATGGCCGAAAGCCGGATCGGGGTCTATCCGGGCACGTTCGACCCACCGACCGTAGGCCACGTGGACATTGCGCGGCGCGCCTTGCGCGTGGTGGACCGGCTGGTGATCGGCGTTGCCGGGAACGCCGGCAAGGGACCCATGTTCACGGTCGACGAGCGGGTCGGGATGGTCGAGGAGGCGATGCTGTCCGCTTGCGGCGCGGCGGCGGCGGAGCGGATCATCGTAAAGCCGTTCCGCAATCTCCTGATGCATTTCACGGTGTCGGAAAACGCGACCGTCATCGTCCGCGGGCTGCGCGCGGTGTCCGACTTCGAGTACGAGTTCCAGATGGCCGGCATGAACGCCCGACTCGAACCGGAGGTCGAAACGGTGTTCCTCATGGCCTCGGAAGGCATACAGTTCATCGCCTCGCGTCTGGTCAAGGAGATATTCCTGCTCGGCGGCGACGTGACGCCTTTCGTGCCGGACAACGTGGCCCGGCGTCTGGAAGAGCACGTGTCCGGGACATCGGCGGCGGCGGAATAGAGAGGAAGTTGAGGGCGATGCGGAGATTTCTTCTGACCACACTGGCCTTGGCGGGACTAGCGATGACACAAACGAACGCGCGAGCGGCGGACCCGGAGAACACGCTGTACATGGATCTGGAGCACGGCCGGGTCGTTATCGATCTCCGACCCGATCTCGCACCGAAGCACGTCGCGCGGATCAAGGAGCTCGTGCGCCAGGGCTTCTACGACGGATTGGCTTTTCACCGGGTCATCGACGGTTTCATGGCTCAAGGCGGCGACCCGCGCGGCGACGGTACCGGCGGCTCGGGCACGAACATTCCCGCCGAATTCTCCCCGGCGGACGTGGCGGGACATTTGCGGGGCACGGTCTCCATGGCGCGGGCGCGGCACCCGGACAGCGCGGACAGCCAGTTCTTCATCTGCTTCCGGCCCGCCCCGTTCCTCGACGGCCAGTACACGATCTGGGGGCAGGTTTCGTCGGGCATGGAGTTCGTCGACATGATCAAGCGCGGCGAACCGGTGGTCGACCCGGACACGATCGTTCGCATGCAGGTCGCGGCGGACGCCGAGTAGCGCCGGCGCTGCTCGCACGATGCGGGTAGCGCTGTTCGATTTCGCGCTGCCCGACGAGCGAATCGCGCGGCGGCCCGCCGTACCACGCGACGCGGCGCGCATGCTCTGCGTTTCGCCCGGCGGTCTGCGGGACCGGCAGGTGCGCGACCTGCCCGGCGAGCTTCGCTCCGGCGACCTGCTGGTCGTCAACGATACCCGGGTTATCCCTGCAAGGCTGTCCGGCCACCGGGGACGTGCGCGGATCGAGGCGACGCTGCACCGGCGCCTGGCCGACGGTCGATGGCGTGCCTTCGCCCGCCCGGCCCGACGTCTGAAGGCCGGACAGACGATCACCTTCGGCGACGGGTTCGAAGCCACCGTCGCGGCGGTGGGCGAACGCGGCGAGGTCACCCTCGACTTCGGCCTCGAAGACGCCGCTTTCGAAGCCGCATTGGCCGCCCACGGCGCGTCCCCCCTGCCGCCGTACATCAAGCGCGCGCACGGACCCGACCGCCGCGACGCGCGCGATTACCAGACCCTGTTCGCGCGCCGCCCGGGCGCGGTCGCGGCGCCCACCGCGGGGCTCCACTTCACGTCCTGCCTGCTGGAACGGCTTGGCAAGGCCGGCATCGCAGTCACCGCGATCACGCTGCATGTCGGCGCCGGCACGTTTCGACCCGTCCGCGTTGAGGATACGCGCGACCACCGCATGCACGCCGAGTGGGGCGAGGTGAGCGCGGCCGTCGCCGACGCCGCGGCCCGCACGCGCGCCGCCGGCGGTCGCGTCGTCGCGGTGGGAACGACCGCGGCGCGGCTGCTGGAGACGGCGGCGCGCAACGGCGCGATCCGTCCGTTCTCCGGCGAAACCGATCTGTTCATCTCGCCCGGCTACCGGTTCCGCGCCATAGACGCGCTGCTGACGAATTTCCATCTGCCGCGCTCGAGCCTGTTCATGCTCGTCTGCGCGTTTGCCGGCATGCGGCGCATGCACGACGCCTACGCGCACGCGGTCGCGGCGGGTTACCGCTTCTATTCCTACGGCGACGCCTGCCTGTTGTGGCAGGCGGAGCGGTGACGGCGCTCGGCTTCGAGGTCTTTGCGACCGACGGAGCCGCCCGGACCGGCCGGCTGACGACGGCGCACGGCACGGTGGAGACGCCCGCCTTCATGCCCGTCGGCACGGCGGCGACGGTCAAGGCCATGACGCCGGAAATGGTCGCAGCCTCGGGCGCCGACATGGTGCTCGCGAACACCTATCACCTCATGCTGCGGCCCGGCGCCGAGCGCATCGCCGAACTCGGCGGCCTGCGCCGCTTCATGGCCTGGCCCGGGCCGATACTGACGGATTCGGGCGGCTTCCAGGTCATGTCGCTCGCCAAGCTGCGGACGCTCGACGAGGACGGCGTGACGTTCCGTTCGCATCTGGACGGCAGCGCCTGCCGCCTGACTCCGGAATCGAGCGTCGCGATCCAGCGCGCGCTCGACGCGACGGTGACCATGGTGCTCGACGAGTGCACGCCGTTTCCCGTGTCGAAGCCCGACGCGTGCGCATCGATGCGGCTCTCCCTGCGCTGGGCCGAACGGTCCCGGGCGGCGTTCGAGCCCCGTCCGGGCTACGGTCTGTTCGGAATCGTTCAGGGCTCCACGTTCGGCGACCTCCGGCGGGAATCGGCAGAGCGGCTCGTCGCGCTCGGTTTCGACGGCTATGCGATCGGCGGTCTGGCGGTGGGCGAGGGGCCGCAGACGATGATCGAAACCGCCGCGCTTGCCGCCGCCGCGTTGCCGGCCGAGCGGCCGCGCTATCTCATGGGAGTCGGGCGGCCGGAAGATCTCGTCGCTGCCGTCGGCGTCGGAATCGACATGTTCGACTGCGTGCTGCCGACCCGCTCGGGCCGCAACGGCCAGGCATTCACCAGCCGCGGCAAGGTGAACGTCCGCAACGCCCGTCACGCCGCCGACCGCGAGCCGCTGGACCCGGCGTGCGCTTGCCCGGCGTGCCTTGGCCACAGCCGCGCGTACATTCACCACCTGGTGCGGTCGGGCGAGATACTCGGCGCGGTGTTGGTGACCATGCACAACCTGCACTATTACCAAGGGCTGATGGCGCGGCTTCGAGAAGCGGTCAAGGCGGGCCGGCTGAACGCGTTCGCGGCCGCCTTCGAGGAGGAACGGGACAGGGGCGACCGTTGACCGCCGGAGTGCCGACCGCCTAAGGTCCGCGCACTCGGCGGGGGGCCCGTAGCTCAGTCGGTAGAGCACCTGACTTTTAATCAGGGTGTCCCAGGTTCGATCCCTGGCGGGCTCACCAGCCGGCAACCCCGGGGTTTCGGTCGTGTCTCCGGTTGCGTTTCCGGCACGGGGAAATCCGCAATCCTCTTCGACGAACCGCGGTGCCGTCTCGGCCGAGCGAAGGGAGCGCCGTGGAGCCCAGGCCACAACAAGATGCGTGCGGTAGCCCGCTCCGCCCTCGACAATTGCGGTGCGCATCGCCCAAAATCGTCCGGCAGTTCCGGGCGCCGCTGGCCGGGACACGGTGCCCCAGTCCCTGAATTGGAGGACTTCGCCGATGCCATGCTCCGAACGCCCGACGGAGAGACGGTCGTCTGGCCCGCCGCGGGGGAGGCGTCCGTGAGCGCCCGCGCCAACGGCCGGCGGGCCTTCCTCGCGGGCCTCGCGGCGGCGACCGCGGGAACGCTTCCGCTCCGCGGGGCGACGGCCGCGCTGGCGACCCCGAGGACGATGGAGGGGCCGTTCTACCCCGCCCCCGCGATGCGGCTGGCCGACGTCGACAACGACCTCCTCGCGGTCGCCGGCGCGGCCGGGCGGGCGGCCGGCGACGCGCTCACGCTCAAGGGCCGGATCGCCGACCGGAACGGCGACCCCGTCGCGGGCGCCAGGATCGAGATCTGGCAGTGCGACGCGAACGGGAGGTACCTGCATCCGGGCGACCGCCGCGACATCGCCCGCGACGGGGGGTTCCAGGGCTTCGGCCACGACATCGCCGACGACGGCGGGCGCTACCGGTTCCGCACCATCGTGCCGGTGCCGTATCCCGGCCGGACGCCGCACATCCATGTCAAGGTCCTCGAGCGCGGCCGCGAGCTGCTCACCACCCAGCTCTATCTGGCCGACCACCCGCAGAACCCGCGCGACTTTCTGTTCAGGCGGATGACCGAGGAGCAGGCGCTTGCGGTATCCATGCGCCTCGTCGACCCGGGAGGCGGCGCCGAAGCCACGGTCGACATCGTCGTCTGACGCGGCGCGGCCCGTGGGCCGCGTCGCGCAGGATCGACCGCGCCTCCTCTTCCAGCGAACGGCCGTTGCCCGCCGCCCGCGCGTGAAGCCGGGTCTTCACGTCGTCGTCGAGATTGCGAACGGTGATGCTCGCCGTGTCGCGTTCGTTCCGGTCCGGGCGGGGCGGACTCTCAGGGAATCAGCACCGTCGCCCCGACCGTCGTGCCGCTTTCGATCGCCCTGTGAGCCTCGACGGCGTCCTTCAGCCGGTACTCGTAGTTGACGTTGGCGTCGATCACGCCGTCTGCGATGGCGCGAAACACGCCATCGGCCGTCCGCTCCAGGTCGGCGCGAGCGGCGACGTAGTGCATGATCGCCGGGCGGGTGATGAACAGCGAGCCGCGGCGGCCCAGGTCCTGCACGATATCGATGGGCGGGGGAGGCCCGGATACGTGCCCGTAGGCGGCGCAGACGCCCAGCGGGCGCAGGCAGTCCAGCGACTGCTGCAGCGTGTCCTTGCCGATGGCCTCGTAGACGACCGCCGCGCCTTCGCCGCCGGTGACCTCGCGCACCCTGTCCACGAAGCTCTCCCTGCCGCGAACAACGGGGAACTGGCACCCCGCCCGCGCCGCCGCCGCGGCTTTCTCCTCCGTGCTCACGGTGCCGACGATCCGGGCGCCGAGCGCCCGCGCCCACTGGCAGAGGATCAGCCCCATGCCTCCCGCGGCGGCATGAACGACGATAGTGTCGCCGGGGCGGACCGCGTAGGTGCGGTGCAGCAGATAGTGCGCCGTCATGCCCTTCATGAGCAGCGCGGCGACATCCCGGTCGCGCAACCCGTCCGGCAGGTGAAGGAGCTTGTCCGCCGGATAGTTCCGCACCTCGGCATAGCTTCCCAGCGGCGGGATTCCGTAGGCGGCGCGGTCGCCGGTCCTGAATTCGGCAACGCCCTCGCCCACGCCCTCGACGATGCCGACACCCTCGAAACCGATGACGACCGGGCAGGGCGGCACGGGCCACGGATGGGAAATCCCGCCGCGGTGGTAGGTGTCGGCGTAGTTGACGCCGACCGCCGTGTGCCGCAGCCGGACCTCTCCGGGCGCCGGGTCGGGCACGGGCCAGTCCTCCCAGCGCATCGCCTCGGGAGGGCCGAGCTCGTGAATCACCTGGGCCTTCGACAATCGCCGTCTCCGCTCGCCGGTCGTCCGGGCTCCGAAGGCGGCGGCCGGGAGCCCGCGCGTATCCCGGAGCTTGGGGTATAGCCCGCGCCGCCGTGCCCGTGAACTTCCTCCCGCTCAACCGGCCGCAAGGTTCCGGGCGGGGACCGATTTCCCGGGATCGAAGAACGGCACGGCGGCGGTCCTGCCCGGGGCCGTGCCGTCGAGCGTCGTGACCTCGAGCGCGTTGCCCGGCGCCGCCAGCCCGATCGGCACCCACACGTAGCCGATGTTCCGTTGCATGCGGGGCGACCAGACGAGTACGGTGACCTTCCCGATCTCCTCGCCGTCGCGGTACACGGGCGCGACATCGGGGCGTCCCGGGAGTCTGTCTTCGCCGTCGAGCACGACGCCGACCAGCTTCCGGCTCACCCCTTCCGCCCTGATCCGCATCAGCGCCCGCTTGCCGATATAGTCCGCGTCCTGGTCTTCCACCATCCGTTCGAGGCCTGTGATCTCGTACGGGTTGTTCTCGATCGTCAGGTCGGCGCCGTAGCGGAATATCCCGGCCTCGATGCGGCGGATCTGCGAGGGCGCGATCGGCCGGATGCGGTGCGGCTCGCCCGCCTCCATGATCCGGTTCCAGAGCTCCTCGCCGCGGCTCGGGTCGCAGAGGTAGATCTCGAAGCCGATCTCGGCGCTCCATCCGGTCCGGCTGATGACCACCGGGATGCCGTCGAGGTCGGTCTCCATGGTCCAGTAGTAGCGGATCTTCGCGACCTCGCCGCCGAACAGCGCGGTCATCACGTCGATGGACTTCGGGCCCTGGACCTGCACCGGGTAGATCTCGGGCTCGCGGACACGGACGTCCAGCCCGCACCCCGCCGAATAGCCGCGCGCCCACAGCCCCGCGTCGGAGTCCGAGAGCGCGAGCCACCAGCGGTTCTCGCCCACGCGCAGCAGGACCGGCTCGTTCACGATGCCGCCGTCCTCGGCGGTGATCAGCACGTACTTGCCCTGCCCGACGGCGCATTTGGTCAGGTCGCGGGGGGTCAGCCGGTTGGTAAACTCGGAGGCATCGGGTCCGGTGATCTCGACGATGCGCTCGACGCTGACATCCCACAGCGTCACGTCCTCGGTGAGGCTCCGGTACTCCTCGAGGGGATCGTGGTAGTAGTTCGGAATGTACATGTGGTTGTAGATGCCCCAGGCCCGGCACCCGGCCCGGCGCGTGCACTCGAAGAAGGGGGACTTGCGGTAGCGGGGGCCGAAATAGAAGTCGGCCTTGGTCAGGATCTCGCTCATTCCGGGGCCCTCCCGTCGTTCGCGAACCGGCCGCGCGCCCGCACGGCCCGCCCGCTATGCCTTCAATCGCTCGTTGTCGGGGTCCCAGGCGGGTTCGGCAAGCACCCGGGCCGCGCAGCGGCGGCCGAGGACCGCGATTTCGAGCTCGGCGCCGGGCGCGGCGAAGTTCGCCTCGACGAAGGCGAAGGCGAGGCTCCGTCCGACCGCGTACCCCCAGGCGCCACTGGTCGTAAGCCCGACGAGGCGGCCCGCGGCGTAGACCGGCTCGTTGCCGCGGGCGTCCGCGTCGACGGCATCTACCGACAGATAGACAATGCGGCTTTCCACGCTGCCGCGGGCCCGCGCCGCCACGGCTTCCCTGCCGATGAACGCGCTGTCGAGGTCGACGAAGCGCTCCACCCCGCCCTCGACCGGCGTGAGCTCGGTCGTGAGCTCCAGCCCCCAGGCCTTGTAGGCCTTCTCCATGCGCAGAGCGTTCAGGGCATAGAGACCGAAATCCGCGACCCCGTACTCCTCGCCCGCCGCCATCAAGGCGTCGTAGAGCCCGTCCATGAGGACCATCGGATGGTGCAGCTCCCAGCCGAGCTCGCCCGCATAGGACACCCGCAGCGCCCGCACCGGCACGTCCGCGACCTCGATCTCGCGCGCTGACATCCAGGGGAACGCGGCGTTGCCGAGATCGGCATCGGTGAGCTTCGCGAGCAGCTCGCGCGCGCGCGGGCCGCTGACCAGCAGGGCGCCGTAATCGTCGGTGACGTCGGCGATCTCCACGTCCTCGCCCTCGCGCCGGTGCTGCACCAGCCAGTCATGGTCGTGGATCCGCCCGACCGCGGCCGAGAGCAGATAGAAGCGGCTCTCGTCCAGCCGCGTCACCGTGAACTCGCTCTCGATGCCGCCGAGTCGGGTGAGCGCGTGGGCGAGGACGACGCGGCCTTCGCGCGGCACGCGGTTGGCGATCATGCGGTCGAGAAACGCGGCCGCGTCGCTTCCGGTGACGTCGAACTTGGCGAAGGCCGAGAGGTCCGCCACGCCGACGCGCTCGCGCACGGCCCGGCATTCCGCGCCGACCGCGTCGAACCAGTTCATGCGGCGAAACCCGTAAACCTCCTCGACGCCCGCCGGCGCGAACCACTTCGCCCGCTCCCATCCGAAGGTCTCGGCGAAGACCGCGCCTCGGGCCGCAAGCCTGCCGTGGATCGGAGTGGTGGCGACCGGCCGGCCGGGCTCGCGGTATTCGCCCGGATACTGCACCTGGTACATCCGGTGGTACTCGTCCACCGCCTTCGCCAGGCCGTACCCGCCGACCGACCACGCGCCGAAGCGCCTGGTCTCCATCTCGCGCACGTTGATCTCGGTCTGGCCGTGCACCATCCACTGCGCCAGGTACTTGCCGGCGCCGGGCCCCTGCGTGATGCCGATGCTGGCGCCGCAGCACATCCAGAAATTCTCGAGCCCCTGGGCGGGTCCGATGAGGAACCCGCCATCCGGCGTGTGGGTGATGGGCCCGCTGACGACGCGCTTGATCCCTGCGTTACCGAACGCCGGGATGCGTTTGGCGGCCAGCTCGAGCCAGGGCATCAGCCGGTCCGTGTCGGGCGGCAGCAGCTCGGCGTCGAACGACCAGTCGATTCCGTCGAGCGCCCAGGCCTTTGCGCCGTCGGTCTCGTAGGGACCGACGATCAGCCCCCGCCTCTCCTGGCGGTAGTAGCAGGACGCGCGCGGGTCGCGGGTCACCGGGAGCTCGCGCTCCAGCGCGGCAACCTCGTCGAGGTCCTCGGTCACCAGATACTGGTGCACCATGTTGACGATGGGAACCCGGAGCCCGACCATCGCGCCGATCCGGGGTGCGAACCCGCCGGCGGCGTTGACCACGTGCTCGGCCGCGATGGTGCCGTGCTCGGTGACCACGTCCCAGTCGCCGCTCGCGCGCCGGGCGATGTCGACCACCCGGTTGCGGAGAGAGATCTCGGCGCCGCCCCGGCGCGCGCCGGCGGCCATCGCCATGGTGCTGCCGGCGGGGTCCGTGTGCCCGTCGCCCGGCGTCCAGGCGCCCAGCAGCACCCCCTCGGTGTCCAGCAGCGGATGCAGGTCGGAGATTTCCGCGGGGCCGATCAGGTGGCACTCGGCGCCGACGCAGCGCAGCACGCCCTGGACGTAGTGAAACCAGTCGACCTCGTCCGGGGTGGTCGCCAGCCGGATCGAGCCGCAGCCGTGCCAGCCCGTGGCCTGGCCCACTTCCGCCTCCAGCCGCTCGTAGAGCCGGGAGCCGTAGAGGTGCACCTTGGCCATGTTGAGGCTGCCGATGAAATGGGGGACCAGCCCGGCCGCGTGCCAGGTGGAGCCGGAGGTCAGCTCGCCCTTCTCGACGAGCACGACGTCCGACCACCCCTCCCTGGTGAGGTGGTAGAGGAGCCCGACCCCCATCACGCCGCCGCCGATAACGACGACGCGCGCGTGCGACTTCACAGGCGGATTCCTGCCGGCGACTGTGCCGGCTCGACGAACGGTTCGACGCTTCGCATCGCGCCCTCCCGCGCTGCCGACCCCGGACGGGTCCCAACGCATCGACTGCGAACGCCCTTACCCGCAACCCGGTGCCGGCGCAAGCCGTTTGGCTCAATTCGCGAATCGTGTGCGCAGGCTTGCCGCAGTCGCCGGCGCCGTGCCGCTTGCTCTGGACCCCGGGTCAAGCCCGGGGTGACAGGTAGGAGCCGCCGTTCCCACCCACTGTCATCCCGGCCGGAGCGCCGGGGTCCAGTCTTCCCGGGGGGCGTCGTGCCGCTTGCTCTGGACCCCGGGTCAAGCCGGGGTGGCAATCAGGAGGCGCCGTTCGCCTCCAACTGTCACCCCGGCCGACCGCGGGGAGCGGCGGGGTCCGGAGACGCCGCCGACTCCCGTGGACCCGGAGGGAAACGTCGACACGGACCGCCGCTCCGCTCCGCCCGGGCGGCACGAACGGCGAGTCGAGTGCGACCGGCGGGAAGGGTGCGACGCTGCCGAGAGCGTCGTCACCGCCGGCAATTCAAACTGATATACTATCCGGTTTTCTCTTGCGCTGACCGGACCGTCGGGCATACTGCATACGGTACCGTTACCGGCCTTGCGGCCGGGGCGGAGGGACTCCGGTCGTGCGACCTTGTCGCGGGCCACCAGCGTGGGAGAAGCTTGCATATGAGAAAATTGGGAATTGTCGCGGCGCTTGTCGCCGCGGTCGGCGTCTTCGCTTCGTCGGCGTCGGCGCAAAAGCTGTATTGGGCGGCCAGCGGCAAGTTCGGCCCGTTCAACATCCAGGGGCTCATCCCGACCTATCCTGAAGCGCGCGACATCATGATCCCCATCAACATGTGGGTCATCGACCATCCGCTGGGCCTCGTGGTCTACGACACCGGCAACAACGTCGCGATCTCGGACGGCAACTGCACCTCGCACTGGTCCCAAGGGGCGTGCGACTTCCTGCGGCCGGACCAGACCCGCGACGACGTCATCGACCGCCAGCTCGAGAATCTCGGCTACTCCGTCGATCAGGTGAAGGCGGTCATCACCTCGCACTCGCATCTGGACCACATCGCGAACATCGAGATGTTCCCGGACGCGATCCACGTCATCCAGCAGCGCGAGCTGTATCAGGCGTGGTGGCCGGAGAAGTTCCAGCGCCCGTCCGGTGCGCACATCATGGCCGACTATGACGATGCGCGCGACTTCAACTATCTGGCTCTCGACGGCGACTATGACCTGTTCGGCGACGGCACGGTGATGGTTCTCTCGACCCCGGGCCACACGCTCGGCCACCAGTCGGTCAAGGTGAAGCTCCCGAACACGGGCACCGTCCTCCTGTCGCAGGACGCGATCTGGATGGAAGAGAACCTGGAAGGCCATCCGGCCGGCCTCAACTACAGCGTGCTCGACTACTTTAAGTCGGTGAACCGCCTGACCATGATGCGCGACCTCGAGAACGCGCCGCTCTGGTTCGGCCACAGCATCCGGCAGTACGAGTCGATGGGCAACCAGTGGTATGACTGACCACGCCCATCGTTGATCCGATCGTTGGAGGCCCCCCGGTTTCGGGGGGCCTCCGTCCTTTTCCTCTCCCATTCCGCTTCGGTTCGCCATGATAGCGCTCGACTCGGTCTTCAAGCGCTACGGCTCGAAAACCGTCATCCACGATGTCTCGTTCACGGTCGAACAGGACGAGATCGTCGGCTTTCTCGGGCCGAACGGCGCTGGAAAAACCACCACGTTGCGGATGATCGCCGGCTTTACCGCGGCGACGGCGGGGACGGTGACGGTCGCCGGCCACGACATGGCGCGCGGCAACGTCGAAGCGGCGCGCCGCATCGGCTATCTGCCTGAACATCCGCCTCTGTACGACACCCTTGACGTCGACGGATATCTGCGTTTCGTCGCCAAGACCAAGGGCGTGGCGCGCGCGGAGCTCGCCGGCGAGCTCGAGCGCGTCACCGCCGCCTGCCGTCTCGAAGAGGTCTTTCGCCGCGAGATATTCAAGCTGTCGAAGGGCTACCGCCAGCGTGTGGGTCTCGCCCAGGCGCTGCTCGGGCGGCCCGACGTGCTGCTGCTCGACGAGCCGACGATCGGCCTCGATCCCGGCCAGATTCAGGAGACGCGCGAGGTGATCCGCTCGTTCGGCACCGCGCACACCGTCCTGCTGAGCACGCATATCCTCCCCGAGGTCACGCTGATCTGCCAGCGCGTCGCCATCATCGCCAACGGCCGGCTCCTCGCCATCGACACGCCCGAGGGCCTGCGCGGGGCGGTCGAGCAGACCGGCGTCGTGTCGCTGCGGGTTGCCGCGCCGGCCGCGGAATTGCGGGACACGCTCGCCGCGCTCGACGGCGTACGGGGCATCGAGGCCGCGCCGGCGGAGGGCGGCGCAGGTCCGCTGGCGGTGGAATGCGCGGTGGACGACCGCGACGGCATCGAAGCGGCGATCGCGCGCGCCGTAACCGCGAAATGGGACCTGCTCCTGCTGCAGCGGCGCGAGCCGACGCTCGAGAACATCTTCCTGCACTACGTGCGCGCGTCGGACCGGGAAGAGGCGGCGGCGTGAGCGGCGTCCTCGCGCTCTACGAGAAGGAGATGCGGCAGTATTTTCGCTCGCCGATCGCCTATTTCGTTATCGCCGTATTCCTCGTCGGCACCGGCTATTTCCACACCTACGGCGTGTTTCTCGGCGGCATGGCGACGATGGACTCGACGTTCCAGAACATGGGGATTCTCCTCACCGTCGTCAGCCCGGCGATCTCCATGCGGCTGTTCGCCGGCGAGTGGAGCGGCAGGACCATGGAACTGCTGCTGACCCTGCCGCTGTCGCCGTGGCAGATCGCGGTCGGAAAGTTCCTCGGCGCCATGACCATTCTGCTGCTGATGACTCTCGGCACCGCCGTCGATCTGGTCCCCATGTACCTGTTCGCCGAGCCGGAAACGACGACGATACTGTCCGGCTACCTCGGTTTCCTCCTTCTCGGAGCGGCGTGCCTGGCGTTCGGGCAGTTTTTCTCGGTGCTGACGCAGAACCAGATCGTCGCCGCCCTGACCACGGTCGCGGTTCTTCTCGGCTTCTGGTTCGTCGACAATCTGCAGAACTTCCAGTCGTCCTATTTCCTCTGGTGGCTGGTCGACTACCTGTCGTTCTCGGAGCATTACGGCACCTTCGTCCAGGGGCTGGTTCTCGGCGAAGCCGTCGGTTTCTTCCTCGCCGCCACCGCGATCGCGTTGACGCTGAACGCCGGCTGGCTGTCGTGGAGGCGATGACATGTCCCGGTCCTTCTTCGGCAGATCGATGTTCCTGGCAGGCGCGGCCGCGCTGTTCGCCGCGCTGGTTCTCAAGATCGTCTATTACGAAACGCTGGCGGTGACGGCGGTCCTCGCCGTCGCCGGCGCCGCGTCGGTCGCCGCCGGGGGATGGAGCGTCCGCGCCGAGTTTGCCGGCGCGCTCAGGCGGCGGCGCGTCGAGATCGCGCTTCACACCCTCGGCATCGTTGGGATCATCGGCCTTCTGGCCTACGTATCGGCAAGCTACCCGCTGCGTTACGACCTCAGCAGCGCCGGACTGTATTCGCTGTCGGAGAAATCGATCGCGGTTCTGCAGCGGCTCGCCAAGCCCGTGCACGTGGTGTTTTTCCACAGCCACCTGATGCAGGGAACGATCGACCGCTACCGGCTGATCGCCGCGGCGAGCGACCACGTCACTGTTGAGTTTCACGATCCGATGCTGAACCCGGCCAGGGCACGCCTGCTCAACGTCCGTTTTCCCGGCACGGCGGTGATGACCAGCGAGGATCGGCGCATCGACGTGAACGGCGAGCTCGAGGCCGACATCGTGAACGGCATTCTCCGGGTATCGCAGGGTGCGACACAGAAGGCGTGCTTCCTCACCGGCCACGGCGAGGCGGATCCCTTCAGCATGGAGTCGCACGATCACGTCGAGGGCGAAGCGGATCACGCGCACGGGAGCGGCGTGCAGTACGTGCTGCACGAAACCCACGGTCTCGCAAAGGCCGCGAACGGACTGGAAGAGCTGAACTATACGGTCAGCGCGGTGTCGATCTTGCAGGACGGCGCCGAGTCTCTCAGCGGCTGCGCGGTGCTGATCCTTCCCGGCCCGAAGTCGCCGTTGCTCGCCTCGGAAATCGCCGTGCTGCGCCGCTTTCTCGCCGACGGCGGCAACGCCCTGTTCATGATCGACCCGTTCGTCGAGACGGGGCTCGAACCGGTGCTGCGCGACTACGGCGTCGTTCTCGACGAGACCATGGTGATCGATCCGTCGCATCATTTCGCGGCCGACCGGTCGTCGCCCGCGGTGACGCGCTACAACAACCATCAGATGACCCGGGACCTGCCGTTGACCTTCTTCCCCGGTGCGCGCTCGCTGTCCCCGGGCGAGCGAATCGCCGGAACGGCGCCGACGCGGGTCATCAACTCGTCGGTCAACAGCTTCGGCGAGACGTCCTCGACGCGCGTGGAGTGGAACGCGGACGACGACGTCCAGGGGCCGTTGACCCTCATGGTGGCGATCAACAAGAAACCGGCGACCGCCGAAGACATCGCCTTCGTCGAATCCCTCGGTCCCCGCGCGGACCGGGAGCCGGCGAACGGCGACCCGGCGATGCTCGCGACGCGCCGCTCGCGCGTCGTCGTCGTCGGCGATTCCGACTTCGCCACCAATTCCTTCTTTCATGTCCTGGGCAACGGCAACCTGTTCCTCAACGCGGTCAATTATCTGACGGCACAGGAGAACCTGATCGGGATCGAACCGCGGACCCGCGAGCTGCCGGAGATCCATTTCACCAACCGGCAGATGAAGGGGACCTTCTTCCTTTCCGTCTTTTTCCTGCCGCTGGTCCTCGCGTTGATCGGAAGCGCGGTCTGGTGGCGCCAACGATGACGCCGCCGGCGGCCCGGCGCCGCCGGACGCCGCTGATCGTCGTCTGGGTCCTGCTCGGGCTTCTCGTCGCCGTCGTCGCCGTTCTCGACCGGACGGGGACCCGGGCGCCGCAGGAGGTCGCACCCGCCCGTTTGGCGTCGGACCGCCTGATGACACTGTCGATCGACGAGATCGGCGCCGTGGAGATCGTCGGCGCCGGAGCGTATCGCCGTTTCGACCGCGACGCGGAAGGTGCGTGGTTTCACCACCGGCACGCCGTCGGGGTGGATGCGGACGCGGCGCACGAACACGAACGCGATCCGCGCGCGTCGGACACGATTGCGCGCGGCATCGCCGCCTTTGTCGACACGCGGGTCGTCGAGGACCTCGGACGCGTCGCCGATCCGGATGCCTACGGCCTTGCGCCGCCCACGCTGTTCGTCGTCCTGTACCGGCCGGGCGAGGATACGCCGCTCGCGCGCTGGCTCGTCGGCAGCGAGACGCCCGACGGTGCGCGCTACGTCAGCGCGGCCGGTTCGAACCTCGTCGCGACGGTGCCCGAGGAGGGGATCGTCGCGCTGTGGGCCGTGTTCGAGAACGCGCGACCGTAGCGCGACGGCGCCGACCGGATTCGGGGCGCTTTACCCGCCTCTTGCGGGCGCGCTACAAGACGCGCTCCCGACCGGATCGACGCGGCGCAACAGCCGGCGCGAACGAGGGAGGCCCCGACCGTGAAGTTCCTGGTGCTCCAGCACATCGAGATCGAGCATCCCGGCATCTTCCGCGATTTCATGCGCGCGGACGGGATCGCCTGGGACACGGTCGAGCTCGACGAAGGCGAGAGCATTCCGCCTCTGGACGGCTACGACGCGCTGATCTCCATGGGCGGGCCGATGGACGTCTTCGAGGAGGATGC
This sequence comes from Alphaproteobacteria bacterium, assembly GCA_965243325.1. Classification (GTDB taxonomy): domain Bacteria; phylum Pseudomonadota; class Alphaproteobacteria; order UBA7887; family UBA7887; genus JANQOH01. The sequence goes on along the minus strand of CBDEUQ010000003.1, from coordinate 2,852,511 downwards.
CCATCCCTGGATCGCCGACGAAAAGGCGGCGATCCGCGAGGCGGTGGCGGCGCGCGGCATGCCGTTCCTCGGGGTCTGCCTCGGCCATCAGCTCCTCGCGGCCGCGCTCGGCGGCCGGGTCGAGACCATGGCCGAGCCCGAGGTGGGCGTCCTCACGGTCGACCTCACCGAGGCCGGCCGCGCCGACCCCCTGCTCGCCGGACTCGACGCGAGCGTGACCTGCCTGCAGTGGCACGGCTGCGCGGTGACGGCGCCGCCCGCCGACGCGGTCGTCCTGGCGTCGTCCGAACGGTGCGCGATCCAGGCGTTCCGGGTCGGGCGCAGCGCATACGGATTGCAGTACCATGTGGAAATCACGCCGGTGACGGTCGGCGAGTGGAACGCCGTACCCGTCTACCGCGAGTCGCTGGAGCGCGCGTTGGGCGCGGATGGCCTCGCGCCTTTCGATGCCGAGGTGCAGCGCCGGATGTCCGGCTTCAACCGCGACGCCCGCACCCTCTACGACAACTTCGTGGCCCTGGCGCGCGTCGGGGCCTCCCCCTCGACCGAGCCGGCCGGCAACTCACGATAGATCTCGCACGCCCTGCGACGGTCACCCGCGCGCGCGGGCCTTCGCCCATGAATCGCGGAGGGTCGCGGTGCGGTTGAAGACGAGCGCGTCCGGCCGCGAGTCGCGATCGGCGACGAAATAGCCGAGGCGCTCGAACTGGACGGGCGCCTCCGGCGCTGCGTCGGCGAGCGCCGGCTCGACCCTGGCGCGCACGACTTCGAGCGAGCGCGGGGCGGGGGCGGCGCCGGGCTCCGGAACGTCGTCCGCGAAGAGATGGTCGATCAGACGGACTTCGGCGTCGCGCGCGTCTGCCGCCGAGACCCAGTGCAGGGTCCCCCTGACCTTGCGCCCGTCCGGCGCGTTGCCGCCACGGGTCGCCGGATCGTAGGTGCAGCGCAATTCGACGACCTCGCCGGAGGAGTCCCTGACGACGTCGCGGCAGGTGACGAGATACGCGTAGCGGAGCCGCACCTCGCGCCCCGGGGCGAGGCGGTAGAACTTGCGCGGCGGGTCCTCCATGAAGTCGTCGCGCTCGACGTAGATTTCGCGTCCGAACGACACCGGGCGGCTGCCGGCGCCGGCATCCTGCGGGTTGTTGAGCGCGTCGAGGCGTTCGCTCCGGCCGGCGGGCCAGTTCTCGATCACGACCTTGAGCGGGCGCAACACCGCCATGCGCCGGGGCGCGCGCCGGTTCAGAGCCTCGCGCACGCAGTGCTCCAGCGCGTGGACCGCTACCGTCGAGTCGCGCTTGTTGACGCCGATACGGGCGCAGAACTCGCGGATGGCGTCGGGCGGGAAGCCGCGGCGCCTGAGGCCCGCGAGCGTCGGCATCCGCGGATCGTCCCAGCCCGACACGTGGCCGGCATCGACCAGCCCGGCAAGACGCCGCTTGGACAGCACGGTGCGGGTGAGGTTGAGGCGCGCGAACTCGTACTGGCGCGGCCGAGCGGGGACCGGCAGGCGCTCGATCAGCCAGTCGTAGAGCGGGCGGTGATCCTCGAACTCCAGGGTGCAGATCGAATGCGTGACTCCCTCGATCGCGTCCGACTGGCCGTGCGCGAAGTCGTATGTCGGATAGACGCACCACGCCTCGCCGGTACGCGGGTGCGCCGCGTGCAGGATGCGGTACAGCACCGGGTCGCGCATGTTGAGGTTGCCCGAGGCCATGTCGATCTTGGCGCGCAGGACGCGGCTGCCCTCGGCGAACTCCCCGGCGCGCATGCGTTCGAACAGGTCGCGGTTCTCCGCCGCGCCGCGGTCGCGCCACGGGCTGTCGACGCCCGGCTCGGTCAGCGTCCCGCGGCTGGCGCGAATTTCCTCGGCGGACTGGTCGTCGACGTAGGCGAGACCGCCGTCGATCAGGTGCAGCGCATAGCCGTAGAGGGTCTCGAACCCGTCGGAGGCGAAGGTGCGGTGCGCGCCCCAGTCGAAACCGAGCCAGCGCACGTCGCGCTCGATCGCGTCGATGTAGGTCGCTTCCTCACGCCTCGGGTTGGTGTCGTCGAAGCGCAGATGACAGCGGCCGGAGAAGGCCGCCGCGATGCCGAAATTGAGGCAGATCGACTTGGCGTGGCCGATGTGCAGATAGCCGTTCGGTTCCGGCGGAAACCGCGTGACGACGCCGGCCACCCGGCCGGCGGCCACGTCCTCGGCGACGATCTCGCGGATGTAGTCGGCAGGCGCGCGCTCGCCGCTCATCCTTCGGCGTCGACCGCCTCGAACACCTCCCGGGCCTGGCGGAACGCGCTGATCGCCGCCGGCACGCCGCAGTAGATCGCCGCCTGCAGCAGCACCTCGCCGATCTCGTCGCGAGTCACTCCGTTGCGCAGCGCACCGCGCACGTGCAGCTTGAACTCGTGCTCGCGGTTGAGCGCCGTCAGCATGGCGAGGTTGAGCAGGCTCCGCGTCTTGCGCGGCAGCCCCTCGCGGCCCCACACGGCGCCCCAGCAATACTCGGTGACGAGAGCCTGCATCGGCCCGTTGAACGCATCCGCCGACGCCATGGCGCGGTCGACGTGTTCGGCTCCGAGCACGTCGCGGCGCACCGCCATGCCCTTGTCATAGGTCGCTTGGTCCATCGCGTCGTCTCCTCAGGGTGTGGCGGGTCAGGCGTCGTCGGCGTCGACAAGCACCGCCGCGAGCAGCGCCGGCTCGTCGCCGTGGTTGACCCAGGCGTGGTTCGTGCCGCGCTGAACGACCGCATCGAACGGCTCGAGTTCGACTTCGCCATCGTCGAGCAGCAGGGTGACCCGGCCGGACAGCAGCAGGATGTAATCCACCGTCCGCGTCTTGTGCATGGCGGGGTGACGTGCGGTATCGACGAGGCAGCGTTCCGCGTCCATTGCCGCGAAACGCTCGCGCACGGCGGCGGCGCGCGCGTCGGCGTCGAAACTGCCGGGGCGAGGCTCGGGAGCCACGGTGAAGAAGCGGAACCGGGTGCCGCCGGGCGGCGGTTCCAGGGCGCTGGCGGCCGTGGCGGCGTCCGCCGGAGCGGTGTTGTCGGCAGGCGTGCGGTCGGTCAGCCACAGCTCGATGAGCGCGGCGTTGCGGTTCGGCCCGCGGTCGTCGAAGGCAACGACCGAACGACCGGAGGAATCGTGGCCGGTCACGATGCGGCGCGGAACTCTCGCCATGTCCCGATTCCGTCGGTGCGGACGGTCCGTCAGCCTTCTCCCGCCGCGATCGTCGAGCCGCCGTCGATCACCAGGGTCTGGCCGGTGACGAAGCTCGACGCCTTGGCGGCGAGGAAGACGGCGGCGCCGGCGATCTCGACCGGCTCGCCGATGCGCTTGAGCGGGTACTGCCGCACGGCGCGGTCGTGAATCTCCGGGTTCTCCCACAGCGCGCGCGCGAAATTGGTGCGGATGATCGCCGGGTTGATGCAGTTCGCGCGGACGTTCTTCCCGCCCCATTCGACGGCCAGGTTGCGCGCCAGCGCGATGTCCGCCGCCTTCGAGATGCAATAGGTGCCCAGCGTGGCGGAGCCGATGAAGGCGCCCACCGACGAAATGATGATGACGCTGCCGCCGCCGCGCTCCGCCATCTGCGGAACCGTCATGTTGCAGAGCCACACGTTGCTGCGCACGTTGCAGTTCATGATCTTGTCGTAGGCGTCGTCGGGTATCTCGCTAAGCGGCCCGTAGTACGGGTTGACCGCGGCGTTGCAGACCAGCGTGTCGATCTGGCCGTAGGCGGCGAGCGACTCGTCGACGAGATGCCGGAGCTGCTCCTTGTAGGTGATGTTGCACTGGACCGCGGTGGCTTCGCCGCCGGAATCCCTGATGCCGTCGACCACCTCCTGGCACTTGTCGAGCTTGCGGCTGGAGACGACTACCCTGGCGCCGGCGCTGGCCATGCCTTCGGCGATCGCCCGGCCGATGCCGCGCGAAGCGCCGGTGACCACGGAAACGGTGCCGTTCAGGTCGAACAGAGGCTTGATGTCGATCATCGCGTTCGTTCCTTCGTGCAGGTGCGCGCGCTCAGGCGGCGTCGGCGGGGTTGTCGGCGAAGCGGTCGAGGTGGTGCGCCGCGTCGCCGAAGAAGGTATCGATCATCGTCAGCCGCTTGAAATAGTGGCCGACCTTGAGCTCGTCGGTCACACCCATGCCGCCGTGCATTTGCACGGCTTCCTGGCCGACCTTCCTGCCCGCACGGCCGACGTGCGCCTTGGCGGCGGACACCGCGCGCCGCCGTTCCGCGGCAGACCCGTCGAGGCCGAGAGTCGCCATCAGGGTCAACGAGCGCATTTCCTCGCACGCGATGAGCATGTCGACCGCGCGGTGCTGCAACGCCTGGAACGAGCCCAGCGGACGGCCGAACTGCCGGCGGGTCTTCAGGTACTCCAGCGTCGTCTCGCGCAACACGTCCATGATGCCGAGCGCTTCGGCGCACACCGCGGCGACAGCGCGGTCGACCACGCTCTCGACGATCGGAAAGGCGGCGCCGGCGGCACCGAGGCGCGAATCTTCGTCGACGGCCACGCCGTCCAGCGCCACCTCGGCGGCGCGCAGGCCGTCGACGGTACGGTAGGGGCGCAGCGCAAGACCGGCGGCGGCGCGCGGCACCACGAACAGGGAGATGCCGGACTCGTCGGCGACCGCACCCGACTCGCGCGCCGAAACGATCAGGAAATCGGCCGCCTCCGCGTTGTGCACCACGGCCTTGTGCCCGCTGAGCCGGAAGCCGCCGTCGGCCGCCTCGACGCGGGTCGAGACGTGGCTCAATGTGTAACGTCCGCCGGGCTCGCCATGGGCGAAGGCGAGGTGGGTCTTGCCGGCGATCAGCTCGCCGAGCCAGCGCCGGCGCTGCGCGTCGCTTCCCGCGGCCGCGATCAGGCCGCCCCCGAGCAGGACGCTGGGCGTGTACGGCTCGACGACGAGGCCGCGGCCGAACTGCTCCATCAATACCATGACGGCGACGGGATCGGCACCCAGGCCGCCGTCGGCCTCGGCGAACGGAATGGCGAGCCAGCCGAGCTCGGCAAAGGTCGCCCATTTGCTTTCACCGAAGCCCAGCTCGCTCTCGGCGAGGCCGCGGCGGGTTTCGAAGTCGTAGTCGTTGCGGACGAAGCGGGCGACGCTCTCCGAAAGCAGCCGCTGGTCTTCGCTGTAGGACAGGTCCACGCGCGGCCTCCTTCACAGCCCAAGCACGAACTTGGCGACGATGCCCTTCTGAATCTCGTTCGAGCCGCCGTAGATCGAGGCCTTGCGCATGTTGAAGTAGCGCGGCGCCACGGCGGCGGCGTAGTCCGGTCCTATCGGCTCCTCGTTCCAGCCGTCGGCGAGCGCCTCGGGAACGTACGGATTGGCATAGGGGCCCACCGCCTCGAGCAGCAACTCGCAGAGGCGCTGCTGGACCTCGGTGCCGCGGATTTTCAGGATGTTCGCTTCGGTTCCGGGTTCCTTGCCGGCGACGCGCCGGCTCAACGCCCTGAGCTCGGTATACTCGACGGCGAGAAGGTCGATCTCGACCGCCGCGATCTTCTCACGGAAGCGGTGGTCCTCCGACAGCGGCCGGCCGCCGCTCCGTTCGGCTCCGGCGACGGCCTTGAGCCGGGCAAGCTGCTTGCGCGAGCGCCCGACGTCGGCGATGCCGGCGCGCTCGAAGCTGAGCAGGAACTTGGCGTAGGTCCAGCCCTTGTTCTCCTCGCCGATGAGGTTCTTCACCGGCACGCGGACGTCGTCGAAGAACACGTCGTTGACTTCCTGGCCGCCGTCGATGGTCCTGATCGGCTGCACCTCGATGCCCGGGCTCTGCATGTCGATGAGCAGGAAGGAAATGCCCTGTTGCGGCCTGGCGGCGTCGGGATCCGTGCGCACCAGGCAGAAGATCCAGTCCGCCCATTGCGCCGAGGTCGTCCACGTCTTCTGCCCGCTCACGACGTAGTGGTCGCCGTCGCGCACCGCCCGCGTCCGCAGGCTGGCGAGATCGGACCCCGCGCCGGGCTCCGAATAGCCCTGGCACCACCAGTCCTCCGCCGACAGGATTCGCGGCAGATAGTGCGCTTTCTGGGCCGCATCGCCGAAGGTGAAGATCACCGGCCCGACCATGCTGACGCCGAACGGTATGACACGGGGCGCGTCCGCCGCGGCGGTCTCGCTGTCGAAGATGTAGCGCTGAAGGGGAGTCCAGCCCGTGCCGCCGTGCGCCTTGGGCCATGCGGGCGCGGCCCAGCCCCGTTCGTAGAGGATCCTGTGCCACGTCACGTAGTCCTCGCGGTCGAGCGCGAGGCCGCCCGCGACGCGCCGCTTGATATCGGGCGGAAGACGGTCCGCGATGAAGCCGCGCACGTCGTCGCGAAACGCCTTGTCGGCGTCGCTCAAGCCGATATCCATGCCTTGGGATCCCCGTTCCGCCGGTTGCGGCGGCGCATTATAGAAACTCGCGCGGCAAGCGAAAGGCGGGAACGCGGACGAGCGCCGATTCGTTTGCCTCGCAAGCGGCGGACGCTCTACCATCGTCGCGGCAACCGATGTGGGGAGGACGGTATGCGTGGCGTGGTGTTTCTCGGCGACCGCCGGCTCGAGCTCATGACCTTCGACGATCCGACGCCAGGCCCGGGCGAGGTCGTGCTCGAAATGAAGGCGTCGGGCATGTGCGGCAGCGATCTCAAGTTCTATCGCGCATCGGCGGAAGGGGGGACCGCCGCGCTCGGCCTCGGCGAGCTTTCCGGTCCGGTGATCGCGGGCCACGAGCCGTGCGGAGTCGTCGCGGCGCTCGGACCCGGCGACGACGGCCGGTTCAAGATCGGCGACCGGGTCATGGTGCACCACTACAGGGGCTGCGGCCACTGCCTGCATTGCGACACCGGCTGGTCGCAACTGTGCCGGGGCGGGCCGGTGGTCTACGGCGCAACCGGCCACGGCGGCCACGCGCAGTACATGCTGGCGCCGGTGTCGACGCTGGTGCCGCTGCCCGAAGCGCTGTCGTTCGCGACCGGCGCGGCGATCAGTTGCGGCACCGGAACGGCGTTCGGCGCCCTCGGCCGGCTCGAGCTGTCCGGCCGCGACACGATCGCCATCTTCGGCCAAGGGCCGGTCGGCCTGAGCGCGAGCCAGCTTGCGGCGGCCATGGGCGCGCGGGTCGTCGCGCTCGACATCGGCGCCGAGCGGCGGGCGCTGGCGGAAAAGATGGGCGCGGAATCGGTCATCGATCCGTCCGCCGACGACCCCGTCGAGGCGCTCCTCGAGCTGACGGACGGAGAGGGCGTGGACATGACGCTCGACTGCTCGGGCGTTGCGGCGGCGCGCAAGGCCGCCGTCCGCGCGACTCGCGTCTGGGGCAAGGTCTGCTTCGTCGGCGAGGGCGGCGAGGTGACCCTCGACGTGAGCCCGGATGTGCTGCGCAAGCAACTGACCATCATCGGTTCGTGGACGTTCAGCCGCTTCGGCCAAGCGGCGTGCGCCCGTTTCGTCGCCGAGCGCGACATCGCGGTCGACGCGCTGTTCACCCACCACTACCGCCTCGAAGAAGCGGCGGACGCCTACCGCACGTTCGACACCCAGACGACCGGAAAGGGGGTCTTTACCACCCTCTCCGCGTGAACCATGCGGATCCTCGAAATCCGCGAAGCGAGCCTCGGGCTCGGCGGCGACCTGCGGAACGCCGCGGTCGACTTCAGCCGCATGACGGTAAGCGCCGTCGCGGTGCTGGCGGAGACGCGGCGCGGGCCGGCGGTCGGATACGGGTTCTCGGCGCCGGGGCGCTACGCCCAGGGCGGCATCCTGCGCGAACGGCTGATCCCGCGCGTGCTCGGCGCACCGCCGGAGAGCCTGCTCGACGGCGACGGCCTCGTCGATCCGGAAGCCGTGTGGCGGGCCGCGATGGCCGACGAGAAGCCGGGCGGCCACGGCGACCGGGCGGTGGCGCTGGCGGCGCTCGACGTCGCCGTGTGGGACCTCTACGGAAAGCTCGCCGGGCGGCCGCTGTGGGCCGTCTTCGCGGACCGCGCCAACGGCGGCCGCGCCGACCCGGAGGTCGCCGTCTACCCCGGCGGCGGCTACTACCGCGCCGGCAAGGACACGGCGGCGCTGAAGGCGGAGATGCAGGGCTATCTCGACGGCGGCTACCGCACCGTCAAGATGAAGGTCGGCGGCGCGCCGCTCGACGAGGACCTGCGCCGCGTCGAGGCGGTGGTCGAGACGGCGGGCGGGGGAGACCGGGTCGCCGTCGACGCCAACGGCACCTTCGACCGCGGGCGGGCCCTGGCGTATGCCGATGCGCTCTCGCCCTTCGGCCTGATGTGGTTCGAGGAACCCGTCGATCCGCTCGACTACGCGCTGTACGCGGAGATCGCCGATGCCTATGCGCCGGCGCTGGCGACGGGCGAATGCCTGATGTCGCTGCCGGACGCGCGCAATCTCGCGCGCCACGCCGGACTGCGCCCGGCGCGCGACTGGCTGCAGATCGACCCCGCGCTCTGCTACGGACCGACCGAGTACCTGCGCATCGTCGCCATGTTCGACGAACACGGCTGGCCGCGGCGGCGCCATTCGCCGCACGGCGGCCATCAGATCGGTCTCAATCTCGCCGCCGGCCTGCAGCTCGGCGGGTGCGAGTCGTACCCCGGGGTGTTCGAGCCGTTCGGCGGATTTGCCGACGACCTGCCCGTCGAGGACGGAAAGGTGCGGCTGCCCGACGCCCCGGGTCTCGGCATCGAACGAAAGGCGGCGCTGTACGACCTGCTGTGCGACCGGCTCGTGCCGTGACGCCGGAAACCGGCCGGCGCATGGGGAGCGGCCGGGCGCCGGTCAGGGCGCCACGGACGTCGTCGGAGGCTTGAGGAAGGCGAGATCGCAGCCCTTGTCGGCCTGTTCGACTTCGGAGAGATAGAGCTTGAGCCAGCCCCGGTCGCTGCCGGGGTGCGGCGCCGGCGGTGTCCAGGCGGCGCGGCGTGCGGCGAGCACGGGGTCGTCGACGAGCAGGTCGAGGCGCCGCGCCGCCACGTCGAGGCGGATGCGATCGCCGTTCTGGACGAGCGCGAGGGGGCCGCCGACGGCCGCCTCGGGCGTCGCGTGCAGCACGATGGCGCCGAACGCGGTGCCGCTCATGCGCGCGTCGGAAATCCGCACCATGTCCTTCACGCCCGCGCGCGCGAGCTTGCGCGGAATCGGCACGTAGCCTGCCTCCGGCATTCCCGGCGCGCCCGTGGGGCCGGCGTTGCGCAGCACCAGCACGTCGTCCGGTGCGACGTCGAGATCGGCGGCATCGATCCGCCGCGCCATGTCCTCGAGGCTGTCGAACACCACCGCCCGGCCTTCGTGTGCGAGCAGTTCCGGCGTCGCCGCCGACTGTTTGACGATCGCGCCGCCGGGGGCCAGGTTGCCGCGCAGCACGGCAAGGCCGCCTTGCGCCGACAACGGCGCGGCGAGGGGGCGCACGGTGTCCTGCGGCCACGGCGCCGGCGCCGCCGCGAGCTCCTCGCCGAGGCGGCGGCCGGTCACCGTCAGGCACTCGAGATCGAGCAGCGGCGCGAGCTCGCGCAGGATGGGCGCGAGGCCTCCGGCCTTGAACAGGTCTTCCATGTAGTGTGCGCCGGACGGCTTGAGATCCACGAGCACGGGGGTCTCGCGGCTCATGGCATCGAAGCGGTCGAGGTCGATGGCGATGCCGCAACGCCCGGCGATCGCCGCGAGATGCACCAGACCGTTCGTCGAGCCGCCGGTGGCCAGCAGCACGCGCAGAGCGTTCGCGAACGCCGCCGATGTCATGATCCGCTCGGGCGTGAGATTCTCCGCCGCCATCGCCACGGCGCGCGCGCCGGTACGCTCGGCGACGCGCAGGCGTTCGGCGTGCACGGCGGGGACCGCGGCGCCTCCGGGGAGCATCATGCCGAGGGTCTCGCACGTCAGCGCCATGGTGCTTGCCGTGCCCATCACCATGCACGTCCCGGCGGTCGTCGACAGCTCGCGGCCGACTTCCGCGATCTCCGCCTCGTCGAGCTCGCCGGCGCGATAGCGCGCCCATTGCCGGCGGCAGTCGGTGCAGGCGCCCAGGCGTTCGCCGCGCCAGCTCCCGGTCATCATCGGGCCGGTGACGAGCTGGATCGCCGGCCGTCCGGCGCTCGCCGCCGCCATCAGCTGCGCCGGCACCGTCTTGTCGCAGCCGCCGACGAGCACCACGGCATCCATCGGCTGGGCGCGAATCATCTCCTCGGTGTCGATCGCCATCAGGTTGCGGAACAGCATGCTCGTCGGCGCGAGGTAGGGCTCGCCGAGGGAGACGGTGGGGAAGGGGACCGGCAGCCCGCCGGCCATCGTCACGCCGCGGCTCACCGCCTCGACGAGCGCCGGCACCGTTCGATGGCAGTTGTTGAAGCCGCTCGCTGTATCGGCGATGCCGACGACCGGGCGGTCGAGCGCCTCGTCCGAATACCCCATGGAGGCGGCGAAGCTGCGGCGCAGGAACCACGCGAAGCCGCTGTCGCCGTAATGCGTGAGGCCGCCGCGGAGCCCGCCGTGGCGGCGGCGGTCAGTCATGCGCGGCCGGCCGCGTCACAGAGGCAGAAGCGAGGCGACGAGCGGCATGCCCGAGGCGAGCATCGTCCAGTCGGCGCCCTCGCCGACGCGCCAGACCTCGCCGGTGTCGGTGCCGACGAGGACGCTGCCCGCCTTGTCCGGGTCGGGCGCGAGACCGTGGAAGTTCGCCGTCGACGGCGAATGCGCGGCGTCGCACAGCGAGCGCCACGTCTCGCAGCCGTCGTCCGAGCGGAACAGCATCGCGGCGGCGCCGCCCTCGTTCGTCGCGTGCGAGAACGCCGAGGGGGCGCTGCCGACGGTGACCCCGTACGGCGGCCGCGGATCGACGCACATGGGCCGTGAGTAGCGCGGCTCGATGCCGGCCCAGACGTAGCGCCACGTCGCCCCGTAGTCGTCGGAACGGAAGACGCCGGCGTTGCCTTCGATGCGCGCCGCCTCGCCGTAGACGCGTCCATAGCCGGTGGAGGCGTACAACGTTGCGGGCGCCGCGGGGTGGGCGAACATCATGTGCAGGTCCGGGTTGCCGCCGGGCCGGTCGAGCGACCAGCTTTCGCCGCCGTCGTCGCTGCGGGCGATGCCGCCGACTTCGATCCCGAGCCAGAGGCGCCGCGGATCGTCGCGGTCGACGACCAGCGCGCGCGCCCGCGCCGGCTGCGGCGGCGAGAGCGGCAGGCACCAGTCGGCGGCCGCGGGGTCGTCGGACAGTGCCGGCAGCTCGCGCCAAGTATCGCCGTCGTCGTCGCTGCGGAACAGGGCTGCGGGCTGGGTCGCCGCGTAGACGGTCCGTGCGCCGGCGCCGCGGACCTGCCAGATCTCGCGGTCGCCGAGGCCGGCGAAGCGCCAGACCGCACCGTCGTCGTCGGAGAGGAACAGCCCGGCGTCGGTGCCGGCGAACAGGCGGCCGCCGAGGCGCACGAGATCGCGCACGCAGCGGCTCTCGAGCCGCTGTTCGGGGCCGTCCGCGGCGAGCGCGAATACACCTTCGGCGGTGCCGGCGAGAATCATGTCGCGTCCTCCCTCAAGCCGCCCCGACTATAGCGCGCGACCAGCGAGCGTTCCACGCCGCTTCGGGCTATCGCGGACGGCGGGCGATGACGCTGTAGTAGTTGCACGAGGCGAAGAAGCGGCCGTCGGCCATGGCGTCGCGCTGCGCCCGCAGCCAGGCGTCGACCTCGCCGGCGGAGGCCAGCCCGGCCTCGGCGATCAGCGGCGCATAGGTCTCCGCCATGCTGCGGAAATAGCTTCCGGCGCCGATCTCCGAAACCACGTCGGCCAGGGTCTCGCGCACCTCCAGACCGGCCTCGTCCAGCAGCCGCGGCAGCGCCCGCATCACCAGCGGGTTGTTGAAGGCGGCGCGCGCGAGCGCCCAGTCCATGCGGCGGCCGGCCTCGGCATCGCCGTAGGCGTAGGTCAGCGAAGCGTAGTCGCCGTCGAACACGACGAGCACGCCGCCCGGCTTCAGCACGCGCCGCGCCTCGGCCAGCACCGCCGCCGGATCGCCGGCATGGCTGATCAGCGTGTGGGCGACGGCGGCGTCGAACGAATCCGCCTCGAAAGGCAGCTCATGGGCATCGCCGACGCGAAAGTCGAGCGCCCGGGCCAGCGACTCGGCGGCGGCGAAACGCCGCGCCGCGGCGACGAACGCCGGGCTCTGGTCGACGCCCACGATCCGCCCGCTGCCGCCGCGCCGGCGGGCGAGGGCGCGGGCGACGACTCCGGTGCCGCAGCCGATCTCGAGGATGGCGGCGTCGTCCGCGAGATCGAGCTTCGCCGCATAGTTCTCGAACAGGCGCGTGAACACGCGGTCCCGGCCGCGGCTCTCGAGCCTCTCCACCAGGCGCTCGACCATGTCCGGGCCGAGCGCGTTCACGAAGCGGTGCGGGTCGCGGGGCGCGGCCACGGTCAGAGGCGATAGACGCGGCGCGCGGTGCCGGCGAACATCGCCGCCTGCGCCGCATCGTCGTAGGCGGCGGCGATCTTCTTGAAGGCGTTCCACAGCACCTTGTAGCCGACGGATACGCGATCGACCGGGAAGTTGCTCTCGAACATGCAGCGTGCGGGGCCGAAACAGTCGATGGCGTGGTGAAAGTAGCGGGCCTGAGCCGCCACGATCGCATCGGAGTCCGGCGGGCGGGCGCGTTCGTGCCAGCCGAAACCGTTGTCGGGCATGGCAAGCCCGCCCAGCTTGGCGTGGACGTTGGGGCATTCGGCGATGGCCGCGATGTCGTCCTTCCAGGCGGCAAAAATCTCGTCGCGCCGGCCGGCCCAGGCGCCGACGCCGAGCGGCGTGCCGAAGTGGTCGAGCACGATCGCGGTGCCCGGCACGGCCGCGGCAAGATCGCGAAAGTCCCGGTTCTGGTGGTGGTAATGCCAGGTATCGAAGCTCAGACCGCGCTCGCCGAGCCGGGCGACGCCGGCGCGGAAGGCGTCGCTTTCGTACAGATTCGCCGGCCCGCGGCCGGGAATGGTGAGCGCGTCGGCGTTCGGCTCGTACGCGCCCGAGTGGCGAATGCCGCGGAAACGCCCCTGGCCCGCGTCTTCGTGCGCATCCAGTACTTCGTCGAGCCGCGGATCGCCGAGGTCGGCGTGGGCGACGATTCCGGCGATCTCCGCCTTGCCCGGCCCGTGCGCCGAAGCGGCGGCGATTTCGGCGACGAAGCGCGTCTCACCGACGGGGCGCAGGTGCGCCGAGCCCTCCGTCGCCCAATGCGTCCGGCATTCGAGAAACACCGTCTGCCGCACGTCATGGCCGGATCCGGTGTCGGCCCACAGATCGTCGAGCAGATAGCGCGCTCCGCCGCGGATCCACAGATGATGATGCGGATCGACGATCTCGCGGCCGGGGTCGACGACCGCTTCGTCGACCTGGGCCAGCCAGTCGTCGCGGCCCGCCATGCGGGCGATCCACTCGCGCCGGTCCGCCATCGGCCTTTCCTTTCGTGTGTCCGGTCGTGCGTCCGGGTTCAGCCGTAACGCGCGCCGATGCGCAGGCCGGCATCGAGGCGCACGACCGAGCCGTTGAACATCTGGTTCTCGACGACGTGGCCGACGAGGTCGGCGAACTCCGCCGGCCGTCCCTTGCGCTTCGGCGACTGCACGTCGTCGAGCATGGCCTCGCCCGCCTTGCTGTCGATGGCGGAATACATGTCCGTGTCGAACGCGCCCGGCGCGATCGCCACGACGCGAACGTCGTACGGCGCGAGGTCGCGCGCCAGCGGCAGGGTCATGCCGGCCACCGCCGCCTTCGACGCGGAATAGGCCACGCTGCCGAGGTTGCCGTCGAAGGCTGCGATGGAGGCGGTATTGACGATGACGCCGCGGTCGCCGCTCGCGGTGGGCTCGAGCTCGGCCATCGCGGCGGCGGCGAGGCGGATGCAGTTGAAGGTGCCGGTCACGTTCACGCGCATGACCGCCTCGAAGAGGTCGAGCGAATGCGGCCCCGAGCGGCGAAGCAGCCGCGCCATGGGCCCGACGCCGGCGCAGTTGACGAGGATGCGCGGCGGCCCGTGCGCCGCCTTTGCCGCGGCGAAGGCGGCCTTCGTCGAAGCCGCGTCGCCGACGTCGCAGGCCGCATACACGCCGCCGGTCTCCTCGGCGACCGCGGTGCCGTCGGCGACGTCCAACACCGCCACCCGCGCGCCGCGCGCCGCAAGCAGACGTGCCGTCGCCGCGCCGAGACCGCGCGCGCCTCCGCTGACGACCGCCGCGGCGCCGTCGATGCGCATGGCCGGACGGCGGTTCAGGCGTCCGTTTCGTCGAAGTAACGAAGGCTCGGCGGCGCGGCCACGGCGTCGCCCAGCTGCCCGACGAGTCCGCTCTCCTGGCGCCAGGCGAAATACTTCTCGTAGTGTGCCCGGCTTTCCCAACTCTCGACGAGGACCAGCACGTCCGGGTCGTCCTGGCCGCGCAGGGTGTCGACGCCGAGACAGCCGTCGTAGGCGCGCGTGTCGGGGAGAATCTCGCGGAAGACCGCGAGAAGATCGTCACCGGTGCCGGGCTTCGCCTTGACTTCGAGCAGGACCTTGACCGCCATGCCTCGTCTCCTCGTTGGTCGGACAAATTGCGCTGCGATGGTGCAACCGTTCGCCCGCCCGCGCAAGCAGCGCAGACGTGCGGGAAACGCCGCGACGCCGCTGGCGCGGCGCGATTACTCGGCCGCCGCGGGGACCGCGGGGGCGCCGAGGGACTCGAGCGGCCCGAGCTCCGCCTCCACCATCGGCACGATGTCGGTCACGAGCGCTTCCATGCTCGCCATCGCGGCGGCGTGCGACGAACCGCCGACCTGGAAGTGGAACATCATGTGCGAGGGCCGGGCGGCGCGGATGTCCGCCGCGAGCCGCTCGGCGACCGTCTCGGCGTCGCCGACGAGCAGGTTGTCGGCCATCTCTTCCAGCGTCAGCTCGTTCTGCATCGGAATCTCGGTCATCATCGCCCCGTCCATCACCTCGGCGCGGCGGCGCAGCGCCGACGCGAGCCGCATCTGGTGGCGCGCGTTCTCGACGTAGGCGAGAGTCTCGGCGCGGTTCGCGGTGACGCAGAGGAAGCGCTGGATCCCGAGCGGCATCGTGTTCACGTCGCGCCCTTCGGCGGCGTAGCTCGCGGCGACCCGCTCGCGCATGGTGGCGAGATAGTCGGCGCCCAGCCAGCGGCCGGTGAACAACGGCACGTAGCCGCGGCGGGCGCACAGGCGGTGGCCGAACTCGTTGTCGCCGGCGACCCAGATCTCCGGAAGGCCGTCGATCGGGCGCGCGCTGATGTGGGTTTCCGGCAGGCGGTAGTGGTCGCCGGCGTAGCTGAAGGTCTCGCGGTCGAAGGCGAGATGCAGCATGTCGAGAAACTCTTCCAGCATCGGCCGGGCGTTCGCGAGGTCCTGGCCGAAGCGCTCGAACTCGTAGGGCTGATAGCCGCTGCCGACGCCGAGCACGAGCCGGCCGCCGGTCAGACAGTCGACCATCCCGATCTCGGCAAGCACGCGCGCCGGCTGATAGAGCGGCGTCACGATGACGGCGGGCGCGAGCTTGATGCGGCTCGTCTCACCGGCGCAACGCGCGGCCATGAGCAGCGGCGACGGGCAGATGCAGTAGTTGGAGAAGTGATGCTCGGCGAACCAAGCGATCTCGAACCCCAGCCGGTCGGCGTGCCGCACCTGCTCGATATGCTCGCGGAACACCCGCTCCGGCGGGGTGCCGCGCTCGCGGTAGCCCATCAGTCCGAAATATCCGAGATGCATGCCGCCCCCCTCCGTTCGCCGCCGCGCGACTATACGCCATTCGGGAGCCGGGCGGCTCCCCGAGTTTCAAGTTCCGAACGGTTTCCTATACCCTGCACGCCGTCGCATCTTGGCTGAACGGATGCAATTGGCTGTAAGGAGGGACGCAATGCGATCCGGATTATCGAAGGGAGTGTGGCCGCTGGCTGCGGCGGCGGCCCTGGCGCTGGGCGCGCCGGGGGTGTCCTCCCAGGACTACGTGACCGACGCCATGCTGCTCGAGGCGGGGCAGGATCCGAACAACTGGCTGATGGCCCCGCGGGACTACTCGTCGACGCGGTTCAGCCCGCTCAGCCAGATCGACACCAGTACGATCCGCCGCATGGTCCCCAAGTGGTCGTTCTCGTTCGGCGTGCTGGACGCGCAGAACACGACGCCGCTGGTCAACGGCGGCGTGATGTACGCGACGGCGTCGCACGGGCGCCTTTATGCCATCGACGCGCGCACCGGCGACGAGCTCTGGCGCTACGTCGACGAGCTGCCCGAGGACGTGGCCGGCAAGATGTGCTGCGACATCGGCAACCGCGGCGCCGCGCTCTACCGCGACAAGGTCTACCTGGCGACGCCGGACGCCGATGTCGTCGCGCTCGACGCGAAGACCGGCGAGGTCGTCTGGCACCGCAACATCGGCAACTGGGAAGAGGCGTACACGATGACCGTCGCCCCGCTCGCGGTGAAGGGCAACGTGGTTGTCGGACTGTCGGGCGCCGAGTACCCGACCCGGCTCTACATCGAGGCGCTCGACGCCGAAACCGGCGAGCAGGCGTGGCGCACGTACACCATCCCGGCCGTCGGCGAGCCCAACCGCGAGAGCTGGGGAGACGGCGACGCGGCCGATTTCGGCGGCGCTTCGGCGTGGATCACCGGCTCCTACGACCCGGAGCTCGACACCCTCTTCTGGGGCGTCGGCAACCCGAACCCCGACTGGGACGGGGTCGACCGGCCGGGCGACAACCTCTACTCGAACACCACGCTCGCTCTGAACCCGGACACCGGCGAGATCAAGCACTGGTTCCAGTACACGCCGCACGACGTGTGGGACTACGACGGCAACAACGAAGTGGTGCTGATGGACGTGGACGACAGGCAGCTCTACTTCCACGGCGACCGCAACGGCCTGCTCTACGCCATCGACCGGACCGACAGCGCCTTCCACTGGGGCGTGGCGATCTCCAAGGTCAACTGGATGACCGGCTTCGAGCCCGACGGGCGGCCGATCGTGAACCCGGAAAAGGTCCCCGCCTACGACTACGAGGCCAAGGACATCTGCCCGGCGTCCGAAGGCGGCAAGTGGTGGAACCCGATGGCGGTCAACCCGCACACCAAGGCCATCTTTGTCCCCAGCCGCGAAATCTGCGTCGACATCCAGAGCGCGCCGCTCGGCGAGGGCCTCAACCCGCCGGAGCGGACCGTCGGCAAGCCCTATTGGGGCATCGGCACCATCAGCTGGAATCCCGGCTACGGCCAGCTCGTTGCCTTCGACGGCCGCACCGGCGAAAAGACGTGGACCGTCAAGGCGAAGTCGCCGTTCACCGGCGGCCTGCTGGCGACCGGCGGCAACCTTCTGTTCGCGGGCACGCCTGAGGGCTACTTCAAGGCGTACAATCAGGACACCGGCGAGGAGGTCTTCTCCTACAACCTCGGGACCGGGATCTTCGGCAGTCCGATGACGTATTCGCTCGACGGTCGGCAGTACGTGGCCGTGCCCGCGGGCTTCGGCGGCTGGACCGGCTGGGCGATCTTCGGCAAGGGCGGCGCCCCGCATCTGAAGGACAGCCGCAAGGGCGGCTACCTGACGGTGTTCGGCTTGTTCGACGGGTAAACGGGACGGCGGCGGGAACGTGCGGCTCGCCGGACGTATCCTCGGGAGGGCGGTCGTCGCGGCCGCCCTCTCGGCCCCCGCCGGGGCGGCCGGCGGGAACGAGAAGAACCCCTATACCGGCGACGCGGAGGCGATCGCCGAAGGCAAGCGTCTGTGGGCCGATACCGGCTGCTACGCCTGCCACGGCGCCGACGCGGGAGGCGCCGTCGGCCCGGACCTGACCGACGACGAGTGGGTCTACCGACCGACCGACGCGACGATCTTCAAGGCCATCGCCCAAGGCCGCCGGGGCACGACGATGGTCGGGTGGTCGGACAGTCTGGACGACGACCAGATATGGAAGGTCGTGGCGTACATCCGCTCGCTGTACAAGGGCGACCCTGACAAGATCATCTGGTGACGCCGCGCCGGGCACGGCGCCGCGCGGCGGGGAGGAGCGGCGCATGACGGAGCGGTTCGCCGGACAGCCGGCGGTGGTCACCGGAGCGGGGTCGGGAATCGGCCGCGAAACCGCTTTGCTGCTGGCGCGAGACGGCGCCGATGTCGTAGCCGTGGACCGCGACCCAGGCGGCGCCGAGGAGACCGCGCGGCGCGGCAACGGGCCGGGCCGGATCGACGTCATGGAGGCCGACGTCGCGGCGGACGACGCGCCGCGGGCCATCGTCGAGCGCTGCCGCGAGCGGTTCGGGAGCTTGCGCATCCTCGTGAACAACGCCGGCGTCGGCGACTCGCGCGAAGCGCACCTCACCGACGACGCGGCGCTCGACCGCTATCTCGACATCAATCTCAGGGCCCTGTTTCGCCTCTCCCGCGAAGGCGCCGCGGCGATGCGGGCGGCGGGCGGCGGCGCCATCGTCAACATCGCCTCGGTGTTCGGCATCACCGGCTTCCGGGGCAGCTCCGCCTATTCGGCGACCAAGGCCGCGGTGATCGGCCTGACGCGCAACATGGCCGCCGACTACGGGCTGCACGGACTCCGGGTCAACGCCGTCGCGCCGGGGATCATCGCGACGCCGCTCACGCGCGAGCGCATGGCCGGCAACGCGTGGTTCGTCGACTCCCTCGTCGGCGGCACGCCGCTCGGCCGCGCGGGCAGTCCGGAGGAGGTCGCCGCCGCCATCGGCTTCCTCTGCTCGGCGGACGCGTCCTTCGTCAACGGTCACGTGCTCGCGGTGGACGGCGGGTTCAGCGCGACTCACTTCCGGCCGCGGGACGACGATCCGGCGTAAGCCCGAAGGCTTCCGCGAGCAGCGTGTAGCTGTGCCGGCGCACCGCCTCGTCGTGCGCCCACGTGACCACCGCGACTTCGGCAACGCCCAACTCCTCCGCCAGCGCGCAGATGCGCGCGGCCACCGCCTCGCCGGTGCCGATCATCGCGCGTTCGCGGAATTGCGCGAGATGCCGGGCCTCGGCATCGTTCGACACGCGGGCGGCGGCCTGCTGCGGCGACTCGAGCGCGCCGTAGACGCCGCGGTCGCGCGACAACTGCCAGTGCGCCCGCGGCCGGTAGTGGTATTCGGCATCGTCGAGGCTGTCGGCGGCCAGGGCCCAGACGCAGATCCCGTCGTGCGGCGCCGGATGACGGGCGCTCGGCCGATAGCTCCGGCGATAGATGTCGAGCGCTTCGGCGCTGCCCCGGCCGTCGGTGAAGAACCACGCGAAGCAGTACGGCAGACCGAAATGCGCCGCGACCTGCGCGCCGTAGTTCGAGCTGCCGAGAATCCACACTTCGGGAACCGTATCGCCATGCGGGTAGGCGCGCACGACGTGGAAGGGGTGGTCGGCAGGGGGAGCGCCGCCGGAAACCCATGCCAGCAGGTCGCGGACGTCGGCGGGGAAGCGCTCGGGGCGCTCGTTGGCCAGCGGGTGAAGCGCGAACGCCGTGCGGCCGTCGGACCCCGGCGCGCGGCCGAGACCGAGGTCGATACGGCCCGGCGCCAGCGCGTCGAGCACCCGGAACTGCTCCGCCACCTTGAGCGCCGAATAGTGCGGCAGCATGATGCCGGCGCTGCCGACGCGAATGCGTTCCGTGGCGGTGGCGGCGGCGGCGACCAGAATCTCCGGCGCGGTCCCGACGATGGTCGGGTGGCTGTGGTGTTCGGAGACCCAGAAGCGCGCATAGCCGAGCGAATCGCAATGGCGCGCGAGCGCGACCGCGTTGCGGATCGAATCGGCCTGCGGCCGGCCGGCGACCGCGATCGATTGCTCGAGTATGGAAAGACGGAGCATATTCTCACGCTGCGTCGCCGTGCTTGTGGCACAGTATCCGCAGCCGGCGCGAACGCAACGGCTGCGGGAGGACGCGGCGAATGGACGACGGCGAACGACCGCGGACCCTGCTCGACGGCCTGAGCTTTCCCGAAGGGCCGCGCTGGCGCGCGGGAAGGCTCTGGTTCTCCGACTTCTACACGCACCGGGTCATCCGATTCGATCCGGCCGACGGCACGGCGGACGCGGCGGAGACCGTCGTCGAGATCCCATCGCGGCCGTCCGGCCTCGGCTGGATGCCGGACGGTTCGCTGCTCGTGGTCGCCATGCGCGACCGGCAGGTCATGCGCTTCGACGGCGCCCTTCGGGTACACGCCGACCTGTCGGCGCACGCGCCGGCGCCGTGCAACGACATGGCCGTCGACGGCCTCGGGCGGGCCTGGGTCGGCAACTTCGGCTTCGACCGGCACCGGGGCGAGGCGCCGCGCAATACGTGCCTGATCCGGGTCGATGCCGACGGGTCGGCGGTCCCGGTCGCCGACGATCTGGCATTTCCCAACGGCACGATCGTCACGCCCGACGGCGCGACGCTGATTGTGGCCGAAACCCTGGCCCACCGGCTGACCGCGTTCACCATCGCCGCCGACGGCAGCCTCGCCGACCGGCGCGTGTTCGCGGCCTTCGACGACACGGTCTTTCCCGACGGGATCTGCATGGACGCGGAAGGCGCGGTATGGATCGCGGACCCGCGCGGACGGCGGGTGCTGCGCGCATTCGAGGGCGGCCGCATCGCTCGCACGATCGAGCTCGGCGGGCGCGGCGCCTACGCGTGCGTCCTCGGCGGCCCGGACCGGCGCACGCTGTTCATCTGCACCAACACCGGCAGCGGCCCGGCGATGGCGGAGAAGCGCGACGGCCGCATCGAAGCGGTTCGCGTCGACATCCCCGGCGCGGGCATCCCCTAGGCGGCAACGAGGAGACGACCATGGCCGATGCGACGCGCGACGACGAGCGGGGCTTCGCCGGCAAGGTGGCCATCGTCACCGGCGGCGGCGCCGCCGGCGAGGGGATCGGCAACGGCCGCGCGGCGGCGCTCCTGCTGGCGCGCGCCGGTGCCCGCGTGCTCGTCGTCGACCGCGACCTGACGCTCGCCGCGCGCACGGCCGAGATGATCGCCGACGACGGGGGCACCGCTCTCGCGCACGCCGCCGACGTGACCGAGTCCGATGCCTGCCGGAGCATGGTCGCGCGCGCGCTCGACGCCTGGGGGCGCGTCGACTGCCTCGACAACAACGTCGGCGTGGACAGCCAGGGCAGCGTCGTCGAAGAAGATGTTGAAGATTGGCAAAGGGTCATGAAAATCAATGTGGAATCCATGTTTCTTGCGGCAAAGCATGCGATTCCGGCGATGCGCCGGAGCGGTGGCGGCGCGATCGTCAACGTCGCCTCGATCGCGGCGCTTCGACCACGCGGCATGACAAGCTACTCGACGTCGAAGGGCGCGGTGATCGCGCTCAGCCGCGCCATGGCGGTCGATCACGGGCCGGACGGGATCCGCGTGAACTGCGTTGCGCCCGGCCCGGTCTACACGCCGATGGTCTACGGCAGCGGCATGAGCGCCGAAGGGAGAGACCGCCGCCGCCGCGCGTCGCTGCTCGGCATCGAGGGGACGGGATGGGACGTGGGGCGCGCGGTGCGCTTCCTGCTCAGCGACGAGGCGCGATACATCACGGGGCACACGCTGGTCGTGGACGGCGGGGCCACCGCCGTCAGCCGCGCACGAGCGTCCGACGATCAGCCCGCCGATCCAGCCTGACGCTGCGCATCGGTGCGCCGCGGGACGCCGCGGCCTGCCAGCGCCTACGGGCCGGGACGTGTGCGGACGCGCGCCACGGCATCGGCCCAGCGGGCGAGAGCGGCCGTGCGCGCGGCGGGGGCGAGGCGGGGCTCGAAGCGTTCGGCCGGGCGCCAATCGCCGGCGGCGGCCGCGAGATCGGCCGCCATCCCGGCGCCGAGCCGCGCCAGGTGCGCGGCGCCAAGCGCGGTCGCCTCGGTTTGCGCCGCGCGCTCCACGGCAAGGTCGAGGATGTCCGAGAGCCGTTGGCCGAACCAGCGGTTGCGGGTCATGCCGCCGTCGACACGAAGGGCGGTCGGCGGCGGGGCGCCGTCGGCCTGCATCGCGGCGAGCAGATCGGCGGTCTGGAAACAGACGGAGTCGAGCGCAGCACGGGCGAGGTCGGCAGGCCCGGTGTCGCGGGTCAGACCGAGAACGGCGCCGCGGGCGTCGGCATCCCAATGGGGCGCGCCGAGGCCGGTGAAGGCGGGGACCATGGTCACCGGAGTTTCCCGGGCGCGTCCGGCAAGCAGCTCGCTGTGCGCGGCGTCGCCGAGGAGTCCGAGACCGGCGCTCAGCCATTGCACGGCGGCGCCGGCGTTGAAGATCGCGCCTTCGAGCGCATAGACGGGGCCGCTCGCGAGCCGCCAGGCAAGCGTCGTCAGAAGGCGCTGGCGTGAGGCAAGCGCTTCGCCACCGGTATTCGCCATGGAGAACGCACCAGTGCCGTAGGTGCATTTCATCGTTCCCGGCGTGAGACACCTCTGGCCCACGAGCGCCGCGTGCTGATCTCCGGCCATGGCGGTAATGGGGACGGCCCGCCCGAGCAATCCCGGTTCGCACAGCCCGAACGGTCCCGCCGTATCCCGGACTTCGGGCATAATCGCCCGCGGGACGCCGAACAGATCGAGCAGGGTGTCGGACCACGCGAGGCGGCGGATGTCGAACAGCAGGGTGCGCCCGGCGTTCGTGGCGTCGGTGGCGTGGAGGCGGCCGCCGGTAAGGCGCCACAGAAGAAAGCTGTCGACGGTGCCGAAGGCGAGCGCGTCGGGCTGCGCATCCGGCCGTTCGTCGAGGATCCAGCGAAGCTTGGTGGCCGAAAAATAGGGATCGATCAGCAGTCCGGTTTGCTGCGCAACCGCGGCGCCGTGACCGGCTTCGACGAGCGCCCGGCACCGTTTCGCGGTCCGCCGGTCCTGCCAGACGATGGCGTTGCACAACGGCCGGCCGGTGACGCGGTCCCACACCAGCGTGGTCTCGCGCTGATTGGCGATTCCGATCGCCCCGATGCGGCGCGAGTCGGCGCCGCACGCGGCCCAGGCTTCGCTCACGCACTCCACGACGGTGCGCCAGATCTCTTCCGGGTCCTGTTCGACCCAGCCCGGGCGCGGATAGAGCGGTGTGACGCTGCGGCGTGCCGACGCGCGAATCCGGTCCCCGGAGTCGAATACGATGGCGCGCGTCGAGGTCGTTCCCTGGTCGACGACCAGTACCCAGTCCTCAGTCGTCATCGTCCTCGAGCGCCTCGCGGAACCGCGCCCGGTCGACGTTGCCGCCGGACAGCACCACCAGGGTGACGCGGCCGCCGCAGTCGACGCGGCCGCTCAGCGCGGCCGCCAGCGCCACCGCACCGCCGGGCTCGACGACGAGCCGCAGGTGGCGGAAGGCGGCACGCATCGCCGCCAGCGCCTCGCGGTCGGACACGACGATGCCGGGCGAAAGCTGCGTCCGGTTGAGAGCGAACGTGAGCTCCCCCGGCTCCGGCGCGAGAAGCGCGTCGCAAATCGAGCGGGCACTGGGGTCGTTCGCGGTGCGCCGCCCGGCGGCGAGCGACCGCGCCGTGTCGTCGAATCCTTCGGGTTCGACCGGGTGGACGGCGATTCCGGGGAAGTGGTTCCGCAACGCCAGGGCCGTTCCCGCGATCAACCCGCCGCCGCCGCACGGCACCAGCGCCCGGTCGGGCAGGAGGCTGAGCGACGCGGCCTGCGCCGCCGCTTCGAGCCCGACCGTTCCCTGTCCGGCAACGATGTCGGGGTCGTCGTACGGCTTCACCACCGGCGCGCCGCGTTCCTCGGCAAGCGCCGCGCCGATGGCTTCGCGGCTCTCTCTCCGGCGGTCGTAGAAGCGGATCTCGGCGCCGAGCGCGCGCGTGTTGTCGATCTTCGCGCGCGGCGCATCGCGCGGCATCACGATCGCGGCGTCGGCGCCGAACATTGCGGCGGCGGCGGCGACTCCCTGCGCGTGGTTGCCCGACGACCACGCGACGACGCCACGCGCGCGTTCCTTCGGCGCCAGGCGGCCGATCCGGTTGCAGGCGCCGCGAAACTTGAACGAGCCGGTGCGTTGCAGCGATTCCGCCTTGATCAGCAGCGGCCCTCCGGCGGCGGCGTCGAGCGCATCGGAGCGCAGCAACGGCGTCACGCGCGCGACGCCGCTGAGCCGGCGCGCGGCATCGACCACGTCGTCGATCGTCGGCAGTCTCACCGCCGCGGCCACGGCGTCGCGACCCGGACGGTCCGTCAGGCGGCCCGGTCCCCCCGCAACCGCGACCACGCGTACACGCTGAGGACGATCGCCAATGCGGAAACGATCGTCATCACCGTGCCGGGCACGAAATTGTTGTAGCCGCCGAGATCGACGAAAACGAAATATCCGATGTCGGCGAGGCCACCGACAACGGCGGTCACGAACACGGCCGTGACATTCTGGCGCCAGATGAACCACGCGCCGACGATCGCGACGATACCGAACCAGAGGAGATTGAAGCCGTGCTGGTTCAGAATCGCGCCGACGGCGTCAGGATAGACGACGGCCAGCGTTGCCGGATCGACGCCGTCGGCAATTCCCTGCACCTTGGCGACGGTTTCTGCGGCGAGAGTCATGATCCCCGCAGCCACATGGACGAGGCCCCAGACGAGCCACAGAACGGCGGCCGTGCGGAGCATCAGCACTTCCAGCTTCATGTCGCGGTCCCTCCCTCTTCGCTGCGGACCGGATAGTATACGACGGCCGGACGCAGGGTATCGATCGCCCCGGCCGGACTTGCCTCTGCAAACGACACCTGAATATGGTCGCGCGATTCGGATGCCGTTTTTCCGGTCGGGGGCCGGCGCGCGCGTCGACCGGAGCGGCCGGGCATCGGGAGCGGCGTCGCCGCCGTGAGATGACATCATGCGAGAGAGCCGGCCGCGTGGCGGACAACTATCGAGGCCAACCGCCGCCGCGTCGACGCGCGCGGCGTCATGGGGCTATGGGACAGGCGACGGACCTGCGCTCTGGGGAACGCTCGACGAGGCGTTCAGTGTGTGCGCGCTGGGCGCGGAACAGTCGCCCATCGACCTGACCGGCGCCCGGAATGTCGATCTGGCACCGGTCGAGTTCGACTATGGCCGGACCCGCCTGACTGTCGAGAACACCGGCCATACGATCCAGATGACGCCGCAAACGGGCAGCGGCATCGTGCTCGACGGCGCGCGCTACGACCTGTTGCAGTTCCATTTCCACCGCCGCAGCGAACATCTGGTCGACGGCAAGCGGTTTCCGCTGGAGATGCACCTCGTGCACAGCAACGGCAACGATGGGGTCGCGGTGGTGGGAGTCCTGATTGTCGAAGGCGAGGCGAACGAAGCACTGGCGCCGGTCTGGTCGCATCTCCCGCCCGTGCGGGGGACGTCGCGCAAGATTCTCGAAGCGTTCGACGTCGCATCGGTGCTGCCCCCGGGTCGAACGACATGGCGCTACAGGGGCTCGCTGACCACCCCGCCCTGCACCGAAGGCGTCGCGTGGGTCATTCCAGTCGAGC
This sequence comes from Alphaproteobacteria bacterium, assembly GCA_965243325.1. GTDB lineage: Bacteria > Pseudomonadota > Alphaproteobacteria > UBA7887 > UBA7887 > JANQOH01. The sequence goes on along the minus strand of CBDEUQ010000003.1, from coordinate 2,827,049 downwards.
CGCTTTCGATGTCGGTGTCGCAAATCGAGGCTTTCGCCGCGTTGTATCCGCACAACTGCCGGCCCGTGCAGCCGCTCGGCGAACGCGCCCTCTATCGCGGGTGAAAGGCGCGCTCCTGTCGCACTCCCGTCCAGCCTCCGCGCGCGCTTCCGGCGGCGATGAGCGACGGGTGCGACGCCTTGTCGCACGGGGTTCGGCGTCGTATTGTCGCAGCTTGGGTACGGCACCCGGTCGGAGGCCTTGAGGATGTTTTTCGGTTCGATCACCGCGCTGATCACGCCGTTCGAGAACGGCAAGGTCGCGGAGAAGGCGTTCAGGGAGTTCGTCGACTGGCAGATCCGTCAGGGGTCGCATGGCGTGGTACCGTGCGGGACAACCGGGGAATCGCCTACTCTCGGGCACGCGGAGCACCGGCGGGTCACGGAAATCTGTATCGAAACGGTGGCCGGCCGGGTCCCGGTCATCGCCGGCACCGGATCGAACAGCACCGAGGAAGCGGTCGACCTCACGCGGCACGCGCACCGCGCCGGCGCCGATGCGGCGCTCGTCGTGACTCCGTACTACAACAAGCCGACGCAGGCCGGCCTCTACAGGCACTACGAAGCCGTGGCCGCCGCCGCCGACATCCCGATCATCATCTACAACATCCCCGGACGGTCGGTCGTCAACATGTCCGTCGAGACGATGGCGTCGTTGGCGCGGATTCCGAACATCGTCGGGGTCAAGGACGCGACCGCCGACATGACGCGCCCGATGCTCGAGCGCGCGGCGATCGAGGGGGACTGGTGCCGCTTGTCGGGCGAGGACGGCACGGCGCTGTCCTATCTTGCGCAAGGCGGCGACGGCTGCATTTCGGTGACCGCCAACGTCGCGCCGGCGCTGTGTGCGGACATGCAGAATGCCTGGCGCGACGGCGATGCGGCGCGCGCGCTTTCGGTGCACGAGATCCTGATGCCGCTGCACGACCACCTGTTCGACGAGACCAGCCCGGCGCCCGTGAAGTACGCCGCCGAACTGCTCGGCCTGTGCTCGGGCGAGCTGCGGCTGCCGCTGGTCGAGGCGAGCGCCGCGACCCGGGACAGCGTGCGGGCCGCGCTGGTGTCGGCCGGCCTGCTCGACGAGAGCGTACGACAATGGCGAGCGGCGACCTGAACGCGCGAACGGTCGCCCAGAACCGCAAGGCGCGGCACAACTATTTCATCGAAGACCGCCTCGAGGCGGGCCTCGCGCTGGTCGGTACGGAAGTCAAGTCGCTGCGCGAAGGCCGCGCGAGCCTGGGCGATGCCTACGCCGAGGAGCGCGGCGGCGAGATGTTTCTCGTCAACGCCCACATCGGCACCTATTCCGCCGCCAACCGGCTCAACCACGAACCGCTGCGGCCGCGCAAGCTCCTGCTCCATCGGCGGGAAATAGGCCGGCTTGCGGGGATGATCCAGCGTCAGGGCTATACCGTCGTGCCGCTCAGGCTGTACTTCAATCGCGCCGGACGGGCGAAGGTCGAACTCGGACTCGCGCGCGGTCGCCGCCAGCACGACAAGCGGGAGCGGACAAAGGAGCGAAGCTGGCAAAGAGACAGGGCGCGTCTCTTGCGCGAACGTGGCTGAGCAGTCGCGAAAGGAAGGGGGATGAGACGATGCGCAACGTATTCGCCGCGGTGGCGTGGTTCGCCGTCGCGTGGAGCCTGACGGTGCCCGGGCACGCCGGTCCGGCGCACGAATTCGATTTCAGCAGGATCGACGGAGGGCCGCTGGCGCTCTCGGACTACGCCGGCAGACCGCTGCTGCTCGTGAACACGGCGTCGTTCTGCGGTTTCACGCCGCAATACGAAGAATTGCAGGCGCTCTGGGAACGCTACCGCGAGCGCGGGCTGGTCGTGCTCGGCGTGCCGTCGAACGACTTCGGCGGCCAGGAGCCGCACGACGAGGCGGCGATCCAGACGTTTTGCGAAGCCAATTACGGCGTGGATTTCCCGATGACCACCAAGCAGCGGGTCATCGGCACCGATGCCCACCCGCTCTATCGCTGGATCGCCGACGAGCTCGGGGACGCGGGCGTTCCGAAGTGGAACTTCCACAAGTACCTCATCGACGGCGGCGGCATGCTTGCCGGCGTCTGGGGCTCACGCGTGAGCCCGTTGTCCGACGAGATTACCGCAGCCGTGGAGGAGTCGCTCGACTGAGAAGCGGAGCAGGGCGCCGCGATCGCGCTACGCGGATTCGAGGAGGCCGATCGCGGCCGCCGCTGCCTCCAGTCGCACCGCGCGACGCCCGCCCGGAATGACGCGGTGTTCGGCCCACGTCGGCGCCGTTCGCGAGGCGCGGGCGAAATGAACGAGACCGACGGGCTTGCCCGGAAGGCCGCCGCCGGGGCCGGCGATCCCTGTCACGGCGACGGTCAGCGAGGCCGCGGACCGTGCGAGCGCGCCCTCGGCCATCGCGCGCGCCACGGGCTCGCTGACGGCGCCGTGCGCCGCCAGCAGCGACTCGGGCACGCCGAGCATCGCGCTCTTGGCGGCGTTCGAATAGACGACGAAAGCGCGGTCGAACACGTCGGACGAGCCGGCAACCTCGGTCAGCAGCCCGGCGATCAGGCCGCCGGTGCACGACTCCGCCGTGGCGATCGTTTCGTTGCCGGCGCGGCAGCGCTCCAGCAGTGCCGCCGCCCTTGTCAGCAGCTCATCCGAAAACACCGGCTTCTCCCAGAGTCCACAGTACGATCCCGGCGTAAACGGCGGCTACGATGTCGTCGGCCATCACGCCGAGGCCGCCGGGCAGCCGGCGTTCCGCGAGTCGGGCCGGCCACGGCTTGAGAATGTCGGCGGCGCGGAACAGCGCCAGCCCGGCGACATAGCTGCCCAGACCGGCAGGGACGGCGGCGAGCGTCAGCCACTGGCCGGCCACCTCGTCGATCACGATGGCTTGCGGGTCGCGCCGTCCGACACGGCGTTCGTAACGCCCAGCCGCCCAGCAACCGATGGCGAAGGCGGCGGCGGCGGCGCACAACAGGCCCCATTGCCCGGCAGATCGTTCGATCGCCCAGGCGAAGGGAAGGGCGGCGAGAGAGCCCCACGTTCCCGGCGCCCAGGGCAGGAGTCCCGCACCGAACCACGTCGCCAGCACGCTGTCCGCCTTCATGCCACGGTCTCGACCGTCGCCGTCGCCTGGGCCGCGATGCCCTCGCCGCGTCCGGCGAAGCCGAGCCCTTCGGTCGTCGTCGCCTTCACGCTCACGGCACTCGCCGGCAGGTCGAGCAGCGCCGCCAGATTGGTCCGCATGGCGTCGCGGCAAGGGGCGATACGCGGCGCCTCGCAGATTATCGTCAGGTCGATGTGCGAGAGCCGACCGCCGGCGGCAGTGATGAGTTCGCGCGCCCGGCGCACGAACACGGCCGAGTCCGCGCCCGCCCATGTCTGGTCGTCCGGCGGAAAGAAGGTGCCGATGTCGCCCGCCGCAACGGCGCCGAGCATCGCGTCGACGACGGCGTGAAGAGCGACATCGGCGTCGGAATGGCCGGCGAGCCCGCGGTCGTGGGGTATGGCGAGCCCGCACAGCATGACGTGGTCCCCCGCCGCCGCGAAACGATGGACATCGAAGCCGCTGCCAACCCTGACATGCCGCGGCAGGGAACGCTCGGCGAGCGCAAGATCGTTCTCGGTCGTGATCTTGAGGTTGCCCGCGTCCGACTCGACCGCGGCCACGCGAAGCCCCGCGCGCTCGGCGACCGAAGCGTCATCGGTGAGGGCGATGTCCGTCGCCTCGCGGTGGGCGGCGAGAATCTCGGAAAACCGGAAAGCCTGCGGCGTTTGCGCATGCCACACGGCGCCGCGGGGCACGGTCTCCACGATCCGGCCCTCGGCCACGCGCTTCAGCGTATCGCGCGCCGGCGTCGCGGCGACGGCGCCTGCGCTGTCGGCGAGCGCGGCGAGCGTGCGCGCAATCGTGCGGGCGCCGACGAGGGGCCGGACGGCATCATGGATCACGACGTGCCGCGGCGGGTTCGCTGCGAGCAATTCCAGACCACGGCGAACGGAATCCTGTCGGGTCGCGCCGCCGAGCGCGGGTTCGGGGAGTTCGAGCCCCGAGACGGCCTCGTCGTAGAGAGCGCGATGGTCGGGGTGGATCGCGACGAGGACACGGTCGATTTCCGGACTTCCGAGGAACGCGCGGATGCTCCTCGTCAGGATCGGAACGCCGCCGAGCCGCCGGTACTGCTTCGGCAAGCCGGCGCCGAAGCGTTCGCCATGGCCCGCCGCCACGATCAGCGCGGCCGTGCCTGCCCCGGTCCCGCTTTGCGAACGGATCGCGCTTTCGGTCATCGAGGCACGCTAGCGCCGCCCGCACGCACTGCCAAGCAGCCGGCCGGCCAGGGCAGGCCCGGAGCTGCCGGCGGCGTTGTCCTCGGCCCGCCGATTGCGCCTTCGCTCCGACCTCCATATTTTGCCCAACGATTGGGCAGAAGCGACGCTGAAGTTGAACAAACGCATGAGCTTGACCATTGGACCTGTCGTCCTGAGCGATTCGGTGGTTCTGGCGCCGATGTCGGGCGTTACGGACCTGCCGTTTCGCCGCCTCGTCCAGCGGTTCGGCGTCGGCCTGACGGTGTCGGAGATGATCGCCAGCGGAAGGATCGCGAGCGACACCCGGCGGACGGCCACCGCGACGGCCGGCGCGCACGACGGAGCGCCTTGGTCGATCCAACTCGCCGGCTGCGAACCGCAAGCGATGGCGGAGGCGGCGAAACACGCAGTCGATCTCGGTGCCGCGATCATCGATATCAATTTCGGCTGCCCGGCGAAGAAGGTCACCAACGGTCAGGCCGGATCGGCCCTGATGCGCGACGAGCGCCACGCCGCACGGCTCATGCAGGCGACGGTGAACGCGGTGAGCGTGCCGGTGACGGTGAAGATGCGCACCGGGTGGGACGAGCGCTGTCGCAATGCGCCGGAGCTGGCGAGGATCGCCGAGGATTGCGGTATCAGAATGATCGCCGTGCACGGGCGCACCCGATGCCAGTTCTACAAGGGGCGCGCGGACTGGCGTTTCATCGCCGAAGTCGTGCACGCGGTCGGCGTGCCGGTGGTCGCCAACGGGGACGTGGGCACCGTCGACGACGCCGTGGCCATGCTGCGCGTTTCGGGAGCGGAGGGCGCGATGGTCGGCCGCGGCGCCTTCGGGCGGCCATGGTTTCCGGCGCAGGTGGCCGCCCGGCTGCGGGGCGCGTGCCCGCCGCCCGATCCAGACCGTCGGCAACGCCTGGCCATCGCAATTGAGCATTACCGAGAAATTCTAAAACACTATGGCAAAAACCTTGGCGTACGCATTGCCCGAAAACATCTTTCCCGGTATCTGGATGGCATTCCCGGAGCGGCCGTAGCGCGGGCGCGCATTGTCCGCCTTGATGAAGCCGATGCGGTCGTGCGAGAGTTGCGCGCCTTGCTCCGGGACGGCGCTCATGGACACGGCGACCTCGCGCGCGCTGCCTGACCTGCCAGCCGCGGCGGCAGCGGAGACCCTGCTTGGCGCCATGCCGATCGCTGTCCTGGCGGTCGACGAGACCCTGCGAGTGACCACGGCGAATCCGGCGGCGGAACAGTTGCTGGGCGCGAGCAGCGCATTCATGACCCGGCGCCGCCTGCTCGACCTGGTCCCCGAAGACAGCCCGCTGGTGGCGCTGGTGGATCTGGCGGCGCGCGGCGGCGCAGGCGTCAGCGAATACGGCATCGTCCTCTCGAGCTCACGGTTCTCGGAGCGCCTTGTCGATGTCCGGGTGACGCCGCTCGGCGACGAGACGGGCGGCTTCCTGATCTGCCTTGTCGAGCGGTCCATGGCGCGGCTCATCGACCGCCATCTCAATCACCGGAATGCCGCCCGTTCGGTCGTCGGCATGGGTGCGATCCTGGCCCACGAGATCAAGAATCCGCTTTCCGGCATCCGCGGCGCGGCGCAATTGATCGAACAGTCCGCCGGCGGGGCGGACCGCGAACTGGCGCAGATGATCTGCGAGGAGACCGATCGCATTCGCCGGCTCATCGAACGGGTCGACATATTCTCGGACGACCGCCCGCCGATCGGAAAACGGGTCAACATCCACAGCGTGCTCGAACACGTCCTCCGGCTGCACGGAAACGCCGCCGGCTCGGGCATCCGCTTCGTCGAACGCTACGACCCCTCGCTGCCGTCGGTCTGGGGCAACCGGGACCAGCTCGTTCAGGTATTTCTGAATCTCGTCAAGAACGCCGTCGAGGCGGCGCCCGAACGGGATGGCGAGATCGTGTTGTCGACGCGCTACCGGCTCGGCTTCAAGTTTGCGGGCGGCGGCGGAAAACCGCTGGAACTGCCCATCGTCGTATCGATCGAGGACAATGGCGGCGGCGTACCGGACGACCTGCGCGACAACCTGTTCGAACCCTTCGTGACGACGAAGCGCAACGGTACCGGGCTCGGCCTCGCGCTCGTCGCGAGCATCGTCGAGAACCACGGGGGAATCGTGGAGTTCGAAGCCGGACGCGAGCACACGGTCTTCCGGGTCCGCCTGCCGGCAATGACCGACGATGACTGACGAAGCGACAATCCTCGTAGCCGACGACGACCGCACGATTCGCGCCGTCGTAAGCCGCGCACTCGGGCGCCTGGGATACGCGGTGCGCACGACCGGCAACGCAACGACGCTGTGGCGGTGGGCCAGCGAAGGCGAGGGGAGCCTCGTGATCACGGACGTCGTCATGCCCGACGGCGACGGGCTCGATCTGCTGCCGCGCCTCAGGACCGCGCGGCCCGATCTGCCGGTCATCGTCATGAGCGCGCGCAACACGTTGATGACGGCAATCCGCGCCAACGAGCGCGGCGCTTACGAATACCTGCCGAAACCCTTCGACCTCAACGAACTCACGGACACCGTGCAGCGGGCGCTGACGCTGCCCACCAAACCGGATCGCGGGACGGACGACGGCCCGGCCGCCGAAGATTCCCTGCCGCTGGTCGGGCGGTCGCCGGCCATGCAGGGGGTATACCGGGTTCTGGCGCGGCTGATGGCGACCGACCTGACGGTGCTGATCACCGGAGAATCGGGGACCGGCAAGGAACTCGTGGCGCGTGCGCTGCACGACTTCGGCAAACGCAGCGAGCGCGCGTTCGTCGCGATCAACATGGCGGCGATTCCCCGGGAATTGATCGAGAGCGAGCTGTTCGGCCACGAGAAGGGCGCCTTCACGGGCGCTGCCGCCCGCGCCGCCGGCCGGTTCGAACAAGCGAACGGCGGCACGCTCTTCCTGGACGAAATCGGCGACATGCCCATCGAGGCGCAGACGCGGCTGCTCCGGGTGCTCCAGCAGGGCGAATACACCACGGTCGGCGGGCGCCGGCCCATCCGCGCCGACGTTCGCATCGTCACCGCCACCCACCGCGATCTCCCGTCGCTGATCAAGCAGGGGCAATTCCGCGAAGACCTGTACTACCGTCTCAACGTCGTACCGCTCCGCCTGCCGCCGTTGCGCGAACGCCTCGACGACATGCCGTTGCTGGTGCGCCACTTTCTTGCCCGCGTCCAGGCGGAAGGGTTGCCGGCGAAAACGATCGACGCGACGGGTCTTGCGCATCTCCGGTCTCACCACTGGCCGGGAAACGTGCGGGAACTCGAGAACCTCGTTCGCCGACTGGCCGCGCTCTACACGGAAGACGTGATCGACGACAAGATCGTGGCCGGCGAGATCGGCAACGCTCGCGAGCACGCGCAGTTCGAAGGCCTTGTCGGCGGCAACGGATTCGGCGACAGCGTCGATCGTCACGTCGCGCATTATTTCGCGGCTCACAAGGGTGCGTTGCCGGCACCGGGGCTCTACGGCCGCGTGTTGCGCGAGATCGAACGGCCGCTGATCCTGCACACGCTGACAGCGACGCGCGGCAACCAGGTCAAGGCGGCGCAGGTTCTCGGACTCAACCGCAACACGCTGCGCAAGAAGATTCGCGATCTCGACATCGACGTGGTGCGAGTACCGAAATGACGACGACGGCGGAAATCGAACCGGCTCCGGGAGCCGACGGCAGGGCGCCGACGATACTGAGCGAAATGCGCGAACGGTTCCGGCGCGTCTGGGCGAGCCGGGCGCTCGCCATGACGCTGACGCTGGCGGCGCTTGCCGCGGGAATCGCGACCTTCGGCATGCTGAGCGGCTTCATCGCGCCTCCGGGCGGGCACCCGGAGGCGATCTTCGTTCTCCTGAACGTCGACCTGGTCCTGCTCCTCGGTCTCGGAGCCCTGGTCGCGTCTCGTCTCGTGCAGATCTGGATCGGGCGGCGCCGGGGCTCGGCCGGGTCGCGCCTGCATACGCGCATCGTCGGCATGTTCGTCGCGCTCGCCGTGGCACCGGCCATCATCGTCGCCGTGTTTTCGGCGCTGTTCTTCAATCTCGGCATTCAGGCGTGGTTCAACGACCGCATCCGCACGGCGCTCGATCAATCGATCGCGATATCCGAAGCGTACGTCCGGGAGCATCACGAGTTCATCCGTGCCGACATTCTGTCGATGGTCGCCACTCTGAACCGGCAGGACCCGCAACTGCTGGCGTCGCCGCAAGCGCTGTCGCGCATGCTGCAGCAGCTCGCCGACGAGCGGTCCCTGACCGAGGCGTTGATCCTTCGCGGCGACGGCGAAGTCCTGGCCCGCAGCAAGCTCAGCTTCGTGCTGGAATTCGATCCCCTCGCCAACGCGGCGTTGCAGAAGGCGGCTTCGGGCGAGGTCGTCGTCATGACGAGCGACAACAGCGACCGCGTGCGCGCGCTCGCGCCCGTCGACGCCCTGATCGGCGGTTTTCTGTACGTCGGCCGGTTCGCCGATCCGACGGTGCTCAACCACGTGGAGCGCCTCTCCAAGGCCGTGAGCGACTATCGGGACCTCGACGTGCAACGCTCGAGCATCCAGATCACGTTCACCATGTTCTACGTGATCGTCGCGCTCCTGCTTCTGATGTCCGCCGTGTCGCTCGGCCTCGTGTTCGCCAATCAGATGGTCCGGCCGATTTCCCGTCTGGTGGCGGCGACCGAGCAAGTGCGTTCGGGCGACCTTGGCGCCCGGGTGCCGGAGGGGTCGGCGAATGACGAGCTCTCCGCGCTGGCGCGTGCGTTCAACCGCATGACCGACCAACTCGAAGGTCAGCGCGGCGAACTCATCGCGGCCAACGAACAGATGGATAACCGGCGCTTGTTCACCGAAGCCATTCTGTTCGGCGTGTCGGCGGGCGTCCTCGGCCTCGACCGCGACGGTCGCATCTGGCTTCCCAACCGCTCGGCGCTGAATCTGCTCGCGTGCGAGCCGGAAGAGCTGATCGGCCGCGAGCTCGACGACGCGGTGCCGGAGATGAGCGACCTGCGCCGGCTGCTGGAAGATAGCGCGGGAACGCTGGCGCAGGGAAAGGTCTCGCTCGTGCGCGCCGGCCGGGCCCGCGAACTGCTGGTGCGAATGACGGTGCAGAAGAGCGAAGGACAACCGGCCGGCGCCGTCGTCACCTTCGACGACATCACCGATCTGGTGCACGCTCAGCGTGCCGCGGCATGGGCCGACGTCGCGCGACGCATCGCGCACGAGATCAAGAACCCGTTGACGCCAATTCAACTGTCGGCCGAGCGCCTGAGGCGCCGCTATCGAGACGAGATCGATGCCGACATGCGCGTGTTCGACGCCTGCATCGACACCATCGTGCGCCAGGTGGGCGCGATCAGGAAGATGGTGGACGAGTTCTCCTCCTTCGCACGGATGCCCGCGCCGGTGATGGTGGAAGTCGATCTCGTATCCGTCGTGGAGCAGGCGACATCGGAACAGGCGATGGCGCACCCCCATATTTCGTTTGCGCTGGCGCAGTGCGAGAGCCCGGTTCGCGTGCATTGCGACGCGGTGCAGGCGGGACAGGCGGTGACCAATCTCCTGCGCAACGCCGTCGACGCCATCGACGGGCGCCCGCCGGCAACGGACGGGGAAACGGAAGCCGGCCGCGTGGTCGTGCGGATCCACGGCGGCGCCGCGGACCGCTGGACGATCTGCGTCGACGACAACGGCCGCGGCCTGCCGGCGGATCCGGATCAGCGGGGGCGGCTGACCGAGCCCTACGTCACGACACGCGAGCGCGGGACGGGCCTCGGCCTTGCCATCGTGAAGAAGATCATGGAGGATCACGGAGGCAAGGTCACGCTCGACGACGGACCGCTTGGCGGCGCGCGAGGTTGCCTCGAGTTTCCGCGTCGTGGACGGATCGAACGGCGTCACCGCGAGACGCGCGAGGATACCGAACCGATCTATGCCCGGTGATATTCTGATCGTAGATGACGAACGGGATATCCGCAGCCTGATTGCGGGTCTATTGGTCGACGAGGATTACACCGCGCGCCAGGCCGCGGACGCCGATGGCGCGCTGGCGGAGATCTCCAGCCGCCAACCGCACCTGCTGCTGCTGGACATCTGGTTGCAGGGAAGCCGGCTGGACGGTCTCGATCTTCTCAAGGTCGTCGCCGCGCGCTGCCCCGACTTGCCGGTGGTCATGATCAGCGGCCACGGCAGCATCGAGACCGCCGTGCAGGCCATTCGCCTGGGTGCCTACGACTTTATCGAGAAGCCGTTCGAGGCGGATCGCATGCTGCTCTCGGTCGGCCGCGCGATGGAGCACAGACGCCTCCGTCTGGAAGTGAACGAACTGCGAGAGCGCGCCGGCGATTCAACCGAATTGATCGGTGTGTCGCAGGCGATCAATGCAGTCCGCCAGGCGATCAGGCGCGTGGGATCGACAGGCAGCCGCGTGCTGGTCTCCGGCCCGCCGGGGTGCGGCAAGGAGGTGGCGGCGCGGCTCGTCCACCAGATGTCGCGGCGCGCCGAGGCGCCGTTCGTCGCCATCAACGCCGCCGTGCTGGCGCCGGATCGCTTCGAGGCGGAGCTGTTCGGCGTCGACGACGGTGCCGGCGGCGCCCGACAGGTCGGCGTACTGGAGCAGGCGCACGGCGGGACGCTGCTGCTGGACGAAGTCGCCGACATGCCGCTGGAAACCCAGGGCAAGATTCTTCGCGTCCTGCAGGATCAGACATTTCAGCGCGTCGGCGGCAACCGCCGCATTGCCGTGGACGTCCGCGTCATCGCCTCGACCAGCCGCGACCTTGCCAGAGAGATCGCCGACAAGCGTTTTCGCGAAGACCTCTACTACCGCCTGAACGTGGTGCCGATACGCGTTCCGCCCCTCAAGGAGCGGCGGGAGGACATTCCCCTGCTCGCGAACCATTTCGTCGAGCGTGCATCGACGTCGAGCGGGCTCACGCCGCGCATGCTTGCCGAGGATGCGGTCGCGCTGCTGCAAACGTGCGAATGGCCCGGGAACGTGCGCCAGTTGCGCAACGTCGTGGACTGGGTGTTGATCATGGCGCCGGGCGACGCCGATGTCGCCGTGCGCGCCGAGATGCTTCCGCCCGACCTGCTGACGGCGACTCCGTCCGCCCTGCGGCCGGAGAACGGGGCGGAGATCATGGCGCTTCCACTGCGCAAGGCGCGCGAGATGTTCGAAAGACAGTATCTGCAGGCGCAGGTGGCGCGCTTCGGTCGCAATATCTCGCGCACCGCGTCGTTCGTCGGGATGGAACGGTCAGCGCTTCACCGCAAGCTGAAGTCGCTCGGAATCAGCGGTCAGGACGTCTAGCGCGCCGCGGGCGGGGAACCGGTGAGGGTCCTTATTTGCGGCGCCGGCGAGGTCGGCTTCAATATCGCGCGCCAACTCGCGGCGGAAGAAAACGACGTCGTCGTGATCGACCACTCGCCCGAACGACTGCAGAAGGTGAGCGACGGCCTCGACGTCCAGTCGATGTCGGGCTTCGCGTCGCATCCGGACGTTCTGGAGAAGGCGGGCGCCGGCGACGCGGACATGCTGATCGCGGTCACACAGTCCGACGAGATCAACATCGTCGCGTGCCAGGTCGGCCATACGCTGTTCGACGTACCGACGAAGATCGCCCGGATTCGCCATCAGGCCTATCTCGAGCCCGCGTGGAGCACGTTGTTCAGCCGCGACCACATGCCGATCGACGTGATCATCTCTCCGGAAGTCGAAGTGGCCCGCTCGATCGGCCGGCGTCTCGACGTGCCGGGGACGCTCGACCTCGCGGGATTCGCCGACGATCGCGTGCGTCTTGCCGGCGTGCGGCTCGACGAGACGTGTCCCGTCGTCAACACGCCGCTGCGCCAGCTCAACGAGCTCTTCCCGGACCTCGACATCACGATCGTCTACATCGTCCGTGGCGATGCGACCGTGTATCCATCGAGCATGGAGCAGTTGCTGCCCGGGGACGAGGTGTACTTCGTCGCCGAAACCAGCGAACTGCCGCGTGCCATGACCCTCTTCGGCCACCGGGAAGAAGCGGCGCGGCGTCTTCTGCTGATCGGCGGCGGCAATATCGGGCTGATGCTCGCGCGGCAGATCGAAGGGACGGGACGGGATATCGACCTGAAACTCATCGAGCACGACAAGGCGCGCGCCGAGTTCGTCGCCGACCAGCTGGACGGCACCGTGGTGCTGAACGGCGACGCGCTCGACGCGGACCTTCTTGCCGAGGCCAACGTGGCGGAGACCGAAACCGTCATCGCCGTTACCGACAACGACGAAGTCAACGTGCTTGCATCGTTGCTGGCGAAGCGCCACGGCTGCCTTCGCGCGGTGACGCTGATCAACGCCACCACCTACGGTCCCTTGATTTCACCGCTCGGAATCGATGCCTCGATCAGCCCGCGTGAGCTAACGGTCTCGCGAATCCTGCAACACGTGCGGCGGGGACGTATCCGGTCGGTCTACAGCTTGCGCAGCGGCGAAGCCGAAGTGATCGAGGTCGAGGTGCTGGAAACCTCGCCGGTCGTGGGCACGCCCTTGAAGGACGTGAAGCTGCCGCGCGGGGTGCTGATCGGTGCGCTGGTTCGCGACGGCAAGGTCATCGTCCCGCGCGGCAACACGGCCGTCGAACCGCACGACACCGCGATCGTTTTCGCCCCCCACCACGTGGTCAAGAAGGTTGAGCGCATGTTCTCGGTCGCGCTCGGGTTCTTTTAGCCGGCACGCGCCGCGGGAGCGCCCCGTCGATGGCCGTAGCCGCCCTCTTCACGGTACTGGGGCGAATCCTGCTGTTTCTGGCCGCGGCGCAACTGCCGCCGCTCGTGCTCGCCCTGGCCGAGGCGGACGCGGCGACGGCGCGCGGCTTCGCCGTCGGCATCGTCTGCGCCGTGTTCGTCGGCGTGGTGCTGGTCTTGATCGGGCAGGGCGAGGCGGGGCGGCTGGGGCGGCGGGAGGCGCCGCTTCTCGCGGTCGCCGGCTGGACGCTTGCCGCCGTTTTCGCGGCGATTCCGCTGTCGTTGTCCGATGCCGTCCCGGACCTGCCCGGCAGTCTGCTGGAGGCCATGTCGGGCGTGACGGCGACCGGACTCAGCGTCATCCCGTCCATCGACGACACGCCCCGCGGGATCGTTCTCTGGCGGGCGCTTCTGCAATGGTCGGGCGGTCTTGCGACAATCGTCTTCGTGGCAACGCTGGTGCCTCGTATCGCCGAAGCGGCACCGCTGGACCCGGCTCGCTCGCGCTTCGGCCGGGTCGCGTGGAGCGCGACACTGATCTACGCGGCGCTGACTCTGGCTACGGCGGTCGCTCTCGCATTCACGGGCGCGTCCCCGTTCGAGGCCGCGTGCTACGCGATGAGCAGCATTTCGACGGGCGGTTTCGCCGCCGGCGACGGCGGGCCGATGGCGCTCGGACCCGGCGTCCAGGCGATCCTCGTGCTGGCGATGGCGGCGGGCGCCGTCAACGTCCTGGGGGCGTGGCGCATGGGAAGCGCGCGCACCGGCACCTTTGCCGGCAGCGCCGAGGTGTGGTTGTTCGTTCTCCTCGCGATCGCCGGGGCCGGCACCGTCGCGGCGGTTACCGGCGGCGCGAGCGGCGGGCCCATGGGCGAGGCCGTGTGGCGAGCGCTGTTCGCGGCGGTGTCCTCGCTGACGACCACGGGTTTCGATGCCGGCCTGACGCCGCCGACGCCGACGTTCGTGATTCTCTCCCTCGCCGGCCTTGCGCTCGTCGGCGGCGCCGTGGGCTCGACGGCAGGCGGGGTCAAGCTGATGCGGGTGCTCCTGCTGCTGCGTCAAAGCGTGCACGAACTCGAACGTCTCGCGCATCCGCACCGCATCTCTCCGGTCAAGGTCGGCGGAGTTTCGATCCCCGAGCGGGCGGTGCAGGGGGTGCGCGCCTTTTTCGTCATGTTTGTTTCCTGCCTGATCGCGCTCACCCTGGTTCTGGCGGCGCACGGACTCGATTTCGCGGCCGCGTCGGTGCTGGCGCTGAGCGCGCTGACGAACAGCGGCCCCCTCCTCGCGGAGACGGTCGCGGCGGTGCCGGATCTGGCCGCGCTCGGCTGGTCTGGAGATATCGCCATGGCGGCGGGTATGCTGATCGGGCGCCTCGAAGTGATCGCATTCTTCGTCGTTCTGTCGCCGCCGTTCTGGCGGCGCTGACCTCGGGAGCCCGCCATGTCGCGCATCGCCTACGTCAACGGCCGCTACGTACCTCACGGCGCGGCGCACGTGCACGTCGAAGACCGGGGGATGCAGTTCTCCGACGCGGCATACGAAGTGATCGCCGTGATCGCGGGCCGCCCGATCGATTGGGACTGGCACCATGAGCGCCTCGAACGCTCGCTCGGCGAACTGGACATCGCGGCTCCCATGAGCGCCACCGCCATGTCCGCGGTGGTGTCGGAAATCGTTCGCCGCAATCTCATCGATGACGGGATCGTCTACATGCAGGTCGGACGCGGCGTGGCGCCGCGCAATCACGCCTTTCCGGCCGCCGCGGCACCGTCGGTGGTGATGACGGCGCGGCGCATCAATCCGGCCGGCTCGCCGGCGTCAAGCGCGGGGGTTCGCGTCATCACGATTCCCGACCGGCGCTGGCAGCGGCGCGACATCAAGAGCGTGTCGCTGTTGCCGAACGTGCTGGCCAAGGAGGCGGCCACGGCCGCGGGCGCGTTCGAGGTGTGGCAGATCGACGCGGACGGCTACGTGACCGAAGGCGCCGCGTCGAACGCCTGGATCGTCGACACCGCAGGCGCCATCAGGACGCGGCCCGCAAGTGCGGACATTCTCAGCGGAATTACAAGACGACGGCTCATCGCACTGGCGAAAGGCGCTGGAATCGCGGTGGTCGAGGCGGCGTTCACGCCCGACGAGGCAATGGCGGCGCGCGAGGCGTTTCTGACGAGCACGAGCTCGTTCGTCGTGCCGGTGACCGAGATCGATGACGCCGTCGTGGCCAACGGGCAGCCCGGCGCAACCACCGAACGTCTGCGCGATCTCTACGCCGCGTTCGCGCGCGAACAGCCGTGAAGCGCGTCACGACGCCGTGCCGGCCATGGTATAAGGCGCAGCGCGGCGTGGAGGTTGGCTGAAGGAAAAATCATGGCTGTCGAGCAATCGAACAACGTTCAGAACGTATTCCTGAACCACGTTCGCAAAAACAAGGTCCCGGTGACGGTATTCCTCGTTAACGGTGTGAAATTGCAGGGAAATATCACCTGGTTCGACAACTTCTGCCTCCTCCTGCGGCGAGACAGTCTGTCGCAGCTCGTCTACAAGCACTCGATATCCACGGTCATGCCCGGCAAACCGATCCAGTTGTTCGAGTCCGACGAGCAGGGAGAGGGGTAGAAGCCGGTGTCCGCTCCACGCCCGGGAAGCGTCTCCTGGGTTCTGCATCCCGATATTCCGTCGAGCACGAAGGGCCCGGCCTCGGCACGCCGCCCGGCGGCGCGGCTCGAGGAAGCGGCGGGGCTGGCGCGCGCGGTCGCGCTCGACGTGGATGCGACCGAGGTGCTCACGGTGCGCCGTACGCGGCCGGCGACGCTGTTCGGACCCGGTCTCGTCGTGGCGCTGGCCGAACGGCTCGACATCGCCGCCCGACGGCCCGACGTGGTGGTCGTGAACACCGCTTTGTCCGCCGTCCAGCAGCGTAATCTCGAGCGCCGATGGCGCGTGAAGGTGCTCGATCGGACGGCGTTGATACTGGAGATTTTCGGCGCCCGCGCGCGCACGCGGGAAGGGCGCCTTCAGGTCGAGCTGGCCGCGCTGTCGTACCAGCGGAGTCGTCTGGTGCGCACGTGGACCCATCTCGAGCGCCAGCGTGGAGGTCTCGGCTTCGTCGGCGGCCCCGGCGAGTCGCAGCTCGAGGTCGATCGGCGGCGCATCGACGAACGCATCACGCAATTGCGCCGCGCGCTTGCCGCCGTGGCCCGGACCCGCGGCCTGCACCGCGCCGCGCGGCTCCGCGTTCCGTATCCGATCGTCTCTCTCGTCGGCTACACGAACGCCGGAAAATCAACCTTGTTCAACCGTTTGACGGGCGCCGAGGTCGCCGCGGACGACCGGCTGTTCGAAACGCTGGACCCGACGATGCGGGCGCTCGTTCTCCCCTCCGGGCGCACCGTCATTCTATCCGATACCGTCGGTTTCGTTGCCGACCTGCCGACCGATCTGATCGCCGCGTTCCGCGCCACGCTGGAGGAAGTCGTCCGCGCCGATCTGATCGTGCATGTTCGCGACATCACCCATCCCGACAGCAACGCCCAGCGCGCCGACGTGGCCGACGTGCTTGCCGGCCTGGGCGCCGGGGAGGAGCCCGAAAGGCGCGTGCTCGAAGTCCACAACAAGATCGACCTCCTGGACGCCGAGGCGCGCGACGCGCTGCGGACGCAGATCGCCGGGGCGGCGGACAAGGTCGCGGTGTCGGCGCAGGACGGCGCCGGACTGGCGCTGTTGCGCGATCGCATCGACAGCAATCTGAAAGACGGGCGCCGGGTGACCGACTTCGACCTGCGGGCCGCGGACGGTGCCGCGCTTTCCTGGCTCTACCGCCACGGAGAAGTGCTTGCGCGCACGCATGAAGACGACACGGTTCGCTTGCGGGTATCGCTCGCTCCCGCCGACGCGGCGCGCTTCGCCAGCCGTTTTCCCGACGCGTAGTCGAGCCGGCGTTTCAGCCGTCGCGCTCGATCGCGAACGGGGAGAACGCCTGCGTTACCGGCATGACTTCGAGCCGGTTGACGTTGACGTGCGCCGGCAGCGCGCAGATGGCGTAGACGACCTCCGCGAGATCGGCGGAGGACATGGGGCGGGCACCGGCATAAACTTGGTCGGCCTTGCCGGTATCTCCTTTGAAGCGGACGAGCGAAAACTCGGTCTCCGTCATGCCCGGCTCGACGCATGTCGCGCGGACGCGCGTACCGAGCAGATCAGCGCGTAGATTCAAGGTGAACTGGTGGACGAAAGCCTTTGTTCCACCGTAGACATTGCCGCCGGGATACGGGTAGGATCCGGCTACCGAGCCGATGTTGACGACATGGCCGGCATCGCGGGCCACCATGCCGGGGAGAACGGCGCGGGTCATGTAGACGAGACCCTTGACGTTGGTGTCGATCATGCGGTCCCAGTCGTCGACGTCCGCATCCTGCGCCCCTTCGAGTCCTTGGGCGAGGCCGGCGTTGTTGACCAGCACGTCGATCGCCGAAAAGTCGTGCGGCAGCGCGGGAATCGCTTCAGCCACCGCCTGACGGTCGGACACGTCGAGAACCAGAGGGTGGACCGGCACGTCGAGCGTGTCGGCCAGCGCGGCAAGGCGGTCGGCACGCCGTCCGACGGCGACGACGCGCGCACCGGCGGCCGCGAAACGACGCGCCGTCGCATCGCCGATCCCCGCCGTCGCGCCCGTCACCAACACGGTCTTGCCGGCGAAGTCGGTCATGGTTCCCTCCCGCGATCGATCTTTGTTATTAGGGCGCGTCAGTCTACGGGGAGGGGTCGCATGACGCAGCAGCAAAAGACGGCGTTCGTCGGGCTCGGAACCATGGGGTATTCCATGGCCGGGCACCTGGCGGCGAAGGGGCACGACGTGACGGTCTACAATCGAACCGGGGCGAAGGCTGCGGAATGGACCGAGGCGCATCGGGGGGCGAGCGCCGAGACGCCCGCCGCGGCGGCGGCCGGCCGCGATTTCGTCTTCGTTTGCGTCGGCAACGACGACGACGTGCGCAGCGTCGTCTACGGCGACGAGGGTGCGCTGGCCGGAATGACCGAGGGGGCGGTGCTCGTCGATCACACGACGGATTCGGCCGACCTCGCGCGGGAACTGGACGCGGCGGCGCGGGAGAGGGGAATCGGGTTCGTCGACGCGCCGGTCTCCGGCGGTCAGGCAGGCGCCGAGAACGGCGTTCTCACGGTCATGTGCGGCGGAGAAAGCGCCACGTTCGAGCGTGCCGCGCCGGTCATCGACTCCTACGCCCGCGCCGTCACGCTGATGGGTTCGGCCGGAGCGGGTCAGTTAACGAAAATGGTCAACCAGATCTGCATCGCCGGTCTCGTGCAGGGCCTCTCCGAAGGCATGAACTTTGCCGCGCGCGCCGGGCTCGACTGCGACCTCGTGGCCGACGTCATCTCGAAGGGCGCGGCCGGTTCGTGGCAGATGGAGAACCGTGCCCGCACCATGGTCCGCGGCGAATTCGAATTCGGCTTTGCCGTTGACTGGATGCGCAAGGACCTTGCGATCGCACTAGAGGAAGCGGAGCGCAACGGCTCGCGCCTGCCGACGATCGCGCTGATCGACAAGTTCTATGCCCACGTGCAGGCGAGGGGCGGCGGGCGCTGGGACACGTCGAGCCTGATCCATCTGCTCGCCAACGACTGAGCGCCGGCCAACGCCGCCGCTCAACCGGGTGCGTGCGGCTCCTCGGTCGCACGCTCCTCGGACTTGGCGCGTTCCCAGAGTCTGTCCATCTCTTCCAGGCTCGCCTGCTCCGGCGTCCGGCCGTCGGCGGTCAGCCATTCTTCGATTCGGCGAAACCGCCGTTCGAACTTGGCGTTGGCGCTGCGCAGCGCCGCCTCGGGATCGACTCCCGCGTGCCGCGCGATGTTCGCGCAAACGAACAGAACGTCGCCCATCTCGTCGGCGAGCCGGCGCGGCGGGGCGCCGACGCTCTCGAGTTCGGCCTCGAGCTCGTCCAACTCCTCGCGCAGCTTGGCCAGCACGGGCTTGAGGTCCGGCCAATCGAACCCCACGCGCGCGGCTCGGCGTTGCAGCTTGTATGCGCGCGACAGGGCGGGGAGTGCGCGGGCAACTCCGTCGAGAGCGCCGGCGCCCGCTGACGCCCGTTCGGACGCCTTCATCTTCTCCCAGGCGTGGGCCTGGGCGGCGGAGCCGTCGATCGACGCGTCACCGAACACATGCGGATGGCGCCGGAGCATCTTGTCGCAAATCGCGCCGACGACGTCGGCAAGGGTGAAATATCCGGCTTCGCGGCCCATCTGGGCGTAGAACACGATCTGGAACAGCAGGTCGCCAAGTTCGTCGACCAGCCCCGGCATGTCGCCGCGATCGATGGCGTCCAGGACTTCGTAAGCCTCTTCGATCGTGTGCGGTGCGATCGTCGCGAAACTCTGCTCGAGATCCCACGGGCAACCGCGTTCGGGGTCGCGCAGACGCGCCATGATGGCGACGAGGCGATCGATCTCACGCATGGGTATATCGCATAATGTATATTATGGTAAATTAGAGACGTTCGTCATCGTGCGAAGTACCAGCGGACCTCGCGGACGAGCAAGCCGGCACCGAGCATGATGACGAAGCAGATCGAAACCATCAGCGCGGCGTTTCCCGCACCGAGCGTTTCGCCTAGCGCACCGTAGACCGCGACGCGGATGAAGCCCCAGATCGCACCGGCGCCGGCGAGCATGAAGGCCGTCGAGCGTGCCGGCCGGCGATGGTCCCAGCCGATGACCCCGGCGAACACCCAGAGAATCGGATCGGCGACGGCGCCCCTGACCATGAGCCAAATGAGCCCGTCGTCCACGGCCCGACCCGTCAGGCGGCCGCAGGCCGCCGTGCCTTGGCAAAGAGGGTGAAGAAGTTGTCCGTAGTGCGGCGGGCGAACGCCTCTTCCGACATCCCGAGGAGCTCGGCCGCGACCCGCGCCGTATGCGCCACGAACGCGGGCTCGTTGCGTTTGCCCCGATTGGGTACGGGCGCCAGATACGGTGCGTCGGTTTCGACGAGAAGACGCTCGCCGGGCACCCGGCGCGCGATGTCGCGCAGCGCACCGGCGTTGCGGAATGTCACGATGCCCGACAAAGAGATCGTCATTCCCAGTTCGAGAGCGCAATCAGCAACTTTCGAACCGGCGCTGAAGCAGTGGATGAGCCCGGGAAACGCACCCTCGCCCGCCTCTTCCTCGAGGATTCCGATCGTATCCTCGTCGGCGTCGCGGGTGTGGACGATCAACGGCAGGCCGGTCTCGCGCGCCGCCGCGATATGCGCCCGGAAGCTCGCTTGCTGAGCCCGGCGCGGGCTGTGCTCGTAGTGGTAGTCGAGGCCGGTCTCGCCGATACCGATGACCTTGGGGTGCTTTGCCTTCTCGATGAGAGTCGCCGTGTCCACCGGGAGCTCGGCCGCGACGTCGTGCGGATGGACGCCGACCGAGCAATAGATGTCGTCGCCGCTGTCGGCGATGGCGAGGACGCGCTCGAAGGTGCTCAGGCGCGTACAGATGGTCTGCAAGCACACGACGCCGGCGCGGCGCGCGCGCGCCACCACCGCGTCGAGATCGTCGGCGAAGTCCGGCGAATCGAGATGGCAGTGGCTGTCCACCAGCATCACGATACCGCCTCGGCCTTGTCGTCGATGCGCGGGAAAACTCCCTGCGGAGCGGGGAGCGCGGCGTTCGGACGCAGGGCGTGGCGTGCGGCGAGATGAGAGAAATCGCGTTCGTCCTCGGGCACCGCGAGCTGATCGAGCAGGCGCGCCGCGGCACGGGGCGTAAACGGCTGGACCAGAATCGCCAGATGCCGCACCGCCTCGCACAGGGTGTAGAGAACGGTGCGCATTCGCGCCGCGTCCGTCTTGCGCAGCACCCACGGCGCCTGACGATCGACGTAGGCGTTAGCCGCCCGGACGACCCCCCAGATATCTTCGAGGGCTTCGCTCAGCCCCTGGCGGTCCATGCGGGCGCGTAACCCGGCGACCAGACCGCGCGAGGCCTCCAGCAGCGCGGTGTCGGCGTCGGAGAACGCCCCCGGCTGCGGCACGCGGGCGTCGCAGTTCCGGTTGACCATGGTGAGAACGCGTTGCGCGAGATTGCCGAAGTCGTTGGCCAGGTCGCCGTTGATCCGACGCAGCAGGGCGGCCCGCGAAAAATCCGCGTCGTTGCCGAACGGGACCTCGCGCAGCACGAAGTAGCGGACCTGATCGAGGCCGTACGTCTCGATGAGCTTGAACGGCTCGACCACGTTGCGCAGGGTCTTCGACATCTTCTGGCCTTCCACGGTCCACCAGCCGTGTGCGAAGACGCGCCGCGGCGGCTCGAGCCCTGCCGCCATCAGGAACGCGGGCCAGTAGACCGCGTGAAAGCGCACGATATCCTTGCCCACCACATGCACGCTGGCGGGCCAGAACGCGCGGTAGGACTCCGTGTCGACGTCCGGGTAGCCCACCGCGGTCAGATAGTTGGTCAGTGCGTCGAGCCACACGTAGATGATGTGGTCGTCGTCGCCCGGCACCGGCACGCCCCAGCGGAAGCTGGTGCGGGAAACCGACAGGTCTTCCAGCCCTCCCCTGATGAAGCTCAGAACCTCGTTGCGCCGCGACTCCGGAAGGATCGCGTCGGGCCGGGCTTCGTAATGGGCCAGCAGACGCTCTCCCCACGCCGACAGACGAAAGAAGTAACTCGGCTCCTCCACGCGCTCGACCGGCGCTCCCGACGGTGCGAGCCGCACGCCGTCCGGCCCCTCTGAAATCTCCGATTCCGCGAAATACGCTTCGTCCCGCACCGAATACCAGCCCGAGTAGGTGCCGAGATATATGTCGCCCGAGTCGACGAGCGCCTGCCAGATGGCCTGGCTCGCGAGCGTATGGCGCGGCTCGGTCGTGCGGATGAAGTCATCGTTGGTGCACCCCAGCGCGGCCGCCAGCTCGCGAAAGCGGTGCGACACGCGGTCGGTGAACGCCTGCGGCTTCTCGCCCGCGTCCAGCGCCGACTTTTCCACCTTCTGGCCGTGCTCGTCGGTGCCGGTGAGAAACATCACCCGCCTTCCGTCCAGGCGCTGAAAGCGCGCCAGCGCGTCGCAGGCGATCGTCGTGTAGGCGTGGCCGAGATGCGGCACGTCGTTCACGTAGTAGATCGGCGTTGTGATGTAGAACGACTCGGACGCGGCCATGAGCCTTCCTTGTCACGCAACCGCCTCACCCATGAGCCGCAGCGTCCAGCGATAGAAACAGGCTGAGGACGACTTGCTTGCGGTCAAGATTGACCCGGTCGGTCCGACTGGCAAGATCGTTGGTCTTTTCCCACAGCGCCGCCCAGCGATCAAGGCTGGACGCGGCGAGCAGACGCTGCGACGCGGCCGCTTCCGCGTCCGCCGCGCCCTCCGGTATCGCGCCGCGCGCGCCCGCCGTCACGAGCCGTCCGATCCAGCCGGCGAGCAGGCCCATGGCGGCGGAGAATGCGGATTCGGCGCCGCGCCGCGCCAACTTGTCGGCGAACGCGTGGAGCGCCCGCGAGTCCATGCCGGGCGCCGTGATGATCAACCCGATCATTTCGCCGTAAATCTCGATACCGCCGCCGTCGGCGAGCCCCAGCGCAGCTCCCGGTGCGCCGTTGGACAGCGCGGCGAGCAGCTCCCGTTCGCCGTCGTCGAGGCCAGGGCGCGCCCGAGCGAGAAACCCGGCGACCTTTCCGGCAGGCAGCGGCGCCAGCGAGAGCCGGCGGCAGCGGCTGCGCAGCGTCGCCGGGACGCGGCCGGGAACGTGCGCCACCAGCAGCAGCAGCGCGCGCGCAGGCGGCTCTTCGACGATTTTCAGCACCGCGTTCGCGGCATTGCGGTTCATTTCGTCCGCCGCGTCGACGACGGCGACGCGCCAGCCTCCCTCGGCCGGGCTGAGGGCGAGGAAATCGCCGAGCCGCCGCGCGTCGTCGACCACGATCTGCGACCGGATCCTTCCGGTCTTGCGACGGGGATCCGCGCTTCGCCTGAGGGTAAGGAGGTCGGCGTGACCGTTGGCGGCGACGCGGCGAAAGACCGGATGCTCCGGATCGACGTGCAGCCCGCCAGCGTCGGAGCGCAAAGCCCGCGCGCCGCCGGCAAGCACGTACCGTGCAAAGCGATAGGCCAGCGTCGCCTTGCCGACCCCTCTGGGTCCGCCGATCATCCAGGCGTGCGCGAGGTGCCCGTCGTCGAACGTGTGCGCGAGCAGGGCTTCCGCCGTCTCGTGTCCGGCGAGATGCGGGTTGGCGTGCGGGGCGGGTGTCGCGTCAGCGTCCGGCATCGAACGCATCGAGAACCGCCCGCTCGATCGCCGCCTCGACCGTGTCGATTCCGTCTCGGGCGTCGATCACGGTGCAACGGTCGGGTTCCCGGCGGGCGATGTCGAGAAACGCTTGCCGCACCATTTCGTGAAACGCCGTATCGCGCATTTCGTAACGACTTTCCTTACCGCGGCTCCGCACGCGCGCAAGGCCGTCGGCGACCGGCAGATCGAGAATCAGCGTCAGATCGGGACTCAACCCGTCAAGGACGAGGCGATGCAGCACCTCCACGGCCGGGCGGCCGAGGCCCATCGCATAGCCCTGATACGCCATTGTCGAATCGGCGAAGCGGTCGCACACCACCCAGTCGCCGCGCGCCAACGCCGGTTCGATGACCCGCGTCGCGTGCGAGCGCCGCGCGGCGAAATGGAGCAGGGCCTCGGAGGTCGCGTCCCACGTCCTCGGCTCCGGCGTGTTTTCGACGAGCAGCGCGCGAACGGCTTCCGCTTCCGGCGTCCCTCCGGGCTCGCGCGTCGCGATCGCGCGGCGGCCGCGCGCGCGGAGCCGGTCCAACAGACGGGCGCACTGCGCGGACTTGCCGGCACCCTCCCCGCCTTCCAGAGTGATCAGGCGGCCTCGCGCCATGTCGCGTTACGAGGACGGCGAGCCGAACACCGCATTCAGCAACGCCGACCACAGCCGGCCGGGCAACGCCGACCGTTCGACCGCCGTGCCGGCGGTGAGGGGAATCTCGAGCCGGCGCATGTCCGGCGCCTCGATGCGCAGGCTTCCCACGGTCGCGCCGGCGGTGACCGGCGCCGGCACCGGAGAGTCGAACACCGCCGTCGCCTGCAACCCCTTGCGCGACGTGCGCGACAGCGTGACGACAAGGTCCTCATCGAGAACGGCGGGAACGCGAGCCTCGCGGCCGAGCCAGACGTCGACGGACTCGATCGTTTCGCCGGCGCGGAACAAGGTGTAGTTGCGGGTTTCCCGGAAACCCCAGCCGATGAGTCGAACGGCTTCCTCGGCCCGTGAACGGGCCGATTCCAGGCCGGTGATGACAAGGATCAGTCGCCGGCCGTTCTGCGTCGCCGTGCCGGTCAGGCTGTACCCTGCGTCTTGCGTATAGCCCGTTTTCATGCCGTCGGCGCCAAGGTCGCGAAACAGCAGGGGATTGCGGTTGTCCTGCTTGATTCCGTTGTAGGTGAAGGTCTTTTCGGCGAAGTACGGGAAGAGATCCGGGAACTCGACGACCAGCAGGCGCGTGAGTTGCGCCAGGTCCCGCGCCGACATGACGTGGTTGGGCTCGGGCAGGCCGCTGGCGTTGGTGAAGTAGCTGTCGCGCAGGCCTATCTCTCGTGCGCGTTCGTTCATCGCCTCGGCGAACGCGCGCTCGCTGCCCGAAATCGCTTCGGCGATGACGACACAGGCGTCATTGCCGGACTGCACGATGATGCCGCGCAGCAGGTCTTCGACCGATACTTCGGTGTTGACCTCGACGAACATTTTCGACCCGCCGGTACGCCACGCCTTTTCGCTCACCGGCATCATGTCGTCGAGCGCAAGCGATCCGTCGCGCAAGCGGTCGAACACCATGTAGACCGTCATCAACTTGCTCATGGACGCCGGCGGCACGGGCTTGTCGGCTTCGCGCTCGAGCAGGACGGTTCCGGTTTCGAAATCGACGAGAATCGCCTGCCTGGCGTTCGTGTCGAATGCCGTTGCGGGCGTACACGCGAGCAGCGCGGGGACGAGCGCGAGTCGGGCGAGACGGGAACGGATCGTCATGGGCGGGTTACGGCGCGCCGCCGGAATCGGACGGCGGGCCGTCCGTCGTTCCCGCCCCGGCGTAGCCGGCGGCATCCAGGCCGGCCACCAGCTTGCTCGCTTCCGCCCGCGAGCGCAGCGGGCCGGCGCGCACCCGATGCCGCACGCCTGCGTGGGTCCGTATGGTCGAGACTTCAAACGAAGCGATCCGCGACAGGCGCGCCTGCAGTTGCCGGGCGTTGCTGAAACTGGCGAAAGAACCGGCCTGCACGTAGATCCCGTGCGCCGGGCCGGCCGCCGCGAAGGCCGGGCTGTCGAGCACCCTCACCCGTACCCGCGCGGTCCCCTGGCGCAGAAAACCAAGGTCGCGCGCGGCGCGCTGCGACACGTCGATGATGCGTCCCTTCACGAACGGCCCGCGGTCGTTCACCTCGAGAACGACGGTGCGACCGTTCTCCAGGTTGACGACGCGAACGCGGCTCGGCATCGGCAGCGTCGGATGCGCCGCGGTGAGGGCGTTCATGTCGTAGATGTCGCCGTTCGCCGTCGGCCGGCCGTGAAACCCCGGGCCGTACCACGATGCCACGCCGGTCTCGTCGTAGTCGGGGTCGATCCGTGGAACGTAGGCCACGCCGTCGACGCGGTACGGTGCGCCGACCTTGTAGGCGACGGCTACGCGATCATCGGCGACGCCAACGCGATTATCGGTGACGATGTCGCCGTCGTCGTGGCTCGTGCAGGCCCAGAGGCCCAGGACAATCGGCAGGATCGACGCAACCGGCCGGAACATGGTCAACACTTAGCGCGCGGCCATACGGTCGGCAAGAAGGCCGACGGCGAGGGCGAAATAGGTGGACCGGTTCCATTTCAGCGTCGTGCGGAAATTCTCGTAGACCATCCACGCCTCGGCACCGACGCCGTCTGGCTGCACGATCGACGCCGGCAGCTGTCTCGTCGGCAAGTCGCGGCCGTCGATCCGGCGCACGCCCAGGTCCTGCCACCCGCCGATGGGCTTCACCGTATCGAGTCCGATAAGGTCGTCCGGAAAGTCCGCAGGCAGGCGCACCGCCCTGCCCCACGTCTGGTCGTCCCGCCAGCCGGAGCCCGCCAGATAGTTGGCGATCGACGCGAAGACGTCGGCGAGCGTGTGCCAGATATCGCGCCGGCCGTCGCCGTCGTGGTCCACCGCGTACGCAACGAAGCTCGTCGGCATGAACTGGCTCTGGCCCATGGCGCCCGCCCACGATCCGCGCATGTCGGCGGCGGCCACGTGTCCGCCGTCGAAGATGCCCAACGCGGCCAGAAGCTCGCTACGGAAGAAGGCCGAGCGCCGCCCGTCGTAGGCCAGCGTTGCCAGCGCCTCCATGACACCGTAGCCACCGGTCCGGCGACCGAAATCGCTCTCGATCCCCCACAGCGCGACGATGAACCGCGGTTGCACGCGGTAGCGCGCGGCGACCTCTTCCAGCAACGCGCGGTGCCGTGCGAGGCGCACCCGCGCAGCGTCCACGCGGCTCGCCGGCACAACCAGGTCGAGGTATTCGCGGGCCGTCAGGCGGCTCTCCGGCTGCTTGCGGTCCAGTTCGATGATTCGCGGTACCGGCGCCACGCCGTCCAGGGCGGCATCGATCGACGATTCGCCGACTCCCGCCGCAAGCGCTTCGGCGCGCACCCCGGCGAGCCAGCGGTCGAACGCCTCGTCGGCCGCGGCGCCGGTTGCCCCGCCGATGAGCGCGGCGAGAGCGAGACCGAGGGCGACAACTCGAAACGGGCCGCGGCGCATGCGAGCTCCTGACGATGCGCAATGGAACGGCGTCCCCAGGGTGCTTGCCATACCCGACGGCATGGCACAAGCTCGCCGCGCCGCCACCGCGGAGGACAGGTAGAGGACGGGCATGAAAATCACGGCGATCGAAGACCTTCACTGCGACGCCGGCTGGCGCGTGTTCTCCTTCCTCAAGGTAAGCACCGACGAGGGCATCGTCGGATACTCCGAGTACAACGAGAGCTACGGCAGCCGCGGCCTCACGGCGGCGATCCGCGGCCTTGCCGAGGGAATGATCGGCATCGACCCGCGGCCGACGGAGCACATCGTCGCCCGTCTCTATGCGCGCACGCGGCAGGCCCCCGGCGGCCTGCTGCAACAGGCGATCGCCGCGCTCGAGAACGCGCTGCTCGACGTCAAGGCGAAGGCGCTGGGCGTGCCGGTGTATGCGCTGTTCGGCGGTCCGACGCGCGAGCGCATGCGTCTTTACTGGTCGCACTGCGGCACCTACCGCCTGCACCGTGCCGAAGCGATGGGTACGCCCCCGCTCAACGATCTGGACGGTCTGGTCGCCCTCGGGCGCGAAGTGCGCGAACGCGGCTTCACCGGCCTGAAGACGAACATTTTCCTCTTCGACACGGAGCCGCCGACGCTGTACATGCCGGGTTTCAGCGAGGGGGTCGACCTCAACCCGTCCGGCCGCGTGATCGGCGCTCTGCGCGAGCAGCTCACGGCCTTGCGCGAAGGCGCGGGCCCCGACGTGGACATCCTCCTCGACCTCAATTTCAACTTCAAGACCGAGGGCTATGTCCAGGTGGGACAAGCCCTCGACGACCTCGGACTGATGTGGTTCGAGATCGACACCTACGACGCGCTGGCGCTGCGCCGGATTCGCGACTCGCTGCGGACGCCGGTCGCAAGCTGCGAATCGCTGTTCACGCGGCGGCAGTTCCGGCCGTTCTTCGAGAACCACTCCATGGACGTGGCGATCGTCGACGTGCCGTGGAACGGCCTTGCCGAAAGCGTGAAGATCGCGCACATGGCGGAACCGTACGAAATCAACGTCGCGCCGCATAATTTCTACGGCCATCTCTCAACCCTCATGAGCGCGCACTTCTGTGCGGCGCTGCCGAACGTGCGCATCATGGAGATCGACATCGACGACGTGCCCTGGAAGGACGATCTGGTGACGAAGCCACCCACGATCGAGGACGGGCATCTGGTGATCCCCGACGGCCCCGGCTGGGGCGCCGACGTCAACGAGGAAGCGGTGCGCGCGCACCCGCCGGTCAACTGGCGCGGGCTCAGGCCCGACCTGCGACATGGAGAGCGGCGATGAACGGGGCAACCCCCCTCGCCGGACTTGCGCCGCGCCCGGCGCGGGAGTTGGGCGGCACGCGCCGGATCGCCCGCCCGGCCTAAGGCTCGGCGAGCGCGGGAATGTCCCGGTAGAGGTCGAGAACCGACGGATCGTCGAGAACTTCGCGGTTGGCGACCGGACGTCCGTGCACGATGTCGCGTACCGCCAGCTCGACCAGCTTGCCGCTGCGCGTCCGCGGAACCGCAGCGACCTGAACGATCTTGGCGGGAACGTGCCGCGGGCTGGCGTTGGCGCGGAGATGCCCCTTGATGCGGGACGTTAACGCCTCGTCGAGCGAGACCCCCTCGCACAGGACCACGAACAGCACGAGGCGCACGTCGCCGCCCCACGTCTGTCCGATGACGAGCGATTCCAGGACTTCGGGCAACGCCTCGAGCTGGCGATAGATCTCCGCCGTGCCGATCCGCACGCCGCCGGGATTCAGGGTCGAATCCGAGCGGCCGTGGATGATCATGCCGTCCGACGGCGTCGTTTCGGCGAAATCGCCATGGTGCCAGATGCCGGGGAAGCGCCGGAAATAGGTAGCGCGGTAGCGCGCACCGTCCGCGTCGTTCCAGAAGCCCACGGGCATCGAGGGGAACGGCCGCGTGCACACGAGCTCGCCCTTCTCGCCGGCGACGGCCTCGCCGGTGTCGTTCCAGACCTCCGTCGCCATGCCGAGCGCCGCGCATTGCAGCTCGCCGCGCCGGACGGGCAGAGTCGGATTGCCGAGCGCAAAGCAGCCGACGATGTCGGTGCCGCCGGAGATCGACGACAGGCACAGGTCTTGCTTGATGCAGCGGTAGACGTAG
Organism: Alphaproteobacteria bacterium; assembly: GCA_965243325.1. Lineage (GTDB taxonomy): Bacteria > Pseudomonadota > Alphaproteobacteria > UBA7887 > UBA7887 > JANQOH01. Next base: position 2,798,006 of record CBDEUQ010000003.1, on the reverse strand, counting down.
TCGAAGCTCTCCGGCGCCAGTGGCGAGCCGGTGGAAAACATCATGCGCAGGTCGGCAAGCCGATGACTTTCCGCCGGCCGCAGGCCGGTCTTGCTCAACGCTTCGAGATAGCGCGCCGACGTGCCGAAATGCGTCATGCCCTCGGCGTCGGCGTAGCCGAACAGCGCGTTGCCGGAGGGATGGAACGGGGAGCCGTCGTAAAGCAGCAGCGTTGCTTCGCTCGCCAGGCCGCTGACCAGCCAGTTCCACATCATCCAGCCGCAGGTGGTGAAGTAGAACAGCCGGTCGCCCGACCGCACGTCGCCGTGCAGTCGGTGCTCGCACAAGTGCTTGAGCAACGTGCCTCCGGCGCCGTGCACAATGCATTTCGGCGGCCCGGTCGTTCCCGAAGAGAAGAGGATCATCAGCGGATGATCGAACGGGAGCCGGGCGAACTCGATGTCGCCGGGCGCGAACGGCGCCAGCCATTCATCCCACGCGACGGCGGCGTCCGGCGGTTCCCGACCTTCGTCGAAGGCCGCCATGACCACGGTCTCGGCACTCGGCAGCGTGGCCGCGATACGGGTTAGCTTTTCGCGCGTGTCGTGATGCTTGCCGTTGTAACGGTAGCCGTCGCAGCCGATCAGGACCTTCGGAGCGATCTGCCCGAACCGGTCGAGCACGCCGCGAACGCCGAAATCGGGCGAGCACGACGACCACACCGCGCCGATGCTGGAGGCGGCGAGCATCGCGGCTGCCGTCTCCGGCATGTTCGGAAGATAGCCCGCGACACGGTCGCCCGGGACGACGCCGCACGATCTCAACGCCTGGGCGACGCGCGACACGGTCTCGCGAAGCGCGCGCCAGGATACGCGCCGGCGCACCGCATCTTCACCCCGGAACACGAGCGCGGCGGCGTCGTCGCGTCTTTGCAGGAGATTCTCGGCGTAGTTCAGCCGCGCGTCCGGAAACCAGCGCGCGCCCGGCATGGCGTCGCCGTGGACGAGGACCGCCTCGCCGCGGCATTCGGCCACGACGCCGCAGACGTCCCAAAGCGTCTGCCAGAAGCACGCGCGGCGGGTGACCGACCAGCGATGCAGCGCGGCGTAGTCCGGCAGCACCACCTGCCAACGCGTCTCGACTGCCTCCCGGAACGCCGTGATCGCGGCGCCGGCGACGCGTCCCTCGTCGGGTCGCCAGAGAACCTTGGACATCGCGGGCTCGCCTATCGCGGGCAGCGCCCCGGTGTCAACCGGCAGCCGCGTGCGTGAATGCGCGCATCGCCTATGATGGCGTATGACCTTCGACGACGCCGAAACGCTGGCTCTTCGGGCACTCGCCCACGTCCTTGCCGATGCGGAGCACCTTCGCCGCTTCCTGGCGCTGAGCGGTCTTCGACCCGACGCGGTGCGGGCAAACCCTTCCGACCCGGAGCTTCTCTCGGGCGTTCTCGACTATCTGCTTGCCAACGAACGCGACCTCATCGCTTTCTGCGACAAGGCGAACGTGGCGCCGGACCTTCCCGCGCAGGCGCGTGCGGCCCTGGCATGAGCGTGGCGCCCGACGTCTTTGCGCAGATCGAAACGCTGTCTCTGGCCACCGACCGGCCGTTGATCGTCACCGACGCGGACGAGGTGCTGTTCGCGTTCATGGCCGCGTTCGAGCGGCATCTCGAAGATCACGGCCACTACTTCGACTGGTCGTCGTTCGCGCTGGACGGCAACATTCGCCGCCGCCGCGACGGCGGGCCGGCGGACCGCGACGATATCCTGCGTCTGCTCGACGACTTCTTCGCCGCCAGCACCGCCGACATGGATCCGGTTCCGGGCGCGGCCGACGCTCTCGCCGCCCTGAGCCGGCGCGCGCAAGTGGTGGTGCTGAGCAACCTGCCGTACGCGCGGCACGGCGACCGCCGCCGCGCCCTGACGCGGCATGGGATGGACTACCCCCTCGTCGCCAACGTCGGCCCCAAGGGACCGGCGGTCGGGGCGTTGGCGCGTCGCGTCGACGCCCCTGTGTTCTTCATCGACGACGGGCCGAACCATCACGGTTCCGTCGCCGCGCACGCCGCCGCGGTGCGCCGCCTGCACATGATCGCCGACAGCCGCCTTGCCGCCCTTCTTCGACCGTCGCCGGACAGCCACCACCGCATCGACGACTGGCCGGGAGCCCGGGCGATCATCGAATCGGAACTCGCCGCCGCGGGATATTGAGCGCCATGAGGGCACTGTGCCGGGATTGCGGCGCGCGCGGCGGTGACCGGGAGCGCTGTTCCGTTTGCGGCAGTCCTCGGACGATCGCGCACCGGGAACTGCACTCCCTCTCGATCGCACACATCGATTGCGATGCATTCTACGCCGCGGTCGAGAAGCGCGACCGCCCCGAACTGCTCGACCGGCCGGTGATCGTCGGCGGCGGGCGCCGCGGTGTCGTCAGCACCGCGTGCTACATCGCCCGGCTCTATGGCGTTCGCTCGGCCATGCCCATGTTCAAGGCGCTTGCCGCCTGCCCCGATGCGGTCGTGCTGGCGCCGGACATGGCGCGTTACCGGGCGGTCGGCGCGGAGGTGCGCGCGCTCATGCAAAAGACGTGCGACCGCGTGCAACCGGTGTCAATCGACGAGGCCTATCTGGATTTCGCCAACGCCGACGCGCGCGGCACGGCGGCGGAACGGCTCGTTGCGCTCGCGCGCGACGTCGAACGCTCCCTCGGCATCTCGGTGTCCATCGGTCTGAGCCACAACAAGCTCCTGGCCAAGCTCGCCTCCGATCTCGACAAGCCGCGCGGTTTCAGCATCGTCGGCCGGGCGGAGACGCGGGAGTTCCTCGCTCCCCTGCCGGTGCGCAAGCTTCAGGGAGTCGGCCCCGCCCTCGCGCGGCGTCTCGGCCGGGACGGCATCAACACAGTGGAACAACTCCAGCGGCTCCCCGCCGCCGATCTCGAACGCCGTTACGGCCGAATGGGGGGTCAACTCGCGCGCTACGCGGCGGGGGTGGACGACCGCAAGGTCGAGGCGCGCGGCGACGCGAAAAGCGTTTCCGCCGAGACCACGTTCGAAGCCGACACCGCCCACGCAGCGACATTGGAAACGGTCCTGGAACGGCTCGCGGCGCGCGTCGCCGAGCGTCTGGAACGCCACGGCCTCGCCGGACGCACCGTCGTCCTCAAGCTGAAGAGCCACGACTTTCGCTTGCGGACACGTTCGGCGACGCTGGCATCGCCGACGCGCCGCGCAGAGGTCATCGTCGCGGCCGGCCGCCGCCTGTTGCGCCGCGAGGCAGACGGAACGCGCTATCGGCTGCTCGGTATCGGCGTCGAAAAGCTGAGCGTCTTCGGCGATGCCGACCCGCCGGACATGCTCGAATCGGCAACCAGGTGACGCCGGTCAGCACTCGGGCGGGGGGAGAAACTCGAACTCGACCAACGCCGCCCGCATCGCGAAATCGTTGTAGTCGAGCACCAGGTCGCTCGCGACGCCGTTTTCGAGGAGGCGGAAGGCAATCTCGAAATCGGGCTCTGCATCGACCGATCCCGCGGGGAAATACGCCATCGACACGGGCCACGAGCTGAGCGCCGCCAAGTCGCGGAAGACGGACCTGCCGTTGCCGGCGGGTCCGAGCGCCCGACTGTCGCGGGGAATCTCCAGGCCGATGAACGCGGTGACTTCGTGCAGGCTGTCCGGTTCCGTGCCCGTGAACACGATGCGCGAAAGATGTCTTTCTCCGGCGACCGCCGCGTCCACCAGCATGAACATGTGCTCCGTGGGAAACAGCGTTCCCGCGGGGAGATCCACCGTCTCTCCGTCAGGGACGGTGAAGACCGCGCGGCCGCCGGTGGCACCGGTCTCGGCGTGGCCCACGTACTCCTGAAACGGCTCGCCGCGGGCGATCCACCGCGAGTTGAATCGAAATCCGTCGCCCGCCTTCGTCTCGAAACTGGAAAAGCCGATGTCGTTCGCGATGGACGCGCCCTCGCGGTTTCTCACGTTCATGCGGATGTTCTGGGACACCGTCCAGCCGTCGCACGCGTCCGCCCATTCGAGCGCCATGCGTCCGCGCAGCCCGGTGACGTCGGACCCCTGCCGCGCCGATGCCAGACCAAGGTCGTACAGGGCACGGTGCGGCCTGAGGTCCGCCGTCTCCGCCGCGGCACCAGTGAACAGGCCGAGGCCGACGGCAAGCGTGACCAGACGCATCATCATCGTCGTTCCCCCCAGCCGGCCGCGCGCGGCGCATCGGCGGGCAGACTACCAGCAATGGACCGTCGCAAACACCGGCGCGGTGCGGAGATGCAAGGCCTTTCAACGCCGTTCCGCCATTCGTATGATGGCGCGCAACTGCGGCAACGGCGGGAGATCGCGATGGCGGGACGGATCGAGGCGCGGCTTGCCGCGGCCGGGGTCGTGTTGCCGCAACCGGCGGCGCCGGCCGCCAACTACATACCCTTCACCATCGCCGGCAACCTGGTGTTCGTCGCCGGCCAGGTCACGTTCGACCGCGGCGCGGTTCGCTACGTCGGCAAGGTCGGTGTGGATTTCAGCGTGGAGGAAGGCCAGGAAGCCGCGCGCCTTTGTGGTCTCAACGTGATCGCCCAGGTGAAGGTTGCCTGCGGCGGCGATCTCGACCGCGTCGTTCGCTGTCTCAAGCTTGGCGTATTCGTCAACGCGCCGGAGTCGTTCACCCGCCACCCCGAGGTCGCGAACGGCGCGTCGGACCTCATGGTGGAGGCGTTCGGCGAAGCCGGGCGGCACGCGCGTTTCGCCGTCGCCGCCGGTTCGTTGCCACGGGGCGTCGCCGTGGAAGTCGATGGAATCTTCGAAATCCGGGCCGACGCCGGAAAAGGAGGCGAGTCATGAGCCCCAACGACATGTCGCGCAACCTCTCGCTCGAGGAGATGGACAAGCAGTCGCTGCTTCATCCGTACACGTCGATCGCCGGTCATCTGCGCGATGGCCCCCTTGTCGTCGCGAACGCCCGAGGCGCGCACGTGACCGACATACACGGCAAGCGCTATCTTGATGCGATGGGCGGCCTGTGGTGCGTCAATATCGGCTACGGACGCGACGAAATGGTCGAGGCGATCGCTGAGCAAGCGCGCGACCTCGCCTACTACCACCTGTTCTTCTCCATGTCGCAGGAGCCGGCGATCCGCCTCGCCGACCGGGTGCTGAGCCTCATGCCGAAGCAGATGAGCAAGGTGTTCTTCTGCAATTCGGGTTCGGAAGCGAACGATACGCAGGTGAAAATTGCGTGGTATTATAACAACTTGCGCGGAAAACCCGAGAAACGGAAAATCATCTCGCGCCGGCGTGGCTATCATGGCGTCACGGTCGCCGCCGCGAGCATGACCGGCCTGCCGCACCTGCACAAGTCATTCAATCTGCCGTTGGCCGACTTTATCCATACGGGTACGCCGCACCATTACTGGGAGGCGGAGAAGGGGGAAACCGAGCGCGACTTCTCGCGTCGGCTCGCAACCGAACTCGAAGAGCTGATCCTCGACGAGGGGCCTGAGACCTGCGCCGCCTTCATAGCGGAGCCGGTGATGGGCGCGGGCGGCGTGGTGGTGCCGCCGGAAGGCTACTTCGAGGAAATCCAGCCGATCCTCGCGAAATACGACATCCTGTTCATCGTGGACGAGGTCATTTGCGGTTTCGGCCGCCTCGGGCACTGGTTCGGGACGGACTGCTTCGGACTCGAGCCGGACATGATCTCCATCGCCAAGGGGTTGACGAGCGCATACGTGCCGATGTCGGGCGCGGTCATCTCGGAAAAAGTCTGGCAAGTGCTGAAGGAAGGGTCGCCCGAAACCGGGCCGTTCGCGCACGGGTATACCTACGGCGGCCATCCGGTTGCCGCAGCCGCGGGCCTCAAGACGATCGAGATCATGCAGCGCGAAGATCTGGTCGGACGCGCGGCGCAGATCGCGCCCTATCTGCAGGGACGCCTGCGCGAAACCTTCGCCGACCATCCGCTCGTCGGCGAAGTGCGCGGCCTCGGCCTGATGGCGGGGATCGAGCTCGTGGCCGACAAGGAGCGGAAGGTGCCGTTCGATCCCGGGTGCGAGGTCGCCGGGCGCTTCGCCGGCAAGATGATCGACCGCGGCGTGATCAGCCGCGGCATGATCAACACCCTGTGCTTCTCGCCCCCGCTGGTGATCCAGGAGGACGACGTCGACGAGTTGATCGACAAGCTCGGGCAGGCACTCGCGGCGCTTGCCGACGACCTCACACGCGACGGTACTCTCAGCGCCGCGTAACGCTCCCGGAGCCCGGGCGTGACCGGACGCCGGGAAACGCGCTATACCGCACGCACGCTCTCGCGGATCGGCGAAATCGACGTCGCGGCGTGGGACGGATTACGGGGAACCGGGAATCCGTTCCTGTGCCATGCCTTTCTCGATGCGCTCGAAGCCAGCGGCTGCTGCACGGCGGAAACCGGGTGGCTTCCGCATCACCTCGTGGTCGAGGACGACGCCGGCGTCCTCGTCGGCGCCATGCCGCTCTACCTGAAGGGTCATTCGCAGGGCGAGTACGTGTTCGACCACGGCTGGGCGGACGCCTTCGAGCGGGCGGGCGGCCACTACTACCCGAAGCTGCAATGCGCCGTCCCGTTTACGCCGGTCACCAGCAACCGGCTGCTGACCGCGTCGGGACACGACGCGGCGGGCGCGCGCCAGCTGCTGATTGCGGCCGTCGTGAAGGTGGCGGAGCGGCTCGACGTGTCATCGATCCACATTACGTTCCCGACGGAGCCCGAGTGGCGCGATCTGGGCGCCGCGGGGTTTCTGCAGCGCACGGGCGAGCAGTTTCACTGGCAAAACCGGGGCTACGCAAGCTTCGACGAGTTTCTCGCCACCCTGAACTCGCGCAAGCGGAAGATGATCAGGCGCGAACGCGCCGGTGCCTGCACGGCGGGGATCGAGATAGACGTGCTCAGCGGCGGTGCATTGCGGCACGACCACTGGGATGCCTTCTATCGATTCTACGTGAACACGGGGAAGCGGAAGTGGGGCGCTCCCTACCTCAACCGCGCGTTCTTCGACATGTTGCATGAGCGCCTGGCCGATCGCGTCGCGCTGGTGCTGTGCCGCCGGGACGGCCGTTACATCGCCGGGGCACTCAACCTGATCGGCGAGAACGCGCTCTTCGGGCGCCACTGGGGATGCGTGGAGCGGCACGACTTCCTGCACTTCGAGGCGTGCTATTACCGGGCGATCGATTTCGCCATCGCTCGCGGCCTCGAGTGGGTGGAAGCCGGTGCGCAGGGGCCGCACAAGATCCAGCGCGGTTACATGCCGCGGCACACCTACAGCGCTCACTGGATCACCGACGCCGGCCTCCGGGACGCGGTCGCGCACTATCTCGAACGCGAACGCCGCCACGTCGACTGGGAGATCGAGGCCGTCGAGCGCGAGTTGTCGCCCTACCGCAAGCCGGGTCCGCACTGAGACCCGCCGCCCGCCGCGGCGGACCAGCCCATTTCCCAAAACCCGATCTCGAGCCGGACCGCTTGGCGGAACAGTGCCTGGAGGCGCGCCAGGCGGTCGTGCCCCCCTCGCCGTCGGGCGACCCGGTCGAGTTGCGCCACGGCGTCTTCGGCAACCGTCTGGTACTCGTCGCCGGCATACATGGCGATCCAGCTCTCGTAACGATTTCCGTTGCGCCGGGTCTTCGGGTCGGCCGCGAGGCGGCGGCCGATCTCGCCGTAGCCGACCACGCACGGCGACAGCACCACGAGCAGGTCAAGCAGGTCCCCGGCGTTGCCGCAGTCGAGCACGAAGCGCGTATAGGCCACGGTCTCCAACGCTTCCTCCGTGCCCGCCATTTCCGCCTCGTCGAGACCCCATCCGGCGCAGTAGTCGACGTGCAGTCGCATCTCGGTGTCGACGATGGCCGACAGTGCCGCGGCGCCGGCCCGCATGTCGCCCAGATCGTCGGCCTTGTAGGCGGCAAGCGCATAGGCACGCGCGAACTGAATCAGGAACAGATAGTCCTGGACCAGATAGTGGCGAAAGGCCGCCTCCGGGAGGCTGCCGTCGGCGAGCCCGGCGACGAAGCGATGATGGCAGTAGGCCTGCCAGTCGTCTGCCGCAGCCTCGCAAAGGCGCGCGAACAGCGCACCGCCCTCAGCCGCCGTCATCGCCCTCTCTCCTTCCCTCGACGGTGTGCGACGGCCCTACTCGCGCTCTTCGATCCAGGCCATCTGGATCGCCTCGAGGATCTTTTCGTTCGAACGTTCGGGGTCGTCCTCGAATCCCGGAAGCTCGGTCACCCAGCGGTGCAGGTCCGTGAACCGCAGATTGACGTTGTCCGCGTCGGCGTGGCGCTCCTCGAGCTCTATGGCGATATCGTACACGTCGGTCCACTTCATCCCCGTTCCCCCTTCGCCCCGGAGGCCCCGCCGCCGTCAACCGAGCATGACGTTGCGCGTCGCCGCGGGCAACTTTACGACGATCCCGTCAAGCGCTTCGGTGAGGACGATCTGGCACCCGAGACGCGACGTATGGGTCAGACCGAAAGCGAGATCGAGCATGTCCTCCTCGTCTTCCGTCGGCTCGTCCAGCATGTCGTAGAATTCCGGCTCTACGATCACGTGACACGTCGAGCACGCCAGAGCGCCTTCGCATGCGCCTTCCAGGTCGATACCGTTCTTGTGCGCGATCTCGAGGAGCGACAGACCCTCCGGCGCATCGATGTCGCGCCGTTCGCCGGACGCCGTGACGAAGGTGACGCGGGGCATCGTCAGGATCGGAGTTCGGCATCGACGGTGTCGACGCGGCGCCCTTCGAGCGCCGCCGCGAGGGTGCGGTCCATGCGGCGTTCGGCGAATGGTCTGGCGGCATCGTCCAGCAACGTGACGCGAGCGTCGATCGCATCGCGGTCCGTGCCGGCCACCGCTTCCGCGAGCGCGCCGATCGCTCCCTCGATCCGTGCGCCTTCGCCCGCCTTGAGCAAGGTGGCGTCGGCCTTCAACGCCGCGCGCGTCGCGAGAATCATGCGCTCGGCCTCGACTCGCGCTTCCGTGAGCAAGCGCCTGGTCACGTCGTCGCGCGCGTGTTCCATGCTCTCGTACAGCATGCGCTCGATTTCGCCGTCCGCCAGACCGTAGGACGGCTTGACGGCGACGTGGCTTTCCGTCCCCGTCGTCTCCTCGCGCGCGCTCACCGTCAGCAGGCCGTCGGCATCGACGGCGAACGTCACCCGAATGCGCGCGGCTCCCGCGACCATGGGCGGAATGCCCGTGAGCTCGAAGCGGGCGAGAGAGCGGTTCTCGTCCGCGGTCTCGCGCTCTCCCTGCAATACGTGGATCTTCATCCCCGTCTGCCCGTCGCGGTAGGTCGTGAAGTCCTGCGCCTTGACGATGGGGATTGGCGTGTTGCGCTGGATGACCTTCTCGACCAGCCCGCCGACGGTCTCGACGCCGAGCGACAGCGGCGTCACGTCCAGCAGCAGCGTATCGGAGCCCGCGGTCAACGCCTCGGCCTGCAGGGCGGCACCGCGCGCGACCACTTCGTCGGGATCGATGTCGGTGAGCGGTTGGCGACCGAACAGCGCCGCGACGCGGGCGGCGACCAGCGGAACGCGGGTCGTGCCGCCGACGAGGACGACGCCCTCCAGCGAGTCCTGCGCGATGCCGGCATCGTCGAGCACTTCGGACGAGATATCGATCGCACGGTCGACGAGGGGCCGGATCAGGTCCTCGAACGTCGTCCGGTCGACGCTGGCTTCGACTTCCGAGGTGAGCGCGACGGTGGCCCGTGGATGCACACTGAGAGACTCCTTGGCGCGGCGCGCCGCAAGCAAGGCCGCCTTCACTTCGTCTGCCTCGAGTTGGCCGTCGGCGACGCCGTGCTCCCGCAACAGGTGCGCGGCCAGCGCCTGGTCGAAGTCGTCGCCGCCGAGCGCGGCATCGCCGCCGGTGGCCAGGACCTGGAAAACCCCCTTCTCGAGCTTCAGGATCGAGAGGTCGAACGTGCCGCCGCCAAGATCGAAGACCGCGTAGAGGCCTTCCGCGGCCTCGTCGAGACCGTAGGCGAGCGCCGCCGCCGTCGGCTCGTTGACCAGACGCAGCACGTCGAGTCCCGCAAGGCGGGCGGCGTCGCGCGTTGCCGTGCGCGCGGCATCGTCGAAATAGGCAGGCACGGTAACGACCGCCTGCGAAATCTCGCGGCCGAGAGCCGCCTCGGCGCGTGCGCGCAGCGCCCGCAGAATATCGGCCGAAATCTCCACCGGCGTCAGCGCCTGTCCGGCAATGTCGAGACGCACCATGCCGCCGTTGCCGGCGGCGACACGGTACGGAAGCGTTCCGGCCAGGGCCGTCACGTCCTCGAGGCCTCGCCCCATCAGGCGCTTGATCGACGACACGACATCGCCCGCCCGCGCATCCAGTCTCGCCAGAGCGGCCTCGCCCACCTCCGGCGCCCCACCACCGTACGCGACGATCGACGGCACCAGCGCGCGGCCGCTTTCGTCGCGCAGAACGTCGGGTACGCCCTCGTGCGCGACCGCCACGACCGAATTGGTCGTTCCCAGGTCGATGCCGATGGCGGGTTCGGTCTCGTGCGGCGGCGGCGTCTGACCGGGTTCGTGTATGTCGAGCAGCATCACGACGCGCCCCGGGAGACCAGTCGGCGGCGCACGCGCAGCGTATCGGCGAAGGTCACGAGATATTTCAACTGCGTCGCGAGCCGCGCCGCGCCGTCCGTGTCGCCCGCCGAGAAACGTACCGCCAGACCGTCCTCGCACGCCGTGCGCCGGGCCTTCGCCGCGTCCGCAAGACGGTCGACGTCGGCAAGGTCGTTCGCTTCTTCGGCCGCTTCGCGATCGGCCATGGCCTCGGCAAGAATCGCCGGATCGGTCGGCAGGTTGCCGTTTTCGGCGTTGACCGTCACACCGGCGAGAGACAGAAGATACTCGGCGCGCCGCAGCGGTTCTTTCAAGCTGCCGTAGGCCTCGTTGAGCGCCACCGACTGCTGCATCGACAATGCCCGTTCCCTCTCGCTCCGCCGCGCGAACCGGTCCGGATGCAACGAGCGCTGCAGGTCGAAATAACGCCGTTCGAGATCCGCGAGATCGACGTCGAAACCGCGGGCGAGGCCGAGGCGCGCGAAGTGGTCGGCCGCTCCCGGCGGCTGCACCGCGCCGCAGGCGTCGCAGAATGCGGTCGGCTCCGACACCGGCGCCCCGCACGACCAGCATCGTGCCGGCGCTTCGGTCGTCGTGGCGATCATGGTCGTTGCAGAGGCGCGGCGCCCGGTCTGCCGTCGGCTAGACGTGGAAGGACTCGCCGCAACCGCACTCTCCCTTGACGTTCGGGTTGTTGAAGGTGAAGCCGGCGCGCAATTTCTCTTCCACGAAGTCCATCTCCGAACCGATCAGGAACATCACGGCCTTGGGATCGATCAGCACGGTCACGCCCTTGTCCTCGACGACTTCGTCGAAGGGTTCCACATCGTCGGCGTATTCGAGATTGTAGGCGAGCCCCGAGCACCCGGCCTGGCGGATGCCGATGCGAATGCCCGCGGACTCCTTGCCGCGTTGCTCGAGCAGGTAGCGAATGCGGCCGGCGGCGGCGTCCGTAAGCCGCATCGCCGGCGGACGCCCGCGCGCCGGAGCACCGCCGACGCGTTCCGTCGTTTGCGTCATGGCCCGTTCAGCCGTCACCTCGGACGCCGCTCCCCTGCTTGTCGCGATAGTCGGCGATCGCCGCCTTGATCGCGTCCTCGGCAAGCACCGAGCAGTGAATCTTGACCGGCGGCAGGGACAGATGCTCGGCGATCTGCGTATTCCGTATCGTTGCCGCTTCGTCGACCGACTTGCCCTTGATCCATTCCGTCGCCAGCGAACTCGACGCGATCGCCGAGCCGCAGCCGAACGTCTTGAATTTCGCGTCGGCGATCACACCGTCGTCGTCGACCTGGATCTGCAGCTTCATGACGTCGCCGCAAGCCGGAGCGCCGACGAGTCCCGTGCCCACGCTGCGGTCGTCCTTGTCGAGCGACCCGACGTTGCGCGGATTCTCGTAGTGCTCGATCACCTTGTCGTTGTAGGCCATGTCCGACTCGCTCCCGTTCCTAGTGGTCCGTCCACTGCACCGATTTCAGATCGATTCCCTGCTGCACCATCTCCCAAAGCGGGCTCATGTCGCGCAGTTTGCCGACGTTCTCGCAGATGGTGTCGATGGCGTAGTCGATCTCGGCCTCGGTGTTGAAACGACCGATGCCGAAGCGGATCGACGTGTGCGCGAGCTCCTCGTCGACGCCGAGCGCGCGCAGAACGTAGGACGGCTCGAGCGACGCCGACGTGCACGCCGAGCCCGACGACACCGCGAGGTCCTTGATAGCCATCATCAGCGATTCGCCTTCGACGTATGAGAAGCTGAGATTGAGATTGCCGGCGACGCGCCGCTCGGCGTCGCCGTTGAGGATCACGTCGTCGAGCTTGTCGGTAATCCCCTTGTTCAATCGCTGCGCGAGCATCCGTACCCGCTCGGTTTCCGTCGCCATCTCTTCATGGGCGATCCGGCACGCGGCGCCCAGACCGATGCAGAGCGGCGCCGGCAGCGTGCCCGAGCGCATGCCCCGCTCCTGGCCGCCGCCGTTGATCAGCGCTTGCAGGCGCACCCGCGGTCGCCGGCGCACATAGAGCGCGCCGATTCCCATCGGACCGTAGATCTTGTGTCCCGAGATGCTCATCAGATCGATGTTCATGGCATTCACATCGAGCGGGATCTTGCCCACGGCCTGCGCGCAGTCGGTGTGGAAGAACACCTTGCGCTCGCGGCAGATCGCACCGATTTCGGCGAGCGGCTGGATGACGCCGATTTCGTTGTTGACGCCCATCACCGACACGAGCGCAGTCTGGTCGTCGATCGCCGCGCGCAACCCGTCGAGATCGATCAGACCGTTCGGCTGCACCGGCAGATAGGTGACTTCGAAACCCTCCTGCTGCAGATGACGGCAACTGTCGAGCACGCATTTGTGCTCGGTCAGCACGGTGACGATCCGCCGCTTCCGGTCGCCGTAGAACCGGGCGACACCCTTGATCGCCAGGTTGTTCGATTCGGTGGCGCCGGAGGTGTAGATGATCTCTTTCGGATCCGCGCCGATGATCTCCGCCACGTCGGCCCGCGCCGCCTCGACGTCGTCCTCCACATCCCAGCCGTAGGAATGGCTGCGCGAGTGCGGATTGCCGAACTTCTCCTTGAAATACGGCATCATCGCGTCCAGCACACGCGGGTCGACCGGCGTCGTCGCCTGATTGTCGAGATATATCGGCAGCGTGATGTTGCTCCCGTAGCGCGACTTCGTCATCGCAGTTCTCCGTCCTCGCCCCGAGCCGTCCGCGGTCAAGCGGCTCGCCGCGCCCGCCGGGCGCGGTTGCGTTCATACAAGTCAAACCAGGCCGCGCAAAGACGATCCACGTCCTCCTCGCGGCTCGCCCAGCCGAAACTCACGCGGATCGCTTCGCCGGCAGCGCTTTCGTCCAGCCCCATGGCGCGCAGGACGTGGCTTGTCGCAACCTTCCCCGAACTGCAAGCCGCGCCGGCGCTGACGGCAACACCCGCCAGATCGCACGCGATGACCTGCACCTCGGCAGCGACGCCCGGCATGCCGAGGCAGCTCGTGTTGCCGAGCCGCGGGGCCGCGGCGCCGTGGATGGGCGCATCCGCCACCGTCGTCCGCACGATGCGTTCGAAACGGTCACGCAGCGCCCGGACACGCGCAGCCTCCCCGGCGGCGCCGAGAACGTCCGCCGCCGCCGCGCCGAAGCCGGCGATGCCGGCGACGTTTTCCGTGCCCGCGCGCCGGCGCCGCTCCTGTCCGCCGCCGCGCAACAGCGGCGCCACATCGATGCCGTCCCCGAGAACCAGGGCGCCGACACCCTGCGGCCCGCCGATCTTGTGCGCCGAAAGGCTGAGCAGATCCACCCCGAGCCCGGCCATGTCCACCGGCATTCTGCCCGGCGCCTGAGCGGCGTCGCAGTGCATCGTGGCGCCATGGGCCCGGGCGACCTCGGCCGCCTCGGCGACGGGCTGGACGACGCCGGTCTCGTTGTTGGCCAGCATGACCGAGACCAGGGCCGGCGCCGGCGCGGCTGCGAGAGTTCGCTCCAGCGCGTCGAGGTCGAGTCGCCCGTCGTGCCGCACGGCGGCGCGCATCGCCGGCGCCGCCGCCGCGAGGACCGAGTCGTGCTCGACCGCCGAGACGACCACCGACGCGCGGGCAGCCCCGGCGAGCGCCAGGTTGTTCGCTTCCGTTCCACCGCTCGTGAACACGACCTGCTCGGGCGCGGCCCCCGCCAGCGCCGCGACCCGTTCGCGCGCCTCCTCCACCGCTGCGCGCGCCGCGCGCCCGGCGGCGTGCACCGACGACGGGTTGCCGCCCGCCGCCAACGCCCGCGCGACCGCCTGCGCCGCCCGCGGGCGAATCGGTGCGCCGGCGTTGTAGTCGCAATAGCTCGTCGCGCGCACCGCCGTCATCGCACCGCCGCACTCTTGCGTCTGCGGTCCGCCGGGACAACGGGCGACGGACCGGGAAGGCCGCTGATTCCGAGGACCCGCCGATCGCACACGTCGCCGAGGGTCACCGAGCTGAGAAACAGGTGGATCTGATGCCCGAGCTCGGCCCAAAGGTCGTGCGTCAGGCAACGGCTTGCGTCGCGTTTGCAGCCGCTCGCCGACCCCGGATGGCAGCGCGTCGCCCGCATCGGTTCATCGACCGCGAGAATGACATCGGCAATCCGCGTCTCGTCGGCCGACCGTGTCAGATAGTACCCTCCGCCCGGACCGCGCACGCTGCCGACGAGACCGGCCTTGCGCAGCTTGCCGAACAGCTGCTCGAGGTACGACAGCGAGATTTCCTGCCGTTCGGCAATGTCCGCGAGGGCGACCGGCCCGGCGCCCGCCTGCGCCAGATCGACCATCGCCATGACTGCATAACGTCCCTTTGTGCCCAACCGCACGGCGGTTACTCCCCCGTCTCTTTACGCCATCGTCCGCCGCCGCCGGGCATCAATTGCCCGCAACCCGCAGCGCCGTGCCGCCGCCTTCGCCCTCGTCGTCCGACCGGTCCGCGCCGTCGCGCTCCGACTCGAGATCGTCGACCCGGCTCTGGAGCGTGCTTACCTGTTCAAGCAACCCGTCGAGCACCCGTGCTACCGGGTCGGGAATCCTGTCGGGCGTGCCGTAGGCAAGGAAATCGTCGTCTTTCGTCCGCTCGCGCCGAACGCCGATCTGCTTTGCCGGAATGCCGACCACGGTCGCTCCGGCCGGGACCTCGGCAACGACGACGGCATTGGCGCCCACGCGCGCGCCGCGGCCGACCGTGAACGGCCCAAGCACGCTCGCACCGGCGCCGACGATGACCCCGTCCTCGAGCGTCGGGTGACGTTTGACGCCGCGCTCCAGCGACGTACCGCCGAGCGTGACGCCCTGATATAGCGTGACGTCGTCGCCGACCACCGCCGTCCCGCCGATGACGACTCCCATGCCATGATCGATGAACAGCCGGCGCCCGATCACCGCGCCGGGATGAATCTCGATTCCGGTGAGCAGACGTCCGACGTGCGACACGAAGCGGGCGAGCAGCTTCAGGCCGATGCGCCAAAGAAGGCGCGCCAGCCGGTAGTAGATCACCGCATGAAACCCCGGGTAGCAGAACACGACCTCGAGCCGCGAGCGTGCCGCCGGATCGTGCGTCATGATCGTGCGGATGTCTTCCGCCAGGCGCTTGATCATGGCAGGGCGGTGCGCATTGTGATATTCAGGCGTGGATCGCAACAATCTCCGGACACGCGTTACCTCGGCCTCCACATCGTCCGATACGCGACGGATGTAGTATACCCGAGTAATTCCGTCAACTATGCGGCCGCAGCATTTCGGGTGCGAGAGGCCGATTATCCGAGTCCATAGCTGCGTTGCAGCGCCGTCGCGTTGCAGGCGTCGAAACTCTACGCAACCGCTGGAGGAACTCGTTGCCGGAAGTCATTTTCAATGGCCCGGACGGGCGGCTGGAAGGTCGCTACCATCATGGTGCCGAAGAAAATCCGCCGGTTGCTCTCGTCCTGCATCCGCACCCGCAGCACGGCGGCAGCATGAACAACAAAGTCGTCTACGCGCTGTACCGCACGTTTACGCAAATGGATTTCTCGGTACTGCGCTTCAACTTTCGCGGCGTCGGACGGAGCCAGGGCGCTTACGACGAGGGTACGGGCGAGCTGAGCGATGCCGCATCGGCGCTGGATTGGCTGCAAAGCTATAATCCGGATGCGCGCGCGTGCTGGATCACCGGCTTCTCCTTCGGCGCATGGATCGCTCTGCAACTCTTGATGAGGCGGCCGGAAATCACCGGATTCGTCACGGTCGCGCCGCCCGCCAACGCCTACGACTTTTCATTCCTCGCCCCCTGCCCGGTGTCCGGCCAGATCATCCAGGGTACGACGGACACGCTCGTCCCGGCCGAGTGCGTGGAGAAACTGGCTGCCAAACTGTCGCGCCAGCGTGACGTGGAAATCGATTATCAACTCATTGAAGGTGCCGACCATTTCTTCAATGACGATCTCGTGAAAGTCGCACAACTGGCCAGAAATTATGTACTGAAACGGACAGACGAGCTCGCGGCCGTGGGTTGACCGCCGGTACTGGCGGGGTATCTCCGTCCACCCTGGCACGGCGCGGCGACGCCGGTCGTTTGCGGCAGGCTGAGCGGAAGATCGTTCAGGCTGCGGACGGCGAGATAGGCGAATGCCTGCGCCTCGAGCGCGTCCCCTTGCCAGCCGACGGTCTCCACGGGGGCCACGGCAGCGTCGATACGTTCGCCAAGAGCCTGCATGATCTGCGGATTGCGCCGACCGCCGCCGCAGATCAACCAGCGCTCCGGAAGGCGCGGGAAGTGCCTGCCGGCGAGCGCCGCGGCGGCGGCGGTGAACGCCACCAGTGTCGCCGCACCGTCCGTCGGTGCCGATCCTTCGAGCACGCGGGCCGCCAGGGCGGCGAAATGATCGCGATCGAGGGACTTGGGCGGCGGCCGCGAGAAATAGGGGTCCGCCATCAGGGCCGCCAGGCGGCGCGTGTCGGCGACGCCCGCCGCTGCCATCCGTCCGTCGCGATCCATCGGCGCGCCCGCATGGCGCGTTGCCCAGTCGTCGAGCAGGCCGTTGCCCGGGCCGGTATCGAACGCCCGGATCGCGTTCGCCTCGCGGTCGAGGTACGTGACATTGGCAACCCCGCCGATGTTGAGAATCGCGACCGGTTTCTCGAAAGGGTCCGCGAGCGCCGCGTGGTAGAGGGGCGCGAGCGGTGCCCCCTGCCCGCCTGCGGCCACGTCTGCACTGCGGAAATCGGCAACGACGTCGATGCCGCAGGCGGCGGCGAGCCGCCCGGCATCGCCGATCTGCCGCGTGACGCCGCGCGCCGGGTCGTGGTGGAGGGTGTGACCGTGAAACCCGATCACCCGGGCGGGCGACGACAGCCGCCGGGACAACGCGGCGACCGCGGCCGCGTGCACGTCTGTCAAGGCGGCGGCGACATCGTCGATGGCCGCGCGGTCGTCGCGGTCGAGCGTCCGCAGGCGTGTCCGCAACGCCGCGTCGTAGGGCACCGTCAACCATGGGCCGCACGACACGCGACCGCGGCCGTCGGTCTCGACCGCCGCCGCGTCTACGCCGTCCGCCGACGTGCCGCTCATCAATCCGATCGCATGGATCATCGCAGGTCCCGCTCCTGCCGATTGTCGGGCGGCGCGCCGCCATGCTAGCAAGCGTGCGCCCGACCCGCACCGGGGATGCGAACGATGACGGAAGAGGCGGCCGATTTCCGGCACACGCTTCCCGCGCACGGCTTGAAATCCGGTTTCCTGCGCACGCTTGCCGAGCGCGGCTACATCCATCAATGCACCGACGCGGAGGCGCTTGACCGCGCGGCGGGCGCCGGGACGGTCACCGCCTACATCGGCTTCGACGCGACCGCGGACAGCCTCCATGTCGGCAGCCTCGTGCAGATCATGCTGCTGCGTCGACTGCAGCAGACCGGCCACAAGCCCGTGGTGTTGCTGGGCGGCGGCACGACCCGCATCGGCGATCCGTCGGGACGCGATGCGTCGCGGCAGCTTCTGGATGACAAGGTTATTGAAGATAATAAACGAAGTATAAGAGGTATCTTCGAGTCATTTCTGAAGTTTGGAGACGGGCCCTCGGACGCCGTGATGGTGGACAATGCCGACTGGCTTGCGTCGTTGAGGTATCTCGACTTTCTCCGCGAATACGGCCGGCATTTCTCGGTCAATCGAATGCTCGCCGCCGATTCCGTGCGGCTGCGTCTCGAGCGCCAACAACCGCTGAGTTTCCTTGAATTCAACTACATGGTGCTTCAGGCGTACGACTTTCTCGAGCTGGCGCGGCGCTATGGCTGCGTGCTGCAAATGGGCGGCTCCGACCAGTGGGGCAACATCGTCGCCGGCGTCGAGCTCGCCCGCCGCACCGACCGGCGCAACCTCTTCGGGCTGACCGCGCCGCTGATCACCACCGCTTCGGGCGCCAAGATGGGAAAGACGGCCGCCGGCGCGGTGTGGCTCAACGCCGATCGCCTGCCGGCGTACGACTACTGGCAGTTCTGGCGCAACGTCGAGGACGCCGACACAGGACGCTTCCTGCGTCTCTTCACCGACCTGCCGGCCGGCGAAATCGCGCGTCTGGAGGCGCTCGGCGGACAGGAGATCAACGAGGCCAAGACGGTGCTGGCGAACGAGGCGACGGCGCTTTGCCACGGCGGCGGCGCGGCGCGCCGGGCGGCGGCAACGGCGCAGGAGGTGTTCGTTCAGGGCGGCCACGGCGGGGATCTTCCCGAGGTCGGTCTGGACCGCGCGGCGCTTGCCGCGGGGATTGCCGCGTTCAAGCTGTTTCGCATGGCGGGCCTTTGCGGATCGAACGCCGACGCGCGGCGCTTGATCCGGGGCGGCGGCGCCCGCGTCAACGGTCGGGTGATCGAAACGGAAGACCGCACCGTCGGCACGGACGACGTCACGGCAGACGGCGTGATCAAGCTCTCGGCGGGGCGCAAGCGGCACGCGCTCGTACGCCCGGAGAACCGTGTCCGGGGGGCGCTACCCGCCGCCGATGAGGCCCCCCTCGGTCAATAGCTTGCGGAAAATGCCGGGCGCGGCGATTGCGAGCGGGTTGACGACGACGGTGGGCTCGGTGCGGCTGCCGGTAACCCGATACGGTGCCGCAAAGACGCCTTCCTCCTCTCCGCCCGTCAACAGATCGCCGACGAGGGGAATGGCGTTCACCACCGTGTTCAGCGCAAAGAACGGCACGAGATTGCCGCGCACGTCGACCTCGTTCCGCCGAAAGTCGATCGTTCCATCCATCGTCAGGCCGAGCGAGAGCGCGGAGGCAAGCGCATCGTCGAGCGTCAGCCGGCCGTCCTCGTAAGCGTAGGGAGCGCGGAACCTTTGGAAGGCCAGCCCTTCGCCCCCCAGCATCTCGAGCGCACCGGTGATGCTGACGACGCTCAGCAAGCGCGTCAGCACCGGCGCATCGACCATGCGGAAATCGTCGATGAGAAGGAGGCCGCGGAGAGGCTGCGATGGTGCCCGGTGGTCGATCTCCCCGTTCATCGTCAGGCGTCCCCCCACCATGTTGGGAGTGACGCCGAGCGTTCGCAGCAATTGCCCGGCGTCGTCGGTTGCCGCGGTCACCGCGCTGCGGCCCGGAGCCGTCCCGCTCCGCAGACGCAATGTCAGAGAGGCCCCGCTCGCAAGCCGTCCGTCAATATCCGCCCGACCGATCGTCTCGCCGTTCCATGCGAGACGCACCACGCCGCCATCAAGCCGCAGTTTTTCGCCGAGCAGCAGCGTTTCCACGTCGGCGGATAGCACGAACGGCCGCGCCGTGCCGCCCCGGCCGCTCTCTCCGAGGCCGATCCCGCCTTCGCGCAAGGCGAGCAGGCCGTCGTGGATCTCGATTTCCGGCGTCTCGTCGAGGACGACCGAAGCCGACACGTCGGTGGCGCCGGCGGCAAAGCGGTCGAAGCGAACGGTCCAGGGACCACCCTCGGAACGCGTCGCCGAGCCCGATGCCGCGAAAGCATCGGCGACGATCTCGAACCCGCGTACCGCCGCCACGCCGTCCGCGTCCAGCACCAGCGCAGCACGGGCGATGGCCGGCATGCCGGGCGATTTCAACCACGGCAGCACGGGCAGATCGATCGCGGCCTCGACCGCATCGAGTTCCACGTCGACCGCCATCGGTTCGCCGTCCATTGCGGAGGCGAGCGCGCGCACCGCAACCGGACCGTGAAGCCACGGGGCGTCGACGCCGAGGCGGTCGCGCGCCGCAGAGTCCAGCACCGCCGATATGTCCATCGTCCGGCGCGGGTCGTCGGGCGGCGGTGCGAACGCTTCGTGCCAGACGACGCTGCCCCGGACGCCGTCGACCGACGCCTGCCCCGTCAGCTCGAAACCGTCGCGCTCCAGAAACAGCGTTCCCGTGCCGTCGTGGAGTCCCCGGTGTCCGGCCATGCCGAGGTCGACGGCGGCGTCGTGGAACTCGGCAACGACGGAAACGGCGATCTCGTCCGCAAGTGCGGGCTCGTCGAGCGGAACGCGAAGCGTCAGATCGCCGACGACGGTGCCGGAGACCCCGGCGGGATCCAGAGACGGGAGCCCGGCCGCATCGAAGGGCGGCCGCGCTAGCCACGCCAACGTCTCGCCGATTTCGCCCGAGAACGTTCCTTTGACACGCAAGAAGCCGCCTGCGTCCGATTCCGGGCGAATCTCCATCGTTGCGTCGCGAACGTCCAACGGCCCCGCACGACCCGAATGCATGTCCACCGTCGCCCCCGCCGCGTCGAAGCGGCCGGACGCGTGCACGCCCTGCATCGGCGGCATGCTCTCCCGGTAGCGGACCGTCGCGCCGGTAACCTCGAAACGTCCGTCCGCGACATCGGTGGGAAAGCGCACGAGGTCCCAGTCGGCACCCGAGACGTCCACCCGCACGTCGAGCGTTTCCAGCGTTCCGTCGCGCAGGTTTTCGAGCGCCCAGCGGCGCCTGTCCACCTCAGCGTCGCGCGGCCAGTAGACGGCCAGATCGTCGATGGGCAATCCGCGCAGGGCAATGTCGGCCGCGATGTCCGGCCGCTTCCAGTCGCCTTCCACAATGCCTTCCAAAGCCACGCTCGGGCCGTCGAAGTCGACAGAAAGCTCATCGAAGGTAAGACGCCCCGGTTCGTTGTCGAAACGGCCGATCGCTCGCAGCCCGCGGACCGGGAGGCGCACGCCGGGTGCCCAGGGCGCCGGCGGTGCGATGGTTCCCGCATCGCTCGACAGGTCGAACGCCATCGTGTCGACGTGGCCGGCAAGATCCGCAGCGAAGACGATTTCCCCGCTCAGCGGAACGTCGAATGCCCCGGCCGGCATGCTGTCGGGAGCAAACCGCGCCCACCGTGCGGGCGTCAGATCCTCGAATTTCGCCTGGACGGCGACGGTGCCGCCCGCGGAATCGTAAGACGCCGTTGCTGCGAACTCGAAGGCCTCGCCGTCGCTCTTGACGGTCGCGGCGGCGGTTGCGGTCAGGCCGGTCGATCGAGGTTCCAGCAAAACGTGCCCGAACGGCGAGAACCATATGTGCTCCGACTCGCCGTCGCGAAAGACCACGGTGGCATCGACCACGTTCACGAGGCGCGCCCGTCCGAGGCCGGGCGCGTCGGACAGCGCACGCCGCAACGTGTCGGCGGCCCCGCCCGCGACCTCTCCGTCTGCCCGTGCGTCGTCGCGCCGGACGTGCACCGTGGGCCCGTAGAGATCGAGACGCTGCGGCGCGACGACGCCGCGCGCCAACGCCGGCACATTCAGGCCGACGGTCGCCTCCGGGACACGGAGATCGACCCGGTCGTCGAGATCCCCCGCGCGGACTCCGAACGCGCGAATGCCCAGCAAGTAACTGTCGTCGCGCAGGCCGAGGGTCAGATCGTCGAAAGACACCCGAAATCCGGACTGCGCAAGGGCCAGGGAGCGCTCGAGATGCGGCGCGAGGAAGCTCAGCGACACGGGGCCTTGCGACAGCCGCCACGCGCCGAATACGAGCACCACGGCCGCCAGTCCCGCGGCACCCCCGGCGACGTGCAGTAGCATCCTCGCAAGCGGTCCGATCACGTCCGATTTCGCCCTTCGCAACGCTCGCGGCGCCGCGTCCTTGTTGTATGGTCTGATGAAATCGTTTTCGAGACCCTGCACGCCGTTTGCATCGGCTTAGTCGGACGCCACCCCATGTACGCCGAACGAAATGCCGGAGTCGATGCGTTGCCTGCGCCGGCCGATGCCGAAGCTGCGCGGCGCGGCCTTGAAGATTGGCTCGGCGCCGCCGGCGCGCCGGCGTCCGCCATCGAACGCCCGGTGCTCGCCGCCCTGTTCGGCAACTCGCCATTTCTCGGTCGTTGCGCGCTGCACCAGCCGGAAAGCCTTCGTGCCGCGCTCGCCTCCGGTCCCGACGCCGCGCTCGCGCGCACGCTCGGCGATCTCGACGCCGACATGGCCGCGAACGGCACGGATCACGCGGGCGCGGTCCGGACCCTGCGGCACGCCCGGCAGCGGGCGGCGCTAATCGTCGCCGTCGGCGATATCGCCGGTCTGTGGGACGACCGGCAAACGACGGCCGCACTCAGCCGCTTCGCCGACGCGGCGATCGGACACGCGGTGGATCACCTGTTGCGCCAGTCGCACGACTGGGGAGAGATCGCGCTTCCCGATGCCGCCGCACCGGGCGGCGGGTCCGGCGTGTTCGTATTGGCGATGGGAAAACTCGGCGGCGGCGAGCTCAACTACTCGAGCGACGTCGACCTGATCGTTTTCTACGACGCCGACGCGGCGCCGGCAGCGGGACGGAAGCCGGTCCAGGAAATCTATGCCGGGTTCGCCCGCAGGCTGGGTCGGTTGCTCGAGGAGAGAACCGGCGACGGCTATGTCTTTCGCACCGATTTTCGCCTGCGACCCGACCCGTCGGCGACCCCGCCGGCGGTCTCGGTAGCGGCGGCGGAAGGGTATTACGCGAGCCTCGGTCAGAACTGGGAACGCGCCGCCATGATCAAGGCGCGGCCAATCGCCGGAGACATTCGGGCGGCGGAAACGTTTCTGCGGGCGATTCGTCCCTTCCTGTGGCGCAAGCACCTGGATTTCGCCGCGATACGCGACATCCAGTCCATCAAGCGGCAAATTCGCAGCCACCACGGCGGCGGCGAAATCGCGATCGCCGGCCACGATGTCAAGCTTGGCCGGGGCGGCATTCGCGAGATCGAGTTCTTTACCCAGACACAGCAGCTCATCTGGGGCGGTCGCGAACCCGCGCTCCGCGTCCGCGGGACGGAAGCGGCGTTGAACGCTCTCGCCGCGGCGGGCCGTATCGGGTCCGGGGACGCGCGGGTGCTCGTCGACTCGTACTGGTATCTGCGCCGCATCGAACATCGGCTGCAAATGATCGGCGATCGGCAGCTCCACCGTCTGCCCGAAAGCGAGGACGGTCTCGCGCGGTTCTCGGTCTTTCTCGGGCATGGCGACGCGGACTCGTTCGCCCGGGGACTGCAAGAACATCTGCAGCGGGTCGCCGCGCACTGCGAGGGCTTGTTCGAGGACGCCGCGCCGCTCGGCGCGCGGCTTCCGGGCGGCGGCAATCTGGTCTTCACCAGCGCCGAGGCGGATCCGGAGACGATCCGCACCCTCGAACGCATGGGATTCGGCGAACCGCACACCGTGTCGACCACGATCCGCGCCTGGCATCATGGGCGCATGCCGGCGACGCGCAGCGCCCGCGGCCGGGAACTGCTGACCGAGCTGGTACCCGGCCTCCTCGCGGCGCTCGCCGCCACCGCCAATCCCGACCAGGCTTTCGTCAGGTTCGATGCGTTTCTCCGCCGGCTCCCCTCCGGCGTGCAACTGTTCTCGCTGTTCCTCGCCCAGCCGCAGTTGCTCGAGTTGATCGCCGAGATCGTCGGCAGCGCGCCGCGGATCGCGCGCCATCTTGCGGCTCACGCCAACGTGCTCGACGCGGTGCTGACGCAGGGGTTCTTCGATGCCCTGCCGAACCGGCGGGAGTACGGCCGGTCGCTCGCCGCCGCGCTCGCTTCGGCGGACGATTTTCAGGAGCGCCTGCACGCCGCGCAGGGTTGGGCGGCGGACGCCAAGTTTCGCGTCAGCGTCCAGCAACTGCTGGGAACGCGTGCGGCGAGAGAGGCGGGAGCGGCCCAGAGCGACATCGCCGACGCGCTGATCGACGCCATGCTCGGTGCGGTCGGCGACGAATTCGCGATCCGTCACGGCCGCCTCGACGGCGAATTCGCCGTATTGGGCTTTGGCAAGCTGGGCAGCCGCGCATTGTCGCGCGGCTCCGATCTCGACCTCGTATTCGTCTACGATGCCCCGGGGCCGAACGTCGTTTCGGGAGGTCGCCGCGGTCTCGCGCCGGCCGCCTACTATGCGCGGCTCGGCCAGCGCCTGATTACCGCCCTGTCGAGTCAGACGGGCGCCGGCAGGCTGTACGATATCGACATGCGCCTTCGCCCCCAGGGCGACGACGGACCGCTCGCGAGCGAGGTGGGCGGTTTCGAGCGCCACTACCGCGAGGCCGCATGGACGTGGGAGCTGATGGCGTTGAGCCGCGCGCGGGTCGTATGCGCACCGCCCGCTCTCGCCGCGCGTCTCGAAACCCTCGTCGAAACGTTGTTGCGGCAGCCCCGCGAGCCTGCCGCGTTGGCACGCGACGTCGTCGACATGCGTCGGCGCATGGCGGCGGAGCACGGCACGGACGACCCTCTGGCGGTCAAGCACGTCCGCGGCGGTCTGATCGACGTCGAATTCATTGCCCAGACGCTGGTGCTGCGGGACGCCGCGCGCAATCCCGCCGTCCTGCATACGAACACCCGCGACGCTCTCCGCGCGCTGGCCGGCGCCGGCGCGCTGCGCGCGGAAGACGCCGAAACTCTGACCGCGGCCGCCGACATGTACTACAACGTGCAGGCCACGCTGCGGCTGAGCCTAGAGGGCCGGTTGAACGAAGATACCGCGCCGGAAGGGTTGCGGCGCGTTCTCAGCCGGGCGGGCGGAGCGGCCGATTTCGCCGCTCTGAAGGAGAAACTGAGGGACACCCAGGCCCGCGTGCGCGTGCTGTTCGACTCGTTGATCGCAGACGCCGCGGATGGAACGGAGACCCGTGAAGATGAGTCAAGCTCCCCAGGCCGGCGATCCGGCCCCTGAATTCGATCTGCCGACCGACGGCGGCGAGACGCTCTCGCTCAAGTCGCTCGCCGGCCGCAAGGTCGTCCTCTACTTCTATCCGAAGGACGACACCCCCGGTTGCACCAAGGAGGCGATCGGCTTCAGCGAACGCAGCGCCGACTTCGACGAGGCCGGTGCGGTCGTCGTCGGGGCCTCGAAGGACAGCGCCGGAAAGCACGATCGCTTCATCGCCAAGCACGATCTCAAGGTCCGCCTGCTGTCCGACGTGGAAGGCCGCCTGTGCGAGGACTACGGCGTGTGGGTGGAGAAGAGCATGTACGGGCGCAAATACATGGGCATCGAACGCGCCACGTTCCTGATCGACCCCGGCGGCGTCGTCCAGCGGGTGTGGCGAAAGGTCAAGGTGACCGGCCATGTCGACCAGGTGCTGGAGGCCGTGCGCGAACTGGCGTAGCGCGAAGGCGGCCGCCTAGCCCTGCATTTTCGCCCCGCCGCCCTGGCTGCCGACCTGTGCCGCCAGCGCGGCGCCGACGAATGCGTCGATGTCGCCGTCGAGGACGGCGTGGACGTTGCTGGTTTCGATGTCGGTTCTGAGGTCCTTGACCATCTGGTACGGCTGCAGGACGTACGATCGGATCTGGTGCCCCCAGCCGATATCGGTCTTGCCCGCCTCCTGGGCCGCCTGCTCGTCTCGGCGCGCCTGCAGTTCCCGTTCGTACAGACGCGCCCGCAGCATGCTCATCGCCGCCGCGCGGTTCTTGTGCTGAGACCGTTCGTTCTGGCACTGCACCACGATACCCGTCGGTTGATGCGTGATTCGCACCGCCGAGTCGGTCTTGTTCACGTGCTGCCCGCCGGCGCCCGAGGAACGATAGGTATCGACGCGGAGGTCCCTGTCGGCGATCTCTAACTCGATCGAATCGTCGACGACCGGATACACCCAAACGCTGGCGAAACTCGTATGCCGCCGCCCCGACGCGTCGAACGGCGAAATCCGGACGAGCCGGTGCACGCCGCTTTCGGTCCGCAGCCAGCCGTAGGCGTTTTCGCCGAGGAGCTTCACGGTTGCGCTCTTGATCCCGGCTTCTTCGCCGGGGCTTTCTTCGACGAATTCGGTCTTGAACCCGTGCGCATCGGCCCAGCGCGCATACATGCGCAGCAGCATTTCCGCCCAGTCCTGGCTTTCCGTGCCGCCGGCGCCGGCATGTATTTCGACGAAACAGTCGCTGCCGTCCGCCTCGCCCGCCAGCAGCGTTTCCAGTTCCGCCGCCGCCGCGCGCGCCTTGATTCCGGCAAGGACCTCCGCACCTTCGCCGACGAGATCGTCGTCCCCCTCCTCCTCGGCGAGCTCCATGAGCGCGCGAGTCTCGGCGAGTTCGCCGACGAGGTCGGCGTAGTCCTCCAGCGCCCGGTTCAGTCGATTGCGTTCGCGCATGACCGCGCGTGCCCTGTCCGCGTTCTTCCAGAAGTCCGGCGCTTCGGCGCGCGCGTCGAGGGCGTTCAGCCGCTGCGTCGCCGTCTCCGGGTCAAAGATGCCTCCTCAGCAGCGTCAACGACTTCTCGATGTCGTCGACGACCGCCTGCATTTCGGCGCGCATGCTCGCGTTCCCCGTTTGGCCGGCAACCTAATACAGGCCGGTATCGAGCCCGGTCAACGCATCTGCCGGAAGCGCGTCGCCGGCAGCCGACGCCGGCGGAGAGGTCCTTCTCGGTTCGGTTCCCGGCTTGAAGGCTTCGACGATCACGTTCTCGCTGGCCGGCGAGGGCAGCAGGCCGGTGTCGGCGTCGATCCGCACCATCATGATGTTGGCCGGAATGCGGAACGGCATGGCGGGCCGGCCGTCGAGCGCCTCCTCCACGATGGCGGAGAAGATGGGCAGCGCCACGCTGGCGCCGGTCTGCCGCGGCCCGAGCGTCCGCGGCTGGTCGAAGCCGACGAACACGCCGATGACGAGGTCGGGGGAGAATCCGATGAACCAGGTATCGAACGACTCGTTCGAGGTTCCCGTCTTTCCCGCCAGCGGCAGGTTCAGGCTGGCCATGCGAATTGCCGTTCCGCGCTCGACGACGCCCTTGAGCATCCAGGCAACCTGAAACGCCGACGCCGGATCGGTAACGCGCGCGCGTTCGTCGGCAAGTGGCGGCGGGCGGTCCGTCGGCGTGGCGTCGCCGGCGCAGGCGTCGCATTCGCGCGCGTCGCGGCGGTGGACCGTGCGGCCGTGCCGATCCTGAATGCGCTCGACGAACGACGGCGAGATCCACCGCCCGCCGTTGACGATCATGCCGTAGGCGGCACACAAGCGCAGCAGCGTGGTTTCGCCGGCGCCGAGCGACATCGAAAGCACCTCGGCGATATCTCCGATTCCGAACCGCCTCGAGACTTCCGAGATCTTGTCCATGCCGAGCTTGTTGGCCAGCCGCACGGTCATCAGATTGCGCGACGCCTCGATGCCGCGGCGCAGCGTCGTCGGCCCGTAGTACTCCTCGGTGTAGTTCTCGGGTTGCCAGCGCGGCAGGTTCGGCCCCTGGTCGATCGTGATCGGCGCGTCGAGCACGAGGTCCGCGGGCGTATAGCCGTTCTCCAGGGCGGACAGGTAGACGAACGGCTTGAACGCCGATCCGGGTTGTCGTTGCGCCTGCGTCGCGCGGTTGAACTGGCTGCCGTCGAAACTCCAGCCGCCGGACATCGCGAGCACGCGACCGGTGTGAGGGTCGAGGGCGACCGCGGCGCCGCCGATATCCGGCACCTGCCGCAGCGCGAAGGCGGGAACGGCCGTCTCTGCGTCGTTCTCTTGCGGCAGCGGCTCGACGGCGACCACGTCGCCCGGCGCCAGCACATCGCTCGCGCGCGTCGGCGCCGGCCCCACTCTCTGGTCGCGGCGCCAAGGCCGGGCCCACTCCATCTCGGCAAACGGAATCTCGCCGGACAGGCCGTCGGCGAACGCGATTTCGGCCGCGTCCCGCCGCACGCCCCGCACCAGCGCCAGCCGCCACGGCGACAGCCCCGCGGGCCGTCGCACGGAGCTGAGCGCGTCCGGCCAGTCATCGTCGGGCGCCAGTTTCGTTATCGGTCCGCGCCAGCCGTGCCGCCGGTCGTACGTCGCGAGGCCGTCGCGCAAGGCGCCGTCGATGGCGGCCTGAAGTCGCGGGTCGAGAGTCGTGCGCACGGACAGCCCGCCGCGATAGAGCGCGTCGTCGCCGTATCGTTCGCTGAGACGCCGACGCACCTCTTCGGCGAAGTAGGGCGCCGCCACGGTGCGGGTCGGATCGCGGGGGTGGACGACGATGCGCTCGGCGCGCGCCTCTTCGGCCGCCGCCGCGTCGATGTGCCCCTCCGCCTGCATGCGTCCAAGGACGTAGTCTCGCCGCCGGTGCGCGGCCTCGGGAGCGGTAAGCGGATTGTAGTCGCTGGGCGCCTTCGGCAGACCGGCGAGATAGGCGATCTCGCTTGCCGTGAGTTCGTCGAGCGACTTGTCGAAGTAGTTGAGCGCCGCCGCCGCCACGCCGTAGGCGCGGCGGCCGAGAAAGATTTCGTTGAGATAGAGCTCGAGAATCCGCTCCTTCGTCAGCGCGTGCTCGATTCGAAACGCGAGCAGAGCCTCGCGAATCTTGCGTTCGAGCGACAGATCGTTGGAGAGGAAGAAATTCTTCGCGACCTGCTGGGTGATGGACGACCCGCCGACCAGCCGGCGGCCGCTGCCGACGTTGCGAAGATTCTGCACCATCGCCCGCGCAATGGCGATCGGGTCGATGCCGAAGTGCGTGTAGAAGCGTTGGTCTTCCGCCGCCACGAACGCTTCGCGCAGCAGCTCCGGCATTGCGCCCACCGGCACGAAAACCCGCCGCTCGGCCGCGAACTCGGCGAGCAGACGACCGTCGTTCGCATGCAGCCGCGTCAGGGTCGACGGATGGTAGTCGGCGAGCGTGCTGGGGTGCGGCAAGTCCGCGCTGTAGTGGCGAACGCCCAGCGCCGCGCCCAGAAGACCGAGAACGAGCGCCAGAGACCCGATGGAAACCAATGCGGCAAGCAATCGCATCATGGCATGACCGTCATCCGAAACCGGCATTGGGCGGCGCCGCGGCCGCCACCCGGTTGCGGAATCCAATGGCCGCCGCCCGGCCTGTCAAGGCGGTGCGCGCTGCGGGTTCAATCGGACGCCACAGCGAGTGCGGAGAAATAGCGGTCGACCGCCTCGACCACCGCATCGACGATCGGTTTCCTCCCCTCCCTCATGAGCAGCGTTCTCTCGTCTTCCCTGTTCGACAGAAAGCCGAGCTCGACCAGCACCGACGGGACGTCGGGCGCCTTGAGAACGGCGAAGCCCGCCTGCCGGTGCGGCCTGCTGATCGAACGGATGCCCCGGCGGGAGAAGGACTCCACGATCATGCCGGCGAGCGCGGCGGAAAGATTGTTGGTCTCCCGCTGGCTGAGGTCGAGGAGGATCGTGTTCACGTCCGCCGAATAGTCCGCGAGGTCGAGGCCGGCGATGATGTCGGACTTGTTCTCCTTGGCGGCCAGAGCCTCCGCCTCGGCGTCCGACGCCGTCTGCGACAGCGAGTACACGTGGCTCCCGCGGATGCGCGAATTCTCCATCGAATCGGCATGAATCGACAGGAACAGATCGGCGCCCGCGTCGCGCGCGATCGCCACCCGGTCGCGCAGGCCGACGAACAGGTCCCGGTCGCGGGTCAGGACGACTCGATAGCGCCTGGCGGCGAGCCGTTCGGCCAGTTCGCGCGCCGCGTCCAGGGCCACGTCCTTTTCCAGCACGCCCGTGGCGCCGACGGCGCCGGGATCGATGCCGCCGTGCCCGGGGTCGATGACGATGACCGCACCGTCGCCCGGAAGCGGGGCTCTCCGCGCCGGCGACGGCGGCGCGGCCTGTTTCCGGTTGGCATGCACGAAGGCCGCGAACTCGGGCGGGTCGGACACCGCGAGATCGAGGACGAAGCGGGTTGCGTTGCCGTCCTCCGGCGGGATGAGAAACGCGCTCTCGACCCGTATCGGCGCGTTCAGGTCGAGAACGATTCGCGACACGTCCGATCTGAACGATCCGTAACGCATGCCGTCGACGACCCCGACGGCGCCGGCGTCGAACGGCGTGTCGGCCAATGCGAACGTCACCGTCGGCAGGTCGATCACGAGGCGCTTCGGGGACTCCAACGCGAAAATGTCGAACGCGACGGCATCGGTCAGCTCGAATACCAGTCTCGTGTAGGCGGTGTGGTCCCAGGCTCGCATCACGCTCACCACGGGCGCATCGCCCTCGCCGGGCGCCGGCGTCGGCCCGAACGCGGCTGCGGCCGCCAGCCCGACGGCTGCGGCAACCCACGCAAGCCGCGCACGGCCGCCTGCGATTTTCGCAATCCACATTACGCCCTATGGTAGCTTTTCGCCGGCATACCTACAATATATGGTAGTCTTGTCGTGGAATCGACAGCAACATATGGCATTTTGCATCGACAATTCGTGGGCGGAATGCCGGCTCCCGTTGCTTCGGTGGGGATCGGTGAATTATAGTCGGCCGAGATTCGCCGTCCGGCAGGCACTGGCTCCCGTGTGCCGCCGCGGCATTCGGTGCCCCCCTTGGGGGGAGATTCTCGCGCGAGAGACCTTCCGCGTCACCTGTCCCGAAGATGTCCCGCAGCGGTGTCGACGGCGTACTGCCGTGACTGGCTGCGGATGAAGGAGATTGCGTTTTCGTGTTCAGCGGCTTCGGCACGCGGGCTCACAGGTTGGCGCCGTCCATAGGCGGCGCCGCGGTACTTCGTTCAGACAAAGGCGCGCCCGATCCGCGCCCGGCCTCGATGCACGCCGGGGCGCGACGCGCCATGGAGATATTTCGCCAATGGCACAACGCATGCTCATCGACGCGGCCCACGCGGAAGAGACGCGGGTCGTCGTGGTCGACGGAAACAGGCTGCAGGAGTTTGATTTCGAGTCGACGAACAAGGCCCTTCTGAAAGGCAACATCTATCTCGCCAAGGTCGCGCGGGTAGAGCCGTCGCTCCAGGCAGCATTCATCGACTACGGCGGCGACCGTCACGGCTTTCTCGCCTTCAATGAAATCCATCCGGACTACTACCAGATCCCGGTTTCGGACCGTCAGGCGCTGCTCGAGCAGCAGGCGGCGGAAGAATCCGATGCCGGCGGGTCCGGACGGACGGCGCCGGAGGCGGCGGCGCCGTCGGAGGGCAACGACGGCGGCGAAGCCGATACCGTCGAGACGGTCAGCGGCCAGGAAGAGGAAGAGATCGCGCGCCGGCCCCGCTCCCTGCCCCGCTACCGCATCCAGGAGGTCATCAAGCGACGCCAGATACTTCTGGTCCAGGTGACCAGGGAGGAGCGCGGCAACAAGGGCGCCGCGCTGACGACGTACATCTCGCTCGCCGGACGCTATTGCGTCCTGATGCCCAACACGACGCGGGGCGGCGGCATCAGCCGCAAGATCCAGTCGAGCGAGGTACGCAAACGGCTGCGTGCCACGATCGACGCGCTCAAGCTTCCGGCGGGCATGGCGGTGATTCTTCGCACCGCGGGACAGAATCGCACGAAGGCCGAGATCAAGCGCGACTATGACTACCTGCTGCGCCTCTGGGAGCAGATCCGGCAATCGACGCTCGCCGCGACGGCGCCCGCGCCGATCCATGAGGAAGCCAATCTCATCAAGCGTTCGATTCGCGATCTCTACAATTCGGAGATCTCCGAAGTGCTCGTGGAAGGCGACCAAGGCTATCGCACGGCGAAGGACTTCATGAAGAGGCTGATGCCGAGCCACGCCAAGCGCGTACAGCCCTATCGCGACACGTTGCCGGTGTTCACCCGATACCGGGTCGAAAGCCAGCTCGATTCGATGCACAGTTCGACCGTGCAGCTTCCGGCGGGCGGCTACATCGTCATCAGCCCGACGGAGGCCTTGGTCGCCATCGATGTCAACTCCGGCCGTGCCACCCGCGAACGCAACATCGAAGAGACCGCGACGAAGACCAACCTCGAGGCGGCGAGCGAGATCGCCCGCCAGCTGCGGCTGCGCGACCTCGCCGGCCTCGTCGTCGTCGATTTCATCGACATGGCGGAGCGGCGGAACGCGCGCGCGGTCGAACGGCGGCTGAAGGAGGCGGTCCAATCGGATCGCGCGCGCATCCAGATGGGTCGCATCAGCAGTTTCGGCCTGCTTGAATTCTCCCGTCAAAGATTAAGGCCAAGCCTGCAGGAAATAAGCTCTATCGATTGTCCGCACTGTGCCGGCAGCGGTCAGATCCGATCTCTCGAATCGGCCGCACTTCACGCCCTGCGCTCGATCGAGGAGGAGGGTGTGCGCGGCCGTGCGAACCGCATCAGGGCGACGGTCCCGACCGCCGTGGCGCTGTACCTGATGAATCGCAAACGGACCGTGCTCGGCGAAATCGAGGCGCGCTACGGTTTCGCGGTGACGGTGGAGACCGACGACTCCGACACGCCGCCGGACTGTCGGATCGAAGTCCTCGAAGGGCGGACGTCGGAGACGCGGGCGAAGGAGGCGGTCGATCCGGCGACGGCGCCGGATGCCGGGACGAACGGACGTCGCGGCCGGCGGCGTGCGAACGGGGAAGACCGGAGCGAAAAGGCGGCGGCCGGGAATTCGGAAGAAAACGGCGCCGTTGCGGACGGAACGGGCGACATCGACGAGGCCGCGAACGAGGACCGTCCCCGCCGCCGGCGGCGCGGTCGCCGCGGCGGTCGCAGGGTGGCCCGTGCGCGAAACGGCGAGGCCGACGCCGTGGCGGCGCAATCCGCCCCGTCCGAGACGGAGGACAAGCCGGAGTCCGAGGACCCTCCGAGCGCGGCCGAAGACGACGCGCCTTCGGCGGACGCGGTCGCCACCGACGGTGCGACGGCGGCGCCGAACGGGGAGGACTCGATCGTGCGCCCGAAGCGTCGGCGTCGCACGCGCAAGGCGAAGACGGCCTCCGAACCCGCCGTGGAGAGCGCGGCGCCGGCGGACTCTGCTGCGGCGGACTCGGCAGCGGCGGAGAACGGTGATCTCGGCGGCGACGCGGCGGACGGAGCCGCAGAGACGGCAGAGACCGCGGAGCGGCCCAAGCGCCGACGGCGCCCGAAGAAGGACGGTGAGGCCGGGGACGTGAAGACGGCCGACGAGGAGACCGCGAGCGCCGCCGACGTGTCCGGCGACGATGCGGAGAAGCCCAAGCGGCGGCGGCGGCGGAAGAAGAGCGACGTCGAGCGGACGGCCGACGCCGACGCCGCGGCGGGTGACGGAGACGCGAAAGCTGCGAAAGCCGCGGCCGCGAGCGCCGACGGTGCCGTGCGCCGTCGGCGACCCCGGAAGAAGGCCGACGCCGCGACCGCCAGTCCCGAGAGTGCTCCCGTCGTCGATGCCGGCTCAGTCGGCGAATCGAAACCGGCCGACAGGCCGGCCGAGACCGCGGCGGAGGCCGCGCCTGGCCCTGCAGCGGTGACCGAGCCCGGCGGAGCTCCGGAGGAAGCGGCACCGACGGCGGAGCGAAAGGAGCCGCGGCGCGGCTGGTGGCAGAGCGGATAGCCGACGCGCCCTGACCCCGCCCGCGCTTCAGGCGGGGTCGATCGAGATCAGTCGCGCGGCGTTCGGAAGTGGGCGTAGCGGTCGCCCGAGCGTATGGAAAGCTCCATCGTGGCACCGTCGCGCACGACCGTCAGGGGCACGGCTGTGCCGGCCGGCCCGAGAGACCATACCCGGCGATAGAGATCGCCGAGGTCGGCGATGGGCTCGCTCGCCACACGGACGATGACGTCGCCCGGCTCGATTCCCGCGCGCTCCGCCGGGCCGCCTTCGGCGGTGTGCGCGACGACGAGGCTGCCGTGCGCCTCGGCGGTGAAAACGCCGAGCCACGGGCGGGGCGGCCGCCGCACCCGGCCATCTTTCACCATCTCGTCGAGAATCGGGGTCAGCAGGTCGATCGGCACGAACATGTTGCCCTGCCGCGCCTCGCCGCCGGGACCGGCGTCCTCGACGAGAAGCGAGCCGATGCCGAGCATGCGTCCGTCGCGGCCGATCATCGCGGCGCCGCTCCAGTTGGGGTACGCCGGCGCCGTGAACAGGGCGTCGTCGAGCAGGTACTCCCAATATCCCGCGAATCCGCGCCGCGAGACGACATCGACCATCATGGCGCGCTTGCGGCCGCCCTCCCCGGCAACGGCGACCTTATCGCCCTCGCCGAGCGTCGACGAGTCGCCGAGCGTGATCGGATCGATCCCCAGCGGCCGGCTCGCCCGCACGAGTCCGAATCCGGTCTCGAAATCGTAGCCGACGAACCTCGCCTCCACCCAGTCGCCGTCCGCGTCAGCCAGGCTCACCCGGCTGCACTCGAGCAGGAGGTAACCGATCGTGGCCGCGAGCCCGGAGTCGTCGATCACGACGGCGCTGCCGCCGCGTTCGGTGCCGAGGAGCGAAGCGGTATGCGCGTCTTCCGGCACTTCCGCACGCAGCGCGGTCACGGACTCGGCCGCCGATGCGACCGCCTCGGGCACGCGCCCGGCATTCGCCGCCGGCACCGTGGCGGCGCCCGGTGTCAGACGCGCCATCAGGCGGCGCGGTCGATGCCCGTTGACCTTGCCGCTCTCTGTCATGCTCCAGGGCCCTCGATGCCATTCCCGCGCCGACTATAGCCGGTTCTTCAGCCGGACGGCGACGAATCGCGGTTTCGGGCGGGAAAGGCCTGCGGCCACTGGCCGGGCCGGCAGCGGGCGTAGCGTTCGGCGTAAGCGGTATCGACACCGAGCGCCTCGGCGGCGTGCCACGCCCAGCGCGGGTTCCACATCATGCCGCGGGCGAGCGCAACCATGTCGGCCCGCCCCCCGGCGACGATGTCGTTGGCCTGTTCGGGGGTGTTGATCATTCCCACCGCCCACACCGCCATGTTGCCGCACGCCTCGCGAACCGCCGCCGCCAGCGGTACCTGATAGCCGGGCCCGACGGCGATCTTCTGTGCCGGATCCAGTCCGCCCGAGCTCACGTCGACGAAATCGCACCCCCGCGCCTCGAGGGCGCGGCAGAAGGCGATCGTGTCGTCGAGGCCCCAGCCGCCGGCGACGTGGTCCGTCGCCGACATCCGCACGCCGAGCGGACGCTCGTCCGGCCACGCGGCGCGCACGGCTTCGAAGACCTCCAGCGGAAACCGCATCCGGCCTTCCCGGCCGCCGCCGTAGGCGTCGCCGCGGCGATTGGCGATCGGTGACAGGAATTCGTGCAGCAGGTAGCCGTGCGCCATGTGCAATTCCGCGACGTCGAAACCGATCCGTGCCGCGCGCACCGTCGCCGCGACGAAGTCGTCCGTCACCGCCGCCAGTCCGGCGCGGTCGAGCGCGCGCGGTGACGGCCAGCCGGGCGCGTAGGGCAGCGCCGCCGGCGCCACGGTCTGCCATCCGCCCTCGGCGGCGGTGAGCGGCCGGCCGCCTTGCTGGGGCGGGTGCGCCGAGCCCTTGCGGCCGGCGTGCGCGATCTGGATTCCCAGCGCGCTGACCCCGTGGCGCCGGCAGAAATCGATGACGCGCCGAAGGTGCGACTCGTTGTCGTCGGACCACAGGCCGAGGCACCTGGGCGAGATGCGCGCCGCGGGCGATACGTGCGTCGCCTCGGTCATCACGAGCCCGGCCGCGCCCATGGCGAACTGCCCCAAATGCATGAGATGCCAGTCGTTGGCCGAGCCGTCCTCGGCGCTGTACTGGCACATCGGCGAGACGACGATACGATTGGCGAGAGCGAGCCCGCGCAGGCGGAGGGGAGAGAAGAGCGGCGGCATGGCGTTCGTCCGGTCTGGGCTGGAGCCTCCTTGTAGCGACGATTCGCCGGCCGGCGAAAGGCCGCCCGGCCGTGCGTTTCCGGTCTTGAATCGCGGCCGCGCCTGCCCATAGTGACGGCCATGCTTGCCGACGACCTCGATCTGCCCGGCGCGGGAACGCGCGTCGCCGTCGCCATGTCCGGCGGCGTCGACAGCGCGACGACAGCCGCGCTCCTGGCCGAAGCGGGCCTCGACGTGTTCGGCCTGACGCTGCAGCTCTACGACCACGGCCGGGCCGCGCGCCGCACCAACGGCTGCTGCGCCGGTCAGGACATCCACGATGCGCGGCGCGTCGCCGACCGGCTGGGCATCCCGCACTACGTGCTCGACTACGAGGCGCGCTTTCGCTCCGCCGTCATCGACGACTTCGCCGACGCCTACCGGCGCGGCCTCACGCCGGTCCCGTGCACGCGCTGCAACCAGCGCGTCAAGTTCGCCGACATGCTCGAAGCCGCCCGCGACCTCGGCGCGGCGGCGCTGGCCACCGGCCACTACGTCCGCCGCGTGCGGCGGCCGGGCGGCCTGGAACTCCATCGGGCGGCCGACGAGAGTCGCGACCAGAGCCACTTCCTCTTCGCGACGACCCCGGAGCAATTGGCGTTTCTGCGCTTTCCGCTCGGATCGTTGTCCAAGGACCAGACCCGCGCCGCCGCGACGCGGTTCGATCTTCCGGTTGCCGACAAGCCGGACAGCCAGGACATCTGCTTCGTGCCCGACGGAAACCACGCCGCACTGATCGAGCGCCTGCGCCCGGGCGGCCCGGAGCCCGGGCCCGTCGAGCTGGCCGACGGCACCCGCGTGGGCACGCACGGCGGGATCGTCGGTTTCACCGTCGGGCAGAGGCGGGGTCTGGGGATTTCCGCGCCTGAGCCCCTGTACGTCATCCGCATCGAGCCGGAACGGCGTGCGGTCGTCGTCGGTCCCGCCGCCGCTCTTGACACCGATCGCATCGCGGTGTCCGACGTCAACTGGCTCGCCCGCGGAGTCGAGCGCGCCACCGTGCGTCTGCGCTCGAGTCACGCGGGCGCGTCGGCGTCGGTCGAGGCGCTGGACGACCGGCGCGCCGTCGTCCGCTTCGACGCGCCGGTGCGCGCCGCCGCACCGGGACAGTCCGCGGTGTTCTACGATGGCTCGCGCGTGCTCGGCGGCGGCTGGATCGAACGCCCGGACGCGTGTTGACATTGCCGGCTTCCGCTGGCTATAGCGGTCGCCCCGTGGCGGAGTAGCTCAGTCGGTAGAGCAGGGGAATCATAATCCCTGTGTCGGGGGTTCAAGTCCCTCCTCCGCTACCACCCTGTCGGCCGCCGTCCGCCGGACAGATGGGCGGATCTCCGATGAAGCCGTGCGCCACCCGGTCGGGCTCGGCGGCGGGCACCGCATGCGCCAGCAGCAGCGACTTGAGCGTCGCCGCATCGAGCGTCGGGCGTTCCGCCAGCAGGCAGGCAGCGAGCGCGGTGAGGCGCACGGCGGCGAAGCTCGAGCCCGAAACCTCTCTCTCGACCCCGTCGAACCCGGTGGCGGTCAGTCCCTCCGCCACCACCATGACGTCGACCCGTTGCCGGCCCCAGTTGGCGTCGCCGGCGATGCGGCCGTCGTCCGTGGCTGCCGTGGCCACGATCTGGTTTTCGAGGTCGAGCGCCGCCGGATACATCGGTCGCGCGTCGATGTCGCGGCGGCGGTTGCCCGCGGCGGCGATGAACAGGATTTGCGGGTGGCGCCGTGCCGCCGTCTCGTACGCCCGCCAGCGCGCGCGGTCCTCGCTCGCCAGCGATATGTTGACCACGCGCACGCCGTGCCGCGCCGCGTCGCGCACCAGCGTCGCCATGCGTGTCATGTCGGGGCGCGGGTAGCGGTAGGGCACGAGCCGCGCGGCCACGGATTCGCGGACGAGCAGGCTCGCGGTCAGCGTGCCGTGGCGCCCCGGAAACAGGGGTGTGCGCACCGGATCGGAGTCGAACGGGCGGCGGTCGAGGTCCCAGTAGTCGTAGCCGAGAAGCGCGCCCCGCCGGTCGCGCGCGAGCCGCTCGGACAGGTGCCGCAGCAGATAGTTGACGCCCGTATCGACAAGGCCGACGAGCACGCCGCCGGAACCGGCGTCCCGGCCGCCGGCGGGCACGGGCGGATTGAACGGTACGCGCGGCCCCGTGGGGGCCAGGCTTCCGTCGAGCATTTCGAGCGCCACGGGCTCGCCCGCCGCGTCGTAGAGCAGCCGTCGCCCGCCGCGGATGCGGCAGGTGGTATCGGCGACGGCGACGAGGCGCGGTCGCTTGCCGTGCGTCGAGCGGATCTCCGCCGTGACCCGGCCGAGCCTGCCCCGGGGGACGTGCCGCGAGAGCAGGACGCGGGCGTCGGCAAGCGCGAACTCGGCGCGCCAGCCGGTGATGTCGATGGCGCGCGGCGGGCCGATCGGCCCCATGTAGCCGGGCAGGTCGGCGCCGATGTCCGCCACGTCGGCGACGTGCGACACGGTGCAGGCGCGCGCGATGGCGATCTTCGCGGTGGCTGCGTCGTCCGCCGCCGACGCGGCGGCCACCGCGCAGGTCAGAAGAAACGCAGGGCCCGCCGGAAACCGCACGCTACCAGGGCTTGGCCACCTCGGCGTCGCGCATGCGCGCCTGGCGCCATTGCTGGCGCAGCGCCTCGGCCGCCTGCGCCTGATCGCGCACGAGATCGACCATTTCCTGCGCCTCTTCGGCGGTCATTTCGCGCTGCGAGCCGCCGGCCTGGGTCTGTGCCGAGTTGTTCTGCGACGGCGCGCCCTGGGGCGCCTGGTCGCCCTGTTCGCCGGTCGGCTCCAGTCCCTGGTCGGCCTCGTCCTCGGCGTCGCGCGTACGGTCGCTGTCCGATTCCTCGTCGAAGAACTGGCCCTGGTTCTGCGACGGCGTGACGTTGACCGCCTGCGGATTCTGGATTCCCTGCATGCGCTGACGCTTCAGCTCGTCGTGCATGCGGTCGGCCAGCTCCAGGTTGTACATGGCGTCCGCAAGGTCCGGGTCGAGCGCGAGGGCTTCGCGGTAGCTCTGCATCGCCTCGCGGATCGGGGTCACCGCGTCGCGAAAGGTGCGCATCGCGTTGATCGCGACCTGATACTGCACGTTTCCGAGATTGTAGAAGGCCCGCGCCGCCAGGCGCCTGTCGTCGGTATCGATGGCGCGCACGAACGCCGCGCGCGCCGCCTTGAGTTCGTACAGCTTGAACAGCGCCGCGCCGTGGTTGAAGGCGATCTCCGGCGTCTCCGGCAGCATGCCGTCGGCGATCTCGTACAGGTCGGCGGCATCGCGGTAGCGCTCGTCGTTGAACGCCTGGTTGGCGAGCGCCACCGCCTGGTACGGCGTCTCGATATCCTCGAAACCGCACAGCGCCGCCCACATCGCCGCCGCCGCGGCCCACCGCACGGCAACCATCGTTCAACCCTCCTCCTCGATTCGCGCCGGCCGCTCGGGGATGACCATTTCGGCAATCAGCAGCAGCACCGCGAGCAGGGCGAACCAAGCGTAGCGATCGGCCTTGCGTTCGCCCTGTTCCGTTTCGAGCTCGCGCCGCGGCTTGTCGAGGATTTCGGCCTCGAACAGCTCGTCGAGCGCGATCGCGTCGGTGCGCGCCGGCACGTACACCCCGTCCGAGACGCGCGCCATCGCCCGCAACTGCGCCTCGCCCATCGTCGAGACGACGTCGCGGCCGCCGAAGCGCAGGTACTGGCGCGTTCCTTCCGCCGTCACGACGGGTATGCGCGCGCCTTCGGCCGGATCGCCGACGCCGACCGTGTAAAGCCCCACGCCCTCGTTCGCCGCCTGCCGCGCCGCCGCTTCGGCGCCGCCGACGTGGTCTTCGCCGTCGCTGAGAACGATGATGTCGGTATGCATGGCGTCGAGCGCGCCGAAGCCGAACAGCGTCTTGCGCACGGCATCGCCGATCGCGCTGCCGCGCCGGTCGATGGTCTCCGTGGTCACTTGCGCAAGCCGCTGAAGGAAGAACGCATAGTCGAGCGTGAGCGGGCTTTGCAGGGTGGCGCGCCCGGCGAAGATGACAAGGCCGAGCCGGTAGCCGCCGTATTCCCGCAAGCTCTCGGCGAACCCGGTGATGGCCGCCTTCGCCGCTTCGAGCCGGTTGGGCGCGGCATCTTCCGCCAGCATGCTGCGCGACACGTCGAGGACGATGTAGATGTCGCGGCCGCGCCGCGCCGCATCGCCCTCCTCGCGGCCCCACTGCGGCTGCATCGTCGCCACCGCGAGCGCCGCGATCGCGGCAACGAGGCATGCCGCCTTGGCCCCGCGCCGGCGCCAGCTATGGCTGTCGACCAGCGCCGCCGTCAGGCTCGGATCGACGAACGCGGCAAGCGCCTGCCGCCGGCGGCGAAACCCGCGCACGTAGAGCCAGGCCAGCGCCGGCACGGCAGCGAGCGCGGCCGCGAACCAGGGGGTGGCGAAGCTCATGGCAGCGCCCTGAGCCGTGTGTTGACCAGCGCCGCCTCGGCGAACAGCAGCAGCAGCGCCGCGAGCAGCAGCGCCGGATAGCCTTCTATGTAGCGTTGATACTGTTCGGCGACGTTGGTCGATTTCTCGAGCCGGTCGATCTCGTCGTAGATCGCCTGCAATGCCGCGCCGTCGGTCGCGCGGAAGTAGCGCCCGCCCGTCGCCTCCGCCATGTCGGTCAGAGTGCGCTCGTCGATGAATACCTGGGTCGGGATCATCACGACCTTGTCGTCGCTCTGCCGCACGGGAGTCATGGCGGTGCCGCGCGTGCCGGTGCCGATCGTGTACATCTTGATGCCGAGGGCCTTGGCCGCCGATGCGCTGTCGAGCGGCATGGTGTTGCCGGCGTTGTTGCTGCCGTCGGTCAACACGATCATCACCCTGCTCTTGGCGCCAGCGCGCTGCAGCAGTTCCGCGCCCATCACCACGGCGTCGCCGATCGCCGTGCCGTCTTCGTCCGCGATCTCCACGATGTCGATCTCGTCGAGCGCCAGCAGCAGGGCTTCGTGATCGAGCGTGAGCGGGCTCAGGTTGTCGCTGAACCGGGCGAACGTGACCATGCCGATGAGGTCGCCCTCGCGCCCCGATTCCACGTCCTCCCCGCCCCCGCCCTCGACGAAGCCGCGGAAGGTCTCCTTCACGACATCGAGGCGATTCGCCTGCTCTTCGCCGATCTGCAGGTCGAGCGCGCCCATGCTGCTCGAAATGTCGACGACCATGACGATGGCGATGCCGTCGCGGTAAATGCGCGTCACCTGCTGGCCCCATTGCGGCCGCGCCAGCGCGACGATGCACAGGGCGAGGACCAGGAGCCGGAGCCACGGCAGGAGCGCGCGCAGGCGGGTCATGAAGGTGCCGCCGAGACTCCCCAGATCGCCGGTCGAGGTGTAGCCCACGGTGGCCGGCCGGTTCCGACGCCGCGTCCACAGGAACAGCGCGGGGACCGCGACGAGCAGCAGCAGCAGCCAGGGTTCGTCGAATCTCATGGCGCCGTCAGGCGACTTCCGCTGCCCGCGCCGCCGGCACCCGCGCCGTGGCGTCGGCGGTGTCGCGCACGAATCCGATCGCGTTGGCCAGCGCCGTCGCGGGCTCCGCGGCGCCGGGGCGGTGGCGGGCGAACTTGACGCGGTCGCAGAAGCCGAGGAACAGACCGAGCATACGGCCGTGCGCGGCGACGGCGGTGCGCCTCGCGGTCTCCCGCAGAACTTCCTCGGTGGTGCGCTCGGGCGCGCGGAGGTCGAACCGCCAGTCGAGATAGCGCCGCAGGATGGCGGAAACGCGGACGTAGAACGCCTCGACCTGTTCCGGCGAATCGAGGCCGCGCGCGTCGAGCCGGCCGAGCGCCGCGAGCGCCATCGCGTGCGCGCTCTCCATGGGCACGGGACGGACCGGAAGGCCGAGCCGCCGCCGTTTCCACAGCCACAGCGCGCCGCCGGCGAGCGCCGCGGCCGCGGCGGCCGCAAGCACGATCGGCTGCCAGTTGATCGGCACCGGAGGCGGAGGCGGCAGGGGAACCGGTCCCAGAATGTCCTTCGGCTCGGTGAAGTCCGCGTCCGGGGGCAGCACGGTCGTGACTTCGATCGGCAGCGGACCGATGCGCAGGAAGTCGCTCGCGGCCGTCCGGTTGAGGTTCGGATCCGCCTGGCGGCACTCGTTGAGATAGACGCACGCGATGGACGGCACGGCGCGGCCGTCGAGAAGGTTGAGGGTCAACGCGCGGATCTCGGTCTCGCCGGCCTCGTTCGGATCGAGATAGTAGCGCCGCTCGTTTCTCACCAGGCGCGTGCCTTCGCTCGGAACGGTGAACGGCCCCGCCTTTTCCTCGCGCAGCAGCTTGAAGCTGCCGATCTCGCCGACGACGCGCGGGAAGCTCACGAGAATCCACGGCGGCGCCTCCACCGCGAGCACCGCCTTGACCGGATCGACGATGGGGACGGCGTCGCGGTCGGCGAAGAATTCCACCCGCACCGAGTCCCGGATCTTCTCGACGAACACCGCGCCCCGATCCGTCGTCGGCCCGTCGCGCGCCTCGCGCGCCACCTGCGCCGCCGCCGGCACGGCCAGCAGGAGAGCCACCGACGCGGCCGCCAGCCGCTTCACCGCCCCTCCCCCAGGCGCCGTTCGCGGCTGCGAAAAAAGCGCATCAGCGGACCGACGTACGGCTTCTCGGTCGCCACCTCCACGAAATCGATTCCGAGCGCGCGGAACAGCCGGCGGCGTTCGGCCCGCACCGCGCCCCGCGCGGCGGCGAAGCGCGCGCGAACCCTGCGGCTGTCCGTATCCACCAGTGCCTCCTCGCCGGTCTCGAGATCGCGCAGCCGCACGAAGCCGACCGGCGGCAGATCGTAATCGCGCCGGTCGATCAGACAGATGGGCACGAGATCGTGGCGCTGGCGCGTGAGCCTGAGCGGGCGTTCGAAGTCGGCGGCGAAGAAATCCGAGATGAGGAAGGCGATCGATCGCCGGGGCATCACCTTGTGAAGGTATTCCAGCGCCGCACCCACGTCCGTGCCGCGCCGGCGCGGCTCGAACGCCAGCATGTCGCGGATGAGGCGCAGCGCGCGGTTTTTCCCCTTGCGCGGCGGCACGAACGATTCCACCCCGTCGGTGAACAGGATCATGCCGACCTTGTCGTTGTTGTTGATCGCGCTCAGCGCCAGCACCGCCGCCAGTTCGATGGCGACGCGCGCCTTGTGGCGGCGGGAGGAGGCAAAGAGGCCGGAGGCGCTGAGGTCGATCAGCAGCATCACGGTCAACTCGCGCTCCTCGACGTACTGCTTGACGAACGGCTGGCCGACGCGAGCCGTGACGTTCCAGTCGATGGTGCGCACGTCGTCGCCCGGCACGTATTCGCGGACCTCCGCGAACTCGATCCCGCGTCCCTTGAAGACGCTGTGGTACTCGCCGGCGAAGATGCCGTCGACGAGCCGCCGGGTCCGGATGTGTACCTGTCGGACCTGCTTGAATATCTCGGCCGGCAGCATCGCGGGCGCGGCGGTCACGGCACCGGCATACGATCGAAAATCTGCTGGATGATCTCCTCGACCGACATTTCCGCCGCCTCGGCTTCGTAGGTGATCAGCACCCGGTGGCGCAGCACGTCGTGGCCGATCGACTTCACGTCGTGCGGCGTGACGTAGCCGCGGCCCTGAATGAACGCCATGGCCCGTGCCGCCAGCGCGAGATAGATCGAGGCTCGCGGCGACGCGCCGAAGTCAATGAAGCGGGCAAGGTCTTCCAGACCGTGCGCGGCCGGTTCGCGGGTGGCGAGCACGAGATCGACGATGTAGTTCTTGATCTTGTCGTCGATGTACACGGTGTCGACGACCTTTCGCGCGGCGAGAATGGCCGCCGTGTCGGTGACCGCGTCCACCGGTTCCTCGCGTGCCGTCGTCGCCATGCGCTCGAGGATCTCCAGTTCCTCGTCGCGCGCCGGATAGGTGATGCGCAGCTTGAGCATGAAGCGGTCGGTCTGCGCTTCGGGCAGCGGATAGGTGCCTTCCTGCTCCAGCGGGTTCTGGGTCGCAAGGACCAGGAACGGCTGCGGCAGGGCGAAACTTTCCTCGCCGATCGTGACCTGGTTCTCCTGCATCGCCTCCAGCAGCGCGCTCTGCACCTTCGCCGGCGCCCGGTTGATCTCGTCGGCGAGCACGAGATTGGCGAACACCGGGCCCTTGCGGACGCGGAATTCGCCGGACTGCGGCTGGTAGATGAGAGTGCCGACGAGGTCGGCCGGCAACAGGTCCGGCGTGAACTGGATTCGCTGGTAGTCGGAGTGCAGCGCCTGCGCCAGCGCCGTCGCCGCGCGCGTCTTGGCGAGTCCCGGCGCGCCTTCGATCAGCACGTGGCCGTTCGCCAGCAGCCCCACGAGCAGGCGTTCGAGCATGTATTTCTGGCCGACGATGGTGCGTCCCAGCGCCGTCATCAAGCGGCTGACGAAGGCGCCCTGCTCCTGAACGCGCGCGTCGATCTCTCCGACATCTAGCGGCATGGTCGTCTTGCGATCGGTGGTTTTGGACCGGTGGCTGCGGCGGCAGCTATAACACAGCCGAGAAATCGCAAACAACGAAAGCCACCGACTGCCGTGCCGCTTGCCCTGGACTCCGGATCGTCGCTCCGCTCCGTCCGGGGTGACGCGAACGGGGAGTCGGGTCCGACCGGCGGGAACGGCGCGGCGCTGCCGGGACCGTCATGCCCGCAAGCACGCCGAACCGGGACACGGCCGTCTGCCGTATCGTTGACTCGGTCCGGTCTGAATCGTATTACGGCGGCGCGATTTCGCGACCCGCGCGCGACGGAGGGCAGCCGGTGAAACGGACATATCAACCAAGCGTTCTCGTGCGTAAACGGCGGCACGGCTTCCGCGCCCGCATGGCCGGCGTCGGCGGCAGGCGAGTGCTGTCGCGGCGCCGC
The DNA here is from genome assembly GCA_965243325.1 of Alphaproteobacteria bacterium. Taxonomy (GTDB): domain Bacteria; phylum Pseudomonadota; class Alphaproteobacteria; order UBA7887; family UBA7887; genus JANQOH01. Next base: position 2,753,100 of record CBDEUQ010000003.1, on the reverse strand, counting down.
GCCAAGGGGCGGAAACGCCTGTCCGCCTGACGCGTCCCCGACCGAAACCGTGTCTTGCCGACTGCCGCGGCTCACGCGGCGCCAGGATTTTGTGCGCCTGACGCGGAGCGGTCGGCACATGGCGATGCCGGGTCTGGTGCTGCAGTGTGCGCGGCGGCCGACGGACATTTCCGGCGACTTGCCGCGCGTCGGCTTCACCGCCAGCCGCCGTATCGGCGGCGCGGTGGTCCGCAATCGCGCCCGGCGCCGTCTGCGGGCGGCGGCGGGCGCGGTCATGCCCGCCAGCGCCGCGGTCGACCGCGACTACGTGCTGATCGCGCGGCGGACCACCGCCGAGCGCGGTTTCGCCGATCTCGTCGCCGACCTCGAACACGCCCTGGCGAGGCTCGGCGCGTTGCGCCCCGCGGCGCAATGACGGGCCTCGCCGCCCGGGGACTGCGCGCCCTCGTCTGCTTCTATCGCCTCGCCGTCAGCCCGCTGCTGCCGAACGCGTGCCGCTACACGCCGAGCTGTTCGGCATACGCGCTCGAGGCGCTGTCGCGGCACGGGGCGCTGCGCGGCGGATGGCTCGCCGTATGCCGTATCGCGCGCTGCCACCCCTGGGCCGGATTCGGCTACGATCCGGTCCCCGAGCCATCGTCGGCGCGCGCCGCCGGGAAGCGTTGACGGTGCACGACCAGCGCAACCTCCTGCTGGCGATTCTGTTCTCGGTGGCGATTCTGTTCGCCTTCCAGGCCCTCTTTCCGCCGCCGGCCCCGCCGCCGGAGGAAGACGCGCCGGCCGCGATCGACGCGGGAAGCGACGTGCCGGTGCCGCAGGCGGTGCCCGGCGGCGCCGTGCCCGAGGTTGTCGAGACCGTCGACACCGGCCCCCGACTCCCCGTCGGCGGTCGTGCGGGGGACCGCCTGAGCGGCTCCATCGCCCTCGAAGGCGGGCGTATCGACGACCTCGTGCTGACCGGCTATCGCGAGACACTCGACGCCGACAGCCCCGACATCACGCTGTTCGCGCCCGCCGGGTCGGACCATCCGTATTACGCCGAGTTCGGATGGACGGGCGGCGATCCGGAAACCGCCGCGCTCGTGCCGCCGCCCGACGCGCGCTGGCAGCCGAGCCGCAACGCACTGACGTCCGACAGCCCGGTGACTCTGGTGTGGGACGACGGCGGCCCGTTGCGGTTCGAGCGCACGATCGTTCTCGACGCGGACTACATGTTCACGGTGACCCAGAGCGTGGTCAACCGCGGCAGCGCCGCGCTGACCCTCTTCCCGTACGGTCTCGTCAGCCGCACGGATGAGCCGGACACTCTCGGTTTCTTCATCCTTCACGAAGGCCCGCTCGGCGTCTTCGACGGCACCCTCGAGGAGATCGACTATTCCGACCTGCGCGATGGGCAGGCGGTCGAGCACGCGAGCACCGGCGGCTGGATCGGCATTACCGACAAGTACTGGCTCGCGGCGCTGATTCCCGACCAGTCGCTCGAGGCGCTCAACCGCTTCCACTACGCCAAGCGCGGCGGTCGCGAAAAGTTTCAGGTGGATTTCCTGCTGCCCGCCGTGACGGTTGCGCCCGGACAGCGCGCCGAGGTCACGAACCGATTGTTCGCGGGTGCCAAGGAAGTGACCCTGCTCGACCGGTACCGCGACGAGCTCGGCATCCCGCGCTTCGATCTCGCGGTCGATTTCGGCTGGTTCTATTTTCTGACCAAGCCCTTCTTCTATGTCCTGAACGCGTTTTACGGCTGGCTCGGCAATTTCGGTCTCGCCATTCTGCTGTTCACGGTCCTCGTCCGCATCGTCTTCTTCCCGCTCGCCAACAAGTCGTTCAAGGCGATGCGCAAGCTGAAGGACCTTCAGCCGAAGATGATGGCGTTGCGCGAGAAGTTCGGCGAAGACCGGCAGAAGATGAACCAGGAGGTCATGGCGCTCTACAAGAGGGAGAAGGCCAACCCGATGGCGGGCTGCCTCCCCATTCTCGTTCAGATCCCCGTGTTCTTCGCGCTTTACAAGGTTTTGTTCGTCTCGATCGAGATGCGGCAGGCGCCGTTCTACGGCTGGATTCACGATCTGTCGGAGCGCGACCCGACCAGCATGTTCAACCTGTTCGGCCTGCTGCCGTTCACGCCGCCGGAATTTCTCGGCATCGGCGTGTGGCCGCTGCTCATGGGCCTCACCATGTTTCTCCAGCAGAAAATCAACCCGGCGCCGCCTGATCCGATTCAGGCAAAGATTCTGATGATGCTGCCGATCGTCTTTACCTTCCTGTTCGCCACCTTCCCGGCCGGTCTGGTGATCTACTGGACATGGAACAACATCCTGTCCATCGCCCAGCAGTGGGTGATCATGCGCCGGGCCGACAAGGCGCAGCCGGCGCCCACGTAACGTGCGCGCGGGCGAGCCGGATGCGGCGGCGCTCGAAGCGGGTCGGCGGTTGTTCGCGCGGGCTTGCACGTTCACCGCCGCCGCGGCGCGCATCGACCGGCTGCCGGAGCCCGCGGGCATCGAAGTGGCGTTCGCCGGCCGCTCCAACGTCGGCAAGTCGAGCCTGATCAACGCACTCACCGGGCGGCGGAATCTGGCGCGAACGTCGAACACGCCCGGGCGCACGCGCCAGATCAACTTCTTCTCGCTCGGCGAGAGTCGCCTGCGGCTCGTGGATCTCCCCGGCTACGGCTATGCCCGGGCGGCCAGGAGCGAGGTCGCGGCATGGACCGGGCTTGTCGACGCCTACCTGCGCGGGCGTCCGAATCTGCGGCGCGCCGTGCTGCTGGTCGATATCCGCCGCGGCCTCAAGCCTCCCGACCGCCGGGCGATGGCGCTGCTCGACCGGGCGGCGGTGGCCTATCAACTGGTGTTGACCAAGACCGACAAGATCGCCGCCGCGGCCGTCGAACGCCACGTCCGCGAGCTCGAGGCGTCGCTTGCCGCACACGCGGCGGCCTACCCCGTCATCGTCGCGACGAGCGCCCGGGGCGGTGCCGGCATCCCCGTCCTGCGTGCCGAACTGGCCGCGCTCGCGGCGGCGGGCTAGAGTCGCGCCGCCATGAGCGCTTCCGATTCCGTTTCGCCCGACTGGCTGGCAAAGGCCGCGACCCTGTCCGAGGCTCTGCCGTACATGCGCCGTTTCGCCGGCGAGACCTTCGTCATCAAGTACGGCGGCAACGCCATGGTCGAGCCGGCGCTGTCGCGCTCGTTCGCCCGCGACGTCGTGCTGCTCAAGCAGGTCGGCATCAACCCCGTGGTGGTGCACGGCGGCGGCCCGCAGATCGGCAGCATGCTCGCACGGCTGAACATCGAGACCTCGTTCGAGCACGGGCTGCGGGTGACCGACCGCGCAACGGTCGAGATTGTCGAGATGGTCCTTGCCGGATCGATCAACAAGCAGGTGGCCATGGCGATCGGCGAAGCCGGCGGCACGGCGATCGGCATTTGCGGCAAGGACGGCGGCCTGATCCGTGCGCGCAAGCTGGCGCGCCGGGTGCGCGACCCCGATTCCAACATCGAGCGCGTGCTCGACCTCGGGTTCGTCGGCGAGCCGGTGGCTGTCGATACCCGCGTGCTCGAGAGCCTTGCGAAGTCCGATATCGTTCCCGTGGTCGCGCCGATCGGTATCGGCGAGGACGGCGAGACCTACAACATCAACGCCGATACGGCGGCGGGCGCCATCGCCGACGCGCTGGCGGCCAGCAAGCTGCTGATGCTGACCGATGTCGCCGGCGTGCTCGGCAGTTCGGGGCGCCCGATCAGCCGTCTCGACCCCGGCGAGGCGCAGGCGCTGGTCGCCGACGGCACGGTGCGGGGCGGCATGGTGCCCAAGATCGAGACGTGCATCGCCGCAGTCGGTGGCCGGACGGCGGCGGCGCACATCCTCGACGGCCGCATTCCCCACGTCCTGTTGCTGGAAATCTTTACCGCCCACGGCATCGGCACGATGATCGCCGAGGCCAGCCAGGTCACTCCGCCGCCCGCGGCACCTTGAGGGGCTCCGGCGGCGCATAGTCGCGGTCGTGCCACAGGCTCGGCACCTTGCGCCGGGCGCGGTCGGTTTCCGCCGGATCGATCTCGGCATAGACGATGCCCGGCTCGTCGCCGCCGTCGGCGAGGATGTCGCCCCACGGGCCGACGATCAGGCTGTGGCCGTACGTTCGCCGTCTGCCGTAGTGAACGCCGCACTGCGCCGGCGCGAAGACGAAGCATCCGGTCTCGATCGCCCGCGCGCGCAGCAGCGCGTGCCAGTGGTCTCGCCCGGTCGGCACGGTGAATGCGGACGGCACCGCAAGCATCCGGGCACCGGCCTGGGCGAGCGCGCGAAACAGCGCCGGAAACCGCAGATCGTAGCACACCGTCATGCCGAGGCCGCCCCACGGCGTGCGGGCGACCAGCGCTCGGCTACCCGGCCGGTACGACTCGGACTCGCGATAGGATTCGTCGCCGAGATCGACGTCGAACATGTGGATCTTGTCGTACTCGCCGGCGACGGCGCCGCGGTCGTCGAACAGCACCGACCGGTTGGCGAGCCGGGTCTCGTCGGCCCGTTCCGCAAGGCTGCCGGCGAGCACCCACGTGCCCGTCTCGCGCGCCGCTTCGGCCAGCGCCGCCCGCGCGGGATGGTCGCCCGGCGCCGGCGCCGCGTCGTGCATCGCCCGGCCGCCGGCGAGCATCGTCGCGTTTTCCGGCAGCATGACGAGGCGGGCGCCGTTCGCCGCCGCCTCGCGCACGCGCCCGCACGCCGCGGCGACGCCGGCGGCGCGGTCGGGCGTTGCCGTGAGCTGGACGCAGGCCGCGCGCAGCGTCATGCGCTGTCGAGCAGAGGGTCGAGCTCGCCTTCCGAGTCGAGCGCCATGAGGTCGTCGGAGCCGCCGATGTGCCGCCCGGCGATGAAGATCTGCGGCACCGTCTGCCGCCCGCCGGCGCGGGCGACCATTTCCTCGCGCCGCGCCGGCTCGCGGAAGATGTCGATCTCCCGGTACGCGACACCCTTGGTGTCGAGGAGCCTCTTGGCGCGATGGCAAAAGCCGCAAAACGGGCTCACGTAGATCTCGATCTCGGCCATGTCGACACTCCGCCCACGCTTCGGCGCAAGCTATTCCGTCGTCGGCACCCGGGCAAGCGTGAGCACGTCCACCCGCCGCGCACCGGCGCGCAACAGGGTGCGCGCGCAGGCGTCTGCCGTCGCACCCGTGGTCAGCACGTCGTCGACCAGGACGATCCGGCTGTCCTCGACGGTCGTCCTCTCCTTCTCCGGCACCCTGAAAGCGCCGCCGACGTTGCGCGCGCGCTGTGCCCGGTTCAGGCCGGTCTGCGACGGCGTCGCGCGATGCCGGACCAATGCTCCCACGGCCGCCGGCACACCGCTCCGGCGGGACAACGCCAGCGCCAGGACCGCGGATTGGTTGAAGCGGCGCGCGAACAGCCGCCGCCGGTGCAGCGGTACCGGCGCGAGAAGGTCGGCGTCCGCGAGCAGGACCTCGCCCGCGCGTGCCAGCCACGCCGCCAGCGCGGGGACGAGATGCAGGCGGTCGGCATACTTGAAGCCGGCGACGATGCGCCGCGCCACGGTGTCGTAGCGCATCGCCGCCCGCGCCCGCTCGAAATGCGGCGGCGCGGCGGCGCAGCGGGCGCAGATCGCTCCCTCTCCCTCGTCGTACGGGAAGGGGGAGCCGCACGTCTCGCAGTATGGCGCGGCAATGAAATCGACCCCGCCCCAGCATTCCGGGCACAGGAGGCCCCTCGCGTCCACGGGAGTCCGGCACGCCATGCACAGCGGCGGCAGCACAACGTCGAGCGCGCTCCCGAAGCAGCGCCGCAGGGTGGACGGAAGCAGCATGAGCGACCAGTCTAGCAGGGTCATGACGGACGACCGCCACGTCTTCGACCGGCGCCTCGTGCGTCGGCGGCGCGACCGCGCGGCGGCGCGATTTGCCGGTCATCGCTTCCTGTTCGATGCCGTGGCCGGCAATCTCGTCGAACGCCTGACGGACGTCCGGCGCCGCTTCGCTTTCGCTCTCGACCTCGGCTGCCACGACGGACCCGTGGCTCGCGCGCTCGCCGGCGTCGACAAGGTCGACACCCTCGTTCACGCCGACCTGTCGCCGGCGATGGCGGCGCGCGCGCCCCGCCCCGCCCTCGCCGCCGACGAGGAATCGCTTCCCTTCCGCGAAGACAGTTTCGATCTCGTTGTCAGCGCGCTGAGCCTGCATTGGGTCAACGACCTTCCGGGCACCCTGATCCAGGTCCGGCGCGTGCTGCGGCCGGACGGCATGGCGTTGCTCTCGCTGTTCGGCGCCGGCACGCTCGCCGGGCTGCGCGCCGACCTCGCGGCGGCGGAGCTCGAGTCCGGCGGCGGCGCGGGGGCGCGGATTTCGCCGTTCGTGGACGTGCGAACGGCCGGCGGCCTGTTGCAGCGCACCGGCTTCGCCATGCCGGTTGCGGACGAGACCTCCGTGCCCGTGCGCTTTGCCGATGCGCGCCGTCTGCTCGCCGACCTGCGCGGCGCGGGGGAAACGAACGCCCTTGCCAAGCGGTCGCCCCTGGGGCGCGCGGCGTTCCGCCGATTTCTCTCGCGGGCCGGCTCGCCCTACGAGGGCCGCTTCTCGGTGGTTACCCTGACGGGCTGGAAGCCTGACAAGGGCCAACCGAAGGCACTGGCGCCGGGAAGCGCGGCGCGGCCCCTCGCCGAGGCGCTCGGCGCCGGCCGGGTCTCACGAGGCCAACGCTGAAGCCAGACGGTCGACCAGCGGCCTGTCGGCGGCCGGCATCGGGAGCTCTCCGAGGCGCGCCGCCGGCACCCATTCCAGCGTCTGCCCCTCGCACGGGCGCGGTGCGCCGGTCCACGTCCGACACCGCATCAGGGGCATCAGCAAGCGAAACTCGTCGTACGCGTGGCACACGATGTCCCAGGGCTCGAAGGCGGCGGCGTCGATCTCGAGGCCGAGCTCTTCCGCCAGCTCGCGGGCCAGAGTCTCGCCGGGGCGCTCGCCGGGCTCGACCTTGCCGCCGGGGAACTCCCACAGTCCCGCCATGGGCTTGTCCGGCGGCCGTTGGGCGAGCAGCACCCGCCCGCGCGCGTCGATCAGCGCCGCGGCGGCGACGTAGACCGTGCGGCGCCCGGCGCCCGCCGGCCGGTGCGCGGCGCGCTCCAGCATGCGAACGCGTCCACCGGTGACGTGGCGAATACGCGCGAGGCCAAGCGTTTCGAAGCCGAACGCCGTCATCCACCGCGCCGTGTCGCGCCGGGCCGCGCTCGCGTCCGCGGCCGCGGCGACCGCGTACGCCAACTCGCCCGCCTCCGCTCCGTATCCGAGGGTGAGCACGGCGAACCCCAGGGGCGGGGCGTCGGAGCGGTGCCGGACGGCGAAGGCGAACGCCTCGCCCGCGAGCATCCGTCGGCGGCTCCGGGCGATCCAGTCGGCGATGGCGGCCGCGGATGGAGCTGGCAACGCGTAGACCCGCGGGCTGGCGTCCGCCGCGCCGCGGAGCGCACGCGCCAGCGGTTCCGCGTCGTCCGGCTCGGGCACGCAAAGCACGAACCGTCCGGCTTCCAGCGGCGCGAAGCTCACGAACGATAGTCGGCGTTGATCGTGACGTAGCCGTGGGTGAGATCGCACGTCCACACGGTGGCCTCGCCGCGGCCGACGCCGACATCGGCGCGAATGGCGATCTCGTCGCCCTTCATGTAGGCGGCCACGGGCGCCTCGTCGTAATCCGGCCGCACGCGGCCCCCTTCGGTAATGCGGTGCGGCCCGAACCAGATCCGCAGGCGGTCGCGGTCGGCCTTTTCGCCCGCCTTGCCCACGGCCGCCACCACACGGCCCCAGTTCGGATCCTCTCCCGCGACCGCCGTCTTGACCAGCGGCGAGTTGGCGACGGCGAAGGCGATCCGCTTGGCCGCGCGCGCGGTGCTCGCGCCGGTCACGGTCACGCTCACGAACTTGCTCGCGCCCTCGCCGTCGCGGACGATCTGCTGCGCGAGGTCCAGCGTCACCGCGTCCAGCGCACGGCGGAACTCCGCGAGACGGCGGCCGCCGCGGCCCGTCGGCGCCGGTTCCACCGGTACCGCGCCGGTGGCGAACAGGAGCACCGTATCGCTGGTCGACATGTCGCTGTCGACCGTGATCGAGTTGAACGACCGGTCGACGCTCGGTTTGAGGAGCGCGCGCAGCACCGGCGCCGGCAACGCCGCGTCGGTCGCCACGTAGGCGAGCATGGTGGCCATGTCGGGGGCGATCATCCCCGATCCCTTGGCGATGCCGTTGATCGTCACCGTGCGCCCGTCGATCTCCGCTTCGGCGGTCGCCATCTTGGCGAACGTGTCGGTGGTGCGGATCGCCTCTGCGGCGTCAGACCAGCCGTCGACGCCGAGGCGGGCATGAAGGTCGGGCAGCGCCGCGGTGATCCTGTCGACGGGAAGAGGCTCGCCGATCACGCCGGTGGACGACGCGCAGACGCTCTCCGGCGCGCAACCGACCAGCCGCGCGACCGCTCGCACCGTTGTCCCTACCGCCTCCGCGCCCGCCTTGCCGGTGAACGCGTTGGCGTTGCCGGAGTTGACCACGAGCGCCCGTGCCCGGCCCCCGGCCGCGACCGCCCGCGACCATTCGACCGCCGCCGATGCCGTGGCGGAGCGCGTGAACACGCCGGCCACCGTGGTTGCCGGATCGAAGGTCGCCAGCATCAGGTCGGGGCGTTCGCCGTAGCGCACGCCGCAGGCCGCCGCGCCGACGCGCACCCCTGCGAGCGGCGGCAGGCGTACCGGATTCGGCGCGAGAGGAGAGCGGGCAGCCAACGGACGCCTATTCGAGCGGCGAGCCGTCGCGGTTGAAGCGCGCCACCGGATTCGCCGCGCGCAATTCGACGAGCACCGCTTCGATCGTCTCCTCGCGCAGGCGGCGGTGGATCGATTCGCTCAGCTCGGCGAACGCCGGCACGGGAACGGGTCTGATGTCCTCGAGCTTGAGCAGATGCCAGCCGTAGGCCGTCGGGAACGGCGCCGACACCTGTCCGACCGCGAGCGCCCGCGCCTGCTCGACGATTGCCGGAACCATGGTCGCCTCGGAAAAGTATCCGAGGTCGCCGCCCGTCTCGGCACCGGGAAAATCGAGCGATTCGGCCACCGCCGAGAAGTCCTCCCCGGCCTCGATGCGCGCGTGCAGGGCGCGCGCTTCGGCCTCGCCGGCGGCCCGTATCCGGCGTGCGCGCATTTCGGTGTTGCCGGCGGCGCGCTCGGCGATCTCGTCGTAGCGTGCGCGCACCGCCGCCTCGGAGACTCGCGCCGCGATTTCCCGTTCCAGGTAGGCGTCGGTCAGCATGCGGCGTTCGGCCTCCGCCATGGCGCGGCGGTGCGCCGGCGCGTCCCGCATCCCCTGCTCCACCGCGGCGTTGAACACCAGCGACTGGTCGATGCGGCGCTGCAGGACCTCCTCGTACAGCGTCTGGAACTGCATCTCGGCACGTTGCTCCTCGGGCAGCGCATACATCGTGCCGATGATCTCGGAGAGCATCACCTCCTCGGCCCCGATGCGCGCGACCACGGCGTCGCCGGCGATCGGGTCGTCCTCCGCCGCCGACGCGACGGCGAGAAGGGCTCCGATACAGGCTATCCCGAAACGGATACCGTGAGCGATCATGGCGCGTTTCCCGGCTGGGCGGCGGCGCCTCGCGGGCGACGCACTGCCTCCGCATCATGCATAGTGCGAACCTCGGCTCAAGCTGCCTCGGCGCGTCGCGGGCCGCGTTGACACCGGTCGGGGCCATGCTTATGTCAACCGGGCGCGCGCCCCGGCGTCCGCGCGCCGCGCCCTGGAGACCGTTCATGCTGAAGGCCGTTGCCCGACAAATCTTCGGCAGCACCAACGAGCGCATCGTCAAGGCGCACCGGCGGGCCGCCGCGCGGATCGACGCCCTGGAACCCGAAATCGAAGCGCTTTCGGACTCCGACCTGAGGGCGCGGACCGAGATGCTGAAAGCGCGCGCGGGCGGCGGCGAAAGCCTCGACGACCTGCTGGCGGACGCCTTCGCGACGGTGCGCGAGGCCGCAAAGCGCACCCTCGGCCAGCGTCATTTCGAGGTTCAGCTCGTCGGCGGCATGGTCCTGCACAACGGCGAGATTGCCGAGATGAAGACCGGCGAGGGGAAAACGCTGGTCGCCACCCTGCCCGTCTACCTCAACGCGCTCGCCGGGCGCGGCGTCCACGTCGTCACGGTCAACGACTATCTCGCCCGGCGCGACGCCGAATGGATGGGGCAGATCTACCGCTTTCTCGGCCTCGAGGTCGGATGCATCGTCGGCGGGCTCGACAACCGGTCGCGGCGCGCGGCCTACGCCGCCGATGTCACCTACGGCACCAACAACGAGTTCGGTTTCGACTATCTGCGCGACAACATGAAGTTCCGCCTCGACGAGATGGTGCAGCGGGCGCCCAACTTCGCCATCGTCGACGAGGTCGACAGCATCCTCATCGACGAGGCGCGCACGCCGCTGATCATCTCCGGTCCGACGGAGGACAATTCCGACCTCTACGTCAAGATCGACCGTCTGATACCGCGGCTCGCCGAAGACGACTACGAGATCGACGAGAAGGCTCGCCGGGCCACCCTCACGGACGCCGGCGCCGAGACGATCGAGGGGCTGCTCGAAGGCGGCGGGCTTCTCCAGGGCCGCGGCCTCTACGATCTGCAGAACGTCAGCGTGGTGCACCACGTCAACCAGGCGCTCACCGCGCACAAGCTGTTCAGGCGCGACGTCGACTACATCGTCAAGGACGACAAGGTGGTGATCATCGACGAGTTCACCGGCCGCATGATGGAGGGACGGCGGTACTCGAACGGGCAGCACCAGGCGCTGGAAGCCAAGGAGCGGGTCAAGATCGAGAACGAGAACCAGACGCTGGCCTCGATCACGTTCCAGAACTATTTCCGCCTCTACCCCAAGCTGGCGGGCATGACCGGCACCGCGGCGACCGAATCGGCGGAGTTCGGCGAAATCTACGGCCTCAGCGTCGTTGAAGTGCCGACCCACATGCCGATGGTGCGCGCCGACAACGACGACGAGATCTACCGTACGGCGCGCGAGAAGCTCGACGCGATCGTCGCCCAAATCGAGGACTGCCGCGAGCGCGGCCAGCCGGTCCTCGTCGGCACCACGAGCATCGCCAAGTCCGAGGAGCTGGCCGCCGTGCTCAAGCGTTGCAAGGTTCCGCACAACGTGCTGAACGCGCGCTATCACGAGCAGGAGGCCGTTATCGTCGCCCAGGCCGGCCGCCCCGGCGCGGTGACGATCGCCACCAACATGGCCGGACGCGGCACCGACATCCAGCTCGGCGGCAACCTCGAAATGCGCCTGGCCGGGGAGCTCGACGGCGTGGAGGACGAGGCGCGTCGGGCGCGCGTGACCGACAAGGTGACGGAGGAGATCAGCGAGGGGCACGACCGGGCGATCGGCGCCGGCGGCCTCTACGTGATCGGCTCGGAACGCCACGAGAGCCGGCGCATCGACAACCAGTTGCGCGGCCGCTCAGGCAGGCAGGGAGACCCCGGCGCCTCGAAGTTCTTCCTGTCGCTGGAAGACGATCTGATGCGCATCTTCGGCTCGGAGCGCATGGACGGCATGCTGCGCCGCCTCGGCCTCGAGGAAGGCGAAGCGATTTTCCATCCGTGGATCAACAGGGCGCTCGCCAAGGCGCAGGAGAAGGTCGAGGCGCGCAACTTCGAAATTCGCAAGAATCTCCTGCGCTTCGACGACGTCATGAACGACCAGCGCAAGGTGATCTACGCCGAGCGCATCGATCTGATGGCGGCCGGCGACGTTTCCGACGCCGCCGCCGAGATGCGCGAACAGGTCATCGCCGACCTGGTGGCGCGCTACGTGCCGGAGAACGCGTTCGCCGAGGAATGGGACATGAAGGGCATGCACGAGGAAGCCCTGCGCCTGTTCGGGCTCGATCTTCCGGTTGCCGAGTGGGCGGCCGAGGAAGGCATCGCGGAGGAGGAGATTCGCGAACGCCTGACCGACCGCGTGGACCGCAAGATGGCCGAGAAGGCGGCGCGCATCGGTCCGGACTCGATGCGGCAGATCGAGAAGTCGCTGATGCTGCAACTGCTCGATCAGTTGTGGAAGGACCACCTGCTGTCCCTCGACCACCTGCGCCAGGGGATCGGTTTGCGCGCCTACGCCCAGCGCGACCCGCTCAACGAATACAAGCGCGAGGCGTGATTCATACCGTTCCCGGCGTTGGATGGGAGACGGGAGCGACGGGCGATGGACAGCGAGGCTTCGCATTTCGGGGACCGGCGCGTCGACGAGGCCGGGCGGTTCCTGCACGACCGGCTCGTCAGGCGCGGTCCGCGGGGCATTTCCGTCCGCAGCGTGGGCGGGAACCGCGCCGGCGAGGTGCGCATCGGGCGCTTCCTGCGGAACGGGAAGGTGTCGGTGGAGAAGGTGGTGGAGCAGGCCGCGCGGGGCACGGCGGGCCGCGTCGCGGGCCTGCATGTGCTGGCGATACAGGACACGACGACCTTCCGCGACAGCGGCGGCGGCACGGGCGTGGTCGGCCACGCCACGATCGCGGTGGAGGCCGAGGCAGGGGCCCTTCTCGGCCTCGCCGCCACGCAGGTGATCGAGCGGTGCGGCGGCGAGAAGGCGTCGAAGCATGCGCCGCTCTGCGACAAGCAGAGCCGGCGCTGGCTCGACGGCATGCAGGAGAGCGCGCGCCTGCTGGAAGCGGGGGCGGCGCGCGTGACCGCGGTGGCGGACCGGGAAGGCGACATCTACGAGATGTTCGCCTGCCGGCCCGAGGGCATGGACGTCCTGGTTCGGGCGGCGCAGGACCGCGTCCTCGCCGACGGCGGCGGCAAGCTCTTCGACGGCCTGGAAGGCAGGCCGGAGGAGGCGCATGCGGTGGACCTGCCGGCCAGGCCCGGCCAGAAGGCGCGCACGGCCCGCATCTCGGTGCGCTTCGGCGCGGTCACGCTCCGGCGCCCGAGGCACCGGCCCGCGGAGCCCGGCGCGCCGAAGTCCCAGCCCGTCTTCCTCGTCGAGGCGCGCGAACTCGACCCGCCTGCGGGGGTGCAGCCCGCGCACTGGCGGCTGCTGACCAGCCACCGGGTCGAGACGCACGACCAGGCCCGGTGGATCACCCGGCTCTACCGCAGGCGCTGGACGATCGAGCAGTTGTTCCGCACCGTCAAGACCAAGGGGTTCGACATCGAGGCGGTCTCCATGGAGACCGCCCCGTTCCGGGTCCTTTGCGCCATGACGCTGGTCGCCGGCGTCTCCTGCCTGCAACTCGTTCAGGACCGGGACGGCGAGGGCGGGCGGCCGCTCAGTGACGTCTTCGACGAGGCGGACAGGACCGCCCTCGAAGCCGTCTCGGCCACGCTCGAGGGCGGGACCGAAAGGCAGAAGAACCCGCATCCGCCGGGCTCCCTCGCCTTCGCCGCCTGGGTCTGCGCACGCCTGGGCGGCTGGACCGGCTACTACGGCAAGCCAGGGCCCGTGGTCATGCTGAAAGGGCTGTACGAGTTCAGGACCATACAGCTCGGCTATGACCTCGCCCTGGCAGGAGCCGGACATGTGTGAATCCAGTAGGGCTTGACCCGGGGTCCAGCGCCAGCGGCACAACGGCTCCCGGGAAGACTGGGCCCCGGCGCTCCCTTCGATCGGCCGGGGTGACAGTGGGTGGAAACCGCGGCTGCCCGGCCCCTTCCTTTCGCCCCGGACCTGTTCCGCGGGCATGGCGGAGACCTCCCGGGCGGCGCGTCACGCCCGCGGCATGACGAACGGGTGCGCCTCCTCGTAGGCGCGGCAGGCGCGCAGCACGGTGGCGTCGGCGAAGCGCGGGCCCACGACCTGCAGGGCGACCGGCAGGCCGTCGGCAGTGAACCCGCACGGCAGGCTCGCGGCGGGCTGCTGCGTCAGGTTGAACGGGTAGGTAAACGGCGACCATTCCCACCAGCGCGTCATGCCGCGTCCGGGGGGCACCTCGACGCCGGCTTCGAACGCCGCGAGCGGCAGCTGCGGGGTCACCAGCAGATCCCAGTCGCGGTGGAAGAGCTGCATGCGGCGGCCAAGCGCTTCCCGCGCCCGTTCGGCGCGCCGGTAGTCGAGCGCCGAGGCGGCAAAGCCGCGCTCCGCGATATCGAGCACCGGCGGATCGACGAGCGCGCGCCGTTCGGGGTCCAGGGGCGCGACGACGAGAGCCAGCGCCAGCGACCACAGGCCAATCATGACGTCGATCGGGTCCGTGAACGGCGGGTCGACCGCTTCCACTACCGCGCCCTGGTCCGCCAGCGCGCCGGCCGCCGCGTCGACGAGCTCGGCGACCTCGGGGTCGACTTCGGCATATCCGAGATCGCGGCTGTAGGCGATGCGGAGACCGGCGACGCCGCGGTCAAGGGAAGCGAGGAAATCGACCGCGCCGGGCGGCGCCGCGTACCAGTCTCGCGGATCGGGTTCGGAGACCACCGACAGCATGAGCGCGGCGTCGGCGACAGTCCGCGCGATCGGCCCCTGGTGCCATAGAGTTCCGGCGGGCGAATGGGGATGGACGGGCACCAGACCGAACGTCGGCTTGTGGCCGAACGCGCCGCAGAACGCCGCCGGCATGCGGATCGAACCGCCGCCGTCGGTGGCGACGTGGAGCGCGCCCATGCCGAGCGCCGCCGCCGCCGCCGCGCCGCCGCTCGACCCGCCGGGCGTGAGCGCGGCGTTCCACGGGTTGCGCGTGATGCCCGTCAGAGGGCTGTCCGTCACCCCCTTCCAGCCGAACTCGGGAGTTGCGGTCTTGCCGAGGATCACCGCACCGTGTTCGCGCAGGCGCGCGACGGCCGGACTGTCCTCGTCCCAATTCTGGTCGGGGTCCGTGGTGCGGGAGCCGCGCAGTGTCGGCCAGCCCTCGACGAGGATGAGGTCCTTCACCGTGACGGGCACGCCGTCCACCGCCCCCGCCGGCGCGCCGCGGCGCCACCGCTCTTCGGAAGCCCGCGCCTGCACCATGGCCCGGTCGGGGTCGACGAGACAGAACGTGTTGTACGTTCCGTCCAGCCGGTCGATGCGCGCCAGCACCGACTCGGTCACCTCGACCGGAGTCAGCCGCCCGTCGCGGTAGGCGGCGACCAGAGCGCCCGCCGACAGTTGGCAGACATCGTCGCTCATCGGCTTTCCTCCGCAGGCCCGGGAAGCGGAAGGCCGCAGGACACGGCCTTCCGCTCCGCCGTTCTCAGGCCGGCGGGCGGCCTACGTCTGGGTCAACGCCCGCAGCACGGCCTCGGGCGTGATCGGCATGTGCCGCACGCGCGCGCCGACGGCGTGGAAGACCGCGTTGGCGACCGCCGGCGCGACGACCGTCGACGACGGCTCGCCGACGCCGCTCGGATGGTGGCCGGATTCGACGATCTCGACGTCGATCTCCGGCACCTCGCTCAGCCGGATGGGAACGTAGGTGTCGAAGTTGCTCTGCTCGAAGGCGCCGTCCTTCACCGTCAGGCGCTCCGAGAGAATCTGGCTCGCGCCCCACAGCGCGGCGCCCTTGATCTGGTGTTCGACGTTCCGCGGGTTGACGGCGATTCCCATGTCCATGGCGATGGTGAGCTTCTTTATCGTCACCTTGCCGGTGTCGGGATCGACGGCAACCTCGGCGACGCCGGCGACCCAGGTCGGGCTCTGGCGTTCCTCGGCCGACGACACGCCGATGCCCATGCCATGGTTTTCCGGCAGCTGCTTTCCCCAGCCTGCCTTGCCTGCGGCCACGCGCAGCACGTTCGCCAGGCGCGCGGCGCCGCCGACGGTGGCCGACTCGTACGGAATCCAGCTCCCTTCCTGCGGCCACGGCAGGGATATCCACAAGCGGTCCATGTAGTAGTCCGAGCCGGTGCCGGGCGGGTAGCCGGCGTTGGGAATTCCCCGCTTCGAGCCTTCGCCCGACAGAAGCGACAGCCTCAGCTCGAGCGGGTCCCGCTTCAGCCGGTGCGCCACTTCGTCGAGGAACGATTCGACGACGAAATAGTTGTACGAGTTCGACACGGTGCGCAGCGCCGATGCCTGCACCGCCCACGTCGTCTGATCGTGGTTGATGCCGCGCACCTTGTGGTTGGGGATGCTGTACCAGTGGTCGCTGCCGCCGATGGACCACTGGTCGATGTCGCGGCCCGATCCATCGTCGGCGTCGAGCTGCAGCCAGTCGGAGCCGTATTTCTTGCCGACCGAGAACCGCGGCCCCATGTAGCCGCACACGATGTCGTGCTCCATGGCGGTGAGCGCCCCGCCCTTGAGCCCGGCACGCATGGCGTGCAGCGTCGGCGTCCGCGGGAACGACGTCGCGAAATTCGACTCCCGCGTCTGGATCAGCTTCACCGGGCGGCCCGTGACGTGGCTGGCGTAGGCGGCGGCGAGAATCTCGTCGTAGTCCTGCTTGCCGCCGAAGCCGCCGCCGAGCACCGACTGATGGACCACCACGTCGATCTCCTCGGCCGGCTTGCCCAGCACGTGCGACAGATAGCCGGTCAGGGTCATCCGCGCGAACGACGTGCTCTGCGTGCCGGTGTAGACGTGCCACGTACCGCCCGCTTCGTGCACGGTCGCGTTGAGCGGCTCCATCGTCGCGTGCACCACCATGTCGGTGGTGTAGGACGCGTCGAGCACCTCGTCGGCGTCGTCGAGCGCAGCGGCGGTGTCGCCATTGAGCACCCACGGGGCGCCGGCGTCCGGGTCGGCCTGCAGCGCCTTGTATTCGTCGATCAGCCCGTCCAGCGACACGGCGCCGTACGGCCCGGGATCCCATTCGATGTCAAGCGCCTGCGCCGCCTTCACCGCCGCCGGGAACTTGTCCGCGAGCGCCAGCACCCAGCCGGTGCACTTGCCCCAGCTGTCGTCCACGACCACCGCCTGAATGAACCCGGGGATCGCGCGCGCGGCGGTGTCGTCCACCGCGAGCGCCTTCGACTTGTAGCGCGAGCGGGGAACGGCCAGCGCGGCGTAGACCATGCCGGGAACGAACGTGTCGATGCCGTACTTCGCCTGCCCGCTGGTCTTCTCCGGCACGTCGAGCGCCGGCACCGAGCGGCCGACGATGCGAAACTCCTCGCGCGGCTTGCGCGGGATGTCGCGGAAGTCGTCCGGATAGCTGAAGGTCCGCTCGATCGTGGCCTCGCGCAGAATGTCGCTGTACGCGATCGCCCGCCCCGACGCGCCGTCGATGACGCGACTGTCGCGCGCCCTGCAATCCTCGATGCGCGCGCCGAGCAGGCCGGCGCCCGCCTCGATCAACGTGATGCGTCCCGCCGCGCCGGCCCGCGCGAGGCGGTCGAACTCCGTCGTCACGCTGCCGCTGTTCACGGTGTAGGCGAGGCCGTAGACAGCGAAGTTCTCGCCCGAGCCCTCCGGGTAGTCGAGCGTGACCTTGCTCCAGTCGACCTCGAGCTCTTCGGCGACGATCTGGGCGAGAGCCGTGCCGATATGCTGGCCCATCTCGGCCTTGACGATGTGCACGATCGTCTGCCCCGAGGGCAGCATGGTGAACCAGATCGAAGGCGTGAACGAAGGCGTGCCGGCGGCTGCGACGTTGCGCGCCGCCCCCGCGCCGAAGCCGATCGCCAGCACGGCGCCGGCCGCGCTCACGGACGACCGGACGAGAAACTCGCGGCGCGAGACTTCGCCGCCGCGGTCGAAAGTACCGGTGTCGGTTTTCATCTCACGTCTCCTGGCCGGCGATTTCCGCCGCCCGGCGGACCGCGCCGACGATGTAGCTGTAGGTGGCGCAGCGACACAGATTGCCGTCCATCGCCGCGACGATTTCGCCGTCTGTCGGCGCCGGATTGTCGGCGATGAACGCCGCCGCCTGCATGATCTGGCCTGACTGGCAGTAGCCGCACTGCGGCACCTGCGCCTCCATCCAGGCCTGCTGCACCGGGTGGCGGTCGGCGTAGTGCAGGCCTTCGATGGTGGTGATCGCGGTCCCCGCCACGTCGCCGACCGAAACCTGGCAGGACCGTATGGCAACGCCGTCGACGTGGACGGTGCACGAGCCGCACAAGCCCACCCCGCACCCGTACTTGGTGCCGGTGAGCTGCAACTCCTCGCGGATCGCCCACAGCAACGGCGTGTCGTCGGGCGTGTCCACGAAGTGGCTGCGCCCGTTGATGGTCAGATGGGACATATCCTGGTCGCTCCTTGCCGTTTTGCGTGTGTGAAGGTGGGGCACACACATACAGCAGGGCCGCGCGGCGATGAGGCGCGCAATCCGTTCAGCGCCACGATTGTCCGGATTCCGCCACGGCCCTTGACACGCGCCGAACGTGCGCGCCAAGCTTCCGTTCGACGCGGTTGTGACCGGGTTCGGATGGGCTGCGGCAAACCCGTTAGCGTCAACGCTTACCGAGGAGCCGGAACGGTGGCGACGGCCGCAGGCGCAGGCGGTAACGACCCGCTGAGGCGCTATCGGATCGCTTCGACGACGCGTACGGACGAAGCGATCGACGTGATCTCGCGCACCTATTGCGGCCATGAGGTGCGCGTCATCGACAGGGCATCGGCGCTCCGTTTCCGCTTCTGCGAGGCGCGGCTCGCCAGAACGACCGTCGGCGCCATGTCGTTCGACGCCGACATCCACTACGACCTCGGCAATACGGAGTCGTATTTCCTCATCCAGTTCGCCGACGCCGGGGCGATCGAATACGTCAACGGCGGCGAGACGTGCGAGGTAACCCGCGACCAGGGCATGGTGACTTCGCCCACGCGGCCACTGCGGATTCGCTACGGGGAAACGTCGCGCGGCATCATCTTCAAGATCTGCAAGCGAGCGCTGGAGAGACACCTGGGCGCACTGCTCGGCACACCGCTCGGACATCCGCTGATTTTCGACGCACCGATATCTTCTGGAACGCGTTTCTCCCTGCGGTACAGGAGGTTACTGGACTATATTGTGAGGGAACTCGAAGCAGAGGCCGGGTTTGCCGGCATCCCGCCCCTGGTCGCCAGCCTGGAAAACATGGTGATGACCGCCCTGCTTACCGGCCAGCGGCACAACTACTCCCGCGGATTCGAGACTCCGCCGCCTCCGGCCGCCCTGCGCCATGTCGAACGGGTCGAGGACTACGTCCGCGCGGACCCGGCGCGGCCGTTCACCATCATGGACTTCGCGTCGCTGACCGGAGCGAGCGGCCGTTCCCTGTACCGCGCCTTCCGAAGATACCGCGGTTACTCACCGATGGCGTTCGTGCGCGCGGCCCGGCTCGGTCTCGCCCGAACCCTCCTCGCACGCGGCGAGGCCGGCGCGACGGTGACCGTCATCGCGCACGACTGCGGCTTCGACCACCTCGGGCGTTTCGGGCAGGAATACGCGGCCCGCTACGGCGAGCCGCCGTCGCATACCTTGAAGAGGGCGCGCACCCGGCACGACCCGGCCGTTTGAGGGGCCATTCCGTCGCGGTCGCGTGTCCTGCGACTCTTGCCGTGCAGCGCGTGCCTACGAGAGTCCGTGCTGCCCCATGCGCATGAACTTCTCCCGCCGCCGGGCGCGCAGCTCGCCGCCGGGGACGGTGATCAACCCGCGCAGGGCGCGCTCGATCTCGTCGCCCACGGCGGTCAGGACGTGTTCGGGGTCGCGGTGCGCGCCGCCGACGGGCTCCGGAACCACCGCATCGATGATCCCGAGCGTCTCGAGATCCTCGGCCGTCAGCCGCAGCGCTTCCGCCGCCTCCTGCGCCTTGTCCGAGCTGCGCCACAGAATGGAGGCGCAGCCCTCGGGCGAAATAACCGAATAGACCGCGTTCTCGAGCATCGCCACGTGGTTGCCGGCGGCCATAGCGATCGCGCCGCCCGACCCGCCCTCGCCGACGATGACGCTGATCAGCGGCACGCGAAGGTCGAGACATTTCTGGATGGAACGCGCGATCGCCTCCGCCTGCCCCCGCTCTTCGGCGCCGATGCCGGGATAGGCGCCCGGGGTATCGACCAGCGAGATCACCGGCAGATCGAAGCGTTCGGCAAGCGCCATCGCCCGGACCGCCTTGCGATAGCCTTCCGGACGCGCCATGCCGAAGTTGTGCTTCATCCGGCTTTCGGCATCGGCGCCTTTCTCGTGCCCGAGGATCATCGCGGAATAGCCGCGAAAACGCCCGAGGCCGGCGACGATCGAGCTGTCGTCTCCAAAGGCGCGGTCGCCGGCAAGCGGGACGAAATCGACGATGAGCGCATCGACGTAGTCGCCGAAATGCGGCCGGTCGGCGTGGCGCGCCACCTGCGTCTTCTGCCACGGGGTAAGTTTGCTGTAGGTCTGCCGGAGAAGCCGCTCGGCTTTCGACTGGAGGCGCCCGACCTCGTCGACGATGTTCAGGTCGCCGCTGTCGCTCAGGTGCCGGAGCTCCTTGATCTTCCCCTCAAGCTCCGCGATCGGCCGCTCGAAATCGAGAAAGCTGTTCATGGCGCGAGTCTATCACAACCGGCCGGAAAATAAGGCAAGAACTTACTCCTTCGCCAGCGGATGGCGCTCGTTGACCAGCCGTTGCAGACGCGCCGCCAGGACATGGGTATAGATCTGCGTGGTCGAGATGTCCGCGTGGCCGAGCATCGCCTGCACGTTGCGCAGATTGGCGCCGTTGGCCAGCAGGTGACTGGCGAACGCATGGCGCAGGACATGAGGCGACACCGCTGCCGGATCGAGACCGGTATCGGCGGCCAGCGATTTCAGCATCTGGGCGAAGCGATGGCGGGTGAGATGGCCGGCCTTGCTCCGCGATGGAAACAGCCACGGCGAGCCGCCGCCGCGGACGAAGAAACGCCCCCGGACCGCCAGATAGTCGTCGAGCGCGGCCGCGGCGGCATCGCCCACCGGCACGAAGCGTTCCTTGTCGCCCTTGCCGCGCA
The DNA here is from genome assembly GCA_965243325.1 of Alphaproteobacteria bacterium. GTDB lineage: Bacteria > Pseudomonadota > Alphaproteobacteria > UBA7887 > UBA7887 > JANQOH01. Next base: position 2,732,244 of record CBDEUQ010000003.1, on the reverse strand, counting down.
CCAGCAGCAGCCCGGCCTCGCCGTCCAGCGCCGACATCGGCAGGCCGACGAGTTCGGACACGCGCAGACCGCTGGCATACAGCAGTTCGACCAGGGCGACGAGGCGCACGCCATGCGGCCCGGTGCGCCGCCGCGCGGCGTCGAGAAGACGCCCGACGTCTGACTCGCTTAGGGTCCGGGGAAGGCGGCGGCGGGCGATCGGCGGATCGATTGCCGTGCTGGGATCGTCCGCGCGTCGGCCCTCAGCGACGAGAAAGGCGAAATACCGGCGCAGGCAGGACAGCCGCCGCATCGCCGTCCGCACCGCCATGCCGCGGTTCGTCAGGTCGCGCAGATAACCCGCCAGTGCCTCTCGGTCGGCGCTCTCCAGATCGCCGATCGCCGCCCGCGCATCGCGCAAATCGCTCTCGTACGCTGCCAGCGTATTGGTCGCGGCGCCGCGTTCGGCGGCCAGCATGTCCAGAAACGCGTCGATCGAGGCGTCCGCGTTCAAGACGCGTGCTCGATCAACGCCTCGATGGCGATCGCCCGCGCATCGTCCGCCAGGCCCAGCGCGCGCATGGCCCGGATGACCGAGCCGACGACGACTGGATTCGCCGCCGCCGGCCCGCCCTCGCCGATAACGATCAGCGCCAGCAGCACCGCCTCTCCGGTGCGTCTCGCCCGCACCGCGTCGCGCATTCCGTAGCGGAGGCCGATGTTCGGCAGCGTGACCGCGATATCGCGCGGGGCGTCGTGGAACAATGCCCACGCGTCCGCACCGATCGTCTGTCCGACGGCGTCCAGAACCATGAACGCCCGGTCGGCCCGGACGGCGCGCTCGGCCGGTTCGACGCCGGCGGGCATGGCATTCCACCAGCGCACCGCGGCGCCCGGACCCCAGCCCGCCCGAGAATCGCTGCCGGCCGTCGCCAGCGCGACCAGCGGCTCGAGTTGCCACCATGCCGTCGCCAGAGCGGCGTTCTCGAGCGCGGCGTCCGCCAGCACCCGGTGCCACACCGCCGTGGAAACGGCGCGCCCGGCGGCGACCGAGGCTCTCGTCGCGTCGGCGGCGAAGTCCGCGTAGGCGACGCCGGGTGTGATCGCGACGACCTGCGCCGCCGCGGCGCGCGCCAGCGGAAGGAACCCCGGCGACCCCGCCGCCGGCCCCCACAACCTCGCCAGCAGTTCGGCGCTTCGCCGGCCGTCGGCGGCCGCGAGAGCGGCGCGGAACAAGCCTGCCCGCGCCGCCGCCGTGTCGCCGGGCCCTGCATTTTCCACCTCTCCGGCATCGGCCGGCGCCTCGGCGTCCAACGCGGTCCGGTACAGGTCGCCCAACTGCCCGGGCGAGAGCGCGCCGGTCGCGGCCGCGCGTTCGCCCGCCGCAAGCCGCGTCGCGACGGCGATGTCCTCGCGCCGCGCGAGCGCGCGCGCCGCGGCGGGGCTCAGATCGACGGTGTCCTCGGGCCCGATCGGCACTTCGCCGGCCAGGCTTGCGGCGAAGCCCGGTCCGTCTTCCAGCACCGGCGCGGCCGTTTCGACGTAGTCCAGCAGGCGGGCTGCGAGCCGCAGATAGGGCGCGTCGGCCTCGCCCGCGGTGTCGCCGAGCAACGCGAGCGTCAGGTCGGCGGCACGGGTATCGCCGGCCCGTACCTGGCACAGAAACAGCGCGCGCTGCCATTCCCGCGTCGGTTGTCCGGTAAAAGCCGTGCCGCTCATGGCGCACGCCTCCGCGGTCTCGCCGTGCCAGAAGTGCAGTGCGGCGCGTGCCTGCCTCCCGGCCGCCCCGCCCGCCAGCTCCGCGACCTGTTCCGCCTCCTCGAACGCACCGAGCCGCACCAGCGCGGCAAGGCGCCCGGCGACGAAGGCGCCCTCCGGCAGCTCGTCCGAATCCGGCTTCGCGGCGCTGGCGAAGAGACGCCGCATCAGGTCGTGCATCGCCGGCGAGCGTGCGCCGACCGGCGCCCGGCGCATCAGCTCGAGCAGTCGTTCGCCGCTGCTGCCGTGCCAGAGATCCGGACCGAAGCCGCCGTTGCCGGCGGAGAACACGCCCGCGGCATCGCCGCCGACGGGTTCCAGCGCGCCGATGGATACGCTATCGGGATCGGCGGTCGCCGGCACCTCCTGGGCGGCCGCGCTCGACAGCGCCACCCCGACCGCTAGGCACGATGCGCGCAGGAGGCGCGCGGCGCGTTCGGCCGCCGCCGGACGGCGTGCGCGGCTAGCGCGGCAGGCGCTCATCGGCGATCGGCTTTTCCACGCGCTGCGTCGGCGCCGGAATGTCCCATGTTGCGAGAAAGTAGCCGCCGCCGCCGACGACGACCACGATCAGCACGACGAGCAGACGTTTGAGCGTTTGCATGACTCTTCCCGCACGTCGACGAAGGCGGTTGCATCGCAATCTTCGCCATGTGTAATGTTCGGGTCTCCCGCACCTTCCAATCTATCGGCAGGGGTTTGTCGATTCAACGCGTTGGCGGCGCGCCCGCGCCTGAAGCACCGCAATTCATGGACGACCGTCCCCGGCTGTCTGAAGATACCAACGTCGTGCTCGTCGGATTGATGGGCGCCGGCAAGACGAGTGTGGGAAGACGCCTCGCAGAGCGCCTGAAACGTCCGTTCATCGACGCCGACAGCGAGATCGAGGCCGACGTGGGCATGACGATATCGGAGTTCTTCGCCGCTCACGGCGAGGTGCGCTTTCGCGACTGCGAGCGCCGAATCATCGCCCGCCTGCTCGCCGGCTCCGGCAGCGTGCTGGCCACCGGCGGCGGTGCGTTCATGGATCCGGAAACGCGCCGGCTGATCAAGCGCGGAGCCGTATCGGTATGGCTGAAGGCCGATCTCGACGTGTTGACGCGGCGGGTGGCGCGGCGGAACACGCGGCCGCTGCTCGCCGGCGGCGATCCGCGCGCCATCCTGAAATCGCTCATGGATGTCCGGTATCCGGTCTACGCCGAAGCCGACCACACGATCGAGAGTACCGACGCGCCGCACGAGGCGGCGGTCGGGAAGATCGTCGATGCGCTGGGCGCGAAGCGGGCCGGCGAATGACGTCTGACCGCACCGTCCGCGTCGAGCTCGGCGAGCGCAGCTACGACATCGTCATCGGCTCGGGACTGATCGGGCGCGCCGGCGGCCTGCTCGCGCCTGCGCTGGCGGCGCGGCGGGTCGCCGTGGTCTGTGATGCCAACGTTGCCGAGCTGTACCTGGCGCCGCTGCGGGACAGCCTGGAATCGGCCGGCTTCGCGGTAACGCCGCAGGTGGTGCGGGCGGGGGAAGCGACCAAGTCGTGGGACCAGCTTGGCCGCCTGATCGAGGCGCTGCTGGCCGCCGGGATCGACCGCGGTTCGGCCGTCGTCGCGCTCGGCGGCGGCGTGGTCGGCGACCTTGCGGGCGTCGCCGCGTCCCTCGTGATGCGCGGCATCGACTTCGTGCAGGTGCCGACGACCTTTCTCGCCCAGATCGACAGTTCGGTCGGCGGCAAGACGGGCGTCAACTCGGCCCACGGCAAGAACCTGATCGGCGCATTCCTGCAGCCGCGCTGCGTGCTCGTCGATATCGACACGCTCGACACCCTGCCGGCGCGAGAGCGGTTGGCCGGCTACGCCGAGTGCGTCAAGTACGCCCTGATCGACGATCCCGGCTTCTTCTCCTGGCTCGAGGACAACGCCGAAGCGGTTCTATCCGGCGACGCGGACGCGCGCGCCCACGCGATCGCCGTCTGTTGCCGCGCCAAGGCCCGCATCGTCGCCGAAGACGAGCGGGAAACGGGCCGTCGCGCGCTGCTGAATCTCGGTCACACGTTCGGCCACGCGCTCGAGCGCGAGGCAGGCTACGACGCCGCCCTGCTGCACGGCGAAGCCGTTGCCATTGGCACGACGATGGCGTTCGACCTCTCCGTCCGGCTGGGGTTCTGCGCCCCGGCCGAGCGCGCGCGGGTCCTCGCGCACTTCGCGTCCGCCGGCCTGCCGACGGCCTCGCCGCGTCAGCTCGCGGACGGTTGGCGCGCCGCCGACCTCGTCCGCCACATGGCGAAGGACAAGAAGGCGCGTGACGGCCGCCCCGTGTTCGTTCTCGTACGCGGCATCGGGCGCGCCTTCCTGCATCGCGGCGCCCGGGAGGCCGACGTCATGGCGACACTGGAGGCGGCGCTCGCACACTGAGCCATGACGACGGCGGTTCTGCTTACCCTTGCGGCGATTGTCGCGCTGTTGCTGCTATCGGCGTTCTTTTCCGGCTCCGAGACCGCGCTGACGGCGACGTCGCGCTCGCGCCTGCACCAGCTTGCCGAGGCCGGCGACCGGCGCGCGCGTCTCGTCGTCCGCCTGTTCGACCGGCGCGAACAGACGATCGGCGCCATCCTGCTCGGCAACAACGCCGTCAACATCCTGGCGTCCGCGCTGGCGACCAGCCTGATGATCGGCTTCTTCGGCGAGCCCGGGGTGGCCTATGCCACGGTCGTCATGACGCTGCTGGTTTTCATTTTCGCCGAGGTCCTGCCCAAGACATACGCCATCCGCCACGCCGACCGCACGGTGCTCGACGTGGCGCCGGGGCTGCGGATTCTGACGGCGGTCCTCGCGCCGGTGAGCCGCGTGGTCCACGCGCTCGCCAATCTGATCCTGCGGCTCGCCGCCCGGCCGGCGGGCACCCGCATGCCGTCGGCGGCCGACGAGCTGCGCGCCATCTTCGATCTTCGCGCGCGCGAAGGGCTCGTGCGCAAGAACTACCGCGACATGCTGCGCAGCATTCTCGATCTCTCCGAAGTGGACGTGGGGGAGATCATGACCCACCGCAAGAACATGGTGACGGTCGATGCCGACCTGCCCGTGGACGACCTGATCGCCGTCGTCCTCGACAGCCCGTTCACGCGCCTGCCCCTGTGGCGCGGCGATCCCGACAACATCGTCGGCGTCCTGCACGTGAAGACCCTGCTGCGCGCCATGCACGCCGAGGGCGCCGTCGTCGACCCCGCGGCGATCGTGGATCTCGCGTACACGCCGAGCTTCGTGCCGGAGACAACGAGCCTCGCCGAGCAGCTCGCGGCGTTTCGCGCGCGGCGCGAGCACTTCGCGCTCGTCGTCGACGAATACGGCACGTTGCAGGGCCTCGTCACGCTGGAGGACATCCTCGAAGAGATCGTCGGCGACATCGCCGACGAGACCGATCTTCCGTCGAGCGGCATCCGCCGCCAGCCGGACGGCACGGTCCTCGTCGACGGCGCGGTGACGATCCGCGACCTCAACCGGGCGCTCGACAGCCGGCTTCCCGACGAGGAAGCGGCGACGGCGGCGGGCCTGGTCCTCAATCTGGCGGAAAGCATCCCCGAGGTCGGCGAGACGTTCACCGTCTCCGGCTACGCGCTCGAGGTGCTCGGGCGCGAGAAGAACCGGATCATCCGGCTGCGTCTGACGCCGCCCGGAACGCCTCCCGGCTCCGAATGATCGGCCGCCGGCGCCCTAGGGCGCGGCCTCGTCCGGCGTCCGCGTGACCAGCGACAGCGCGTGCAGACCGGCGGCGAACTCCTCCGCCAGCAGGGCATTGACGCGCCGCTGGCGCTCGACGCGCGAGAGCCCGTCGAAGGCGCGCGACACGACGGTGACGCGAAAGTGGCTGTCGCCGCCCGCCGGCGCACCGGCATGGCCCGCATGCAGGTGCGATTCGTCGACGATGTCGAGGCGGTCCGGCGCCAGGGCCTCCGTGATCTTGCGTTCGATGCGCGCTCCCATCCGCATGCGTCTTCGTCGCCCCCGCGGCGGCCGCTGTCAACCGCGCGCTTGCCTGTACGCCGCCGCCGCCGTCATAGTGGCCGGATGAGAAGCGCCGACCATGCGCGGCACGGCCCGCGCCGCGCGCACGATTCGGACGATATCGTCCCGATCCAGGGCTGCGCGTGGCCCGGTTGCGACTGTCCGGGAGATTACCGGGCGCCGAAGTCGCGCACCGCGCTGCGCGATTTTCACTGGTTCTGCCTCGAGCACGTGCGCCGCTACAACGCCGCCTGGAACTACTTCGACGGTCTCGACGCCGATCAGATCGAGGCCATCCGCCAGGGAGACGCCACGTGGCACCGGCCGACGTGGCCGCTCGGCGCGCGCGCCTCGACGACGGCTGCGGCCAACGGCTTCGAAGACCTGCTCGACGGCGGCGACGAGGCGCCGTCGCCGCCCGCCTCTCCGGAACGCGAGAAGGCGCTGGCTTCGCTGGGGCTCGGAAAAGACGCCTCGCCCAACGAAGTCAAGGCGCGCTATAAGGCGCTCGCGAAGCGTCATCACCCGGATGCGAACGGTGGCTGCAAGCGCGCCGAGGAACGGCTGAAGACCATCAACGAGGCGTACAGCTACCTGAGAAACAGCGACGCGGCGCAGTGACGACGCCCTGCCCCCGACCGAACTCTTAAGAACACGCGGAACCGAGCCCATGCCCTCTCAGACCGTTGCCGCGGACGCGGCATCCGACGCCGGCCGCCTGCCCGATATCGAAGTCTCCGTGCGCCAGGTGTTCGGCATGGACAGCGACATGGTGGTGCCCGCCTTCTCCGAGTCCGACGAGCACGTCCCCGACATCGACGACGCCTATCGCTTCGACCGCGAGACGACGCTGGCGATCCTCGCCGGCTTCGCCCACAACCGGCGGACCATGATCCAGGGCTATCACGGCACCGGCAAGTCGACGCATATCGAGCAGGTCGCGGCGCGTCTCAACTGGCCCACGGTCCGCATCAACCTCGACAGCCACATCAGCCGCATCGACCTGGTCGGCAAGGACGCGATCGTGCTGCGCGACGGCCAGCAGATCACCGAGTTCCGCGAAGGCCTGCTGCCGTGGGCGCTGCAGACGCCGACCGCGCTCGTCTTCGACGAGTACGACGCCGGCCGCCCCGACGTGATGTTCGTCATCCAGCGCGTGCTCGAGGTCGAGGGCAAGCTGACTCTCCTCGACCAGAACCGGGTCATCCGCCCGCATCCGGCATTCCGCCTGTTTTCGACGACCAACACGGTGGGCCTCGGCGATACGACCGGGCTCTATCACGGGACTCAGCAGATCAACCAGGGCCAGATGGACCGCTGGAACATCGTCGCCACTCTCAACTACCTGCCGACGGACAAGGAGATCGACATCGTGCTCGCCAAGGTGCCGCAGCTCGACGACGCCGCCGGCCGCGAACGCGTCGCCGCCATGGTCGAGCTCGCCAACATGACCCGCGCCGGTTTCGTCAACGGCGACATCTCCACGGTCATGTCGCCGCGGACCGTCATCACCTGGGCCGAGAACGCCGAGATCTTCGCCGACCAGTCCTTCGGCTTCCGCGTGACCTTCCTCAATAAGTGCGACGAGACCGAACGGCCGGTGGTCGCCGAGTACTACCAGCGCTGCATGGGCGAGGAGCTGCGCGAGTCGGTCGCCCGGGCCGTCCTGAACTAGGCCGGCGCGGTGAGCGGGCAAGGCGAGCTGCCGTCGGAGGCGTTCAAGCGCGCGGTCTCCAGCACGACCCGCGCGCTCGCGCGCGACCGCGAGCTCGAGGTGACGTTCGCCGCCAACGGGCCGCGGCTGGAGAACGAGCGCCTTCTCCTGACGCCGCCGTCGCGGGACATGCAGGCGGAGGAAATCGGCCAGATTCGCGGCGAGGCCGACTCGCTCGCGCTGCGCCGCCGCTTCCACGACGACGACGTGCACCGGGCGCGGCGTCCTCCCGGGCAGACGGCGCAGTCGATATACAACAGTCTGGAGCAGGCGCGCTGCGAGGCGCTCGGCTCGCGCCGCATGGCCGGCGTGCGCCGGAACCTCGAGGCGGCGGTCGAGGCGCACTGCCTCGAGCAGCACTTTCAGGACATCCAGCACCAGTCCGACGCCCCGATCGCCGAGGTTCTCAATCTGCTGGCGCGGGAACGGATGACCGGGACGCCGCCGCCCGATGCGGCGCGCTACATGTGCGACCTGTGGCGGTCGTGGCTGGCCGAGCGGGTCTCCGACGATCTCGAGGCGCTGGCGCGCGACGCCGACGACCAGGCGGCGTTCGCCGAGACGTCGCGCCGTCTGATCGCGCACCTCGAGTTCGCTGACGAATACGATAACGATCCGGCGAGCCTGGAAACCGACTCCGACGCCGACGACAGCTCCGACGACCGGATGGACGCCGAGTCGGAGGGCGAGTCGAGCGACGAGGGGGCGGACGCGGACGCCAGCCCGGGCGCCGACCGGGACGATTCGGAGGGCGACGAGACCACCGACGCCGAGATCGAGGGCGCCGAGGACGCGACGATGAGCGGCGACGACGACGCGCCCGCCGAAGGCGAGCCGTGGCGTCCCCCCTACGACCGCGCGAACGCCCAGCCGCCGCCCTATCGCGCGTTCACCACCGAGTACGACGAGGTGATCGGCGCCGAGGAGCTGTCCGAGCCGGAGGAGATGACGCGTCTGCGCGGCCATCTCGACCAGCAGCTCGCGGCGCTGCAGGGCGTCATCACCCGGCTCGCCAACCGACTGCAGCGGCGTCTGCTGGCCAAGCAGTCCCGGTCGTGGGAATTCGATCTCGAGGAGGGCATTCTCGACACGGCGCGCCTCGCCCGCGTCGTCGCCAACCCGAACTGGCCGCTGTCCTACAAGCGCGAGAAGGAGACCACCTTCCGCGATACGGTGGTGACGCTGCTGCTCGACAACTCGGGGTCGATGCGCGGCCGGCCGATCACCGTGGCCGCGATGAGCGCCGACATCCTGGCGCGCACCCTCGAACGCTGCGCGGTGAAGGTGGAGATCCTCGGCTTCACCACCCGCGCCTGGAAGGGCGGGCGGGCGCGCGAAGGCTGGCTCGGCGCCGGCAAGCCCGACAGTCCCGGGCGCCTCAACGAGCTTCGGCACATCGTCTACAAGGCGGCCGACACGCCGTGGCGGCGGGCACGCAAGAATCTCGGCCTGATGCTGCGCGAAGGGCTGCTGAAGGAGAACATCGACGGCGAAGCCCTGCTCTGGGCCCACCAGCGGCTGCTCGGACGGTCGGAACAGCGGCGCATCCTGATGGTCATCTCCGACGGCGCGCCGGTGGACGATTCCACCCTGTCGGTGAACTCCGGCAACTATCTCGACCGCCATCTGCGCGCGGTGATCGAGTGGATCGAGACCACCTCTCCGATCGAGCTCCTGGCCATCGGCATCGGCCACGACGTGACGCGCTACTATCGCCGCGCGGTGACGATCGTCGATGCCGAGCAGCTCGGCGGAACGATGACCGAGAAGCTCGCCGAGCTCTTCGACGAAGATTCGGCCGCCGCCGGCCGCATATGGCGGGATGCGGGTTAGCGCCGCCGTCGCCGCCGTTGCCGCCCTCGCGCTGACGCACGCGCCGGCGCCCGCGGAAGACGGCGGCGAGGCGATCGCCATCCACGCCGAGCCCGTGCCGCTGATCATCGGCGAGCCGCAGGCGCTCCGGGTCGGCGGCCTCCGGTACCGCGGCGGCCTCGCGCTCAGCTCGGACGACCCGCGGTTCGGCGGTCTGTCGGGTCTTGCGGTCTTCGCGCGCGGCACCGGGTTCGTCGCCGTGACCGACGCCGGCGACTGGATCGCGGGCAGCCTCTCATGGGACGAAGGCCGGCCGGTGGCGGTCGAGAACGCCCGCATGATGCCGCTGCGCGACTCCGCCGGCACGCCGCTGACCGGCAAGGAACTGGGCGACGCCGAGGAGGTCGCCGCGACTCCGGGCGGCGGCTGGCTCGTGGCCTTCGAACGGCGGCACCGCCTGCTTGCCTACGCGGCGCCGGGCAGCCGCGGCGTGCGCGCGTTCCCGGCGTTCGACACGGTCGGCCTCGCGCCCAACCGCGGCATCGAGGCGATGACCTTTCTCGCCGACGGAACGCTGTTCGCGCTGTCCGAGGGCCGCGCGGCGGACGCGCCGCACGCCGCCTGGCTCGTCGACAACGACCGCGTCGTCCCGTTCGCGTACCCGATGGGCGAGTTCTTTCTGCCGACAGCCGCCGCGCCGTTGCCGGACGGCGGCGTCCTCGTCCTCGAACGCGGCTACTCCCGCCTTGCCGGCGTCAAGGCCCGCCTCGTGCGCATCGACTCTCCACGCGCCGGGATGCCCGCCGCGCCGCGGGAGATCGCCCGCCTCGAACCGCCGATGACCGTCGACAACTTCGAGGCGCTGGCCGTCTGGCGCGCGCCCGGCGGCGGGACCGCACTGCTCGTCGCCTCCGACGACAATTTTTCTCCCCGGCAACGCACGCTGCTTCTGGCCTTCACGCTCGCCGACTAGGCTCCGCGGCGATACTTGATTGGCCGCCGAACCGTCTGTATCCAGCCCTCCCGATTTTCCGCCGACGCAGGTGTGCACACCATGACCGACCGGATCCGCATCGCTCCGTTACTGGCGGCTGCGGGGATGCTCTTCCCCGCAATGGCCGCGATCGCCTGTCCCGACGATCGAACCGTCGCCGCGACCGCAGAGGCGTTCCTCGCCATGACTCCCGGTCCGGGCTATCCGGACGGCACGTCGCTGGACGACGGCTACTGCGCTCAAGGCAAATACCTTGCGTTGCTCGACGAGGAGCTTGGTGCGCGGGCGGGCTACAAGGCGGGCCTGACCAACAGGCCGCTGCAGGAGCGGTTCGGCGCCGCCGAGCCGGTGGGGGGCGTGCTGTTCAAGTCGATGCTGCTGCCGTCGGGAAGCGAAGTCGCCGCGGATTCCGGCGTCCGGATGGCCTATGAGGCCGACCTGATCGTCACCGTCGCCGATGAGCGGATCAACGGAGCACGCACGCCCGAGGAAGCTGCCCGCTATCTGGGCGAGGTAATCCCGTTTGTCGAGTTGCTCGATCTGGTCGTAGCTGATGGAGAGCCGCTCAACCTTGCGACCATCGCCGGGTACAACGTGTTTTCGCGTTCCGGCATCGTCGGCGAGGGCATCCCGGTCGATCCGACCGCTGCGTTCGTCGAAGCCCTCGGGAATATGGAAGCCGTTACGGTTGACGAGACGGGCCGGGAAATCGAGCGCGCCGAGAGCAGCGCGATCCTGGGCCATCCGTTGAACGTGGTGCTGTGGCTCGTCCAGCACGTCAACGCCCGGGGACAGTCCCTGCGCGCCGGCGACGTCCTCAGCCTGGGCACCATGGGAACCTTCCGCCCTCTGGAAGCGGGGCGCACCGTCACCGTGCGCTACACCGGCCTTCCGGGCGGCGACTCGGAGGCCGTCGTCACCTTTCGTTGAGTGAAAGGGGCCGGACCGGAGGGAACGCCGGCGCCCGGAGACGCCGCCGCAACTTCCGGTCAGTCGTCCCAGGCCGGCGCGAGGCCCGCCGGCGATACGAGGCGGCGCTTCGTCGCCCGCAGCGCCGAGAGCTGCGCCATCGCGTCGTCCGGGATCGTGAAGTCGGCCGCCGCGAGGTTGGCTTCCGCGTTGGCGCGTTTCGTCGTCATCGCGATCGCCACGACGCCCTGCTGCACGATCCAGCGCAGAACCGTCTGTGCCGGCGTCCGGCCGAGCGAGCGGGCGACGGCGCGAACGCCCGGGTGCCGAACGGCCTCGCCGCGCGCCAGCGCGCAATAGGCGGACAGCGTGATGTCGAGGCCGGCCGCCGCCGCGTGCAGCCGCGACTGGTCGATCAAGGGATGGAACTCGACCTGATTCGTAAGCACTGGCACCGGCAGCCGCTCCCGCGCGCGCTTCATCATCGCGGCGGTGAAATTGCTGACCCCGACCGCGCGCGCGCAACCCGCATCGTGCGCCTCCGCCAGCCGGTCGAGCACGGCATCGAACGCCGCTGCGGCGGGCGGCCAGTGGAGCAGCAGCAGGTCGAGCGAGTCGAGCCCGAGGTCGTCGAGGCTGCGCCGGACCGAATCCCTGAACCGGTCGGCGCCGAAGTTGTCCGGAAGGACCTTCGAAACGATGAACAGGTCGGCGCGGGCCAGGCCCGAAGCGCGCACCGCATCGCCGACGGAGGCCTCGTTCCGGTACATCTGCGCGGTGTCGATATGCCGGTATCCGGCATCGAGCGCCATGGCGACGCCGTCCCGCGCCGACGCGCCCGTCAGCGGAAAGGTCCCGTAGCCGAGGGTCGGGATCGCCGTCTCTGCCGCCATCGTCGCGCCTCCTCGCTACCGGCGGCGGCTGAGCGAGTCGAGCTGTTCCTGCATCCGCGCGAGCTGGCTGCGCAACTCGTCGAGATCGTCCGGCGCCGCCGGCGCCGGGTCCCGCGCCTGCGGCGCCTGTCCGTTCGTCGTCTCGCCGCGCCCGAACGGGTCGAACATCGAAAGGGCTTGCCGGAAGACCGCCATGTTCTGCTCGCCGAGTTCCTGCATCGCCTTGACCGGCAGGAGATCGCCGAAGGCGCTTTCCAGATTGCGCCGCATCTGCTTCTGGTTATCGGCGAAATTTTCCATCGCCACCTCGAGGTACGATGGAACCAGCGCGCGCAGGCCGTCGTCGTAGTAGCCGATCAACTGGCGCAGGAAACCCACCGGCAACAAGTTCTCGCCCTTCGTTTCCTGCTCGAAGATGATCTGCGTGAGCACGCTGCGCGTGAGGTCTTCGCCCGATTTGGCATCGTGCACCACGAAATCGACGCCCTCCTTGACCATGGTGCAAAGATCGTCGAGCGTCACGTAGCTTGAGGTGCCGGTGTTGTAGAGGCGCCGGTTGGCGTATTTCTTGATGATCACCGCACCGGAGTCGTCGTTGCCCTTGGCCATGCTCTACCCGCGCGTCGTTCCCGTTCCTTCGAGCGTCGCGAGCGCGACTATAGAGGACTTGCTGCGGCGCGAAAACATGGCTCTGTCTCCGCTGTTTCCCATCTCCCCGAGGACCGGTCCCGGTGCGGCGGCGCGCGTGCGCGTCGCCCGCACGGCGGCCGCGGCGTATAGTGTCCGCCATGGGCGCGAAACCCGATGCCGAGGCGCCCGAGGCGCTCGCCCGGGCTTGGCTCGACCTGTGGGAACGGCATGTCGAGACGGCGTCCGCCGCCGACTGGGCGGCGTGGTTCGCGGCCGCGTTCGCAAGTGCGGCAGCGGCGCATGACCGACCGCGCAGCGAGCCCGACGCCGCGCTGTCCGCCGCCGTTCTACCCGGCGCTGGCGGCGGCCCTCAGCTTCGGCGCCCTGGCGAGCCTGCCGCTGGCGCGGACGCGCCGGATGCCGTGGACTCCCGAACTCGCGGCGGAGGGCGTTGAGCTCGACGCCCGCGTCGCGGCAGCGTCCGACGCAATCGCCTGCGCCTTCGCCGACGAGGCGCGATCCCGCCACGATGCGTTCACGGCGGGCGTCGAGCGCTATCGGAATCATCCCCACCGCCGCGCCGCGCGCCGGTGGCCGGCGCTCTGGAGGCGCGGAACGACGGCGCTCTGCGAACATTACCCGTCGCCGCGGCCGGGCCCGCCCGTGTTTCTCGTGCCGTCGCTGATCAACAGGTCGTACATTCTCGATCTTGCGCCGGACCGCAGCCTGACGCGGGCGCTGGCCGCTCGCGGCCTGCGGCCGCTGGTGGTCGACTGGGAAGAACCCGGACCCGAGGAGACGGCGTTCTCGCTCACCGACTACGTGACCCGCCGCCTCGAGCCGGCACTCGCCGTCGCCAGCGACATGGCCGGCGGGCCGGTCCCCGTCGTCGGCTACTGCATGGGCGGCCTGCTGGCCCTGGCGCTGGCGCAACGCCGGCCGGCGGCGGTATCGGGGCTCGCGCTTCTCGCCGCGCCGTGGGATTTTCACGCCGGGGACGCCCGCTGGCCGACGTTCCTGCAAGCGGCGGAGCCGGCGATTTCGGCCGCCATCGACGCCAGCGGGACTCTGTCGGTGCCCGCACTTCAGGCTCTCTTCGCCATCGTCCAGCCCGGCCGGGTCGCCGCCAAGTTCCGTGCCTTCGCCGCCCTCGCGCCCGACGATCCGACCGCCGCCGGGTTCGTCGAGGTCGAGGACTGGCTGAACGACGGCGTGCCCCTTGCCGGCCCCGTCGCCCGAGAGTGTCTCTTCGGCTGGTACGGACGCAATGAGACCGCGGCCGGTCGCTGGAGGATCGCCGACGAGGTCGTGGACCCGGCCGGAGTGTCGCTCCCGGCGCTGGTGTTCGTGCCCGCGCGCGACCGTGTCGTGCCGCCGGCGTCGGCGGCGGCGCTCGCCCGTTCCCTGCCCGCCGCCCGGCAGCTCGTGCCGGGTTCGGGTCATATCGGCCTGGTCGTCGGCCGCCGCGCGGCGGAAGACTGCGTCGCGCCGCTGGCCGACTGGATTTTTGCAGTTGCGAAATGAATATTGTGCTGTGCACAATACGCTGCCGGGACGGGTTCGGTCCCGTCGCCAGGGAGAGAGGGTCATGACCGCACGGGTCGCAGTGGTCACCGGCGGAACGCGCGGCATCGGCGCCGCCGTCGCGCGCGCGCTTGCCGCCGAAGGCTACCGGGTTGCCGCCGTCTACGCCGCAAACGACGTGCGCGCGCACGAATTCCGCGCCGAGACCGGCATTCCCGTCTACAAGTGGGACGTTTCGGACTTCGACGCCTGCCAGGCCGGCGTCGACCGCGTCGCCGCCGACATGGGATCTGTCGAAGTCCTCGTCAACAACGCCGGCATCACGCGCGACGGCACCATGCACCGCATGACCCGCGACATGTGGCAGGCGGTCATCGATACGAATATCGGTTCGTGCTTCAACATGGCGCGCAGCGTGATCGATGGAATGCGCGAGCGCGGTTTCGGGCGGATCGTCAACATCGGTTCGATCAACGGGCAGGCGGGCCAGTACGGCCAGGTCAACTACGCCGCCGCCAAGTCGGGAATCCACGGCTTTACCAAGGCGCTGGCCCAGGAAGGCGCCGCTGCGGGAATCACCGTCAACGCCGTCGCGCCGGGCTATATCGACACCGACATGGTCGCGGCGGTGCCCGAGCGCGTGCTGAAACGGATCGTCGAGCGCATTCCCGTCGGGCGGCTCGGCAAGGCGGAGGAGATCGCGCGGGCGGTGGTGTTCCTCGTCGCCGACGACGCGGGCTTCATCACCGGGTCGACTCTGTCGATCAACGGCGGCCAGCACATGTACTGAGCGCGGCCCCCCGGGGGCGCGCCCGGCAGGAAGGAGGAACGCTCGTGCGAGCGGTCGTCTGTCGCACGTTGGGCGAACCCGGCGGCCTCGTCGTCGACGACGTTCCGGCGCCGCGGCCGCGCCGCGGCGAGGCGCTCGTCCGCGTCGCCTTCGCCGGAGTCAACTTCCCGGACCGGCTGATGGTCCAGGGCCTCTATCAGCACAAGCCGCCGCTGCCCTTCGTGCCGGGCATGGAAATATCCGGGACCGTCGCCGAGGTGAATCCGCTCGCCGGCACCCGCGGCGTGATGCAACCCGGTGCGCGCGTGATCGCCGGCACCCGCGGCGGCGGCTGGGCCGAGACGGTTGCGGTGCCGCTGGCAGAGGTGCGGCCGGTCCCGCGCGGCCTCGGCGACGCGGAGGCTGCGGCGTATCCCGTGGCGGCGCAAACGGCGCACGTGGCGCTCGTCGAGCGTGGCGGTCTTGTCGTCGGCGACCGTGTGCTCGTCCTCGGAGCCGCGGGCGGCGTCGGGCTTGCCGCGGTACAGCTCGCGGCGGCGCGCGGCGCGGTTGCGATCGCGGTTGCGAGCACGGCGGAGAAACGCGCCGCCGCGGTCGCCGCCGGCGCCCGCTGCGCCATCGCTCCCGAGGGCGACCTCAAGGCCGCGGTCCTGCCGCTGACGGGAGGCCGCGGCGTCGACGTCGTCTACGACCCGGTGGGCGGCGACCTGTTCGACCGGGCCATCCGCACGCTGGCCTGGGGCGGGCGGTATCTGGTCGTCGGCTTCGCCGCCGGCCGCATCCCGACGCTTGCGGTCAACCGGGCTCTCATCAAGGGACTGTCGGTGATCGGCGTGCGCGCCGGCGAATACGTTCGCCAGGATCCGGCCAGCGGCCGCCGCATCCACCGCGCCATCGACGGCCTCGCCGCCCGCGGCAAACTCACGCCCCGCGTCCACGCGGTCCTGCCGCTCGAACGCGCCGCCGACGCTCTCGAGATGATCGGCCGCCGCGAGGTCGTCGGCAAGGTGGTGCTCGCCGTGGGGTGACCGGGAGGCGCTCCTCGATCCGGACGCGGCGGATGCCTCTGCCGTTGGCGCACGAGCCCGTCGTGACGTGGTTGGAGCAGCGATAGCGGTACTGGCCGGTGCGTTTGCAACGGACGCCCGTTGGTGCATACGCCCATCGTCATCTCACGCTGGAGACATCGTAATGGCCGAAGCAGCCGAGACGAAGCACGAGCGCGTCCACTTGCGCCTCGACGCCAGGAGCATGCGCAAGCGCGAACGCGCGGCGGCCTGGGAGGAATCCACGGTCAGCCGCTTCGTGCTGCACCATGCCGTGGCCGCGGCCGAGCGGGTGATCGAGGCGTGCGAGCGGATCGTGCTCCCGGCGACGGATTGGGACGCCTTCCACGACGCGCTGCTCAACCCGCCCGCGCCGAACGCGGCGCTGAGGCGGGCCGCGCGACGCTACCGCGAGCGCCTCGTTGGATGAGTCGCCGCTGACGGTCGAGCCGCTCGGTACGCACCACGACCGCGCGTCGTTCACCTGCGGGGAGCCATCGCTCGACCGGTACATTCGCCGGCAGGCTTCTCGTGATGCCCGGCGTCGCGCCGCGCGGGTCTTTGTCGCGTCGGGCGATCCGCCCGAACGGGTCGCCGGCTGATACACGCTGACCGCGGCAAGCTTCGAAAAGGACGACCTGCCGGCGGCGCTCGCCAGGCGCCTGCCGCACTATCCCGTACCGGCAGCCGTCATCGGGCGACTGGCCGTCGATCTTCGCAGCCAGGGGAGCGGGCTCGGCGAGATCCTGCTGCTCGACGCGATCCATCGGGTCGTCCGCGCGGGCGACACCATCGGCGTCTATGCCGTCGTGGTCGATGCGCTGCACGAGCGCGCCAGCGCCTTCCATGCACGCTACGGCTTCGCGCCCTTCCCGTCGCAGCCGCTGCGCCTGTACCTGCCGCTTCGGACCTTCGAGCAACTCGGGCTGTAGTTGCCGCCGCCCCGCTACCGGCCAATGCGCCATCGGCGACCGACCCGGAATCCGTCGCGAAACGCACCCGTCACGGTCGCCGGGCGCCAATGGGTGGCGCGCTGTTCCGGAGTTTTCGGGGAGTGTCGGCGCGTCCCGGAGGGCGTGCGGTGGCCGGCAGCGTCCGGGCGGGTCTCGAGGGTGAGAGGCATCGTGGATGCGGCAGACGTGAACCCCTGTGCCTCTTGTCGAACTCGGATTCCGCACAAGTCGGATTGTGAGACAAGTTGGTGTCGATCTCGGCTGCAGCGAGCTCTCCGCTTCGGGGCCGGCGTCCCGGCAAGCGGTGTCGGGCGCTCGCGCCGGTACTCTTGACGGATGGCCAATATGAGCCGAATGTTCGGGCATGTCTGGCGTGCTGCAATTGCCCTGGAGGGGCAGGCACCAACCCATCGCGTGGTTTGCGATTGTCTGCCTCCTTTCGGGATGGGTACACGTTTGGCAGCACCAGGCGGCCCACGACGACGGCGACGAGGAAGAGGGACATTTCGAGCACGAGCTCGGCGACCTGTGCCAGCTCGCCAACGATCCGTGGTCGATCGTTCCTCTGATACCGTGTCCGGCGCAAGCCGCGCCAGCGCCACCTCCGGTCGTTCCCACGCCGACCGGCGTCGTTGACGCGCGCCCGGCCATGGCCCCGTCGATCCGGGCGCCTCCGGTGGCCTGACCGACTCCTCTCGTTTTCTCTGGTTTGCGTGTCGGGCGTCTGTCCCTCCGGGCGGGAGTTTGCGCGCGCGCCATGACGGTCCCTGCCAAGGAGAGTGTTGATGCCCTGTTTCCGCGACTGCGCGCGGCTCCTCGCCGCCGCGGCGCCGTTTCTGTTGCCTGTGCCGCAGGCGCTCGCTCAAGCGACGACGTCGCCCACCGCCGCCGAGCTGGCGGAGGAGATCGGCGCCCTGAAGAGCGAGTACGAGTCCCGCATACGGGCCTTGGAAGAACAGCTGGAGGCCCTTGAAGCCAAATCCCGCGTCGCCGACACGGATGCGGCCGCGGCCGCATCCGCGCCAGCGCCGAGGATGACGCAGGACAACGTTTTCAACCCCGCGATCGGCGTGATCTTCGACGGCCGGTTCGCTCGCTTTTCGAACGACCACTCGGAGATTCCCGGATTCCAGACCGGACACGAGGGCGAACGCGGCGCCGACGGGTTCTCGCTCGGCCACGGCGAAATCACCATGTCGGGCAACGTCGACGACAAGTTCTACGGCAATCTCACCCTCGCTCTCGACGTCCATCCGGGCGAACCGGTCGCGCTCGAGCTCGAAGAAGCGTACATTCAGACTCTCCCCGGCGCCGGCCTGCCTGACGGCGCGCGGATAAAGGCCGGACGCGCGCTGTGGACGTTCGGCTATCTCAATGAGCTGCACGCGCACGGCGACGATTTCTCCGACCGGCCGCTGCCCTATCGCGTCTATCTTGACAACCACTTCAACGATGACGGCGTGGAAGCGTCCTTCGTTCTGCCCACCGATCTCTACGCCGAGATCGGCGGCGGCGGCTTCCGCGGCGATGACAGACCGTTTGCCGGGTCCACCAGCAGCCGCGGGGCATTGTCCGCCTACGCCCGGGTCGGCGGCGACTTCGGCCGCAACGGCGCATGGCGAATTGGCGGATATGTTCTCGACGGCGCGGCACGCGACCGCCCCGGCGGCCACGCTCACGGCCATGGCCACGACGCGCATGACGACCACGACGATCACGAAGCGCATGACGACCACGACGCGCACGACGATCATGACGATCACGACATGCACGCCGATCTCGACATGCATGACGATCACGACGATCACGATCATGACATGCATGACGACCACGACGATCACGATGATCATGATCACGACATGCACGACGACGACGACCACGATCACGGCCACGGCCACGCCGGCTATACCGGTTTCTTCACCGATGGGATGTTCACCGGCGATACGCGGCTTTTCGGCGCCGATTTGCGCGTCACCTGGGCGCCGACGGGCAACCCGCGCCAGAGCGAGTTGATCCTCCAGGGCGAATATTTCCGCAGCGTGGAGGAGGGCACCTACGTGCTCAACGGCGAAGCCCTGTCACTCGACGGTTCGAGCAGCGGCTGGTACGCGCAGGCGGTGTACAAGTTCCTGCCGAGCTGGCGCGTCGGCGCGCGCTACTCGCGCTTGGTGCCGCCGAGCGCGGCCGACATCGACGAGGACATCTACGCCGTCGGCCTCATGACGGATTGGACGAACAGCGAATTCGGCCGGATTCGCCTGCAGTACAACCGGGAGTCCCTGGCGGGCGACGAGCCCGACGATCAGGTCCTTCTGCAGTACATCATGAGTCTCGGCGCACACGCCGCCCATACGTTCTGAGGTTCAGACATGAAGAAAGCACTTCCGGCGGCGGCCTTGGCCGCCGCCCTCTTCTCCTTGACGGTCCCGACCTCGCCGGCAACCGCGGAGGTGCGGGTCTTCGCCTGCGAACCCGAGTGGGCGGCGCTTGCCGAGGCAGTGGGCGGCGCGGACGCGGTCGTCTATTCGGCCACGCACGGTCGCCAGGACCCGCACTACATTCGCGCCCGCCCCAGCCTGATCGCACAGATCCGCCGGGCCGACATTCTCGTCTGCGCCGGCGCCGAGCTGGAGGTGGGCTGGCTTCCGGTCCTGATGCAGCGCGGCGCGTCTCAGGAGCTCCAGCCCGGGCAGCCGGGGCACATGATGGCGGCTGACCATGTTGAGATCCTGGATCGCCCGGAAACGATCGACCGCAGCCTCGGCGACATTCACCCGAGCGGCAATCCGCATGTCCATCTCGACCCGAGGAACGTCCGCTCGCTGGCCGGCGAGCTGGCGCGACGGCTCGAGCGCATCGACCCCGACAATGCCGAAGGCTACCGGAGCCGGCTGGCCGACTTCCAGGCCGCGTGGGACGCTGCCACGGACGGCTGGCAGGCGCGGGCCGAAGGCCTGCGCGGCCTGCCGGTCGTCGTCTACCACGAGGCGTGGTCATACTTCCTGTACTGGTCGGGCATCGAGATGGTTGCGACCCTCGAAGCGCTTCCGGGGATTCCCCCGTCGGCATCGCATTTGCAGCGGGTCCTCGAACAGACCCGGGCGAGCGGCGCAAAGGCCATCCTGGTCGCGCCCTACGAGCCCGCCGACGCGTCGGAGTGGCTCGCGGAGAAGACCGGGGTTCCGATCCTCGAGCTTCCCTTTACCGTCGGTGGTCAGCCCGGAGTCGACGATCTGTTCTCGCTCTTCGAGGTCACGTTGACGCTTCTCGAGGGGATTGATGACCGATCTTGAGCTGCTCGCGATCCTGGCTCCGGCCTTCGCCGTAGGGCTGCTCGTCACGGTCGTTCACGCGCCGCTCGGCATCGAGGTCCTGAAGCGCGGCATCGTCTTCATCGACCTCGCCACCGCCCAGGTCGTCGGTCTGGCGACGGTGGCGCTCGGCCTGTGGTTCGACGATCCGCCGTGGTTTATGGCGCAACCGGCGGCGTTCGCGGCGGGTATCGGAATCGCACTGTTCTTCCGCTGGATCGAGCGCGTTTCGCCGCGCGAGCAGGAAGCGGTGATCGGAAGCTGTTTCATACTCGCCGCGTCGCTGGCGTTGCTCGCGCTCGCCAACAACCCGCACGGCGGCGAGGAGCTTGCGCACGTGCTGTCGGGCCAGATCCTCTTCGTCTCATGGCAAGACATCGCGTCGTTCCTCCCGGTATACGCGCTGGCGATCGCCCTGTGGCTGTTCCGTCCCGGCCTGCGGAGGGGGACCGGGTTCTTCATCCTGTTCGCCCTCGCCGTGACCGCCTCGGTCCAGCTCGTCGGCGTCTATGTGGTGTTCGCCAGTCTGATCCTCCCCGCCCTGGCGGCGAAGCGTGCCGACGGCTACGTCCTGGGACGGGCGCTCGCAAGCGGGGCCGCCGCGGTGGTCGTGGCCGTCGCGGTATCGGCCTTGGTGGACCTCCCGGCCGGTCCGTTTCTCGTGGTGTGCTTCGCCGCCGCGGCGGTCGCGACGCGTGCCGCCTGCCGCGAGGGCGGCATGCGTTGACGCGGGCCGCGGGCCGCGCGACAAGGGCGCCGCCGGCCGGTGCCCTTGTCGTGCCGGCCGCGGGAACTCCGACCGGAGCACGCCATGTCCGAGCCAACCTACGCCGTCGTCGGCATCGGCAATGCCATCGTCGACGTGCTCTCTCACGCGGACGACTCGTTCGTCGAGGCGCACAACTTGCCGAAGGGCGCGATGACGCTGC
Source organism: Alphaproteobacteria bacterium (assembly GCA_965243325.1). Taxonomy (GTDB): domain Bacteria; phylum Pseudomonadota; class Alphaproteobacteria; order UBA7887; family UBA7887; genus JANQOH01. Next base: position 2,711,007 of record CBDEUQ010000003.1, on the reverse strand, counting down.
TTGACGGCGACCAGGCGCAGCGGCTTTACGAGGCCATGGGGCCGGGCGTCGAAGTCTCCGGCGGCTCGGCGGCCAACACCATCGCCGGCATAGCCTCGTTCGGCGCGCGGGCGGCGTTCATCGGCAAGGTGCGCGACGATCAGCTCGGCGAAGTGTTCGCGCATGATATTCGTTCCCTCGGCGTGCATTTCGACACGCCCGGCGCGTGGGACGGCGCTGGCACCGCCCGCTGCCTCATCCTCGTCACCCCCGATGCGCAGCGGACCATGGGCACGTTTCTCGGCGCCGCCGTGTCGCTCGGCCCGGACGACGTCGAACCGGCGCTGATCGCCGATTCCCGGGTCACCTATCTCGAGGGCTATCTGTGGGACCCGCCGCACGCCAAGGACGCCTTTCGCAAGGCGGTGGACCTCGCCCACGAGGCCGGTCGGCAGGTGGCGCTGAGCCTGTCCGACCCGTTTTGCGTCGACCGCCACCGCGAGGAGTTTCGCGACCTCGTGGCCGGCGGCGTCGACATCCTGTTCGCCAACGAAGCCGAGCTCATCTCGCTCTACGAGGCGGCGGATTTCGACGCGGGCGTGCGGGCAGTGCGCGGGCAGTGCGCGATTGCGGCGCTCACTCGCGGCGAGCGGGGCTCCGTCGTCCTCGCCGGCGACGAGACTCACGTCGTCGATGCCGCGCCGGCCAGCCGCGTCGTCGACACCACCGGCGCCGGCGACCTCTACGCCGCCGGATTCCTGCACGCGCTCGCGTCCGGCCGCCCGCTCGCCGAAGCCGGCCGCCTCGGCAGCCTCGCCGCCGCCGAAGTTCTCGGCCACTTCGGCGCCCGCCCCGACCGGCCGTTGCACACGCTGGAATAGCCCGCCGGAGGCCGGGGCGCCTTCGCTCCGCCCGGATGCCTCCGACCGAGCCTCGAAGCAGGCCCTGCCGCTTTTTCCGGGCCTTGGACCTCTGCTGCGCTCCGTCCGGGGTGACAGAAAAAAATGTCACCCCGGCCGACCGCAGGGAGAGCCGGGGTCCAGTCTTTCCGGGAGCCGTTGTGCCGCCTGCCCAGGGCCCCGGATCTCCGCTGCGCTCCGTCCGGGGCGACGGATGGCTCAATTCCGATCCCGGTAACCGGCACGGGTCCCGACCGCATCGAAGATCCTGCACCGATGCCGTCGTACCGGCAAATTGTATGCAACGAAATCACGAATGGATTTTGCTGATGGCCATGCTGACTGTGCGCAACCTGCCGGACGAGGTGCATCGCGCCCTCCGCGTGCGGGCGGCCCTGAGGGGTCGCAGCACAGAGGCCGAGGTCCGCGTCATTCTTGAGGAAACGGTGCTGCCGAAAGGGCGGGCCGCGCTGGGAACGCTTCTGACCGCCGTTGGTCGGCGCGCGGGATTGACGGACGATGAGTTCGCCGAATTTGCGCGACGCCTCACCGCTCCGTTCCGGCCGCTCGATCTGGGATGATTTTGGTAGATACCAACGTGGTGGCCGAGCCGTTGCGCAAGGCTCCGGAGCCGTGCGTTGCGGGTTGGCTCGACGCACAGGCGCTGTAAACGCTGTACCTGTCCGCGGTTACCGCCGCCGGCGACCGCGCCGCCTTGCGCCGCCGGCGGGTCGAACGCCCGCTCAGGCGCGCGGCGCCAGCCTCTTGCCCATGCGGATCAGCGGGACCTCCACGCCCGCCTCACTCGCGAGCGCCGTGTGCTCGATTTCGCGCCACCCCTCGACGCGGAAGAGCTGCACGCCCGCCATGGTGGCCAGCAGCTCGGCTTCGACGAACCCGGCATCGCGCGCCGAACGCTCGCAAACCCCGAGAATGAGCCGCCCCAGACCCCGGCGGGCAAACGCCGGATGGGTGTATACCGCGCGCACCCGTGCGGCGTCCCGCGCCGGGTCGAGGCGAGGCTCGCGCGCGCGCGTTGTGCCGGCCGGCGTTGCGTACGCGCGCCGCCGGCTCCAGCCGCCGCAGGCGACCGGCGCGCCCGCCTCCTCGGCAACGAAGTAGGTGCCGTCGTCGATGAGGGCGCGGTCGAGCTTCATCAGTTCGAGACTGGCCGCGACCTGCCGCGGACTCAGAAACGGAACGAGGAGGGCGCGGGTGGACAGGTCGATCAGCGTCTCGAGCGCGTCTTCGTCGTCGCGGTCGGCGATGCGAACGCGGGGCGTCACCGCGGCCGCGCCCCTGGCCGTCGCCGCGATCCCGAGCCGCGGCAATGGCCCGGATCGCGACCGAAGCGTCGGGGCGCGACCGCGTTCAGGCGGTCGCGCCGCCGCCCGCGCCGTCTAGAGATAGCCGAGGTCGCGCCACACATCGTAACCGGCGCGGAACTCCTTGAGCGACTGCCAGACGCGGCCGAAGTCTTCGTCGGCCGCCGCCTCTTCGGCAACGACGTCGTTCCACGCGTTTTCGAATGCCGAGAGGATCTCCGGCGGCCACTTGTGAATCGTCACGCCGGCGGCCTGGAGCGCCTTGATCGCATCGAACTGCAGCGCCTCCCCCTCGGCGATCGAATGGCGGATGCTCTCGCCGCACGCCGTGGATATCTGAGCGTGCTGCGTGCCGTCCAGGCCGTCCCACACGCCCTTGTTGATGATGATTTCGAGAAACGTCGACTGCTGGTGCCAGCCCGGGAAGTAGTAGTGGCTGGCGATCTCGTGGAACCCGAGCTCGCGGTCGATCGCCGGCATGGCGAACTCGGTCGCGTCGATGGTGCCGAGCTCGAGCGCCGGGTATATGTCGCCGCCCGCAAGGAGCTGCGTCGAAACGCCAACTTTCTCCATTACCTTCGCGCCGAGTCCGAAGAAGCGCATCTTCAGGCCCTTGAGGTCGTCGAGGCTGGTGATCTCGCGCCGGAACCACCCCGACGCTTCCGGCGCGACGACGCCGCACAGCACGCCCTTGATGTTGTGACGGCTGTAGATCTCGTCATAGAACTCCTTGCCGCCGCCGTGATAGAACCAAGCCATGTATTCGCCCGCCGGTGGGCCGAACGGAACCGCTGAGAACAACGCCAGCGCGGGCACCTTGCCGATCCAGTACCCGGCGGTCCCCCAGCCGGCGTCGACGCTGCCGTTCGAGACCGCCTCGAAGACCTCGAAAGGCGGCACCAGCGCGCCGGGGTCGAAGAACTGCATCTTGATGTTTCCGTCCGAGATCGTCTCCACCGTATCCGGCAGGCGGGCGCCGAGCGTCCCCACCTGGATCAGGGATGACGGCACGGTCCCGGCAATCTTCAGGCGCACGGTCCGGTCGGCAACGGCGGCTTGCGGCGCCGCCGCTTCGCCGCCGGTCGCCACTGCCGGCCGGTCCGCGCGGAAAGCGAGATATCCGATCAACAGGCCGGCGATCAGTCCGGCGACCATGAGCCCTGCATTGCGCATCGCACCCTCCTCCTGCTCGCGTCGATTCCAGTATCGCGGGAAGTCATGGTGACTCTTTCCCCGGCGCAAGGCGAGTCCGAGGCGCCGCGCCGCACCTGGCGCGAGGCGGCGGTGGTGTACGCGCATCGCCGCGTCGTTGCCATGTTGTTTCTCGGGTTTTCGGCCGGTCTGCCCTTCCTTCTGGTGTTCTCCACGCTCTCGGCGTGGCTTACCGAATACGGCACGAGCCGCACGGCCATCGGCTTTTTCAGCTGGGTCGGGCTGACCTATTCGATCAAGGTGTTCTGGGCTCCGGTGGTCGACAGGATGCCCCTGCCCCTGCTCACGCGCCTGCTCGGCCGCCGGCGCTCATGGATGCTCCTCGCCATGGTCGGCATCGCCTGCGGCCTTTTCGGCATGGCGTACACCGACCCGGCACACGACCTTGTGCGCATGGCGTTGCTGGCGCTGCTCGTCGCCTTCTGTTCGGCGACGCAGGACGTGGCGATCGACGCCTATCGCATCGAGGCGGTCGAGAAGACGCTGCAGGGCGCGATGGCGGCGACCTATCAGCTCGGCTACCGCATCGCGATTCTGGTGTCCGGCGGCGGCGCGCTGATTCTCGCGGACCGGATTCCATGGTCAGCGACATACGCCGTGATGGCGGCTCTGACCGCGGTCGGAATGGTGACCGCGCTGCTGATCCGCGAGCCGGACCGGCCCCCCGATTCCGTAACCGCCGAACGCGAGGGGCGTACGGCGGCCTTCCTCGCGCGTGCCCGCGGCCTGCCGCCGTGGGCGCGTCGCCTCGGCGCATGGTTCGTCAGCGCGTTCGTCGGCCCGTTCGTCGACTTCTTCGAGCGCAACGGCGCGCTCGCTCTGGCGATCCTGGCGTTCGTCGGGTTGTTCCGCGTTTCCGACGTGCTGATGGGCGCCATGGCCAACCCGTTCTATCTCGACACCGGGTTCAGCAAGACCGAAATCGGCACCGTCGTGAAGCTCGGCGGCACCTTCGCGACGATCGCCGGCGCCTTGCTCGGCGGAGTGCTGGTCGCGCGCTTCGGTCTGTTCCCGCCGTTGCTAGCAGCCGCGGTACTGCTGCCGTTGACCAATCTGCTGTTCGCTGCGCTGTCGTTGATCGGGCCGGAAATCTGGATGCTCGGCGTAACCATCTGCGCCGACAATCTCAGCGCCGGCCTCGCGGGCACCGTGTTCATCGCCTACCTGTCGCAGTTGACGAGCCTCGCCTACACCGCCACCCAGTACGCGCTGTTCAGTTCCCTCATGACGTTGCCGGGCAAGTTCCTGGCCGGCTTCTCCGGCATCGTCGTCGACGCGCACGGCTACGGCACGCTGTTCGTCGGCACCGCCCTCGCCGGCATTCCCGCCGTGCTCCTGGTCGTCTTCCTGAGCCGCCGCACCGCAGCGGCGGAGCCGGCGCGGGCCGCGGCGTAGGGCCGGCACGGCGGCGGCACAGAGCGACGATCCTGGGCCCAGGGCAAGCGGCCCGACGCCGCCCGGAAGCCTGGACGCCGGCTCTCCCTGCGGTGGGGCGGCGCCACCACAGGGATACGGCCTGCCGCGGCCGTGTTCTTGTTGTCGCCGCGCGGCCGGTGGTAACGTCGCGGCATCCGCTCTCCAAGACGGTGCCGTATGACGACAGTTCGGCCGCAGATCGCCGACCTTGAGCCCGTTTCCCCGGCGACCCTGCGTCGTGTCGCCGGGACTTTCGCGACGGGCGTCACCGCCATTACCACGCTGGTCGACGGCGAGCCCCGGGGATGCGCGGCGAACGCCGTCACCAGCCTCAGCCTCGATCCGCCGCTGATGCTCGTGTGCCTCGCGCGGACGAGCAACACCCACGCCTCGTTGCGGGATTCCCGGGTCTTCGCCATCAACATCCTCGACCAGTCGGCCGAATCTCGGGCGCTTTGCCGGCTGTTCGCCAGCCGGTCGACCGAAAAATTCAGTGAAATCGCGTTTCGACGCGGCAAGATCGAAGTCCCGATTCTCGCCGTGGCGATGAGCTGGATGGAGTGCGAGCTGGTCGATTCCTACGATTCCGGCGACCACACGATCTTCATCGGCCGCGTGCTCGCCGCCGAGGATGCGGAGCGCATGCCGCTGCTCTACTTCCGCGGGCAGTTCGGCTCCCTCCTGCTCGACTCGGGCGCGGCCGAACCCGTGCCGCGCGGCGTCTCGGACTGACGCGGCGATGGGGCCACGAGAGAGCGCACGGCCCGCCACGGCGATGCGCGCCGACGCGGCCGCGACCGGCGGCAGGGCCCGCCGTAGAAAAACGCCACAGGGAGGACACACCACATGCGTTTCATGATGTTTGCCTTGCCGACGATCCCCGCGGCCACGTGGGAAGAACGAGCCCAGCTCAAACCGATCGGGCGTAACCGTGAGCGCTATCAGCAGATGCTGCACGAGTTGCGGACGATTGTCGGACTCGCGGACGATGCCGGGTTCGAAGTGTTCGGCACGACCGAACATCATTTTCATTCCGAGGGCGCGGAGGCCAGCGTCGCGCCGCTGATGCTCTACGCCGATCTCGCGGCGCGGACGGAGCGCATCAAGTTCGCGCCGCTGGGCCTCGTGCTCGCCGGCTGGGACCCGATCCGCTGTGCCGAGGAGATTGCCGTTCTGGACAATCTTACCCAGGGCCGCGTGATCGCCGGCTTCGCCCGCGGTTATCAGGACCGCTGGGTCAACGTTCTAGGCCAGCAGTTCCACGTCACCGGCGCGCCGATGGACGGCGGCGCCATCGACAACCACAACCGCGCCGTGTTCGAGGAGGCGATCGCCGTCATCCGCAAGGCGTGGACGGAAGAATCGTTCAACCACGACGGCAAGTTCTACAAGATCCCCTACCCTTACGAGGACGGCATCACGCGCTGGCCGGCGGCGGACTACACGCGCTAGTCGAGTCAGGGGTAGCGAGCATTCCCGAAAATTCCTGATAACCCGCTGATACCACAAGCCTTTTGGCAACCAACCGCGCTTGCATAGTCCCGCGAAAGCCCGTATGTTCCCGCTTCAAGTGTTGGGACAAGTGTTGGGCTGGCGAGGGAGCGGGCAATGGCGTTGACGGCTGCGAAGGTGAAATCCCTGTCCGGGCACGGGCTGCATGGCGACGGGCGCGGGCTGTATTTGAGGGTGTCGGCGAGCGGAACGAAAAGCTGGATTCTGCGTATCAGCGTCGACCGGCGCCGGCGCGACGTGGGGCTTGGCGCATGGCCGGCCGTATCGCTCGCCAAGGCGCGGAAGGCGGCGGACGCTACCAGGGCGGCGGTTGCGGAAGGCCGGGACCCGGTGGCCGAACGGCGGCGCGCGACCGTGCCGACGTTCCGCGAGGCCGCGCTGGCCTATCACGCGGCGAACCGTCCGCGCTGGAAGCGAGACAGATACGCGGACCAATGGTTGACCACGCTGGAGCTTCATGCGTTCCCGAAAATCGGCGCCATGCCGATCGACCGGATAGACCGGCGCGACGTGCTTGGCGTGCTCGATCCGATTTGGCACGTCATGCCGCCAACCGCGCGCTTCGTTCGGGCGCGGATTCGCGCGGTGCTGCGTTGGGGAATGGCGCGCGGCTTCGTAGAGCAAAACGCGGCCGGCGAGGCAATCGACGGCGCGCTGCCGGCGCTTGCGCGACTCAAGGCGCACCATAGAGCGCTTCCATATGCCCAGATCCCGGCGGCGCTTGAGGCGATGAACGCGACGGCTGCGAACGTGGCGACGAAACTGGCGATGCGGTTCCTCATTTTGACGGCCGCGCGTTCGCAGGAAGCGCGCCGCGCGACGTGGGCGGAAATCGACCTTGCGGGCCGCGTTTGGTCCGTGCCGGGCGAACGCATGAAAGGCGGCGTCCCGCACCGCGTGCCTTTGAGTGCGGCGGCGCTGGCCGTGCTCGTTGAAGCGGCGACGATCCGCGAGGCCGGATCGGACGCGCTGTTTCCGTCGACCGTGGCGGGCGCGACCGTATCGGATGGCACGCTGCTGCGATTGCTGCGAGCCGCCGGGCTTGGCGAGGCGGCGACGGCGCACGGTTTTCGCAGCGCATTTCGAGACTTCGCGGCCGAAAAGACGAACGCCAGTTATGCGGCGGCCGAATTGTGCCTCGCGCACGTGACCGGCAACGCGGTGCAGAAAGCCTATTTTCGCAGCGACCTGTTGGAACAGCGGCGCCAGCTCATGGAAACGTGGGGCGCGTTCGTGACCGGCAGCGGCGCCGACGTGATTCGCCTGGAACGTCGAGCGTCCGCATAGGAAGAATTGGCAACGGTTGCCAATTTCCAACAATTTATATTGGAAACTGCGCAACTTTGGTAGCGTTCCGATAGCAGAACGGCAGACAAAATCGTACATTTCCGTACATAACCGGACAAAACCGGACATTCCCGGACGTTCCTAAACGGCGGCTTTTCGACACTTGCGCGCGTGGGAATATTCGGCTTCGCTTGGGAACCGACGAATGGAGGATTCCCATGTCCGAAGGCGACCGCTTGCTACGCCGGCCGGAGGTTGAACGTCGCACCGGCCTGAGCAGAACGAGTCTCTACAGGTTGATGCGCGAAGGCGTTTTCCCTGAACCGATTCGCGTCGGGCCGCGCGCCGTCCGCTGGCCAGAAAGCGAAATCGCCGCGTGGCTGGCGGCGCGGCCGCGAGCGTCGGGCGAGGCGCCGGCGGCATAGCACGGCGAGGCGCGACCGTGGCGCGCAACCGGGCGCCGCCAAACGGAAACCGCCGCCCAGGGGGGCGGCGGCACGTCCAGGGTCCGATGGACACGGCGAGCGTAAACGCAACGGCGGCCGATCCGCAAGCCTCCGGTGGCGTGCGATGAAGCGCGACGCCTTTAGCGCAATCCGCATCGTGCGCGACTGCGAAGCCTATGTCGGCACGGCCGCGCACGTTCTGCTGCTGCTGGCGACGTATGCGGACCCGGACGGCTCGAACGTGAAGCCGTATCAGAAAACGATCGCGCGCCAAATTGGGCGCACAACGCGACAGGTGCGGCGTTACATCAAGCAATTCCTCGCCGACGGCGCGCTTGAAATGGTCCAGCCGCCGGCCGGCAACTATCCGCCCGAATATCGCTTGCGGCTCGACGTTCTCGACGCTCTGGGGCGGACACCCATGTCCGCCCTAGACGACGCTGGGGCGGACGCTGGTGTCCGCCCTACGGACGCCCAGGGCGGACATGGGCGGGCGCTGGGGCGGACATGCACGGCCGCTAGGGCGGACATGGGTGTCCGCCAAACCTACCACCTACCACCGCGCGCGCGCCCGCCCGCACGTGCGCGAGGCGGCGGGCGCGCGCGCACGTGCTCGGCGGACGGCTGCGACGAACGGGCGAACCGCATTGTCGACGGCCGCTGGTATTGCTCACGTCACGCGACATGAACGGAGGCGCGCCGTTGACGTTCGCGCTGCGTTCAGGCAACGATTCGCGGCATGATGGCACCGTTGAAAGAATCCGATTCGCGCCTGGGCCGTGCGCCCAAGACACGATGTTCGCGCGGTTGCCGATCTCGGGGGGCGCGATGCGATTGAGCGTTCACGGAAGCCGGACGCTGACCGGCGCGGCCGTCAAGACGCTGATCCTGGAGACCATCGACGCGACCGGCGCCGACGTGATCGTGACGCACGGCGAACCGGAGGGCGTTTGCGCGGTCGCGCGGGCGCTCGCGCGGGAGTTGGCGCGACCGCTGCATCTGCATTTTCTGAATCACGCGAAGCGCCGGGGCGCGTGGCACCATCGCAGCGTCGCCGTCCTGCGTGACAGCGACCACGCGCTGTTTGTGCATGACGGGCGCTCGCGCGGCACCGCGAACGAGCTGGCGCTTGCCGTCAAGTACGGGCTGCCGCACACGCTCCACACGATTGAGCCGACGGGCGCGCCGGAATCGGATGCGGCGGGGCTGGCGACATGGGCGATCTGACGGCGGACGTGATCGGCGGCCTTGGGCGGCTCAAGGTCACGCAGGGCGCGCGCGCCGGCGAGGCGCTGGCGATCCTGCCGTGGCAACGGCGATTCATTCGCGGCGTCGTGCGCTCGCGGACGGCCGCGCTCAGCGTTTCTCGCGGGGCCGGCAAGACGACGCTTTGCGCGGCGCTCGCGGTCGCGGGGCTTGTCGGGCCGCTGCGACAGGCGCGCGGCGAAGTGATCGCCGTCGCCGCGAGCTTCCCGCAGGCGCGAATCCTGTTCGAGCATGTGGTCGCCTTCATGGCGCCGGCGGTCGCGGCGAAGCCGACGCGGTTTCGCGTGCAGGACTCGGCTTCGCGCGCCGCCATCGAAGACAAGGCGACGGGCTGCCGGCTGCGGTGCATCGCGTCGGACCCGCGCCGCGCGCACGGCCTAGCGCCCGTCGTCGTGCTCGCCGACGAACCGGCGCAATGGCCGGAATCGACCGGCGAGCGGATGGTGGCGGCGTTGCGGACGGCGGCGGGCAAGGTGCCGGGCAGCCGGTTCGTCGCGCTCGGCACGCGCCCGGCGCGGCGCGAACACTGGTTCGAGCGGATGCTGTCCGGCGGTGCCGACTACGCGCAGACGCACGCGGCGCGGCCGGACGATCCGCCGTTTCGGCGGCGGACGTGGGCGCGGGCGAATCCGTCGCTCAACCACCTGCCGGACCTTGAAGCGGCGATCCGGGCGGAAGCTGCCGAGGCCCGGCGCGACCCGTCCATGCTCGCCGCGTTCAAGGCGCTACGACTCAACCAGGGCGTTGCCGACACGGAGCAATCGACGCTGTTGGACGCGGCGACGTGGGAAGCGATCGAGGGCGAGGCCGAACGCGCGGGGCCGCACTGTTGGGGCGTCGATTTGGGCACGTCGGCGGCGCAATCGGCGGTCGCGGCGTACTGGCCGGCGACCGGCCGGCTTGAGGCCGTGGCGGCGTTTCCGTCGTCGCCGACGCTCGCCGAACGCGGACTCCGCGATGGTGTCGGCAGCCTGTACGCGCGATGCGCCGAACGCGGCGAGTTGATCGCGTGCGGCGGCGAGGCCGTCGACGTGGCGGCGCTGTGCCGGGCGGCGCTCAAGCGCTTCGGGCGGCCGGCGGCGCTCGCGGCGGACAGGTGGCGCGAGGCCGAATTGCGCGACGCGCTCGCGGCGGCGGGCGTGCCGCCGGCGGCGCTTGAGCTGCGGGGGCAGGGCTTCAAGGACGGCGGCGAAGACGTGCGGACATTCCGGCGCGCGTGCCTTGACGGCCGGGTTGTGCCGGCGCGGTCGCTGCTGCTGCGCTCGGCAATGGGCGAGGCGCGCGTCGCGCTCGACCCGGCCGGCAACGCGAAGCTGGCGAAGGGAACGGAGGGGCAGCGGCGCTTGCGCGCGCGCGACGATGCCGCCGCCGCCGCGATCGCGGCCGTATCGCTTGGCGTGCGCCGCGAGCTGCGGCCGGCGCCGCGCGTGCGCTACCACGGTTTGATCGGATGAGCCGACGGCACCGTGCGATTGCGGGCGCGCGTTGGGAACGGACGCGCCGCGCCGTCTTCGAGCGGGCGCGCCACCGTTGCGAGGCGTGCGGCCGTGCGGGGCGGCTTGAGTGCGACCATATCGTGCCGCTCGCGCGCGACCCGTTGCGCGATCCCTTCGACGTGGGCAATCTTCAAGCGCTGTGCCGGACGTGCCACAAGGCAAAATCGGCCAGCGAGCGGAAACGGCGGCCGGAACCGGCGGGCGCGGCCGATTGGAAACGGCTTGTTGCCCAGGAACTTGAAAGGGCGATTGGATGACCGACGCACAACGGCGGTTGCGGGAACTGCAGGACCGCGCGAGCCGCGAGCGGCAGCGCATGGCCGAATTGGCCGGCGCGGACGCGCTGACGGACGAAACGCGCGCCGAGCTCGACCGTATCGAAGGCGGAACGCCGGACCTGGAGCGGCAGATACGCGCCGCCAAGGTCGCGGTCGACGCGGAAGAGGCGGCACAGCGCACCGAGCAACGGGCGGCCGGCCCGGACGCGGACGCGGAAACGCGCGAACGCGAGGAATTGCGCGGGCGCGCGCGGCTCACGAACTACGTGCTCGCGGCGATGCGCGGGGCGCTGCCGTCCGGCGCGGAAGCCGAATACGCGGCGGCGGCGGGCGCGGCGGACGGCATTCCGCTGTCGCTGTTCGACGAACCGCCGGCGCCGGAAACGCGCGAGCAACGGGCGGACGCGGTGACTCCGGCGCCCGCGACCGTCGGCGTCAACATGGCGAACATTCTGCCGGCGATTTTCGCGCGCTCCGTTCTGCCGCGTATCGGCGTCCGAATGCCTCGCGTGGCGTCCGGCACCTACGCGGCCGGGCGTATCGGAACGTCGCTGACGGCCGGCGCGATGGCGAAGGGCGCGGCCCGCGAGGCGACGGCCGCCGCGATCACGACGGCGACGACGACTCCGCATCGCGTATCGGCGCGCATGTCGATTGCGATAGAGGACGTGGCGAGCGTCGGCGTCGACAACTTCGAGCCGGTGTTGCGGCAGAATCTCACGCTGGCGATGAGCGACTCACTGGACGACCTGGGGTTGACGGGCGACGGCACCGGCGCCAATCCGCGCGGGCTGATCCCGCAGCTTACGGACCCGACGGACCCGTCGGCGGTGGGCAAATTCGACGATTTCGTCGCCGCGGCGGCCGGCGGTATCGACGGCGGCCCGTGGGCCGAGTCCATGCGGGCCGTCCGGCTGGTTTTCGGCACGGCAACGATGGTGAAGGCGGAAACGACGTTTCAGGAAGCGACCAACTACAAGGGCGAAATGTCCGCCGCGTCCTATCTGCGTTCCAATTCGGGCGGGCTGTTCGCGTCATCGCGGATGCCGGCGCCCGCGTCCAATGTGGCGAAGATGATCCGCTATCGCTCGGGAACGATGGGCCTGGACGGCGTGAACGCGATGGAAACGGCTACGTGCCCGACCTGGAATGAGCTTTCGGTGGATGACATCTATTCGGGAAGCGCCAAGGGCGAACGATACTTCACGCTTCACGCGCTGATCGGCGACGTAATCGTGCGGCAGCCCGCCGCCTACGAACTCGCCGAATTGAAACTCGCGTGACCGCATGACGGCGGCCGAACAATTGGAACGGCGCGCCGGCGGCGATCCCGAGTTGCGGGCGGAAGGCCGGCGGCTGTCCGGTGTGGTCATGCGTTGGGGCGACGTGTCGCCGACGCACCGCGAGCGGTTCGAGGCCGGCAGCCTGCGCGAAGCCGACTCCGTCGCGCTGAACCTGTGGCACGATGCCGAGCGTGCGGTTGCGTGGCTGCCGGGCGGCGGGCTTGAGCTGCGCGCCGACGCGGACGCGCTGCGCATGGTGGCGACGTTGCCGCCCATACGGGCGGCCGACGTTGCGCTCGCGGCCGTGCGCGACGGCACGGCGCGGGGCTTGAGCGTGGAATTCCGCTGCGAGCGTGACCGGCGCGAGGCCGGAGTCCGCGTAATCGAGGCGGCGCGCCTTGGCGGTATCGGGTTGGTGCGCGCGCCGTCGTACCACGACTCGCGCGTCGAAGCGCGCGAACGGCGAGCGAGGTGGCGGCCGTGGCTCTGATCCGGTATCCCGCGACGTTCCCGCTGGCGTTGGGCGAGCGGCCGGTCGACTTGCGCGCGGCCGTGTCGGACGACCGCGCGGCCGGCCCGTCCGGCACGTTCGCGCGGTACTTCCTGCAAGCGCGGGGCGATGGCGTCGAATGGCGCGACGCGGCGGACCCGCCGCCGGCGGACGGCGCATGGCACGTGCTGCCGGACCGCGCGGGCGTCATTGTGGCGGTTCCCGAGACCGGCGCACAGCGGCCGTGGCTGCGAGCGACGGGGCCGCGGGCCGCGTCCGTCGTCATATCGGGCGCGAACGCGCCGCCGGAAGGCTAGAGCCGTGGCCGTCGTCGCGTTCGTACCGGCGCCCGACGCGCCCGCGCCCGCGACTCCGACCGTACCGACGCGGCCGGCGGCGCGGCCGTCGCCGCACTGGCCGCCCGACCTGGAAACGCTTCGCTTCGCGCTGCGGTTGGACCGCTACGGCAATGCCGTCGACGACGCGGAAGCGGACGCGGCGTTGCAGCGTGGGCTCGACGCGGCCGTCGCGTTCGCCGACCGGCAGGCGCCGGACGCGCCCGGCAGCGTGAAGACGGAAGCGGCGATTCGCTTTTGCGCGTGGCTGTACGACGGCCGCGAGCCGCACGGCACCGCGACGGGCATATGGCGGCGGTGCGGCGCGCAAGGCTTGCTCGCGCCGTGGACCGTGCGCCGCGCCGTCCTCGTGGGCTGATTGCCGTGCGCTGGTGGCCTTTCGGGCGCCGCGAGAACCGCGACTCGGGCGGCGAGTTCAACGACGCGGTGTTGCGGCTGATCGAAACGACGGCCGCCGGCCGGGCGGCCGATACGGGCGCGACGGCGGCCGTCGAAGCGGCGGCCGGTGCGCTCTCGCGGGCGTTTCAGGGCGCGACCGTGGACGGCCCGCCGTGGGCGCGCGCGGCCGTCGACGCGACCGTGCGGGCGCAAATCGGCCGCGACCTCGTGCGCCACGGCGAGTCCATGCACGTCATTCGCATGTCGGGCGCGGGCGTGCGGCTCGTGCCGGCGGCGTCGTGGCATTGGGAAGGCGACCACGACCCGGCGACGTGGCGCGTTCGCGCGACGGCCTACGGGCCTTCGACGTCGACGACCTGGCACTTGCCGGCCGCGAGCGTCGTTTTCGTGCGGTGGGGCGGCGCGGCCGGCTCGCCATACGTCGGCACCGGCCCGTTGCGGTGGGCGGCGCAAACGGCCCGGCTGCACTCCGAAACGGAACGCAGCCTTGCCGACGAGGCGGGCGGGCCGATCGCACAGATCCTCGCGCTGCCGTCGGACGGCAAAGACGGCGACGTGGACCCGCTGGCCGGCTTGAAAGACGATATCACGAAGGCGCGCGGCAAGACCGCGTTCGTCGAAACGACGGCCGCCGGCTGGGGCGACGGCCGCGCCGCCGCGCCGGCGCGCGATTGGGTTGCGGAGCGGCTGGGGCCGAGCCCGCCGGCCGCGCTCGCCGAAATCCGCCGCGATGCGTTCGACGCGGTGCTCGCGGCGTGCGGCGTGCCGCCGTCGCTGCACCGCGGCAACGAAGACGGCACCGCGCAACGCGAGGCCGTGCGCCGCTGGCACCTTGGAACGGTTCTGCCGCACGCCAAGGCGCTCGAGGCGGAGCTGTCCGTCAAGCTGGGCGCGACCGTCCGGCTGCGGTTCGACAACTACGCGCTTGACCTGCAAGCGCGCGCGTCCGCGCTCGCCAAGCTGACGGATACGGGCATGGGCCGGACGGAAGCGCTCGCCGTCGTCGGGCTGCTGTTCGCGGACGCGGAGGGCAACGACGCATGACGAAACCGAACCCGGACGGCGACCGCGCCGTCCGGGTCCGGGGCATGGCTGATTTCGCAGGTGGTGCTTGGTGGCAGTGAACCCCCGACCCGGGATGGTCTATGCAACAACCCGGGTCGGGGGCCACGGGGCGGAGGAGAGCCTCGAAGCAGACCTCACCCCGTGTCTCGCGCGCCGCGCCGGTGAAGGAACCGGCGCGGCGCGAAGTCCGGCTACTGCTTGTTCGCGCCGAAGGAGCCGATCATCTTCCCGGCGGTGTCGTACGTCGAGTAAAACGTGCCGGTCGCGACCTGCGGAACGCCGTCGGCACCGTTGTTCCGGAGCGCCCCTGTCCAATTGCCGTCGGCCTCGGCGGCCTTGTCGCCGATGGTCCAGACGGTGCCGCCCGGCGATGTCGTCGAGGTCCCGTCGTTGCCGATCAACCCGGTGTCCCCGATGGCGGAGCCCTTCAACTGGACTTCCCAATCCCGCATCTGATCGTCCGCACCCCTGAACATGTCGAGGGTGCCGGTGATGGCGGCAGGGTCATCATTGTTGGTGAAGTCGGCCTCGAGCTTTGCCCTCGCGGTGAAGTGGCCGGCGTCGTTCGTGCCGCCCGTGGAGCTGGCGAGAGCGTACTTCCCGGCAGCGCCGCCCATGTAGGTCGCCGTGCCGTTCAAGGCATCGAGCCCGCTGGCGGCGGCGACGGTGCCCTTCTCGTCTACGAACGCGCTCGCGGTGAAGGCACCGTCGTTTTCCCGCTTGAGTATCCACCAGCCATACGAGGCGTACATGGTGTCAACCGCATCCAACACTCGGTCTTCCGGATTGGCGGGCTTGAACACCCAGGCCCCACCGCCGTCTGTGAACGTCGCATCTGTCGCCGAAGGCACCGTCCCGAGTTGGAATCCGTCGTCGGAAACGTTGGCTGCGCATACGGCTGGACCGGGGGTGCAAAAGTAGGTGCCGGACACTCCGTGAAAGGTCCCTGGGACGGGCACTCGCGTTGCGGCACTGTCGTTCGGGTCTGGCAGCGGAAACCGCTTCACTCCCACCCCATGGTCGAAGCGCGGACCGGCAACCAAGTTCACAAACCCGCTCCTTGAAGATGTGTTGATTGTCGCTTGGCCTTCGGCGTCCAAGCCGTATTCGTAACCTTGTACAGCTGTTGTGACGCCAATCTGACCGAACTTATCGCCCGGCGTCGGATCTGCGACGTTCGAATAGACGATCGCTTCGTACATGTCGCCGCCGGCGGGGTCTGCGTATCTCTTGCCTTCCCAGCCATGCAGCTTCGTGACCGACGCCTTCTTGTCTTCCGACAGGGTAACGGGCGTGGGCGTGTTGGTGCCGTCGCCCACGCTCACCATGACGGCGGTGCCAGCGGTGTTATAGGCGGCAGCCCGATCGTTGGCTCCGGGGGATGTAGCGTCGCCTGTGGGCTCGCTGATGCCCGCGTACAGCTTGGCGGCGGTGGCCGCCATGGCCTCGTTCCGCTTCCGCTCCTCTTCCCGCTCGGCTTTCCCTTTCCTCTCGCTTTCGGCCTTGTCATCGGCGTCGTTGCGGTTCTTGGCTACGGTGACCGGCCTCTGTAGGTCGGTGATCGTGGCCCTGTATGCGCGTTTCTCCGCATCGTTCAGGTGGTCGGCGTCGTCGACCAGCTTGGTCGCGGCATTGAGCAGAGATTGGGCGGCGCTGACGGCGGCGGCGCTCGAATCTTCGGCCAGACCGTCGCCCGCATTCCTCGCCGCCATGATCGCGGCGCTGACCATGTTCCGCTCCTTGGCCCGCGCGACGGCCATTTCCGCTTCGCCGATCACGTCGCCGTAAGCGTCTGGATCGTCGCCTTTGGCGATCTCCTCCTTGGCGGCCATGATCGCCTTCTCCGCAGCAGCGATGTTCTCTTCGCTCGGCTCCGCCTCAAGCTTTTCGGCCTCGGTCTTGGCGGCGTCGACCGCCATGCCGGTCGCGGTGTCGCGATTGGAGTCGCGCAGCGCCATCTCAACGCTGGAAAGGTTCATCTTCGCGGTTTGCAGAGCGCCCTCCGCAGCCTTTTCGTCGGCGTTGGTGGCGTCGTCGCTCGCCTCCAGAGCGGCGAGGTCGGCCTCCAGCGCCGCGACCAACGCCCTGTGCGCCGCCACGCACTCCTGCGTCGCCGCTGTGCACATGGCAGCGGTTACGAGACCCTGCCGCGTCTCCGCCGCTTCCGCATCCGCCAGCATCATCAGCTTCTCGGCGAGCGCATCCCGCAGCATGTTGGTTTCCTGGCCGCTCACCGCATCCAAGTTGACGGCGTCGTAAGCCTCTTGAGCAGCCTCCGGGGTTTCGGCCTCCTCGATCGCGGCCTTGCCCAACTCGTACTCCGTCGGTCCCGGCTCTACCGGCGCGGGTGGCGGGGGCGCCGGATCGTCACTGCTGCTGCAACCCACCAGCCCTATACCCACAATTGCGACCGCGATGGCGGACGCGAATAAGTTGTGCTTGAGCCTCATCACTGTTTCCTCCATCGACATTCGCGGCCGATTCGACCGACGCAACGAGGTTTTGTGCCGTGGCCGGGCGCGCGTGTCAATTGTTGGGCTGGATGTTGGGCGGGGCGTATTGCAGAACGGAAAATCGTTGTAAAACAGCGTATTATGTATGCCGAACGGACTACACGCGCAAGTACGGCGCGCCCGGTGAGGTCGACGAGGCGGGCGTGATCCGCAACGTCTGCGTGATTCCGCGGCCCTATCAGGAGGGTGGCCCGCCGATGATGCAACCCTTCGGCGCCAGCGAACGGACCCTGATCAATTGCGGCAAGAACAACATCACGCCGTGGATCCTCAACGGCGACCCCGCGTCGTTCCGTCAACTGTGCAAGGTGTATCGCGACTCGGCGAACGAGAACGGACGCAACCTCAAGTACGGCGAGGCCATCGGCGCCGTGCGCTCGGTCCACTTCGGCAATACGAAGCAGGAGGCGGTGGACCTGCTGGCGAAGACGAACTTCGAAAGTTTCAACACGGTCTTCGGCTCGTTCGGGTTCTTCGAGGCGCACCGCGAGGCCGCGGACCAGGAGAAATATCCGCTCGATCCGTACACGCCGTTGCCGCCGGAAGAATGGACGGTGGACCGCCTGCTGCGTACGCAATACGCCTTCGCGGACACGCCCGACAACGTCAAGCGGCAGTTCGAGTCGCTGCAAAAGATGCACGAAGGCGATGGCGAGCTCGAATGGTTCGGCTGGTTCTTCGATCAGGGTCTGATGCCGCTCGACGAGCAGAAGCGCCAGATCGAGCTTTTCGCCGAGCACATCATTCCTGAATTCGGCAGCTGAATGGCGCCGGGGCGGGCGCGCCGGCATCGCACGCCCGCGCCCCCGCACCGCACCGGAGAGAGAGGAGCAAGAACAACGCCATGGCGGACTACGAGTTTCTGAAGGTCGCGCGCGAGGGCAAGCTGACCGTCGTCACCATCGACAGGCCCGAGGTCTACAACGCGCTGCATCCGCCTGCGCATTTCGAGTTCGACGCGGTGTTCGACGAATTCGCCGACGATCCGGAGCAATGGGTGGCCATCGTCACCGGCGCCGGAGACAAGGCCTTCTCCGCCGGCAACGATCTCAAATACCAGGCGCAAGGCGGACCGCGCGACCGCCCGGCGACGGGCTTCGCCGGCCTTACCCAGCGCTTCGACCTGACCAAGCCGGTCATCGCCGCGGTCAACGGCTTCGCCATGGGCGGCGGCTTCGAAATAGCGCTCGCGTGCGATCTGATCGTCGCTTCGGAGAATGCGGTTTTCGCCCTGCCGGAACCGCGCGTGGGCCTTGCCGCCCTGGCGGGCGGACTGCACCGCCTGCCGCGAATCATTCCGCAGAAACAGGCGCTGGGCATGATTCTCACCGGCCGCCGGGTCGGGGCGGAAGAGGGGTTGAAGCTCGGGTTCGTCAACGAGGTGACGGCCCCGGCCGATCTCATGGACGCGGCGAAACGCTGGGCCGGTCTGATCCTGGAATGCTCGCCGATGTCGATCCGCGCGTCGAAGCAGGCGATTTACCAGGGGCTCGACAAGTCGACGCTCGAGGAAGCGATCGCCACCGTCTACCCCGGGGTCCAGGCCCTTTACGAAAGCGCGGACTTCGTCGAGGGACCCCTCGCCTTCGCCGAGAAACGCCCGCCGCGCTGGACCGGCGCGTAAACGCCGGCGCCCTGTCCTAACCCGCCAGGCGGCGCTCCTCGCCGGCCGGGTCCGTAAGGAAGACGACGACTTCGGGCATGGCGCCGACGACTCGCCCGGCGGTCGCCGCCGGCGCCACGAACAGGCCGGTCGACAACGCGTCGGCGGTGGTCGCGTCGTCGGCGACGACGCTCACCGAAAGGTGGTGGTTGGCACTCCGCCCCGTGTCCGGCGAGAACAGGTGGTGGTGGCGCCCGTCGGCGCTGAAGCGGGTGCCGTATCCGCCTGACGTCGCCAGGGCCCGGTCGACGAGATCGACCACCCGTCCGTAGTTTCGCGGATCGTGCGGATCGGCGAGGCCGATGGCCCACGGCCGCCCCTCCGGATGCTGGCCGACGCCCCGCGTCTCGCCCAGGTCGACGAGTACGTTGCCGATGCCGCCTTCGCGCAGGACGTCCGCGATGCGGTCGGTGATGTAGCCTTGCGCGATCCCGTTCAGCGTCACCGCGCGACCGTCGCCGGAACCGGAAAGGGTGATCTGCCCGGGCGATACCTTGAGAGCGCGGTAGTCGACCAGCGCCCGCGCGGCGGCAATCGCATCCGCTTCGGGGCCTTGGCCGTCGCCCGGGTGGCGTTGGAAGTGATCGGCATAGAGCATCCACAGCGGCTGCACTGTCACGTCGAAGGCACCGTCGGTGAGCGCCGCGAACCGCTGAGCGGCGCGCAGCAGACGCACCATGTCGAGGCTCGGCGCGTCGAGGCGGCCGGTGCGGTTGAGTTCGCGCAGCGCGCTGTCCCCGCGATGCAGGCTGAATTCGCGCTCCAGCCGCGCGATCTCGCGCTCGCACGACGCGAACAGGCGCTTGGCCGCCTCTTCGTCGGGGTGCTCCAGCAGGATGCGGGCCGGCGCGCCGAGCGCGACTCCGTGCCACTCGCGAATCGGCTCATGATGTCCCGACGCCAGCCGCGGCAGCAATGCAGCGCCGGCGACGGTGCCGATGACCGTCATCGCGCGACGGCGCGAAACCGTTTGCGAAAGCCTCATGACATTCTCTCCGACCGTCTCGATCTCTTCCGTTCGATCATTAGCCCGCGCCGCACTCGATTTCCAGTGCGCCGTTCGTCCGGCGGGCCAAGGGCGGACAGGAGACCGCCAGGGCCAATGCCGTCATGCCGCAACGGGATGCGACGAAGGGCGGCCGAATTCGGAACGGACGCCGAGACGCCGGCGAAGGTCTTCTGCGACTAGAACGGTATCGACGGGTCTCTCGCCGCTCGGGCCTGCCGTTCCGCCCGGTCTTCGCTCAGGCGCTGGAATTGGGGCAGGTCGATGCGCAGGCTGTCCTCGACCGCGGCGCGGCCGAGATCGGAGGTAATGAACAGGAACCGCGAGCGATCGATCTCGACGTCCGGCAACCGCTGCGGTGGCTGGTAGACGTGCTGGACGCCGTTGATGATCACCGGTCCGTCCAGGCCCTTGATCTTGATCGCGCCCTTCGTTCGGTACATGAAGTCTCCGTTCGACTGCGTGCCGGCATTCAGCCAGCCGTGCAACGCCTCCCATTCGAACGCATGCGAGATTTCGATGGCGAACCCGTGCAGGCCGTTCTCGAGCAGGTCGCTGTTGCCATAGTGCGGCGACCCCAGCCACCCCCCCAGGTCGCCGTCCATCAGGCGTGTTTCCAGGCCCGCCCCGGTAAGCGCATTCGCGAGGCGGGGCCGGTCGAACGGCACCAGATCGGCAACTGGGTTCAGCGCCCGCACCACGGCACACGTTTCCGGCGCGGCAAGCGACTCCGCGTCGATCGCGATTCGGTCTGCGACCGCGACATGCTTGGGGCCGTAGTGCGACCGCGCCAGCGCATCCGGGCTCTCCCCGCCGGCCACGACCGCAACGACGCTGTCGAGTCGGAAGTACTCGGTGACCAGGGCGTTGTTCAGCAGGGTTTGCATGACCGGAGCCGGATCGGTGTCGGCCAGGGTTTCGATCACCACCAGGTCGAATTCGATTTCGCCCTGCGCCCGTCGGGCGTAAAGCCGGCGCAGGCTGCTGACCAGCCCCGAGCGCGTGACGCAGCACAAACACCCGATGGCATGCGGCACCATCGGCCCGGCAATGCGTTCGGTCGCAACGGCGGCGAACTCCGGACCTTCGACTTCGTTGCTGATCACCGCCCAGTGGACACCGCCCCCTTCGAGCGAACGCTCGATCATTTCGGTTCTTGCACGGGGATTGACCCCGCAAAATACGATTGCGGGCACCTTTGCTCGGGCGGCTTCAGGGACAAAACTAAGCATGGTCGGTCCAGGTGTGCAGGGTCAGGTTAGGGCGTTGTCGCATACCGGCCCGGCGCCCGCCCCGATTCAACGCGGTCACGCGTCGTTTCGACAGACGACCGGCCAGCCATACTTGGTATGACAGATGACGCGGTACGGCAAGGTCGTCCCGGTGCCGGTAGTGACTCGGTATGATTTCTCGACCGATCGGTAGCGCCGCGGTTCGATGCGAGCGCGGACGCGACTCCGCGTTCGTGTCGCCGCGGACGGAGCACAGCGACGATCCGGGCTCAGGGGCCCCTGGCGCTCTCTTCGGTCGGCCGGGGCGAAACTGCGATTCGTCGAAGATGATTTCGGTTCTCCCATGCCGGACACCCGAACCGGGTCTCCACCGGTCTCGGAACGGACTGGACATGCACGCCAACAGATAGGAAGCTTGGCGAAGTTGGCGGTTACACTGGTTATGATATAACATAGTTCCTGCGCATGTGGGGGTGAGGTGCGCATGACCCAGCGAGGCAACAGCATGCAGGTGGAAGTGCTGGCCGTTTTGCGGCGGCAAGGCACCCCGATGTCTGCGTACGAGGTGCTCGACCACGTCCGCAGCGGCCATCAGCGGCTCGCGCCGCCAACGATTTACCGTGCCCTGGCGGCGCTGGTCGAGCGTGGCGGAGTGCATCGCCTCGAATCGCTCAAGGCTTTCGTCGCCTGCAGATGCGAGCGGCGCGGACACGTTCCGATATTCTCGATCTGCGAGGAGTGCGGCGTAGTCGAGGAATCGGTCTCGCCGCACGTTACGGACGAACTGTCGAGGATCGCAGGAGAGAGGGGGTTCGCGCCGGCTCGCCAAGTGATCGAGGTCCATGGCCAGTGCGCGCGCTGCGGATCGGAGGGAGCCTCGGCGTGAGGCGCCGCGGGAGCGCCGCGCGCGGGACGCTTCTTGTCGGAGTCGGCCCGAGGCTAGCCGGGGCGGTACTGATCGCGATGTCGCTCTGGGCCGGGTTTTTCTGGGCGACGTCCGCACCGGGATCCCTATGACCTACGCCTTGGCATTCGAGAATCTCACCCTCGGCTATGATCGGCATCCGGCGGTGCGTCAACTTGAGGGTGAGGTTGCCGACGGCAGCTTGACCGCCATCGTGGGCCCGAACGGGGCGGGCAAGTCGACGCTGCTGAAAGGGGTGACGGGTGTCCTGCGTCCATTTGCGGGACAAGTCCGCTTCGGAACCTGCACGCGGAACGATATCGCCTACCTGCCGCAGCTGTCGGACATTGACCGATCGTTCCCGATCACGGTTGTCGATCTGGTGGCGGTCGGGCTCTGGAGCGAGATCGGCGGCTTCCTGGGGCTGCGCGCCGCGCATCGCGCGCGGGTCGACGAGGCCATTTCGGCTGTCGGGCTCACGGGGTTCGAGTCCCGGCCCATCGATTCGCTGTCGAGCGGGCAGTTTCAGCGCGCTCTCTTCGCTCGGCTCCTGCTTCAGGACGCGCGTCTGGTGCTGCTCGACGAACCCTTCACGGCCATTGATGCCAAGACGATGGTCGATCTCTTGGGTGTGGTGCGACGGTGGCACGGCAAGGGACACACGGTGATCGCCGTTCTGCACGACGTAGAGACCGTCCGGACGCATTTTCCCGAGACGTTGATACTGGCGCGCGACCTCGTCGCGCACGGACCCACGGCAAAGGTGCTGACGGCCGCCAACCAGTTCCGTGCGCGCCAGATGTGTGAAGCATGCGACGGCCCGCCGCACGATTGCGGGCGGCACGCGTCCTGATGTGGGAGCCCCTGGTCCAGCCATTTGCCGAATTCAGCTTTATGCGCCGGGCCATGATGGGCTGCATTGCGATTTCGGTGGGCGGGACGCCCGTGGGCGTCTTTCTGCTGCTGCGCCGGATGAGCTTGACCGGGGACGCAATGGCGCACGCGATCCTGCCCGGCGCCGCGGTCGGTTTCCTCCTCGCGGGTTTCTCGCTCGGAGCCATGACGGTAGGCGGTCTGATCGCAGGTATGGCCGTGGCACTGCTTTCGGGCTTCGTCGCCCGCGCCACGGCGCTGCGCGAAGATGCGAGCCTCGCCGCCTTCTACCTGATCTCGCTGGCGCTCGGTGTGTTGATCGTGTCCACCCGCGGCAGCAATGTCGACCTGATGCACGTGCTGTTCGGCACCGTGCTCGCGCTTGACAACGCGGCGCTGATCCTGCTGTGCAGCATCGCGAGCATTACGCTGTTCGCGCTCGCGTTCATCTTCCGCCCGCTGGTGCTCGAGTGCGCGGACCCGCAGTTCCTGCGCACGGTGAGCGGTCTGAGCGCCGTGACCCATTTCACCTTCCTCGCGCTCGTCGTCATGAACCTTGTCGGCGGCTTTCATGCCCTCGGCACGTTGATGGCCGTGGGCATCATGATCCTTCCCGCCGCGGCCGCACGCTTCTGGGCGGTGAGTATCGGCGGGCTGATCGTCACTGCAGTCGCCATCGCCATCGCTTCGAGCGCCTGCGGTCTCCTCGTCTCCTACCATTTCAGGTTGCCGTCGGGGCCGGCGATCATCCTCGTGGCAGGTGTCGCCTACGGGATGTCGCTGACCTTCGGGCGGATGGGCAGCCTTGCCTCGCCAGTCGTTCGTCGTCGTGTCAATGCCTGAAAGGACGTCCCAGTGACCAGCCGCAGAAATTTGCTGATCTCGGCAACCGCTCTCATCGGTCTTTCGTTGGCCGCTCCAACGTCGGCATGGTCCGCCGACGCCCCCATCCCGGTAGTCGCCACCTTTTCCATACTGGGGGACATGGTCGAGCGCATCGGCGGTGACCGGATTGCCGTCACGACGCTTGTGGGGGCCAACGGCGACGCCCACGTCTACCAGCCAATTCCGGCTGACGCGCGGGCCGTGAGCCAGGCCGGGATTCTCGTTTTCAACGGTCTCGCGTTCGAAGGCTGGCTGGATCGGCTGGTCGAGGCGTCGGACTTCGACGGTGTTCGCGTGGTGGCAACCGACGGTATCGAACCGATCAGGCTCGGGGACGACGGCCAGGACAACGTCGACCCCCATGCCTGGCAAGATCTCGCGAACGCAGTGATCTATGTCGACAACATCGCTGCGGCTCTGGCCAAGGCCGATCCTGACAACGCATCGACCTACTACGGGAACCGTGCGACCTACCTGGCCGAAATCGAGGCATTGGACGCCGAGATTCGCGCGATGGTCGCAGGGTTGCCCGAGGTCCGGCGCACGGTCGTCACCGCCCATGACGCCTTCGAATACTTTTCCGCAACCTACGGCCTGAACTTTGTCGCCCCGCATGGCGTCAGCACCGAAAGCGATCCGTCCGCCGCGGACGTTGCCGCCCTGATCCGGCAGATACGCAACGAAGGAATCAACGCCGTCTTCGTCGAGTCGCTCACCGACGAACGTCTGCTTGCGCAGATCGCTGACGAGACCGGCGCATCGATCGGCGGCACGCTGTACTCCGACGCGCTTTCCGAGCCCGAGGGGCCGGCGTCCACCTATCTCGACATGATGCGTTACAACGTCGAGATGCTTGTGGAGGCGCTGTCGCCCTGACCGAACGGCAGACGTGACGTGCGCCCGCCCGCGTAGAGCGATCACTGCGACACGGAATTCGGCGCCGGGCGTCGATTCTCGCTGCGCCGGTTGAATCTCCGGGTCGCCGCCGGCGAGACGCCGGTCCGGACGCCGCCGGCCGGGCCGGGCTCGCCTTCCCTGGCCGGCGGGCGTACGGCGACCTCCGCCTGCCAGTGGCGTCCCCGGCGCGCACCTCCGATGTACCGAAATATCGTCGAATTTCGCTCGGCTTCGCGCTACGTTGTTACTTTGTAACCTTTCGGGATCGCGAGATGGCCCAGAATATCCCCGTGACCGTGCTGACCGGGTTTCTCGGCAGCGGCAAGACCACCCTGCTCAACCGCATCCTGACCGAAAACCACGGTCAGCGCATCGCCGTGATCGAGAACGAGTTCGGCGAGATCGGAGTCGACCAAGACCTGGTCATCAACGCAGACGAAGAAATCTTCGAGATGAACAACGGCTGCATTTGCTGCACCGTGCGAGGCGATCTGATTCGGATCTTGGGCAACCTGGCCAAGCGGCGCGACAAGTTCGACCGCATATTGTTGGAGACCACCGGCCTGGCCGACCCGGGCCCGGTAGCGCAGACGTTCTTCGTCGACGACGATACCCGGGAGGCGTTCGACCTGGACGGCGTCATCACACTGGTCGATGCGAAACATGCCGCGCTCCATCTGGACGACGCCGAGGAAGCCATTGCGCAGATCGCCTTCGCCGATGTGCTTCTGATCAACAAGATCGATCTGGTCGATTCCGACGAGCTTGATGCGCTTGAGCGCCGGCTGAGGTCGATGAACGCGATGGCGCGGATCGAGCGGGTCCGAATGGCCGACGCGCCCATGGAGAGGGTGCTCGACGTTGGCGGCTTCGATCTGCGCCGTGCCCTCGACGTCAAGCCGGGCTTCCTGGAACCGGAGTATCCGTTCGAGTGGGGCGGTGTTTTCCACCTTGACGGCACGGCGACGTTCATGCTCCGGAATGGTCCCGATCCGGCCATGTCGGCGGTGCTCGAGCCCATCGATGCGGCGACGCCGGAGGCCCTGAAAGAGACGGCGGAGCGAATCTTCACCCGGTTCTCCGCGCCCGATGACATGCTGCAACCCGGCGCCACGGTCTCGCCGGGTGAGACCCACTGGACGCTAACGCTCACGGGCGCCGATCGCTACGAGTACACGCTCGAGGTCGATCGGCCGGGTCTCTACGCTCTGTTTACGGAACACCTGCCGGAGGAGTTCGACGCCGGGTTTTTCGATTCTGCAGGTGCTGAGCTGAACGTGGCTGCGGAGCACGTCTTCAACCCGGAGCACACGCACGACGATACCGTCCATTCGATTGCGCTCGAACTCGACGGCGAGATCGAACAATCTGCGCTCAACGCCTGGCTGGGCGGGCTGCTGCAGACCCGGGGCCCCGATATCTTCCGTATGAAGGGTATCCTGGCGATCAAGGGCGAAGACCGGCGGTTCGTGTTCCAGGGCGTGCACATGCTGTTCGACGGTGAGCCCGGCGACCCCTGGGGCGACCAGCGCCGTTCCAACCGGCTGGTTTTCATCGGCCGCAACCTGGACGAGGCGGCGCTGGAACAAGGATTGCGCAATTGCCTGGTGCAATGAGAGTGACCGCCGGTGCGCTGCCGGTCGGGGACGCGGCGGACGGCCACGAACCCGGGGCCGGCGGGCCGGCCAGGCACCCTGCGCCGCGGCACGACGAATAGTGCTTCTCGGCAGCGACGGCGGCATCGGCGTGGAAAGCCGAGCCGTCGTCGCACGTTCCCGTTTGGCGGCCGCTTCCGATCGATTCGGTCGGTGTGAATGGCGTTGAGCGGCTACACGCTGGACAGCTGGGAGGTCGACGCCCCGTTGACCGGCGTCGGCGTCGAGCGCGGCGGGCGGTACGCTGCGTTCGCCGGCGGGGACGGATACGTCCGCATCGCCGATCTCCGCGACAAGGAACCCGCTCTCTCGGCCTGGTCGCTGACCCGGGGCGCTGTTCTGGCGCTGGTCCCCGATTGCCGGGAAGCCGGGTTCATGTGCGGAACCGACGACGGTGCCGCGTACCTGGTTCACGCCGCCGACGGTCCTCGGGAACTGGCGCGCTTCACCCGTTCCTGGCCCGACCAGCTCGCCGTGCACCCATGCGGCCTGCGGGCGATCTCCGACGGTCCGCGGGTCCGGGTGCTGGACGCCGAGGAACGGACGGTTGCCGAACTGGAAGGACATCCAAGCACCGCCGCCGGCCTGGCCTTCGACAGCAGCGGCCGGCGCCTGGCCGTCTCGCACTACAACGGGGTGAGCCTGTGGACGCTCGACGGGCAGTGCGGCGAGCCGCAGCGCCTGCACCACCTGGGTTCGCACCTCGATCTCAGCTGGAGCAGGGACGAACGGTTCGTGGTGACGGCCACGCAGGAAAACACGCTACACGCGTGGGACCTCGTTTCCGGGGAGGATATCACTCTCGGTCCATCCATAAACAAGGTCAAGGCCATCGGCTGGAGCGCCGACGGCACCTGGCTGCTGGCATCCGGGGCCGACACCGTGAGCGGCTGGCCGTTTTCGAACGGCCAGCTGCCGCCGCCAGCCCCGCGGATGCTGGGACGGTACAGCGAACATCTGGTTGCCAAGGTGTGCGCCAACCCGCACCGCGCCCTGACGGCCGCGGCGTACAACGACGGCGCTCTCGAACTGATCGGCCTGGCCGCGCGGCCGCGGCGCCACGCCCTCGCGACGGCGCCGGGCAGCCCGGTTGCGGGCCTCGCATGGTCCCCCGATGGGAACTGCCTGCTCGGGGGAGACTCAGACGGGCGAGTGTTCGTCTATCGTTTCGATAGCGATCTGCTCGCCCGTCTGGCCTGATTCGATCGAGCTTTCCTAGACGACCGCGATCGGGTTGCCCGGCGAGCCCGTGGCCCCCTTGATCGGCAGCGTCGAGAAAATGAAGGCGAACTTGTAGACGCCGTCGGCGGCCAGGTGATCCAGGCGGATATTCTCCAGAATGTGGATACCGTTCCTGGTCAGGAAAATCTGGTGCACCGGGAACGCAAGGTTCGGATCCGGGTTGGGCACGCACTCGATGGCCCAGACGTCGGCGGCTCCGACCGAAACTCCCTTGGCCACCAGCCACTCCGCCGCGCCCACGCCGATTCCGGGCTCGCCGGAATTGAACCGGGCGTTGTCCTTCATCCACAGGTTCTCGCCCCAGCCCGTGCGCCACATCACCGCGCTGCCCTCGGTGATGTCGTCCTCGGTCATGCCCTGGCGTTCCAGGCAGGCCTGGAGGTCGGCGACGGTGATCTCCTCGCCCTTGTCCAGCATGCGCCCCTTCAGGCCCATCACGTCGAACATGATGCCGCGACAGAAGAACGGCTTGACGTGTTCCATGCCGAGCGCCTGCAGCCCGTAGGCGCCGGCCGTCGATCCGGCCTCGTTGTCGTTGTTGTGCAGGTCCTTCGTGCTGAACCCGTTGTAGAACCTCTCCTCTCCCAGGTCGCCGGCCTCGCCGACGCGTGCGCCGATGTGGGCGAGCCCGTCGAACTGGGTGCCGACCTGGCCGATTTCGCAGGTCAGGATCTCGTCGTGCCAGATGATCTGGTTGGCGCCGAACGCGCCTCCGGTCGGCGCGCCCGGGATGCGCAGCGCGAACACCCGCTGGCCGAACAGGGGCATGCCGTATTCGTAGACCCGGCCCAGGCTGTACACCTTGCCGGTCTTGATCAGGCTCGCCGCGTCAAGCGCCACTTCCGGCGTCATGTGGTTGGTGGAGCCGGTCTGGTCGCCTTCGCCCCAGCGGGACGGCCACCATTTTCCGGCCATCGGCGTGCCTTCGATACCGCCTTCGGCGGCCTCGGCGCTCTTGACGAGGTCAAGCTCGTGCATCACGCCGCCTCCGAGGGCCGCGATCGCGGCGCCGCCGGTGGCGACCGTAGCGGTCTTGATGAAGGAGCGGCGTGACTGTGACGTCAGTCCGTCGTCATCCTGCTCCTGCGGGGACTCCGCGTCCGTCTGCGGTTCGACGGAGTCTTGAGTACGAACTTCATCGGTCATGGTGGATCCTCACGATCGAAGTCAACTGCAACGAACGTTACACTATAATGTCCATTTGCACGACCGCAACCGGATTCGAGGAATGTGCGCTGTGGCGTATTTCGACATCGTGACGCTGATCTTTGGCGGCCGGATATCGACTGCCTGATCCCCGCCGGGTGAGCAGAATGCAGCGATTAGACGCGAGATCGGAACGCTACGGGAACATCGTGACATGGATGGCCGCGGTCTGCCATCCGCCGGCAGGCGGCTTGGTCGAGCGGCGATGTCGGAGGTGGGACAACCGGTCAGCCGGTGTCGAGGTACGGCACCGCGCCGACCAGCGAGCGCATCCGCTCCGCGTGGCCGGCCCGCACCTGCGCAAGGGCCAGCGCCATCATCACCACCAGCGCCAGCCCGACACGGGTCTTCATCTTAGCGAGCCCGCGGATGTAGTGGGTCTCGAAGTTGAAGCTGTTGTCGAGGCGGCTGTTGATCCTCTCTATCGCAGAGCGCCGGTTGTAGCCGCGCCGCCAGGACGGGCTGCCCCAGGGCGTCGGGGTGAAGACGCGCCGGTCGTTCTTGTCGAGATCGATGCGCACGATGCGGCCGTACTCGCCGGGCTCCACCCCGCCCGCCCGGTGGCACGCCTTGCTGCCTGCACAGTCGAAGCCGAAGGCCGCCGCCGGGCAGCGGTATTTCAGCGTGCCGCAGAGGCCGCGCTCGGCCTCGAAGCCCTGGAAGGCCATGGCGCGGACCTCGCCGGTCTGGGGGCAGATGCAGGACACGCGGCCGCGCTCGTCGTGGACGACGACGTCGGCGCGGTTGGGGAACAGCGCCCGCGTGATCGGCTTCGTCGGATCATAGCCCGGCTCCTCCTTCTCGGCCTTCCACATCAAGCGCGTGTCGACCAGCGGCCGAATGGCCCACTTATCCCAGAGCAACTTCTTCTGGGGAGCGTTGTCGAGACCGCGGTCGGCGCTGAAGTCGTCGCAGCGCTCCACCATTTCCGGCGCTCTTGCGAACAGGTTCTCCAGCATCTTGGGGAGCATCTTGACCTCCGAGTCCGACGCCCGCGTCACCTCGAAGGCCACCGGGACCTCGTAGTGGGTGTCGGCGATCAGGTGGAGGCCGTAGCCGAACCATGATTTCACCTTCTTCCAGATCGCGCCGGTCTTGGCGTTCACCCCGCTCGTCTCATGCTTGCCCCAGTCGGCGTCGGGGTCGGAGGTCTTCCCCTTGTCCTCGGCAACCCGGCCCGTCGAGTGGCTCTCGATCGCCTTGCCGTCGTAGCCGAGATGGCGGCCGAAGTCGGGCAGCTCTTCGAAGAGCGACGCGCGCAGGCTCTCGACCATTGCGGACACCAGGCCGCACTCGTTCTCAAGCAGCACGACGCGCCGCAGGAAGCGCGAGAAGTTCCAGTGGCTGGGCACCGTCGAGCGGACCTGCGCCGGATGCGCCACCGCGCATGGTGGCTCCTTCGTACCTGCGCGAAGCTCCAACACGGGCGCGCTCTGGAAAGGCAGCGGGTCGAACCCGCAGAGTTCCAGGAGCGCCGGGTTGCGGCCCATCTCCCGCAGCAGCGACTGGATCGAGGCGTGCTGGAACACCACGCCCGCGATCAGCGCACGCCACATCGACCGCACCGGGTAGTCGTTGCGCCCGCGACCTCGCCCGGCCTCAAGCGCAGCCACGATCTCCTCGTCGGGCAGGGTGTCGAGCACCAGACGCAGGCGATCCAGGTCCGGCAGGCCTTCGACAGCCTGCCAGGAAAAGGGTAGCTTCTCCGTTGTCGCCATCACGTTCTCCCTACCAGGGCTGGTGGATGGAACGAGGGCCTCTGGCCCGATGGCGACACCTTCTATCCGATTCGGGCGGGACGACGCGACGGGGCCGGAAGTGAGCCTGGGAGCGTCGTCGGCTATGGGGTGGAAATCCTCGATCCGCCCTATCCGCCGATCTCAGGGCCGCAGATGTCTGCGAAGCCGCCGGGGTAAGAAAAATCTCGGATCAGCTGGAGCCCTTGATCACCAAGGGATGCGTGACAGCGCACACGCCTCGATTCGAGGTAACGTCAATCAAGGCGATTCGCGATCATCGGTGAGCCCGCGGTGGTACAGCCGGTTGAGGAACACTTCCCACTCGCGGGCGCCTTCGCTGAGAGCGCCGCGCCGCCAGGACGGGCTGCCCCAGGGCGTCGGGGTGAAGACGCGCCGGTCGTTCTTGTCGAGATCGATGCGCACGATGCGGCCGTACTCGCCGGGCTCCACCCCGCCCGCCCGGTGGCACGCCTTGCTGCCTGCACAGTCGAAGCCGAAGGCCGCCGCCGGGCAGCGGTATTTCAGCGTGCCGCAGAGGCCGCGCTCGGCCTCGAAGCCCTGGAAGGCCATGGCGCGGACCTCGCCGGTCTGGGGGCAGATGCAGGACACGCGGCCGCGCTCGTCGTGGACGACGACGTCGGCGCGGTTGGGGAACAGCGCCCGCGTGATCGGCTTCGTCGGATCATAGCCCGGCTCCTCCTTCTCGGCCTTCCACATCAAGCGCGTGTCGACCAGCGGCCGAATGGCCCACTTATCCCAGAGCAACTTCTTCTGGGGAGCGTTGTCGAGACCGCGGTCGGCGCTGAAGTCGTCGCAGCGCTCCACCATTTCCGGCGCTCTTGCGAACAGGTTCTCCAGCATCTTGGGGAGCATCTTGACCTCCGAGTCCGACGCCCGCGTCACCTCGAAGGCCACCGGGACCTCGTAGTGGGTGTCGGCGATCAGGTGGAGGCCGTAGCCGAACCATGATTTCACCTTCTTCCAGATCGCGCCGGTCTTGGCGTTCACCCCGCTCGTCTCATGCTTGCCCCAGTCGGCGTCGGGGTCGGAGGTCTTCCCCTTGTCCTCGGCAACCCGGCCCGTCGAGTGGCTCTCGATCGCCTTGCCGTCGTAGCCGAGATGGCGGCCGAAGTCGGGCAGCTCTTCGAAGAGCGACGCGCGCAGGCTCTCGACCATTGCGGACACCAGGCCGCACTCGTTCTCAAGCAGCACGACGCGCCGCAGGAAGCGCGAGAAGTTCCAGTGGCTGGGCACCGTCGAGCGGACCTGCGCCGGATGCGCCACCGCGCATGGTGGCTCCTTCGTACCTGCGCGAAGCTCCAACACGGGCGCGCTCTGGAAAGGCAGCGGGTCGAACCCGCAGAGTTCCAGGAGCGCCGGGTTGCGGCCCATCTCCCGCAGCAGCGACTGGATCGAGGCGTGCTGGAACACCACGCCCGCGATCAGCGCACGCCACATCGACCGCACCGGGTAGTCGTTGCGCCCGCGACCTCGCCCGGCCTCAAGCGCAGCCACGATCTCCTCGTCGGGCAGGGTGTCGAGCACCAGACGCAGGCGATCCAGGTCCGGCAGGCCTTCGACAGCCTGCCAGGAAAAGGGTAGCTTCTCCGTTGTCGCCATCACGTTCTCCCTACCAGGGCTGGTGGATGGAACGAGGGCCTCTGGCCCGATGGCGACACCTTCTATCCGATTCGGGCGGGACGACGCGACGGGGCCGGAAGTGAGCCTGGGAGCGTCGTCGGCTATGGGGTGGAAATCCTCGATCCGCCCTATCCGCCGATCTCAGGGCCGCAGATGTCTGCGAAGCCGCCGGGGTAAGAAAAATCTCGGATCAGCTGGAGCCCTTGATCACCAAGGGATGCGTGACAGCGCACACGCCTCGATTCGAGGTAACGTCAAGAGTTATGTGTCAGGGAGACGGGGGTGCTGATTCCCTGAGACTTGTTTTCGTGGATGAATACCGCGTAGAGGACGCGGTCCATTGAGGTCCGGTCCTGGAAGGTTCCCATGGGCCGGGTTCGTCTGCGGACCTCCCGGAACCTTCGTTCGATGGCGTTGGTGGTCCTGACCCGCTTTCGCTCATCGAGGGTCCGGTAGCGGAAGCAGGTGAGCAGCTCGTCGAGATCGCTGCGCAGGCAGGCGACGGCCTTGGGGTAGGTGCTTTGCCAGCGGTCGGCGAAGCGTCGGGCGGCGCTCTGGGCCTTGCGGCGGCTCTTTGCATTCATGACGGCGTGGACATCGGCCTTGACGGCCTCCTGGTCGGCCTTGCGGACCTTGTTGAGGATGTTGCGCATCTTGTGCGCCCAGCACCTCTGAACCGGGATGCCGGGATAGACGAACGGCAAGGCAGCCAGCAGGCCCTTGCCGCCATCGACGCAGATCATCTCAAGGCCTTCGCCGGTGAGCCCGCGGTGGTACAGCCGGTTGAGGAACACTTCCCACTCGCGGGCGCCTTCGCTGACGGCGAGATGGAAGTCGATGATCTCCTTCTTGCCGTCGGGGCGGATGCCGAGCGCCACCAGGACCGGCCTCCTGAGCGCGCCGGCGCCGGTCTTGCGGGCCAGCACCACGCCGTCGAGCATCAGCGCCTTGTAGGCGTTCTTCAGCGGCCTGCGGTGGAAGGCCTCGACCGCCATGTCGAGCGTCTTGGAGACCCGGCTCACCGTCGCGGCCGAGACCGGGCGCCCGAGCAGGGCCAGCAGGACCTCGCCCACCTTGCGCGTCGAAAGCCCCAGCACGAAGCCGGCCAGGATGGCACGGTCGATCTCCGGCGCGCGCCTTGCGTAGCTCTTCACAACCCCGGTCGGGCAGAAGTGCCGGGTGCGCGGCACGTTGAGCTCGATGTCGCCGAGCTCGCTCAGCAGGCAGCGGCGGTAGGTCCCGTTGCGCCGGTCGCGCATCGCGCCGGCGTCGAGGTTGTCGAGCCAGCGATCCACCGCCTCGGCCATCCGGCCCTCGATGATCTCGGCCAGCGCCTGGCGGCCGAGCGGGCGGTAGCCCTCGCCCCAGTCCAGTCCGCCTGCCTGCATCTCCTTCACCACCTCAAAGGCCTGGGGTAGGCTCATGATCGTCGCAGCTTGCTGGGACATGCGGGGTGCTCCTGTTTGTGGTTGTCGTCACCACAGGGAGTACCCCCTTCCCACCTGACACATAAATTCTTACGTCACCCCGGCCCCGCCGGCCTTGACGGACATCGGATATTCTTATATTGTTCTGGCCTGCTGCGGCGACCGGGACGGTGCCGGCGACACTTGGCGACGGAAAAAGACGGGTAGCGATACTTGGAACCGACGCCGCAGACGGCGCCCAAGGTCCGGCCTCCGCTCCGCCGACGGCTCCGCCACGCCGGGGAATACCTGCTGGTGCGCGCGCTGCTCGGTGTTTTCGCGCGCCTGTCTCCCGAGCACTCCTCGGCCCTGGGCGGCGCGCTCGGCCGCGCGCTCGGGCCGCGGCTCCGCATGTCCCGCCGCGCGCGCGAGAACCTCCGGCATGCCTTCCCGGAAACCGACGACTCGGCACGCGAGGCCGTCGTCGTCGGCATGTGGGACAATCTCGGCCGCGTGATGGCCGAATATCCCCACCTCGGCCGGCTGACCGAACGGATCGAGATCGTCGGCGGCGAGCACATCGACGCGGTGCGCGGCGGCGGGGCGGGCGGCATTTTCATCAGCGGCCACATCGGCAACTGGGAGCTCTTGCCGTTCGTCATCGCGCGCCGCGGCGCGCCGCTGGAGCAGGTCTACCGCGCCGCCAACAACGTGCGGGTCGACCGTGTCTTGAGCCGCCTGCGCGCCGGTTCCGGCGGCAACCGCCACAGAAAGGGGCGTATCGCGGCACGCGCGTTGATCACGGCGCTGCGGCAACGAAAGCACATCGGCCTTCTGGTCGACCAGAAGCTCAACGCCGGCATTGCGCTGCCGTTCTTCGGGCGTGACGCGATGACGTCGACCGCGGCGGCGACACTCGCCCTGCGCTTCGGCGTGCCGATCGTCCGCGTTCGCCTGGAACGGCTCGGCGGCACGAATCTCCGCTTCACTGCGCTGGCGCCGCTCCTCCCCGTGGACACCGGCGACCACGACGCCGACGTCGAACGCGTGACACGGGAGCTCAACGGGACGCTGGAGGGGTGGATCCGCGAACGCCCCGAACAATGGCTATGGATCCACCGCCGTTGGCCGCGCGGGGACAGCCCTATTGCGCGGGCATCGGTCCCGCCGCGCGCTCGGGATCGAGACGCGTCTGGTACCAGTTGAGACGCCAGTCCAGATGCGCGCCCGTCGCGCGACCGGTGGCGCCGACCGTGCCGATCACGTCGCCTTGCGCGACCGGGTCGCCGGGCGAGACGGAAATCGTTTCGAGATGGAGATAGCTCGACGACAGGCCGAGGCCGTGATCGACGACGATGGTGCCACCCGACAGGTAGAGCGGTTCCGCAAGGGCGACGCGCCCTGCCGCGGTCGCGCGCACGGGCGTCCCCTCGACAGCCGCGATGTCGATGCCGAAGTGCGGCTGGCGTGGCTCGCCGTTGAGCACCCGGCGCGATCCGAAGACACCGGTGACGATGCCGGCCACGGGCCACATCGGCGCATCGCGCCATCCCTCCAGATCGCTGTCGGTCGCGCGCGCCTCCCGAACCCGCGCTGCGTCCGCGCGAATACGATCGAGGGTGGCGGCGTCGGGCGTCACCATTTCGCTCGGCAAGCCGTCGATATGCTGTTCCTGCCAGCTTCGCTCGGAGACCGGCAGAAACTGGCGCCGTTGGGTGCCATCCGGGCAAATGACACGCAGCACGGCCCAGGCGGTGTGGTCCCGCCCGAAACCGAGGATGAAATGGCCGTCGGCCGCGATCCTCACCTCGCTGCCGTCGACAAACAACGTGCAACCGGGTTCGGTGCGGCCGATCACCATACCGCCCTGCTCCGGCTGGCGGTCGATAGCCAGCGAGGCCGCTTCGGCCGTCGCGCCCGCACTCAAACACGCCAGCACCGAAACGAACCGCCTCATAGCAACCTCCGTTGACGATCGCCGCCCGCGGAGGGCGGGCGCTCTCGCCGCCTGCCGACGATTGCCGCCGCGGCCCGCCCGTCCTGGAACTCGATATCGAAACGACCGCTCCGGCGCGCCGCTGCCGCCGTGCGGACGATCCCGGAGCTGTCGTGCACCACCGCGTAGCCGCGCGCGAGGACGCTCCGATAGCTCACCGATTCGAGACGAGACGCCAGCGTGTCGAGTCGCCGGCATCGGTCGGCGACCAGCCGTACCGCCGCCACCGTCAGCCGGCGGTCCCGCGACCAGCGCTCGAACGAACGCCGGAGGGCCGCCGTGTGGGCGCTCGCCGCTGCAAACAGTGCCCCCACTCCGAGCGCCTGCCTCGCACGCACGGCGGCGAGACGGGCCGTCGGGACTTCAAGCCCACGAGCGGTGTCCGCGAGCGCGCGCCGGCGGCGCTCGCCGTAGACCGCGACGGCCCGACGCAGTGCCGTGGTCCGGTCGTCAAGCCGCTGTTCGGCGTCGCCGAGAACGGCCCGCGGTCGCGGCAGACCGCGGGCGAGTCCCGCTGCCATCCGGCGTCGGTCCTGGACGAGACGGGCAAAACCGGCAACCAGTCGACCGGTGCGATCGAGCACGTCCAATACCAGCGCGTTACGCACTGGCACCGCCTTCTCCGCCGCCGCCGTCGGTGTCGGCGCGCGCCAATCAGCCGCGTGGTCGATCAAGGTCGTGTCGGTCTCGTGGCCCACGGCGCTGATCAGCGGCAGGCGGCACGCGGCCGCCGCGCGGACCACGACCTCTTCGTTGAACGCCCACAGGTCCTCGATGCTGCCGCCGCCGCGGGCCACGATCAGCACGTCCGGCCGCGGGACCGCGCCGCCGGACTCCATTCCGTCGAAACCCGCAATCGCACGCGCGACCTCCGCCGCCGCGCCTTCCCCCTGGACCCGCACCGGCCAGACGTGGACCGGCCGTGGAAATCGGTCGGCCAGGACCCGAAGAATGTCGCGGACCGCCGCCCCCGACGGTGAGGTCACGATACCGATTGTCGCGGGGAGGAACGGGATCGCCCGCTTGCGCGTATCGTCGAACAGCCCCTCCGCGGCGAGTTTCCGACGGCGCTCCTCGAGCAGTGCGAGCAGCGCCCCCGCACCGGCAACCGCCATCGAATCGACCACCAGCTGATAGCGCGAGCGCGGCGCGTACGTGCTCATGCGGCCGTCGCACACCACCTCGAGCCCGTCCTCGGGGACGACCGAAAGGCGCGTCGCCGTGCTGCGCCAAACGACGGTGTCCAGCACCGCCGACCGGTCCTTGAGGGAGAGATAGAGGTGGCCCGAAGCCGCCTTGACGAGACCGGAAATCTCGCCGCGCACGCGCACCCGTTCGAAGGTCGCTTCGACGGTTCGTTTCAGCACCCCGGCGAGCTCGCTGACCGTGTATTCGCGGAGATTGCCCGCGGTCTGCTCTGGCCCCACCATGGCCGGCATGATAGTGCTCGCGCGGCGGTGCCGGTAGCACCGTGTTCGCTGTTCCACCCGGCGGACCGCCGGAAAGGGCGGCGCCGAACCTGCGCCCGGCGGCCGAGAGCATGAAACACTATTCCGACAGGGTTCTGGTCACCGGCGGAGCGGGGCTGATCGGCTCCCACCTCTGCGAACGACTGGTCGAGCAGGATTACGACGTGATCTGCCTCGATAATTTGTTCACCGGAAGCAAAGACAATGTCGGGCATCTGCTGGACCACCCCAACTTCGAGTTCATGCGCCACGACGTCACGGAAGCGGTGCGGCTCGAAGTCGATCTCATATACAACCTCGCTTGTCCGGCCAGTCCGGTCCACTACCGGCGCGATCCGGTGCAGACGGTGAGGACGTCGGTTCACGGTGCGATCAATATGCTCGAGCTTGCGCGGCGCTGCGACGCGCGCATTCTTCAGGCGTCGACCAGCGAGATCTATGGGGACCCGCTGATCCACCCTCAAACCGAGGATGACTGGGGCAACGTCAACCCGATCGGCCCCCGTGCATGCTACGATGAAGGGAAACGCTGCGCGGAGACTCTGTTCTTCGATTATCACCGACAACACGGGGTAGATATCCGCGTCGCCCGCATTTTCAACACCTACGGTCCGAAGATGCACCTGTCGGACGGGCGCGTGATATCCAACTTCGTCGTACAGGCGCTACTCGGCCGTCCGCTGACCGTCGCGGGCGACGGCACGCAGACCCGGTCGTTCTGCTTTGTGGAGGACATGGTCAACGGGCTGCTTGCCTACATGCAGACGGACGACCTGCCGCCGGGGCCGGTGAACTTCGGCAATCCGGCGGAAACCTCGATCGCCGACCTCGCGGCATGCGTGCTGCGCGTTTGCAACTCGGTTTCGCGGATCATCCACGTACCCAAGCCGGAGGACGATCCTTCGCGGCGGCGACCTGACGTCTCGCGTGCGCGGGCGCTGCTCGGCTGGTCGCCTCGGGTTTCTCTGGAAGACGGGATCGGCGCGACCGCCGCATGGTTCCGCAGGCTGTTCGAGCGGATTCCGGAGAACCACATCGATACCGTGTTTCCGTGAGCGCGCGCGACGTTTGGGCGCTCGTCACGCCTGTTTTTGAAGACGGCGCCTCGTTCTCGACCCTGTGCGAAGAACTCGCGCGGCGCGACATCGGCGTGGATCTGGAAGTGCTCGCAGTCGACGACGGTTCGTGGACGGATCGCCCTGCCCTCGAGTCAGTGGTGCGCGCCGGGCTCGTCGGGCAGATCGTGCGCCTGAAACGGAACACCGGCCACCAGACCGCCATCTCGGTCGGGCTGGTCCGGGCCGCCGCGGATTCACGCTACTCCGGCGCCATCGTCATGGATTGCGACGGCGAAGACAGACCAGAGGACGTTCCCTCGCTGATCGCCGCCACGCGCCGCGGTTCCGCCGCCGTTGTCGCCGCCCGCAAACAGCGAAGGGAAGGCCTGGTCTTTCTCATCTTCTACCGGCTCTATCGACTGTCGTTCGGCCTCCTTACCGGCCGATATATCAACTTCGGCAACTTCTGCGCGCTGAACCGCCGCGCGCTGGACCGGCTGGCAGTGATGCCGGAAACGCGGATTCACTTGGCCGCCGCGCTCATCAAATCCCGCGTGAGCCGGATCGAGATTCCGACGAACCGCGGAGCCCGATACCACGGCCGTTCGCAGATGAGGTTCAACAACCTCGTGCTACACGGGATCCGCGCCGTCGCGGTGTTCGACGACGACGTGCTGACCCGCATGGGCGTGACGTGTGCCGGCGCGGCGCTTGCAGGGTGCGCAACTCTCGGAACTGCGGTCGGACTCAAGCTCTCGGGCGAGGCGACACCGGGGTGGCTGACCTTCGTGGCCGGTTTCCTCATCATGGTCTTTCTGCAAACCGGCATCCTGACCCTGATCGCGCTGATTCTCAGCGGACTGGGCTTCCGCACGCCCGCCAACGTTTCCGTCGACGCAGGGTCGCTCATCGCCACCGTGGAAAGCACGCAGCATGAGGCATCGTGACGAAACGTTCAGGATTGTTCGCTTCGGGATCGCCGGCGCCATCGCTACTGCGGTCCACTACGCAGTCCTGACAGGTCTCCTCGAGGGCGCCGGAATGAGGTCCGCGGCGCTTGCCAACGCTATCGCCGCCGTATGCGGAATCACGGTTTCCTATTTTGGCAACCGTCGCTTCGTCCTACGCTCCCGAACGCCCCATCGCCTGGCGACGCCCCGTTTTCTCGCGGCCTACGGAGTCGTCATCGGCGTCCATGGTGGCCTGATGGCGTTATGGGCCGATTGGGCGGGGCTGAGTTACAGCGTCGGATTCGTGATCTTCACCGCGATCTCGGCGATCGTCACTTATCTCGCGAATCGGGAGTACGTGTTTCAGGATCGCGAGCGGGAATTGCTGCCCAGGACAGACGTACGGCTCGGGTAGTGATGGAATCTGTCCACGGAATACGCTGTTCATGGATCGGGCGATCACCGATCAGCGCCCTCAATTCCGCCCCAGGCGCGGCTTCGGAGGGCCATACCGCCAGAATGCCGCCGCGGGCCACGTCCTCGACCGAAACCCATGGGGATTTTCGAAGGTCCCCATCGATCAGCACCTGAGGTCGACCGGGCGCACCGAGCGCCACCAGCCCCGCCGTCCAAACGGGTCCCGCGACTACGGCCGGCAACTGGCCTGTCGTGAGCGCCGCCGCTTCGATCAAGGTGTTCGTGATGGCGTCGTGCGGCCAGGCGACGCGCGGCGGCGTATCCGAGAATACGTCGTGCCTCACAACGGACACCGCGTAGATCGTGGGAACCACAACGAGAAGCGCGGCTGCCATCGCAGCCAAGCGGATGACACACCGCCCTGTCACTCGGCCGGGCACCAACGCCGCGAACAGCAACCCAGAGAGGTTGAACATCGGCGCGCCCCACATGTCTTTTAGTCCCAACCCGATGAAGGTCAACGAGAGGAGCAGAACGACGGGCCCGACGCCCAAAACAAGGAGAAAACGCAACGCAGCGGCGTCGCTCGCGCTGCGGCGAAACGCGCGCGGGCCGATCAAGCCGGCAGCGGCGGCCATAAGGAAAAACACGCTGTGGTCCGCGAGCTGGGCGAGGACGAAGCCGGGCGCGCCGCCAGCATGGCTGGCACGCGCAAGCGCGTAGTCGATAGGCGAAAGAGGCGTCTCCATCAGAAAGCGCACCTGGGGGAGAACGACGGCCGCGGCTATGCCGAGTGCGATCCACGGCCCCATCGAGGCGAAGTGCTGCCGCGCCCGCCCGTCGGAAACCGCCCATCCGAGCGCTGCTACGAGAAGCAAGACCGAGCTGTATTTCGCCCAGACCGCAATACCTGCCAGCGTGCCGAGGGCTATCCACCATGTGAGGCGACCTCCGTGCGTTGCGCGTCGTAAGGCAAGGCACACCCATGCCCACAACGGCATCTGAGCGACGTTGTGGTTCATTTCCGGCGTCGGCCAGGAAAAATAGAAAACCCCGGTCAACAGCAGCGTCCCGACGAGCGCGCGTCTGGGCCCCAGCAGATCGCGGCCAAGCAGGTAGACGGCAACGAATGTCGCGGCAACGAATGCTTGGGGAACGATATAGACCGGCCAGAGTTCGCCGAACGACATTCGACGAACGGTCTCCAGGACAAGGCCGGGAAGATTTGGGTGTTTGTAAGTCGCGACGACTCCCGCGCGGCCCCACGTAAGCATCTCGACCACATCCAACGGCGGCGCGCTGTGAGTGAGCGCCGGTGCGAGAGTCCACAATGCCAACTGGGCAACGCAAAGAACGCCCACCGCGAGTCCTTCGCGCTCGCTCAAACCGTTCCGTACGTTCATGGATAAGAGCGAGATTTGTCCACGCGGCGGCCCTCCCGATACAGAGTACGGCGACGGGGCGCGTACCCGATTTCCGGCGCAGGACTCTATCTCGGACAGCGGACCGGTCTATATTGGGGTGCCGTTCAACGGTCGCGGCTGCCGGAGCATGTCCAGAAGCCAAATGGTTTACGACAAGCGCACCTTCGATCTCTATTCCTCGGCGCCGTGCGCTTCAGCCAACAACCGGTTTCCGCGATGAACGTACTGGTGATTGGCTCCGGAGGACGCGAGCACGCCTTGTGCTGGGCGATCGGTGCCTCGCCGTTGTGCGAAGCGCTTTACTGCGCGCCCGGCAATGGCGGCATAGCGCAGGATGCCGAATGCGTTGCCCTGGACACGGAAAACTTCTCAGTCGTGGTTGCGTGGTGCCGGGATCGTGCGATTGATTTCGTCGTGGTCGGGCCGGAAGCGCCACTGGTCAGCGGCATCGCCGACTTTCTGGAAGATGCGGGGATCGCGTGCTTCGGGCCGAGCGCCGCCGCGGCGCGGCTGGAAGGTTCCAAGGCCTTCGCCAAGGAGCTGTGCCGCCGACACGGCATTCCCACACCCGATTTTGCCCGATTCACCGACTTCGACGCGGCACGCGCGTACGTGCGTCAGCACGGCGCGCCGCTTGTCGTCAAGGCAAGCGGCCTCGCTGCCGGAAAGGGGGTGACGGTCGCGCATACACTCGGCGAGGCCGAGGCGGCGCTCGACGCAATGGCCGCCGGAGCGTTCGGCGCCGCAGGCTCCCAGGTGATTGTCGAAACTTTTCTCGACGGCGAGGAAGCGAGCGTATTCGCTCTCGTGGACGGTACGACCGCCTTGCCCCTGGCGGGAGCGCAGGATCACAAGGCGATAGGCGATGGCGACGTGGGGCCGAACACCGGCGGGATGGGTGCCTACTCGCCCGCGCCGGTGCTCGACGACGCCATGCTGGCGCGCGCGATGGATGAAATCGTGCGTCCCGCGGTCAATGCAATGGCGGCGGAGGGGACGCCGTTTCGGGGCGTTCTCTACGCCGGGTTGATGATCACCGAAGCCGGACCGCAACTGCTGGAATTCAACGTCCGCTTCGGCGATCCCGAATGCCAGGTGCTGGTACCGCGCCTCAAGTCGGACCTGTTGCCGGCGCTGATG
Organism: Alphaproteobacteria bacterium; assembly: GCA_965243325.1. Lineage (GTDB taxonomy): Bacteria > Pseudomonadota > Alphaproteobacteria > UBA7887 > UBA7887 > JANQOH01. The sequence continues at coordinate 2,668,982 of CBDEUQ010000003.1, read as the reverse complement.
GCGACGCGCGACGGAGAACTCGCCAGTTTCGATCTGCGCTGGCACGATCACGCCGCCGTGTGCGTCGTGATGTCGGCGAACGGCTACCCCGGCGCTTACGAAAAGGGCGATGAAATCTCCGGTCTCGACGACATCGAGAACCGTTCGGTAGTCGTGTTTCACGCTGGCACCGAGCGTCTCGACGGACGTCTCCTGGCCGTCGGCGGCCGCGTTCTTGGCATCACGGCGACGGCACCGACCATCGCCGAAGCGCGGGCAACGGCGTACGCAGCCGTGGATCGAGTCGACTGGCCGGGTGGATATTGCCGCAGAGACATCGGCTGGCGTGCACTGGAACGGCAACGTTGATCGGGCCGACGGCCGCCGTGCGCGCGTGCGGGGGCTACATGGCGTAACGCGTCACCGCTGCCTCGTCCCACACGAGCCCCACCCCCGGCTTGTCGGGAATGTGCACCGCGCCGTCGCGCACCGGATAGGGATCCCGGAGGACGGGATTCGCCCAGTCCTGCCATTCCAGCCAATGGGCCGTTTCCGATACTCGCAGGAGGTGAGCCGAGAACTCGGGATACAGGTGACTAGACAACTGTATGCCGAAACCGCCGGCGATCGCTGCCGCGCGCAGCCAGCCCGTTACGCCGCCGATCCGCATAAGGTCGGGCATGACATAGTCGCCGGCACCTGCCGACAGGGCGTCGTGGAGGGCACGCGGGCCGTAAAAATTCTCACCGAGCTGCACCGGCGTCTTGAGGTCCGCCGTCAGCCGTGCGTAGCCGGCGATGTCGTTGTAGACGATCGGCTCCTCGAACCATACGAGGCCCTCGCCGTCGAGCGCGTGGCACCGATCGAGAGCGCCACCCAGCGTTTGTCCCTGATTGAAATCGGTCATGATCTTCGCGCCGTTGCCGATCACACGCCGTACCATGGCGATCGCTTCCAGATCATCCGTCAGCGCGTCGCGGCCAAGCCTGAGTTTGACCGCATCGAACCCGCCCTCCGCCGCGAGCTCCTCCGTTTCGCGCTCGATATTCTCGAGCGGGCCGAGCCACAGTGCGTTCGAGTTGTAGGCCGGGACTTCGCCGGTCGACCCGCCGAGCACGACGGCAAGCGGCATATCCGCCACCTGCGCCTGCGCATCCCAGAGCGCCATGTCGAGGCCTGACACGGCGATCATGGCGGCGCCTTCGTAGCCGATCAGGTTGAGCATCCGACGGCCCGCACCATAGGCTTCGATCGGCGCCAGCGGCGCGCCCGCCAGCGCTTCGGCGAGATCCTCGATTGCCGGCACCAGATAACGTGCAGACTTGGCGATATAGGGTTCGAGATAGCTCCGCCCGACGACACCTTGCTCGGTCTCCGCGTCGATGAGAATGAGCGGCCAACGCTCAAAGACTCCGACCTTCGCGATCACGGGCCGGTTGAGCGGGACCAGCACCGGCCGCACGCGCACGTTCTTCAGCGTCAGGGTTTCGCGTCGTTCCATGGAGGGCCTCCCGTTGCCGACCGCGTCGCCGCTGGCCGCGACGCAAGGGGGTTTTCTATAGTGGCGAAACCGGAATGGAAACGGGAGGTCATGTTGGAGACGAACCACGGACTCGCCGCGTGTCTGGCGGCGATCAAGGCCCGCGAAACGACCGTGCGTGCATGGCGGCATCTTGATCTGCAGGCCACCGCATCCCGTGAAGGCGGTCCGCTGTCCGACCTCACCGTCGGGGTCAAGGACATTATCGACGCCGCGGGCATGCCGTGTTCCAGCGGCTCACCGATCTATGCCGACCGCGTGCCCACGCATGATGCCTTCTGTGTCGCGCGGCTGCGCGACGCGGGTGCGGTCGTTCTCGGAAAGACCGTGACGACGGAGTTCGCCACCTTCAAACCGCCTGCGACCACGAACCCGCATGATCCTGGACGGACCCCCGGCGGTTCCTCATCGGGATCCGCCGCCGCGGTCGCGTCCGGCATGGCGCAAGTCGCCCTTGGCACGCAGACTGCCGGCTCGGTGATTCGCCCGGCGGCGTTTTGCGGCATCGTCGGCTTCAAGCCGACCTACGGTCTGCTTCCGCTCGGCGGCGTACGGGCGTTGGCACCGAGCCTCGACACGCTCGGATGGTTCGCGTGCTCCGTCGCCGACATCGTCCGCCTCGCAGCGGTTTACGGTATCGAGGTGGCGCCCGACGACGGTCCGCCGCCGCACGTCGCTCTGTGCCGCACGCCCGAATGGTCGCACGCCGAGGGCACGACCCAGGCACTACTCGGTCGAGCGCTTGGGGCGCTTGCCGATGCCGGAGCCAAAACCACCAATTTCACAATGGCGTCGCCCTTCGATCGCCTGAACCAGGCGCAGGACGACATCATGTGGACGGAAGCGGCCGAGTCTCTCGCTCGCGAGCGCGCCGAACATGCGGATCTGCTGAGCGACGGATTGCGAAGCAAGCTCGACGGCGGCGCCGGTCTGGCGCCCGAACGCGTCGCCGCCGCGCGCGATTACGCTGCCGATTGCCGTCGACGCGAAGCGGAGCTGTTCGGCGGGGCCGATCTGCTGCTGAGCGCTTCCGCCCCCGGCGAGGCGCCGCCGCGTGCCACGACCGGAGACCCGGTGTTCAACAGACCATGGACTCTTCTTCACCTGCCTTGTCTTACACTGCCCTTCGGAACCGGTCCGGCGGGTCTTCCTCTCGGTATCCAATTGATCGCGCGTCGCGGCGACGATTCACGTCTTCTCGCGTGGGCGCGTTGGACCGAGGCGGCGCTTTCGTGATCGAATGGGTATTCGGTTTCGGCTCGCTGGTCGATGCCGGCGCACTGGCCTCCTGGCTTGGACGCGGTCCGTTCAAGGCGAATGAAGCCGTGTTATGTCGCCTGATCGACCATCGACGTAGCTGGAACGTGGCGCGGAACAACTCCGTGATCCGCGAGGGCCGGCCCTACTACGTCGATTCTAGAACTGGACGGCGCGCCAACGTTTTCGTCGCTACGGTCAACATCCGTCAGGCACCCGGTGAGACGGTGAACGGTCTCGCCGTTCGCGTTGCGCCTGCCGAACTCGACCGGCTCGACCGCCGAGAATTCAATTACGATCGGGTCGACGCCACGAACCGTATCGACAGGCCCCTGCGCGGCACCGTGTGGGTCTATCGAGGCTCGGCAGCGGCGCGGGCCCGCTTCCGCGCGGGGCGCGCTGCCAACAATGCCGTCGTGGCTCGCCGCTATCACGAAATAGTCGAAGCCGCGTTCGCCTCGCACGGATGCGACTATCTTGCCGAATATCGTGCGACGACCGATCCACCGGACGCACCATTCGCCGATCTCTACCGCACCGACTGGCCTCCGCCCTGACGAGATCGCCTCTGCCGACCAACCTGATCGTGCGCCAGAGCGGCGGCCAACCGTGGTTCGCTCAGATCCTTGATGCCCATTTTCTGAAAGCATCGTAACGGAGTTGGCATGGAAAGCGTCCGGTGGGACGGCCCTTGCGGAGGCTCGGTTCCGATCCGCAGTCCTTGATAAGGTTCCTGAGGTCGATAGTGTCCACTATCGGGCAATGGACACAATTGTCAGGGGGCTGCGGTGAGGTGTCGTGTGCGCCCGCGCGTCTCATGGACGATGGAACCGGTTCGACAACGCTTCGACGCAGCACACGAACGAATTACGCATGCTGCTACAGGATGGTTCAGCCCAGCGTGCGGCGGTAGAGGGCGAAGAGGCGCTCCCAGTGGCGTTCGGCCGCGGGCCGGGATTACACGGTCAACTGCACGCTCAAGATGCGTTGAGGGTCGGCGGTTTCGGGTGACGCACCCGTTTCATCCTCTTCACGGGCGCGAGTTCGAGCTGATTGAGAACTGGACGATCATGGGAGTGGCGTGGCTTCGATACCCAAGTGACGACGGGACGCTGCGCAGCATCCGACAGGCTTGGACCAGCGTAGCGGACGAGGATCCGTTTGTGCGCGTGTCGGCGGGCCGGTCGGCGTTCCGCCTCTCGGACCTGTTTGCGCTGGCGGCATTGCTGGACAGCCTGGATGGGGACGACCGCACCGTGCGGGAGAACGATAACGGGGCGGAGACTGTCAAGGAGATTTTGCCGAATGTGTAAGAATGTTTTTGCACATAAACGGGGAATACAGGGCATCTTGACGGCCAGGAAGACGGCGTCTTCTGGCTATTATGTGAAGTATAGCATGGAGTTTCCGATCATAAAGAGGAAGAAAGGGGTTGATACGGCGTTGGGAATGTGCATAAATATACTTACATTCCTTTTCCGACGGAGCCCGCGCCATGGCCAGACGCCCCGCCGACGCCAAGACCCGCGCCCTCAAGGAGCATGGCTGCCTGAACCCGAACGCGGAGGCGGTGCGCGACGAGCTGTTCGTGTCCAATGCGTTCTTCGACCCGCGCGATCTGCTCCAGGTCAAGTACGAGATGCTGCGCCGGGTGCGCGAAGACGGCGTGCCAGTGAGCCACGCCGCCGCCAGCTTCGGCGTCTCGCGGCCGACCTGGTATCAGGCGCAGCGCGCATGGGAGGCCGGCGGCCTGCCGGGCCTGCTGCCGGACCGGCCGGGACCGCGCCGGCCCCACAAGCTCAGCGACGAGGTGGTCGAGGCGCTGCGGGCGGCGAAGAGCGAACGGCCGGAGCTGACCGCCGCCGAGATGGTCGAGCTGGTGCGCGACCGCTTCGGCGTCTCGGTCCATCGCAGCAGCATCGACCGCGCCCTGGCGCGGGGAAAAAAACGATGACGATGCACAACCCACCCTGCACCGCGCTCCCGGCGGCGGAGCCTTCGGCCTACGGACAGGGGTACGAACGGATGCGCCGTCATGCCGTCGAGCCCGGCGCCGTCCACGACCGCCACGGAAGCGGCGTGGTGGCGTTGCGCGGCGTCGCGGCCTGGCTGCATGCCTTCGCCGCGCTGCCCGCCCCGCCGGCGGCCGCGTGCGCGGGGGCCGCGCCCGGGCCGTTGCCCACCGGGGTCGAGACGTCGGCGATCGACATTCTGATCGCCATGCTCAACGGCCATATGGAAGGAAAGCCGGCATGAGCAGCGCCCATCAGAAGGTGGATACGGGCCATCTGAGCCGCGATGCCTACTTGTACGTGCGCCAGTCAAGCCTGCAGCAGGTGTTCGACCATGGCGAGAGCACGCGCCGCCAGTACGCGCTGCGGGAGCGCGCCGTGGCGCTGGGCTGGCCGACCGAGAACATCGTCGTGATCGACCGCGATCTCGGCCTCTCTGGCGCCGACAGCGACCGCGAGGGGTTCCAGCACCTGGTCGCCGAGGTCGGCATGGGCCGGGCCGGCATCGTGCTCGGGCTCGAGGTCAGCCGTCTCGCGCGCAACTCCACCGACTGGCATCGGCTGATCGAGCTCTGCGCGCTGAGCGAGACACTGATCCTCGACGAGGACGGCGTCTACGATCCCGTCGACTTCAATGACCGGCTCCTGCTGGGGCTTAAAGGCACGATGAGCGAGGCAGAGCTGCACATGATGCGCGCCCGGCTGCGCGGCGGGACGCTCAACGCGGCCAAGCGCGGGGAGTTGAAGCTTCCTCTGCCGGTGGGGCTGGTCTACGACCCGCTCGACCAGGTGGTGCTCGACCCCGACGAACAAGTGCAGCACGGCCTGCGCCTGCTGTTCGACACCTTCACCCGGACCGGCTCCGCGCAGGCCACGGTGAAGCACTTCAACAGAGAGAAGCTGCTGTTCCCCCACCGTCCTCTCAGCGGACCGCAAAAGGGCGAGCTGCATTGGAAGCGGCTGAAGTTCTCGCAGGTGATCAACACGCTGCACAACCCGCGATACGCCGGTGCCTTCGCGTACGGCCGCACCCGGCGCCGCCGGCGGCCCGGCGGCGGTGTCGAGCACAGGCGCCTGGCGCGCGAGGAATGGACGGTGCTGTTGCGCGACGCGCACCCGGGCTACATCACCTGGGAGCGGTTCGAGGAGAACGAACTGCAACTCCGGAACAATGCGCAATCCTACGAAGCGAAGCGCCGCAGCCCCCCGCGCGAGGGACCGGCACTGCTGCAGGGCCTGGCCATCTGCGGCGTCTGCGGCCGGAGCATGACGGTCCGCTACCGCACCCGTAAAGGACGGCAATATCCCGATTATGTGTGCCAGAGAGAAGGGATCGAGACAGCGAGCGGCAGCGTGTGTCAGGGCGTATCGGGCGGCGCCATCGATCGCGCGGTCGGCGAGCTGCTGGTGGAACTGGTGACACCGCTCACGCTGGACGTCGCGCTCCAAGTGCAGAACGAGCTCACGGCCCGCGCCGAGGAGGCCGATTTATGGCGTTCCCAACAGGTGCAGCGCGCCCGCGAGGAAGCGGACTTGGCGAGGCAACGGTTCATGCAGACCCATCCCGACAACCGGATGGTCGCCGACGTGCTGGAGGCGGAATGGAACGCGAAACTCCGGGCCCTGGACGAGGCGCAGCACGAGCTCGATCGCAGCCGCGCCGAGCCTGACCGGGGGTTGGACGATGAGCAACGAAAGCGAGTGCTTGAGCTGGCCAGAGACTTCCCCCGCCTGTGGAACGATCCGGCGACGCCGCACCGCGAGCGCAAGCGGATGGCGCGGCTGCTGATCGAGGACGTGACGCTGACCAAGGCCACGCGGAGCCTGGGAGTGCGCCTGCGCGGCGGCGCGACCAGAGAGCTCATCTGGACGCCGGATCCACGCGTGTATGAAATCCGCAGGACCAGCGATGAGATCGTTGCCGAGATCGACAGGCTGTTGGATGACCACACGGATGGCGAGATTGCGTCGATCCTCAATACGCGCGGATCCCGAACCGGGCATGGCCATGCCTTTACCCCGAAGCTGGTGACAGCAACCCGCCACAATCGGTCTCTCAGGTCACGCTACGAGCGGCTTCGCGATCGTGGGCTGTTGACGATCCATGAGGCCGCCGACCGGCTCACCGTCTCGATCCGCACCATCAAAAAATGGCGCAGGGCCGGGCGTCTGCGCGGTTATGCCTACAACGACAGACCGGAATACCTGTTCGAGGTTCCCGATCTCCCGCCGACCAGGCAGGCAAGTCGATGCGGCCCGTGACGAAAGCCGAAATCTGCCCCGGTGTTCGACGGAATAATGGAGGTGCAGTATGCAGCATGCTTCCGGTCGTAGCACCAGCGTTCGGGGAACGCGAAGCCGTGATGGACTCCCGCGTACATCTCCATCTCGCCGGCCGCGCCCGATTTCTCGAACCGGTCTCGGAGTTCGTCTACCATCGGCAGGGGCGCGAGATCGTCGTGTTCGGCGCAGGCGATGTAGAGTTCGCCCCGGCTCCGCGCGAGCGTCAGGTGCGGGCTTTCCTCAGCGTCGCTGACCAGCCAGGTGCCGTAGAACGAGGCCGCCGCAGCGATGCGTTCGGGGTACCGCGCGGCCGCGGCCAGCGCATACGGCCCGCTCAGGCAATAGCCGTGGCAGCCCACCGGGCCGCCGGCGATGGCCGAGTCGCTGTCGCAGAACGCGATCATCGCCGCAACGTCGCGCATGACCGGCGGAATCGTCATCTTCGTCCGCACCGCTCTCATGCGCCGGTGCTCTTCGCTGCCTTCCTCGAGCACGTCGCGGCCGTACTTGGTATCGCGCCCGGCGCGGTAATAGAGGTTCGGCAGCAGAACGGCGTAACCGACGCTGGCGAGCCGTCGGACCATGTCCGCGAGCTCTTCGCGCACCCCGGGCGCGTCCATCAGAAACAGCACCGGCGGATGTGGCGCGCCGCGCTCAGGCTGGCAGATAAAGGTTTCCATCGCGCCATCGGCCGTGGCGATGTCGACCGTGCTCTCGATCACGGGATCCCTCTCCTCGGAGGCAGGGAGGTTACTTGTGGTGCGATAGTTTGCGGGTCTCGGCGGTGATGACGTCCACGACAGCAGGCTGCCCTTCGCGTGTGGCGGTGATCGCACGGGCGAAGGCTGCAGGTAGCGCCGATGGTTCTTCCACTCGTTCGGCGTGGCATCCGAGCGCGGTCGCCAATCCCGCGTAGTCGCCCGTCTGCTCCGCAGCATTGTAACGCGCGATCGAGTCAGGGATGTTGCGGTCGTAGCCTGAAAACACCGAATCGTGCTTGATGACCGTCAGCGTGCCGATGTTGTTGCGTGCGGCCGTTTCGAGGTCCATCGCCGTCATGCCGACCGCACCGTCGCCCATGACGTTGACCACCAGTTTATCGGGATTGGCGAGTTTCGCGCCCATCGCGAGGCCAAGCGAGAACCCGAGTTGTGACGACTGCCCCCAACCCAAATAGCTACGCGGGACGGACGACTGGTAAAATACACATTGGATGTCGCGCGACGCGCCGGCCTCGTGAGTGATCATTGTGGTGTCCGGATCGACCGCATCCCAGAGCTCGCGGAACATGCGGTAACCGTTTATTGGCGCCGAGTCGTCCGTGAACAAAGGCTCGAATTCAGCTAGCCAGTCAGACTTGATACGGGCGACCTCCTCTTCAGTCGCGGCGCGCACGTCGGCCCGTCCACGCGACCCCAGACGGCGCCGCAACTCCCCGGCAAGAGCAGCCAGGAAAAGCTTGGCGTCACTGATGACGCCGACAGCGGCAGGATAATCCTTGTTGATATCGACCGGATCCACGGTGACGTGGATGATCGTCTTTCCTTCGGGGATGACGCGCGTAAACGGCGCGACGCTCAGACTGGAGCCCACCGCAAGCAAGGTGTCCGACTTGCCGAGGTAATGGGTAACCATGGCGGTAGCAACGAGCGCGCCGACACCCGCCGCCAACGGGTGCGACTCAGGGATGGCGCTCTTTCCCTGCAACGTGGTCATTACGGGCGCTCCAAGCAACTCGGCGACCTCGGTCAGCTCATCGCTCGCTTTCGCATACAGCACTCCTGAACCGGCCCAGATCAACGGAGTCTCCGCCGCCAGGAGGCGGTCGGCCGCCTCTTCGACTGCGCCCTGGTCGGGTGCGGAGCGCATGGGCGGCACTGGCGTCCAGTCGATTTCGCCGTTGTATTCGCTGCGGCACACGTCGGCCGGCAACTCAAGCATGGCAGGCCGCGGACGCCCGGTGCGCAAGGCGGTGAAAGCCCGTCGCATTTGCGCTTGCAACTGGTCAGCGACGAGCAGGGTCTGTGACCATTTGGTTACGCTGCGATAGTTGCGCATACTGTCGAATGTCGGATCCGTACCGACGAAACGCGTCCCGGGATGCCCAGGCAGGAACAGGACCGGCGTCGAATCGGTATGCGCGTGCGCGATTCCGGCAAACGCGTTTTCCGACCCGGCCAATGCCTGTACGGTGACGACGCCCATCTTGTCGCCGTTGGTGGATCGCGACACGCCGTCGGCCATGTTGCCGGCTACGCGTTCTTGACGGGTAACGATCGGTTTCACGCCGGCGCGGGCCATCGCGTCCATGATGGGGCTAAACGGATAGCAAAAACTTTGCTCGACGCCTTCGGCGCGGAGGATCTGAACAAGAGCATCGGCGGTTTGCATCGGGGCCTCCCTGACGTGTGAGCGGGTCTTGTTCGACGGGCGCCGCAACGCCACGGAGCAAGCGAGCACGGCCGCACTATACGCGCGATTGCCCCACGAAACCGCGAAAATTGCTGTTCTGGCCGGGGCCGCTACGCCGTCGCCGCGCCGCGGAACAAGTTGATCGCCGTCACGCCGTCGAAACTGTGCGGGAACACCAGGGACAGTTGTTCGGCAATAACCTTGACGTTGGCAAACACCGGGCCGGGTACGTTCAGCATCGCGTCGCGCAATTCGGGAATCGCAGCCTCGTTCGTCACCGTTCGCGACGCCGATATCCCGCAGCCGCGTGCTACTGCCTCGAGGTCAGTCGGACCTGCCGTCGCCGTCGGCTGGGCACCGGTCTCCACGTAAGATTCATTATCGAGCAATATGATCGCGAGATTGGCCGGGGCCTGATTCGCAATGGTCGCGAGTACGCCGAGGCTCATCAACATGTCGCCATCGCCGCCGAAGAGCACAACGCGCTTGTCGGACTGCGCCATAGCCAAGCCGAGCGCGAAAGGCGCCGCCTGCCCCATCGCACCGATGAAGCAGAAGTTCCGGTCATCGTGCCCCGCGGCACCGAGGTCCCAAGTGGCGGAGCCCAGACTGGATACGGCCAGCAAATGTTCAGGACGCCCCTCGAGTAGCGCCTTCACCAACGGGCGGCGACGCACCATCGGCTCATTCCTCCTTGAAACGCTTGGCGCCGATCATTTTCTGCGACAACAGGACGGCCGCCGAACGGCGCGTATTGAATGCGAAACTTGCCGCCGCCTCTACGGTGCTTCCGACTTCGTGTCTGGCATCCGCTCGGAATGCGCGCACGTCCATCGCTTCGAGCACTTTCGGTGTGGCCAACCCCATCGGCACCTGCCATGGAATGAACTCGCCCCATTCCCCCCGCATGGAGACGATTGTCAGAAAGGGGATGCGGCAAATGTTGGCGAGCGCCAGGGCATTGACGCAATTGCCGACGCCGCTCGATTGCATGAGAAGAACGCCCTTGCGTCCACCGGCCCATGCTCCGCACAGCAACCCGACGCCTTCTTCTTCCGTGGTCAAGGTCACAACATCGATATCGTTCGACGCCTGACATTTCTCAATGAGCCGCGTGTGGCCGGCATCCGGCACGTGCGCAACCATGGTCACCCCGTGGACGCCGAATACATCGTGGATGTCCTGTTGCCAGTCGGCGGTATCGATCATGGTCATGTGCAACTCTCGTAATTCATGGTGCTGAGAGACTCAGCTGGCCGGCGGGTCATGCATGATAGGGCATGGAACACCACGCTGCCGGAACCGCTTTGTGTCTCGCACCGATTCCGGCAGAGCACGGACCACCGGCGGCACGACAACGCCCACGGGGATTCCCACACGCTCTCACTCATTGCCCGATGTAGCGGCGCGAAAGGCCGGAGGGTCGGCTGTAAGCCATTCGCGCAGTGGCAACAGACCAGCCTCGGCGGCGACGAAGAGGACACCGGTCAGTACGGCGCTGATCGCGGTGGTGAGCAAGCCCTTGCGCCAGAGACGAGGATTCTCCGGTGCTCCGGCTTCGTGCCCGAGTTCGGGATTTTCGGAGCGGCGGACGCCAATGGGCAGGACCGCGAACAACGTGACCCACCAGATAAGGACGAAGGCAAATGTTGCTTCGGCGCCGCTCACGCCACCTCCTCCAGTTCGACGAGGGCGCCGTGTAAGTCCTTGGGGTGCAGGAAGATCACCGGGTTGCCGTGTGCACCCGGCCGCGGCTCACCGTCGCCGAGCACCCGCAAGCCGTCGCTCACGAGGCGGTCGCGCGCAGCACTGATGTCGGCGACCTCGTAGCAAATGTGGTGAATGCCGCCTCGCGGATTGCGGGAAAGAAAGCCGGTAATGGGCGATTCCGCACCCAGCGGCTCGATTAGTTCGACCTTGGCGTTCGGTAAGGTAACAAACACCGTGGTTACGCCGTGGTTGGGCAAGGCCACCGGCTCAGAAACGACGGCGCCGAGTGTGTCGCGGTAAAGCGCCGCAGCGACCTTAAGGTCTGGCACCGCCAACGCTACGTGATTCAATCGTCCGATCATATCGCCTCCCCGTTGCCTCGACAGCCGCCGACGCGGCAGATTTTCACAGGCGGGCCAGGACACGTTATACAGGCAGCATGAAAGCAGCGGTATTCACGTTGCCTGGGGCGCCGCTTGCGGTGGAAACCGTACCGGATCCGACTCCCGGGCCAAGCGATCTCGTAATCAAGGTGAGCGCGTGCGGTATCTGCGGCACTGATCTTCATTGGTCGCGGCACACCGACCCCAGCGTCGGATGGAGGGTTCTCAAGCCTGGTGCGGTCATGGGCCATGAATTCGCCGGTGAGGTTGTGGCAGTGGGTCGAGAAGCCCGCGGTGATTGGCGTGTCGGCGACCGGGTGACCGCACAGCCGTTTATCGGTTGCGGTAGATGTCCGGAATGCGCCGCCGGACGCGCCTATCGGTGTGCCGATGTCACCATGCGCGCCGACCTCGAATTGCCCGGCGCCTACGCCGAGTACACCCGCGTCGGGAGCGATACGACGCTGCGCTTGCCCGAAGCCGTGAGCTTCGCCGAAGGCGCACTCGTCGAACCCCTCGCGGTCGGTCTCAATGCCGCGGAGAAGGCGCAGCTATCGCCGGACAAGACCGTGCTCGTGGTGGGCGCTGGACCTGTCGGCCTCGCTGTCGCACTGTGGTGCCGGTTTCTTGGTGCCCGTCACATTGTCGTCAGCGACCTAGTAGCGAGCCGGGCGGAGCGCGCCATGGATTTCGGCGCCACCGCGGCGGTCGACGCGGCCCATGATGACGTACCGCGTCGTTTCGCAGAACTGACCGGCGGCCCGCCGGATGTCGTGTTCGATTGCGTTGGAGTGCCCGGCAGCTTGCAACTTGCGATCGACTATGCTCCGCCGGACGCGCGCCTGGTGGTCGTCGGACTGTGCATGGCGCAAGACGCGATCTATCCCGGTCGCGCAATCACCAAGGAACTAGACCTTACGTTTGCGTTCATTTACCGCAAACGTCATTTCGCTCTCGTCCTCGACGCGTTGGCCAATGGGCGTATCGACGCAGCACGTTTGGTCACGGACCGTGTCGACCTCGACGGATTCTCCGAGGCCTTCGAAGCTCTGAGGAACCCGTCGGGACAGATCAAGGTGATGCTTGAACCCGGCACGCACCGTGAGCGAGACGTGAAATGAAAAGCGACAGTCCGGTCTGCATGATTGCCGGCGTCGGCCCGGGCACCGGCCGCGAATGTGCACGGCGATTCGCTGCCGGCGGATACCGTGTGGCCATGCTGGCGCGTAACCGTGACCGGCTGGAGACGTACGAGCAGGAAATCGCGCAAAGTAAGGGTTTCGTCTGCGATGTCGCCGACATCGAGGCTCTGACCGCGGCGGCGGCGGCCGTCGCCGAGCACATGGGTGCTCCGCGCGTGCTCATCCACAATGCGGTCTCCGGCATACTCGACGGTGGTGGCGCAGCAACCTTCCTTGAAAGCGAGCCGACACGGCTTGAGCGTAATTTTCGGGTCAATGCGACATCTCTGCTTTATCTCGCGCGTGCGGTTGCCCCGGCGATGATTGAAGCCGGCGACGGTGCGATCATCGTTACCGGCAACACGTCGGCGCGACGTGGGCGTGCTCGATTCGCATACTTTGCGCCGACGAAAGCGGCGCAGCGCATTTTGGCGGAGTCGATGGCGCGCGAACTCGGACCGAAGGGTGTGCACGTCGCGTACCTGATGATCGACGCCGCTATCGATACACCGCGCACACGACCGGTGTTTGCTGCCGACAGACCCGACGAGTTCTTCTGCAAACCGTCCGCCATTGCCCAGGAAGTATTCCACATCGCACATCAGGATCGTTCGGCGTGGTCATTCAACGTCGAGCTACGGCCCGATATCGAGACTTGGTAGTCAGGCACAACGACTTCCAGGTGCCGCCATCGACAGCCACTATCGACTGACCGAAAACGCCCGGCGCACAGGTCCGCGCCACAATCCGGCGCCTCCCATCCTGCGACCAGAAACGGCGTGTCCGACGCGCCACCGCAATGCCTCGTCAGGCGCTGAGGCGTACAAGTTCGACGCTGATCGCCGGCCGTTTGTCGGCGACGCGCCGCAGCGTACGGCTCACGCACAAACGGGCGGTTTCGCGGATCGCATCGTCATCAAGCCGACGCGCCGGCGGCAACGCCGCCAGAGACCGGGCGACGGCGCTGCTCAAACCGCCGGCAGCGTTGGTTGCCTCAACGTGTACGCCTTCGGCGCGCCAGCGTGGTTCTGCCAGCAAGCAGCCCTCCTCGTCGATCACCAGCGCGATGAACACCACGCCCTCGCGCATCAAACGACGCCGCATGCGCAGCACGCCAGCATCGAACGGCAAAATGGTACGGCCGTCGAGCACCAAGCGGCCGGTTTCTGCCTCGCCGATGATCGTCGCCGGTCCCGGCGCCAAGCTCAGTATCTGGCCGTTGCGGATCACCGGTGCCTGCGCGATACCGTTGGCCCGGCCGAGTGCGGCGTGCGCCGCGAGATGGCGCGGTTCACCATGTACCGGCACAAGGATATCGGGCTGCAACCAACGGTGGAACAATGTGAGTTCATCGCGCATCGGGTGGCCGGAAACGTGCACGAAGTGGTCTTTCTCGGTGATCAGGGTGATTCCCGACGCGATCAACTGATTGTGGAGACGATTTATCGCGCGTTCGTTCCCAGGGATGATTTTCGACGAGAAGATGACCGTATCGCCGGGCGACAAGACCACATGCGGGTGGTCACCCGAAGCGATTCGGTACATCGCTGCGCGCGGTTCTCCCTGGCAGCCGGTAGCGATCAGCATTGTCTTCTCGGGCGGCAGATATCCGACCTCCCTGTCGGACAGGAGGGGTGGCAGATCAACGAAATAACCCGCCTCCCGAGCGGTCTCGACAATCCGCCACAGGCTGCGCCCAACCAACGCGACATGACGACCGTGGCGATCGGCCACCTTGACCAGCGTTTCGATGCGCGCAGCGTTCGACGCGAAAGTGGTAACTGCCACCCGGCCCGTCTGCTGGCCGATCAATTCGTCGAGACTACGCCTGAGTGCGCCCTCCGATCCTGACGAGCCCTTACGCGTCGCGTTCGTCGAATCGCAAATCAGCGCGACGACACCCTCGCGACCCACCGCCTCCAACGTTTCGCGGTGAGTCAGGTCGCCAATCAACGGATCCGGATCAATCTTGAAATCGCCGCTGTGCACGACTGTGCCAAGTCGTGTTCGCAACACGACCGCGTTGGGCTCAAGGATCGAGTGGGTGACGGTGACGAACTCGACGTCGAACGGCCCGACTTCAAAGCGAGCGCCGAGCGGGATCGTCCGCAGCGGCACCTCCTCGGCCAGACGCGTCTCCGCGAGCTTGCGCCGAAGTATTGCGGAGGTGAATGGCGTCGCATAAATCGGGCATTGGAGTTGTCGCCAGAGATGCGCAACGGCGCCCAGGTGATCCTCATGAGCGTGGGTCAGCACGATGGCTTCGAGCGATCCGCGACGTGCAGCAATGAAACTTGGGTCAGGCAGAATTAAATCCACGCCGGGCACGTGTTCATCGGCAAAGGTCACTCCGCAATCGAGCATTATCCAGCGACCGTCCAGGCCGTAGAGATTGAGGTTCATGCCAATCTCACCGGTGCCTCCGAGCGGCACGAAAAGCAGGCGGTCGCCGTGTTCCATTCCGTTTACCGGTTCAACCTATGCAGGCGCATGAGACCGTATAGCGTCAGGTCGGGAGCCACTTCGTCTATGGCGTCGGTTGCGTCCTTGAACAGCGGTGCAAGTCCACCCGTGGCCACAACGGTCATCGCCTTGCCCACCTCTCCCTTGATGCGCTTGACCAAGCCCTCAAGCATACCGACGTATCCCCAGTAGATTCCGGACTGCATGGCTGCCACGGTTCCACGGCCAACCACGTGGACTGGCTTTTCCACCGCCACACGCGGCAGCTTGGCTGCCGCTTGATCCAGCGCCTCAAGCGACAGGTTGATCCCGGGTGCAATGATTCCGCCCTCGTAGTCGCCGTCCGCGCTGACCACGTCGAACGTTGTTGCCGTACCGAAGTCTATGACAACGAGCCAGCCCTGATAACGCGCGTGCGCGGCGACGGCGTTAACGAGCCTATCTGCCCCGACCTCGTGCGGCCGATCCACATGAATGTGCAGACCGAGCTCGAGGCCCTTGCCGACGACCTTTGGTGCACAGTCGAAATAACCTCGGCACAGGGCATCGATTTCGAACAGGGCCTGCGGCACTACGGTAGCGACGATTGCGTCGCCGACGCGCGCTGGCGCGATTCCCTCAAGCGCCATGAGTTGGGTCAACCACACTGCGTATTCGTCGGCCGTCCGGCTTGCGATCGTCGCCGTGCGCCACCTTACGACCAGACGTTCTTCGTCGAACAACGCGAACATGACATTCGTGTTGCCCGCGTCGATCGCGAGCAGCAACGGCGCACTCATGCGTCTGCCGGAAACACGTCGCCGGCGGACACGCGGCGCACCACGCCGTCGCGGTCGAGCAGTAACGCGCCGTCCTCCGCCAGGCCCGAGAACACGCCTCCCAATGTTTCGCCCCCGGTATGGACTTCAAACGGTTTGCCGAGGCAGAAGGCGCGCGCGAGCCACGCTCGGCGCACCGGTGCGAAACCACCATTCCGCCAGACATCGCGCCAATGCAAGAAACGCTTCGCAAAGGCTTCCATGACGCTGTCAGGCGTCATCCCGGCAGCGCCTTCACCGGCGAGGTCGGTCGCCGGAAAGGGCAGGTTGGCTGGATGCCGAGACAGGTTTACTCCGATGCCGATCACCAGCCAATCGAGTTGGTCGCGGCCACCGGCGGCGGACTCCAGCAGCATCCCCGCGCATTTGCGCCCGCAGATCAAAAGGTCGTTCGGCCATTTATGAGCCACGTTTACCTGCGGTGCCAGTCCAGCGATTGCATCGCTAAGCGCCACGGCAGCGACGAAGGAGAAGCGTGCAGCCTTGTCGATCGTTCCGCTGGGGCGGAGCAGCAGCGACATGTACAGATTTCCCGCCGGAGACTCCCAGCGCCGTGCGCGCCGTCCACGGCCAGCGCTCTGAGAACGCGCGACGATCAGCGTGCCCTCGGATGCACCAGCGACAGCACGCCGGCGCGCTTCTTCATTGGTGCTGTCGACCTGATCGAGCGACACCACGCTAAAGAACGGCGACAATTTCACGAAAGCAACGCGACCGCAGCAGCGGAGGCAGCTGACACCAAGGGTGCCGGATAGACGAAAAACAGAAGCACAAGCAAACTGGTGCAGGCGGCAACCACTCCCACTTCACGGTCGAATGGGCGATCGAATGGCTCACCAGCCTCATCGAAGTACATCAATTTGACTATTCGTACATAATAGAATGCGGCAACAACGCTGGTCAGTACACCGATCACCGCAAGCGGATAGAGGCCCGCCTCAACGGCAGCGAAAAATACGTAAAACTTGCCGAAGAATCCCGCGAGCGGCGGGATTCCCGCCATCGAGAACATCAGAATTGCCAGCGCGGCGGCCAGCATCGGGTGAGTGCGCCCGAGGCCCGCGAGGTCGATAATCCCCTCCACCATGCGACCGCGCCGACGCATGGCGAGAATGCACGCGAACACGCCGATCGTCATTATCAAATAGATGGCGAGGTAGATGATGACGGAACGCACGCCACCGACGCCGCCGGCAGCGAGACCGACGAGCGCGTAACCGACGTGACCGATCGACGAGTAAGCCATCAGCCGTTTGACATTGGTCTGTCGGATTGCTGCGAACGCACCGAGAAGCATCGAGGCAACGGAGAGGCAAACAACTACCTGACGCCATTCTTCGACCAGCGCACCAAACGGTTCGACGAGCACGCGGGTAAGGAGCGCCAGCGCAGCCACCTTGGGCGCTGCGGCAAAAAATGCCGTTACCGCGGTCGGCGCGCCCTCATACACGTCGGGTGTCCACATATGAAAGGGCACTGCCGAGGCCTTGAAGGCGATCCCCGAGACGAGGAGAACGAGGCCGACCAGCAGTCCCACCGAAGGCGGCCCCGCACCGACGGCGTCAGCCAGCGTGGCAAAATCCGTGGTCCCGGTATAGCCGTAGATCAGCGAGCAGCCGTACAGCAGCAAGCCCGATGAAAGCGCACCGAGGATAAAGTACTTCAGACCGGCCTCACCCGAACGGCGACTATCTCGCTTGAACGCCGCCATCACATATAGCGGCAAGCTCTGCATCTCGACTCCGACGTAAAGGGCCATCAGATTATTCGCCGAAACCATCATCGCCATGCCCAAGGTGGCAAAAACGAGCAGCACCGAGTACTCGAAACGTTGCAAATTTTCCCGTTCGCGGTAGCTCCTCGCCATGGTCAGCGTCACCATCGCGCCAACCAAGATCAATCCTTTCATAAAATCCGTGTACGCGTCGGAGCTAAACAACCCGCCAAAGGCCGACCCGCGTCCGACAGGATTGAATGCCACCAACGCAAGCGCAACCGACATTCCAATCAAAGCAAGCAGTGTCACCAGTCCGCCACCGACGTTCCCACGGAACACGCCGAAAATCAGCAGAAAACACGCCGTCGCAAGCAGCGCCAGTTCAGGCAACGCAGGCGTGAGCGCGGGGAAAGAATCCATAACTGCCTTCTCAGCGGCCGACCCGGGCCGACGTTGCCGTTGGCTGAGATTGCGCGATCAGATTCTCGACAGACGGACCCACCGGCCGAAGAAAACTTTCCGGATATATCCCCATCCAAAGCACAATGGAAATCAGCGGCAGTAAAATGGTGATTTCGCGTTTATCGAGGTCGGGAATCGCCTTTAACTCCTCCTTTACGAGGGAGCCAAAAACGACTCGACGATAGAGCCAGAGCATGTAAGCGGCACCCAGGATGACACCGAGCGCGGCAAGAGCGGCGACCCATGTGTTGACCTGGAATGCACCGGTCAGAACGAGAAACTCCCCCACGAAACCGCCGGTTCCGGGCAAGCCTATCGCTGCCATCGTAAACACCATGAATGCAAAGGCGTAAGCGGGCATGCGATGGACAAGGCCGCCATAGCTCTCGATCAAGCGGCTGTGACGACGGTCGTAGACCACACCGACACAGAGAAACAAGGCGGCAGAGACGACGCCGTGGCTCAGCATCACCATGATGGCACCTTCGACGCCCTGTGTCGTCAGTGTGAACAAGCCGATGGTCACGAAACCCATATGGGCGACCGACGAATAAGCAATGAGTTTCTTCATGTCCTCCTGCATCAATGCGACAACCGACGTATACACTACCGCCACCACGCTCAAGGTGTAGACAGCCGGCGTAAAGAGCGCGGTGGCATCGGGCAGCATCGGCAAGGAAAAACGAAGAAAACCGTAAGCGCCGAGTTTTAGAAGTACCCCGGCAAGAATGACCGACCCGGCGGTCGGCGCCTCGACGTGCGCGTCGGGAAGCCAGGTATGGAATGGCCACATCGGCACTTTCACCGCGAATGAGGCAAACAGCGCAAGCCATAGCCACGTCTGAAGTCTGGGATCGAATCCGGTCCTAACAAGTGCCGGAATGCTCGTTTCGCCATCTGCGACATAGATCATGGTCAGGATAGCGATCAGAAAAAGTACCGATCCAGCAAGCGTGTAGAGAAAAAACTTGAACGCCGAATAGACCCGGTTCGGACCGCCCCACACTCCGATGATGAGAAACATCGGAATTAGTATACCTTCGAAGAAAATATAAAAGAGCACGATATCGAGCGCACAAAACACGCCGTTCATCATCGCTTCCATGACCAAAAAAGCGATCATGTACTCCTTCACATGCTCTGTGATCGCTCGCCAGCTCGCCAGCACGCAGATCAACGAGAGAAAGCTCGACAGCACGACGAACAACATCGAGATTCCGTCAACGCCAAGGTGGAATTCCACTCCGATTCCGGGAACCCATGCCGCGCGCTCGACGAATTGAAACTCCGCAGTACCGGTGTCGAAGGCAGCCCACATGGCTGCCGAAAGAACGAAGGTGAACAGTGTTGTCCACAGCGCCACCGCACGCGCATTGCGAGCCACAACATCGGTTTGGCCAATCACGGTCAGGATCATTGCCGCGCCGAGAAGCGGCACAACAATCACCACAACGAGGTAGGGAAAGCCCTCCACCGCTCAGCTGCCGCCGGTCCCGAGATACCAGGTCACAAATGCGACCACGCCGATCAGCATTGCGAAGGCGTAATGATAGACGTAGCCGGTTTGCAGACTGGCCGCGCGACGCGCGACCGCAAGGACGCCGGCAGCGATGCCATTGGGCCCCACACTGTCGATAATCTCGCCGTCGCCGGTCTTCCAGAGAGCGAGTCCAAGACGCTTCACCGGCCGCACCAGCGTCCTGTCGTAAAGTTCATCGAAATACCATTTGTTGAGCAGGAACATATGTACGTTCCGAGCCGAGTTGGCCAAGCGACGGGGCAGTTCGGGCCTCCGAATATAGAACAGCCAGGCAATAAAGATGCCCATGATCGCCAAAACCGGACCCAGCACCTTGACCCACAGAGGCGCATGGTGCGCGTCGGCGAGCGCGTTGTGACCCTCGAGCACATAAAGGGCGGGCCCCCAATACGCGCCGTCGTGATCCACCAGGCCGCGCCCCATATAGCCCGCCGCGAGGGCGCCGACAGCGAGCACGATCAGCGGCAGCAACATCGTAAGCGGGGCCTCGCGAACGTGTGCCATGACCTTTTCATTGGCGCGCGGGCGTCCATGAAATGTCATGAACAGCAGCCGCCACGAATAGAACGCGGTCATCGCCGCTGCCGAAGCACCCAGCCAAAAGGCATATCCACCAACTCCGGTATGCGCTGCGTATGCCGCTTCGAGGATCACGTCCTTGGAAAAAAAACCGGCAAACGGCGGGATTCCCGCAAGAGCCAAAGAACCTATCGTCATCAGCGCGTACGTCCATGGAACCGCCCGTCGGATACCTCCCATCCGGCGCATATCCTGCTCGTCCGACATGGCGTGGATCACCGCGCCCGCGCCGAGGAACAGAAGCGCCTTGAAGAACGCGTGCGTCATCAGGTGAAAGATGCCCGCCGCATATGCGGAAACGCCACACGCAAAGAACATGTAACCAAGCTGACTGCATGTCGAATATGCAATGACACGTTTGATGTCGTTCTGCACAAGGCCGACGGTAGCTGCAAAGAACGCCGTGGAGGCGCCCACTACGGTAACGGTCGCGAGCGCCGTTTCGGAGAGCTCGAATAGAGGCGAACAACGTGCGACGAGAAACACTCCGGCCGTAACCATGGTCGCAGCGTGAATCAGGGCTGAAACCGGGGTCGGCCCTTCCATCGCGTCCGGCAACCAAGTGTGCAGGAATAGCTGCGCCGACTTGCCCATCGCACCTACAAAGAGAAGCAGGCAAATCAATGTGATTGTATCAATCTCAAACCCGAGGAACCCGGTCCTATCGTCCACACGGGCCTCAGCGGCCCGGAATACGACTTCGTAATCGACCGAATCAAACGTAAGGTAGATTGTGAAGATACCCAACGCGAACGCGAAATCTCCGACCCGATTGACGATGAACGCCTTGATGGCTGCTGAGTTGGCCGCCGGCCTCGTATACCAGAAGCCAATCAGCAAATAGCTGCACAGCCCGACACCCTCCCAACCGAAATACAGCTGGACGAAGTTGTCGGCCGTCACCAACATCAGCATGGAGAAGGTGAACAGAGACAGGTAGGCCATGAAGCGCGGCACGTTGGCGTCGTGCGCCATATAGCCGACCGAATAGATGTGAACGAGGGTGGAGACGCTGCTGACCGTGAAAATCATCGCCGCTGTGAGCGAATCAACGTGAAGCGCCCACGAAAAATCCAGTGTTCCCGAGCGGATCCAGCGGAAGAGTTCTATCGAATAAGATTCGCCGCCGGCAATGGCGGAGACGAACACGGCCGTACCGCATGCAGCGGAGACGATCATCAAACCACAGGTGACCACCTGTGCGCCGCGGTCGCCGATCAGACGTCCAAAAAAACCAGCAATGAGCGCACCGACGAGTGGAAGGAAGACGCAAAGGGCCGCCATTGCCTGCTCAGCCCTTCATGAGATTGATATCCTCAACCTCGATACTGCCGCGTACACGGTTGTAAACGACCAAAATCGCAAGCCCGACCGACACTTCCGCCGCAGCGACCGTGAGCACGAACATGGCAAATATCTGGCCGGTAAGGTCGCCGAGATAAGCCGAGAACGCCACCAGATTGACGTTGACCGCAAGCAGCATCAATTCAATCGACATCAGGACGACGATAACGTTCTTGCGATTGAGAAAAATGCCAAAAATTCCAAGGGCGAACATGATCGCGCCAACGACCAGATAGTGCGCGAGCGTAATCTCCATTGTTTCAGAGTCCCGTGCCGGGTGTAACGCGCCGGATTTCGATCGCTTCCTTCGGCCGTCGGGCATTCTGTCCTGCGACCTTCTGACGACGGACGTCGTCACGTCGACGCAGCGTCAGGGCGATAGCACCGACCATGGCCACAAGCAGAATGATTCCCGCAGCCTGAAACAAGTAGAAGTACTCCGTATACAGGACTTGCCCGATCGCTTCGGTATTGGTCACAGGTCCTTCAGTCGGTCCGGCCAGAGTGCGGCCGCCCTCGCCGAGCCATGTTGCCGAGACCACAAAGCCCAGTTCGACCGCCAGCAATAACCCGATTGTCGCGCCGATCGGCAGGTATTGGAGAAAGCCCTCGCGCACTTGCACAAAATCAATATCAAGCATCATAACAACGAACATGAAAAGCACTGCAACGGCACCGACATAGACAATCGCCAGTATCATGGCCAGGAACTCCGCGCCGAGCAATACGAACAGGCCCGCTGCGTTAAGAAAAGCCACGATCAGAAACAACACAGCGTGTACCGGATTGCGTGACACAATCACCATCACGCCACTTGCGATCATGACGGCAGCAAACAGATAGAATGCGAGAGCCGTAATCGTCATATGCGTCGACGCCCGACGGAAGACATGCCGCACGATCCACGCATTGGGAACACGTGATTGAGCGAAGGCGATTTCATAAGGGAGAGGCCGAAATCCAAAATCAGCGATACGGCGCGTCGGACAGGAGATTGATCGCTATTTGACCTTCCCAGCGGTCGCCGTTAGCAAGTAACTTCTCCTTATTGTAGAGGAGTTCTTCGTGGCTCTCGGTTGCAAATTCATAATTTGGACCCTCCACGATCGCGTCCACCGGACATGCTTCCTGACAAAAGCCGCAATAGATGCACTTTGTCATGTCGATATCATAGCGTGTCGTCCGCCTGCTGCCGTCCTCCCGCGGCTCGGCTTCGATGGTAATCGCCTGCGCGGGACAGATGGCTTCGCATAACTTGCACGCGATGCAGCGCTCCTCGCCGTTCGGATAGCGTCGCAAGGCGTGCTCGCCACGAAATCGTGGTCCGAGCGGACCCTTTTCATAGGGGTAGTTCAGCGTCACTTTGCGACGGCAAAGGTACTTCAGCGTCAGCCACAGGCCTGAGACCAACTCTGCAAGAAGAAAGGATTTTGTCGCTTGGGCAAGGAAGGCCATGGCCGCACTCAGTCCGGATACCAGTCGAAGGCCACAACAGCCCCGGCGGTCAGCATCACCCAAAGCAACGAGAACGGCAGGAATACCTTCCAGCCGAGCCGCATGAGCTGGTCATAGCGGTAGCGTGGAAAGCTTGCACGCACCCACAGAAAGAAAAACAGTACAATCGAAATCTTGAGCCCAAACCAGACAACGCCCGGTATCAGATTGAACGGCACGGTGTCGACGGGCGGCAGCCAACCGCCGAGAAAGAGTACCGTGGTCATGCCGCTGACAAGGATCATGGCCGCATACTCGCCGAGGAAGAATAAGGCGAACGGCATCGCTGAATATTCCACGAAGTAACCGGCGACAAGCGCGGCTTCATCCTCCGGCAGGTCGAATGGATGGCGGTTTGTTTCGGCCAGACCGGAAATGAAGAAGATCACGAACATTGGAAATAGTGGAACGACGAACCACATGTCTTTCTGCGCCGCCACGATCTCGCTCAGATTGAGGCTGCCAGCGCAGATCAGTACAGTAATGATGACGAAGCCCATCGATACTTCGTACGAAACCATCTGCGCTGCTGACCGGAGCGCCCCGAGAAAGGCATACCGCGAATTGCTTGCCCAGCCCGCCATCAGTACGCCATAGACTTCAAGCGAAGCGACGGCGAACAAAAACAGAATTCCGACGTTGATGTCGGAAAGCACCCAGCCTTCGTCGAATGGAATCACGGCCCAGGCCAGAAAGCTCAAGGTGAAAGTCGCTATCGGCGCGAGCAGGAACACGCTTGTGTCGGCGCGCGCCGGCAACACCGTTTCCTTTGTCAGAAGCTTGAGTCCATCCGCGATTGGCTGCAACAGACCGAAAGGTCCAACCACGTTCGGTCCGTATCGCAGATGAATTGCGCCGATAACCTTGCGTTCGGCATACGTCAGATATGCGACGGCAATCAGCAGCGGCACGACGATCAGAAGCACCTGTCCGACAATTATCGCACCGGGCCAGACGTAGGCATGCCAAAAACTGCCCACGATTTACCCTCCGGCCTCAATGCGGGCCTTGACGATGTCGTCAAACTCCCGCGTGCACTGCGCCATGGTCTCTGACGCGCGGCTGATTGGGTCGGTCATGTAGTAATTGCGGATCGGCAGCGCAAAAGGTGCCGGATCGATTGGACCCTCGACTCCGAACGCCTGCCACGACGCCGGCACCACCCGGTCGGACGACCCGAGATGCGGACACAATGCCTTCATCCGTTGGCGCAGTGCCGCAAGATCGTCGTATGGCAGCGGCCGGTCGAGAATGCCGGACAAGGCCCGTAGAATCGTCCAGTCGTCACGCGCATCGCCCGGCGGGAACACTGCACGCTGGGCGTGTTGCACCCGGCCCTCCGTGTTCACGTAGATTGCCGGTTTTTCCGTGTAGGCGGCGCCGGGCAGAACGACGTCCGCGCGATGGGCGCCGCGGTCTCCGTGGTGGCCCTGATAGACAACAAATGTATCGCCCAGCGCAGCCGTGTCGATCTCGTCGGCGCCGAGGAGGTACAGCACTTCAAGGTCACCCGCCGCCGCGGCGCGAACCATACTGGCCGCGTCCAGCCCCCCCTCGCCCGGCACCAAGCCGAGATCGAGCCCACCAACACGCGCCGCCGCCGTATGCAATACGTTGAAGCCGTTCCAGTCCTCGCGGACCATGTTGTACCGTTCTGCCAACATGTGACCCAGCGCCAGAACGGCGGCGCCGTCGTCCCGTGTGAGCGCGCCCATGCCGAATACGACCATCGGCTTTTCGGCGCCTTCGAAGGAACGACAAAACTCGTGCCGACCGCCGGCGATCTCGGCAAGCGGCGCCGGCCCGTCGCCAAGATGCTGCACCGTGTAGCCCAAGTCCCGGCTCGGTCCAACGGAGGCGACCGACATTCCCCCGGCGCGCCAGCGCTTGCGCAGACGCTGGTTGACGAGTGGCGCCTCCCATCTCGGATCGGTCCCGACGAGCAGGCAGAGATCCGCCTCCTCAATTCCTGCGATGGTGGTGTTGAAAATATAGCCAGCGCGGGGCGATGCTTGCAGCTCGGCACCGTCCTGTCGGCAATCGATATGCGGCGAGCCGAGCCGGTCAGCAAGATCCTTGAGCGCACACATCGCCTCGGCATCGCAGAGATCACCGGCGATGGCGCCGAAGCGATCTCCGGCGCTGCCGAGGCGCTTTGCTACGACGGGCAGCGCCTCGTCCCAGCTCGCCGGTGCGAGTCTGCCGTCGCGGCCGCGGATGTATGGCCGGTCAAGTCGTTGGCGGCGCAGGCCGTCGCAGGCGTAGCGCGCTTTGTCCGCGATCCACTCCTCGTTGACCGCCTCGTTCAACCTCGGCAGGACACGCATGATCTGCGCACCGCGTGCATCGACGCGGATGCTGCTACCCACGGCATCGAGCGCGTCGACAGTCTCCGTCGACCGGAGCTCCCAAGACCGCGCGGTGAAGGCGTACGGCTTGGACGTCAGCGCCCCGACAGGACACAGATCGACGACGTTGCCCGAGAGCTCCGAACCAAGACCGCCCGCGATCGCGCTGGTAATCTCCATGTCCTCGCCACGGTACAGACCGCCGAGTTCAGGAGTGCCGGCGACCTCCTCCATAAAGCGCACGCAACGCGTACAATGGATGCAGCGTGTCATGAAGGTCTTGATCAGCGGGCCGAAGTCTTTTTCTTCGACCGCACGTTTGTTCTCGTCGTAGCGTCCCCGGTCCCGGCCGTATACCAGCGCTTGATCCTGCAGATCGCACTCGCCGCCCTGATCGCAGACCGGGCAATCGAGCGGATGGTTGATGAGCAGGAACTCCATCACGCCCTCACGCGCGCTGCGGACAAGCGGCGTATCGGTGAGAATCGTCATGCCGTCGGCGGCCGGCATCGCGCAAGATGCGATCGGTTTTGGCGAGCGCTCCATCTCGACCAGACACATCCTGCAGTTGCCGGCGATCGAAAGCCGCTCGTGGTAGCAGAAGCGCGGGATTTCGCGCCCCGCAAGCTCGCACGCCTGCAACACGGTAGTGCCCGGTTCGACCGTGATCTTCAATCCGTCAATGGTCAGCGCCGGCATCGCCCGCCTCTCAGGCCGCACGTTTCTTGCGATCGAGAATGCGACGTTCGATCTCGGGCCGGAAGTGCCGAATCAACCCCTGTACCGGCCATGCCGCCGCATCTCCGAGAGCGCAGATCGTGTGACCCTCCACCTGCCGCGTCACCTGTTCGAGCACGTCGATTTCCTCGATCTCGGCGCGGCCGTCCACCAGCCGTTCCATGACCCGCCACATCCAGCCCGTACCCTCGCGGCAGGGCGTGCACTGGCCGCAGCTCTCGTGCTTGTAGAAATGCGAGAGGCGCGCGATCGCGGCAACGATATCGGTGGACTGGTCCATGACGATCACCGCCGCTGTGCCGAGACCCGACTTCGCGTCGCGCAAGGCATCGAAATCCATCGACAAGTCGTCGCAGACGGTCTTTGGCAAACAGGGAACGGACGAGCCGCCTGGAATGACGGCGAGCAAGTTGTCCCAGCCGCCGCGAACGCCGCCGGCGTGCCGCTCGATCAGTTCGCGCAGCGGGACCCCCATCGCCTCCTCGACATTGCAGGGCGTCTGGACATGGCCGGAAATGCAGAACACCTTGGTGCCGGTATTGTTTTCCCGGCCGATTCCGGCAAACCAACTGGCGCCGCGCCGTAGAATCGTCGGTATGACGGCGATCGTCTCGACGTTGTTGACCGTCGTCGGACAGCCGTAAAGCCCGGCCGCGGCAGGAAACGGCGGCTTCAGGCGCGGCTGGCCCTTCCTGCCTTCGAGGCTTTCGAGCAACGCGGTTTCCTCACCGCAGATGTAAGCGCCGGCGCCGCGATGCAGATGAATGTCGAAGCGGATTCCCGCCCCTGCAGCGTCGGCGCCAAGCAAACCTGCGTCGTAGGCTTCGTCGATCGCGCGTTGCAACGCCCCGGCTTCGTTACAGAACTCGCCGCGGACGTAGATGTAGGCCGATTCCGCCCCCATCGCGAAGCCGGCGAGCAAGGCGCCTTCCACGAGCTTGTGCGGTTCGTGGCGAATGATGTCGCGGTCCTTGCACGTGCCCGGCTCGCTCTCGTCGGCGTTGACGACGAGATAGTGCGGACGGCCATCGGACCGGGCCGGCATGAACGACCACTTGAGGCCGGTCGGAAAGCCCGCGCCGCCGCGCCCGCGCAAACCGGAATTCTTGACCTCCTCGACGATCGCCTCGCGGCCGCGCGCGATGAGCGCCGCGGTGCCGTCCCAGTCACCGCGGCGTCGCGCGGCCGCGAGGCCGGCCCCCGCGGCGCCGTAGAGGTCGGTGAAAATGCGGTCGCGATCGGCTAGCACGGCGTACTTCCGCCTTCGATCAGCGTCGTCGGCCCCGTCGCCGGCGCGGACGCCAGACGCCCGGCGATGCGCGACCCGGGCGCGACCGCGTCGCCCCGGCCGAGCGCCGTGAGCACCTCGACGATCGACGCGGCGTCGAGATCTTCGTAGAAGTCGTCGCCAATCTGGGCCACCGGCGCATTGACGCAGGCGCCGAGGCATTCGACCTCGACGACCGTGAACAGGCCGTCGGGCGTCATCTCTCCGAGGTCGACCCCCAGATGTCGGCAGCAGGCTTCGCGGACGCTGTCGCTTCCGCGCAGCCAGCACGGCGTCGTGCGGCACAATTGTACGAAGTGCTTTCCGACCGGCGCCAGATTGAACATGCTGTAGAAGCTGGCCACCTCGAACGCGCGGATCTCGGGCATCTTCAGGAAAGCGGCGACGGTGCGCACCGCCGCCTTCGGCAGCCAGCCCCCATGCGCGCGCTGCGCCAGGTCAAGCACCGGGATGACAGCGCTCTGCTGGTGCCCGGGCGGGTACTGGGCGACGACGCGGCGCGCGGACGCGAGCGTCTCCTCGTCGAACGCGAACGTCTCGGGCTGAAGTTCATCGGCGGCGAATGCCCGCTTCATCGATCGACTTCTCCGAACACGATATCGAGCGTCGCGATGCAGGCGACGAGATCCGCCAGCTGGTGACCGCGCGTCATGAATTCGAGGCCCTGCAAGTGCGCGAAGCCCGGCGCGCGGATCTTGCAGCGGTACGGTTGGTTGGTCCCGTCGGCGATCAGATAGACGCCGAATTCGCCCTTGGGCGCCTCCACCGCCGTATAGGTCTCGCCCGCGGGCACGCGGTAGCCTTCGGTATAGAGCTTGAAGTGATGGATCAACGCCTCCATCGAGTGCTTCATGTCGTCGCGTTTGGGCGGCGCGATCTTGTTGTTGCCGATCATCACCGGCCCGTCCGGCATTTCCGCCAGGCACTGCTCGACGATGCGCACGCTCTGGCGCATCTCGGCCATGCGCAACAGGTAGCGGTCGTAGCAGTCGCCGTTCCTGCCGACCGGGATGTCGAACTCCATGCGGTCGTAGACGGCGTACGGCTGGGCCTTCCGCAGATCCCACGCGAGGCCCGTCGAGCGCAGGACCGGCCCCGAAAACCCCCAGTCGAGCGCCTGCTCCGGAGTCACGACGCCGATGTCCACGTTGCGCTGCTTCCAGATCCGGTTCTCGGTCAACAGCCCTTCGACGTCGTCGAGAACGCGCGGGAAGCGCGCCGCCCACGCCGCGATGTCGTCGACCATTCCGTCCGGCAGATCCTGATGCACGCCGCCAGGCCGCACGTAGGCCGCGTGCATGCGCGCGCCCGATGCGCGCTCGTAGAACTCGAGCAGCGTCTCGCGCTCCTCGAACAGCCAGAGAAACGGCGTCGTCGCGCCGATGTCGAGGCCGTTCGCGCCGATCTGGAGACAATGGTTGAGCACGCGGGTGATCTCGTCGAACAGCACGCGGACGTACTGCGCGCGCAGCGGCACTTCGATTCCCAGCAGCTTCTCCACCGCGAGGCTGTAACAATGCTCCTGATTCATCATCGACACGTAGTCGAGACGATCGAAATACGGCAGGGCCTGCAGATACGTCTTGTGCTCGATGAGCTTCTCGGTGCCGCGGTGCAGCAGCCCGATATGCGGGTCGGCGCGCTCCACCACCTCGCCGTCCATCTCCAGCACCAGCCGCAGCACGCCGTGAGCGGCCGGATGCTGCGGGCCGAAGTTCAGGGTGAAGTTCCTGATTTCGGTTTCGGTCATCGGTCCGCGCCGCCGCCCTGTCCGTCGCCGGCGAGAACGGCGTTCGCGCCCTCCCACGGGCTCATGAAGTCGAACCGGCGATACTCCTGGGTCAACGACACCGGCTCGTAGACGACGCGCTTCTCCTCCTCGTCGTAGCGCACCTCGACATAGCCGGTGAGCGGAAAATCCTTGCGCAGAGGGTGGCCGTCGAAGCCGTAGTCGGTCAGCAGGCGGCGGAGGTCCGGGTGGTCGGCGAAATGCAGGCCGTACAGGTCCCAGACCTCGCGCTCGTACCAGCCGGCCGCGCTGAACACCGGACACGCCGACGGGACGGGACGGTCGTCGCCGGTCGGGAGCTTGACGCGCACGCGCTGGTTTCCGGTGTGGCTCAGCAGGTGGTAGACGACATCGAAGCGCGGCCGGCGCTCGGGCCAGTCGACGCCGCACAGGTCGACGAGCTGGCGGAACCCGCACTCGGGATCGTCGCGCAGGAACAGCAGCAGGCGCAGCAGCCGTTCGCGGTCGACGACGAGCGTGAGCTCGCCGTGCGCGATTTCCGGCGGCGCGGCGAGCGGCGGCCCGACCGCGACGACGTATTCGCCGAGTTCGATCAGCGCCCGGTCCATGCGTTCCGCAACTCCGTTGCGCGCCGTTCAGCGCACCAGCGTTCCCGTACGGCGGATCTTACGCTGCAACTGCATGATGCCGTAGAGCAGCGCTTCGGCGGTCGGCGGGCAGCCGGGGACGTAGATGTCGACCGGGACGATGCGATCGCAGCCGCGCACCACCGAGTAGGAATAGTGATAGTAGCCGCCGCCGTTCGCGCAACTGCCCATCGAGATCACGTAACGCGGCTCGGGCATCTGGTCGTAGACCTTGCGCAGCGCCGGCGCCATCTTGTTGGTCAGCGTCCCGGCCACGATCATCACGTCGGACTGCCGCGGGCTCGGGCGGAAGACGATGCCGAAACGGTCGAGATCGTAGCGGCTCGCCCCGGTATGCATCATCTCGACGGCGCAGCACGCGAGCCCGAAGCTCATGGGCCACATCGAGCTGCAACGCGCCCAGTTCACCACCTTCTCGATCTGCGTGACGACGAAGCCCTTGTCGCCGACCTGTTCGGCGAGCGTTTGCAGGGGGGCCGCTTCGCTCACTCCCATTCGAGCGCCCCCTTGCGCCATTCGTAGACGAAGCCGACGGTCAAGAGGCCCAGGAAGATCGCCATCGACCAGAAGCCGAAGGCCCCGGTGTGCTCGAGCGTGATCGCCCACGGGAACAGAAAGGCGACCTCGAGATCGAAGATGATGAAGAGGATGGCGACGAGATAGAAGCGCACGTCGAACCGGCCGCGGGCATCGTCGAACGGCTCGAAGCCGCACTCGTAGGCCGAAACCTTCTCCGCATCCGGGCGCTGGCGCGCGACCAGCCACGAGGCGGCGATCACGGCGAACGCCAAGCCGACGACGACGCCGAAAAACACCAGGATCGGAAGATATTCAGCAAGCATCGCGTGCGCCCTGAGGACCGCCCATCTGGTGCGGTTCGGACTGGCGGGAGTGACGGGACTCGAACCCGCGGCCTCTGGCGTGACAGGCCAGCGCTCTAACCAACTGAGCTACACCCCCGACGACGCGCGGCTCATAACCCGCCGGCCAGCGAAATGTCAAGAAAACGCCCCTCCCGCAGGCGCTGCCCGGCGGGCCGGGGAAGGCGATGCGCCGGCGGCTCGCGAAGGGTCCCGACCCGGTGTTTTCCGTCCTCATCCGTCCCGGTACACCGCGCGGCGACGCGAGCACAACAGAGGAACATATCAGGATTATATGCCGTATGTCAACGCCGACGGTCCCGCCCGGGCGATTCGATTCGGCTCTTGGGCGGCGGCCGGCGGCGGCGTAGGATGAAGCGGTTGCGGCATTCGGCATCGGGAGCGGAAGGGATGAGCGTTCTCGGACTGGGCTACGTCGGCATCGAGGCGGAGGACGCGGCGGCGTGGGCGCCGTTCGCGACCGGGTTCGCAGGCATGCAGCGCCTCGAGGCGGGCGGCGGCGCGGCCGCGTACGGGGTCGACGACGCGGGCCGGCGGCTCATCGTCATGCCGGCTGGCCGCGACGGCGGCGCGTTCTACGGCTGGGAGGTCGCCGACGCCGACGCGCTCGACGCCATGGCGGCGCGGATCGAGGACCGCGGCGTCGCCGTGGCGCGCTCGACCGCCGCCGAGCGCGCCCTGCGCGGCGTCGACGACATGGTGCACTGCGCCGACCCGGCCGGGCACCGGGTGGAGCTGTTCCACGGACTGGAACCGGCCGGCGGCGGCTTCGCGCCCGGGCGCGAGATGGCGGGGTTCCGCACCGGCGGCCTCGGCCTCGGCCACGTGCTCGTGCACGCGCCGGACGCCGACGCCTGCGCGGCGTTCTACCGCGAGACGCTCGGCTTCCGAATCAGCGACTGGGCGAAGACGGCGTTCCAGGCGACCTTTCTGCACTGCAATCCGCGGCACCACTCGATCGCCGTCGTCGGGGGCCGCGAGGCGCGCCTGCACCACGTGATGGTCGAGCTCAACGACTTCAACGACGTGGGCACGGCGTACGACGCGGCGCTCGCCGAGAACGCGCGCGTCGCCATCACGCTCGGCCGCCACGCCAACGACCACGTGGTGTCGTTCTACGTCCGCACGCCGTCCGGATTCCTGCTCGAATACGGCTGGGGCGGCCGGCTCGTCGACGACGCCACCTGGCAGGTGGAGGAAGTGACCCGGCGCAGCATCTGGGGCCACGCGCGGGTCGGCCGACAGCCCGGCGCGTCGCCGATCGGGATGCCGGCCGGCGGCGGGTAGGCGCGGGCCCCTGCCGGCGCCGCCGCAGGCGCCGGCCGGAAGCGGCGGCGTTTGCCGATCTCCCGCGGCGTCGACTAGACTGCCGGCGCGGTTCGGCGCCGTGCGGCGCCGCGCCGCGCTTGCCACCCACACTCATCGATCCACGCCTTCGGGAGGACAACACATGACTGGCAGCACTTTGCGCGCGCGCATCGCCGGTGCGGCGGCCGGCGGCGCCATGGCGTTCGCGGCGTTCGGCGCGGCGGCGGACATCGAGTACGGCGATACGCTGACGATTCACGAATCGATCGTCATCGAGGGCAGCGCCGAGGCCATATGGGCCGAGTACGGCGGCTACTGCGATCTCACCAAATGGATCGGCGTGGTGCTGACGTGCGAGTACACCGAAGGCGACGGCGAACTGGGCACGGTGCGCAAGCTGCTGCTCGCCGACGAACTCGGCGAGGTGCTCGAGGTCATGGCCGAGCAGGGACCGACGCTCTATACCTACGTGATGACGGAGGGCTTCCTCACCCACGCCGACTACCGCTCGACCGTGTCGGCCGTGCCCGGCGAGACCGAGGGCACCGCCGTCGTCCACTGGCGGACGACGATGACGGCCGCCGCGTTCCCCGAAGACGGCGGCGTGGAAATCGCCACCGCCCTCGAAGGCGTCTACGCCGCGTCGCTCGCCGAGCTGAAGCGGCTGGTCGAGAACTAGAGCCCGGCGGCGACACCGGACGCCGCGAGACGGCCGGCCGGGGTGGCGGCGTTCCGACCGCCGCCGCCCCTCCCCCGGGAACCGGCGCCGGCACCGGCGTCCGGCGCGGGCGCGGCCCCGTATCGCACGACCGGCGACGCGGCACGACTTCGACGTGATCAATCGAGCGGATGAGACGCCGCTCGCGACGCTTCCGTGTGGCACGAAGCGGAGCAGGCGACGACCTCCCACCGGGCATCTGGGCCAGCATCCTGAAGCGGGCAAGACTAAAGAAGTGAGGATGGAGATGGAGTATACGATCATGATCGAGAAGGCGGCGGAGAACTCCGCCGCCCACGTGCCGGATTTGCCTGGATGCGTAGCCACCGGGGTGCCCCGAGACGAGGCGATCCAGGAGATCGAAACGGCAATCGCTTTGCACATCGAGCGCCTTCGCGAGCACGGGGAAGCAATTCCGACTCCGCAATGCTCGGCGGCGGTGGTAGAAGTAGCTCCATAATCGGCCAATGGGTCGGAAGCTGGGACGTGCGTGCTAGAGTCGCAGGATTGCAGAAGTCCACCGCCGACATGAAGACAGGCGCGTGGCAGGTCAATCCGGCTCTGAAACACCCGTGAACGCGCCCGCCACCGCGTCTATGTAGGAGACTGAGTATGGGGATCCGCCGCCGTCGGCCCTCCATTACATTGTGAAGTTGGGTACGTCGGAGTTGAAGGAGAGCAGTGCCGTGAAGCAGCACTCCACTGACCCGCAGAGGCTACTCAAAAAGCCTATATCGCGGCGATGCAACGCCTCTATCCAGCAAAGGAGAGGAGGACAAATTGGTGCGCGATTTCTTTGAGAATCTTCCGGCAATCCTCGCCGCAAGTGCCCAAACCGAACTGGGAGTAATTGCTCTAATTATAGTTGTGTTGGGATTTCTAGCAGTAATATTTTTCTATAACGCACCTTGGCGAATTAGGATCCCGATGTTTCTAGCATTAGTTGCCGGGTATTTCTTGTTAGCCTATTTGTCAGCACCCAACAATGATCCAAAAGCAGATCCACAAGAGAAAACAGCCCTCAAGAATAATAATCCAAACGCGGATCTTCAAGGGAAAACAGCCTTTCAGTTAGATGTTATGAGGAACGAATATTTTGCCCGTCACGGTCGTTTCTTTTGTCGCACAGACCTTCAGGACTACTTCAAGTCGAAAGCATGGTACAAACCGAGTATCTGTCCCGATGATTTTAATACCAATCTGCTTAGTTCTGAGGAGAATTTGGACATCGCCCGAATTTTGAATTATCAGAAGAGTACCGGAAAAGTATCAACTGAGAAAAACAGCGACTGCCGCACGACTTTGCCCAATTGCACGCGATGAGAGTTGACGTAATAGTTGTTCTAGGGGCCGCCGTATGGAAAGGTGGTTGTCCTAGTCCCTCGCTGCGTAGGCGTGTTGCACATGCTGTTGAATTGTTTGGAAGGGGAGTATCAAACAATATACTCATGTCGGGGGGACTAGGAGAGCATGAGCCTGCGGAAGCGATAGTCATGCGATCTTTAGCAGTTCGATTAGGAGTTCCAGAGGGAAATATTTTTGTGGAAGATGGGTCAACATCAACTTTCGAAAACGTGCAAAACGCCGCTGCAATTATGACATCAAATGGCTGGAGAAGTGCTGTTGTAGTAACTGATGTTTTTCATATTCCTCGAAGTCTTTATGTTTTTCGATCTCTTGGAGTAGACGTTACTGGTAGTGCATCCTCTAAAGAAAAAGAAAATACACCAAGACGAAAACGGATATACTATTTCATTAGAGAGATGTTTGCACTTCCGTATTATATCGTAGTAGTGTTTCTGAAATACAGGCGTTTTGGTTTTTTTTCTGATTCGCAAAGTCGCTGACTGTGTTAGCGCAAGTGCATTACACGTTTGGATGAACTCATTCTCTCTTGTGTGTGTCATGTGGGGCAGCCGGCGTAGCCGTCGTGGGAATGTCTACAGAATGTACTTGGCGACGTGCTCGGCGGTTCTCTGAGAGACCTACTCAAAACTCCATTAAGTTTTCTCAGTCCTTTGCGAGCCCTCGGCAGCGCCCGAGCCATGCGAAAATGCGTTCGACGCCCAGAGAGCACGCCAGTGGGTGGACGGCCTCGATTCCCCGGCCGCCGCCACTTCACGGAGTCGCCGCCGAAGGCACAAGCCCCAGTTACTTTTGCGACATAGCCGCCGCGGCGCGGGGATGACGGCTCTGAAGAACTGGCCGCTCTGCGGCGCATGCCGGTGCCCGGTTGAGGAGCCGCGCGGCGATGTGCCAGGCATGACGCTCGACCGCTTGCGGACAGTCGAGCGGCACCAGCGCGCCTTGGCGGTCGAGCAACTGCCCGACCCGGTTGCACAGCAGCGGCCAAGCCCCGCGCTCGACCGGAAAGTCACTGCGGAGGTTGAGCAGGGTACGCTGGCGCACCGGCTCGCCGCTGTGCTCGGAGCGCACTAGGCGATAGGCGAAATAATCGCCGCGCTCGGTGCGGCGGCTCGTGGCGCGGCGGATGAACATGGCGTGAAGGTAGAGGCGGGCAAGGCCCAATGGAAGATATGGACTGACAAACTATGGCACTACTGCGGCCTACCGCAAATCAAAATCACGCAAAATCAATGCGTTGAAGAACGACCACCGCCTAAAATTGACAAATCTACGTAACAGACCGTTAAACTTGGGCTAATGCAAGCAACTGCTGAAAACATCGCACGAGCCCTCACGGACGAATATGGTACTCAGTTTCAAGTTGTGCCTGTGCCCGGCCATTACGCCGACCTGGAAGAGGACGACCTGAAGGCGGCGGATTCTTTTTCTTCTTCGGCCTCTGCATCGGAAAGGACCTGTCATGACCAATCCTTCGGAACCCCGTTCCTGCGACCTACGTCTCCTGTTCGATCTGGTTGTCCATCTCCCGAACGATATATGGAACGGTTTGCGGGCCTACTTCCATGGGCGCATAGCGCAAGGAGCGCCGTGGGACGCTGGGCATATTGAGGAATTGATCCGGAAGATGAGCGCTGCTCGCGCCGAGGGTTTGTCTGATGCCGAGCTCCAATATCTCCAAGTTCTAATCGGTCAATTGTCCGATGGGGAACTGGATGAGGTCAGAGAGCTCGTTCAAAGCCGCCTCACGGCCCTTAGAAGCACTTAGTGGATTGATTCCAACGTTTGGAACCCTCGATTTCTTGCGGCGATGATGTCGTGGGGGTCTACGATCCAGACGAAGGGCTTTGCCTCTGTCCGGTTGTGCTCGTCGATGAAGCGCTGGATGGCGTCGCGGAGTTCGCCGACCGAGCGGAAGACGCCGTGCCTGAGCCGCCGTCGCGTCAGCTTGGCGAAGAAGCCCTCGACCGCGTTGAGCCACGAACACGAGGTCGGGGAGAAGTGGAAGGTCCAGCGCGGGTGCCTCGCGAGCCAGGCCCGGACCCTGGCGTGTTTGTGCGTGGCGTAGTTGTCGAGGATGGCATGGATCTCGGTGCCGGCGGGGATCGAGCGCTCGATGCGGTCGAGAAACTTCAGGAATTCCTGATGGCGGTGGCGAGCGGCGTGCTGGCCGACAATGGTGCCATCAAGCACGTTCAGGGCCGCGAACAGCGTTGCGGTGCCGTGCCGCTTGTAGTCATGGGTCATGGTGGCGCAGCGCCCCTTCTTCAGCGGCAGGCCGGGTTGTGTGCGGTCGAGGGCCTGGATCTGCGTCTTCTCGTCGATCGACAGCACCACGGCATGCGCCGGTGGCGCCACGTAGAGGCCGACAATGTCGGTCAGCTTGTCGGCGAAGGCAGGGTCGTTCGAGAGCTTGAACCGCCGCCAGCGATGCAGTGCCAGGCCGTGCGCCTGCCAGATCGTCCGCACCGTGGAGGCGGCGACGCCCGCGACCTTCGCCATCGCCCGCAGCGTCCAGTGCGTCGCATCCCCGGGCGGCGGGGTGTGGGTCAACCGCACGATCTTCGCCACCTGCTCGGGCGCAATCGGCGCCTTTCCGGGCGGCCGTGTCTTGTCGCGGAGAAGACCGTCCACGCCTTCGCGCATGAAGCGTTCCTGCCAGCGCCAGACGCAGGTCTTCGACTTGCCGGTCTCCGTCATGATCGCCGTCGTGCCCAGACCCGCGGCGCTGAGCAGGATGATATGCGCCCGCCACACGTGCTTCTGAGGGCTGTTCCCATCGGACATCACCTCCCGCAGGCGCCGACGGTCCGCCGACGATACAGTGAAAGAGACACCTTTGCGCATGAGCCGCTGCCTCGTCGCCGTCCGAAAACAGGAAACCTCTCGGACTCTTCCGATAAAGTCAATCCACCAACTCTACATTATGCACAAGCTTCCTACCTTCTCGAAGCAAAACGAAGTGTTCTACCTGCAAAGTCTGTTAGCTCGGCATCATTGATGATAGTAGTTTGCCAAGCTGGATTTGTATCATGGTGAAATTGGTTGGAAAAAACCAGAAGCGCCCTGAGCTCGGCCAAATCTCTTCCAGCAAGAACCTCATTATCGGCCCCGAGACGCCTCTCGCACAAATCAACAAATGGCCCTAGAAGCTTTCCAGGTGGGAAATACTCAGGGTATGCCACGCGCATAAAGGCTTCTAAAACGGGACGGAGAGCCTCGGCAACCTGCCGTTCCTTGTCGGGATCGGCAGCAACCAGATACTCTCGAACAAGCTCGTGGCGTTTGTCATGTTCTGAAACGCTGTCATTTCGAACGTCCCAAACCACGACTTCGGACCCCGCTGCAACTCTATTGATACGGAGCGCTATTGCCCCGTTACGATTCGTCTGCTCCCACAACCCGCAGAGGAAGGGCTTAGAATGCGAAAGAACAATGACTTGCTGAACGCGCCCCGCCAGTCCTATGATTTCTTGTCGTGTCTGCAAGGCACGGTGCTCATCGAGGCTAGTCATCGGGTCGTCGATCACAACAACTTTGTTTTCCACGTCTGGACCTTGCTCCAACGAGGCAAAGAAAAAGGCAAGCGCCAGTGTACTTCGGTCGCCAGCGCTCAATGTGTTGCGGAAAGACGGCCCCTCATCGGCCGTCACGTTGACGTTTTGTCCATTTATCACCACGCAATAGGATGCCGAAGACCCGCCACGAGTATTGACGGATTGCACTTGGCCAAGACGAAAAGTAGCTCCAAAGTTGCGCAAGTAGCCGTTGATTGCCGTTTCGAAAGCCGGAAAAATGCGCTCACGGTACCGGTCTAAATCGGCGCGAGCCTGATCTCGCTGTTGCTCTGTCACTGCCTTATCGATCTTTTCCTTCACGTATGCATCGCAACGGAGAGCAACCGCTGGCTTGAACCTCGCCTTCTGTGCCTGCGCCATCGTAAGATCATTCCGCAAAGCACCAAGGTCATCTGCAGCCGCCTGTTCCTTGACGAGATCAAGACCTGTGTTCGATCCAACCAGCCTGTCGGACAGAAGAGACACCTCCTCAATGCGTCGCCGGTATATCCGGATCGATTCTAGCGAGCCTGGATCTAAGTCCAGCGGTTCCAGGGGCGCAGCCGCTTTGGCTCTCAGCCGCGCCAAAACGCCGTCCCGCGCGGCATTCCAGTCCCGTGCGATGGCGGCCGTGTCAATATCGATTTCAGGCAGCTTAACAAAGTCTCTCCAGAACTCACGGGTTTGGACGCCAGTACGCACATCACGTTCAAACGCTGCGGGAACGTCTCCCCCATGCGCATCCCGCACAGCTGCAATGGCATCTCGGATAGATTGCTTCAACGCGTCATACTCTTCGCCGAAATACGCACGGTAATTAGCAATGAGATCAACCCCTTCAAGGCTCTGAGAACAGAACGGGCAGATTTCTTCTGCTCTTGCATCCGAAGAGCGATCCATGCGTTGCACACCATCCGCAATCCAAGACTCTCCACCGTCTCCAAGCCAATCGAGATGTGTGCGTACGCGTTCAACAGCAGCGACTTCCAAGCCTTCGAGTCCTTGACCTAGGACGCGATTGATCTCCTCAATGGGAAAGTCCGGAAGAGCAATTTTGGTAAACCCTGAACGGAGACGAATCGTATCTGCAGACCGTGCTGCGGCCAGACGCCGTTCAGCATCTTGAACCTTTGTGTCAATGTCGGATTCAGCCTCCAGTTTACAAAAAGCATCGACGCTATACGGTCCGCGTATTGCAGCCGGAATGGCATTAGCCAAGTTGCGCAGTTCCGTGTTGTGTTCTTCGATTCGTCGGACGTGACCTTGCAAAGCAACGTTCAAGGCCACGCCCTGCGCGCCGAGTATAAGTTCATGTAACTTTTGCCGATGTGGAGCCCGTAATTCTATGCCAGAGCAAATGTTCTGGGAGACAAACGTATCGTCAAATATCGTGACTTCAGGTAGCGTTCGCGACCATGTGGCATCCTGAAATACTATTTGCCCTTCGAAATGATTCAATACAACGTGCGGTGGATGCTGCGCACCAAGCCTATGACGCTCATTGATGTAGTTGGGATTGCCCGTAGCTAGAGAGCGAAATATAGCGGCTAAAGTTGTTTTCCCACGACCATTTTCAGAATAAACCAAGGTAATCGGCGTGAGAGAAGTCTCCGCCCCGGGACTTACGTTATCGAATTGTCCAATGTTTCGCAGAAGCTGAAGTCGCTCAATCATGATTTAACCTTCTCCCACCCCTTGCAGCACTCAGTAGAGTACATTCCTCATCATACCCTTAGGCTTGAGCGAGAGGTCGTTCCCTTCATCTCGCTAGGAAGCCCGATCCCCCGAGAGTGCTGCTATGCCTGCTCATAGTAGGTCGGGGC
This sequence comes from Alphaproteobacteria bacterium, assembly GCA_965243325.1. Lineage (GTDB taxonomy): Bacteria > Pseudomonadota > Alphaproteobacteria > UBA7887 > UBA7887 > JANQOH01. The sequence goes on along the minus strand of CBDEUQ010000003.1, from coordinate 2,629,385 downwards.
AAGCGCGTGCTTTCCTACCTCATCGCAGCACGTTCCCTCAACAAGTTGCCCTTCTGCACTAGACGATCCTCTTGCGGCGCAACGAGCACATTTCCGGGGCAGGGCACCAAGTCTTCGACGGCCTGCCGATCTTCGACCTCTACCCCCGACTTGTTCCGAGGTCCAGTCTCCCCGGAGTCGTCGTACCGCTTGCTCTGGACCCCGGATCGTCGCTGCGCTCCGTCCGGGGTGACAATCGAGGAGTCCTCACGCGCCGTCCGCCCCTCAACTGTCACCCCGACCTGACCCGCGGACTCCGCTCCCGCGGCGGTTTCGCAGAACCGCTCGCTCTCGATATCCGTGGCATGCACTTCGGCGCGCTCCGCGGCCAAGGCGTGAACGACGGCGCGGGCGATGTCGCGTGCCGCGGCGGTCAGGCGGGCACGCCTGCCGGGACACGTCATCTCCCCGCGGTCAGCCCCGCGCCGCCTTGAGTTGCGGGAACTCGGACCTGAGCGCAGCGAAAGCCGCGCGGACCTCCGAGCCGTCGCCCCGCCGCGCCGCCGGGTCGAGCATGTCGATCGTGTCGAAGATCCGGTGCTTGGCGTAGAACCGCCAATGGATCGGGAGCGCCGCGAGGCATTCGGTCAGGGCATCGTAGTTGGCGTCCGTCCAGACGGTCTCGAAGGCCGCCCGCTCGGGCCCCACGTCGTAAAATCCGTTGACCTCTGCACCGCCCGCACCACCCGCGGGGGCGGCTCGCGCGGCTCGCAGCGCTTCGGTGGCCGGGACATCCACCGCGCCCTCCTCGGCAATGACGACGCCGTACGCCTCGCGCGCATGCTCCGTCGAGACCCAGCCCCGCCGCCAGTCGAGCAGCACCGCGTCCGGGTCGCGCCGGAACGGATCGCCCCAACCGCCGGCGCCGCCGCAGGTGACATGGATGACCTCGCCGGGACCGATGGTGAGGATATCGGTATTCCCGAGGTCCACCTCGCGGTTGGTCCCCGGATTCCTGATGAACTTCGACGCGGCGCCCGGGCGTCCGCCGGCAATTCCCCAGCCCGTGAAGACCGTCCGGTCCCGGTTGCGCGCCGTGACGCGGGTGTTCGGGGAAAACGCCTGGAACACCAGCTCCGTGCCGAGGCCGCCGCGATGCTGGCCGGGCCCGGCGGAATCGCAGGCAAGGCCGAAGCGTAGCACCTTGATGCCGGCCTCCGCCTCGTTGACCTCGGTCGGCGTGTTCCGCAGGAACCCCTGATTGGCGCCGGAGCCGTCCTGGCCGTCCTCGACAGCCCGCCCGCCGCCGCCGCCGGTCATCGGACTGATCGCCGCCATGATCCGCCGGCCTGTGCGGTTGTCGACGGTGTTGACGTTCACGATCGGCCCGCCGGAGCCCGGTGCACCCGCCATATGGTCCGGAGCGGCCTGGGCAAAGGCCCCGAACGTGAGCCCGTGCAGCCGATAGCAGCTCAGCGTCCGCATGCCGACGGCCGCCGGGAAGACCGGATTAACCATGGTCCCCGAAGGCAGGATGCAGCGGCAGACGCGCGCGACGCCGGAGTTCAGATAGAGCGACCTGTCCAGCGAATAGAGCACATAGGTCATGCCGACCAGCAGGAGCACATGGCGCTCGTCGCCGCCCGTCGGCATGTTGAGCGACGATTCAAGCTGCGGGTCGGACCCGGCAAAATCGAATACGAGCTCCTCATCGCGGATCACCACCGTCAGCTTCATGCGGCAGGGCCGGCCGTCGACGGAGTCTTCGTCCATGTAGTCGGCAAAGGGGTAGGTGCCGTTGGGCAGCGTGCGGACGATGGCGCGCGCCTGGGCTTCCGCGTAGTCCAGCAGGTCCGCCACGCCCTCGCGGAAGGTGTCCGCGCCGAAGCGGGCGATCATCTCGCGCACCTTGCGCTCGCCGGTGTTGCAGGCGGCGATCTGGGCCTTCAGATCGCCCCAGTTCTGGTCGGGCGCCCGGACATTGGCGAGGAAGATGTCCAGCACCTGCCGGTTCAGCGTCCCCTCCTTGAGTATCTTGACCGGGGGGATGCGCACGCCCTCCTGGTGGACTTCCGAAAGCGTGCGGGACAGCGAGGCCGGCACCGCCCCGCCCACGTCGGTGTTGTGGATGTGGCCCACCGAAAAGGCGATGATCTCGCCCTCGTGAAAGACGGGTTTCCAGATGTGCATGTCGGGCGAATGCGTGGAGACGAACCCCGAATAGGGATCGTTGGTCACGGCGATGTCGCCCGGCCGGTAGTCGTCGATCATGCCTATGGCCCGTCCGTAGTTCAGACCGACGAACCAGGTGGCGCCGAGCTCCGTGGGCGTGGCGAACGTCTCCCCTTCCGGCGTGGTCAGCCCGGTGGTGAAGTCCTCGGTCTCCTTCACGAAGGTCGAATGCGCCGTGCGGTAGAGCGTGTACGCCATGCTCTCGGCCGCCGCGCGGGTGTGGTTCTTGAGGATTTCCAACGTGACCTTGTCGACGGGCATTCAACCCTCCCTCGTCAGGACCAGGTTGCCCCGGAGATCGACCTCGACCGCGAAGCCCGGAGGAACGACGGTGGTGCAGTCGTCCTGCGAGACGATGGCGGGCCCGGCGAAATGCCGACCGGGCACGAGGCCGGCCCGGTCGTACAGCGCCGCCTCGCGCATCTCGCCGTCCAGAAAGACCGTTGCATGACCCGCCGGCACGGCCGGTCCCGGCGCGGCGGCGGATGCCGCGAGGGCCGGCTTCGGCACCGCGCCGCTCACCGTCAGGCGCAGATTGACCGCCTGCACCGGCGCCTCCGCATCGGCATGGCCGTAGACGCGCTCATGCTCGACATGGAAGGCGTCGGCCAGCGGGGCGGCCCGCCCGGCGCGGATATCCGCCCGGTCGATGACAGTCTCGATCTCGTAGGACTGGCCCCGGTAGCGCATGTCGGCGGACCAGACGAGGCGCGCCTCGCCCTCGAAACCCTGTTCACCGCGCAGCCAGGCCAGCGCCCGGGCTTCGAGCTCGACGGCTAGCCCGTCCAGCACGGCCAGACCGTCCGCATCCAGTTCGACGAACGCGGTGCGGATGAAATCGTTGCGGATATCGGCGATCAGGCCGCCATAGGCGGACAGGACGCCGGGCGCCGGCGGCACGATCACCCGCGCCATGCCGAGCTCCCGCGCAAACAGGCCGCCCAGCATCGGCCCGGCGCCGCCGAAGGCCAGCAGCGCAAAGGCGCGCGGATCGGCGCCCCGGCGCGACATCAGCTTGGCCACCTCGAGATACATGCCCGAGACCGCGACCTTGACGATGCTCTCGGCCGCCTCGGGAAGCCCGAGGGAGAGGCGTTCCGCAACCTCGCCAACGGCGCGCTCGGCGGCAGCGCGGTCCAGCCTGACGGCGCCGTAGCCGAGCGCGCCCGCGCCGAGCAGCCCCATCGAAACGAAGGCGTCGGTGACGGTCGGACGTTCGCCGCCCCGGCCGTAACAGGCCGGGCCCGGCGCGGAGCCCGCGCTCTCCGGCCCGACCTTGAGCACGCCGAAGCCGTCCACCCAGGCGATGGACCCGCCGCCGGCGCCGATGGAGCTTACGGAAACGGTCGGCACGTAGATCGGGAATTCGCCGACCAGCTCGCCCGTGCCGAAGGCCGGCTTGCCGCCCTGGACGACCGCCACATCGGCGGAGGTGCCGCCGACATCGAAACTCAGCACGTCCGGCGCGCCGATCCGCGCCGCCGCATCCGCCGCGCCGATGGCCCCGGACGCGGTGCCCGAGAGCAGCATGGCGACGGGGTCGGTCTTGCCGAGCTCCGCCGCCATGATGCCGCCGTTCGACTTCGTAATCATCGGCTCGGCCGGCACGCCGGCATCGCGAAGCGCCGCCTGCAGCGAGCCGATATAGGCGGCCACCCGCCGCTGCACATAGCCGGCGACGGTGGCGGTCACGGTGCGCTCGTATTCCCGGATGACCGGCCAGACATCCGAGGAGAGGGTGACGGCCATGTCCGGCGCGGCCTCCAGGATCGCGTCGCGGACGGCGCGTTCGTTCGCCGGATTCGCGTAAGAATGCAGCAGCGCCACGACGATCGTGTCCGCGCCGGCGGCCCTGGCGGCCGCAACCGCCTCGCGGACATCGGCGGGATCGACCGGCGTTTCGACGGAGCCGTCCTTCAGCACGCGCTCGGCTATGCCGTAAACCCGTTCGCGGGGCGCAAGCGGCGGGGGCCGGCGCGAGAAGATGTCGTAGGGGTCGGGCGTCTTCAGCCGCGCGACCTCCAGCACATCCTCGAACTCCCTCGTCGTGAACAGCGCCAGCTCCGCGCCCCGGCGCTGGATCACGGTGTTGACGCCCACCGTGGTGCCGTGGGTGAAGAAGCCGATGCCCGAGGCCGGTTGGCCGTGGCGGCGGTCCAGCTCGGCGATGCCCCGCATGACCTCCGCGCCCGGGGTATCCGGCGTCGAGAGGATCTTCAACGTGCCGAGCGCGCCGGTCGCCTCGTCGAAGACGCAGAAATCGGTGAAGGTACCGCCGATGTCGACGGCCACCCGGCATCTCGCTGCTGCTTCCGACACGACGCCCCAACTCGGTCCGGGAGAGCGGCCGTCGTTCCGGCAGGCCGCATTCCGGTCCAGCATTCCGCGCCGAACGCCGCAAGTCCAGCCTCGCGACGCCGCAAGCCGCGCCTCCTTCACGACGCCGCAAGCGGCTCCGGCATTCGATTGACGCACCCGCCGGCAGGCGTCAGTCTCCGCGCCCGAAGGAGTCCCATGGCGGAACGCGACAGGAGGGTGGCGATCGCGACAGGCGGCCGTCTCCGAGGCCGCCCATGCCGCCGCCAAAGCCGGGGTCGCCGGCATGACACGGTCTCCGGCCAGGGAGCCCGGCCCGCATACCGCCATCGATCGCGTGCGCCCCGGCCCGATCGGGACCGGGCTCGCACAAAGGAACCTGGCCGTTCCCGCCGCCATGCATAGGCAGCAAGGAGACAGACGATCGATGGTCACTCGCCAGGCATCCCGTCTTTGCCGCTTCGCCACCGCCGCGGCGATCGCGCTGGGCGCGGCAACGACCCCGGCAACCGCCGGGGGCAAGTTCATTTTCGCCAACTCGTCCGCCTACGACACCCTCGATCCGCACGCCGTCCTCGATGTCGGACGGGTCGCGCCGCGCATCAACCTCTATGACGGGCTGATGCGCTGGTTCGACAATCCGCCGCATCTGGAGCCGTGGCTGGCCGAGACGGTCGACATCTCGGAAGACGGCCTGACCTACACCTTCACGCTCAGGGACGCGGCGTTCCATGACGGCTCGCCGGTGGAGGCCTCCGACGTCGTCTATTCCATCGACCGCATCCTGGCGATGAAGAAGGGCGCCTATTCGCTGTTCGAAGGCACGGTCGCGCCGGGCTCGACCCGGGCGCCCGACGCCCGGACCGTCGTCTTCAACCTCTCCAGGCCGTCGGCCGTCTTCCTCGCCACGGTTCCGGAAATCCACGTCGTCAACGCCGAGCGGGTGAAGGCCAACGATGTGGACGGCGACCTCGGCACCGCCTGGCTGTCGAAGAACGACGCGGGCTCCGGCTCCTTCCGGCTCAAGCGCTACGACCCGGCCATCGGCTGGCAGGCGACCCGGTTCGAGGACCACTTCTTCGGCTGGGACATGGTGGACGACCCGCTCGACGAGATCGAGTTCCGCACGGTGGTCGAAATCAACTCGCGCGTGCTCGGCCTGATGAACGGCGACTTCCACGGCACCGACGGCTACCTGCCGCAGGACCAGGTCAAGCGCCTGCGGACCAGCGAACACGTCGTCGTGCAGGAAGAAGAGTCCATGCGCATCTTCTACGCCATCATCCACAACGGCCGGCCGCCGATGGACGACGTCCATTTCCGCAAGGCGCTGAGCTACGCGTTCGACTACGACGGGTTCATCGACAACATCCTGTCGGGGTCGGTCGCCCGCAACCCGGCGCCGCTGCCGAACACCATGTGGGGCTCGCCGCCGGACGCGGAGGGCTACACGCTGGACCTCGAAAAGGCCAGGGAGCACCTCGCCATGGTCGAGGGCGACATCCGGGAGATCTCGCTGGGCGCCCTTGCCGGCTACGGCCAGACGGAGCAGGCCGCGGCGCTGCTGCAGAACGGCCTGAACAAGATCGGAGTCGAGACCCGGATCGTCACCGATCCCTGGCCCGTCGCCGCGGGCAGGATGCGCGACGAGCGGCAGATGTACGACCTGCTGTTCCTGTGGAAGTCCACCTACTATGCGGACCCGAACAACTGGCTCGGCGAGATGTATGCCTGCGAGCAGATCGGCGCGCGCAACAATTCCTGGTACTGCAACGAGGAGGTGGACCGGCTGCTCTCGGAAGCGCGCGTCTCGACGGACCGGGACCTGCGCAGAGCCAACTACGAGAAGGCCAACCGGCTGCTGATGGAAGATGCCGCCGGGATCTTCGTCTACAACACCAAGTGGTTCGGCCCGTTCAACAAGAACGCCAGGGGCATCCGCTTCTCGCCCGTCGGCGACGGCCAGGAGATGCGCTGGGTCTCGATGGAGTAGCCCTCCGCCGCGGCTCCGGGCCGGCCCCGGAGGCGCCGCGGGCCCCGTTCGGATCGCCATGCGGCGAAGGCGGGGTCCGGCGGCGGCGGGCGGCTGACAGGATGGCGACATTCCGATGCGTGAACTCGTCCTCACCCTCAACCGCCTCCTCTGGCTCGCGCCCACGCTTCTCGGGCTGCTGGCGATCACCTTCACGATCAGCCACATCATCCCGGCCGATCCGATCGCGTTCATCGCGGGCGACAATGCCAGCGCCGAGCAGATCGCCGCGCTCAAGGCCAGGTTCGGAGTCGACAAGCCCATCCCGGTCCAGCTCTGGCACTACGCGATCGGGGTTGCCCGGGGCGATTTCGGCGTCAGCCTCTACACGCAGCGGCCGATCGCCGACGACCTCGTCTCGCGATTGCCGGCGACGCTGGAGCTCGCCTTCGTCAGCATCCTGCTCTCGGCCGTCGTCGGCATTCCCCTCGGCGTCCTGGCCGCGGTGCGGCGGAATTCCTGGCTCGACCACGTGCTCCGCGTGTTCACCGTTTCCGGCCTCGCCATCGCCGCCTTCTGGCTCGCCATCCTGTTTCAGCTCCTGTTCGCGATGGAATGGGGTGTCACGCCGCTCCAGGGCCGGATCGACGGATGGGGTCCAGACCGCGTCACCGGCTTCTTCCTGATCGACTCGGCCTGGACCGGCGACTGGGAGGCCTTCCGCTCCGCCGCCCACCACATGGTCCTGCCGGCGGTCACCCTCGCCTTTCCCGCCATGGCGACCGTGATGCGTTTCACGCGCGCAGGCGTGCTCGATGCCATTCACTCCAACTACGTCGACTACCAGCACGCCATGGGCGTGCCCCGCCGGGTGGTCATCTGGCGCTACGTGCTGAGGAATGCGCTGATCGGCACGGTCACGCAGCTCGGCCTGATCTTCGGCACCCTGATCGCCAACGCGGTGGTCGTGGAGGCGGTGTTCAACTGGCCCGGGCTCGGGCTCTACGCCGTCAACGCGATCCTGCAGTCGGACTACAACGCCATCATGGGCTTCACGCTCACCATGGGCGCCGTGTTCATCGTCGCGAACCTGCTGGTGGACATCGCCCACGGCCTGATCGACCCGCGCGAATCCGGCCGATGAAAGCCGCCCGCTTCCTGCTGCGCAAGCTCGCCGCCGACAGGACGGCGGCGCTGGGCGCGCTGCTCATCCTGCTTCTCGTCGTGGCGGCCATCGCCGCGCCGGTCCTCTCCACCCACCCGCAGGACGTGTCGGAGTTCAACCCGCCGGACCGGCTGCAGCCGCCCTCGGCGGAACACTATTTCGGAACCGACCGGATGGGCGCCGACGTCTATTCGCGCATCCTGTTCGGCGCCCGCATCACCATCACCATCGCGGTCATCGCCATCGGCGTCAGCGTGCTGATCGGCGTGCCCGTCGGCCTGGTCGCCGGCTACTACCGTAATTGGGCTTCGGATGCGCTCATGCGCATATCGGACATCTTCCTGGCCGTGCCGCAGATCGTGCTGGCCATCGCCATCGCCCAGACGCTCGGACCCTCCATCGAAAACACCATCCTTGCGCTCTCGGCCACCTACTGGCCCTTCTGGGCGCGGCTCGTCTACGCGGAAACCCGCTCGGCGCTGAACGAAACCTATGTGGAAGCGTCCATCGCGCTCGGCGCCTCGCCCGGGCGGGTGATGCTCTTCCACGTCCTTCCCAACATCTCCTCCTCCCTCATCGTCCGCACCACCATCGGCATGGGCGGCACGATACTGACCGCGGCCACCCTCGGCTTTCTCGGGCTGGGCCCGCCGGCGCCCTCTCCGGAGTGGGGACGGACCATCGCCGAATCCCGGGAATTCCTGCCCGAGGCGTGGTGGTACGCGACCGCTCCGGGCCTCGCCATCTTCCTCGTCGTGATGGGCTTCAACCTGTTCGGGGACGGGCTGCGCGACATCCTCGACCCGCGAACGCGCCGGTCCTCCGATGGATGACCTGCTGACCGTCACGGACCTCGAGGTCGGCTTCCGGACGGAACGCGGCCTCGCCCGCGTGCTCGACCGCGTGAACTTCCATGTCGGGCCCGGCGAGATCGTGGGCCTCGTCGGCGAGTCCGGCTGCGGCAAGACGACGCTGGCGCGCGCGATCCTGGGCGTGCTGCCGGAAAACTCGGCGCGCATCACCTCCGGCGTCATCGACTTCGACGGACGGGACCTGCTGGCCGCGGACCCGCGAGACCTCGGAACCGAAGTCCGGGGCCGGCAGATCACCTTCGTTCCGCAGGACCCGTTCTCGTCCTTCAATCCCGTCTTCACCATCGGCGCGCAGATCGACGAGCTGATGAAGTGGAAGTCGCCGGGATCGGAACCCGGCGCCGGCGCCCGCTTCTACCCCCGCGCGCGCCGCCGCGCCGACCGCGCCCGCGCGCTCGAACTCCTGCGCACCGTGCAACTGCCCGATCCCGAGGGGATCTGGAAGAAGTACCCGCACGAGGTCTCGGGCGGACAGCGGCAGCGACTGATGATCGCCATGGCGCTGCTGCCCGAGCCCCGGCTCATCATCGCGGACGAGCCCACGACCGCCCTCGACGTCACGATCCAGGCGCAGATTCTCAGGCTGCTCCGGCGCCTCGCCACGGAGCGCGGGGTCTCGGTGCTCTTCACGACACACGATCTCGGAACGGCCTGGGAGATCTGCGACCGCATCACCGTCATGTATGCCGGCCAGGAGGTCGAGAGCGCCCCTGCGGACGACTTCTTCGCCGCTCCGCGCCACCCCTATACCAAGCGCCTGCTGGACTCCCTGCCCTCGCGCGAACACGGGATCAGCGGCATTCCCGGCCGGATTCCGGCGCCGATCGACCCGCCCGCGGGCTGCCGGTTCCACCCCCGTTGCACCAGTGCCTCGGCCCTGTGCGCGGCCGCCCGCCCCGGCGTGACGCAGGCGGGTCCCGCCCACCGGGTGCGCTGCCATCATCCCGTCGACGCGCCGCGGGAGGCGGTGTCGTGAACGCGCCGGGCAGCGACCTGCTGCGCCTCGAGGGCCTCAGGAAATACTTCCCGATCCGCAATGTCTGGAAGCGCCGCATCGGCTGGCTGAAGGCGGTGGACGACGTCTCGCTCACCGTCGAGAGGGGAGAAATCCTGGGCGTCGTCGGCGAATCCGGCTGCGGCAAGTCGACCCTGGGCAAGACGGTGATGGGCATCCACCCCCCGACCGGCGGCAGGATCGTCTTCGCGGGCCATGACATCACGGGCCTGAAGCCGCACCGGTCGCGCGACCTGCGCCGGGACCTGCAATACACCTACCAGGACCCCGGCGCCTCGCTCGATCCGCGCTGGAAGATCGGCAGGTCTCTCGACGAGCCCCTGCGAATCCACACCGGGCTCGCCGCGGCGGCGCGCCGCGAGCGGGTCGGGGACATCCTCTCGGCCGTCGGCCTTCCGGAAAGCCATCTCGACCTCTACCCGCACGAGATTTCCGGCGGCCAGCAACGCCGGGTGGGTCTCGCCCGCATTCTCACGCTGCAGCCGACCCTGGTGGTGCTGGACGAGCCCACTTCGGGGCTCGACGTGTCCGTGCAGGCGACCGTGCTCCACCTCTTCCTGGACCTGCGGAAGCGGTTCGACCTCACCTACGTCTTCATCTCGCACGACCTATCCGTCGTGCGGATGATCTGCGACCGGGTCGCCGTCATGTATCTCGGAAAGGTGGTGGAACTCGGCGCGACCGAACGGATCTTCAGCGCGCCGCGGCACCCCTACACGCGCTCGCTCCTTGCCGCGATCCCGCAGATCGGCAAGCGTCGGATCACCGAGAGCTTCTGGCTGGAGGGCGAACCGCCCGATCCCGGCAACCTTCCCTCGGGCTGCCGGTTTCGCACCCGCTGCCCGCTGGCCGAGCCGCAATGCGCGGCCGATATCCCGCCCCTGGTCGAGCACCTGCCCGGCCATGCCGACGCCTGCCTGTTTTCGGACCGCGCGGTCCCCGGCGGGTAGAGCGTATCCGTTTTCGAGCGTACTTCATGAAATACAACAGGAAGCAAGCAGGGGCTGTCATGATTTTGAGCTCTTCCGGGTCGCACTAAAGCCCGACGCACAGCATTCAAATCCAATTTCGAAGAAAGCGAGGAAACCTAAGCGATTTTGTGTCTACGGTTGTTGTTCCAGTCAGGCATCGCAGGATAAAATATCGAGGAGGTCGTGCCCGGTGAGCGAGGTCGGTATGAAGTCGGAAACGAACGGCATCAGGGCCGACGTCCCTCGTCTCGCGCCGACAGAACTTCCTCGACCGACACAGAAGGCCGCCCGGCGCGCACTCGTCTCATCCGGGCGATGATCCTGCCGGTTTCCTCGCGGGTGCCGGCATCGATTCCCACGAGTCGGGCAATGGGTACACCACGCCGCGTGATTGTGATGGACTCGCCTCGTTCCACCGATTTCAGCAGCTCGGGCAGGCGAGTTTTCGCTTCGTACGAGCCGACGGTTTGCATGGTGTTTTCCAATTGGACCAACAGTCCAGACTATTTGTACGCCGGCTCCGGACGCAATCGAAAACTCGAACGGATCCAAGCGTCGCCCGACTCGTCAAGATCCACCGCCTTCTGCCGAATATCGCGCGCTTCACCATGACCGGTAACGCACAAGGCATTTTCTCGGCGGCGGCCGTGCCGAGGGGCTTACGGCTCGGGGTGCCGAGCGCCCTGCCTGTCGCAGCACGTAATCGACTCCGCCGATCGGCATGGGCCGTCACGATGCTGGGCCTTCTGGTGAACATGAAGCAGAAGGACACGTTCGTCGCCCGGCCGTCGGGGAATCCGGGTGTCAAGCGCCGAGCCGCACGGCGGAGGCGGCTTGCCCGAGAGCCGGCTCCCCTACTCCTCTACTCCGGGTCGTCCTAGAAGAAGACGTAGGAGCGGACCACGACGTTCTTGCGGCAGGGCGCGTCGGCCGGCGCGGTCGGGTCGACGCACGCGGTGTGGAAGGACCACCGCGAGACGGAGCCGTCGGTGATCGAGTCGTAGCACTTCAGCATCGAGACTTCGGTCGGCTTCTGCCGCGGGAACCAGTACCACTCGTGGTCCGGCCGGTAGGTGAAGCGGGTGGTCTCGCCCACGCGGTCGTCGTAGACGCGGTAGTTGGTGATGTAGGGCTGGTCGGCGAACGAGGGCCAGGCACAGAGGACGAAGGGGAACTGGCCCACCGTCTCCATCGGCTTGGCAAGATTGATCGACATGAACCGCCGCGACATCTTCGCGTCGGCCTCGGCCTCCGTGTAGTGCTGCTCGCGGCCGAAGTTGCGCAGGTTCCGCGTCAGCAGCTCGCGGCAGCGCACGCGGCCGCTGTTGTCGTTCAGATCGTTGTGCACGAGGTTGGCGTAGCGGGCGTTCACGCCCGGGTTCTTCGCGTCCTGGTCCTCCGTGCGGTCTCCCCGGTAGTCCTTGTCGAACACGTCGTGGTTGTAGACGAGCGCGTCGGTCGCGTCCGGGAAGAACTCCAGGAGGAGCTTCTCGATCTCGGGGTAGAACACGCGCTCGACCTCCGCCGAGTCGTAGAAGTTCGCGCACTTCGACTCGAGGTGCGCCAGCGACACCCCCAGCCTGTCCATGCTTTCGGGACTCTCGACCGAAAGACCGGGGTAGTACTCGCCGATGCGGCGCCCGTCACGCAACGTCTGCGGGAAATAAAGGTTGCGCCGGCCGCTGTCGTCCTCGGCCTTGCGAAACGCCTTCGCCTCGGCCGCGCGCGCCGGGTCCCGCCAGAGCGAGTTGGAGGTGACGATGGAATAGGACGGCCGTTCGTAGACGGTGTAGCGGAGCGGCAGGGCAAGCCCGCCCTCGGGAGCCTCGATGCCGTTGGCCCGGATATATTCCAGACACTCGTCATACCCGCGGAACCCGAGGCCCCACTCGGTCTCGACGGGACCGGGCGGCGCATTCTCGATCCGATCGATGCACGCGTCCGAGTGACCCTCGGCGATCTCCGTGAGCGCCGCCTCGATCGCCGCGGCGGTGCCGGCGTCGCCGTCCCGGTCGAACGACATGTACGACAGGCCGTCGTTCGCCGCGACGGGCGGCGGCTGCCCTTCCGTGAGCTGGAAGGTGGGGACGTAAACTCGCGGTTCCGTGCCCGTGTCCGCCGAAGCGGTGTCGTCGACGGCTTCGTACCGATCCATGGCTCGCTCTCCAGTCAAAGGCCGCTCAACATGGCACAGGGGTTGGGCGTTTTCCAGCCCGGGATGCGTCGGATAAGGGCCGGCGCCCCCGCGCCCGGGGCGACAGTCAGAGGCGGGCCCCGGACGACGAGAGCGCTCCGCCCGCCTACATCGGCGGCTCGACGCCGCCGCGGCCGACGACGACGGCAACGGCGAAGACGCCGCCGTCCTCGGCGTCGCGCGCCAGGAGGAACACCCGCTCGCCCGGCACCAGCGCCGCGCGGTCGCCGGAAAAGAAGTCGACGATCGCGGCCGACGGCGGCACGACGATGGTCTGCGTGCCCGTGGCGCCGTCGTCACCGTCCTTGTAGTCCACGGTCAACTGCCGGCCGTCGCCGCTGGCGACCACGGTGGCGACGTTGGCGTTGGTCATCATGTTCTCTTCCTCGACGAGGTCCCACGGATAGTGGCCCTCGGCCAATCCGCGCAGCGATTCCTCGAAGATGTGCACTTCGAGCGCCACCCGCTCACCGCCGGAGACGATCGACGTGATGCCGACGAATTGGCCCTCGGCGATGTCTTCGATCGCCGCGCGGTCGACGACGAACACCGGGGATTCGTCGCCGAGCGTGGCCTCTTGCGTCGCGCCGGCGTCGTCGGTGATCGTCAGTGCGTTACCGGACACGCCCTCGAGCGTGCCGCGGAGGTGGTACAGGTCCTGCGCGAGGACGGCCGGAGCCGCCGTAAAGGCCGCCACGCAGACGACGGCCGCAGCAAATCGGATCATGGGCTTTCTCCTGAACGGTCGGTGGGTCATGGAACCGCCGCGCCGGGCGGTCCGTACAGAGTCCGGGCGCGGCCCTCGAACGCCGCGACCATGCGCCGCGCCGCCTCGTGGAACAACGCGCCGATCAGCCCGCGCAAGAGACGCGAGCGAAACTCGAAATCGACGTGGAAATCGACCTGACATCCGCCGCCGGGAAGATCGGTGAACCGCCAGCGGTTGGCCAGGCGGCGAAACGGGCCGCGCGTCGGCGCCACGTCGATGCCGTGCGGCCGCGCCGTCTCGACGCGCGAGGAGAAACGCTGCCGGACGGCCTTGAAGCCGATGATCATGTCGGCGTGGAACACGTCGCCGTCGCGCCGGGTGATGCGAGTCTCGCGGCACCACGGAAGGAACTCGGGATAGCGATCGACGGCGGCGACGAGGTCGAACAGCTGCTCGGCGCTGTAGGGAAGCACGCGCCGTTCGGTATGCGCCGGCATCGCGGGCCTCAGGCGGACGCGCCCGCGCGCGCCGCGCGGGCGGCGCGCAGGGATTGGAAGTCCTCGTCCGCGTGGTAGGACGAGCGCGTGAGCGGCGACGCCGAGACCATCAGAAAGCCCATCGCCTCAGCCGCCTCGCGGTAGCGCTCGAACGCGTCTGGGTGCACGAACTCGCTCACCGGGCGGTGCCGGGGAGTCGGCTGGAGATACTGGCCCACGGTGAGGAAATCCACGTCGTGGGCGCGCATGTCGGCCATCACGGCGTGGATCTCGTCCTCGGTCTCTCCGAGCCCGACCATGAGGCCCGACTTGGTGAACACCGCCGGCGACACCTCCTTGGCGCGCTTCAGCACCCGCAGCGAATTGTCGTAGCGGGCCGCCGGCCGCACGGCGCGGTAGAGCCGGGGCACCGTTTCCAGATTGTGGTTGTAGACGTCGGGCATGGCGCGCGCGACCGCCTCCACGGCGCCCGGCTTGCGCAGGAAGTCAGGCGTCAGCACCTCGATCGTCGTCTTCGGCGCGGACTCGCGGATGCGCTCGATGCAGCTCACGAAATGGCCGGCGCCGCCGTCGGCCAGGTCGTCGCGGTCGACCGACGTCACGACGACGTGCCGCAGCCCCAGGCTGCCGACCGCGGCGGCGAGACGCTCGGGCTCGTGCGGGTCGAGCAGATCGGGACGGCCGGTCGCCACGTTGCAGAAGGCGCACTTCCGCGTGCACACGCTGCCGAGGATCATCACGGTGGCGTGCCCGTTCGCCCAGCACTCGCCGATGTTGGGGCACGCGGCCTCCTCGCACACGGTGTTGAGCTCGAGCCGCCGCATCAACCGCCGCGTGTCGACATAGCCCGGAGAAACGGGCGCGCGGACGCGGATCCAGTCGGGCTTGCGCGGACGGACGGGTGCGGTCATCGCCTAGATATGGAGAGCCCGGCCCCAGGCGTCGAGCACCGATTCGTGCATCGACTCGGAAATCGTCGGATGGGGAAAGACCGTGCGCATCAGGTCCTCCTCCGTCCCCTCCATTCCCTTGGCCACGGCGTAGCCCTGGATCAGCTCGGTGACCTCGGCACCGATCATGTGGGCGCCGAGAAGCTCGCCGGTGGCGGCGTCGAAGACGGTCTTCACCAGCCCGTCCGGCTCGCCCAGCGCGATCGCCTTGCCGTTGCCGACCAACGGAAAGCGGCCGACCCTGACCTCACGGCCGCCGTCGCGGGCCGCCGCCTCGGTCAGGCCGAGGCTCGCCACCTGCGGCCGGCAGTAGGTGCATCCCGGCACGTTCCGCACATCGAGCGGATGCACGCCGTCAACGCCGGCGATCTTCTCGACGCACAGCACGCCTTCGTGGCTGGCCTTGTGCGCGAGCCACGGCGGGCCGACCAGATCGCCGATCGCGTACACTCCCGGCTCGCCGGTGCGCAGCCACGGATCGACGACGACGTGACCGTTCTCGACCTGCACGCCGGTGCCTTCCAGGCCCAGGTCCTCGACGTTCCCCACGATCCCCACCGCGAGGACGACCTTGTCGACGGCGACCTCGCCCGCCGGGCCGAGCGCCGCCACGAGGCGGCCGCCGCGGCGGTCGAGGCTCTCCACCCTGGTGGCGGTGTGGACGCGCATCCCCTGCTTCTCGAAGGCCTTGCGCGCGAGGGCGGAAATCTCCTCGTCCTCGGCGGGCAGGATACGGTCGAGCACCTCGACGACGGTGACCTCCGCGCCCATGTCGCGGTAGAAGCTGGCGAACTCGATGCCGATGGCGCCGGAGCCGATGACGAGCACCGACGCGGGGATGGCGTCGGGCACCATGGCCTCGCGATAGGTCCAGATGTCGGCCCCGTCGGGCTCGATTCCCGGCAGGGCGCGCGCGCGGGCGCCGGTGGCGAGCACGACGTGGCCCGCTTCCAGCTCGACCTGCCCGCCGCCTTCCTGCTCGACGGCGACCGTTCCCCTGCCGGCGAGCCGGCCGGCGCCTTCGAAGACGGCGACCTTGTTCTTCTTGAGAAGGAAGCCGACGCCCTTGGAGAGGCGGCCGGCGACGGCGCGCGAGCGCGCGACCACCTTGGCCGCATCGAAGGAGACGTCGCCCACCGTGAAACCGAACCGCTCGACGTCGCCCAGCAGATGGGCGATCTCGGACGCGCGCAGCAGCGCCTTGGTCGGGATGCAGCCCCAGTTGAGGCAGACGCCGCCGAGATGCTCGCGCTCGACGACCGCCGCGCTGAGCCCGAGCTGGGCGGCGCGGATCGCGGCGACGTAGCCGCCCGGCCCGCCGCCGACGACGACGATGTCGAACTTCGTTTCGGCCATCAGAGCAGCATCGTCAGCGGATCTTCGGCGTAACCCTTGAACGCGGCGAGGAAGCGGGCGCCAATGGCGCCGTCGATCACGCGGTGGTCGCCCGACAGGGTGCACGACATGACCGTGGCGACGGCGAGCGCGCCGTCCTTCACCACCGGCCGCTGCTCGCCCGCGCCGACCGCGAGAATGCCCGCCTGGGGCGGGTTGATGACGGCGGCGAACTCGCGAATGCCGTACATGCCGAGGTTGGACACCGAGAAGCCGCCGCCGCGATATTCCTCCGGCAGCAGCTTGCCGTCGCGCGCGCGGGCGGCAAAGTCCGCCATCTCGGCCGAAATCGCCGCCAGCCCCTTGGCGTCGGCGTTGCGGACGACGGGCGTGACGAGGCCGCCGTCGACCGCCACCGCGACCGCCACGTCCACGGTGTCGTAGCGCAGCGTCGCCGCCTCGGTCCACGTGGCGTTGGCCTCGGGCACGGCGCGCAGGGCGAGCGCCGTAGCGCGCACGACGAAATCGTTGACCGAGAGCTTGTGCCCGCCGGCGCGCGCGTTCAGGTCCTTGCGGATGTCCAGCAAAGCGTCGATCTCGCAATCGATCGTCAGGTAGAAGTGCGGCACGGTCTGCTTGGACTCGGCGAGCCGCCGGGCGATCGTCCTCCTCATGCCGCTGTTGGGCACCTCGGTGACGGCCGCCCCCTCGGGCGCAGCAGCCGGGGGCGCGGCGGCGGGCGGCGCCGCCTGCGGCGCAGGCGCGGGCGCGGCGGCGAGCGCGGTCTCGATGTCGCGCTTGACGATCCGCCCGCGCGGACCCGATCCGGTCAGGGTCGCGAGGTCGAGCCCCGCCTGCGCCGCCATGCGCCGCGCGAGCGGGCTGGCGAAGATGCGCCCCGCCGGCTCCGCGGGAGTGACGGGCGGCGGCGCGACGGCGGGCGCCGCCGGCTGTGCCGCAGCGGCAGGAACGGCGGGCGGCGGCGCGGCGGCGGGAGCCGGGGCGGCGGGCTGCGGGGCCTCGATGGCCGCGGCATCCTCGCCCTCTCCGAGAAGCACCGCGATCGGCGTGTTGATCGCGACGCTCTCGGTCCCCTCGGCAACGAGGATCCTGCCGAGCACGCCTTCGTCGACGGCCTCGACCTCCATCGTCGCCTTGTCGGTCTCGACCTCGGCGACGATGTCCCCCGGTTCGACGGCATCGCCCTCGGTCTTGAGCCAGCGGGCGAGCGTACCTTCGGTCATCGTCGGCGACAGCGCCGGCATCAGTATCTGGACTGGCATGGCGTGCTCCGCGGTTGCGCGCTCAACGGTAGCAGACGCGCTTCGCCGCAGCGGCGATGCGGTCGGCGTCGGGAAGCGCGAGGCGTTCGAGATTGGCCGCGTAGGGCATGGGCGTATCGGCGCCGGCGACTCGCTCGACGGGCGCGTCGAGATCGTCGAACGCGCGTTCCATGATTCCCGCCGCGAGCTCGGCGCCGATGCCGGCGGCCGGCCACCCCTCCTCCACCGTCACCGCCCGGTTGGTGCGGCGCACCGAGGCGACGACGGTATCGATGTCGAGCGGGCGCAGGCTGCGCAGATCGACCACTTCGGCGTCGAGGCCTTCGGCGGCCAGCGCCTCGGCCGCCGCCAGCGCGTATTCGACGCCGCGCGAGAAGGCGGCGATCGTCACGTCGGCGCCCTCGCGCACGACGGCGGCCTCGCCGATCGGCGTCACGACATCGCCCTCCGGAACGTCGCCGCTGCGGCCGTAGAGCAGCTCGTTCTCCAGGAAAAGCACCGGATTGTCGTCGCGGATCGCCGCCTTGAGCAGGCCCTTGGCGTCAGCCGCGCCGCACGGCGCGATCACGACGAGGCCGGGAACGTGCGCGTACCACGACGAGAAATCCTGCGAATGCTGCGCCGCCACGCGCGATGCGGCGCCGTTGGGGCCGCGAAAGACGATGGGACACGAAACCAGGTCGCCGGACATGTAGCGGGTCTTGGCCGCCGAGTTGACGATCTGGTCGATCGCCTGCATGGCGAAATTGAAGGTCATGAACTCGACGATCGGCCGCAAGCCGACGAATGCAGCACCGACGCCGAGCCCGGCGAACCCGGCCTCGGTGATGGGCGTGTCGACGATGCGGCGCGGGCCGAACTCGGCCAGCATCCCCTGGCTGACCTTGTAGGCGCCCTCGTACTCGGCGACCTCCTCGCCGAGGAGGAACACGCGCTCGTCGCGCCGCATCTCCTCGGCCATGGCGTCGCGCAGCGCCTCGCGGACGGTGATCGCCGCCATCGTTCAGGCGACCACGTCGCGGTCGCGCTCGGTCGGGTCGGGCTCGGCGCTGTTGCGGGCGAACTCCGCCGCCTCGTCGACGACGGCGCGAACTTTCCGGTCGAGAGCGGCGAGTGCGGCGGCGTCGGCGTGGCCCTCGTCGACCAGCCGCGCCTTGATCCGGTCGATCGGGTCGTGCGTGCGGCGCACTTCGCGGACTTCCTCGCGCGACCGGTACTTGGCGGGATCGGACATCGAATGGCCGCGGTAGCGGTAGGTCTTCATCTCGATGAGCATCGGCCCGTTGCCGGCGCGCACGTAGGACACCGCCTCGCGCGCCGCGTCGCGCACCGCCACGACGTCCATGCCGTCGCACTGGAGGCCGGGGATGTTGAAGCCCTGGGCGTGCTTGAACAGCTCGACCTCGGCCGTCGACCGGTCGACGGCGGTTCCCATGGCGTACTGGTTGTTCTCGATGACGTAGACGATGGGCAACTGCCACAGCGCCGCCATGTTGTAGGCCTCGTGCACCTGCCCCTGGTTGGCGGCGCCGTCGCCGTAGCAGGTGATGCAGACGTGCGACGAGCCCCGGTACTTGAGCGCGAAGGCGATGCCGGTGCCGATCGGCACCTGCGCGCCGACGATGCCGTGGCCGCCCCAGAAGCCGTGCTCGGGCGAGAACATGTGCATCGACCCGCCCTTGCCCTTCGAAATGCCCGTCCGGCGGCCCATGAGCTCGGAGAACACGAGCCTGGGCGGCACGCCGCGGGCCACCGCGTGCCCGTGGCAGCGATAGCTCGTCACCACCGGGTCCTCGCGCCCGATCGCCTGCTCGATGCCGACGGCGACCGCCTCCTGCCCGATGTAGAGGTGGCAGAAGCCGCCGATCAGCCCCATTCCGTACATCTGGCCCGCCTTCTCCTCGAAGCGGCGCAACAGCAGCATGCGGCGGAAATAGTCGAGCAGCTCCTCCCCGGTCACCGCCGATTCGACGGGCGCGGCGGCAAGTTTCGGGCGGCTCGAGGTGGCGGTCATGGCGTCTCGGACAGGGTTCCGGGGCGGCCGGCAGCTTAGTTAGTCACCCCGCCCACCGCAAGCTGCCCGCCCTGGGGCGGCGGCGGTCACGGGTCTCGAATCGGGTGCCGCAACCGCCCGGACCGGCTCTTCCGGCGCGGGCGTGTCGGGCCCTGTCCTGCCTTTGCCGGTTTCCGGCCCGCTCGAGAACCGTGCCGGCTTGTCGTGGTCTGCGCGGCGCCCATCTCGCTCCGCCAGTCGCCTGGGCAGGCGGGCACGCGCCGAACGCTGCGCCCGCCGGCTCAGCGAGCGGCGCGTTCATCAGGCCGCCTACCGGAACAAGCGATGGGAAAGGTTTCAATTGGCCGATACGTAAACTTGCAATCAGCCGACATGTGAACTTACAATTGGCCGATGTCGAGTCCGATCTTCTATCCCCGATTTGCCGAGCGCCGGCTTGTCGAAGCGCTCGAGGATTCGCCAGTGGTGCTGCTACACGGCCCGCGTCAGTGCGGCAAGACCACTCTCGCCCAACGTCCTGCCACGGCTCTTGCGTGCCGCAGCCGCGCAAACGGCCCAGCTCTTCAACCTCAGCAGCCTAGCCTCGCCTTTCGAACTCAGTCGGCCCTCGATCGGGGACTACGTTACGCTTCTTGAGAGACTTTTCCTGCTGGAACACCTCCCTGCCTGGCACGGCAATCGACTGAAGCGGCTGGTCAAGAGCCCGAAGTTGCATCTTACCGATACGGGCCCCGCCGCGGCGTTGCTCGGCGCTGACGCCAAGGCCCTGACGACAGATCGAACCCTCCTCGGACAATTTCTGGAAACGTTTGCGTTTCAGGAATTGCGAAGGCAAGCGAGTTGGCAGGATACGCCGACCACGTTCTTCCATTTCCGGGACAAGGACGGCGCTGAAACGGATATAGTGATCGAGCGGACGTCCGGCACCGTCGCCGGCGTGGAAATCAAGGCTGCCGCGTCGGTGAACCAGAACGACTTCCGCGGATTGCGCAAACTCCAAAATGCGGCCGGCGACCGCTTCGTTCGCGGCGTCGTGCTCTTTGACGGCGAGACCAGCATTCCCTTTGGCGATCGTTTTCATGCGGTGCCGATGTCGCGGCTGTGGGAGTTGCGGCAGGCGCCATGATTACTCGCAGCGCCCGAGCGGCGGACATCGGCATCTTCCAGCCCCCGCACAGGAGCCGCTCGAATGACCGGATGACCAGAGACAGCCTCGGTCGCATGGCCGTCGATAACACCATGCGGCCGACCCGCTCTTGAATCGAGACGAACGAGGAAGAAATTGGACGCAACGGGAATGCAGAGTGTGCTGTCCTGGCTGCCGCTGGAAGGCGGTGCGGCGTGGTGGTGGCTGATCGCGCTTGCCGTCGCCATCGCCATCGTGCGCCGGGGCGCTTTCGGAACGCGTTCCCGCCGGCAGCGGAGCACCGGTCGTTCGAGGAAACCGGGACGCCGGCAGCGCCGCCCCGCGCTCCGGGCGGAGGGCCCCAACCGCACGATCTCGGGCAGGGCCTATGTGACCGACGGCGACGGGCTGCGGGTGGACAGACAGGAGGTGCGGCTCGCCGGGCTCGACGCGCCCGAATGGGACCAGCGGGCGAAGCATCAGGACGGCTACTGGTTCAACCACGGGAAGCGCGTGAAGAGCGCGCTGATCAAGGAAGTCGGCGGCAAACACGTCACCGTCTCGATCGAGGGCACGGACAAGTATGGGCGCCTGCTCGGCACCGTGACCTACGAAGGCGGGGACATCGGCGAATGGCTGGTGCGGGAGGGACACGCGATCGCCGCCTACGGCAAGCGCTACAGGCACGTCGAGCGGGAGGCGCGAAAGGCGAAGCGCGGCATGTGGGCGCACGCGCACAACATCGACCCCCGGGCTTACCGGCATGGAAATTCCGGAAAGGGGTGAGGCGGCCGGCGCTTGACAGGCGGGGCGCCGGTTGCAGACTGCCGGCCCTGCCTGACCGGGGAGCGGAGCCATGAAATTCTACGACTTCGCGCTCGCGCCGAATCCGAAGCGCGTGCGGATGTTCCTTGCCGAGAAGGGGCTCACCGTCCCCTCGGTGTCGATCAACGCGCGGGCGGGCGAGCAGTTCACCGACGAATACAGGAAGGTCAATCCGTTCACCGTCGTGCCGGCGCTGGAGCTCGACGACGGCACGACGATCTCGGAGTCGGTGGCGATCTGCCGCTACTTCGAGGAGACGCACCCGGACCCGCCGCTGTTCGGCGAGGGCGCCGTGGAGCGCGCGCGGGTCGAAATGTGGACCCGGCGCGCCGAGCTGCACGGCTACGCCTCCGCCGCCGACGCGGTGCGCAACACCGCGCCGCTGTTCGAAGGCCGCGGCGTGCCGGGAGTCACCGGCGGGGTGCCGCAGATCCCCGAGCTGGCGGAGCGCGGGCGGGCGATGTTCGCGCGCTTCTTCCGCACCGTCGAGCCGCATCTCGCGGCCAACGAGTTCTTCGCCGGCGACCGCTTCACGATCGCCGACATCACGGGCTACATCGCGGTCTGGTTCGGCACCCGCGCCGAGCTCGCGATTCCGGACGACTGCCCGAACGCCGCCCGCTGGCACGCCACGGTCGCGGCGCGGCCGAGCGCCGAGGCCTGAGCGGTGGGACGCCTCGACGGCAAGGTCGCGGTGATCGCCGGCGCGACGAGCGGCATCGGCCTGAGAACGGCCGAGGTCTTCGTCGCCGAGGGCGCGACCGTCATCGTGTCGGGACGCCGCGCCGCCGAGGGAGAGGCGCTTGCGGATGCGCTCGGCGAACGGGCGTCGTTCGTCGCCGCCGACGTCGCCGACGAACGCCAGGTGGCGGCGCTCATCGAAGGCGCGAACGCGCGTTTCGGACGCCTCGACTGCGTCTTCAACAACGCCGGCATCCCGGGCGCCCGCGGCGGCGTCGAGACCCTCGAGCCGGCCCAGGTCGACGGCGAAATGGCGGTGCTGGTGAACGGCGTGCTGTGGGGCATGAAGCACGCGGCGCCGATTATGCGCGCGCAGGGCTCGGGCAGCATCATCAACACCGGGTCGATCGCCGGCCAGCGCGCGGGCTACGGCGTCTCGCTCGTCTACAGCGTCGCCAAGGCGGCGGTCATCCACGCCACCCGGTGCGTGGCCATGGAGCTCGCGCGGCACGACGTGCGCGTGAACTCGATCTCTCCCGGTGCGATCGCCACGGGCATCTTCGGCAAGGCCTTCGGCCTCGCCGACGCCGAAGCCGAGAAGACGACGGCGGCACTCGAGGCGCGCTTCGCGCAGGCGCAGCCCATCCCGCACGCGGGCGTGCCCGACGACATCGCGCAGGCCGCCCTCTATCTCGCGAGCGACGAGTCGCGCTTCGTCACCGCCACCGACATTCTCGTCGACGGCGGCATGATCGCCGGGCGCACGCTGGCGGAGACGGAGGCGCGCTGGGAGGCGCTGAACGCGATGGTCAACCCCGGCGGCTGATCACTTCCGGCTGATCACTCCGGCGGCCGCTGCAGGGCGGCGGCGTTGACGCAGTTCCGCAGATCGCCGCGGGCGAGATAGTCGCAGCAGGTCGCCGCCGCGCTCTGGCGCATCTGCCGGATGGCGGTGGGGCTGTAGAACGCGGCGTGCGGAGTGACGACGCAGCGGCCGGCGATCCACGCCTCGCGCGCCCGCCACGCGGCGATCAGCGGGTGGTCCGGCGGCGGCGGCTCGGTCTCGAACACGTCGAGGCCGACGGCGCCGATCCGGCCCTCCCGGAGACCCTCGTAGAGCGCGTCGAGGTCGACCACGCCGCCGCGCGCGGTGTTGACGACGACGGCGCCGGGCTTCATCGCCGCCACGGCGGCGTCGTCGATCAGGTGGCGGGTCCGGTCGTCGAGCAGACAGTGGATGTCGACGATGTCGGCGCGGCCGAGCAGGTCGGCGAGGGTGCGCGTCCGCTCGATGCCGAGGGCGAGCTCGTAGCCGCTCGGCACATGGGGATCGTAGCCGACGACCGTCATGCCGAACGCCTTGGCGCGCAGGGCCGCCGCGCTGCCGATGCGCCCCAGGCCGACGACGCCGAAGGTCAGCTCACCGAGCCGGCCGACGCACGGCGCGCGGCGAAAGCTCCAGCCCTTCTCGGGGTCGTCGCGAAACGCGTCGTTGCAGGCGACGATGCCGCGCACCAGCGCGAGCGCCAGAGTCACCGCATGATCGGCGACTTCGGTGGTGCCGTAGTCGGGCACGTTGCACACGGGGATGCCGCGCCGCGCCGCCGCCAGCGTGTCCACCATGTCGTAACCGACGCCGAGGCGGCAGACGATGCGCAGCTTCGGCGCCCGGTCGAACACCGCGTCGTCGATCGGCATCGCCAGACCGGTGACCATGGCGTCGACGCCGCGCCACACGGCGTCATCGATCGCCGCGGGATCCGATTCGAAGCGCTGGACGAAGCTCACCGACTCCGGCACGGCGGCGCGCTCGAAGGCGAAATCGTCCACCGACCGGACGTCGGGGTAGAGAATCCGCCACTCGCTCACCGCAACGCCCTCAGTGCGAGGTCCGCGGCACGGCGCTGCCGCTGCCGCCGCGCAGGAAATCGAAATCCACGCCCTCGTCGGCCTGCAGCACGTGATCGACGTAGAGCTTCGCGTAGCCGCGGTCGGTCGGCGGCTGCGGCTGCCGCCAGGCGGCGCGGCGGCGTTCGAGCTCGGCGTCGTCGACCTCGAGGGTCAGCCTCCGGCCCTTCACGTCGAGGGTGATCATGTCGCCGTTCTCGACCAGCGCGAGCGGGCCGCCGATCGCCGATTCCGGCGCGACGTGGAGGACGACCGTGCCGAAACAGGTGCCGCTCATGCGCGCGTCGGAAATCCGCACCATGTCGTCGATGCCCTTCTCCAGCACTCTCTTCGGCAGCGGCAGGTTGCCGACCTCGGGCATGCCGGGGTAGCCGCGCGGGCCGGCGTTCTTGAGCACCATGACGCAGCTCTCGTCGATGTCGAGGTCGGGGTCGTCGAGCCGCTCGTGCAGGTCCTCGATGCTGTCGAAGACGACGGCGCGGCCGCGGTGCTGCATCAGCGCCGCGGTCGCCGCGGACTGCTTGATGACGGCGCCGTCGGGGCAGAGATTGCCGCGCAGGATCGCCGTGCCGGCGCTCGTCTCCAGCGGCTTGACGCGCGGGCGGATCACCTTCTCGTCGTAGTTCACGGCGCGGGCGACGTTCTCCCCGAGGGTGCGGCCGGAGACGCTCAGCGCGTTGGTGTGCAGCACCTCGCCCAGCTCCTTCATCACCACCGGCAGGCCGCCGGCGTAGTAGAAATCCTCCATCAGGTATTCGCCGGACGGTTGCAGGTTGACGAGGAACGGCACGTCGCGGATGAGATCGTCGAAGTCGTCGAGCCGCAACTGGACGCCGACGCGCCCGGCGATCGCCAGCAGGTGCACGATGGCGTTCGTGGAGCCGCCGATGGCGGCGTTGACGCGGATGGCGTTCTCGAACGCGTCGCGGGTGAGAATCTTCGAGATCACGAGTTCCTCGTCGACCATCTCGACGATGCGCTGCCCGGCCAGCTCGGCGATGGCGTAGCGCCGCGAATCGACCGCCGGGATCGCCGCGCCGGCCGGCAACTGCAGCCCCAGCGCCTCGCACATGCTCGCCATCGTCGAGGCGGTGCCCATGGTCATGCAGTGACCCGCCGAGCGGCTGAGACAGGCTTCGGCGTCGAGAAAGTCCTCCAGCGACATCTTGCCGGTGCGCAGGTCGTCGGTGAAGCGCCAGACGTCGGTGCCCGAGCCGATGTCGCGGCCGCGGAACTTGCCGTTCAGCATCGGCCCGCCGGTGACCACGATCGTCGGCAGGTCGACGCTCGCCGCGCCCATGACCTGCGCCGGCGTCGTCTTGTCGCAGCCGCAGAGCAGAACCACCGCGTCGAACGGGTTGGCGCGGATCGACTCCTCGACGTCCATCGACATCAGGTTGCGGAACAGCATGGTCGTCGGCCGCATCACCGGCTCGCCGAGCGACATGGTGGGAAAGACGAGAGGAAACCCGCCGGCGCGCCAGACGCCGCGCTTGACCGCTTCGGCGACCCGCCCGAGGTGGGCGTTGCACGGCGTGACCTCCGACATCGAGTTGGCGATGCCGATCACCGGGCGACCTTCGAAATTCGTCGCCGCAAACCCCTGATTCTTCATCCACGAGCGGTGAAGAAACCCCATCATGTCGTGGCCGCCGAACCAGCCCGCGCTGCGCAGCTTTTTGCCGTTGCCCGCCATCGTCGTCTCCCTTCCGCTGAATTTCGGTCATTCTTAGACCGCGCGCGGCGCGGCGGTCAAAGCCGTCAAGGCCGCGGCGCGTCCGTCGCCATGGCGACGACGAGCGCGGCGACCAGCGCACTGGCGACGATCAGGGTCAGGCGGCGGCGCCCCGGGGTGGTCCACTGCTTGTAACGGAACACGCGGCCCTTCAACGTGCTCGCCACGGCGTGCGCGCGCACGTCCGAGCCGGCGCGAAGGGGCCCCAGGTCCGTGCTCTCCATGTCGAGGCGCCCGGCGGCGGCGGCGAGCACACCGTCGTCGGCGCAGATGCCGCCGGGCTCGGCGCGGGCGCAGTGCGCGGCGGCGCCGCCGATGGCGACGCCGATGCGAAAGAGCCGCCGCCGCTCGGGCGGCAGATCGCGATTGAGATCGGCGAGGTCGTTCTGGATGCGCAGCGCCGCGGAGAGCGCGCGGACCGGCGAGCGGAACTCGGCGATGGCCCCGTCCTCGTCGAGCGCCTCGGCCCGTCCCCACGCCTGCGCAATCCGGGTCATCAGGACGCGACGGCAGAGGTCGGCCAGACGCGGCGGCGACGCGGGGCCGGCGGCGGCCCGGGCGACGAGTTGCGCGGACGCGCCTTCAGGCACCGGCGGCGCGGCGGCGAGGCGGCCTAGCCATCGAGCCAGCGCGCATCGACGAGGTGCATCCGCAGCGCGCCGAACACGTTGTCGCCCTGCAGGCGGACGGGAACCGGCGGCAGGGCGTCCGACAGGTCGGCGAGGAAAATGCGGATGGTTTCCGGGTAACGCCCGCCGAGCCGGCCTTCGCGAAAGCCGGCGATGCGGGCGACGGCGACCTCGCACACGTGCGCCGGCCCGTCGTACTGCGCGAGGCGCGAGGAGCGAAGCGTCACGGTGCCGGAGTCGCGCGACGCCAGGTCGTAGCGCCGCTTGCCGTCGTAGACCGCGACGACGGCGTCGCAGCGCCCGGTCTCCGCCAGCGTGCCCATGAGGGTGAGCATCGCGCTCGCCGGGTCGACCGTGCCCGCGGTCGCCGGCGCCGCGAGCAGCTCGTCCGGCGCGGCCGACGACGGATCGAAGGCGACGGCCGGTGCGGCCGCGGGCGCGGTCCAGGTCAGCCTCACCGTCCGGCCGTGCTCTTCGTCCTCGCGCGAGGTGCCGGCGAACGATCGGGGCCGCGCCGCCGCGCCCTCGCGCCGGCCCTCGGCCACCGCTTCGTAGGAGGCGTCGACGAGGAGGCGGACGAGACCCGCGGTGCCCGCGTTCACGCCCAGGCGATAGGGTGCGCGGCCGCGTTCGACGTGCAGCTCGGCACGGACGGCCAGCACCTCCATGCCGCCGAGATACACGGCGTAGTCGAGCGCCACGCCCGGGCCGTCCGCGGCGGGCGCGACCGCGGGCGCCGCGAGCGCCAGCGCGACGACGGAGAACTGCAAGGCGCGGACCGCGCGCACGGGCGCCCCGGCGGGCGGTCTCAATAGCGCAGGCACATCTTGCCGTAGTGGCGGCCCTCGGGGAGCGCCGCGAGCGCGGCCGGGGCTTCGTCGAACTCCCACACGCGGTCGTCGATCTGCGGCGCGAGGCCGTTCCGGTCGATCGCCCGGACCATCTCCTCGAACATGTCGCGGCTGCCGATGGTGATGCCCTGGAGGCGGACGTCGCGGGTGACCACGAGGCCGAGGTTGATGTCGGCGCGACCCCCTGAGAGCACGCCGATCATCGCCAGCGTGCCGCCGACGCGCACCGCCCGCAGCGACTGCGAGAGCGTGCCGGCGCCGCCGACCTCGACCACGAGGTCGACGCCCCGGCCGCCGGCGAAGGCACGGGCCGCGCGGCCCCACTCGGGGTCCTCCGCATAGTCGATCGTGAGGTCGGCGCCGAGCGCCGCGGCGCGGGACCGCTTGGCCGCGTTCGACGACGTGGCGACGACGCGCGCGCCGTTCATTCTCGCGAACTGCAGGGCGAACAGGGACACGCCGCCCGTACCCTGCACGAGCACGGTGTCTCCCGGCTTGACACGGCCGTTGGTCACGACGGCGTTCCATGCCGTCAACGCGGCGCACGGCAAGGTTGCGGCGGCGAGGGAGTCCCAGCCCTCGGGCGCCTTCACGACGCCGCTTTCGTCGAGCACCATGAACTGCTGCAGCACGCCGTCGCGCGGGCCGCCCAACATGCCGCTCCAGTGCTCCTCCCGCAACGGGCCGCCGATCCAGCTCTGGGAGAAACAGGGGCAGACGAGATCGCCGACCGCGACGCGCGTCACCTCCGCGCCGGTTTCGACCACCTCGCCGGCGCCGTCGGACACCGGGATCAGCGGCAGCTCTCCGGAGCGCGCGCCGTAGCCCCGCTGCAGCATGACGTGGTCGCGGAAATTGAGCGAGGCGGCGCGCATCGCGACCAGCACCTCGGTCGGCCCCGGCGAGGGCTCCGGACGCTCGCCGGCGACCAGGTGGTCGAGACCCCAGTCGCCGCGTATCTCGAAGACCTTCACGCCGCGCCTCCGACCCGCCCCTACAGATCGTCCGGGTTGCCCGGCGCGACTTCCCCGAACGAGATGATCTGCCCGCTGCCGTCGACGAAGGTGATGCTCTCGCCGTCCTTGACCACGCCGGCGCAAACGTCGATCCAGCGAGGACGCTCCCAGTCGATGCAGAGCTTGTCGTCGTCCGTCACCCACCAGCGGCCGTTCGACCTGTCCCTGCGGTCGTTCACGTTGCGCACCTCGGCGCCGACGCGCCCGCCCGCCGAATGGAACATGGCGAACTCGCTGCCGCTGCGCGGGTCGAAGCCGTAGATGGTGTTGCCTTCGATCACGGCGGCGATCTCGTCGGCGCCGAGCGTGCGCGGGCGCGCCTCCACCGCCGCCGCGACGGCGAGGACGAGACACAGGACGGCCGCTTGCCGCACCAACCGACGTTCGAATCGCGGACGAACCACCACGCCACCCTCCACGGCACGCGACCCGCAGCGTAAATCCGTTGCCGCGTCCGGCACAAGTTCGGGGTTCACGGAGCGAACGCGCCGACCGGTCCGGACGGCGCAAAGCCTGCGCATTCGCCCCTCGCGTCCGGCGAGCGGCCGCCGCTCCCCCGCCGCTCAGCCGCCCGCCGCGGCGCCGGGCGCGAGGGCGCCGCCGACGTCCGGCACGGCCGTCCGCCGGCGGGCGCGGACCAGCGGCGGGCAGACGTGCGCGTCGTGATAGACGACCTGGCAGTCCAGACAGTAGAAGCACTCGTCCATGCGGATGCGGCCCGACGGCTCGATGGCGGCGATCGGGCAGCGGCGCGAGCACAACTGGCAGGGCGAGCCGCACTCGTCGCGCCGCTTGAGGGGGTTGGCGATCCGCAACTTGCCGCCGATCGCCATCGCCGCGCCCAGGGGGCAGACGAAGCGGCAGAAGAAGCGCTCCACGGTGAGACCGGCGGCGAGCAGGACCAGCGCGTAGACGACGAACGGCCAGTCGCGGTCGAAGCGCAGCGAGATCGCGGTCTTGAACGGTTCGATCTCCGACGCCGTGTTGGCCATCGTCATCGAGTGGAACGACAGGCCGACGAGCACGGCGAGCACGACGTACTTCACCGGCCACAGCCAGCGGTGCGCGCGGTGGCCGAGCCGGAGCTGGCGGACCCCCAGCGCCTGCGCGGCCTTGCCCAGCAACTCCTGAAGCGCGCCGAACGGGCACAGCCAGCCGCAGAAGACGCCGCGCCCGTAGAGGACGAACGTCACCACCACGAACGCCATCAGCACGACTATCAGCGGATCGGACAGGAATACGGCGAGGCCGCCGCCGGTGACCGCCGACTGCAGCCACGTCAGCACGTTGACGATGGTGACCTGAGCGCCGGCATACCACCCCAGCCAAACGAGAACGAACGTCAGAAAGCCGATGCGCACCCACTGCATGACCCGCGGCCGCTTGGCCAGCGCGTCCATGCGGAACAGGATGGCACTCAACGCGGCGAGCATGGCCAGCAGAACGGCGATGTTGGAGCCCTGCGTGCGCCACGCCGCCATCCACGCCGGCGCGGCGTCGTCGAGCGCCAGATCGACGATGCCGCTCGGCCGCAGGATGAAGTCGTCCGACAGGTCGTAGTCGAGCCGGAACGCCGCCGAGTCGGCGCCGTCGGCACTTTCCACGGCGACCTCGAGGGTCCACGGCTCGACCGGGTCGACGCCGCTCTCCTGCGGAATCCAGAACAGGCCGATCTCGGCGAACGTCGGCTTGTCGGTGCCGTGCAGAAAACCGAGATAGCGGTAGTTGTCCTTGCTCAGCACGTGCGTCTGGCCGTTCTGGAAGAGGCGCAGGCGCTTGAACGGGCCGCTGGAAATCTGCTTCTCG
The DNA here is from genome assembly GCA_965243325.1 of Alphaproteobacteria bacterium. Classification (GTDB taxonomy): domain Bacteria; phylum Pseudomonadota; class Alphaproteobacteria; order UBA7887; family UBA7887; genus JANQOH01. Next base: position 2,599,304 of record CBDEUQ010000003.1, on the reverse strand, counting down.
CCGTCGATCGAATAGGGGCCGATGGTCATCAGCCCGAGCATCAGGTCGTTGGGATTGCGGCCGCTGACGAACAGGTCGTACCACTGGTCGCCGAGCAGGTTGCGGCCGACGGTGGGGGTCATCACGGGGCCGGCGTAAAGGTCGAGCAGCAGGTCTTCCGGAAACGCCGGCGGCAACTCGCCGCTGTCGCGCTCGTGCGCGTAGACGTACAGGTTGCCGGCCGCATCCGCGGCGGACAGGTCCGGCTCGGCGACCCCGGCCTCCTCGGCGTCCGCCTTGTCGACGCGCAGGCGGCCGATGGCGCCGTTCGCGACCAGGGCCGCGAAGTCGGTCGGCCGGTAGCCGATGATGTCGAGCACCGGCTTGTCGTGCAGGCGGATGCCCTTCGCCTGGGCAACGAGGCGCGCGGCACGCAGAATCGCCTCGTTGAACAGGACGGCGCTGATCGTCGCCGCCGAAATGCCGTCGACCGCGCCGGGCTCCTGGACACGGGTGAGGCTCACGCGTACCGGCCGGCGAATGTCGATCCCCGCATACTGGTAGGCGAATTCCGGCACGAGCTTCTCGAGCATGATGAGATCGATGATCGGCTCGTGGTGCTCGACCACGCGCGCGCCGGCCAGCGTCCCGTCGAGCCGCAGGCCGACGGCGATGAGAAACTCGAGCGACGAGAAGCCCAGGGACTCGGTGATGTCGCGGGTGACGAACACGTAGCCTTGCAGCACGCCGCCGGCGTAGACCGGCGCCACCCGCGGCTCCTCCTCGAGCGCCTTCACGTCCTCGGCCTCGGGAAACAGCTCCCGCGCCAGGTCGAGCGTCAGCCAGTCGGCGCCGAGACCCGGAGTCCTCCAGCCCGCCAGCGACTCGCCGGGGCCAACGCCGCTTTCGTACTGGGCCACGGCCGGCAGGGCCGCCAGACCGCCGACAAACGCAACCACAAGGGAGCGGAGAGACCCGCGCAGCCGCTTCCAGAACATTCGCGCGCTCCCCACCGGGCAAAAGCCGCGCGGGCCAGCCGCTCGGCCCGCCGGCGTCCGCCCGCCCCCGCCGGGCGGTGCGATCAGGCCCGGGACATCTCCACCGACTTGGACTCGAGCAGCTCGATCAGCTCGCCGGATTCGTACATCTCGCGGATGATGTCGGCGCCGCCGACGAACTCGTTGCGGACGTAGAGCTGCGGAATCGTCGGCCAGTTGCTGAACTGCTTGATGCCCTGGCGGATGCTGGGCTCGGTCAGCACGTCGACGCTCTTGAACTTGACGCCGAGATGGCTCAGCACCTGCACCGCGAGCGCCGAGAAGCCGCACTGCGGGAAAATCGGCGAGCCCTTCATGAACAGCACGACCGGCTGCGAGGCGATTTCGGATCTGATGCGTTCGATGACCGGATCGGTCAGGTCGGTATCCATTGCGTATCTCCCGTGCAGCCTGTGTCGTTCGCCGAAGCGCGCCGGTCAGGCGTCGTCCGGCACCGTCGTCTGGATCGCCAGCGCGTGCAGCGCCCCGCCCATGTTCCCCTGCAGCGCCCGGTAGACCATCTGGTGCTGCTGGACGCGGCTCTTGCCCTTGAAGGTCGGCGAACTCACGTAGGCGGCGTAATGGTCGCCGTCGCCGCGCAGATCCTCGAGGCGCACGTCGGCGTCGGGGATGCCCGCGCGGATCAGCCTCTCGATCTCGCTCGCGTCCATCGCCATCAGTCGATCTCTCCGGCCATGAAAGACGGCATCCAGCGCTCGCGCGCCGCCCGCAAATCGTGCATCGATATCGCATCCACACCGGCGCAAGTCAACGACGCGCCGCCGCTGCGGCCGATGGCGGCGGCGGGGACGCCCGCGTCCCGCGCCGCAGCGAGCACCGGCGCCGCCTCCGCCGCCGCGACCACGTAGCGGGCCTGGTCCTCGCCGAACAGGCGCGCGGGGTCCGCCTCCACGGTCAGCGCCGCGCCGATACCGCCGGCGAGCGCCATTTCGGCGACGCAGACGTAGAGGCCGCCGTCGGACACGTCGTGGCAGCACGAGACGAGGCCGGCGCGAATCAGGCCGCGGACGAAATCGCCGTGCCGCCGTTCCGCGTCGAGGTCGACGGGCGGCGGCGGGCCGCGGTCGGAACCGAGCACCAGGCGCGCGTACAGCGACTGTCCGAGGTGGCGGCCGTGGCGGCCGATCAGGATCAGCGTCTGGCCGGGGCCGGGAAGCGCCGGGCCCGCCATCGCCGCCAGATCGTCGAGCACGCCGACCGCGCCGATCTGCGGCGTCGGCGGGATGTTGCGCTCGCCGGTCTCGTTGTAGAACGAGACGTTGCCGGAAACGACGGGCATTTGCAGCGCCTCGCAGGCCGCCGCCATGCCCTCCAGCGCGCGGACGAACTGGCCCATGACGTGCGGACGCTCGGGGTTGCCGAAGTTGAGGCAGTCCGTCACCGCCAGCGGCCGGGCGCCGGTCGCGGTGAGATTGCGCCACGCCTCGGCCACCGCCTGCATCGCGCCGGCGGCGGCGTCGGCCTCGCAGTAGCGCGGCGTGCAGTCGGCGGTCACCGCGAGCCCCCGGGCGGTGCCGTGAATGCGCACGACGGCGGCGTCGCCGCCCGGGCCCTGCACCGTGTCGGCCATCACCGTGTGATCGTACTGCTCCCAGATCCACCGCCGGCTGCCGAGCTCGGAGCCGCCGAGAAGCGCCAGGAGGGCGGCGGCGGCGGGCCGCGGCGGCAGCGCCGGCAGCGGCGGCGGCGGCGGCGAAGGCCGGCGCGGGCGGTCGTACACCGGGCCCGCGGCGAGCGCCTCGACGGGCAAGTCGGCGACCGTCCGGCCGCCGCTCCGCAGGACCAGCCGGCCGCCGGCCGCCACCTCGCCGATGACCGAAAAGTCGAGCTCCCACTTCTCGAACACGCCGCGGGCCGCGGTTTCCGAGCCCGGACGCAGCACCATCAACATGCGTTCCTGGCTCTCGGACAGCATCAGCTCGTAGGGCGTCATACCGGCTTCGCGCACCGGCACGCGGTCGAGGTCGAGCGTCATGCCGGCGCCGCCGCGCGCCGCCATCTCCACCGACGAGGACGCGAGGCCCGCGGCGCCCATGTCCTGGATGCCGACGATCGCATCGCCCGCCATGAGCTCGAGGCACGCCTCGAGGAGGCGCTTTTCGGTGAAGGGGTCGCCGACCTGGACGGTGGGGCGCTTGCTCTCGCTGTCGGCGTCGAAGGACGCCGAGGCCATGGACGCGCCGTGGATGCCGTCGCGGCCGGTGCGCGAGCCGACATAGACGACCGGGCTGCCCGGCGCGCCCGACGTGGCGCGGAAGATCCGATCCGCGGGCGCGATGCCGACGGTCATCGCGTTGACCAGGACGTTGCCGTCGTAGCGCGAATCGAAGCTGCATTCCCCGGCCACGGTCGGCACGCCGACGCAGTTCCCGTAGCCGCCGATGCCGCCGACGACGCCGGCGACCAGATGCCGCGTCTTCGGGTGGCCGGGCGCGCCGAAGCGCAGGCAGTCGACGATGGCGACCGGGCGGGCGCCCATGGTGAAGACGTCGCGCAGGATGCCGCCGACGCCGGTCGCCGCGCCCTGATACGGCTCGATGTAGGACGGGTGGTTGTGGCTCTCCATCTTGAAGACAGCCGCGAGTCCGTCGCCGATGTCGACCGCGCCGGCGTTCTCGCCCGGCCCCTGGACGACCCACGGCGCGGCGCTGGGCAGCCCGGCGAGCCACTTGCGCGAGGACTTGTAGGAGCAGTGCTCGCTCCACATCGCCGAGAAGACGCCGAGCTCGGTGGGGTTCGGCGCACGCCCGAGCGCCTCGACGATCGCCTCGTACTCGCCACCGCCGAGGCCGTGCGCCTCGGCCGCGGCGGCGTCGGCCGCGGTCATCGCGCGCCCGCCGCCGCGCTAGAGCGCGGCATGAAGCCCGGCGAAGAAGCGCGCGCCGTCGGTGCCGCCGAGCGCCGGGTCGGCGGCGCGCTCGGGGTGCGGCATCAACCCGAGGACACGGCGGTCGGTGCTCAGCACGCCGGCGACGTCGGCCAGGGCGCCGTTCGGCGCGCCGTCCTCGCCGGCGTAGCGGAAGGCGATGCGCCCCTCGCCCTCGAGCCGCGCCAGGGTGTCGGCGTCGGTCCGGTAGTTGCCCTCGTTGTGGGCGATCGGCATGCGCACCGTCTCGCCCGCCGCGAAGGCGCGCGTGAACGGGCTGGCCGTCTCGCCGACCGTGAGCGCCGCGTCGCGGCAGAGAAAGCGCAGGTCGCGGTTGCGCATGAGCGTCCCCGGCAGCATACCCCGCTCGGTCAGGACCTGGAACCCGTTGCAGATACCGAGAACGGCGACGCCGGAGCGCGCGCGCGCCGCCACTTCGTCCATGGCCGGCGCCCGCGCCGCCATGGCGCCGGCGCGCAAATAGTCGCCGAAGGAGAAACCGCCGGGCAGAACGATCAGGTCGAGCGGAGGCAGCTCGGTCTGCCGGTGCCAGATCATCGCCGGGGGCGCGCCGCACGCGGCCGCCAGCGCCACCGCCACGTCGCGATCGCAGTTCGACCCCGGAAAGACGACGACGCCGGCGCGCACGCGGCCGGCCTTAGGCGTCCAGCCGCTCGCGCGCCAGCTCGGTCCCCGCGACAAGCGCCCGGAGCTTGGCGAAGGCCACGTCGCGGGGGACGTACTTGAAGCCGCAGTCCGGCGCCGGGACGATGCGTTCCGGCGCCACGTGCGGAAAGGCGCGCGCAATGCGCGCCGCCACGGTCTCCGGCGTTTCCACGGCCATGTCGTCGAGATCGATGACGCCGAGGACGATCGTCTTCTCCGACAGATCCGCGAGCACGCCGAGATCGAGACCAGGCTGCGCCGTCTCCAGCGATATCTGGTCGACGGCGCAGTCGGCGAGCTCGGACAGGAAGTGGTAGGCCGGCGGGCGGTCCTTGATCATCGCCGCGTAGCCCATGCACAGGTGCAGCGCCGTGGTTCCCTCGACTCCCTCGAGCGCGCGGTCGATCGCCGGGACGGCGTAGGCGCGCGCGTTCTCCGGGCGCGCCTGCACCCACGGCTCGTCGATCTGCACCACGTCCGCGCCGGCGGCGAACAGGTCCTTGATCTCCTCGTTCACCACCGCCGCGTAGTCCATCGCCAGCGCCTCGGTGTCCGCGTAGTAGGCGTTCTCCGCCTGCTCGGACATGGTGAACGGACCGGGGAGAGTCGCCTTGACGAGGCGGTCGGTGTTGGCGCGCAGGAACTCCACGTCACGGACGCCGACGGGCCGCGTGCGGCGAATCGGACCGACCACGAGCGGCACGGCGTTGAGCGTGCCCTTGCGCGAGACGGCGGTGCCGTCACGGTCGCGGTCGAGGCCGTCGAGCGCCGTCGCGAAGTGGTTCGAGTAGCTCTCGCGCCGCATTTCGCCGTCGGTCACGATGTCGATGCCGGCGCGCTCCTGGTCGCGGATGGCGAGAATCGTCGCGTCGTCCTGCGCCTGCGTGCGCCACGCCTCGTCGACCCGCCACAGCCCGCGTGCGCGCACGCGGGGGGGCGAATCGCCGGCGAGCGCCTCGCGGTCGATCAACCAGTCGGGCTGGGCGTAGCTGCCGACGACCGAGGTCGGCAGGAGGGAAGCGGAGTCGGGCATGGAAGCCTCCGGAAACGGCGGGGCCGGGCGGCCGCAGTCTATCGCCTCGCGACGCTGGCACAAGCGGCGCCGGACCTGTTATGAGCCGCACCCGCGGCCGCACCCTGCGCGGCGGCCGCTCAGGGAGCGCGAGACATGGGGCACGCGAACACGGCGGCCGATCACTACGTCGTCCGCGGCGGCGAACGCTACGCCGGACACCACCTGTTGATCGACCTGTGGGGCGCCCGCGGGCTCACCGACGCGGCGCACATCGAACGGGCGCTGCGCGAGGCGAGCGCGGCCGCCAACGCGACCGTGCTGAAGGTCGACCTGCATCGCTTCGCGGAAAACGGCGGCATCTCGGGCGTCGCCATCCTGGCGGAGAGCCACATGAGCATCCACACGTGGCCGGAGACCGGCTTCGCGGCGGTCGACGTCTTCCTCTGCGGCGATACGAAACCGGACAAGACGGTTCCCGTGATCGTCGAGGCGTTCTCGCCGGAGCGCCTGTCGGTCAGCGAGCACAAGCGGGGCGCATCGGCGCCGTGACCCGCTTTCACGAGGAGATGCACCCGGGGTACGGCCAGTTCCTCGACCCTCTCGCCGTCGTCCACCGGGAGCGCACGGCGCACCAGGACCTGACGATTCTCGACACGCGCCAGTTCGGCCGCGTCCTCGTGCTCGACGGCATCGTGCAGACGACCGAGCGCGACAACCGCTTCTACCACGAGATGATGGTCCACGTTCCCGTCCTCGCCCACGGCCGCGCGCGACGCATCCTGATCATCGGCGGCGGCGACGGCGGCTGCCTGCGCGAGGCGCTCAGGCACGCCGGCACCGCCGTCACCCTGGTCGAGCTCGACGAGGCGGTGATCCGCGCCTCGCAGCGGTTCATGCCGGCGTTGTCCGACGGCGCGTTCGACAATCCGCGGGCGACGGTCGTGGTCGCCGACGGCGTCGGCTACATGCGCGGGACGGGGCCGCGCTTCGACGTCGTGGTCATCGATTCGACCGATCCGACAGGCCCCGGCGAGGCGCTGTTCTCAGCCGAGTTCTATGCCGCCTGCCGCGCACGCCTGGCGCCGGGCGGCGTTCTCGTCACGCAGAACGGCGTGCCGTTCGTGCAGCCGGAGGAGGTGCGCACGAGCGCGAAGCGGCTCTCGGCGCTGTTCGCCGACGCAGGCTTCTACACCGTCGCCGTGCCGAGCTACACCGGCGGGCTGATGGCCCTGGGCTGGGCGACCGACGACCGGAGCCTGCGCCGCGTCGGACGGGAGACCCTGCGCGCGCGCTTCGCCGCCGCCGGCCTCGCGACGAGCTACTACACGCCCGACGTGCACATCGCGAGCTTCGCCCTGCCGCCCTACGTCGAGGCGCTGGCCCGGCCGGCGGCCACGGACCGCTCGACGGCGACGGGCACGCCGCCGCACAGCGTGCGGTAGACGACGCAATAGCGCTCGGTCAGTTCGACGAGCTTGTCGAGCTTCTCGGCCGGTGCGCCGGACACGAGATCGAAGCGCAGGCGGATGGCGCTAAAGCCGACGGGCGCGTCGCCTTTCATGCCGAGAGTCCCGCGCATGTCGATGTCGCCGCTCGCGGTCACGCGCCCCGACTCCAGCTCGATCGACAGCGCCGTGGCGACCGCGGACAGCGTGACCCCGGCGCAGGCGACGAGCGCCTGCAGCAACATGTCGCCGGAGCACGCCTGCAGCCCGCTGCCGCCGGTCGAGGGATGCAGCCCGGCGTCGACGAGCGCGGCTCCGGTGTCGACCGAGCACGACACGCCGTCGCCGAGCGCCCCGGTGGCGGACAGCGTGATCACCGCGTCCTCGGGCGCGTCGCGGTAGCGTGCCTTGAACGGCGCCTGCAGGGCGCGCAGATCCTCCGATTTCACAGCATCGCTCCTCGGGAGGGGGTGGAGCGGGCGAGCGGGATCGAACCGCCGACATTCAGCTTGGGAAGCTGACGTTCTACCACTGAACTACGCCCGCGCGCGGCCCGGAACCTTAGAGGTGCGGCACGGAGGACGCAAGGCGCCGGAGGACCTGGCCGAGTCTGCCGGCGGAGCGTGCGCCGCGGTTGATGTGGCCCTAATTTTTTCTTCCAGCTGTCCCTGGTTGTCTCCGCGGACGGGTGACGCGTCGCCCGGCCCGCCAGCATCTCGACCGAAGCAGCCGGAATTGGTCCAGTGATATCGACGTCCTGTTCGGATTTGCCAAGGAGGCGCGCCACAACCTGTTCGATCTGGTCGATACGGAGCAGGAACTGAATGCCATTTTCGGCCGTGAAGTGGCTTTGGTCGAAAGGGCCCTTACTGAACGAAGCAAGAACTCCTTCCGACGCAGGGTCGTTCGTGAGTCCGCCAAGACAATCTATGCCGCGTGCTATGCTGCGTGACGATGACGCGCATCTTTGCGAACTGTACACCGTCGCATACTGGCTGACCCTCGCGCTCCGCCATGCGGTGCTGGGCAGGATGCCGCTCCACCAAGCCGAGTTCGCCACCCTCGGCCAAAGACTGCTCAAGAACCTGCCCCGGACCGCGCTCCGCGGGTGGGGCCCTCGTCGTCGAAAAGGCTGGATGCCTCACGGCCTCGGGACCCTGACCGCCCGGGCAAAGTGCCCCAAGACCGTTCAACCCCAAATCACGACACAGAGAATCTCAGAGGACGACGCCCCGTCGGCGCCCAACCGAAGCGTTCGCACGCTCGAAATTAACGACTCAGCGCGCCGTCGCGCGAATACTTCTGGGTAAAACAGGCCTCCCGATGCGAACTTCCTCCCCAAGGGAAAAGCCGTTCAGCATGACCTGGTCGTTTTCGAGTCCCGACGCTGGCGCTACCACCTCCACGAAGGTCAATTGGCGCAATCGGGCAAAGCCTCACACTTTCCTCGCGCCCGAAAACTGCTTGAGCAGTGCCTTGATATCCCTTATTTGTGCTAACAAAATCAGGCGGTGGCATCAATACACCTCATATGATCGGAGCTAGGCAGTGGACCAAAGAAAGAGCGTCTTTGTTGTCCTTGGCGGTGGTGGAGCTAAGGGCGTAGCGCATATCGGCGCTTTGCGTGCATTGGAGACGCTGGAGTACGAAATCATCGGAATTGCCGGAACCTCCGCGGGTGCACTTGTCGCGGCGCTACGAGCATATGGTCTCAAGTCGTATGATATTATTGATGAAGAAAACAGGCAGCACGTTCTTCACACATTGCATCCGAAATTTGACAATGCAACACAAATACTCGGGAAAGACTGGAGAAAACTCGCAGCATTCCGGTGGGTTATCAAACAAGCCTACCGTTTCACCCGTCGAAGGAAATCATTTCAATTTCGAGTTTTTTCTATTCTATCTACCGCTATATTGTTAGTTCTATTGACTCAAGCTCCTGCCGCACTATCGTTAGTGCTTCTCCTTGCATTTTGTTTGTTGGGATATATGTTCTCGCGATGGATTCTAGCTGGCTTAGCGAGTCTTGATGAATTTGTAAGATGCTTGACACTTCTCGGAATCAGGTGTACAGGCTCACGTCCGTATTTTCGGGACTTTGCACAGGCAGCAGGCGACCGGCCAACGCTGAAGATGGTCGCTAGCAACATCACAAGCGGCACCATGGAACTGTTCTCACCTGACAGAACGCCGGACGTTCCAGTCGCGGAGGCGGTGGCAGCCTCGATCTGTTTGCCGATAATGTTTCGCTCTCGTAGAATCTGCGAGGGATTGCCAGGCGGTGAGAAACATCAGTTTTTGGACGGCGGTCTCGTGTCGAACGTCCCAGCATGGGCCTTCGATGATGATCGGGTCGTTCACGAATGGCCCCTGACGATTGTCATAGAAATCGCGGACAGTCCGGGGGAGGTGCGCGACAGTCAGTCCTCAAGCGAATGGCTCCAATGGCTGATGCAGACAGCCCGCACCACGGTTTTCGGTTCCAAGGCACTCAACGTGCGGGGCATCGAGCCAGATGTTCTGGTCCGTCTGCCCATTTTGGATTCCGACCTTGGCCTGACCGACTTTGACGCGGATTGGGACACGATTCTATCCGTTATCCACCAAGCGAAGCGTGCAACTTTGGTGGCACTTGGTGTTGAAACAGAACGACGTGGTACTATATTACGTTTAAGCACTGAAATTCAGGAAATACTGTCGCAGCCAGAGGAACCGGAAGGTGAAAATTACCGTATTGGTAATTTGAGAGTTACGATGGGAGCGTTACGGCCATGGAAGTGCGCCGAATACAATCGAGGTGCGCACACAACGTTAATTTCCGCTGTGAGTATTGGTCCCATGTTGAAGGTGATCGTGCTCCCCCTATGCCAATGAAACTGCACGGAACGATTGTAGAAGAAGCTATCTTGGGACGACAAGATATATTTCTCGGCCTATGGGGTGAACACGAACTGACAGACTACGTGGCAATCTCGACACTTCAGAAGGGAACAAAATGGATCATATGTTTCCCTCTATTTGCAATGCAGAAAACAGACTTCGAGGGGAAAGGTAGAGAATGGGAAGAAGAAGACCGATCGCATCTCCTCTTGATGATCGACGGCGATACCGAACTTCCCATTCCAGACAACATTCTCGAATCCCGTTGGAAGCAAGTATGTAGCGTGGTGAAAGATACCATGCGTGACCTCGTGGTACTGGATGAAGGGCAAGACGATGGTGATCCGTAAAGGCGCACTGAGTGAACCGGACATATGCTACGCTTCGGCTCCATCTCTCTCCGATAAGGCAGGGGGAAGTGCGAGCGGTACCGATCGAGTGGCAACGACGAGGAAAGGCTCGAAGAGCGTAGTCGACAGAGCCGCTCGCAAGAAACTCCTGAAGCAAGCTCGGGAAATCAACGATCCTGTCATGCGCAAGCGCGCTTTGCTTGGTGGTCACTGAAATTTGGCTGCGTCATCATCCCGACCACTAGAAGGCTGCTGAAGAACCCGCCATTTGGGGCCTTATTGTTGGGTGTGGGGGGGGGATTCTCTGGTCAGTGGCAGTTTGGATTGGTGTTCGAGGTCCACTCACGGCGTGGCGAGGCGTGTATTGCGCTGCCAACCGGCATCAGGTCGGCGCCTCGGTGAGCAGTTTGGGCAACCGGACTAGGTTGCAGGCGGCGGCGGTGAATGTGAACATCCAGCCCACCCGGTCGAGCCCCGCGATGCCAGGTCTTCGCCAGCCCGCCGGTGGTCTTGATTCAGCCGAACCCCTCTTCGATGCGCTTGCGCAGCCGCTGGTTGACGACGTAGCCCGGATGGCGGGTGGTGCGTCGGTCGATGCGGGTCTTGCGCGGCGTGCCCAACTTGCTCACGCGGCCGTCGACCGCGCGATGTGCGGAGTGACGCCATGGTCCCTCACGGCGTCCACAAAGGCGGCCACGTCACAGGCCTTGGTCGGCGCCTGGCGTGATGTGGCGGCGCGTCTTGCGGCGCCCCATCATGGCCAGTGCCGCCTCCCGCTCGGCGGTGCCGCTGGCCCGAGTCAGCGCGGCGTCGACGATCAAGGAGTTGCGGTTCTCCATCAACAGATGGCCCATGTAGCACAGCCGGCTCGACTGCCAGTCTCCCTCGCGGAACAGCCGGGCATCGCCATCGCTTGCGGAGCCATGCGTCGCATTGGAGCGGCGCTCGCCGCGGAAGTCGCGTCCGGCATTGCGACCGCCCGGCGGGTCGCCGCCGCCATTCCTGCGCCGGAAGCTCTTCATCGACGCCCACGCCTCGGTCCGCGTGCCGTCCACCGAGAAGTGCTCGTCCGACAGCCCGACGAACCAGCGGAACAACAAGTTGTAATCCAGCTGCTCCATCAGCTGGCGCTCAGAACGGATGGGGTAGAAGGCCTGCAGCAGAAGCGCCCGCAACAGCTTCTCCGGCGCGATCGAGGGCCGGCCCGTGTACGAATAGAGCCGCGCGAAATCGCCCGACAGCGCCGCCAGAGCCTCGTCCACCAGAATCCGGATCGCCCACAGCGGATGATCCGCAGGAACCCGCGCCTCCAGATCGACGTAGCTGAACAGACCCTCGCCCCGCTCGTCCCGACCTCGCATCACAACCTCCGAAGCCATTCACCGCCAGATCGGGGAATCGCGATAACGAGAATTGGGTCAGCGAGTTCTTCAGCAGCCTGCTAGCCCGAATTATTCGCGACAGTGGAGTGAGGTGACGGCGAACGTGGCGTAAGTCGTTGTCTTAGGGTAGAAATTTGTCGTTCAGCAACCTTCTGCCCCGGAAGCGGGAGCGCCACGCCCACCATGACTGAAGATGCCTCTCTGCCGTTCGATCTTCCAGCCGTTCAATGCAAAAAGGTGAGCACCGATTTGCGCGCGGGTCGTTCTCGTCGGACGGCGGGCTGGTCCTGTTGCGCGCGACGGAACGCCGGCACTGGCCGCGTACCCGGCTCACTGTCCGGGGCAACAGCCATTGCGGCCGGCCCGAGGCCATGGACTGGTGCGAGGACAACGGCGTCGGCTACATCTTCGGCTTGGTCGGCAATGCCGCGTTGCGATCCCTTGCCTACGACTTCGGCGATGACCTCAAGGCGCGCCGCGCCGAGACCGGCGCCGACCGGTTGCGCGGCTTCGTCAGCTTTGATCGAACTGCCCGCTCGCGGGACCGGAAACGCGGCTTCGACACCCGCTACGTCGTCACCTCGCGCGCCGGCGAGCCGCGCCGCCTCTCCGAAGAGGTCTGCTCCGCCCGCGGCTAGGCCGAGAACCCCATCAAGCTGCACAAGAGCCAGTTCGTCTCCGACCGCACCTCCTGCCAGAGCCCGCTCGCCAACCCGTTCCGCCCGGTGCTGTATACCGCTGCCTACTGGCTGACGCCCGCGCCCGGCCATGCGGTGCTCGGCAGGATGCCGCTCCACCAACCCGAGTTGGCCACCCTCAGCCGGAGACTGCTCAAGAACCTACCCCGGACGCGATCGGCATCGTTACACTCGCCGCACCCTGGCCCGGCGGCTACGATGGTCTGAGGGAAGCAGAATAGGGGGCGCGACCTTGCCTGTCGCGGTTTGAGGCCATGGAGTGGCCGGTTCCAGAACACTCGCGCAACCAAGTGGATAACGCCGGCTTCACACTGGCCGGGCACTCTTCTGGCCGCTTACCAGCAACGACGGCGTATCCCATTATCAATAACTGGCGGTCCGCACACAACTACCCCCTCAATACCTTCCAAGTGACCCTTAGAAGGAATTGCTCCAAGGTAGATTCCGACTATACGGTAGCCCAACGAATAAAGAGACTTACGTCAATTCGGGCGAAATTGCAGCGGCACGACTCAATGCAACTATCCCAAATGCAGGATATTGGAGGCTGTCGAGCAATATTGACATCGGTCGATAACGTAAATGCCTTGGTTAAGCTGTACGAAAGGAGTCGATTTAAGCATAAACTCCGCAATAAAAAAGACTACATTATCAACCCTAAAGGCGATGGATATAGAGGGGTTCATTTGATTTATGAGTATGTGGGGTCCCCTTTAACCTCTTGCTACGATAAACTGAAAATTGAAATACAAATCCGAACCGATTTGCAGCATATTTGGGCGACATCTGTTGAGACGGTTGGCCTGTTTACACAACAGGGGGAATTGTGTAGCAAAATCCGCAAAACCTCTTGCGGCCCGGCCTGCGGATGATTATATATAGTCCGCAACACGGGAGCGCCGACATGCCGAAAGCCAAGGGGACAGCCGAGACGATCAGCATCACGCAGCTTCTGCGGATGTTCCCCGATCAGAAAACGTGCATCGCGTGGCTTGAGCGCGTGCGCTGGAACAACGAGCCGGCGTGCCCGCATTGCGGTTCCTGCGACAAGATCAGCCGCCCCAAGAGCAAGCCGCATACGTACTGGTGCGGCGACTGCCGGAAGCAGTTCACGGTCACGACCGGGACGATCATGCACGCGACGAAGACGCCGCTGCAAAACTGGATCGTCGCGATCTACAGCGTCATGACGGCGCGCAAGGGCGTGTCGGCGATGCAGTTGTCGAAGGAGCTTGGCGTCCAGTACCGGACGGCCTGGTACATGCTTCACCGCATTCGGGAAGCGTGTGTCGGCGGCACGTTCCAGCTCGCCAGCGTCGTCGAGATCGATGAGGTCTATATCGGCGGCAAGGAAGCGGCGAAGCACGCCTCGAAGAAGCTGCGGCCCGGCGGCGGCCCGGGCGGCAAGGTCGCGGTCATGGGCGCGCGGGAACGGGGCGGCGAGACCGTGGCAATGCCCGTCAGGAACGCCGACGGCGCGACGGCCCGTGCGTTCGCCGCCGACAACGTGGAAAGCGATGCGACCGTCTACACGGACGAGTCCAGCATCTACGCCGGGTTGCCGCAGGATCACGACGCCGTGAACCACAGCGCCGGCGAATATGTCCGCGGGCCGGTGCATACCAACGGGATCGAGGCCGTCTGGGCGGTGCTGAAACGCTCGATCCACGGCACTTGGCACCATGTCTCGCCCAAGCACCTGCATCGCTACGTCAACGAGGCGACGATGCGGCTGAACGAGGGCCGGTGTGCCGCCGACACCATCGACCGCATGGACGCGCTGGTGCGCGACATGGGCGGCCGGCGGATCAGCTATCGGGAATTGGTGGCATGAGCGATTTCGACTGGGTTGAAGCCCGCTCCGAATGCACGGTCGACAAGGAGTTCGACCGGCTGGCCGACGCCGTGCAACGCGATCTTGAGCGGCACAACGCGATCAATCCCGGCATGGCGCAATGCCAGCGGTTCAACTCCTGCCCGGACGGCGCGTTCTATGTGGAGCGCCCGCAGGTCCACCGCGTGGTCTTCAGCAAGGAGCGGGGCCGCATTCATATCGTGCGCTGGGCGTACACAGGAAATCCAACGCCGCTGATGGCCTTGCGTGTCCGGTTCGGCGAGGACGGGAAGTGCGTTCTGACCGACGAAGACGGGAAAGAGTGGAAGCCGTGGCAGGTCCGCCGCAAGGCGCTTGAGGAAACACTATTCGGAGCGGCCCCGTGAGCGATGCGGCTGCGAAATGGCTTTTCGAGCGGCGGAAATGCACCCTGGCCACGGCCTTTTCTGCCATTCGCGCGTTCGTGCAATGCTACGTCGACGCCAGCAATGACATGCAGCCGGAACGGGAAAAGAAATTCCCGTATTCGCTGAAAGATGAGCTTGCGCCGCGCCGCATGTTCGTCGCCACCGGCTTCCCGTTCGGCACGGCCCGCCCAGACGACAGAGTGACGGTGAATTTCGTTCTGAACGAGAACGACATCACCGTCTCTTACCCGCAGAAACCGCCGGCCCGGGAATTGCCGGATTTGGTCATCACGCAGAAATGGGACGCGCGCAAGGCAACCTGCGTCCTGTGCCTCCACGGCCAAACGTGGACAAATCAGCAGGTCAGCCAAATGGCGGCCGATCCGCTGTTCTTCGTCTAGCGTCATGCCCGCCCCGAACTTTGCCAGCGGCACGGTGTGGACGGGCGACAACCTGCCGGTCATGCGGGGCATGAACGATGCGTGCGTGGATCTGATTTACCTCGATCCGCCGTTCAACTCGAACAAGCACTACGAGGCGCCGATAGGGAGCAAGGCCGCCGGCGCGGCGTTCAAGGACGCATGGACGCTAGACGACGTAGACGTGTGCGAGCACGGCGAGCTCGCCGACCGGAACCCGGCGGCCTATTCGGTGATCGAGGCCGCGCGTCAGGCACACGGCAAGGGGATGCAGTCGTACTGCATCATGATGGCCGTCCGGCTGCTGGAGATGCGCCGCGTGCTCAAGCCGTCCGGCTCGATCTATCTGCACTGCGACCCCACCGCTTCCCACTACCTCAAGCTGCTGATGGACGGGATTTTCGGGCGCGCCCGATTCCGCAACGAAGTGGTTTGGCAGCGGTACGGCTCGCACAACGACGCCGGCCGATACGGGCGCGTGACCGACGCGCTGTTGTTCTACGCCGGACCCGGCGCAACGTGGACATCCCCCCGCTTGCCGTTGTCCGAAGACGACATTGCAAGACGGTACACGAACTCGGATGAGCGCGGCCCGTACACGACATCGCCGCTACACGCACGCACCCTGACGGGCGGTGGATACCGCTACACGTGGAAGGGGATCGCGGACGTTTGGAAATTCCCGCCGGAGCGCGTTGAGGAACTGGAGCGCGAGGGCCGAATACACTGGCCGAAGAAGGGCCGAATGCCGCGCCGGAAGGTGTACCTGTCGGAAAACCCCGGTAAGCCGCTGTCCAATCTCTGGGCGGACATCAGCATCGCGTCGGCAAAGGAGCGTGTCGGCTATCCGACGCAAAAGCCGCTCGCGCTGCTGGACCGGATCATCACCGCGTCCAGCAACCCCGGCGACATGGTGCTCGATCCCTTCGCAGGCTGCGCGACGGCGTGCGTGTCCGCCGACCGGCTACAGCGGCAGTGGGCGGGGATCGACCTGTCGCCGCTGGCGGTGAAGCTGGTCAACGAGCGCATCGCCGGGGATCGCGGCCTGTGGGGCGGCGCAATCACGCCGGACGGGCCACCCAAGCGCACGGACCTCGGCGACCTGCCCAACTACCGGACGCACCGGCACCGGCTCTACGGCGAGCAGGAGGGCGTCTGCGCGGGCTGCGAGACGCACTTCCCGTTCCGCGTCATGGACGTCGACCACATCATGCCGCGCGTGAAGGGCGGGACCGATCACCCCGACAACCTGCAACTGCTGTGCTCCGGCTGCAACCGCTCGAAGGGCGGCAGGACCATGGCCGAATGGAGGGCAAGCCAGTGACGCGGAAGCGGAAGGCGAAGGCGGGGCAGATTGACCTTGCGGCGTTTGCCGAGACGGAGCGCGACCCCGTGACGAGCGGCGATGTCGAGTCCGTCATGCGGCAGGTGATGGAGCACCCCGCCCAACCCGTGCGCAAGAGCGAAAACCGGGAGCCGTCGAAGGAGGAAATGGGGCAGCGGTGGAAGCTCGTGCGGGAAGAATGAGCTTCCCGTCTGCGGATTTTGCTACACAATTCCCACAACAGGCGCTAAAATCAAATATCGGGACCCCGGAATGGCTCAGATTTTTCGCTCTTATGGGGGCAGTTATGGCAGGGCACGAGAAGACTGAGATGGTCCCCAATACGCCCGGTAACAGGGACGTTTTGTATCAAGAAATCCGCGAATTGGCGGAGAATCTGAAAGTCGTGAACGTACTAAGCACTTATGGGGCGACTCTACAGCACATTACATCAACACAGAAGCCAAGAAGGGAGAAGTATTACTTGCTACGTCTGGACCCTCAAGCGAAGAACGTACGGTATATAACATTTTCTGCTGGGCAATCACGAAGGGCTAACGATATGTATATGTGGTGGGAGCAGCAGGCGCAAAGAGGAAGCCCCAATGATCAGGTTGTCCTCGTGTCTGTCGACTCTATTGTGTCACTCAGGCGCGCGTACCCGAATTTTTTCGGCGACACCGAGCGCTTTGCGCAGATTCTGAATCGAATCCTCCACTAGAGGCGCCTCGGATGTCGATATAATGCTCTTCAGCACTCGATCAAATGCCTTTGGGTCTTTATCCGCCTCGACTTCCTCAGCGGTCTTGAGGATCCGCTTGGACTGCTCGGGATCGTCGGGCTTTGGTTCCCGGTTCGGCGGAGGCTTCTTGCTCATGGCCGCATCCTGTCAGTCCTCAAGGACAAAAATGGAACGCCAATTGCGGATCGGACAGCGGCAGTTGTCCCCAAAACCCGCCAAAACCGGGGTTTCTCGTTTGGCGATCGCTTACGAGTGAGTCGTTTCATAGGGCAGGCGCTTGCCACGTGAGCCTTTTGGCAGGGCTGTGGCACGTTCTCAACAAGGTTGCCGACCCGCAGGACAGGCAGTTCGCGAGATCCGTCCCTGTCGTCGCGCCGGGCCTCGGCCTCGTCGGCATGGCCGCCGAACTGTCGGACCTGATTGGCAGGGAGGTAGACGTCTTGACGCGCCCGTCGGTGGAACGAAGCCCGGACTGCAGGCGCCGAAAGGAGATTCTGGCCACCGCCGAACTCGTCTATGCGGCACAATGACCCGTGTCTGTTCGACACGCTGGCCGCGGCGCGGGCGCCGCCGGGCCGGAATTCCTGTACACGCCGGCGCGATTGCCGTAGCCTCCGAGAGGTTCTACCGGTTCAGGTTCCTCTCGAGGGACAGGATCGCGAAATGAAACCGTCCGTCCCGGGACCGCAGGCCGCCTCGGCCGCCGCCGGCTACATGGCCCGCGCCGATCGCGGGGTGCCCGTGGGACCGTCTCTTCCGCACCAGACCGCACACGGCGATGCGCCGCCGCGCGAACACACCCGCACGCGCATCGTCCCGCCCTCCGCGAACGAGGGCGGCGGGCGGACCCCGCGCAACGCCGGTCAACCGGCACAAGGGAAGGAGAACCCGTAATGGCCCGCCACAAGCATGTCATCAACGTCGACGACGTCGAGGCGAAGGAAATCTCCGTCGGCGGCAAGTTCCACCATATTGCCAGGAGGCTGGGCAACGCCACGGGCAACGTCGAGCTGGGCTGCTGCCATTTCCGGGTGGCGCCCGGCATGTACGCCTTTCCGAGGCATTCGCACATCCGCAACGAGGAAGCCCTGTACATTCTGGAGGGAACCGGCACGCTCACGATCGGAGAGGACGAGATCGAGATTTCCGCGGGCGACTACGCGGCCCTGCCGGTCGGCCGGCATCTGCCCCACAAGCTGGTCAACACCGGAGATTCGGACCTCGTCTACCTTTGCCTGTCGACCAACCACATGCCCGAAATCACGGAATATCCGGATTCGGGCAAGGTGGGCGTGCTCGGCGGGGCGGACTGGAACCAGATGCTGACCGACTTCTATGGCGGCAACGACGTGTCCGACGAGTACTTCCTCAGATTCTACAAGCGCGACACCGACGTGAACTACTTTACGGACGAAACGGACGACTAGAACCGCCCGGCCGCGACCGAACCGTCCGCCGCCCCGGTAGCGAAAACCGGGGCGGCTGGCGAAGGCGCCGCCTTGACAAGCCCGGCGCCGTCGATACCGTTCCCGCGGCGCACGCCGCGCGAGATCGGATACGGAACCCGCGCCATGACCCTGGCCACGACGGTGGAAGAACCCGGCCGGCCCGCCCCGTTCAGCCATCCCGAGCGGACGGCGACGGGGCAGCCGCGCGCCCGCGTCGCGTTCGAGGCGCTGCGCACGCTCTGGTTCAACACCGGAACGCTCTGCAACCTCGCCTGCGCGACCTGCTACATCGAATCGAGCCCGCGCAACGACCGGCTGGTCTATCTGTCGCTGGACGAGGTGCGCACGTGGCTCGACGACATCGCGGCGCGCGGCCACCCGACCGAGGAGATCGGCTTCACCGGCGGCGAACCCTTCATGAACCCCGACCTGGTCCCGATGGTCCGCCTGTGCCTCGAACGCGGCTTTCGCGTGCTCGTGCTGACGAACGCCATGCGGCCGATGATGAAGGTCGCGGACGCTCTGCTCGGCCTCGCGGCCCTGCCCGGAGCATGCCTCACCCTGCGCGTTTCGCTCGACCACTACACGCCGGTGCGGCACGAGAGCGAGCGCGGACCGCGCTCGTGGGCGCCCGCGGTCGAGGGCCTGCGCTGGCTCTGCCGCCACGGCTTCACGGTGCATGTCGCGGGCCGCCGCAAGTGGAACGAGACCGACGCCGAGACGCGCGCCGGCTACCGGCGCCTGTTCGCCGAACTCGGGTTGGCGCTCGACGCCGACGATCCGGTGGCGCTGACGCTGTTTCCGGAAATGGAGGCCGACGCCGCGGTGCCCGAGATCACCGAAGCGTGCTGGAATACGCTCGGCGTCGCACCCAGCGCCATGATGTGCGCGCACTCGCGCATGGTCGTCAAACGCAAGGGTGCGGCCCGCCCCATGCTCGTCCCGTGCACGCTGCTGCCCTACGACACGCGGTTCGACATGGGCGAGTCGCTCGCCCGGGCGGCGGACACGGTGACGCTCAACCATCCGCACTGCGCGAGCTTCTGCGTCCTCGGGGGCGGCGCCTGCAGCGCCTCCTGAGCCGCTGGACATGACACGCCACCTGACGCACCTTGCGGCCATACGCGCCGCCGCGGACGAAGCATGACCGATCAGACCCCGTACAGCGCCGTCACGCGCGAGATCGAGGTGACGGTCCGCCCCCATTATCTCGCCGAGCAATCGTCGCCGGCCCAGGGACGCTTCCTGTTCGCCTACCAGGTGCGCATCACCAATCGAGGGGCGGAGACGGTGCAGTTGCGCAACCGCAACTGGCAGATCACGGACGCCCTCGGACGTACGCAGGAAGTCCACGGCGCGGGCGTGGTCGGCGAACAGCCGACGCTGGCGCCCGGGGAGAGCTTCGAGTACACGAGCGGAACGCCGCTCGCCACGTCGTCCGGCATCATGCTCGGCAGCTACGAAATGATCACCGACGGCGGCGAGAGCTTCGAGGTCGAGATCCCCGCTTTCTCCCTGGACGCGCCGCACGGCGCCCATCGGGTCAACTGACGGAAGACGGCCATGAGCGTCCTGTCCCCACGCGCCGCGCCGGCGACGGCCCGGACGCCGGCGCGGCCGAACCGGAGCGAGGCGGAATCCGCCGTGCGGACGCTCCTCCGGTGGGCTGGAGACGATCCCGACCGCGAAGGCCTGCGCGGCACGCCGGCGCGGGTGGCGCGCGCGTTCGAGGAATATTTCGCCGGCTACGCGACCGACCCCGCGGAGGTGCTTAAACGGACCTTCGAGGAGGTCGACGGCTACGACGAAATAGTGGCGTTGCGCGACATCCGCTTCGAGTCCCACTGCGAGCACCACATGGCCCCGATCATCGGCGTGGCCCACGTCGCCTACCTTCCCGACCGCCGTGTGGTCGGGATCAGCAAGCTCGCCCGTATCGTCGACGTCTACGCCCGGCGCCTGCAGATCCAGGAAAAGATGACGGTTCAGATCGCCGACACCATCGACCGGGTGCTCAGCCCGAAAGGTGTCGCCGTGATCATCGAGGCGGCGCACCAGTGCATGACCACCCGCGGCGTTCACAAGCCCGGCGTGATGATGAAAACCAGCAGGATGCTGGGGGCGTTTCGCGACGATCCGAGCACGCGGCGCGAGTTCCTGTCGATGATCGAACGGGGCTGACGCCGGGCGCAGCGGGCCGGTGCCCGACCTTCGACCCGTTCTGTTCGCCGTCGGCGCGCTTCTTCTCGCGCTCGCGGCCGCGATGGCGTTTCCGGCGCTGGTCGACGCCGCTTCCGGACACCGGCACTGGCGCGTGTTCGCCGTTTCGTCGGGCGCGGCCCTGTTCGCCGGCGGTGCGCTGGTGCTCGCATTCCGCACGCCGGCGTGGCGCATCGCCGCGCGCCAGACCTTCATCCTGACGACGGCGAGCTGGGTCGCGATCGCGGCGTTCGCCGCCCTGCCGTTCCTCCTGTCCGACCCGCGCCTGTCCTACAGCGACGCCTACTTCGAGGCGATGTCGGGCCTCACCACCACCGGCTCGACAGTGCTCGACGGGCTCGACGCGCGGCCGCCGGGGATCCTGCTCTGGCGCGCCATCCTGCAATGGCTCGGCGGAATCGGCATCATCGTGATGGCCGTCGTCATCCTGCCGTTCCTCGGCGTCGGCGGCATGCAGCTGTTCCGCTCGGAATCCTCCGACCGGTCGGACAAGGTTCTGCCGCGCACGGCGCGGGTGGCGGCGTCGATCGGCGTCGCCTATCTCGCGCTCACGGCGCTGTGGACCGCAATGCTCGCGGCGGCCGGCATGGACCGCTTCGACGCCCTGTGCCACGCGATGACGACGATCGCGACCGGCGGCTACTCGACGCGCGACGCCTCGATCGGCCATTTCGACAGCGCCGCGGTCGAAGCCGTCGTCACGGCCGGCATGATCGCCGGCTCGCTGCCCTTCATGCTCTATCTGGCGGCCTTGCGCGGCGGCGTGCGGGTCCTGCTGGCCGACAGCCAGGTGCAATGGTTCCTCGGCATCGCCGCCGCGGCGGTGGCGGCGATGACCCTGTGGCTGGCGGTCGACGCCGGAACGCCGACCGTCGACGCGCTGCGGCGCGCCGCGTTCAACGTCGTATCGGTGATGACCGGCACCGGCTACACGACGGACGACTACGGCCGCTGGGGCACGTTCGCCGTCGGCCTCATGTTCTTCCTGATGTTCGTCGGCGGTTGCACCGGGGGGACGACGGGCGGAATCAAGATCTTTCGCTTCCAGGTGCTGTTCTCCACCGTCGGCGTCGAGATCGCGCGCGCCGTCAGGCGGCACCGGGTGTTCGTCGCGCACTACAACAAGAAGCCCATTTCGGAAGCGGTGACCGGAGCGGTTCTCGGTTTCTATTTCCTCTTCTTCGCGGCCTTCGCCGCAGTCGCCGTGGCGCTGTCGCTGCACGGCCACGACGTGCTGACAAGCGTTTCCGGCGCCGCGACGGCGATCGCCAACGTCGGCCCGGGCCTTGGCGACACCATCGGCCCGGACGGCAACTTCGCCGGCCTCGCGGACTCGGCGAAGTGGGTCATGTCGGCGGCGATGCTACTCGGCCGCCTCGAACTGTTCACGGTGCTGATCCTGTTCCTGCCGCGCTTCTGGCGTCCGTGAACGGCGACGGCGGAAGTCGTCCTGGATGGCGATGAGCGCCGGAATCACCAGCAGCACGAGCAAGGTGGCCGCGATCAGTCCGAAGACCAGCGTCAAGGCGATCGGCTTGAGAAACTGCGCCTGCAGACTCATCTCGGCCAGCAGCGGCAACAGGCCGCCCACGGTCGTCAACGTGGTGAGGATGACGGCGCGCAGCCGGTCGCACGCACCCTGCACGATGGCCGCCGTCACGGACTCGCCGGCCGCCAGATGCTCGTCGATCGTGCTGACGAGGATGATCGAGTCGTTGATGACGATTCCCGACAGGCCGAGCAGACCGATGATGCTCAGGATGGTGAGGTCCAGGCCGAACAGAAGATGGCCGACGACGGCGCCGACGAGGCCGAACGGAATGATCGCCATGACGACCAGCGGCCGCGTGTAGCTGGCGAACACCCAGGCGAGGATGACGTAGACCGCAACGAAGCCGACCAGCGCGCCGAACCGCATGTCGGCGAACGTTGCCCGCTGTTCCTCGGCGCGGCCGGCGAAACGGTAGGCAACGCCGTGGGCGTCGGCGATCGCCGGCAACTCCGCCGCCGCAACGGCGGCAACCAGCTCCGCCGGGTTCGCCTTCGTCTTGTCGACATCCGCCGTGACGGCGACTTCGCGCCGGCCGTCCTCGCGGCGAATGATCGCGAATCCGCGGTCCTCGCGCAGGGAAACGACGTGCGAGAGCGGCACTTCGGCACCGCCGGGGGCGCGCAGGTAGAAGTCGCTCAGCGCATCCGACCCGGTGGCGTCGCGCGCAAGGCGGACGCGGACGGCGACCTCCTCGTCGCCGCGCGCGAAGCGCCGCGCGACCGCGCCTTCGAACGCGTCGCGGACCTGCCCGGCGACGCTTTCCGTCGAGAATCCGAGGGCGCGGCCGCGCGGCGTCAGCTCGAGGACGAGCTCGCGCTTGCCCCACGGCAGATCGTCGCTCACGTCGCTGACCCCGTCATAGCGCGCGAGCGCGTCGCGAACGTCCAGCGCCGCCGCCTTCAACGTCTCGACAGACCCGCCCGAGAGCCGCACGTCGATATCGCGCCCTCGCGGGCCGCCCCGCCGGCCGCGGATGGTCAGCGTTTCAAGACCGGGAGGCGCGACGATGCGCTGGCGCCACGCGGCGATCAGTTCGGGCGTGCGGACGTCGCGCAGCTCCGACGGCACCAGTTGCACCTGCAGGCGGCCGCTATGGTCGCCGCCGGACGTGACCGACTGGGTTGCCGCGTCGAGCGGCGTCGCCACCTTGCCCACCGCGAGGTGAACGAGGGGCCCGCCCTCCCCCGCCAGCGCCGTGTCCGCGGCCTCGAGCGCGCGCTCGAGCTCGGCGACCATGGCCTCGCTTCGGCCGCGCGGGGTGCCGGGCGCAAACGCGAAATCGGCGTGCACGACCTCGGCTTCGGGCGACGAGAAGAACACGAACTGCACCCGCCCGCCGGCGATCAGTCCGAGACTGATGACGAAGCTCGCGAGCGCAAAGGCGATCGTCGTGTAGCGCCAGCGCACGACGCGCTCGACGAGGCGGCGAAACGGCCCGTCGCGGAAGCGGTCGAACCGTGCGTTGAACGCCGACCGGAACCGCGAGGTCCGGCGCGTGCCGGCCACCAGCGCACCGCGCAGATGGCCCGGCAGGATGAGGAAACACTCGATCAGGCTGGCCACGAGAACGGCGGCGGCGACGATCGGAATCGCGCGCATGATCTGGCCGATGATGTCGCCCACCATGATGATCGGCAGGAACATGGCGATCGTCGTCAGCGAGGCGCAGACCACGGGCGCGAGCATGCGCCGCGCGCCGCCGACCGCGGCGTCGAGGGGCGAATCTCCGGCCAACCGCCGCGCCACCGCGTGCTCGCCGACGACGATGGCGTCGTCGACGACGATGCCGAGCATCATGATGACCGCGAAGAGGCTGACCATGTTGATCGTCTGCCCCGCCGCCAGCATGACGGCGAAGGCGGCCATGACGGCGGTCGGAATGCCGACGGCGACCCAGAACGCGACGCGCCGGTTGAGGAAAATCAGCAGCACGCCGACGACGAGGACCAGACCGCCGAGGCCATTGCGCAACAGCAGGCCGATGCGGGCGCGGATGAGCGAGGCGCCGACATCGTACTGCGTGACCGCGAGCCCCGGCGGCAACGTCGGGGCAAGCTCGACCAGATAGTCCTCGACGGTGCGCGCCAGCTTGAGCGAATCGTTGCCGGCGGCGCGCCTGACGTGCAACTCGATCGCCCTGCGGCCGCCTACCGTGGCGGTCGCCGCGCCCTCCTCGAATGCGTCGGTCACGCGCGCCACGTCGCCGAGCGCGATCCGTTCGCCGCCGGCGCCGGCGCGAATCTCGATGCCGGCAAGTCCGGCGGCGTCCGTGCGCAGGCCGAGACCGCGAAGCTGGGCCTCGCTGGCGCCGGCGGTGTCGCCCGCCGGCAGGTCGCGACTGATCCCCGCGATGGCGCGCGCGATGTCGCCCAAGGTCATGTCGAGCTTGAGCAGGGTCTCGGGCTCGACCTCGACCAGGATCTCCTCGTCCCGCGCTCCGAAGATCTCGATGCGGTCGATGCCGCGGGCGAGCAGGTCTTCGCGAATGCGCTTGGCGCGCGCCTTGAGCACCGCTTCGGGGCGGTCCCCCGACACGACGATCCGGCTTACCGTGTCGTAGAACAGGATGCGTCTGACGACCGGCCGCTCCGTCCCTTCGGGCAGGGTGGTGACCTGGCTCACGGCGGTCTCCACCGCCGACAGTCCGGCCTCCAGGTCGGCGCCGTCGTTGAACTCGACGGAGACCATGCCGAACCCCTCGCGCGCCGTTCCCAACACCCGCTTCACGTCGTCGATGGCCCGAATCTCGGGCTCCAGCGCCTCGACGACGTTCGCTTCCACGTCGGCCGCGCCGGCGCCCGGCCACACCACGGACACGAACACCTGATCGATGTCGAAATCGGGAAAGAACTGCGTGTTGTTGCGGGCGATCGACAGCGCGCCCGCGACGAGCATGAGCGCCAGCAACAGATTGGCGGCGGTCGGATGCCGGGCGAAGAGCGCGAGCGGCCCGGACCGCTCGGTCACCGGACCACGACCTTCAGGCCCTCTCCGATTTCGGTGAGGCGGGTGACCGTCACCTGTTCGCCGGCGCTCAGCCCGCCGGCAACGAGCAGTGCGTCGCCGTCGCGGCCGACGACTTCGACGGCTCGCGCCTGAAGGCGGCCGTCGACCACCGCGTAAACGGTCCCGGCGCCATGCAGCGCGGTGTCCGGCAGGCGGGCGACCCCGCGGTAAAGGCGGTCGGGGACGAGCACCTCGACGAACGCGCCCTGGCGCAGCGCCTCGAAGGCCGCGCCGCCATCATCCGTCACCGACGCGTAGGCGACGATCCCTCCCGTGACCGGATCGATTTCACTGTCGACCCGGTCGATCACGGCGTCGAATACCATCACTTTCGGCCCGAGGCGCCAGAGCACGGTCGCCGGCGACGCGGCGGGCCCGCCGATCGTGCGTCCGAATGCCGGGTCCGGCATGTGAAACCGGGCTTCCAGACCGTCCGCGGCGATCAGCCGCGCGAGGCGATCGGAGGGGCCGACGCGTTTGCCCGCCTCCGCGGCGGTGTCCGCGAGATAGCCGTCGAACGGCGCCCGCAGAACCGTGTCGTCGAGCGCGCGCCGGGCGCGCGCGAGCGCCGCCTCGAGCCGCGAGATGGCGGCTTCCTGCTGCGCCACCTGAGCCGACAGGGCCTCCGCGGCCTGCCGCCGCAAGAGGAACCGGGACCGGGCCTGGCTGAATGCCAGGCGCGCGTCGTCAAGCCCCTTCTCCGACACGGCGCTGCCGGCGAGGGATTCGCGGCGGGCGAGGTCGCGCTCGTAG
Source organism: Alphaproteobacteria bacterium (assembly GCA_965243325.1). Lineage (GTDB taxonomy): Bacteria > Pseudomonadota > Alphaproteobacteria > UBA7887 > UBA7887 > JANQOH01. Next base: position 2,573,257 of record CBDEUQ010000003.1, on the reverse strand, counting down.
ATCGCCGCCTGCCGCTCATCCTCGGCCAGCACGCCGCGCTCGCCGGCAAGCCGCGCCCGCGTCTCGGCGAGCCGGGCCTGGGCTTCGTCGAGCGCCGCCGCCCGTTCCACGACCGCCTGTTCGTGGTCGAAGGGATCGAGCATCACCAGCGCTGTGCCCGCGCCCACTCTCCCGCCCGACGCGAAGGAGTCGGCCACCTGCATCACCGTTCCCGGCACGAGCGCGCGCAGCTCGACCTCCCGCCGCGCGACGATCTCGCCGTAGAACCGCAACATCGGCCGGACGTCCGCGAAATTAACGTTTGCCGTTTCGATCGGCCATTCGCGCTCTTGCGCGACGTTCGCCGCGGGCCGTTCGCGCGTGGCGACGAGGGCCGCGGCGACGACAAAGGCGCCGACGAGCACAAGGACCGGCCACGGAAGTCTCAAGCGTCGAAGCATCCCGCCTTCCCGCCGCCGACAGACGGTCGTTGAAAGCACGGATGAATATGGATGGCGGACGCGGTTCGTTCAATCGGCCGCACGCCCGCCGCGCCGCGCCGCGACGAGAGCGCGGGTGTAGGGGTCGAGCTCCGCGCCGTCGCGCAGCCGCGCCGCCGCCACCGTCTGCACCAGCCGCCCGGCCCGCATCGTCATCACGGTGCCGCAAACGGCGGCCACGACCGCCGGATCGTGGCTCACGAGAAGCATCGTCACCGCTCGTTCGCGACGCACCCGCAGCAGCAGATCGAGAACGCGCGCCTGGGTCGAGACGTCGAGCGCAGCGGTGGGTTCGTCAAGCAGCAGAACCTCCGGCGAAAGAACGAGAGCGCGGGCGATGGCGAGGCGTTGGCGCTGCCCCCCCGACATCTGATGCGGATAGCGGAAGCGCAGCCCCGGATCGAGGTCGACCTGGATCAAGGCTTCGGAAATCCGCTGCTCGACGCCGGCGAAACCGTGAATCCGCATGGGCTCGCCCAGCGTGTCGGCGGCCGTCCGCCGCGGATGGAGAGAGCCGTACGGGTCCTGAAACACCATCTGAACGCGCCGGGCGCGGGCGCGCCGGCCGAGCGTTTCGACGGGCGTGCCGCCGAGGGCGACGTGGCCGGAGGCCGGCACGCCCAGCCCGGCGACGGTGCGCAGGAGCGTCGTCTTGCCGCAGCCGGATTCGCCGACCAGGCCCCACGCCTCGCCCGCGGGAACGGTGAACGACACGCCATCGACGGCCGCGCCGACAGCGGCAAAGCCGACGCGAAGTCCGCTGACCTCGATCACGCGTCGAGCCTGAGCGCCGCCGACAGCAGGTGCCGGGTGTAGGGATGGCGCGCCTCGCTGCCGTCGAACTCCTCGACGATCCGCCCGCCGCGCATCACCAGCAGCCGGTCGCAGAAGCGCGCGACGAGCGACAGGTCGTGGCCGATGAATATCACCCCCATGCCGCGGGCGCGCACCTGCTCGTCGATCACCGCGAGGACGCGGCTTGCGGCCATGACGTCGAGCGCCGAGGTCGGTTCGTCGGCGATCAGCAGCGCCGGGTCGGGCGCCAGCATCATGGCTACCGCCGCCCGCTGCGCGAGGCCGCCGGACAGCTCGTGCGGGAAGGCGCGCCACACGCGCTCCGCATCCGCGATGCGGACCGACCGCAACATGTCCAACCCACGACCGCGCGCGTCGCGGCGCGACAGGCGATGATGGCGGCGCAAGGTCTCGGCGATCTGATCGCCGATACGCATGATCGGGTTCAGCGCCTGCCGCGGGTCCTGCAGGATCATGCTGGCCGCGCGGCCGCGAAGCGCCGCCGCATCGCGCAGGAGGTCGTGCGTGCCGAGGCGCATCCGCCGCGCCGTCACCCGCGCGTCCGGCGGCAGGAGACCGAGCAGGCTGCGGCCGACCGTCGATTTGCCGGCGGCGGATTCGCCGACGATTCCGAGGCGCTCCCGGCCCATCGAGAACGAGACCCCGGCGAGCGCCTGCGTCCACCCGGCCGGGCCGCGCAACGCCACGGACAGGTCGGCGACGTCGACGAGCGGCGCCGTCAACGGCTGTGCGGGTCGAGCACGTCGCGCAGCCCGTCCCCGAGCAGGTTGAAGCCGACGCTGACCACGAGGATGGCGGCGCCGGGGGCGGCGGCGAGCCACCACTGATCGAACAGGTAGTCGCGGCCGCCGGCGATCATGGCGCCCCATTCGGCCGTCGGCGGCTGCGCACCGAGGCCGAGGAAGCCGAGGCCGGCCGCGGTCACGACGATTCCCGCCATGTCGAGACTCACGCGCACGACGACGGAGTCGAGGCACAGCGGCGCGATGTGGCGGCACACGATGCCCGCCGGCGAGGCGCCGGAAAGACGCGCCGCAGCGATGAAGTCGGTACCGCGCAGGCGCAGCGTCTCGGCACGGGCAACCCGGGCGTAGACCGGCCACGAGGTCGCCGCGATGGCGATTACCGCGTTCTCCATTCCCGGTCCCAAGGCCGCCACGAGGGCAAGCGCCAGCACCAGCCGCGGAAACGCCAGCACGATGTCGGTCAGGCGCATAAGCACGACGTCGACGACGCCGCCCGCGTACCCGGCGACGCATCCGAGCGCGAGTCCGACCGGCGCGGCGATCGCGGCGACGAGCAGGATGATCTCGAGCGTGACCCGGCTGCCGTAGACGAGACGCGAGGCGACATCGCGGCCCAGCGCGTCGGTGCCCAGCCAATGCGCCGGCCCCGGGGGCGCCAGACGGACGGCCAGATCCTGCGCGTCCGGCGGCCACGGCGCCAGCCACGGCGCGGCGGCGGCGCACGCCAGCAACATGAGGACCACGACCGCTCCCGACACCGCCAGCGGGTTCCGCAGAAAGGTGCGCGTTCCGCCCCAGAGCCGTCCGCATCGCGCCTGCCAGGCGGACGTCGGCCGCTCGCTCGCCAGCCACGCGGCGACGCGCCCGGTCATGCAGTCCTCGGATCGAGCCGGCGATACAGGAGATCCGCCGCGAGATTGAGCCCGACAAAGACGACCCCGATGACGAGCGTGGCGCCGAGGACGGCATTCATGTCGGCATTGAGCAGAGCGGCGGTGAGATAGGCGCCGAGCCCGGGCCAGGCGAACACCGTTTCCGTCAGCACGGAACCTTCGAGCAGCGCGCCGTAGGACAGGGCGACGACCGTGACGAGGGATACGGCGGTGTTGCCGAGGGCGTGCCGCCAGACGACGCGCGCTTCCGACAGCCCCTTGGCACGGGCGGCAAGAATGTAATCCTTCGACAATTCCCCAATCATGAGGCTGCGCGTCATTCTCGTTATGTAGGCCATTGAAAAGAAACCGAGAACGGAAGCCGGAAGCACCAGGTGCGCGAGTGCGTTGCCGGCGATTTCCGTTTCTCCGGCGAGCAGGGCGTCGACGATCAGGAACCCGCTTACGGCGGGGACCAGATCTTCATAGAACACCTCGATGCGCCCCGGCCCCGCGGCCCAACCGAGAGTCGCGTAGAACACGAGCAGCGCGATCATCCCGAGCCAGAACGCGGGCGCCGAATAGCCGACCAGGGTCACGACGCGCAGGGCGTGGTCCGGCCAGCGTCCGCGATGTACGGCCGCCGTGACGCCGGCCGGAACGCCGGCCACGAGGCCGATCAGCATCGCCACCGTGGCGAGCTCGACCGTGGCCGGAAAGAATCGACCGATGTCCTCGATCACCGGTCGCGCCGTCAGCACGCTCGTGCCGAGGTCGCCGGCCGCGACATCGGAGATGTAACGCAGGAATTGTTCGAAGAGCGGCCTGTCCAGGCCCATGCTTCGGCGCGCGGCCTCGTAGGCCTCCGGGCCGGCCCGGTCGCCCACCGCGGCAATGACGGGGTCGATGGGCACGACGCGCCCGATGAAGAACGTGACCAGCAGCAGCCCCAGGAGAGTCACGGCGACGCTCGCCAGCGTCAGCACCGCGCGCATCGTTCGTGCAGCCGTCGCCGCGCCGCGCGAAGCCTTCAAAGGCGGGGGTCGCCGGATCCGAACATTCGCTGCGCCATGTCGCGGATCAGACGGACGAATGCCTGATCGCCCAGGCCGGCGGCGCGGTCGAGCCGCGCCCGGATGCCGACGAGCGGTTCGCGCCCGTAGCAGAAGGCCATCGTTACATGGACTACGTCTGGCGAAGGAGCGGAGGCGACACGGCCCTCGCGGGCGCAGATGCTATTCGGCCCCGCGCCCGGTACGGCATCGAAGACGACGATGTAGACGACGCCGCGGCGCGTGCCCTCCCCCGGTTGCGTGACGAAGCGCAGCCTGGCGCTCGGGAAGGCGCTCTGCAAACCGGCGACGACAACGCTCGCCAGAGTCGCCGGCGAGGTGCCGAACGGATTGCCGGCGACGATCGTCGCGATGTCGCGGCTTTCGCCGGCCACGATCAGGTGGCTCGACGGGTTGGGCCGGTAAGTCTGGACCGCGTAGATGCGATCGCCGGCGAGAGAGCAGGCCGTCGCGGCCAGGACCAGCCCGACGGGGAGAAGCCGGATCGTCCGACGAAGCCCGGTCATCAGATGTCGAGGTCCCGGACTTCGGTCGCGCGGTCGCGGATGAACGCCATGCGCCGCTCCGCGTTGCGTCCCATCAGGTCTTCGACGCGACGCTGCGTCTGACCCTCCGACCGGGGTTCGATCTCGACGCGCAGCAGCGTCCGCGTTGCCGGCGCCATCGTCGTCGTCCTGAGCTGTGCGGGAGGCATTTCGCCTAACCCCTTGAAGCGGCTGATTTCCACCTTGGCGTTCTCCTTGAAGTCGCTGCCGCGGAGCGCGTCCCGATGCGCGTCGTCACGGGCGTAGCGCGTCGTCGCTCCGCAACTCATGCGATACAGCGGCGGTTGGGCGAGGTAGAGGTGACCGTTGCGGATAAGGTCGGGCATTTCGCGATAGAAGAACGTCATCAGCAACGACGCGATATGAGCGCCGTCGACATCGGCGTCGGTCATGACGATCACGCGCTCGTAGCGCAGGCCCTGTTCGTCGTAGCGCTCCCGCGTACCGCAGCCCAGCGCGCGGATGAGGTCGAGCAGCTCCTTGTTGGCGCGGAGCTTTTCCGGCGTGGCCGACGCCACGTTGAGAATCTTGCCGCGCAGCGCCAGCACCGCCTGGGTCTCGCGGTCGCGCGCCTGCTTTGCGGACCCGCCGGCGGAATCTCCCTCGACCAGAAAGACCTCCGTTCCGACGGCATCGGACCGCGAGCAGTCCGCCAGCTTGCCAGGCAGACGCAGCTTGCGCGTCGCCGATTGGCGCGCCACTTCGCGCTGCTGCCGCCGGCGCAGGCGTTCCTCGACCCGCTCGACGACGTGGTCGAGCAGTTGGTTCGCGGCCTTCGGATCCTCCGCGAGCCAGTGATCGAACCGGTCCTTGATCGTCGCCTCGACGCGTTTCGCCGCGTCGGGCGACGACAGGCGGCCCTTGGTCTGGCCCTGGAACTGCGGATCGGCGACGAACAGGGACAACAGCCCGCAGAGGTCGGCCAGCACGTCTTCGGCGGAAATCTCGCGGGCGCGCCTGTTTCTCGCGCGTTCGCCGTGACCGCGGAGGCTCTTGGTGAGCGCCGCGCGCAAACCCGCCTCGTGGGTGCCGCCATCGGCAGTCGGCACGGTATTGCAATAGCTGCGCAGAAAGCCGCGGCGGGCGCCGGCGGTCCAGGTGAGCGCCCACTCGACGCGGCCGGCCGCGCCGCCGGCGAGCGCCGCTTCGCCCTGGAAGGGCCGCGGCGTGACCGTCTCCGCCGAGTCAATGGCTCCGGCGAGGTAGTCTCCGAGCCCGCCGGGGAAATGCAGCACCGCGGCCGGCGGCGTATCGTCGCCGTCCGCGAGGGCGTCGGCCGCGCACTTCCAGCGAATCTCAACGCCGCGAAACAGATACGCCTTCGACCGCGCCATCCGGTAGAGCGCGGCGGGCCGGAAATGCGCGGTCTGCGGGAAGATCGCGCGGTCGGGCACGAACGTGACCGCGGTGCCGCGGCGGTTATGCGCCCTGCCGGCGTCGTCGAGAGGTCCTGCGGGCACGCCGCGGCGATAGTCCTGCCGCCACGCCCGGCGGTCGCGCACGACCTCCACGGTGAGCGACTGGGCAAGCGCGTTGACCACCGACAGACCGACCCCGTGCAAGCCGCCCGCCGTGTCGTAGACCCCGCCGGAAAACTTGCCGCCCGAATGCAGCGTCGTCAGGATGACCTCGAGCGCCGACTTGCCGGGATACTTCGGATGCGCGTCGACGGGAATCCCGCGCCCGTTGTCGCGCACCGTCACCGTGTCGGCCGCGGCGAGCTCCACATCGATGAAACTCGCGTGACCGGCGACCGCTTCGTCCATGGCATTGTCGAGCAATTCGGCCACGAGGTGATGCATCGCGGCCTCGTCCGAGCCGCCGATGTACATGCCCGGCCGCCGGCGCACGGGCTCAAGGCCTTCCAGCACCTCGATGTCCCTGGCGGAATAGTCGCTTTCGGCGCGGGCGGCGGCAGAAAACAGATCGGCCATGGGCAATGCCGTCGATTCGGGACCGGTAGCCATAATATGGTATCGGAGAGGCGCGCGTAAACGACATGCAGTAGATGGCGGCCCAGGCGGCACGTCACCCGCCGCACGGCGAAGGAGCCATCGCCGCGCACCCATCCTGTGCCTTGGGGGAAGGCCGCTCGGGTTTCGGGGTTGCGCCGCCGCCACTTGTCAAGCGTGCGACCGGCGGCTAGTTTGCGCCGCGTTTCGCGCCGCCGGTACGGCCGGCAAGACAATCGGCGTTGCGCGCCCGTAGCTCAGCTGGATAGAGCACCAGGCTACGAACCTGGGGGTCGGGAGTTCGAATCTTCCCGGGCGCGCCATCTATTTCACGGCTTCCGCGACGGCCGCCCGAGATTTACAGCGCGGCGGCCCGGCGGTATCTTTTCGCGGATGGCAACCATCGCGCAGGCTCAGGCTCGTATCTCGCGGGCGCTCGATCGAGTCGAAGCGGCATTGCAGCGAGACGGCGCCGAGCGCGAGAACCCGGCGAACGAGCTCGCGCAGTTGCGCCGCGAGAACGACGCCCTGCGGTCGAACGCGCGCACCGTGTCCGAGCGGCTCGAAGGGGCGATCGCGCGGATACGCGCGCTGCTCGCCGAGTGAGGCGGCGCCGTGGGCCGGGTCACCCTCAACATCAACAACCGCACCTATCCCATTGCCTGCGATGACGGCGAGGAAGACCGCATTTCCCAGCTCGGCAGCTACCTCAACGCCGTGGTGCGGAATCTGACCGCGAAGCTTGGTGCCGGCGCGGTGACGAGCGATTCCCACCTTCTCGTCATGGCCGGCCTGACGATCGCCGACGAACTGTCGGAGACTTACGAAAAACTCGAGGCTGGCGAAAAACTTGAGGCCGGCGAAAAACTCGAGGCCGGCGAAACCGCCGCGGACGAGGCTGCGGCGGCGCGGGCGCTCGATCGCATGGCCACGCGGCTCGAGGGTATTGCCGCGCGCCTGGAAAATCTCTAGCAGTTGCGTGGGCGGGTGCTGCGCGATGCGTGCCGGCGCTCTTGTCCCTGGGCCAATGGCGACCACTCGGGAGCTGTTCCTGGCGGCGGTGTGCCGTCGCCATACGGCGCCCACCTGCGCATGCAGGCCTCAGTGGTGCAATGCACCGACGGTCGAGGCGGCCCCGCCCTCCCCACCTTGCGGCCGACCGGCATAGACGCCGCGAAGTCGGCCCTGCGCTCCGCTTCCCGCACGAGACGGCGCGCGGGCGCGGGAAAACGCGGCGACGCCGGCAACGCGATTGCCGCGCAGGCGCTGGCGACGGTCCCGTTTCCGCCGCGCCTGACGGTCGCCGGATACTGGCCGTTGGGCGACGAAGCCGACCCGAGGCCGCTGATGCGCGCGCTCGCCGCCCGCGGCCATCCGCTCTGCCTGCCCGTCGTCGTCGGCCCCGGCCGGCCGCTGATCTTTCGCGCCTGGAAGAATGGCGATGCGCTCGAGCCGGGCGTTTTCGGCACCTCGGTGCCGCGGCGCGATTCGCCGGAGTGTGCGCCCGCGGCGCTGCTCGTGCCGCTGCTCGCCGTCGACCGCGGCGGCTTCCGCCTCGGTTACGGCGGCGGATATTACGATCGCACGCTCGCCGGCCTCCCCGGCGCGCTTGCGGTCGGTATCGCCTTCCACGACCAACTGTGCGACAGAGTCCCGCGCGACGAGCGCGACCGGCCCGTGGACTGGCTCGTCTGCGAGCTCGGGGCGCGACGGTGCGGCGGAGACGACGCGGCATGAAGCTGTTGTTTTGCGGCGATATCGTCGGTCGCGCGGGGCGCGATGCGGTGGCCCTGCACGTCCCGGCGCTACGCCGAGCGCTCGAACTCGATTTCGTCATCGGCAACGGCGAGAACGCCGCCGGCGGCTTCGGCATCACCGCGGACACGGCCGACGAGCTGTTCGATGCGGGCCTCGACGTGATCACGACGGGCAACCACGTCTGGGACCAGCGCGAGGTGTTGACCCTGCTGCCCCGAGAGCGGCGTCTGCTGCGACCCGTCAACTTTCCCCCCGATACCACGCCCGGAGCCGGGCACGGCGTCTACGAGAGCCAGCGCGGCGAACGGATTCTCGTCGTCAACGTCATGGGGCGCCTGTTCATGGACCCGCTCGGCGACCCGTTCGCCGCGGTGGACGCGGTGCTCAGCGAACACGAGCTCGGTCTCGGCGTCGCCGCCGTCGTGGTCGACGTGCACGCGGAGACCACCAGCGAGAAGCAGGCGCTGGGCCACTTCGTCGATGGCCGCGCGAGCCTCGTCGTCGGCACCCATACCCACGTTCCGACCAGCGACGGCCAGATATTTCCCGGCGGAACCGCGTACCAGACCGACGCCGGCATGTGCGGCGACTACGATTCGGTGATCGGCGCCGACAAGGCGATGTGGGTGCAGAAGTTCCGCACCAAGATGCCGGTCGGGCGCATTTCGCCGTCGCGCGGGCCGGCCACGCTGTGCGCGGTCTACGTGGAAACCGACCCGGCGACCGGCCTCGCGCGGGAGATTCGCCAAGTCATTCGCGGCGCACGGCTGCAAACCCGGGGCGAGGCCGAATCCCTTTTTCACGACGGATGACAAAATCTTGCCACAATAATCTGTTTATCGTGGCGAAATTGGCTGCACGATGTGCTGGATCAATGACGGAACGGGGTTTGCGCGCGCGGAGACCTGCTAAGCTGGCGAACCGGAAGCGCCGCTGAAGACCGGCAGCGTCGGGGCGAGGAACATGGCTGGCCACTCGCAATTCAAGAACATCATGTACCGCAAGGGCGCGCAGGACGCGAAGCGCGCCAGACAGTTCGCCAAGCTGGCCCGCGAGCTCACCGTCGCCGCCAAACAGGGGGCGCCCGATCCGTCGATGAATCCGCGGCTGCGCGCGGCCATCACCGCCGCGCGCGCCGCCAACATGCCCAAGGACAATATCGAACGCGCGATCCGCAAGGGCGCCGGCGGGGGCGAGGGCGCCGATTTCGAGGAGATGCGGTACGAGGGGTACGGCCCGGGCGGCGTCGCGGTGATCGTCGAAGCCCTTACCGACAACCGCAACCGCACCGCGGCGGAAGTCCGCGCTGCATTCACCAAGCACGCCGGCAGCCTGGGCGAAACGGGCAGCGTCAACTTCATGTTCAACCGCCTGGGCGTCGTTCATTACCCGGCGGAGGCGGCGGAGGCCGACGCCGTGTTCGAGGCTGCGGCCGAAGCCGGCGCCGAGGATGTGGAAAGCGGCCCCGCGGGTCACGAGATTCGCTGCGAGGCGTCGGCGCTCAGCGAGGTGCGGGATGCGCTGGCCACGCGGTTCGGCGAACCGGCGGGGGCACGGCTCGAGTGGATTCCCGACAGCGTCGTGCCGGTCGACGAGAAGCAGGCGGCGACCCTGCTCAAGATGATCGACGCGCTCGAGGACAACGACGACGTGCAGTCGGTGTCGGCGAACTACGACATTCCGGACGACGTCGCGCGGAAACTGGGCGCAGGCTGAGGGATGCGCGCGCTCGGTCTCGACCCGGGCCTCGTGCGCACCGGCTGGGGCGTGGTCGACAGCGACGGCGCACGGCTTGCCTTCATCGCCTGCGGCGCGGTTCGCAGCGACGCCGGCGCGGCGATCGCCCGCCGTCTCGACGGGCTGTTCGTAGAGCTGACGCGCGTGATCGATGCGTGGCGGCCGGACTGCGCCGCGGTCGAGGAAACCTTCGTCAACCGCAACCCGGGCTCGGCGCTCAAACTGGGGCTCGCACGCGGCGTCGTCCTGCTGGCGCCGGCGCGCGCCGGTCTTCCCGTGGCCGAATATCACAACCTCACGATCAAGAAGGCGGTGGTCGGCACCGCCCGCGCAGACAAGAACCAGGTCGGACTCATGGTCCGCCACCTGCTGCCGGGATGCCGGACCGCGAGCGCCGATGCCGCCGACGCGCTCGCGGTGGCCATCTGCCACGCGTACCGCGCCAGCACCGCAAAGCGCGTCGCGGCGGCGGAGGCCGGCCGATGATCGCCTGGCTCGGCGGACGCCTGATGGCGAGCGACGCCGACGGCGCGGTGATCGACACGGGCGGTGTCGGCTACGCGGTCTCCTGCTCGTCGCGCACGCTCGACGCCCTCCCTGGCACCGGCGAGGCCGCCGAGCTGTTCGTCGAGACTCAGGTGCGCGACGACGCCATCCATCTCTACGGCTTCGCGGACCGCGCCGAACGCGCGTGGTTCCGCCTGCTCGTCACCGTGCAGGGCGTCGGCGCGCGGGTTGCGCTCGGCATCCTGTCGGCGCTGACGCCGGACGATCTGGCCGTGGCGATCGCGGCGCAGGACCGCGAGGCGCTGCGGCAGGTTCCCGGCGTCGGCCCCAAGGTCGCCGGCCGGATCCTTGCGGAGCTTCGGGACAAGGCCGCCGCGCCGCCGTTCGCGGCGGCGGACGGCGCCGGGCCATGGAGCGGGCAGGCGGGCGCGGGCGCGGCGCCCGGCGGCGACGAGATCGCCGCCGAGGCCGTATCCGCGCTGGTCAACCTGGGCTACGGCCGCGGCGAGGCGTTCGCCGCCATCGCCCGCGCCGGCAAGGGCGATCTGGCGGGCCGGATCCGCCGCGGCCTCAAGGCGTTGTCGACACCGTGAGCGCGGCCGGCGAAGCGGTTCGCCTGGTCGACCCGGCGGCGGCAGCCGACGATGCCGAGGCCGGCCTGCGCCCCCGGTCGCTCGACGCGTTCATCGGCCAACGCGAGACGGTGGGCAATCTCGCCGTCTTCATCGAAGCGGCGCGTCGGCGGTCGGAGTCGCTGGACCACGTCCTGCTTCACGGTCCGCCCGGGCTCGGCAAGACGACGCTCGGGCAGATCGTCGCCCGCGAGCTGGGCGTGAACTATCGCGGGACGTCGGGCCCGGTGATCGCGAGGCCCGGCGACCTCGCGGCACTGCTGACCAACCTCGAACCGCGCGACGTCCTGTTCATCGACGAGATTCACCGCCTCAACCCGCAGGTCGAGGAAATCCTCTACCCGGCCCTGGAAGACTTCCAGCTCGACCTCATCATCGGCGAGGGCCCCGGCGCCCGGTCGGTGCGGATCGACCTCGCGCCCTTCACCCTCGTCGGCGCCACGACGCGCGCGGCGCTGGTCGGCACGCCGCTTCGCGACCGCTTCGGCATTCCGCTCCGTCTCCGCTTCTACGAGCCCGAGGAGCTGGAACAGGTGATGCGCCGCGGCGCCCGAGTGCTCGGCATGGCGCTGACCGGCGACGGCGCACGCGAGATCGCGCGCCGCGCCCGCGGCACGCCGCGCATCGCCGGCCGCCTGCTGCGGCGGGTGCGCGATTTCGCGGCCATCGCCGGCGTCGAGTCGATCGACGCCCGGGCGGCGGACGCCGCCCTCAACCGCCTCGACGTCGACCGCCGCGGGCTCGACTCGATGGACCGGCGCTATCTGTCGTGCATCGCCGAGAGCTACGGCGGCGGTCCGGTCGGCGTCGAAACGCTGTCGGCGGCGCTGTCGGAGGACCGCGACACGCTCGAGGACGTGGTCGAGCCCTATCTGCTGCAGCAGGGGTTCATCCAGCGCACGCCGCGCGGGCGGATGCTCACGGCGGCGGCGTTCGCGCATCTCGGCCGGGTCGTACCGCCCGACCTCCAGCTCGACCTGCTCGGCGCGGAGGCGCCGAATGACCCATGAACCGACCGCCGGCAGCGTGCACGTGTGGCCGATCCGCGTCTACTACGAGGACACGGACGCGGCGGGTATCGTCTATCATGCCAACTACCTCAAGTTCGCCGAACGCGCGCGGACGGAGCTGCTGCGCGAGCACGGCATCGACCACCGGCGGTTGCGCGCCGAACGCGGCCTCGCCTTCGCCGTGCGGGATTGCGCGGTCGACTACCGGACGCCGGCGCGACTGGACGACGCGCTCGAGGTACGGACGCGGGTGGTCCACCTCGGCGGCGCCTCGATCCGCGCCGAGCAGACGATCGTCCGCGACGACCGCGTGGTGGCGCGAATCGACCTGCGGCTGGTCTGCGTGCGCGCCGACGGCAGGCCGGCGCGGTGGCCGGACGCGGCGCGCGCCGCCGCCCGTGCCCACTACGTGCCCTGATCCGCCCGGCCCGAGGAACTGACCCGTCCATGGAAACCGATCTTTCGATCTGGAGTCTGGTCGCGCAGGCCGACATCGTCGTCAAGCTGGTGATGGCGATCCTGGTGCTCGCGTCGGCGTGGAGCTGGGCGATCATCCTTCACAAGCTGCGCCAGTTCCGCGTTCTGCGGTCGAAGGCGGGACGGTTCGAGGAAGCGTTCTGGTCCGGGGGCTCGCTGAAGGACCTCTACGATCGTATCGGCGATGAGCCGGACCACCCGCTGGCGGCGGTCTTCGCGGTCGCCATGCGCGAATGGACCCTGGCGAACGCACGCGGTCTGCCGATCCACGACGACCGGACGCGGGGCAACCTGCAGGCGCGAATCGACCGCGTGATGGCGGTGGCCATGCAGCGCGCCACCGAGGACCTGGAACGCCGCCTCGGCTTCCTCGCCTCGGTCGGGTCCACGGCTCCCTTCCTCGGCCTCCTCGGCACGGTTTGGGGCATCATGAACAGCTTCCAGTCGATCGCCGCGACCAAGAACACGTCGCTCGCGGTGGTCGCCCCGGGCATCGCCGAAGCGCTGCTGGCGACGGCTCTCGGCCTGGCGGCGGCCATCCCGGCGGTCGTCGCCTACAATCGGATCTCCAACGACCTGAACCGTTACGCCGGACGCCTGGAGACCTTCGCGGGCGAGTTCAGCGCGCTTCTGTCGCGGCAGATGGCGGAGCGGACGAGCTGATGGCGATGAGCGTCCCGGGCCCCGGCCGCGGCCGGCGCTATCGGCCGATGGCCGAGATCAACGTGACCCCGCTGGTCGACGTGATGCTCGTTCTGCTGATCGTGTTCATGGTGACCGCACCGCTGCTGACCGTCGGGGTCGAGGTCGATCTGCCGGAGAGCGCCGCCGGCGGCATGTCGGGCGAAGACGAACCGCTGACCGTGACCATCGCCGCCGACGGCACGCTCTATATTCAGGAACTTGAGATCGCGCTCGAGGCGCTGGTGCCCAAGCTGCGTGCCGTTGCGGCCGGCCGCGACGACGTGCGCGTCTTCGTCCGCGGCGACAGCGCCATCGACTACGGCCGCGTCATGCGGGTCATGGGCGCGATCAACGCCGGCGGCTTCACGGAGGTCGGGCTGGTGACCAAGCTGATGACTTCGGAACCGGGCTAGGGCGATGTTCGGCGCGGTCGTCAAGTCGGTGGCGGGACATGCGGTGGTGATCGCGCTTGCGTGGGCGGGCCTGCCGCAACTGTTCGCCGACCCGCCGGCGGCGGAGACGGTCGTCGTCGTCCAGATGGTGGCCGTCGCCGAACGGCGCAATCTGCCTCCGGCGGCCGTCGCGCCACCGGCGCCGGGGGCCGTGGCGGTTCCCGAGACGGCGCCGGATGCGGACGTCGCGCCGACGGAGGTCGCGGCAGCCACCCCCGCCGCGCCGCGCCGCCGCGGGGCGTCCGAACCCGCGCCGGCGCCGCAGGCGCCGCCGGCTCCCGCGCCCGAGGCCGCGGCGCGCCCGGAAGCCGCGCCGGAGCCGCTGGCGGCGACCGCGCCGCGCCGCCCTCCGGCCCCGGCGCCGACGGAGACCGCCGCCGTGCGTCTTCCCGACGACGTGCGCCGCCCGAGCCGCAAGCCGCGACCGCCGGCGCGGATGGATTTCGACCGCGCGCTCGAGCGGATCGAGGACATGGCGGAGGCGCTGCCGACGCCCGAGACGCGCGACGAGGCGCAGCCGGTCGCCGAAACCGACCCGATCGACCGGCTGCTGGCGGCGCAGGATTCGCAGTTCCGGCCCGACGCGGCGCTGACCATGACCGAGATCGACGCCATACGGTCGCAGATACAGCGCAACTGGGCCGTTCCCGCGGGGGCCGCCGACGCGCACGAAATGATCGTCACCCTGCGCCTCCGGCTGGGCCCCGACGGTACGGTGCAGAGCGTGGAAGTCATCGAGCAGGCGCGCATGCGGAGCGACTCGTTCTTCCGCACGATGGCCGAGAGCGCGGTGCGGGCGGTGAAGCGCACGCACCGCATACGGAACCTGTCGTCGGACACCTATCGGAGGTGGCGCGACATCAGGGTACGGTTCAACCCGAAGGACATGTTTGGCTGATGATGTGGAAGGTGCGCTTCGTCTCGCCGGCGCTCGCGGCGCTCGCGGTCGTTCCTGTGCTCGCGGCGTTCTCAGCGCGGGCGCAGGAGGAGGTCGACATAACGCAAGGGCACATCGCGCCCATGCCGATCGCCATTCCCGATTTCCGCGGCGCGCCGCCATACGGCACCGATATCGCTCTCGTGGTCGCCAGCGATCTCGAGAGCTCGGGCCTGTTTCGTCCCCTCGACCGGGTCTCCTTTCTGAACGACAACGACGCGGACGACGCGAGCGAGGCTCCGCTGCCGCGTTTCGCCGACTGGCGGCAGATCGATGCCCAGACCCTGGTGACCGGCCGCGTCGCCGTCGAATCGGGGACGGCGATCGCGGTCGAGTTCCGGTTGTGGGACGTTCTTACCGAGCGGTACATGGTCGGCTTCAATCTGCGTGCGCCGGCGGCGAAGTGGCGGCGCCTGGCGCATCTGATCGCGGACCAGATATACAGCCGGATCACCGGCGAAGGCGGCTACTTCGACACGCGCATCGTCTATGTCGCCGAGACCGGCCCGCACGACGCCCGCGTGAAGCGCCTGGCGATCATGGACCAGGACGGCGCCAACGCGCGCTTTCTCACGGACGGCAGCCATCTCGTCCTGACCCCGCGGTTCTCTCCGACGCTGCAGGAGATCGCCTATCTGTCCTACATCGACGGGCAGCCGCGCGTGTATCTGCGCCATATCGACAGCGGTCGCGAGGAGATACTGGGCGACTTCGTCGGCAATATGTCGATCGCGCCGCGCTTTTCGCCGGACGGCAACAAGATGGTGATGTCGGTGTCCCTCGCCGGCAATTCGGAGATCTACGAGATCGACCTGCGCAACCGCGTCCAGGTGCGGCTGACACGGCACCCGGCGATCGACACGGGGCCGAGCTACTCGCCGGACGGAAGGGCCATCACCTTCGAATCGGACCGTTCGGGCAGCCAGCAACTCTACGTGATGAACGCCGACAACGGCACCGTGCAGCGAATCAGCTTCGGCGACGGCCGCTACGCGACCCCGGTCTGGTCGCCGCGCGGCGACTGGATCGCGTTCACCAAGTCACACCGGGGCACGTTCTACATCGGCGTCATGCGCGAGGACGGAACCGGCGAACGGCTGCTGTCCCAAGGCTTTCTCGTCGAGGGTCCGACATGGGCGCCGAACGGACGGGTGCTGATGTTCTACCGCAATTTCCCGCGCGACGAGGCCGGTCGCAACGACCGCGTGCGGCTATTCTCGATCGACGTCACGGGCCGCAACGAACGGGAGATCGTCACCGCCACCGACGCGTCGGACCCCGCATGGTCGCCCCTGATTCCGACCGACTGAAGCGCGCTCGGGCCGCGAGGGATTTGTCTTGAACCGACCTTGGCGGAAGGCTAGAGTGGCGGTCCCCACAATGACGAGGCGATCGACGGGGTGCCGACGCCTGTTTCCCCGCTTCGTATCGAGCCGCCCGTTGCGGAAAGCCGGCGTAGCGGGACCCACCATTACGAGGCGATCGGCGGGGCGAGGGTGCGGCACGAACGCTCCCCAAAATCCGGACGTTCGCGCGCACGCCGATAGGGAGTAACGCCAGATGCACAAGACACTGTTCGCCGTCGCGGTGGCAGCCTTGCTGGTTGCGGGTTGCGAAACCACTCCGGAAGACACGGGCGATGCATCCGGCGACGGCGCCATCGCGGCGCCGCCGCCGGAGACGACCGTCGAAGCAATGGAGCCGCCGGGGGAAGCGACGCCGAGCGAACGCCTGATGGAAGTCGGCGACCGCGTGTTCTTCGACTTCGACCGCCACAACGTGCGCCCCGACGGCCAGGCCACGCTCCGCCAACAGGCGGACCTGCTTATCGCGTACCCCGACCTGACGGTCACCATCGCCGGTCACTGCGACGAACGCGGCACGCGCGAGTACAACCTCGCCCTGGGCGAGCGGCGGGCGCTGGCGGCCAAGAACTTCCTGATAAACGCCGGCGTCAACGCGAACCGCATCACGACGATCTCGTACGGCAAGGAACGTCCGATCGTCCTTGGACACACCAAGACGGCGTGGGCTCAGAACCGGGTCGCGATCACCACCCTGAACTAGACGGGCCGACACCGGGAACGCGCGAGGGCCGGAACCGGTGGACGCCGCCAGACAGCGGAAGGGCGATTCGGCACGCAGCCTGATCGTGCTGTGCGCAGCGCTGGCGCTTGCCTTCGCGCCGGCGCCGGCGCCGGCGCAGCAGGAATGGTCGTTCAACGCCCTGCTCGACCGCCTCGATCGGCTGGAGCGCGACGTCAGCGCGGTCCAGCGCCGCCTCTCACGCGAAGGCGTTCCGCAAGGCGTCGACAGCCCGGCCGGAGCAAGTCCGGCGGCGTTCTACGAAGCGCGTCTCGCCGAGTTCGAAGACCAGTTACGGCAGCTGACGGACCAGGTCGAGAAGACCGAACACCAGTTGCGCCTGCTTCGCGAGTCCCTTCCCCTTGCCGTGGCCGACATCGAAGGCCGCGTCGCGGCGCTCGAGGGAACCGCGCCGGCGCCGGCCGGCGGCGGCGCGGATGCCACCCCGGCGGCGGATGCGGACGCACCGGTCGCCGACGGCGGCGGGACGCTGGGAACCCTGCCCCGGGCTGACCCAGGCACGGCGACGCCGGAAGCGGAATACGAGCAGGCGTATGCGCTGTTGAGACGCGCGGACTATGCCGCCGCCGAGTCCGCACTGCAGGCGTTCCTCGAACGTCACCCCGACCACGCGCTGGCCGGCAACGCGTACTACTGGCTCGGCGAGACGCATTACGTCCGGCAGGACTATCAACGCGCGGCCGTTGCGTTCGCCCGCGCCTACAAGGGCTTTCCGGACGGCAACAAGGCGGCCGAAAACCTTCTCAAGCTCGGCATGGCTTTCGCGTCTATGGGCAGGATCGAAGAGGCGTGCGCCACGTTCCGCAAGCTGCGGGACGACCACCCGGACGCGCCGGAGATCGTGCGCGACCGAATGCGTCGCGAGAGCGAGCGCGCCGGCTGCCGCTGAGCGGCATGGCGGCGCGTGAGCACCGGAGCGCCGATCGGGGACGCTGATTTCGCCCGTCTGATGGCGCCTTTCGCGCCGTTCGAGACGGCACCCCACCTCGCAGTCGCCGTATCGGGCGGAGCCGACAGCCTGTGCCTTGCCTGGCTGGCCGGACGCTGGGCGCGGATACGCGGCGGCAACACGGTGGGCCTCGTCGTCGATCACGGACTGCGGACGGCCTCGGCGGCGGAGGCGGCGGACACGGCACGGCAGGTACGCGCGCTCGGGCTGGCCGCGCGCGTCCTTCGCTGGTGCGGGGAGAAGCCGCGGCACGGCATTCAGGCCGCCGCCCGCGCGGCGCGCTACGATCTCCTGGCGCGCGCCTGCCGCGAAGCCGGCGTGCTGCATCTCCTGCTCGGCCATCACGCCGGCGACCAGGCGGAGACCGTGTGGCTCCGCCGGGCCGCGGGCAGCGGCGCCCACGGGCTCGCCGGCATGGCGGCAGTGGACGAACGCGGCGGCGTCCGTCTGCTGCGGCCGCTCCTCTCCCTGTCTCCCGGCCGGCTGCGAGCCACGCTGACGAAATGCGGCATCGCCTGGATCGAAGACCCGTCGAACCGCGATCCGACGTTCGCGCGGACCCTGGCCCGACGGCGCCTCGCAGAGACCGCCGAGGCGGCTCTCCTCACCGCCGAGGCGGCCCGCCTCGGGAGCGCGCGCACGGCGCACGAGACGGGAGCGGCGCGGCTGTTGCGACAGGCCGCGCGGCTGGACCCGCGCGGCTTCGCGACGATCGAGCGGACCCGCCTCGCGGAGGCGCCGCCCGGCGTCGCCCGGACCGTCCTCGGCCGAATCCTCCGCTGCGTCGGCGGGCGCGCGCACTCGCCGCGCACGAAGCCCGTCGCGCGCGTTCGCGCGGCGTTGACGGGCGGCGCGCCGGCCGTGCTCACGCTGGGCGGCTGCCGGATCGACGCGCGCGCGGACATCGTGACGGTCACGCGGGAAGCGGCGCCGATTCCGGACCTGCCGCTCGCGGTCGGGGGCGCAGCGCGCTGGGACGGACGCTTCGACATCGCCCTCTCCGACAGCCCGGGCGGCGCGCCGCCCTTCCTCGTCCGCCGGCTGGACGACAGTTCGTGGGGCAGGCTGCGCCATGGCCGCGCCGGTGCGGCGATCCCGCGGGCGGCGCGGCCCGGCCTGCCGGTGCTCCATGACCTTGACGGACCGGTGGCGCTGCCCCACCTGTCCCTATGGCGCGGCGACCGGACGCCCTTTTCGGCCGTTTTCCGTCCTCTGCGTCCGCTCGCCGACCCCTGTTTCGCGCCGGCGGCGGATGTCTGGTAGAGTGCCGCGCCGGCCGCAGTTTAACGGAAGGATTCCAGGGCCTTGAACAATTTCGGCCGCAATATCGCACTGTGGGTGATCATCGCGCTGCTGCTGGTCACGTTGTTCAAGATGTTCGGGACCGAGACCGGCGACCGGGCATCGCGCAGCATCACCTACACGGAATTTCTCGAACGCGTCGAGGACGGCCAGGTGCGCGACGTGACGATCGAGGGCCACAACATCACCGGACACCTCGCCGGCGGCCAGTCGTTCTCCACCTATGCTCCCGACGATGCGTCGATGATCGAGATGCTGCGCGAGCGCAACGTCGCGATCTCGGCGAAGCCCGATCGCGACGGCGTGTCGCCGATCTTCACCATCCTGCTCAACTGGCTGCCGATGATCCTCATCATCGCCGTCTGGATCTTCTTCATGCGGCAGATGCAGGGGTCGAGCGGCAAGGCGATGGGCTTCGGCAAGTCACGCGCCCGACTGCTGACGGAGAAGCAGGGCCGGGTCACGTTCGAGAACGTGGCCGGCATCGACGAGGCGAAGGAGGAGCTTCAGGAGATCGTCGAGTTCCTTCGCGATCCGCAGAAGTTTCAACGCCTCGGCGGGCGCATCCCCAAGGGCGTGCTGCTCGTCGGTCCGCCGGGCACCGGAAAGACGTTGCTGGCGCGCGCCATCGCCGGCGAGGCCAACGTGCCGTTCTTCACGATCTCGGGGTCCGACTTCGTCGAGATGTTCGTCGGCGTCGGCGCGAGCCGCGTGCGCGACATGTTCGAGCAGGGCCGCAAGAACGCGCCGTGCATCATCTTCATCGACGAGATCGACGCCGTGGGCCGCCATCGCGGCGCCGGCCTCGGCGGCGGCAACGACGAGCGCGAGCAGACCCTCAACCAGCTGCTCGTCGAGATGGACGGCTTCGACACCACCGAGGGCGTGATTCTGATCGCCGCCACCAACCGACCCGACGTGCTCGATCCGGCGCTGCTGCGGCCCGGCCGCTTCGACCGTCAGGTGGTGGTGCCGAACCCCGACATTCTCGGCCGCGAGAAGATCCTCCAGGTTCACATGCGCAAGGTGCCGCTGGCGCCCGACGTGAAGCCGCGCGTGATCGCCCGCGGCACGCCCGGATTCTCCGGCGCCGACCTTGCGAACCTCGTCAACGAGGCCGCGCTCCTCGCCGCCCGCAAGTCGAAGCGCGTCGTCACCATGTCCGAGTTCGAGGAGGCGAAGGACAAGGTCATGATGGGGGCCGAGAGGCGCTCGATGGTGATGACCGAGGAGGAACGCAAGCTCACCGCCTATCACGAAGCGGGGCACGCGCTGGTCGGGCTGTTCGTGCCCGGCAACGACCCGCTTCACAAGGTGACGATCATTCCCCGCGGCCGCGCGCTGGGGGTGACCATGAACCTGCCCGAGCGCGACCGCTACAGCCACACCGTCCGCGAGCTGAAGGCGCTGCTGGCGCGCATGTTCGGCGGGCGCGTCGCCGAGGAACGGATTTTCGGCAAGGAGAACGTGACCAACGGCGCCACTTCGGACATCCAGCAGGCGACCGTGATGGCCCGGCGGATGGTCACCGAATGGGGTATGAGCGAGGTGCTGGGGCCGTTGCGCTACGGCGACAACCAGGACGAGGTCTTCCTCGGCCATTCCGTCGCCCGCCAGCAGATGGTCTCCGGCGCCACCGCCAAGATCATCGACGAGGAAATCCGCCGACTGATCGACGAGGCCGAGGCGAAGGCTCACAAGGTCCTCGAAAAGCACGAGGACGACCTCCACAGCCTGGCCGCGGCTCTGCTCGAATACGAGACGCTGTCGGGCGAGGAGGTGGATGCCCTGTTGCGCGGCGAAGCGATCGTGCGCGACGGCGACCCCGAGCCGCCGGAGACCGGCGGGCGCCGGTCGTCGGTGCCCGCGAGCGGCTCGCCGGATTCGCCGCCCGATCTCGAGCCGACTCCGCAGCCGGGCGGTTGAACGCCCGTCGTTCGGGCGCCGCCGGGAGCATCCCGAACCGATATCTCGAACCGGCCGGCCTCTTGCGCGGCCGCGCCGCCGGCGCCGCGCGTGCGGCCGGAACGGCGCTGCCGCTGGCCGGCGGACCGATCTGGTTTACCGCCTGCCTGCTGATCTCCCGCAAGGGCCGCGGACGCGAGACACGCTGGCTTTCCGTGCCGGCACTGCGCGCCCGCGCCGCCGGCGATCCCGGCCTCGAGGCGCGGCTGCGGCGCCTTACCACCCCGCGGCCGGCATTCGCCGGAGTCGACATGCACGGGCCGTCCATCGTGGGCGTGATCAACGTCACGCCCGACAGCTTCTCGGACGGCGGGCGACACGCCGCGCCCGAGGCGGCCGCGGCGCACGGCGCGGCGCTGGCCGCGGCGGGCGCCGCGCTCCTCGACGTCGGCGGCGAGTCCACACGACCGGGCGCCGCACCGGTACCCGGGGACGTCGAGCGCGAGCGCGTGCTTTCAGCCGTGTCGGCGCTCGCCGCCGCCGGCAACACGGTGTCCATCGACACGCGCAACGCGGGCACGATGCGCGCCGCCGCGGCGGCCGGCGCTGCCGTCATCAACGACGTCACCGCGCTGACTCACGATCCCGGGAGCCTCGCCGCGGCGGCCGACACGGGCTGCGCGGTGGTGCTGATGCACAGCGGCGGCGACCCCCGCGTCATGCAGGACGATCCGCGCTACGACGATGTCGCGCTCGACGTATACGACTATCTCGAGGAGCGCGCCGCCGCCTGCCGGGCAGCGGGGATCGCGCCCGGCCGCCTGGCCGTCGATCCGGGGTTCGGTTTCGGCAAGACGCCGGCGCACAACATGCGGCTGATCGAATCGATGGCGCTGTTCCACGGCCTCGGCTGCCCGCTGCTGATCGGAGCGTCGCGCAAGAGCACCATCGCGCATATCGCCGGCGAGTCCGCGCACGCCGCCGGCAGCCGGCTGGCGGGCTCGCTGGCACTCGCGCAGGCGGCCTGGGCGCGCGGGGTGCAGATGGTGCGGGTGCACGACGCGGCGGAGACGGCACAGGCGCGCGCCCTGTGGCAGGCGCTGGACGATTCTCACGCGCGCCGGGTAGGGTCCGTTCCATGAGAAACGGGAACGACCGGCTGTTCGGCACCGACGGCATCCGCGGGCGCGCCAACGTCGAGCCGGTCACCGCGCGCACGGCGCTCGAGATCGGCATGGCCGCGGGGGCGGCGTTCCGCACCGGCGACCGCCGCCATCACGTCGTCATCGGCAAGGACACGCGGCTTTCAGGCTACATGCTGGAGCCCGCGCTCACGGCCGGTTTCGTCTCGCTCGGCATGGACGTGATCCTCGTCGGCCCGCTGCCGACACCGGCGATCGGAATGCTCACGCGCTCGCTGCGCGCCGACCTCGGCGTCATGATCTCGGCCTCGCACAATCCCTATCCCGACAATGGCATCAAGCTGTTCGGACCGGACGGCTTCAAGCTGTCGGACACCATGCAGGCGGAAATCGAATCGCACCTCGCCAACGGCGTCGCGGACCGTCTTGCCGACGCGTCCGATCTCGGCCGCGCGCAGCGGCTCGACGATGCGGCGGGACGCTACATCGAGTTCGCCAAGGCGACCTTCCCGAAGGCGCGGACGCTCTCCGGCCTGACCATCGTCCTCGACTGCGCCAACGGGGCCGCCTACCGCGTCGCGCCCACGGTGTTGTGGGAGCTGGGCGCCGAGGTGGTCCCCCTGGGCGTGTCCCCGAACGGGTTCAACATCAACCGCGACGGCGGCTCGACCGCGCCGGAGGGAATGGCGCGGGCGGTGGTCGAGAAAGGGGCCGACCTCGGCATCGCGCTCGACGGCGACGCCGACCGCGTGGTGATGTGCGACGAAACGGGCGCGCTGATCGACGGCGACCAGCTCATGGCGACCGTGGCGGGACATTTCCACGCCGCCGGCCGTCTTGCCGGCGGCGGCGTGGTCGCCACGCACATGTCCAACCTCGGCCTCGAGCGGCACCTCGCCGGCCTCGGCCTGCACCTCGCCCGCACCGACGTGGGCGACCGGCACGTGCTCGATCACATGCGCCGCCACGGCTACAACGTCGGCGGCGAACAATCCGGTCATCTGCTGCTCACCGACTACGCGACGACGGGAGACGGTCTGGTCGCCGCGCTGCAGGCGCTGGCGGTGGTCGTCGAGGAAGGCGGACCGGCGAGCCGCGTCGCGCGGCGCTTCACGCCGCTGCCGCAGACGCTGCGCAGCGTGCCGTGCACGCCCGACACGCTGAGCGGCGCCAGGGTGAGCGGAGCCGTCGCGGCCGCGGAGAGGTCGCTGGGCGCGGGGGGGCGGCTGCTCGTGCGCATGTCGGGCACCGAACCGAAGGCGCGCGTCATGGCCGAGGGCGACGACGGCGCCAAGGTCGCCGCGGCGGTATCGCGGGTGGTCGAGGCCATCGAGGGGCGGCGGCCGTGAAGGGCCGCGTTCTGATCGTCGCCGGCTCCGATTCGGGCGGCGGCGCCGGCATTCAAGCCGACATCAAGACCGTAACCGCGCTCGGCGCCTACGCGGCGACGGCGGTGACGGCGCTGACGGCGCAGGACACCCGGGGCGTGCACGAGGTGCACGAGGTGCCGGCGGCGTTCGTCGCCGACCAGATGCGGGTCGTGCTGGACGACATAGGCGCCGACGCGCTGAAGACGGGCATGCTGCACCGCCCCGACATCGTCGCGGCGGTGGTCGAAACGCTCGCGCTCCGGGGCGAGCGCACGCCGCTGGTGGTCGATCCGGTGATGTACGCCAAGGGCGGCGCACCGCTGCTGGACGAGGCCGCACGCGGACCCCTCGTCTCCTCCCTCCTGCCGCGCGCGCGAGTCGTCACGCCCAACATCCCCGAGGCGGCGCACCTTGCGGGCATGACGATCGCGGGCGAGGACGACATGCAACGCGCCGGCGAGAGAATTCTCGCGCTCGGTCCGCGCGCCGTCCTCGTGAAGGGCGGCCACCTCGAGGGAACGGGCCTTGTCGATCTGCTCGTCGACGGCGACGGCGTGCGACGTTTCACCGGCACCCGCATCGACAGCCGCAACACGCACGGCACCGGCTGCACGCTGGCCTCGGCGATCGCCGCCGGGCTGGCCCAGGGGCTGGACCTCGAACACGCCGTCGCCCGCGGCCGCGACTACGTCG
This sequence comes from Alphaproteobacteria bacterium, assembly GCA_965243325.1. Lineage (GTDB taxonomy): Bacteria > Pseudomonadota > Alphaproteobacteria > UBA7887 > UBA7887 > JANQOH01. The sequence continues at coordinate 2,549,113 of CBDEUQ010000003.1, read as the reverse complement.
CCCGCGCCATCGCCGCCGCGCCGGGCCTCGGCGCCGGCCACGGTCCTCTCAACCACGCGCACGCGCTCGGGGATGACGGAACTCGCGACGCGCCCGCCCGATCGGGATAGGCGCTTAGCGACCGTGCCGGCTCCGCTCAGCGCGCGTCGGGCCCGTCGCCTTCCAGCCACGCGACGACGAGCGGCAGCATGCGCGCGACGATGGCGGCAACGCCGGCCGCGTTGGGGTGGATTCCATCGGACTGGTTGAGGGCCGGCTGGGCCGCGACGCCGTCGAGGAAGAACGGATAGAAGGGCACGTCGCGGCGTGCCGCGAGCCGTGGAAAGACGGCATCGAACGCCGCGGCGTACGTCGGCCCGAGATTGGGCGGCGCCCGCATGCCGATGAGAAGAACGTGCACCCCGGCCTCGCGCAGACGATCGACGATGGTCGCGAGATTGCCCTCCACCGCCGCCGGTTCGAGGCCGCGCAGGCCGTCGTTGGCGCCAAGCGCGACGACGACACGGGTCGGCTCGTCGGCGAGCATCCAGTCCAACCGCGCCAGCCCGCCGGCGGTGGTGTCGCCGGAGACGCCGGCGTTCAACACCTCGACGGCGATGCCGCGCGCGCGCAGCGCCGCCTCGAGTTGCGCGGGGAATGCATCCGCCGCCTCGAGGCCGTACCCGGCGGTAAGGCTGTCGCCGAGCACCGCGATCCGCTGCGGCGGTTCGGCGGCCGCCGCAGGCGCGAGCCAGCCGAGGGCCAGCGCGTTGAACGCCGCGCGCCGGATGCCATATCGTAGCCGCTCGTTCATCTCGCCTCCTCGCCCTCCCGCCCCTACCGATGATCTCGCTCGAGAACGTTCACCTGACGCTTGCCAGCGCCGCCGGGCCGGTGCCGATCCTGCGCGGCGTGACGCTCGACGTCGCAGGCGGCGAGACGGTTGCCATCGTCGGGCCGTCGGGGTCGGGCAAATCAACCCTGCTCGCCGCCATCGCCGGCCTCGAACGGCCCACTTCAGGGCGCATCCGCATCGACGGCACCGACATCACCGACCTCGGAGAAGATGCGCTCGCGCTCTTCCGTCGCACGCATATTGGCATCGTTTTCCAGGCCTTCCACCTGATCCCGACGATGACGGCGCAGGAAAACGTTGCCGTGCCGCTCGAAATCGGGGGTCGGCCGGGCGCAATCGCCCGCGCGCGCGAAATGCTGGCCGCGGTCGGGCTCGGCGACCGATGCGCCCACTACCCGGCGCAGCTTTCGGGGGGTGAGCAGCAGCGCGCCGCGCTCGCGCGCGCCGTCGTCACCCGACCCAAACTGATCCTCGCCGACGAACCGACGGGCAATCTCGACCGCGCGACCGGCGAGGAGGCGATGGACCTCCTGTTCCGCGTCGGAAAGGACGTCGGCGCGACGCTGGTGCTGATCACGCATGACCCGGCGCTCGCGGCGCGCTGCCACCGGGCGGTGCACCTCGTCGACGGCGCGTTCGGCAGCGATTCCCGATGCTGAGGGAGGCGGCGCTTGTCTGGCGGCTCGCCCGGCGCGACCTGCGCGGCGGCATGGCCGGTTTGCCGATCCTCGTCGCCTGCCTCGCTCTCGGAGTTGCCGCCGTCGGCGGAATCGGATCGCTGTCGGCCGCCATCGGCGACGCATTCGCCGTCAACGCCAGGGCGATGCTCGGCGGCGACGTGTCCATCCGCCGCACCTACCAGGCGCTCGACGCCGCGGCGCGGCAGCGGGCCGTCGAGCGCGCCGAAGCCTTCAGCGAGAGCGCGCAGATGCGCGCCATGGCGTCGGCCGGCAGCGAACGCACGCTGGTCGAGCTCAAGGCCGTCGACGACGCCTATCCCCTGTACGGTGAGATGGAACTCGCGCCCGCGCAATCGCTGGCAACGGCGCTGGTCGACGGCGGCGCGGTCGCGGACAGGACGCTGCTCGACCGCCTCGGTCTCGCCGTGGGCGATTCGATCGCGGTCGGCGACGCGACCTTCGTCGTGCGCGGCGCCATCGACCGCGAGCCGGACCGGATCTCGTCGGCGTTCAGCCTCGGGCCGCGCCTGATGATCGATGCGGCGGCGCTGCCGGAGACCGGTCTCCTGCGGCCGGGCGCGCTGGTGCGCCATTACCTGAAGCTGCGGCTCGCGCCGGGCGGATCGGCGCACGAGTTTGCCCGCGACTTCGAGGCCGCGTTTCCCCTCGCCGACTGGCGCGTCCGGCGCGCGGACGAAGCGCGGCCGGGCCTGAGACGCTTCGTCGATCAGCTTGGCCTCTACCTGACGCTGATCGGGCTGTCGGCGCTGCTGATCGGCGGTGTCGGAGTGGCGAGCGCGGCGCGAAGCCATGCGGCGAGCCGGATCAATACGCTGGCGACGTTGAAATGCCTCGGCGCCACGCCGGCCACCGCGCTCCGCATGGCGATGCTGGAAACAATGCTGCTCGGGCTGTTCGGCACCGCCGCCGGCATCGTTGCCGGCGCGGCGTTGCCGTGGGTTGCCGGCCCCGCGGTGGCCGAGCACCTCGGCATCGCCGTCGCGCCGCGGATTCAGCCGGCACCGTTGGCGACAGCCGCGCTCTACGGCGTGTTGACGGCGGCGTTGTTCAGCCTTTGGCCGCTGGCCAGGGCCAGCCGGGTCGCCGCCGGCGGCCTGTTCCGCCATGCGGTGGCCGCGCCGGCGGGGCCGCCGCCCCGGTCTTCTCTCGCAGTTGCGGCGGCACTTGCCGCCCTGCTCGCGCTCATTGCGGTCGAAACGTCCAGCGACCGGACGATTGCCGCGTGGTTCCTCGGCGGCGCGGCGGGCGGCGCCGTCGCCCTCGCGTTCGCCGCCGGCGTCGGCGTTTGGGCCGCGCGCCGGCTGGCGCGGGCGAGCCGCGGGATCCCGCGGCTCGCGTTCTCGAACCTCGGTCGCCCCGGCGCCGCGGTTCCGCAGACCGTCGCGGCGCTTGGGGCCGGCCTTTCGGCGCTCGTCGCGGTGGCGTTGGTGGACGACAACATGCGGCGGGAAATCGACGGGCGCCTCCAGCGCGGGGCGCCGTCGTTCTTCTTCATCGACATCCAGCGCGACCAGTCGGACGCCTTCGCGGCAGCGATAGAGGCGGCTCCCGGCGTCGAGGGCTTCGACCGGGCACCGATGCTGCGCGGCCGGCTGACGGCCCTCAACGGACGCGCGATCGGCGCTTCGGACCTGCCGCCCGACGCGCGGTGGCTCGTGCACGGCGATATCGGGCTGAGCTTCGCGGCCTCGCCGTCGCCGCGCGACACGGTCGTCGCCGGCGCGTGGTGGCCGCCCGACTATGACGGCCCGCCCCTGCTCTCGTTCGACGAAGAGAGCGCGCGGAGCGCCGGATTCGACGTCGGCGACCGGGTGACGTTCAGCATCCTCGGCCGCGCCGTGGAGGCGGAAATCGCCAACCTGCGCCGCGTGTCGTGGAGCGATGTCGCCCTCAACTTCGTGGCCGTGTACGCTCCCGGCGTGTTCGATGCAGCGCCGTATACGTTCGTCGGCAGCGCACGGGTGAACGAGCCGGCCGAAACGCCGCTCGTTCGCGCGCTGGCCAGCGACTTCGGGAACGTCTCGGCGATTTCGGTCCGCGACGGGCTCGCCGTCGCGCGCCGCATGGCGTCCGCCGTCGCGGCGGCCGTCGGCCTTGCCGCAGCGGTGGCGCTGGCCGCCGGCGTCGCCGTGCTGGCCGGGTCCGTCGCCGCCAGCCAACGGGCGCGTCTGCACGACGCCCTGGTGCTCAAGGTGCTCGGCGCGACCCGGCCCATGCTGCTCGCCGTCGCGCTGCTCGAGTTCGCGCTGCTCGGCCTGGTCGCCGGAGCGGTGGCGCTGGCCGTCGGCAGCCTCGCGGCGTGGGGCTTCGTCCGCGGCGCGCTCGACATCGGCTGGACGTTTTCCGCGGAACGCGCCGCGGCGGCAGCGTTTCTCGGCATCGCCCTGTCGACGGCGCTGGGGCTGGTGGGCACATGGCGCGCACTCGGGCGAAAGCCGGCGCCGCTCCTGAGAACCCCGTGACCACGCTCTCGCTCGGCGACGGCACCGCCATCGCCTACCGGCGCACCGCGGGGCGAGCCCCGGCCGTCGTGTTTTGCGGCGGCTTCATGTCGGACATGAGCGGCGTCAAGGCGACCACGCTCGAAGCGTTCTGCCGTCATCGCGGCCAAGCGTTCGTGCGCTTCGACTACAGCGGCCACGGCGAATCGTCGGGCGCGTTCGAGGACGGCACCATCGGGCGGTGGACCGACGACACGCTGGCGGTGATCGACCGTCTGACGGAGGGTCCCCTCGTCCTGATCGGCTCGAGCATGGGCGGCTGGATCGCGCTGCTCGCGGCGCTGGCCAGCCGCGACCGCGTGCAGGGCGTTACGGGGATCGCCGCCGCGCCCGACTTCACCCGCCGCATGACGGAGGAGGAGTTCGACGACGAGCAACGACGCGCCCTGGCCCGCGACGGCCGCGTCGTCTTTGCGTCGCCATACGACCCGCGCCCCTACGTCATCACGCGGGCGCTGATCGAGGACGGAAACGCGCGTTGCCTGCTGGATGCGCCGATCCCCCTCACCTGCCCGGTTCGACTGCTGCACGGCCTCGACGACGAATCGGTTCCCTGGCAGACGTCGATGCTGATCGCGGAACGGCTGGAAAGCGATGACACGACCGTGACCCTCGTCAAGGGCGGCGACCACCGCCTGAGCGAACCGCCCGATCTCGCACGGCTGTGCGCCGCCGTGGCCGAACTCTCCGACGACCGTTCGCAAGCCGCCGCGCCGTTCACGTTTCCCTGAGGCGTCTGGCGGAGCCCCGCGGCGGTCGCCATATTGAGCTGTGTACGCTACGGCCGGACCGGCCGCAGGGATGTTCGGACCGGCCAGAGGAGGCCAGCATGAACAGCTATCGAACCCGTAAGGCCGCCGGTTACGAACAGGTTCTGGAATGCCGGGACCCGGAGAGCGGCCTGGACGCCGTCATCGTCATCCACGACACCACACTCGGCCCGGCGGTCGGCGGCTGCCGCATGCGGCCTTACGCGACCACCGACGAGGCCTTCGAGGACGCGGCGCGCCTCGCACGCGGCATGACGTACAAGGTCGCGGCCGCCGGACTGCCGCTCGGCGGCGGCAAGGCGGTGATCGTCGGAGATCCGCGACGCGACAAGACGCCGGCGCTGCTCCGCGCCTTCGGCCGCGCGATGGCGCATCTCGGCGGCGCGTTCGTGACCGGCAAGGACGTCGGCACGACGGTCGAGGACCTGGCGGAGGTGCGGAAGGAAACGGCGCACGTCGCGGGCCTCGCGGACACGACGGGCGATCCGTCGCTGGCGACGGCGCGCGGCGTCCTGCACGGTATTCGGGCCGTCGTCCATCACCGCTTCGACGGTGCCGACCTGCGCGGCCGCACCATCGCGGTCCAGGGTCTCGGCGGCGTCGGTTTCGAGCTGTGCCGGCTTCTCCACGCGACCGGCGCGCGGCTGATCGTCGCCGACATCGCCGCGGCGCCGGTGGAGCGCGCGGTCGCGGCGTTCGACGCCGCCGCCGTTGCCCCGGATGCGATCATGGAAGTGGAGGCGGACGTGTTCGCGCCCTGCGCGCTGGGCGGCGTCATCGACGACGCGGCGGCGCGCCGGATGAAGGCGGGCGCCGTCGCCGGCGCAGCCAACAACCAACTGGCGAGCGCCGGGGCCGGGAGAACGCTGCACGGCCGCGGCATCCTCTACGCGCCCGACTACGTGATCAACGCGGGCGGGGTGATCAATGCCTCTTGGGAGGTGGCGCGCCGCGGCGAAGCGTACGACCGTGCCGCCGCGCTGGTTGCGGTCGCCGGCATCGAGGATCGGCTGGGCGCGATCTTTGCCCGCGCCGCCGTGCAGGACACCCCGCCCGAAAGGATCGCCGACGAGATGGTGCGCGAACGTCTGGCGCGCGCGGCGGAGGCAGCATAGCGCCGGACGCGCCGGGAAGGCGCAGCAACACGACTCCGCCGCGGAGACGAATCTTTCGGCGCAGGTCCGCCGCCGGCGACAGGTGACAGAGCGGGTCGGGTCTCGTGCGGGCTACACCTCGCGCGAGCGGGCGATATCGGCGTCGAGCCGAGCCAGATAGGGCGCGAGGTCGGGCGCGAAGGCGGGGTGCGCGCACAGCGTCTCGTAGTGCGCCAGCGCGCGCGGCCACGTTCGCCCAACCGTGTCGGACACGACGGGTTGGAGACCGAGGCGCGCGAGCGCGGGACCCGCTGCCCTTTCGCGCGAGAACAGCGTGTACTCGCAGACGAAGCAGATGTCCGCCAGCGTCAGCGCCGGCCCGGCGATGTGGCCGGCACCCGCCGACAACGCGCGCTCGATCCCCGTCATGTAGGTCGCGAAGGCCCGCGCCGCGCTGTCGTGGACGCCCGGCGTCGGCCCGTCGCCGCGAAACGACAGGAGGTAGATCTGCGAGTCGCGCGCGAACACCAGGCTGGCGTCGAGGAAACCGTCGACGCGCGCGGCCTCGTAGGGGTCGGCGCCGTAGAGCCCCGACGCGTCGCCGCCGAGCCGGGCCACCGCGCGCATGATGCTGTTGGACTCGAAGACGCCGGTCCCTCCGTCCGGGCTGAACGCCGCCGGCACGGTGCCGAACGGGTGCGCCTCCAGAAACGCCTCCGTCTTGAACAGCCGCCCCCTGAAACCGGTGCGGCCTTCCACCGGCGCCACGCCGGCGACGGTGCCCGCGCGGTCCTCGTCCGTCAACGGGCGCGCGTCGAAGTCCCACAACCAGTCCTGCAGTTCACCGGGCGCGGCGCCGCGCAGCTCCACGTCGACGCCGCACAGCCGGCCGGCGATCGTCGCCTTCCATATCCTCGGGTTGGGCAGGTAGGAAAAGATTCGCAGACCGGCCACGGCGGCGCCTCGCGGTTCGTTTACGCGCGCTATTGCATCATGTCGGCGACCGCCGCGATGCCGGCCTGCGCGCACTCCTCGTCCTGGTCGCCCGTGGCGCCGCTCACGCCGACGGCGCCGATCTGGTGGCCGTCGGGGGTCACGATAGGCACGCCGCCGGGGAACGCCGCAATTCCCGGAACCTCGGCGATGCCGGGCGCGCGGCCGGGCTCGCCGTCCTTGCCGAAGGCGATCTCGCCCAACGCCCGCGTGGGGAAGGGGAACATCGCCGACGTGTGCCCTTTCAACTGGGCGATCTGGATGCTGCCGAGAAAGGCGCCGTCCATGCGGTGGAAGACGCTGAGATTGCCGCCGGCATCGTAGACCGCGACGTTGACCGGCCGCCAGCCCTCGGCGACCGCCTTCTCCTGGCACGCCATGGCGATCTTCTCCGCCATCTCGAAGGTCAGGACGGGCTTCATCTCGCGGGCGTGGCCGGCGAACGCCGCAAGCGCCAGCGCGGCGCCGAGCGCGGCGGCGCCGAAAATGCGGAAACGGGTCATTCGATTCTCCCTGCATGCGGCGGACCCCGCGGCCCGCCCGGAGCGCACCCTACCGGCGGTGCCGGCAACGGGCAATCGCCGGCGAGCGCGCCGGTCAGAGCAGGCCGAGCTCGCGCAGCTCGGCCGCCATCGCCGGTGGCATCGCCGTCGTTCCGAAGCCGCCGGCGCGGTCGGGCGGCGCGTCGCCGTCGCCGAGATAGCGCCAGCCCTGCATCGGCCGCGCACGGCGCGGCTCGGTCTCGACCACCTCCGGGTCGAGCACGACGGCGCAGCGCTTGAGGCTGTCGGCGCGGGCCACCGGGGCCAGCGCGACGATCCGCTGGCGCGCCCGGATGGCGCCGCGGACGATCCAGTACAGCGAGCCGCCGTCGACGATCTCGGCAGCGCGCCGCGGCATGTGCCGCGTCAGGTGCCGCAGCACCGCCGGTTCTCCGGCCGCGCGCAAGGCCTCGAGACGTGCCGCCTGGCGCGTGCGAAGACGCGCGACCGAGTCGACACCGACGCACATTTTCAACAGGTGCAGGGCCACACCGGAATCCTATCCGATTCGCGTGCCTGCCAAAACGCGGGCAGCGCCTCGGCGGGGCGTTGGGCGTGCGAATATCCGGGGAGGCTACCGGAACTGAGCCCGATTGCGTACCTTGCAGGCCCGTGCCGGACGAGGAGGCCCAAGATGTCGAATTCGGAACCGTTCCGCGGCGTACTGCCGCCGGTCGTCACCCCCTTCACGGCCGACCTCGAGCCCGACCGGGACGCGTTCGTCGCGCATTGCCGCTGGCTGCTGGGACAGGGCGCGGACGGGCTGGCGGTATTCGGCACGACAAGCGAGGCGAACTCCCTGTCCGGCGACGAACGCATGGCGCTGCTCGACGCCCTGGTGGAAGACGGCGTGGACCCCGGCGCGCTGATGCCCGGCACCGGCTGTTGTGCGATCACGGACTCGCTGCGCCTGACGCGCCACGCGCTCGACGCCGGCTGCGGCGGCGTGCTGATGCTGCCGCCTTTCTATTACAAGGGCGTCAGCGACGACGGCGTCTTCGCCAGCATCGCCGAGCCGATCGAGCGGATTGGCGACTCGCGCCTGCGCGTCTATCTCTACCATATTCCACCGATGGCGCAGGTCGGGTTCAGCCTCGACGTCGTCGGCCGCCTCATCGATGCCTACCCGGCAACCGTGGTGGGCCTGAAGGACAGTTCGGGCGACTGGAGCAACACCGCGGCACTGATCGAGGCGTTCCCGGATTTCGCCACCTTTTCGGGGTCCGAGGTCTTTCTGCTCGCCAACCTGCGCGCGGGCGGGGCCGGATGTATCACGGCCACGGGCAACGTGAACCTCGCCGCCATCCGCGATCTGTACGTGCGCTGGCGGTCGTCCGACGCGGATGCGCTGCAGGCCGAGATCACGGCGCTGCGCCAGACCGTGCAGACGCATCCAATGATTCCGGCGCTGAAGGCGATCCTCGCATCGCATCGCGGGGCACCCGGATGGGCCCGCGTGCGCCCACCGCTGACGACGCTCGACGCCGCCGCCGCGCAATCGCTGGCCACGGCGCTCTCCGCGCACGACTTCGCTCTGGCGGCGTAACCCGCGGCGCGTGCCCGTTGCGCGCGCCAAGAATATAGATTAGAATCTCTTTAGAGTTTGTCGGCATTCACCGCCGGTGCCTGAGGCGCCGCGTCGCGGGCCGGCGGCGGAACAGACGACGGAGAGCGCCATGAAGGGCGACGGCAAGGTCATCGAACTGCTCAATGCAGCTCTCAAGAACGAACTGACGGCGATCAACCAGTATTTCCTGCACTCCCGCATGCTCAAGAACTGGGGCGTCACACGACTTGCGAAGGCGGAGTACGAGCAGTCGGTCGACGAAATGCGGCATGCGGACGAGATCATCGAGCGCATTCTCTTTCTCGAAGGTCTGCCCAACCTGCAGGACCTGGGCAGACTGATGATCGGCGAAAGCGTGAACGAGGTCCTCGATTGCGACCTCGCGCTCGAAAATGCGGCGCTACCGGTACTGCGCGAAGGAATCGCGCACTGCGAGTCGGTGAGCGACTACACCACGCGACACCTGCTCGGCGAGGTTCTGAAGAGCGAGGAAGAACACGTCGATTGGCTGGAGACCCAACTCGACCTCATCGGTCGCATCGGCCTCGAGATGTACACGCAGATGCAAAGCGAGCCGGAAGAGGGCTGAGCCGCGCCGGTCGCGACGGACACTGCCCAGCGGGGAGCGGCCGGCACCACGATGAAGGCTCCGACGAGCGTGGAAAACGCCGCCCGTCAGATGTTGCACGGCAACCCCGGCTAGCCGACGCGCTCCTCGCGCAGCGCGGACTCGCCGCCGTGCACGCGGTCAATCAGAACTTGTGCAAACGCGATGCACCGCCCGCAGCGGGGGCCGGCGCCGAGCTTGACGTACGCCGTCCGGGCGCAGCGCACGCCGGACTCGGCCATCTCGCAAATATCGGCGTCGCGATAGGCATTGCACGAGCAGACAAACATCGCCGCCTCCCGATCGCATCGTCCCCGGTATGAGAGTGATTGTCAATCGCAGAACTGGTCTGTCGCCGAAAATATTTCTTGCGGGTGGTTGGGATCGGTAGTGGCGCGGCCATCTGCAGGGCGTGCCGAATGCCACTACGGGGAACATCGGGAGTTCGCGGCGTGTCCTCCGACAGGCCGGCAGGGACGGCGGCGGCGCTCGCGCAGATATGGCCCGAGCGGCCACCGCTCGAAACCACCGCCGATACCCACTATGTTCTGTTCGACGAGCCGACCAACAACCTCGATCTTTCACATCAGCACGTATTCATGCGGACGGCCAGACGGCTTACGGAACTTGGATGCGGCGTGCTTGCGGTGCTTCACGAGCCCAATCTCGCGGCAATCTACGCCGATCGCATCTGCGTCCTCGCCGACGGACGGCTGGTCGCCGAAGGGCCGCCGAAATCGGTCATGACGGCAAGCCTGTTCGAAAGGATCTTCGACGTTCGCGTCCACATGCTGTCGCATCCGGAACGCGGCCGGCCGGTGGTACTTCCAGTATGACGCAACGACGGAAACCAGGGGAGAAACGCGCATGTTCATTGCCATGAACCGCTTTCAGGTCTGTCCCGGACAGGAAGAGGCGTTCGAACGAGTCTGGAAGGAACGCGACGGGCGACTCGACAGCGTACCCGGCTTCGTCGAGTTCCACCTGCTTCGCGGTGCGAGCAACGACGAGTTCACGCTCTACTCGTCCCACACCGTGTGGTCGTCGCACGCCGATTTCCAGGCGTGGACCCGTTCCGATGCCTTCCGGCAGGCGCACCGCTCGGCGGGCAAGCACAAGGACATGTATCTCAATGGCCCCCATTTCGAGGGCTTCGAGGTCGTGCAGCATGTTTCGTAGGCGCGAGCGCGCCGGCCGCGCGAACGTCGGCGCCATCGTCCGGCGCGCCGGGATGGCGGCGGCGCTTGTGCTTGCCGCCAGCGTCGCGGGCGCCGACGACGGCCCGGTGCAGGTGGAGCTCAACAAACTCGAGACCAGCGGAGATGCGTGCCGCGCCTACCTCGTGCTGCGGAACCCGCGCGCCGACGGGCTGGCGACGCTGACCTTGGATCTGGTGATGTTCGACACCGACGGAATCATCGCCCGACGGCTCGCGATCGAAGCGGCGCCGCTGCCGGCCCACAAGACCAGCATCAAGGTCTTCGACATCGAGAACCTGGCGTGCAGCCGGATCGGCCTGGTGTTGCTGAACGACGTGGTCGCCTGCGCCGACGCGGGCGGGCCGCGCACCGACTGCCTCGCTCTGGTCGAGACCAGCGCCAAGGGATCCATAGACTTCATCGAATGACGCCCGACCCGCTCGCCCCGAAGCTCGAAGCGCTGCGTGCGGCAGCCGGACGAGCCTTCGAATGGCTCCAGCTCGGCGGCCCCGTGGTCGTCATCCTGCTGGCGATGTCGGTGCTGGCGCTGACCGTCGCGATCGCCAAGTTCTGGCAATTTCGCGCCCAGCGCCTCGGCGACCTGAAACCTGCGCGGACGGCGATCCGGCTCTACCGCGCCGGCAGGCCCGACGCCGCGCTGGCGCTCGCGGAATCCGCGCGAAACCCGGTCGCGGACACGCTTGCCCGCGCCCTCAGGGGTCAGAGGGACGGCGTTCCGGAGGCGCGGATACGCGACGAAGTCTTTCGCCACGCGGACGACGTGCTGGAGTCGCTGCGGAGCGGCTTTCGCACTCTGGAGGTGGTTTCCTCGCTGGCGCCGCTGCTGGGCCTGTTCGGAACCGTGCTCGGGATGATCGACGCGTTTCGACGGCTCGAGGAGGCCGGCCGGCAGGTGGATCCGGCGATCCTTTCCGGCGGCATCTGGGAAGCGCTTCTTACCACGGCGGTCGGACTGGCGGTCGCCATGCCCGCAGTTGCCCTTCTCAACTGGTTCGAAGGACGGGTCGACCGTGTGGCACACGAAATAGACAGCATCGTCGGCCAGGTGTTTACCGAAGACCTGTCCGCCGAAACCGACGCTGCGGCAAGCCATGCCACAGACCGTATCCGCCGCACGCCGCGACTCGCGGGCGAGTAGCGACGGCCGGCGCCGCACGGCGATCCGTCTGACGCCGCTCATTGACGTCGTCTTCATTCTGCTCGTCTTCTTCATGCTGGCGTCGACTTTCGCCGAATGGCGCGCGATCGATCTGGCCACCCCGGGGAAGTCCGGCGCGACTTCGTCCGCGGAGGGCGCGGTGCTGGTCGAGATCCGCATGGAAGGCCTGCGCCTTTCCGGCACGCCGATGCCGCTCGACGCGCTGGTCGCGCGCATCGAGGGCATGACCGAACGGCGGTCCGACCTCAGGATCGTCGTGAAACCCGCGCGCGGCATCCCGCTTCAGCGAACGGTGCGGGTGCTCGACCGTCTCACCGCGGCGGGCGTTGCCGACCTGTCGCTGATTCGCGATGCGGGCGGCTAGAACCTCGCTCGCCGTCCGACCGCGTACGCGCCGGAGGAGCAGCGACGAGCGCATCCTGCCGCTGGTCAACATCGTGTTCCTGCTGCTCGTCTTCTTCATGCTCGCGGGGCGTATAGCCGCGGTGGACCCCTTCCTCGTCGAACCGCCCCGCTCGACGGCGCGAGACCATGCCCCCGAGACCGACATCGTGGTGCTGCTCGACGCCGAGGGACGGCTTGCGCTCGACGACACGCCCCTTGATGCGGCCGCCCTGAAACAGGAGATCACCCGGCGGCTTTCGAACGGCACGGCCCCGCGCGTCCGTTTCAAGGCCGACGGCAACGCGGAGTCGACCGGCGCGGTCGCCGTCATGGAGCTTCTGCGTGAAGCGGGCGTGGATCGACTGACACTGCTCGCCGTGCCGGCAGCGCGCTGATGCGGCACGGCGCACCCCGCTGGGCGGCGGCGTTCGCATCCGCGGTGGCCTTACACGCCACGGTGCTGACCGCATTGCTGTGGGAACCGCCGGACCGGGCCGCCGGCGGCACCTCCGGCGCGGGCGTCGAGATCTCGCTCCTGGCCGCCCCGGGCGGCAGCGCTGCAGCCATCGCGCCGACGAGCGGGACCGAGATCCGCCCCGACACCGCGACGCCGGCACGGTTGTCCGAAGAGGCGGCCGCGGTGGCCCCGGCGATCGAGGATCCACTGCGTGCGCCGGCGGCCGAAGCGCTGCCCGCGGACGATACGCGGGCGGTCGATGTCGAAGCGAAGAACACGCTCGACCCGCCACCGGAAACGGAGGCGCAACCCGCGCACACGGCGGCGCTTGTCCGCGCGGCAAACGAGGATGCGCCGACAGTCGATCCAAGGACCGGTGCGGTCGTCGAACCGCCGACGGCGGCGCGTACTCTCACCACATCCGCCGATACCCCGCAGGCGCGTGCCGACGACGCATCCGCGATCGCGCCCGAGGCGCGCCCGACAGCGCCGCCGCCGGTTGCACCGACGCTGACCGCGTCACCGACCCACCCCGCTCCCCCGCGGCCGGACGAGGCGCGCACTCTCGATCCGGTCGTCAACCCGGATGCGCGGCCGCCGCCCGCAGTACGAGCCGTCGCCGCAGGGCCGGCCACGCCCCCGCGCCCCAACGCCGAAGACGTGCCGCCAGTAGAACCGGAGATGCGGACGCCCGATGCGCGGCCTCCGCCCCCAGTGCGTACCGTCGCCGCAGGCCCGGCCACGCCGCCGCGCCCCAACGCCGAAGACGTGCCGCCAGTAGAACCGGAGATGCGGACGCCCGATGCGCGGCCTCCGCCCCCAGTGCGTACCGTCGCCGCAGGCCCGGCCACGCCGCCGCACCCCAACGCCGAAGACGCCCCGGCGGTAGAACCCGACGTGCGGGCGCCGGATGCGCCGCCTCCGCCCGCAGTCCGTGCCGTCGCCGCGGGGCCGGCCACGCCCCCGCGCCCGAACATCGAAGACGCCCCGGCAGTAGAACCCGACATGCGGACGCCGGATGCGCCGCCGCCGCCCGCCGTGCGTGCCGTCGCGGCAGGGCCGATCATGCCGCCGCGCCCCAACATCGAAAACGCCCCGGCAGTAGAACCGGAGATGCGGACGCCGGATGCGCCGCCTCCGCCCGCAGTCCGCGCCATCGCCACGGGGCCGGCCACGCCCCCGCGCCCGAACATCGAAGACGCCCCGGCAGTAGAACCCGACATGCGGACGCCGGATGCGCCGCCTCCGCCCGTAGTCCGTGCCGTCGCCGCGGGGCCGGCCACGCCGCCAAGCTCGAACGCCGAAGACGTCCCGGAGGTCGAACCCGACATGCGGGCGCCGGATGCGCGGCCACCGCCCGCGGTCCGAGCTGTCGCCGCGGGGCCGGCCACGCCCCCGCGCCCGAACATCGAAGATGCCCCGGCGATAGTACCGGAGATGCGGACGCCGGATGCGCCGCCCCCGCCCGCAGTCCGCGCCGTCGCCGCGGGGCCGGCCACACCGCCAAGCCCGAACGCCGAAAACGCTTCGGCGATAGAACCGGAGATGCGGACGCCGGATGCGCGGCCTCCGCCCGCAGTCCGTGCCGTCGCCGCGGGGCCGGCCACGCCGCCACGCCCGAACGCCGAAGACGTCGCGGCAGTAGAGCCCGACGTGCGGGCGCCGACGGTCGACGTGCGCGCCGCACTCCCCGCCCGGTCGGCGCAGGCGAGACCCGAGCGGGTGCGCACAACCGACCCCGAGACGGTCGAGTACGCTTCGGCAGCGGAGAGAGCGGTCGTTGCAGCCGCCCAGGCCGCCGCGATCGCAATGCCGGCCGAGAACGCGGAACCGCAGGCGCCGCCGCCGGCCGAGCTGCGTCCCGTGCCGGCCTCCGAACCGGCGTCGACGCGCCCGGCCAACGCGGCGACGGTCGATGCCGGCATCGTCGAGGCAGCGGTCGAGACGACAGAGTACCTGCCGTCGCCACCGGACACGGTGCCCGCGGCCACTGTTCCGTCCGCCGCCGCTGTCGTGGCCGGCGCGATCCCAACGGTGGCGGCGGCGGCGGTGCCGGAACCACGCACCCCGCCCCTGATGCCGGCCGACGCGCCCGTAACCGCAGAGAGCGTGTCCGTGGCGGCCGCTCTCCCGGGCGCCGTCCGCAACCCGCGCCCGGCGCCACGTGCGATGCCGCCCGCCGCCGTCGAGGCCGTGCTGCCGCCGGTCGCCACCGCGCGTCCCGCCGCGGCAGCGCCCAGCCGGCCGCGGACGGAGACGGTGCCGCTCGAAAGCGCGGAAGACGTCCGGGAGAATGCCGGCGACATCGAAACCGCGGCCGCGCTGCGGCCGGCTCCGGCAACCGCCGTCGGCCCCGAGAACGCCGCGGCGGCGCTCACGCTGTCGCGGCCACCGGCAAGCAAGCCGGCGCGCGAGCCGCCTCGGCCGGCGGCGGACCCCGACCCCGCGGTGGCGTCGTTCCCGACGCCTGGTGCCGACGCCGTTTCGCGACTGGCCGCCGGCGCGGTCACACCGGTTCCGGCCCCGGGGGAACCGGGGGCGGGTGCCGCCGCAACCGCGGCCGGCGCAGCGGCGGACGCGTGGGGCGGATACGCGGCACGACTGCTGACGTGGCTGGAGGCCCACAAGGAATATCCCCGGCGCGCCCGGCTGCGCGGCCAGGAAGGCACGGTTTCGCTCTACGTCGTGATAGATCGCCGCGGGCGCCTGCTCGATTGGCGGATCGAGCACAGCAGCGGCCACGACCTGCTGGATCAGGAGGCGATTGCCATGTTCGAACGCGCGCAGCCGTTGCCGCGGTTTCCCGTATCCCTGCCCGGAGGGGAAATAGGGATCGTCGTCCCCGTCGAGTTCGTGCTGCGATAGAATCCCGGTCGCGTCATGCGGCCGAATCGACGAACCGTTCGAGCCAGTGGATGTCGTAGCGCCCGGCGGCGAAATCGGGTGCCTCCACGATCCGGCGATGCAGCGGCAGCGTCGTCGGGACTCCATCGATGACGAACTCTTCCAGGCTGCGCTTCAACCTCATCAGACATTCTTCGCGGCTGCTGCCGTGGACCACCAGCTTCGCCACCATGCTGTCGTAGTACGGCGGCACGGTGTAGCCGGCGTACAATGCAGAATCGACGCGCACGCCGAGGCCGCCCGGCGGATGGTATTCCGTGACCTTGCCGGGACGGGGCGCGAAGGTCGCGGGGTCCTCGGCGGTGATGCGACATTCGATGGCGTGGCCGCGCAGGCGAATGTCGCCCTGTTCGAGTTCGAGCCGCGCGCCGGCGGCGATTCGTATCTGTTCGCGCACCAGATCGATCCCGGTGATCATCTCGGTAACCGGATGTTCGACCTGCAGCCGCGTGTTCATCTCGATGAAGTAGAACGACCCGTCCTCGTAGAGGAACTCGATCGTCCCGACGCCCCGATAGCCGAGCGCGGAGACCGCGGCCACCGCCCGCGCGCCGATCTCGGCGCGCGCCTCCGCCGTGAGCGCCGGCGACGGCGCTTCCTCGAGCAGCTTCTGGTGGCGGCGCTGCAGCGAACAGTCGCGCTCGCCGAAGTGGACGACGCGGCCGAAGTCGTCGGCCAGCACCTGTATCTCGATGTGGCGCGGCGCGGCGAGGTATTTTTCGAGGAAGACGGCGCCGTCGCCGAATGCTTCCTGCGCCTCGCGCGAAGCGAGGTCGAGGGCGTCGGGCAAGTCCGCGGGGCCGCGCGCCACCTGCATGCCGCGGCCGCCGCCGCCGGCCGACGCCTTGACCAGAACCGGATATCCGATCTCCGACGCGGTCTCGCGCGCTTCGGCGCGGTCGCGGACCGCCGCGGTCGAGCCGGGAACCAGCGGCAGGCCGTGCCGACGCACCGCCTCGCGCGCCGCCAGCTTGTCGCCCATCAGACGGATGTGCTCGGGCTGCGGCCCGATGAAGGCGATCCCGTGCGCCGCGACGATCTCCGCGAAGCGCGCGTTCTCGGCGAGAAATCCGTAACCGGGGTGGATCGCGTCGGCACCGGTCACCTCGGCGGCGGCGATCAGCGACGCCACGTTCAGATAGCTTGCCTTGGCAGGCGGCGGCCCGATGCATACCGCTTCGTCCGCCAGGCGCACGTGCATCGCCTGTTCGTCGGCGGTCGAATGGACGGCCACCGTGCGAATTCCCATCTCACGACAGGCACGGTGGATCCGCATGGCGATCTCACCGCGATTGGCGATCAGAACCTTGTCGAACACGGTGCCGGCAGGATCGCGACGGGTGGCGACTATTCGATGAGCGCGAGCACTTCGCCGTACTCCACCGGCGAGGCGTTGCCCACGAATATGCGCGCGACGGTGCCGCCCCGGGGGGCGCGCACCGGATTCATCGTCTTCATCGCCTCGATGATGAACATGATCTCCCCCTCGGCGACCATCCCGCCCTCGGCGACGAACGGCGCCTCGCCCGGCCCCGAGGCGACGTACAGGGTGCCCACCATCGGCGACGCGACGGCGCCCGGGTGGTCGGCAGCGACTGCGCCGGAGTCGGCAGCCGGTCCGGCATCGACCGCCGCCGCGGCCGGCGCGGCGGCCACGACCGGCGCCGGCGCCGAAACGGCCGGCGCCTTGCGGCGCGCGACCCGCACGTGGCGTTCTCCCTCGCCGATCTCGATCTCGTCGAGACCGGTTTCCTCGAGCAATGCCGCGAGACGACGGATCAACGCCTCGTCGAACGCCGGCGCATCGCTCACGCGTCGTTCCCGTCGAGGATTTCGGCAAGCGCCTCGAGACCAAGACGATAGCCGACGCCGCCAAAGCCGCAGATCGTCCCGACCGCGGCCAGCGAGACATATGAGCGGTGGCGAAACGCGTCGCGAGCCAGGATGTTCGACATGTGCACCTCGACCACGGGTCCCTCGAACACCAGCAAGGAGTCGAGCAACGCCACCGACGTGTGACTGTAACCGCCCGCGTTGATCACGATTCCGTCGAAGGCGTCGCGCGCCTCCTGGATCCACCCGATCAACTCGCCTTCGAGGTTGCTCTGGCGGCACTCCACCTCGAGCCCCAGGCCCTTCGCGACCTCCAGACACAACGCATCCACGTCGGCCAGAGTTTCCCGGCCGTAGAACTCAGGCTGACGGATGCCGAGCATATTGAGGTTCGGTCCGTTGAGAACCAGGACGCCGCGAGTCAAGACGCCTTCCCGGATCGCCGCCGCGAGGAAACCGCGACGGCTTCACTATCCACGGCTCGCTGTGGCGGTCAACACGACGATCCGACGGACGGGCCGCTGGTGTGTTGAACGCACGCCGCGCGCCTTATACATACGACCAACGGCCGGCACGTGCTCGCGGTTGGAAGGACGTCCCATGCAGATCAGCATCAACGGAGAGCCCCACACGCTCGAGGCGCCGCTGACGGTGGCCGCCCTGCTCGCCGACCTCGGGTTCGATTCGCGAAAGATCGCGGTGGAGCGCAACCGCGAAATCGTCCGTCGTTCGGTGTTCGCCGAGACCGCGCTCGACGACGGCGACCAGATCGAGATCGTGCACTTCATCGGCGGCGGTTCGGACGCCGCCCCGGAGTCCGGCGACGAATGGACCGTTGCCGGGCGGCGTCTCGGCTCGCGCCTGATCGTCGGCACCGGCAAGTACGAAGACCTCGAAGAGACGGCGCGCGCCGTTGCCGCCTCCGGCGCGGAGATGGTCACGGTCGCGGTGCGGCGGGTCAATGTGACCGATGCCAAGGCGCCGATGCTCATGGACCATCTCGATCCCGACAAGTACGTCTATCTGCCGAACACGGCCGGGTGCTTCACGGCCGAGGATGCCCTGCGCACGCTCCGCCTCGCGCGCGAGGCCGGGGACTGGGACCTCGTCAAGCTCGAGGTTCTGGGCGACCAGCAAACGTTGTATCCGAACATGCCGGAGACGGTGGCCGCCGCCGAGACGCTGATCGCCGACGGCTTTCAGGTCATGGTCTACTGCAACGACGATCCGATCATGGCAAAACGCCTGGAGGAGATCGGGTGCGCCGCGATCATGCCGCTCGGCGCACCGATCGGTTCGGGGCTCGGCCTGCAGAACCCGGTCAATATCCGCATCATCATCGAGAACGCCAACGTGCCGGTCATTGTCGATGCGGGCGTCGGCACCGCGTCGGACGCCGCCGAGGCAATGGAGCTCGGTTGCGACGCGGTACTGATGAACACGGCGATCGCCGGCGCCGACGACCCCATCCTGATGGCGAGGGCCATGAAGGCAGCGGTCGAGGCCGGCCGCTTCGCCTATCGCGCCGGACGGATTCCGAAAAAGATGTACGCGTCTCCCTCGTCGCCGCTGGCCGGCCTGATCTGAACAGACGACACCCGTCGCGCTATTCCGTCGCCTCGACGAGAATCTCACGCGCCTCCAGCAGGTATATCGCACAGGCCATCACGGGGTCGTCCGCCCCGGCCTGATCGGGACACGCATCCGCCAGCGTGCGCACGTCGCCGCCGTCCGTCTCCACCTCCGCAGGCAGCGCATTGTCGAGGTCGGATTCGCGGGTCGTCGTGTCGCCGTCCTGTTCGGAAAGGATGTCCGGAACGATCCCCGTCAACTGGATCGAGCGGCCCGACGGCGTGTAGTAGCGGGCGGTGGTCAGCCGCACGGCACCGCCGTCGTCGAGGGGCATGATCGTCTGTACCGACCCCTTGCCGAAAGACGGCGTTCCGACGATCAGCGCGCGGTCATGGTCCTGGAGCGCACCGGACACAATCTCCGCCGCCGACGCCGAGCCGCCGTTGATCAGGACCACGATCGGCGCGCCGGCGGATACGTCGAAGCGGTCGGCCGAGAAACGGCGGGCCGCATCGCTGCGGCGGCTGCGGGTCGAAACGATCTCTCCACCGGGAAGGAAGATGTCGGCGACGCCGAGAGCTTGTTCGAGCAGGCCCCCCGGATTGTTGCGCAGATCGAGAACATAGCCGGCGATCGGATCGTCGATATCCCGCGCCAGATCGCGAACGGCGCGGCGCACGCCGTCTTCCGCCCGTTCGTTGAAGGTGGTGATGCGCAACACCCCTACCCGCCCTTCGGCGCGCGCCTGCACGGCGCGGATGCGGACGACGGCTCGCGTAATGATGACGGCAAACGTCTCGACCGCCGGCGGCCTGCGGATGTCGAGGCGGACGTCGGTCCCCGACCGCCCGCGCATCAACTGCACGGCCTCGCCGAGCGTGAGGCCCTGGATGGCCTTGCCATCGACGTGCGTGATGAGGTCGCCCGTCTGCAAGCCCGCGCGTTGGCCCGGCGTATCGTCGATCGGCGCGACGATCTTGACGAATCCGTCCTCCATGGTGACCTCGATGCCGATTCCGCCGAACTCCCCGCGGGTACGCAGCCGCATCTCCTGGTAGATGTCGGGGGGCAGGTAACCGGAATGCGGATCGAGGCCGGTCAGCATCCCGGAAAGACCCGCCCGCATCAGGTTCTCCGCGGCGAGCGGATTGACCGGTTCCGCCGGCGCGGCGGCCGCTGCCGTCGCGGCATCGGTGTCGTCCGCGCCGGCCCCGGACGACGCGAGGTCGCCCGGTTCGGCCGCGTCCTCGGCGGCCTGGAAGCCTTCGAGCAACAGCAGGACCATCGCCTGGGCGGACACGGGTTCGACGTATTCGTGGTAGGCCTTCTCGAACACCTCGGCGAAGAGGTCGAGCTGGCTGTTCCGCTCCTCCTCCTCGGGTGCCGGAGAGACGAGGCGATCGAAGGCCCGCGATACGTCGGCGAACTCGGGAAACTCGTCCGCGGCATCCTCGAAAGACGCATGGCCGGCACTCAGGAGGCTCCAGTGGAGCCCGCCGGGCACGCAACCGGCGACGCAGAGCGCCGCCACCGTGGCGACGCGCAATCGCCGGGCGCGACGAGCGCCGCGGCGGCGTGCCGGAGCGTCGGCCAAGTCGCTAACTCGCGCGCGTCGCCGCGATTGCGCTCCGCATCGTGTCGAGATCTATCGCTCCCCGGTAAATCTCGCCACCAACGACGAACGCGGGCGTACCGCCGATATCGAGCGCACGGGCAAGCTGGTTGACCGCGTCGATATGCGCCTCAATTTCCGGCGATTGCATGTCGTCGATCAGCCGGTCGACGTCGAGGCCGACCTCGTGTGCGATGTCGAAAATCTGCTCGTCGTCGAAGGTCCCGCGTGCACCCATCAGCGCAACGTGGAAGTCGAAGTACTTGTCCTGGCGCCGCGATGCCAGCGCCGCCCTGGCCGCCTGAAGCGATTGCGGGCTGAGGATCGGGAACTCCTTGAAGACCACGCGCACGTTCGGGTCTTCCTGCATGACCGCCATCAGCACGTCGAGCGACCGCTTGCAGTAACCGCAACGGTAGTCGAAGAACTCGACGACGGTGACGTCACCGTCGGGATTCCCGGCGACCGGCGAGGCGGGGTCGTTGACGATCTCGTCGTGCCGGGCGACCAGATTTGATTCGGCCTCGGCGCGCTGCTCCTCCTCTTGCCGTTGATTGTAAGCGCGCACCGCCTCGAGAATCTTGTCGGGGTTCTCGGCGATGTAACGCTCGACCAGCGCCTCGACGGCGCGCGTCTGGGCTTCGCTTAGCGGCTCCTCCGCGCACGCGGGAGACACGGCCGCCGCAACGCCGACCGCCAGCGCACCCGCCAGGACCGACCAGCGTCGCATCGCCGCGCTTGCCCTGCCCCTGACCGTGATCGTCATGCCTCGCCTCTCCTTCGTCTCGTTTCAACGAACGCCGCACCGCGCCTTGCGCCATACCATAGCATGGCCGCCGGTCGCAGCGCGAACGCGCCCGGCGTGGCCGACACCACCGGACGTGATACACACTCGGCTCAGACGAGGACGCTTCGACCGCAGGAGGACCAGGTGCTCGACCAGCTACACCCGCAACTCAAAGCCATGCTCGGCCGGATCGCGGAAGCCGGGTATCCCGACCAGATCGCGGTTCCGGTGGACGAAGCGCGGAGGATTACCGTCGAGCGTGCGCAGCGCTACTACGGCGATCCCGTACCGGTGCACCGTGTCGAGTCGCTGACGGTGGCCGGCGCCGCCGGCCCGCTCGCGGCCCGGCTTTACGCGGCGAAGTCGGACGAACCGTTACCGATCGTGGTCTATTTTCACGGCGGCGGCTGGGTGCTCGGCGACATCGACAGCCACGACAAGGGGGTCCGCGCGATTACGGACGCCGCGAGGTGCATGAGCATCTCCATCGACTACCGGCGGGCGCCGGAACACCCGTTTCCCGCCGCGGCGGAAGACTGTTTCGCGGCGCTCTGCTGGATTGCCGAAAACGCGGCCAGCCTCGGCGGCGATCCGCGCCGCCTCGCCGTCGCCGGAGACAGCGCGGGCGGAAACCTCGCCGCGGTCTGCTCGCTGATGGCGCGCGACGCCGGCGGCCCGGCACTGGCCTTCCAATTGCTGATCTATCCGGTGGTCGATTGCGACATCGACGGCGGCACCTACACCACTCTCGGCGACGCGCCGGTCCTGAACCGCGACCGCATGGCGTATTTCTGGAATCTCTACGTTCCCGACGCGTCGGCCCGCGGCGACTGGCGGTGCGCGCCGCTGCGTGCCGCGGATCATGCCAGGTTGCCGCCGGCGCTGGTCATCGGCGCCGGGATCGACCCGCTCTACGGCGAAGGGCTGGCCTACGTGGACGCCCTGCGCGGCGCCGGGGTGGCGGCCGAACACGTGGGGTTTCCACGCATGACCCACGCGTTTTTCCAGGCGCCGGCGATCCTCGACGACGCGCGCGCGGCGGTCGACGCGTCGGGCGCGGCGCTGCGTCGCGCATTCGGCACGTGAGCCGCCGACACGGCGCGCGCCTTCCGTTGACGGGTCGGCGGAAGCCCACCACGTGGATCGTCGGCCACCGGAGGTCGAGGAGAGTGGGGACCATGGATCCGGTATCGCGCGCACGGGCCTTCGCGAGACGTGAGGACGGGGCCACGGCGATCGAGTACGGGCTCATCGCGGCGTTGATCGCGGTGATCATCATCGCCGCCGTGAGCGCCATGGGGCCCGGCGAGGACACACCGCTTCCCGGCGGCGGCGACGCGGGCCCGACCAGCACCGAATAGGCTCGCCCGGCGCCGCGGCCACAAGGCCGTGTCCACGGAGGGCTCGCGTTGACTCGGTATTTGGCGGCATCTAGCGTGGCGCGGCGGCAGCAAGTCGCTGCGCCGCCGAAGATTGCGAGGAGAGCATGAGGATATCCAGGAGACGGTTCCTGGCCGGTTCGGCGGCCGGTGCCGCGGCGCTGCACTTCGGCGTGAACGACGCGGCGGCGGACGACCCCATCGCGGTCGCCAGCATTCTCGACGGCTCGGGCGGGCTGGATATCTACGGCCAGCCGATGATCGACTGCACGCGGCTCGCGGTCCAGGAAACGAATGCCGCCGGCGGTCTGCTCGGCCGCCCGGTCGACCTTCTGCTCTACGACGCGCAATCCGATCTGGAACTATACCGCCGGTACGCCGTTCAGGCGGCGACGCGCGACGGCGCGGCGGTGGTGCATGCAGGCATCACGAGCGCGTCGCGGGAAGCGATCCGACCGCTGTTGCGGCGGTACGAGACGCTGTACTTTTACAATACGCAGTACGAAGGCGGCGTCTGCGACCGCAACATCGTCTGCACGGGGTCCACGCCGGCGCAGACGGTCGCCAAGCTGGTGCCGGACGTGATGGGGCGCTGGGGCAAGCGGATCTACGTTCTCGCGGCCGATTACAATTACGGGCAGATCACCGCGCGCTGGGTCGCGAGATACGCCCGCGAGGGCGGCGGAGAGGTGCTGGCCACCGATTTCTTTCCGCTCGACGTGACCGATTTCGGGCCGACCATCCGCAAGATCCAGGCGGCGGCGCCGGACATGGTGGTGTCGGTGCTCGTCGGCGGCGCCCACATGTCGTTCTACCGGCAATGGGCGGCGGCGGGCATGAAGGCGCGTATCCCGATGGCATCGACGACCTTCGGCGTCGGCAACGAACACCGTGTGCTGTCGGCGGAGGAAAGCGACGGCATCGTCGCCTGCTACGGATATTTCGAGGAGTTGGACACCGCCGCCAACGGGGCGTTTCTCGAACGTCTGCGCAATACCTTCGGCGAGCGAACCCCGGCGGTGAACGAGCTCGCGATCCGCTCGTACGAAGGCTTCCTGCTGTGGGCCGAAGCCGTGCGCCGGGCCGGCAGCGTCGACCGCATGGCAGTGATCGAGGCGCTCGAGGACGACTTCGCGATCGACGGCCCGAGCGGCCGCGTGACGATCGATCCGGCAACCCATCACGTCGTCCAGACCGTCTATCTCGGCGAGGTCGTCGATGGCGCGTTCGAGGTGTACGACCGGTATCCGAGCCAGGAGCCGGCGGATACCGCCGCGGTGTGCGACCTGGGGCGCAACCCCGACGACACGAAGATGTACGAGATCGACCTCGACGTCTGAGCCGGCGCCCGTCGGCGGCGCACCATAAGGCGGTGGACTACGCGGCGGCCGTCGTCCTCCAGCTTCTCACCGGCATTGCCATGCTGGTGCTCATCAGCGCCGGGCTGGCCGTGATTTTCGGCATGATGCGCGTGATCAACCTCGCCCACGGCGAGTTTCTCATGCTGGGCGGCTACGCGGCGATCCTCGCCGAGGCGCAAGGCATCAATCTGTGGGTCGCGATGCTGGTCGTTGCTCCGGCGGTCGTCGGCGGCATCGGCTGGGTCGTCGAACGCCTGCTGATCGGGCGCCTCTACGGCCGGATGACCGATACGCTACTGGCGACATGGGGCCTTAGCCTGCTGTTGACCGGCACGGTCACCATGGCCTTCGGCAACACGATGCGCGGCGTGTCGGCACCCCTCGGATCGTTCGCCCTGGGCGCCTTCCGCATCGGCGCGTACGATCTGGTGCTGATCGGCGCAGCGGTCGTGGTCATGGCCGGGATCTACACCGTCCTGCGCCACACCGAAGCCGGACTGCGCGCCCGCGCCGTCATGCAGGACGCCGACATGGCGGCGGCGCTCGGAGCGGACCGGACCCGCGTCTATGCCGCCACGTTCACCGCCGGCGCCGCCCTGAGCGGCCTTGCCGGCGCTCTGCTCGCGCCGATTTCCGGGGTCGTGCCGACGATCGGCCTCGCCTACATCGCCAAGGCCTTCATCACGGTCATCGCCGGCGGCGCTTCCATCGTCGCCGGGACCGTATCCTCGGCGACGATCCTCGGCGGGGTCGGCACCGGAGTCGCTTTCGCCGCCACTCCGGTGCTCGGCGAGGTGGCGCTGCTCGCCGCCGCGGTGATTCTCGTGCGCCTGCTGCCGCAGGGAATCTCCGGGCGGTTCTTCGGCGCCCGTCCATGACAGCCGCCAGATGGGAGCACGCGGGCGTGCTCGTCGTCGGCGCGACCCTCGCCGCCGTCCTCCCGGCGACGCTGTCGCTGTTCGCAATCGTCAACGCCACGAACTTCGTGGTGCTGGCCATTCTCGCGCTCAGCCTGGGCCTCGTCTGGGGGTTCGGCGGCATCATGTGTTTCGGTCAGACCGCCTTCTTCGGCCTCGGCGCCTACGCCTACGCCGTCGCCGCGATCAACTTCGGCGACTCGACCCCGGCACTTCCGATCGCGATCCTGGTACCGACGGCGTTCGCGCTCGCGCTCGGCTATTTCATGTTCTACGGGCGCGTCGGCGACATCTACGTCGGCGTCATCACGCTTACCGTGACCCTGATCCTGTTCAAGCTCGCCAACGCTACCGCCGGCCCGGAGTACGCCATCGGCGCGGCCCGGCTCGGCGGCGCGAACGGAATCCCGGCGAGCCCGCCGCTGAACGCGCCCTGGGACCGGAACGCGCCGCTCGATCCCGAAACGTCGTTCCGCGTCGCCGTGGCGGTCCTCCTCGCGTGCTATCTGGCGAGCGCGTGGCTGCTCGCGACGCGCTTCGGCCGCGTCGCGGTCGCCATCCGGGAGAACCCGCTGCGCGCCGAACTCCTCGGATACGACGTGCGCCGCCGGCGACTTCTCCTCTTCGCGTTCGCCGCGGCCATGGCCGGCGCCGCGGGCGCGCTGTTTGCCGGCACCTCGTTCGTAAGCCCCGCCATGTTCGGGCTGGGCTACGCCGCCCCGGTGCTGGTCTGGGTCGTCGTCGGCGGTCTCGGAACCCTGATCGGCCCCGTGCTCGGCGCCGTCACGATCCAATACCTCATGACGCAGATCGGAACGCTCGGCACCGTGCATCCGGTTCTGTCGCGCCTCGACTCGCAGGCGGTCCTCGGCGGTATCCTGATCGCCACGGTGCTCGCGCTGCCCAGGGGTCTGTGGCCGGCGGTCCACCGCCTCGCCGCGTTGCTCCGCCGATGACGGCGCTGCTCGAAGTCAGCGGTCTCTCGGTCGGATTCGGCGGCGTCGCCGCGTTGTCCGGCGTCGACCTCACGCTCGACGCCGGCACGCTCCGTTGCATCATCGGCCCCAACGGCGCGGGCAAGAGCACGTTTCTGAAATGCCTCACCGGACAGGTGCGGGCGCGCGCCGGGCGCATCCGCCTGTCCGGCCGCGACGTGACCGGGTGGCCGACATGCGCGCGCGCGCGCGCCGGCATCGGCCTGAAGACGCAGGTTCCGAGCCTGTTCGAATCGCTCACCGTGGCGGAACATTGCAGTCTTGCCGGCCGCGGATCGGACGGTGCCGCCCTGTTGGCGGAACTCGGGTTGTCCGGTCGCGCCGATCTGACCGTCGCGCGCCTCTCGCACGGCGAGCGCCAGATGGTCGAGATCGCAATGGTGCTCGCGGCGCGGCCCCGCCTCGTCCTGCTGGACGAGCCCACCACGGGCCTGACGACTGAGGAGACCCGTCGCGTCGCCGAGATCGTCCGCGGCCTGAGGGACCGCTCGTCCGTCATCGTGGTCGAGCACGACATGCGGTTCGTCGCCGCTCTGGACTGCCCGGTGACGGTCCTGCACCGCGGCAGCACTCTCGCCGAGGGCAGCTATTCCGGGGTCATGGCCGACGCGGCCGTGCGCGCGGCCTATCTGGGCCGGCAGGTCGAGACGGAGTCATGCTCGACGTAGCCGGTCTCTCGGCAGGGTACGGGAATATCCCGGTACTCGACGACGTTGGTCTCGACGTTGCCGCCGGCACCTGCGTCGCCGTGATCGGCCCCAACGGCACCGGCAAGACGACGCTCCTGAAGGCGCTCATGGGCCTGATTCCCGCGCGCGCCGACCGTCTGAGCCTGGCGGGCCGCGACATGCGTCCGGCGCCGACCCACGAGCGCAGCCGCGCGGGCATGGCGTACGTACCGCAGGGGCGGGGGATATTCCCGGCGCTGACGGTGCGCGAGAACCTGGCGCTCGGCGCGCTCGTCAGGCGAGGCAGCGCGCCGGAGGCGGTCGCGGCGGCGCTTGCCCGTTTTCCGCTTCTCGGCCCGCTCGCCGACCGCCCGGGGGGCGCACTGAGCGGCGGCGAGCAACAGGTGCTCGCGCTCGCGCGCGCCTTGTGCGCGCAGCCGCGGCTGCTGCTGCTCGACGAGCCGACGGAAGGCATCCAGCCGTCGATCGTGGACGCGCTGGCGGATACGCTGGCGAGTCTTGTCGCCGACGGCCTGGCGGTGCTTCTGGTCGAGCAGAATCTCGATTTCGTCGACACGGTCGCCGACCGCGCGGTGGTCATGGACCGGGGCCGCGTCGCCGCCGGAGATGCCGCGGATCAGCCGCGGCCGGACGCGGACGAACACCCTCGAACGCATCGCGCATGAAACCGGGCAGGCGATCGCTCCCGGCGTCCCGCCGCCCGTTTCATGCTGTCGGCGCTACGGCTTACGCGTTGGGCCCGAGGTTCAGGTCCGGCACACCTTCGACGCGCGAAACCCGGTCTTCGAGTTCGGTCGGGCGTCCTCGGACCCGACCCGATACCGCGCGAACGGAGCAGCGACGAGCGGTCAGGACTCTTCCACTTCGTCGAGCGGTTCGCCGGCATTGAACCGCCGGAGGCGGACGATCAGGCCTTCGAGCCCCTCCCGCTCGATGACCGCGGCGAACTCCGACCGCTTGGTCGTCAGCATGCTCACGCCCTCGGCGGCGACGTCGATCACCCGGTAGCCCGACTCGGACCGCCGCACGAGCCAGTCGATCGCGATCGGCGGCTTGGCCTGCCGCCAGACTTCGGTGGCGACGATCGTATCGCGCTCCGTGCGTGCGGCGACGTTGCGGACCACGACCTCTTCGTCGTCGTAGGCGGCGAGTTGCGAGGCATAGACCTTGACGATGTGCACCTCGAACACGCTCGAGAAAGCCTGCTTCTGCTCTGCGGTCGCCATGCGCCAGTATCGGCCGAGGACCAGCCGGGCGATCATCGGCAGATCGAAGTATTCGTTCACCAGGAGATGGAACTCGGCTTCGCGCCTCTCCTCGCTCTCGGAAGCGCTCCGGAGCATCTTGAGCGCGCGATCGATCAACGAGGCGACATGGGCGCCGGCGTCGTCAGGCGCGGCGCGGGCACGCCCGCCGACGCCGGCGAACGCGGCACCGGCCGCAGCAGCGAAGCCGCCCAGGATCAGCCGCCGGCGGGCGATGCGATTGCAAACCGTGGACATCTCTCCTCTCCCTCGCCTACTCGAACGCGTCGTCGTCGAAAGGTGGGAACGGATCTTCGGCCTGCGGCAAGACACCGTTGTAGATCTGGTTCCTGCGTTGCTGCCCGTAACTGCTGCGCACGGCGGCGTAGAGATCGATCGAGCTGCGTTCGGCCGCCTCCACGACCTCGAGGTTGCGCGCACGCCGGGAGACGAGGCCCGCCGTAGCGAGCGTCGGCGACACGAACTCGCCGCCATCGGGAAAGAAATAGGTCAGCGGGTTGAGCAATGCATCCACAACGCGGCCCGAAGTGTCGCGCAGGGACGATGGACCGAGCAGCGGCAGCATCAGATAGGGGCCCGGCCCCACCCCCCAAACCGCGAGCGTCTGTCCGAAGTCTTCGTCCACGCGCATCAAGCCCTCTTCCGCGGCAACGTCGAGCACGCCACCGAATCCGAACACCGTGTTGAGAACGAACCGCCCGAAAGCCCGGGCCGCCCGCTCCCCGTCTCCCTGCAACGCCGAATTGGCAACGTTCACGGGAGACGCCAGATTGATCATGAAATTGTCAAGCAGGCGGCGAATTTCAAGCGGTACGAAGGTGGCATAGGTTTCGGCGACCGGCCGCACCACGAAAAGGTCCGCCTGCTCATTGAAGAAGAAGATGGCGCGATTGAACGGTTCGTAGGGGTCCGCATAGAGAACGGACGAGGGGTCGGTACCGCGCGCCTGTGCCGGCCCTCCATAACCGGCCAAGGACGACACCACGCCGATCGTCAATGCGCATGCGCCGACGCGCAGGAACGAGACCATTCGGTTCGTCGCCAACTCGTGCTCCCGCCGTTCCGGCATCCCGTTTTCGTGTCTAGCACGGTGATCGACAGGGAGCCAGTTGCCGCCCTTCTCTCCCCCTTATCCTATGCATAAGAATATGTTTATATGGGTATGGCTTTGACGAATCGGCGATGGACCGCTCACTGGACCGACTGCTCAACGCGCTGCGCGCCGCAGGAGAAATTACTCGCTTGCGGCTGCTGGCTCTTTGCGCCGACGGAGAGCTCACGGTAACGGAACTCACGCGGATACTCGGACAGAGCCAGCCGCGTGTCTCCCGCCACCTCAAGCTGCTTTGCGAGGCGGGACTGCTCGAGCGATTCCAGGAAGGCACGTGGGCCTTCTACCGTCTGGCGCCCGACGAGGCGGGCGGCGAGATCGCGCGTCTTCTCTGCACGCAACTCGCCGACGACGACCCGACGGTGGCACGCGACCGCGCACGGCTGAGCGACGTGAAACGCACGCGCGCCGAACGCGCGGCGCGCTACTTCCGCGACAACGCCGTGCGTTGGGACGAGTTGCGCGCGCTTTATGTTTCCGAAAGCGAAGTCGAGGCTGCGCTGCTCGATGCCATCGGCGGCGGCCGCCGGGAATCGCTGCTCGACATCGGCACCGGCACCGGCCGCATTCTGGAACTGGCGGCGGACCGCTTCCGCCGCGGCGTCGGCGTCGACCTGTCGTACGAAATGCTCCAACTGGCGCGCGTGCGCCTCGCCGATGCCGCGCTGCACCACTGCCAGGCGCGGCACGCCGACATGTACCGTCTGCCGTTCGCGGACGAATCGTTCGACACGGCGGTCTGCCACATGGTGCTGCATTTCGCCGACGCGCCCGCAGATGCCATCGCCGAGGCGGCTCGCGTTCTCAAGCCCGGCGGCTGCCTGATTCTCGTGGATTTCGCGCCGCACGATTATGAGACGCTGCGTTCGGAGCACGCCCACCGGCGGTTGGGATTCGCCGAGCGCGAGGTTGCGGCGTGGTGCCGCGCCAGCGGGCTGCAGCCGCAGGCGCCGCGCCTTCTGCCGGGCGACCCGCTTACCGTTGCCTTGTGGTCGGCGGCACGCCCGAACGTCGAGTCGCTCGGACGCCGCCGGGCCATGCGCAGCGCGTGAGCGAGCTTGGCGACATTCTCGGCCGCCGGGTGCTGCTGCTCGACGCGGCGATGGGCAGCGAGGTCCAGGCGATGGACCTCGATGTCGCCCGCGACTTCGACGGTTGCGAAAACTGCACCGAGATTCTCAACCGGACGCGTCCCGACATCATCCGCGCCATCCATCTGGCCAGCCTGAATGCCGGGTCGGATGCGATCGAGACCAACAGCTTCGGCGGTTCGCCGATCACGTTGGGAGAGTTCGGCCTGGCCGACGAGGCCTGGGACCTGAATCGCGAGGCGGCGCGAATCGCGCGCGAAGCGGCCGATTCCGTTGCCGGCGGCCGTCGGCGTTTCGTTTTCGGTGCCATCGGGCCCGGAACGCGGCTGCCGACGCTCGGTCAGGTGACCTGGAGCGAACTCGCCGACGCCGCGGCGATCCAGTGCGCCGGGCTGATCGCGGGTGGCGTCGACGCACTGCTCGTCGAGACCGTGCAGGACCTCCTGCAGGCGAAGGCGGCGGTGGCGGGCGCGCGGCGCGCCATGGCCGACGCCGACCGCGCCATGCCGCTGGTCGTCCAGGTGACGGTGGAGAGCACGGGCACGCTTCTCGTCGGTGCGGACATCGCGGCCGCGGCCACCGTCCTGCATGCCCTCGGCGTGGAAGTCATGGGGCTCAACTGC
The DNA here is from genome assembly GCA_965243325.1 of Alphaproteobacteria bacterium. Classification (GTDB taxonomy): domain Bacteria; phylum Pseudomonadota; class Alphaproteobacteria; order UBA7887; family UBA7887; genus JANQOH01. The sequence goes on along the minus strand of CBDEUQ010000003.1, from coordinate 2,518,144 downwards.
GCGACCGGGCCGCAAGAGATGGCGGAGCATCTCGGCTGGCTGTCACAAAGCTGGAGCGGGCCGATTTCGGTGCAACCCAACGCCGGCCTGCCGGAATTGACGGGCTGCGTCACCCGCTATCCGCTCAGCCCCAACGAACTGGCCGAGTGGCTCGCGCGATTCATCGAGGAAGACGGCGCCGCGCTCGTCGGCGGCTGCTGCGGTACCACGGCGGCGCACGTGGCCGCCGTCGATGCCATGCTCCGCGCGCGTGCGGAAGACGGCTTCCGCCCCCGGGTAAAGCCGCGCGCCGTCCAGTGGACGCCGTCCGTCGCCAGCCTCTACGGCCAGACGCCACTGCGCCAGGAGACGGCGCTGCTGATGATCGGCGAACGGTGCAATGCCAACGGCAGCCGGAAGTTCCGCGGGCACCAGCAAGCCGAGGAATGGGACGCCTGCGTCGCCATCGGCCGCGAGCAGGTGGCGGAGGGCTCGCACTGCATCGATCTGTGCACCGCCCTCGTCGGCGAAGACGAGACGCGGGCGATGAACGAGCTCGTCGGCCGTCTCGGTCAGGCGGTGCCGGTGCCGCTGGTGATCGACTCGACCGAGCTCGACGTGCTCGAGGCGGCGCTCGAGCGCTACGGCGGCAAGGCCATCGTCAACTCGATCAACTTCGAGGACGGCGAGGCGCCGGCGGCAGCGCGCCTCGCGCTCGCGCGCCGTTTCGGCGCCGCGGTGGTTGCGTTGACCATCGACGAAGACGGCATGGCGAAGACGGCGGCCGAAAAGCTGCGTATCGCCCGCCGCCTCGTCGACTTCGCCTGCGGCGAACACGGACTGCCGCCGGCGGACCTGCTGATCGACCCGCTGACGTTCACGATTTGCACGGGCAACGACGAAGACCGACGCCTCGGGATCGAAACGCTCGACGCGATCGGCGCGATTGCCGAGACATTGCCCGAATCCCAGATCGTGCTCGGACTGTCGAACATCTCGTTCGGCCTCGGTCCGGCGGCGCGCCGGGTCCTCAATTCCGTGTTCCTCGATCACGCGCGCCGCCGCGGCATGACCGCGGCGATCGTTCACGTCGGCAAGATCGCGCCGCTGCACCGCGTTCCCGACAACGAAGTGCAGGCGGCCGAGGACCTGATCTTCGACCGGCGCAAGGAGGGCACGGATCCGCTGCACGCGTTCATCGCGCTGTTCGACGGCCGCGCGGACAGCGCGGCGCCGAAGCCCGCACCGCCCGCGAAGGTAGAGGACCGGTTGCGCCAGCGCATCGTCGACGGCGATCGAGAGGGCCTCGACGCCGACCTCGACGAGGCGATGCGCGACCATTCTCCGCTCGACATCGTCAACGAATATCTGCTCGACGGCATGAAGACCGTCGGCGAGCTGTTCGGCTCCGGCCGGATGCAGCTTCCGTTCGTGCTGCAATCGGCGGAAACGATGAAGGCCGCAGTCGGCTATCTCGAGCCCCACATGGAACGCACGGAGGGCACGACACGCGGCACGATCGTTCTGGCCACGGTCAAGGGCGACGTGCACGACATCGGCAAGAACCTGACCGACATCATCCTGACCAACAACGGCTTCCGCGTCGTGAACCTCGGCATCAAGCAGCCGGTCGCCGCCATCCTCGACGCCGCCCGCGAGCACGGCGCCGACTGCATCGGCATGTCCGGGCTGCTGGTGAAGTCGACGGTGATCATGCGCGAGAACCTGCTCGAGATGTCGCGCCGCAAGCTCGACATCCCGGTGCTGCTGGGCGGCGCGGCGCTGACCCGGCGCTATGTCGACGAGGACTGCGCCGCCGCGTACGACTCGGGCCGCGTGGCTTACGCCCGGGATGCGTTCGACGGCCTGACGCTGATGGACGCGGTCGTGAAGGGCGGCTTCGACGTCCTGCTCGAGGAAACCCGGGCGCGCCGCCGCCCCGCCCGCACGGACGCCGCGGCGCCGGCCGAACCCGAAGGCCGCCCGGCGGCCGCGGCCGCGGCACGGCTCGGCTGCGCGGCGCGAGCGCGGCGGATGCGCTACGCCGCCGAGGTTCCCGTTCCCACGCCGCCCGCCTGGGGGCCTCAGCTCATCGACCGATTGCCGCTCACGGGCTTGAGGCCCTATCTCAACACGCACACGCTCTATCAGTTGCATTGGGGGTACAAGAAGCAGGGGCGCAGCTTCCAGGCCTTCCGCGACTGGACGAAGGATGCGCTCGATCCGGTACTCGACGCTCTGATCGAGGAGTGCGCCGAAGGCGACGTGCTGGTGCCGAGCGGGGTCTACGGATTGTGGCCGGCGGTGAGCGAGGGCGACGATCTCGTGCTTCTTGCGCCCGGCGACTCCGCCCGCGAGGTCGCGCGTTTCTCGCTGCCTCGCCAGAAGCGGGACGACGGCATCTGCGTCGCCGACTTCGTCCGCGACGCGGACTCGGGCGAGACCGACGTGGTCGGCCTGCAGGCGGTGACCGTGGGGGCGCGCGCGTCCGACGTGGAGCGGGAACACTTCGCCGCCGACCGCTATCGCGACTATCTCTATCTGCACGGTCTCGGGGTGGAGATGGCCGAGGCGATGGCCGAGTACACGCACAAGCGCATCCGCGAAGACCTCGGCTTCGGCCACACGGACTCACGCGACATGGACAAGCTGATCCGCCACGGCTACCGCGGCGCGCGCTATTCCTTCGGCTTCCCCGCCTGCCCCAATCTCGAGGACCAGGACCAGCTACTGCGCCTCCTCGATGCCGAGCGCGTGGGCATTCGCCTCGGCGAGGAAGCGCAGCTCGACCCAGAGCAGTCGACCTCGGCGATCGTTCTCCACCATCCCCGCGCGCGCTATTTCACGCTGTAGGCGCGTCGGGCCGGTGCGGCTGACGAAGCGGGCGCCCCCTCACACGATGCCGCGCGCACGCATGTCGGCGACCTGTGAGGCATCGTATCCGAGCTCGGCGAGGATGGTGTCGGTATGCACGCCCTTGTCCGGCGTGGGCCGCATCTCCTCGGGCTGCGGACACTTCGACAGGGTGACGGCCTGACCGACGACGCGGGTGGCGCCGCGCACCGGATGCGTCATCGGCCGCGCGATTTCCAGGTGCTCCACCTGCGGGTCGGCGAAGGTCTCGTCCATCGAATAGATCGGCCCGCACGGCACGCCGGCCTCGTTCATCGCCTCGATCCAGTAAGCGCTCGGGCGTGCCTTCGTGATCTCCTCGAGCAGCGCGTTCAGCTCCGCCCGGTTTTCGGAGCGGGCGTCGGCCGTGGCGAACCGCGGGTCCTCGGCAAGCTCCGGGCGGTCTATCACGGCGAGGAACCGCCGCCACAGCACGCCGCCGGCCGCGGCAATGTTGATCGCGCCGTCGGCCGTGCGGAACGTTCCCATGGGAATGCCGGTCGGATGGTCGTTGCCCGCCTGCGGCGGCACCTCGCCGTCGATCAGCCACCGCGCCGCCTGGAAGTCCATCATCGCGATCTGCGCTTCCAGCAGCGACGTGTGCACCCACTGTCCCTCGCCGGTGCGCTCGCGTTCCATCAGCGCGAGCAGCAGTCCCATGGCCAGATAGTTGCCGGACGAGAGATCGGCGATGGGAACGCCGACGCGCACCGGCCCCTGCCCCGGCAGCCCGGTGACCGACATCAACCCGCCCATGCCCTGCGCGATCTGGTCGACGCCGGCGCGTCCGCGGTACGGCCCGTCCTGGCCGAAACCCGAAATGCTGCCGAGAACGATGCGCGGGTTGACCGCCGCCAGCGACTCGTAGTCGACGCCGAGCCGGTGCTTGACCTCCGCGCGGAAGTTCTCGACCACCACATCGGCGCCGCGCGCCAGCGTCATGAAGATTTCGCGGCCGGTGTCCGACTTCAGATTGAGAGTCATCGCCCGCTTGTTGCGATGCAGATTCACGAAGTCCGGCGCCGTGCGGGCGCCGCCAAGCCCCTCGCCCAGAGGCTCGCCCGGCGCCTCGATCTTGATCACGTCGGCGCCCCAGTCGGCGAGATGGCGTACCGCCGTCGGCCCCGCCCGCGCGCGCGTCAGGTCGAGCACGCGGATGTCGGCGAGCGGCAGCCGTCCGCCACTCACGACGCGTCCTCGTCGGCGGCCTTGAGCGCGGCGATCCCCTGCGCCAGCGCGTCGCCGAGCAGCAGGATGTCGATGCTGTACGAGACGAAGCGGAACCCGCGCGCCATCCACTCGCGCCCCCACGCCACGTTGGGCGCGAGAAACCCTGCCGGCTTGCCGTGGCGGTCGCACGCGGCAACGATCCGGTCGATCGCCGCCCGGAAGTCCGGATGATCGAAGCGGCCAGGAATGCCCATGGTCAGCGACAGGTCGAAATGGCCGACGTGTGCCGCGTCGATCCCCGGCACCGCCATGATCGCGTCGACGTTCTCGACCCCCTTCGGGGTCTCGATCAGCGCCATGGTGAGGGTGCGCGCGTCGGCGCCCGCCATCTTGTCGACCACGTCGCCGCCCGTGTAGTCGTCATGGGCGCCGGAGAACATGGCGCCGCGCACGCCCCCGGGCGGGTAGCGGTTGAAGGACGCGATCTCCGCCGCTTCCTCGGCGCTCTCGACCATCTGGTACATCAACCCCATGACGCCGAGGTCGAGCAGGCGCGCCGTCGTCGCGTAGCCCTTGTCCGGCGGGCGCACGAGCGGCACGAGGTCGAGGCCGCGGCAGTAGGCGACCTGGCGCTTGATTTCGTCGTCACCAAGGCCGCTGTGCTCCATGTCGTAGAGCACGAACTGGGCGCCGGCGTTGGCCAGGACCGTGGCCAGACCGGGGCTCGCGAACTCGAAGACCATTGTGCCGAACACGCGTTCGCCGCGCGCCAGCGCTTCCTTGACCGGATTGTTGCGCATGAGTTCCTCCCCGCGCCGATTATGGCCGCGTCGGCGCGAAGCGGAAAGCCCGCGCCGGCAGTGGTTCAATCGCTATAGTGCAACGGTCCGCGAGCGGGGAGGCTAGGATGAACAAGGCGGCACCGGCGACGATCGCGCAACCGGGCCTAATGGTCATTGGCGCCCGCGCCCACGCGCAGGCGGCCGACGCCATGGCCAAGGTCGGTGTGACACGCCCGCTGATCGTCACCGACGGCTACATGGTCGAAAGCGGCGTGCTCGACCGCGTGACCGGCGTCCTCGACGAGGCAGGGGTTGCGTGGTCCGTCTTCGCCGACACGGTGCCCGACCCGACGACCGACGTTGTCGAGGCGGGCGCGGCCCGTCTGCGCGAAGGCGGCTTCGACGGCATGATCGCGCTCGGCGGCGGCAGCCCCATGGACACCGCGAAGGCCATGGGGGTGCTCGCAACCCACGGCGGCGCCATGCGCGACTACAAGGTGCCGCGCCAGATCGACCGCAGCGACTACCCGCTGATCGCCATTCCGACGACCGCGGGCACGGGGTCGGAAGTGACGCGCTTTACGGTCATCACGGATACGAAGACCGACGAGAAGATGTTGTGCGCCGGCCTCGGCTACGTGCCCGCCGCGGCGCTGGTGGACTACACGCTGACGCTCACCATGCCGTGGCGCCTCACGGCGGACACCGGCATCGACACGCTCACCCATGCCATCGAGGCGTACGTCAGCCGCCGGCGAAACCCTTACGCGGACTCCATGGCGGTGTCCTGCATGGGCCTGGTGGCGCGCAACATCCGCACCGCCTGCAAGGAGCCGGACAACGCCGCGGCGCGCGAGGCGATGATGCTCGCGGCGACCCAGGGCGGCCTCGCGTTCTCGAACGCGTCCGTGTGCCTCGTACACGGCATGAGCCGGCCGATCGGCGCGCACTTCCACGTGCCGCACGGCCTGTCGAACGCCATGCTGTTGCCCGCGGTGACTGCCTTCTCAGCACCCGCCGCGCTCGATCGCTACGCCGATTGCGCGCGCGCCATGCGCGTGGCGGACGACACGGTCGGCAACCAGGCCGCCGTCGCCGCACTGATCGAGGAGCTCCGGACGCTCAACGCCGACCTCGACGTGCCGACGCCCCGAGCCTACGGCATAGCCGAATCGCGCTATGGCGACCTCATGCCGACGATGGCGCGCCAGGCGCTCGATTCGGGCTCGCCCGGCAACAACCCGCGCGTGCCCACCGCCGACGAAATCGTTGCCCTCTACCGCGCCGCGTGGGACTGATGGCGGCTTGGCGCCCCGAGGGCTTCGTGGCTAAAGTCCTGCGGGCCAAGGGCGGGAGGGCACGAGTCATGAAACAGAGACGGTTACGCCGCGCGTTCGCCGCCATATGGGCACTCTCATGCTTCGCGCCGGGCGTGTCCGGTCCCGCCGCGGCCGAGACCCTGGTCTTCATGACCGGCCCGGCGGGGGGGACCTGGTTTCCGCTCGGCGGTGCCACGAAGCAGATCCTGGAACAGGAAATCGACGGTCTCGACGTGCGCATGCGGCCCGGCGCCGGCCTCATCAACATCAAGGCGATCTCCCTCGGCAAGGCGGACATCGCCTGGGGCAACGTCATTTCCACCGTGGACGCGCTTGCCGGCCGCCCGCCGTTCGACGAAGCGATGACCGGCGTCTGCAACATCGCCGCGCTGTATCGGCAGGCGGCGCAGATCGCGGTAACGGACCGGGCGATCGCCGGCATCGCCGACCTTCGCGGCCACGCGCTGGCGACTCTGCCGCGCGGCAATACGACCGAGTTCGCGGCGCGGGCGCTGCTGGCGGTGCACGGCCTGACCTACGACGACCTCGGCAAGATCAACTTCGCCTCGATCACCGACCAAGTGAACATGGCGAAGGACGGACAAATCGATGGCTTGCTGATGGTCAGCTCAGTGCCTGCGGCAGGCGTGCTCGACCTGTCGACATCGCGCAACACCACGTTGCTGCCGGTGTCCGACGCCGCGTTCGCCAGCCTCCACGCGGGCAACCCGGGCTGGCAGCGCATGACGATTCCCGCCGGCACCTATCCGGGACAGGACGAGGCCGTTCCGAGCGCCGGCTTCTCGATGCACATGATGGCGAACTGCGACTCGGTCTCGGAAGATCTCGCCTACAACATGACCCGGGCGATCGCCGCGCGCGGCCGCGAGCTCGGAGCCGTCACCGTGCTGCTCGCGGAGTACGGCGCCGAGGCGATGGCGGTCGACGTCGGCGTTCCGTTCCACCCCGGCGCGGTGCGCTTCTATCGCGAAGCGGGCCTCATGTAAGCCGGCCGGGACGGCGGAGGTTCCGGCATGACCGACGTCCGCGGCCCCCTCCGCCACGTCGCCGCGGCGGTCGCCCTCGCCATGGCGTCGTACCACTTTTACGTCGTGCTCTTCGGCGTGCCGTCCGTGTTCTATTTCCGCGGCACGCACTGGCTGTTCGCCCTCGTCCTGATCTTTCTCGTGTTCCCGACACGGCACCGCGCGGACGGCACCCCGCCGCTCTTCGCGCGGCTCGCGGACTTCGCTCTGATCGGGGTCTCGGTCGCCAGCGTCGGCTACATCTTCGTCAACCACGACTACGTGCTCGACCGCTTCGCATATGTGGACGAGCTCCGGACCGCAGACTTCGTCCTCGGCATCCTGTTCATCCTGGTGACGCTCGAGGCGACCCGTCGCGTGGTCGGCCTCGCGCTGCCGCTCACCGCCGCGGCGTTCCTCGTCTACGCCCTCGCCCACCGCGACCTCGCCAGCCAGATCGTCGACCAGATGTATCTGACGACGGAGGGGATATTCGGCATCCCGCTGAACGTCTCGGCGACCTACATGGTGCTGTTCATCCTGTTCGGCGCGTTTGTCGAGCGCTCCGGCACCGGCCGGCTGTTCCGCGATTTCTCACTCGCTCTCGCCGGCGCCTCGGCCGGCGGCCCGGCCAAGGTGGCGTGCGTGACCAGCGCCATGTTCGGCACGATCTCGGGAAGCTCGACCGCCAACGTGATGACCACGGGCACGTTCACGATCCCGATGATGAAGCGCATCGGCTACCGCCCGGCGTTCGCCGGCGCGGTGGAAGCGGTGGCGTCGACGGGCGGCCAGATCATGCCGCCGATCATGGGCGCCGCCGCGTTCGTCATGGCCGAGTTCATGGCGGTCAGTTACCTGACGGTGGTCTCGATCGCGATCATCCCCGCCGTTCTCTACTTCGTGGCGGTGTTCTTCGCCGTCCACTTCGAGGCGCGGCGCGCCGGCATCGAGGGCCTCCCGCGGCCCGACCTGCCACGCATGGGAAAGGTGCTGGCGGGGCGCGGCCACCAGTCCCTGCCGATGGCGGTCATCGTCGGCGTGCTCGCCGCCGGCTACAGCCCGCCCTATGCCGCGTTGTGCGGGCTGCTGTCGATCGTGCCCGTGGCGCTGGCACGGCGGACGACGCGGCACGAGATTTCTCTCTGGATGGTCTTCGAGGCGCTGACCACGGGCATCCGCAACGCGCTCACGGTGTCCGCCGCGTGCGCGTGCGCCGGCATCGTCATCGGCGTGATCTCGCTGAGCGGCCTTGGGGTGGATTTCACCCAGTTCGTCGTCGCCTTGTCGCGCGACACGATGGTGCTCGCGCTGGCGCTCACCGCGGTCGCCGGGATCGTGCTCGGCATGGGTCTGCCGACCACGCCCGCCTACATCGTGCAGGTCGCGCTGCTGGTGCCGGCGCTCATCAAGCTCGGCGTGCCGCTGGAGGCGGCGCACCTGTTCGTATTCTACTTCGCCATTCTTTCGGTCATCACGCCGCCCGTGGCGATCTCGCTCTACGCCGCCAACGGATTGTCCGGCGCCGGGCTGTGGGACTCGGGACTCGCTGCCGTCAAGCTCGCGGCAACCGGTTACATCGTCCCGTTCATGTTCGTGTACGGACCAGCCCTGCTCTTGATCGGCGACGGGCTCGACATCGCGCGTGCCGTGGCATCCGCGCTCGTCGGCGTCGTGTGCCTCGCCTCGGCCCTCAACGGCTTTCTGCTTCGCCGCTCGCGGGCGTGGGAGCGGCTCGTCCTGTTCGCCGCCGCGATTGCCCTGCTCATGCCGGACGCCGCCGCCGACCTGGCCGGCCTCGCTCTCGCCGCCGCAGTGTTGGCGACGCAGCGGTACCGCAAGCATATCCCCGCCACGTGACGCCTCGCCGGTCGACTCCGGTGGCAGGTCGGCGACCCGATCGCGCGGGCGGTTCCAGACCCCGGAAGCGTGGCCCCCAGACGGTCCGCCCCGCACCCTCGCCGCGTCGCTCCGGGCACTCGCGTTCCCGTGGCGTTTCATGTTTGCACTCAGGGAAGCAACGCTCTTGTGAGCCGCATCGACGCTATTTTCTTTGACCTGGACGGGACGCTGACGGACCCGTGGGTCGGCATCACGCGTTGCATACGCCACGCGTTGGAGAGCGTCGGCGTGGACGCGCCGCCGGCGGAAGACCTGACCTGGTGTATCGGTCCGCCGCTGAAGGAGAGTCTCGAATCGCTGCTGGGCGACGGTGCCGCGGTCGAGACCGCGCTGAAATACTTTAGAGCCCGTTTCGTCGAAACCGGCCTTTACGAGAACCGGCTCTACGATGGCGTGCCGGAGGCGTTGAGCCTGCTCGCAAGCAAGGGCGTCGCGCTATACGTGGCCACCAGCAAGCCCGAAGTCTACGCGACCCGCATCGTGGACCACTTCGGTATCGCCGGTTTCTTCGGAGGTGTTTTCGGAGCGACGCTGGACGGCGAACGGACGGCGAAGGCCGATCTGCTCCGGTGGGCGCTCGGCGAGAGCGGGGTGAGCGCCGGTGCCGCGGTGATGGTCGGCGACCGAGGTCACGACATGCTCGGTGCGGCGGCCAACGGCATGCTCTCGGCCGGGGTCCTGTACGGCTACGGGCCGCGCGAGGAGCTGGAGGCGTCCGGGGCGCAGCTTCTGCTGGACAGTCCGGCTGAGTTCGGCCGGATTCCGGAGGCCTCCTGGCGAGCGGCTCCGGACCCCTCGGAAGCGCGAACGGCGCCCTGACGTCGACACCGGACTCGGTTTCCAACCGGGTGACGCATCAGATTCCGGAAAGCCGGCTGCCCGATCGCCCGGTCGACGGAGTTGGGCCGGCCTGCCCGGACGCTGTCAGGGCGATCACGCTGCTGCGCAACGAGTAGAGGAGTTCGTCGAGCCTGCTGCGGTTCCCGGCCCCGTACTTCAGGCCCATTGCAACGGTCACGACAAATCTCGCGAGTTGGTCGGGCGTCTGGCCGGTGCGTGCGATCGCGTCGGCGTAGGGCTCCAGCAGGTCGGCAATGAGCGCCGCCTGCCTGCCGTGAGCCTCCTTGATTGCCGCCTTGCCGGCTTGGTTGTGACCGCTGATCAAGTCCTCCGGATCGCCCGCCTCCTGCAGCATCTCGAAGGACTTCACCACCGTCTCCTCGAAATAGACAGTCAGGCGCTCAGCCAACGTGGCACAGCCGCCGAGACGCGCCCGGATCGCCGCCAACGACGCCTCCGAGACGCGTCGGATGCACGCCACGATGATCCCGTCCTTGTCGCCGAACGAGGCATAGACGGTCTGGCGCGACACCCCGGCGGCCTCGGCGATGTCCGCCATCGTCGTCTTCTTCGCACCGTAACGGACAAAGGTGCCGATCGCGGCCTCGATGATCCGTGCTTCGGTCTCGGAGAGGGGAACGGGACGGCGTTCGTTCATGTAATGGGAGATATCTCAAAGCTTACGACTTGACAACGAACGACGGGATGTAAGATAGACTATACACCTTGTCACAATGTGTAGAGATGTAAGAGACCGCCATGACGCAGACCGTCCGCCAGCCGCACCGCGCCGCGCCGAGTTGATGGGCCGGCTCGACATACCCCTGTGAGGCGCCGATGTCGCGTTCCCGCATCAAATGGGGCGTCGCGGTCCTCTCCACCGTCCTGATCGTCGCGGTGGCGGGCTCGCTCGCCACCCGCAAGACCTTCCGCGTGGAGATCACGATCCCCGCGCCGCCCGAAGCGGTGTGGGAGGTGCTGATGGACACTGAGTCCTATCCGCAGTGGAACCCGGTCTTCGTCGAGGTCGCCGGGGTCTATACGGAGGGGAAGGAGGTGCTGAACAGGGTACGGCAGCCGAGCGGAGAGGTCCTCGTAATGACCGCGACGGTGGAGACGCTCGTGCCGGGTTCGGAGCTGCGGCAATCGGGGGGAATCCCCGGTCTCCTTACCTTCGATCATCGCTGGCTGCTGGAGCCCGTGGAGGGTGGGACAAGAGTCGTCCAGCACGAGGTGGACCGCGGCATCGGCCTCTGGTTCTGGAACGCCGACTGGGTGGAACCCGCGTATGCGTCGACCAACGATGCGTTGGCGGAGAGGGTTCGGTCACTGACGGCCAAGCCGGGCAACTGAGCTTCCGCATCCGGTCGAAGTTCCTGTGACGGCAACCGGATTGGCGAGCCCGCGCCTCGCCTCGGTCGACCGTGAAGCCTTTCATGCGGTTGTCGAGGCGGTCGCGACAGGTGCAAACCTTCCCACGGCCATGCGGCGAGAGCGGTTTGTCGAACGGCCACCGGGTGAGCGCATCCGGACTGCTCGACGCGGACGCCTTCCGACAGCCGGGGCAACCGGGCTCCACCCCTGCTCGCCGCGGTCTATTCCGTCCGCCCGACCTTCACGGTAACCACGTCCACGCCATGGTACTTTCGGTGGTGAACCGAAGATGCGTAGTGTCGCAACAGCCGGAACGACAGTTCGCGATCGTCGTGCACTTCGGCTTCCTCGCTCATGTACGCAAGCCGGTCTTCGATGTTCCGCTCTTCTTCGAAGACGGTGAGCAGATCCATGGCGACGGCATCGTCCTGTGAGCGGACCAGAACGATGAGCCGGGGACTGGCCTCGTTGCCGTCTTTCTCCGAAGGCAGCAGACTCAGCAACGACTCCTCGCCGGATGCACGCAGTCGACTGGCGGACTCTTCGCTCCATCCGATCTCGGCCGCGAAGTCTCGAAGAAACGCGTCGATTTTCGGCAGCGACGATGTGCCGAGCGTCACCTCCAGCTTCCTGCTGCGCGGGCTGGTCAATACGAGGAGCGTCGTCAGGGCGATCATCACGACAATGCCGGCGGTCGGGCCGTTTCCGAGGATCGACATCCAGAGGCTGTCCGGACGCATTCCGAACACGTTGAGGCTCTCCACGCCCAGCCCCACCGACAGCGTCATCGCGACGATGAGCGTGTTTTGCTGGTCGAGCCCCTCCCGGAAAACCATGCGCATGCCCTCGACCAGCAACATCCCCATCACCATCAGCAACAGCGAAGCCACGACGGCACTCGGAGCGGCGAGCAACAGTGCGGTGACCTTCGGAAAGAACGCGACAACGATGAGGACGGCGCCGATCCAATAGCCGAGGCCGCGAAACGCGATGCCCGTCAGATTGATCAGGGCAATGGTCGACGGCGAGTAAACGACCGTCGGCGGCGTGCCGGCGAACCCCGACAGGAGTCCTCCCAGACCGCTTGCGTTGACCGTACCCTGCACGACCCGAAAGTCGATGGCTCGCGACCTCCGAAGCGATACCTGCTGGATGACCACACCGTCGCCGCTGGTCTTCACGGCAACGACAAGCGTGACGATCACGAACGTCGGCAGGAGCGTCCAGAACTCCGGTCCCACCGTCAGGTCGACTCCCTGCCACGCACCGAAGTCCGGCAACCGGAACCAGGGTTCCCGTCTCAGGAAATCGAGGTCGTACAGGCCGAAGACCGCCGCGACCATGCAACCCGCCAGGATGCCGATGAGCGGAGCCCACAGTCGGAGGATGCCCGTGCCCTTCAGGGACGTCACGACCGCGGCGCCCAGCGTTGCCGCCACGACGAGCGGGCTCGCGATCGAGGCCGTTCCCTCGGGCATGTCCCCCAACCGGTCGACCGCAACCGTGATCACCGAAATGGCGATCAGCATGAGAGACGTGCCGCAAACGACAGGCGTGATGATTCTCCTCAAGACCGGCAGCCAGGCGGCGAATGCGAACTGGACGAGGGAAGAGACGACCACAAGGCTGGCGAGCGTCGACCATCCCCCGGCATGGATCGCCACGACCGAAATGGCGACGAAATGCGGTCCGGGACCGCACAGGAAAAGGTGCCCGGCGCCGAATCGTCCGAGCCGGTGCGCCTGCAAGGCGGTCACCGCGCCGCCGATGACGAGCGCCGCGCAGATCGCCCACGAGAGGTAGGCCGGACCTTCGTCGGAAGCCCTGACCACCATGGTGACCATCACCACCGTGTTGATCACCGCGAGAATGGCGGCCTGCAGGGTAACGCCCAGCCCGACCTGCGCCGAACAGGGTTCGTCGGGCTCGTTCCGAAGGCGCTTGTTGAGGGTGTTCATGCCGTTCGGGAGACGACCGCGCCGGTGCCCGCCATGCGCCCGGGCAGCAGGCGGATCATCGATCGGGCAGTCAAGTCGTGCGCACGGACGCCATCCCCGGCCGGCGCAACGCCGCCGCCCGCACGCGCGTGAGGGACGGCCGCGGCGTACCGGCCGCGGCGCTCATTCGCGGACGAGATCGCTCGGGCAGCCGGGCCGGTCAGGTGATCGTCGCGCGGCACATGGGGCGGTTCGGAATGCCGTCACACCCCCTCGACGACGATCACGTCGGCGTTCGCCGACCGCTGCCGGATTTCCTTGAGATCGGCGTACTCGGGCGAGTTGAGCCACGCACGTGCCGCGGCGCCGTCGTCGAACCGTACCACCACGACTCGACCGGGGGACCAACTGCCCTCGATCACTTCGACGCTGCCGCCACGCACCACGTATTGACCGCCGTGAGCATCGACCGTTGCGCCGATCCGGTCCCGAAACTCCGAGAACGTGCCTTCATCCGTTATTTCATCGTTGACGATCACGTATGCCGCCATGGGGTTTCCTCCTCACCGTGGGAATCGATCCTCGGGTACCGTGCCGTTCGGACGGAACGGCACGGGGTTCGTCCGGGTCCGAACCTGCGGGTTGTGTAGCACAGCGTGCGCGTCGATTCGACCGGTCGCCGTCCGCTCAGGCCACCGGTGTCAGTTGCATGCCGGCATTGTTCGCCCGAGTGCACACGACTCGCCCCGGCACGGCTCCCCTGTCACTCAGCTCGCGTTGGAGACCCGCGGTCACCTCGTCATCCGAAACCTTGGTTTCATCGAAGAAACCGAAGACCGTCGTCCCCGTCGACGAGAGCCCGCAACCGTGGATTCCGGCGGTTGCGTCGAAGGCGGACCTGACCGATCGCAGAGGCTCGATGTCGGGGCGGGCCCAGTGCCGCGCCTTCCAGCCGACATCCTGAAGGGCGCTGACACAGGAGCCGAAAGTCTCGAGATCGAGTTCCCGCAACGCCGGCAGGAGCCGCATCAGGATGATGTGCGCCGTCGACTGCACTTCGCCAAGCGGGACCGGGGTGTTGGCGAGCATGAAGTCAAGCTCGTCCTGGCCCGACAGGCCCCGGTGACGGCTCGGAATGAACAGCGCAATCCCCCACGTTGTCGGGAAGTCGTTGCGCAAGAGAAGCGGCGGCTGACCCGCCTTGGTCGCGAAGCGCGACGGTGCGAACGACGTTTTCCGCTCGCCTATGGAATGGCCCCCGTCGAGCAGAATCCCCCCGCACCGAAAGGCGTTGATGCCGATCCCCGACGTGCCTCCCCGGGTGGACATGGCCGCGATCTTTCGTGGCGAATGGTCCAATCCGAGTCGATGACTCAAGGCGCTCAGGATCGCGAGCCTGGTCTGCGTGCCGGATCCCAGACCCTGGTGCGGGGGAATCGTCTGACGGATCAGGATCTCGATGCCCGGTTCGACGCCGAGAATCTCGCCGGCCGCGGCGACCTCGGCCAGAACCAGCTCTCGCTCGGCGCGGCTCCCTCCCCGAACCACCGTCTCCTCGTGCGGACCGAATTCGAGCAACACGCCGGGGTACCGGGTCGCGAGGCCGAGACTGCCGTCGATACGGCCAATCTCGCCATTCATGTCGATCAGCGTGAAATGCAGCCGGGACGGCGTGCCAATTCGGTGCGTCAAGGTCGAGCACATCCGAGTAGCCTTTCAGATCCAGATAGCCATGCCCCGACAGGCAGAAGACGATGACCTGCTTGCGCCCGGTTCTCGAAGCCTCCCTTGCCGCATCGATCGCACCCAGCACGGCATGGGCGCTTTCCGGCGCAGCAAGAACACCTTCGGTCTTCAGGAAGATGCATCGGCCCCGGAGCATCGAACGGCCGTTCCGCCACGAGGTTGTACCGACTCCGTGGAAGCTGCGAGTCCGGCAGGGCTAACTTGTTGTCGATCATCGGCAAATCATCAATTCCGTCGTCGCACCGTCCCCCGGATCACCGCCCCGGCGCAAACCTGACATAGCGGGCGTTGAGCCAGTCACCTCGGCCCTCGCGGGCTGCGGTGGAAGGCGCGACGGCATTCTGGATGACCGGGCCGCGCGGCGGCAACGCCTGCGGCGCCCGTGCGTCGGCCGGGTGGGCTTCTTCGTCCCGGCCGCGGTCAGTGGTCCTCCAGGATCATCGCCGCACCCTTCTCTCCGATCATGATCGCCGGAGCGTTGGTGTTGCCCGAGACCTGCGTCGGCATGATCGAGGCATCCGCCACGCGCAGACCCTCGAGGCCACGCACGCGCAGCCGCTCGTCCACCACGGCTTCGGCATCGCTGCCCATCTTGCAGGTGCCTATCGGATGGAAGACCGTGGAACCCGCCTGCCGGCAGAAGTCCAGAATCTCGTCGTAGGTCCGGACCTCGGCGCCGGGGCGGAGCTCACGCTCCCGGTAGCGGGCGAAGGACGGCGCATCGCCGATGCGCCGCGCGATACGGATGCCCTCGACGAGCGCGTCGCGGTCCGCCTGTTCGCTCAGGAAATTCGGGCGAATGGCCGGCGGCGCCGTCGGATCGGCCTGCTTGATGTGTATCGAGCCCCGGCTCTCCGGACGAAGCTGCCAGACCGAGAGCGTCATGCCCGGTTCTCTCTCCAGGGTCCCCTTCTTGCCGGGCACATGGCTTGCGTGGGCGAAGTCGAACTGCAGGTCGGGCGTCTCGAGTTCGGGGCGCGTGCGCACGAAGGCGTGCGCAATCCCCGCAGCGGTGCAAGTGAGGGCGCCCCGGCGCGCGGCCCCGTATTGCAGCGCCGCCAACACGAGGCGCGCCCCCCGCGTGTTCTCGTTGAGGGTCCGCGAAGGCCGGACCCGCCAGACGACCGCGCTCAGGTAGTGGTCCCGGTAGTTCTCGCCCACTCCCGGCAGCGCGTGCACGACCGGGATTCCGTGTTCGCGCAGCAGATCCGGCTGTCCGATTCCGGACAGCTCGAGGAGTTGCGGCGACTGTACCGCTCCGGCCGCGAGGACCACCTCCCGCCGCGCGCGCACCTCCGTCGCGGCGTTTCCCCCGGCCCGTGCCGGCCCGTACCGCAATCCCACCGCGCGACCGTTCTCGACCAGCACCCGGTGCGCGAGCGCCCGCGTGCGTATCGTGAGGTTCGAGCGCCGCCGCGCCGGATTCAGGAACGCCCGGGCGGAGCTGTGCCGCCGGCCGCGCCGCTGCGTCACCTGGTAGTAGCCGAAGCCCTCCTGGGAGGTGCCGTTGTAGTCCGGGTTCCGTGCGTAGCCGAGCTCGGTTCCGGCCTCGATGAACGCATCGGGCAGCGGGTGCCGTTCTCTCATGTCCGCCACGTTCAACTCGCCGTCGCCGCCCCGATAGTCGTCGGCTCCGCGCTCGAAGCGCTCCGAACGCCGGAAATGGGGCAGCACCTCTTCGTAGGACCAGCCGCGATTGCCGAGCCGGGCCCAGGTGTCGTAGTCGCGGGCCTGGCCGCGGACGTACAGCATGGCGTTGATCGAGCTCGAACCGCCCAGCAGCTTGCCGCGCGGTATCGGGAGGCGCCGGTGGCGGGTACCCGACTCGGGCTCCGTGTCGAAGCGCCAGTTGACGCCTGGGCGGTCGACCATCTTCCAGAAGCCGAGGGGCACATGGATGAGGGGATGCCAATCACGGCCGCCGGCTTCGAGCAGCAGCACGCTGGTGCCCGGGTCCGCGCTCAGCCGGTTGGCGAGCACGCAGCCGGCGGAGCCGGCGCCGACGACGATGTAGTCGAACTCGTCCATGCAGCCCCTGATTTTCCGATACCACAAGGTACGTCGGGGCATCGCGGCACGCCAGCCGCCCCCTGCGAGGGGTAACGTCAAGAGTTATGTGTCAGGGAGACGGGGGTGCTGATTCCCTGAGACTTGTTTTCGTGGATGAATACCGCGTAGAGGACGCGGTCCATTGAGGTCCGGTCCTGGAAGGTTCCCATGGGCCGGGTTCGTCTGCGGACCTCCCGGAACCTTCGTTCGATGGCGTTGGTGGTCCTGACCCGCTTTCGCTCATCGAGGGTCCGGTAGCGGAAGCAGGTGAGCAGCTCGTCGAGATCGCTGCGCAGGCAGGCGACGGCCTTGGGGTAGGTGCTTTGCCAGCGGTCGGCGAAGCGTCGGGCGGCGCTCTGGGCCTTGCGGCGGCTCTTTGCATTCATGACGGCGTGGACATCGGCCTTGACGGCCTCCTGGTCGGCCTTGCGGACCTTGTTGAGGATGTTGCGCATCTTGTGCGCCCAGCACCTCTGAACCGGGATGCCGGGATAGACGAACGGCAAGGCAGCCAGCAGGCCCTTGCCGCCATCGACGCAGATCATCTCAAGGCCTTCGCCGGTGAGCCCGCGGTGGTACAGCCGGTTGAGGAACACTTCCCACTCGCGGGCGCCTTCGCTGACGGCGAGATGGAAGTCGATGATCTCCTTCTTGCCGTCGGGGCGGATGCCGAGCGCCACCAGGACCGGCCTCCTGAGCGCGCCGGCGCCGGTCTTGCGGGCCAGCACCACGCCGTCGAGCATCAGCGCCTTGTAGGCGTTCTTCAGCGGCCTGCGGTGGAAGGCCTCGACCGCCATGTCGAGCGTCTTGGAGACCCGGCTCACCGTCGCGGCCGAGACCGGGCGCCCGAGCAGGGCCAGCAGGACCTCGCCCACCTTGCGCGTCGAAAGCCCCAGCACGAAGCCGGCCAGGATGGCACGGTCGATCTCCGGCGCGCGCCTTGCGTAGCTCTTCACAACCCCGGTCGGGCAGAAGTGCCGGGTGCGCGGCACGTTGAGCTCGATGTCGCCGAGCTCGCTCAGCAGGCAGCGGCGGTAGGTCCCGTTGCGCCGGTCGCGCATCGCGCCGGCGTCGAGGTTGTCGAGCCAGCGATCCACCGCCTCGGCCATCCGGCCCTCGATGATCTCGGCCAGCGCCTGGCGGCCGAGCGGGCGGTAGCCCTCGCCCCAGTCCAGTCCGCCTGCCTGCATCTCCTTCACCACCTCAAAGGCCTGGGGTAGGCTCATGATCGTCGCAGCTTGCTGGGACATGCGGGGTGCTCCTGTTTGTGGTTGTCGTCACCACAGGGAGTACCCCCTTCCCACCTGACACATAAATTCTTACGTCACCCCTGCGAGGTGAGCGTATTGCGAGCGCGCCCTTGCGGTTTCAGGCTGCGCCGATGGAGTGCCCCATGAGGCCGGGCGGCTTCATGCTGCGCCCTCGCCGCATCGCTCCGGGACCTCGCGTTCCCGTTCCGGGTCGAGGCATACTGGCGGCCGCTTGCCAGGGCCGGATCGGTTGATGCATCGAGCTCTTGAGGGGACCGGAGGCGGGCAAAGCCGTCGGCGCGGTCCGTGACGATGGCTACTGCCGCCGGCCCGGCGGAGCGGACGCGGTCGGGGCCCGCGTTGTTCGCTCGCGGATTTCGACCGTTTTTCCTGTTCGGTTCGTTGTATGCCGGGCTCGCGGTTGCTCTCTGGGTGCCGTGGTTCCTTGGATTCATGCGCCTTCCCACGGAATTTCCGCCGGTCGCCTGGCATGTCCACGAACTGATGTTCGGCTACGTGGCCGCCGTCGCCACCGGTTTCCTGTTGACGGCGCTACCGAACTGGACGGGGCGCCCGCCGGTTTCCGGGTGGCTGCTCGCGTCGCTGTTCGGTGCGTGGGCGGCGGCCCGCGCGGCCGTCAATCTGTCTTCCATGGCAGGCTATCCCGTTGCCGCCGCCCTCTCCCTGGCGTTTACCGCGTTCGTCCTGGTCGTCGTCGGGCGGGAGATTCTCGCGGCTCGGAACAGGCGAAACCTGAAGGTCATTGCCTTGCTGGCCGCGTTGTTCGCATCGCAGATCGTCTTTCTTTGGGAAATCTGGCGGTACGGGGGCGTGGAGATCGGCGACCGCCTGGCAATCGCGACGATCCTTCTGCTCATGACCCTGGTCGCGGGCCGGATCGTGCCCGCGTTCACCGGCAACTGGCTGCGAGCGCGTGGAGAGACCCGCTTGCCGCCGTCGTTCGGGCGCTACGACCTGGTCACGGTGACGACGAGCGCGGTGGGCCTCCTGTTTTGGGTCGGCGCCGGCGGGCTGTTGCCCTCCGGCGTTACCGGCGCCGTCCTCCTGGTTTCCGCAGCGCTGCACCTCCTGCGCCAGTTGCGCTGGCGGCCGCAGCGCACGCTGCGCAACCCGCTGGTAGCGGTCCTGCACGTCGCCTATGCCTTTGTGCCCGTGGGCTTCGCGCTGGCCGGCCTGGCCGAGATCGCGGCATGGGATGCCGCCGGCCGTGCCGCCGTCCACGCCTGGACGGTGGGCGCGTTCGGGACCATGACGCTTGCGGTCATGACGCGCGCGAGCCTCGGCCACACCGGGCGGGCGCTGCGTGCGTGCCCGCTTACCGTATGCATCTATCTGGCAGTCGTGGCGGCCGCCGTCGTTCGTATCGTTGCCGCCCTGCAGCCGGACTGGACCATGGCAGCGGTTCCGCTTGCCGGGGCAGCATGGACGGCCGCGTTTCTCGGCTTTTCGCTGCGGTACGGCCCGATGCTCGTCATGCCGCGCCGGCCGACGTAGCGCGCGACCAGGCGCCACAGTTCCACCGTTCCGGGCCGCTCCCGCAACGGAACGAAAGATCCCCTGCCCGCCTGCGGCGTTCCACGCGGCCGCCGGAAGGCGTCTCCATCACGGCCGCGTGTCGGAACCGCTGCCGAGCCGGGCCGGTGCGTTCAGGCGTTCCTCCTGCAGCAGCACGGCAGAGTGGTCGAGGTCGCCGTCGCCGGCGGTCACGAGGTCTTCGTACAGCCGCCGCGCCGCTTCGGCGGCGGGCAGCGTCAGGCCGAGCTCCCGCGCGGTGTCACGCACGGTGTTCAGGTCCTTGAGTTGCACGCTCGCCTTGCCGCCGGGAACGAAACGGCGGTCGATCATCTTGCCGCCGTGGTTCTGGAGGATGACCGAGTCGGCAAACCCGCCCGAGATCGCGCGCCGCACGGCGTCGGGGTCGGCGCCGCCGGCGGCGGCCAGCAGCAGTGCCTCGGCGACGGCCGCGATGCCGATGCCGACGATGGTCTGATTGGCGAGCTTGGCGAGCTGGCCGGCACCGACGGGACCGACGCGGGTGACCCGCCCCATGGTCTCCAGAACCGGGCGCACGCGCTCGCACGCATCGGCGTCGCCGCCGACCATGATCGCGAGCGTCCCCTTCTCCGCCCCCGGAACGCCGCCGGAGACCGGCGCATCAAGGCATGCCACGCCGTGCGCGCGAAGCCGCGCCGCGTGATCGCGCGCCGTTTCGGGCGGGATCGAGCTCATGTCGACGAACGTCGTGCCCCTGCGCATCGCCGCCCCGACACCACGCTCGAACAGGACCTCGCCGACCACGGGACCGGATTCGAGCATCGTGATGACCACGTCGGCGCCGCGCGCCGCGGTCGCCGGATCATCGGCGATCTGCGCGCCGGCGGCGGCAAGCGGTTCGGCCTTGGCGCGGGTGCGGTTCCACACCGTGAGCGGCAGACCGGCGTGCCGGATGCGGCGGCTCATCGGCAGCCCCATCAGTCCGGTGCCGAGCAGGGCGACCCGGGTCATCATGCATCCTCCGTCGTACGCCGGCGGCCGACCATGTATAACCTGTTGGCGGCGTTCGGGGGAGGAGCTGACGATGCGCGATCTTCATCGGCCGGGGCGGTCGGCCGTGCACGCCATGGGCGGCATGGCCGCCACATCGCACCCGGCGGCGACCCAGGCCGCGCTGGACCTGCTGCGCGCCGGCGGCAACGCGGTCGACGGCGCCATCGCCGCCGCCGCGATGCTGGCGGTGGTCGAACCCCATTCGACCGGGATCGGCGGCGACGTCTTCGCACTCTATGCGCCGGCCGGCCGCGGCGGCGCGCCGATCGCCCTCAACGGCTCCGGGCGCGCTCCCGCCGCGGCGACCGCCGAGCGCCTCACCGCGGAGGGTATTGCCGAGATCGGTTTCCAGTCCGCCCACGCCGTCACCATTCCCGGCGCCGTGGCGGCGTGGGATCTGCTCGCGCGCGATCACGGGCGGCTGGGGCTGGGCGCGGCGCTCGCGCCCGCCATCGCCCATGCCCGCGATGGATACGCGGTTCACGAGGTGGTCGCCGACGTCTGGGCGCGCGAGGCCGGCAAGCTCGCCGCGGACCCGCATGCACGGGCGGTATTCCTGCCCGGGGGACGCCCGCTCGCCGCGGGGGAAGTCCACCGTCAACCGGCGCTCGCCGATACGCTGAGCGCCATCGCCGAAGGCGGCCGCGAGGCCTTTTACACCGGGGCCATCGCCGCGGACATGGCGGCTTCGCTCAAGGCAGCCGACGGCCTGCACACGGTGGACGACTTCGCCGCCGCGCGCGCCGACTACGTGGCGCCGATCCGCACGCGATACCGCGACCTGGACGTCTACGAGTGTCCGCCCAACGGCCAGGGCATCGTCGCGCTGCTGATGCTGAACATCCTGTCCGGTTTCGACCTCGCGGCGCTCGATCCGCTTGGCGCCGAGCGTTTCCACCTGCAAGCGGAGGCGGCGCGCCTCGCCTACCGGGACCGTGACGGGCTCGTGGGCGATCCCGACCACGTCGAGGTGCCGGTCGAGAAACTGCTGTCGGCCGAGTACGCGGACGCGATGCGAGCGCTCGTCCGGCGCGACCGGGCGACACCCGCCCTGCCGCCGCCGGGCGAGGCGGAACACCGCGACACGGTCTATCTGACCGTGGTCGACGGCGAGCGGAACGCGATCTCGTTCATCAATTCGCTGTTCGCGTCCTACGGTACCGGGCTGATGAGCGCAAAGAGCGGAGTCATGTTTCACTGCCGCGGCGCGAGCTTCACGCTCGATCCCGCCCACCCCAACTGCATCGCGCCGGGCAAGCGCCCCATGCACACGATCATCCCCGGCATGGCGATGAAGGACGGTCGCGCCGCGATGCCGTTCGGCGTCATGGGCGGCCACTACCAGCCGACGGGCCACGTCCAGCTGCTTACCAACATCCTCGACCACGGCATGACGGTGCAGGAAGCGCTCGACTGTCCGCGCGCGTTCGCCTCGGCCGGCGCGCTGCAGGTCGAGCGCGGCGTGCCCATGTCGACGCAGGCGTCGCTCGCGGCGCTGGGCCACGCCGTCGTCGAGGCCGACACGCCGCTCGGCGGCGGCCAGGCGATCGCCATCGACCGCGACAGCGGCGTGCTGACCGGCGGCTCCGATCCGCGCAAGGACGGCTGTGCCATGGGCCTGTAGGGTGCCGCGCGGGCGGCGGCTTGATGGCCGCTCCGGCCTGTGGTTTGCTTCGCCCCGCCCGACCGGTGCCGTGCCGTGCCGCGCGCCATTGCGCATACGGCCGCAGCCGCGAGTGTCGATCGAACAGGAGTTTACGTCATGACCATCGCCAAGTTTGCGCGACTCATGTGGCTTGCGGTTCCTCTGGCGTTCGCGGCATTCGCCGCGCGCGGCGAGGAGCCGGTGAGGCTCGGCCTGATCGAGCCGTTTTCCGGGCCGATCGCCGCGGTCGGTCGCGACACGCTGGAGATCTTCGAGTTCTTCGCCGGTGAGGTGAACGCGCGCGGCGGCGTCCTCGGCGGGCGCCACATCGAGGTCGTGCCGCTGGACAACGCCATGAACGCGGAGAAGACGACCCAGCAGCTCCGCAAGGTCATCGACCAGGGGATTCGCTTCGTGAGCCAGGGCGTCGGCTCCAATCACGCCCTCAACATCATCAAGTTCCTCGGGCGCCACAACCGTCGCAATCCGGACGAGGCCATCCTTTTCCTCAATCACTCGGCGGTCACCACGTCATTCACCAACGAGTTGTGCTCGTTCTGGCATTTCCGCTTCGACGCCAACGTCGACATGAAGGTGGCCGCGCTGGCCACCCAGATCGGCCGCGACGAGTCGGTCGCGAAGCTCTACATGCTCAACCAGAACTACGCCTACGGCCAGTCGTTCCAGGCCGCGGCACAGCGGCTGCTGCCCGAGCGCGCGCCGAACGTGGAGCTCGTGGGGGACGAACTGATCGTACCGTTCGGCAAGGTGCTCGACTTCACGCCCTACATCGCCAAGATCAAGGCGTCCGGCGCCGACACGGTGCTGACGGGCAACTGGGGCCCCGACCTCGTGCGCTTCGTCAAGGCGGCGGCGGAGGCCAATCTGGACGCGCCGTTCTACACGATCTACGCCGGCTTGCCGAGTTCCATCGCCGGCATCGGCGGCAAGGACGGCCTTGCGGTGCGCATGAAGCAGATCACCGAAATGCACGAGAACGACCCGCTGTACGATGCTCAGCCGGCCGAGATCGTCGACACCTACGCGCGCTGGCGCGAACAGTCCGGCAAGAGCGTCTACGCCGACCGCATGCGCTGGGTCATCGAGTTCTTCGCCGCCGCGCTCGACAAGGCGGGCAGCGACGACCCGGCCGAGGTCGCCGCCGCGCTCGAAGGGATGACGCTCGACGGGCCGGCGGGACCGCTGGCCATGCGCGCTACCGACCATCAGATCGTTTTCCCGATGGTCATCAGCACCCTGTCCCAGGACGTCGCGCGCACGATGATCTACGAGGGAGACGATTACGAAGTCGGCTTCGCCACCGACGGCTGGGTCGGCGCCGGGGACATCGAACTGCCGACCACGTGCGAGATGAAACGTCCGGCCTGACCGCGCACGGTCACCGTCGCACCGCCGTAGCGCCCTGACGACGGGCCGGGGATTCCCACGTGGAAAGCTTCGTCTTCGCGCTGTTCAACGGCATCCTTTACGGAATGCTGCTGTTCCTGCTGGCGAGCGGCCTGACGCTCATCTTCAGCATGATGGGCGTGCTCAATTTCGCCCACGCCAGCTTCTTCATGCTGGGCGCATACTTCGCCTACCAGATCAGCGTCGGCCTAGGTTTCTGGGTGGCGCTGCTGGTGGCGCCCGCGGTCGTCGGCCTCGTCGGCGCGGCGGTCGAGCGGTGGGGGCTGCGCCCGGTGCACCGCTACGGCCACGTCGCCGAACTTCTGTTCACCTTCGGCATCGCCTACGTCATCGAGGAGCTGGTGCAGATGGTGTGGGGCCGCGTGCCGGTTCCCTACGAGATTCCCGAGTCCATGACCGGAGCGCTGTTCACCTGGCAGGGCTTCGACTATTCGATCTATCGCGTGTTCATGCTGGTGGTCTCGACGGCGATCTTCGTCGCCCTGTTCGCGCTGCTCACCTACACGCGCATCGGCCTCATCATCCGCGCCGCGGTGTCCGACCCGACCCACGTCGCGACTCTCGGCCACGACGTGCCGCGCATCTTCATGTGGACGTTCGGCTTCGGCTGCGCGCTGGCCGGCGTCGCCGGAGTCGTCGGCGGCAACGTACTCGGCACGGAACCGGCCATGGCCATACAGCTTGGGCCGATCGTCTTCGTCGTCATCGTCATCGGCGGTCTGGGCTCGCTTGGCGGCGCCCTCGGCGCGGCGCTCATCATCGGCGTCGTCACCCGCCTCGCGATCTTCTACGACTACGGAATCGGCGGCGCCCTGCTCGCTCTCGGAATCGAGATCGACCCTGCCGGCTTCCTGCGCGACTTCACGCGCATCACGACGGCGCAGGTGGCGCCTGTCCTTCCCTACCTGCTGCTCGTGCTGATGCTCATCTTCAAGCCGCGCGGCCTGTTCGGGACCCGCGACGTTTGATGGCGCTCGCGGGCAGGCTCGGTCCATGGATCGCCCTTGCGGTCGTGCTCGTCATGCTGCCGCAGGCGTTCTCGTCCGGCTTCGCGCTGACGATGATGAGCCAGATGGGCCTCCTCGTGATCTTCGCGCTCGCCTACAACATGCTGCTGGGCCAGGGCGGCATGCTGTCCTTCGGCCACGCGATCTACTTCGGCCTCGCGGGCTACTTCACCGTGCACTACCTGAACCTCATCTACGAGGAACAGGTTCCCTACATACCGGTGACGCTGGTTCCGCTTCTGGGCGGTCTTGTCGGCCTCTTCTTCGGCGTCCTCATCGGCTACGTCTCGACCCGCCGCGCCGGTACGACGTTCGCGATGATCTCGCTCGGGTTCGGCGAGATGGTCACCGCGCTCACCCTGGTGCTGGTGGCGATCTTCAACGGCGAGGACGGCATCCAGACCGACCGCGTCGTCGGCGAGGAGCTGTTCGGCGTTACCTACGGGCCGAGCATCGAGGTCTATTACCTGATCGCCGGCTGGTGCTTCGTCTGCGTTGTCGCGATGTACCTGCTCACGCGGACGCCGTTCGGGCGTATCTCGAACGCGGTGCGGGACAACCCCGAACGCATCGAGTTCGTCGGCTACTCCAGCCAGCGCATTCGCTGGCTCGCGTTCTCGCTGTCGTCGTTCTTCGCGGGAATCGCCGGCGCGCTGCACGCCGTGAACATCGAGCACGTCGGCTTCGAGCAGGTCAGCATCCTGCAATCGGGGCTGGTGTTGTTCATGGTCTACATCGGCGGCGCCGGCAACTTCGCCGGACCGATCATCGGTGCCGTCCTGCTCTATTTCCTCCAGAGCACGCTGACCGACGTGACCGAGGCCTGGGTCCTCTATCTCGGCGTCCTGTTCGTCGCCGTCATCATGTTCTTCCCCGGCGGCCTCGCCGGGCTGATCGCCATGCATCAGCCGATCTGGACCGCCGGCGCGCGCCTGCTCGCGCCACTGGCGCTGCCGTACGCGATGTTCGTCGCCGCGCTGGTCATGAGCGTCCTCGGCTTCATCGGCCTGATCGAGATGCTGTACTTCCGCAGCTCCCGGCTCAGCACCGAAACCGAGCTCATCGTCTTCGGCTTCGAGGTCGACCCCTTCGGGGTGCCGGCGTGGATCGTCTTCATCGCCATCGCCGGGGCAGGCATCGCCGCCGTGCGCAAGAGCTTCCCCGGCGCCGCCTCGGCATGGAACACCGCCATCGCCGCGGCGCGCGAAAGGCTGGGCGCATGAACGCCGCCCTCACCCTTTCCGGCGTGCACAAGAGTTTCGGCAAGACCGAGATCATCCGCGGCGTCGATCTCGAGATCGCACACGGCGAGCGGCATGCGATCATCGGTCCCAACGGCGCCGGCAAGTCCACCCTGTACAACCTGATCAGCGGACTCTTCCCGGTATCCGCGGGCAGCATACGACTCTACGACGCGGACATTACCGACAAGACGCCGTTCGCCATCAACCGCATGGGACTGACCCGGTCGTTCCAGGTCACCAACATATTCGCGCGCATGAGCGTGCTCGACAACGTGCGTTGCGGCACCCTGTTCGCGCTCGGCCACCGTTACGCGTGGTGGAAGCTCGTTGGCGCCCTCGGCGACGTGCGCGAGCGCACGGAGACGATTCTCCGCCAGATCGGCCTTTGGGAAAAGCGGCAGGTCGCGGCCGGCCTCCTGTCCTATGCCGACCAGCGCGCGCTCGAACTCGGCATCGCCATCGCCGGCGGCGCGACCGTCATCATGCTGGACGAGCCGACGGCGGGAATGAGCCACTCCGAGATCGAACAGTCGGTGGCGCTGATACGGCGCATTTCCGAGGACAAGACGCTGGTCATCGTCGAGCACGACATGGGGGTGGTGTTCGATCTCGCGGACCGCATTTCGGTGCTCGTCTACGGCGAGATCATCGCCACCGGCACGCCGGAGGAAATCCGCGCCTCCGCCGCCGTGCAGGAAGCCTATCTCGGCACCGAGGCCGCGTGATGCTCGAAGTCCGCGACCTTCACGCCTACTACGGCAAGAGTCACATCCTGCAAGGCGTCGACTTCGACGTGCGTGCCGGCGAGATCGTGAGCCTGCTGGGCCGCAACGGCGTCGGCCGCTCGACGACGCTCAAGGCGATCACGGGCGAGGTCGAGCCGGTCGGCTCGATCGTGTTCAAGGGCGAGCCGATCGCCGGGCTTCGGATGCACGAGATCGCGCGCCGCGGCATCGGTTACGTGCCCGAGAACCGCAACATCTTTCCCACCCTCACGGTGCGCCAGAACCTGATCCTCGGCATCAAGAACATGCGCTCGCTGGGGCGCTGGTCGATCGACGACATGTTCGAGATGTTCCCCAATCTCGGGGAACGCGCCGACGCGCTGGGCTCGGTGATCTCCGGCGGCGAACAGCAGATGCTGACCATGTGCCGCACGCTGATGGGCGACCCGGACCTCATCATGATCGACGAACCGACGGAGGGGCTGGCGCCGAAACTGGTCGAGCAGGTCTCCGCCCTGCTCGCCGAGATCGCCAACCGCGGCGTGGCCATTCTCCTCGTCGAGCAGAAACTCGCCATCGCGCTCGACATTTCCCACCGCCTCTACGTGATGGGCCACGGCCGCGTCGTCTTCGACGGTACCGTGGAGGACTTTCGCACCGACGACCGCGTCCGCAAGGAGTGGCTCGAAGTCTAGCGCCGCCCGCACCTTCGCCGTTTCGGCGCCTTACGGCCGGCGAGCGAACATGCCCATCCCCTTCATCGTCAGCACCGTCGTGTCGTCCTGGTTGCGCATGTCGTAGTCCATGCGAACGATGCCGCGGTCCGGCTTGCTGCGCGAGGGGATCGTGGCGACGACCGTCGCGCCGGCGGCGAGGGTGTCGCGCGGACGCACCGGATGGCGCCAGCGCACTTCGTCGACCCCCGGCGAACCGAGGCTCGCGCACTCGTGCAGAAGTCCGTCGACGAGCAGGCGCATGTACAGCGACACGGTGTGCCAACCGCTCGCGACGAGGCCGCCGAAGATCGAATCCGCTGCCGCCGCCTCGTCGAGGTGGAACGGCTGTGGATCGAACGCGCGCGCGAACGCCACGATCTCGCTCCGCGTGACCGTGCGGCGGCCAAGGTCGAAGCGTTGGCCCGGCGCGAAGTCGTCGAAGTACCTCATGGCCGGCGGTCGCAGGGCGGGCCGCGGTTCCGTCAGCCCATGCGGTGGCGGGCGACGAACGTTTCGTCGATCGTGACTCCCAGCCCGGGGCGTTCGGGAATGTCGAGCATGCCGTTCTCGACCGTGAAGTCTTCCACGGCGAGCTCGTGCAGCATGGGGTTGGCGCCGAGCGAGTACTCGAGCGTGAAGCCGCTGCTCGCCGCCGCCGCCACGTGCATCCCGGCCGCGAACGTCAGGGCGCCGCCCCACATATGCGGCGCGAGCCGGATCTGGTGCGCGCTGCCCAGGGCCTCGATCCGCATCAACTCCGTGATCCCGCCCGCGATCGACGGATCGGGCTGGAAAATGTCCGCAGCCCGCAACAGTGCGAGATCGCGAAAGGCGAAGCGCGTGAACTCCGACTCGCCGGTCGCGATGGGGATGTCCGTGGCCGCGCGCACCTCCGCCATGCCCGGCTTGTCGTCGGCCGTCACCGGCTCTTCGAGCCAGTCGATGTGGCATTCGGC
This sequence comes from Alphaproteobacteria bacterium, assembly GCA_965243325.1. Lineage (GTDB taxonomy): Bacteria > Pseudomonadota > Alphaproteobacteria > UBA7887 > UBA7887 > JANQOH01. The sequence continues at coordinate 2,489,590 of CBDEUQ010000003.1, read as the reverse complement.
GACTGCGCGGCAAAACCGCTTTGCCTCGGCGGCGGTCCACGTCCCGTGCGCATCGCACATGATGCCCACCGAATCGCCCAGTCCCTCGCGGGCGGCGCGGACCCGGGCGATCGAGTGCGCAAGCGTCCCGTCGCCCGAGCCGACGCGCATCTTGACGGCGCCGAAGTTGCCGCGATCGATGAAGCGTTGGAGCTCGGCGACGATGCCGTCGGTCGGCGCCCAGCCGCCGGAGGCATAAGCCGGCATGCGCTCACGCCGGCGGCCGCCGAGCAGGCGCCAGACCGGAGCACCGAGCGACTTTCCGAGAATGTCCCACAGCGCGATATCGACGCCGCTGATCGCCGCGACGGTAATGCCGCGCCGGCCCATGACCGGGAACACGTGCCCGCGCTCGATCGCGTAGTGCGCGCGCGAACCGTTGTACATCACATCCCACAGGCGCGAGATGTCGCGCGCGTCCTCGCCGACAAGTAGGGGCGCGAACTCATCTTCGATCAGCGCGCAGACGGCACGGCAATTGCCAGCGCTGCCGACCTGCGCCTTGGCTTCGCCAAAGCCCGTCACTCCGCCCGCCGTCTCGACGCGTACCAGCGCCGAATCGAACGACGATACCTGCCCGAAATCGGAACGGTGCTGGCGCTCCTCGGCGATCGGCACGTGCAGCCACTCAGCCGATACCTTGACGATCTTCACGGCCCACCCCTCCCCCTCCGCAACGCCGGGGCAACCTAGCAATCCGGCCCCCGCTCTGCCAAGCTGACCGCCGGAGCAGAGAAGGCGGGGAGGACGCGATGGACCCGGTTCGCTGGGGTGTGCTCGGCGTCGCGCGGATCGCGACGGAAAAGGTGATCCCGGCGATGCAGGCCGGCCAGCGGTGCCGCATCGACGCCATCGCGTCGCGAGATGCGGCGCGCGCCGCCGACGCTGCCGCCGAACTCGGCATAGCGCGCAGCCACGGCACCTACCAGGCGATGATCGACGACCCCGACATCGACGCGATCTACAACCCGCTCCCAAATCATCTGCACGTTCCGTGGACGATCCGCGCCCTCGACGCCGGCAAGCACGTCCTGTGCGAGAAGCCGGTCGCGCTGACCGCCGCCGAGGCGGCGACGCTGATCGCGGCGCGCGACCGCAGCGGCCGGCAGGTGCAGGAGGCGTTCATGGTCCGCCACCACCCGCAGTGGCGCAAGGTGCGCGAACTCCTCGACTCCGGCCGCCTGGGCCGCGTGCGCGCCGTCCAGGGGACGTTCGCGTACGACAACCCCGACCCGCAGAACATCCGCAATCGGGTCGAGACCGGCGGCGGAGGAATCTACGACATCGGCTGCTATCCGACGGTCATCTCGCGCTTCGTGTTCGCGGCGGAGCCGATTCGCGCGGTCGCGTTGCTGGAACGCGATCCGGCCTTCGGCACAGACCGCCTCGCGAGCACGATCCTGGCCTTTCCCGGCGGCCACGCGAGCTTCACCTGCTCGACCCAGGTCGCGCGTCACCAGAGCCTCGTCGTTCTCGGCACCGAGGCGTGGTTGCGCGTCGAGTTTCCCTTCGTCATGGAGCCGACCCGCCCGTGCCGTCTGTTCCTGGGCGGCGGAGCCTTCCCCGGACCGGTGCCGGACGAGACGATCGAGATTCCTCCCGTCGACCAATACACGTGCCAGGGCGACGCGGTCTCGGCATGCCTGCAGGAAGGCCGGCCGGTGCCGTATCCGATCGAGGACGCGATCGCCAACATGCGCGTGCTCGACGCACTGTTCGCCTCGGCGCGAAAGGGCGACTGGCAGACCGTCGCCAGCGGATGACGGTGTCGCTGGCCGCGGCGCGCGAAGCCCTGCGGCGAGTCTACGGTTTCGACGACTTCCGGCCCGGGCAGGACAACGTGGTGGCCGCGGTGCTCGGCGGCGAGGACGTTCTCGCCGTCATGCCCACGGGGAGCGGCAAGTCGCTCTGTTACCAGTTGCCGGCGATCGTGCGGGGCGGCCTGACGGTCGTGGTGTCGCCGCTGATCGCCCTGATGCGCGACCAGGTCAGCCAGCTCGAGGCGATGGGCGTCGCCGCGGGGTGCGTCACCTCGGCCAACGACCCGGAGGAGAACAGAAGAATCGGCCGTGCCGCGCGCGACGGCGCGCTGCGACTCCTCTACGCCGCGCCCGAGCGCCTGTCGCGCCCGGACATCGCGGCCTTCCTGGGACGCTGCGGCGTCGATCTTCTGGCCGTCGACGAGGCGCATTGCGTATCGCAGTGGGGACACGACTTCCGCCCCGAGTATCTCGCGCTCGGCGGCCTGCGCGACGCGCTCGGCGGGGTCCAGATGATCGCGCTCACGGCCACCGCCGACGCGGCCACGCGGAACGACATCGAGTCCAGGCTGTTCGCGGAAGCGCCGCGGCGTTTCGTCCAGGGGTTCGACCGGCCGAACATCCGCCTCGCGATGGCGCTCAAGGACGGCGCCGACGACCGCATCGCGCGCTTCGTCGCCGAACGCCGGGGTGAAAGCGGCATCGTCTACTGCCGGTCGCGCAAGGGCGCCGAGGAGCGCGCGGCGGCGCTGCGCGCCGCCGGGCACGACGCCGTCGCCTATCACGCCGGCATGGACCGCGGGGAGAGGGTCGCGGCGCAGGACCGCTTCCAGCGCGAGGACGGGATCGTCGTCGCCGCCACCGTCGCGTTCGGCATGGGAATCGACAAGCCCGACGTGCGCTTCGTCTGCCACGCCGACATGCCCGACAACATCGAGAGCTGGTACCAGGAGATCGGCCGCGCCGGGCGGGACGGCCTCCCCGCCGACACCCTGACGCTCTACGGCATGGCCGACATGAGGTTTCTCCGCAGCCGGATCGAGGAGGGCGACGACGAGGACCGCAAGCGCGTCGCGTCGCAGCGGCTCAACGCGCTGGTGGCGCTGTGCGAGTCGCACCGTTGCCGGCGCCAGACCCTCCTCGCCTATTTCGGCGAGCGGGCCGCGCCGTGCGGCAACTGCGACCTGTGCATCGACGGCGTCGCCACGGTCGACGGCACGGAGGACGCGCGGAAGGCGATGAGCGCCATCGTGCGCACCGGCGAACGCTTCGCGACGCGGCACCTGGTCGCGCTGCTGCGCGGCGCGCGGACGGCGCGGCTGCGCGAGCTGGGGCACGACCGGCTGCCGACGTTCGGCGTCGGCGCCAACCGCCCGGAGAAGTACTGGCAGGCGGTGTTCCGCCAGCTTTACGCGGCCGGCTGCATCGACATGGACATCGTCCGCTACGGCCGCTGGTTCCTGACCGACGCTGGCCGGGAGGTGCTGAGCGGCGGGGCGTCGTTCGAGATGCGCGCCGATGTCGTCGGCACCGGCCGCGGCCGCGCGAAACGCCGCGGGACGGCGTCCGCCGCGCCGGCGGGCCCCGTGGACGAGACGCTGCTGGCGGCGCTCAAGGCGAAGCGCCGGTCGCTCGCCGAAGCGCGCGGCGTGCCGGCGTTCGTCGTGTTCAGCGATCGCACGCTGATCGAGATGGCGCAGCGCAAGCCGCGCACGCCGGAGGCCATGGCCGGCGTGTACGGAGTCGGCGCGGCGAAGCTCGAGCGCTACGGGCAGGCCTTTCTCGACGTCATCGGGGAGCGTGCGTCGTGATCCGGCCGGCGGCGGTGCGGACGTGCTGTGTCCAATGCGCGCCGCGAAGACGACCGAGGCCGAACGCGTCGCTGCGGTTTATCGCCCGGCTCTGCTGCTTCGAGGACCGCCTCATCGCGGTCGACCGCGTGTCGCCGGGCTTCTGAGCGCGCCCGGCGCTCGATATGTACCTGCCCGCCTTTTTCCGTCCCTAGTTGTCCCGAAGAATCGGCACGGCGCGCGTGGTCTCTGGCGTTACTGCAGTTTCTTTACATGTACTATGTGTCAGTATATTTTCAGACGTAAATGTTTCCGGCGGGGAGTAACATCATGCTGAAGTACGAACCGCTCACGGTTTATCTGCGCGCCTCGGGGCAAGCCGTCGTGCCCGTGACCTGGGAGAAGATCGAGGAGATCATCGGCGCGGAACTTCCGCCGTCCGCACATCGGCACCGCGCCTGGTGGTCGAACAACCCGTCCAACAGCGTCATGACCAAGGCGTGGCTGGACGCGGGCTACGAATCGGCTGACGTGAACATGGAGGGCCGCAGGCTCGTGTTCCGCAAGTCCGATGCGGTCGGCCCGCCGCCCGACGCCGACGACTCGGCGCCGGCGTCGGGCAGTCCGGACGGCACCGACGTGCCCGAGGACCGCCCCTTCGCGCACGTCTTCGGCGCGCTCCGGGGCACGGTGACGACAAGGCCCGGCACCGACCTCACGGCACCGACCGGCGCGGAATGGGATGCGGCCCGGTAGCCCGTGTCCGGTTTCCTGCTCGACACCTGCGCCGTCCTCTGGATCGCGAACGGCGATCCGATACGGGAGCCGGCCGCCGGCGCCTTGCGGGATGCGCGCGGGGCCAGCGGGCATCTCGCCGTCTCGCCCATGACGGCGTGGGAGATCGCCATGCTGGCGGCAAAGGGCCGGATCGCGCTGTCGATCGACCCGGAAATCTGGTTCGACCGGTTCCGTTCGGCGCCGGGCGTGACCCTCGCCGAAATGCCGCCGGCGGTGCTGATCGCATCGTGCGCCCTTCCCGGCTCGCCTCCGGCCGATCCCGTCGACCGCATCCTAGCCGCGACCGCGCGGTCGTTCGGATCCACCCTCGTGACCCGCGACCGCCGGCTGCTCGACTACGGACGCGCGGGCCACGTTCGGGTCATCGAGTGCTGAGGCGCGTGCCGGACGGCCGCGCGCGGACGCACCCCGCCACTCCGGAAGGGCTCGATCGCGACGCTCAACCGAAGGGAATCTCCTTACAGCGACGCCAGTTTTTCGATAACACCGCGAAGGCGCTTCACCAGATCGTCCGCGTGGCAGGTCGCGGCATCGTGGCGGACGGCCCATGCCTTCACGCCTTTGCTGAAGACTCGCTCGGCGAAGGCGTCCTTGTCGAACCCGTCAGTCCATTGGTCAACGAGCGCGCGCAGTTCGTCGGACAGATCGTCTTCATGATCGAGATCGGGGGCACCGAACGAGAAATCCTTGGTTTTCATCCAACCGATGTCCGGCTGCGGATAGAGCCAGGCAACGGTAATCTGGTGGGGCCTAAGCCGGCATTTTATCCGAATACTGATGCCACCGGTTCCGTAGTGCACGTACACACGGTCGCCGGACCGTTCGGCGATCTCCAGGAAACGGCTCGCCACGTCGCGCACCTTGTCGCTCGCGAACCCTGCCAGGAACGACTGGCGGTTAAGCCTGGGTGTGGATCGGGCGGGTGCGGCCGAGGTTCTTCCGATTACCCGAGGCACCAGAGTTCGGGCGGATTCCCCCTGGAACTGCTTGAGCTCGACGGCAAGGACCTCGATGTTGGGCATCTGGGCGTTGAGAAATTCCACAACCCGCGCAAGCTCGTCGGGTATGGCGTCCGCCACGAACAGCAGACGGAGACGCTTTGCGGCGAGGTTCGTCGATACGTCGTCCCAGAAACCGTCGACGTCGGGCTCCGTATCGCCTCCCAACAGCCCGGCAAGCTCGTCTTCGGGGTCGACGTCGCGTTCGCGGGTCTGTGCCTCGAACGCCATGCGGAGTTCGTCCGCCGTCCAGGTTTCGGCGGCATGAGCCGCGTAGTCCAGCATCTGCCCGACGATCGCACGCCGTATCTCCGAATTGGCTCCCCGCTTCACTTCTACCAGCGTCGGAACGGCATCTTGGTCGACGACGAGATGGTCCACCGACCAGCGGGCATTCTCGCCGGAGGATGCAGCAATACCCTTTTCGCGGGCGATGAGGATCCAGCGACGCGCATCGCCCGGCCGGATCTGCTCTCCATCCAGCAGTTCGGGGTAATCGGCGATCAGCTTCTGGAGCTGATCCTCGGCAGAAAAGGGCATTTCTTCCAAAGGTTCCGGCTTCCCTTCGGTCTTCAGGGTATAGATTCTTTCGGGCACCGCCTGCTCCATATGAAAAGGCTTGATTCGCGAACTGTATGCGGCAGTCCCCTGCGCCTCAAACCGTTGGCTCGTCGATCCGGGAGATCCAGGTTTCCCGGGCGTAGGCGAAGCGGGACTCGGCCGGCGACGTGCCGCCGGCCCGGGGGCGACCGCACTGCTCTGTCCGGTTTGGCGACGCCCGGACCTGAACTGGGCATGCTGGAGGGGTATGGCAGCCATCGCGCATGGCTCTGGCGGCGTGCCGAATGTCGACCCGGCGGAGCGGTCGAAAGCCCGGTGGAAACTGTGCCACGAGTCCCATCCACCGAAACTGACCTCGACAAAGACGGGGAAACGGAGGGGTAAGGAGACGGACGACCGCCGGGACCGCACCTCCCGTCGGCACCACGCACCGGAACTGCTTGCAATTGACGCGAAACCTCCTCCCCGGTACGGTTTTTGCGCGCGGCCGGGGCCGGGCCCGAAAGGCTGCGGGTTCTGCACGGGGGTAATCGCAAGATGAATTCGGGAATCTGGACGGCCAGGGCATGCGCGGCCTTGGCATTCTGTCTCGTCCTGCCGGTCGCGGTCGGTTTCGATGTGCGCCCGGCCATGGCCCAGGAAGGGTGCCCCCTTCCCGCCGGCGGGGATCCTCTCCCGGCGCCGCCCGTGACGGCGGGCGAGGTGGAGGACGGCAGCGCCAGCCTGACGGACTTCGCGCTGGCCGCGATAGCGCAGTTCAAGCGCCGGGGCTCCGATACCCTCTCGTCGGAGCAGCTTGCGGTCTCGGGGTGCCGGCTCCGGCTGGAAGGCGGCCCCTGGCGCTCCGGCGACACGTACCTCGTGTCGCTGACGCCCGAGGACGGCCGGGTGTATTTTCACGCAAGGGACATGTCCCTTTCCGCCTCGCGCCTGAGGTCCGACGTGTACGCGGGGATTCTCGCCGCGCTCGGAGTTCCCCGGGCGGTCCTGGGGGGACTGGCCTCTCCCGACGCCGATACGAGGAGACGCGCGCTGGCCGCGCTCTTCGGCTTGCTGCGGGACGAGCCTCACGGCGCGTTCGACCTGACCGGCTCCGGGCCCGGTGCGCCGGCGATCCCGGGGGCGCGCGGCTATGCAGGCGCCTTCGTCTCCGCCAACACGGGGCAGCCGCGCGTGCTGCTCGCCGGCTTCGATCTGGACGCCTCGCACGTGGCCGAAGAACAGATCAGTCACTACATGCCGGCCGTCACTGCCCGGGACGTGGTGGATCGCGCGACCCTGAGGCAGTTCGTCACGGAAGCGCTGAGATTCCTCGCGGAGGGCCAGCGGAACGCACGCTCGATCGCGGAAGCGCGAATTGCCTTTGCGGAAGCGAGGCTCGCTCTCAGAGATCCGAACGGGCCATGGAGGCACGGTGCGGTGTACCTCTCCATCGTCGATCGGGTCAGCAACGTGATCATATTCCACGGCGGTTTTCCGGACCGCCTGGAGCTGCGGCCTCCGGGGGTCACCCGCGACGTCGTGACCGGCGAGCTGATTTGGGACCAGCTCCTCGCCGCGGCCACCAGCAGTCCGGAAGGCGGCTTCTGGACCTACCACTTCGACGATCCCACCGACGACAGCGACGCCGCCGACATTCCCAAGGTGGGCTTTGCGGTGGAGCTCGCCAGAACGATCACGAGAAGCGACGGCACCGAGACCCGCACCAGCCTGATCGTCAGCTCGGGCTTCTACCCGAGGGCGCCCGAAACGGGCACGGAGCAGCTGGGCGCGGTCGTCGAATCGGTTCTGCCGCAGGTGATGCGCGCGATGACGGCGAGCACGGTCGATGCCGTCTCGGGCCGCGTGGAGCGCGCGATGTCCGGCGCCGCGCCGGTCCGCGAACTCAGCCTCGGCGGCACCTCCACGCTCACCCAGATGCTGATGGCCAACGGGCAGGCGCTGGAGAGCGGCACGTTCGACCCCGCCGCGCTGATCGCCGCCTCGTCCTTCAGTCTGGCGCTCGACGACGGCGGCGGCGCAGGCTTCCTCGGCGACCTGACCGTCTGGGGGAGCGGGAACGTTCGCAACTTCTCCGGCGGCGACCCGCAGTCCGTTTCCTACGACGGCGACGTGACGGGCGCCAGCGTCGGGATCGACACCAGGCTGGGGGCGGACCTGCTCGCCGGGATGTCGGTGACGCGGGCGCAGGGGACGGTGGACTACACCGCTTCCTCCACGCTCTCCGGCGAGCTCACGGCCACGGTGACGAGCGTCGCCCCCTACGTGGGTTGGCAAACGCCGGCCGGCATCGGCCTGTGGGCCCTCGCCGGACATGGCCGGGGCGAGGTCGAGCTCGACGGCGGATCGGCGGGCACGGAGTCGAGCGACCTGACGCAGCGGATGGCGGCGGCGGGCGTGAGCGGCCCCCTCGTGGCGAGCGACGACCTGATCGCAGGCGGCACGACACGACTGAGCCTGAAGGGCGAGACCGCCTTCACGAAGGCCGAGGTCGAGGGATCGGAGACCCTCGACGAAATGACGCTGAACGCCAGCCGGCAGCGGCTGGCGCTGGAGGGAAGCCACGTCCGGCGTCTCGCTTCCGGGGCGACGCTCACGCCGTCGGTGGAGATCGGCATGCGGCACGACGGCGGCGACGGCGAGACCGGAAACGGCGTCGAGGTCGGGGGCGGCCTGCGCTTTGCGGACCCGGCGACGAGGCTGACCATCGAAGCGCGGGCCCGGACCCTTCTGGCTCACGGCGGCGACTACGAGGAATGGGGGCTGAGCGGTCTGGTGCGCATCGATCCGGGCCGGGCCGGCCGGGGCATCGCGCTCAGTCTGCGGCCGGCGTGGGGCCAGGCGGCCAGCGGCGTTCGCCAGCTGTGGAATTCGGGCGTCGCCGGCGGAGCGTCGCCGGCCGACGGAGCGGGCGGGCGCATGAGCGCCAGGATCGGCTACGGCCTCGACGCGGCGCCCGGCCTGGGGACGGTGACTCCCTGGGCGGGGCTCGGACTCGGCGACGGAGGCGCCGGCGCTTGGGACATGGGCGTGCTCTGGCAGCTTGCGCCGGGAGCGAGCGTCAGCCTTCTGGGAACGTTGCGCGAGGCCGGCCCCGGCGGCGAGCCCGCGGAAAGCCTGATGCTGCACGGCGCGCTGCGCTGGTAGGGCCGCGGCGCGCGACGGCCGTACCCCCGGGGGGTTCAGACGGCGGCGATACACACTTCCGTCCCCCCTGCCTTGAGCCGAGGCCCGGGCTGCCCGGACGTATCCGGGGCACGCGCCGCCGCTCGACTCGCCCCCACCGCCTTCCCCGGCGGTGCCCCGCCGCTGGCCCTGGGCTCCGGCTCAAGGCCGGGGCGAGAGGCAGCGGCGCGTGACGTCTGCCGAAGCCGAACCGGGCAGCGACGGGCCGGGGCCGCGCATGACGGAGGAGGGCTCCCGCGGCATTGAGGCGCCGGCGCCGCGGCCATGGCATACTGCGGCGAGGCCCGACGAAGGAGGCTCCCCGATGTACGACCTCGCGATCCGCGACGCGGCGATCTACGACGGCACCGGCGGTCCGGTGCGCCACGGCGACCTCGCCGTCACCGACGGCCGCATCGCCGCGGTCGGCGGCGACGTAGGGGCCGCGCGCGAGACCGTGGACGCCGCCGGCCGCGCGCTCGCTCCCGGGATCATCGACGTACACACCCACTACGACGCGCAGATCACATGGGACCCGTGGGCGACCCCCTCGCCGTCGCTCGGCGTCACCACCGTGGTGATCGGCAACTGCGGCTTCGCCATCGCGCCGTGCCGGCCGCCCCACCGCGCAATGACCGCGCGCAACCTCAGCAATGTCGAGGGCATGCCCCTCGACGCCCTGCGCGCCGGCATTCGCTGGAACTTCGAAACCATCCCCGAATACTTCGACTCCGTCGAGACGTCGGGAGTCGGGCCGAACGTCGCCGCCTACGTCGGCCACTCGGCGGTCCGCACCTGGGTGATGGGAGACGAGGCCACGGAGCGGGCGGCGACCGAGGACGAGGTCGCGGAGATGGCGGAGCTGGTGCGCGGCGGCATGGCGGCCGGCGCCATCGGCTTCGCAACCTCGACGTTCGAGGGCCACAACGGCGCCGGCGGCGTGCCCATGCCGTCGCTCCGCGCCGAAGAAAGCGAGATCGGCGCGCTGATCGGCGCCATGGCCGAGTCCGGGCGCGGCGTTTTCATGCTGACGCGCGGCAAGGACACCGACCTGGACACGCTCGAGACCTTCGCCGCCGACTCGGGGCGGCCGGTGATCGTGGCGGCGCTGCTGCACGACCACACCAGACCGGAGGCGACGACGCGCGCCATGGAGCGGATCGCCGAAGCGAACCGCAGGGGCCGCAGGCTCTACGGGCAGGTCTCGTGCTGCCCGCTCACCATGGAGTTCACGCTGCGCGAACCCTACCTGATGGAATCGTACGTCGCCTGGCGCCCCGCCATGGAGGTGAGCGGCGACGATCTCAAGCCGGTCTACGCCGACGCCCGGTTCCGCGCCCGCATGAAGGCCGAGCTGGACAATCCGCGGGGCCTGCGCGCGTTCAACGGCGACTGGTCGCGGATCGTCGTGGCCGAGGTGGCGAACGGCGGCGACAAGGCGTGCGAGGGGCGCACCGTCGCCGAGCTTGCCGCCGCCGCCGGCCAGCACCCGCTCGACCGCTTCCTCGACCTTGGCCTCGCCGACGATCTCGATACCGTCTTCACGTCCACCCTGCTCAATTCGGACGAGGAAGCGGTGGCGAAACTGATCACCGACCCGCACAGCACCATCGCGCTGTCCGACGCCGGCGCCCATCTGACGTTCTTCTGCGACGCCGGGTTCGGGCCGCATCTCTACGGCCACTGGGTGCGCGACCGGCGAGCGCTCGAACTGGAGACCGCCGTCAACCGGATGACCGGGCGGCAGGCGGACATCTTCGGCATCGCCGACCGCGGACGCCTGGAGGAAGGCGCCTGGGCCGACCTCATGCTGTTCGACCCCGCCACGGTCGCCCGCACGCCGAGCCGGCGGATGCACGACCTGCCCGGCGGCGCGAGCCGGCTGGTGTGCGACGCCGAGGGCATGGGCGGGGTATGGATCAACGGCGTCCGCGTCGCCGACGAGGGCGGGTTTCACGGCGCCGACCGCCTGCCCGGCCGGTTGATCCGGGGCGGTTGAGCGCGTAGGCTCCACCTCGCGCCGCGCCCGGAGAAGGACGCGGGGACGACAGGGAGAGGACGCCATGCTCGACGAAGCGCGGATCAACATTGCCGGCGGACTGGACTTCGACTTGCCGCGGATGGCGCGCGCGCGGCAGAGCTTCGCGCACCACAAGCTCGACGACGTGGCCGGGGCGGTCGCCTCCGAGATCGCGCGTCCCGAGATCGCGGCCAGGATCGCCCCCGGCGCGCGCATCGCGGTCGGCGTCGGCAGCCGCGGCGTCAACAACATCCAGGCCGCGGTCCGCGCCACGGTCGCCGCGTTGAAGGAACGCGGCGCCCGGCCCTTCGTCTTTCCCGCCATGGGCAGCCACGGCGGCGGCGGCGCCGAAGCGCAGCGCCGCATCCTCGCCGGCTACGGCATCACCGACAACGAGGTCGGGGCGCCGGTCGAGGCGAGCATGGACACGGTGGTGGTCGCAGAGATGGACGACGGGACGCCGCTGCACATGGACCGTCTCGCCAACGAGGCCGACGGCGTCGTGCTGATCAACCGCATCAAGCCGCACACGAGCTTCCGCGGGCCGATCGAGAGCGGCATCTGCAAGATGATCATCATCGGCATGGGCAAGATCAACGGCGCCTCGGCCTTCCACGGCGGCTACGAGATGACCGATTTCGGCAAGGTCCTGCCGCCCGCCGCGCAAGCGGTGATCGACAACAGCAAGTTCCTCTTCGGCGTCGGCCTCGTCGAGGACGCGTACGACGACACCGCCCTCGTGGAGGCGATCGCGGGCGAGAACCTGGTCGCCCGCGAGACCGAGCTGCAGGCCCACGCCAAGTCGCTGATGGCGCGCATCTGCATCGACGACATCGACGTTCTGATCATCGACGAGATCGGCAAGGAGATCAGCGGCGCCGGCGCCGACCCGAACGTGATCGGCAGCACCGGGCGGGCGCAGGAAGGCTTCGAGCTGCCGCGCGTGAAGAAGGTCGTCATGCTCGACCTGACCGACGCCACCAAGGGCAACGCCGCTGGCATCGGCAGCGCCGACGTCATCACCTCGCGCCTCTACCGGCGCATCGACTTCGGCGTCACCTACGCCAACATCGTCGCCAGCACCTATCTGTCGGGCGGCGCCATTCCCATCCCCATGCGCACCGAGGGCGAAGCGGTGCGGCTCGCGGTCAAGACCCTGATCGGCATAGAGCCGAAGGACGCGCGCATCGTGCGCATCAGGAACACGCTCGCGCTCGGCGAGATCGGCGTCTCGGAACCGCTGTTCGACGAGGTGCGCGCGCACCCGGACATGGAAATCGTGAGCGAGCCCGCCGAGATCGCGCTCGACACGGCCGAGGCGGCGTAAGCGCCGACCGGCGGATCTGGGGGCCTCCCGAACCGGCGGGCGATTGTCCCGTCCGCACACGTAACGGCTTTTTCTCCCCGAGCGCCCGTGCCGTCAGGCCGTGAGCGGACGATGCTCTGTCGCGGGCGGTTCCTGCGCGGGACGCACTCGGAGTGTTCGTGTCGCCGACTCACAAAATTCGCAAGATGGAAACAGTGTATTGTTCTGCGTACACTCATGCGATGGAAGGTGATGTCTTCTTGTTCTTCCACACTATAGTTTCGTAGGTTTTGGGATAGGACTTTACCAGTGTTTATGGAAGAGACTTGATCCTTCCTTGACTCTCGAAAATTCGCTGACCGTAGGAACATGCAATGACACTCGAGCAGCTCGTGGCATTCAACATTGTCCTGTTGGCCGCCATGGCAAGCCCCGGGCCAGCACTGCTATTGGCGATCCAAACCTCACTGGGTGCGGGACGGACCGCCGGAATCGCGGTCGGCGCCGGATTGGGTCTGATGGCGGCAACCTGGACGATGACAGCGCTCCTCGGCCTCGGGATTATCTTTGAGCTGTTTCCCTTCCTGTACGTGGGCGTCAAGGTCGCCGGCGCCGCCTATCTCTTGTACATCGCCTACAGGATGTGGAAGGATGTCCATGCACCTCTCAAGGCACGAACACAGGTAGCCCGGCGCGCTTTCCGGCAAGGTTACCTCGTCAATCTTTTCAATCCGAAATCCGTGCTGTTTGCCGCGGCTGTCCTGGTCACTGTTTTCCCGGAGGGGATCGGCGTCACCGACAGTGTCTTGATCGTCATCAACCACTTCTTCGTGGAACTCGCCTTCTACACGACGCTTGCCTTCTGCATGAGTACGCAAGCTATCGCGAAGCAATACATGCGGGCAAAATGCTATCTCGACCGTGGGGCCGCAGTCATCCTTGGTGCGCTCGGGATCCGGATTCTACTTGGCAGAGAGAGTATTCCGTAGGCAGTTCGGGGCCGACGGAAATGGCTTTCTCGATAGAAGAAGCGAGCTCGGATTCCGACGTCGATGAGATGCGGGCTCTGTTCGCCGAATACCAGCGGTGGCTCGGGCTGGACCTGACCTTTCAGGATTTCTCCTCCGAGTTGCGCTTGCTCCCCGGGCCGTACGCGCCGCCAGACGGAAGGATGCTGCTCGCCCGCGATGCGGACGGCGGGTGTGCCGGCGGCGTGGCGATGAAACCCTTGGCGACCGGCATATGCGAAATGAAGCGTCTTTACGTCCGCCCGCGGTGGCGGGGCCTGGGCCTGGGCCGGTTGCTGGCCGACGAAATCATCCGCGTGGGCCGCAGGGCCGGATACGCCCGTATGCGGCTTGACACCCTTGCGCACCTTGTGGCGGCGACAAGGCTCTATCGTTCCATGGGTTTCCACGATATCGCGCCGTATTACGACAATCCCCTCGACGATGCCGTGTACATGGAGAAGTCGCTCGATCCAGGCGAGTCGTAGCGCTCGCTATCGCCCGGCTCCGTGACGCTCCGCTCGTCATTCAGCTTGGCCGGGAAACCGACAATGCACTAACGTTCGACGCGAACCGGTCGATGGGGCCGCTCAACCCCGCATGGTCGTCGAGGGTGAACGCCATGAACTATCGAGAGACTTTCACCATAGGCCGCCTCTGGCTCATGTTCACCGCGCTTCTCGTCGTGATGTTCGGTGTCCTGCTGCTGGTCGGCGGTCGCGCCATCCAGATGGCGCCGCCGATGCCGGACCGGGTCGTCACGACCGAAGGCGACACGGTGATCTTCACCCAGGACGACATCGACCACGGGCGTGACGTCTGGCGCCGCCTGGGCGGGATGGAGCTGGGCTCCGTTTGGGGCCACGGCAGCTATCTGGCGCCGGATTGGACGGCGGACGTGCTGCATCGCGAGGCGATGGCGATGCTGACGCCGGATGGCGAGGATCTGGAGGCGCTGTCCGCGCCCGAGCGGGCCGGCCGGATCGCCGCGCACGCCGAGGGCATCCGGGTCAACACCTACGACCCCGAGACGGGGCTCATCGAGGTGACGCCGGAACGCGCACGCGCCATCGAACGCATCACCGCCCACTACGCGGCGCTGTTCGGAGGCACCGGGGACGGTCCCGCCTCCGCAGCCCTGCGCGAGGCCTATGCGATCCCGGAAGAGCCGCTGGGACCGGACCCGGACGAGGATGTGCGGGCGCTGGTGGCCTGGTGGTGGTGGACCGCGTGGGCGGCCTCCACCCTGCGCCCGGACGACACCGTGACCTACACCAGCAACTGGCCTCACGAGCCGCTGGTCGGCAACCGCCCGAGCGGTTCGACCTTCATCTGGTCGTTCATTTCGGTGGTCCTGCTGATCGCGGGGATCGGAGCGCTGTGCTGGTTCTTCCTGCGCGAACGCGACGAGTGGCGAACCGATCTAAGGCCGCTGGAAGGCTATCCGGGGGAGAATCCCATCGAGTCGGTGCGCTCCACCGCGTCCATGCGGGCGGTGGTGAAGTACGTCTGGATCGTGGCCCTGTTGCTGGGCTTTCAGATCGCCCTTGGCGCCGTCACCGCGCACTACGCGGTCGAGGGCCAGGACTTCTACGGGTTGCCGCTGTCGGAAGTCGCACCCTACGCCCTGACGCGAACGTGGCACATCCAGCTGGCGATCCTGTGGATCGCGACCGCCTGGATGGGCGCCGGTCTCTATCTGGCACCGCTGATCTCGCGATCCGAGCCGCCGCTGCAGCGTCTGGGCGTGGACGCGCTGTGGCTGGCCCTGGTGGTCGCCGTGGTGGGCTCGCTCGCGGGCCAGTGGCTGACCCTGACCGGGCGGATGACCGATCCGGATCTGGTCTACTGGTTCGGCCACCAGGGATACGAGTTCCTGGACATGGGGCGCTTCTGGCAATTCCTGATCTTCGCCGGCCTGCTCATCTGGCTCGGGCTCATGTCGCGATGCCTTGTTCCGGCGATCCGCGAGCGGCGCCCCGACCGGCAGCTCCTGATCCTGCTGCTGTTCTCTTCGGCAGGCATCGGGCTGTTGTTCGGCGCGGGATTCTTCTACGGGCGCGACACGCATCTGACCATCGCGGAGTACTGGCGCTGGTGGGTCGTACACCTTTGGGTGGAGGGCTTGTTCGAGGTGTTCGCGACGGCCTGGATCGCCTGGGCATTCGTGCACATGCGGCTGCTGAGAGCGTCCACGGCCGCGATCTACGTGATGTTCTCGGCGATGATCTTTCTCGGCGGCGGCGTGCTCGGCACGTTCCACCACCTGTATTTCGCCGGCACGCCCGAATCGGTGCTGGCGCTCGGAGCGGTGTTCTCCGCGTTCGAGGTGGTCCCGCTGGCGCTCATCGCGTTCGAGGCCCACGATCACTGGAGGGCGGAGCGGCACGCCCCCTGGGTGGACCGCTATCGCCTGCCGCTGATGTTCTTTCTCGCGGTGGCGTTCTGGAACCTGGTGGGCGCCGGCGTGCTCGGCTTTCTCATCAATCCTCCGCTGGCGCTGTATTACCTGCAGGGCCTGATGACCACGCCGACGCACGGGCACGCGGCGCTCTTCGGCGTCTACGGCATGCTCGGCATCGGGCTGCTTCTGCTGTGCCGCCGCGATCTGCCGCAAGCGGTCGGCGCGTGGTCGGATCGAACGCTCGGATGGATATTCTGGCTGTTCAACGGCGGGTTGGCGCTGATGGTGTTCGGGTCGCTGCTGCCGCAGGGCGTCGTTCAGGCCCTGGTGTCGTTCGATCGCAGCTACTGGCACGCGCGGTCACCCGAGTTGATGCACTCCCCGCTCATGGAAACGCTGGTGTGGTTGCGCGTGCCGGGCGACATCCTGTTCGCCGGCGGCGCGGTGCTGCTGATCGTGTTTCTGCTCAAGCTCGAGTTGGGCCCACGACGGCGAGCCTGACCGGCGAACGACCCGCCCGCGCCGGCGACCCCAACCGGCGCAATCCCGCGCCTCGGCGCTCCGGCGCGCGCGGAAACGGCGATGCGGGTCGGCGAGCAGCAGGTCGATAGCCGGGCAACGACCTGCGTTGCATTTCCAGCGCACTCGCGCCCCGCCGCAGCCCGCCCGTTGCCTCCGACGTGCGACCGCAACACCGCGCCGGCGACGGCGCGCCGCCTGTCGCGCCGCGACAATCGAAGCTGAAGAACCGCTTGCGACTGCCGCCGCGAAGCTCACGTCATCCCCGCTGCCGCCGCGAGACTCCTCTTGATCTATACGCAGTATTCATACAGATTGATTCGACTATGCAACTCATTCATACAGATAATCGCGCCACGGCGACGGGTAGACGAACCGTCGGCGGCAGCGACGTTCCGGGCGGCGACGTCCCGACCTGCACGATGGGGTACGGCGACGAGTCCCCGAAGCTTCTCGGTGGCCGGAACGCAGAGATGGGCGCGTGCCACCTGCTTGGCCTCCTGAAGCCCGGCCTTCGCGTTGGGCTCATGGTCCCTGGGTGACGAAGGCAGCACTTCGGGTCCACCCCAGGGCGGGAACTGCCAACCATGACGTTTCGTCAACCTATGGCCATAGGCCCCTTCGGTAACCGGTCACCACGCGGTCCCGACGGCTCAGGCCGTATTCGCAATCCCCTTGGACTCGCCCGGTCGCGATGCGGGTCTTGGGGAAAGTCGCCGCGTCAATGCTGAGCAATCTGGACCGCCTGGAATCGGAGAGCATTCACATCCTCCGCGAAGTTGCGGCGGAGTTTCGCAAGCCGGTGATGCTGTATTCGATCGGCAAGGACTCGAGCGTCATGCTTCATCTGGCGCTCAAGGCGTTCGCGCCGGGAAAGCCGCCGTTTCCGCTGCTGCATGTCGACACGACGTGGAAATTCCGCGAGATGATCCGGTTCCGGGACGAGACCGCGGCCCGGCTCGGCCTCGAGCTCATCGTGCATGTCAACGGCGAGGGCGTGGAGCGGGGCATCGGTCCGATCAGCCACGGCTCCCGGGTCCATACCGAAGTGATGAAGACGGAGGCGCTCAAGCAGGCGCTGGATGCGCACGGTTTCGATGCGGCCCTGGGCGGCGCCCGCCGCGACGAGGAGAAGTCGCGCGCCAAGGAACGGGTCTTTTCCTTCCGCAACGAGTCGCACCGCTGGAACCCCAGGAGCCAGCGCCCGGAATTGTGGAGCTTGTACAACACGCGCATCCGGCCGGGACAAAGCGTG
The DNA here is from genome assembly GCA_965243325.1 of Alphaproteobacteria bacterium. Lineage (GTDB taxonomy): Bacteria > Pseudomonadota > Alphaproteobacteria > UBA7887 > UBA7887 > JANQOH01. The sequence goes on along the minus strand of CBDEUQ010000003.1, from coordinate 2,471,968 downwards.
CGCGCGTTCCCGCTCTCCAACTGGACCGAGCTCGACGTGTGGCAATACATCTACCGGGAGAACGTCCCCATCGTTCCACTCTACCTTTCCGCCAGGCGTCCCGTGGTCAGGCGCGACGGCCTTCTGATCATGGTGGACGACCACAGGCTCCCTCTGAAATCCGGAGAGACGCCGGTCGAGAAGGAAATCCGCTTCCGCACGCTCGGCTGCTACCCGCTGACGGGTGCGGTCGAATCCCGCGCCGCGACCGTGCGGGACGTCATGGCGGAGCTCTTGCAGAGCCGCGGATCGGAGCGGCAGGGCAGGGCCATCGACAACGACCAGATCGGCTCGATGGAGAAGAAGAAGCAGGAGGGTTACTTCTGATGACGGCGATCGCCGGCCCTGCCGCGTCCCGCGACCTCGATGCCTTTCTCGCCGCCCGAAGCGGCAAGGCGGAGCTGCGCTTCGTCGTCTGCGGCTCGGTGGACGATGGAAAGTCCACCCTGCTCGGCCGGCTGCTCTACGATTCCGGCAGCGTCTTCGACGACCAGTTGTCGGCTGCCGAAGCGGAAAGCCGGACATACGGCACCCAGGGCGATGCGGTGGATCTCGCCCTGCTGGTGGACGGCCTGCAGGCTGAGCGCGAGCAGGGGATCACCATCGACGTCGCCTATCGCTATTTCGAGACCGACAAGCGGAAGTTCGTTGCGGTCGACGCGCCGGGCCACGTGCAATACACGCGAAACATGGCGACGGGTGCGTCGAACGCCGATCTTGCCCTGATCCTCGTCGACGCACGGAAAGGCCTCCTGACCCAGACCCGCCGCCACAGCCATATCGTCTCGCTGATGGGCATCCGCCAAGCGGTGCTCGCCGTCAACAAGATGGATCTCGTCGGTTACGACCGGCGGGCGTTCTCCGCCGCCGTCGACGCCTACCGGCCGTTTGCGCGCCGGCTCGGGATCGACCGCGTGACGGCGGTTCCGATGTCCGCGCTGACCGGCGAGAACGTCTTCGTCTCCGGCGGCGGCATGCCGTGGTACGACGGCCCGACACTGATGGAGATACTGGAGAGCGCGGAGCCGGGCGCATCCGCCGGAACGGGCGCGTTTCGCCTGCCGGTCCAGTGGGTCAGTCGTCCGAATTCCGAGTTCCGCGGCTTCAGCGGAACCGTGTCGTCCGGCAAGGTCAAGCGCGGGATGCCGGTGACCGTCAGCCCGCCGGGCCGAAAGTCGACGGTGGCGCGCATCGTCGGGCCGTCGGGAGACCTCGAACGGGCGAAGGCGAGTCAGTCGATCACGCTGACGCTGGCCGACGACGTAGACGTGAGCCGCGGGCACATGATCGCCGGGATCGATCGGCCTCCCGAGGTCGCCGATCAATTCGCCGCCCATCTGATCTGGATGGACGCCAGCCCGATGTTGCCGAAACGGAGCTACCTGGCGCGTTTCGCGAGCGCGTCGGCGGTCGCCCGGATAACCGACCTGACGCATCGGATCGACGTCGACAACATCGGTCGGCTGGCGGCAAAGACGCTCGAGTTGAACGAAATCGGCTACTGCAAGATCTCCCTCGACCGCGCCGTGCCGTTCGACCCCTATGCAGACAATCGGGGGACAGGGGCCTTCGTGCTGATCGACCGGTTCACCAACGCAACGGTCGGCGCCGGCGTGATCCGGTTCGGGCTCCACCGCGCGAGCAGCGTGGCCTGGCAGGCACTGAAGGTCGACAAGGAAGCGCGCGCGCGCGCCTTGGGCCAGAGGCCCCGCGTCCTGTGGTTCACCGGGCTGCCCGGCGCCGGCAAGTCCACCATAGCGGACCGCGTGGAACAGAGGCTCCAGTCTCTTGGCAGACACACCTACCTGCTCGACGGCGACAATGTCCGCCACGGCCTGAACCGGGACCTGGGCTTCACCGCCGGGGACCGGGTGGAAAATATCCGCCGGATCGCGGAAGTCGCCAGGCTGATGGTGGATGCGGGACTGATCGTTATCGTCGCCTTCATCTCGCCCTTCCGGTCCGAGCGCGAGATGGCCCGCGAGCTGGTGGCGGAAGGGGAATTCGCGGAGATCTTCGTGGACACCCCTGTCGAGGTCTGCGAAGCGCGCGATCCCAAGGGGCTTTACGCCAAGGCCCGCGCCGGCGCCCTGGCGAACTTCACCGGCATCGATTCACCTTACGAACCGCCGACCAACCCGGAACTCCGCATCGACACGACGAGAACATCCGTCGACGACGCGGCGGAACGGGTGCTCGAGTTCCTGCAGAGCGCAAGGCCCGACGACGGATGAAAGCGATCGTCTGTAAGCCGCCCGGCGAGAACGTGTCGACCGAGCCCGCGATTGCCCCGCGGTTCCCGCTCTCCGGTGCCGGCCTCGTTCTCGCATCGGAGTTGACACTGGAAGTCCGTCCGAATCGCAGTAGCGATCCAAGTATTTCGAAACTTAAAACTTCTACATTGCTGGATTTGCAATGAACGAAACACACTATTGTCCAGTAATCGTACTGTCTTCGGGGCGTTGCGGGTCCACAATGCTGTCGAACATAATACGCAGTCATCCGGATATGCTCAGCATCTCGGAGTTCTTCACGTTTCACAGCATCGCTTTATTCAGTCGATGGCGCATGACCGGAGACAAAATGTGGAAAACCCTTACCCGGCAACCGCAATTGGTCCGTTATCTGGTGAGGGAAGATTGCGATGAACTGTTGTATCCGTTCGACGATCCCGGTTCCCGGTTTACACGAGAGAATGTCCCACCGATTCTGTGCGTTACACTTCCTCATTTGACTGACGAATACGAGAAGCTGTTCGACGACATGGGGCCGGCCGTCCGGAACTTTCCATACCAGTCTCCCGCAAACCATTGTCGCAGTCTCTTCGAATGGCTGTGCGAAAGGTTCGATCGCAAAATCTGGGTGGAACGCTCGGGCGGATCTTCCATGTACGCGTCGAGGCTGATGTACAGATTTCCCGAAGCCAAGATCGTCAACATGTATCGGGACGGACGGGATGCCGCCGTTTCCATGTTTCAGCACCATGCATTTCGTGGAATTGCGAGTTACATCCTTGCCCTCCAGAAGCGGCGGTACGACCCTTTGAAGGAGGAAGCAAAACACAGCGAGTTCTGGGATTCGATGGCGCTGCGCCTGCAGCCTCTGAAGTACCTGTCACGGTTCCCGATTCCCATGTCAGCGGACCGCTTGAGGGTCTCGCACTTCGGCGCGTTATGGAGCCGGATGGTGGAGGCGTCGCAGGATTTTCTCGAGCGCTTTCCTCCGGAACGGGTTCTGAACGTCCGGTTCGAGGATCTGCAACACCATACCGAGCGGGAAATAGGGCGTATCGTTCGGTTCATTTCCTCCGACATGGAAAACGCGGACTGGATACGGGAGGCATCCGAAATACCCAGGCCGGTCCCGTCGAAGTTCGAGCGGCTCGGTTCGGAAGAGCGGGCCGCGCTGACGGTGGCCTGCCGGCCGGGTCTGGAGCGGCTCGGCTACTCCGTGTGACCACGCCGCTTCGACCCGTCTCCGCAAGCCACCGCCGTGTCGGTCGTGATTGCCGGGCTTCGCGGACACCGGGCGTGACGCCGTGCGGGTGCGGATAGTGCGGACCGCGGCGCTTGAAGTCGGGCAGGCCCGATGACGGACCGGGAAACGCCGGGTTTTCCCGCGCCGGGCGCGGCCGTGGGGGCCGTGGGGGACGCGGCGGAGCGCGTCTACACGACGGGTTCGGTCGGGCGCCACCTGCTGCGGATGGCCGGGCCCGCTTCGGCGGCATTTCTGTTCATCTTCCTCGTCGACGTGGTGACCCTGTTCTACATCTCGCTGTTGCGCGACGAGCGGCTGATCGCCGCCGTGGGGCTCTCGAAATTCATCGAGTATTTCGTCATTTCCATCGGGCTCGCCTTCGCGTCGGCGGCGACGGTGCTGGTCAGCCAGTCGCTCGGCGCCGGCAAAAGGGGCCGCGCCGTGCGGCGGGCGACCTCATGCCTCGTCGTCACCCTGGCGGTGCTGTGCGCCGCCGTCGGGTTGGTACAGATCTTTCGCGGCGCGGCTCTTGCCTCCTTCGTGGAGCCGGGCGCGGTCTTCGACGCTGCGGATCTGTATCTGGAGATCGCCCTGTACTCCATCCCTCTAGCGGCGGTGAGCATGGCGGCCGGCGCGATATTGCGTGGTGCCGGCGACGTGCCCCGATCCGTCGCCGTGACCGTTTCGGGCGGTCTTGTCGCGTTGGCGATCAATCCGGCGCTGATTTTCTGGGCAGGTTGGGGCGTGGAGGGAGCGGCCTGGGCGTTGCTCGCGGATCGCGCGATCAGCGCAGCGCTCGGCGTATGGTTCGTCGTCCGCGTTTACCGCCTCCTCAAGCTGCCCGACATCGCGGAGTCGATTCGCGACGCGGGGGCGGTCCTGGCGATTGCCGGGCCGGCCGCCCTGTCGGAGCTCGCGCCGCCCACGATCTGGTTGCTGGCGACCGCGTGGGTCGCGTCCTTCGGGGACAGCGCCCTCGCCGCATGGGCGCTGCTCGCGCGGATCACCCTGCTCGCGGGGTGCGGGATCATGGGCTTGACCGTCGCGTTCAACCCGGTGCTGGGGCAGAACTACGGCGCCGGCGAGGCCGGCCGGACCGCCGCCAGCCTTCGCAGCGCCGTGGTGTTCTCCGTCTGCTACGTCGCTGCGGTCTGGGCGCTGTTCGCCGCGACGGCCGACCCGATCGCCCGAATGTTCGATTTGACCGCGGAGGCGTCGGGCATCGTGCGCGCTTATGCCCTATATGGCTTCGGCGCGGTGATCCCGGCAAGCATGGCGATCCTTTGCAGGCCGGTGTTCTATCACTTCGGGCGTTCCGTCTGGACGACGGTCCTGGCCTGGATGGCCAATCTCCTGACACTGCTTGCGCTGGTCCTGCTTGTTGGCATGCCGGACGGGCAGCCGGTCGTGTTCGCGCTCGGCGCGTCGGCGGCGGTATGCACCGTCGTGATCGGCCGGGCCATTGCCGGCGCTCTCTCGCTCGGGCTTGCCTGGCGCGTCGTGGCGGGAATGGGGCACCCGGTGCCGTCGTCGAGGAACGCGGCATGAGACGACGGACAAGATTGTGGATCGCCGTGCCGCTGGCGCTCGCCGCCGCGATCGCCCTCGCAATCGCGGCCGGCTGGTTCTGGCTTCGTACGTCGCTGCCGCCGCTCGACGGGGAGATTCGGCTTCCCGGCCTTCGGGAGCGGGCGGAAGTGATCTACGACGCCAACGGCATTCCCCATATCCGGGCGGCGACGGTCGACGATGCCTGGTTCCTCCTAGGGTTCGTGCACGCGCGCGACCGGATGTTCCAGATGGATTTCATGCGCCGGCTGGGCAGCGGGACGCTTTCCGAAGTCGTCGGCGAGCGGACGCTCCGCATCGACCGCACGGCGCGGACGCTCGGGACGGAGCGGAATGCGGAACGGATTCTTTCCCGCCTGCCGGAGGATGCGGTCGGGGTTCTGAATGCCTATTCCGCCGGCATCAACGCCTGGATGGCGACGCGGTCCGGTGCGCTGCCGCCCGAATTCATCCTGCTCGGCTACGAACCGAAACCGTGGCAGCCGAAGGATTCCCTGGCGCGGAGCGGCGTCAAGTTGGCCAATCTGGCCTGGGAGTGGGAGAACGAGGCCCTTCGCGGCGCGCTTGCGGCAAGGCTGTCTCCCGAACAGTTCTCCGACCTCTTCCCCGTGGAAGTCGATCGCGCCCTGTCCGGCGCCGGACCATCCTGGACGATGACGGGGGGATGGAAGCCCCTGTCGAGGATCATGTCGGGCGGGCCGCGGTCGGAGCCGCCGGCGTCCAATGCGTGGGCGGTCGCGGGCGGCAGGACCGCAAGCGGCCTCCCCTTGCTCGCCAGCGATCCCCATCTGGGGCTGACGGCGCCGGGTTTCTGGTATCTCGCGCGCGTGGAAGCGCCGGGTCTCAACCTCGCGGGCGCAACGGTTCCGGGGGGGCCCGTGTTCGTCCTCGGCCATAACGGCGCGATTGCCTGGGGCATAACCAACACGGGCAGCGACTTTCAGGATTTCTTCGTAGAGCGCATAAGCGAAGGCGACCCGGACCGCTACGACGCGCCCGGCGGCCCGCGCCCGTTCGACGAACGGACCGAAACCATCGCCGTGAAGGGGCGGGCGCCGGTGGAGTTGACTGTGCGGGAGACGCGCCACGGCCCGGTGGTTTCCGACCTCGCGCCCGATTTCGCCGCTCCCGAGGGACGATATTCCGGAAATGGGGACTACGTCGTTGCGTTCTCCTCCACGCTTCTGCGCGACGACGACACGACATTCCTCGCCTTTCTGAGACTGAATCGGGCGCGGAACTGGGCCGGCTTCGAGTCCGCGTTGGAGAGTTTTCACTCTCCGCATGTCAGCGTGACCTATGCCGATATTGACGGAAATATCGGCTTCCTGTCGCCGGGGCGGATACCGATACGGAGCGGCGGCGACGGCTGGATACCCTCCGTCGGCTGGACCGGCGCACAGGACTGGACCGGGTTCGTGCCGTACGACGAGCTGCCGCGCGCCTTCAACCCGCCGTCCGGTCTCATCGTCCATGCCAATCAGCGGATCGTCTCTTCCGACTATCCGTGGTTTCTCGCACGCCGCTGGTCGCCGCCTTACCGGGCGGAACGGATACATGCGCACGTGGAGCAGGTCGCGCCACGGACCGTGGCAACGGAAACGGCGTTGCAGCACGACGACTTCTCCGGCGCCGCGGCCGCCCTGGTTCCCCTGTTTCTGACGTTGGCCGAACCCGCGCGACTGGATGACAACGGCAAACGCGCGCTGTCTCTGATGCGCGGCTGGGACCGGCGCATGGCGCGCGGCTCGGCGGCGCCGTTGATTTTCGCGGCATGGTTCCGCGAGGTGAACCGCGGCCTCTACGCCGACGAGCTCGGCGACCTCTTTCCACCCTTCTTCGGCCTCCGGCCGCGCACGGTCGCCCGCATGCTGACGAGCCGCCGGGCATGGTGCGATGACGCGACGACAACGGAGATCGAGGATTGCGGCGAGACCGTCACCGCCGCCCTTTCGCGCGCGCTCGACGAATTGGCCCGCGGCCATGGGGGCAAGGTGGAGGATTGGCGTTGGGGCGAGGCGCATCAGGCCGTCTTCGGCCATATCTTGCTCGGGCGACTCCCCGTCCTGAATCGGTTGGCGGATATCCGCATCAAGACCGGAGGCGGAGGCTTCACCGTCAATCGCGGTCGGCATAGCGTCGCCGATGCGAATGAACCCTTCGCAGCCAACCACGGCGCCGCCTATCGCGCCGTGTACGACCTTTCCGACCTCTCGAACTCGGTGTTCTCCGTCGGCACCGGCGACAGCGGCAACTTCCTGTCCTGGCGCTACGACAACACGACCCGCCAATGGCGGGATGGCGAGTACATGCGGATTCCTCAAACCCGCGCCGAGGCGTTGCGGGGGGCGGCGGGCGTGCTGCTCCTCCTGCCGGGCCCCCGGATCCCGCCCGCAACGCGGCCCGGCCGGCCGGAACGGGAAATGACAGAAAGGATTGGCAATGGTGTCAAGCAAGGAACGATGAGCGCGTTTGCGGGCCAACTCTTCGCCGGACCATCGCGATGAGCCGATCACGGACAGTCGGGATCGGCCTGAGGGGTGCGCTTCCGTTCTCGATCACGCTTCTGCTCGTGCCCCTGATCGTCGTCATGGCGCTGGACGAACTGCCGGACTTCATCCCCTGGGTCATTCCATGGGTCGTGTTGCCCCTTATTCCCTTTATCAAGATCGTCGAAACGCTGTTCCGGAACGACGTACCCAACCTCGACCGGAACACGCCGGAATCCAGGGTATTCTGGCATATAGCGATCATCGTGAGCTGGTCGGCGTGTTATCCTTTTCTCGTCGTATTCATACTATGGGCCGTGTGCAATGCGCCGAACCTGATCCTTTACGAGCGCATCGTTCTGCTTGTGTTTTGCGGGATGCTTGGCAGGCTGACCACCATCGCCGCTCACGACCTGATCCACAGGCGGCAATTGTGGGCGCGCCGACTGGGTGAGTTTGCGATGAGCGCCGTTGCCATGCCGCATATCCATACGGAACATGTGTACATGCACCATCCCAATGTCGCCACGCCCCGGGACGGGGAATCGGCGCGGATGGGCCAGAGTTACTACAACTACTTCTTTGCCGTGATCCCTTACGCTTACACGGAAGCGATCCGTACCCAGCATCGCAGGCTGGCGCGGCGCGGTCTGTCTTTCTGGCACAGATCGAACCCGGTTTGGCGATGGATTGGGTTCTGGTTCGCCTGGACCGCCCTCGCCCTTGTCATAGGAAGCTGGCCGGGGCTCGCCGCATGGATATTCGTAGTTCTGTTCGCGGCATGGGGAATCAGGGCCGTCGATTATATTCAACATTACGGGCTACAACGCATTCTGCAGCCGAACGGCAGGTTCGAGAAAATCCAGCCCCATCATTCCTGGAATTTCTCAAGCTCCTCGAACTATTTGTATTTTTCCATACAACGCCACTCGGATCACCACAGGAGTCCGGCAACCCCGTACCCAATGCTGCGGAGCCTACCTGCGAGAATAGCCCCGACCCTTCCAGCCAATTACGGCTCCATGCTGACCCTGGCTCTTTTTCCCCGGGCCTGGTTCAGAAAAATGAATCCGCTCGTCGAGAAATGGCGGCGTAATTTTTACCCGGATATCAAGGACTGGCGCGCGCTTTCCACCGAGGCTTACCGCCAACGACCCGGGTCGCTGCACCTCATTTCGGAGATCGTTTACGGCGCGCCATGTCTCGCGAAATACATGGAGCGCAATTTTCCGCTTATAGACAGCGTCGAGAGCAAGCAATTTGAACAAATCACGATTCCCGAAAATTTGGACATGGAGCCCGAAAAGCTGCTTGCCGCTCAGAGAGGGTTGCTGCGGCTCTACTACGGTCGCGAGTTCGCTTACGACGAAATGATGGAGGATTTTGAGCTTGATCAAGCGGAAATTGCCGAGGACGTCGCCGAAAATTCTCAATTTTGGTGCAATGACCACGCCTTCCAGCTAGGCGTGAGGATGATGCGCGGGCACCTGCCCCCGAGCGACGCCGGACATCACCTTTCGAACATGGCGGATGCTGCAGTATCCGTTCTGGTGCGGACCGTTCTCGATGAGTTTGTCGCCTATCGCGGCCCGGTCGCCGGCGACGGCATTGCCGTTGTGGCCCTCGGCAGACTAGGCAAGCGTCACATGACCTTGGAGGCCGGTGTCGAGTTGATCTTCCTGTCGGATGCGGCGCCGGGTTCGGCAGAGGACAACTTTGTTCTGGACGATCGTGCCGACGAATTCTGCAGGAGATTCAACAAATTCGCGGAGCGTCTGTCGACCGGCAACCTGCTTCTCAAGTCGGTCAGTGCAAGGTTGCAAACCGGCGGAGCCCGCAACGTTACGGGCACACTGGGGCGTTTTGCGAACGAAGGCGGAAATCCGGATGCGGATTTTCTGCGTGAAGTGGCGTCGGCGCGAATCGTTTGTGCGTTCGGCGACAATATCGGGGAGTTGACCAAGCGCTTCAAGGAAGCCAAAGGATCGATTCTCCGTCGGCACGCCGCCGCGGCCGGCGATATTCGTCGGTCGTCCGCCCCCCGGGTCCCGAATCCGGACGGCGAACGGTCGCTTCGTGCCAAAGTGGAGAGCTTGGACGACCTGGAGCTCGCGGCGCTTCGCCTGCGTCTGCGGCATATCGAAAGCCATCCCGATATCGTCCTCGACAGCGGTCTGGTGCCGTTCCTGAAGAAATCGGGAGAGCGCGGACTTATCGATCCGCAGACCGCGGAGGAGCTCGCGAAGGCGGCGAACTTCCTGCTGGGCCTGGAATGCATCCTGTCGCTGGTGCAAGACGGGAAGCCCGACGAGGCACAGTGGGAGGACTCGGTGAACGCCACCGTGGCCCGGGCCTGCGACGCCAAAGACTTCGACGATGTCGTCGCGATGGCGGAGGAGGCGGCCGCCCGCATCGCCGCGCATCCGGACACCCCGGCGGCATAGGTCGCTCATGGACCGGATCCGGACCGTCGATTGCCTGTGCCCAGAACGTCGGAATGCATTTTCGAACACCTAGGCGCGTTCACGATCCGGGCCGCGGGGCCACCGCGTCGGTCGGACCGGCGCCCGTTAGAGGGGAATTCGAGCGGTCATGAACATCTCCCCGGCAATTGTCGTCAGCTCCGGACGCTGCGGGTCGACCATGCTGTCGGACATTCTCAACTCGCATCCGGATATTCTCAGCATATCCGAGCTGCTTATCTTGCAGGGTCGCGCCTTGTTCCACTTCCGGCGCCTGAGCGGCAACGAGATGTGGAATATCGTCAGCAAGCAGACGAGGGCGCAGCGGCAGCAACTCGACAGGCACTCCGATGCGCTGTTGTACCCCGTCGGTACCCCGCGCGGCCGCTATTCCGGCGCGGAAATTCCGCCGATTTCTTGGGTTACGCTGCCGCATATCACGGACCGGCCCGACGACCTGCTCGACGAGCTCGAGCCGCTGGTTCGGTCGCAACCGCGCCAGTATGCGGCCGATCACTACCGGGTCATGTTCTCGTGGCTGTGCCGGAAGTTCGATCGCAAGCTCTGGGTGGAACGCTCGGGCGGCGCCGGGATGTATGTGCAGAGACTGGCGAAAATGTTTCCCGAAGCGAAGTTCATCCATCTCTACCGCGACGGGCGCGACACGGTCGTTTCCATGAGGAAGCATCCCGTTTTCCGCGAAGCGGTGCGCTATATCGTGACCATGAGGGGGTACGGCGTGGACTCGTTGAAACCGATGACCGGAGCCTCGGCAAACGCGTTCCGGGACTGGGCGGCGCTGCGTTCGCAACTTCTCATATATATCGTCTTTCTGTTCAACAGGGCGAAGGAGAGGGAGCTTCTGCTTGCCGAATTCGCGAAATTCTGGTCGGACGTAGTGGACATGGCGGACAGGTTTCTCGATACGCTTCCGCCGGAAAAGGTGCTGCGCGTGCGGTTCGAGGACATTCAGAAAGAGCCGCAGAAGGAGATCGCGCGCCTCGTGCGGTTTCTTGACCCCTCTCTCGACGACCCGGAGTGGGTGAACAGAGCGGCGCGGATCCCCCGCCCGACACGCTCGAAACTCGGAGATCTCGCCCCCGCCGAGCGCGCCGCGTTGACCGAATCCTGCCGGGGGAGTCTCGACCGAATCCTGCCGGGGGAGTCTCGAACGCCTCGGTTACGACGTTCGCGAAGAATGATCCGTTCCGACGCAGTCCGACGGCCGGAAATAGGCGAGTTCGCCGACTTCGGGAACGCGCAGGATGCGAGGCGAAGGCGGGACGCGTGCCTGGAACAGGAGTAGTCTGGGGAGGACCGTGACACCCCGCGGCAAAATTTCTGCGCCGGTAGAGCCAGTGGCGTTGCCAAGCCGCCCGCTTCAGCGGCCGCGCCGGGCGCGGGGGCGTTTGCGGCGGGCGCTTCTGCCCCTGCTGGTGCTGGCGGCGGCCGTGGCCGCGTTCGCAGCGATGATGGCGACACGGCCGGCCATTCAGCCGGAGGCGCCGGCCGAACGCGTCTGGGCCGTCGAGGCCGCAACCGTGACGCTGGAGACGACCCGGCCCCGCATTCCGCTCTTCGGCCAGGCGGTTGCCGGACGCTCGGTGGACCTGCGCCCGCTCGTCGCCGGGCGCGTGGCGGCCGTCGGTCCGGACTTCCGCGAGGGCGGCTTCGTCGGCGAAGGCGACCTGCTGATCGCCATCGACCCCTTCGATTTCGAGACGGCGCGAGCCCTCAGGACCGCCGAGCTGGCGGAAGCCCGCGCCAGCCTCAGGGAGGTCGAGGCTGACCTCGCCGGCGCGCGCGACCAGTTGGGCGAAGACCGCCGCCAGCTCGACCTGCTCCAGCGCGAGGCCGACCGCCGGCAGCAACTGCGCGCGAGCGGCGCCATCTCGCAGAAGAGCCTCGACGACGCCGAGCTTGCGCTCAGCCGACAGCAGCAGGCCTCCAGTCAGAGGCGTAACGCCGTGGCGCGCTTCACCGCCCGCGTCGAGCGACAGCAGGCGGCCATCCGGCGCGCCGAGACCGCGCTCGCCCGCGCGGAGCGAGACCTCGCGGAGACGCGGCTTACAAGCCCGTTCCCCGGGTGGCTGGTCGAGATCGGCGTCGAGATCGGCAAGCAGGTGGGGACGGCCGAGCGCGTGGCCCGCCTCGTCGATGCCACGCGGCTCGAGATCGGCGTGACGATCCCGAACGACGTCTTCGGCGAACTCGACGCCGGGGACGGCGTTGTCGGCCGCCGGCTGGACGCGGTCTGGCGCACCGGCGGCACGGCTCGCACGTTCCCCGCCCGGATCGCGCGCCTGGAAGGCGAGATCGACGCCGCCAGCGGCGGCGTCGCCGCCTTCGCCAGCCTCGATTCCTTGCCGGAGAAGACGCGCCTGCGCGCCGGGGCCTTCGTCGAGGTATTCCTCGAGGGTCCGGAATTGCACCGGGCCGCGCGCCTGCCTGCCGCCGCGGTGTTCGACGGCGAGACGATCTATCGCGTCGGCGCGGACGACCGGCTGGAGGCGGTCGCGGTGAAGGTCCGCGCCAGGGAGGGCGAAAGCCTGCTGGTGCAAGGGCCGATCGAGGACGGCCAGCGCATCGTGCTGACGCGCTTCCCGGAAATCGCCTCCGGCGTCAAGGTTACCGTTCCTTGATCGCGCTCTTCGCGCGCCACCCGACGGCAGCGAACCTGCTGATGGCGGCAATGCTGGTGATCGGGCTGCTGGCGGTCGGGCGGATGAACAAGCAGTTCTTCCCCGACTTCGGCATCGACGTGGTTCTCGTTTCGGTGGTCTGGCCGGGGGCCGGCGCGGAGGACGTGGACAACGCGATCATCCAGGCGTTGGAGCCGGAGGTTCGCTTCCTCGACCGCGTAAAGGCGGTGATCTCCAACGCCCAGGAGGGTCTCGCAAGCGTTCGCATCATTTTCGAGGCCGGGACCGACATGCAGGCGGCGCTGGCGGATGTGGAAGCAGCCATATCGCACGTCGCGACCCTGCCGGAGGACAGCGAGGCGCCCCGCGTACAGCGTGTGGTGCGCTACGAGAACCTTCTCAGGCTCGTGCTCTCCGGGGACCTGCCGGAGCGCACGCTCAAGACCTGGGCGCTCGAGATGCGCGACGGGCTGATCCGCGCCGGGGTCGACGAAGTGGAGATGGTCGGCGCCCGCGACGAACGGATTCTTGTTGAGGCGGACCAGCAGCACCTCCTGGCCCTCGATCTGCCCATATCCGAAATATCGGACCGTATTGCGGGCGCCTCGCGCGACATTCCGGGCGGCGACACCGGCGGGCGCTCGGTTGCCCGGGTGCGTTCGCTCGGTCTCGCACGCACGGCCGAGGAGGTCGCTGCCGTGGAGGTCCGGGCGTTCCCGGACGGCCGCCGGCTGACGGTGGGCGAGATTGCGAAGGTCAGCGAAGCCTGGAACGACGACCAGCCGCGGGTCTGGTTCGACGGCCGCCCGGCGGTCGAGCTCATCGTCAAGCGGGCAACGACGGCCGACGCGCTGGAAACGGCCCAGGCCGCGGATCGCTTCTTGCGCGGTTTCGTGCCGACCCTGCCGCCGGGGCTGGCGGTCCATCGCTACGACGCGGCGGCGGAGCTGATCGACCAGCGCATCGACCTGCTGGTCCGCAATGGAATCGGCGGCCTGGTCATCGTGGTGGTCGTCCTCTTCGTGTTCATGAATGCGCGCACGGCGCTATGGGTCGCCGCCGGCATACCGGCCGCCCTGCTGGCGGCCATGGCGCTCGCCTGGGGCCTGGGACATGCGGTCAACATGATCATCCTGTTCGGCGCGATCCTGGCCATCGGCATCGTCGTGGACGACGCCATCGTCGTGGCCGAACACGCCGAAACGCGCGCGCGACGGGGCGGCAGCCCGCTGGAGGCCGCGATGGAGGGCGCGCGGCGCATGGCGGGCCCGGTATTCTCCTCAAGCCTCACCACCATCGCCGCCTTCTTGCCGCTGGTCCTGATCGGCGGCATTACCGGACAGATCATTCGGGAAATTCCGGTCATCGTCGTGCTGGCGCTGGTTGCGAGCCTGGTGGAGTGCTTCCTCGTGCTGCCGGGCCATCTGCGCCACTCGCTTGCCGCGACGGCCGCTGCCGCGGAGGGTCGGGCCTCGCGCTTCCGCAGGGGGTTCGACGAAGGCTTCCGCCGGTTCCGCGAAGGCCCGTTCCGGCGCCTGATCGCGCGCGCGCTCGTCCACCGCTACCTTGTGCTGGCGCTGGCGGTCGGCTTCTTCCTCGTCAGCCTCGGCATTGCCGCGAGCGGCCGCGTCGGCTTCACCTTTTTCCCATCTGTCGAGCCGAACAACATCCTCGCCAACCTCCGCATGGTTCCGGGAACGACCGGCGAAGAAACGCTGGAACGTCTGATGCAAATCGAGCGGGGCGCCCGCGCCACCGCCGAAGCCTTCGGCGACCCCGGCCTGGTGCATACCTCGCTGGTCATCCAGGGCGTCGAACGCAGTCAAGCCCTGTCCGGACTCCGGCGGCGCGACGACACGGTTGGCGCGGTGGTCGTCCAGCTCGTCGACTCCGACAAGCGCGACGTGCGCACCGAAGATTTCGTGCACGCATGGCGGGAGCGCAACGGGCCGATCGTCGGAGCCGATGCGCTGACCATCCGAGCCGCGACGGGCGGGCCCCCCGGACGCGAAATCGACGTGCGCCTGTCCGGCGACGACCTCGACGACCTCAAGGCGGCGGCGGGGCGTGTGAAGGCCCTGCTCGCCTCCTATCCGGGCGTGAGCGCCATCGGAGACGACCTCGCCTACGGCAACCGGGAAATGCAACTTCGTGTGACGCCGGCGGGCCGGGCGATGGGCTTCGACATTGCCCGCGCCGGCAACCAGCTCCGCAGCGCGCTGGAGGGCCACACCGCACTCCGCTTCGCCAGGGGCGACGAAGAGGTCGAGGTCAGGGTCCGGCAGAAGAAGGCCCCGGGTGGGCTCGAAGCGCTCTACCTGTTCGGTCCGAACGGCACCGAGGTGCCGCTCAGCGCAGTGGTGACCGTAACGCCCTCCAGCGGCTACGACGTCATCCGCCGCGAGCGCGGACAGCGCGAGGTCTCGGTGACGGCCGAGGTGGACGAGTCCGTCACCACCAACAACGTCGTGCTGGCCGCGCTCCGGCGGGACGGACTGGCCGACATCGCGGGGACGGCCGGCCTCGAATGGCGTTTCGCCGGCAAGGCGGAAGAGCAGGCAGAGGCCTTCGCCGACATGGGCGTCGGCGCGGCAATAGGGCTGGCGGGCATGTTTCTGGTGCTCGCCTGGATCTTCGGCAGCTACAGCCGGCCCCTGGCGGTGCTGGCCGTGGTGCCGCTTGGCTTCATCGGCGTCTCCCTCGGCCATTTCTTCACCGGTTTCGACCTCACCATCCTGTCGATGATCGGCATGATCGGGCTCTCCGGCATCGTCATCAACGATTCGATCGTGCTCATCGTGGCGATCACGGACCATGAGCGGGAGGGGAAGTCCGTCCACCAGGCTATAGAGGACGGCGCCTGCGATCGCCTGCGCGCGGTGATCCTGACCTCGCTCACGACCATCGGCGGCCTGCTGCCGCTTTGTTTCGAGACCAGCCTGCAGGCGCAATTCCTGATCCCCGTAGCGCTCACCATCGTGGCCGGTCTGGCGTGGGCGACCTTGCTCATCCTGTTCGTCGTGCCCGCCATGCTCGCCGTCGGGCATGACCTGCGGCGCCTGACGATGAACCGAGGCGCTTCGTGACGGACCTGGACAGTCCGCCGGAGGAGCCCGCGCACGGCGGCCGCCGCGGCGAGGAAGGGGTCGGACACCCGATCGTCGAGCGTCTCGCTGCGCCTGCGCCGCCCGGGCGCCAGACGGCCGATGCCGTCGAGGGCCTCCCGGACGGCGACGGACGCGAGACCGATGCCTTCGGCCTCGATGGCATCGAGAACGGCAGCGACCCGAGGCTCGGGCGGCGGGCGCAGCATCTCGGAAACGACATTCGTCTCTATCGGCCACGCAAGCGGAGCGGTCACTCCCCGCCGTCGCCGGAGAAGGACAGGGGCTTTATTCCGCAACGGACCGGAGGCGGAATCTCCACGCCGTGATCCTCACCGAAATGCCGCGCGAAGGCCGCGGACGGCTTCGGGCGGCGGTCGGCCTCGGTGCGCTTCGCCTGGGTCAGGCGTAACCCTCCGTTGAGGACCGCCTGTCCGGCTTGGCGGGATTCGGCGAGAGTGGGTGCAAAATTTCACCGGATTTCCCCAATGTTGGGGAAGCACGAAAGCGTCCTGTTCCCATAGGTTCCGCGCCGTTCATGCCACCGCCGAGACAAGGGACGGGGGACGATGGCGCGTGGATTCCAAGGGAGGGCGACAGGCGGTGCGGATCGGCTTGCGCACGAGGTTCGACGGCAAGGCGGCGGGGACCGCCATCAGGGCGGAACACCGGGAAGCGGAGCCTCGTCGGGCCGTTCGCCGCGGCAAATGCGCCGCGATCGGTGCCGCTGTCCTGATCGCGTTTGCGCCGCTTCCATGGTCCGGCGCCGCCGATGCCCAACCTCTCGAGATCCTGATGGAGCGGCTCGACAGGCTGGAACGGGAAAACCGGCAGCTCCGCGAGGAAATCGACGCGCTCAAGGCGTCCGGCGTTGCGCCGGCGAAGCCGGCGGTCGCGCCGCGCGGAACCGGGGAATCGGGGCATGTCCGCCTGAATTCCGCCCACGGCTACGCCGTGCTCGACCCCACCGCCGGCATCAACCGCAAGCAGCGCCTGATCCTGGACCGCAAGAGGCGGGGAACCCTGGCTCCCGACAGCGTGCACGTGCACGGCGCGGTCACCGCGGTCGCCAACTACCAAACCAGCAACCGGGCGGACAAGTTCGGCTACCTCATGCGGCACCCGACCGCCAGCAACCAGGTCGGCAAGGAAGTGTCCGAAGCGGCGATCCATTCGGCCCAACTCGGCTTTACCGCGCCGCTCGGCGACTGGATCGTCGGGCACGCCGCCATGCTGTTCGACCCGGAGCAGAGCTTCGGGGCGGGTACCAATACCGACCTGGAGCGCAACCAGGTTCAGGTCCGGCGCGCCTACGTCCTGTTCGGCGACCTCGCCCGCGCGCCGCTGTTCGCGAGCCTCGGCAAGATGGCGGTCCCGTTCGGGCTCACCGATACCGTCAACCCCTTTACCGCCTCGACCGTCTGGCACGCCTTCGGCGGGCTCGCCAACGGCGCGACCGTGGGCTACGCGGGCGAGGGCCTCAACCTGACCGCGATGGCGGTCCAGGGCGGCAGCCAGTTCCGCGCCGCGAACGCCCCGGTCAAGGGCACCGACGTGCCGAGCCGGCTGAACAACTTCGCGCTCGATGCGAACTACACGGTGCGGCTGGGCAAGGGCAGGACGTTCCTCGCCGGCGCCTCCTACCTGCACGGTTCGGCCTATTGCCAGGACTTCCCCATCGCGCACTTCATGCCGTGCGGCGACAACAACCCGGCCTACGACGTCTACGGAAGGCTGGTCCTCGATGACCTGACGCTCAAGGGGGAGTTCGCCCGGACGCTCGACGTGTGGCCGGGAACCTTCAATCCGGACATGCCCCGGTTCCGGGCCAGCAAGGTGACGAGCTTCGACATTGGCGCCAGATACCGCCTGGTCTCCGACCCCGCCCCGTTCGACCTCTCCGCCGAGTTCAGCCGGTTCGTGGCCGGACCCGACGGCGCGCCTTGGGAGAAGCAGGACCAGTTCGTCGTCGGCGCCGCCTGGTTCGCCCGGCCCAGCGTGAAGCTCTTCGCCGAATACACCCGCGTGCACGGCTTCGTGCCGCTGAACTTCATGAGCGGCGGCAGCATCAGGGATGCAGACGGCAAGGTGATGGCGGACCGTACGATCAGCGACGCCTCCGCCCGGTCGAATGTCTTCCTGGTGGGCGTAAACGCGGCGTTCTGAAACCGGAGCGCGGCGGTCGATCTGCATCGCCTCCAAGTGCCACTGCCCGCTCCCCAAGACCGGCTCTCGGTGTCGGCTCGGATACGGGCCAGGCCGATTCCCCGGCAAGGCAGCCTTGCCCTCGCGACCGGTCTCCGCCTGCGCTTCGCGACGCCCCGGGCCGGCGTTATCGACGGCGCATCCTCGTCGCCGCCGCGCTCCCCCAGCCGGCGCGCCATCGGAAGCTCCCGCCGCACGCGGCCGGCGCGCGGCCTATACGCGGACGTAGGCCCAGCGACCGCGCTGCCAGAGGCTCGTAAACGCCGCCGCCTGTACGGCCCGCCACAACACGTGGCACAGCCAGATGCCGAAAAGCCCGTGGCCCAGAGTCGGCCCGACGAGGAACGCCGCGGGAAGGAACAGCAGCCACTGGACCGAGATCGACACCGTCATCACCGTCCGCGTCGCGCCGGCCCCCGTCAGCGCGTTCATCAGCACCATGCCGACGGCGTCGAACACCATCGTCGCGCCGGAAAGGCGCAGCGGCCACTTTGCCAGCGCCAGCGTTTCCGGGTCGGTGAGGAACACGCCGAGGATGGCCTCCGGCACCAGCACCAGGGGCACGCCGAGGCTCACCATGATGGCGGCCGCGACCTTGACGACATCCCATGCCCACAGCCGCGCCGCCTCGCGCGCGCCCTGCCCCAGCGAACGGCCGACGAACGAGGCCGCGGCCATCCCCATCGCCATGCCCGGCAGAATCGCCACCAGCATGAGGTTCACGAGCACGTTCGCCGCCGCCAGCTCGGCGGTGCCGACGCGGCCCACGATCCACATCGTCGCCGTGAACCCGGCGGCGAAGAAGAACTGCTGGACCGACGCCGGCAGCGACACCCGCGCCATCGTCAGCATCGTCTCGCGCCGCGGTAGGCGGGTGAGGAAACCGTTGGGCCGCGCCCGCCGCCATGCCGTCGCGCAGTAGATCGCCGTGCCCGCCCACGTGGCGAGGCAGGTGCCGAGGCCGGACCCCAGCGTGCCCAGCGCCGGGAAGCCGAAGGCGCCGAAGATCAGCAGATAGTTGAGCACAACGTTCAGTGCCTGCATCGCCAGCAGCGTGCGCAGGTACATCATCGATTGGCCGATGCCGTTCCAGTAGCCGCGGAACGCGAAGTTCATGCCCATCGCGGCCATGCCGGCGAGCCTCGCCTGCAGGTACGGCGTGCCGTGGGCGAGAACGCTCGGGTCGTCGTTCAGCGCCGCCAGCAGCTCGGGCGCGATGGCGATCAGCGCCAGCGACAGCGGCACGGCAACGGCGAGGGCGATGGCGAGGCCGCCGTTGAGCGGCACCGCGGTTTCGGATTCGCGCCCCTCGCCCTTGCGCCGCGACGCCATCGCCTGCACCCCGGCGGACATGCCCATGACCGCGGCGCCGCACATGAAGCTCGTGAACCCGGCGATTCCGACCGCCGCCAGCGCCTGGCTGCCGAGCCGTCCGACCATGGCCGTATCGACCAGATTGAACAGCGTCTGCGACGACATGCCGGCGACGATCGGCAGGCCGAGCGAAAGGATCGCGCGCAGACGGGCCCGGTGCATGACGGGAAGCGGGTGTGCGGTCAGGCGGCGGCCGGCGTCGACCGGCGGCCGGTCCCGGTGCGTTCGTCGCGGATACGGGTTCGCCGGGCCATCGCCCGACTTTATGCTACAAGGCGCAGGAAGACGAAAGCGTCAGCGGGCCCTGCCCGGGGAGGGTTGATCGTGCAGCGCGCGGGCCTCTTCATGTGCGTCGCGCTCGTGGCGTTCGCCGCGTGCGCCGAGGCGCTCGCGCGCAAGCAGCCGCGGGCGGGGCCCGGCGGCACCTACGTCGAGCGATTCCTTCTCGAATACCGCCTCCCCCAGGTCGATCCGCGCGCCGACCGGTTCGGACCGGCGGAGGGCGACCCGCCGGCGATGCCCCTCTACAGCGGCGATGCGCTCGTCGGCTACGCCTGGGACACGTGGGACGTGGTCGAGGCGGTCGGCTATTCGCGCAAGCCCTTCCACATTCTCGCCGGCCTCGATCTCCAGGGCCGGCTGACCGGCATCGCGCTGGCGTGGCACGTCGAGCCGATCACCTCGCTCGGCCGCGACGACATGGACCTGAAACGCTACCTCGTGCAGTTCGTCGGCCACGACGTGCGCGCCGGCGTCCAGGTCACGTTCGACGGCGCGCTGCGCGAGGGCACCCGGTCGAACGCCGAACGCCAGATCGACGGCGTCTCGCGCGTCACCACGTCGTCGATGCTGTTCGCGGACGCGATTCTGCGCTCGGCGCGGCTCGTCGCCCGTGCGCGCGGGATCGACCTTGCCGCCGCCGGGGGCCGCCGGCTCGACATCGAACGGTTCGCCGCCATGACGTGGCCGGAGCTCGAGGCCGACGGCTCGGTGGCGAAGCGGGCGATCTCGCGCCGCGACATCGCGGCGGCGTCGGGCGGCGAGGCGGCGGACGGCGGGGCCGTCGAGGTCGAGCTGTGGACGGCGCTGATCGACCCTGCCGGAATCGGCGTGCACCTTCTCGGCCGGCACGGCCACGGCCGCTACGCCGTCGGGCGTTCGCTCGACGACTCGGCGATCTTCGTCGCCACCGGCGGCCCGCGCCGGGTGATGCCGCGGCCGGACCGCGAGCCGGTCGCCTTCCCGACGCTGCAGATCGTCCAGGACGACGCCACGATCCGCCTCACCGAGGACCGTTTCGAGCCGGTCATGTTCTTCAACGGCGAAGGCCGGCCGAGAGACGTGGCGCAGGGCATGTTCCGCCTCTCCGCCGCCGACGGCTTCGACCCGACGCTCCCCTGGCGGCTCGAGCTGGCGCTGTTCGGCGACGACGGCGCCGTCGCGCTGTTCCCGCTCGACTACGCGCTGCCCGCGCGCTACGTGATCGACGGTGCCGCTCCCGCTCCCGCTCCCGCTCCCGCGGCCGCCGCGCCCTCGGCGCCCCCGGGAGCCCGCGGCGGACCGACGGAGCGCGGCGGAACCGCGATCGAGCGCTCGGGCTTTCGCTCGCGCAGCGGCAACGAAGCGGCGGCGTTCGGTGCCGCGCGCGCGCAGGCGCAGGCGCCCGCCGCCGCGCCCGCGCCCAGTGAAACGGCACCGGCGGCGTCGGCAGCGGCAGCCGTGGCCTCGCCGCCGCCGGACGACGACGCGGCCGCCTGGTCCGACCCCGGCGGGCCCGACTGGCGGTCGGAATGGCAGGCGCAACGCCTTCCCGTCGTCGTTCTCGTCGCGACGCTGGTGGCGCTGCTCGTCCTCCTGTCGCTGCAGGAGGCCATCGTGCGGCGGCCGCGCCTGCACCTCTTCCTGCGCGTGGGCTTTCTCGCCTGGACCGTGGGCTGGGTCGGCTGGACGGCGAGCGCGCAACTCAGCGTCCTGCACGTCATCAACTGGATTCAGTCGGTCGAGGTCGGATTCGATCTCGGCTTCTTCCTGATGGAGCCGCTGATCTTCGCGATCACCGCCTTCGTCGCGGTGTCGGTCCTGCTGTGGGGGCGCGCCGCGTTCTGCGGCTGGATGTGCCCGTTCGGCGCCCTGCAGGAACTCCTCAACCGGCTCGCCGTGCGCCTGCGGGTGCCGCAGATCACCCTGCCGCCGGCCGTCGCCGAACGTTTGACGGCGTTGAAGTACCTCATCTTCGTCGGTCTCGTCGGCCTCGCCTTCTTCGCCGTCGACCTGGCCTACGCGGCGTCCGCCGTGGAGCCGTTCAAGGCCGCGATCACCTTCCGCTTCGACGCGCCGTGGCCGGCGGTGGCGTGGGCGCTGGCGCTCCTCGGGATCGGGCTGTTCATCGAGCGCTTCTACTGCCGCTTCATCTGCCCGCTCGGCGC
This sequence comes from Alphaproteobacteria bacterium, assembly GCA_965243325.1. Taxonomy (GTDB): domain Bacteria; phylum Pseudomonadota; class Alphaproteobacteria; order UBA7887; family UBA7887; genus JANQOH01. The sequence continues at coordinate 2,450,181 of CBDEUQ010000003.1, read as the reverse complement.
CGGGCTCGCCATTCTCGGCCGCCTGCGCATGTTCGACTGGCTCAAGCGCCGCGTCGAATGCGGCAATCCGTGCGCGCGCTGCGAGAAGGTGTGCCCCGTCGGCGCCATCCGCAAGGACGGGGCGATCGACATGAACGAGTGCTTCTACTGCCTCGACTGCCAGGTGGTCTATTACGACACCCACCAGTGCCCGCCGCTGATCAAGCAGCGCAAGCGGCGCGAGGCGGCGCGACGCCTTCCCGACCTCGTGGGCGCCGTCGAGCCGGCGGCGGTGCCCGACCGGTGACGAGCGCGGCGCGGCGCGACGGTTGCGGTTGGCCGCCGCATACCGCGTCAGGCCGGACACGCCTCACGAATTGAGCCTGTCTATTTTGCGCCGCCCATACTCGTCGCGAACAATGGGAGCGTATCGGGCGGTGCGACGCGTGGTGCGCGGAGAAGAGAATCGAGCGACGCGAGCGGTTCGGGCAACCAGCGCGCGCCGCGCGTCACGAGTTCAGGATTGCCGGAGCCCGTATTGCGATTGCGCCTAGTCCAAACCGGAACCCACCCTGCTTTCAGGCCGTCGATCGCCCCGTTCCACGTACCGCCCCGGCCGGCAGCGCTGGCGACGACAACCGCCGCGTCGGCGAGGCAGTAGACGTAGCGGTTGCGCGTCATGGCGTGGCCGACATTGAAGCCCGCTTCCGGGTTGACCGCCGACGTCAGCACGAGGTCGCCCGACAGCAAGCGTTTGCGCCACGCCGCGGACATCGCCGCACGCAACAGGCCATCCGCCAGCATGCCAACGGCCGTGCCGTCACGTTCCAAGGTCGCCTGCATCGCGCTCCGATCGACACCGCGCGCGCCGCCGGAAACGACGGAATGGCCTTGCTCCGCGGCATGAGTCCCGATGGCCTCGGCAAAGGCGATATCGTCGGCGTCGGCGTCGCGCGCGCCAACGACCGCTATGCCGCCACGGTCAAGAAGTCGTTCGTTGCCGCAGCCGAACAATACCGGCGGCGCCTCGCCCCCCAGCCGGCGCTTGAGGCGGACCGGATATTCGCTGTCCGAACGGGTGAGGACCCAGACTCCGGCACGCTGCCACCTGTCGAGCGCGAGGCCCAGAGCGCCGCCACGGCCCAGAAGGCCCTCCAGCCGGGGTAGTGTCACCGTGCGGTCGGTCCAGTCCGAGAGCAGCGCCGGAAGATCGGCGCGCAACAGTGCCTCGGGTCGCAGATCGCGCTCGTCGAGCCAGAGCGCAAAGCGCGCCCACTCCTTAGCCGACAGCGGTCTCGCACGCTTCCCGCCGGATTTTCCGAACGATGCCGTGAGAAGCATGACGGCCTGGGTTCGTTCGTGCACGGTCATGTCACAACCCCAGATTCGCGGTCGCGAGTGCCAGAGGCCAGACCGGCCCGCTACCGCTCTGTCGAAGAAGCGCCGCGACTACGGTCAATGTCCATCGCGAGTCCACCACATCGTCTATCAGAAGCACGGGACCGTTTGCGAGGTACCCTAGGACGGCGAATGCACCGTCCAGATTGCGGCACTGATGGAAGCTATTTTCTTGCTCCTTCTGCGGCCCGTTGTCTCGCGCTTTCGTCACGACCGCCGCGAACGGCAGACCCAGCGCCGCCGCCAGTCGCCGCGCGTAGTCCGGAACGAGATCGGGCTGCGTTCGCGACGGCACCGCCGTGACCCATTCCGGCGGCGGCGACGGCTTCCATCGCTCGCGCACCATCTCGACCGCCGCATCGACGAGCGCGTCGCGGAAACGGCCCGCACCCTTGTCGTCGGCAACCGGCCGTCCCCATCCCGGGTCGCCCCAGCGCGACAGGATTCGTCCTTCTTCCGCACGAAGTCCTTCAGGCAACGATCCCTGGAAACCGTATTCGACAAACGTCCCCTTGGCGGTCGATTTCCGGCATTCGAAAGGGATTTCGGATCGACGCAGGAAACGGCCCGCCGCGAGCGCTCCGGCACGAGAGATGACCCGTTTCACCACCGGACGGCCAAGGCAGGCCTCGCATTTCCCGCATGGCCGTGCGCCGATGTCGTCGAGCGCCCTCATGAGGTATTGCATCGAGCATCCCTCGTCGTCGATGTAACCTTGCATCTCCTGCCATTCCAGTTCCCGCTGCGCGGTCAGCCGCCGGATGCGGTCACGGTCCATCGTGTAGGCAACCGGCGTCCGCCGCCAAACCGACCCTGACTTCAGTACCGGAGCGGGGTCTTCGACCGAGAGGAACTTGAGCGCTTGTTCGATCTGGCCGCGCCGCAAATTGACCGCGCGCTCGACCTCGGGAACGCTCAGCCCGTCGCTCTCTTCGAGCGCTTTCAGAATCGCGCTGACCCATTGCTCCCGTGGAAACGCGCTGCGGCGAAAGTACGCGTGAATGTCGTCGTCCTCGGCTCCCGACATGAGAACGCCGATGGCACGCTCGATGCCGCGCCCGGCCCGCCCGACCTGCTGGTAATAGGCAACCACCGAGCTTGGCGCCTGAAAATGAACGACGAAGCCGATATCCGGCTTGTCGTATCCCATGCCGAGCGCCGTCGTAGCGACGAGAGCCTTGATCTCGTTGTGCAGCAGCAGGTCTTCGAGATGCCGGCGATATGCGTTCGAATCGTCGATATCGCCGCCGCGCACAGCGCTGTGGTAGGCCTTGGCGGAGATATTGCGTTCGGCTAGCCAGCTTGCCACGCGCTCGGCATCGCGTTGGGTCAGCGTGTAGACGATGCCGGTCCCGGGCAGCGCGTCGATGTGACGGGCGAGCCACGACAGCCGCTCCGTCTGCGACGGCAGGCGCATCGCCTGCAGGGCGAGCGTCTCGCGCATCAGCGTTCCCCGTTGCACGGGGATATCGCCGAACTGCTCCCTCACGTCGGCGACGACACGATTGTTCGCGGTTGCCGTGGTGCCCAGTACCGGCACATTGTCGGGAATCCGGCGCAGTACGTTCACGAGGCGCTGATAGTCGGGGCGGAAATCGTGCCCCCAGTCGGATATGCAGTGCACCTCGTCGACGACCATCAGGCCGATGCGTTCGGCCACGGGCAACAGCACGTCTTCCACGAACTCGTCATTGGCCAGCCGCTCGGGGGAAATAAGCAGCGCATCGGCTTCGTTGCCCAGCACGGCCTGGCGCAGCGCGGGCCAGTCGTTCCGGTTGGTGGAATTGATCGACAGTGCGCGGACGCCGAGCCGCTCGGCGGCTTCCATCTGGTTTCGCATCAAGGCGAGAAGCGGTGACACGATCAGCGTCGGCCCGCGCCCGCGATCGCGCAAGATGCGTGTCGCGATGAAGTAGACGGCGCTCTTGCCCCACCCCGTGCGCTCGACGACAAGCAGACGGCCGCCGCGATTCGCGAGCGAGTCGATCGCCTCCCACTGGCCGCGGCGAAAATCGGTGTCTCGCCTACCCGTTGCCCGGCGGAGAAGAGCGAGCGCGTCCGAACGGCCGGTCACCACCACGCCCCCGCTCAGTCGACCATCGCGGCGACCGTGCGCATCAGCTCGGTCACGCCCGCGAGGCGGTCGGATTCGCGGGTCCACGCCCCCGAGACGACGAGGCCCTGGTCGGGGCGCACGCGGACGCCGCCCGCGTTGCGGCCGATGAACGCGACGAGCTTGTCGGGCGCGGCGAAGCGGTTGCCGCGAAACTGCAGCACCGCGCCCTTCGGCCCGGCGTCGAGCCGCTCGACCCCGGCGATGCGGCACAAGTGCTTGAGCCGCACCAGCGCGAGCAGGTTCGCCGCCGCGTCGGGCAGCGGACCAAAGCGGTCGACGAGCTCGGCCGCGAACGCCTCGATTTCGGCGTCGGTTTCCAGATCCGCGAGACGGCGGTACAGGCCGAGGCGAACGGCGAGATCGGCCACGTAGGCGTCGGGGATCAGCACCGCCATGCCGACGGTGATCTGCGGCGACCAGCGCTCCTCCGCCTCCGCCGCCGCTCCGCCGCTCCTTGCGCGCGCCGCCTGCACCGCCTCTTCGAGCAGCTGCTGATAGAGCTCGACGCCGACCTCGCGGACATGCCCCGATTGCTCCTCGCCCAGGAGATTGCCGGCGCCGCGGATGTCCAGGTCATGGCTGGCGAGCGAGAACCCGGCCCCCAGCGAGTCGAGCGCCTGGATCACCGACAGGCGCTTCTCCGCGGCACCCTCGAGCAGCCGTTCCGAACGCACCGTGAAATAGGCGTAGGCGCGAATCTTGCCGCGGCCGACGCGGCCGCGAAGCTGATACAGCTGGGCCAGCCCGAACATGTCGGCACGGTGGACGATCAGCGTGTTGACCCGCGGCATGTCGAGACCCGACTCGACGATGGACGTCGACAGCAGCAGCTCGTAGCGCCCGTCGTAGAACGCCGTCATCGCCTCCTCGAGGCGGCGCGCAGGCAGGCGTCCGTGGGCCGTCGCCAGGCGGATGTCGGGCACGATGCGGCGCAATTCCGCCGCCACCTTGTCGAGGTCCTCGATACGCGGACAGACGTAGAAGATCTGTCCGCCGCGGTGGCGTTCGCGCAGGATCGCCTCGCGCACGACCACCGGATCGTAGGGCAGAACGAACGTGCGGACGGCGAGGCGGTCCACCGGCGGCGTCGCGATGAGGCTCAGGCTGCGCACGCCGGAGACGGCGAGTTGCAGCGTGCGCGGGATCGGCGTCGCGCTCAGCGTGAGCACGTCCACATCGGCCTTGAGCTCCTTCAGGCGCTCCTTCTGCGCCACGCCGAAGCGCTGCTCCTCGTCGATCACCAGCAGGCCGAGATCGGCGAAGCGCACGGTCTTGCCGAGCAGCGCGTGCGTGCCGACGACGATGTCGACCGTCCCGTCGGCCAGCCCGGCCCGGGTTGCCGCCGCCTCCTTCGCGGCGACGAGTCGCGAGAGCTGCGCAACGCGCACCGGCAGGCCGCGGAAGCGTTCGCCGAACGTGGCATGATGCTGGCGGCACAGCAGCGTCGTCGGCACGACGACGGCGGTCTGCTTGCCCGAGAACGCGGCGACGAAGGCGGCGCGCAGCGCCACCTCGGTCTTGCCGTAGCCGACGTCGCCGCAGATCAGCCGGTCCATCGGCGTCGGCTTGGCGAGATCGTCCAGGCAGTCGTCGATGGCGCGGTCCTGGTCCTCGGTTTCGGCGAAGGGAAAGCGCGCGGCGAACTCGCGGTAGAAGCCGTCCGCCACCGACATCCGCGCCGTCTCGCGCACCGCGCGTTCGGCGGCGGTGCGGATCAGCGTGTCGGCCATGTCGCGCAGACGGTTCTTCAGACGCGCCTTGCGCGCCTGCCAGCTTGCGCTGCCGAGGCGGTCGAGCGGTGCGCCGGCCCCGTCGCCGCCGCCGTAGCGCGACAGCATCTCGATGTTCTCCACCGGCAGGTACAGCTTGTCGTCGCCGGCGTAGAGCATGAGCAGGCAATCGTGCGGCGCGCCGCCGGCCTCGATGGTCTCGAGCCCGACGTAACGGCCGATACCGTGGTCGACGTGCACCACGAGGTCGCCCTCGGCGAGCGTGCTCGCTTCGGTGAGGAAGTTCGCCGCGCGCCGGGGCCGCGCCGCCGCGCGCGCCAGACGGTCGCCGAGCACGTCCTGTTCGCTCAGGACCGACAGCGCGCCGCCGCGGAACCCGTGCTCGAGACCGAGGACCACGGCGGCCACCGTGCCGCGCGGCAGCGCCGCCGCGGCGGGCCAGTCGTCGACCTGCTCGACGGCGGCGGGGCCGTGCTCGGCCAGGAGGCGCGACAGGCGGTCGCGCGAGCCGGCGCTGTAGCACGCGAGCGCCGGCCGCCGCCCCGCCGCGGCTTCGGCCGCGAAATGCGCGGCGACGGCGGCGTACAGCGCCGCGTCCCCGCCGTCGCGCTCGGCGGCGAAGTCCCGGGCCATGCGGGCGCCGAGATCGAGGCCGGCGCCGTCGGGAAGCGCGAAGGGAGAGAACCGGGCGACGGGATGGCGCGCCAGCCCCGCCTCCCACGCCGCTTCGTCGAGAAACAGCGCCTCCGGCGGCACCGGCCGGTAGGGCTGGGCGTCGATGGCCGGCGCGGCGTTCACGCTCTCGCGCCGCGCCCGGTAATAGTCGGCGATCTGCTCCTGCCGCTCGGCGGCCGCGGCGTCGGCCTGACGGTCGAGCAGGACGATCGCCTGCGGCATGTAGTCGAGCAGGCTGTCGAGCCGGTCGTGGAACAGCGGCAGCCAGTGTTCCATGCCCGGATGCCGGCGCCCCGCCGAGACCGCTTCGTACAGCGCGTCGTCGCGGACGGCGGCGCCGAACAGCGCCCGGTAGCCGGCGCGGAACCGCGCAACCGCCGCCTCGTCGAGGCCCACTTCCGACGCGGGGACGAGATCGAGGCCGTCAATGTCTCCCTCGGACCGTTGCGACAGGGGATCGAAGCGCCGGATGCTCTCGATCTCGTCGCCGAACAGGTCGATCCGCACCGGCGCGGCGGCGCCGGCGGGGAACAGGTCGATCAGGCCGCCGCGGAACGCATACTCGCCGGGTTCGAGCACCGTGCCGACGCGTCGATACCCGTTGTCGGCGAGGTGCGCGGCAAGCGTGCCGGCAACCAGGGTGCCGCCGCGCCGAATATCCAGGTGCGCCGTCGCCAGCGCGCCGCGCGGCGGAACCTTCTGTACCAGGGCGTTGACGGTGGTGAGAACGAGCCGCCCGGTGCCGTCGGCCGGCGCGGCGAGCGCGCTCAGGCAGCGCAGGCGACTGGCGCAGATGTCGGCGCGCGGCGAGACGCGGTCGTAGGGCAGGCAATCCCACGCGGGGAACGCGAGCGGCTGCAATTCGGGCGCGAACAGGCCGAGCGCCGCCGCCGTCCGGCTCAGTTTGGCGTCGTCGCAGGCGACGAACACCACGTCGCGCTCCGGCGCCGCGGCGACGATTTCGCCGACGGCGAGCGCGTCGCGGCCCTCCGGCGCGCCGCCGACCGCGACCGCGCCCGGCGCCGCGAGCCGCGCGAGCAGGTCGTTCACGACGCCCGCGCCTGCCGCCGGAGCAGCGCCAGCACGTCGGTGTCCAGCGCCGCCGGCGGCGCGGCGGCGAATTCGATCTCTCGGGTCATGGCGGGCGATACTACGCACGCCGGTGCGCGAGTGAAGCCGCTCGTTCGCGCGGCGCCGGCAGCGGTGCTACCGACTGGGTCGCCGTTGCGTACTTTTCCCCCGGATGGCGGTTGTCCGCGGTTTCTCCACCGCCGACAGATGATTTACTGTGCCGGATCGAGATTGCCCTCCCGCCCTCGAACGATCCAGCGCGACGGACGATGAACGAAGTCTCCGATCCGACGGCGATCATCATCGTCCTCGTGGTGCTCGGCTTGCTGGTCGCCGACGCGGCACTCCAAATGGGCTTCATCGCGCTTCGCACGCTAGGAGCCATCGCTCGTGCGGCGTTGCGGCGAGGCGCGCGCCAGACGAAGGCGAAGGAGCATCTCGGCGTTACGCGCAACGCCCCGGACCGTACGAGCAAGGAACCCGCGCACGGCACCGAGACGACGCTTCCCGAACCGCCCGCCGCTACGCCCCGGCCTCCACCGCCGCCGCCGGTCGCGGACCTGTCCCTCCCCGAGGCGCCGGCGGCAAGACCGACACGCAAGGACGAAAGCGCGCGTCCCGGACAAAGTTCGGACACGGCCATGCCGCGCAATGCCGCCGGTGCCGCCCGCAAGGAGCCCCTGCTTCGTCCGAAGAGCCCGTCTCCCGAGCCGCCTGCCGCCACGCCCCAGCCCCCGGAGCCGCCTGCCACGCACCCGTTGCCCCCCGAGGCGGCGGCTGCAAGACCGGCGCAAAAGGCGAAGATCGAGCCGCAGGTCGCATGGGGACCGACACCCAACGACGAAAGCGCACGTCCCGACCCAAGTTCGGACACGGCCATGCCGCGCAGCGCCTCCGGTGCCGCCCGCAAGGAGCCCGTGCTTCCCTCGAAGGCCCCGCCTCCCGAGCCGCGTACCGCCACGCCTCAGCCCCCGCCGCCGCCGGTCGCGCACCCCTCGCTCCCCGAGGCGCCGGCTGCAAGACCCGCGCACGAGGCGAGGATCGAGCCGCGGATCGCATGGGGACCGACACTAAAGGACGAAAGCGCGCGTCCCGGCCGCAGTCCCGACTCGGCCATGCCGCGCAGCGCCTCCGGTACCGCCCGGCAGGAGCCACCGCTTCGCTCGCAGACCCCGCCTCCCGAGCCGCCCGCCGACACGTCCCGGCCGCCGGAGCCGCCGCCCCTCGTGCACTCGTCGTTCCCCGAGACACCGGCTGCAAGACCCGCGCGCGAGGTACCGACGGAACGGCCTGTCCGATCCGGATGGATACCGAAAGGAGAAAGCGCCCGCGTCGCCGGCCGGGACATCGGCGGCATGGTCTATGTCGGACCAGCCCCGACCACGGGCGTGCCAAACCAACAAGACAACGCCTTCATCGATCCGAGCAAGGACGTATCGCGCCGCGGCGGAGATTACGAAGGCCGGGGCATCTCATATTGGCCCAACTATTCGCACATCGATCCCCGGTCACGGGCGACATATCTCGAGTGGCTGTCCGGCGAGCGCTCCGATACCCGCTACGATGCCGGATACGTGTTCCTTTATTTTTACGGGCTTGAGAGACGGGTCTTCGTCGACCTGACGGATGCGCAGGAGCGCGCCGACATCGTTGCCGAAGTTCACAGGCTGCTGGAAGTTTACGGCGATCATGACTCGATACGCCGTTACCTGAGTGCGTTTGTCGATGCGGCCAGCCTTCTGGATGCCGGTGACGATGCCCCGCCGGCATTTGGGAGCAGCGGTTACGGTGTTCCGACCGGCGTCCTGCGCGCGCGTTTCTCGGCGCAAACGGGGTCGTTCTGGCGAGGCAGCGGCTACGATGTGCCGATCGGTGTCTTGCAAGCGCTCGGCGGCATGGCATCGGGCAATGTGCCACTGACTTCCGACTGGCTGCTGTCGTGGTTCCTGTGTTCTCCCGAAACGAAGTTGCGGACCCCGGCCAGCCGCGTCTTTCCCGAGTTCAAGATCTACTTTCGTCACCTGTTCGACCAAAGGCATCCGGACGGATTGAGGATTCACGCACCGGAGCGGCGCTTGAAGTTTCAATACCATGCGGCATCGGGAAATTTCACGGCGGATCTGACCGAACATCTGGCCGACCTGCCCGACATTTCGAGCCTGTCGGCGCCGCTCCGAATCGCACAGGAGATAGCGGACACGAGCGCCGACGGCCTGGACAAGTACAGCCGTTTCCTCGGCCGCAATCCAGACGGCAGAGGCTCGATCGAGGCGCATGCGCTCCTTCCCGAGGCGCTTTGGCCGCTGTTCCCCTGTCCCGAAAAGGAGCAACTCCAGACCTGGGCGACGGAACAGATCGACTCCGGTGGTTTCGTGCCGGTCGAAGATGTCGCCGAACGATTGGAAGGGACCCGTCCCGAAAGGATAGGCAGGCGCCAATTGATCGGCACGGCCGATGCGCTCGCGAGACTTGGCGTCGGCATGGCGCCCGATCCCCGCTTCGCGCTGCGGAACCCGCGATTGGGCGAACCGGTGGTCCTGTTTCATCTACCACATGACGCTCGGACCATCGAAAGTCCCGGCGACGCGTATCGAAGCGCAATTCTCAACCTCGCTGTCGCAACACTGGTCGCGCACGCGGATGGGCGCATCGATCAGGCGGAGCGGGAGCATCTAACGGGTCAGATCGGCGCTAACGAGTCGATAAGCGAAGCCGACCGGGCGCGGCTGCGCGCCAACCTCTCCTGGATGATCGCCATCCCGCCCGACATCGCCATGATGCGAACCCGGCTCCGCGACGCGCCCGAAGAGGCGCGCCATGCGCTGAGTCGACTGGCGGTCGCCGTCGCCACAGCAGACGGCACGATAAATCCGGAGGAAATTCGGGTCATCGAGCGTCTTTATGCGGCAATGGGCATGGACCGACAGCGCGTCCATGCGGATCTGCACGGTCTCACGTCCGCGCCGGAGCCCGTGACCGTCCGTCCTGCCGAGCGCGCGACGCACGAGTTCACTATCCCGCCGCCGCCGCGCGAGCATCCCCCAGGCCCGGTCGTACTCGATGGAGCGCGCATATCGGCCGTGATGGCCGACACGGCACGGGTCAGCCAAGTGCTCGGCGACATCTTCTCGGACGAAGACGGCGACGAAGAAGAGCGCGCGATGGACGACGCTACGGATGCCAACGATGAATTCACAGGCCTCGATGCGCCGCACAGGGGAGTTGCCTCGGCATTGATTACGCGCCGTCAATGGTCTGCGGACAAGATCGAAGATCTGGCCGAAGCGCATCGGCTGATGGCCGGGGGTGCCATCGAAGCCATCAACGAATGGGCTTTCGACAAATTCGGCGAGATCCTCATCGAAGAAGAGCACGACGGCTACGAGACGAACGGCGATATCGCTCAACAATTGATGCGTTGACGGGAGAGGAAGATGGAGCGTCCGAAGATCAGGCGGCGCGACCGCGACATGATCATTCAGGCCTTGCGGGCGGGCGTGGTGCCCAAGATGGGTCTGCGGCACATCCAGGTCGGGCGCGCGAGCGAAGTCGCCGAAACGGTCCGCGACGTCGAGCGGATCGCCGAAGGAGGCGCCGCCATCCGCTTCGTGATCGGCGAGTACGGATCGGGCAAGACGTTCTTTCTCAATCTTGTCCGGCTCATCGCCCTGGAAAAGGGCATGGTCGTGCTCTCGGCGGACCTGGCGCCCAACCGACGTATCCATGCCACCGGCGGGCAGGCCCGCTCGCTGTATGCGGAACTGACTCGAAACGCCTCGACCCGCACGAAGCAAGTCGGCGGCGCGCTCGCCAGCGTGGTGGAGCGATTCGTCACGCGGGCGGTCAAGGAAGCGGAGGCTTCCGAGCGGCCGGCAGATGCGGTGATCCGCGAGAAGCTGGGGCACCTCGAGGAACTGACGGGCGGATACGAGTTCGCCACCGTGGTCGCCAGGTACTGGGAAGGACACGAGGCCGGAGACGAGGACCTGAAGTCGAACGCGCTGCGCTGGCTCAGGGCCGAGTTCGCGACCAGGACGGATGCACGCAAGGCGCTTGGCGTTCGCACGATCATCGACGACGCCGGAGTCTACGACCACCTGAAGCTCATGTCCGCGTTCGTGCGCGAAGCGGGCTATCGCGGATTGCTGGTGGCGCTCGATGAGCTCGTAAACCTCTACAAGCTCACCAACAGCCGGGCGCGCAACGGCAACTACGAACAGATTCTCCGCATTCTGAACGATGTCCTTCAGGGGAGCGCCGCGCATCTCGGTTTCGTGCTGGGCGGCACGCCGGAGTTCCTCACGGACACGAGGCGCGGCCTCTACAGCTACGAGGCGCTCCAATCGCGGCTCGCCGAGAACACGTTCGCACGAGACGGGCTGGTCGACCTGTCCGGCCCAGTCCTCCGTCTGTCCAGCCTGACCAGGGAGGACCTGTTCGTGCTGCTTGCCAACGTCAGACGAGTGTTTCTCGGAGACGAAATCGAAGCCGTCCCGGACGAGGCGCTGACGGCCTTCATGGCGCATTGCTCGCAGCGGATCGGCGACGCCTATTTCCGCACCCCGAGAAACACGGTCACGGCATTCGTCAACATGCTTTCGGTCATCGAGCAGAATCCGGGGACCGGGTGGCAAGACCTCGTCGGCAGCATCGAGATCGCGACCGATGGCGGCGACGATCTGAGCGACATCGTCGACGGGGAGGCGGGGAAGAACGGGCAAGGGGCCGGCGATGAGCTCACCAGCTTCCGCCTCTGACCCGCAATCCCGCGCCTTCGACCTTCTGGCAAAGCCGATTCGACGCTGGATCTGGCGCAAGGGGTGGACATCGCTGCGGGACATCCAGGAACGGGCGATCCCCCGTCTCGTCGACGGCGACGACGACCTCATCATTGCGGCCGCGACCGCCGGGGGAAAGACCGAGGCAGCCTTCCTGCCGCTGATCTCGAAAGTCTGTGCGGGCGCAACGAGCGAGGGTTTCGACCTCGTCTACGTCGGTCCGTTGCGGGCTCTGATCAACGACCAGTTCCGGCGGCTGGAAGATCTGTGCGAGTCTCTCGAAATGCCGGTCCATCCCTGGCACGGCGACATATCGCAGACCGTGAAAACGCGCGCCAGGAAGAATCCGCGCGGCATCCTGCTGATCACGCCCGAATCGCTCGAAGCGATGTTCGCTCTGCGCGGCACCGAAATACCCCGCCTCTTCGCGGACACCCGGGCCATCGTGATCGACGAACTCCACGCTCTGCTCGACTCCGAGCGCGGCATCCATCTGCGTTCCCTGCTGACCCGGCTCGAAATCTCCGTCCGCCGCCGCATCAGGCGGGTGGGGTTGTCCGCGACTCTGGGCGACATGAATCTTGCCAAAGCGTATCTGCGTCCCGAGGCGCCGGAGAGGGTCGAGTATCTGGTCAGCCGCTCCGATGCGCACGAACTGCGCGTTCAGTTACGCGCCTATGTCGAGCGCCGGTCGACGGAGCGTGCCGACCCGGAAGACGCGGACACGGAGGATCTCGCCGCGACGCGGGCCGTGGGCGAGCACGTGTTCGACAAGCTTCGCGGAACCAACAATCTCGTCTTCGCCGGTTCCCGTCCGCAGGTCGAGCTGTATGCCGACCTGTTGCGCCGGATGTGCGAGGAGAGGCGCGTTCCGAACGAGTTCTTTCCGCACCACGGCAGCCTGGCGCGGGATCATCGCGGCTTCGTGGAAGAGCGCCTCAAGCACGGCAGCCTGCCGGTCACGGCGATCTGCACGTCCACGCTGGAACTCGGGATCGACATCGGCGACGTGGCATGCGTCGGACAAATCGGCGCGCCCTGGTCGGTAGCGGCGCTGCGGCAACGGCTTGGTCGGTCGGGGCGCCGCGCCGGTCAACCCTCGGTGCTTCGCATGTACGCCATCGAACGCGAGACCGGAGCGGACTCGCACCCGGTCGAGGCGTTTCACCTGAACCTGATCCGTTCGATCGCCACGATCGAGCTGTTGGTCGAAAACTGGTGCGAGCCGCCGAGGCCCGAGGCGCTTCATCTTTCCACTTTGACGCACCAGATCCTCTCGGTGATCGCCGAACGCGGGGGTGCCTTGGCATCGAGGCTCTATACGACCCTCTGCGACCGCGGCCCCTTCCGCTCGGTCGATCGGACGCTGTTCGGCCGGCTTTTGCGCCGGCTTGGTGACCCCGGCAGCGCGCTGATCGAACAGGCGCCGGACGGAACGCTCATGCTTGGCCGCGAGGGCGAACGCGTCGTGGAGCACTATACCTTCTACGCGGTCTTTCAGACCCCCCAAGAGTACCGGGTCGTTCACGGTGCGAAGACCCTTGGCACGATGCCCGTCCTCACGCCGCTCAAGCCGGACATGACCATCATTTTCAGCGGACGACGGTGGCGCGTTCGTGCCGTCCACGAGCGGGAAAAGGTCATCGACGTAGCGCCCGACCAGGCCGGCAAACCGCCGCGTTTTCAGGGCGATCCTGGCGAGGTTCACGAGACCGTCGCCCGACGTATGCGAGACGTGCTGGTCGACGATGCCTTGCCGCGCTACCTCGACGATACGGCAGCGGAGTTGCTTTCCTCCGCCAGGGCCGCCTACCGGCGATCCGGTCTCGACGACTCCCCGATGCAGGCTCTGGCCGAAGATCGATATCTTCTCGCGCCCTGGACGGGAACCGTCGGCTGCGTTTCGCTCGAACTCGTTCTGACTTGCCTCGAATATCGCGTCAGCAGGTTCGACGGCATCGTCGAAGTCTTTTCGACGGGATCGGACTCGAAGTGCCTGCCATCCCAGCTCGAAGACATCGCGGCCGACAAGATCGACCTGCCTGACCTCGTACGACGCCAGCCCCCGGGCGCCCTGGTTCGGGAAAAGTTTCACCCCTACCTGGGCGACGATCTGTTGGTCGACGATGCGCTTTCGCATCGGCTGAACCTCGGTGCGGTACCGGGCATCGCCCGCGCCTTGTGCTCGCCGCGGTAACGACCGCGCCCGGCGCCGCGAGCCGTGCGAGCAGGTCGTTCACGGCGCCGGTGCCTGCCGCCGGAGCAGCGCCAGCACATCGGTGTCCAGCGCCGCCGGCGGCCGGGCGCCGCGCACCGCCCATTCCCAGATGTCCGGATCGTCGCACTCGAGAAGGCGTTCGAGGCGGGCGAGCTGCGATGCGTCGAGACGGTCGAGATGGGCGTCGGCGAAGCCGCCGAGCAACAGGTCGGCCTCGCGCGAGCCGCGGTGCCAGCAGCGGAAACGCAGCCGCTTGCGGCGGACGGCGAGTGCGGTCTCCCGGGTCATGGCGGGCGATACTACGCGCGTCGGCGCGCGAGGGAAGCCGCCCGTTCGCGGCCGGGTGCGCAATCCGCGCCCGCGGGACGCTACAGTGGGCGCCGGCGGGGCGGACGAGAGGAGCGAAGCATGGCCATTCCAGCGCAGCATCCGGAACCGGCGGACGCGGCGGTGCGCCGTGCGGTCGCGCCGGTCGCGGTGTACGCCGCCGACAGGGTGCCGCCCTACGACCGGGCGTTCTACGAGACCGTGCGTGCCGACATGACCCTGGTCGACCAGATCACGGTGCCGCCACGAGACGGACGGGCGTTCGAGGTTCCGGCCGGCCATCTGTTCCGCATCGTCGTGGCCGACGGCCCGCAGGTCGGCGACCTGAATTTGTGGAACGCGGCCAACCTCGCGGAACGGTTCTACAGCGGCAAGACCCGGGCGCTGCACGCGACCCACGTCGGCACCGGCGACCGTTTGTGGAGCAACTTTCCCTGGCTGCGTCCGTTGGCCACCATCACCTGCGACACCCTCGACTGGTACGGGATCGACGAGTTCGGGGCGGGCGTCCACGACGTGATCGGCACCCGCTGCGACCCCTACACCAATCGCCTGTTGACCGGCGGGGACTATCACCGCTGCTGCCACTCCAACCTCACCCGCGCCCTGGCGGCGGCGAGGGACCTGCCGCTGGCCGAGGCGGAGAGGCACGTGCACGACGTCGTGAACGTCTTCATGTGTACCGGCTACGCGCGCGGCACCAACCGCTATTTCATGAAGGCGAGCCCGGCGCGGCGCGGCGACTTCATCGAGCTGTTCGCCGAGATCGACCTGCTGGCGGCGCTCTCCGCCTGCCCGGGCGGGGACTGCGGCGCCGGCCATTCGAGCGACGCCGCGCGCTGCCGCCCCTTGCGCGTGGACCTCTTCCGGCCGCGCGACACTCACTTGGCCGGCTGGCGTCCGGCGCGGGCGAACGATTACGGCGGGGATCACGGCGCGCGCTGAACCTGCTCGACATCCGGCCGCCGCCGAATCTCGCCGCACCGCGCCACTGCCGCGCGGCGCTTCCGAAACCGCTGTCGGACGCGGGCGCGGGCCGCTACGCTCGGCGGCGACCATGCGCCCGGCCCTGCTCAACCCCCTCTTCGCGCCCGTATCCGCCCTGCCCGGCGTCGGCCCCAGGATCGCGCGGGCGCTCCGCAGCCTCGCCGGCGAGCGCGTCGTCGACCTGCTGTGGCACTTGCCGACCGGCATCGTCGACCGCCGCTTCGCGCCGAAGATCGCCGAGGCGCCCCACGGCGCCGTCGCCACGATCACGGCCGTGGTCCGCGCCCACGTTCCGCCGGAGCACGCCCGCCGGCCGTACCGGGTGATCTGCGCCGACGACACCGGCGAAATCGCACTGGTTTTCTTCCATGCCCGCCCGGAATACCTGACGCGCGTCCTGCCGGCCGGCGAGACCCGCGTCGTCAGCGGCCGTGTCGAGCACTACGGCGGCGCCGCGCAGATGACCCACCCGGACTGCATCGCCGCGCCCGGCGAAGCGGACGACATCGCCCGCGTCGAGCCGGTCTACCCGCTCGCCGCCGGGATCACTGCGCGGCCGCTGACGAAGGCGGTCGCCGGCGCGCTCGGCCGGATTCCGACGCTGCCGGAATGGAACGACGCGGCGCGCCTCGCGCGCGAACGCTGGCCCGACTGGGGCGCGGCCGTGCGGCGCGCGCACGGCCCGGAGGGGGAGGCCGACCTCGGCGCCGACGCGCCGGCGCGCCGCCGGCTCGCGTGGGACGAACTTCTCGCCAACCAGCTGGCGCTGGCGCTGATCCGCAACCACATGCGCAGCGCCGGCGGCCGGCGCCTTCGCGGCGACGGCGGCCTGCGGCGCGCGGCGCTGGCGGCGCTGCCGTTCGTGCCGACCCCCTCGCAGAGCGAAGCGATCGCCGACGTCGAACGCGACCTCGCGTCCGACCGGCGCATGCTGCGGCTGCTGCAGGGCGACGTCGGCAGCGGCAAGACCCTCGTCGCGCTGATGGCCCTGCTGGTTGCCGCCGAGGCGGGAGCGCAGGGAGCGCTGCTTGCGCCGACGGAGATCCTGGCGCGGCAGCACCATGCCACGCTGGCGCCGCTGCTCGCGGCGGCGGGCATGCGCGCGGCCGCGCTTACCGGCCGCGACCGCGGCAAGGCGCGCGAGGCCCTGCTCGGCGGGCTCGCCGACGGCTCCACCGCCGTCGCCATCGGCACCCATGCGCTGTTCCAGAGCGACGTGGAGTTCCGTGACCTCGCGGTCGCCGTCATCGACGAGCAGCACCGCTTCGGCGTACACCAGCGCCTGCGAATGCAGCGCAAGGGCCAGACGCTCGACACCCTGGTAATGACCGCGACGCCGATCCCGCGCACGCTGACGCTCACCGCCTACGGCGACATGGACGTCTCGCGGCTCGTCGGCAAGCCGCCCGGGCGCACGCCCGTGTCGACCGCGGCGCTGCCCCTGTCGCGGATCGACGAGGTCGCCGCCGCCGCCGGACGGGCGCTCGCCGCCGGCCGCCGGGTCTACTGGGTCTGCCCGCTGGTGAGCGAGTCGGAGACCGTCGACCTCGCCGCCGCGGAAGCGCGCCACGCGGCGCTGGCCGAACGCTTCGCCGGCCGGGTCGGATTGATCCACGGCCGCATGACGGCGGCCGAGCGCGATGCGGGGATGGAGTCGTTCGCGAGCGGCGAGCGGCCCCTCCTGGTGGCCACCACGGTGGTCGAAGTCGGCGTCGACGTGCCCGAGGCGACCGTCATGATCGTCGAGCACGCCGAACGGTTCGGCCTCGCGCAGCTTCACCAGTTGCGCGGCCGCGTCGGCCGCGGCAGCGGCGCCTCGACGTGCCTGCTGCTGTACGAACCGCCGCTCGGCGAGACGGCGCGGGCGCGAATCGACATCATGCGCGAGACCGACGACGGCTTCCGCATCGCCGAGGAAGACCTGAAGCTGCGCGGCGCCGGCGAGCTGCTGGGCACCCGGCAGAGCGGCCTGCCCGCGTTTCGCGTCGCCGATCCGGCGGCGCACGGCGACCTGCTCGCCGCCGCCCGCGAGGAGGCGCAGGCGATTCTGCACGCTGACCCGAATCTCACGGGCACGCGCGGCGAAGCGCTGCGCGTGCTGCTCTACCTGTTCGAGCGCGACCTCGCGGTCAGCTTTCTTCGCTCGGGCTGACGACCGCGCCGGCGACGCGCGGAATCGGCCGGGCGCGGTCGGCCGTCTCACGCGCGAGCGCGCCCTCGGTGCTGACGAGCGGCCGGCCCCGCACCTCCCGCGGCCGTCTGTCGGGCGGGGTCACGATGCCCGCCGACACGACCATCTTGATGCCTTCCTCGACGGTCATGTCGAGCACGACGAGATGCTTGCGCGGCACGAACAGCAGGAACCCCGAGGTCGGGTTCGGCGTCGTCGGCAGGAACACGTTGACCACGTCGTCGGCGATCGTCGACTGCACCTCCCCCTCGGTGATGCTGGTGATGAAGCCGATCGCCCAGATGCCGCGGCGGGGATATTCCACGAGCACCACCTCGCGAAACGATCGCGAGGAGTTCTCCAGGATGGTCTGGAAGATCTGCTTGAGCGCGCCGTAGATGCTGCGCACCACCGGCATGCGCCCGAGGATGTTCTCGCCCGTGCGCACCACCATGCGGCCGACGAAGTTCGCCGTCAGCAGGCCGATCGTCGTCAGCCCCACCATGACGATGACGAGGCCGATGCCGGGGATGTGCACGCCGACGCCGAGATACTTCTCCAGATACACCTGCGGCGTGTACGCGGGAGGGAGCAGCGGCACCACGGCGTTGTCGATCAGCTCGATGACGCCGAACAGGATCCACAGCGTGATGCCGAGTGGCGCAGCGACGATGAGACCGGTCAGGAAGTAGTTCCTGAGGCGGCCGAACGAGGGCCCCCGCACCCGCCGGGCGGGAGGCGGGCCGGAGTCGTCGAACTCGTCGCTCATCGCAGCCGCCTAGCTATCGAGAAAGGCGAGCAGGGCCGCCGCCGTCTCATCCGGCGCTTCCTCGGGCAGGAAGTGACCGCACGGCAGCGCCTGCCCCTGAACGTCCCGGGCCTTGGCGCGCCAGCACGCGAGAACGTCGAACAGGGCGTCCATGGCGCCGTTGGCGCCCCACAGGGCCTGCACCGGACACGCGATCCTGCGCTCGAGATCGGCCTCGTCGTGCTCGAGGTCGATCGACGCCCCGGCGCGGTAGTCCTCCGCCGTGGCGTGGATCGTCTCCGGGCGCGAGAAGCAGCGCAGGTACTCGGCCATCGCCTCGTCGGTGAACGCGTCTGCCTGGCTGCCCCACCTGCCGACCATCGAACGCAGGTAGAACTCGGGGTCGGCGCCGATCAGCGTCTCGGGCAGGGGCTCGGGCTGGATCAGGAAAAACCAGTGATAGTACGCCGTCGCCAGCGCCTGGTTCGCGTTGGCGAAGACGGTGTGCGTCGGCACGATATCGAGCACGCTCAGCCGTCGCACGCGCTCCGGATGGTCGAGCGCGAGGCGGTGGGCGACGCGGCCGCCGCGGTCATGGCCGACCAGCGAGAACCGGTCGAAGCCGAGCGCCGCCATGACCGCCACCTGGTCGCGCGCGGCGCTGCGCTTGCAGTAGCCGCTGTGGTTCTCGCCGTCCGGCACCCGCCCGCTGTCGCCGTAGCCGCGCAGGTCGGCGGCAACGACGGTGAAGCGTTCCGCCAGCCCGGGCGCGACCTTGTGCCACATGAAGTGGGTCTGCGGGTAGCCGTGCAGAAGCAGCAGCGGCGGGCCCGAGCCGCCGACGACCAGATTGATCTCGCACTCGCCGGCATCCACCCGCCGCTTCTCGAATCCGCCGAATGCCACGTCCGTCTCCTCCGCTTCCCGGCGTCGCCGGCGCGCACCTTAGCCGAGAATCGGCTAAGGTGGGGTGCAAAGTGGGAAGCATCGCGATGCTCGATCTGGATTCCCTACGGGAGGCGGCGGAAACCGTCCGCCGCCACGTGCCGCCGACCCCGCAGTATCCGTGGCCGCTGCTTGCCGAACACGCCGGACTGCCCGTCTGGGTGAAGCACGAAAATCACACGCGCATCGGCTCGTTCAAGATCCGCGGCGGCGCCGTCTACATGGACCGCCTGAGGCGGAGCACACCGGGTTGCCCGGGAGTCGTCGCGGCGACGCGGGGCAATCACGGCCAGTCGATCGCCGTCAACGCGCGGGCGCAGGGCCTGCGCGCGGTCGTCGTCGCGCCCGAGGGGAACAACCCGGAGAAGAACGCCGCCATGGCGGCGCAGGGGGCGGAACTGGTCGTCCACGGCAGCGACTTCCAGGCGGCGCACGAACACGCCGAGCGCCTGGCCGCGGAGCAGGGCCTTCACATGGTGCCGTCGTTCGACCCGAGGCTGGTGGAGGGGGTCGCCTCCTACGCGCTCGAGCTGTTCGAGAACGCCGATCCGCTCGATGCGGTCTACGTGCCGATCGGACTCGGCTCCGGCATCTGCGGCGTCATCGCGGTGCGCGACGCGCTGGGCCTCAAGACCGACGTCGTCGGCGTCCAGGCTGCCGGCGCTCCATGCTACGCGCTGTCGTTCGAGGCGGGGCGGCCCGTCTCGACCAACGCCGCCGATACCTGCGCCGACGGTGTGGCGACACGGGTGCCGGTGCCGGAAGCGGTCGCCGCGATCAACCGCGGCGCGTCGCGCGTGGTGACGGTGACCGACGCCGCCATCGTCGAGGCCCAGCGCCTGCTGCTGCGCCTGACCCACAACCTCGCCGAACCCGCCGGCGCGGCGGCGCTCGCCGCGCTGCTGATCGAACGCCGGCGGCAGGCGGGCAAGACCGCCGCCGTCATCCTCAGCGGCGGCAACGCCGACAGCGCCAACGTCAGACAACTCGTCGCCGGCGAATAGCTTCGCCGGACGGACGGCGGCGCCGGTTCAGGGCGTCGCGCCGCCCATCGACGCGGGCTGTCCCGGCAGGCCCAGGGTCTTGCCCGTATCGACGACCGTGGCTCCCTCGACCCTCAGGATCGAGATGTCGCTGTCGACGAAGTTGCCGACGTAGAGATACGCACCGTCAGGGCTGAACACGACGCCTTCGGGCAGGCCGCGCACCTCGACCTCCTGCGTCCGCCGTACCGACTTGCCGTCGATCTCGAGGACGACGACGCTGCCGTTGCGGTTGTAGAACCAGCTGTCCGGCGCGACTCCGGCGCTGCCCTTGAGCAGGACCGCTGCCGCGATGCGCCCCGTCGGGCTGATCGCCAGGCCCTCCGGCGCGTCGCCGACGACGACGCGATCGATCGCGCGCGGCGGGTCCGCCTCGAGGTCGATCACCGTGACCGTGTCGACGTGGCCGTCGGAGCGGCCGCCGTTGCCGTTGTCGGCGGTGAGAGCGAGACGGCCGTCCGGCGAGATCTTGACGTTGTAGGGCCACAGGCCGACCGGAATGTCGAGCGCCGGGTCTGTCGAGATGCGGCCGTCGACGATGTCGAGCACCGCGATCTTGTGGCCGGGAAACTTGGCCGCCAGCGCGCGGCGGCCGTCGGGCGCGATGGCGACCGCGGCGACCTGTTCGCCCATGTCCAGCGTCTGCACGAGCCGGACGGTCTTTCCGTCGATAGCGAGGACGCCGATGGAGTTGTCGGCCCGGTGCGCGACGAGCGCCAGGTCGCCCTGGCGACTGACGGCGAGGCCCGACGGCTGGCGGCCGACCGCGACC
Organism: Alphaproteobacteria bacterium; assembly: GCA_965243325.1. Lineage (GTDB taxonomy): Bacteria > Pseudomonadota > Alphaproteobacteria > UBA7887 > UBA7887 > JANQOH01. Next base: position 2,429,224 of record CBDEUQ010000003.1, on the reverse strand, counting down.
GTGTCGATGAGCGCCGGCGGCGACACCGTCAGGTCGATGACGTGGATGAGGTTGTTCGGCTCCGGCGTCCAGCCGTCGCCGGCGGGCGTCCACGTCATGGCATCCGTCGCCAGCGCCAACGTCTCGTCGGGGGTGATGGCGACGTTGGTCGGCGGTCCGAACACCGAATTGGCGAGCGGCAGGTTGGCGACGATGCGCGGCGCCTCGCGGTCGCCGGAAAAGTCGATCACCGAGACGGCATCGTTCCCCGGCGCCAGGAAGAGCACGCTCGCCCCGTCGAAGCCCACCTTGTTGTCGATCCCGGCCACCATGAGGTCGGCGGCCGCGGGCGCGCTGACGGCGGCCGCGAGCGCCATGGCGACCCGTGCCGCGTTCCGATTGTTCATGTCTTCCACTCCAACAAAGGGCGCACTGCGCAAGTCCTCAGCATGGCGCGGCCGGCGCGCCGCTTTCAAGCATTGTCGTGCGCCACACGCTCGCGCGGCGCGGCGCCTTCCCCTTACGCCGGCAAGCGGCGGCGGCGGGGGCTAGCGTCGGCGGCCCCGCCAGACCTGCAGCCAGTTGTAGCCGCCGCTCACCGCCAGCAGGATGAGGAACACGCCGGCGGCGTCCATGACCAGGGATCCGAAGCGGCCGAACAGGCGGCCGCTGTGCAGGTCGAGCAGCACGCGCTCCCACGGCAGGCCGGCGCCGCGGTACGACTCGGCGATGCGGTCGGCGATCGCCGCGGGCGCGGGCTCCGACCGCGCCCACGACACCGCACCGGGCGCCGTCTCTCGCCATTCGACGAGATCGAGGTCGCTGCTCCATGCACCTGACGCGGCGCCGAGAACGATCGTATCGCCCGGCCCCGCGGCCACGGTTTCGATCGGCAGGGGAATGCCGACCGGCCGCACCTTCTCGATCAGTTCGCCGTCGGCGGTGAACAGGTAGACGGCCTCGGCGGTCGCCGCGACCGCCGCCGGGTCGCGCCAGACCGCCCCGGCGAGCGGTGCGGCGTTCTCGGCGGCCTCCGCGCCGTCGACATACAGCCGCCCGGCGAGCCACGATACCCAGACGTCGCCGGCGGCAAAGCTTACCGGATCCTCGCCGGCGTCCATGCCGTACCAGTCGAGCAGCCACTCGCTGTCGACGGCGCGCCGATCGAGCCCGAGGCTGTCGGTGCGGTTGAGAAGCACGCCGGTGACGACGAGCACGAGCACGAACGGTGCCGCGGTCAGCCCGATACGGCGGTGCCAGACCAGCATCGCCCGCCACACCCGCGGGCTCACCAGGCGGCGTATCACGTGTCGTCCGTGACGGTAGCGTGCAGATAGAGCGCGAGGCGCGCGAGATTGGTCAGCGCGCGCACCGACAGCGTCGCGCCCGAGATTCCATCGATGTGGCGGTCGAGGCGCCGGTCGGCAGCGATGCGGGCACCGACGAACTGCGCGGTGAAGAAGTCGTGGCGGACTTCCCAGCCGCGGCTCTCGCGGTAGATCAGAACGCGGACGCGCTCGATCGCGCCGCCGTCGACGGCGAGGCCGGTCGTGATCGGCTTGACCTTGCCGATCTCCTCCAGGATCCACGCCGTCCGCGCGCCCTCGCGCCAGTAGCGGATGCGCAGCGCGCCGTAGCCGTGCCCGAGAATGTCCTTGATCGCCTCGCGGTGCGCGCCCCTCAGCCAGAACTTCTTCGCCTTGGGGACGGTGCCGCCGAAAACGCCCGCAAGAAAAGCGTCCGGCGCGAGGTAGACATCCTCGATGCCCTCGTCGATGTCCTCGGCGGCCGCGGGGGGGACGGCGAGAAAGAGGACGATCGCGAGGGCACCGAGGATACTCCGGCGCATGCGCTCAGAACTGGAAGCCGACGCCGGCGTGGAACGTGTTGGCGTCGTCCGAGCCGGGCTTCTGGAAAATTTCGTAGTCCAGCTTGAGAACGACATCTTCGTGCAGCCAGATGTTGCTGCCGAAATTGTATATCGTGTTCTCGGTATCCACGTCGTTTCCGGCGTTCTGGTCGTACATGGTGTAGCGCGCGAACAGGCCGACATCCATGCCGCCGGTGTCGAAGCGCACCGCCGGCTCGATGTAGTAGCCCCACTGTTCGTCGCGGCCCAGAGCCGCCGGTGCGTCGCCGTCGAGGTTCCAGCTCGCCACCAGAGCGCGCAGGCCGAACATGCTGCGGCGGACGTCGACGTGGCCCTCCATGAGCGTCCCGGACACGTCGGAGGCGCCGATTCCGCGAGCGTCGTCCTGAGTCATGTCGTTTTGGTACTGCACCGTACCCGCCACCTCTACGCCGGGCATGCCGGTCCACCGCAGCCGCCCCGTAAATGCCGCGTCCTTCGCCACCGCTTCCGCGACCTTCTGGCGCCCGCCGCGAATCTGCCAGTCGTCCTTCACGTTCAGCCCGGAATGCATCGAGACGTCGTACGAGAGCCCGTTGCCGAGCTGGCCGGCAAGGCCCAGGCCCGCTTCCCACCACGTCGTTGGAATGATCTTGTTCTCGACGTAGTTGCGCTCGACGCCGTAGTACGTCGGCGGCTCGTGTGTTTCGTTGAGGAGGCCGACGGGAATGAGGAACACGCCGGCCCGCGCCGAGGCATTGGGCGCGAAATCGTACTCGATGAACGCCTGCTCGACCTCCACTTCGCCCGGCTTGCCTTCGCCGGCGAGCGCGTGCTCGACCTCCAGCTCGCCAGCCAGGCGGATGGTGTCCGAGAAATCGTGGCCGAGGAAAAGGACGAGGCGATGCACGTCAATCTGGTCTTTCTCGCCACCGTTGTAGTGGACCTCGCCGTAGCCGCCGATCTGCGTCTTCGACCACCAGCCGCCGGAGTCCGCGCCGTCGGCCAGGGTCGATTCGACCAGTTCGCCGGTCGCCTCGGCCTTTTCGTCGGTCTCCGCGACCTGTTCCTGGGTGGCCTCGACCCGCGCCCGCAGTTCTTCGATGACCGCCTGCTGCTCCTGAATGATCCGCCACATTTCCTCGGGCGTCGGCGGCGCATCCTGCGCCAGCCCGGCCGACGACGCGGCGATGGACACGGCGACGGCGACGGCGAGGCCGCCGACACTTCGACCGATAGCGTGCATGGAAATCTCCCGTTTCTCCGCAGACCGGCAGGCGGCTCGTGCCGCCGCAGGGATGCGAATGATTCGCGCTCTCGGTTCTATAGTCAAGGTTAATAGGAATTATTCGCAGAATATGCCCGACGCAGACCCCGCTCCGCCGCCGTGCGGCGGCGCCTGCCCGGTGGGGCGCTTGCCCGGCGCAGCCGGGCCCGCCCTGCCTATTCGGCCATGATCTGTTTCGTCGCCTCGGGCAGCAGCCGGTCCATTTCGAGGCGGATGCGGCGAGCGTCGACGTCCACGCCCTTGGCGGCGAAGTCCTTCTCCACCTTCTCCAGCACGTCGTCGTCGCCCGGCCGGTCGAAGTCGGCCATCACCACCTCCCTGGCGTAGGCCGCGGCCGCGTCGCCCTCGATGCCCAGATGCTCCGCCGCCCACAGGCCGAGCAGCTTGTTGCGCCGCGCCATCGCCTTGAAGCGCAGCTCCTCGTCGTGTTCGAACTTCCGTTCGGCGTCGCGTTCGCGGCTGTCGAAGGTGGTCATCGCGTCCTCTGGATGTGGGGGGTGCTGGCCCGGGGGCCGGGCGTAGTGTAACACCCGGCGTCCGCGGTCCACAAAGGCGCGTCCATGTGCACCCTCATCGTGCTGCGCCGGCCGGGCCACGCCTGGCCGGTTCTCATCGCCGCCAACCGCGACGAGATGATCACGCGACCGTGGCGACCGCCCGGCCGCCACTGGCCGGATCGCGCCGACGTCGTGGCCGGGCAGGACCTCGAGGCCGGCGGCACGTGGCTGGGGCGCAACGACAGCGGCGTCGTCGCCGGCGTTCTCAACCGGCCCGGCGCGCTCGGTCCCGCCGCCGGACGGCGCAGCCGCGGCGAACTGGTGCTCGAAGCGCTCGACCACGCCGACGCCCGAATGGCCGCGCGCGCGCTCGCCGACCTCGACGGCCGCGCGTACCGGCCCTTCAACCTCGCGGTGGCGGACAACCGCGAGGCGTTCTGGCTCAAGCTCGAAAGGGGTGCGCGCGCGGTGGCCTGCGCCCGCGTGCCGGACGGCCTGTCGATGATCACGTCGCACGATCTCAACGACACCGCGTGCCCGCGGATCGAACGCCATCTTCCGCGCCTGCGCGCCGCGCCGGCGCCCGACCCGGACGCCGGCGACTGGACGGCGTGGCAGGCGCTCCTGCGCGAACGCACGCCGCCCGGAGCGGCGCTCACGATCCGCGGCGCGGACGGTTTCGGTACCATGTCCAGCTCGTTGATCGCCCTGCCGGCGGCGGACCGGCCGCAAGCGGCGCCGGTCTGGCTCTTCGCCGAGGGCCCGCCCGATGCCGCCCCGCACCGCGCGATCGTCGACCGGCGGAGCCCGCGCCGCCGCGAATAGCGGCCATAGATTGCAGGCCGCGGCCCCGATGCCGACCCTCGGCGCGCGAATCTCTTTAGCGTCAACCGGAAAGACGGGAGGAGCTATCATGCCAAGGAAATGTCCGGATTGCCGAACGGTCATCGTCGCCGCGGCCGGGATTCTTGCCGCGTCGGCGGTCTACGCAGGTTCGGAAAACATCAGTTTTCCATCGGATTACAAGACCGAATTCAACTACTGGATGACCAGTGAGCGGTTCGACAACAACCAGGTCCGCTATCTGTTCGCGAACGATCTGGCGTTCGAGGCCGCACCCGGCGGCGGCGCGCTGCCCGACGGTGCACAGTTCGTGATGGAGGTCTACGCAGCCAAGGTGGACGCCGAGGGCGAGCCGATTCTCGATGCCGACGGACAAATGATGCCGGACTTCATGAAGCTCGTCGCGGTGATGGAAAAGGGCGCCGGCTGGGGCGACGCCTACCCGGAGGAGGAGCGCAACGGCGACTGGGAGTACGGCTTCTTCTCCCCCGACGGCATCTTGAACGCGGCTGTGGACACCGCGCCGTGCCGTGCCTGTCACCTTCCCTACGCCGAGGAGGATTTCGTGATCTTCCGTGAGAATCTCGACGCCGCGGCCGCCGCCCAATAGCGTCGCCGTCGCCGCGCCGGATACGCGGTGCCGCGGCCGGGGCGGTCCCCCGGTCCGAAACCGGCGGACACGGCGCGGCGGCGATTCGGGGCCCGCTCCGGCCCTCAATCTCGTTCCCGGCGAGGCCCCGCGCCGCCGAGGCGCGTCGAGGTTTCGAATCCCGAAACGAGGCGCTGCCTCGGTCGGTGCCGGTTTGCGCGGGGTCGCGCAGCGGGCTATAGTGCGCGTCGAAAGCGGCCTTTGCCCGATTGCGGGGGGCCGTTTTCGTTTCTTACGGGCCGGCGATCCGCCGCTTGCCCCCGGAAAGGTCCGCAGAGATGTCCCGTCGCAGACAGATCTACGAAGGCAAGGCCAAGGTCCTGTTCGAAGGCCCCGAGCCGGGCACGCTGGTCCAGTACTTCAAGGACGACGCCACCGCGTTCAACAACCAGAAGCAGGGGACGATCACCGGCAAGGGCGTCCTCAACAACCGGATCAGCGAGTATCTGATGACGCGGCTGGGCGAGATCGGCATCCCGACCCACTTCGTGCGCCGTCTCAACATGCGCGAGCAGCTGATCAAGGAAGTCGAGATCATTCCCGTCGAGGTGGTGGTGCGCAACGTCGCCGCCGGATCGTTCTCCAATCGCTTCGGCATCGCCGAAGGTACCGCGCTGCCGCGCTCGATCGTGGAGCACTATTACAAGTCCGACGAGTTGAACGACCCCATGATCACGGAAGAGCACATTACGGCCTTTGGCTGGGCCAACCCGCCGGAGCTCGACGAGATCCTTTCGATGACGCTGCGCATCAACGACTTCCTCGGCGGCCTGTTCTTCGCCCTCGGCATCCGTCTGGTCGACTTCAAGGTCGAATACGGGCGGCTCTGGGAGGGCGAGGACATGCGGGTGGTGCTTGCTGACGAAATCAGCCCGGACAATTGCCGGCTTTGGGACATCAAGACGAACGAAAAGCTCGACAAGGACCGCTTTCGCCGCGATCTCGGCCGCGTCGAGGAAGGCTACCAGGAGGTCGCGCGGCGGCTCGGCATCCTGCCCGAAAGCGGCCCGCGCGACCTGCAGGGGCCGGAAACCATCCAGTAGGCGCGTCCGTGACCCGGGCCAAGGTCGTCGTCACGCTCAGACCCGGGGTCCACGACCCGCAGGGAAAGGCGATCGAGACCGCGCTCGGCCGCCTCGGCTTCGCCGGCGTGCGCGACGTGCGCCAGGGCAAGTTCATCGAGCTGACCGTCGACGAGGACGATCCCGCCCGCGCGCGGGCCGCCGTCGAGTCCATGTGCGCGAAGCTGCTCGCCAACGCGGTGATCGAGACCTGGCGCATCGACCTCGAGTGAGGCCGCGCCCGCTGGTCGTCTACGGGCCGTAAGCGCAGCCGGGATAGCGCCCGAGCCAGTGCGGCCCCTCGCGGTACAGGCTGGCGGTATCGATCTTGCGGAACGCCCCGTGGCACCGGCCGCAGGCGGCGACGAGCCGGCAGAAGCCCTCGCGCGCGGCGGCCGCATCCTCGGCCGAGACGGCCTCGCGGAGCGCCGGAAACGCCTCGTTCGCCGCGTTGTAATGGCGCCCGAACGCATCCGGCAGCGCCCACAGGCCCGGCATGGCGCGCGTCGCCGCGTTCCATCCGAGGTTGCTCCGCGCCGGCCACATCGACCGGCTTTCGCGGAGCAGAGTCTCGACGGATTCCAGATTCTCGCGAATCGGCCGCCAGTGCGACGGGTTGACGGCGGTTTCCGCCGTGCCGAGCCGCGGCGCCACGCGGTTGACCGCCTCGAGCATCCGGGACATCAGATCCCGGCGTTCCTCGACGATTTCGAGAACGTCCGGCGGCGCGCCGCGGCCCTCGGCCATCGACGCGGCAGGCGCCACGACGCCGCACGCAATCAGCAACAGGATACCGAAGCGAATCGCCGCCATCGCGCACAAGGCCTCCCGCCGTCGTCGTCCATCGTCACACGTTCCGCCCGGCCACCCTATCGCCCTACGGTGTCGCAGGCGAGCATCTTTCGGCGGCGGCGCGGCGCCCCTCAGCCGAAAAGGCGCGACGCCGAGAGCGGAAACAGGTTTCCCACCAGCGTCGTCACCGCCACCACGCCGATTGCCGGCAGCGCTTCGACGGCGAGCGCGATGCGCACGACGCGGTACTCGACGACCAGAATCGCCGCATAGACGGCGAGCATGAACAGGCCGAGCGTGCGCGGCGCCGCGAGCACGAGAAGCTCGGCGGCGCACACCGCGCCGAGGGTGAGGATCGACAGCCAGTTCAGCGTAATGACGGCGACCGCGAACCGGTCGGTCCTGCCGAGGATCCACGCCGCGCCGAGCAGCACCAGCGCGGCGAGGGGCAGGGTGAAAAGAAAGACCATGAGATCGAGCGCGAGTGGCGAGGCGTCGTTCTCCGGATCGAGCGCGGCCAGGATCCCGTCGGCCACGGCGCGCTCGACGAAGAACAGCGGCAGCGCCACCACCGCCGCGAGGAACGAGCGCCAGAAGCCCGCGACCGTCAGGTTGAAGCGGTCGAGACCCCGAGGATCCCGGGCGGCAAGGCGCAGCGCGCCATGGAGCGAGGAGCGAATCTCTCTCATGACGCGAAATAGCGCTCCAGCACGCCGCGATAGATGTCCGCCAGACGCCGCATGTCGTCTATCGCCACGCGTTCGTCGGTCTTGTGCATGGTCTTGCCCACCAGGCCGAACTCGGCCACCGGGCAGACGGTCTTGATGAAACGGGCGTCCGACGTGCCGCCGCCGGTGCCGAGTTCCGGGCGATTGCCCGTCACCGCCGCCACGGCGTCGCCGACCGCGGCGCTGAGGGCGCCGGGCGGGGTCAGAAATGCCTCCCCCGACAGATGGTGGTCCAGCCGGTAGCGTGCGCCTGCGCCGCCGGACGCGTCGAACGTATCCCGCAGCCAGGACAGCAGGCTCGCGCCAGTGTGGCGGTCGTTGAAGCGGATGTTGAAGGCCGCGCGCGCGCGCGCCGGAATCACGTTCTTCGCGGGGTTGCCGATATCGATGCTCGTGATCTCGAGATTGCTCGGCTGAAAGTGCGCGGTGCCCTCGTCGAGCGGCGCCGCGGTCGCCGCGGCGAGCATGCGAACGATCCGGGTCGCCGGATTGTCCGCGCGATGCGGATAGGCGACATGGCCCTGCGTGCCCTCCACCTCGAGCGTGCACGACAGGCTGCCGCGGCGGCCGATCTTCACCGTATCGCCCAGCGCCTCCGCATTGGTCGGCTCGCCGACGAGACAGGCGTCGATCGTCTCGCCCCGGCCGGCCATCCACTCGAGCACCTTGCGCGTGCCGTTGATCGCCGGTCCTTCCTCGTCGCCCGTGATCAGCAGGCTGATCGACCCCGGAGGCTCGGCGCCGGCGGCGAGAAACGCGTCGACGGCGGCGACGAACGCGGCGATCGCCCCCTTCATGTCGACCGCGCCGCGCCCGTGCAGCACGCCGTCGACGACATCGGCGGCGAACGGATCGCGCGCCCAGTCGCCGGCATCGCCCGCCGGCACCACGTCGGTGTGGCCGGCGAAGCAGAAATTCGGTGCCGCGGTGCCACGCCGGGCGTAGAGATTGTCCACCGGCTCGCTGCCGGGTTCGTCGAAGCTGAGGCGGTGGCAGACGAACCCCAGGCGTTCGAGCGCGCCGGCAAGGACGTCGAGCGCGCCGGCGTCCGCGGGCGTGACGCTCGGGCAGCGGACGAGCGCCCGCGCAAGCGCCACGACGTCTACGCGGTCGGCCATGGCGGCGTCTTCGCCGGACGGCGGCGGCGGAGGGCAGGCACGACGCGGGTCAGACCGGCGGGCGCTGGATGAACTCGACGGTCACGCCGTCGGGATCGCGCGTGTAGACCACACGCCCGCCCTTGTTCGGCCCGGTGTGGAGGTCCTGCGGCGGACCGACCGGCTTGACGCCGTGATCCGCCGCGGCGGAGAGCGCCGCGTCGACGTCGTCGACGTCGAAGGCGATGTGCGCGAAGCCGGTGTCGCAGGGCCGGGACTCGACCCGGCCGCGGTCGGCCGGCGCCTTGTACTCGATCAGCTCGAGGCGGTGGCCCGGCGCCTGAACGTAGGCCACCTCGATGTCGGCGCCCGCGACGCCGACGACCCGGGCAATCATCTTCGGATCGCGCGGGCCGCGGTGGAGCAGCTCGAAGCCCAGCGCTTCGGTGAAAAATCGCACCGAGCGGTCGAGGTCGGATACGGTGAAACTGGTGTGATTCGTTCCTGTGATGCGGCAGCCGGCCATGGCGGAAACCTCCCGTTCCGTGCCGCCGCCCGGCCGCTGCCGGACGTCCGCGGCGCGGCGACTTTACGCCCACGCGCGGCGCCATGCTATGGTCCGGCGGCGCTTCGGGGGAGACCGCCATGGCCGACGTGAACGCCCTGCATACCGAGACGCCGTGGCGGGAGGTGCGGTCGACCGCAGCCGACTGGCGAGAAGCCGACGGCGCCGGGTTGGTGCGCACGCTGCACCACCTGCACCTGATACGCGCCTTCGAGGAGCACGTGCTCTCGCTCGTCAACGAGAACCTCGTGCACGGGCCCGCCCATTCGTCGATCGGCCAGGAGGGCGCCGCCGTCGCCTGCGTCGGCGCGTTGCGCCCGGACGATCAGATCAACGGCACGCACCGCGCCCACCACCATTTTCTCGCCAAGGCGCTGCACCACGTCGAGCCGGACGGCTTCGATTCGCGGCGCTCCGATCTGGCGCCGCCGATGCAGGACGTTCTCCAGCGCACGCTGGCGGAGATCATGGGTCTGGAACAGGGCTGGTGCGGCGGCCGCGGCGGCTCGATGCATCTGCGCTGGCGCGAGGCGGGGGTCGTCGGCACGAACGCGATCGTCGGCGGCGGCGTCCCCATCGCCACCGGAGTCGCGTGGTCGCGCAAGCGTGCGGGCAACGGCGACGTGGTCGTCACCTTTTTCGGCGACGGCGCGATCCATCAGGGTGCGGTGGCCGAATCCTTCAATCTCGCCGCCCTGTACGATCTGCCCATACTGTTCTTCATCGACAACAACCAGTACGCGGTCTCCACCACCATCGCCGAGTCGACGCGCGAGACCCGCCTGTCGGCGCGCGGCCTCGCCTACGGCATCCCGGCATACACCTGCGACGGCATGGATCCGCTGGCGGTGCGGCTCGCCACCGACATGGCGCTGGCGACAGTGCGCGCCGGCGAGGGACCGGCGATCGTCGAGGCGCACAGCTACCGTTACTTCCACCAGAACGGGCCTCTGCCCGGGAGCGCCTTCGGCTACCGCGACAAGGCCGAAGAGGCGGCATGGCGCGCGCGGGACCCGCTCGACCGCATGGCCGCGGAGCTTGCCGCCCTCGGACACCTCGACGACGAGGGCGCGGCGCGCCTGCGCGGCCAGGCGCAGGCGGCGATGGAGCGCGCCGCCGGCGCGCTTCTCGAACCCGAGGGCAACCGCCGCCGCATCCGCCCGTCCCTGTGGCCCGCGCCGGCCGACGTCGACCACGGCGTTCGCGGTGATCTCTCGGAGCTCGACGGCGTGCGCTACGAGGAGGCGGAGACCTTCTCCGGCACGCTGGAGGAAAGGCGCTTCGTCGATCTCGTCTCCGGCGTCATGGCGCGGCGGATGGAAACCGACGAACGGATCTTCGTCATCGGCGAGGACGTCCACCGCTTGCGCGGCGGCACCAACGGCGCGACGCGTGGCCTCGCCGAACGCTTCCCCGACCGCGTCGTCGGCACCCCCATCGCCGAGAACGGCTTCGCCGGATTGGCCGGCGGCGTCGCCGCCGACGGCAAGTATCGCCCTGTCGTCGAGTTCATGTATCCGGACTTTTGCCTCGTTGCCGCGGATCAGGTCTTCAACCAGATCGCCAAGATGCGGCACATGTTCGGCGGCGAAATGGCGGTGCCGATCGTCGTGCGCGGCAAGGTGGCCGCGGGCTCCGGCTACGGCTCGCAGCACTCGATGGACCCGACCGCGTTGTACGGCCTGTTTCCCGGCTTTCGCATCGTCGCCCCGTCGACGCCGTTCGACTACGTCGGGCTCATGAACACGGCTCTGGCGTGCGATGACCCGGTGCTGGTGATCGAGCATCTCGATCTCTACACCGCCACGGGGCCGGCGCCGGCGGACGACTTGGACTATTGCATTCCCTTCGGCCGCGCCAAGGTGGTGCGGCCGGGCAGCGCGTTCACCGCGGTCACGTCGCTGTCGATGGTCCGGCCCTGCGTCGAGGTGGCGGAGGAGCTGGGGGTCGACGCCGAGGTGGTGGACCTGCGCTCGCTCGACCGCGCGGGGATCGACTGGGAGACGCTCGCGGCGAGCGTCGCCAAGACCAACAACCTGCTGATCGTCGAGCAGGGAACGCAAGGCACGTCGTGGGGCGGTCCGCTCGCCGACGAAGCGCAGCGGCGCCTCTTCGATCACCTCGACCAGCCGGTCAAGCGCGTGACCGGCGCCGAGGGCGCGCCGACGATCTCGCGCGTGCTCGACGAAGCGGCGAACGCCGGGCGGGACGACATCGCCGCCGGCTACGCCGACGTGATGGCCGATCTCGGGCGTCCGCTCGCACCGGCCGTCCGCGCCGGATGACGGCCTGTGGCGAAACGGCGACGCAGCGGCTACAAGAGTCCGTCTGCTGCGGCATGCGCCGCTTGCCCTGACCGGAATCGGGCACAATATGGGGCGCGCGCGTCCACGGCGCCTGGGGAGATCCGAAATGTTCAGCAAGAACGGCGACAACATGAACAAGAACGGCAACGTACCTGATACGCCGGCGCCGCCCATTGCGACGGCCACGGCACGGGTCGCGCCGACGGCCGAGGCTTCGGTCATCAACAGCGGCCTGAAGGTCATCGGAAACTTGGAGAGCGATGGCGACATCGTCGTCGCCGGCCTCGTCGAGGGCGACATCACGAGCCGCGCGTTGACGGTCGGCGAGGGCGCGACGGTAAAGGGCACCATCTCTGCCGAATCGATCAACGTTCTCGGCCGCGTCGAAGGCGAGATCAAGACACGGGCCGTCCGCATGGCGGCCAGCGGCAGCGTGGCCGGCAACATCCAGTACGAATCGATGGCGGTCGAGGAAGGCGCCGAGATCAACGGCCAGGTCAGCAAGATGGCGCCGGGCGCCGAGCGTGCCAACGTCTCGACCTTCAAGGCGGTGGAGCGCGGAAGCGCCGGCACATCCGCCCCGTCACCCACCGCGCGCGCCAAGTCTTAAGAGGGCACGCCCGGTCGCCTTCGCCCGCCGGGGTCGGGAGGACCGTCGGCCGATGCGACTGCGTTTGAACCCGAAGGCGGCGGCCGACGACGTGCCGCCGCCCGACGGGGACCACACGATCATCGCCCCTGACGCGCGGTTCGACGGCACGCTGGACGGCCACGTCGACGTGGGGATCGGCGGCGTGCTGACCGGCTCGGTGCGCTGTCGAACCATCGCCGTCGGTCCCCGGGCCGAGGTCAATGCCGTGCTCAGGGCCTACGTGATCGACATAGCGGGCCGCGTGGGCGGCCGGATCGAAGCGATCACCGTCAACGTCGCGAAGACCGCGGTGGTCGACGCGACGATCGTTCACCACCGCCTGCACGTCGAAGACGGGGCCGAGATCCGGGGTCTCAGGCCGTGGCGGCCGGCTGACGAAATGACCCGGCGGTGCAGGGAGTGGACGTACGAGCGCGGCCCGCCGCCCGACACCGCGCCCGACGCGGCTCCCCGTTCCGCGCCCAGACGGCCGCTGAAGGCGCCGCGGCGGCGCGCCCGGCGCTAGCCGCCGCCGGCAGCTCCAACCGAACGCTCGAGAGGCCCCCGATGCCGTCCCGAATCCCGCACGAGGCAGACGACGCCACCCGCGCCCTTCTCGAATGGGTCAACGAGGCCGACCCGCCGCCGCTGCACGGCATGACTCCGGTCGAGGCGCGGCGCGCATTCGACGAACGGCGCGAGCGCGTCGATCTCGACCCCGTTCCGGTGGCACGGATCGAAGACCGCACGGTCCCGGCCGGCGATATTCCGGTTCGCCTCTACGCCTCGCGCGGCGCCGGAGACGCCACGTTGCCCGTCCTCGTTTACTATCACGGCGGCGGTTTCGTGATCGGCGATCTGGAAAGCCACGATTCCCTCTGCCGGCGCCTGGCGAACGCCGCCGCTTGCCTCATCGTCGCGGTGGATTACCGGCTCGCGCCCGAGCACCCCTACCCCGCGGCCGCCGAGGACGCCACGGCGGCACTCGACTGGATCGCGGAGAACGCGCACGCGCTGGGCGGCGACGGGGCGCGGGTCGCCGTTGCCGGCGACAGCGCCGGCGGCAATCTCGCCGCCCTCGCCGCCCACCATGCGCGCGACCGGGGCGCCCCCGACCTGCGCGCGCAAATCCTGATCTATCCCGCGCTCGACCCGGCAGCCCGCAACGAATCGATCACGGCGTACGCCGACGTGTTCCCCATCGACGCGGCGACCATGGCGTGGTTCTACCGCCACTACTACGGCCGCAACGCGCCCTCGCACGAGCCGTGGGCGGCGCCCGGTCTCGTCGCCGACCTGTCGAATCTCGCGCCGGCGACGATCATCACCGCCGGCCTGGACCCGCTGCGCGACGAGGCTGCCGCCTACGCGAAACGCCTGGAGCGCGCCTCGGTGCCGGTGGATTACCACTGCTACGACGGAACGGTGCACGGCTTCCTTGGGCTCGGCAAGGTGCTGCCGCACGCCGAACAGGCGATCGACCGGATCGCGGCCGCCCTCGGCGCCGCATTCGCCTGACTTCGGGGCGGCGCGCCGCTCAGGGTCCGTACAGCAGCTTCGGCAGCCACGTCGCCATCGCCGGGAACGCGGCGAGAATGCCGAGCATGACGAGTTGCATCACCACGAACGGCGCGACGCCGCGATAGATATCCGTCGTCTTGACAGACTCGGGTGCCACCCCGCGCAGGTAGAACAGCGCGAAACCGAAGGGCGGCGTGAGAAACGACGTCTGGATGTTGACCGCGATCATGATCGCGAACCACACGGGGCTGATCCCTTCGTTCATCAGGATCGCCGGGCCGACGATCGGCACGACCACGAAGACGATCTCGATGAAATCGAGGAAAAAGCCGAGCACGAACATCAACGCCATCGTCAGCAGCATGGCGCTGAAGACGCCGCCCGGCAGGCCGTGGAGAAACTCGGCAACGATCTCGTCGCCCTCGAAGCCGCGGAACACCAGGCTGAACAGCTGGGCGCCGATGAGAATGGTGAACACCATCGACGAGACCTTGGCGGTCGAGAACATGACCTCCCGCAGGTTGGCGAGCGTGAGCTGCCGGCGAAACGCGGCGAGCAGCAGCGCGCCCATGGCCCCCACTCCCGCCGCTTCGGTGGGAGTCGCCAGGCCGACGAGGATCGAGCCGAGCACGAGGACGATCAGCAGCAGCGGCGGCATCAGCACCAAGACGACGCGGGCGATCATCTCGCGATTGTCGATCGCCGCCCGTTCCTCCGCCGGGATCGGCGGCATGCGGTCGGGATAGATCGAGGCGTAGACGAGCTGCCAGGCGATGTAGAGGAGCACCAACACCAGTCCCGGAATCAACGCGCCGACGAACAGGTCGGCCACCGATACCGGCTCCGGCGCGAAGTTCCCCGCCGCAAGCTGCGCCTGCTGATAGGCGGCCGATATCTGGTCGCCGAGAAGAATGAGCACGATCGACGGCGGAATGATCTGCCCCAGGGTGCCGGCAGCGCAGATGGAGCCGCACGAGATCGACGGCTCGTAGCCGCGCTTGAGCATCGTCGGCAGCGACAACAGCCCCATCGTCACCACCGTGGCGCCGACGATGCCGGTGGACGCGGCGAGCAGCGCACCGACGACGCTGACGGCGATGCCGAGGCCGCCGCGCAGCCGGCCCATCAGCAGCGCCATGGTGTCGAGCAGGGCTTCCGCCAGCTTCGAGCGCTCGAGCATGACGCCCATGAACACGAACAACGGCACCGCGATCAGCAGGTCGTTGGTCACGATGCCGTAGATGCGGTTGGTGAGCGCCTGGACGAACGCCATCTCGAAGACGTCGAACGAGGCGCCGATCAGCGCGAAGATGAGGGCGACGCCGGACAGCGTGAACGCGACCGGAAAGCCGAGCAGCAAGGCGCCGCACAGCGTCAGCACCATGGCGATGATGTAGTATTCGTAGACCATCCGGCGCCCCTACAGCGCGTGCTCGCGGGTCTCGGGCGGCTCGTGCTCGATGCCGAGCAGCGTCGCGCCCGCGTGCACCATGCGCGACAGGCCCTGGAGAATCATCGTCGCGGCGAAGATCCAGATGCACGTCTTGAGCAGATAGACCGCGTGCACGCCGCGCTCTTCCAGCGACCCCTCGCACTCGGCCCAGCTGTTCATGACGTAGTCGCCGGAGAACAGGATGATGATCACGCACACCGGAATCATGAAGAGGACGGTGCCGGCGAGGTCGACCGCGGCGCGGCCCGGCTCGCGCATCCTGAGGTAGAAGACGTCCACCCGCACGTGCTCGTTCCACAGCAGCGTGTAGCCGGCGCAGAGCAGGAACACCGCGGCGTGCATGAAGCGCACCGATTCCTGCATCCAGATGAAGCCGATCTCGAAGCCGTACCGCAGGACGACGATGAGCACGGTGACCAGGACCATGACCACCGTCAGCCAGGCGACCGCACGGCCGAGCCGGTCGTTGACCGCATCGACCGCGCGCGCCAGCATCAGCGGCGTCGGCACAGCGCGGGCGACCGCCGCCTGCCAGAGAAACGTCGACCCGACGATGACCGCGAGCGGAAGGCCGACGACCATGACTACCAGCCAGGCCTCGCCGAACACGGCCTGCGAGGCGCCGGCGAGAGGCGCCAGCACGCTCGACAGCACTGCCTTGACGCCGTCGCAGAATCCGATCTGGCCGATCGCGCCGGACTCGTCCACCTGAGTTGCCCTCCCGCCGGATCGGAGCCGTGGGCGCTCGACGCCAACGCCGGATTCACCAAGACACTAGAGAAATTTGCTGCGACTACCAAGCCTTTGCGGGTCGGATCGCCGGTGCCGGGCGATTTGACAAGCCGGCGCCGATGGAGATACTGCCGCGCTTTTCTCGGGAGCAACGCCATGACAGCCGTGATGCCGACCTACGGTCGGATCGATCTCGCGTTCGAGCGGGGCGAGGGGCCGTATCTGATCACCGCCGACGGTCGCCGATATCTCGATTTCACCACCGGCATCGCGGTGAACACGCTCGGCCACGGCCACCCGCATCTTGTCGCCGCCCTGAAGGCGCAGGCCGACAAGCTGTGGCATTGCTCCAACCTGTACCACATTCCCGAGCAGACGCGCCTGGCCGAGCGGCTGTGCGCCGCGAGCTTCGCCGACAAGGTTTTCTTCTGCAATTCGGGCGCCGAGGCGATGGAAGGCGTCATCAAGGTGGCGCGCCGCTACCATCACGGGAGGGGCGCCGGCGAGCGCTATCGCATCGTCGCCTTCGAAGGTGCCTTTCACGGACGTACGCTGGGCACCCTCGCCGCCGGCGGCAACGAGAAGGCGCTCGAGGGCTTCGGTCCCCCCATGGACGGATTCGTCCATGTCGCGTTCGGCAACGCCAACGAGGTGCGCGCCGCGATCGGGCCGGACACCGCCGCCATCCTCGTCGAGCCGATTCAGGGAGAGAGCGGAATCCGCACGCCCGCGGGAGCGCGCTTTCTCGCCGAGCTGCGGGCGATCGCCGACGAATTCGGCGTGCTCCTGCTGTTCGACGAGGTGCAGACCGGAATCGGCCATACCGGCAAGCTGTTCGCCCATCAGTGGCACGACGTGACGCCCGACGTGATGGGCCTTGCGAAGGGCCTGGGCGGCGGGTTTCCCGTCGGCGCGGTGCTGGCCACGGACGCGGCGTGCGAGGCGATGACGCCGGGAAGCCACGGTTCGACGTTCGGCGGCAATCCGCTCGCCGCCGCCGCCGCCAACGCGGTGCTCGACGTGATCGAGGGCGAGGGGTTTCTCGACGGCGTCGTCGACGTCGGCAACTATCTTTTCGAGAGGGTGAACGCCGTGGCGGCGCGCCATCCCGAGGTGATCGGGTCGGTCCGCGGCCGCGGACTGATGCTCGGCATGATCTGCAAGGCCGCCAACATGGATCTGGTCGCCGCCATGCGCGAACGCGGCGTGCTCCTCGTGCCGGCGGGCGACAACGTCGCGCGCATGCTGCCGCCGCTGAACATCGACCGGGAGCATGTGGAGGAGGCGTGCGGCGCGCTCGACGCGGCATGCGCGGCGCTGGCGCCGTGACGGCGTCGCGCCACTTTCTCGACCTCGACCACTTCGACCGCACCGTTCTGCGCGGCATTCTGGACCGCGGCGTCGCGGCGAAGCGGGGTGCCTTCGCGGCCGCGGCGCCGCTTGCCGGGCGGGCGCTGGCGATGGTGTTCGAGCTGCCGTCCACGCGCACGCGCCTCTCGTTCGAGCTTGCGATGGCGCAGCTCGGCGGCCATGCCGTCTCGCTCGGCGCCGCCGACAGCCAGCTCGGCCGCGGCGAGAGCATCGGCGACACCGCGCGCGTGCTGTCGCGCTACGCCGACGCGATCGTCCTGCGCGCGGTGCGCCACGAGACGCTTCTGGCGATGGCCGAGGCGGCGAGCGTGCCCGTCATCAACGGCCTCACCGACCGCAGCCATCCCGTCCAGCTGCTGGCGGACATCATGACCGTCGAGGCGGCCCGCGGACCGATCGAGTCGCAGGTCGTCGCCTGGTCGGGCGACGGCAACAACGTCGCGACGTCGTGGATTCACGCCGCGGTGCGGTTCGGCTTCACCCTCCGGCTCGCCTGCCCGCCGGCGCGCGCGCCCGACCCCGACCTCCTCGCGTGGGCCGCCGCGGAAGGCGCCGCCGTGACGTTGCAGGACGATCCCGGCGCCGCCGTGGCCGAGGCCGACTGCGTGGTCACCGATACCTGGGTCTCGATGGGCGATTGCCCCGGCGATCGGCACAACCTGATGTCCCCGTACCAGGTGGACGAGGCGTTGATGGCGGCCGCCAAGCCGGACGCGGTGTTCCTGCACTGCCTGCCGGCGCACCGCGGCCATGAAGTTACGGACTCGGTGATCGACGGGCCGCGCTCGGCAGTGTGGGACGAGGCGGAGAACCGCCTGCACTCGCAGAAGGGCCTGCTGCTGTGGTGCCTCGACGCCTGAAGCGATGCGGGGCGCCCGGATTTGCGCCCGCCTGCTCCCGACCGAGCGGCGTAATGCACGGATTGTCCAGAGGCGACCGCTTCGAAATCGAAGTTGGCAGAGGCGGCGACGGAGCCGTCGGATCGGACGGTTTCGTGCTTGTCGTCAGGCATTGATCGATCGATCTTTTCGCCCGCGGACGAGGTTGCGGGTCAGGACGCGGTTTTCGGACGGGTCGTTTCCGGTGCCTTACGGTGCGATGGCCGTTTGGACGATTCTCGGATTGCCGTCAACACCACGCTTCCCGCCTGCCGCCGTCGTAGGCGCGCCCGTGGCCCTCGCGGATCAGCGTCTCGGCGAGTGATCGGCCGTCCACGATCAGATCGGCGATGACGCGCCCGCCGCCCCACCGGCCCCAAGCCGGACCGCGCACCGCCACCGTGTCGGCACCGGCGAGCATGTCGGCCGTGAATGCGGCGGCCGCCCGGCCGGCCTCGCGCTCGGCTTCGCAGTCGGCGAAGCGGCCGATGCCGGGCACGTCCACGCCGCGCAGGCGCACGCGGATCGCCGCGAGCTCGGGCGGCATGTCGGCGATCGCGTCCACCAGCACGGTGTCACCGTCCACGACGCGCACGATCGGCCAGTCGTAGTCGGCGGCGAGGGCGGGCGTGGCGCAGAGAAATGTCGCCAGCGTGAGTCGGGCGCGGCTTGAGCCGGGCACGCCGTCGGCGTTCGTCAATCCCGCATATCAGACGAAGCTTTGTCGAGAACGTTTCGAGAGATTCAACATGGCGTTCGAAAGCCCTCGCAACGCGGCGGGCCATGTTTTCCGACGCTTCCTGTACATCGCTCTGCCTTTCGGTGCTCGCCCGGCCGGGATGCCGGGCCGTTTGCACCATCGCGCAGAGCAGCGAAGTCCCGCCTATTCGCCCGGCGGGTTGGCCGACCCGCCGAATCTTACGGCTATTGTATTCAGCAGGCGGCCCGACCCGGGAGCCTGCGCGGTGGTGCGAGACCATGCTGACCTACCGGGCCGCCCGTGTAAACGCGACGCGATATATGGCCGTGGTATCGCGCTGCCGCCCTCCTCTACCGTTCGGGCGCCCGCAGATGTTCCGGCAAACGCGATGCAGCCGCGATCAAGCCACCGGACAGGGTATTGGCAGCAGTATCGCCGCCGGCCTACCGGCAGGAATCGAGAGATTCTGCTCGAAACGGATACGGCCTACCGGTTCATCCGGTTCTCGACCAGCGAGTCGACCACGCCGGGGTCGGCGAGGGTGGACGTGTCGCCGAGGTCGTCGTGCTCCCCCGCCGCGATCTTGCGGAGGATTCGCCGCATGATCTTGCCCGACCGCGTCTTCGGCAGCCCCGGGGCCCACTGGAGCAGGTCGGGGTTGGCGATGGGGCCGATCTCCTTGCGCACCCACTGCACGAGCTCGCGGCGCAGCGGCTCGTCGCCCTCGACGCCGGCCACCAGCGTGACGTAGGCGTAGATGCCCTGCCCCTTGATGTCGTGCGGGTAGCCGACGACGGCCGCCTCGGCGACGTCGCGGTGCGCCACCAGCGCGCTCTCCACTTCGGCCGTGCCCAAGCGGTGGCCCGAGACGTTGATCACGTCGTCCACCCGGCCGGTGATCCAGTAGTAGCCGTCGGCGTCCCGGCGGCACCCGTCGCCGCTGAAATACAGGCCCTCGAAGGTCGAGAAGTAGGTCTCGACGAACCGCCGGTGGTCGCCGTAGACCGTGCGCATCTGCCCCGGCCAGGAATCGGCGATGCACAGGTTGCCCGTGGCTTCGCCCTCCAGCACCGCGCCGTCCCCGTCGACGAGCACGGGCTTGACGCCGAAGAAAGGCCGCGTCGCCGAGCCCGGCTTGAGCGCCGTCGCGCCGGGCAGCGGCGTGATCATGATGCCGCCGGTTTCGGTCTGCCACCACGTGTCGACGATCGGGCAACGGCCGCCGCCGACGACGTTGTAGTACCAGAGCCACGCCTCCGGATTGATCGGCTCGCCGACCGAGCCGAGGACGCGAAGGCTTGCCCGGCTGGTGGCGGCGACCGGCGCGTCCCCTTCCCGCATCAGCGCGCGGATCGCCGTCGGCGCCGTGTAAAAGATCGATACCCGGTGCTTGTCGACGACGCGCCAGAAGCGCGACGAGTCGGGGTAGTTCGGCACGCCCTCGAACATCAGCGTGGTGGCGCCGTTGGCAAGCGGGCCGTAGACGATGTAGCTGTGTCCGGTGACCCACCCCACGTCGGCGGTGCACCAGTAGATGTCGTCCTCGCGGCAGTCGAACACGTAGCGGTGCGTCATCGCCGCATAAAGGAGGTAGCCGCCCGACGTGTGCAGCACGCCCTTCGGCTTGCCGGTCGAACCCGAGGTATAGAGGATGAACAGCGGATCCTCGGCGCCCATGGCCGGCGCCTCGCAGTCGTCCGACGCCTCCTCCCGCGCTTCGTGCCACCACACGTCGCGTCCGGCCTGCCATGGGACGGCGCCGCCGGTGCGGCGCACCACGAGTACCGACGAGACGTTCGGGCAACGGGTGAGCGCGGCGTCGGTGTTGGCCTTGAGCGGGACCGTGCGACCGCCGCGCACGCCCTCGTCGGCGGTGACGACGAGGGTCGAATCGCAGTCGCGGATGCGATCGGCGAGCGCGTCCGGCGAAAAGCCGCCGAAGACCACGGAATGGATGGCGCCGATGCGCGCGCACGCGAGCATGGCGTATGCCGCCTCCGGTATCATCGGCATGTAGATGGTGACGCGGTCGCCCCGGCCGACTCCGCGCGACTTGAGAACGTTCGCCATGCGGCAGACTTCGGCGCGGAGTTCGGCATAGCTCACCGCCTTCGACTCCGCCGGATCGTCGCCTTCCCACAGGATCGCCGTCCGGTCGGGCGTGCGGACCGCGTGGCGGTCGACGCAGTTCGCCGCGACGTTGAGCGCGCCGTCCGCGAACCACTCGATCGACACCGAGTCGCGCGCGAAGGAGGTGTCCTTGATCCGCGTCGGCGGCGTGCTCCAGTCGAGGCGTCCGGCGTGCTCCGCCCAGAACGCTTCCGGATCCTCGAGCGAGCGCCGGTACATGTCGCGGTAGCCCGCGTCGTCCACGAGGGCGGCACCCGCCGCCTCGTCCGAAACCGGAAATACCTGCTCGTCCGCCATGTGCGCCTCCCGTCGCCGCCGGCGGGATTATCCCGGCTTATCGTCGCCGCGTCCATCGCCCGGCGCCAGATCGAGGCGCCAGTTGCGCACCCGTTCCGCGGCCAGCCAGACCTTGTCCTCGGCCACCGTCAGCGGCACCCGGATCAGCGACTGGCCGCGGCACGGTCCCATGATGCAGGCGCCGCTGGCGATGTCGAAGCGCGCGCCGTGGTTCGCGCACAGGATGTGGGCGCGGGCGCGGTCGAGGAAGCGGCCCGGCACGACGTCGAGCGGCGCGTTCCAGTGCGGGCAGTCGTTGAGATAGGCGACCGCGCCGGCGCCGTGGCGGACGAGGATGATGTCGGGCGTTCCCGGATCCGCGGTCGCGACCAGGCGTGTTTCCCCCGGCGCGAGGTCCGCGAGCGCGCAGAGCGGGACGCGCGGCCTCAGGCCGCCACTCCGGCCATCTCGCACAGCAGTGCCCAGTGCGGCGGACTGACGGGCACGACCGACAGCCGCGACTGGCGGACCAGGGCGAGGTCGGCGAGCCGCGGCTCGGCCTTGATGGCGACCAGCGTGACCGGCGTGGCCGCCGGCATCAGCGGCACCACGTCGACCATCACGAAGCGGCCGCTCGCATCCGTCGGGTCGGGGTAGGCTTCCCGAACCACTTCCATGACGCCGACGATCTCCTTGCCGACGATCGAATGGTAGAAGAACGACCGGTCGCCGACCTTCATCGCCTTCATGTTGTTGGACGCCTGGTGGTTGCGCACGCCGTCCCACTCGGTGCGCGCATCGGCGACGAGGTCGCTCCACGAGTACGACTTCGGCTCGGATTTCATCAGCCAGTACGCCATCGCTCCCTCCGCCGTCGTCGCGGCTGCCCGACCATAGGCGATGCGCTGGTCGCGGCAAAGCGCCCGGCGGCCGAGTTGCCGCTCCGGCCGCAGCTTCCGGCGCTCAAGCCGCTTCGACGGCCGGTTGATGAGGTAAGGGAAAATCCTTACAATATCGCTGAACACCGGGCGGGAGTTTCGGGCATGCCGATCATTCATGAAGTCGCCACGATGACCGCGAAAGGACAGATCACGGTGCCGAAGCGGATTCGCCAGGCACTTGACGCCGATGCCGGAACCAGGATGGCGTTCGAACTGCGCGAAAACGGAGAGGTCATCGTGAGTCGCGCTGACGTCGAACACGGGGACCCGGTCATCAGGGCATTTCTCGGCCTGATCGAGAAAGAGATGGCGGCCGGACGAGGGGTAGAGGACATCCCTGACGATGTCGCGCAGAGGATACTGGAACACGCCGAGCTGGACATCGATCCCGATGCGCCGATCGAGGGCGACGTAAACCTGTAGTGGAACGTTATGGATGGAGGCTGCTGCTGTACACGGAATTCAGCAGGCAGCTCGGCCGCCTCGAGGCCGCGACCGCGCGTGCTCGGCGAATGGACCCTCAGGGATTTGCGTCGAACGCGAACGTCAAGTTGTTGCGAGCTGTCGACCGGACGATATCGGAAGTCATCCCGCAAGACCCGTCCCGGGCCGAGTACCGGCTGGGGAATACGCTCGGGGAAGGTTACCGCCACTGGCGACGCGCCAGGATCGGCAGGCGGTTCCGGCTGTTCTTCCGCTACGACGCCGGGGCAAGGGTGATCGTCCATGCATGGATCAATGACGAACGCACGCTGCGATCCTCCGGGAGCAGGACCGATCCGTACGCGGTGTTCGCCAGGATGCTCGCGCGAGGGAACCCGCCCGACGATTGGGCCGCGTTGATGGCGGCATCGGGCCAGAAGCCGCAAGCGGAACGATAGCGGGCGCCGGCGGGCCGGCGGTCGTACAGACCCTCGGCCCCCTCCGCCTCGTGGCGATCGCGCCAGCGCCGAAACGTGCGCTCCGAGACGCCGAGTATCTCAGCCGCCTCCGACTGACCCAGCGCCCCGCGCCGCGTGCGACCGTAAATCTCCTCGAACTTCATCAGCCTAAGCCCCTGTACCCGCTCCGTCCGACGCATCGCCTCCCTCCACACCGTGGAGGCGATCGAAAACCGGACAGATCATCTGGTACATGGACCGGACATACCGTGTGTTACCGACACACGCCGCGTGTCCGCCTTGGTTCGGCGCCCCGGTTCTGCTACCGTCGTCCGCCATGGACCTTGCGGCCTTCCAGCGAGCGCTGGCGGACGAGGAGCCGCCGCCCGGACTCGGCGAGGCGTTGCGCGCGCTCTGGTACGAGGCGAACGACGCTTGGGAGACCGCGCACAAGTGCGTGCAGGACCAGGCCGACGCCGACGGCGCATGGGTGCACGCCTACCTTCACCGCGTCGAAGGCGACCGCTCAAACGCGCGCCACTGGTATCGCCTCGCCGGCCGGGAGCCCAGCGACTCGCCGCTCACCGACGAGTGGCGGGAAATCGCGGCGGCCCTGCTCGCGAAGCCGGGCACTCCCGAACCGTAGTTCATCCCGGCGGGGCCGCTGTCGTGCCGCTCGGTTCCGCACTTCCGCGCGATGTCGCCGGCGTGCTCGAAAGCGCCTCGCTGCTCGAAGTGTCGGAGTACCGGGTCTTCGAAATGGCCTACCGCGCCTGGTTCGGCGCCGACGCCGGCGGGTCGGCGTCGTTCGACCGCTGCTTCTTCGACTACCTCTACCGCGACCGGGTGCCGCCGTGGGTGCGCACGTTCACGCGCGGCGTGGTCGCCCGGGGCCGCGAAGCGGACTTCGACCCGGCCGAATACGGCGTCGTGCACCCGCCGCCGCAGCGGACGATGATCTATCTCGGCTGCCGCTACGCGATCTGGACGGCGGCGGCGGTGACCGCCGTCATCGTCGCCGCCCACTTCGCAGCGGAACCGTTCGGCTGCCTCTTTCCGCCCTGCTATTGACGCCGGCGGCCGCGGAGGCTCACCAGACGAGCGCCGGGAGCGCCATGTCGGGAACGACGCCGCGACGGCGGCAGAGACGCGCGAGCCGCTCCGGCTCGGCCGACTCGCCCCAGGCTATTCCAAGCGGCTCCGCGAGCACGCCGCCCTGCACCAGCACCGTGGGAATGCCCCGGGCCCGGGCGCCGGCGATGTCGGTCACCAGATTGTCGCCGACCGCGAACACCCGCCGGGAGCCGGGGCCCGCGAGCATGTCGAGGCAGGCGTCGTAGACCGCCGGATACGGTTTGCCGAAATAGTGCACCGTGCCGCCGCGGGCGGCGTACGCCTCCGCGAGCGCGCCGGCGCACGGGACGCGGCGGCCACTGCGGCGGACCACCTCGCGGTCCGGGTTGGCGCAGATCATCGGCAGGTCCAGGGCGCGCGCCGCCTCCAGCTCGGCCCGATGCGCCTCGACCGTGTCGTCGTCGTCGACGAGCCCGGTGTTGAGCACGAACTCGGCGCGTTCGAGCGGTACGGACGCGACGTCGAGACCGGCAAGCAGGTCCGCGTCGCGCGCCGGTCCCATGTAATGGTAGCGCCGGCCGAGACCGGGAATGCGGCGCGCCGCGACGGCCGCCCGGCTCGCTTCGCCGGACGACACGATGCCGGCATAAAGCGCCGGCACGATGCCGAGACCGGCGAGCCGTTCGGCCACCTGCGCCTCGCGCCGCGGCGCGTTCGACAGCAGGAGCACCGTCCTTCCCGCCTCCGCGAGCCGCTCCAGACAGTCGACCGCGCCGGGGTAGGCGGCCGTGCCGTCCATCACCACGCCCCATACGTCGAGGATGAGGGCGTCGAAGCGGTCGACCAGCGCCGACACACGGGGAAAATGGGCAATGGGCACGGCGGAACCGGCGGCGGGGGCGTTCGCGCCGCGTATCGGCCGCGCGGGCGCCCCTGTCAAGGCCGGACGTCAGGGAGGAATGTGCGCTGTGGCGTATTTCGACATCGTGACGCTGATCTTTGGCGGCCGGATATCGACTGCCTGATCCCCGCCGGGTGAGCAGAATGCAGCGATTAGACGCGAGATCGGAACGCTACGGGAACATCGTGACATGGATGGCCGCGGTCTGCCATCCGCCGGCAGGCGGCTTGGTCGAGCGGCGATGTCGGAGGTGGGACAACCGGTCAGCCGGTGTCGAGGTACGGCACCGCGCCGACCAGCGAGCGCATCCGCTCCGCGTGGCCGGCCCGCACCTGCGCAAGGGCCAGCGCCATCATCACCACCAGCGCCAGCCCGACACGGGTCTTCATCTTAGCGAGCCCGCGGATGTAGTGGGTCTCGAAGTTGAAGCTGTTGTCGAGGCGGCTGTTGATCCTCTCTATCGCAGAGCGCCGGTTGTAGCCGCGCCGCCAGGACGGGCTGCCCCAGGGCGTCGGGGTGAAGACGCGCCGGTCGTTCTTGTCGAGATCGATGCGCACGATGCGGCCGTACTCGCCGGGCTCCACCCCGCCCGCCCGGTGGCACGCCTTGCTGCCTGCACAGTCGAAGCCGAAGGCCGCCGCCGGGCAGCGGTATTTCAGCGTGCCGCAGAGGCCGCGCTCGGCCTCGAAGCCCTGGAAGGCCATGGCGCGGACCTCGCCGGTCTGGGGGCAGATGCAGGACACGCGGCCGCGCTCGTCGTGGACGACGACGTCGGCGCGGTTGGGGAACAGCGCCCGCGTGATCGGCTTCGTCGGATCATAGCCCGGCTCCTCCTTCTCGGCCTTCCACATCAAGCGCGTGTCGACCAGCGGCCGAATGGCCCACTTATCCCAGAGCAACTTCTTCTGGGGAGCGTTGTCGAGACCGCGGTCGGCGCTGAAGTCGTCGCAGCGCTCCACCATTTCCGGCGCTCTTGCGAACAGGTTCTCCAGCATCTTGGGGAGCATCTTGACCTCCGAGTCCGACGCCCGCGTCACCTCGAAGGCCACCGGGACCTCGTAGTGGGTGTCGGCGATCAGGTGGAGGCCGTAGCCGAACCATGATTTCACCTTCTTCCAGATCGCGCCGGTCTTGGCGTTCACCCCGCTCGTCTCATGCTTGCCCCAGTCGGCGTCGGGGTCGGAGGTCTTCCCCTTGTCCTCGGCAACCCGGCCCGTCGAGTGGCTCTCGATCGCCTTGCCGTCGTAGCCGAGATGGCGGCCGAAGTCGGGCAGCTCTTCGAAGAGCGACGCGCGCAGGCTCTCGACCATTGCGGACACCAGGCCGCACTCGTTCTCAAGCAGCACGACGCGCCGCAGGAAGCGCGAGAAGTTCCAGTGGCTGGGCACCGTCGAGCGGACCTGCGCCGGATGCGCCACCGCGCATGGTGGCTCCTTCGTACCTGCGCGAAGCTCCAACACGGGCGCGCTCTGGAAAGGCAGCGGGTCGAACCCGCAGAGTTCCAGGAGCGCCGGGTTGCGGCCCATCTCCCGCAGCAGCGACTGGATCGAGGCGTGCTGGAACACCACGCCCGCGATCAGCGCACGCCACATCGACCGCACCGGGTAGTCGTTGCGCCCGCGACCTCGCCCGGCCTCAAGCGCAGCCACGATCTCCTCGTCGGGCAGGGTGTCGAGCACCAGACGCAGGCGATCCAGGTCCGGCAGGCCTTCGACAGCCTGCCAGGAAAAGGGTAGCTTCTCCGTTGTCGCCATCACGTTCTCCCTACCAGGGCTGGTGGATGGAACGAGGGCCTCTGGCCCGATGGCGACACCTTCTATCCGATTCGGGCGGGACGACGCGACGGGGCCGGAAGTGAGCCTGGGAGCGTCGTCGGCTATGGGGTGGAAATCCTCGATCCGCCCTATCCGCCGATCTCAGGGCCGCAGATGTCTGCGAAGCCGCCGGGGTAAGAAAAATCTCGGATCAGCTGGAGCCCTTGATCACCAAGGGATGCGTGACAGCGCACACGCCTCTCAGGCGGCGTCGGCACCGACCGCGTCGGCGACGCTGCCGAACCCGTCGGCCGCGAGGCGCTCGCCCAGGCCGCGGCCGATCTCCGCCAGCAGTCCGAGACCGCGGTAGGCGAGCGCCGTGTAGAGCTGCACCAGGCTGGCGCCGGCGCGGACCTTGGCGTAGGCGTCGCCGGCGCCGGCCACCCCGCCGACGCCGATCAACGGCACGCGCCCCGCGGTCAGGCGGTATCATCTAGCCCGGCTCCTCCTTCTCGGCCTTCCACATCAAGCGCGTGTCGAGCGGCCGAATGGCGACAACTTCTTCTGGGGAGCGCGAGACCGCGGTCGGCGCTGAAGTCGTCGCAGCGCTCCACCATTTCCGGCGCTCTTGCGAACAGGCTCCAGCATCTTGGGGAGCATCTTGACGAGTCCGACGCCCGCGTCACCTCGAAGGCCACCGGGACCTCGTAGTGGGTGTCGGCGATCAGGTGGAGGCCGTAGCCGAACCATGATTTCACCTTCTTCCAGATCGCGCCGGTCTTGGCGTTCACCCCGCTCGTCTCATGCTTGCCCCAGTCGGCGTCGGGGTCGGAGGTCTTCCCCTTGTCCTCGGCAACCCGGCCCGTCGAGTGGCTCTCGATCGCCTTGCCGTCGTAGCCGAGATGGCGGCCGAAGTCGGGCAGCTCTTCGAAGAGCGACGCGCGCAGGCTCTCGACCATTGCGGACACCAGGCCGCACTCGTTCTCAAGCAGCACGACGCGCCGCAGGAAGCGCGAGAAGTTCCAGTGGCTGGGCACCGTCGAGCGGACCTGCG
Organism: Alphaproteobacteria bacterium; assembly: GCA_965243325.1. Classification (GTDB taxonomy): domain Bacteria; phylum Pseudomonadota; class Alphaproteobacteria; order UBA7887; family UBA7887; genus JANQOH01. The sequence goes on along the minus strand of CBDEUQ010000003.1, from coordinate 2,401,273 downwards.
CCGGATGCGCCACCGCGCATGGTGGCTCCTTCGTACCTGCGCGAAGCTCCAACACGGGCGCGCTCTGGAAAGGCAGCGGGTCGAACCCGCAGAGTTCCAGGAGCGCCGGGTTGCGGCCCATCTCCCGCAGCAGCGACTGGATCGAGGCGTGCTGGAACACCACGCCCGCGATCAGCGCACGCCACATCGACCGCACCGGGTAGTCGTTGCGCCCGCGACCTCGCCCGGCCTCAAGCGCAGCCACGATCTCCTCGTCGGGCAGGGTGTCGAGCACCAGACGCAGGCGATCCAGGTCCGGCAGGCCTTCGACAGCCTGCCAGGAAAAGGGTAGCTTCTCCGTTGTCGCCATCACGTTCTCCCTACCAGGGCTGGTGGATGGAACGAGGGCCTCTGGCCCGATGGCGACACCTTCTATCCGATTCGGGCGGGACGACGCGACGGGGCCGGAAGTGAGCCTGGGAGCGTCGTCGGCTATGGGGTGGAAATCCTCGATCCGCCCTATCCGCCGATCTCAGGGCCGCAGATGTCTGCGAAGCCGCCGGGGTAAGAAAAATCTCGGATCAGCTGGAGCCCTTGATCACCAAGGGATGCGTGACAGCGCACACGCCTCTCAGGCGGCGTCGGCACCGACCGCGTCGGCGACGCTGCCGAACCCGTCGGCCGCGAGGCGCTCGCCCAGGCCGCGGCCGATCTCCGCCAGCAGTCCGAGACCGCGGTAGGCGAGCGCCGTGTAGAGCTGCACCAGGCTGGCGCCGGCGCGGACCTTGGCGTAGGCGTCGCCGGCGCCGGCCACCCCGCCGACGCCGATCAACGGCACGCGCCCCGCGGTCAGGCGGTACATCTCGCGCAGCAGGGCCGTCGACGGCGCGAACAGCGGCGCCCCGCTCAGGCCGCCGGTCTCGCGGCGGGCGGCGCTCCGCAGGCCCGGCGGCCGCGCGGTGGTCGTGTTGCCCACGATCAGCCCGTCCAGCGCGCGGTCGAGCGCCAGCCGCGCGATGTCGGCGGCGGCGCCGGGCGCGAGATCGGGCGCGATCTTGACGAGCAGCGGACAATCCAGGCCGGCGCCGGTGCGGCGCTCGTGCAGCGCGTCGATCAACGCCGCCAGCCGGTCCCGCTCCTGCCAGTCGCGAAGACCGGGCGTGTTGGGCGACGACACGTTCACCGCCACGTAGTCGGCGAGCGGCGCCAGCATGTCGAACGCGGCGACGTAGTCGGCGAGCGGTTCCCCGCTGTCGCGGTTGGCGCCGATATTGAGCCCGACGATGCCCGACGCCCTGTCGCGCCCGGCGAGGCGGCCCGCGACATGCGTCATGCCGGCGCTGTTGAACCCCAGTCGATTCACAAGCGCCCGGTCGGCGCGCAGCCGGAACACCCGCGGGCGCGGATTGCCGCGCTGCGGCCTGGGCGTGACGGTGCCCACCTCGACGAACCCGGCGCCGGAGCGGAGCAGCGGCGCGAACGCCTCGCCGTCCTTGTCCAGTCCGGCGGCGATGCCGACGGCGCCGGCGAACGTGCGGCCCCACAGGCGGACGCGCAGGATCGGATCGGCAGGCGGCGCGGCGGCCGCGCCGATACCCCGGCGCAGGAGCGCGATGCCCGCGCGGTGGGCCGTTTCCGGCGGCAGCCGCCCGAGCGCGGCGACCGCGAGCCCGGCGAGAGCGCCCATCGCGCGGCCGCGCCGACCGCCGCGGACCGCCCGGCCGCGTCTACGCAGTGATGCCGAAGATGCCGCGGTAACCGACGAAAACCGTGGTGTAGGCTGGTCGCCGCGTACGGGCCGGGGTCAGATCGTTCCGGGTGCCGGCGGTCGCCGGCCGATCCGGCGCGGCGGCGGAGTCCCGCCGGCTTTCGGGGCGGCTGCCGCCGTGCGATCGTTCGCGGGTGCGGCGTCGCGTCATTTGCGGTCTCCATGGGGTTTGCACGATGGAATATAGGGCGGCGGCGGCGCATGTCCCGCGCTGCGGTCCACACGTTTTCGTGACCCGGCGCGGCCTTCGTGACCGGGCCCGGCGTCGTCCGCTAGCGGCCCGCGCCGCGGGCGGCGACGAGGCGGTCCGCGGCCTCGGCGATGTCCGCCGTCGCGCCGGCAAACGAAAACCGGACGAACCGGTGGCCGCGCCGCGGGTCGAAGTCGATTCCGGGAGTTGCCGCGACGGCCGAGTCGCGCAGCATCGCCTCGCACAACGCCTGCGAATCCGCGGCCAGATCGCCGATGTCGGCGTATACGTAGAAGGCCCCGTCGGCGGGCGCCAGTCGGCCGAACCCCGCCTCCGGCAGGCGGTCGAGCAGAACCTGCCGGTTGCGCGCGTACGTGGCGACGTAGCCGTCGAGCGCCGCGCGGCATTCGAAGGCCTCGAGCGCCGCGTGCTGCGGCAGCGCCGGCGGCGAGATGAACAGGTTCTGCGCCAGGCGCTCGACCGCGTCGACGAGGTCGTCGGGCACGATCGTCCAGCCCAGGCGCCAGCCCGTCATGGCGAAGTACTTCGAGAAGCTGTTGATCGCCACCGCGTTGGCATCGTGCGCGAGGACCGACGATTCGCGAACGCCGTAGGTGATGCCGTGGTAGATCTCATCGGAGATCAGACGCACGCCGTTGTCGCCGCACCATGCGGCAAGCGCCGCGAGCGCCGGCGCGTCGAGCATGCTCCCGGTCGGATTCGACGGGCTCGCCACGATCACACCGTCGAGCGGCGCGACGGCGGCGAGCGTCTCCGGGGTCGGCTGAAAGCGCTCGGCGTGATCGGCGGCGAGCGCCACGACCTCGATGCCGAAGCTTTGAAGAATGTTGCGGTACGCGGGGTAGCCCGGTTCCGCCAGGGCGACGCGGTCGCCGGCATCGAAGGCGGCGAGGAACGACAGCACGAAGGCGCCCGAGGCGCCGGTCGTCACCGCCACCCGCGCGGGGTCCACCGAGAGGCCGTGGCGCTCCTCGTAGTGGCGGGCGATGCGGTCGCGCAGCCGCGGCAGCCCCAGGGCCTCGGTATAGCCGATACGGCCGGCCTCCAGCGCCCGCCGCGCCGCCGCCCTGACCGGCTCCGGGGCGCCGGCCGCGGGTTCGCCGACCTCGAGGTGGAGCACCCGCGCGCCCGCCGCCTCGCGCCGGTTCGCGGCGCGCAGGACCTCCATCGCGTAGAACGGCGCCACCGCCGCACGCCGGGCCGTCTTCAAGGCCATGTCCTTGCTCCTCGGTCACCCGCCCGCCGCCGCGCCCGACGCGGCGGCTGCGACCGCACCCCCGCGCCGGCGGACGCATTGACCGCGCGCGCGGGGGTTCGTAGGTAAGGCCGGCGGCGTGAAGATGGGAAAGCGGCTGTTGGCGTTCCGCATCGTACGATGGCTCGTGGTGGCATGCGCGGTGGTGTGGGAGACGACCGCGACCGCCGCCCATGCCCTGCCGTTGATTCGCGATTCGGAGATAGAATCTACCATTCGCGGTTGGGCGCATCCAGTGTTCGCCGCCGCCGGACTCGACCCGGCGGCGACGCGCACGATCATCGTCAACGATCCGGCTCTCAACGCGTTCGTCGCCGGCGGGCGCAACATCTTTCTCAACACCGGCCTTCTCATGGCGTCGGAATCGCCCGGCCAGGTGATCGGCGTGATCGCACACGAATGCGGGCACATCGCGGGCGGACATTTGGCGCGGACGGGCGAGGCGATGCGGGCGGCCGAAGGCACCGGCCTGTTCGCGACCCTGCTCGGCATCGGGCTGATCGCGCTCGGGGCGGCGACCGGCGCGGCCGACGCGAGCAAGGCCGGCGGCGCGGTGATCTTCGGCGGCCAGTCCGCCGGCTTCCGACAGCTCCTCGCCTACACCCGGGCGCAGGAGCGCGCGGCCGATCAGGCGGCCCTGACCTATCTCGACGCCACGCAGCAGTCGGCCCGCGGCCTGCTGCAGTTCCTGCGCAAGCTGGAGGAACAGGATCTGCTGATTGCCGAGCGGCAAGACCCCTACGTTCGCAGCCACCCGCTCACCGCCGATCGCGTCGCGTTCTTCGCCCGGCACGTCGCCCGCTCCCCGTGGTCGGACGTCCCGGCGTCGGCGGACGACGTCGAGCGCCACGCACGGATGCGCGCGAAGCTGATCGGCTTTCTCGACCGCCCGCGCCGGGTGCTGCGCACCAGTTTCCCCGCCTCCGACGTCTCGCTCGCCGCGCGGTACGGCCGCGCCATCGCGTACATGCGCCTGCCCGACCTCGCGGCGGCGCGGGACGAGATCGACGGACTGATCGACGAGCGGCCGGACGACCCCTACTTCATCGAGCTAAAGGGTCAGATCCTGTTCGAGCACGGCCGGCTGCGCGAAGCGATGCCGTATTACCAGCGCGCCGCCGATCTGCTGCCCGCGGACTCCCTGATCCTCACCGGACTGGGCCGCGTCCAGGTCGAGATCGGCGAGCCGGCGCTGCTGCGGGCTGCGGTCGCCAACCTCGAGACGGCGCGGCGCCACGACCGCGACAATCCGCTGACGTGGCGCACGCTGGCGGCCGCGCATCACGGCCTGGGCGAAGGCGGCGAGTCGTCGCTCGCCGCCGGAGAGTACGCGCTTCTGGTCGGCCGGACCGCCGACGCCGTGCTGCACGCCGGCCGCGCCGAACGGCATTTTCCCGAAGGCTCGCCGGGCTGGCTGAGGGCGCACGACATCAGGAACCAGGCCGAACAGATCGCACGGATGCGCGCCCGCGCGGGCGGCTGACCGAGAGCCCGCCGCCCGCACGCGCCGGCCGCGCCAACACCATCGACGACCGGAAGGACACGCCATGCCGCCGCGCCAACGCCTCGCCGTCACCCTGCCCGCCGGGCCCCGCCTCGCCGACACCATCGCGCGCGTGCGCCGGGCCGCCGCCGACGGCTACGACGATGCGTGGTTCGGCGACGGCGGCGCGCCCGACTCGCTGACGGCGGCCGCGGCCGTGGCCCCGCACGCGGGCGACATGCGGATCGGCTGCGCCGTGACGCCTGTGTACACCCGCACCCCGGCGGTGCTCGCGGCGACGGCGAACACGCTCGGCCAGCTCCTTCCGGGGCGCTTCGTGATGGGCCTCGGCTCGTCGAGCCAGACGATGATGGAAGGCTGGCACGGCGTCGCCTTCGAAAAGCCGCTGACCCGCGTGCGGGACACCGCCGTCGCGGTGCGCGCGATGCTGGCGGGCGAGAAGTCGGACCTCCAACTCCAGACGCTGCAGAGCCGCGGCTACCGGCAGGCGCCGCTCGAACGGCCGGTGCCGATCTACCTCGCCGCACTGCGCTCGCGCATGTGCGAGATGGCGGCCGAGGTCGGGGACGGGGTGATCTTCAACCTGTGGCCGAAGCGGGCGCTGCCGCGGATGATCGAGCACGTGCGCATCGGCGCCGAGCGCGCCGGCAAGGACCCCGCCGAGGTGGAGGTGGTGAACCGCTACATGGTGCTGGTGACCGACGACAAGGCGGCGGCGCTCGCGCGCTTCAAACGGCTGATGGCGCCCTACTACGCGACGCCGGTCTACAACGCCTTCCTGGCCTGGGCCGGCTACGAGGAGGTGGCGGCGACGATCGCCGAGGGCTGGGCGGCGCGCGACCGCGACCGGACGACGGGCGCCATTTCCGACGCGCTGGCGAACGACATCGCCGTCGTCGGCACCGCCGACGAGTGCCGCGCCCGCATCCGCTGGGCCGCCGACACCGGCATCCACACCCACATCGTCGCCCCGCTGAGCGACGACGAGACCGACATCGCGCGCACCTTCGAAGCGTTCACGCCGGAGAACTATCCGCGCTGAGGGGCGGCGGACCGCGACGGCGGGCGACCGGAGGTTACCGGCGCGATGCGCCTGCCGGCCGGGCGCGCCGGCCGGACCTGGACCCATCCGCTCCCGCATCGCCGAATCCCGTCACTCTTCAACGAGCCGGGCCATCATGCGACGGATGTGATCCTGCCCGCCGAAGAACACCGCCAGCACCCGGACCGTCTCGCGCGGCTCGTCGACGTCGAACCAGTAGATCGCCTGTCCGATGGCGAGATGCCGCAGACCGGGCAGGATGTCGTCATGGCGTTCGCCGCGATGGGGCGCGACCGGGATGCGCTCGGCGGCTGCACGGATCTCGGCAATCCGCAGCTCGGCACGATCGAGCGCGCTCTCCGGGCTCTCGCCGAAGTCGAGGTAGCTTCGCAGAAGGCGGTCGAAGATCAGCCCGAATTCGCGTTCGGCCCGGCTGCGAACTCAAGACGGAGGGCCGTGCGCGCGGCGCTTGTCGGCAAGCGTCCCGGCCAGTCGCGCGTCCATCTGCTCCGCGTCGACAAAGGCGCCGGCGCGGCGGCGGGACAGGAGCTCGCGAAGCGCGGCGGTCTCCAGCTCCTCGGTGTCCATGCGCTGACGCAGCAGGTCGACCCCCTGCTGCAACACCGCGCTCAGGCTCGCGTAGCGCCCGGCTTCGACCAGCGACCTGGCGAAGGCGTGCTGTTCGTCGGTGAGCGAGATCGTGGACTTGACCGTCACGGAAGCCTTCCTGCCGCCCTGGTAATACTGAGTGGCACCGGGGTCAACGCCGGTCCCCCGGCCCCTCGGGGGACGCCGCTCACACGGGCGCGAAGGTGAAGGGCGTGGTCCGGCGCACGTTCTCGTCGATTTTCAGGCGGTAGTTCAGCGGCGGGTGGGCCCGCTGGCGGCAGTCGAGGCGCTCGCAGACGCGGCATGCGACGCCGATCGGGGTTCCCTCGTTTCCGAGGTCGAGCCCGTCGGCGTAGACCAGCCGGCCGGCGTCCCGGACGTCGCACCCCAACCCGACGGCGTATTGCGGCGGCTGCTCCCAGGTCCGCGATTCGATCGCGTCGACCGTCCGGGCGATGGTGAAGAACCGCGAGCCGTCGGGCATGGCGGAGAGTTGGGTGCGTATCTGGCCCGGTGCGCGGAAGGCGTCGTGCACGATCCAGCGCGGGCAGGTGCCGCCGAACCGGGCGAAGTGGAACCCGCCCCCGCTGAGGCGCTTCGACACGTTGCCCGCGTTGTCGACCCGGATGAAGAAGAAGGGGATGCCGCGCGCGCCCTGGCGGCCGAGCGTGGTCAGGCGGTGGCAGATCTGCTCGAAGCTGGCGCCGAAACGGCGCTGCAGGATCTCGATGTCGTAACGCAGGCTGCGGGCCGCGTCGAGGAACCGCCCGTAGGGCATGATGATGCAGCCCGCGAGATAGTTGGCGAGCGCGAGACGGCAGAGGCGCTCGGCCTCCGGGTTCGAAAGATCCGCGCGCTCGACGTGGCGGTCCAGCAGCTCGCGCCGCGTGTTGAGGGCAACCTGGACGGCGAGCTGGAAGCACCGCGCCGCCGGCGAGAGCAGCTCCGACAGCAGCACGCGCCGGCGGTGGAAGTCGTAGCGCCGCGTGGTCTCGGGCATGGCGTCGACGGGGAGGACGCGCAGGTCGGTGCCGTGCGCGTCCCGCAGGTGGCGGGCGAGACCGCGGAAGACCTCCGTCGGATCGAGGTCCGCTTCGCTCCACAGCTCTTCGGCGCTCGCCTCGATCTCCGGAAAGTGGTTCGACCGCGACTGCAGGTACTCGCGCACCTCCTCGACGGGAAACGCCTGCCCGCCGCTCCCGTGCTGGATGTCCCGGCTCGCCAGCCGTTCGGCGAGGATCTGGGAGGCCTCGCGCAGCTCGCGATAGGACTTGTAGAGCGCAAGCACGGCCTCGGCCGCCGTTGGGCCGGCCTCGGCGACGGCCCGGATGTCCGCGTCGCGCGCGGCGCGGCGGCCGAACAGGGGGTCGCCGAACACCTCCTTCAGCCCCGCATAGAGCCTGGCATTGTCGTCTTCGGCGAATTCCTTGAGGTCGATGTCGAAGGCCTGGCCGAGGCGGAACAGGAGCTGCACCGTTACCGGCCGCTGATTGCGCTCGATAAGGTTCAGGTAGCTCGGCGAGATGTCGAGCCGCTCCGCCATCTCGCTCTGCTTGAGGCCGAGCTCCTCGCGAAAGCGGCGGATCTTGTGTCCCAGCAGGACTTTCCGTTCAACGGTTCGGTCGTTCGTCGCCATCGTCAAAACCCGAGGAATTTACAACCTTTACAATTTTACCATTATCAGATTTGCAAACGATACTCTATTACCTTGTTACATTCAAGGAGATATGGACCGTTCCAACTTTTGTCAATTATGTTTCGATTCACGCATCCGAGAAGTGCGGGCTTGAAACGGAGGATGGACCGATGCAGCGCGAATTCGAGCGGCATACCGGGGCGCCCGCCGGACGCTTTGCCGGCATTCGCCGCGACTACACCCTCGCCGAGGTCGAGCGGCTGTCGGGGAGCGTTCGCGTCGAACACTCGCTCGCCCGCCGGGGCGCGGAGCGGCTGTGGCGCCTGCTTCAGCGGGACGAACCGGTGCGGGCGCTCGGCGCGATGACCGGCAACCAGGCCATGCAGATGGTGCGGGCGGGGCTCGAGTCCGTCTACCTGTCGGGCTGGCAGGTCGCCGCCGACAACAACAAGGCGGGCTCGATGTATCCCGACCAGAGCCTCTATCCGAGCGACAGCGGGCCCGAGCTGGTCCGGCGCATCAACAACGCGCTGCGCCGGGCCGACGAGATCCAGACGCTGGACGGCGGGGGCGACATCGACTGGCTGGTTCCCGTCGTCGCCGACGCGGAGGCCGGTTTCGGGGGCGTCCTCAATGCGTTCGAGATCGCCCGGGCCTTCATCGAGGCCGGCGCCGCGGGCATCCACATCGAGGACCAGCTCGCCTCCGAGAAGAAATGCGGCCACATGGGCGGCAAGGTCCTGGTCCCCACCGGGCACCACGTCCGCAACCTGCTGGCGGCCCGACTCGCGGCCGACACGATGGGGGTGCCGACGGTCATCCTCGCGCGGACCGACGCGGAGAGCGCGAGGCTGATCACCAGCGACATCGACGAGCGGGATCGCGAGTTCATCGCCGGCGAGCGCACGCCGGAGGGGTTCTGGCGGCTGAGCGACGGCGCCGGCTTCGAGCGCTGCGTCTCCCGCGGCCTGGCCTATGCCGAGTACGCTGACCTCCTCTGGATGGAGACGTCGACGCCCGACCTCGACCAGGCGCGGCGCTTCGCCGAGGCGATCCGCGCGCGGTTCCCGGACAAGAAGCTCGCCTACAACTGTTCGCCCTCGTTCAACTGGTCGGCCCATCTCGACGTCGCCGCCATGCAGCGCTTCCAGCGCGAGCTGGGGGCAATGGGCTACTGCTACCAGTTCGTGACGCTGGCCGGGTTCCACGCCCTCAACCACTCCATGTTCGAGCTCGCCGGCGCCTACCGGGACCGCGGCATGGCCGGCTACGCCGAGCTCCAGGCCGCCGAGTTCGCGTCGGAGGCCAGGGGCTACACCGCGACCCGCCACCAGCACGAGGTGGGCACCGGGTATTTCGACGCCGTGGGCGAGACGATCGGCGGCGGCCGCTCCTCGACCGCCGCGCTCGCGGAGTCGACCGAGGCCGCCCAGTTCGAGACGCCGGCCGTCGCGGCCGAGTAGCGCGCGGCGGACGAAAGGGGGACAGCGGGATGATTTCGAGATTCTGGGTCGTCGGCGGGAAGTACACCGATGCCGACTTCAGCGAGCTGGTCAGCGGCAGCGAGCGCGTGATGGGGCCCTATCCCGACCGCGACGCGGCGCTGGTCGCGTGGCGCCGGGTGGCGGAGGAGACCAGGAGCGACTTCTACGCCCGCTTCGCAGTCGCCGAGGAGCCGGCCCCGCGAAGCGCCGGCTCCCGATAGGCCCGGCGAGCCATGCGGTCGGGAGGCCGCGAACGGCGGGCGGAGCGCCGGCCGTAAGAAGGCGCGTCGCGGCCGAGCTGCGGACGTGCTGCACGGATGAGACGGGCAATCTCCAGGTCGTCCCCGTCTTGAGTCAGCCCGGTTTCCCGGAACGTCGAACCCGATGGGATGGTCCGCAATCCCGCAGGGTCCGGCCAATTGTGCCCCGACTCCGTGCACCGGTGCCGTGCCGCAAGAGGAGATTCTATCCGTCGAAGGATGCCAGAACGTTCGCGAGGTCATGGACGGCTTCTCGAAGTCGCTCGACGTAGTCCGACCCTTCCGGTGTCGTTGCCAGAGTGCGGAACACGACGTCGGCCAGGCCCAGATCGCGGATTGCGGCTCTGGCCTCATCCGGCGGTTGCGCTTCCCAAATCAGAACTTGCGCGCCGGTGTCATCTACGAGTGCTTCGAGTTCGGCGAGCTGGTCGGCATCGGGTGCCGCTCCTGCCTCCCATTCGAGAGACTGAATGTTCAAGCCATATGCGCGTGCGAAGTATTGATATCTTGGATGCGTGGCGATCAGCACCTTGCTCTCGGCAAGCGGGCGCAACCGCCTGGCCGCGGCATCGATCGCCGAGAGATCTTCGGTCAGAGCGGCCAAACGCGTGTCGATCATGTCCGGCGCGACCAGACCGCGCTGCGCCAAGGCGCCGGCGATGGCGCTGGCCTGCAGGATGGCCTGCTGCTGGTCCAACCAGGTGAAAGACGCTGTGCCGGTGTGCGAGTGTTCCCCGCCGGGGCCATGACTGTGCGTGACGGTCTCGGCCGCGATGAACCGGTCCTCGAAGCCGCGTGACGTGTCGACGATGCGCGAACGCGGCAAAGAGGCTTTCGCCGTCCAGGTCGCGAAGCCGGCACCGTTGAGTAGAATGAGATCGGCGCCCTGCATCGTGCTGATGTCCGAAATGCCGGGACGCCAGAAGGACGGATCGACGCCGTCGGGAACCGGAAAGACGACGTCGATCTCACTCCCTCCCAAACGCTCCGCGAAATAACCGAGCGCGTAGTTCACGGTCACCACGGTCGGACGTTCCTGCGCCCGGGCAGACGCGTTTGCTGCGAGGAGGAACGCGGCCAGGGCGACGAACAAGCGGCGCACAACGGATCGAAGGGTCAGCTCTGACATTTTCTCGCGATGTCTTCGGGTGTCAGGATCCAGTAGTCGTCATGGTCTCCGGTATCGACTTCGATCAGCAGCCCGGTCGTTGCGTCAAGCTCCGCAAGGGGTACGCTCAGCGTTCCGTCCTCGCCCAGTTCCCGCCTCAGCAGGAGCGTGTTCTCTCCATCCAGAACGCGCACCTGGCCCATCACCGGGACCCGGCCGGTCGAGAACCTGGCCTCGATGAGCACGACCTCGCAGTCGGTCGAAGCAAAGACGTTGAGTTGATGCGCGAGCGCCGCCGGGGTCGCGCCCATGGTCAGCGCGGCCATCGCGATGAAAGTGGCGGCTCGCGGGTTCACTGCCCGGTCCAGGGCTCGAAATGCACCCAGATCACGGCGCCCAGTTCCACTGCCTTGTCCTCGCCGTCCTGCGGCAAGGTGTAGTCGGCGGTATTCAGCGCGGCAAAGCCCCACCAGCCCGACGCCGGCGGGGCGTAGGTGAACACCCCGTTCCCGTCGGCCTTGACGGTCTGGGTGATCATCAATTCGTCAGGTGCGGTCGCTGCGGCGGTGTCGTTGAAAAACTCGACTTCGACCTCCGCATAGGGCACCGGCTCCCCGTCGAGCTTGACGATGCCCTGGAAGACGTTGTGCTCCCACAGGCCGAACGGCTTCGACAGCGGCACGATCTCGGTCTTCAGGCCGAGCTCGCTGTCCCACCCCTCGTCATCGCCATAGGCGGTCACGTAGGTCTTGGTGTAGTGGATGATGAATGCGTCCTCGGCCGGTTCCCAATATGGCTGCGGCTCCATCGCGAAAACGTAGGTGCCCGGACGTTCCAGCGGATAGACGAGGGTGAAGCCCGGCGCGTCCATGACCGGCACCGCTTCCAACGTGCCGAGAAGATCGGCCGTTTCGCCACCATGGGTGACCGAAAAGACGGCCGGACGCTCCAGAACCATCCCGCCGCCTTCGAACGGATGCGAGAACGACAGCGTCAGCGCGACGCTGCGCCCGTCTTCCTGGCTGATCATGGGGTCGGACGGAATGATCATCCCGTAATGCGCGACCGCGGGCGAGACCATCATCGCCGAGGCCAGGAAGGCGGTGAGGATGTTTCGAGACATGATGCCACTCCCTGTCCGGTTCGGTTTCCTTCAGCTTCCAAGGGTCAGCAGCCAGCCGACCCACGCATCTGCATTGCGCCGCACGACCAGCGCTGCTGCAACGGCAATGATCGATGACGTGCACAGTATAAAGACGGTCTCCGCTGCCAAGAGCTGAAGGACCATGCCGCGCCTCGCGCCGAGCTTGACCGCGGTTTCGACCTCGCGTGCGCGCAGTCGGAAGGACAGGAAGATCGCCAGGCCGAGCGCCGCAAGTGCTGCAAGCGCGATGATGCCCGTCACGGCATCGAGCACCGTGCGGATCCGAAAGATGCGGTCGACAAGGCCCTGTATGACCTGCGCAGGTCGAACGAGTTGAGACGTGCCGTCGGGATCGAGGTAGCGTCCCTGCAGGATCGTGGCCGATCGCACGTCCGGCGGCGCCACGATGACAGCGGAAACCGGATAGTCGTCCGTGTCACCGTGAAAATGAAAGTTGTCGATGTTCTCCGGCGTGATGCGTTGATTCTGCACGATGCTGGCCGCCGCCGTGACATCTTCACCAGATGCGAGGTCGGCAGCGGTAACGACATTCTCGTGCCCGTGGCCGATGCCCGAGATGACCCAGGTCGTCTTGACGTCAACGAAGACGGCGTCATCGTCGGGCGTGCTGGCCGGCTCGAGGATGCCGACGATCGGCATTTCGAGCGGATAGACGCCGTCAAGGTCGAACAGGTTCTGCGGAGCCGAGACCAGCGTGTCACCCACGCTCAGATCCAGCTCTCGCGCCACCGACGCCCCGACCACAGCCTCGCCGAGCAGCGCCAACCCACGCCCTCCGACGATCCGGAGGCCGCGAAGGTCGAAATATTCGAGCGTCGTGCCGACGATACGGAAGCCGTTGGTCTCGAACGCGGTGTGGAGCGGGATCGGCGTCGCGAGACCGCTTTCCCAGATGGCCTCGACTTCGCGCATCGGCAGCGCGTCCGGCCGCTCGTCCGAGAAATAGAGCGCCGCCATGGCCAGATCGAGCGCGCTTCCCCGCCGCCCGAGCAGGAGCGGCGTGGCCTCGGCGCGAGCGGTCAGCGACGCCTCGCTCTCCGCCAGCAGTATCCGCGTTGCGAACGGCACAGCGAGAATCAGTGCCAGTGCCAGCACGAGGACCAGGCTGCGCGCCGAATGGTATCGCAGGTGGGCGAAGGCGAGGAACGCGGCGTTCATGCCGCGGCCTCGGCCCGGAATGCCCCGAAATCGACGACCCGATCGAAGCGAGGCAACAACGCGTGATCGTGAGTCGCCGCAAGTACGCTCGCCTCTGTCGCGCGGGCTTGCTCGAAAAGCAGCTCGAGGATGAGGACCTTGTTCTCCGGATCGAGATTGCCCGTCGCCTCGTCGGAGATCACGAGCCTCGGGCGCGTAACCAGCGCACGGCAGATGGCGACACGCTGCTGCTCGCCCTGGCTCAGCGCACCCGGGTGCCGGTCGAGCTTGTCGGCGAGCCCAGAGGCGCTGGCCAATGCCGCTGCCCGCGCACGAACCTCCGCGTCGAGCCTCAGCGCCCGCGTGATCCTGTAGGGATAAAGGATATTCTCCCGTGCCGTCAGGTAGTCCAGCAGGGCAAAATCCTGAAAGACGAAGCCGATGGTGCCTGCCCGAAACCGTCGGCGCCCATCTTCGGTCAGCGATCCAAGTTCCGTGCCGGCAACGCGGATGGTACCGCGGCCGGGATTCAGGATCCCTGCAACGAGATTGAGAAGGGTCGTCTTGCCTGCACCGCTCGGTCCCACCACGGCCAGACGCTCACCGGAGCCGACGCGCAATTCCGCCACGCGAAGCCTGAAGCGGCCTTTCGGGTAGGCAAACTCGATATCCTCTAGTTCCACCAAGGGCGCTCGGTCTCCACGAACTCGCCAGCCGTCTGCCTGTCCACATCAATCAGTTCGAAATCGGTTATCTTCCAAGCACCTTCGGCAGGCGCAATCGTCAGGTTTGCGCTGTATGTGTTGCCGCGAACATGAAGATGCTCGCTGTGCCCCACCGTCCCGATCACCTCCCATTGCGCGTCGAGGTGAAACGTCTCTCCGAACCGGCGCGAAGACGCCGTGATCAACTGCATTTCGTGGATGGTCTGGTCGCTTTCGGTGAGACCGCCGCCGACCATGGTCCCGGCCCGTTCGAGGTAGAGCGTCTCGAGCGCCTCTCCGACGGCGACAAGCGCCAGCGTGTCGTAGATCTCTCCCTCTTCGGTGCGCCCGAACGCGTCGTAAACCACAAGGAGCAATGCCGGGAGAAGAGTAAAGATTTCGTCCCGTGCCGCCTCCGGCCCCATCGGTTCGAGCCCGGGTGCGGTGTATGCGCCAGTATCGGGCGACGGTGCATGCTCGACCGCAGCCCAGAACACCAACGGCGCCAGGAGAAATACCGACACTCCCAAAGCTATTCTCAGCATTGGATCGCGCATAACGGAACGGAGGCAGAATCAGCTTAGACTTGGTGTTCTTTGACGGAATAGCATACGTCACTGAGCGTTTTCCGCGATATGCGTATCCAGCAGGAACGTCAGGGAAGTTCGGCCGGGGGGCTTACGATACGGACGCGCCGCGGCTCCGGATCGATGTCGGCGAGCCCGGTCATGGACAACGCATCTGCGAGGCTGCGACGGTCTCCCGCCGGCCGCCGGTAGTCCTCGATGCTCAACGGCACGTGCGCCGGCTTGCCGCGGTCCGTGATGAAGACGGGTCCCGATCTGGCCGCCCCTTCTGCGCGGGCGACATCCTGATTGCGCTCTCGGCTCGTGACAGTCGTAATGGGCATGGCACGCTCCCGCGCACGGAATATGGTCATGTGACAATGTTCCGCGAAGCGTCGTCGAGGACACGCGCTCGTGCGTTCGCCCGCGAGGTCCCGGCGCCGGTATGCGCCGGCGCACTCCGCGACGGCAGGCTGCGGCCGCCTCACGTCGGGCGGGGTCCGCTTTGCCGCTCCGGCGGCGAAGGGCGCGACAGCACGAAGGCCGCCGCCGCGGTCAGCGCCGCCGCCTGCACCGCCAGCACGACGGGGCCGACGCCGAGGGCCAGCGACACGCCGAACACCGCGGCCATCGACGCGACGCCGACGATCTTCGTCCGCCGGCCGATGGCGCGGTGGCGGCGCCAATCGTCGATCAGCGGGCCGAACGTCCGATGGGAATGAAGCCACGCGTGCCAGCGAGCGGACGACCGGGCGAAGGCGAACGCCGCCACCAGCAGGAACGGCGTCGTCGGCAGCAGCGGCAGAACGACGCCCAGCGCCGCCAGCGCGACGGCCGCAAGGCCGACGGCGAACCAGACGCTCCGCAGCGCCCGCTTTGCAGGTCGTCCCGTTTCCCCGCTCACCGGAGACCGCGGCGTGCGGTCGGGGCGGCGCGCCGCCCGCGCATCGTGCAGCGGACCGCAGTCCGCCCCCCGACGACATGGGACGACGGCGGACCCGAAGGCTCGGCGACACTATCCGGCAACGGCGCAGTCTGCCAGCCGGATCGTCTTCGCCCCCAGCGCTTCGTAGCGGGCCTCGTTCCAGGTCAAGACGACGATCTGGAGGGCGGCCGCCGCCTTCCGGAGGGCGAGCAGCATGCGGCCGAATCGGGGGTCGTCGGTATTGACCAGGGGATCGTCGAAGATCAGGGCGACTGGCCTCCCCTTGTCGCGCAGCAGGTCCGCCAGCGCCAGGCGCGTCAGCACGGCCACCTGTTCGCGGGCGCCGACGCTGAGGGATTCGAACGGCTCCTCGAACTCGCCCCGGCGGAGACGGGCGATCTCCAGATCGTCCCCGTCCAGAGTCAGCCCGGTTTCCGGGAAAACCATGCGCAGATAGGGTTGCAGGCGCGTGCTCACGGGCTCGACGAAGGTCTCCTTCGCCGTCCGTTCGTTATCGCGCAAGGTATCGAGCAGAAGCTTCCAGGCCTTCGCATCCGCCTCGGTCCGCGCGAGGTCGCGGCACGCGGCATCCCGTTCGCCGCAGCAGCGCTCCAGGTCTTCCGCCAGCCCGCGCTGCCCGAGCGTGCGCAACTCGACGGCGAGGTCGCGCTCCGCCCGCCGGTCCGCGTCGATGTCAGCGCGCAGACGCTCGTGCACCTCCCCGGTGCGCTCCCGCTCGAGCCCCACTGCCTCCGGGTCCGACGCTTCGTATTCGGCCTGCGCCATGTCGTGCTCGACGCGGCGCCGCTTCAGTGTCGCGTCGGCGTTCTCGGCGCGCGCAGCCAGCGCCTCGTCCGTCTCCGCCTGCCGCTCCCTCTCCAATTGCGTCCGCAGTCCGGCCGACATCTCCTTCCTTTGCTCAAGATCGGCTCCCGCCTCGAGCCATCGCTGCTGGACGCCGTGGAGGCTTTCCCTCGCCGCATCCCGCGCGGACACGGCGTCGGCAGCGGCCCGCGTCGCCCGGTCGTGCGCGTCTTCGGCCGCCCCTTCGGCAGCCCGCGCGGCCTCGACGTCCGGCGCTTCACCGCCGCCGGCTTCGTCCGCCGCCATGTCTTCGCGTTTCCGGCGGACGAGGGCTTGCAAGGCATCGAGGCCCTCCGGCGCTTCGCCCTTCAAACGGCCGTTCAGACCTTCGACACGACCGTTCAGCGCTCGTTTTCTTTCCATAGCCGCTTCCGCGGCTGCGAGGTCATCCACTTGCAGTTTGCCGAGTTCGGCGTTCCACCGGCGTTCCGCGTCGTCAAGATCGATGCGAAGACGCGGGACGTCCTGCCCGCCGGGCGTCACTTCGACCTCGCCGAAGCCGTCCAGATGGAAGGTCGTGCGCTCGGTAACGCGCACCGACCCGCCGGCATCCACGGTTTCCCCGCCGCGCGATACGGCCCGGCCCTCCTCGGGCGCGAACGAGAGCACGACCGCCGCCGCGTCGAGCGCGGCCCGAAGGCGGGCGCGTTCCTCGGACAGGCGACGGAGCTCGCCCAGCGACTCTTCGTCCACGGGATCGGCCGCAAGCGATGGAGTGGACGCCCCTCCCGACGGCATCGCAATGTGCCAAGTTGGCGGTGTCGTAAACGCCAAGAGAGGAAAGGGGCGTCCATGGAACAGGTTAGCATGATCGGGATCGATCTCGCGAAGAACAGCTTTCAGCTTCACGGCGCGCGGCCCGATGGATCGGTCGCGTTCCGGAAGAAGCTGAGCCGGGCGAAGGTGCTGGGGTTTCTGGTCTCGCAGCAGCCCTGCACAGTCGCGATGGAAGCCTGCGGCGGTGCGCACCATTGGGGCCGCGAGATCAGCCGCCTGGGCCATGCGGTGCAGTTGGTTCCGCCGGCCTACGTGAAGGCTTACGTCAAGCGACAGAAGAACGATGCGGCGGATGCGGAGGCGATCTGCGAGGCAGCATCGCGCCCGACGATGAGTTTTGTGGCTGTGAAGACCGTCGAGCAGCAGGCCCGGGGCATGCTGTTCCGCACGCGTGATCTCCTGGTACGCCAGCGCACCCAGACCATCAACGCCTTGCGCGGTCATCTGGCGGAGTTCGGCATCGTTGCTCCCCAGGGTCCGGCCCATGTCGGGCGCTTGGCGTCGGCGCTTGAAGACCCGGACTTGGATCTGCCGGACGCGGTCCACGATCTGGCCGGCCTTCTGCTGAACCAGATTGCCGGGCTTGGCGAGAAGATCGATGGCCTTGAAGAGGAAATCCGGGCGGTGGCCCGGCAGGACGAGGAGGCGCGCCGTCTGATGACCGTGCCGGGGATCGGGCCGATCACCGCGATGGCGGTCCAGTCCTTCGCGCCGCCGATGGAGACCTTCCGGCGCGGCCGGGACTTCGCCGCCTGGCTCGGCCTGGTGCCGCGCCAGCACACGACTGGCGGCAAGCCGCGCCTGGGCAAGATATCGAAGATGGGCCAGCGTGACTTGAGGCGGCTGCTGATCACGGGCGCCATGGCGGTCGTTCGCTGGGCGGCTCGGCGCGGCAGGACGAACGACCCATGGCTTGCCAGGATGCTGGCGCGCAAACCGCGCATGCTCGTCGCCGTGGCGCTGGCCAACCGGATGGCGCGCATCGTCTGGGCGCTGATGACGAAGAAGGAGAGCTACCGGGCTCCCGCCGCCGCCTGAGAGGGCGGTCGGGCGGGTCGCTGTCGGGGACGCGGGCAGGTCTGAGGAAAGGCAAGGGCAAACGGTCGATCGAGACGGGATCGGGAAAACCAGTCTCCGGACGCAGAGCTTTCGAGCTCGCGTAAGCGATATGGACCCGATCCGCGCATCTCCATGAGGGCCCGCGGCGTGTGACGTGCCGCATAGAGAGGCCGGACACACGACAGCACCTGACCGCGCGCACCGAACCGACCGAAGAAAATGCTTGCGTCACCAGGGGCGTCCACACACGTCCGGCGCGCCTCGCCGATCTCCCGGTCCACGGCCTCGGCGCGGCCAAGCCGGTCGCCGAGCGCCCGCATTTCGGCGACGAGTGCCGCCCGTTCCCGGCCGCGCCGTGCCGCCTGCCAGGCGGCGCGCTCCGCCTCGCTCCTCTGGTTGGCCTCTCCGAGCCGCGATTCCGCGGCCTCGAGCGCCTGTTCGGCCGCGACGCGAAGCGGTTCCAGATCCGCCCGGGCCGCCTCGGCTTTCCGCGCCGCCGCGGCGGCCTCCGCGGCTTCCGCCGCGAGCCGGGCGCGCCGCTCCTTCTCGTTTCGCGCCGCGTTTGCCTCGGTCCGCGCCTGGTCCATCCGCGCCCGCGCCGTATCGACCTTGCCCGAGATCGTTTCCAGCCGCCGGGCCGCATCGTCCGCCCGCTCCGCCTCGCCCTTCGCCGCTGCCAGCGAACCGTCGCGTTCGCGGCGGGCGAGGCGCGCACGCAACCCCTCCAGCCGGTCCACCTTGCTGTCGTACTCGCGCAGCGCGGCCTCCAGACCGTGGCATTCCTTCTCGATGGCGGCGGCTCGTTTCCGCGGCTCGTTCAGCGCTTCGCGTTCGCGGCCGGTCCGCGTGTAGTAGCGGCCGGCCCGATCCGCCACGGCGTCCAGAATCCGCCGCCCGCGGTCGCCGCCGAGCACCTGTCCGACTTCGCCCTCGATCGCTTCCCGCAGCGCGTTGCGGCTGTCGGCGTTCATCGCCAGCGGCGCGAACGCCCGCCCCTGCTCGACCCAAAGCAGGCCGGCCAGGCCCCGGTGCGCCTCGCCGGCGGCGCCGCGTCCGGGATGGGAGAAGCCCAGAAGTTCCCGCAACCGGTCCTCCGCGGCATCGCCCTGCCAGCGCTCGCCGCCGCCTTCGAGGGACGCCTCCGGGTTCCTGGCGAACGCCTTGCTGAGCCGGTAGCCAATCCCGTTCATCTCGAAACCGACTTCGACGCGCGGCCGGGCGCCCTGCGCACCGAAGGGCGTCATCTCGTCGATGGCCCTGCCGCCCAGCCTGTGTCGGTCGAAAAAGGCTGCCTGGAGCGCCTTGAGCAGGGTCGATTTCCCTTCCTCGTTATCGCCGACGATCACGTTGAGACCGGGGACCAGGCCGTCTATCGCGACGCCGCCGACCAGCTTGCGGAAATCGTGAACCGCCAGTCTCTCGATGCGCACCGCCCTATCCTCCCGCCCCGAGATGGGTTTCGTAGAGGCGAACCAGGGCCATGGCGGCCGTCTCCCTCTCGGGGTCGGCCTCGTCGCGCGCGCGGTCGCGCAGCCGTTCGACCGCCTTGCGGACGAACCCGCCGCGGTCGATGCGGTCCATGTCGTCGTCGCTCGGTTCGGCGACCAGACCGTCGTCGCGAACGTCCAGATGACGGAGGAGGGCGGCCCAGCGTTCGAGACGCACCCGCAGCTGGTGGCGGGCGGCGAGACCGGCCGCGCCGGTCAGCGTCAGCCTGAGCAGGCATCGGTCCGGCTCCGGACACAAGCCCTCGATCATCCGGTCAAGAGCCTCGACGTCCTCGGAACCCCGTATCTCCGCCGTCTCGGTGCGCCAGGAGAAATGGCCGGTGCGGATCGTTTCCACGTCGGGCGGCGCGCCGGGTTCGTGTACCGTCACCACGAGCGCGTTGCCCGGGTCGCGCGACTGGAACCGATCCGGTTCCGGCGTGCCGGAATACCAGGTCCGCGCATCGACCCGGAACGTCCCGTGCCAGTCCCCGAGAGCCAGATAGTCCAGACGCGCGGTCTCCGCACGATTCGCGGCGATCGGGTTGGGCGCCTCCGACGCCTCCGGCAGCCGTTCGGGCACGGAGCCGTGCGCGAGCCCTATGCGGACGGCTGCTTCCGGCGTCGCGGCGCCGTCGAACCACGCCGTCGGGTCGTCGACCTCGTGGCGCCGCTCGAGCACCGCGGGCAACACGGACGCGCGCCCGCCGGCGAGCGGCAGCGGGCGTTCCGGAGCCTGTGCGAGATGGACGTTGTCGGGAACTCCCAAGTTGTGCAGGCGAGTCCATACCGAATCCGCGAGGGCCGGGTCGTGATTGCCCGGAACGAAGACCCAGTCCCCATCGAACGCCTTGAGGGCGTCGAGCATCCGGAACAGGGTGGCGTCGGCGACGGCGTTGGCGTCGAACGCGTCGCCCGCGACCAGCACGGCGTCCGCGTCCCGCGCCGCCGCCAGCGCCCCTACCGCGCGAACGGCTTCGATCCGCCGGTCGCGCACGGCCGCGCCGGCATCGCCCGGAATGTGGGCGAACTGCTTGCCCAGTTGCCAGTCCGCGGTGTGAACGAAGCTGAAGGACACGACCCTGCCCCCGCCGATCGTCTTTGCCTAGACTTGGTAGCGGTTCGTCTCCGTATTCGGCGGCGCCGATGCCTCCGATCCGCGAGCCGCCGACGTTACGCTCGGCCCCCGTAGGCGCGCGCGAACGCGCCGACCGGAATCGTCAGCCCTTCGGCTTGAACAGGTGCTCGGGGCCGGGGAAAGCGCCGCTGTGCACCTCCTCGGCATACCGCCGCGCGGCGTCGGCGAGGCCGGCGCCGAGCTCGGCGTAGCGCCTGACGAACTTCGGCGTGAACTCGGTGAACATGCCCACCACGTCGTCGGTGACGAGAATCTGGCCGTCCACGTGCCGACCGGCGCCGATGCCGACCGTCGGCACCCCGACGCTCTCCGTCACCCGCCGCCCCGCCCCCTCCGGTACCGCCTCGACGACGATGGAGAACGCGCCGGCGTCGGCGATGGCGTCGGCGTCGGCGATCAACGCCGCGCTCTCCGCGTCGGTGCGCGCGCGAGGCTTGAATCCGCCGAAGCGGTGGACGTGCTGCGGGGTCAGGCCGACGTGCCCCATCACCGGGATCCCGCGCTCGACGAGAAAGCGCACCGTCGGCGCCATCTCTCGCCCGCCTTCCAGCTTGACCGCGGAACAGCCGGTCTCCGCCATCACCCGCGCGGCGGCGCGGAACGCCGCGGCGGGCGACTCCTGGTAGCTGCCGAACGGCAGGTCGACGACGATGCACGGCCGGTCGGTGCCCCGCACCACGGCGGCGCCGTGGGCGATCATCATGTCGAGTGTGACCGCCACCGTGTTGTCGAAGCCGTAGATCACCATGCCCAGCGAGTCGCCGACGAGCAGCAGGTCCACGTGGTCCTGCATCAGCTTCGCCGACGGGGCCGTGTACGCGGTAAGGCAGACGACCGCCGGGCCGCCGCCCTTGCGGGCGGCGATGTCGGTGACCGAGAGGCGCCGGCGCGGCCGCTTCGCCGCGGCGTCAGGCGGCGCCACCGCCCGCTCCCCAATGCCTTCGCCGCGCCCCAGCGCGTCCGTGCCGGTTGCCGTCGCCGAACGCCATGCCTCGCCTCCCTCGCCGGACCGCCGCCGGCATAGCAACGCGCGCGCCGCTTTTCAACGGGCGCTTGACCTCGGCGTCGTTCGCGCCAATGGTGCCGCGCGAGGATTTCCGCACCCGCCCCTCCCCGAGGCCGCGCCTTGATGAAATTCACCGGCACCGACACCTACGTCGCCACCGAGGACCTGATGGTCGCGGTCAATGCGGCGATCACGCTCGAACGTCCGCTGCTCGTCAAGGGCGAGCCGGGCACCGGCAAGACGATGCTGGCCGAGGAGATCGCCGCCGCGCTGACGCGGCCGTTGATCCGCTGGCACATCAAGTCGACGACCACGGCGCAGCAGGGACTGTACGAGTACGACGCCGTGGCGCGGCTGCGCGACGGCCAGCTCGGCGACGAGCGGGTCAGGGACATCGCCAACTACATCTCGCGCGGCAAGCTGTGGGACGCGTTCACCGGCGACGAGGCGCCCGTCCTGCTGATCGACGAGATCGACAAGGCCGACATCGAGTTTCCCAACGACCTGCTGCTCGAGCTCGACCGGATGGAGTTCTTCGTCTACGAGACCAAGGAGACGGTGAAGGCGGCGCACCGGCCGATCGTCGTCGTCACGTCGAACAACGAGAAGGAGCTTCCCGACGCCTTCCTGCGCCGCTGCTTCTTCCATTACATCGCCTTCCCCGACACCGACACGATGCGGCGCATCGTCGAGGTGCACCACCCCGGCATCAAGAAGGCGCTGCTCGCCGCGGCGCTGCGCGCGTTCTACGACGTGCGCGAGGTGCCGGGGCTGAGGAAGAAGCCGTCGACGTCGGAGCTTCTCGACTGGATCAAGCTCCTGCTCGCCGAGGACATCGATCCCGCGGTGCTCCGGTCCGGCGACCGCGAGAAGGCGATCCCGCCCCTCTACGGCGCCCTTCTCAAGAACGAGCAGGACGTGCACCTGTTCGAGCGCCTTGCGTTCCTCGCCCGGCGCGAGGCGCGCTGACGCGACGGCGCGGGCCGCGCCCTGTGTTCGTCTCGTTCTTCCTGCAGTTACGCGGCGCGCGGGTGCCGGTCACGCTGCGCGAGTACCTGACGCTCCTCGACGCGCTGAAGCGCGGCCTCGCCGACTACAGCGTCGACGACTTCTACTGGCTGAGCCGCGCCGCGCTGGTCAAGGACGAACGCAACTACGACCGCTTCGACCGCGTCTTCGGCGCCTTCTTCAAGGGGATCGAGCACGTCGGCGAGGCGCTGTTCGCGGAGGTTCCGGACGACTGGCTGAAGCGCGAGATCGAGCGGCTGCTCAGCCCCGAGGAACGCGCCGAGCTCGAGAAGCTCGGCTGGGAAAAGCTGATGGAGACCTTCCGCGAGCGCCTGCGCGAGCAGCAGGGGCGCCACCAGGGCGGCTCGAAATGGATCGGCACCGGGGGCACCTCGCCCTTCGGCGCCTGGGGCGACCATCCCGAGGGCATCCGCATCGGCCAGGACGAGGGCCGCCGCCGCAGCGCCGTCAAGGTGTGGGACAAGCGCGAATACAAGAACCTCGACGATTCCGTGGTCATCGGCACCCGCAACATCAAGGTCGCGCTGCGCCGCCTGCGCCAGTTCGTCCGCGAGGGCGCGGACAGCGAGCTCGACCTGCCGGGTACCGTGAAGTCCACCGCCGACAACGGCGGCTGGCTCGACCTGCGCCTGCGCCCCGAACGCAGCAACAAGGTGAAGGTGCTGCTGTTCCTCGACGTCGGCGGATCGATGAACGTGCACGCGCGCACCTGCGAGGAGCTGTTCTCGTCGGCGCGCAGCGAGTTCAAGCACCTCGAGTATTTCTACTTCCACAACTGCGTGTACGAGAGCGTGTGGCGCGACAACCGCCGCCGGCACGGCGAGCGCCTGGCGACCTGGGACCTGCTGCACACCTATCCGGGCGACTACAAGCTGGTGATCGTCGGCGACGCGAGCATGAGCCCCTACGAGCTCACCTATCCCGGCGGCAGCGTCGAGCACTGGAACGAGGAATCCGGCGAGACGTGGCTGCAGCGCCTGCTGGCGGTCTACGGCTCGGCGATCTGGCTCAACCCCGAGCCGCGCGAGCACTGGGAATACACCCACTCGATCGGGATGGTCCGCGGCCTGATGGAAGACCGCATGTTCCCGCTGACGCTGGAGGGCCTCGAGCGGGGCATGCGCACGCTCGCCCGCGGCTGAGGCCGGCGGCGGCAGCCGCGTCGCCGGCTCAGCCGTCGGGCTCGCCGGCGCCGAACATGGTGTTCGACTCGTCGGGAACGAACGGCGCCGGCTCGAAGCGCGCCCAGTCCTTGCGCGGCAGCGCCGGCACCGGCGCCGCGTAGAAGATCCGCTCGCGATCCTCGACGTCGTTCTCGAACAGCCCCTCGCTGGCGCGCAGGAGTGCGGGCGCGGTCTCGGTTTCGGCGAGCGCCCGCTCCAGCTGGGTCGCGATCTGCGCGCTCCACGGAAGCGCGTACAGACGGGGTTCGTCGGCGCCCGGCGCGCGCAGCAGCAGGTGGATGGTGCCGCCGGGCGGCACGTCGGCGAACAGGACCTCGAAACCCTCGACGCCACCGCCGGCCACCTCCCAGGCCACCGGCTTCGCCCGGCTCAGGACGTCGGACAGGCCCGCGTAGGCCGCGACCAGCGCCACGAACGCGGCCGCCAGCCCCGCGGCGCGGAAACCGAACCGCCGCCGCGAGTGGACGACGACCGCCGCGAGCCCGGCGAGCAGGAAGACGAGCGCCGCGTAGACGTAGGGCAGATCGGTCATTGGTCCAGTCCTCGGGCATCGCGGGGATCGGTCCCGGCGAGTTCCGGCGGCACGACCGGCGCGCTGACGAAAACGGTGCGCCTCGCAAGCTCGGGTCCGGCGAGGCGGAAAACGTCGGCCATCTTCAGCACGCCCTCGCGCTCGCGCGCCCGGTCGATCGCGTCCTGAAGCTGCTCGGCCAGAGAACGCTGCCAGGGCAGGGCGTAGAGCCGCGGCGCGCCGTTCGCCCCGCGCACGAGGACGTGAATGCCCTCGCCCTCCGTCCAGTCGGCGAACAGCACGTCGAGCCAGGGCTCCGCCGGCGCCGCGAGGGACAGCGCCGTCGGCTGCGGGCGGCCGACCAGCACCCACGCGCCGGCTGCGCCGGACGCGAGCAAGGCGCCGGCGAGCGCCAGAACCAGCAGCCGATGCCCGGCGCGGGCGGGCGACAGGACCGCCATCGCCGCCAGCCCGAGCGCGCAGACCGCGGCGACCCCGAGGGCGGCGGGCAAGCCGGTCACGGCGTCGGCACGCCGCCGGTGCGGCGCCACAGGGGTTCCCGGTCGAGCCCGATCAGGCTCCGCGGCAGGGTGTGCACGCTGCCCGGCGCGAGCCGGCCGTCCTCGTCGATGGCGAAGCGCGCCGCGGTGATCTCCTCGCCCTCGGCGACGAGCAGGTAGCGTTTCTCGAACAGCTGGTCGCGGGCGCGGTGCCCCGGCTGGACGGCGCTGACCGCCACCGTCACCGGCACCGGCGCACGGTCCGGCGCCGCCCGGTACAGGTGGACGTTGGCGATGTGCTCGCCCGGAGAGATGCCGCGCGTGAAGGCGATCTCGTAGTTGATCGGCGTCGAATCGCGCGTCGCGCCGAGATCGTCGCGCAGCAGGTTGAAATAGGTCCCGGCCATGCTCGAATAGCCGACCGGACCGTCGTTCGGGGCCTGCACCCAGAGATCGACGTCGGCATCGACCCCGTCGGGCCAGAACGCCTCGACGATGACGCCGCCGGCCGGCGGCGTCACCGCGATCTCCTCGGCGCCGGGCGGGTTGAGCCAGGGCAGCAGCAGGAGAACGATGGTCACGACGCCGGCCAGCGCGAGCAGCGTCATGTCGCGGAAGACGGTCGCCCCCCAATCGTCGTCGTCGATCATCGCGCCGTGGCGCTCCCCGCCGCGCGCTCGCCGCTGTCGATCGTCGTCGCCACGAGCTCGCGGACCGCCGACAGCAGCATCTGGTGGCACAGGCCGAGCCACAGGCTGAGCACGGCGCCGACCAGCGTGGTGTAGAGGGCCACGGACAGGCCTTCGATGAGATTGGCCACCATCGGACTGACGGTAGAGGGGTCGGTGGCGATGTCGGGGTCGACTCCCGACAGCGCGATGGTGAAGCCGATGACGGTGCCGATCAGGCCGAGAACGACGAGGCTGTTGGCGAGGTAGCGGACGATGCCGATACGCCCGAGCATGCGCATGCGGAAGTTCTCGGCGCGGATCATGCGCGCCGCCGAGTCGGCGCCGCTCGCGGCGCGAAGATACGACGCGACGAGAGGGTGCGTCGGCGGCCCGCCGCCGAGGGCGCGGGCGAGCGCGCGGTCGACCCCCCACAGGAGCCGGGTGCACAACGCCAGCCCGAACAGGAAGAGCGCCGCGATCGCCGCCGTCAGCCGCGTCGGATCGGCGCCGTAGATCTCGCCGAGCCAGCCCTGGAAGGCGGCGGCGACGGCCAGCGCCGCGGCGACCATGTTGAACAGCAGGTAGCGCAGGACCGTGCGGTGGCGCGCGTCGCCGGAACGCCCCGGAACCGTTGCCGCGCCGCTCTCCGTGTCAGTGCCGATCGTCATCGTGTTTCAATCCTTGTTCCCCGACCGCAAGGCGATCGGCCGGGCGTTGATGCTGCCGGGAACGAGTTCTCCGTCTTCCGTGAGGGAAAAGCGGAACGCCGTGACCTCCTCGCCCTCGGTTTCGAGCGCCATGTCGCGCTCGACGAGTTGCGCCCGCCTCTGCGAAACCGGATTCACCGTCGTGACAACGACCTTCGCGTCGACGGGTCCGTTCTGAGGCGTGTCGAGGCGGTAGAGGTGAAGGTTGGCGACGTGCTCGCCGGCCGCGATGCCGCGGCTGTACGCAACCTCGTAATTGATCGGCGTCGCGTCCTTGTAGATCCCGAGATCGTCCCGCAGCAGATTGAAATAGACCGCCCCGCGATTGGAGTAGCCGACCGCCGGGTCGCCCGGCGCCGCCACCCACAGGTCGATGTCGACATCGCGGTCGTCCTCCCAGAACAGCTCGATGATGACGTTTCCCGGCGGCGTGACGCTGTCGGCGTCGACGCCGGGCGGATTCACGTGCGGCAGAAGCAGCAGGACAATGGCGACGAAGCCGGCGAGCGCGAGCAGCACCATGTCGCGGAAAACGGTCGGCGCGCCGTCGTCCGGTTCTCCGTCGCCGTTCACGGTCGGGGGCCGGTTTCGCCGGCGGCGGCCGGCGAGCGGGCCGTTCCATGAGCCATTCGGATCCTTAGCATCCACCCGTGCGGCTCATCGGAGCCAACAGGATAGTATCCTATGTTCAAATACTTACGAGGAAATACCTATTGACACAGACCATCGCCGCCAGCAAGGTCTTTCGCATGGGGACGGCGTCGTGCCGGACCCGTTCAGGGAGGAAACGAGGAAGACGACATGGATACCGTGCTTCGATACCTTTCCGTGGCCGCGCTGGCTGCCTCGGCCGGCGCGGTCGCGTGGACGGCCGTGCCCTCGCCGCTGGCCGCGCAGACGGCGACGCAGGCGGCTTCGCAGGTCGATGCCGCCGACTGGCCGTATTACCACCGCACGCTGGAGGGAGGGCGCTACAGCCCGCTGTCCGACATCAACACCGACAACGTGGGGGAACTCGGGGTTGCCTGGGTCCACCAGCCGGGCGCCATCGTGCACGGCCTGCAGGCGACTCCGGTCGTCGTCGACGGCGTGGTCTACTATTCGGGTTCGTACAACCGGGTGTTCGCGCTCGACGGCGCGACCGGGAAGGAGCTTTGGCACTATTACGCCGAGCTCGATCCGATCTCCGAGCAGATCGCCACGTCGCCGTACAACCGGGGCGTCTCGTTCCATGACGGCAACGTCTACATCGGCACGTCCGACGGCCGCGCCATCGGGCTCGACGGCAAGACCGGCAAGGAGCTCTGGCAGACCACGCTGGTCGACACCAAGAGCTGCGGCTGCCTGTTCACCTCGCCGCCGCTGCCGGTGAACGGCAAGCTCATCTACGGCTCCACGGCGGGCGGCATGCCGACCCGCGGCGCCGGCATCTTCGGCGTCGATCCGCAGACCGGGGCGATCCTGTGGCACTTCGAGCCGGTCAAGGAAGACACCTGGGGCATGACTTCGTTCGGCGAGAGCAGCGCGAAGTACGCCGGGGTAGGTGCCTGGCACGTCGGCAGCTATGACCCCGAGACCAACACGGTCATCTACGGCACCTCCAACCCGTCGCCGTGGTTCGACTGGGCGCCGCCGGGCGAGGGTCCCGACGGCTACAAGCGCGCCGACGGCGAGGGCGCCCGTCCGGGCGACAACCTCTACTCCTCGTCCGTGGTCGCGCTTGACCCGGACACCGGCGAGCTGAAGTGGTACTTCCAGGAGCTGCCGCACGACGACTGGGACTTCGACTCGACGCTCGGCGAGTTCGTGCTGATGGATTCGGGCGAAGACAAGCTCGTGCTGCATCAGGCGAAGAGCGGCTTCGTGTACCTCTACGATCGCATCGACGGCGGCGTCCACAACGTCTGGACGATCAACGACCACGTCACCTTCGTCGAGACGGTGGATCCGAACACCGGCGAACTGATCGGCCGCAACCCGCCGGTCACCGATCCGGAAAACTCGTTCTGCCCGTCGATGAACGGCGGCCGGAGCTGGAACTCGGGTTCGTTCAACCCCGAGACCGGCGTCTGGTACAACGGTCGGCAGGAAATCTGCGAGGTCGCGGTGACCCGCGAGGAGCTGCCGCAGCTCGAGCCGATCCCGAACTGGTACATGGGCGCTGACTTCCACTTCATCCACCCGCCGGGTGACGTCGCGCACGGCGCGGTCGATGCGTGGAACCCGCTCACCGGCGAGAGGAAGTGGTCGGTGCGCTACAAGTACCCGATGCTTGCCGGCCTGCTGTCGACCGGGGGCAACCTCGTGTTCGCCGGCGACATCGAAGGCCACGTCTTCGCCTACGACGGCGACACGGGCGACGAGCTGTGGAGCTTCAACACCGGCTCGGGCATCCGCGGCGGCATCATCAGCTACGCCGCCGGCGGCGACCAGTACGTCCTGGTGCCGAGCGGCATCGGTTCGCACGTCTTCTTCGGACTGGCGGGCCTGTTCCCCGAGACTCAGGACTTCCCGGCCGGCGCGGCGCTGTTCGCGTTCAAGCTGGGCGCCTGAGCGCACGATGCGGACGGCGGGAATGCCGGCGCGGCCTTCCCGCCGCCCCCACGCCGCCGCGGTCGCCCTGGCGGCCGCGGCGGCGTGGGCCGCATCGCTTGCCGCGTGGCCGTTGCGCGCCGACCTGCCGCCCGAGCACACGGCGGGGATCGACCTGACGGACCCCGCGGTCGTCAAGGAAGGCGGCGAGTCGTTCAACGGACTGTGCGCGGGGTATTGTCACGGCACCGCGGGCACGGCGAAGCGCGGTCCGGCGCTGCGCAACCGGCCGGAGCTCGATGCCCACACGCTGTACAGCACGATCGTCAACGGACGCCGCCGCTCGGGAAACCCCATGCCGGGCTGGAAGGGGCTGCTGAGCGACGAGGAGATCTGGACGATCGTCGCCTACATCATCTCGCTGCGCGACGCGCCGCCGGCCTACGACGACGGCTCGGCGGCTCCCGAAACCGAATAGACTCCTTCGCCTCCCGTTTCCGGATGGACCGGCGACACCGCCGCGCGGCGAGCGTTGCGCGCCGGCCGCGGCGCGGCATAATGCACGCATGACCGGATGGGATCGGACGCTGGCGCGCGGCGCCGCGGTCGGCGCGGCGCTGAAGGCGCGCGGCGAGACCGTGGCCGTCGCCGAATCCTCGGCCGGCGGCCTCGTCGCCGCCGCGCTGCTCGCGGTGCCGGGCGCGTCGGCGTACTTCCTCGGCGGCGCCGTCGTCTACACCGCCGCCGCCCGCAGCGCCTTCCTGCCGCCGCCGGGCGTCCTGCCCGACGGCATGCGCTCGTCGTCGGAGCCCTACGCCGCCTGGCTCGCCGAGCGCATCCGCGAGCATCTCGGCGCCGACTGGGGTCTTGCCGAGACCGGTGCCGCCGGCCCCGCCGGCAACCGCTACGGCGACGCGCCGGGGCACACCTGTCTCGCGGTCGCGGGCACGACCTCGCGCGTCGTCACCCTTGAGACCGGCGCTGCCGACCGCGGCGGCAACATGACCGCGTTCGCCGACGCCGCCCTCGGGCTGCTTCAGGACTCGCTGGCGGGCTGAGCGGGAAGGCCCGCCGCCGCCGAGACGGCGGCGTCGAGCGCCGCCCAGTCCTGCGCTTCGCGGCCGTCGGCGAGCGCCGAGAGCAGGCGGTCGCGCACCAGGCTCGCCACCGGCATGGGCACCGTCCCCGCCGACGCCGCGTCGAGCACCAGCGAGATGTCCTTGAGGCCCAGCGCCAGCCGGAAGCCGGCGGGCTCGTAGCGGCGCGCCGCCACGCTCCCGCCGTAGATGCGGTAGACGGGGCAGTCGAACAGCGAGTTCGCGATCAGGTCGACGAACGCCTCGCGGTCCACGCCGTGCTTCTCCGCCAGCGCGCACGCTTCCGCCAGCGATTCGATCGCCGCGCCGATCAGGAAGTTGTTGGCCAGCTTGACCACGGTGGCTGCCTCCGGCGTCTCGCCGAAGTCGCGAACGCTGGCGGTGAACGCGACCAGCACCGGCGCCGCGCGCGCCTTGGCCGCCCCCGGCCCCGAAAGCGCCATCCACAGCGCGCCCGCGGCGGCGGCGGGCGGGCGGCCGAACACCGGCGCCGAAACGTAGGTCGCGCCGGCGGCGTCGTGGCTTTCCGCCATGGCGCGCGCCGTCGCGGCCCCGACGGTGCTCATGGACAGGTGGACGCCGCCGGCGCCGAGGCCGGCGACGAGGCCGGCCGGGCCGCCGCACACGTCGGCGACCGCGGCGTCGTCGGAGACGATGGAGAACACCACGCCGCCGGGGCTTACCGCGTCGGCCGGCGACGCCGCACGTTCGGCGCCGGCGGCCACGAGGGCGTCGGCGCGCGCCGCGTTGCGGTTGTAGACGCGCAACCGGTGGCCGGCGTCGAGCAGGCGCCGCGCGATCGGCTCGCCCATGTTGCCGGTGCCGACGAACCCGACCGCCGCGCTTTCCGTCATCGCCGCGCGTCCCCGTTGCCGTCCGCGACGTGCCCCTGCAAGCGCATCGTGTCGGAGATCCCGGTCTCGATCATGACCGACGCCGAAACGTGGCGCCGTTCGCCGAACGGGTCGGTTTCCGGCCGCTCGCGGTCCATGTCGAGCAGCCGGCCGAGCCGGCGCCCGCGCGCGACCATGGCGTGCCCGAAGGGAAGGCGCTCGGCGCGCCAGGCGGCGATGCCCGCGTCGATGTCGCCGTCCGCGGCGCCGAGCGCGTCGGCGAGCGCCACCGCGTCGCCGACCGCCTTGGTCACGCCGAAGCCCGTGTGCGGCCGCGCGACGAAAGCCGCGTCGCCCATGACGACGACCCGCCCGAACGCGATTTCGGCGGAGTCGAGATCGTAGATCGCCTGCAGGAACGGCTTCGGCGTCAACGCGACCAGCTCGCGGTACGGCGCCGGCAGGTCGGCGCGCGAGTCCGCGCGCATCGCCGCCACGATGTCCGGCCGCACGCGGTCGGGCGGCATCGACACGTCGTGCTGGCCTCCCTCGCGGTCGGTGAACAGCGCCTCGAAGGCGCCTCCGCTTGCCGCCTGGCGGTACCATACCCAGTTGAGCCGCCGGTCGCCGAGCTCCAGCCGGCCGCCCTCTCCGGCGATCGGATAGGACAGGAACTGCTCGCCGCGCGGCAGGCAGAACGACAGCCGCTCGCCGAGGAGCCGGCGCGTCGGCTCGCTCGCCTCGCGCTCCGGCACCATGCCGCGCCAGGCGACGTAGCCGGCGTACTGCGCCCGGGTGTCCGGCGCCGCCAGCGCACGGACCGTCGATCGCACCCCGTCGCAGCCGACCAGCAGGTCGCCGTCCGCCCGCCCGCCGTCGGCGAACACGGCCGTCGCGCCGTCCGGCCGCGCCTCGAGGTCGACCAGCGGCCGGCCCGGGTGGTGGGCGTACTCGGGCAGGCCGCCGAGCATGCGCTGGTACAGCACGTCCCACGACGAGGTGATCTGCGGCATGTGGTGGACGCCCGCCACGCTGCCGTCGACGTTGAAGGTGACGCGGCCGTCGATCGGCACGCCGACGTCGTGGCTGCCGACGCCCGCCCTGTCCAGCGCCGCGAGCAGCTCCGGGTGCGTGAGAATGCCGGCGCCGCGGCTCGACAGCTCCTCGCTCGAACGCTCGTAGACGTCGACGCGCCAGCCGATGCGGCGCAGCAGCAGCGCGGTCGCGAGGCCGCCCACCGAGCCGCCGATGACGAGCGCGCGCGGCGCCTCCCGCCTGTCTCCCCGTTCGCTCTGCGGTTTGTCCATGTCGGCGGATTCCCCCGTCGCCGCCCCTCCCCGGCGTCCTCGGCCCTTATACCAGACGCCCCCGGGCGCCGCATTGACTCGCGGCGGCGCGGCATGGAACCTGAGCGCCGCGTTGGAGCGGAAGGGGAAACGCCATGTCCGAGCGGCGGCAGGCGGGCCGGCTACAGGTTGCGCCCGTACTCTACGATTTCATCGGCGACGAGGCGCTGCCCGGCACCGGCGTCGCGGTCGACAGGTTCTGGGCCGGCTTCGACGCCATCGTCCACGACCTCGCCCCACGCAACCGCGAGCTGCTCGCCCGGCGCGACTCGCTGCAGGCCGACATCGACGCCTGGCACGCCGGCCATCGCGGGCGCCCGTTCGACGTCGCCGCGTACCGGGCGTTTCTCTCCGACATCGGCTATCTGACTCCCGAGGGCGCCGCGTTCTCGGCGCGCACCGAAAACGTCGATCCCGAGATCTCGACGCTCGCCGGACCGCAGCTCGTGGTGCCCGTGATGAATGCGCGCTACGCCCTCAACGCCGCCAACGCGCGATGGGGAAGCCTCTACGACGCGCTTTACGGCACCGACGCGATCCCCGAGGACGACGGCGCGGTGCGGCAGGGGCCCGGTTACAACCCGGTCCGCGGCCGGCGGGTGATCGCGTTCGTGCGCGCGTTCCTCGACGAGACGACGCCGCTCGCCGGCGGCACCCACCGCGACGCGACGGGATACCGGGTCGCGGGCGGCGCGCTGTCGGTGGCGCAGAACGACGGCGGGACGGCGGCGCTGGCCGACCCGGCGCAGTTCGCGGGCTACCGTGGCGACCCGGCGGATCCGGACGCAATCCTGCTCCTCAACAACGGCCTGCATATCGAAATCTGCATCGACCGCGGCGACCCGGTCGGCCGCGACGACGCGGCGGGCGTCAAGGACGTCGTGCTCGAAGCGGCGGTGACGACGATCATGGACTGCGAGGATTCGGTCGCCGCGGTCGACGCCGACGACAAGGTCGCGGTCTACCGCAACTGGCTCGGCATCATGAAGGGCGACCTCGTCGCCGCCTTCGACAAGGGCGGCGCCCGCGTCCGCCGCGCGCTCTATCCCGACCGCGCCTACGCGGCGCCGGACGGCGGCACGCTGACGTTGCCGGGCCGCAGCCTCCTGCTCGTCCGCAACGTCGGCCACCTGATGACCAGCGACGCCGTGCTCGACGGCGACGGCCGCGAGGTGCCGGAGGGGATTCTCGACGCCGTGGTCACGGCGGCCACGGCCATGCACGACCTGCGCGGCGACGGGCCGGTCCGCAACAGCCGCGCGGGCTCGGTATACATCGTCAAGCCGAAGATGCACGGGCCGGAAGAGGTCGCCTTCACCGACGAACTGTTCGCGCGCGTCGAGGACGCGCTCGGCCTCGCCCGGTTCACCCTCAAGGTCGGCATCATGGACGAGGAGCGCCGCACCACCGTCAACCTCAAGGAGTGCATCCGCGCCGTCGCCGACCGCGTCGCCTTCATCAACACCGGCTTTCTCGATCGCACGGGCGACGAAATCCACACCTCGATGGAAGCCGGCGCGATGATCCGCAAGGGCGACATGAAGGGCGCAGCGTGGATCGCCGCCTACGAGAACTGGAACGTGGACACCGGCCTGGCCTGCGGCCTCAAGGGCCGCGCCCAGATCGGCAAGGGCATGTGGGCCATGCCCGACCTGATGGCGGACATGCTGGAGACCAAGATCGGCCACCCGCGGGCGGGCGCGAGCACCGCGTGGGTGCCCTCGCCGACCGCCGCGACCCTGCACGCGATCCACTATCACAAGGTGGACGTCGCGGCGCGCCAGGACGAGCTGGCGGCGCGCGGGCGGGCGAGCCTGGACGACATCCTGTCGATTCCGGTGACCGACCGGCCGAACTGGCCCGACTCGGACATCCAGCAGGAGCTCGACAACAACGCGCAGGGAATCCTCGGCTACGTCGTGCGCTGGGTGGACCAGGGGGTCGGCTGCTCGAAAGTGCCCGACATCGACGACGTGGGGCTTATGGAGGACCGCGCCACCTTGCGCATTTCAAGCCAGCACATCGCCAACTGGCTGCGCCACGGCATCTGCACGCCGGAGCGGGTGCGCGAGACTCTGGAACGGATGGCGGGCGTGGTCGATGCGCAGAACGCCGGCGACCCGGCCTACCGCCCGATGGCTCCGGCGTTCGACGACAGCGTGGCCTTCCAGGCCGCGTGCGACCTCGTCTTCTCCGGCCGCGCCCAGCCCAACGGGTACACCGAGCCGGTTCTCCATGCACGCCGGGCGGAGGCGAAGGCTCGATTCGGCGCCTGACGGCGCCGCCTCCGCCCTGGCGCCGGACTACTCGGCGGCGTGTGCGACGGGCTCGACCGCTTCCTCGGCCGCGTAGTTGAGCTCGAGCATCACGCCGTTGGGCTCCTTGACGAAGACCTGGTGCAGGTCGAACTGCGGCAGGGTGCGCTCGAAATACTCCGACGCCGACCGCTGGAGCCGGTCGCGCATGTCCGCGAGACCGCTCGCGCGGAACGCCAGATGATCGACCGCGCCGCCGCCGTGCAGGCTCGCCGGGTCCTTCTCGCCGAGATACTGGGCGAGCTCGTCCTCGTCGCCGGCGGCGTCGCTGCCGCCGAACAGATGGACGACCGCCGTATCTCCCGAGTACAGCCAGTAGCCGGGAAACTTCACGGGCGGCCGCGCGCCGACGGTCAACCCGATCACGTCGACGAAGAAGTCCTTCGTGCCCTCGAGATCGTTGGTGCGGATCGCGCAATGGTCCAGTTTGTCGATGGCCATTCCCAAGTCTCCGTTCTGCCGTGAACGCCGGCGAGGATAGCAGCGATCGCATCGACGCGCCAACGGGCGCCTCTCCGGTGTGGTGGCGCGAGCGCGACGACGGCCTCGGCGTGGCACACAGCTACCGCATGACGCGCGTGCACCGCGAACGCAGCGCGTGGCAGGAGATCGAGGTTTGGGAGCACCCCGAGATGGGGCGCGTTCTGGTGCTCGACGGGCTCGTGCAGACGACCCAGGCGGATGAATTCGTCTACCACGAGATGGCGGCGCACGTGGCGCTGTGCGCGCGCACGGGGCCGGCGTCCGTGCTCGTGGTCGGCGGCGGCGACGGCGGCGTGCTGCGCGAGGTCCTGCGGCACGACCGCGTGACCGCGGTCGACATGGT
Organism: Alphaproteobacteria bacterium; assembly: GCA_965243325.1. Taxonomy (GTDB): domain Bacteria; phylum Pseudomonadota; class Alphaproteobacteria; order UBA7887; family UBA7887; genus JANQOH01. The sequence continues at coordinate 2,366,038 of CBDEUQ010000003.1, read as the reverse complement.
CGAGATCGACGAACGGGTGATCGCCGTCAGCAACCGCTATCTCGGCATTCAGGGCGACTACGGCGACCCGCGGGTGTCGCTGCACGTAACCGATGCGGCGGACTTCTTCGCCCGGGCGCCGCGCGAACGGCGGTGGGACGTCGTCGTCCTCGATCTGACCGAACCTGTCGGTCCGTCGCGCCGCCTGTTCTCTCCCGCCTTCTGCGCCGCGCTCGCCGCGCACCTCGCGGACGGGGGCGTCGTCGTCGATTCCGACAGCATCGTGCTCACGCGCCGCGGTCCGCGCTTCCTGCAGGAGCTCTGCGCCGGCGGCGCGCCGAACCTCGTGCGGCTGGTGCATCGCCACCGCGCCCTGGCACATGTCGCGGCGTACCACACCGTGGTGCCGTCGTATCCCGGCGGCGTGTTCGGTTTCTTTCTGTACAGCCGCGACGGGCACGACTATAGCGTGCCGGCGACCGGGATGACCGGCCGCCACTACAACGCGGCGGTGCACCGCGCGAGCTTCGCGCTGCCCGCGTGGTGGGACGAGGCGCTGACGGGAGGGGAGCGATGACCGCCGACACCGCCGGGGAGAGCCCCGAGCAGACGTATTTCTCGGCCCTGGCCGACGGCCGGTTCGTCCTGCAGCGATGCCCACCGTGCGACAGGTCGGTGTTCTACCCGCGCGCGCTGTGCCCCTACTGCGGCGCCGACTCGCTCGAATGGCGCGAGGCGTCGGGCCGCGGCACGGTGTACGCCACCAGCGTCGTCCGCCGCCGGCCTGAGCAGGGCCCGCCGTACAACGTCGCCCTCGTCGACCTCGCGGAGGGTCCGCGCATGATGAGCCGCGTCGAGGGCGTCGCGCCGGAGGCGGTGCGCATCGGGATGGCGGTCTCGGCCTCGGTCGACCGTTCGGGCGACACGCCGACGGTCGTCTTCCGGCCGGCGGAGACGGACGCGTGAGCGGGCTGCGCGGCGCCGCGTCGATCGTCGGCGCGGGAACGTACGGTCTCGGCGAGGCGCCGGGGATGACCGAGCTCGAGATCACCAGCGGCGCGGTCGCGGCGTCGCTCGCCGACGCCGGGCTGCGGGCGGCGGACGTGGACGGCGTGTTCTGCGCCTCGGTGACGCACAACATGGGATCGCTCGCCCTGTGCGAGTATCTCGGCATCTCGCCGCGCTTCTCCGATTCGTCGATGATCGGCGGGTCGTCCAATCTCGCGCATCTGATGACCGCGATGATGGCCATCGCCACCGGGCAGTGCGAGGTGGCGCTGATCGCCTACGGCAGCAACCAGCGCTCGGCTTCGGGGCGGCTGGTTTCCACCTCGCGGCCCGACCCGTACGAGGGGCCGTACGGGCCGCGGCAGCCGATCACCTCCTACGCGCTGGCGGCCTCGCGCCACATGCACGAGTACGGCACCACGCGCGAGCAGCTTGCCGAGGTCGCCGTCGCCGCGCGCGCGTGGGCGGCGCTGAACCCGGAGGCGTTCCTGCGCGCGCCGCTGACCGTCGCCGACGTGCTGGCGTCGCGCCCGATCAGCGACCCGTTCACGGTGCGGGACTGCTGCCTCGTCACCGACGGCGCCGGCGCCGTGATCCTGACCGCGCCGGACCGCGCGCGCGACCTCAGGCGGCCGCCGGTGCCCGTGCTCGGGGCGGCGATGGCGCACTGGCACCGCTACATCGCCAGCATGCCCGACGCGACGGTGACGGCGGCGAGCGACACCGGGCCGCGCGCCTTCGCCATGGCCGGCATCGCGCCGTCGGACATCGACCTCGTGCAGGTCTACGACGCCTTCACCATCAACACGATCATGTTCCTCGAAGACCTCGGCTACTGCGCCAAGGGCGAAGGCGGGGCGTTCGTCGAGGACGGCGCCATCGCGCCCGGCGGCTCGCTCGCGGTCAATACCAACGGCGGCGGGCTGTCGTGCTGCCACCCCGGCATGTACGGCATGTTCCCGCTGATCGAGGCGGTGCGGCAGTTGCGCGGCGACGCCGGCGAGCGCCAGCACCCGGACCCGGAGCTCGCCCTCGCGCACGGCAACGGCGGCGTGTTCTCCAGCCAGGTGACTCTGGTGCTCGGCACCGACGCCACCCTGTAGGCGGCGGTTTTCGCTGGCGCCCGCCGCGCCCGTCTGCTATCGAGCCGCGGAATCCGACGGGAGGCAGGACATGGCCGAGAAGCACGGCGGCAAGGACTACGGCCTGATCGTCACATGGATCGGCACGCTTGCGTTCGGCGCCATCGCCGTGTGGGTGATGTCGGCGCTTCTCGCCTGACCGCGCCGGCGCGGGGCGTTGCGACGACGACGCTCACGCGCGCTCCCGGATCGCGACAACCGCCTCGGCGGTGCCTGCTCGGCCATCGCCGACGTCGCATGAAGGCTGTCCTGCGTTGATCCGTGGGCAACGGCTGTGCAAGCAGTGCGCGCTCGGCGTCCGCGACAAGCTTCAACGGAAACGTCCCGATCGGCTAATCGTGGCGTTGGACGTCGGGAGGAGCGGTCCCGAATGCGTCGGTTCGTCACACGCGCCAATGCGTTCCAAGACCCGCCGCGGACATCGGCTCCCTCGCGCGCGCGCATCCTTGGGAATCGAATTGTTGCGGGAACCCGAACGCCCAACCGACCGATTTCGGGTTGAAACAAGACCGACCGAGGTGGCCTGGGAATGCGCTCTCCCGTTGGCGGAAGTGGCGGACGACAAGAGGAATCGCATGCCACTGCCGAAACGCGGGATGACGGGGCGGGTACGCGGACCGCGCCGGCGCCGAATGCAATATTCCGTCCCATGCTGCGGATTCTGACCGTCGCCGTCGTCGGCTACGCGTTGCTGACCGGCTGCCTGTTTCTCGGCCAACGCCGATTGCTCTACTTTCCGGACCGGGCGCCGCCGGACCTGGCCCTGGCGGGTCTCGACGACATGGAGCCGGCGGAGTTGGCCACGGATGACGGCCTGTCGCTCCTGGCCTGGTACGCGCCGGCGCGCGACGCAAGCAAGGCGACGCTGGTTTACTTCCACGGAAACGCGGGACACATCGGCCATCGCGCCGGCAAGGTGCGCCCTTACCTCGAGGCCGGCCATGGGGTGCTGTTGGTGAGCTGGCGCGGCTACGGCGGCAACGACGGCAGTCCCACCGAGGACGGGCTGTATCGGGACGGCCGCGCCGCCTTCGCCTTTCTCGACCGGGTCGGCGTGCCGCCGGAGACGACGATCGTCTACGGCGAATCCCTGGGCAGCGGCGTCGCGGTTCAAATGGCGCGGGAGCGGCGCGTCGGCGGCGTGGTACTGGAATCGCCCTTCACGTCGATACCTTCCGTCGCCGCGCACCATTACTGGTACGTTCCAGCCGCTGCCCTGGTCCGCGACAGGTTCGACTCCCTGTCCAAGATCGGGGAGATCGACGCCCCCTTGCTGGTCGTTCACGGCGAGCTCGACCGCATTGTCCCGGTCGAGTTCGGGCGCGAGCTTTTTGCCGCTGCCGGAGAACCCAGGACGTGGCGCGGCTTCGCGCACGCCGGCCACAACGATCTCTACGACTTCGGTGCGGCGGACGCGGTGCTCGCGTTCGTGTCCGAGGTGACGGGCATGCCCACCGAACCGGACAGCACGGGCGACATCGCCCCCGAGCCGGATCGGGTGGCGCCCCCGTGATTCGCGGGGGCAAGCTCGGTGTCGCTGCGATCGGCTGGCTGCGCGCCCCGGGGCGTCGGCGAGATTTGTTTCGCCGATCACTGATGCCGCGCCGTATCGTGCTGATCGCCCATGGACCGCCCGCGGGCGATACGTCGGGTATCGAAATCCCGGCGCACGTCAGACAGGCCCTGGGCCTCGACGACACGCCGAGTTGGGTGATCATGTCGGAACATTACATCGATGAATGACGCAACGGCGGCCTCATCGTGCGGCGCAGGCTTAGCTAAGCATTGTCGCGGCTAAACGGAACGACTGTGCCGCAGCCTTCCGCAGACTCTGCCGACCGTTTCAGGTTCGGTAATGTCACCACCTCAGCGCTTTCCATTGTCATGAAACCGCGAGGCAGCCCGCACAGAGCCTCCACGTCTGGTCCGTGGAGCCGGAAGTCGCTCAGGAGAGCCTCGCGGCTTCGAACGCTTTCGTCGACCAGGAGACGTACTGACCGGCTGAGCAGGCGCGGTTGTTCCCGTTCAAGCACATCGTCCAGTGGCTCACTCCTACGCCAGCCCCGTGCGCTGAAATTCTTCCAGAGGCGCCGCTGATATTCCTCGCTTAACATGTCGAGCTTGGCACAACGCATGATCATCGCGCCGATCGAGGTCTTCCAGCGTTCCTTGAGTGCAAGGAATGCGTTGAGCGAAGGCGACCAGATTTCTGCCGAGAAACTTTCTGCAGGCATCAGGAACGCTCCGCCAAAATCGAATGCCTGACGCTCGATTTCCTTGAAGTTCGCGCTGTTGTTCAGGACCTTGGGTTCGAGGCGACGGTGCAGGACCAAGTGACCGAGTTCGTGTGCTGCGTCCATGCGCGAGCGCACGCATGAGTCCTTGTCACGAGCGATAAGCACGTAAGGGCGACCGTCCACCGCCGACCAGTTCGATAGGCCGTCCATCTTGACGGTGCCAGTTTCCTCTTTGATAACCACGATACCCGCGTTCTCGAGAACGAGCAGAACGTCGGAAATCGGGCCCACGCCCAGATCCCACAAGTTCCGGCACTCATTCGCCATTCGCTCGATGTCTTCGTTCGCGATTTCTCGGTGGTCCGTTGCGTCCAGGCACGGAACCCTGACTTCGGGAAGGTCCACCCACTCTTGGAGGCAATGAGCGATATCCTGCGCCCATCGGAGCCGTCCCTGTGTACGCTTGCGCACGGACTGCGTGGTGTTTGCCATGGACCGAAAGAACATCGGAGCGGGGCCGTGATCAGGCGACGGTCGCAGGAAGAATGCAATCGGCAGGTTGAGCGCGCGAGCGAGGGCATCCAGGGCTTCCGGTTCGGGGGACTGCCCGCCGCCCTCCCAGCGAGAGATGCTGGAACTCGTCCGGTTGATCAGTTCGGCCAACGCCACCTGTGTGAGGCCCCGGGAATCCCGGGCCTCGACCAGTCGCTCTGCTTGGAACCCTGGTGTACCACTGCGCATGGTCCTTTTCCCTGCACCCCGTCGCCGGGGGCTAATTCGTTGGATTGCCACCCGGTTTCTTCTTGAGACGCGGTACGGCCCGGTCCCTGATCGTAACCGTGGGCTCGATCGGCGTGTGGTTCTTGGTGTCAAGATCGTGATATCGGGCCAGCAGCGCCTGGATCGGTTCCAGAACCACCCACTCGGACAGGTCTGAGCGCGGAATTCCGAGTCCGACGAAAGCCGGTATACTGGGGTCTCCGGTCCTCCGGTGTGCCGTGACGACGATCATCCCGCAAAGTTGGTCAGCAGAAGGCATGGGCACCGCCCGCAGGAGGTCAAGCTGGACAGGGTCTAGCCAAGCGTTCAACGCTGCCCACGCGCTGCGAAACCTCGTAGGTCGGGGCGGTCCGCAATGCGCCTGAACGTTGCCGCGAATGAGATGTACTCCGCCGTGGCTCACCAAGCTGTAGCGTCCACCAGCGGGCTTGGTATGGGGCGCGATCGCTACCAAACCGGCGTCTCGTGCCGCCATCCGGAAGCCTTCCTCGCAACAGGCGTGGCGTGCTTGGCCGAGCATGTTGGCTTGCTCAGGCTCCGCGTAGTGTTGGCGCGTCATTCGCTGAGCTTTGGCGAAGGACGCGTCCATCTGCTCGATGAGGCTTTGGAAGAAGGTGGCCGGATAGTGATCCAGGATGCGGGCAATCGGATTGGTCATGATCGTCCTGCGTGCTGGCTTGCGTTATAAGGAAAATAGCACCAGATTTTTGCGGATACAAGCCCTGACGTGGTTGACCCCACTACCAAAACCCGGAGTCAAGCATGAGCAAAGACCGAGACTGCATGGTCTACCGCCGCCTTGGCGGGCGGTGGGCCAACTAGCGCAACGACGCTGGCCGCGCTTCCCGCATACGCTGGAGGCAATATTGACCCCCTTACCGGCACGGTGGAGGTTGGCCCACCGGGGCAACCGGGCCGCAGACACGGCCGGTGGCCGCCAAGGAACGGTTCTAGAAGCGCCAGCTCTCGTTGCCGGTCTCGACGATCTCGCGATGATGGGTGAGCCCGTCGAGTAGGCCGGTGGTCATCTTGGCGTCGCCGAAGACGGACGGTCATTCGCCGAAGGCCCCGTTGGTGGTGACAAGCCACGTCGTAGGGCGGTTGCCAACATTCGCCTGTATTCCTTGCGCTCCCCGTCTGTCAGATCACGACCAAGACGGTTGCGCAGGCTGGCGAGGGCACGTCGATCGATGTCGGAATGGATACGGCCCGGATTTGCATCGACATATTCGATGTGACGACGGAGATCGGTCTCGTTGAGCGTGTTAGCGATGTCTTCCGACTCGGAAGCAACGATTACCTGAAAATCATTCGCCGCCGCGAGGTCTCGCCCAACCGGTTCGGCGGACGAGCGGGCCGTGCCGGCCGGGTTGTCCGATTCGGCAACGGCGGGGACTGGGCGGTCTGCGAACGGCATTGCGGCGTCCTCGCAGCGCATCCATTGGCTGACGACGGTTTCGTCCCATTCGTGGCACGTGTCCGCCTCCATCAACAAGCTGTCTGACTGGGAACCTTTGGCCGGCTTGATGCCGAGGAGATGAACTCGAACGCCAAATGTCTGCGCGACCTGGACACCGATTTTGATGTCCTCGTCTCCAGACAAGATCAGCGCATCGGAGATCGCGCGGTTCCGCGCCAACTCGATAAGGTCCGTCACGATCAGCGAATCGACCCCTTTCTGCTGTCCACTGCTGTTTACCAGGCCAAGACGGAGCTTGGCATCGGGGGATTGGCCGATTACATACTGCTCCGTGCTGGGACGATTGGATCTGAGAAGGCCGTCATACCAGTAGACCCGCAACAGTCGGGCGCCTGGAGCGATGGTGCGAGCAGTCCCACCCAGTCGTTCGAGGATTTGCGTTTCCGAGAGGCTGACCAGCTCCCGGCGCAGTTTTCGCCCTTTGAGCAGGGCCGAGCCTTGTGCGTATAGGTAGCCGGCGTCCACGAACACGGCGATTTGCAGCACGATCCCGACCCTGAAAAAAGTAATGGGGCACCCGAAGGCGCCCCTAAGTAGGCGGCGGGAACCGTATTTGGCCCCGACGAGGACTATGTAGCAATCGCGCACGAACGAGTCAATCTCGGAGCGTCGCTCCGCGTCGGCTCGGGGCGATACTGCGTGATCGGCCTCCGCCCTCAGCGCATCGGAGCGCCGTCGTCTCCTTTCCGTCCCACGGTTTCCGCGCTTCTCGCCTGCCCGCCCCGCCCGCCTGTACGAGCGGTCACGCCTCGCGCCACTTCTCGATGAAGTCCGCGTTCGGCTCGAGTCCGAGTCCCGGCCCGTCCGGCACCGGCACGGCGCCGTCGGCCAGCGCCAGCGCGCCGCTGTAGAGGTCGTCGTCGAGCGTGACGTAGAAGCGCTCGATCGCCTCGATCGACGGGTTCGCCGCCAGGAGCTGCAGGGTGGCGAGAAAGCCCGGGCCGAAATACGGCGAGTGCGGCGCGATCGCGACGTTGGCGTGCTCGGCGAGCGTCGCCGTCTTGAGAAATTCGCTGACGCCGCCCACCTTGGTCACGCTCGGCTGCGCGTAGTCGACCGCGTCGGCGCCGATCATCGCCTCGAACTGCCACGCCGTGCACGCGTTCTCGCCGGCGGCGACCGGTATGCCCGCCTCGTGGCGGAGCGCGCTCAGCGCGTCGAAGTTTTCCGGCGGCCACAGCGGCTCCTCCAGCCAGTGCAGGTCGCACTCCGCCATCTCCTCGGCCATGCGCCGCGCCTCCTTCGGGCTCCAGACGCAGTTCACGTCGAGCATGATCGGCACGTCGTCGCCGGCCGCGCGGCGTGCCGCGGCGACCGGCGGGACCGTGCTTTCGTGCAGCTTGATCAGCTCGTACCCGTCCTCGAGCGCACTCCCGACGAGCGATGCGACGAGGGCCGGGTCGCCGTACTTCAGGAGGCTCGCGTAGGCCGGCACTTCGCGCCGCGCGGCGCCGCCGACGAGGCGGTGCAGCGGCAGTCCGGCGGCCTTGCCGGCGATGTCCCACAGGGCGATGTCGAGGCCGCTCAGCGCGAAGACGGTCACGCCGTAGCGGCCGAAGATGTGCAGCGACAGCTGCAGCTCGCGCATCAAGGAATCGATCGCCGTCGCGTCGCGCCCGACCGCGAGCGGCGCAACCATGGTGTCGATCGCCGCCTTGACGGCGGGAATGGCGTTGTAGCCGAACGCCTCGCCCCAGCCGACGATCCCGCCGTCGGTCTCGACCCGCACGAGCAGCGTACGCATCTCGGTCCACGCGCCGCCGCCCCACCCCGTCGGCGGACCGCCGTGGCTGAACGGATAGCGCAGCGGGATCGCCTCAATCGCCGTGATCTTCATGCGTGCCTCCCTCGAACGCGCGGACGGCCATGCCGCCCGGCGCCTGTTCCGTGGCCATGAGCTCGATGGTCGCGACGTGCACGTGCCAGGGCGACTCGACGGCATAGAGCGCCGCCGCCGCGATGTCCTCGGGCTCGAGCAGCTTGAAGCCGCCGGCGAGCTTCTCGATCGTCTCCGGGTCGTCGATCGCCGTCCGGAAGAACTCCGTCTCCACGCGCCCGGGGCACAGCTCCGTCACCCGCACGCCGGACCCGAGCAGCTCGATGCGGAGGTTCTGCGAGAACAGGTGCACCGCGCCCTTGGACGCCCCGTAGATCGCCGTGAAGAGCGGATAGAGGCCGGCCACAGAGCCGATGTTGACGATATGCCCGCGGCGCCGGGCGCGCATGCCGGGGAGCACCGCGCGCGTGACGTGAACGAGCGCCGTCGCGTTGGTCGCGAGCGTCGCGTCGAGGTCGTCGGGCGTTGCGCCGAGGAACGACTCCATCCCGCGCCCGACCCCGGCGCCGTTCACCAGCACGTCCACCTCGCGCTCGCCGAGCGCCGCGTAGACGGCGTCGCGGTCGCGAACGTCGAGCGCCAGCGTCTCGCAGCCGATCTCCGCCGCCAGCGCCTCAAGGCGCGCCGCGCGGCGGCCGACGGCGACCACGTCGAGACCGCGCCCGGCGAGCGCTCGCGCGCACGCGCGGCCGATTCCCGCCGTCGCGCCCGTTACCAGCGCCGTTCGGTAGCCTGTGGCCGTCACGCGTTCTGCCGCGCCCGGGCGCCCTCGCGGATTTCGGACAGGGTGGCGCGCGTGGTGATCGTGTCGAGTTCGAGGCGCACGTCGATGACCGCCGGCCCGCCCGCTTCGCGCGCCCGGGCGAGCGCCGGCGCGAACTCGGCGGTGGCGCGGACCGTTTCGCCGTGGGCGCCGTAGGCACGGGCCAGCGCCGCGAAGTCCGGGTTGCTCAGGTCCGTGCCGATCGGCCGGTCGGGGTAGTCGCGTTCCTGGTGCATGCGGATCGTCCCGAACGCTCCGTTGTTCACCACCACGATGAGCACGGCGACCCGGTGATGCACCGCCGTCGCCAGCTCCTGGCCGGTCATCAGATAGCCGCCGTCGCCGACGAAGGTGACGACCGCGCGGTCGGGATGGGCGATCTTCGCGGCGATGCCGGCGGGAATCCCGTACCCCATCGCCCCCGCGGTCGGGCCGAGCTCCGATGGCCAGGTGCGAAAGCGCCAGAACCGCTGCGGCCAGCCGGAGAAGTTGCCGGCATCGACGGTAACGATGGCGTCGTCCGGCAGCGCGTCGGCGAGCACGGCGACGATCTCCGCCATGTCGACCGCGCCGTCGAACCGCCGCGGCTCGAGGTTGGCGAGGTGGTCGGCGCGCGCCGCCGCCCGCCAGTCGGCCCACCGCCCGCCGTCGACGGGATCGAGCGCCCGCGCCGCCTCGGCAAAGGCCGCCGCGCCGGCGGCGATCGACAGCGACGGCTGGAACACGCGCCCGATCTCCTCCGCTTCCGGATAGACGTGCACGAGTTCCTGGCGCGGCGCCGGTACGTCGAACGCGGTGTAGCCGCTCGTCGTCACCTCGCCTAAGCGCGCGCCGACGACCAGCAGCAGATCGGCCGCGGCGACGCGGGCGTGCAGCTTGGGATCGACCGACGTCGACAGGTCGCCGGCGTAGTTGGGATGCGTGTTGTCGAACAGGTCCTGGCGGCGGAAGGAGACACACACCGGAAGGCCGTTCGCCTCGGCGAAGGCGCGCATGTCGGCGCACGCATCGGAGCTCCAGCCCGACCCGCCGAGAATCGCGAGCGGGCGCGCGGCGGCGGCGAGCTTGGCTCGCAGCGCCGCCATGTCGGCGGCACCCGGCCGCGGCCGCACCGCTTCGTAGGCGCGGCCGTCGGCGACCGCCGCGGTGTCGCGCAGCATGTCTTCCGGCAGGGCGACGACGACCGGGCCCTGGCGCCCCGACGCGGCGGTGCGGAAGGCATGGTGCACCAGCTCGGGGATGCGCCGGGCATCGTCGATCTGCAGCGCCAGCTTGGCGATCGGGCTCTGGAACATCTGCCGGTAGTCGATCTCCTGGAACCCCTCGCGGCCGGCGGCGTCGCGCGCGACCTGGCCGACGAACAGCACCATCGGCGTCGAATCCTGCATCGCCGTGTGGACGCCGATCGAGGCGTTGCAGGCGCCGGGACCGCGGGTGACGAAGCACACGCCCGGACGCCCGGTCGCCTTGCCCCAGGCCTCCGCCATGTAGGCGGCGCCGCCCTCCTGGCGGCAGGTGACGACCGAAATCCGGTTGCGCGCGCCGTGCAGCGCGTCGAGCGCCGCGAGATAGCTTTCGCCGGGCACGCAGAACACCGTGTCGACGCCGTGGAGACGCAGCGCGTCCACGAGGATTTCGCCGCCCGTCCGCGGCGCCGGACTGTCGCTCACCCGCCTCTCCTCCGCAACCGCCCGGCGCACGCGCCGGCCGGCGATCCTCCGTTTTTGGCGAGCGCCGACTATAGAGGCGGAGCCGGAGCGTTCAACAAGCGCGCGGTGACGTAAGAATTTATGTGTCAGGTGGGAAGGGGGTACTCCCTGTGGTGACGACAACCACAAACAGGAGCACCCCGCATGTCCCAGCAAGCTGCGACGATCATGAGCCTACCCCAGGCCTTTGAGGTGGTGAAGGAGATGCAGGCAGGCGGACTGGACTGGGGCGAGGGCTACCGCCCGCTCGGCCGCCAGGCGCTGGCCGAGATCATCGAGGGCCGGATGGCCGAGGCGGTGGATCGCTGGCTCGACAACCTCGACGCCGGCGCGATGCGCGACCGGCGCAACGGGACCTACCGCCGCTGCCTGCTGAGCGAGCTCGGCGACATCGAGCTCAACGTGCCGCGCACCCGGCACTTCTGCCCGACCGGGGTTGTGAAGAGCTACGCAAGGCGCGCGCCGGAGATCGACCGTGCCATCCTGGCCGGCTTCGTGCTGGGGCTTTCGACGCGCAAGGTGGGCGAGGTCCTGCTGGCCCTGCTCGGGCGCCCGGTCTCGGCCGCGACGGTGAGCCGGGTCTCCAAGACGCTCGACATGGCGGTCGAGGCCTTCCACCGCAGGCCGCTGAAGAACGCCTACAAGGCGCTGATGCTCGACGGCGTGGTGCTGGCCCGCAAGACCGGCGCCGGCGCGCTCAGGAGGCCGGTCCTGGTGGCGCTCGGCATCCGCCCCGACGGCAAGAAGGAGATCATCGACTTCCATCTCGCCGTCAGCGAAGGCGCCCGCGAGTGGGAAGTGTTCCTCAACCGGCTGTACCACCGCGGGCTCACCGGCGAAGGCCTTGAGATGATCTGCGTCGATGGCGGCAAGGGCCTGCTGGCTGCCTTGCCGTTCGTCTATCCCGGCATCCCGGTTCAGAGGTGCTGGGCGCACAAGATGCGCAACATCCTCAACAAGGTCCGCAAGGCCGACCAGGAGGCCGTCAAGGCCGATGTCCACGCCGTCATGAATGCAAAGAGCCGCCGCAAGGCCCAGAGCGCCGCCCGACGCTTCGCCGACCGCTGGCAAAGCACCTACCCCAAGGCCGTCGCCTGCCTGCGCAGCGATCTCGACGAGCTGCTCACCTGCTTCCGCTACCGGACCCTCGATGAGCGAAAGCGGGTCAGGACCACCAACGCCATCGAACGAAGGTTCCGGGAGGTCCGCAGACGAACCCGGCCCATGGGAACCTTCCAGGACCGGACCTCAATGGACCGCGTCCTCTACGCGGTATTCATCCACGAAAACAAGTCTCAGGGAATCAGCACCCCCGTCTCCCTGACACATAACTCTTGACGTTACCCAAGCGCGCACCCCGCTTTTGCCCGCCGGCCGCCCATGCGATGATGGGCGGCCCGGACTTCCGGAACGCGGCGGCGCATCCCAGATGACGCCGCCGCTCGTCGCAACGGACGCAGTTCCGAGCGTGAAACCGGGCGTCTTCCGGCCTCCGCTGCCGGGTCGGGCCGCAAAGTCGAGGTGCGGTTCTCAACCGGAGTCCCATCCCAAGAAGCGATCGATTGCCACCGCTGCCCTTGCGTTCGCCGCCCTCGTTTCCGCCGCCCTTGCGGATACCGGGGACACGCGCGCCATGATCGAGTGGCCGTACGTCGGCGCGGACCAAGCGCACACCAAGTATTCCGCGGCCGGGGAAATCACGGTCGCCAACGTGGACGAATTGGAGATCGTCTGGCAGTGGGCGCCGAACGAGGTGCCCCTCGAGGAGTACGGCACCCGGCCGGGCCAGTTCCAGGCAACGCCCGTCATGGTCGGGAACGTCCTGTACGTTTCGACGGCGTACACGCGCGTGGCGGCTCTCGACGCGGAGACGGGCGCTGCGTTGTGGGTCTTCGATCCCAGGGCTTATGTAGGCGGCCCCAGGGGCGCGGTGCCGGGTGGTTTCAAGCACCGGGGAGTCGCCCGCTGGAGCGACGGGGACGAGGCACGGATTTTTCTCAACAGCCGCGACCGGCTGTACGCGATCGATGCCGCGACCGGCGAACCGGACGCAGGCTTCGGCGACGGCGGCAGCGTCGTGCTGACCGAGGGCCACGGCCGCCCGGTGACCCGCTACGAGTTCGACCAGACCTCGCCGCCGGTGGTGTTCGAGGACCTGGTGATCGTGGGGAGCCGCGTGCCAGACCGGATACAGCGGAAGTTCGACACGCCCGGTACCGTGCAGGCGTTCGACGTCCGCACGGGCGAGCGGCGCTGGGTTTTCTTCACCGTTCCGCAGTCCGGCGGCGATTTCGGCGCCGATACCTGGGAAGACGAGTCCTGGCGCTACACCGGCCACGCCAACGTCTGGGGCCTGATGTCTCTCGATGTCGAGCGCGGGCTTCTGTACGTGCCGACGAGCACGCCGAGCGGCGACTACTGGGGCGGCCACCGCGTTGGCGCGAACCTCTTCGCCGAGTCGCTCGTGTGCCTGGACGCGCGCACCGGCGAGCGGCGGTGGCACTTCCAGACGGTGCACCATGGCGTGTGGGACTACGACCTGTCCGCCGCGCCGAACCTCGGGACGATCACGGTGGACGGGCGCGAGTTGGACGCGGTGGCGCAGGTGTCGAAGCACGGATTCACGTTCGTGTTCGACCGGGCCACGGGCAGGCCGGTGTGGCCGATTGAGGAGCGCGCGGTCGACACGGCGACGGACGTGCCGGGCGAGGTGCCGTATCCGACGCAGCTGTTCCCGACCAAGCCGCCGCCGTTCAGCGGCCAGGGAGTGTCGCTGGCGGACGCGAACGACCTGACGCCGGAGATCCACGCGCTCGCCATGGCGGAGATGCGGCGGTTCCGGCTGGGTCCGCTGTACATGCCTCCGAGCCTTCGGGGAACGCTCCAGCGTCCGGGCGCGAGCGGCGGCGCCAACTGGGGCGGGGCGGCGTTCGACCCCGAGACCGGTTTCCTCTACGTGCGGACGTCGGAAGACGCCGACACGAACCAGGTGTGCACGAACGCCGGCAACGATCCCGAGATCGACGTCGAGTACAGCAACAACTGTCCCTACGGAGCGACGCTGCTCATGTTCGAGGAGGCCGGCGGACCGGGCGCCGTGCCGACCCCGGAGAGCCCGCTCGGCCCGATCCCCCTAGCCGCCGTACGCGCACCTTGTCGCGATCGACCTCAACGCCGGCGAGATCGCGTGGAAGGTGCCGTTCGGCGAGGGCAACCCCGCCATCCGCGAGCACCCGCTTTTGCGCGGCGTCGAGCTGCCCGAGCGGCTGGGCACGCGCGGCAACGCGGGCCCGATGGCGACCGCGGGAGGTCTCGTGTTCCTCGCCGGCGGCGCGCCGTACCTGTATGCGTTCGACAAGGCCACGGGCGCCGAGGTCTGGCGCGGCGCGTTGCCGTTCCCGGCGAACGCCAGCCCCATGACCTACCGCGCCCGCTCGGGACGGCAGTTCGTCGTCGTCGCGGCGGGGAGCGGCCCGAACGCCGCGCTCGTCGCCTTCGCGCGTCCGGAGTAGCCGCCCGCTCCGGCCGGCGCGGGGTGCGGAGCCTCACGGATCGGAGCGCTTGGGCTTGCTGCGGCATCGCCGCATCGTGTGCGGGATGCGGCGCCCGCTGTTCGGGGCACCGGCGGTATCGGCAAGCTGAGATGGGTCGGCTCCGGGCGCGGCAAGCGAGGGTGCGTTCACACGGTCCAATTCCACCTTGCCGGCTCCGGCGCGATGACGTGCGCCGCTCTCGCCGAAGCCCGCGTGAGGACGCTGCGACCGGCGCTACCAGCGCAGCGTGCCGTGCAGCGTCAGGCCATGCTCGGGTGCGTAATCGTTGGCGGCCTCGTGGCGAGTGCCTTCGAGGCTCACGCTGCCGTTCGCCGACACCTGCCAGCGCGCGCCCATTCGCGCCACGCGCGCGCCGTCGCCGGCGAACCCGAGCCCCGCATAGGGCGTCACTACGCCCAGGCCGGGCGCTGCGGCGAGGCCGTAGCCGACCTCCGCATTCAGGCGCGCCCGGTTGTCCGGTGACACGTCAGCGGCAACGCCATTCTCCCACAACTGGTTTGCGCCGCTGCCCGTCTGGCCCCACGCCGGCTGCACAACCAGCGCAAGACCCTGTCCCGACCCGCCCGGAGCGATGCACACAAGCCCGCTCACGCCCGTCTCCTCGTGGTCGCCGCTGTGGCTGAGCAGGGTCCGGACCCGGCCCTCGACGGTCAGCCCCGACTCTGCGTCGACATAGCGCAAAGCGCCCCCGGCCTCCACGCCGGCACCAGTCTCGCCGTCTCCGCCGTCGTTGCGCAGGCCGATCTCGAGCGAGGGCGTGAAATTCGCGCCTGAGTCGAGCTTCCGGACGTGCTCCCCTTCCAGCATCAACCGCTGCCGGCTGACGCTCAACGACAGGTTGGCGAGGGTCCCGGAGCCGTCGACGTCGGCCGACGTGTAGGCTGCCTCTCCCTTGAGGTTCAGGTTCGTGGTGCCGCCCTCGATCGTCTCGTCGCTGGACATCAGCGGCCCGCTTACGCCTGCCGCCACCATGCGCTGCGTCAGGTCGCGCGCCTGCGTGTCCGCAGATTCATCGTCGAGCTCCACCTCGCCCGTGCCGTAACCGGCCATGGCCCAAAGGTTCATGCCGCCCTGCATCCGCCAGCCCACGTAGGGGTTGACGCTGGTCAAGGAGGTCGTGAGCTCGCCCGAAGCGCTTGAGGCCGTGTAGTCCACAGTCCCGCGCGCCTGCGACACCGCCAGGCCCGCGAGCATGTCCGCGCCCAGCCGGGTGTCGATCCCGAGGTTGGCGCTGACTACGCTGCCGTCGTAGTCCACGGACCGCGGGTCGCCGCCGGAGATGCTGCGCCAGTCCCCGCTGCCCCAGAGCGTGAGGTTCCCAAAGGGACCGCTCGCATCGCTCCCCGCCGCGTTGAGGGGCAGGGTGAAGGACGAGCCCGCAAGCAGCCGGCCGAGGTCGAACGTCTCGTTCCCCAGCGCGTACGCGTTCGCCAGCAGGGCATCGGGGAGCGTGGAGGCGCCGGCGAAGCTGAGTGCCGACGGCGGCGCGGTGTCGGAAGTTGCCCGCTGGATGCGGCTCGACACCGCATCGACCGTGCTCGCGGTCATGGCCCGCATCACCTGCGGCAGCACGGACTCGATGACCGTGTTGCCGCCCACCGCGCCCGACCCGGATGGCCTCCCGTAAAACCCCGACCCGACGACGAAAGAGACCGGGGCGATGCTTCCGTCCACCCTCTGGGCTTGGTCGTCGAACGTTCGGACGTAGCCTACCTTGGGGATGTCGGCACTGTCGGTGTCGTCGGTGGGATCGTCGAAGTGGTACTCCACGAAGCCGCCTTCCGGGCCGCTGTTCGCCGCCTCGATGAGCTGCGGCAAGATGAACTCTCCAGTCATGGAGTCACGGGCGACCGGCCTCAGCGGTCGAAATTCGTACGTGTTCGGAAACCCGGCGTGAAACACGATAGTCTCGCTGACCAAGTTCCAGACGTAGAGGTAAACGGAACCGTGCCGCCACGGCCCGTTGGGATCGCGGAAGGCGATCTTGGCCATCGAGAGAGCGGCCGGATCGCCGGTTTTCAGAGCCTCCAGCAAGTACGTTCCCGCTTCGGTGACGAAGGCTTTCAAGGTTGCACGGTCCACCACCTCCGCCGCGGTAACCGCCGGGTGTCCGTCATCGATTTGTTCGGCAGCGAGATGAGTGGCGTTGAGGTCGAATCCGGCGAGAAGAACGACCGGAGTCCTGAAAACAAACGAGGTATAGACGCTCGCGTAGCCCGAGGCGCCGGGGACGGTTGGTATATCGAACGAGCCGCCGTTCCCGGCCAAGGCCGCAGCGATGGCGAGCCGGACCGCCGCGGGGTCTGCGAGGTCGGCAGGATCGATTCCCAACGCTTGAAGTATCTCTGCGTAGATCGAAGGCCGTAGCTTCGCGCCCGACAGAGACATGTCCTTTGCGTGGATGAAAACCCTGCCGTCGGGCGTCAGGGTCACGAGATAGGTGGAACCGGAACGCCAGGGGCTATGGTCCTGTCTAACGAGACATCGGAGATACAGAGTTAGGTCCGGAGTTGTAGGCTGCTGGGCTTGTTCTTGGAGCCGATCGCGCGAGCTGAGCGCGAAGGCCATCAGGCTGCCGGTACCATTCTCCACCTGCTGCGCCGTCACATCCGGAGGCGCGACAGGAGGCCTGTCTGCGGGAATCGGACATGCTGCCTGCGACTGGGCCGCAGCGAGGTCTGCGTCGGAAAAGACGCCCGCCAGCGCAAGCATGCCAATCGCGAGACATCGCAAAATCCTCGATTTTCCGGCTTTCATCCTGAATCCTCACAGTGTTCAGTGCCGAGCGCGCCAGGTGGCTCTGTCCACGGGCGACGGCGGAGCCCGCGGCCCGGTTGTCCCGGTGGACCATCGGGCAACCTCCATCCGGCCGGTTTCCGCGCGCTCCTGCCATCGAATCGGCAAGGCCGCGGATGCTAGTTGAACTGCCTGTTTTCGCGCGTCCCCAACATTGGGGAGACGTGGCATTTTCCCGTGCCTCGGGCGGGCCAGGACCCTTTATGGCGGGAGCCTCGTCAGCCGAGCCTCGAGCGAGCGCCGATAATGGGCAATTCGCGCAGCGGCCGGCGCTCGGGACAATTGCGGGACGCCATTCAGCGGACCGGTCGCGCGAGCGGCGATCTCGCCGCGCCTCCCGTCAATGGTATCTGAGAACTGCGTATTTCCGGCAATCGAAAAACTCTTATTTCGGTCTTTGGCCAGTTCGGCCGAGCACGGTGTATGGCCTGTTGGTGTCGGTGGAGCTGTGAATAACCGGGTTGGTCCTGTACGGGCCACCGGGTCAAGCACGGGCGTTCGTGGTCCTTTGCCGAACGATCCACCTGAACTGAGACCGGATGCCGATGAACAACAGGACCAGGAAGCCAACCGCATAGGCGGCTATCCACCCGACGTACGTCGAAGGCTCGGTCATGGGCTTTGTCGCGAAACCGCCCAAGTTGACATGAATCTTCGCAACTGAAGTAGCGATCAACATGGCGCCGAGGAACGAGGTTCCGACGACCGTGATGAGCTGGCTGAGCAACCGGCCGATCGCTCCGCCCGCAAGGGCTGCCAGCAACACGGCGATGGCGCGCCAGTCGGGCATGGGGTCGGGCAACGGCGGGAGCCAGCCCGGCGCCAGTTTGTCGAAGAACAGAAACGTTGGCACCCCAAGAACCAGACCGCCTATGAGCGGGGGGATCGCGTTGACCAATCCCCGGAAAAGGAATCCCGAGGCGACACCGCCGGCAAGAAACCCGGCCACCGCGGCACCCAGACCTTTGTCCGCGTACAGGAATGAGCCGATCAACGCCCCTCCAACGGCAAACCCGACCAGGAACTTGAGAGTTTCGAAGATTCGGTATCCGAACTGCAACAGAATGATTCCGCCGGCAACGGTGGCGAGCAGCCAGGCCCAATGAAGGGTCCGGAGGAAGGCTCCCAGATCCTGGAGGAGTTCGGCCATCTGGGCGCTAGGAAGCAACTCCGTGCCGCGACGCCCCGGCAACCGGATTGAAGGAATGGTGCCCGAAAAGGTCGATGTCGTTCCCGTTGTCCGGTTTCGGAATGCCGCCGTCACAAGCCGACATCGCCGAGGGGTTCACCGAACGCTCGCGCCCGTGACCGCAAGGCGCCGGCCGTGTGCCCGACCGGCGAGCCGACACGCGGCAGGAGGTGGCGGGGCCGACACGGCCACCGCCCGGGTCACGCAGTTTCCCGCACTTGGGCGTCCTCCGGCAACGCGTCCGTCATGTGCCCTTCGTCGGTCCATACCCGGCGCCAGCGAACAGAAAGGCGCGCGACCGCCCTCGCCGGAGCGCTCCGCGTTTGCCGGTTGCACGGCGAAACGCAGGCCGGCATCGCGGGCGCGTCCGCGCCGGCAGGCAGGCTGCCGACCGGTGCTCGCTCCGAGAGGACACTGACGACCCCCTACGCCGCCGCGGTACCGTCGTCGGTCGGGTCGGGTCCGTAGCGGTTGCGCCCGGGCTGGCTCTTCCGAACCATGAAGACGATCAGCACGACAGCGCACACCGCGGCAACGACGAAGACGATTGCCACCACCGCCTCCCCGCTCACCCCCCTTCCGGACACCTTTATGCCGCTCGCAAGCTGCTGAAGAACGATTCCCGTGTACAACAGCATCCACCAGCCCGAGCGACCCATGTCATGAAGTCGCCTCACGCCAACCGCGAGGGAGGGGGTCAGAAATACAAGAAAATATATTGTTCCCAGAATGGAGGTCCCGATCAGAAACATATCGACCACGCCGAAAGGAATGGAGAACAAGCTGTAGAAGAGAAAGAAATACCAGAACTCCTTTCGCTGCGACCTGCCGCCGAACTGCGCATACTTTTTCAGCGCCATCAGGTACCATCTCATTCTGTCTTTTCCTCCTCATTGGATTTCGCGTACGGCCTGTCGGACCGCGCCTGGACAAGCTTCGCCGTGTGCCCCACTGCCCTCAGCGACCGTCCCCGACGATGCCCGACACCACTGCCCGCCACTGCAAGCGGCCCGCCGATCCGTGCGAGACCCCGCTCGCTCGAAGTACCGCTCATGGTTCTTTCCATGCGGCCGTACCGGGCCAATCTCCGGTTCTCCTTACGTTGACCGGGGCTGGAAGCGAATCTAGAGGGCATCCCCCACGAGGTCGCCGTCGTAGGTCTTGAAGTTCTCGCTCTCTACTTTCACGCCGTCACGATACAGGGTTCGGCGCTCGAAATTGCCGTCCGCGTCATATCGCCAGAGGAATCCGTGGCGCCTGCCCTCGGGATTCACGATGTCGCGCAAGACCATTCGGCCGTCGCTCCAGCGAGTCCTGTACGTCCTTGGCGGTTCGTGAATTGTGGACAACCATGTCCCGTGCGGAACCCCATCCCGAAACGGCTTGTCGGGGTCCAGCTCCTGCGTGCACGGCGCGCGGCTTCCTCCTTCGAAGCACACCACGCGGTGTTGCTTCTCGTCTTCGAAATATACGACCCCCACGCCGTGCAGCTTGTCGTCGTCGTATGGGTATTCCTGCAGCATGACGCCGTCGGTGTTGTACTCGACGAACAGGCCATCCAGCTTCCCGTTCACATACGAGATGACCTTGAGCGGCCGCATCCAGCTCATGTAGCCCTCGTAGACCATTTCGACGCCGTGCAGGACCCCGTCCACCACCTTCGCGTAGGCCCTTGGAAGATCGCACTCGGGCGGATAGCAGTCGCTTAGTTTCCCCAGGAACGTGATGTACGCGCCATGGGGGATACCGTCCTTCAGCTCGATGTACCGGTAGCTGATGCCGCTGTGAATCCCGTAGTAGACCATCTCCCGGGCCTTGCCGTCTTCGTAGGTGATTTTTCTCCAGACCTGACCTGGCTTCTTCTCGTACCGGCAGATTTCATCGCCGTGGCGCAGTCCTGCGACGTAGGGTGTCTCGCAGTCCACACGCTTGTCCGGGACATGCTCGCCGATTCCGACACAGAACGGGCAGAAGAACCACGTGTGCTTCCCGGTGAACGGCACCCCGCCGGGCATTTGCTCTTCCGGTGCGAATCGTTCGTCGGAAACGCACATTTGCGTGTCGGTACTCGACCGGTCGATCACGCAGAAACCGTTCGAGTCGGGTTTGGCCCAGGTCCATTCCGCCGCCGCGGGCGGAACGCCGTAGAACCCGCCGAGCATCAGGAGCACGAGAACAGCAAGCGCGCTCGCGGACGACCCGATGCTTCGCCTGCACCGCTCCATCGCGCATGCTTCCTTGACGCCGGCGCCGGGAACGTACCAAGTCATTCAGACTTCTCCTTTCTACGTCTGCGACCGCAGGGACGCCGTCGGCGGGTCTTGCAAGGCATGGGAGAGGGGCCTCGGGCGCCCATCTCTCTCAGGCGCGGCCTGAACGCCTACTCGAACAACGAGTAGAGCTGACCCCCGATCAGGACGAGGACCACGACGGCGGCGGCGGCAACTGCCAACGCCTTCTTCCGGGGAGGCATCTTCTTGAAATCGCTCGCCGCCTTGCGTGTGATTTCCTCTCTTCTCTCCGATACGTCCTTTCTCGATACGCCGCTGATTTGAACCAGAACGAGCCCCGCGACCGCGGAAAGCGCGAAAGACACGAAGAGGACCAGGATCGCTTCCTCCTGGCTGCTCCCTTGCGGAACGATCGCAAACAGCGACAGGAGCGTGCCTGCGCTTCCCACGAAGAAGACGAACTTGAACTGTCCCATCGAGAGAACAAGGCGTCTCAGAAATTTCATTTCCGGTGCTCCTCCTCAACTCAGGCCCGGACCGTCTTTCGACTCGAGGCGCAGGTGTGCGGCCGTCGTCCCGCGGCATCTTCGGAATCGCACCCCGGCCCCTCCGGCCGGTTCCCGCGCGCTCTCGCCGTCGAAACGGCAAGGCCTCGCCGACAAGGCCGCGGATGCTAGCGGAACCTGCTGACTTCGCGCGTCCCCAACATTGGGGAGACGCGGCGTTTTTCGTCGTGCCTTGGGCGGCCCAAGGCCATTTGTGGCGGGAGCCTCGTCAGCCCGGTCGTCGAACGGGCGCCGGTAACGGACAATTCGCGCGGTCCCGGCGCTCGGGACATTTCCGGGACGCCATTCGGCGAGCCGCGCGGCGGGACCGCCGGCGTGCGCGCGTACTGCTGTCGCAGGTGTCGCCGATGTCGGGCGTGACCGCCGCCGGCGAGATGGGGAAGGAGCGGCGCACCAGGTCGACCAAGGCGGCCGTCGGGCACCCGACCTCGACGCGGGACGGCGCAGTCTCCCACTGCCTCATGGTGGGCTGGGAACAGAGATCGCTGCCGATCTCCGGTGCCCGGCCGACGGCCAGTTTGAACAGCGAATCGCTGCGCCGTGCGTCGCAGTCGTCGGCATCCTCATGGTCGCTCGCGTTCGCGAACATTCGGAATGCGCCCGGCGTCGGAACCCCATACCAGAGGCGTGGTATTGCGTCGGGGCCGGGACGTCTGGTTCGTCGGCCGGGCGGCAGCGCTCGTGCCTGGCGCGGGGATCCGAACGCGCGACCCCCGAGCGGACGTGCGAGGCAACCTACTGGATGTCGTAGGCCGCCAGCCCTCCTGACTCCGCCGGATAACCGCTGTCGCCGCCGCCCAACTCGGCCTTAACGGTGAGCATCAAATCCGGTGCATACCACACGGTCACCGGCCAATCGCCGGGGAATTATATACTGGATTACCCACGGCGGTTATCCACCGTCGTCGGTCTTGAGGTAATCCCACTCCTTCTTCGGCGGTCCCTGCATGATCGCACGCGCGATGTTTTCCGGCGTATCGGGTATCGGCTCCGGCATTGGCCGGTGTACTGGCGGGCGTCCTCGCGGGCGCTTCGGCTTGTCGTCGGTCATCAGTGTCTCTCCTTCGCTATTTGCTGCCGCACGATCTCGATATTCCGGCGCACGTTCGCCAGCCGTTGGTCCAACACGTCAAGCAGGTCGTCCATCTCCTCCTCTGCATGGCGTTGGCAAAGCATCATGACGGCGGTATCCCGGTAGTCGTCGAGCGACTGATCCGGGTTGGCCTGCCGCATCATGTCGTGCGTCGTCAGCATTTCGATCATGACTTCCAGCACCGCAACGCGGTCTTCGCTCATGGTCTGATCCCTTCGGCTCTGAGCGGGTCGGGGACCAGATCGCCATAGCCCTTGCCGACCATGATCTTGTGCAGGTCCGCGATTTGACCTTCGACCTCGTTCAGCGAGGCTGCGACCGTCCGCACCTGCTCGCCGGGGAAGGTATCGCCATGGTCGCCGGTGTATCGTCCTATGCGGTCCCGACGCTCGCCAGAATTTGCCGCCTCGAGAATGCCCTTGAGCGCGTTCAGATCGTCCACAAGCGTCCGCGCCTTCCGCAACAGGCACTGTCGCCGATCCATCAGCTCCTTGAGCGACTCGATTTCCGTCATGCTCTGATCCCTTCGGCTTTGAGCCGGGCCACGAGGTATTCCTGCGACTCGGCTCCCTTCATGGAATTGCACGCCCCGCACAGCAGTTGCAGGTTTTCGATATGGTCGTGCCCGCCACGCGACCGCGCCACGATGTGGTCGACGGTCATGTTGCGGAACGGGAACAGCACCTGGCACCCGGCGCAGATGCCTTCCTGCCGCCCGTAGAGCGTGTGCTTGTGCGTGCGGTAGTTCGGAAGCTCCCCAAGGTCCGTGCGGCGGGGAACGTCCTCCCTGTGGTTCACGTCGTCGAACAGCGGGCCGCGGTCCTCGCGGAGACGCTTGAGCACCAACCGCGCCGCCAGCGGCGACAGGTCGATCCCGGCCCACTCCCGGCCCAGCCGGTCGGCGGCTACAAGCGCCGTGGCGCAGCCACAAAAGGGGTCGAGAATCGTGTCGCCCTCGTTCGAGGCCAACCGAATGACGCGATCCAGCAGGTCAAGCGGCTTTTGGGTTGGATAACCGGTCAATTCCTTGTTGCTGCCAACGGCGACATCCGTCCAGACGCTTCCGAGCGGCCGCCCTCGTTGTTCGTCGAGATAGCGCTTGAAGCGCGGCACGTTGCCCGGCGCTGACTGGACAACCCGACCCTCGGCATAGGCGGCTTCCATCCGCTGGCGTGTCCACCGCCAGACGCGATGCACGCCGAGAAACTCATACGTGAGGTTCGGGCGATTCCGGTTCGGGTTCACCAGATTGTCGAGTTGGTACCGCCGCCCGGTTCCTTCTTCGACGTGCGAGTATTGCTGCATCGTCTTGGCGTCTAGCGCGGCCAAATCGTACGGCACGAACGCTGCGGCCCCGTTCCAGTGCGCCTTGTCGCTCGCCTCGTAGCTCAGGATCAGATCGTGATTTCGTGGAAGTCTGCGGCTGGCCAAGCTCTTAGGCCCTGCTCGTTCCCAAACGATCTCGTTTCGGAACCGTCCCGCCCCGAAGATCGAGTCCATCAGCATCTTGAGGTAGTGGCTCGCGGTCGGATCGCAGTGCAGATAGATGCTCCCGCTCGGCTTGAGCACGCGCCGCATTTCCAGCAGCCGGACGCCCATCATGATCAGGTACGACTTCATCCCGAGGCCGTGGGCCATGCCGGCGGCATCGATGATGCTGTAGAGCGCTGGCTGGCGGTCGGCGACCTCGCCATGCCATGCCTCGTCAACGTCCGAGAGCGTCCACGTATCCTTGAACGCCGCCCCGGCGGCTTCCGAGCCGATCGGCGCGGCATAGTCGCGATTCGAGTTGAACGGCGGGTCCAGGTAGATCAGATCCACCGACTCGCCGTTCATGCCCCGCATGATGTCGAGATTATCGCCCGTCCACAGCGTCCGGTTGGCCCAGTTGGCGTTCATCGCATGGACGGTGCGGAGGGCCTTGCGCCAGACGGCAGGCCATTGTCGGCGATCAGGTCGCGGTAACGGAGACGCTTTCCCTCCATGCCGGTGACGATTGACCGCATCATGTCCACCGTGTCGGAGGAGCGGATGTTGTGCCGTCCGGCAAACTCGCCGACATAGCGGTTCAGATGCTTCTCGCTGAACTTGTGAAAAACGCCCTGGTAGCCGCGCTTCATGGCGGCCCAGAACGACTCGATCCCGTTGGTATGCGCTTGCTGCCGCACATACTCGCCGACCGAGTGATTGACGGCTTCATGCCAGAACTCCGGCATTCCGCGGTACGCGGCAGCCTCGTCGGTGTAGAGGACCGCGCCCGGAGCCACGCGATCACGGACGAACCGTTTGAGCGTCGGGCCATCGGTGTTCGCCACTCTCGCGGCCTGCACGCGCCCAGTAGCCC
The DNA here is from genome assembly GCA_965243325.1 of Alphaproteobacteria bacterium. Classification (GTDB taxonomy): domain Bacteria; phylum Pseudomonadota; class Alphaproteobacteria; order UBA7887; family UBA7887; genus JANQOH01. Next base: position 2,341,330 of record CBDEUQ010000003.1, on the reverse strand, counting down.
GGTCGCGGACGCCGGCGACCGTCGCCATGTCCACGGCGCCACGTCCCTTAAGTGCTTTGCGCTTCGCCTTCGACTTGTTCTTGCGCTTTCCGCCTATGTGCGTTTCGTCCGCCTCGGCGGCGGCTGTGAACATCTCGCCACTGCCGCTCCATGTCTCCCGGATGCGGTGCGCCAGATGCCACGCCGTCTTCTGCGTCACGCCAACATCGCGGTGCAGCTTCATGCTGGACACGCCTTTCAGGCTCGTCGAGCACTGGAAGATGGCGATGGCCCACACTTGGAACCCGAGCGGCGACGAGTGCATGAGCGTGTCGGTCTTGACCGAGAAATCCTTGCGGCATCCACGGCAGCGATATGGCTGCGGCTTGCGCGTAGGGCGCTCCTGAATGTTGTCGGACCCGCACTTGGGACAACGTATGCCGTCCGGCCAGCGCGTCTCGATAAACCAACGCTCTGCGGTTGCGTCGTCCGGAAACATGCGGATCAAATCCGGGTAGGACATGCCTTTGCGGTAGTGCTTGCCCGGTGCGTTCGTTGCCATTTCCCAACTCCCTATTTTCAATACCAGATTACCCTACAAGGGACTTGCCGGCAAGCGGAAAACGGGTAAAGGTGCGAAAATATTTTCAGTGACTGGCGCAGGCGGCGCGGCGAAATGACGCGGGACGAGATCGACGAAGGCATCCGTAAGGACGCGGGCGATCTGGCGATACTCAAGCGGGACCGTAAATGCCTTGTGGCCCAGGCCGCCCGATTTCAGGAACAGCTCGCTTTGGCAGACGCAGCGCTGGGCCGGATAACCGGAGCAACCTGCGATGTGCCCAAAGCGGCCTTCACGCGAACCGACTGGCCGACGTTCGACAGCATCGCGAGCCTGTGCGACGAACGGGAAGCAATCGACGGACGGATCCAGACTCTATCGGAGCGATTGGCCACGGCTGGCGTCACACTCTAGGACAACACCACGATCAAGGGAGCCCGGCGCGATGGCAAGCAAGCTCGTCACCTGCAACGTCCAACTGGACTCGGATGCAACGCGGATCGCCGAGGCGGTTGGGGCGATGCTCGAGGCACAGGGCAAAGCCACCGATATTGACGGCATCGTGTCAAACGCCGTCCGCATCGCGTACGGTGAGCGTGTCGCCGAACTCACCAAGGACGCGAGCCCGAAGACAGGACCGTCGGTCGGTCAGTATGGCGTCGGGTAAATTGGTATATAAATCCCAATCGCCGCGCTCGACCCTGTAGGCCATGAATGTCCCCGCCGGCACCGTCACCTCTTCCCATGCGGCGACCGTCCAGTCGATGGTGATCGTGCCTTTGGCATTCGCGATATTGTCGACCCACGTCGTGGATTCCTGCCAGCTTTTGCCGACGTGCAGGGGCCAGGAATACCGGAAGTCGTGCGGGGCGTGCCTGAGCAGAATGCTGCCGTCCTTCAGACAACCGACCCAAGCGTCGATTGCCACGTCGACAAGAAAGGAATCCGCGCCGTCGCAATGCGTGCCGGGGCGGATCAGCGGTTCGGCATATTCGATCACATAGACTTCACGCCCGCGGAACTCCCGTCTGTCGACTATCGTAGTTGCTTCCCTCCGGGTGTGGCCATCGACGGTTGCCTCCCAGGCGAAGGTCGAACCGACGCCGAACTCTCCAGGCCCCTCCGTCACCGGAGGCTCCGAGGCCGCCGTTCCATCTTCCGTCGACGAAGCGCCCTCCGCCATGGCGTCGGCGTTGCCGGCGTCTGCGGCATCGGCAACTTCCATCGCCTCCCCTGCCTGTCCGGCGGCGCCATCGTCCGACGGCATCGGCTCCGCCTCGATCACGGCCCCGGCGGCCGTTACGCCGACATCTGCCGGCGGGGCGGGGGTCTGGACACAACCGGCAACGGCAAGGGCAAACGCACCCGCCGCGAAAGGCAGACTTTTCTCCACTGGAAAGATCATTGGAACGGACCTCCTTCTGTCATCATTCGAAAGAAAATCGTGAAGAAGTGCGGCCTGCGCGGCACGCTTTCTCCAACCTGTGATGCGTCTCTTCCCGTCGGCGCCGCGAGCACATGCGTTCTCCCGTTTTGGCGGCGGACGGGTTTCGACAATCGAGGGCGCCGCGATCGCGGAGGTTGTTGGAATCCGATTGCCGATCCGGGGGAAGCTGGAGCGGGTATTTCGGGGCCCCCCAGATCGGCTGTCGCCTCTTTCACCTTGGTTTCGCCTGCACCGCTCCATCGTGCATGCTTCGTGCGGGATATTCGGAATTCCATCCCGGCCCCTCCAGCCGGTTGCCGCGGGCTCTCGCCGTCGAATCGGCAAGGCCTCGCCGACAGGGCCGCGGATGCTAGCCGAACGGCCTGTTTTCGCGCGTCCCCAACATTGGGGAGACGCGGCGTTTTTCATCGTGCCTTGGGCGACCCAAGGCCATTTATGGCGGGAGCCTCGTCAGTCCGGTCGTCGAGCGGGCGCCGGTAATGGGGGCAATTCGCGCGGCGGCCGGCGCTCGGGACATTTCCGGAACGCCATTCGGCGAACCGGACACGCGAGCGGCGATCTCGCCGTGCCTCCCCAACATTGGGGAAGCCCGGAAGCCCGCAATCCGTCTATTTTCACCGGACCTGGGAGCGTGTGAGGGAATGAGGGCAGCTTGCCAACCATACGGTCGCAGCGCAGCCGCGAGCGGCTGTGCCTGTATCGACAGGCAGGTTCGCGGCCGGGACTGTCGGCGACGGCGGAACGCGCATCTCGCCAAACATGGGGTAGTCGGGCCGCCGGAGCGTCGGCCTGTGAAGCCGTGGCCGGAAGGGAACTGAACGCGTTCGAGCGCATCCTCGCGTCGTTGCACGAGGCGGCGCTCGACCCTGCCCGCTGGCCAAGCGCCTCGGCGCTGATCGACGAGGTCCTCGGCACGCATGGCAATACCCTGGCCTGCGGCGACGGGGAATCGGACGAGGACTATCGGGTCTACTTCATGTGGATCTGCCTTCGCGGGCAGCGGCGCCAGGATCTCGAGCGCCTCTATCTGGAGACCCTTTATCCCCTTGACGAAGGCGTATCCCGCCTGCGGCGACGCCCCTTCCACCAGTTGATCCACACCACCGATGTCTACACCGAGGATCGCACCTTCGGTGCTAACTATATGATATAGGGTCGTTTTTTTCTCCCTGAAATTGTTGCATCCGGGCGGAAGTAGCAACCCTTTCGTCCCCGGCTGCAACCCTAACCGGGAGAACACGAATGGCCGCCACCGCCCTCACCGACGCCCGCGTCGGAGCCCTGAAACCCCGCAAGGCCGCCCGGGATGTCCGGGACAGCAAGTTCAGGGGCTTCGGCGTCCGCGTCCTGCCCTCGGGGCGCAAGCGCTTCTTCGTCCACTGCCAGCATCGCGGCAAACGCGTCTGGAAGATTATCGGCGACGCCGCCGGGATGAGCGTGAACAAGGCGCGCGCCCGCGCCGCCGAGACGCTCGCCGCCGTCCGGCGCGACGAGGATATTCCCCACGACTCCGCCGAGACCCTCTTCGAAACCGTCGCCGAGAGTGCGTTCCGTAGCCACCGCCGGGTCTGGAAGCCCGGAACGCTCGACGTCAACCGGAGCTATCTGAAGAACCAGATTCTGCCCCATTTCGCGGGACGGCGGATCGCCGACATCGACAACGCGGACGTCCGGCGCTGGTTCGCGTCGCTCCGCGCCACCCCGGTCGCCGCCGACAGGTCGATGCCGGTGCTCTCCGTCATCATGCGCGTGGCCGAGGAGACGGGGCTCCGGCCCGAGGGCTCCAACCCCTGCCGGGGTGTCCGCCGCTACCGCCGCAAGGGGCGCGAGCGGTTTCTCTCGGACGACGAGATCCGCCGCCTGTCGGTGTGCCTGTCGGCGCATGCCGGGCGTTCTCCGCGGCGGGCCGCCGTCGTCCGCCTGCTCCTGCTCACTGGATGCCGCAAGGGAGAGATCCTGACGCTGCGCCGGTCCGACTACCGCGAGGGCCGTCTGTTCCTGCGCGACAGCAAGGTCGGCCCGCGGACGGTCTGGCTGTCCGCGCCGGCCCGCGCCATCCTCGACTCTCTGGGCGGGCCCGGCGCCTGGATGTTCCCCTCGCCGCGGACCGGCGAGCCGCGGACCGCGAGTTGGCTCGACGGGTTCTGGCGCCGGATCCGCGACGAGGCGGGCCTGCGCGACGTCCGCCTTCACGATCTTCGTCATACCCATGCGAGCCTCGCCCTGCGGCAGGGCGAGACGGTGCTCGCCATCGGCCGGCTGCTGGGGCACCGCAGGGCGGCAACGACGCTCGCGTACACCCATTCCGCCGACGCGATGGTGACGGACGCCGCCGAGAAACTCGGCGACCTACTCGGGGGAGCCTGAGCGATGGCAGGGAGAGAACGGATGCGGCTCACCGACGCCGCGATCGCCCGCCTGCGGCCCCGCGAGCGGGAGTACACGGTCTGGGACAGCCGGGTGCCCGGTCTCGGGGCGCGGGTGCGCCCGACCGGCGGGCAGAGCTACGTCCTGCTGCGTCAGATCGGCGGCCGCTGGAGGCGCGTCTCGCTTGGGCCGGTCGGGGTGCGCGGCATCGACGAGGTGCGCCGGGAATGCCATGCCCTGGAGGCCGCTCCCGAAGTGCCGGGACCCAACGCGCTGGAGCGGCGGGCGGCTCCGCTGTTCCGGGATTTCGTCGCCGGCGAGTGGAAGGAGGCGCACTTCAACCGATACAAGCCGTCGACGCGACGTGGCGCGAGATCCGCGCTCGCCGGGCAACTACTACCGGCATTCGGATCGAGACCGCTCGACCGCATCGCCCCGGCGCATGTCCGGCGCTGGTTCGAGGCCTTCAGCCGCACCGCGCCGGGCAACGCCAACCATGCGCTCAAGCATCTGCGGCAGATCCTGAACTTCGCCGTGGCGAGCGGTCACATCGACACCAACCCGACCCGGGGCATCCGCAGGAACCGGCGCCCGGCGCTCACGCGCTTCCTGTCGCGCGGGGAAATCGCCCGCCTGCACGAAGCCCTGGACAGGGAGGCGGAACGGGGAGAGCGGTTCCGGCCACAGGCCGACATCGTCCGCCTCCTGCTGCTGACCGGATGCCGGAAGGGCGAGATCGTCGGTCTACGCTGGTCCGAGGTCCGGGACACCAGGCTGGTCCTCGCCGACACCAAGACCGGACCGAGGACGGTGCCGCTCGGCAGCCGGGCCCGCGCCATCCTCAACCGCCAACCGCGCGGCGGAAGCCCCTGTGTGTTTCCGTCGCCGCTCGATCCGGCCCGGCCGCGCTGCGCCAATCTCACCATCTGGTACCGGGTGCGCCGGGACGCCGGCATCGAGGACGTGCGCCTGCACGACCTCCGTCACACGTTCGCGAGCCAGGCGGTGCTGGAGGGCGTCCCGCTGCCGGTCGTCTCGCAGTTGCTCGGGCACTCCAGTCCGCAGATGACCCTGCGATACGCCCACCTCGCAGACCGCGATATCGATGCCGCGGCCGAGAGAATCGGAAGCGCTATCTCTGGCCTCATGAAGCTGTGAAAAGGGAGTCGAGGCGTGGACACCAGCGGTGCGTGGGGTGTGGCACCAACGCGCCGAATGGCGTCCCTGTCGCGCTTCCTGACCGCTCAAACCGTCGGGCGTTGAAAGCCGTTTAGCCATCGGTATTTAGCCCGAGCGGCGCTTGAGCGGCAGCGCCCGCCGCGCACTTGCGGAGACAGTCCCCGAACCGCCGCGCGGCTTCCGAGCGGCACTATAGGAAGCAGGAGGTAACAAGGCAATGCAGGAAGTCTTGCGCACCGTCAGTGCCATTCACTCGGCCCGCACCGTCGGGGGCGTTGCGGTGTCGGTCGTTATCGCTGTGCCGCAGCACAGGGGCGGGCGGTGCACACGTTACTGCTCCGCAGCGTTGCCGCCGGTCACAACGCCACGGCGGATGATTGTGGCGTGTAACGTAGCGCGCTACAGTGAATCATGAGGATCAGGCACAAGGGACTGCGGGCGTTGCACGAACGCGACGGCGCGGCGCGGCTGCCTGCCGGCCTTGTGCCACGGCTTCGGCGTATCCTGTTCCGTCTGCAAGAGGCGACGCATCCGGGAAGCGCCGACGCGCCTGGCTTCCGGCTGCATCCCCTGAAGGGTGACCGTGCGGGCCAGTGGAGCGTTCGCGTCTCCGGGAACTGGCGCGTGGTGTTCCGCTTCGAGGACGGCGAGGCCGTGGAAGTGGACCTGATCGACTATCACTGACCGGAGGGAATGCTGACCATGAACGACATTGCAGGCGAGCGCGTCGGGCCGATGCGGAACCCGCCGCACTTGGGCGAACTAATCCGCGAGAGCATGGACGACGTGGGCTGGAACGTGACCGCGACGGCGGCGCGTCTCGGGTGCGAGCGCGGAACGCTGTCGCGCCTGCTGAACGGCAAGGCAGGGGTGTCGGCGAACATGGCGCTGGCGCTGGAGGAGATCGGCTGGGGCACTGCCGATCACTGGATGCGGATGCAGGCGAGCTACGAGCTTGCGCAGGCGCGACGCGGCCGGATGGCTGCCGAACGGCGCGCAAGCGCGACGCACGCATGATCCTCACGGAGAACTCCGTCTATGATGGGCACGGTTTGGCAGCGGCGTCGGTGTGCATTGAGATTCGCAGGACGGATCGGCGGAATGCGACATTCGATCGATCGCGCGTTGCATAGTCTACCTGCATGGGTGCTTGCGCGCGGGGCGGCACTCGGTCACGAAGAAGCGATGACGGGAGCAGATGCAAAATTGATGGTGGCGGTCGAGGCGTACCGGAGTTGTCCCGACTCGGTGCACCCTTTCGGACTGTGCGCATCACGAAGTGCCCAAATTCGAAAACGCCTCCATCGTGCGCGCTGGAGTGCCTGCGCCAGATGGTCGGATCGGTCCATGTCAGCCGCACACGCAGGGAGTAGTTGATGCGTGTCGCCCTTGGCCTTGCCTTGCTGTTGCTCGTGGTCGTGGGCGCGGCTGCTGACGAGAATGCCGGAAGAGAACGTTCATACAGCAGCGCGGAACTTGAACGACAGGCGGCGGAATGGGATTCGTTCAATAGCAAGGTCGAGCAGGAGCTTCGTCCGCTGCTCGACGGAGGTTTGCCCGACAAAGACGCTTTCGGCGTAGAGCCCCCAAAGTCTTGGAAGTGGTGGGACGACCGGCACACGACGGCAGGCAAGGCGTTACGACGACGCCTCGTCCGCTGGCTGAGGGCCACTCCCTTCATGGAAGGCGCTTCCGACTTGAACCTGTGGTTTGTGGTGCTGCTCCTCGAGGGTGGCGCCCGAGCAGGAGCAAAGGTCGAAGACCTGGAAGCCAAATCCCCGAATAATGCGTCTTTCGCGGCTGGTTTCGGCCCTGGAAGCGCGAATGAGCGGTTCGCCCTGTGGACCGAATGTAAGCCGCTATTGCCCGCGCTTTTCGTGGATCCGAAAGACGACACGTTCGAGGATTCGGTCAGAGCCGCAGTGGAGAGCAGGCTGCGCGGGGCGAGGCTTTATGGTGACTTGACGAGCAGCGGCACCGCCAGCGGCGAACTCCTCCGAATCGTGGTGCGTCGCGACAGCGGCCTGTTTAGCATCAGCGTGGGATTGCAAAAACGCCTGTTCGATCCGATCACGCGGCTGAGGAGTCACGCCTACGGGGATTACCGAGGGGGAGGCTACAGCAGTTTCGGCTCTGGCCCGCCCGAATACGTTCGATCCGTGCTAGCCGACCACCTGGACCGATTTATCGCCGACTACCTGCGCGTGAACGCGGACGCGTGCGGCGGCCCACCGGAGGCGTCGAAATGACCAGCTGGCATGTCGGCTAAGCCGAAAGCATGGTGGAGTTTCTGGGCACACCAGAGCGAATACGCCGGGACTGGCGATCCGGTCACCGTCGCTTGCACGCCTCCGGTGAAAGCTGCTGTGGGCAAGAGCAAATAAAGTTGAGGGTAATTCGGATGTGAGAAGGTAAGCTGATGACGGGTTGAGCGCATTAGCCAGACGCGCAAGAACCCTGCCGAGGCTACAAGGATTGGGAGAACTTCATGGCCTTCCTGGTCGGTGCCCTGCTCGGGTCGTATCTAATCCTGCGTTTTCTGATGTACGGCATCATGAAGGTGCGTCGGCAAGAGAACGGCGCCACCGAGATCGCCCTCGCCGGAGTCTTGGTGTTGGTGATCGCAACGGTTGGCGGAGGATATGGCATGCAGGACGAACTTCCTGAGCCGCAGTTCATCCGGGCCTTCTACAGCTATTTCGGTCCCTCGATGTTGGTGATTGTGATTGAACTGGTAAGGCTTGACCGCCAGAAATCTCGCCCGTCAACCTAAGCGGATATGCTCGCTGATGCTGTATCCGACCAACATGTGGATGATCTGATCGTCAGGCAAGTGAGGGCGGTATGCGAAGATTGTTATCGGTCGTCTCTGCGTTGGCCGTTCTAGGCGGGACGGCAAGCGCCAGCGAGGTGATCTGCGGTAAGGACTGGATTTCGTTTCAGCCATTGAGCCCCGAGGCGTTCAGCGAAGAACCGGACTTGAATTCCTATATGGTGCGGAAGGCCGACATTCGCCGGGGGAATGCTGCGGTCCGTGGCCCGCTATCGCAGTTCGGTTACTTGACGATCAGGCCCTTAGAAGGTGACGCGCGCAAGACTGGCGAATACAGGGTCACGCGAGCCTCCTATCTGGAAATCCGAGCATGTTTGATGGGAAGCGCGGACTAACCCCTCCAGACCTCGCCTCACGAAACGGCCATTCCGGAATGAATGAAAATGAGTGAACAGGAAGTAATCGCTGCATTTGTTGACCACTTAGGAATTCTTAAGGGTCATTTGAATTTGTCAGTGGATAGATGGCCGGATAAGGAAAACAGAACAGAACCCGAAATTGATGCAATTGCTGGTAACTTTGCAATCGAACATACGAGTATCGACAGCGTTGCAAACCAGCGACGGCTCAATGATTGGTACTTGCAAGTTATCGAAGGTCTTGATCAGGTTATCAGAGATTGCGTTGATTGTGGACTAACTATTACACTGGACTTTTATGCAATTGGAAAAGGAATGGACTGGAGCGATATTCGCGTCGATATTCAAAACTGGGTTGTAAACTATGGTCCTACCCTGGGAAGCGGAAATCACGAAATAACTCTTCCCACATCAGCGCCCACTGAATTTCCAATTGTGATGCATGTCTGGAAGGGGGCTGCACCCCTTATCATTGGTTTCGCTCGGTTCGAGCCTGAAGACAACACTTTGCCATCACGCATGAGGAAACTGCTAGACAGGAAGGCGAAAAAACTAGAAACGTATCAGGGTACGTCTTTCACGACCATGATATTGGTCGAAAATGATGATATCGCTCTCATGAATGAAGCAAAGATGCTGGCTGCGCTTCGAAAAGCGTATCCCTACGGACTGCCACAAGGAGTGAATGAAATCTGGTTCGCAGATACGTCCATATCGGACAAGCCACAGTTTTACGATTTTACGGCGAAAGTCACGAACGAGGGCCACCAGCCATCGCCCGCGCGATGAGGCATCCGACCTTCTCGGCGGCCTCGACCAGATGGCCGTCGGCAAGGTGGGCGTAGCCAGCGGTGGTCCGGTGTCGCCGGTGGCCTAGAATTTTGCCGACCAGTGGCAGATTCTCACCTGCCATGACGGCCTGGCTGGCCGCCGTGTGCCGAAGATCGTGCAGGCGGAGCCTGCCGAGCCCGGCATCCTTGCAGACCGCGCGCCAGCAGCCGTTGAAGCTCCCCGGTCCGCGTTTCTCCGCATGGCGCGGAAACAGGAACGCTGCCGGCTTCCGGCGACGGGGCAGCGCGTCGATGACGGCGCGCGCGGCCTCGCCGAGCGGCACCGCGCGCGGGCCGGTTTTCGAGTCTTCGAGGTTCAGCGCATCCGCGCCGATATTGCGCCAGCGGAGATTGAGCACTTCGCTGCGGCGGCAGCCGGTGAGCGCCAGCAGCCGGATCGCGGCGACGGCCTCGGGGCGGCGTTCCTCGTGCGCGTCGAGCGCGCGCCCGAGCCGGGCGAGTTCGTCCGTATCGAGGAAGCGGGCGATCTTCTTCCTCGGGTTGAAGGCGATGCCGAGACAGGGGTTGGTGTCGCGCTCGCGCAAGCCCCATTCCTCGGCCCGGAACATCATCGCGCGCAGGATTTCGAGCGCGCGGTTGGCCGCGCCGGACTTGCCCTTGCTCGCCGCGTCGAACCACGCCGCCACGTCCTCGGGGCCGATGCGGTCGAGCGGCATTCCGCCGAAGGCGGGCAGGATGCGGGCGTTCAGATAGATGCGCACGGTCTCGCGGCCCGAAGGCTTCCAGTGCGGATCGCTGCGCCGCAGATATTCCTCGGTGAACGCCCGGAAGGTCGGGGTCTCCTTCTCGCGCCGGATGTCCTCGGCGGGGTTCCCGCCCTTGCGGATGCGGTCGAGCATGTCGCGGGCGCGGCGGCGGGCCTCGGCAAGCTGCATCTCGTCGAAGCGGGCGATGACGATGCGGCGGCTGCGCCCCTCGATGCGGGCCTGCACGATCCAGACCTTGCGGCCCGACGGGTGAATGCGCAGCCCGAAGCCGGGCAGCGCCTTATCAAACAAGATGGTGTCCTTCGGGCCGGGCTGGCTGTCGCGGGCCAGCTTCGCGGTAAGGTCAACCTTGGGCATGGTCGTTCCCTCCCTCATGTTCCGCGCCCTTTCCGGCCAAGGCCGCATGGATGCGGTTCGATACCCGGTCGGCGGCGTCTGTGACCGACTGGTCCGACAAGTGGACGTATCGCTCGGTGGTCTCGACCAAGGCGTGACCGAGCAGCTTAGCGACGGTCACCATGTCCACGCCGTTCATTGCAGCAACCGAAGCCCAGGAATGGCGGAGGTCATGGAGCCGCAAGCCGGGCAGTCCGGCTTCGTCACGGATGCGGTGCCACTGATGCTCGATGCTCGTGATGGGTCGCGTCGGCGGGCGCGCCGGAAACAGGAACGGGCAATCGGCGCTGTAGCGCGGTATCGCGTCGATCACCGCGCGCGCGGCGCTTGAAAGCCAGACCGTGCGCGGCCCCGATTTCGAGTCGGGAAGGTGGATGCGTTTCTCCTTGATCCAGTCCCATTCGAGCGCGGCGATCTCGCCGAAGCGGCAGCCGGTCAGCATCAGCAGCCGGACGATGGCGACGATGTGCGGGCACCAGAACTCGTCGCGGGTCAGCACGGCGTTGAGCCGGGCCATTTCCTCCGCCGTCAGATACCGCTCCATCGGCTTCATCTTGTAGCGCCGGGTATTCCGGCATGGGTTGGAGTTGTGGCGGCGGTAGCCCCAGAGCTCGGCCATGCGCATCATCATCGACAGCACCGGCATGGCGCGGTTGGCGATGCCGGGCCGCGCGCTCATGGACGCGAACCAGTCCTTGACATGCTCGACCGCGATGGCGTCCACCGCCAAATGACCGAAGGCGGGGAGGATGTCCTTCTGCACGATGCGGGCGTTGGTCTCCCGGGTCCTGGGCTTCCAGTGCCGCGCCTGCCGGTCGAGGAACTCGGCGGCAAAGTCGGTCATCGGGTGTCCCGGCGTTCGAAGGCCGTTGTCCGTCTGCGCCGGTTCGATGTAGCTGGCGATCAGCCTGCGGGCCTCGCGCCGCGCCTCGGGGATCGTCATCGACTCGGCGCTGCCGATGGTGGCGTAACGCCTGCGCCCGCGCACCATGCGGGAAAGGAAGTAGGTCCGGACTCCGGTGGGCTGGATGGTCAGCGCGAGTCCGCTCACCACGTCGTCGCGGACTTCGTACTTCTTGGCTCGGGGTCTCGCGGCGCGGACGCGCCGGGCGAAGGTGGATTTCTCCGTCATGCTCGCGGCTCCCTGTTCGGGCCGCGCGGCTGGCCGGTAATGCAGGAAGCAGCCGCGGCGGCGTTTCATCGGGGAAGCCGCGAGGCGGATTGAGACCGTCCGCTCCGTAAGTCGCTGACGCAAAGGGATATTCCGCCAGTTCAAGCGAAGGCGGGCACTCGCGGAAAGGGCACCATCGGTGCGTGGGGTGTGATTCGACCGCGCCGCATGGCGTAGAGATCGCAATCCGCCCACGCATCCGCGAAGCGGTGTAAGCCCAGACATAGCAACGGCTTGCAGCCCGCGCGGCGTTTGAGCGCGGCACTTCCGACCTTCCGAACTCCGGACCCGGCTTCGTTACCCGGCGTGTCCTGGGTGTTCCCCCAACGGGGACACCCGCGCCGCTCCGGTCGAGACCGAAACGAGCGGAAGGGATCGGACCATGGCGAACAGAACGAAGATCACGATGGCGCGCGCGCGTGCCTTCGCGCTTGCGGACGGGCGGGAGGCCGTGCTGTGGGACAGCGCGGCACCGGGACTCGGCCTCCGGGTGCGCGCGAACGGGCGCAAGACGTGGATCGTGCATCGGCGCTGCAACGGCTCCGTCGTCAAGCGGACGCTCGGCGCGCTCGACGCTCTGACGGTCGAGGACGCGCGGCACGCGGCGCGAGCGATGTTCGCCGAGACGCAGGCGAACGGTGCAACGGCGGCGGTGCCGACGGTGCGGGCGTTCGCGCCGACGTTCCTTGCCGACTGCGCAGAGCGATGGAAGCCCGCGACGCGGGAGGGGTATGCTTTCAACGTGCGTCGCTGGATACTGCCCGCGTTCGGCAACCGCCCGGTCGATTCGATCAGGGCGAAGGATGTGCGCGACTGGCACGACGGGATCGCGACCGTGCGTCCCGGCTCGGCGAATTGGGTGCTGGCGGCAATGTCGTCGATGATGAAGCACGCCGAGGCGCTCGGTCTGCGGCGCGAGGATTCCAACCCGTGCAAGGGACTGCGGCGGCGCAAGACCGGCTTCGAGGCGCACTACCTGACCGACGACGAGTTCGCCGCGCTCGGTTGGGCGCTCGACGACGCGGAGGCGGGATGGCCGGTCGCCGTCGCCGTGGTGCGCTTCCTGCTCTACACCGGCGCGCGCAAGTCCGAGGCGCTGCGACTCAAGTGGGAGTATGTCCACGGTGACCGAGCGGTGCTGCCCGATTCGAAGACCGGCCCGCGCACGATCTGGCTCGCGTCACCCGCCCGCGCCGTGCTCGCGGCACAGTCTCGCCGGACCAACTGCCCGTGGGTGTTCGCGTCTCCCTGCGGCGGGCCTGTCTCGGTGGACAAGGCATGGGGCGCGATCCGCGCGGCGGCGGGGCTGCCGACGCTGCGCATTCACGATCTCCGACATAGCCACGCGGGGGTCGCGGTCGGCGGCGGCGAGGGCCTCCGCGTCGTGGCCGGGCTGCTCGGTCATGCTGACATCAAGACCACCTTCGGCTATGCGCATCTTGCTGAGGACTCCGTGTTCGATGCCGCGAACAGGGTGTCGCGCGGCCTTGCCGACATGCTCGACGGCGGGGAAGCGGGCCGATGACCGAGCGCGCCCGCCTGACCGATGCGCTGGCGCTCGCGGCCCGTCCGCGCGAGCGCGAATACGCCATCCACGATACCGCCCTGCAAGGCTTCATGCTGCGCGTCCAGCCCAACGGCGCGCGGTCCTGGGTGTTCCGCTTCCGGCGCGACAGCACGCCGCGCCGCGTCACGCTCGGCAAGCCCGACGCGGTGAAGGCCGACCAGGCGCGGGCCGCCGCGCTCGCCTTCCTCGCGCGCGAGAAGGGCGGCGGGAGTCCCGTGCCCCTTCCCGCTTCCGGCCCGACGCTGACGAAGTTCGCCGCCGAATACGTCGAGCGGCGCTCGCCGGCGTGGAAACCGTCCACGGTGAAAGCGACCCTGAGCTACCTCAACGGCGCCATCCTGCCCGCTATCGGCCATTTGCGCGTCGGCTCGGTAGTAAGGGCCGACATCGCCCGCTTCTTCCACGAATACGGACGCAGAAAGCCGGGCGGCGCGAATCGAAGTCATGACATACTGCGCAACATGTTCGACTGCGCCATCGCGTGGGGCCATCGGCCCGAAGCCGCCGGGAACCCGTGCAAGGGGATCGTGCGCTACCGCCGTCCGCCGCGCGGTCGGCTGCTCGGCGCGGACGATCTGGCAAAGCTCGGCACGATGCTGCGCCAGCGCGAAGCCGAAAGCCCGGTCTGCGTCGCGGCGGTGCGCCTGTTGCTGCTGACCGGGTGCAGGCCGGGCGAGATACGCTGCCTGCGGTGGTCCGAGGTCAAGCCGGACCGCTTGACGCTGATTGACGCGAAGACGGGACCGAGGCACGTTCTGCTCGGCGGGGCGGCGCGGGACCTGCTGGCCAGCCTCGCCGGGACGGCGTCCGGGGAGTGGGTGTCTCCCGGCAAAGATGGGGGCGGGCCACTGGCTGAACATGTCCTGAACTGGTTTTGGAAGAGGACGCGCAGCGCGGCCGGGATCGTGGCGGATGCGCGGCTTCACGATCTTCGACACGCGCACGCCTCGCATGCGGTCATGAACGGGGAAAGCTTGCATGTCGCGGGCCGCCTGCTAGGACACCGGCGCGCCAGCACCACCAACCGCTATGTCCATCTCGACGACGCAACCCTGAGCCAAGCCGCCGAGCGGGTGGCGGTGGCGATTGAGCGCAAACTTTCGCCCCACACAAAGATGGGCTGACGGGCACAAGTCGTGCCAACATAGAAGGATGGAGCCTCTACGGAAATATATGTCGCTCGGCTGCTTTGCTTCGCTATTCGCATTCGGGTGGGGCCTCGCGGTTGACCTGTTTGGAGCGCGTACAGTTATAAAGGAAGCCATTCCTTTTCTGGAAGCCGTGCTACCCTTTATTGGGTTCGGAATCATTGTCGCTGTGCCATTTGCTGTTGCTGAATACCTCAAGAATCACGCAATTCGTGAACTCGAAGACCTGCAAACGAGTGGCGAGGAATTAGTTTCTTGGGCTTCAGCACCGAAACCGGAGACGCAACCACTTCCACGATCTCAATCCCGACTGCGACACATTATATTGATTCGGAAGTACAAGCGATGGCTGAAAGAGCCGGTAGAGAATCCAAGTGTTTCTGATTTTGTACTTGGTGCCGCAGAGTGCGCAGAAACACTACGAGCTTACGGTTACATAAGAGGGCGATACATGATTTGGAAGGATCGTCGTCGATGGAAAAAAATGACTGCAAGCACGAAGACGAAAGAGTGATCGAATCAACTTACTTTTGTACCCCCAAAACATTGTCAATAGACTGACTTCTTCATTTTAGATGCCTTCAATATATCGTAAAGATGCTACGGCATACCTGTTGTCCTAGTTCGCCGTCTGCCGCCATCCTTAGGCAGCGGTTCTTCATCATCCTCCGCACGTCCGTTCCAAAGCAATCCGGGATGGGGAATGCGGTAGTACCCGTCAGCATCCCTCTTTGAGTTCTTCGGCTTCGGTGCCTCCGCCGTCTGTCCAAATCTTGCCTTGGCTCCACGCAGATATGATTCGACAAGTTCAACACATACCCACTTGCGCCCCAATCGTTCCGCAACCTCGCCCGTGACGCAACTTCCAGCAAATGGATCTAGAACCAAGTCCCCCGGATCCGTTACCATCCTGACAAAATATTCCGGCAATGCGGCTGGAAAACGTGCAGGATGCGCCTTGATCCCGATCTCCTTGCAGTAACGCAAATAACTGCTGTTGCTTTCTGTGTTTGGAATAGCGATGAGATTGGGCGGGATCGCAGCACCATTGTCGATAGAGAATTTATCGCTGATGTCGTGTCCCGATGGACGAAGCATTGGCTTATAACCGTTGCTCAACAAAGTTTTCATGCTGTCGCTATACGGCTGCAAGACTCGTCGATTACTAGCGCGCGGCCATGGCGTCTTGGACAACCACCAAACAGTATTGACTCCATCCTTTACCCGGATTCTCCGTACATTGACCCACTCCGCGGGCGTAGGGAGCTTAGATGGATTCCACCAGTAAAATTCTTGAGAAAGGTGAAAATCATATTCCTCGCAAAGCATGATTAGTAGCTTGAAGTGATAAAGGCTGCGCACCGGTATTCCGGGTTTCCATGCGCCGCCTAGATCAATTACGAGGCTTCCATCTTCCTTCAAGATGCGACGAAACTGCTCCGCGAAACAGCGGAACCATTCGAGATAATCGTCTTCTTGCTTGTTGCCGTAGTCCTTCTTGCGCGTCAATGCGAAGGGCGGGCTTGTCATTACTAGGGAAATTGATGCCGGCTTCGTCGCTTTCATTACTTCTAGACTATCACCGTGATAGATAAGACCATGAGATGTCTTATGAACTACACTCGGAGGCTTACCGGTTGTCATAGTCTAGCCTCCCCCATCAGAGATCGAGCTTCTTTAGGTTCATTGCATGACGAGCTTCGCGCTCGAATGCTCGCAATATTTCCGCTGGTTGTTCACTTATTGCAATTAGGTCGCCGCCGTCCAGCATGACGATTGCAAGGTTTGAATCAGCCATAATCTTGTTAGCGTATCGTCGAGCCTCGCTGCTAATCTCTCCTGTTGTTACTATGACAATCACATTACTCTTCAGGAAATGAGTAAGGCCCACTTCCTTTGCAACATCGTCCAACGAAACACGTGCTGTGTTCTTACACTGAATCTGCCAGCGGAAGAACACTAGGCGAGCACTTTCGAAGATTAGATCGACTTCTGCGCCACCTGTCTGTTTCGCGCGTAACCGAGTCGCAACGTAGGTCATGTCAAGTAGGCGCATGATCTTGAAAGCCAACGCCTCAAGAGCCAATCCTGCCCTATAGCGATCCTTGCCTTTCATTTCCTCCAAGATCGCGGAGAGCGGCGTTCGCAGTAGCGCCAATAGCTTCGGATCGGTTTGTTCTCGAAGCTGCTCAAGGAGTGGTTCAACTACATCGGTGATCAGCTTGTCAGTGGGAAACACCTGAAAGGGTTTGGCACCTCGTCCCGTCGTGGTCTTCTCTGTCGTGATGTATCCCGCACTCTCCAAATCGTTGAGGACTAACTTCGGCAGGCTCTTTTCTGGAAACTTTACGCCATAGGTCGCTGTAGCGAGCTTGGCTACTGCATTGGCGGGCTGCGGATTATCGGCCCCCATGTTCGCAAGAGCTTTCAGGAAGGCTCTCTGCTCGACGGTGAAATCGCCTAGAACCGCGAATTCGTCTGGATCAACGCCGAGGATTTCTTCAATTCTGCGCTCATTGACTTGCCAACGGCTGCCAGTGAAGACTCCGGCCTTGGCGAGCCATAGGCGCATCATGCTTGGGTGCTTGCCCCCGGATGGGTAGTGGATGCCCCGTGCTGAGAGACCCTCTCGAAGAGTAGTGAGATTCACTTGTTCGCCAGCCGATACCATGTCGCGAATACACTGAACGAGAGTCATTCCGCGAAGGTTGAGAAGAATGTGCCTGGCCAATCGGTCATGCAGGGCATCTTCGTCATTGCGTAGATCGTAGAGCTCTTGGCCAAACGGGGTCAGCGTTGCGTCCCGGTCGATGATCCCGTAGGCGACCATTCCCAGCTTGGTATTATTGGCGAGCTTGGCCCGATTGTAGGCGCTGGTCTTGTGTCCCTCGAAATAGGCTACTCGTACGGTTTCCTCAAAGGCACGCCAGTCGCCGCCATGAAGGGCCGCAAACTCCAATACTCTTGGGAGTTCGATCTGCGAGGGCGAAAACTCGCTGCCGAAGGGAAGATCACTTCTTCTGCTCACCGGCCCCGCCTTTCGTCAGCTGCCATTGCACCTAGTTGCTGCTGCTCGCGCTGCGCACCAAGGGGAAGTGCGGAATGTCCGAAAGCGTCCAAATAGGCGGTCACGGCTTTTCGAATGATCCACGCTGAGGATACATCGTTGGCTTCGGCAATCGCGGTCACGCGATCATAATCGGCCTTTTCGAAGCTGACGCTGAGCCGAGCGGTCTGCTTGTGCTGCTTAGGCCGACCCATGGGCATCGTATCCCTGTTCGACGAATCGGTGTATTTTACACCAGATCGTTGCAGGGAGAAGCGCGGCGTTGCTCGGGGAGGGGCCTTGTGGATCAAGGCTAAATCCCGGTAAGGTCGTGTCCTGAACCTGCAACGCGGCCAAGGTTCGGATAGCGGAAGGCGAAGAACGGGAAGACTGGTAAGTCGTTGAAAAAATGGGTGAATTCGACTCATCTTCCAATGGCTTCCCAGCTGACGGGTCAGCATCTTGGATGCGTCGGGTGTGTAGACCCAGACTCCGAATGGAGTCCGATGGGCACATGTGCCCAATCCACTGACGCCAGCCGAAACCGCTGCTACCGCAAGGATTTGGAGCCGTTGCGGCGCTTGAGCGAGACGACGGGCCACGATACCTGAGCGCGTTCCGCGTTGCCGTCCCGTGCACAGTAAGTAACAAACTCGTGTCCCGCGCGCAATCGATCGGAAGGATCCTGCACAGTAGCCTGGACGGAATCAATTACAGCCCTGAGCGGTCGAAATCGACTGACGAAAACCGCATCTCGTGAGTAAGCCCGGTCAACACTTTCCTCCCATCTCGTCCTGGTACAATTCCCACACCATGCGATTGGTTCCCCACTGCGCATTCCCGAGGGTCCACTTGGGATTATTCTTGGGCGCGTATATGGCATTTGCGCTTTCCCTCATCTCGTCTTGGTACAATTCCCACACCATACGATTGGTTCCCCACTGCGCTTTCCCGAGGGTCCAATCGGGATCATTCTTGGGCGTGTATATGGCATTTTCGCTTTCCCTCATCTCGTCTTGGTACAATTCCCACACCATACGATTGGTTCCCCACTACGCATTCCCGAGGGTCCACCCCCCCTTTCTGTCCCGAAGCTTCCATAGGCACCCGCGCTCTGGCCTGAGCGCCGCAGACGCCGGAACAGGAACACGATGCCATGGCGGCTACGCGACGTGGGGGGCCGGTGAGGAGAACCCTCGTATCCACTAAGAGGGACGAACCGAAAGGCTCGTTGACCCACGTCACTAGTACTACAGTTGCGAGTTTTGTCGTCGTTTGTAATGGGATATTGCGGCGCTTGCCTGGTGTTTTCGTCGCCAGAGGGACCATTGGATTATGTCGGAAGGCCTTTGTGAGGGCGTAAAGGCGAGGCGGGCGAGGAGGGTCCGGATTTCGGGAACGGCAGGGACGAGGGCAGTGAGCAGCGTCAGGCGGCGATTGCGGTTGCGGGACTCGTTTCGTTCCGTTTGCTGCATGCGGCGCGGCGCAGGTCTGCGGCGAGTTTGGCGAGGAAGGCGGCGGCGGCCATGACGAGGCTGATATGGCGATGCCAGCCGTGCCAGGAGCGGGCCTCGCAATGGTCGAGGCCGAGATCGTCCTTCGCCCTCTGGAAGCATTCCTCGATGGTCCATCGCAGACCGGCCGCGCCGGCGAGCTCGGCGAGCGTTGTGCCGGTCGGACAGAAGACGAGATAGTAGGCCCGTTTGTCGGGATCGTTGCGGGAGCGGCGGATCAGCAGCCAGCGCTCCCGGTCCCCCTGGCAGGGCCACGGCATGGGGATGCGCGCCCAGTCATAGAGCCTGAGGCCCTTGCTGCCCTCGCCGGCGGCATGGATCGTCCAGGCTTCCTCCTCCAGATTGTCGGCCAGTGTCGCGGGATCGGTCTCGATCAAGCCGGTCGAGGCGAGGAACCTCAAATGGTGGTTGCTGCGCACCGCCAGCACGTAGCTCTGTCTCCGCCCTTCCAGCATTTGCCGCAGCCGGCTGTCGGACCCGTAGACCGCGTCGGCCAGAACGAAGGCGCAGGGAATGCCGGCGTCGAGAGCGTCGCCAATCATCGCGCGGGCCAGCACCGGCTTGGTAGCGAAGGCGACTTCGTCCGGCACGCTTGTCTTTGCGCGCCGCGCGCCGTCCGCCGCCCAGTCTCGCGGCAGATACAGCCGACGGTCGATCAGTGCTTGGCCGAAACGGCCCGCATAGGCGAGGAACACGCCGACCTGGCTGTTCTCCACGCGGCCCGCCGTGCCCGTGTATTGGCGCGCAACGCCGACCGAGTGACGGCCCTTCTTCACGAAGCCCGTCTCGTCCACCACCAGCACACCGTCCGCGCAGCCCAGCGCCTCCACCGCGTAGGCGCGCACCTCGTCTCGCAGCGCATCGGCGTCCCAACGGTTCCGCCCGAGAAGTCCCTGCATCCGCCAGGGCCGGGCCAGACCCGCCTGCTCCGCCATCATCCAGCCCGTCTTGCGGCCGATCCCCGACAGAAGACCGTCCAGAAACGCCCCTCCCGTCTCACGAAGCTGACGACGCCGGAACACCGAGCCCAGACGGGCTTTCCATGAACACAGCTCCCGTTCCCATTCCACAAGAGAGCCAGACCACTCCGCAACGCTCATTCCGTCCATCCGCTGAAAGGGCCGAACGGAATAAATCACCATTCGCAAAAATTCGCAACTGTAGTACTAGGCTCAGGACCCATAAATTCTTATGATATGGTATGCGACGCGGTTCGCAAGCCCAACATATAGGGTGTGCCATGTCCGACCATCATTTCTGGCTGTCCGACGCACAGTTCGCTCGTCTTCAGCCGCTGTTGCCGAACAAGGTGCGCGGCGTCCCGCGGGTCGACGACCGCAAGGTCATCAGCGGCATCGTCCACGTCATCCGTTCGGGTCTGATGTGGCGCGATGCGCCGGCCTGCTACGGCCCGCACAAAACGCTCTACAATCGCTTCGTGCGGTGGAGCAGGGCCGGCGTGTTCGACCGAATTTTCGCCGCTCTGGCTGCGGAGAGCGAGGCGACCGCGACGGTGTCGATCGACGCGACCCACCTGAAGGCGCACCGCACCGCGGCCAGTCTGCTCAAAAAGGGGCTCTTTCGCGCTGTATCGGCCGCACCCGGGGCGGGCTCAACTCGAAGCTCCACGCGGTCTGCGACGCAGACGGCAAGCCCTTGATCCTGTTGCTGACCGAAGGCCAGGTCAGCGATTATCGCGGCGCCGCTACCGTGCTCCCCGTCCTGCCCGACGCCGACACCCTGATCGGCGACAAGGGCTATGACAGCGACCGCTTCCGCGGCGCCCTCGCCAGACGCGGCGGCATCACACCCTGCATCCCCGGCCGCGCCAGCCGCAAGAAACCCGTCGCCTACGACACCGAACTCTACAAGCAGCGGAACCTTATCGAACGCATGTTCGGAAGGCTCAAGGACTGGCGCCGCATCGCCACCCGCTACGACCGATGCGCGCCCACCTTCTTCAGCGCCATCTGCATCGCCGCAACCGTCATTTTCTGGTTATGAGTCCTGAGCCTAGAGAGAGGCAGCTCCGCGACGAAGTGAAGTATGGTGGTAACCAACCCACGGATATCAGAAGGATCCACCGTCGCAGCAAGCCGCCCACGTCGCGTTGCCGCCAGCGCGAAAGGAGACGTCAATAGAAGGCGTTCGTGCATCAGTTGAAAGGTCAATCCATATCAGTGGATTGACTTTATCGGAAGAGTCCGAGAGGTTTCCTGTTTTCGGACGACGACGAGGCAGCGGCTCATGCGTAAAGGTGTCTCTTTCACGGTATCGGCGGCGGACCGTCGGCGCCTGCGGGAGGTGATGTCCGATGGGAACAGCCCTCAGAAGCACGTGTGGCGGGCGCACATCATCCTGCTCAGCGCCGCGGGTCTGGGCACGACGGCGATCATGACGGAGACCGGCAAGTCGAAGACCTGCGTCTGGCGCTGGCAGGAACGCTTCATGCGCGAAGGCGTGGACGGTCTTCTCCGCGACAAGACACGGCCGCCCGGAAAGGCGCCGATTGCGCCCGAGCAGGTGGCGGAGATCGTGCGGTTGACCCACACCCCGCCGCCCGGGGAGGCAACGCACTGGACGCTGCGGGCGATGGCGAAGGTCGCGGGCGTCGCCGCCTCGACGGTGCGGACGATCTGGCAGGCGCACGGTCTGGCACCGCATCGCTGGCGGCGGTTCAAGCTCTCGAACGACCCTGCCTTCGCCGACAAGCTGACCGACATTGTCGGCCTCTACGTGGCGCCGCCGGCGCATGCCGTGGTGCTGTCGATCGACGAGAAGACGCAGATCCAGGCTCTCGACCGCACACAACCCGGCCTGCCGCTGAAGAAGGGGCGCTGCGCCACCATGACCCATGACTACAAGCGGCACGGCACCACAACGCTGTTCGCGGCCCTGAATGTCCTTGATAGCCTGCCCCGGACCCGATCCGGGGGAACCATTGTCGGCCAGCACGCCGCTCGCCACCGCCATCAGGAATTCCTGAAGTTTCTCGACCGCATCGAACGCACGATCCCCGCCGGCACCGCGATCCATGCCATCCTCGACAACTACGCCACGCACAAACACGCCAGGGTCCGGGCCTGGCTCGCGAAGCACCCGCGCTGGACCTTCCACTTCACCCCGACCTCGTGCTCGTGGCTCAACGCGGTCGAGGGCTTCTTCGCCAAGCTGACGCGCCGGCGGCTCAAGCACGGCGTCTTCCGCTCGGTCCGCGAACTCCGCGACGCCATTCACCGGTTCATCGCCGAGCACAACGCTGCCGACGCCAGACCGTTCTTCTGGGCCGCCGATGTGGCCCGAGGACATCATCGCCGCACGAAAACGAGGGTTCCAAACGTTGGAATCAATGTCTAGACTGTCAACTTGGCTCTATGCAGCTTCACGTTCAATCAGCGAACCATGCCTAACCGGATAGGCATGGTCTGAGTGACCTTAAGGGAAAAAGAGCTATGGCACTAAATCCAGAAGATCGCGACCTAGTGGATTGTATTTGACGGAAGAGTCCTTTATTGTTTCCCTTGTTCGATCTGTCATGGGACGGTTGCGATGCGTCGGGGAGTTTCGTTCACGGTTTCGGTGGAGGATCGCGACCGCTTGCGTGCGATCGTTGAGGATCGCAACAGCGCGCAGAAGCACGTGTGGCGGGCGCGGATCGTCCTGGCCAGCGCCGACGGTCTGGGGACGATGGCGATCATGGCGGCGACGGGGAAGTCGAAGACGTGCGTCTGGCGCTGGCAGGAACGCTTCATGGAAGAGGGCGTCGACGGGCTTCTGCGGGACAAGACACGGCCTCCCGGCCGGAAGCCTTTGTCGCCTGCACGGGTTGCGACGATCGTACGCCTGACGCAGACGCCGCCGGCGGGCGAGGCGACGCACTGGACACTGCGGGCGATGGCGAAGGCCGCGGGCGTGGCCGCCTCGACGGTGCGCACGATCTGGCAGGCGCACGGTCTCGCGCCGCACCGCTGGCGTCAGTTCAAGCTGTCGACCGATCCGGCCTTCGTCGACAAGGTGCGCGACATCGTCGGCCTGTACGTGGAGCCGCCGGCGCATGCGGCGGTGCTGTCGATCGACGAAAAGTCGCAGATCCAGGCACTCGACCGCACGCAGCCCGGGCTGCCGTTGAAGAAAGGGCGCGGTGCCACCATGACCCACGACTACAAGCGACACGGCACGACGACGCTGTTCGCCGCCCTTGATGTGCTCGAGGGGACGGTGATCTCGCAGCACAGCGCCCGTCACCGGCACGAGGAGTTCGTGCGCTTCCTCGAACGCATCGAACGCACGGTCGCCGCCGGGACGCCGATCCATGCCATCCTCGACAACTACTCCGCCCACAAGCACAAGGCGGTCCGGGCATGGCTCGAGAAGCATCCGCGCTGGACCTTCCACTTCACCCCGACCTCGTGCTCGTGGCTCAACGCCGTCGAAGGCTTCTTCGCCAAGCTGACGCGCCGGCGGCTCAAGCACGGCGTGTTCCGCTCCGTCGACGAACTCCGCGACGCCATCCAGCGCTTCATCGACGAGCACAACCGGACAGAGGCAAAGCCCTTCGTCTGGATCGCGGACCCCGACGACATCATCGCCGCCAGAAACCGAGGGTTCCAAACGTTGGAATCAATCCACTAGTTCGTGCAGAAGTAGCGAGTACGCTCAACCAGCAAAACGTGAATTTAGCCCAGCAGCTGGAACGACACCGGAACTTCCTGCAATCTCAGCAACGTTGGCTCGTTGGCGGGTTTATTTCTATATTGGTTGTTGCGTCAATAGCCGCAGCGTGGTTCTTTGGAAAGACGATTCCTAAACAAATTGACGCTAAAGTTATTGAATACAGCATCGTGGATCAGCTTGATGAAAAATTTTCAAAGCGAATTCTGTTAAATATTAAGAGGCAAGTCGATGATGCCAAAATCGAGCTTGAACAACAGGCAAGTATAGCGATTTCTGAGGCTGAGAACGATCTGAAATCACGAACCAGTAAACTTATTGAAGATGCCATTCAGCAACTTGACACGGAAGAGGAAGGGGTCGACGCAGCCGCAAAAGCCGCAAGCCTTCTAGTGCTGGGCGAAGTGAGGAAGCTCTCGCTCATACACCCCGGAATGATATTGCCTTTTGTCGGAGAATGGGAGATTGCCGAGTCATTGAAGGACTTTGGATGGGAAATCTGTGATGGTCGCGACATTACATCCAAAGTAGCTTCGCCCGAGTTTCAAGGCATGAAAACTCCAAACTTGATCGATATGTTCTTGAAAGGCGGCAAGGACGCCAACATTCGAAGCGGATCAAATACAGCTAGAACTACATCTTCGGGTGAACACGCTCATGGGATGCCAAAGCCTTGGTACGATCGAAGTCTTGATGATGGCAGTTTTGCAGGAATAGACACACTCAATGCAAGTGTTGACACGGTTCAAACACAATCTGCTGGACGGCATGAACATTCAGTTTTGATAGAGCCGCTCGCGACATCTGTGATTTACTTGATACGGGTCAGATAACGAGACGTGCGTAAGCGATGGAGTGGACGCCCCCCTTCCCACGGCGTCACGATGCGCCAAGGAGAGAACGCACGCGGTGTGCGTTCAGGGGATAAGGGGAACGTCCGTGAGCAACGTTAGGGAAGGTCTGAACAAGTCGGTGATGTTATAATTGATGCAAGGCATTCGGCGCGGTGGGTCAGGGATGGAACAGGCGAGTTTTTCGGAACTTGAGCACGACTCGAAGAAGCGCCGCACTCGGCGTGATCTGTTTCTGGAGAAGATGGACGGACTGGTTCCGTGGCGGCGTCTGGAAGAGCGGATCGAGCCGTTCTATCCGCAGGCCGGACGCGGTCGCCGGCCGTACCCGCTTTCGGTGATGCTGAGGGTGCACTGCGTGCAGTTGTTCTACAACCTGAGCGACCCTGGCATGGAGGACCTGCTTTACGAAGTGGAGTCGGTGCGGCGCTTCGTCGGGTTGCGGCTGTCGGGACCGCTTCCTGACGAGACGACGATCCTGAACTTCCGCCACCTGCTGGAGAAGCACGGTCTGGGCGAAGCGCTGTTTGCGGAGATCAACGCGCACCTGGCCTCGCTCGGGCACCGGTTGAAGACGGGGACGATCGTGGACGCGAGCATCATCACCGCGGCGTCGTCGACGAAGAACGCGAAGGGCGAACGGGATCCGGAGATGCGCCAGACGAAGAAGGGCAACCAGTGGTACTTCGGGATGAAGGCGCATATCGGAGTGGACGCGGGCTCGGGCCTTGCGCACAGCCTGGAGACGACGCCGGCGAACACATCGGACGTGGCCACGGCGCACACGCTGTTGCACGGCGGCGAGGATCGGGTGTGGGGCGACGCGGGCTACCAGGGTGTGGGCAAGCGCGAAGAGAACCGGGACGCCCCGGTGGACTGGGAGGTGGCGATGAAGGCCGGCAAACGCCGGCGGCTGGACAAGGAGGGACCGGAGGCGGCGGCGGAGAAGCGCAAGGCGTCGGTGCGGGCGAAGGTCGAACATCCGTTCTTGTATGTGAAGCGCCACTTCGGCTACGCGAAGGTGCGCTACCGGGGGCTGGCGAAGAACACGCAGCGCATCGCCCTGCTGCTCGGGTTTTCCAATTTGCTCATTGCGGGGCGCTACGCAACCGCCTGACGCGGGCCCGGTCCCTCTGCGGCCGCCGCACGGTGGCAGGAAACAGTCGGCTCGGATATCGACTTTCCAATGCACTGTCCTTCCTTCGACGTGAAAACAAGCCGCAGGAAGGTTTCGGCAACCCATCGGAAAGCACGACAAACCTCGCGCCCGGCAAAACTGCCCTTGTTCAGACCTTCCTTAGCATCATCGGCATCGATATTTCGAAGAGAAGCTTCCAGCTTCATGGAGCCACAGCCGAGGGAACGCCGGTTCTGCGCAGGAAGCTTTCACGAGGGAAGGTTCTTGATTTTCTCGCCTCGCAGCCGCCGTGCCTGGTGGTGATGGAGACCTGCGGAGGCGCCCATCACTGGGGCCGGGAGATTCAACAGCTCGGCCACGAGGTGCGTTTGGTCGCGCCGGTGTATGTGAAGCCGTTCGTGAAGCGTCGGCAGAAGAGCGACGCGAGGGATGCGGCGGCGATCGTCGAGGCGGCCCAGCGCCCGACGATGCGGTTCGTGGCGGTGAAGACGGAGCAGGCCCAGGCGCGCTCGATGCTGTACCGCACCCGCGCCCTGCTGGTGCAGCAGCGCACGCAAACGGTCAACGCGTTGCGTGGTCACCTCGCGGAATTCGGTCTGGTCGCGGCTCGCGGCGTGGCCAATGTCGAGCACCTGTGGCAGGCGTATGGCGAGTGCGCGGAGACGCTGCCCGAGCTGGTCGTCCCGACCGCGGGATTGTTGTTCGACCGGATTGCGCAGTTGAACGAACAAATCGGCGAGCTCGACCAGCAGATGCGGTCTCTTGTCAGGGAGCAAGATGACCTGCGGCGCCTGATGACGATTCCGGGGGTGGGAGAGGTCAGCGCGATGGCGGTGCACGCGTTCGCGCCGCCGATGGAGAGCTTCGCCCGGGGACGTGACTTTGCGGCATGGATAGGGCTGACACCGCGCGAGGTGTCGACGGGCGGCCGTCAGCAGTTGGGGCGGATTACCAAGATGGGGCAGCGGGACCTGCGGCGCCTGCTCGTTCTGGGAGCGATGGCGGTGATCCGCCACGCGCGTCGTCGCAAGGAGATCGCGGACCCGTGGCTCCGCCGGATGCTGGCGGAGCAGCCGGTCAAGTTGGTCGCGGTCGCGCTTGCGAACAAGATGGCCCGCACCATCTGGGCACTGATGGTGAAGAAGGAGAGCTATCGTCCGCCGGTGATGATGAGCGCCGTCGCCGGATAGGGCCGGAACCGGAAGAGAGAACCACGAACACGGGACCTCGGGGCACGAGCCGCGGCCGGTCCCAACAGAGTGCGGGCAGGACGACGAACAAGGTAGGGGCAAACGGTCAGTGAGACGGGATCGGACAAACCAGTCCGCACCGATGTGCCTTCGAGCGCGCGTAAGCGATTTGGCTCCGATCTCACGAACACCATACGGGCCCGCGGCCGAGAAGGGCTGCATCAAGAGGCCGGACATACGACGGTACCTGACCCACATGCCGCCCTTCGTTCGAAGTCGTGCTTGCCGCCAGGGGGGCGTCCACATACGGGGCGAGCGGGGCACCTTCCAACTGAGGTTCTGATTTGGGATTGACGTCTGCGATGCAAGCAGGGGGCAAGAGTCTGAATGCAGACCTCAATTTTGACTCTGAGGAGCGTGGAAGTGCTGCCGGTGTCAGGCGGTCGTCGTCGCTGGCCGTGTGATCTGAAAGCGCGGATTGTTGCGGAGACGCTTGAGGCCGGGGCTACGGTGCGCGGTGTCGAGCGGAGATACGGCATCCATGAGACCCAGTTGTCGGGCTGGCGCCGCCTGGCGCGGGAAGGCGGCCTGGTTCTGCCTGCGGCGGAAGTGGAGTTTGCGCCGCTGGTGGTCCGGGCGGAGGAGAGTTCTGTCGCTGAGGCGGGCGTCGAGCGTCTGGAAGTGGTCCTGGACCGGGTTACGGTCCGTCTGGACGCGGCGGTGCCGGCGGTCCGGCTGGCGAAGATCGTCTCTGCGCTGAACGCGTCGTCATGATCTTCCCGTCGAACCGGGTGCGGATCGTTGTCGCGACGAAGCCCGTCGACTTCCGCCGCCAACACGACGGCCTTGTCGCCCATGTGAAGAGCGCGCTACGGCGGGACCCGTTCACGGGCACGGTATACGTCTTTCGATCGAGGCGAGCTGACAGGCTGAAGCTGATTGTTTGGGACGGGACCGGGCTGGTGATGATCTACAAGCGCCTGGAGGAGCAGGGCTTTGTGTGGCCGGCGATCCGCGACGGGGTGATGACGCTGAACCATGCGCAGTTCGAGGCCTTGTTCGCGGGCCTGGACTGGCGTCGCGTGCGAGCGCTGTCGGTACGGGCGCCGGCTGAGGCGGAGTGACTCAGCCGTTGGATCGGGGCCCCCGGCTCCGCGACACTGTGCTATCGGGTGAGCCATGGCAGCGCTTGCGGAGATGGACCTCGACACGCTGACGCCCGAACAGGCGGTGGCCGCGAGGCAGGCGCTTGCGGTGCTGGAGACGCTGCGCGTCGAGAACGAGACGTTGGCGGCGGACAAGGCCTGTCTTGCCGCTGCGAACGACGCGCTGACGGAAGAGCAGGCCAGTCTGGCGGGTGAGAACGAAGCGCAGGCCGAACGCATCCGCCGTCTGGAACATCTGAACCTGGAACTAATCCGGCTGCTGTATGGCAAGAGGTCGGAGAAGCTGTCGGCGGACGAGCGCCAGCTGGCGTTCGAGGAGCTTGAGGGCGCGTCTGCAGAGGTGGAGGCCGCGGCGGCGGCGGAAGATCCGTCGCCAGCCCGCGCGCCGAAGCGGCCTCGCCCGGCGCGCAATCTCGGTCATTTGCTGGACCACCTGCCCCGGATCGAGCAGGTGATCGAGCCGGAGAGCACGCTCTGCCCCTGCGGCTGCGGGGAAATGGTGCGGATCGGCGAGGATCGCACGGAGCGCCTGGATATCGTGCCGGCGCAGCTCCGGGTGATCGTCACACGCTGCCGGCGATGCTGCGGTTCCGCATGTTCGCGATCGCCTGCGGCTATGAAGACGCCGACGATTGCGACGCCTTGCGCGCCGATCCGCTGTTCAAGCTGGCCGTCGGCCGGGCGCCGGAGAGCGGCCCTGAGCTCTGTTCGCAACCGACCATGAGCCGGCTCGAGAACGCGCCCTCGCGGACCGAGGCGGGGCGCCTGACGGCCGCCCTGGTCGACCTCTTCTGCCGCTCCTTCCCGACGCCGCCGGTAGCGATCACGCTCGATATCGACGACACCTGCGACGCGGTGCACGGGCACCAGCAACTGTCGCTGTTCAACACCCACTACGACACCCGGTGCTTTCTGCCGGTGCACGTCTACCATGTCGAGAGCGGCAGGCCGGTGGCGGTCCTCCTGCGCCCCGGCAAGACGCCCTCGGGGATCGAGGTCCGCACCCTGCTGAAGCACCTTGTCCGCCGTATCCGCCGGCACTGGCCGCGCACCCGGCTGACCTTCCGCGGGGACGGCCATTACGGCCGCCACGAGGCGATGGACTGGTGCGAGGACAACGGCGTCGACTTCATCTTCGGGCTGGCCGGCAATGCGGCGCTGCACGGCCTCGCCTGGGAGGTCGGCGACGACCTCAAGGTGCGCCGCGCCGAGGCCGGCGCCGACCGGATGCGCGGCTTCGCCGACTTCAATTACGCCGCCCGCTCGTGGAACCGGAAACGCCGCGTCGTCGCCCGGCTCGAGGCGACGCCGCGCGGCTTCGACGCACGCTACATCGTCACCTCGCCCGCCGGCGAGCCGGGCCATCTCTACGAAGACGTCTACTGCGTCCGCGGACAGGCGGAAAACCTCATCAAGCTCCACAAGGCCCAGCTCGCCTCCGACCGCACCTCCTGCCAGAGCCCGCTCGCCAACCAGTTCCGCCTGGTCCTGCACACCGCCGCCTACTGGCTGATGCTTGCGCTCCGCCATGCCGTGCCGCGCACCATGCCGCTCCGCCAGGCCGAGTTCGTCACCCTCCGTCAGAGACTGCTCAAGAACCTGCCCCGGACCCGATCCCTACTGGATTCACACATGTCTGGCTCCTGCCAGAGCGAGGTTGTAGCCGAGCTGTATGGTCCTGAACTCGTACAGCCCTTTCAGCATGACGACGGGCCCAAGCTTGCCGTAGTAGCCGGTCCAGCCGCCCAGGCGTGCGCAGACCCAGGCGGCGAAGGCGAGGGAGCCCGGCGGATGCGGGTTCTTCTGCCTTTCGGTCCCGCCCTCGAGCGTGGCCGAGACGGCTTCGAGGGCGGTCCTGTCGGCCTCGTCGAAGACGTCACTGAGCGGCCGCCCGCCCTCGCCGTCCCGGTCCTGAACGAGTTGCAGGCAGGAGACGCCGGCGACCAGCGTCATGGCGCAAAGGACCCGGAACGGGGCGGTCTCCATGGAGACCGCCTCGATGTCGAACCCCTTGGTCTTGACGGTGCGGAACAGCTGCTCGATCGTCCAGCGCCTGCGGTAGAGCCGGGTGATCCACCGGGCTTGGTCGTGCGTCTCGACCCGGTGGCTGGTCAGCAGCCGCCAGTGCGCGGGCTGCACCCCCGCAGGCGGGTCGAGTTCGCGCGCCTCGACGAGGAAGACGGGCTGGGACTTCGGCGCCCCGGGCTCCGCGGGCCGGTGCCTCGGGCGCCGGAGCGTGACCGCGCCGAAGCGCACCGAGATGCGGGCCGTGCGCGCCTTCTGGCCGGGCCTGGCCGGCAGGTCCACCGCATGCTCCTCCTCCGGCCTGCCTTCCAGGCCGTCGAAGAGCTTGCCGCCGCCGTCGGCGAGGACGCGGTCCTGCGCCGCCCGGACCAGAACGTCCATGCCCTCGGGCCGGCAGGCGAACATCTCGTAGATGTCGCCTTCCCGGTCCGCCACCGCGGTCACGCGCGCCGCCCCCGCTTCCAGCAGGCGCGCGCTCTCCTGCATGCCGTCGAGCCAGCGCCGGCTCTGCTTGTCGCAGAGCGGCGCATGCTTCGACGCCTTCTCGCCGCCGCACCGCTCGATCACCTGCGTGGCGGCGAGGCTGAGAAGGGCCCCTGCCTCGGCCTCCACCGCGATCGTGGCGTGGCCGACCACGCCCGTGCCGCCGCCGCTGTCGCGGAAGTTCGTCGTGTCCTGTATCGCCAGCACATGCAGGCCCGCGACGCGGCCCGCCGTGCCCCGCGCGGCCTGCTCCACCACCTTCTCCACCGACACCTTCCCGTTCCGCAGGAAGCGCCCGATGCGCACCTCGCCGGCGCGGTTCCCGCCCACGCTGCGGACGGAAATGCCCCGCGGACCGCGCCTGACGAGCCGGTCGTGCAGGAACCGCCCGGCCTCGTCGACGCGACGGTCCCCGAAATACGAAACCTCGCTGTCCATCGCTCGCCGCTCCCGTCTCCCATCCAACGCCGGGAACGGTATGAATCACAGGACACGGCTCATGGGAATCCCCCCTTCAACACTCTCCGAAGGAGATGTGTGCATACGGTAGGACCCGATCCGGGGTCGGCGCCCGCATCGTCGAGAAAGCCGCCCGCGTCCGCATCCACTTCGCTTCCGCCTGTCCGGACGCTTCCCTCTTCCGCCTCCTGGCTGGCCGCATCGCAACGTCCGGGCCATGAACCCAGGGGCGACGTGCCCCGCCAGCCCGAAACCCTTCAATCCCCAAACCAGACATCCAAAAAACTTCCAATCAGGGCGCCCAAACGGCGCTCAACGGAAGGCCCTGCCCGCTCCAAATTAACCAAAATCACCGGCCCGCCATGAATAGAGCGGGTTAATACCGGAGCGGCCACTTCACAAAAGTTCCGGCTGTTATTGTTGTTCCCGAAGGTCCCTTATGTCCGCCTTGATCTCCTCCAGGTGGCTCTTCAAGATTGCCGCAAGGGTATGTGTTGCCCAGACACTCTGTTGTTCAGTGTACCCTATAGAGTTGAGTTCTTCGGGACTTTTGCACCAATGAATATCTCGTTTAAAGTCCTCGCCCTTGAGCTTCTTGATTTCCCTTTTGATCTCTTCCACATCTTCCAATGCTGACCCCACGATGTCATGTGCTTTCCATATACTTCTTCGCACGGTGTACCCTATGGAAGCGTCGGGGCATAGAGGGGGAGTGGCGAAAGCCTCCGTTAAAGAAATTCCCATAAAAACTATTGGCAATAAGATAGACAGGTATTTCATGAAATATCTCCTTGGCGGGTGAGTCAGTGACTGGCATGGCATGGTTCGCGCCGTGTCGATTGTCCGATCGGATCCGTTGTCGTCTCGCCGTCGGCCCTTGCCGGGGAGCGGCCTGCCCTTTAAACTGGTTTTGGGGCCGACCGGCCCCTATTCTCTTGCGCCGCGCCATCGCTCCGGCGAGCGGTGCGCCGCACGAAATCCGCGCCGACCGTCCACGCGCGTCGCACGTCCGGCCACCGCCCTGCCGACGCGAGCATGCGAGTGCGCGGCAACGATACCCGCGCCCGCCGCCCGCGTGCAATTCCGGCGGCATTCGGCGACGACCCGGGGCGAACCCGGCATCAGAACCCGATTCCCGGGTCGTGGCGCGGGCTCGGGATTTCGGGTTCTTCGGCGCGGTGCGCGGCCTCGCGTTCGAGGACGCGTTCGAGCGGGGTCCTGTCGGCTGCCGGCAGGGTCCCGGCGTCGAGCAGGGCGCGGGCATCGACGGCGATGGCAGGCCAGTCTGCGGTGTCGAACTCCGCGACCCCGATTTCCCTCGCCGCGTCCCGGTTCCGGGCGATGCGCTTGAGGAGGCGGGCGCACTTGTCCGCGGCGACGCGTGCGGCGGCGGCCTCGGCGATCACGCTGAGCGCGTCCGGCGCAGCGCCTGGGGCAGCGTCCGGGGCGGTGCCTGAGGCGCCGCCGAGGGCGGCGAGATGGGCGGCGATGTCGGGTGCGGGGACGTCGCGGCCGATGGCCGCCGCTTCGCGGGCGATGTCGGGGAGCGCGCGCCCGTCGCTTCCCGGCGCCGCGGCGGCATCGAGGAACGCGGCGATGCGTTGGCGCTCTGTGCGCCAGCGTGCGTCCCGGGCGAGGATGGCGCCGACCGTCTTCCGCGCGCCGGCGGGCAAATTCGGGCGTGCCTCGAGCGCGCGGGCGCGCGCCACCGCCACCGCGTGGTCGGGGGCGTCGAAGGCGATGCCGCCGGTCAGCGCGGCGTGGCGCCGCGCCGCCGCCTCGAGCGCGCGGACCTCGCGCACGGCCACATCGACAAGGGCGCCGTCGAGCCGCGCCTGCGCCGCGTCCAGCGCCGCGCTATCCGCCGGCATGGCGGCGAGGTGGGGCGCGTGGGGGTCGTCGGGCGCGCGCATCGCGGCGGCCTCGTCGAGGAGCGCCGCGGCGCGGTCGCGCCAGTCCGCGAGCGCAACGAGCCGGGCCGGCGCTTCGGGGCGCTCGGCGATCAGCGCGTCGGCCCGGCCGGGCCAGGCGCGGACATCGGCGGCGAGGCGCTCGTGCTCGCGGTCGTAGGCAAGCCAGCGCTCGATGGCCTGCCGCCGCTCCCGCGGCAGCCCCGCCTTGTCGGCGAGCGTCCGCGCCTCGGCAATCGCCTCGCCGTAGCGCGGCTGGCGGAACGCCGGCGCGCCCGTCTCCCGGCGTGTGCGGTCGACCTCGCGCGTCAGCCAGGCGAGCCCCGCATAGCGGTCCTCCGTGAGCGCCCCGCGCACCGCGCCGGCCGCGAACGCGATCCCCGGCCGCGTCTCGGGCGGGGCGTCGAGCCAGGGGGCGTGGGCGGCGCCCGCCTGCAGCATCGCCGCCGCCGCGCGCGCAATCTGCGCCCCCTCCTCGCGCCAGGCGCGGCACGCGGGATCGGCGGGATCGATCTCGCCGTGCTGGTCGAGCGCGAGCGCCGTCCGCCGCCGCTCCCAGGCCGCGGCGCGGCTGGGCAGAGCGCGGACCTCGTCGGCGAGCGTCGTCTGCGCGGTCCGGACCACTCGCCAGTCGGCGACCGCGCGCCGGGTCTCCGCGTCGAGCCCGGCGGCGGTCCCTAGACGCTCTCCGAGCGCCGCGGCCCAGGCGTGGTCCGGCGCCAGGATCTCGGGAACGCCGGTTCGCGCGGCGCGCTCGCGGAGATCCGTCCACAGGCGCCGGAACCGCTCGCCGTCGTCGATGGTGCGCGTGCGCTCCAGCGACCGCACCGCGCCCTCGAGCGCGGCGCGCCCGTCCGGTGCGGCGCCGAGATGGCGCGCGGCGTCAGGGTCGCCCGCGCCGTCAAGCAGCGACCGCGCCTCGCCGGCGAGCGCCGCGCCCTCGGCGCGCCATGCGGCGTGGCCGGGAAGCGCCTCCGCCGGGCAGCCCTTCGCCCGCGCCGCCCACCCGAGCTCGGGCCGGCGCCGCCAGTTGTTCCCGATCCTCTCCGCGAGCGAACGTATCGCCCGGTCGCGGGCGAGATGGCCCTCGTGCTCCGCCACCATCGCGTCGACAGGCGCGCGCATGTCGGGCGCCAGGTCCTCGACCGCCGACAGCGCCGCCGCCCGCGCCATGACGTCGTTGTAGCCCGGCACGAAGAAGGGGACGGTACCGGTCTCTTCGGCCCGCCGTTGCAGCGCCCGCCAGTCGTCCGCAAGCTCCGAGATCACCCCGGGGTCCACGGCGGGGACCGTCGCGGGGTCGACGCCGAGCGCCTCCAGCGCGCCGTCGCCGCTGCCGGCGTGCGATTCCAGGAGCTCGACCAGCGCCTCGCGGTCGTCGGTCAGCAGCACGAACTCCTCGCTCACCCGGCTGAGCTCGACGTGGAACAGCGCCCGGTCCGCGGCGCCGCCGGCGTCGAGCACCGTGATCGCCGCCCGCGCGGTGCGTCCCTGCGCCGCGTGCACCGTCGTGCAGTACGCGTGGTCGAGATGCCGCAGCTGCGGATCGTCGCGCGCAAGGCCGAAGGCGGTCCCGTCGGCGTCGCGGAAGCGTACCCGCCGGGGGTCGATGCCGACGATCTCCGCCTCGCCGCCGTTGACGAGGTCCGGCGCCTGCGCCCGCCCGAAGCGGGCGCGCGGCGCCCTGCGGTTGCGCGTCCAGCGGATGCGGTCGCCGGCCCTCAGCTCGATGCGCTCGGTGTCGCAGAGGCGGAGATACCACGCCGCGTTGCCCGCGGGGCGGAACCGGCGCTCGCCGCCGTCGGCGTGCGCCAGCACCACCATGCCCGCCTCCAGGGCGGTGACGGCGCACACGTCGTCGCGGCGGCAGCCGTAGTGGTCGCGGTGGAAGACCACCGTGTCGCCCGGCTCGTAGCTGGCGATGTCGGCGGCCTGCGCCCGTGTGAGCCGGCGGTCGACCAGACGGTCGATCGCCAGCGTCCGGCCGTGCAGGGCGCCCCCCGCGGCCAGCCCCTCGCGCACCGCCTCGTTGGCCTGGCGGCGGATCGCGTGCGTCGGCGCAAGCAGCAGGGTGTCCGCCCGGCGGGCCGGCGCCAGCGCGAGCCAGCGCCGGGCGGCCTCGCGGCCGAGGTCCTCCCTCGCGGCCTCGACCACGCGTTCTCCGCCGAGGGTCCGGATCGCAGCACCCGCCTGGCCCCCGCGCGCCAGGCTGACGGCGCTGAGCAGCTCGGGGTTGCGCTGGCGCAGCACCTCGTCCATCGTCGCCGTCGTCATCCCCGCCTTCTGCAGCAGGCGGAACGGCTGGCCCGCGTCCACCGCGCGGAGCTGCGCCGTGTCGCCGACCAGCGCCACCCGCGCCACCCCGAGACGCGCCGCGGTCGCCAGCAGCGCCTGCATGCGCACGGTGTCGATCATCGACGCCTCGTCCACCGCCAGCACCGCGCTGGCGTACTCCTCCCGAGCGCGGGCGAGGACGTCGTCGTCCGACAGATCGGCGAAGCGGGTGAGGAAATACTGTAGCGTCCGCGACGGGACGCCGGCCTCGCGCTCCAGCACCCGCGCCGCGGCGGCCGACGGCGCGAGACCCAGGATCGTGCGCTCGCCGAGCAGCGCCTTCGCCGTCCGCAGCATCGTCGTCTTGCCGCTGCCGGCGTGGCCCTGCACGCCGACCACGCGGTCGTCCGAGAGCAGCACCGTCCGCACCGCCTCCCGCTGCCCCGCCGTCAGGCGCGAACCTTGCAGGGCTTTCTCCACCGCCTCGGCGTCGGCGAGCGCCTCGCCCGTTCCCCGCCCGGCGCGCATCGCGGCCAGCACGTGGCGTTCCGCCTTCACCGCCCGGTCGGTGACGAAGGCCCGGTCAATGCCCCGGCGCTCGACTTCGATCAGCTCGCCGCCGCGGACCAGCCGGGCGACCGCGGCGTCGATCTCGTCCAGCCCGTAGCGCCCCGGCGCATGGCCCAGCGCCACCGCGCGGATCTCCGCCTCGGGGATCGTCGTCCGCCGCTCGGCCGCGTGCGCCACCGCCCGCGCCACCGCCTCCAGCACCCCGGTCTCCGGTTCCGCCGACAGTTCTCCGGCGGCCCCAGCGGCGGGCGCGTGGTCCGGGCGGGGATTGGGCGGCAACGGGGGAAGCTTCGGCGCCCGCCTCAGACTCCGCAGCTCGTTCGCCGGCATGTCGGGCGGCGGGACTTCCGGCGGCACCGGCTTGCCCGTGTCCGGATCGAGAGGCCGGGCCGGACGCAGCGCCGCCTTGTCCCGCCTCAGCCCGAGCGCACGCGCACGCGCCCGCCACGCCGGCACCAGCTGCGCCAGGCCCACCTCACGCTTCCGCCGCCGCGTGTGCAGCGCCGCCATCTGCGCCAGCGCCGGCGTGTAGGGAAGCCCCAGCCGCTCGAGGTGCGCCAGGATCTCCCGCCGCCGCCCCGAGAAGGCGTCCAGGAACGAACGCTCGTAGCCCGCCAGCTCGAACCCCGGCACCCTCCCCACAAGCGTCGGCGTCACCGCCATCCCCAGCGCCTGCAGGCGCCGGGCAAGCTCGTTGCGGTAGTACGCCCCGATCAGCTTGACGCTGCGGCGGAACCGCGTCGGCTCGACGCTCCGCCACGCGCCGTCGGCGTTGCGCGTCATGTTGGCCAGCACGCAGTGGGTGTGGAGCTGCGGATCCTGATCGCGGCTGATCAGGTGGCGGAACCCCGCCACCACCATCCCGTCCGCCGGCACCCGCGGGCGCCGCCGCGTCGCCGGGTCCCAGCCCCGGGTCTCCAGCAGCTCGCTCTCGATCCACCCCAGCGTCGCCCGCACCGCGTCGTCGTGCGCCCGGATCACCCGCCGGTCGCCCGTGACCAGCGCCTCCAGCGAGACCGACTTCGGCGCCGAGAACGTGATGTCCCACCCCGGTCGGTGGTCGTGCTCGCCCTCGCGCATCCGCCCGAGGCGCAGCTCCGTGCCGGGCACCCAGCCCGCCAGCACGTCCTCGAACTCCCGGGGCAGGACGTGCGCCCGCAGTCCAGCATCTCGCGCCGCCGCGCCCGCCCAGAAGCTCGCGTCGCGGTGCTCGGGAGAGTCCTTCGCGTAGTAGCCGTCCTTCTCGTAGTACGACACCGCCAGAGCCGACGAGCGAAGCTCGACAACCGTCGCAACCATCGTGCCGGCCCTTATCCCTGGCCCGTCCGCCGGGTCAGTCCTTCCACAGCCATCCGTAGAGGAGGAGGATGCGGCTCTCCAGCGCCATCCCCAGGATGAACACGAAGATCGCCCACGGACCGAGAAACGCCCGCCAGCGGAACCGCAGTCCCCAGATGTCCTGTTGCACCTGCCAGACCAGGCTCACGACCCGCTCGATTTTGCGGCCCGCCGCCGCGATCGACTTCTCCGCCGCCTCCTCGATCCGCGCCGCCGCGCTCTCGAACGCCGCCGCCCCGCCCTCCGGCGGGAGCGCCGCCGCGAGACGCCGATCCATCATGCCGATCTCCGCCGACAGACGCTCCACCGCGCGCGTCAGCGCGGCGTCAAGCCGATCCGCCGCGGCCGCG
Organism: Alphaproteobacteria bacterium; assembly: GCA_965243325.1. GTDB lineage: Bacteria > Pseudomonadota > Alphaproteobacteria > UBA7887 > UBA7887 > JANQOH01. Next base: position 2,303,779 of record CBDEUQ010000003.1, on the reverse strand, counting down.
GTCGCGGTCCCGTCCGAGCCCTCCGGACCCGAGGCCGCGTCCATCCCCTCGGTCAGCCGCGCGCCCCACGCGTCCAGCTCTTCGCGGGTCGCCGGCGCCGGACGCTCCACCGCCATCTCCCGGCGCAGGCCCGCCACCTCTTCCCGCAGCCCCGCAAGGACCGATCGCACCGCCTCCAGGGCCGCCGCGTCCGGACCCGCGCGCTCCGCCGGCAGGCTCGCAAGAAGATCCGGACCCCGGTCCCCGCCGCTCACAGCAGCCGCTCCCGGTGGCCCGCCGCGGGCACCGCGGCCGCCGCCTCGGGCGCCGCCGCCGCGAGCGAGGTCGCCGCCGCCCGCGCGCGCTCCGCCCCCAGCACCGCCGTCAGCGCCTCCTCCAGCGCCGCCCCGCGGCCCGAGCGCGCCAGCGCCGTCGCCCAGGCCCGGAAACGCACCGCCACACGCTCCTGCATGTCGCGCACCAGCGGCGCCGACTCCGCGCCCTCCAGCATCAGCGACCGGATCTCCCGCACCGCCTCCAGCAGCTCGCGCTGCTCGCCCGCCGACAGCGCCATCGACACCTCATCCCCCTCGCCGTCGCGCTCCGCGAGCTCCATCAGGTAGCGCGAGATCGGAAGTCCGCGGCCCGCCGCGGCGCGGCGCACTCCCTCCCACTCCCCGTCCGTCGCCGAGATCGACAGGTGCACCCCGTGCCGGTCGCGCCCGCGCCGCGCCCGTCTCATCGCGCGCCGTCCCGCGCCAGCACCGACACCGCCGCCAGCAGGCTCAGACCGCCGCTCCCCGGAAGCTCGCGCATCAGCGCGTGCGCGAACGCCCGCACGTCGCGCACCCCGTCGCGCAGCTCGGCCTGCTCCGCCGCCGTCAGCGCCACCTCGTGCTTCCCGGGGTCGTCCGCCCGCCACAGGTCCAGAAGGTAGCGCGATACCGGCTTCCCCGCTGCCTGCGCCTTCGCACGGATCGCCTTCCGGTCGGCGGCGTTGCAATAGACGCTCCGCTGGCGCTTCCGCGCCCCGTCCGTCATGCCCCGTTCTCCCCGGCGGCGCGCCCCGCCGCCTTCCACCGGTTCGCAGCTCCGGGGTCGGTCAGCCGATCGAGCATTCCCTCGCGCTCAATCCAGCGGTCCACCGCGTCGCACGCCTCCTCCCACGCCGCGCCCGCGCCCGCCTCGCGCAGGCGCCGCTCCTCGAGAAGCGAGCGCACCAGCGACTCGCGCACCGCCCGGCGCAGGACCTCCGCCGGCAGACGCTCCGCCAGCAGCGCCCGGCGCACCACGTAGCGCGAGCGGTCCATCCCCGCCGCCGCAGCCGCGCGCCCGATCCGCTCCCACTCCGCATCCGTCGCCATCACCGCCCGCTGGCGCCGGCCGTCGTCGCCCGCCGTCATCCCGAAACGAGCCCCCCAAAACGCCAACTGCACCGGCGACTATGCAAAAATAAACCTGCTGACATACTGAATGACATACTGCCGATTGTATCGGTCGTGTGCCCAATTCGCCACAGCACCTTAAACGCTCGCAGCGGACAAAACCACATTATTTCCCAGAATGCAACTGCGCGCGCCCACAAACCCGATGCGCGTATCTGCACCGCAACGCAACAAACCGCCTTGACGAAACCGAAAACCCCCACTATAGTAACGACTTGTAAGGGAGCGGAAACGACCCACTACCAACATTGGTACGTTAGAAGTTAGTTTAGGTGGCTTACACCGAGGAGGAGCGAAAGACCTCCGAGGCCTACAACGCGCTGGAATCCCTTGCCCACGCCGGCAACGCGATCAACGTGCGTCTGGACGGCCCCGGAGGTTCGCGCATCCTTTGGCAGGTCAACGACCCGCTGGACGGGGAGGGCTGGTCGTCCGCGCAATGCTCCTCGATCCGGCGTCTCCTGCCGCATATCCGCCACACCGTGCGCGTCCAGCAGACCCTGGCGCGCGCGAATGCGCTGGGCATGACGCTTGCGGAGATGCTCGACCGCACCGGACCGGGCGTCGTACAGCTCGACGCGCGCGGGCGGATCGTGGCGGCGAACGAGCACGCCCGGTACGTGCTGCGGACCGGCGACGGCCTGCGCGACAGCGATGGCTTTCTGCTCGCGCGCGCACCGCGGGACAACGACGAACTGCAGGCGGTCCTGAGCCGTGCCCTGCCGCCTCTCGGAGTGCCGGGCGCGGGCGATTCGATGATCGTGAGACGCCCGGGCGCCCAGCCTCCCCTGGTGCTGCACGTGAGCCCGGTGGGCCAGCGGGAGACGGATTTCCCGTTCTCGCGGGTAGCGGCGCTGGTGCTGGTCGTCGACCCGGCGAGCGAGGTCGCCGTCGATCCCGCCGTCGCGGCGGCGGCCCTCGATCTCACGGGGATGGAGAGCCAGGTCGCGGTGCTGCTGGCCCAGGGCATGAGCGTGAGACAGATCGCGACCGCCACGGGCCGCAAGGAGAGCACCATCCGCTCGCACGTGAAGCACATGTTCGTCAAGCACGGGCTCTCGCGGCAGGCGGAGCTGGTGCGGCTTGTGCGGTCCCTGACGGGCGCTCGACAGATGCGCGGCTGAGGGCGGGCACGCACGATCCGGCCACGCGCCGCTTCTGCGCAAATTTCGACGCCGAAGTCAGCCGCCGCCCCGGTACGGAAAGCGCTCGACGGCCACCGCCTTGATCATCGCGTGGACCGGCTTGCCGGGCGCGAGCGCGAGCCGGTCGGCGGCGAGCCGGGTGATGTCGGCGCGCAGCGCCGTCCCCTTCCCGGCCTCGACCGTCACCGCGACCGTGCCGTCCGCGCGCCGCTCGACGCCGGCGACCGTGCCCGCCACCACGTTGATGACGCTCACGTCCCGCGGCCGGTCGAGCGCCAGCGCCACGTCGCGGGCGCCGAGGCGCACCCGCACCCGCGAGCCCGGCGCGCGTTCGAGCCGCGACACGAGAAGCGGTCCGAGAGCGGTGTCGAGGCGGGTCAGCGCGAGCGCGGCGTCGTGCGACCCGACCGTGGCGTGCAGCACGGTCCCGGCCGCGGCAAGGTCGGCGAACCCGGCGTCGTCGAGGCGACTGGCGATCTCCGCGACCGAGCCCGTGGCGGCGACCCTGCCGTCGTCCATCAGCACCACCGTGTCGGCGATGCTGAGGATTTCGTCGACGGCGTGGCTGACGTAGACGACGGGGACCTCGACGGCGCGGTGCAGCCGCTCGACGAAGGGCAGCACCTCGGCCTTGCGCGGCGCATCCAGCGCCGCGAGCGGTTCGTCCATGAGCAGCAGGTCCGGGCTCGCGAGCAGGGCGCGGCCGATGGCGACCCGCTGGCGCTCGCCGCCCGACAGCGTCGCCGGGCGGCGGCGCAGCAGGCCGGCGACGTCGAGCAGGGCGACCACCTCGTCGAAGGTCGCATGGCCGCGCCGCGCCGCGCCGCGCCGCATGCCGTATTCGAGGTTGCCGCGCACGTCGAGATGCGGGAACAGCCGCCCGTCCTGAAACACGTAGCCGATGCGGCGGCGGTGCGCCGGCACGTCGATGCGCCGGGCGGTGTCGAGCAGCGTCCGGCCGTCGACCGTCACCCGCCCGCGGCGCGGCCGGCGCAGGCCGGCGATGACGTCGAGAACAGTCGTCTTGCCCGAACCCGAACGCCCGAACAGCGCCGTGACGCCCGCGGCCGGCACGGCGAACGCGGCGTCGAGCGCAAACGCGCCCTGCTCGACCTCGGCGGCGACGTCGAGCATCGCCGCTAGCGCGCCCGCCGCGCCGTCGCGCGCCGCGCCAGAAGCTCGGAGAGGAAAAGCGCCGCCAGGGCCAGCGCGACGGCCACCGCCGTCAGCCGCAGCGCCGGCGTCTCGCCGCCGGGAACCTGCGTCGCGCTGTAGATCGCCAGCGGCAGCGTCCGCGTCTCGCCGGGAATGTTGGAGACGAAGGTGATCGTCGCCCCGAACTCGCCGAGGCTTCGCGCGAAGGACAGGACGACGCCGGAAAGAACGCCGGTCCACGCGAGCGGCAGGGTGACGGTGCGAAAGACGTCCCAACGCCCGGCGCCCAGCGTCCGTGCCGCCGCCTCGAGGCCGCGGTCGACGTTCTCCAGCGACAGGCGGATGGCGCGCACCATCAGCGGGAATCCCATGACCGCCGAGGCCACCGCGGCGCCCTGCCACGAGAACGCCAGCGTGACGCCGAAATGCTCGGCCAGCGGCGCGCCGACGATGCCCTGGCGGCCGAAGCCGACGAGCAGGAGATAGCCGACGACCACCGGCGGCAACACCAGCGGCAGGTGCACGATGCCGTCGACCAGCGTCTTGCCGGGAAAGCGGCAGCGCGCCAGCAGCCAGGCGAACAACATGCCGAACGGCAGGCTGGCGGCGACGCAGCACAGCGCCACGCGAAGACTGAGCGCGACCGCCTGCCATTCCTCCGGCGACAGGAACGCCATCTACCGGGCGGCGGCGAAGCCGAACGCGGCGAACAGCGCCGCCGCACGGTCGCCGAGCAGAAAGGCGCGGAACGCCGCCGCGGCCGGCGACCGGTTCGCGGCGATCGCGACCATCCGGTAGACGATGGGCGAATGGCTGTCGGCGGGGACGGCCGCGACCTCGCGGCACGCCGGGCACACCGCGAGATCGGTGCGGTAGACGATGCCGAGCGCGACCTCGCCGCGCTCGATCAGCGCCAGCGCGGCGCGCACGTGGCCGGTCGGCACGACGCGCGCCCGTACCGCCGGCCAGACGCCGAGCGATTCGAGCGCCTCCTTCGCGTACATGCCGGCCGGCACGTGGGCCGGGTCGGCCATCGCCAGCCGTCCGCCGGCGAGCGCCCCGGCAAGGCCGCCCACGCCGTCCGGCGGCAGCGCGACCGTCGAGCCCGGCGGCGCCGCGACGACGAGGCGGTTGCCGAACAGGTCGGCCCGCGACCCCGGCACGACCAGCCCCTCGCCTTCCAGCCAGCCCACCCATGCCACGTTGGCGGACACGAACAGGGCCGCCGGGGCGCCGGCGCCGATCTGCCGCGCCAGCGTCGAGGACGCGGCATAGACGCCGACGACCTCGCCGCCGCCTTCGGTGCGCCAGGCGCCGATCGCCGCATCGAAGACGTCGGTCAGGCTGGCCGCGGCGAACACCGTCACCCGCTCGGCCGCCGCCGCGGGCGACAGCCAAAGCAGCGCCGCCGCGGCGCCGCGAACCGCCACCGTCATATACCGCCGTATATAATGCACCGCCGCATATAGGGCCCGCCCCGCGCATCCGTCAACCGTCCGCCGCCCGGCCCCGGGACGGACAGGGACGGCACGCGCCCCGCCGGGCCGCCGCCCGCGCTCCGGGCTTGACGTTGCGCCGCGCTGTCTGTTTCGTGCCGCCCCATGCTCGTTTTCACCGACAATCGCGACGGTTTCGCCCGCAACGCCGCCGCCCGGCGCGCGGCGGAATGAGCGCCGCGGTGGCCGATTTCAAGGCGCTGCTCGGCAAGCTCGCCGCGGGCGAGACGTTGAGCGAGGACGAAGCCCACGCCGCCTTCGACACGATGATGTCGGGGGACACGACGCCGGCGCAGACCGGCGGCTTCCTCATGGGGCTGCGGATTCGCGGCGAAACCGTGGCCGAGATCACAGGCGCCGCCAGGGCGATGCGCGAGAAGGCGCTCGCCGTCGCCGCGCCGCCGGGCACGATCGACACCTGCGGCACCGGCGGCGACGGACGCGGCACCTACAACATCTCGACCGCGGCGGCGCTGGTGGCCGCGGCGTGCGGCGTCCCCGTCGCCAAGCACGGCAACCGGGCCATGTCCTCGCGGTCCGGATCGGCCGACGTGCTGCGGGCGCTGGGGGTCGATATCGACGCCGACATGGCGCTGGTCGCGAAGTCGCTCGCCACCGTCGGCATCGGTTTCCTGATGGCGCCGCGCCACCACGGCGCGATGCGCCACGTTGCCGGCGCCCGCGTCGAACTCGGCACGCGGACGATCTTCAACATCCTCGGGCCGCTCTCCAACCCGGCGGGCACGAAGCGGCAGTTGATCGGCGTCTTCGACGAACGCTGGCTCGAGCCGATCGCCGCCGTGCTGGGCAATCTCGGGTCGGAACGCGTCTGGGTCGTCCACGGCGCCGACGGAATGGACGAGCTCACCACGACCGGCCCCACGCACGTCGCCGAACTGCGCGACGGAGCGGTGTCGCGGTTCGAGGTGACGCCGGAGGACGCCGGCCTGCCGCGCGCCGCCGCCGCGGATCTCGCGGGCGGCGATCCGGCGCACAACGCGGCGTCGATACGGCGCCTTTTCGACGGGGCGCCGGGCGCCTATCGGGATATCGTGTTGCTGAACGCCGGCGCGGCGCTGGTCGTGGCCGGCAAGGCCGGCGATCTGGCGAGCGCCGCGGCGCTCGCCGCGGCGGCGATCGACGACGGCACGGCGCGCGCGGTGCTCGACCGGCTCGTCGCCGTCACCAATGGAGCGCCTGCATGAGCGGGGTTCTGGCGCGGATCTGCGACGACAAACGCCGCCGGGTCGCCGCCTCGAAGGCGCGCAAGCCGCGCGCGGCGCTGGAAGCCGAGGCCGTTGCCGCGCCGCCGCCGCGCGGGTTCGCCGCAACGCTGGCGGCGGCAGACGGGGTCGGGCTGATCGCGGAAATCAAGAAGGCGTCGCCGAGCCGGGGCGTGATTCGCGCCGACTTCGATCCGCCGGCGCTGGCCCGCGCCTACGCCGCCGGCGGCGCCACGTGTCTTTCGGTCCTCACCGACGAGCCGTGGTTCCACGGCAAGACGGCCGATCTTGCGGCTGCGCGCGCGGCGTGCGCCCTCCCCGTGCTTTGCAAGGACTTCATGGTCGACACCTACCAGGTGGTCGAAGCGCGCGCGGCAGGCGCCGACTGCATTCTCGTCATCATGGCCGCGGTGGACGACGCGACCGCCGCGGCGCTCGCCGGCGAGGCGGCCCGGCTGGGGATGGACTGCCTCGTCGAGGTCCACGACGACGGCGAACTGGCCCGCGCCCTCGCCCTGCCGGGAAGTCTGATCGGGATCAACAACCGCAACCTGAAGACCCTTGACGTCGATCTGGCGACGACGGAAGAGCTGGCGCCGCGAGTCCCGGCGGACCGTACCGTCGTCTGCGAGAGCGGGATCGCCGACGCGGGAGACGTCGCGCGCATGCGCGCGGTCGGCGTGAACTGCTTTCTCGTCGGCGAGTCGCTGATGCGCCAGACCGATGTCGCGGCGGCGACGCGGGCGCTGCTGCAGCCGGCGGACTTCACGCACTTCGACGGCCGCGGCAACGCGGTCATGGTCGATGTCGGCGGCAAGCCGGAGACCGAACGCACCGCCGTCGCCGCCGCGCGGGTCGTGATGAACGCGCGGACGCTGGAGATGATCCGCTCGGGCGGCCACAAGAAGGGCGACGTGCTCGGAGCGGCCCGGCTCGCCGGCATCATGGCGGCGAAGAGAACGCCGGACCTCATTCCCCTCTGCCATCCCCTCGCCCTCACGTCCGTAGCCGTCGAATGCGAATGCCGGGACGCCGAATGCGCAGTGGAGATCACCGCCACGTGCAAGCTCGAGGGGCGCACGGGCGTGGAAATGGAGGCGCTGACCGCGGCCTCGGTCGCCGCGCTCACGGTCTACGACATGTGCAAGTCGGTCGACCGCGGTATGCGCATCGCCGACATCCGCCTGCTGCATAAATCGGGCGGCAAATCAGGCCGCTACGATGCCACCTGACCTGATTCCGGTCGCCGAAGCGCGGGCGCGGATCGTCGAGGCGTTCTCGCCGCTGCCGGGCGAGCAGGTGGCGGTCCCGGACGCGCTCGGCAGAGTGCTCGCCAATTCCGTGACGGCGCGGCGGACACAGCCGCCCGTCTCCGTATCGTCCATGGACGGTTACGCCGTGCGCGCCGCCGACGTCGCCGCGCCGCCCGTCACGCTCCGACGAATCGGCGTCTCGGCCGCGGGCGGCGGGTTCGCCGGTGTCGTCGGACCCGGTGAGACCGTGCGCATCTTCACCGGCGCACCGGTGCCCGAGGGCGCCGACACGATCGTGATACAGGAGAACACGACCGTCGAGGACGCGGCCGTCACCGTCGCCGAGGCGTCGGGTCCCGGGCGCTACATTCGCAGGGCAGGCCTCGATTTCGCCGCCGGCGATGCGGGCCCCACGGAAGGCCGGGTGCTCGGCGCGCGGGATATCGCCCTCGCGGCGGCGATGAACCATCCCTGGCTGACCGTCCGACGGCGTCCCCGCGTGGCGATTCTCGCGACCGGCGATGAAATCGTCATGCCCGGCGAGCCGCTGGACGGCGACCGGATCGTGAGTTCCAACTCGGTCGCTCTCGCCGCGGTCGTCCGGACGTGCGGCGGCCTCCCGGTCATCCTCGGCGTCGCGCCGGACGAGAAGGACGCGCTTTCCCGCATGGCGCGCGGGGCGCGCGGCCACGACATGCTCGTGACCACCGGCGGCGTGTCGGTGGGCGAACGCGATCTTGTGCGGGAAGTCCTCGGCGGCGCCGGCATGACGCTCGATTTCTGGCGCATCGCGATGCGGCCGGGCAAACCGCTCATGTTCGGCCGGCTTGAGGACACCCCGGTGCTGGGGCTGCCCGGAAACCCGGTCTCGGCGCTGGTCTGCGCGCTCATCTTCCTGCGTCCGGCCCTCGGCCGCCTGCTCGGCATCGAGGAGGACGACGACCGGCGATGGCGGCGCCGCGTTTCTCTGTCACGCGCGCTGCCGGCGAACGACCGGCGCGAAGACTACCTGCGCAGCGCGTTGACGGAAGCGGCCGACGGCGGACTCAGCGCCACGCCCTTCGACGTCCAGGACAGTTCGATGCTGTCGCTGCTCGCGCGTTCCGACTGCCTCGTCATCCGCCCGCCGCACGCGCCCCCCGCCGCGGCCGGGGACGAAGTGGACGCGCTGCTGTTCCCCGGCGGGCAGGATAGATTCTGATACTGCCGACGACGGGGGCTGCGCACCCCCGGGGCAGGCGGCAGGATCGGACACGGGTCGCGCAGCGATCGGCCGTATTCGCCGGCCGACATCCAGGGGCTGCCTTGGCAGAGCGTCATTGGAGAGGACCCGTTCGCACGCGTGAGGACCACTCGATCAGCTGTCGATGTACGCCCGCAGCGTGTCGTGCAGCAACTTCGGGATCGTGACGCCTTCGTTCGGAGTGCGTTCCCGCGCCCGGTACCTGCGATCCGAGGGGAGCCGTGTTCCGTCCTGCTCCAGGACCCTGGCGAAAAGCTTCTCCGCGTGGGCGAGCTGGGCGTCGCGGTCGCCATCGCGCACGCAGCGCGCGGGGTCGATCGCGATCATGAACTCGCCGCCGGAGGGTGCGCCGACTTCGGCGGCGGCGGCGTCGGCCTCGCTGGCTTCGAAGCTGAAGACATCGCCGACCAGGGCGCCCGCGAGCAGCTCCACCATCAGGGCGATGGCCGCGCCCTTGTGGCCTCCGAACGGGAGCTGGGCGCCGGCGAGCGCGGTGGCGGGATCGGTGGTCGATTCGCCGTCGGGGCCGATGGCCCAGCCCTCGGGGATCGGCGTGCCGTCACGCAGGCGGATCTGGATTTCGCCTCGGGCGCTGGCGCTCGACGCCTGGTCGAACACGAGCGGCGGGCGCCCTGCTCGGGGCCAGGCGAACGCCATCGGGTTGGTGCCGTAGACCGGTCTGGTGCCGCCGGCCGGCGCGACATACGGGAGAGCAGCGCCGAACGCGAAGGCGACGAGTCCGCGCTCGGCGAGGCGCTCGACCTCCGGCCAGAGCGCCGCGACGTTGTGCGCGTTCACGATGGCGAGCGCCGCGATGCCGAGCTCCCGCGCGCGCTGCTCCAAGGGGTCGGCGGCGAGCTGCAGCGTGAGGGGCGCGAAGCCGAAATGCGCGTCGGCGTGCAGCACCGCGGGGGCGAGGTCGCGGAACGTGGGCTCCGCGTCGGGCGAGACGTTCGCCTCCTGGAGCGCCTTCACGTAGAACGGGATGCGGAACAGGCCGTGCGAAGTGCACCCGTCGCGTTCCGCCGCCGTCACGGTGTCGGCGATGGCACGCGCGTGCCTCTCCGAGTACCCCCTGGCGCGGAGCGCCTCGGTCGCGGTCCGATGCGCTTCGTCAAGGGTCAGGCGTACGCGGTCGTTCACGGCGGTTCCCCTTCGTCTTCCGGGCGGTCGGGCGTTCCGTCTATTGGCTCGCCGCCGGCCGCGCAATTCGACGCGGCGAGCGAACGAGCCCGCGACCGGACGCTTGACGGCGCCCACGAACCAAAATAGAACGTATGGAGCCGATTCGTTCCGTTCGCAAAGAGTGGACCTCACGATGCCATGTTGACTCGAAAGCAGCACGAACTTCTCACTTTCATCAACCAATGCCTTGAGAACAGCGGGATTTCGCCAAGCTACGACGAAATGAAGGACGCCGTGGGCCTGAAGTCGAAATCGGGCATTCACCGTCTGGTGACGGCGCTGGAGGAGCGCGGCTTCATCCACCGCCTTCCGCACCGCGCGCGCGCGCTGGAAGTGCTCAAACTGCCGCGGGAGGCCGGTGGGTCGAAGACCGCCGGCTTCGCCCCCAAGGTGGTGCGGGGTCGTTTCTCGGCGCCGTTCCCGGGGCGCGAGGCGGCCGAGGAAGCGGGCGCGATCACCCTGCCGCTGTACGGCCGGATTGCCGCCGGCACTCCGATCGAGGCCTTGCGCGATGTCGAGCGCGATGTCGACATTCCCGGCAGCCTGATCGGCCAGGGTGAGCACTATGCGCTGGAAGTGTCGGGCGACTCCATGGTCGGCGCGGGCATTCTCGACGGTGACATCGCCATCGTCAGCCGGGCGGAAACCGCGGACAACGGACAGATCGTCGTCGCGCTGATCGACGACAGCGAGGCAACCTTGAAGCGTCTTCGCCGCAAGGGCGCGTCGATCGCGCTCGAGGCGGCGAACCCGGCTTACGAGACGCGCATCTTCGGCCCGGACCGTGTCAAGGTACAGGGACGGCTGATCGGCCTGGTACGCCGCTACTGACGAGGCGGAGCCCACGGCCGCGCGCCACGGGCGCCTCTCGCGTGGACGGCTTGCGGACGGCCCGTGCCGTCGTCGAAGCGGATGGCGTAGGCGCCGTTTCGCCACAGGTCGAACCGGTCGACGACGAGCGGCGCGGAACACGTCCCCCGGGTCGGAACCGCGCTCACGACGATGTCGGCAACCGCGCAATCTTCGGCGAGTGCGCGCGCATCGCGGACCAGCGCGACGCGCGGCGTCCGCTCCGGCGCGTACAGGCATCCCAGCCGGTCGCAGGCCATGTGCGTCATGGGCCACGGCGCCGACTCCGTCTGCCCGGCGCGCCGGAGCCAGGATGCGGCAGTGAAACTGCGCGAGCGGGGGGACGACAGGGCCAGCTCGCCCGAGGCCGCCCGCACCGCGAACAGGCTTCCGTCCTCGTTGACCAGCAGATCGGGGCCGCGCGCCGTGGCAACGATCCAGACGGCGGCGGAGCAGCCCGCGACAACGCCCAGGAAACGCCAACGCCGCCGCCAGAGCACGAGCCACAATCCGCCCAGCACCAGGGCAACGAAGGCCGAGGTGGGCATGGCCGGGACGAGCGTCACGGCAAACGGCAGATTCGCGCTCGTTCTGGCCACTGCGATGACCGTCCCGATGCCCCACCCCATCGCCTCGAGCGCCGGCGCATGGAGTCCGAGCGGCATCAGCAACAGCGCGGCGACGCCGCAGGGCATGATCCACAGCGCGGTGACCGGTACCGCGACGAGATTCGCGACGAGTCCGAAGAGGGAAACGTGGTTGAAGTGAAAGGCGGCGAACGGCGCCGTCGCCAGGCTCGCGACGATCGTGGTGGCGACAACCGCACCGACGTACAGGAGCGGACGCTGCCAGAGCGGCGGCCGCGAAACGCGGCGCAGTGTTCTGTGCCGCACGACCTCGTAGAACGCGACGAGCGCGGTCACGGCGGCGAACGACATCTGGAAGCTTGCGCCGGTCAGGCTCTCCGGCCGCAGCGCGAGCACGAGGACCGCCGCCCACGCCACCGGCCGCATGGTGATCGGCTCGCGGTCGATCGTCACCGCGACGAGCACCATGGCGGTCATGATGAAGGCGCGCTGGGTCGGCACGGTGCCGCCGGTCAACAGCAGATAACCGAAGGCCGCCGCCACGGCGACGAGCGCGGCCCATTTCTTGATCGGATAACGCAGCGCGACCGGCTCGACCGACGCAAGGACCAGCCGCACGCCGACGAACGCGAAGCCGGCGACGAGGCCGAGATGCAGACCCGAGATGGCCAGCAGATGCGCGAGTCCGGCATCGCGGAGCCATTCCAGCACCTGCTCGTCGATGCCGCCGCGCAGCCCGGTCAACAGCGCGCTGGCGACGGGCGCACGCTGCCGCCACGTCGGATCGTCGGTACGTCCCTCCGTCAGCGTCTCCTCGATGGTCTCAGCGATCGCGAGCCGCAGTGCGGCGAGACGCTGGCGGACGCCGCCGGCCCGCGCCCCGCCGTCGTCGCGCGGTTTGCCGACCGCATAACCGACGGCGCCGATCCGCTGGAAGTAGAGCGCGCGCGCGAAATCGAAGGCGCCGGGCGCCACCGGCGACGGCGGCGGCAGCAGCACGGCGAGCACGGCGATACGTCGCCCGGGAGGCGGCGGCGGCCCGGTGCGAATGTTGATTCGTACCCGTTGCGGCCTCTCGGGCGCTTCCAGACCGCCTATCTCGTCGACCGCGACGACGACCCGGTGACCGTGCGGACGCGGTTCGACGGACACCACCTCGCCGCGGACCCACGCCGGTCCATGCTCATCGCCGAGGATTGGCGCGGCAACGCGCGTCGTGCGCAGATCCGCCGTCGCGATGCCGGCGGCGACGACCGCGGCGGCGAGCGGGAACAGGGCGATCGCCGGGCGCCGGCGCAGGAGCCAGGCGGCGGCGCCGGCAAGCGCCGCGGCTGCCGGGGGCGCCCACGCCGCCGGTTCGGCCGGAAGCGCGAAGTACAGACCGACGCCGGTACCGAACCCCACCGGCAGCCACAGCGGCCAGCGGAGCCGTTCCGCGGCGAGCACGCCACTCAGCCATTCGGACAAGCCGTGTCTCCTCCCGCCCTGCCGGAACCGCCGCGCGGCTACCATTCCAGAAACGAGGATAACCCATGCGCGTCGTGACCCGTTTCGCTCCCTCGCCGACAGGGCATCTGCACGTGGGCGGCGCCCGCACGGCCTTGTTCAACTGGCTGCTCGCGCGGCGTCATCGCGGCCGCTTCCTGCTGCGCATCGAGGACACCGACCGCGCGCGTTCGACGGAAGCGGCCGTGGCGGCCATCTACGACGGGTTGGCCTGGCTCGGTCTGGACTGGGACGGCGAGCCCGTCCGCCAGGCAGACAGGGCGGAGCGTCATGCCGAAGTGGCCCGTCGCCTGCTCGCCGAGGGCATGGCCTATCGTTGCTACTGCAGGCCGGACGAGCTCGAGGCGATGCGCGTCCGAGCCCGCGCCGAAGGCCGGGCGAGGCTGTACGACGGAACGTGGCGCGACCGCGATCCGGCGGATGCGCCGGCGGACGTGAAGCCGGTCGTCCGTCTCAGGACGCCGCTCGAAGGGGAGACGACGATCGAGGACACGGTCCAGGGATCCGTGACCGTCGCCCACGACCAGCTCGACGACATGGTCCTGCTGCGTGCCGACGGAACGCCGACCTACACGCTGTCGGTCGTCGTGGACGATCACGACATGGACATCACGCACGTCGTTCGCGGCGACGATCATCTGACCAATGCCTTTCGCCAGAGCCAGATCTACGCCGCGCTCGGCTGGCAACGGCCGGCCTTCGCCCACATTCCGCTGATCCACGGCGCCGACGGGGCGAAGCTGTCCAAACGGCACGGCGCGCTCGCGGTAAGCGCGTGGCGTGACGAGGGAATCCTGCCCGAAGCGATGTGCAACCATCTGCTGCGTCTGGGTTGGAGCCACGGCGACGACGAGGTGATCGGCATGGTCGATGCCATCGCGTGGTTCGGCCTCGACGCCGTGGGCCGCGCGCCGGCGCGGTTCGACACGGCCCGGCTGCTGTCGCTGAACGGGAGCTACATCCGCGCCAGCGCCGATGCGACCCTGGTCGATGCGATCGCCGGCAGGCTCTCCCGCATGCTCGGGCGCGAACTCGGCACGGCCGACAAGCGGCGTCTCCAGGCGGCAATGCCAGGCCTCAAGGCGCGCTCCGACACGCTCGTCGCGCTCGCCGAGAGTGCCCGCTTCTACGTCGACACGCCGCCGCTCCCGATGACGGCGAAAGCGGCCGGGTTGCTCGATGCCGACGCGCGCCACCGTCTCGACGCGGCTGCCGATCGTCTGGCGGCGCTCGACGTGTGGTCCGAGGCGAACATCGAGACATGCTTGCGCGAAGTCGCCGCGACCGCGGGCGTCAAGCTCGGCAAGGTCGCCCAGCCGTTGCGCGCGGCGCTGACCGGAAGCACGGTGTCTCCCGGCATCTTTGAGGTCGCAGCGGTACTTGGCCGCGGCGAAACGCTGTCTCGACTATCGCCCGACGCTCTGTCGGCGAGCCTGGCATCGTCGCAAGATACTGCATAAAAATATCACTATAATATTCTGATATAAAACGAAACTCTTGGACCCGTCCAGCGTCAAATTGCCATCGTTTTCCGAAGCCTCTATGCTCGGGACCGAGCTTTTGTACGACCCGGCACCCCGACAGTCGCGAAGGGTTGGTGCGCCATGGCAGATGGGGCGGGCAAAATGACGGCTTCCGGCAATGCGGGCTCGGTCACCCTGATCGACAACAGAACCGGCAACCGCTTCGAGTTTCCGGTCATCCCCGGGACGACGGGGCCGAGCGTCATCGACGTGCGCCGGCTGTACGCCGAAACGGGCATGTTCACGTACGATCCCGGCTTCACGTCGACGGGCAGCGCGGAATCGGCGATCACCTATATCGATGGCGAGGCGGGCGTGCTGCTGCACCGGGGCTACGCGATCGAGGACCTTGCCGAGAAGAGCGACTTCATGGAGGTCGCCCATCTCCTGCTTTACGGCGAACTGCCGAACCGGGCGCAGAAGGACGAGTTCTCCTACAACGTCACCTATCACACGATGCTGCACGAGCAGCTGACGTATCTCTACCGCGGGTTTCGCCGCGATGCGCACCCGATGGCGGTCCTCATCGGCGTGGTCGGCGCGATGAGCGCGTTCTACCACGACTCTCTCGACATCAACGACGCGCGCGAGCGTGAGATCGCTTCGCATCGCCTGATCGCCAAGATGCCCACCATCGCCGCAATGGCGTACAAGTATTCGATCGGCCAGCCTTTCGTTTACCCGCGCAACGACCTCTCCTACGCCGAGAATTTCCTGCACATGCTGTTTTCCGTGCCGGCGGAAGACCATGCGGTAAGCCCCGTCCTGGCGCGCGCGATCGACCGGATACTGATCCTCCATGCCGACCACGAGCAGAACGCGTCGACCTCGACGGTGAGGCTGGCCGGTTCGTCCGGCGCCAATCCGTTCGCATGCATCGCGGCGGGCATCGCGTCGCTGTGGGGACCGGCGCACGGCGGCGCCAACGAGGCGGTCGTGCGCATGCTCGAGGAGATCGGCTCGGTGGACCGGATCGCCACGTTCATCGCCCGCGCGAAGGACAAGGACGACCCGTTCCGCCTCATGGGCTTCGGCCATCGGGTCTACAAGAACTACGACCCGCGGGCGGCGGTCATGCGCGAGTCCGCCCACGAGGTCCTGGCGGAGCTCGGCGTCGAGAACGAGCCGCTGCTCAAGCTCGCCATGGCGCTGGAAAAGATCGCCCTAGAAGACTCCTACTTCGTCGAACGCAAGCTGTTCCCCAACGTCGACTTCTACTCGGGCATCATCCTGCGCGCGATGGGTATTCCACTGGCCCTGTTCACCGTCATTTTCGCCGTCGCGCGCACGGTCGGCTGGGTCGCGCAATGGAACGAGATGATCGAGGATCCGAGCCAGAAGATCGGCCGCCCGCGACAACTGTACACCGGGCCGGAACGGCGCGCCTTCGTGCCCATCGACAGCCGCTGACCGGCACCGCCTCGCGTCGGCGAAACCGCGCCGACGGAGAGCACGCCGCGCCGAGGGGGTGACAGCTCAGAACGGGATGTCGTCGTCGAAGTCGGCGCCGCCGCCGCCGCCCGCCGCCGCGGCCGGAGCCGGATCGCCCGCCCCCGACCCGTAGTCGCCGCGCCGGTCCTCACCCGCGAAACCGCCGCTGTCGCCCCGGCTGTCGAGCAACGTGAGCTGGCTCCCAAACCGCTGCAGAACGACCTCGGTGGTGTAGCGGTCCTGGCCGGACTGGTCGGTCCACTTGCGCGTCTGCAACTGGCCCTCGAGATAGACCTTGGACCCCTTGCGGAGAAACTTCTCGGCGACGTCGACCAGACGCTCGTTGAAAATGACGACCCGGTGCCATTCCGTTCGCTCGCGCCGTTCGCCCGACTGACGGTCGTTCCACCGCTCGCTCGTGGCCACCGACAGGTTCGCCATGCGGCCGCCGTTCTGCATGCTGCGCACCTCGGGGTCGCGACCTAGGTTGCCTATGAGAATCGCCTTGTTCACGCTGCCGGACATGGTGCGGCGCCCTTCTCTTGCCGGTGTCCGTACGACGGACGGGTCGTGGCGGAGTATAGCGTCCACCGCCGGCGGGCAAAACGGGACGGCGGCGCGTGCGGGAGGTGCGGCCGCCGCCTATAATCTGCGGGCCGGACCATGCAGCAGACCATTTCCATACGCGGTGCGCGCGAGCACAACCTCAAGGGTATCGACGTCGACCTGCCGCGCGACCGGCTGATCGTCATCACCGGCCTTTCGGGCTCGGGCAAGTCCTCGCTCGCGTTCGACACGATCTATGCCGAAGGCCAGCGGCGCTATGTCGAAAGCCTGTCGGCCTACGCACGCCAGTTTCTTGAGTTGATGGAAAAGCCCGACGTCGACTCGATCGAAGGACTGTCGCCGGCGATCGCGATCGATCAGAAGACCACGTCGCGCAATCCGCGCTCCACCGTCGGCACCGTCACCGAAATCTACGACTACATGCGCCTGCTGTGGGCGCGGGTCGGCATTCCCTACTCGCCGGCCACCGGGCTTCCCATCGAAAGTCAGTCGGTCAGCCAGATGGTCGACGCGGTCATGGCGATGGGCGAGGACTCGCGCCTCTATCTGCTCGCTCCGGTGGTGCGCGGGCGCAAGGGTGAGTACCGCAAGGACATCGAGAAACTGATGCGGCGCGGCTTTCAGCGTCTCAAGGTCGACGGCACGGTGTACGCGGTGGACGAGGTCCCCGCGCTCGACAAGCGGCGCAAGCACGACATCGACGTGGTCGTCGACCGGCTGGTCGTACGCGAGGGGCTGGGCAATCGTCTGGCCGATTCGATCGAAGTCGCGCTCGAACTGTCCGACGGTCTGCTCGTCGTGGAAGACGCGAACAGTGGCCAGCGGACGCTATTTTCCGCCCGTTTTGCTTGTCCCGTCTCCGGTTTCTCCATCGACGAGATCGAGCCGCGCCTGTTCTCGTTCAACAATCCGCACGGCGCCTGTCCGGACTGCGCCGGCCTTGGGGTCGTCTCCCATGTCGATCCCGACCTCGTCGTCCCCGACGATCGTCTGAGCCTCGCCGAGGGTGCCGTGCGGCCGTGGGCGAACGCGAGCACTCCGTATTACCGGCAAACGCTGGAAAGCCTGGCCAGGCACTACACGGTGAGCACGGCCAAGCCCTGGCGGTCGCTGCCGGCGAAGGTCCGCGACGCCGTTCTCTTCGGTTCCAGCGGTGAAAACGTGGCCATGAACTACGACGACGGCCTGCGCACCTACACGACCACGCGTCCCTTCGAAGGCGTGATTCCCAACATCGAACGGCGCTACCGCGAGACCGAGAATCAGTGGCTCCGCGAGGAGCTCGGCCGCTTCCAGACGGACACGCCATGCACGAGCTGCGCCGGTTTTCGCCTGAAGCCGGAGGCGCTCGCGGTCAAGATCGCCGGCGCCCATATCGGCAACGTCGCCGAACGCTCGATCGGCGAGGCCGCGGCGTGGTTCGCCGGTGTGGGCGAAAGCCTGACGGAGAAACAGCAGGAGATCGCCGGGCGGATTCTTCGCGAGATCAACCTGCGACTGGGTTTTCTGGTCGACGTGGGTCTCGAGTATCTCGGCCTGTCGCGCGCGTCGGGGACGCTGTCCGGCGGCGAAAGCCAACGCATTCGGCTTGCTTCGCAGATCGGCTCGGGCCTTACGGGCGTGCTCTACGTTCTCGACGAGCCGTCCATCGGCCTTCACCAGCGCGACAACGCACGCCTGCTGCGAACGCTCAAGAACCTTCGCGATCTCGGCAATACGGTGATCGTCGTCGAACATGACGAAGACGCGATCCGCAGCGCCGATCATCTGGTCGACATGGGACCCGGCGCCGGCGAGCACGGCGGTCAGATCATCGCCGAAGGCGCGCCCGAATCGGTGATCGGCAACAGCGCCAGCCTCACCGGCCAGTATCTTTCCGGCGTGCGCGCGATCGCGGTGCCGCAGAAACGCCGTCGCGGACCGCGCGAGATCGTCGTCCGCGGCGCACGCGAAAACAACCTCAAGAACGTCGACGTCGCCATCCCGGCGGGCGTCTTCAACTGTGTGACCGGAGTTTCGGGAAGTGGCAAATCGAGCTTGATCGTCAACACGCTCTATCCGGCGATCGCGCGGCGTCTCAACCGAACGCGCGTGCATCCGGGCGCGCACGATGCCATCGAGGGCGTCGAGCATCTCGACAAGGTCGTCGATATCGATCAATCGCCGATCGGCCGCACGCCGCGCTCGAACCCGGCGACCTATACGGGCGCCTTTACCCCAATTCGCGACTGGTTCGCCGGCCTGCCCGAGTCTCGGACCCGCGGCTACAAGCCGGGTCGATACTCCTTCAACGTCAAGGGCGGGCGCTGCGAAGCGTGCCAGGGAGACGGCGTCGTCAAGATCGAGATGCATTTCCTGCCCGACGTCTATGTCACGTGCGATGCCTGCGACGGCGCGCGCTACAACCGCGAGACCCTTGAGGTAACGTACAAGGATCACTCGATCGCCGACGTGCTCTCCATGACGGTCGACGAGGCGCGCGAGCTCTTCGGCGCGGTTCCGGCCATTCGCAACAAGCTGGACACGCTCTGCCGGGTCGGCCTCGGCTACATCCGTGTCGGCCAACAGGCGACGACGCTGTCGGGCGGCGAGGCACAGCGCATCAAGCTGGCCAAGGAGCTGTCACGGCGCGCGACGGGCAGGACGCTGTATATTCTTGACGAGCCGACGACGGGACTGCACTTCGACGACATCCGCAAGCTTCTGGATGTCCTGCACGCACTGGTGGACTCCGGCAACACCGTGATCGTGATCGAGCACAATCTGGAGGTCATCAAGACCGCCGACTGGATCGTCGATCTGGGACCGGAAGGCGGCGATGGCGGCGGCACGGTCGTCGCCGCAGGAACTCCCGAAGACGTTGCCGCGGCGCCGGGCAGCTACACCGGCGCGTTTCTCGCACCCTATCTCGGGTTGGAACGGAACCGACGCAGGCGCCGCAAGGCATCCTGAACGGCCGTGCCCGTCAGTCGGTCGTCTCCAGCATTCGGCGGAGTTTCTCGAGTTCGTCCAGAATCGCTGCGAGTTCATCCCGCTGACCGCCCGCACCTTGCCGGTCCGATCCCTGAACAGGCTCCGATGACGGCCCCGTGCGCGGCGAGGCACCTTGCGCACGGTCCTGCAACACTCGCACCCCGCCTTCGCGCAGCAGCTTCTGCACACCGCGGATCGTGTAGCCGTCGATATGGAGAAGGTCGCGCACGCCCCGCAGCAGCACGACGTCTTCCGGTCGATAGTACCGCCGCCCGCCGCCGCGTTTCAGCGGCCTGATCTGGGAGAATTTCGTTTCCCAGAACCGCAGTACGTGCTGCGGCACGTCGAGCGACTTGCTGACCTCGCTGATGGTGCGAAACGCCTCGGCCGACTTGCGCGAGCGGGCGCTTCGTTCCCGCGTGGGTGCCCGATCCTCATCAGCACCTACCACCGCCTGGCCCCGACCGGCGCCGCGCCATGATTGTCGTTGACACGATTTTTCAACACATGCGAAGCGCGAAAAACCACGACACGGCGCGACGATATGGGCACTTCCTCACCTGTCTTGGGATTACGCCCGACGCGTTGTGCCTTGCTGCGTACGGCGAAACTTCCGAACGACGATATTTTTACCGATACGCCGTCCGAAAGGCTTTGGGTGATTTTTTCGAGGACGGACGCAACAAGCTTGGCCGATTCGTCCCGCGACAGGCCGACCTCACGATAGACAGCTTCACTAAGCCGTGCTCGCGTTACCGTCGCCATGCCCGCCTCCCAACGATAGGGTAACGCTAACTCGCCAACGAAAATCCGTCAATATCAACAACATGCAGTTGTTGTCTCAAGGCGGTTAACGACTGCAAAGCCACCCCTGTGCCAAACCGGTGTCCACGGCGGACGCGCCGTTGCGCCGGCCTCCGGGGCGTTCTGAGGCCGTGGCGCTCGCATTTTCCGGCCACGGCCGCGGTCTGCGCGGCGTTGTGGGGGCGACGGTGCAGAGAGAGCACGCAGCGTGCTCGGGGCATGGGTCGAGCGCTTCGACACGAACGGTCGGCCGGACGGCGTCGCCCTGCGGGCCGCGGCCGCGGTGAGCAATGCCGGACTAGGACGCGGCCGTTGCCTCCCTGCGGCTGCGGTGGGCGTGCACTCCGGCCAGTTCATCGACGATCCGCTTATTGACCGCGCCCGCCACCATATCCACGGCGACTTCGATCGCGGTCGCGAAACCGAGCGCGTCAGTGCCGCCGTGGCTCTTGACCACGGTTCCGTTGACGCCGAGAAACATGGCGCCGTTGTGGCGGCGCGGGTCCGCGCGTTCGCGCAGCGCACGGAAGGCGTTCCGTGCGATGGCATAACCGAGACGCCCGCGCCACGATCCGAGCATCGCGCGGCGCAGATACTCGCCATAGAGCCGGCTCACCCCTTCTGCGGTTTTTAGCGCCGCGTTCCCCGTGAAGCCGTCGGTGACGACCACATCGGTCGTGCCCCGTGTCAGGTCGTCTCCCTCGACGAAACCGTGGAACACGAAATGGCTGTCCGCGCTGCGCAGGACCGCCGCCGCCTCGCGCACGTCGTCGCGCCCCTTCAACTCCTCGTTGCCGACGTTGAGAATCCCCACCGACGGCGAGCGGCGCCCCAGAACCGTCTGCGCGAACACCGCGCCCATCGCCGCAAAATCCACGAGATTGTTCGCGTCGCACTCCACGTTGGCGCCGAGGTCGAGAAACACGCTTTCGCCGATGCGGTTGGGCATGACGCCGGCGATCGCCGGGCGGTCGATGCCCGGCAGCGGGCGCAGCACGACCTTGGCCATCGCCATCAGCGCCCCGGTGTTTCCGGCGGACACGACCGCGGCGACGGTGCCGTCGGCCACCGCGTCGATCGCAAGACGCATGCTCGAGTCGCGGCCGCGCCTCAGCGCCAGCGACGGCTTCGCGTCACCGGAGATCATGGAGTCGGTATGGTGGACGGACAGCCGGTCTTTCAACGCGGGATAGCGTTTCGCGAGCGGCTCAATGCGCGCGCCGTCGCCGAACGCGACGAACGCCACGTCGGGCCGCCGCCGCGCCGCGAGGTTGGCGCCGCGGACGACCATGCCGGGGGCGTCGTCGCCCCCCATGGCGTCGAGCGCGATCGTCGTCCCGCTCACAGGCGCCCGTCGGCCCGCCGAAGCTAGGCGGCTTCTCTCGGCGGCACCGCCTCCCGCCCGCGATAGTAGCCGCAAGACGGGCAGATGTGGTGCGGCAGCTTGTGCTCGCCGCAGTTGGGGCACTCGGTCAGCACCGCGAGCCGCAGCGAGTGGTGCGAACGGCGCATGTTGCGCTTCGACCGCGTGACCTTCTTCCTCGGCACAGCCATGCTTCGGCTCCCTCGTTTGCCGACGGGTGGAAAGCGGGCTTAGTAGTCAATAACGCCCGCCGCGGCAAGCCTGCCGCGTGCAGCGTCCCGTCAGTGCCGGGCCAACGGACCGCGGAGCAGTCGTCCGGGCAAGGCGCCCGTATGCTCGTTGTGGCTGAGGACGATGTTCCCGGCGACAACGGTCGCCGCGATGCCGTCCGCGGTCTGCTTCAGCCGGCGGGCGCCGGCGGGGAGATCGTTCACGACCTCCGGCATGCGCGGATTGACGGTCTCGGGGTCGAACACGACGATGTCGGCGACCATGCCTTCGCGCAGCAGGCCCCGGTCGTGGAAGCCCCAGTGAGTCGCGGTGTCGTAGGTGATGAGTCGCACCGCCTCCTCGAGCGTGAATGCCTCTTCCTGGCGCACCCAGTGGCTCAGCAGGTGTGTCTGAAGCGACGAGTCCATGATCTGCGAGACGTGCGCGCCCGAATCCGAGAACGTCACCACCGAATGCGGGTGTTTCATCAGGGCCAGCGCGTCATCCTGGTTCTCGTTGGCGAGCGGTTGGCGGAAGAACAGCGAAAGATCGTGCTCGAGCGCGAGGTCTATCATCGCCTCGGCGGGAGCCACGCCACGCGCGCGGGCGACGTCCGCCATCGACTTGTGCGGCCGCTCGATGCGGTCCATGACGTAGAATATGTCCCATTCCGGCGGGCGCGCCTCGGCGCCGACGATCTCCGGACCGTCGTAGGGCCGGCTCGCGACTTCGATGAGCCTGGCTCGTGTCTCCGGGTCGGCCAGCGCCGCTTTCTGCGCGGCAAGCGGAAGAGCCCGTACGTCGCGCCAGACGTCCCAGTCGTCAAAAGGCATCGTGGTCCGAAAGGACAGGATCGAGTTGATCTCCCGGCTGTGGACCTGCGTCACGATGCGAGCGCCGGCGCGGTTGCCACGGCTGATGATGTCGTAGAACCGGCGCCACTGGCCGGGCTGTTCGCGCCGGCTCAAGCTGCCGAAGGTGATCGGCCGGCCCGTCTCGATCGAAAGATCGACAAGCGACTGATACACCCCGCCCATATGGTCGTCGTCGCCGCGCTCCATCGCGAGCTGAAAGATCCCGGCGCCGATCTCGCCCATACCCCTGACGATGGCCCGCACTTCGTCGAAGGGTGCGGCGCGGCTCGCTACCGGACGGTCATCGGCGGTGCGGTGGCTCGGACTGCGCGATGTGGAGAATCCGATCGCACCGGCACGCACCGCTTCCTGAACCAGCCGCACCATGGCGTCGCGCTCGTCGTCGCTGGCGGCACCATCGAACGCGCGATCGCCCATGACGTATGTGCGAAGTGCGGAATGACCGACGTAGCCCGCGTAGTTCAACGCCTTGGGCGCAGCATCGACCGCATCGAGGTACTCCGCGTAGCTCTCCCACTGCCAATCGATGCCGGCAAGCATCGCCTCGCGTGAAATGTCTTCGGCGCGTTCCAGGTTGCGAAACACGTAATTGACTTCCGAGGCGCGGCACGGCGCGAGCGTGAAACCGCAATTGCCCATGACCGCCGTGGTGACCCCGTGGTAGCAGGAGCAGCTGCCCAGCGAGTCCCAGAAGACTTGGGCGTCCATGTGGGTGTGGCCATCCACGAAGCCCGGAGTCACGACGTGGCCTTCGGCATCGACCACCTGGTCCGCCGGCTCCGAGATGCGCCCGATACGGGCAATGCGGCCTTCCTTCACGCCGACGTCGGCACGGTACCTGGGCATTCCCGACCCGTCGATCACCATGCCGTCCTTGATCACGAGATCGTACGCCATTGCCGCCTCCCCTCGCGCGCACGCGCCGGGGGACAATAGCACATCCCCGGGTCGCAGCCAGTCTCCAACCCGCCACGTTTCCGCAGCCAGGCCCGGTTTGCGGGCGTCAGCCGGCGACGAGCGCCGGCAGGTCGGCCATCCGCTGGAAAACCTCGGCACCGGAGGCGGCAAGCGTCCCGCCGTTGCCGGCGCCGGCATAACCCAACACGCGCATACCGGCGGCGAGCCCCGCCGCGACGCCAGCGGTACTGTCTTCCACCACCACCGACTCGGCCGGCGCCGCGCCCATCGACCGGGCCGCATGGAGAAACAGGTGTGGCGCGGGTTTGCCTCTCGCCACCATGCTTGCGTCGAAAACACGCCCGGGAAAAAAGTCGGCGAGGCCCGTGAGCGCCAGCGACAGCGCGATCTTGTCGGGTGCGCCGTTCGAGGCGACGCACACCGGCAGCGTGATGCGCCGGAGTGCATCCGCGACACCCGCAATCGGCGTCAGCGAGCGGCGAAACGCGGCGAAGGTGCGGCCCTGCACCCGGTCGACGAAGTCAGGCGGAAGCGGCGGTCCACCATCCGCCGCCAACGCCGCGACGATCTCGCACATGCCGAGGCCGGTGAATCGGGCGGTCGCTTCTTCCGTCGTCGTCGGATGCCCGTGCGCGCTCAGCGTCTCGGCAAGCACACGATTGGCGACGGGTTCGCTGTCCACCAGCACCCCGTCGCAATCGAAGATGACGAGCGCCGGCGCCGGCGTCACATGAACAGACGCCGATCTTGCGGCATCTCGCTGTAGAGATGTGCAACGAATTCGCCGTATCCGTTCCATATCTTGGTCGTGATCCGCGCCATGGTCGTGAGGTCGCGTTCGTTTGCCTGCGTCCAGCGCGGATGCGAGTAGGCGGGATTGACGTTTGCCCAGAACCCGTACTCGCTCGGCGTCACCTCTTCCCAGAAAGTCGTCGGCCGTGTTTCCGCGAAATGAAACCGCACGATCGACTTGATATGCTTGAAGCCGTACTTCCACGGCACGGCAAGACGCAAGGGCGCGCCGAACTGCTTGGCCAGCGGCTTGCCGTAAGCGCCGGTCACGATCAGCGCCAGCTCGTTTCCGGCCTCGGCGATCGTAAGGGCTTCGGTATAGGGCCAGGGATAGAAGCTCTGGCGCTGCCCGCGCGCCATGCCGGGGTCCAGGAAGGTAGTCATGACCAGATACTTGGCCGAGCCCAGCGGCCGCGCCAGATCGAGGAGCCTGCTGAGCGGAAAGCCGGTCCAGGGGATCGTCATGCCCCACGCTTCGACACAACGGTGCCGCGTCACGCGCTCTTCCAACGGCATCCGACGGATCAGATCGTCGGCCTCCATGCGCAGCTCCTGCTCGACCATGCCGTCGATGACGACTTCCCACGGTCGAACCTGGAGTGCCTGCGCCGCTTTCCAGATGTTTTTGTGCGAGCCGAACTCGTAGAAATTGTTGTAGCGCGTCGTCACCGCTTCCGGGGTCAGTCGGTAGTCGACCGACAAGCGCGCGTTGGTGTCCGCCGGATAAAGATCGGCGGTCGGATCGCCGGCAGCGCGTGCCAGCGCCGGTGAGGCGATGGCCGCGAGGCCGCCGTACCCCAGACCGCGCAGCACCGCACGACGATCGCGAAACACCTTTTCGGGTGTCACCGCCCGCTCCGAGAGCGCCCACCCGGGCTCGTTCCGAATCAACATCTCAGGTGCCCCTTTCGATCATGCCGTCACACGCGCTCATATGATGCGAGCGCGCTCCGATGCCACCGCCGTTCACGCCGACTTGAACGAGGTGGCCCGCGGCCGCCCCGAGCAAGGCGGAACCTAGTGCGCGTCGCTCCAGATTTTCCGCTTGGCGGCGTAGAACAAGGCCGTCAACGCGAGTGTGAATAACAGCACCTTGAGGCCCAGGTGCTTGCGGCGCTCGAGTGTCGGCTCCGCCGCCCAGGCGAGAAATGCCGCCACGTCGCGCGCCTGGCGTGCCACCGTTGCCTCCGTGCCGTCGGCATAGTCTACATCGTCACCGTACAGCGGCGGCGGCATGGCGATCTGGTGGCCCGGGAAATAGGCATTGTACGAAAGGCCATCCATGAGTTCGAAGTCTTCGGGCGGATCCACGTAGCCCACGAGAAGCGCGACGATGTAGTCGGCGCCGCCGGCGCGCGCCTTGGCCATCAGCGACAGGTCCGGCGGCGGCGCGCCGCCGTTGGCGGCGGCCGCCGCATTGACGTTCGGGAACGGATTGGCAAAACGGTCGGCCGGAACCGCCGGGCGTGTGAACATCTCGCCGTTCGCGTCGGGCCCGTCCACCACTTCGTCGAGCGCGGCGATCGCCTTGATCTGCTCGGCGTCGTAGCCGATCCCCGCGAGATCGCGGTAGGCAACGTAGTCCAGGCCATGGCAGGTGGCGCAGATTTCCAGATACACCTGCAGTCCGCGCTGCGCCTCCGCACGATCGAAGTACCCGAACAGTCCGTCGAACGACCAGTCCAACGCTGGCGGCCGCGGCCCCTCCGCCGCCCCGGCGGACGACGCCACGAGCATCAGGCCGCCGGCCAGCCAGACGCGCACGCTCACGACGCCGCATCCTTCGCCGCGTCGCCGAGCACCGGTTCGGCGATGCTCACGGGCAGCGGCTTCGTGCGCTCGTAGCGTCCGAGCAGCGGCACCAGAACGAGGAAGTGGAAGAAGTAGTACACGGTCGCAATCTGCCCGAGGGCGACGTACTGGAACCACCCGATACCGGCGAACACCGGTTCATTCGGCGGATTGGCGCCGACGATGCCAAGCACGATGCAATCGGCCACGAGCACCCAGAAAACCTGTTTGTAAACGGGCCGAAAGCGCCCCGAGCGCACCGGAGACCCGTCGAGCCAGGGCAGGATGAAGAGAATCAGGATCGACGCCAGCATGAGCAGGACGCCCAGCAGCTTGGCCGACAGAAACCACACGTCGAACGTGGCCGACCGCAGGATCGCGTAGAACGGCAGGAAGTACCACTCCGGCACGATGTGCGGCGGCGTGACCAGAGGATTGGCTTCGACGTAGTTGTCCGGATGGCCCAGATAGTTCGGCGCAAAGAATACGAACGCAAAGAAGACGAACAGAAACACGCCGAGTCCGAAGAGATCCTTGACCGTGTAGTACGGATGAAACGGCAGCGTGTCCTTGTCGCTCTTTACGTCGATCCCCAGCGGGTTGTTCGAGCCGAAACGGTGCAAGGCCCAGATATGCAGGACGACGAGGCCCAGAATCACGAACGGCAGCAGGTAGTGAAGGCTGTAGAAGCGCTGAAGTGTCGGGTTGTCGACGGAGAACCCGCCCCACAACCACCCCACGACATCCTCGCCGACGAGCGGAATTGCCGATGCAAGGTTGGTGATGACCGTGGCGGCCCAGAAGCTCATCTGGCCCCACGGCAGCACGTACCCCATGAACGCGGTGAGGATCATCAGCAGCAGAATGAGCACGCCGAGGCCCCACAGCAATTCGCGCGGATTCTTGTACGAGCCGTAGTAGAGGCCGCGAAACAGGTGGATGTAGACCACGACGAAAAATGCCGACGCGCCGTTCGCGTGCACATAGCGCAACAGCCAGCCGTAATTCACGTCGCGCATGATGCGCTCCACGCTGGCAAAGGCGTGATCGATGTGCGGCGTGTAGTGCATGGCGAGGGCGACGCCGGTCGCGATCTGCACCATCAGCACGACGCCCGCGAGCGAACCGAAGTTCCACCAGTAGCTCAGATTTCGGGGCGTCGGATACGACCGGCCGACGGCGTGATCGAGCAGCGAGAAGATCGGCAAGCGGTAGTCGATCCAGCGGACGATCCTCGTTCCCACAGACCGATCGGCCATCGCCCGGCCCCGTCAGCCGACCACGATGCGCGAGTCGTCCAGAAAGACGTACTCGGGCACCGGGAGGTTGGTAGGCGCAGGCCCCTTGCGGATGCGGCCCGACGTGTCGTAGTGCGAACCGTGGCACGGACAGAACCAGCCGTCGTAATCACCGGCCGACCCCAGCGGCACGCAGCCGAGATGCGTGCACACGCCGACGAGCACCAGCCATTCCGGATGGTTTTCGTCGACGCGCGCCGAATCCGTCTCCGGATCCTTCAGTTCTTCGAGCGCCACGGCGCGTGCCGCCGCGATCTCGGCCGCGGTTCGCTTGCGGATGAACAACGGCTTGCCCCGCCACATCACGGTGATCGACTGCCCTTCCGCGATCGGCGCGAGGTCGACCTCGATCGAAGCGAGCGCCAGCACGTCACGCGCCGGGTTCATCTGATCGATCAGCGGCCACATGGCTGCGAGACTGCCCACGCCCGCGACCGCGCCGGTCGCGAGGAACAGAAAGTCTCGACGCGTCTCGCCGCCACCGGCGCGCGCGCTGGAATCGGTCATCGGAATGCCTCGTCGTGGGGCGCGGAAGAGCGCGGCCTTTCTGCCCCGATTCCTCCGAGATGTCCAGACGGGCGGCGGGCGCAGGGATCGCGTGAATCCGGAGCCATCGAAGCATGAGCGATGCACGAAAGACGGCAGCGGCCTGGTTCGCGACCCTGCGCGACGAACTCTGTGCGGCACTCGAGGCGCTCGAGGACGGCCTTTGCGGCGGGCCCAACGCGGAGCGGCCGGCCGGCCGCTTCGAGCGCAAGGCGTGGCGCCGGCCGGGCGGCGGCGGCGGCGTCATGTCCGTGATGCGCGGGCGCGTGTTCGAAAAGGTCGGGGTCAACGTCTCCACGGTACACGGTGCTTTTTCAGAAGCGCTCCGCACCCGGATTCCAGGTGCGGAAGACGACCCGCGCTTCTGGGCCAGCGGCGTCTCCGTCGTCGCGCACCCCTGTTCGCCGCATGTGCCCGCGGCGCATTTGAACACGCGCCATATTGCGACGACCCGCTCGTGGTTTGGCGGCGGCGCCGACCTGACTCCCACCGTCGCGGACGATGCCGATACGCGGACCTTTCACGCGGCCTTGCAGGCGACGTGCGATCGCCATGCCGTCGCCGATTACGCGCGTCTCAAGCGATGGTGCGACGAGTATTTCTACCTTCCGCATCGCAAGGAAACACGCGGCGTCGGCGGCATATTTTACGACTACATGGAAGGCGATTGGGATGCCGCCTTCGCCTTCACCCGGGACGTAGGCCGCACGTTCCTCGACGTCTACCCGCGCATCGTCCGCCGCCACCGGGACCGTGGCTGGACCGAGGCTGAGCGCGCTCGCCAATTGGTGCGCCGCGGACGATACGTCGAGTTCAATCTGCTCTACGACCGCGGAACGAAGTTCGGGCTGGAGACCGAGGGCAACGTCGAAGCGATCCTCATGTCGATGCCCCCGGCCGCGGCCTGGCCTTGAGACCTCGGCCTTCGGCGACCAGCGTCCGCAGCCGGTCGAGGGCGGCGGTGCGACTGGCGCGATAGTCGCCCGCCGCCCACCATTCCTCAATTGCGCTCAGCAGTTCGCCGACGCGGTCGCCGGGCGGTACGCCGAGCGCGACGACGTCGCGCCCGCGCACGGGCAGCGCCGGCCGGCGCCATTCGTCGGCGGCGGCCAGCGCGGAGTCGAGTCCCTCCGTCGTGCCGGCGTCCGCCCAGGCGAGAAACGCCAGATCCCGGTAACGGTCGCGGCCGATACGGTAGAGGAGGCGGCGTGCAGCCGTCGCATCGAGGCCGAACGCCGAGTGCGCCGGCGCCGCCAGATCGGACAGGCGTGCGGCTTGTGCGCGCGAAAATCGCAGACGCCGCGCAAGCGCGCGCGTCTCCCCGGCGACGATCGCCGCCAGGCGGCGCTCGCCGTCAGCCGCGCCGCCTTCCAATGCCACCAGCCGCCCGAGACGCCGCCGCCAGTCGGTCCGCAGGACCGGAACGACGCGTTCGAGCACTCCGGTTTCCGCCATCAGATCCAGCGCCGGCAACGGATCGGCAGCGGCCAACAGCTTCAGCATTTCGACCCGCACGCGTTCGCCCGGCAGAAGGTCGACGCTGGCTGCGAGCGACCGGCACGCCGCGATCGCTTCCGGTTCCGGCGGCGGCCGGCCAAACCACGCGAAAAAGCGGAAGAACCGGAGCAGACGCAGACGGTCTTCGACGATGCGCCGCCGCGCCGCACCAACGAAGCGAACGCGCCCGGCCGCGAGATCGCGACGTCCGTCGAACGGGTCGTACAGGGCGCCGTCGGGCGCCAGCGTCATGGCGTTGAACGTGAAATCGCGCCTCGACGCGTCGGCCAGCCAATCGTCGGTGAACGCAACTTCAGCGTGGCGCCCGTCCGTTGTCACGTCGCGCCGGAGCGTTGTGACTTCGAATTGGCGGTCATCCGCGATCACGGTCACCGTACCGTGGTCGATACCCGTCGCGACGGCCTTGAACCCGGCAGCTTCGGCAAGTGCCGCCACGCCTTCCGGTGCCACCGGCGTCGCCAGATCGATGTCGCCGACAACCTCGACGCCGCGCACGGTGTCGCGCACACAGCCGCCCACGAATCGCACGGCGCCGCCCCTTGCCAACGCCGCCACGACCGCGGGCACCGGCGGCTCGCGGGTCCAGGCCGGGAGCGGAATGCGGATCGCCGGTGCGCGGTCCGCCTTCGGCCTCATTCCTCGAAACCGCCGGGTACGACCCTTCCCTCCGCATCGACCCGTGTCGGATGATATTTCGACCCCGGCGCCCCGCCCTCGAACAGAGTGGCCGCGACGAGCGACAGGACCACCAGCAGGAGTCCGGATATGGCGAGCATGGCCCAGGGCGTCTCGCGTTCGCGCGACCGCGTTCGGCGACGGCCGTACCAATGCCACCAGGCAAACCACAACCCGATCGGCAGGATCAGCAGCAGCGCCCTGAGGAGGATAAAGCTCATTCCCCGGGCCGAAGGATCTCGTGCATGTTGACCAGCATGCGAGCGGTGGCGCCCCAGATATACCGGTCGCCGTAGGGCAAGACGTAGAATGTCCGCCGTGTCCCGCGAGCAATGGCCGTACGCTTTACATGATTTGCCGGGTCCAGCAGAAAGCGCAGTGGCACCTCGAAGGCGTCGGCCACTTCGAAATCGTCCAGCGCAAGTTCGTCGAGCACAAAGGGGGCGGCCACGATGCCGACCACCGGCACGACGGTGAATCCCGTGCCCGTGATGCAGGTATCGAGACGTCCGATCACCTCGACCCGGCAGCGCGGCAGTCCGATCTCCTCTTCCGTTTCGCGCAAGGCCGTGTCGGTCGGGCCGCGGTCACCGGGATCGACGCGGCCGCCCGGAAAGCTGATTTGCCCCGGATGATCGCGAAGGTGGTCGGTGCGCCGCGTGAGCAGAACGCTCATGCCCTCGGTGCGGTCGATCAACGGGACGAGCACGGCCGCTTCCTTCGCCCCCGCCGGCGCCTCGACTGCCGGCTCCGCCTCGGCAGCAAGCGATGCCGGGATCACACGGCCGGCGCCTCGCGTCGCCAGCCGCCCGATCAGCAATTCGCGCATCAGGCTGCAGGACCGAGAACGAAGCGCGCGCCGGCGCTCCACACGGCCAGCACACCGCTGCGAGGCTCCTCCTCGGCGAACTCGACGAGATCGTAGAAGACGCTGCGCGCGATCAGCGCCTCGACCCCGCCACCCATCGCCACGTACGGCGACGGCTCTCCACTGACAGCATCGATGTCGACCCGGATCGGGCGATCGGGGCCGGCAACCACTTCATGGTCGAGGTTGGTGCGGAAGCTAAGGTGCCGGCCGCGGCCGACCCCGACGCTGGTCATCGCCACGGCGACGAAGGGTGCGTCGTCAACCGCGATTCGTGCCCGCTCGACGGGAGTGACCAGCCAGTATTCGCCGTCGTCGTCGCGCCGCAAAACCGACGCGAACAGCTTGACCAGCGGTTTGCGGCCGATCGGCGAACCGTGGTAGAACCACGTTCCGTCGCGTCCGATTCGGATGTCGATGTCGCCGCAAAGGGAAGCACCGTCCAGGCCCTCCGTCGGGGAGCTTGGGGGAGCGGCGGCAGCTTGCTTTGCGAGGTCGAACGGTCCGGGCGCCATTCGGCCAGCCTAAACGATCGTACGCGCGAGTGACAGAATGACCGATCCCGCCTTTAGCCGCGTTGCCGACCGGCGCGCCGAGACGCATCTCCTTGACGAGATCGAGGCGCTCGGCCAGACCATGGGACGCGTGAGAAGGCAGGTCGGCGAACTGATCTACGGACAAGAGACGGTCGTGGATCAAGCGTTGATCGTGCTGTTGTCCGGCGGACATGCCCTGCTGGTCGGCGTTCCCGGGCTTGCCAAGACGCGTCTTACGGAGACTCTCGGCGCGGTTATCGGCCTCTCCGAAAAACGGGTCCAGTTCACGCCCGATCTGATGCCGGCGGACATCATCGGCTCGGAAGTTCTCGAGGAAGCGGAGAGCGGCCGACGCAGCTTCCGGTTCATTCGCGGCCCCGTTTTCTGCCAACTCCTGATGGCGGACGAGATCAACCGGGCAAGTCCGCGCACGCAGTCGGCACTGCTCCAGGCCATGCAGGAGCACGAGGTATCGGTCGCCGGCGTACGGCACCGTTTGCCGCACCCGTTCCACGTCATCGCGACGCAGAACCCGCTGGAGCAGGAAGGCACCTATCCTCTTCCCGAGGCGCAGCTCGACCGTTTCCTCATGCAGATCGACATCGATTATCCGGCGCTGGAATCGGAACGCCGGATGATACTGGTCACCACGGGCGCCGAGGTGATCGAAGCGCGCCCGGCGATGACGGCGGAGGAACTGGAAAAGGCGCAACGTCTGGTACGCGCCGTACCCGTGGGAGAGACGGTCGTCGAGGCAATTCTGCGTCTCGTGCGGTCGGGCCGCCCCGGCGAGACGACCATCGATCTGGTTCGCGACGCGGTGTCGTGGGGTCCCGGACCCCGCGCCAGCCAGGCTCTGATGCTCGCGTCGCGCGCACGCGCCATTCTCGAAGGACGGCTGTCGCCGTCCATCGACGACGTGATCGCGCTGGCGCCGCCGGTCCTCCGGCACCGGATGGACATCAGTTTCGCGGCGCGTGCCGAGGGCGTGACGATTGACGACGTGATTGCACGCATTTGCGAGCCTTTCGGTTGACGCCAGATCGCGCAAGGCCGCGACAATGAGTGCCGCGCTCGCCACCCGGCGCCGCGCGGAGCGGACCGCGGCAGCGCTCCCCGCCCTGCTCGTCGCGGCGCGGCGCGTAGCCGCCACGATCCAGCAGGGAGTGCATGGCCGGCGCCGACCCGGTACGGGTGAGACGTTCTGGCAGTTCCGCCGCTATGAACCCGGTGACGCGGCGGCGGCGATCGATTGGCGCCAGTCGGCGCGGACGGCCCACGTCTACATCCGCGAACGGGAATGGGAGGCATCGCAGAGCGTCTGGCTGTGGCGCGACGGTTCGCCGTCGATGGAATTCGCATCGCGCGCGGTCGACGAAACCAAGAAGGAGCGGGCGACGCTGCTTCTGCTTGCCCTCGCCGCGTTGCTGCTGCGGGGCGGCGAACAGGTCGCACTGCTCGGCCATGAACGGCGACCCCTGCGCGGCGCCGCAGCGCTCTCGCGCCTCGCCGAAACCCTGGTCGCGGACGAAAGTTCGGACGGCCTGCCGGCGCCGACCCAACTTCCGAAACACGCGCACGCGGTACTCATCGGTGATTTCCTCGACCCCCTGGACGATATACGCGGCGCGGTCAAATGGTTGGCGGGTCTCGGCGTGACGGGTCATCTGGTGCACGTGCTCGACCCGGCGGAGGAAACCCTGCCGTTCAGCGGCAGGGTGCGGTTTTCAGGCCTTGAAGGAGAAGGCCAGCCGCTGATCGGTCGTGTCGAGCGGGTGCGGGAGGAATACCGCGCGCGCCTGGAGGCGCGGCGGGCCGCCCTCGCGACAATCGCGCGGCGCGCCGGCTGGACGGTGCTGGGTCACCGCACCGATCGGACGCCGGAAACGGCGCTTCTGGCACTCTATCTCGCTTTGTCCGCGCAGTTCGAACGGTATCGGTGAGACACCGGCCATGTTGAGCCTCGGCGGCCTTACCTTTGCCGTGCCGTGGGCCCTCGCCGCTCTCGGCTCTCTGCCCGTCATCTGGTGGCTGCTGCGAATCGCACCGCCGGCGCCGCGGCGGATTGGTTTTCCCGCAGTGCGCCTGCTGCTGGGGTTGCGTCAGGTCGAGGAAACGCCGGCCCATACGCCACCGTGGCTGCTGATTCTGCGTCTCGTCATTGCCGCCCTTGTTATCGTTGCCGTCGCGCATCCCCTGCTCAACGCCAGCGTCGTTTCGCCGCACAAGGGCCCGCTCGTCGTGGTGATCGATGACGGCTGGGGCGCGGCGGCGCAGTGGGACAGACGGACCGCGGTTGGAAAATCGCTGATCGAGACGGCGCGTATCGAGGGTCGTGGCGTGCTCGTCGCCGCGACCGCACCGGCGGCGGGCCTCGCCGGCGGCGATACCTACCTCACCGGCACCCTCACGACCGCCGACGACGCACTGGCGATGTTGCAAGCCATGGAACCCAAGCCTTGGCCTGTCGATCGCGCCGGGTTTGCCGCCGCCTTCGAGTTTGCATGGGTGGCGTCGGCGGACGCGGAGGCCGTTTGGCTGAGCGATGGTCTCGCGGACGGCGATCCGGCCGCGACCGAACGCTTCATCGCTGCGCTGGAGGCCGTGGGACCGCTGTCGGTGTACGTCGATCCCCCGGCAGACCGGGCCGCCGCGCTGCTGCCTCCAACGGCCGCCGCGGACGGCCTGACCCTGCGTCTGGTTCGCTCGGCCGCCGGCGAGCCGGAGACCGTCCTCGTGCGCGCCGCCGCTGCCGATGGCCGTGTGCTCGCGCGGCAGACCGTGCGTTTCGACACCGGAGCGCTGGAGGCATCCGAAAGGCTGGATCTTCCGCAGGAGATGCGCAACGAACTGGCGCGTCTGACGATCGAGGGAGAAACCAATGCCGCGGCGACGGTGCTGATGGACGAACGTTGGCGACGCCGGCCGGTCGGACTGATTTCCGGCAGTGGTTTCGAAAGCAGCCAACCCCTGCTATCCGACCTCTACTATCTTGAACGTGCTCTCTCCCCGTTCGGTGAAGTGCGACGTGGTGACACCTCGACGCTGATCGACAGCGGCCTTGCCGTGCTCGCGCTCGCCGATGTCGGCGAATTGACCGGCGACGCGGTAGCGCGACTCGGCCGCTGGATCGAAGCTGGCGGCGTGCTGGTGCGATTCGCCGGAGTCCGGGTGGCGGAAGGTGTCGACGCGCTGGTCCCGGTACGTCTGCGAAGCGGCGGTCGCGCTCTCGGCGGCGCGCTGACGTGGGAACAGCCGCAGCGCCTGATGGAGTTTCCCGACGCTTCCCCCTTCGCCGGCCTCCCGGTTCCGGACGACGTGCTGGTCGAGCGGCAAGTGCTGGCCGAACCGGCGCTCGATCTTGACGAGAAGACGTGGGCCCGACTGGCCGACGGCACACCGCTGGTGACCGCCGAACCGCGCGGCCGCGGCTGGCTGATACTGTTCCACACGACCGCCAATACCGAGTGGTCGAGCCTCGCGCTGTCCGGACTGTTCGTCGAGATGATGCAACGCCTTGCGACCTTGAGCACGGGCGTGGCCGAGGGTAGCGCCGTTCGGAGCCTTCCTCCACTGTCCTCGCTTGACGGATTCGGCCGTCTGGGCGGTCCCGTTCCGCACGCGGCTCCAATTCCGGCCCGCGATTTTGTCACCATTCGCCCGGGCCCGCTGCATCCACCCGGAGAATACGGCGACGCCGCCCATCGACGCGCGCTCAATCTTGGTAGCGAGGACCTCGTGGTCGCCGCGTTCGACGGCTTTCCCGGCACAGCGGCGGTACGAGACTATGCGGCGTCGATTTTGCGCGATCTGCGACCGTGGTTGCTCGCCCTTGCTCTCGGCCTGGCGGTGGTCGATACGCTGATCGGCTTGTGGCTACGCGGATTGATGCCGAGAATTCCGCAACGCGCCGCAACCCTGCTTGCGGCCATGCTCGTCGCCGGCGCGGCAGCCAAAGACGCAATGGCCCAGACACCTGCCGACGCCGACATCGTTGCCATGACCCAGGAAACGCGCTTTGGATACGTCAGGACCGGCGATCCGGAGACCGACCGCATCAGCGCCGAGGGTCTTGCAGGCTTGTCGTCGGTTCTGCGCGCCCGTACGGCAATCGAGGCCGGGGTGCCGGTGGCGGTCGACCCGGCGGTCGACGAACTTGCCTTCTTCCCGCTGCTCTATTGGCCGGCGACGGCGAACCAGCGGCCGCTGGACGATGCCACGGTCGCACGCATCGACAGCTACCTGCGGCACGGTGGGATGATCCTGTTCGACACCCGCGACCGATCGCCGCTGCGGCAGGGGGCGGGCGATACCGCCGGCGGCAGCCGGCTTCGGGTGCTGCTGCGCGGCCTGAACATTCCGCCGCTGCGACCTGTCCCGCGGGATCATGCCCTCACCCGCGCGTTCTACCTGATCGACCGCTTCCCCGGCCGTTGGGCGGGCGGCGACATCTGGGTCGAGCGTTACGAGGGTGACGTTAATGACGGTGTCTCATCGATCGTCGTCGGCGGCAACGACTACGCGGCGGCTTGGGCGCGCGATGCCGATGGCTTCCCCCTGTACCCGGTCATCCCCGGCACCGACCGTCAGCGCGAATGGGCCTTGCGCTTTGGCGTCAACCTCGCGATGTACGCACTCACCGGCAACTACAAGGCCGACCAGGTTCACATCCCGGCGATTTTGCGCCGTCTCGGCGAATCGGGCCCGATCCTGACCGAGTAGCGTCGAATGCCAGTGCCCGACCTCGTCTTCGACCCGCTGGCAGCGCCGTGGCTGCTGGCCTCGCTCGGCGCCGGCGCGGCGACCGTGATTGCACTCGCGGCGTTGCGCCGGGCGCGCGGCGCGGGCTGGCGCGCGCTGACGCTGACCGGGCTGTGGGTGGCGCTTCTCAACCCCACGCTGACCTCCGAGGAACGTGAGCCGCTCGATGACATTGCCGCCGTCGTCGTCGACCGGTCGCCGAGCCAGCAAATCGGCGAGCGGACCGGGCGGACCGACGCGGCAGCAGCGGAAATTGCCGGCCGGCTCGACGAACTGGCGAGGATCGAGAGCCGTGTCATCGTCGTCGACGACGCAAGCGCACGGTCGACCCGTTTGTTCGGCGCCCTCGCCCAGGCCCTTTCGGACGTGCCGCCGGAGAGAGTCGCAGGCGTCCTTGCGGTCACCGACGGACAGGTGCACGACGTGCCCGAAGCGCTGGACGGCATCGGCCCGCTGCACGTGCTGCTGATCGGCGACCGGGACGAGCGCGACCGGCGGCTCATCGTCGAGCAGGCGCCGACCTACGGTGTCGTTGGCGACAGCGTGAGCCTTGTCGTGCGCATCGAGGATGACGCTGCGGCAGACGGGCAAGCCAGAATCGACATCCGCGTGGACGGCCAGCCGGCTAGAGCGGTAATCGCCGACATCGGCCGCCCGACGACCCTCGCGCTGCCAATCGAGCACGCCGGTGCGACCGCCCTCGAACTCGAGGTCGCACCGGGAACCGACGAACTGACGCTCGACAACAACCGCACGGTCGTGGTCGTCAATGGCGTGCGTGACCGCTTGCGAGTGATGCTCGTGTCCGGCGCCCCGAACCAGGGCCTCCGCACGTGGCGCAACCTCCTGAAGGCTGATCCGTCGGTGGACCTCGTGCACTTCACGATCCTCAGGCCGCCGAACAAGCAGGACATGACGCCGGTCCGCGAACTGTCGCTCATCCCGTTCCCGACGAACGAGCTGTTCGACGCCAAGCTGAGCGAGTTCGACCTTATCGTCTTCGACAGCTACCACCGCCGCGGCATCTTGCCCATGGTCTACCTCAGCAATGTGGTCGACTACGTGGTGGGCGGCGGCGCCGTCCTTGACGCGGCCGGACCGGCCTTCGCATCGCCGCTCAGCATCGCCGGAACGCCGCTCGGCACCATCCTTCCAGGCCGACCGACCGGGCGGATCTTCCGCGAGGCGTTTCGCCCGCAGCTGACCGCGGACGGCAGGCGCCATCCGGTGACCGCGCGGCTCCCGGGAAGCGGCGTCCATGCTGATGCCGGGGAACCATTGCCGGAATGGGGTCCGTGGTTTCGCCACATCGATGTCGACCTCGGTTCGGGCACGACGTTGATGGACGGGTATGATGACCGCCCGCTTCTGGTACTTGACCGGATTGGCAACGGTCGGGTGGCACAACTGCTGTCCGATCATTCGTGGCTGTGGGCGCGCGGCTTCGGCGGCGGCGGACCGCAATCCGACCTCCTGCGACGACTCGTCCACTGGCTCATGAAGGAGCCCGACCTTGAAGAGGAAATCCTGGTCGCCGACGTCCTCGACGGCAGGATTGCGGTGACCCGGCGCAGTCTCGGACCGATCGAAGGTGTACTGACCGCCGTCGGACCCGACGGCCGCGCGACATCGCACCCGCTCGTCGACGAAAAACGCGGCCGCGCCTCTGTGGATTTCGTCGGCGTTGGACCGGGTCTGTACAGGTTTGAGCATGACGACCACGTGGCGGTCGCGGTGATCGGCACTGCGCACGGCGAAGAGTTCGACGATATGCGCGCCACCGACCGTCGCCTGGCCTCGCTGGCCGAGGCGACCGGCGGCAGCGTCCGCTGGCTGGCAGGCGAACGGTTCCCCGACGTCCGCCGCGTGCGCGGCGATCGCGAGCTCGCCGGACGCGGCTGGATTGGCCTGATCGACCGCCGCCAGTTCACGGTCTCAGGTCTTGAGCGAATGCCGGTCCTGCCTGCCTGGGCCTTGCTGCTGATCGCGCTCGGCGGACTGCTGCTGGCCTGGCGCGCCGAGGGTCGCTGAGCGTCCGCTCTCAGGCGGCTTCGCCTCCTCGGTCGGGGGCACCGTCCAGCGAATCGGCAATCAGACCCGCGCTTTCCCGCACCGCGCGCTCCACGGTTTCCGCGACGTCGGCGTTGTCGCGCAGGAACTGCTTGGCGTTCTCGCGTCCCTGGCCGATGCGCCGGCCATCGAAGGAGTACCACGAGCCCGCCTTTTCGACGACGCCTGACTTGCAGCCGAAGTCGATGAGCTCGCCGACCTTCGATACGCCTTCACCGTACATGATATCGAATTCCACGGTCTTGAACGGCGGCGCGAGCTTGTTCTTGACTATCTTGACGCGGGTCTGGTTTCCGACTGCCTCATCGCGCTGCTTGATGGTGCCGATACGGCGAATGTCGAGGCGCACCGAGGCGTAGAACTTGAGTGCGTTGCCTCCGGTCGTGGTCTCCGGACTGCCGTACAGCACGCCAATCTTCATGCGTATCTGGTTGATGAAGATCACCATTGTGCGCGACCGCGAGATCGACCCGGTAAGCTTGCGCAGCGCCTGGCTCATCAGCCGCGCCTGCAAACCGACATGCGTGTCCCCCATCTCGCCCTCGAGCTCGGCACGCGGGGTGAGCGCAGCGACGCTGTCGACGACGAGGACGTCGATGGCGCCGGAACGGACAAGCGTATCGGCAATCTCCAGCGCCTGCTCCCCGGTATCGGGCTGCGAGATCAGCAAATCGTCCACGCCGACGCCCAGCTTGCGCGCATAGACCGGGTCGAGGGCGTGCTCGGCGTCGACGAACGCGCAGGTACCGCCAAGGCGCTGCGCCTCGGCCACGACGTGCAGCGCCAGCGTGGTCTTGCCGGAGCTCTCCGGCCCGTAGATCTCGACGATCCGCCCTCGCGGAAGGCCGCCGATTCCGAGCGCGATATCCAGCCCCAGCGAACCGGTCGATACCGTCTCCACCTCGACGGCGCTCTCGTTCTGCCCGAGCTTCATGATCGACCCCTTGCCGAAGGCGCGTTCGATCTGGCTCAGCGCGGCGTCCAACGCCTTTTGCTTGTCCGTCATATCCTGCTCAACGACGCGGAGATTGAGGGAAGCCATGGTGGAAACTCCTTATTCCATACCTGTCCACACCCTGCAAACGCCCAATGTATCTGTTTCGTTCTCATCATTCAAGCACGCGTTCAGCAAACCGCCGAAATATTCTTTGTTCGTTCTTGCCCGACGGACGCGGAAGCGCCGCTATCCGGCGAAGTGGAAGTTCGCGGCGTAAAGCGCGCGCAGTTCCGCCAACGCCGAGGCGGGCAGCGGGCCGCGCGCCGCCGCCGCCACGGCCTCTTCAAGGTGGGCGGGCTCGGCCATGCCAACGACAACCGCACCGATGTCCGGATTGGCGAGAGAGAAACGGACAGCCATTTGCGCGCGTGTCCCGTGCTCTCCGCCGAGAACGTCGAACGCCGCCCTGGCGCGGCGTGCTTCGCGGTCCAGGTCGGCGTCATCGGTGATCGGGATCTCGCGACCGTGACGCTGGTCGCTGGCGATGACGCCGCCCGCGAAGGGGCGGATGTTCAGCACACCCACGTCGGCTGCCCGGCATGCCGCGAGCACGCCGGCAAAATCGTGCCCTTCCCAAGCGTCGGGCATCGTCTGGCCGGCGCTCGGATTAAGCAGGTTGTAATACACTTGGGCCGTGTCGAAGCGGCCGCTTCGGACGACCCCGCATACGGCGGCCGCCTCGCCGAGCCCCGTGATGCCGATGAAGCGCGTCAGGCCCTGCTCACGTACCGCGTCAAGCGCGTCGGCCACCTCTCCCGTCACGCGGTCCGCCGAAAGGTGACGGGCGTCTTCGACGGCGGCGATCGGGTTGTGCAATTGCAGGATGTCGACCGACGTCCGGCGCAGTCGTTCCAGGCTCGCCGTAATGCTGCGCTCGACTTGTCCGGCCGCGTCCTCCGGCGTACCGGCTTCGATCTTCACCTTGGTCGCGAGCCAGGGCTCTCCGTCGATTTCCGGCAGCAGCCGTCCGAGCGCACTCTCCGACCGCCCCTCGCCGTAGGACGGTGCGGTGTCGATCAGATTGATTCCGGCCGCGACCGCGCGCGACAGCGCCGCGCGGCGTATTTCATCACTCTGGTGAATGAGAATGCCGCCGACCCAGCCGCCCCCGAACGCGAGTTCCGAGACATCGAGACCGGTGCGGCCGAGACGGCGGGTCTTCATGGCTCAGGTCTCCTCTTTCCACAGGGCGTACGCCGCAAGCGTCGCCTCATCCGGCGGATAGGTGCCGAACGTCGAGTGTCCGGCCTCGATCCGCGCGTGCACGAAGCGTTCGAGGCGCTCCTGCTCGGCGCCGTCGCGCGCAACCTCCTCGGCGAGATGGCGCGGGACGATGACGATGCCTTCGGCGTCGCCGACCACGATGTCGCCAGGGAACACCGCCGCGCCGCCGCAGCCGATGGGGCATTGCAGGTCGGCCGCGAAGAGAGCGACGACACTTGCCGGTGC
Organism: Alphaproteobacteria bacterium; assembly: GCA_965243325.1. Taxonomy (GTDB): domain Bacteria; phylum Pseudomonadota; class Alphaproteobacteria; order UBA7887; family UBA7887; genus JANQOH01. The sequence continues at coordinate 2,262,748 of CBDEUQ010000003.1, read as the reverse complement.
CGCGGCGCCGGCGCAGAACACCGGGAAGTCCATCTCCGCGAGCACCGGGGTGTCGCGCAACGCGCCGTCGGTCACCAGCGCCGCAACGCCGCGCTTCGCGAGGCGCAGAGCGAGAATGTCGCCCACCGAGCCGGCGCGCGTGTCGCCCATCGAATCGATCACCAGTGCCCAGCCCTCGGGCACCGTCTCGATCGCCTTGCGCTGCGGATAGGTGCGATCGGCCCAGACCTCCGGGACTGCCTTGTCCTCGCGCGCCGGGATGTAGCGAAGCGTGAACGCGGGTGCGGCGAATGGCGCTGCAGCTTCGTTCAGCGGCAGGACCCCCTCGATGTAATGCGTGCGCAGCCCGCGCTTCAGCAGTTGTGTGGACACGGTAGCCGTGCTGGTTCGACGCAACGAATCGAGCACGTCGGGCGCCGGCGGCGCCGGGATACCGCTCATCGCGCATTCATCTCCGGGGACCGGCGCCAGGAGCAGGAATAGCCGCGGAGGGCAACAGCAACATGGATCGTATGCGCGGATAGCATGGTGGGATTCCCTCGATTGGTCCAGTGTCGCACTAACCGGTGACTCGTCATCGAACCTCGACAAATGCAATCGATTCGGAACCGCGCGTTTGCGCTGACGAAGCGCCGGAGGCCCGACTCTACCAGATCGCCGGTGCCGCCCGCGGTCGGTCCCGCTTCGACCGCATGGCGGGCGACGGAGACGCCTCCGGCATACGCGCCGCCGTCATTCCGGTTCCGACCCGAACACCCCGGCTACACCGGTGTCCTGCTCGCCGGGGCAGGCGAAGAAACGCCGGGCCTCCTCCTCTGCGCCAGACGGCAGAGGCACCGCGGGATCGTCGATCCAGGCGAGAATGTCGGTGTGGACGACCTCCGCCTGCCGGTCGCGCAACAGCATGTGCCAGCCGTTCGGATAGACCCCGACGCGCCATGGCCCACCCCGGCGGCAGACGGTCGATCCGGTCGGTTCGCGGGGAATGATCTCGTCGTTGGCGCCGTAGAGCAGCAGCACGGGCTCGACGACGGCGGGCGCTGCCGCGTACGCACGGTCCATCAAGTCGACAACGCCCTGCATGGCGTCGACGCGCGTTTCCTTGACGATGAGTGGATCGGCGCCGAGCGCGCGCAGCATCTCCACGTTGTCCGAAGGTCGGATTCCAAGACCTCGGCCGCCAAGGCGCAGCCACGGCACGGTGCGCGCGGCGAGCCAGAGCCCGGCGCGATGGGACAGCGGCATGGTCTCGCGCGCCCACACCGCCGGACCGACGAGCACCGTGCCGGCGATGCCGGGAAGGCGGCGATCGGCGAGCCCTACCATCGCTACCGCGCCGCCCATGCTGACTCCGACGACATACACCGGCAGCGCCGGATGACGTTCGACCACCGCCGCAGCGACGTCGGCGAGATCGTCCACCATCGTTGCCGCGCCAGGCCAGATTCCCGGCGCATCGGCGGCGCCAAAGCCGCGCTGATCGAAGCTGTAAACCACGACCCCGGCGGCTGCCCAGCTCCCGGCCGCGGCGGCGAAGGCGTTGCTGTAGTCATTGAATCCGTGCACGCCGAGGATCGCCGCGTGCGGCGGACCCTCCGCCTGCCAGCGGCGGAGCGGCAGCCGCGTCCCGTCGGCGACCGACACGAACTCTCCGGCGAGGTTAGGCGACTCGGTCCGCGGCCCTGATTCCCGACCTTCGGGCCCGCATGCCGCAAGCGCAACCGCAAGGAAGGCGAGCGCAGCCCGCAGGCATGCGCTCGGGGTGCGGTGGCTTTTCGTCTCAACCCGGCGCAATATCGAATCCGTCCATGAGCCTTCTCGACCGCATTGCCGAATGCAACCGGCACAACCCGGCGCGCTACGTGCCGTTGCGCATTGGCGACGTTGCCGTCGGGCACGTCCGCCGCGATCGGCTCGAGGCATTGGCAGCCGTATCGGATTTCGCCGTCGTGCCCGATGTCGAGGTATGCCTCGCGCCGCACCTTGCAAATGTGGCATCGCGCACGGCGGCGCTCAATAGAGCGGTACGCGCCATGGCCGCGCGTGGCGCGTGCGAAGCGTGGCGCGGCGAACCGTACGCGGTGGGTGCCCGTTTCGGGCACGCGGTCTGCGAAGTCGACAGGGCCGGTGCCGAGCTGCTCGGGATCACTGCCTACGGTGTCCATCTCAACGGCTACGTCGATGGCGAGGCAGGCCTGTCTCTGTGGGTCCCGCGACGCGCGGCGGGCGTGCGAGTCTGCCCGGGACGCTTCGACAACACGGTCGCGGGCGGTCTCCCGGCAGGAATGAGCGTTGCCGAAAACCTGGCGAAGGAGTGTGGCGAGGAAGCGGGCCTGCCGGCCGAACTCGCAGCGAAGGCGGTTCCGGCCGGCACGGTCGCATACACGCTTGACGGCCGGTTCGGACTCAAGCGCGGCGTCCTCTTCGTGTTCGATCTCCCCATTCCCGACGGGATCGTTCCGGTCAACCGCGATGGCGAGGTCGAACGCTTCGCGCTGTGGCCCGCGGGGAAGGTCCTGGACCGCCTCGCCGAGACGCGCGACTTCAAGTTCGATTCGGCGCTCGTGGCGATCGACTTCTTCGTCCGCCGCGGCCTCCTCCGCCCCGACCATCCGGACTACGTCGCCATGTGCACGGGGCTGCGCAATTGACCGCAACGACGAGCGGCGTCGACCCGTCGGTCGCGCACGTTCCGGCACTGGCGGTCGGTCCGGGCGAAGCCGCATGGCTCGACGGTGCGGGCGAGACCGAGAGGCTCACGCTGCCGTCCGCGGCCGGGAGAGCGCGCCGTTGCGCCCCGCTCGTCTGCCATTTGCCGGCCGCCGCCCGGCGGCTCGATTGCCCGCCCTTTCACGCCTACGATGTGCTCGAATTGTTCGCCTTCGTGCGCCCGGCGCGATTTTGCGTGCCGACGCCCCGTGGCCTCGCGGCGGCGGCGGGTCTCGACGAGCCGCGAACGCTCGCCGAACAGGCGGCGGCGCTGCGCGAGGCGGCGCTGACGCTGCTCGCCGAACTCGCCCGCGCCGACTACCCGGACGCCGCCGACGCCGCCGCGGCGGCACGCCGGATGGCCGAACACGGATGGAGTTGGGGCGCCGCGGCCGTGCGCGCGCTTGCGGCCGCGCCGCGCCTCCGGTTCGACGCGTGGCATCGCCTGCCCGAGTGGACGGACCAGGCGCCGCCGACGACGCCGGGACACGAGCCGGTCGAGCCGGCGGAAGCGCGCGCACGCCTCGCGTCACTGCTGGGCCGGGGCGCGGAACCGCGGCCGCAGCAGGCCGATTACGCATCCGCCGTATCGCAGGCGTTCGCCCCGCGCGACGATGCCGGGGAACCGCGCCTCGTGCTTGCCGAGGCCGGCACCGGAGTCGGCAAGACCCTGGGCTACGTCGCTCCCGCCAGCGTCTGGGTGGACAAGAACGAAGGTACGATCTGGATCTCCACCTTCACGAAGAACCTGCAACGGCAGATCGACCGCGAACTCGACCGGCTCTATCCCGATGAGGTCGAGAAAAAGCGCAAAGTCGTCGTTCGCAAAGGCCGCGAGAACTATCTTTGCCTGCTCAATTTCGACGATATGGCCGCACGTTTCGGCGGCCGCGCCCTGCCCGGGATCGGTGGTACCGGCGTCGGCCACGGGCTCATCGCGCGCTGGATCGCGCATACGCGTGACGGCGACATGGCGGGCGGCGATTTTCCCGGTTGGCTGGCCGAACTCGCGGGACGTCAGCGCACCTCGGCGCTGACAGACCGGCGCGGCGAATGCGTCTATTCGGCGTGCCGCCACTGGCGGCGATGTTTCGTCGAGCGTGCATCGCGGCGCGCCCGCCACGCCGATCTCGTGATCGCCAACCATGCCCTGGTGCTGGCGCTCGCTGCGGCGGGTGACGGCGACGCCGTCGGGCCCAGGCGGTTCGTGTTCGACGAGGGACATCATCTGTTTGCCGCGGCGGACAGCGCATTCGCCGTGCACCTGTCGGGCCGGGAGACGCGCGAACTGCGGCGCTGGCTCCGTGGCGCCGAGGAAGGGCGCCCCGGCAGGGCACGCGGGCTGCGCCGGCGCGCGGGCGACCTGATCGGAGACGAACGGGCGGCGGATGCGGCGCGGGCGTTGCTTGCGGCGGCGCGCGCGTTGCCCGGCGACGGCTGGCTCGGGCGCGTCACTGGCGGCGGCGGGAATGGCCCGTGCGAGGTGTTCCTCGCGCATGTTCACCGGCAGGTGACGGCCCGGGCACGCGATGCCGGCCGCGATTTCGGGCTTGAAACCGAGGCCCGGCCTCCCGTTGGCGGCATGCCCGAGGCGGCGGCGGCGCTGGACGGTGCGCTCGAAGCGCTCGAAGCGCCGATGGCTGCGCTTGAGGCGGCGCTTGCGCAGCGGCTGGAGGACGAAGCCGAGCGCCTGGACAGTCCGACCCGTGTCCGCATCGACGCGACCGCGCGCGCGCTGCGCCTGCGGCGACTCGCCGTCATCGCACCGTGGCGGACGATGCTGAAGTCGCTGGTCGGCGAACCGGACGGGAGGTTCGTCGACTGGTTCGCCGTCTCCCGCCGCGACGGACGGGTCAACGATGTGGGAATGTACCGTCACTGGATCGACCCGACGGAGCCGTTTGCCGAAGCGGTGCTGATGCCGGCGGCCGGGGCACTCGTTACCTCGGCGACGCTGCGCGATTCGTCGGGCAACGCGGAAGCGGACTGGCTCGCGGCGGAACGACGCACCGGCGCTGCGCACCTGCGCGGCGGCATCCGCGCCGCCGTGCCGTCACCGTTCGACTATGCGGCGCAGACACGCGCCTTCATCGTCTCCGACGTGAACCGCGACGACCCGGCCCAGGTGGCCGGCGCCTACCGCGCACTGTTCCGTGCGGCCGGCGGCGGCGCCCTCGGCCTGTTCACGGCGATCTGGCGCTTGCGACGCATCCACAAGCGAATTGCCGGGCAATTGGACGCGGATGGGCTGATCCTTCTCGCGCAGCACGTGGACGGTATGGACACGGCAACGCTCGTGGACATTTTCCGCGCCGAGCGGCACGCTTGCATGTTCGGCACTGACGCGCTGCGCGATGGCGTCGACGTGCCCGGTGACGCGCTGCGCCTGATCGTGTTCGACCGGGTTCCATGGCCGCGCCCTGACATACTGCACAAGGCGCGGCGCAAGCATTTCGGCGGCCGCACCTGGGACGACATGTTGGCGCGCCTCCGTCTACGCCAGGCGTTCGGGCGGCTGGTGCGGCGCGCGGACGATACCGGCGTCTTCATCATGCTCGACCAAAACACGCCGAGCCGCCTGCTCGGCGCCTTCCCCGACGGGGTCCCGGTGCACCGCGTCGGCCTCGCCGAAGCCGTCGCCGAAACACGGGCGTTTCTCACGCCGAAGCCCGACGCGTTGACGCTGCCGTCGAGTTGCCGATAAATGCGGGGCGGCGCGAAGCGGTACCTCGCGGAGGGAGTCGATGCTCGGCCCTGAGACGGCGTTGATCCACACCATGGTCCTCGTGTCTGCTGCCGACGGCAACATGACCGATAACGAGATCGCTCGTATCGGCGACGCGGTGCGCATGCTGCCGGCGTTCCGCGATTACGATCTCGACCGGCTTGCGGACGACGCGGCGGACTGCGCGGCGGCGCTGAACGAAGACGACGGTCTCGACCGCACGATCGAGCGCATCGCCGCTGCGCTGCCGGCGGGGCTGGCAGAGACGGCCTATGCGATGGCGTGCGAGGTGGCCGCCGCCGACGGCAGGGTGGCGCAGGAAGAGGCGCGTTTGCTGGAGCTTCTGCGTTACCGCCTGGACGTGGACCGCCTCGCGGCAGCCGCCATCGAGCGCGGCGCTCGCGCCCGCTACACGCCGCTCTGAGGGCCGGCGGGACCGCGACCGGGCGCTGACCGTGGACGTGGAAGCGTTCATCCGCGAACACGAACCGGCGCTGAGGCTGGCGGCGTTTCTCGGTGTCTTTGCTGCAGTCGCGCTCGCCGAGCTGGCGTCACCCAAACGCTGCCTGCGCGACCGCAAGCTGAGGCGTTGGGGCATCAACGTCGCAATCGTAGCGCTCAACACGGCGGCGGCACGCATCGCAGTCGGAACCGCGGCGGTGGGCGTCGCCGCGGTGGCCTCAACTCAAGGCTTCGGCCTGTTCCACGCACTCGGTTGGCCGGGATGGATCGAGATCATCTGTGCCATCGTACTGCTGGATCTCGCGGTCTACTTGCAGCATGCCCTTCTGCATGCAGTGCCCGGTCTTTGGCGCTTCCACATGATGCACCATACGGATCTCGATATCGACGTGACCACCGGCGCGCGCTTCCACGTTGTCGAAATCTTCTTCTCGATAGGTTGGAAGACGACCGTCGTCGCGGCGCTCGGCGCGCCGGTCGTCGCCGTCGTGGTGTTCGAAGTGCTTCTCAACGCAACGTCGATGTTCAACCACGGCAACGTGGCGCTGCCGGCACGCGTCGACCGGATCCTGCGGCTTTTCGTCGTCACGCCCGACATGCACCGGGTGCATCACTCGGTCGCAGAGCACGAGACGAACAGCAATTTCGGCTTCAACCTGCCGTGGTGGGATCGCCTGTTCGGCACCTATCGCGCCCAGCCCGAAGCCGGGCACGAGATGATGACGATAGGTCTGGAGGGCTTTCGCGACCCGTCGCGGTTGGGCTTTCTCGCGCTGCTCACGCTGCCGTTCAGGGCCGGGCGCGACGGCTATCCGATCGGGCGATAGGACCCGTTCGCCGCCGTCGGTCCGTCAAATCTCGATGGCCCGGGCAGGGCCGCGGGAGGCGATGTCCGTGTTGGTGACGATACCCGGCACCTCGTCGCCCTCGACCACGGGGGCGACGGAATGGCTCGCACCCTTCTTTCGATGGCCAGAGGACGACGTGGCGGCGTCCGGCGCGGCCCGATTGTCCACGGGACGCTTGATTCCATTCCCGACGGCCAGGGCCGGTCGTTGTAGCAGACGCGCCCGGTCGAAATAGGAAACTCTGACGTCCGCCACCGGCCCGATGGCGCTCGGCGCTCGGCAAGCGACCGGCGCGTCCGCCCACTTTCCGATGTTGGCCACGGGGCGGCCTCTTCCGGCGTTCCGGCGGTGCCAAGCTTTCCGCCGCGCCGCGGCGCGTTCCCGAAATTCGGCGGCGGACGACCGCAGCGACGACGGCGGCCCGGAGATGGCCCCCATCTCGTCGCGCCACCGCCGCATTCGTGGCCTACCCGCCCGTGCGACAGTGCGATATCGGAAAGGATCAGCTCATCATGCGCCGATACGGATTCCCGCCGGTCGCCGCCCTTGCCGCGGGCATCGTCGCAGCCGCGTCAACGACCGCGGCCGCTATGGGCGACGACTACCGCCTTACCGGGCCCTACACGCATCGCGACCTCGCCATCTACCTGATCCACCGAGAGGCGATGGTCGATGCGCCCGTGCCGTTGACCCTGGAGGAGGCGATGGCGCGAGGCTCGGTCGAAGTCGTCGAGACCGGCGATGTCGAAACACTCGTCATCCGAAACCGGGGAGAGCGCGAGGTCTTCATCCAGTCGGGCGACATCGTCAAGGGGGGCATGCAGGATCGCGTTCTGACGGTCAGCATGGTCCTGCCACCGCATTCGGGAGAGATTCCCGTCGATGCATTTTGCGTGGAGCAAGGTCGTTGGTCGCCCCGCGACGGGGAAACCGTCACCGGATTTTCGGCGTCGACGGCCCGCCTGCCGTCGAGTGCCGGCAGGATCGCGGCGTTCGAGCGACTGCGACGCGAGATCGGACCCGGAGACAGCGGCGGGCGCGCGCAGCCGGCGGAACTGAGCCTGCAAGCACAGGTGTGGGAGTCGATTCATGCATTGCAGGCGAATCTGCGCCAATCGCTGAAATCGGACGTCAGGGATGCGCGATCGCCTTCAAGCCTGCAACTCTCGCTCGAGAGTTCTGCCCTCGCCTCCGCTCTTGAGGATTACGAGGCCGCGCTGCATGGACTGGCGCAGGAGCACGAGGATGCTGTGGGCTACGTTTTCGCGGTCGACGGCAGGATCGACAGCGGCGACGAGTTCGGCAGCGCCGGCCTGTTCCGCAAGCTCTGGCCGCGGCTGTTGAAAGCGGCGGCGACGGTGGCCGTCGCGAGGGAAGACGTACCGGCACGCGGACGCCCGACGCCGGCCGAAATCGCCGTGTTCATTGACGAGGCGAGAGCCGTCGATCCGTTCAGCAGGTCCATGCCAGGCGGAACGAGCCTGGAAACGCGCCGGACGGAAACTGTGTCCTATACCGAAGTCCGGCGTGGAAACGGGCGTTGGGTGCATCGCAGTTTCATCGCCGTCGACCGTGCTTCCCGCTAATGGCACCGGACCGTCGTACGACCGCTGCCATCCGTTCAGGGTTCTCGGCCGACGTCCGCCCGGGTTTCCTCGAGCACGAGGTCGACGACGGCACGCAAGGCATCCTCGACGCTATCGCCCTCCAGACGACGGAGGCGGAAGAGATCGATCTGTCGGTCGGCGCCCGTGCCTTCGCGCACGATGGAGAGGCAGCGCCGCACTTCGTCCTCGCATCCCAATGCCGCGGCGTCGTCGGCGACGCTCTCGATCAGTCCGCGAACGAGGTCCTCTATGTCGGCCTGTCCCCCGCCCTCGACTCCGAGGAAGGCGAGGACGCCGTAGCGCTGTGCCAGCCACCGGTTCTCCGCAATGATCTCGGTGTGCGGCTCCACGGGCATCGCACCCTCCCGATCGAGCCGCAGCAGCCAGCGGACGACCGCGGCGTAGAGCGCCGCAAGGCTCAGGGCGTCTTCCATCCGCGTGCAGACGTCGCAGACACGCAGTTCCACCGTGGGATAGGCGTGGGACGGGCGAATGTCCCACCACAGTTCACTGCCGTCGGAGAGGAACTCCATATACCGGTATTCGTCCAGCAGCCGCTCGAAGTCGGCCTGCGAATGCATGGGACCGGGCACGCCGGTGCGCGGCATCCCGCCAAGAACGCTCAGCCTCCACGATTTGAATCCGGTCTCGCGGCCGTCGCTGAACGGCGACGACCCCGACAGCGCGTTGAACAGAGGCAAGTAGCGCCGCACTGCCGTCATCACCCGAATACGCTCGTCCGCGTCGCCGAACCCGACGTGGACGTGCATGCCGCCGACGAGAAAGCGCCGCAACGCGTCTTGAAACCGCACCGCGAACCGCCGGTAGCGCTCGCGCGGCGTGACGGTCTGCGCCGTCCATGCCGCGAAGGGATGGGTGGATGCGGCCATAGCAGCCAGCCCGTACGCCGCTGCAGCGTCGACAACCGCCATGCGGGTTTCGCGCAGCGCCTCGCGCAGTTCGGCCACTGAAGCGCAAACCCGTGTATTGGTCTCGATCTGCGCGCTCATGAACTCAGGCACAACCCGGTGCGGCCCGGCCTTCATTTTGCAGGCTTCGAAAACGCCCGGATCGGGTTCTGAGACGACATCGCGGGTCTCGGGGTCGACAAGAAAGAACTCTTCTTCGACGCCGATCGTGATTCGGACGCCGTCCGCGTTCTCCAAACCGATTGCCGCGCCTCCGCTCCCTGCCGTCGCCGCCATCGAAACCCTCCCCGTTCGCGCGGCGACTGAATCAGGGCGCGGCCGTCTCGTCAACGGGCGGAGTCCGGCGCCTGGGTCGGGCGCCGCGATTCTCATTGCCTTGGCATCCCGCGACCGGACCCGGGGGAGATACGACGAACGTGACATCCCGGCGGCGGACGGCGACATTGCCGCCGCGAGAACGGTCGAGCCTTGTTTCGCCGACCCCCGGCGTCCCCGGCGTCGCGCGCGGTCGACGCCGGCGGAGCGGGCTCAGACGGGCTTCACGAAGCTGTCCATCACCCGCTTGACCCCCGCTTCGTCGAAGGAGATGCGGAGCTTGGCACCATCGACGTGCTGAACAGCGCCGTAACCGAACTTGCGGTGAAAGACGCGCGTGCCGACGGCAAAGGTGCCATCCGTATGTCGTTCCGCTTCCTCCGGCACCGTTGGCACGGGGTCGCGGTCGGCGAAACGCTGCCAGTTGCTGCGCCGCCGGCCCATGTCGGGCCGCACGAAACGTGCCGGATCGATGGTGTCGGCCGTGCCGCCGTCGCCGTAGTAGGCACCCGTCGCCGCGCGCTTTTCCGTGTGCGACGACGGCAACTCGGCAACGAAACGCGATGTCGGGTTGGACGACCACTGGCCAAACGCGAGGCGGTTGGCCGCGTGCAGGACGATGGCGCGGCATCGCGCCCGCGTCAGACCCACGTAGGCCAACCGCCGCTCCTCCTCCAGCGCCCTCACGCCACCTTCTTCGAGCGCCCGCCTATTGGGAAATATGTCCTCTTCCCAACCAGGCAGGAACACCGTGTCGAACTCGAGGCCCTTGGCGCCGTGCAGGGTCATGACGTTGACCATGTCGCCAGCGTGCCCCGCGGCATTGTCCATGATCAGACCGATATGCTCGAGAAATCCCGCAAGCGTCTCGAAGTCCTCGAGCGCGACCATCAGCTCCTTCAGGTTGTCCAGGCGCCCGGGCGCATCGACCGAACGGTCATTGCGCCACATGTCGGTGTATCCGGATTCGTCGAGCACCGTGCCGGCGAACTCAGGCAGGGCAACGGTTTCGGCGAGCGAGCGCCAACGGTCCACATCGTCAAGGAACGCAGCCAGGCTGCGAGCGATGCGGCCGCGCAGCTCGTCGGTTCCAATCAGTTCCCCGGCGGCGGCGAGCAGCGGCAGACGCCGCATCCGGGCGTGGTGGTGGAGCTTCTGCAGGCTTGCCGGGCCGATGCCGCGCTTCGGCCGGTTGACGATCCGCTCGAACGCGAGATCATCGCTCGGCTGCGCCACGATGCGAAGATACGCGACCGCGTCGCGAATCTCGAGCCGCTCGTAAAACCGCGGCCCGCCGATCACACGGTAGGGCAGGCCGATGCGCAGGAAGCGCTCCTCGAAGGCACGGGTCTGGAAGCTCGCTCGCACGAGAATCGCCATGCTGTGCAGCGCTTCTCCGCGCCGCTGCAGCGACTCGATCTCGTCGGCCACGGTCCGCGCTTCGTCCTCGCCATCCCATGTGCCGGCGACGCGGACGATGTCGCCGGCCTCGTCCTCGGTCCAGAGGGTTTTGCCGAGGCGGCCGTCATTATGGGCGATCAACCCCGAGGCAGCGCCGAGAATGTGTCCGGTGGACCGGTAGTTGCGCTCGAGTCGGATCACGCGTGCGCCGGGAAAGTCGGTCTCGAAGCGCAGGATGTTGCCAACCTCGGCGCCGCGCCACGCGTAGATCGACTGGTCGTCGTCACCGACGCAACAGATGTTCCCGCGGCCGCGCGCGAGCAGTCGCAGCCACAAATACTGCGCGACGTTGGTGTCCTGATATTCGTCGACGAGGATATAGCGAAAGCGGCGGTGGCATTCTTCGAGAACGTCGGCATGCCCGCCGAGGAGAGAAAGATTGTGCAGCAGAAGATCGCCGAAATCGACGGCGTTGAGAGTCTGCAGGCGATCTTGATATTGTTCGTACAGGTCGATGACTTTGCCGTTCGCGGACTCGGCATCGGGCTCTCCCGCCGCCCTGCCGGGCGGCAGGCCGCGGTCCTTCCAACGCTGGACGATGGCCAGCAGCGCGCGTGGCGGCCATTTTTTGTCGTCGATCCCGTTCGCTGCCGTCAACTGCTTGATCAGCCGCAACTGGTCGTCCGTGTCGATGATGGTAAAGCTTGACCGCAGCCCCAGGCGTTCCGCGTGGCGACGCAGGAGACGCGCCGCCACAGCATGGAAGGTGCCGAGATGCCAGCCGTCCACCGGGCGACCGACGAGCGCCTCGACTCGCTCCTTCATTTCGCGTGCGGCGCGATTGGTGAAGGTCACGGCGAGGATTTGCCCGGGATGCGCGCGGCCGGTCGCCAGAATGTGCGCAAGCCGCGTCGTGAGCACGCGAGTCTTGCCGGTGCCCGCACCCGCGAGAACCAGCACCGGGCCTTCTGTCGCCTCGACCGCAGCGCGTTGTTCAGCGTTCAGCGCGTCGAGCCAGCGGATCGGCGGCGGCGTCTCGCGGCCGGTGCGATCACGGCCGCCGTCGACGGCCATGGACGTATCGAGCGGATCGGGCATGGACCGGCGCAATATAGCGCCTTACGAGCGCGCCGCCGCAAACAGCGCCGCAGCCTGGTCAGGTCTGGCCGCGGCCGACAGCGTGCTGACGAAGCAGCGCGCGATTGTACGCGGCGAGCGCATCCTCGTGGCGTACCACGCCGACCGGGCGCGGTGCGGCGCGGCTTTCCACGACCGGAAGCTGGCGCTCCGAGGTCGATTCGAACAGAGCGAGCACACGGTCGAGTCCGTCTGCTGGTTCCACGGCGTGAATATCGGTGTCCGCCAGGTCGGCCATCGTCCGATTGCCGTCGTCCGCCGGTGCGAACAGTTCGGCGCACAGTCGCTCGAACGGCACTATGCCGACGAGAAGGCCGCGGGCATCGACGACATAGAGGCCACCGTCAGGAGCGCCGTCCAGGCGTTCGCGCAGGTCGCTTGTGGACGTCCGTCCGTCGACGACGCGAAAGCGCGCGGTCATCAGGTCGCGTGCAGCGATTCCTGCCGTTGCCGCACGTTCCGGTGCCCGCGACAGATCGACGCCGCGGTCGGCGAGCTGCAGCGTGAAGTACGAGCCGCCGACCGCGCGACGGCAGATCAGCGATGCGACGGCGACGGCGATCATCACCGCGACGGTTACGCTGAAATCCCCCGTCAGTTCGAAAACGATGAGAATGGTCGAGATCGGCGCGCCGAGTACGGCCGCCGCCACAGCCCCCATGCCGACGATTCCGTACGTGTCGGGATTCGCACCCACCTCAGGCACCGCGGCGGCGGCGACGATGCCGAAAGCGGCACCGGCGAGCGCGCCGATGCACAGACTCGGCGAGAACACACCGCCGGAAAAGCCAAAACCAAGACAGAGCGCTGTGGCCAGTGTCTTGACTACGATCAGCACCAGTAGCAACGGCAGATCGAACGCCCCGCCGAGCGCGAGTTCGGTGGTCTCGTAGCCGACGCCGATGACCTCGGGGAAACCGGCAGCGAGCACACCGCAGCCAAGGCCGCCGAGCGCCGGCTTGAGCCAGTTGGGCAGGGGCGTGCGTGCGGCGACGCGCGCGCAAGCGCGGGTGCCGGCCATGAAGGCCGTGGCCGCCGCGGCGCATACGATGCCCAGCAACAGAAACGCAGGCATTTCGGTGTAGGAAGCAATCTCGACCCCGGGCACCGCGAACGCCGGAAAATCGCCGAATTCCGCCCGCGCAACGATCGTGCCGGCGACCGCGGCGATGACCACTGGCGCGAAGGCACCGAGGCCATAGTGGCCGACCACCACCTCAAGCGCGAAGAAGACACCGGCAATCGGTGCGTTGAACGCGGCGGCAACGCCGCTCGCAACGCCGCATCCGAGTAGAGTCAGCCACTGGGTCCGTTCGAGTCGGCAGCGCTGGCCAAGCCAGCTTCCCACCGCTGCCGCCAGATGCACGACCGGCCCTTCCCGCCCCACTGATGCGCCGACGCCGATGGATGCGGCGCTCGCCAATGCTTGCGCCAAACCGTCGCGGAGCCGCATGCGGCCTCCGTGTGCGGCACGCACGGCAATGACGTCGGCCACACCCTGAGGGCGCCGTTCCGGCATCAGGAAATGGATCAGCACACCGACTCCGAGGCCGCCGACGGCGGGCGCCAGCAGTCGGTGCCACCAATCCAGTTCCCGCGCTGCCGACAGCACGCTGTGGGCAGCGGACCCGTACACGGTGAACTGGATGCCGTCGATCGCCAGCCGGAAGCCCACCGAGCCGTATCCCGCTGCCACGCCGACGAGAACGGCGAGGCCCGCCATCGCGATCTCGTCGTCGCGCCGCAGGCGCCCGGTCAGGCTGCGGAGGAGACCGCGCACGGGATACGCCGGTCCGCCTCGCCGCCGCCGACGGGTCAGGCCCGTCGCCGCAAGCCGATCTTGCGGCTCAGGCCGGGCGGCGGCTCGATCTCCGCATGCGCACGCCTGATCTCCGCGAGGCGCCCGCGCACCGCCGCAGGCATAGGCGCGGCTCGGCGCGTTGCGAGGTCGACATGCAACAGTACGAGTTCGTTCGTCGCCGCGTGAAAATCCTTCCCGTCGTGAAACATCGCATGTGCATAGTGAATCCGCTTCTCGTCGAAATCGATGAGGTAGGTGGCGAACCGAAGGGGGTCGTCCTTGACGACCTCACGCAGATAGGCCACGTGGGCCTCGAGTATGAAGATCGAGCCGCCGCTCGCCTTCGTATGGTCCCAGCCGAGGCCGATATGGTCCATGAACGCGTCGGTGGCATGGTCGAAGGCGAGCACGTAGTACGCGACGTTCATGTGGTCGTTGTAATCCAGCCATTCGGCACGCACCGTTTCGCGATGCAGCACCAGAGGCGCGGCATGTGCCGTCATGTCGTTGTCCATCTGCTTTCGCCTTAACGTCCCGGGCGAGGCGATGATAAGGTGCAGATCGTTCCCAGCCCAAACTCCATCGAACCGGAGAACAAGGATGGCCAGCGCGCCGCAGATCAAGCCGAGCCGCCTCAATCCCGGCGTACCGCTTCTGGACGAGTTGGCCGCTCTGCTGGGCGACCGTCTGTCGACATCGCCGGCGGTGCGAGAACACCACGGCAAGGACGAATCGTTCCATCGCCCCGTCAGTCCCGACGCGGTGGCGTTTGTCCGCTCCACCGAGGAGGTCAGCGCTGTGGTCTCGGCATGTGCCCGCTACCGCGTGCCCGTGATCGCCTACGGCACCGGTACCTCGCTCGAAGGCCACGTCGCAGCGTTGGAAGGCGGCGTGTGCATCGATCTCGGCCAGATGAACGACGTGCTTGAGGTCAACCCGGAGGATCTTGACTGTACCGTTCAGGCTGGCGTCACACGCAAGCAGTGCAACGATTATCTGCGCGACACGGGTTTGTTCTTTCCGGTCGACCCCGGGGCCGACGCTTCGCTCGGGGGCATGGCGGCGACGCGCGCGAGCGGCACCAACGCCGTACGCTACGGCACCATGCGGGAGAACGTGCTGGGGCTAACCGTGGTGCTTGCAGACGGGAGAGTGATCCGTACCGGCGGGCGCAGCCGCAAGTCCGCGGCCGGCTACGACCTGACGCGGCTGTTCGTCGGGTCGGAGGGCACACTCGGCATCATCACTGAGGCGACGCTGCGCCTGTACGGCATTCCCGAGTCGGTCACCGCGGCGACGTGCGGCTTCCCGACCATCGCCGATGCTGTCAACGCGGTGATCACGACCGTTCAGTCAGGTATTCCGGTGGCACGGATTGAATTGCTCGACAAGCTGTCCATGGATGCGATCAACAAGTTCTCGCACCTCGACCACCCGGTTGCATACACCCTGTTCTACGAATTCCACGGCACCGAAGCGTGGGCGCGCGAGCAAGCCGAGCTGGCTCAGGCGATCGCGGAAGACTACGACGGCGGCCATTTCGTTTGGACCGCCAACCACGAGGAGCGCAACAGACTTTGGCAAGCACGCCATGATGCGCTCTATGCGATGCTCGCCGCGTCGCCCGGCACAAAGGCGATGGCGACCGACGTCTGCGTGCCGATCTCACGCCTCGCCGAATGTATCGAGGAAACCGAGGCCGACAACGCCGGAGCGCCGTTCGCCGCGCCGATCGCCGGGCATGTGGGCGACGGCAATTTTCACGTCGGCTACATGATCGACCCGGATGAACCGGCGCAACTCGCACACGCCAACGATCTTCACGATCGGCTGATCGCGCGGGCGCTCGCCATGGGGGGCACCTGCACCGGCGAGCACGGCATCGGCTACGGCAAGATCGGATATCTGAACGCCGAATGCGGCGAGAGCGTCTCGGCGATGCGCGCGATCAAGCAAGCTCTCGACCCGGACAACATCATGAATCCGGGCAAGATCGTGCGCGTCTGACGTGTAACGAGGTTTCTGCGGCGAACGCCCGATGGTGCGGAAGCGGAGCAACCTTTCCTACAGATCTGCAATTCTTCTCGTGCTCGTGGCGGCGCTCGCCGCCGGGTGCGCGACGCCGGCGCCGCGGGGCCAGGAAGACGTCTGTACCGTCTTCGACCAGTATCCAAATTGGTACGACTACGCCCGCGCCGCGGAGGCGGAGTGGGGCACGCCCATCTCCATCCTCATGGCGTTCGTGCGGCACGAATCAAGCTTCCGTAGCCACGTCAGACCGCCTCGCGAATGGTGGTGGTTCATCCCGCTTGGACGCCCGTCGTCCGCCATGGGCTACGCGCAAGCGCAGGATCCGGTCTGGGGCGAGTACGAGGCCGAACGCGGCAGCCTTTTCCGCAGTCGCTCGGACATGGAGGACGCGCTCGACTTTATCGGCTGGTACAATGACGGGACGCGGCGCCAGCTCGGCATCCCGCTGCACGACGCCTACCGGCTTTACCTTGCCTATCACGAAGGGCGCGGCGGCTACCGCCGGGGCACGTGGAGGGACAAGCCGGGCGTGCAGAACACCGCGACGAAGGTCACGCGCACCGCAGAGCGGTACGCCGCGCAGATCTCGGGCTGCCAATCGCGCTTCCGCTGCGACTCTTGGTACCAGATCTGGCCGTTCTGTTCGTGAGGCGGGAGCACACGGCGCGCGAGGAGTGGGGCGCCGTTGAGGGCGGTAGCCGCAGGCTCGAAGAGGCGCGTTTCCGCTTATCGTGAGGCGACCGCATGGCCCGTTTCATGCATTCAACGCATGCCTTTCGGATCGACCCGCGACACCCATGAAGGGCTTGGGTCGTTTGGTCGGCACATGCCTTACCGCCGCCGGTATTGACCTTCCCCGAACAGGACGGAAAAACGCTGCTTATCCCTGGTCACATCGCCGACCGGTACCGTATCTTTCATCACGTTGCGGCCCTTGACGACCGCCGGACGCACCTTTACCGCGTCGCGCCAGCGCTTGAGATTCGGAAAATCGTCAAAGTTTTGGCCCTGCCGCTCGCCGAGAAGCCACGGCCAGACGGCTATGTCGGCGATCGAGTATGCGTCGCCGGCAAGGTAGTCGTGCTCCGCCAAGCGCCTGTCGATGACGTTGTAGATCCGCCCCGCCTCGTTGGTGTAGCGGTCGACGGCGTAGGGGATCTTCTGCGGCGCGTAACGGCGGAAATGATGCACCTGGCCCAGCATCGGGCCGACGGTGCCCATCTGGAACATCAACCACTCGAGCACACGCAGGCGGCCCCGCGGGTCACTGGGCATGAGCTCGCCCGTCTTCTCGGCAAGATAGACCATGATGGCGCCCGACTCGAAGACCGACACGGGCTTTCCGTCCGGCCCGTCGGGATCGACGATCGCCGGCATCTTGTTGTTCGGGCTGATGGAAAGGAATTCGGGCGCGAACTGGTCGCCCTTGCCGATGTCCACCGGAACGACAGTGTACGGAAGCCCGAGCTCCTCGAGCATGATGGTGATCTTCCAACCGTTCGGCGTGGGCCAGAAGTACAGATCGATCATCGGGGGACTCCCAGGTTGGATGCAGGCGCCGGAGAAACGCGGCGCGTTATAGCAGACGCGCTGGGCCTGCGGCGCCGAACACGATCAGGCGGCTTGGCGCCAACGCGCCAGTCGTCCTCGCCGACGTTTACGGCAGGACTTCGCGCCGTCCGGCAAAGCGGCCTCCGCTATGCGCCGTTTCCGCGGCTTCAACGCTCCCCGATCGAGGCCGCACGTGCGACCGCGGCATCGGCCTCCGCGGTCCGCCCGAGACGGCGGAGGACATCTGCGTAGGGAACAAGCGTCGCCACGGTGCGCGGGTCGTCGACGCCGAACAGTGCTTCCCGGGCGGCAAGCGCGCGAGCGTAGAGCCGCTCCGAGTCGACCAACCGGCCCTCACCCGCGCGCGCGGCGGCAAATGCCGCGAGCGCGGCGGCAGTGTCGGCGTGGTTGTCGCCCAGCGCAGCGGCGAGAATGGCGTGGGCGCGCTCTCGCAAGGGCGCAGCCTCGCTCCAGCTTCCGGTGCGTGCGTGGACCGACGCGAGACCCGACAGCGTCCGCGCCACCACCGGATGCGCCGGGCCGAGCGACCGCACCCAGAGTTGCAGGGCGCGATCGAACAACTGTCGAGCATCCGCCAGGCGTTCGCCGGCAAGATGAATTTCCGCCAGCCGGCTCCAGGTCGCGGCGATGGCCGGCGCGTCCGGTCCCAGTGCCGCCGCGAACAGGGCAACCGCCTCGCCGATAGCCGCCGCTCCGGTCTCCGGGTCTCCGAGACGCCACGCCGTGAGGCCAAGATCGCGCAGCGATACACCCACCTCGGGATGGTCGGCACCCAGCGCGGCGAGCTTGACCTCGATCGCACGCCGAAAATGGGCTTCGGCGCGGGTCCAGTCTCCGGCCTCTCCGTGAAGCCGCGCAAGCGTGTCGAAACTGCGCGCCACGGCGACGTGTTCAATGCCGAACGCGGACTGACGGATCGATAACGCCCGCGCGTAATGGGGTTCCGCGGCGGCGTAGTTGCCCGTTTCAAGATGAAGCCGCCCCAGTTCGTCGAGCATGTCGGCGACGAGCGGATGCTGCGGGCCGAGGCGATCCTGGAGGCCCTGGAGGGCCGCCAGCCGGTGGGTCATTGCCTCCTCGAAGCGGCCGAGCACACGGTAGAGTTGCGCCAATTCGCCGTGCGCCTGCACAACGTCCAAATCCGCCGTGTCGCCGAGCGACTCGCGGATCGCGAGCGCGCGCCGCAGGCGCGCTTCGGCGTCGTCGTGCCGACCGCGGTCGCGGTCGAGCTGGCCGAGCGCCAACAGTCCGTCGGCGACCGGCGCTGATTCCGCACCGAAGAGCGCCTCGCGCGCGACGAGCGCCCGTTCGTGCAGCGCCGCCGCCGCTTCGTGGCGACCTTGCATCTGATGGATCAGGGCGAGATTGAACCACGCCGCCGCGGTCTGTGCGTGACCGGTCCCCAGCGACGCCTCGTTGGCGGTTGCCGCTTCTCCCGCGGCGGCCTCGGCAGCGGCAAGATCGCCGGCTTGGAAGAGCTCAATCGTCGCCCGGTTGCGTGCTTCAGCCAATCGCGCCTGCACGGCGCTGGCATCGCCCTGGTCCTGGGCCCACGTTGCCAAAGCGGCCAACCATGCCGCGACGCCGGCCAAAGCCGCAATTCGACGCATTGACGCCATCCTTTCCCCGCCGCCAGTCGGACTTCCGTCGTTTACAATCAACCGCGATCAGCTATGGTGCCGCTCGCTTTTCCGCCGGACTTTCTTGGAATGCCGTGAGCGACAGTGTTGAAAAACATACCATCGCCTGCGTCGTCGATAACGAATTCGGCGTGCTCGCACGCGTGGTCGGTCTGTTCTCGGGCCGCGGCTACAACATTGAAAGTCTGACGGTCGCCGAGGTCGATGCCGAAACGCGCCTGTCCCGCATCACGTTGATCACCTCGGGCACGCCGATGGTCATTGAGCAGATCAAGGCGCAGCTCGGCCGCCTCGTGCCAGTGCACACCGTCGTGGATCTCACGCTTGCCGGTCCCCATGTCAGCCGCGAACTGGTGCTGGTAAAGGTGCGCGGCACGGGCGACGCCCGCGTCGAATCGCTGCGCATCGCCGACGTGTTCCGCGCCCGCGTGGTCGACAGCACGATCGAGTCCTTCGTTTTCGAGCTTACCGGCGCGTCCGACAAGATCGACGCATTTATCGCACTGATGCACCCGCTCGGCCTGATCGAAGTCTCGCGCACCGGCGCGGCGGCGATCGGCCGCGGCGCCGATGCTCTTCACTGATCGCCACAGGAGCCACGAGGAGGCCAGCCATGCGTGTCTACTACGATCGCGACGCCGACGCGAACTTGATCAAATCCCGGAAGGTCGCGGTAATCGGTTACGGAAGCCAGGGCCACGCTCACGCTGCCAACATGCGCGATTCCGGGGTCGGCGACGTCGCCGTAGCGCTGCGCGAGGGCTCTGCGTCAGCGGCGAAGGCGGAAGCCGCAGGCTTCGCGGTGATGAGCGTGCCCGAGGCCGCGAAATGGGCGGACGTCATGATGATGGCGACACCCGACGAATTGCAGGCCGGCATCTATACGACTCAACTCGCGCCGAACATGAAGGACGGTGCCGCGCTTGCGTTCGCCCACGGCCTCAACATCCATTTCGGCCTGATCGAACCGCGCGCCGATTTGGATGTGTTCATGATCGCACCCAAGGGGCCTGGTCACACCGTGCGGTCGGAATATGCCCGCGGCGGCGGCGTGCCGTGCCTTGTGGCGGTGGCGCAGGATGCCTCGGGAAACGCGCTGGAAATTGCGCTCTCCTACGCGTCTGCGATAGGCGGAGGCCGCGCCGGTGTTATCGAGACCACGTTCAAGGAAGAATGCGAAACCGACCTGTTCGGCGAGCAGGTGGTGCTGTGCGGTGGCATCACGTCGCTCATCACTGCCGGCTTCGAGACCTTGGTCGAGGCTGGTTACGCGCCCGAGATGGCCTATTTCGAGTGTTTGCATGAAGTGAAGCTGATCGTCGATCTCATCTACGAAGGCGGCATCGCCAACATGCGCTACTCGATTTCCAACACCGCCGAATACGGCGATTACAGCCGCGGACCGAAAATCGTCGACGACCACGTCAAGAGATCGATGAAAAAGGTGCTTGCCGACATCCAGTCCGGCCGCTTTACCGGTGAATGGATGAGCGAATGCGGGGTCAACCAGCCGAGCTTCAAGGCCATGCGGCGTATGGCGGCGGAGCACCCGATCGAGGAGGTCGGCGCAAGACTGCGGGCGATGATGCCCTGGATTGCCGAAAACGCGCTCGTCGACAAGAGCCGTAACTGAGGCGGGCGCGCTGCTTCACTTCGGCACGTAGTCGCGGACGCCGCGGATCAGCGGCAGCCCGAGCAGGGACAGGGCGAGGCAGATCGCGAACACCGTGGTAATTTCGTTGAACGCTTGGATCTGCGCTTCCTGCGCTGCCATGCGCGCAACCATCCGGATGCCGGCGACCTCTGTGTCCAGGCCGCTGCCAAGGCTGGGACCAAGCCGGTGGTCGAAGACGCCGAGCAGACGGCCCGCCTGCGTATAGGACTCGCCGGTCCATTCGCGCAGGCGGTGATAGTGGACCTCGGCGCGGATCACAAGAAAGGCGTTGGCCACCGCCACCGCTACGGCGGCGCCGAGCCGCATCGTGAGCTGGAACATGGCGGTGCCGTCCTTGATCTGCTCCACGGGCAAGCGGCCGAGCGCGAGCCGCACCATTGACAAAAAGCAGAGTTGAGTAGCCACGCCGCGCAGGATTTGCGGCAGCAGCAGGCTTTCGAAGCTGGTCTCCACGCCGAGATGCGCCTGAAACCAAGTTCCGAGCGCGAGCAGCGCGAAACCCGCGAGGGCGATCGTCCGCAAGCGGAAGTACTTGACCAAGGTCGGCATGGCAAAGCCGGCGATCATCATCGACAGGCCGAGTACGAACAGCCATGTGCCGATCTGCAGCGTGTTGAGGCCGATGACGCGGGCAAGAAAGAGCGGCAGCAGGTAGAGCGGAACGAACAGGCCGGCGCCGAAGACCGCGACATAGGTTGCGCCGATGACGAAGTTGCGGTTGGCGAAGATACGCAGGTCGATGAACGGGTGCTTGGCGGTGAGTTCGCGCCACAGCAGGAGGATTCCCGCTGTCGCGGTGATGCCGGTCAGCGTCAGGATCATGGATGACTCGAACCAGTCCTCGCGGCGGCCGCGTTCGAGCACCACGAGCAGCGACATGAAGAACACAGCTAGCAGCGTGATGCCGGGCAGGTCGATGCGCCGGGCAAGGCTCCAGTCGGGGCTGTCGAAGTCGTAGAAGACGGCAACGAGCAGCGTCGCCCCGAGGCCGAACGGAAGATTGAACAGGAACAGCCAGTGCCACGACAGCGACTCGCTGATCCAGCCGCCGAGGCTGGGGCCCAGCGCCACGGCGCTGGTGCCGAGAAGCGAGACGATGGCGCTCAGTGTGTTCTGGTAGCGTGCCGGAAACGCGGCGTAGATCGTTGCGAATACCATTGGCGCGATGGCCCCGCCGCAGAACCCCTGAAAAGAGCGAAAGACGATCATCGACTCGATATCCCAGGCCGAGGCGCAACCGACACTTCCGGCAGCGAACCCCAACGAGCACATGGTGAACAGGCCACGCGTCGAGAACAGGCGGGATAGCCAGCCTGAGAGCGGAATCATGATCACTTCCGCGATCAGTGCCGACGTGAGCACCCAGCTCACCTCCTCGGGACCCGCCGCAAGGCCGGCGCGAATTTCCGCGAATGAGCTGCCGACGATCTGGATGTTGAGCACGGCCAGAAACATGCCGAGCGCCATGCCAACGAACGCGAGAAGTTCGCGCGCGCCGAGACGTCGCGCGTCGCGTCGCGCCGCCGCATCGGTGAAGGGCGTGATCCGCGCCATGCGACGCATGTAGCACCGCCGGCGCGGCAGCGGCACGCGGTGCCGGGCAAGGCTGCGTTGCAGGAATCGCGGCGCCGCCCGGCCGATCGTTGCGATTCGGCGGTAGCCGTGCAACCATCGCTGCTGCATTCTCGCCATCGCGTGGGGGGTGACGGTCGTACCGTCGCCGGGTGGGGCCGTCGCGAAGACGCAATCGATGCAACAGGGAGGAACTACTCAATGCCAAGACCCATCGAGTACGAATTCGTCGACCTCGCGAAGCCGGTGGACCGCCGCGAGGACGCCCCCGGGCGGATGAGCCGGCGGTCGTTCCTCGCCGCCGCCACGGCGGTGGCGAGCGTCACGGGCATGTCGAGCGAGGCGTTTGCGCGCAGCTTCGGCCCCGACGCCGAGCCCGTCCGTTATCCCGAGCCGGACGTCGTGCCGCTCGACAAGCGTTTCAAATACAAGCTCGGCAACACCCCGATCCTGCGGCTGCACCGCGGTACCTTCTGGGCCGAGGGGCCGGCGTGGAACGGCGTCGGTCGCTATCTGCTGTGGAGCGACATTCCGTCGAACGAGCAGCTGCGCTGGATCGAGGAGGACGGCCACGTCTCGCGGCAGTTCCGCTATCCGTCGGGCAACTCCAACGGCAATACGTTCGACTTCACCGGCCGGCAGATAGCATGCGAACACGGCAACCGGCGTGTGGTTCGCTACGAATACGATGGCTCGATCACGGTGCTCGCGGACAGTTTCGACGGCGGCGAGTTCAATGCCCCCAACGACGCCGTGGTTCATCCGGACGACGGCGCGATCTGGTTTACGGACCCGGGCTACGGTTCGCTGATGAACTACGAGGGCAACCGCTTGGACACCGGGTCGCCGCAACCTCTGCGCAAGGAGGCGGTCTATCGCATCGACGCGCAGACCGGCGCCGTGACGATGGTGACCGATATGGCGTTCAAGCCGAACGGCTTGTGCTTCTCGCACGACTACAAGACCCTGTACGTCGCCGACACCGGCGCGTCGCATTATCCGGAAGCGAGCCCCAACATTCTGGCCTTCGACGTCGACGGGGCGGTGCTCAAGAACGGGCGTGAGTTCACGTCGATGGAGATGGACGGCAAGACCGGCTTTGCCGACGGCATTCGTTGCGACGAAGACGGCAATATCTGGGCGTCCGCGGGCTGGGTCGGTGACGGATACGACGGCGTGCACGTCTTCGCGCCGAACGGCGACCGTATTGGCCACATCCGGCTGCCCGAAATCTGCTCGAACGTCTGCTTCGGCGGCACCAAGCGGAACCGCCTGTTCATGACCGGAAGCCAGTCGCTCTACGCGGTCTACGTCGAGACGCGCGGCGCGCACATTACCTGACGCGCACGCTGCACGCGGAACGGCCGGCGCTGCGGCGCCGGCCGTTTTCGTGCGTATCGGGCTTCCCCTCGGCATCGTTTCAACGCCCCTTTCGGTTTTCCGTTCAGCCGCGGCCGGCCGCATCGGAGGCGCCGCCGGGCGCAGGATGGCATCGCCCGGAGCGACCGGGTAAGGTGACGGGTACGACTCGACGCCGACCGCAGAGGGGGAACGCTCATGTCCGGCCGATTGAGACTGTTTGCCGCCGCAGTCCTCGCGGCAACCGTGGGATTCGCGGCGCCGATGTCGGAGGTGCGCGCCGAAGAGCCGATCAAGATCGGTTTCGGCATGGCTCTGACGGGAGCGCTGGCGGGCGCCGGCAAGGCGGCGCTCATCGCGATCCAGATCTGGGCCGACGAAACGAACGCCGCCGGCGGCCTTCTCGGGCGGCCCGTGGAGCTCGTGTACTACGACGACCAGACCAACCCGTCGAAAGTGCCGGGAATCTATACCAAGCTCATCAACATCGACCGGGTCGACCTCATCGTCTCGGGCTACGGCTCGACAACCATCGCCCCGGCCATCCCCATCGCGATGAATTACGACATGGTGTTCATGTCGCTGTTCGGCCTCGCCACCAACGAGGAATTCGGCTACGAGCGGTATTTCCAGATCCTGCCCGCCGGCGAGGAACCGCGGCTCAACTGGTCGCGCGGCTTTTTCGAGCTCGCGGCGACGATCGAGCCGAAACCCAGGAAGGTGGCGCTCGTCGGCGCCGATGCGGAATTTCCGCGCAACGCGATGATCGGCGCGCGCATCAACGCCGAGGAAGCCGGCATGGAGGTCGTCTACGACCGTTCATACCCGCCGAACACGGTCGATTTTACGCCGGTGATCCGCGCCATCGCGGCAGCCGAGCCCGACATCGTCTACGTGGCGTCGTACCCGCCGGATTCGGCGGGTATCGTTCGTACGGTGAACGAGATCGGCCTCGACGTGGCCATGCTGGGCGGCGGCATGGTCGGCCTTCAATACGCAACCCTGATGGAGGCACTCGGCCCGCAACTCAACGGCTTCGTCAACTATGACTTCTGGGTGCCCGAACCAACACTGCAGTTCCCCGGAATCGAGGCGTTCCTGGAGAAGTACCAGGCCGTTGCCGCCGACGAGGGCGTCGATCCGCTGGGTTACTATCTGCCGCCCTTCGCCTACGCCTACATGCAAGTGCTGGGTCAGGCCGTCGCTGAGGTTGGCAGCCTCGACCAGAACGCGCTCGCCGACCACATCCGCTCCACGACCTTCGACACGGTGGTCGGCACCATCCGCTTCGGCCGCAACGGCGAATGGGCGCGGCCACGCATTCTGATGGTTCAGTACCAGGGTATTGCTGACAACGACCTGGAGACATTCGCGCGGGCAGGCACGCGCGCCGTTCTGCATCCGCCCGAGTGGCGCTCGGGCGAGTTGGCCGCACCGTTCGCGGAAGCGCGCTGAACACTCACCGTTTCCCCCCGCGTACGGCATGTCCGGTCTCGTTCTGAACGCGCTGGTCTCCGGCGTTCTGCTCGGCGGCTTCTATGCCGCGGTGACGATCGGGCTCACGCTCGTGTTCGGTTATCTGAACATCGTCAACATCGCTCACCCGGCCTTCATCGTCCTCGGCGCCTATATCGCCTTCGCGTGCAACGGCGCCTGGGGCCTCGACCCGGTGGCGGCCGGATTTCTCATGATGCCGGCATTCTTCGTCGTCGGCGTCCTCGTCTACAGCGTCTACAACTGGAGCTTCGAAAGGCGCGACGACGAATCGCTGCGCGGCCTCGCGTTTTTCTTCGGCCTGATGTTCATCGTCGAGGTCGCGCTGATCCTCCAGTTTGGCGTCGACTACAGGCTGGTCAATGCGAGCTACATCGGCGCTACGCTTGACATCGGGCCATTGGTGCTACCGCTGCGGATGTTGATTCCGTTTCTCGTGTCAATGGCGCTCGCCGCGGCGATATACGCCTTCCTGTCCCGCACTTTCGCAGGCCGAGCCATCCGCGCGGTGGCGCAGGATCCGCTGGCGCTGCGGCTCGTCGCCGCCGACCCGGTGCGTATCCGGCGGCTGGCGTTCGGCATCGGCATCGCATCCGCCGGGCTCGCCGGCGCGCTGCTCATCGTAATTGGCCCCGTCGAGCCGGCGATCGGCCGGCTGTACATTGGCCGCGTGTTCGCCATCGTCGTGCTCGGCGGCATGGGAAGCCTCAGCGGCACGGTGGCGGCTGCGCTGCTGCTCGGTGTGGTGGAGAGCCTGACCGCGTCGCTGTCAGGGCCGTCGTGGGCGCCGGCGGTGGCGTTCGGATTTCTTCTCTTCACGCTGGCGGTCCGCCCGTCCGGCCTTTTCGGGCGCTAGGCCTTGCGCGACGCCCTGTTTTACGCCGGCGCGGCGGCCATCATCATTCTCGGCTACGCGGCGACGCACCTCATTGACAACGAGTACTATTTTTTCGCCGGCTACGTGATCCTGCAGTATGTCGTGCTGGCGACGGCGTGGAATATCCTTGGCGGCTACACCGGCTACGTCAATTTCGGCAGCGCGGGCTTCCTCGCCACCGGTGCCTACGCCGTGATCGCCTTCGGCAAGCTGACGGGCTGGCCGTTGCTCGCGCTGTTGCCGGCTGCGGCCGTCGTGTGCGGTCTGCTGGGGCTGGCAACGGGATACCTCACGCTGCGGCTGCGCGGAGTCTACTTCGCCATCGCGACGCTTGCGCTGGCCATCGTGCTCGAAACCGTGATGGCGAACTGGGAGTATGTGGGTGGTGCCGCAGGCGCCTTCGTCGTTCGGCCGCGCGAGGCGCCGCTGTTCACCAGCTACGTCACCTACCTCTTCTGGTTGATGCTGGTTCTCGCGGTGCTTGCGGTATGCCTTGCACGTGCGGTCGAGACCTCGCGCCTCGGCCGCGGCTTGGCGGCCATCCGCGACGACGAGCAGGCGGCGGAGAGTGCCGGCGTCCCGACCTTGCGGCTCAAGCTGGTCTCGACCACGCTGAGCGGCGCCCTGATGGGTCTCGCCGGCGCGCCGCTCGTCTACTACACGTCGTACGTGGATCCACCGTCGGCATTCAACCTCGAGTTCGCAGTCAACAGCGTTGCCATGCCGATGATCGGCGGGACGGCGACTTGGCTCGGCCCCGTGGTCGGCGCAATCCTCCTCGGGACACTGCAACAGGTGGCCACGGTCACCATATCGTCCGAGCTCAACCTGCTGATCGTCGGCGTCGTGCTGATTTTCTTCGTGATCCTGGCGCCCGACGGCCTTGTCGGCCTGGCGCGCCGTCTTCTTTTCCGGCGGCGTCGGCGATGAGCGACGCGAACGCCGCTCTGGTCGCGGTTCGCGGCCTGACCAAGCGGTTTGGCGGATTCACCGCGCTCGATGGCGTATCGCTCCGCGTGCAGCCCGGAGAGCGCTTTGGCTTGATCGGCCCCAACGGCTCGGGCAAGACGACGCTGATCAACTGCGTCGGCGGCGCGCTGATCGCTGACGCGGGACATGTGCTCTTCGACGCCGCGGACGTGACGCGTTTGCCGGCACACAGGCGGGCGAGGCTCGGCATCGCCCGCAGCTTCCAGATTCCGCGGCCGTTCGCCGGCATGACGGTGCAGGAGAACGTCGCCGTGCCGCTGGAATATGCCGCAGGCGTCCGCGGCGGCAGCGTCGCGCGCGAAGCGGCCGCGATCCTCGATCTCGTCGGACTGGCGGCACGCGCGCACGAGGGTGCAGCGTCGCTCACGCAGGTCGACATGCGCAAGCTCGAACTGGCGCGGGCCCTCGCCGTGCGCCCTCGTCTGCTGATCGTCGACGAGGCGATGGCCGGCCTCGCGCACGCGGAAGTCGACGAGATCCTCGCAATCCTGCGCCGCTTCAACGACGATGGCATCACCATCGTCATGGTCGAGCACATCATGCGCGCGGTCATGAGCTTTTCCGAGCGCGTGGCGGTGCTCGATGCCGGCCGCCTGATCGCTGAAGGTACGCCACAGGCGGTGATGCGTCACCCGGACGTGGAGAGGGCGTATCTTGGCGGCTAGCCTCAAGGTAGAGTCGGTGGGCGCGGGCTACGGCGCGGCCCTCGTTCTCGACGGCGCGTCGATCACCGTTGGCGACGGCGAGACCGTGGCGCTGCTCGGCGCCAACGGCAACGGCAAGAGCACGCTGATCAAGTGCATCATGGGACTGGTGCGCCCGCGAGCTGGGCGTATCGAGGCCACCATCGACGGCGAGACGGTCGATCTGGTCGGCTTGACTACGGAGCAGGTCGTCGAACTCGGCATCGTGCTCGCACCCGAGGGTCGGCGGCTGTTTCCCAGCCTGACGGTGGAAGAAAACCTGGCGCTTGGCGCCTACCGCCACATTGCGCGACGCGCCATGCGGGAAAACCTCTCGCTGTGCCTGGAAACCTTCCCGGTTCTGCGCGAACGCCGGCGTCAGCTAGCCGGCAGCATGAGCGGCGGGGAACAGCAGATGCTCACCCTCGCGCGCGCGCTCATGGCCTCGCCACGGATCCTGATCGTCGACGAACCGTCGGTTGGCCTCGCGCCGATTCTCGTCGGCCGGGTGATGGACAAGATCAGCGAACTGAAGAACAGCCGCGGCCTCACGGTGCTGATGGCCGAGCAGAATTTCCACCAAGCCGCGCGCATCGCCGACCGCGGCTACGTCATTGTCGGCGGCCGCATCGCTTTCGAAGGCGAAAGCGCTGACGCGCTGCGCGACAATGAACTCGTCAAACGGTACTACCTCGGCGGCGACTGAACGCGCGCGGGACGTCTTCTTGACGCCGCCGGACGTGCGATTGCCGACAAGCACGCGGTGCCGCACGACAACAGATCCGCGGGACGGTACGATCCGGGCGGCGACGGGACGGAGGGAACCGTGATGGACGAACAGGACACGGCGGTCGCGACCCGGACGCCGGATCCGAGTTCGTGAGCGGTCGTTTGCTGCCGACCGCCGTTGCGACGCGGGGGCTGCGGTCGGGGGTTCTCCGATGGCGGTGCGGGTAGCTGTTCTCGGCATCTTCGTCGCCGATGCAACCTTCCGCACCGCCCGACTGCCCCGCATGGGCGAGACCGTCATCGGCGAGAGCGTCGCCCTGAGCCCCGGCGGCAAGGGATCCAATCAAGCGGTCGCCGCCGCCCGGCTCGGCGCCGAGGTCCGGTTCATTTCCAGGATCGGGCGCGACCCCTTCGCCGAGATGGCGCTCGCGGCGTGGTCCGCCGCGGGCGTGCGACCTCTCGTTTCCCGCTCACAGGGCTCGGCGACCGGCGCCGCGTCCGTTCTGGTCGATGCGGCGACGGGAGAAAACGCGATCGTGGTGTGTCCCGGCGCCGCGTCTGAAATATCCGAAGCGGACGTCGATGCTGCGGCCGAAGCGATCCGGTCCGCCACAGTCTTCGTGACCCAGTTCGAGCAACCACTGCGAGCGGCAGCGCGGGGGCTGGCAATCGCCCGCGAGGCGGGCGTGACGACGGTCCTGAACCCGGCGCCGGCAGCAGAGGCGCCGGCGGACCTGCTCCGTCTCTGCGACTACGTCACGCCGAATGAGAGCGAGGCCGCCGCGCTGACCGGGCTCCCGGTGGCTGACGAGGCGCAAGCGCGCCAGGCGGCTGCGGCGCTGCGCGAGCGCGGCGCGGGGACCGTCGTGATTACGCTCGGTGCGCGGGGCGCCCTGCTCGACGGGCCGGGCGGCACGCACCTCGTGCCGGCGTTCCGCGCCGGCCGCGCGGTCGAGACGACCGGCGCGGGCGACGCCTTCAACGGTGCGTTCGCCGTTGCGCTCGCGGAAGGGCGCGACCCCGCCCAGGCAGTCCGCTTCGGCTGTGCCGCCGCGGGCATTTCCGTCACGCGGGCGGGCACGTCACAGTCCATGCCGGACCGAGCGGAGGTGGATGCGCTCATGGGAGCGGCCTGACGGCCCGTCGGTGCCGCGTCTCCCTGCGCCGCGCCAGGAACGCGTCCCGGACAAGGGACGGGGCCGCTGGCGTTCGCGAAACGCCTTTGCTATACGGGCGCCGGGTGCACGTTCCCCGGTAGCTCAGTTGGTAGAGCGGGTGGCTGTTAACCACCATGTCGCTGGTTCGAGTCCGGCCCGGGGAGCCACCCCCTCTAACGGTTAGACGACGAGGGCTGGAACGCAGCGGCGCGCTCGTCGCGGCCCGTTGGGGCAAGTTCGCTGGCCGGGTTGCCGGCGACTCGCGTGTGACGCAGAACGCGGACCTCGCTGAAGTCGTAGGGCCGCGCCCGGTGCAGCACGCAGCGATTGTCCCAGATCACCACATCGCCCGGCCGCCAGCGATGCCCGAGGGTTCGCGGCGGACGGCAGGCGAAGTCGACGAGCTCGTCCAGCAGTTCCTGCGCTTCGCCGTCGTCCATTCCGGGAATGCGGAACGCGTGGCGGCCGATGAAAAGCGACTTGCGGCCGGTCACCGGATGGGTCTTGACCAGCGGCCGCAGGGGCGCGCCCTTGGTGTGATAGCCGTAGCCAGCGCCAGTCTGAATCTGGTAGCCGATCTTGGCCTGCGACTGGTACAGCGAGTGATAGGCTGAGAGACTCTCGACGCGCGTCTTCGTCTCTTCATCCAGCGCGTCCCAGGCGGCGCGCATGTCCGCCCACTCGGTCTCGCCGCCCCGGGACGGGACGACCTGGGCCGACAGGATCGAGGCCTTCGCCGCAAGGGGCATGTACGAACTGTCCGTGTGCCAGCCTTCGTTGCCGCGCAGCGTCTTGTAGCGGTAGTCGTCGGGGCCCACCGTCGATCCGTCGCCGTCGCGGTTGCTGATCGACACCGCCTTCTCGTCCGCGCTCGGGCGCAGAAGCTCGAGATCGCCAAACCGACAGGCGAAGGCGATCTGCGCCTCCTCGCTCAAGTTCTGCCCCGGGAAAACCAGTACGCCGTATTCGTGGAACGCGTTTTCCACACAACGCCACACGTCATCGTTCATGTCGGCCAGATCGACGTCGGTAACGACGGCGCCGAGCGTGGCGTCGGTCGGCGTAATCACAGGCTCCATGCCCCCCTCCCCGTTCTGCGTTTTCGCGCCGGCGCGCGCGGCAAGCGCGGCCCGAAGCCGCTCAGCCGGCGAGGAGGCGAACGGCGACGAACTGAAGATCGCCGCTGCGGTCGAGCAGCAGAAGCACCGTATTCTTGTCCTGCCGCTGGTGGGACTCGATCTTCGACGCCACTTCGGCAGGGGTGGAGACCTGCTCCTGCCCCACCTCGACGATGATGTCGCCCGGGCGCAAGCCCTTCTCCGCCGCTGCGGACGCGGCATCGACGTCGATCACCATCACGCCGTCCGTCTCGTCGCCCACTTCGAACTCGGTCCGCACCTCGTCGGTGAGCATCGACAACGTGAGTCCCAACGCCGGTACTTCGCGGACCGGCGGTTCGTCTTCCGCCTCGGGCGGCTCCGCGATCGCCGCGGCGGTACGTACCTCGCCTTCGTCGAGCCGCCCGACCATGACGCCCAGCGAGACCCGCCCGCCGTCGCGCCACAGCACCACCTCGACCTCCTTGCCGATCTCGGTCTCGGCGACGATGCGCGGCAGGCGGCGCATGGTCTCGACGGCCTTGCCGTCGAACTCGAGGATGACGTCGCCGACCTCGACTCCCGCCACGGCGGCCGGACTGTCGGTCGAAACGCTGGCAACCAGCGCTCCCGACGCATCGTCGAGGCCCAGGCTTTCGGCTAGGTCTTCGGTCACGGTCTGGATGCGGACGCCGAGCCAACCGCGCCGCGTCTCGCCGAACTGGCGGAGTTGCCGGACGACGTTGCGGGCGAGATTCGCGGGCACGGAAAAGCCGATGCCGACGCTGCCGCCGGTCGGCGAGTAGATCGCCGTGTTGATGCCGATGACCTCTCCGCTCATGTCGAACAGCGGACCGCCGGAATTGCCCCGGTTGATCGGCGCGTCGGTCTGGATGAAATCGTCGAACGGCCCGGCGTTGATGTCGCGCGCGCGGGCCGAGATGATACCGGCGGTGACCGTGTTCCCGAGTCCGAACGGGTTGCCGATGGCGAGCACCCAGTTGCCCACGCGCGCGGAGTCCGAGTCGCCCCATGCCGCCGCGTCGAGCGGCGCCGGCGGATCGACCTTGAGCAGCGCGATGTCGGTCTTGGGGTCGCGCCCGATCACGCTGGCGGGAAGCGACTCGCCATCGGCGAAGGTGACGGTGATCTCCGACGCCTCGGCGATGACATGGTTGTTGGTCACGATGTGGCCGTCGGAATCGACGACGAAGCCGGACCCGAGCGAGTTGGCGCGCGGCATCGGGCGGCGCTGTTCCGGCCTCTCCTCGCCGCGGCGCTCGAAGTAGTCGCGGAAGAATTCCTCGAACGGCGAGCCCGGCGGCATCTGCGGCGCGCCGCCGGCCTGCGCCTCCTGGCTGCTGGCGATGTTGACCACCGACGGCACCAGCCGGTCGGCGAGGTCGGCGAAGTCCGGCGGTCCGGCGTTGGCGAGCGCGAGACCCGGAATGACGAGGGCGAGAACGGCCGCGGGGCCGCCGCGCGCGAGACGCAGTGGCGACAGGAAACCGGGGGCTGACATCGTAAACTGACTCCACGGTGGCGGGGCGCGGCGCCGCCCCGCCGGCGGCAAGCCGCTCGCTATCCGGCCAACCTAGTGACCGGGGCGGCCCGATTCAAGGCGAAGCCGGGTGCGACGAACGTCGTTGCGGCGCGAATCGCCCCGCGAGCACCCGGACCCGTCCCTATCGGTCCCTTTCCGGCCGGAAGCGGGCCGGGGTCGCGCGGCCGGCCGACGCGCGGACGCAGCGTGCGCCATTGTGAGAACGCAAGACGAACATACAGCCGTCCGGCGCGTGCGTCAATGGCGCGGGCGGCGCGCGTTCAGCCGCGGATGAGCCAGACGGCGAACACGCCGACGGCCGCCGACCCGAGGCCGGCCGCGCGCAGCGCCTTCGGCGGCAGCGTCTCGAGCCGTTCGGCGAGGCGCTGCAGACGGTCGGAGAACACGGCGAGCAGCAGCCCCTCGAACACCAGCATCAGCGCCAGCGCCGTGGCGAAGTCGCGCACGCCCGGCGCCGCGGTCAGGGCGTGTCGTCTGCGCCGCCGGTGCCGCCGCCGCGGATGTCGTCGACGTAGCGGAAGAAATCGCTGTCCAGCGACAGCACCATCGTGGTGCCCTCGCCGGTCAGCGCTTCCTGGTTTGCCTGCATCGAGCGGTAAAACGCGAAGAAGTCGGGGTCGCGGCTGAACGCATTGGCGAAGATCCGGTTCGATTCCGCCTCGCCCTCGCCGCGCAGGATCTGCGCGTCGCGCTCGGCGTCGGCGAGGATGACGACGCGCTCGCGATCGGCCTCGGCGCGAATGGTGAGCGACTCCTGGTTGCCCTGGGCGCGCAGCTCCGCCGCCTCCTGCTGGCGCTCCGTCTGCATGCGCCGGAACACCGCCTCGGAGTTCGCCGTCGGCAGGTCGGCGCGCTTGATCCGCACGTCCCTCACGTCAATGCCGAAGGCGTTCGCCTCCTCGCGCGTGCTGTCGGTGATCTGCCGCATGAGCTCGCCGCGGTCGGCGGAAATCGCCGACTGCAGCGGTACCTGCCCGAGCACGC
The DNA here is from genome assembly GCA_965243325.1 of Alphaproteobacteria bacterium. Taxonomy (GTDB): domain Bacteria; phylum Pseudomonadota; class Alphaproteobacteria; order UBA7887; family UBA7887; genus JANQOH01. The sequence goes on along the minus strand of CBDEUQ010000003.1, from coordinate 2,229,390 downwards.
GGCGGATGTTCGAGTTGATCATCGCCGCCAGCCGCGGCCGCAGCAGGCGCTCGTCGCCGACCGTCTGGTAGTAGCGCAAGGGTTCGACGATGCGGTAGCGGGCGAACGCGTCCACCACGAGGCGCTTCTGGTCGGACGCGATGACCTCCTCCGCCGGAGCGTCGAAGTCGAGCAGGCGCCGGTCGAAGTAGAGGACATCCTGGACGAAGGGAATCTTGGCGTACAACCCCGGCTGCGCAATCTGGCGCTTGAACTCGCCGAACTGCAGCACGAGGGCCTGCTCGCGCTGCTCCACGGTGAACAGCGCCATCGACAGCCCGATGACGGCGACGACGCCGGCGACGAGCGCGGCGACCTTGAGGAATCCGCTCATTGCAATGTCTCCGAATCGCGGTTGGCGGCCGCCCGCCGCTGCACTTCCGGCAGCGGCAGATAGGGCACGACGCCGCTCGACCCTTCGGCGTTGCCGTCGATGATGACCTTGTTCACGTCGCGCAGCACCGCCTCCATGGTCTCCAGGTAGATGCGCAGGCGGGTCACGTCCTCGGCCTGGCGGTACTGCTCGTAGACGGCGAGGAAGCGCGTCGCCGAGCCGTCGGCGCGCGCCACGACCTGCTCCTTGTATGCTTGGGCCTCGTTGCGCAGTTGCGCCGCCTGGCCGTTCGCCGCCGGCACGATGCTGTTGCGGTAGGCCTGTGCCTCGTTGATCGCCCGCTCCAGATCGGCGCGCGCGCGCTGGACGTCGCGGTAGGCTTCGATCACCGCGGCGGGCGGGTCGGCGCGCTGGAGCAGCAGCTCGGACACCGCGATCCCCGACTCGTACTCGTCGAGGATCTGCTGCAGCAGGATGCGGGCGTCGGACGCGACCTGCTGGCGTCCGCCGGCGAGCGCCGAGGCGATTTCCGAATTGCCGATCACCTCGCGCATGGCGCTTTCGGCCGCGAGCTTCACGGTCTCGGTCGGGTTGCGCACGTTGAAGACGAAACGATCGGCCTCCTTGACCTGCCACTGGACGACGAAGCTCACGTCGATGATGTTCTCGTCGCCGGTGAGCATCAGGCTCTCTTCCTCGAACGTACGTCCGTCGTGATCGCCGATCTGCTCGCGGCGCACGGTCAGCACCGGCACCTTGATGACCCGTTCGATGGGATAGGGCATGTGCCAGTGCAGGCCCGGCGCGGTGTTCCGATGGTGCTCGCCGAAGCGGAGCACCAGGCCCTGCTCCTCCGGCGCGATCGTGTAGACGCCGCTGGCGCCCCACAGAACGACGAGCACGACGCCCGCGAGGGCCAGTCCGACGCCGCCGAAGCCGCCGGGCAGCATGCGGCGCACGCGGTCCTGCCCGCGGCGGAGGATCTCCGAGAGGTCCGGCCCCTGCGGACCGCCGCCGCCGCCACCGCTGCCGCCGCCCCAGGGACCGCCGCCGTTTCCGCCGCCGCTGCCGCGCGGCCCCCATGGCCCGCCGCCGCCCTGATTGTTCCAAGGCATGAAACCGTTTCCTTTCGCTCGCGCCGCCGGAGCGCGCGGACCCGCCGCCCGCCTTCCGGTCCGCGGTTTGCCGTGGTCGGGTGCACCGACTATAAGGTGCCGGCCGCGTGGCCGCCAACGCCGCCCGAGCATAGAGGCGGAGTCCGGGGTTCTTCAAGCATGGCGCCCGTCACCGAAGCCGAGATTCGCGCCGCGCTCGCCACCGTCTCGGTGCCGTCGCGCGGCGGCAACGTCGTCGACCTGGGCATGATTTCCGGTATCGCCATCGACGGCGGCAACGTCGGCTTCGCCATCGAGATCGACCCGCGCGAGCGGACGGCGCTCGAAGCGACCCGGCGGGTCTGCGAAGACACCGTGCGGGCGCTGCCCGGGGTGACCTCGGCCACGGCGGTGCTGACCGCCGAAACGGCGGCCCCGGCGGCCCCGGCGGCGCGGGCGGACGGCGCCGGCACGGGCGACGTGGCGGCGATCGTCGCCGTGGCCAGCGGCAAGGGGGGAGTCGGCAAGTCGACGGTCGCGGCCAATCTGGCGCTCGCCCTCGCCGCGCTCGGACAGCGCGCCGCGCTGCTCGACGCCGACATCTACGGGCCGTCGCAGCCGCGCCTGCTGGGCATCACCGGCAAGCCCACGTCGCCCGACGGCAAGACGATCAGGCCTCTCGAGAACTACGGCATCCGCTGCATGTCGATGGGCTTCCTCGTGGACGAGGAAACGCCGACGATCTGGCGCGGGCCGATGGTCCAGAGCGCCCTCCGCCAGATGCTCGACGACGTGCTGTGGGGGCATCTCGACGTCCTCGTCGTCGACATGCCGCCGGGCACGGGCGATGCGCAGCTGACGATGGCCCAGAGCGTGCCGCTGGCCGGCGCGGTCATCGTCTCGACGCCGCAGGACCTCGCGCTGCTGGACGCGCGCAAGGGGCTCAACATGTTTCGCAAGGTCGACGTGCCAGTGCTCGGCATCGTCGAGAACATGAGCATGTTCGTGTGCCCGAAGTGCGGCGAGGAGACGCCGGTCTTCGGCCACGGCGGCGCGCGCGAGACGGCGGCGCGGATGGGGGTCGATTTCCTCGGCGAGGTGCCGCTCGACCCGGCGATCCGCGAGACCTCGGACGGCGGCTGCCCGATCGTCGTCCAGGCGCCGGGAAGCCCCCATGCCCGCGCCTTCGCGGCCATCGCGAGCCGGGTGATCGACGGCCTGCGGCGCGACGACGCCAAGCCCGCGCCGCGGATCGTGGTGCGCTAGCGTTAGCGGCGTCGCCGCAAGCGAGCGGCTTCCGCCGCTTGCGGCGAGACCGCGCGCCGGCCGTGCGTTCGCATCTTCGGGAAAGCAGCACCGCGAAGCGACCGACGAACGCCTCGGCCTGCATTTGGCGCCGGGCGGAACCACCATACCCGGACGGAACCGGTCCGAGCACGTCCATGCAAAGCGTTCGCCGGGTACACGGGGATGACCGCGCCCGTCTTGCCGCCCATGCGGCGTTCGGCCGGCATCGGTTCGACTCGCGAGACCCGTTGTCCCCGGTCCTCCTCGGAGGTACAGCCGGACCGGTAGAAAGGTACGGCCACCGCCGGGCACGACGAGGGCGACCGGCTGGTCGGGACGGCGGCGTTGAACTACGACAGGGCCGCCGGCGGGCTCGATGCGGCGTTCAGCGGCATCAGGAACATCGACCGCGGGACGGCGCATGGCGTCGAGGCGGCGGGCATCTTCCAGCAATCCGACATCATCGGCGCCTTCGGCGCGACGCGGCAGCAGGCGCCGATCGAACGAAGCGGGCGCGCAGGCGGGGCGCTCATCGACGGACACGCCGATCCGCGCCCGGGGCTGGCGCTGGCGGCCCGGATGCGCCCGCCATGCGCTTCGGGCCGCCTGCCGCAGATCGCGGGTCCCGGGCCCGCGGCCGGCTTTCCGTCCGAGTCCGGCACATCCGGGTCCGGCTCGACCGCCCTCCCACAGCAGCCGGGCAATGCTGTCTGGCCGTGCGCCCCGGGGCGGGTGTGAGAAGAAAAACCAGTCGCCCAAGGGGTAGAGAATCATGGACCGGCCGTATTTTTCTCTCCCGTTTTGCCGGATACCTTTAATTTTGAAGGATGGGCGGCGCGACCCGGCCTTGCCGCAGGTTCGCGCCGGGCGGTTCCCGGGAGGGACCGGCCCGGCCCCCGGAGCGCGGCGGTACGGAACGGCGCCCAGCCGGCGTCTGGAGAGGATTCCGCGCAATGGGAACCCGGAGGAAAGCAGCCGGGGACAGAGGCGTTCCCTGGCGATCCGGCGTCCGGTGCGCAGGGGCCGGGCAATGCGACGGGAGGTAAGGGGCGTGAACCCGGACGGCGCCTTCGACGGCATCCTCGAGGCGTTGTACGCGGCCGTCCTCGACGACGCTCTGTGGCCCGCGGCCACGACCCTGATCGAGGAGGCCATCGGCGCCAGCGGGAGCATCCTCGCCGTCAGCGAGGGGTTCGGCGGCGACGCGCGTCTCCACGTCGCCCGGTAACCGTACCGCGGCGAGAGCGACCCGGACCGGGTGCGCGCGTACTTCGACGTCTACCACGGGCGGGACGAGGGGATACACCGCGTCAGGCAGCTTCCCCACGGCCGGCTGGTCCGCGGCCCCGACCTCTATACCGAAGAGGAGCGGAAGACGTCGCCAGCGCTGGAGATCCTGCGCCGCGACGACGGGCTGTTCGACTGTAACGGCATCCTGGACGCCCAGCTTCCGGCGGACCGCAGCCGCCTGCGCAGGCTGCTGGCGCGCGCGCTGCCGGACCTGTGGGGCCGGGGCCCCGGGCGGCGGCTCGATGACGATGCAGCGCCCCTCGGGCCGGTCGCGGCTGGCGCTACACGTGAGCCCGGTGGGCGACGCGGCGGCGGATTTCGGGGGGCGCCGGGTGGCGGCGCTGGTGCTGGTCGTCGACCCGCCGCGGCGTTCGCGCATCGATGCCCGGCGGGTGGCGACGATGCTCGGCCCGACGCGGTCGGAGGGGCGAATGTCGGCGCTGCTGGCCGAGGGGTTGAAGGCACGCGAGATCGCCACGGCGACGGGCTGGAGCGAAAACTACGTGCGCTGGCTGGTCCAGCAGGTCTACCGCAAGCTGGGCGTTTCGGGGCAGGTCGATCTGGCGCGCCAGGTCCTGGCGGCGGACGGCCTGCCGCGGCGTTGACGGCCCGCCGACGGCCGGCGTTTCCGCTTCCGCCGCCCGTGCCCACTCTCCAAACGGGCTCCCGATACCGTCAATTGTGAAGGATTTGCGGGCTCGCGGCGGTCTCCTACGCTCAATGGGGGAGGCCGTCGCGGGCCTCCCACGTCCGGAAGACGGGCCTGGCGGTCCGCCGCACCGCCGGTCCTGTCCCCTCGCCGGATGACGGTGCCGCGCGACGGGCCGGGAGAGGACACTAGAGGCTCCGGCGAATGGGAGAATTCCGGATGAACGCAGGACTCGCGATCGCGGCGCTGGCGGCGGCGGCGACTCGGTGACCGAGCGGGCGCCCACCCTGGCGAGATCAGGGCGCTCACCGGCCTGTCGGCGCCGGCGGAGACGCCGGAGGCGGCACAGGCGCGCGCCCTCGACATCCTCCCGCGCGCCGATTTCCTGATCCTGTCCACGATGCACGGGGAGACCGGCAACGCCGCGCTTCCGGCCCTTCGTCTCCTGACGCAGTGCAACGGAGAGCGGTGCACCGTGACCGAGCCGCTGAGCGGCGCCGTCGATACGATCGAGCTCGTCGACACGCCCCTCGGGAACGGCGCCGCCACCGCCATCGGCTCGAAGCACGGCATCACCCTGGCCGAGGAGTCCTCGACCCATACGGGCGCGGACCTTGCCAGTCTCGGCGCCTGGATGGAGCACAGCGCGTTCGCGGTCCTGAACGAGAGACAGAACGGGGACGAGGGCACGGTCGACGTCCTGTACGGGATTGCCGTGGGAGAGCTTGCGGGAACCCTTCCGGGGAACCTTCCGGCCGGGGTCGCGGTCCGGCGCGGCATCATTGTGGGAACGCCCGTCAGCGGCGACGACCGCGGCGAGCGGCTCGTTGGCGATGCGGTCCTGACCCCCGACTCCGCCTTCCGGGTCGGCGCAACGGGACCTTCCCTCCACGCCGCGTTTGGCGGCATCCGGAACATCGAACGCCGGACGGCGCACGGCGTTGAGACCGTGCCGTTCGAGAACGCCGCGGCCGCTCCGGACGGGACCTTCGCGACCGTCCCGTCCGGCGCGCGCATCCGGGGCGGCTTCCACGGCCCCCGGCCACGCGGAGGCGGCGGGCATCTTCAGGCAATCCGACATCGTCGGCGCCTTCGGCGCGACGCGGCAGCAGGCGCACGGTCCGTGCATTGCCGGCGCCGCCGCGCGGCAGAGACGCCCGCCGCGGGCCTCATCCCGGAGTACGACGACACGGGCATCGGCCAAGGGTATCCCCGCATGCAGCTACTGAGGTTCGGGGAGATCATCGACGGAGCGCGGCTCAAAACGCCGCGTGCGGTTGACCGGGTGGATCAAGCCGCTTTGCCCCTGCCATGAACCGTCTTCACAGATGCTTCCGAGCCGTCATTGTAGCGTTACGCAGGCTAATCCGGGCTCGAGACCCGGACATCGATCATGTCAGCCGCGTGCTTTGAGGCCAGAAAGCGCCCATCAGCTCATTCCGATTTCGAATGCACCGACAGCGCGACGGGCATCTCGCGACACGCCCATCTTCTCCACAATCGCCGAGTTGCCCGGTCCGGCCGCCGTCAGGAGCACAATCCGTGCCCGCCGCGCCCCGTCCGCGCCTCCAGGCCGGTGAGCCGCAGGTCACGGAATCACAAGCCCAACACCATGACCGGTAACTTCTGAAACGGCACACTGGAACGCCTCCGTCAGGCGCGGCCCAGCACCGCCATCAGCTCGCGCCATTCGCGCGGGCCGAGGCCGCTCTCGGACTGCGTCACCTCCTCGCCGGCGACCAGACGCCGCACCACCGCCAGCGCGCCGGCCGACAGGTGCGCCGCGTCGTGGACGTAGTCCAGAAAGGCGCGGTGGGCGACCGGCACCCACGGGCGGACGATGCGCTCGAGAATGACCTCGGCGTAGGCGCGAATCTCGTATTGCGCGTGCGAGTCGGCGCGCAGCGACAGGAAGTGCATCAGATTGTACAGGTCGATCTTCCAGTACCACTGCGTGTAGAAGTTCACCGGCAGGTTCATGCGCGCAAGCTCGCGCGCGAGACCCTGGCGCGCCTCGTCGCGGACGCGCCCGTCCCCGTCCTCGTTCAGCAACTCAAGGTAGTGGCCGTAGGCGCGCTCGGCGTCGTCGCGCAGCAGGGCGAGAACGCTCTCGGCCTCGGCGCCGTCGAGCACGGCGCCCCGCCCCTGGCGGTTGGCGGTCGATTGCGCCGCGAGATGCTCCGGCGCCGGCACGTAGAACTCATGGTCGAGCACCGAGTAGCGGGCCGAGTACTCGTTGACGTTCGCGGTGCGGTGGCGGATCCACTGGCGGGCGACGAAGATCGGCAGCCTGACGTGCAGCTTGATCTCGCACATCTCGAACGGCGTCGTGTGGCGATGGCGCAGGAGGTAGCGGATCAACCCGACGTCCTGGCGCAGCCGGCGCGTGCCGGCGCCGTACGACACCCGCGCCGCCTGCGCGATCGCCGCGTCGTCGCCCATGTAGTCGACCACGCGGACGAACCCGTGGTCGAGAACCGGCAGCGGTTGGCCGAGTATCTCCTCCAGCGCCGGCACAGTGGGACGCCCCGTCGGCACCCGGCGGGGCGGCTCGGAACCGCCGCGCGCGCCTTCGCGGCGCGGCGGCGCGGGAGAGCCGGAACGGGAACCGCCGGACGGCGTCATGCGCCGAACATAGCGCACACCGGCAGGGGCGGGGAGCCGAAACACCGCGGCGCTCCCATGCCGCCCGACGACGTCCGGTCCGCGTCGCTGGCCCGAGCAATTCGGGAAGATCGCGGCCTCGCGGCCTGAAGCCGGCGAAGCACCCGAGCCGAAGCGACGGCAACGTGCTTTCCGGATGCGATGCGTCCCGCCGCGTGAAAGTGCCTGGCCGTGAAGTCCCGGTAGCGGGTGTCGAACAGCGACAGAACCCGCGCGACCTCGTCCGCCGGCTCCCGCCGCGCCGACGCCCGCCCCAGCCGGCGGTCGTACTGACCCTCGGCCCCCTCCGTCTCGCAGCGATCGCGCCGACGACGAAACGTGCGCTCCGAAACCCCGAGCATCTCCGCCGCCTCAGACTGACCCAACGCCCCGCGCCGCGTACGACCGTCAATCTCCTCGAACTTCATCAGCCCAAGCCCGTGTACCCGCTCCGTCCGACGCATCCAGCACCCCCCTGGTCCGGGCGCTCTCCAAAACCGGACAGATCACCTGGTGCATAAGCCGGACACATCATCTGCTACCGATATGGTCGTCCTGACAAGGGTTTGCGGCCCGTGGCCGACGTGATGTAATCGACGGATGAAGCCGGTGGCGGTCGGGAATCGACCGGCTAAAGGAGACGTCCCTTCATGCCCGATGAATGCAGGCCCGAAGCGAGTACGGACGCCCGGGTCTCCGGCGATCTTGGGATGTCGCGCGAACAGATGCTCGACCTCGGGCAGAAGGCGCTCGAGCTCGTGGTGGAGCGCATTCAGAGCCTGCCCGGGGAAAACGCCTGGGACGGCGAATTCCGCCAAGTTCTCGAGGACCGACTGTCGGAGGACCCGCCGGAGGACGGGCGGGCTGCCGCGGAGGTCATCGAGAGAGCGGCGCGGCAGATTCTTCCGTACTCGACGCGTCTGGACCATCCACGCTGCTTCGGCTTCGTCCCTTCGTCGCCCACCTGGCCCAGCGTGGTGGCCGACTTCGTGGCCGCCGGCTATCACATCAACGAATGCACCTGGCTGGTCGCGAACGGTCCGAGCTACATCGAGCTGGTCGTCATCGACTGGTTCCGGCGTTGGCTCGGCTATCCCGAGGGCGCGGGCGGGCTCTTCACCAGCGGCGGCTCGGCCGCCAGCCTCGACGCCTTCGTCGCGGCGCGCGAAGCGGCGGGACATCCCGAACGCGCCAGCGTCTACATGAGCGACCAGAGCCACAGCGCGCTTTCCCGGGCAGCGATGATCGTGGGCGTTCGGCGCGAGCGCATCCGCATGGTCCCGAGCAACGACGACTTCCGCATGGACACGGATGCGCTCGCCCGGGCCGTGGCCGCCGACCGCGACGCCGGCCTCAATCCCATCGCGGTCGCCGCCAACGCCGGCACCGTAGGCACGGGCGCCATCGACCCGCTCGATGAGTTGTCCGACTTCTGCGCGTCAGAAGGCCTGTGGCTTCATGTCGACGCCGCCTACGGCGGCTTCGCGGTCGTGACCGAGCAGGGCAAGAGGCTGTTGAGCGGGATCGAACGCGCGGACTCGATCGGTCTGGATGCGCACAAGTGGCTCTTCCAGCCCTACGAGGCAGGCTGCCTGCTGGTTAAGGACGAGAAGACGCTCACGGATGCCTTCGCGGTCCGACCCGACATCCTTCAGGACACGGTCTGGGGAGCGAACCATCCCAACTTCTCGAACCTCGGATTGCAACTGAGCCGCTCGGTTCGCGCGCTCAAGGTCTGGATGTCGATCCAGACCTTCGGGATGGCGGCCTTTCGGCGCGCGGTCGCGAAGGGCATGGAGCTGGCTGCCAGTGCGGAGGCCTATGTTCGTGCGAGTGCGGTGCTGGAAGCCATGAACACGGCGACGCTGGGGATCGTGTGCTTTCGGGTCAATCCGGCGGACAGCGACCTCGACGAGGCGGAGCTGGACAAGGTCAACAGGATCGTGCTCGCGCGCATGTTCTGGGACGACCCCGCGTTCATGTCGTCGACGCTGCTGCACGGGACGTTCGCGCTCAGGATGTGCATCGTCAACCACACCACGACCTGGGACGACGTACGCGAGACGCTGGAGGCGGTCGAGCGGTTCGGGCGAGAAGCGCTGTCGAAGAGCGACGATCCCGCATAGCGGTGCGGTGCGTCGCCCCGTTGCCCGAGAGGGACCGTTGCCCGAGAGGGACCCTGGGGCCGGTCAAGGTTGCAACGGGCCCTGAACCCGCCGAGCGCCGGTGGGCGGCAACCCATGGTCGCGGAAATGCCGCGCGAGCACGTTGGCCTGCCTGACCGATTGCACCCCTGGTCGCGTTCAGAGTGAGAGTCCGGTGAAGGCCGTGCTCCATTCAGCATGGTCTTGCCGGCGCCGGACGCCCAAACAGTCTGGAGTGGAGAGGTATCAGCTACGCGGCCAAGGCCGCCGGACCGGGCGAGACCGCGTGAGACATGGACGACTCGGTGCGGATCATGGACGAGGGGGCGGCGAAGCCCGGTTCGCGCGGGCCGTATCGCAAGCGCCGGATCTCAAACCGGTGCGCTGCCCGGCCCGCGGCGCTTTGCATGTCGCCTCGGGAGAACCTATATTGCGAAGTGCCGGCTGCGGCCGGCTACGGCGATAAACGCGGCATGAAATAGGCGTCATGGACCCGGGGGCAGTACCCGGCGCCTCCACCAACCGCTCTCCGGGCGACCGATTGCGGGGGCGATACAGGCTCGACATGCGCAGTAAAGATGCAGTCTTCGCTCGGCATGGCACCACCGTTATCGGGCCAACAACATAGTTGCCAACGACAACTATGCGGAGATGAAGCTCGCCGCCTAGCGCGGTCGGCAATCTCACCTCAAGCCCCCGGCACTCGCAGCGCCGGGGCGGGGTTCGGGGCGCGCCTGGCAACAGAAGCGCCCCATTTTTGCGTCCCCATCGCGGAGCGGGGAGCCATGACGGCGGATTCCATGGACTACGAGGCCCTCGTTCATACGGCGCTGCGCGGCGTCGTCCGCGGCGCCCTCGCCCGCGTCGCCGAATCGGGTCTGCCCGGGGCACACCACTTTTACATCGAGTTCCGCACCGACGCGCCCGGCGTCGACCTCGCGCGGCGGCTCAGGGCGCGCTTCCCGGAACGCATGACCATCGTTCTCCAGCACCAGTTCCAGGACCTCGAGGTGGACGACGACGGGTTCGCGGTCACCCTGAGCTTCGACGGCAAGCACGAGCGCCTCGCCGTGCCGTTCGACGCCGTGGCCGCGTTCACCGACCCGGAAGCGAGCTTCGCCCTGCAATTCGACCCGTTGCCCGCGCCCGCGGCGGAGGACGACGCCGAGGACGCGCCGGCGGCCGGCGACGCGCCCGCCGGCAAGGCCGGCGGCAACGAGGCCGACGCTTCGGACGGGGATACGGTCGTCGCGGTGGACTTCCGCCGCCGCAAGGCCGACGACGAGGCGCACGCGGGGGAGTGATGGACGCCCAGCCCTTCCAGCCCATGTTCCCGCAGGCGCCGGCCGACGTGCCCTGGCGCCGGCTCGACGACCTTGCCGTCGACACGGTCGCGGTGGGCGACCGGTCGTTCCTCCGCGTCGGCGCCGAGACCCTGGGCGGCCTTGCCTTCGCCGCCTTCCGCGACATCTCGCACTTCCTGAGGCCCGGCCATCTGGCCCAGCTGGCGGCGATTCTCGACGACGCGGAGGCGTCGGACAACGACCGCTTCGTCGCCCTGGAGCTGCTCAAGAACGCCAACATCGCCGCGGGCGGCGTGCTGCCCATGTGCCAGGACACCGGCACCGCGATCGTCTTCGGCAAGAAGGGCGAGGACGTGTGGACCGGGATCGACGACGAGGCGGCGCTGGCGGCGGGGATCCGGCGCACGTTCACCGAGACCAACCTGCGTTACAGCCAGCTCGCACCCATCGGCACGTTCGAGGAGGTGAACACCGGCACCAACCTGCCGGCGCAGATCGACCTGCACGCGGTGCCGGGGGCGGCCTACGACTTCCTGTTCGTCGCCAAGGGCGGCGGCTCGGCCAACAAGACCTTCTTCTACCAGCAGACGCCCTCGGTGCTCGACCGCGAGCGCCTGCTCGCGTTCTTCGACGAGAGCGTGCGCACGCTCGGCACCGCCGCGTGCCCGCCGTATCACCTGGCGATCGTCATCGGCGGGCTGTCGGCCGAGCAGAACCTGAAGACCGTGAAGCTCGCGAGCTGCCGCTACCTCGACGGCCTGCCGACGACGGGCAGCCGGTCCGGCCACGCGATCCGCGACCCGGAGCTGGAGGAGGAGATCCACGCGCTCACGCGCCGGTTCGGCATCGGCGCGCAGTTCGGCGGCAAGTACTTCTGCCACGACGTGCGGGTGATCCGCCTGCCGCGGCACGGCGCCAGCCTGCCGGTCGGCATCGGGGTCTCGTGCGCGGCCGACCGCCAGGCGCTGGCGCGGATCACCGCCGACGGCGTGTTCCTGGAGCGGCTGGAGACCGATCCGGCGCGCTATCTGCCCGAGGTGGACGCGGGCGCGTTCGGCGGCGAGGTCGTCGAGATCGACCTGAACCGGCCGATGGAGGAGATCCGCGACGCGCTGAGCCGGCATCCCATCCGCACGCGCGTGTCGGTGTCGGGGCCGATGATCGTCGCCCGCGACGCCGCCCACGCCCGGCTGCGCGCGGGCCTCGAAGCAGGGGAGCCGCTGCCGGACTACTTCAAGCAGCACTGCATCTACTACGCCGGGCCGGCGAAGACCCCGGCGGGCTACGCCACCGGCGCGTTCGGGCCGACCACCGCCGGGCGCATGGACGGTTTCGTCGACCAGTTCCAGGCGCAGGGCGGCTCGCTGGTCATGCTCGCAAAGGGCAACCGCTCACGCGTGGTGACCCGGGCCTGCGCCAAGCACGGCGGCTTCTATCTCGGCTCGATCGGCGGCCCCGGCGCGCGGCTCGCCCAGGACTGCATCCGCCACGTCGAATGCATCGCCTACCCCGAGCTCGGCATGGAAGCGATCTGGAAGATCGAGGTCGAGAACTTCCCCGCCTTCATCGTGATCGACGACAAGGGCAACGACTTCTTCATGGACATCGCCCGCGCGGCGTGAGGCGCGCCGCCGCGAGTCGGTAGCGTCAGACGGGGTGAGGCGGCAAGTCGTGGAATGTCCTCCATGATACCCGGCGAGTTGCGGAGTCTGTTCGCCAATCTCAAGGTTTGGCACGCGCAAGGATTGCGGGCTCCGAACAAACCCTTGCTCGCTTTATGGGCAATCGCGCGTTGTCTCCGGAACGAGGCGCGTCTGGCGCCATACGACGAGATCGCCCGCGAACTGGGGGTCTTGCTCCGCCGTTTCGGACCCCCGCGGAAGCGCGTCAAACCGGACTTGCCATTTTGGCATCTACGAAGCGATGGCGTTTGGGAAGTACCGGAAGCCAACCGGATCACCCAGACATCGAGCGGCGACGCGCATGTTGCCTCGTTGCGTCGGGAACAGGCGCAGGGCGGTCTGTCGGCCGAAGTGTTCCTGGCGCTTCGACAGAATAAAGTAACGGCGCTCGACATCGCATACTCGCTGCTCGACGCTCATTTCCCGGAAACGCTGCACGCTGACATACTGCGCGCAGTCGGAATCGACACCGACTTTGCGGAGCCGGCTGTGTGGGATTTCGGCTTTGGGGAAAGGCAGGAAACCGGGCAGGACTTCGAGCACGTTCGGCGCAGGCCGCGCGATCCGGCGTTTTCCAAGGCGGTTCTGGACGCCTATGGCGAACGGTGCGCCGTATGCGCCTTCTCCGTTCGCCTGCATGGCGCGCCGGTGGCGCTGGATGCGGCACATATCAAGTGGCACCGGGCCGGAGGCCGAGACCGGGACAAAGTGAGCAATGGGCTCTCTCTGTGTGCCTTGCATCATCGACTATTCGACGCTGGCGCATTTACGCTTTCGCCAAGGTACACGGTCATTACAGCGCCTGCAGCGGTTGGTCCCGGCAGCGATCAATCCCTTGAGCCGTTCTCGCGCCGCTCGATCCTGCTGCCCGAGAAAACGGAAGATTATCCGGATTGCAAATCTCTGAAATGGCACCACCGCGAAGTCTTCGGACCTATCATCGAAGGCGTCGACTATTAGGCTCAGGACTCATTAGAGCGGTATCCGATCCGCCTGGATCGAAACCGGCGGCCGCGAAGTCGTTTCGGCATTCCTGGGGCGCGAAGGTTTCGAGGATGCGTGCGATAGCTGCCCACAGGCCGTCCACTGTCCGTTCAGCGGCCTTGCGCAAGAGCGCCTTGAGCCTGGAGAAGGCCATCTCGATCGGTTTGAGATCGGGGCTGTAGGGCGGCAGGAAGAAGAGGACATTGGCGTCCAGCAACGCCGTCGGGCGATCCATTGCCTATTGCAAGCCGAGCTCCTGGTCGCGAGCGGTCAGTTCATCAAGCGCTTCGCGGCGGCGGGATTCCGTCTTGCGCCGGTGGGCAAGGATATCCTCCAGACGGACGCGACGGTGTGAGCCAACCTTGCGGCAGGGTATCGACCCCTCGTCGAGAAGTTGAACCAGGTGGGTGCGAGATACCTGCAGCAGTTCGGCGGCCTGCCGCGTCGTCAGTTCGGCGTGCAGCGGTGTGACGGCAACGCCCTTACCATGCGCCATGTAATCCAGGATCTGCCGGAGCAGCCCTACCGCCCTGGTCGGAATGTCCACCCGCTGGGCGCCGCAGCGCACCGATATCGGCCGTGTTCCTTCGATCATTGCGTCCAGCGTGCGGCCGGCCCTGTCCGCCAAAGCCGCTTCCCGGTCGCTCGGGACGCCGCATGCTGCCGGTGTGGCGGAATTCGTATTCATGTCTTCTCTCTCGGCCATCTTGACGAATGGATAGGCTTTTAATGCCGTAAATGCAACAAGTGCCGTAAATGACACGGCGCCAACGTGGCCGGATGGCGACACTCGTCGAAGCCGGCGATGTCGGCAGACGCTGGGAGCGCGACGCCGACGGCGTCTGGTGGATGAAGCGTTTCATCATCACGGCGTTCTCGGTCGGCTCATATGCGCTCACGCGAATAACCCCGAATGGTCCTCATGGCGCGTGCCCTGTGTCGTAATCGGCACGCTATCGCCGGTCCAGGATACTGGTACTATAAACGGATCATTAATGGATTTCATGATGGGTTTATGGAACACAAACTTCTCAACTCGCTTGAAATCCGCCAGAATGGTCTATAATTGGGGCGTGGTTCCTTCTCGTGATCCATTAATGGAGAGCATAGAGCAATGGCGAAGCCCGCACACAGAAGCTATTCCCGCTATGCTCGCGAAGCCGCAGAGCTTCTCGGACTGATGATCCACAACGCGCGCATCGAACGCAACTCCACGGTCGCCGATGTCGCCGAACGCGCCGGGATTTCGCGCGGCCTCGTGCACCGCATCGAAAAAGGCGAAATGGGCTCCTCCATCGGTGCGGCCTTCGAGGTGGCCGCCATTGTCGGGCTGCGCTTGTTCGAAGCCGAGCCGACAACGCTGACGCGCCATATGTCGGTGGAACGCAACAAGCTCACCCTGCTGCCGCAGTCCGTCCGCACGGGAACGACGAAGGTGAAAGATGACTTCTGATCGCCCCGACACGAAAGTACCGGAGGAAGCCTATGTCTGGATATGGCTGCCCGGCGCGACGGCACCGGTCGTCGCCGGTCGAATCGCGCGTGACGGCGAACGGCTGATCTTCAACTACGGTCGGAGCTATCTGGACCGGACGGACCGCATCCCTATCTACGAGCCGGAACTGCCGTTGCGCAGAGGAGCGATTCCGCCGGAAGCCGGGCTGAGCGTGGCCGGATGCCTGCGCGACGCCGCGCCCGATGCGTGGGGCCGTCGTGTCATCCTGAACCGGACCTTCGGACGCAAGGGCAAGGACGTCGACACCGCTGCGCTCGACGAGCTGACCTATCTGCTGGAGTCCGGCTCCGACCGAATCGGCGCCCTGGACTTC
This sequence comes from Alphaproteobacteria bacterium, assembly GCA_965243325.1. Taxonomy (GTDB): domain Bacteria; phylum Pseudomonadota; class Alphaproteobacteria; order UBA7887; family UBA7887; genus JANQOH01. The sequence continues at coordinate 2,214,111 of CBDEUQ010000003.1, read as the reverse complement.
CAGCACTCCCCTTCGGACTACGTGCCGCGGGCCGTTCAAGCCGCAACGCTCGAAGAGCCGCTGAGCGCCGCCGAGAAAGTCGAGAAAGGAGAACCGTTGACGCCCGATCTCGATCGGGCGCTGGTTCACGGCACATCGCTCGGCGGCGCGCGCCCGAAGGCGATGATCCAGGACGGCGAAACGAAGCTGATCGCCAAGTTCTCGTCTTCGACCGACACCTACAACGTGGTGAAGGCGGAATATGTCGCCATGCGCCTTGCCGCCAAGGCGGGGCTCGACGTTGCTCCCGTGCGTCTTGCGCACGTCGCTGGCAAGGACGTGCTGCTGGTCGAGCGTTTCGACCGCGCGAAGACGAAAGACGGCTGGACGCGCAAGGCGATGATCTCGGCGCTGACGCTGTTCGGTCTCGATGAGATGATGGCGCGTTACGCCAGCTACGAAGACCTCGCGGAAATCGTCCGGCACCGCTTCACCGTGCCGAAGGCGACGCTGCACGAGCTGTATGGACGGCTCGTGTTCAACGTCCTGTGCGGCAACACCGACGATCACGCCCGCAACCATGCGGGCTTCTGGGACGGCGAACACCTGACCCTGACCCCTGCCTATGACATCTGCCCGCAAAGCCGTTCCGGCAATGTGGCCAGCCAGGCGATGCTGATCGTTGGAGACAACCGGACGAGCACACTTGCGACGTGCCTGGAGGCCGCGCCCAATTTCCAGCTCGGCGAGAAAGCAGCGAAGGACACCATCGCCCGGCAGATCGGCACCATCCGGGACGCATTGGACGACATCTGCGAGGAAGCCGCATTGACCGAGGTCGAACGCAACCTGTTCGGCCGGCGCATGTTTCTGAACGACTATGTCTTCGAAGGCTCGGCGGAGGGCCTGTGGTGATGGAGAACCTCTACGTCAACCCGCCGCTCCTGGCGCTTCTGGCCGAGCGCGGGTGACCATGCGCAACGCGGCAGCATCTTGACGGCGCCCGCATGCTGTCGATCGGCGCTTGGGCAGGATGCCAGTCAGGCGCGTAACGCCTTGGTTTTTCCAGATCTATTCGGATCGAAATGCGTTTGCCGGCACCGGGTACAGATTTCGAAGCGGACTGGCAATCTACCGACGCGGACGCGGGAGCACGGCCATGAGCGATGCAGACGAGTACCGGTTCGTCATCGACGCCTACGATCCCGACACCCTGCCCATGTCGCGCCTGGCCGAGTACATGGCCGATCTGGCGCGGCTGCTCGGCACGACGGAGCGGGTGCACTTCGTGCGTCTCGAGGCCGGGAGCACCGTGCTCGTGCAACGGGTCGAGCCCGAGGCCGCCCCCGAAGTGCGACGCCGGCTCGGCGCGTTCGCAAGCGACACGCCTCCAAAGGACGCGGCCGATGCGTTCAAGGCGCTAAACCGGCGCTTGGCCGACGACGGCGCGACCGGCAGCCTTCGCAAAGGCGGCGCCGAAGTGATTCGATTCCCTGGTCGCGAACAACCGCCGCCGTTGACGTTCGGCGCCTTCAACCAGCCCGGCGTTCTCGATGGCGTGCTTATCCGCATCGGCGGACGGGACGACGTGCCCGTGCATCTGCGCGACGGCGTCCACATGTGCAACGCCACGCGCGACATGGCCAAGCGGCTTGCGGTCCATCTGTACGGCGAAGTCTTGCGCGTGCAGGGCGAAGGACGCTGGGAGCGCGACGCCGACGGCGCCTGGTGGATGAAGCGTTTCAACATCACGGGGTTCGAGGAACTCGACGGCGCGCCTCTCGGCAGGGTCGTCGAACGATTGCGCGCCATCGCACGCAGCGGCTGGAAGGATATCGACGACCCCTCGGCGGAGATCAAGCGATTGCGTGGCTCCGACGAGCGTCATTGATGGCGGTATTCGACCCCACAGCGCTTCTGCATTTTCTCGAACCGGATGCGAGGGCGCCGGTCGACCCCACGACAGGCAATCCTGTCGCGGACGTAAAGACGCGCATTGATTTTCTGATCGAGACCATCGTGTTTCCAACGCCGGCGCTAAGCGAATTGCTCGTACACGCCGGCGAGGCGGGACCCCGCGATCTTGAGATCCTGAACGCGAGCCGCTGCTTCCGGATCGAATCGTTCGACCAGCGCGCCGCCGTGGAACTCGCGGCAATGATGCGTGATGCGATTTCAACGGGCGCGCTGCTCCTCACGGTCGGACACAGCCTGCCGGGGAACGCCCGTTTCAGTTTCGACCGCAGGGGGCGGCCGGAGCCACCGCGGGTTGGGCACCGGTCGGCGCCCTGCGGCGTCACTCCTCGAGAAAGTCGCCGAGCATCGAATCGAACGCGTCCGCCCGCGTGGGCGGCGCGGCGAGCGAGCCGGGCGGCGGCAGCAGGGCGGCGGCGGCGGACGCGGAGGCGGGCGGTTCCGGCTCCGCGGCGCGGGCGGGCGCCGGTGCGGCGGCGGGCTCCGCCGGCTCCGCCGGCGACGCACCGAGATGCGCCTCGAGGACGCGCGCGGCCGCGGCCGCCGGGCTGTCGAACCGCGGCGCGTCGAGCGGTCCGCGGCGGGCGAGCACGAGCGGCGGCAGACCGGGGTGGGCGTCGAAGTGTACGGCGGCAGCGACCTCGTGCCGCCGGGTCATGAGATCGGCTTCGACCGAGACGACGGCCGCGGCGCCGTCGAATGCGAGCCGGAGGTCGTCCGCGCGCAGCCGGCCGCCGGCGATGCGGAAGGCGCCGCCGAGATCGCGCCACGCCGTCCGCCCCGCCGCCGCGTCCGCGAGATCGGGCAGCCGGCCGGTCTCCGCCACGGCGCCGAGGACGGCCGCGACGGCGGCGAGATCGATGCCGTCGATCCAGCCGCCGCCGGCCCCGTTCAGCGCGCCCTCGCCGTCGAGCGCCAGGATCATCTGCCTTCCGCTCTCGCCCGCGGCGGCGAAGCGCATCTCGAAATCGACGGCTCCGGTCATCGAGCCGGTCCCGGCGAGATGCGCGAGCGCCGCCTCGACGTCGGCACCATCTACGGAGATCGTTCCGTCGAGCCGGGGCACCGCCCCCGCGGCGAGCGTTCCGCGCGCCGCCGCGGCGCCGCCGAACAGGCGGCCGGTGAGCGCGGCGACTTCGAGCGTCCCGTCGTCGAGCGTCAGGCGGAGGTCGGCGTCCGCGAACGGCAGACCGCCGATATCCAGCGATTCCGCCGCGAGGCGGAGGTCGGCATCGACACGGCGCAACGCCGACAGGTCGATCCGCTGCGACGACCGCGCCGCCTCGCGCCCATCGGCGGCGGCACCGGCGGCGGCGCGCAGGATCATGTCGGCCGCGACGGCGCCGGCGGCGAGATCCGCGGTCAGCTTCGGCTGCGGCGCGGCGAGGTTGAGCGCGACGGCGCCGGCAACGCGCGCGCCGCCCAGATCGGCGACAAGGTCCCGGACGTCGAATTCCGAAGGCGTGCCGGCGACGCGAGCGCGGACGGAGATGGCGCCGGGCCGGCGGGCCAGTGACGTGTCGACGCCGAAGCCGGCGAACAGCGGCGCCATCGCCGGATGGTCGAGCGCGACGGCAAGGTCGAAGGACGGCGATTGCGCGGCGTCGGCGACGGTGCCCGCCATCGTCAGCGCGCCGCCGGCGAAGTCGAACGCCGCGTCGAGCTCCAGCGCGCCTGCATCGCCCGCCACGGTCGCGCGCGCCGTCGCCGGGCCGGCGAGCGCCGCGGGCACGGCCGCCGGATCGGCACCGGTCAACTGCGGCAGGAGCCGGGAGAACTCGGGGTGGCTCGCCGTCGCGTCGAGATGGAGACGGCGGGCCGCGATGTCGCCGTCTATCGTGCCGTTCGCCGACAACCGGCCGCCGCCGTCGAGGCGCAGGTCGGCGTCGAACGCCATCGCCCGGGGGCTGCCGACGAACCCGGCCTCCAGCGTCGCCGGGCCGGCGAGGAGGCCCGCCGACGCCCCGGCGCGCACGACGCCGAACGCCTCCAGCAGCCGCGCCGCGTCCGGGCTTTCCAGCACGCCCGCGAGGTCGAAGAGCGGCGCGGCGACCGGGTCGACGACCGTGCCGCGCACGGCGGCCTCGCCGGCGGGGGCGGTCAGCACCGCATCGACCGCGATCCGGTCCCGGCCGCCCGAAAGCCCGGCTTCCAGCGCGACGGCGATGCCCGGCGGCAGACCGCGCAACGCCGGCACCGCACCTGCCGCCGCCGACAGGTCGGCGGTGCGGAAGCGGACGGTGGCGCGCACCGCAGGCGCCGCGCCGAGGTCGGCGAGCGTGCCGGCCGCCGACGCCTCACCGCCCGCCAGATCGCCGATGCCGAGCTCGTCCAGCGTCAACGCGCCGTCGCGCAACGACCCGCGGACGGCGACCTCGCGCATCGCGACGCCCGCCAGCGTCACGGTCTCCGCAGCGAGCGCGACGCGCGCGTCGAACGCCGCCAGGGCGGCGGCCGCGAGGTCGCCGGCGGTGTGCCGCAGGTAGGCGTCGAGGTCGATCCGGTCGAGATCCAGATCGAGCTCGAACGCGGGGCGCGGCGCCAGGGTCCAGGCCGCGGACCCCGAGGCCGCGGTGGTGTCGAGCACGAGCGCCGCGTCGGTCAACCGCCCGGCGCGGCGGCCGCCTTCGACCGCCGCCGCGAGGCTGAACCGGCGCAGGCGGTCGGCGGCGACCGCCGGTGCCTCGATGCCCAGCCACGCGAGCAGGGCGCGCGGGTTGTCGGACGCGGCTTCGATCCGCCCGTCGAAGAGGGCGCCGCCCGCCTCTGCCGACGGATGGCGCGCGAAGGCGAACGTCGAGCCGCCCGGCAGCTCGCCGGCCAGCCGCTCCACGGCGACGGCGCCGCCGGCGACGTCGGCCTCCAGCGCCGCCCGGCGGACGAGCCGCTCGCGATACAGCAGGGTGTCGACGGCGAGACTCACGTCGCCGTCGAGGCCGCGCCGCGGTTCTTCGGACCCGTCGGACGCGCCCGGCGCGACCGCGGCGGCGAGCGCGTCGAGGTTCAGCCGCCCCGCGGCAAGCGACAGGGAGAACCGCCGCGGCGCCGCGGTGACGGTGAGAGCGCCCTCGAGCGCGGCGTCGGCGACGCGCACCGCCAGCTCCGGGGCGGCGATCTCACCGTTGTCGTAGCGCACGGGCGACTCGGCCTCGAAGCGCACGCCGGGCGCGAACGCGAACGCCGGGCGCCCGGCGCCCGCGGCGGCGAGGAGACGCGGGACGATCACGGCGGCCTCGCCCTCCACGGCGAGCCTTCCGGCGAAGCGGCGCGCCGGCACCTCGCCACGGAATGCGACGCTCGAGTCGCCGCTCGCCAGACGCACGCGAAAGCGCGCTCCGCCGGCGGCCGGGTCCAGCGATACCACGCCGTCGACCGGGAGGCCGCGCCAGCGCCCCGACCCTTCGGCGCCGAGGGCGCCGGTCGCCGGGTCCAGCGTCAACGCGAGGTCGACGTCGGCGATCTCCTCCTCGACGCCGGCGCTCCGGTCGCGGTAGCGAAGACGGCCGCCGGCGACCGAGACCCGCGCCACCGCCACGCCATCGCCCGCCGCGGCGACGCGCAGCGCTTCCAGCGGCGCGTTCGGCGTGCCGTCGGCGTCGCGCTCAAGCAGCACGTCGGGCGCCTCGAGGCGCACGCTCTCGATGCGGAGCTCGCCCGTGGCCAGCGGCAGCCAGGCGACGCGGAGGTCGACCGCCTCGACGGCGATGCCGGCGACGCGCACCCGCGCCGCCCGCACGGTCGGCCGCCACAGGGTGGCGAACGACATCGGCCCCTCGATGGCGACGTCCAGGCCGCTCCGCGCCTCGAGCGCGGCGACGACGCGCGGCTTGACCTTCTCCCAGTCCACCAGGGCCGGGCCGGCAAAGAGCGCCGCCGCGACGAGGCCGCCGAAAACCAGCGCCGCCGAGACCAGCGTCTTTCTCATCGCTCTCCCCACGCGCCGCCCGCTCCCTCTTCCCGCGAGCGCCGAGCCGCGGGCCGCGCGCCTGCCCCGCCGCCGAATGCGGCCTGCCCGCGCGCGAACAAGCTATCGTTACATCAAACCACTGTCATATAAGAACTAAGTGAACGGACGGTTCCCGCGGCGCCGGAAGCGCCGCGCCATGGCGAGGACGACCGCGTGAAAGCATCCGACCTGTTCGTGCGCTGCCTCGACGCCGAGGGCGCGCGCTACGTCTTCGGCGTCCCCGGCGAGGAGAACGCCGATTTCATGATGTCGCTGGAGGACGGCGCGGCGGAGTTCGTGCTGTGCCGGCACGAACAGTCGGCGGCGTTCATGGCCGACGTCTACGGCCGCCTGACGGGCCGCGCCGGCGTCTGCCTGGCGACGCTGGGCCCGGGGGCCACCAATCTCGTCACCGGCGTCGCGGACGCGAACATGGACCGTTCGCCGGTCGTCGTGGTGACGGGCCAGGCGGGGATCGACCGCCTGCACAAGGAAAGCCACCAGAACATGGACGTGGTGGCGATGTTCCGGCCGCTGACCAAGTGGGCGCAGACGGTGCACCGCCCGGAGACGATTCCGGAGATCGTGCGCAAGGCGTTCAAGACCGCGGAAGCGGAAAAGCCCGGCGCGACGGTCGTCGAGCTGCCGGAGGACGTCGCCGAGGCGGAGACCGAGGGGACGCCGCTGCCGGTGCACCGCACGCGGCGCGCCGGCGCCGACCACCGGGCGGTCGAGCAGGCGGTCGAGGCGATCGCCGGCGCCCGCAACCCGATCGTGCTCGCCGGCAACGGCGCGATCCGCAAGCGCGCGTCGGCGCAACTGCGGCGCTTCGCGGCGCTCAGCGGCATCGGCGTCGTCAACACGTTCATGGGCAAGGGCGCGGTGCCGCGGAGCGATCCGCACTGCCTGTACACGATCGGGCTGCAGGGCGGCGACTACGTGAACTGCGCCATCGACGAGGCCGACCTCGTGATCTGCATCGGCTACGACCTCGTGGAATACGGCCCCGCGTACTGGAACCGCGGCACCCCGACGCCCATCGTCCACATCGACTTCACGCCGGCGGAGATCGACCGCGCGTATCCGGTGGCGGTCGAGGTCGTCGCTGACATCGCCGACGCGCTGTGGCAGATCAACGAACGGCTCGAACGCGACCACGCGGCGCGCCTGCCGCTGTTCGACATCGCCCGGCGCGCCGGCCTGCGCTCGGCGATCGCGGACGACATTGCCGCGGAGGCCGCCGACACGGCGTTTCCGATGAAGCCCCAGCGCATTCTGTGCGACGTGCGCGCGGCGATGGGGCCGGACGACGTCCTGCTGTCGGACGTGGGCGCGCACAAGATGTGGGTCGCCCGCTACTACCAGTGCGACGAGCCGAACACGTGCCTGATCTCCAACGGGTTCTGCTCCATGGGGTTTGCGCTGCCGGGGGCCATCGGCGCGGCGCTCGCCCGGCCCGGCAAGCGGGTGCTGGCGCTGTGCGGCGACGCCGGGTTCCTGATGAACGTGCAGGAGCTGGAGACGGCGGCGCGGCTGAAGGCGAATATCGCGGTGATGGTGTGGGTCGACGGCGAGTACGGCCTCATCAAGTGGAAGCAGCAGAACCGTTTCGACGGCCGCCACGCCGATCTCGCCTTCGGCAACCCGGACTTCGCGAAGCTGGCCGACGCCTTCGGCATCCGCGGCCTGACGGTGGACAGCGCCGAGGCGCTGGCGCCGGCGCTGGAAGAGGCATTCGCCGAGCCGGGGCCGGCGCTCGTCGCGGTGCCCGTCGACTACGACGAGAACCGCAAGCTTACCGAGCGGCTCGGCAACCTCGTCTGCCCGATCTGAGCCGGGGCGCTGCGCGAACAGGATTCTGCTCTCCCGCAGACGACGCGGACAAGCCGCCGCCGACAGGCCGGGCGGCGATCGGATTGACGGTCCGGCGACGGGACTCGCTATGCTGATCCCCTTGGAGGCGCTGCATCGGATCCGGTGGGCCGCACCGGACCGGTCGGAGTCCTTCCGCCGCGAGCCGGGCCGGCAACCGCCGGCGGGACTGCGCGCCCGCCCGGACCGCGTTCGGGGGCCGGCTCTCGCGGGGGCGCCGCCACGCACGGAGCAACGACGATGCGAAACAAACCGTTTCAATCGCTGGTGGCGTCGGTCGCCGTCGGCCTGTTCGCGCTCTCGCCCGGCGGCGCGGCGAACGCGCACTCCCGAGCGGAGACGACCGTCCCCGCGAACGGCGAGGCGGTGGCCGCGGCGCCCGCAGTCATCAGCATCTCCTTCGACGAGCCGATGCGCATCACCCTCATCGAGCTCACCGACGCCGACGGCGACGCCTTCGCCCTCGAGCGGACGGACGGGATGAGGCCGGTCACCCGCTTCGAGGCGGCTCCGCCCGACCTCCCCGCCGGACGCTACACCGTGGACTGGCGAGGGCTGTCCGAAGACGGGCACGCGATGAGCGGGCGCTTCAGTTTCGAGGTCCGGCCGTAGGGTTCGGCGTGCTGTCGACCGTCCTCGGCATCGATGCGGTGACCGCGGTCGAGATTCTCGTCAAGACCGGGGCATCGGCCGCCTCGCTCACCGCCGCGGGGAGCGCGCTCGTCCTGCTTGCCCTGCCGCGCTTCGACGACGCGACGACCGGTTCGGTTCGGCGGATCGCGCTGGCGGCGGCCACCCTTGCGGCCGCGTTCTCGGTCCTCCAGCTTCCCGTTCGCGCGAGCTTTCTGATGGGCGGCTCGGTGGCAGGGGCGTTCGATCCGGCCATCGTCGGAATGGTCGCCGGGAGCCCGATCGGAACGAGCCTCTGGGCGCGCCTCGCCGGGCTCGCGCTCCTCTGCCTGGCGGTCGTCGAACGGCCGGCGGCCCGATTTGCCGCCGGGCTCGGGGCGGTGCTCGTCTGCGGCTCCTTCGCCCTGCGGGGGCATTCCCTCGAGGAGCCGCGGCTCGTCCTCGGCGGGCTGGTCACGCTTCATCTCCTCGGGCTCGGGTTCTGGATCGGAATATTCCACCCGCTCCACCGGCTGGCCGGCCGCGATACGCAAGCGGCGGGAGCGCTGGCCGCGGCGTTCAGTCGGAGGGCGGTGTGGATCGTGCCCGCCCTCGCGGCCGCCGGAGTCGCCCTGTTCGTCATCCTGACCGGCGATCCGGTGGCCGCCCTCGGCACGCCCTACGGCCAGCTCCTCGCCGTCAAGCTGGCGCTGTTCGCGCTGCTCCTGGGTCTCGCCGCGATCAACAAGTACCGCCTGACCCCCGCCCTGCGGACGGGCGCCCCCCGCGCGGGAGCACACCTTCGCCGGGCGATTCGCCTGGAGGGCGTCGCGGTCCTCGCGGTCCTCGCGACGACGGCCACCCTGACCACCCTCTTCTCCCCCGGCATGGAGGACGCATCGCCCGGCGTGGATCATCCTTACGCCGTCGTCAACACGATATGGGAGCCGTCCCCGGGCCCGGCCGATCGGCCCCCGGCGGGCGAACCGGTTCGACATCTGTGCATCGACGGCCTTGCCGGCGAGGCCAACGGCGGGGTCGCTTGACGCCGGTCCGGGGCGGGGAGAAGCTGCGGACACGGACAAGGGCAGCCGGGAGAAGACCCCTGGAGACTCCCGCCTCGATGGCGCGAGCGCGCCGACGATGACGCCGGATTCGGTGCCTCGGCCGGCATCGTCCGCGATCCAGGCCCTGGCGGGATCGCAGCGGATGCCCGGAGCCCGGCCGTAGTGGCACAGGGCAACCCGCGGTGGGTCGTGCCGGCGCCGCTGGCGGCGGTCGATGCGGAAATGGCCGACGGTACGGCGATCCGGCTCCGCCGGCACGGCAATCCGGCCGGGCCGCGCATCGTTCTCAGCCATGCGAACGGCCTTGCGGCGGACGCGTACTACCCATTCTGGTCGCTGCTCACGGATCGCTTCGACGTCGTGGTCTACGATTTCCGCAATCACGGCTGGAACGCGGTCGGGGCGCTGGAGGCGCACGCCATTCCAACGTTCGTGGACGACATGACGCGGGTCGCGCGGGCGATCGGGCTTCGCTTCGGAAAGAAGCCGGCCATCGGCGTGTTCCACTCGCTGTCGGGGCAGACGGCGGCGATCGAGGCGTGCTCGGGCGCGCGGTCGTTCGCCGCGCTGGTCCTGTTCGATCCGTTCATCTGTCCGCAGGGGTGCCACCAGGGCCACAAGGACCGCCTGAGGAAAACCATGGGCCGGATGGTCGACGGGGCGCGGCGCCGCCGCGACTCGTTCGAGTCGGAGTCCGCGTTCGCGGAGCGGTTGCGCAGGACGACGGCGTTCGGGCGTTTGCGCCCGGGGGTTCACGATCTGTTGGCGCGGACGACGCTGCGCCCGGCCAACGGCGGCTCGGAGTACGTCCTCAGGTGCCCGCGGGAGTACGAAGCGCGAATCGCCGAGCAGGGCTACCGATACGCGGAGTCCGTGGATGCCGACATGCTCCCGTGTCCGGTGAAGGTGGTCGGGAGCGATCCGGTGGCGCCGCACTCGTTCCTGCCGACCGTCGCGATGAACGAGATCCTCGCGCTGAACTACGACTTCGTGCCGGAGACGACGCACTTCCTCCAGCTCGAGGAACCGGAGCAGTGCGTCGGTGCGATGCTGGAGTTCATCGGCGAAGAGGGAGAGCGGGTTCTCGCCGGGTGAAGTCTGGCGGCGAGCGACAGTCCGGCCATACGCGGCCAAGACGGCCATGCGTCCGCCCGGGGCAGGCGGAGCGTTCGCGGCGGGGCGGGGCGCACCGGGCTCCGGCTCGAGACCAGTCGCTATCGAGCGCGAATCGCGGCGCCTCGGACTCGCGGGTCCTGAACCCGGGCGCCGCCGACATGACACGCCGGACGACGACGGATCATCCCGTCCGCTCCCGGTCAAGGAGTCGTCGAGCCACCGATTTCGCCTGTTCCATCGTCTCTACGAGCTGCCCTTCCGGCACGCGCCGCAAGACGCCGAACGCGGTCAGCATCCTTGCCACGTCGTCCGAAACGCCCGCCAAGACGTATGCCGTGCGCTCCTCGCCGGCGATGTCCAGCAGCTGCCCGATCAGTCTGGCGGCGCTGTCGTCGAGGTACGTGGTGCCGGAGAAGTCGAATATGACGACTTCGTGGTCCTCGATGTCCGCCCCTACGGCTTCCGCAAGGTGCCTGGAGGACGCCACGGTGAAACCGCCCCTGAGCGCCACCAGTCCGACCCTCGCCGAATGCGGATCCGCCCCGTCGACACCGGCATGGTCCGCAAAGAAGGTCCGATCACGAAGCGGGACCGACACGACGCTGTCAAGCTCAAGATGCTCCAATTGCCGCGCGTGCGCCATGCCGGCAAGGATCAACCCTACGGCGCCGGCGGTTATGAGGTCCACGAACACGGTGAGTCCGAGAGTGGTCAGCATGACGACCAGATGCACGCGGGTCAGGTGGCGCATCCTCATGAGCAGGTCGCGGTCGATCAGGCTCCAGCCGACGTTGATCAGAATGGCCGCGAGGACCGCGTGAGGGATCGGCTCGACCAGGCGGCCCAGACCCAACAGCAGCGCGAGCAGGAACACGGCACGCAGGACGCCGGACATGCGGGTGCGGCCGCCGGCGCGAACGTTCGTCGCCGTGCTCACCGAAGCCCCCGCACCCGGCAATCCGCCGATCAGGCCGGCGGCGACGTTGCCGAGACCCTGGCCCACCAGTTCGCGTTTCGCACTGTGCCGCGACCCGGTGAGCGAATCCGCGACCATGCCGGCGAGGAGGCTGTCGATGGAACCCAGGAGGGCGAGGATGAGCGCCGGTTCCAGCGCACTGAGGACGAATTCCGTCGAAGGCGGCGTCAGTTGCAGGCTCGGCAACACGCCGGGGATCGGTCCGACGATCGGCGCGTCCGTCAGCCAGAGACCGCCAAGCAGGGAGCCGGCCAGGAGCGCGGCAAGCGGGGGCGGCAGAAACCTGGCGAGCCGGCCCGGCCAGTACACCGCGACGGCCAGGGTGGCGGCCCCGATCAGGACGGCATGCGGCTGCAGGTTTCCGATCGCCTCCGGCAGCGCGCGCAAGGACGACATGGCTCCGCCCGGCACGGCGGGCGAACCCAGGAACGGAACGACCTGCACCACAACGATGATCAGGCCGATGCCGGACATGACGCCCGAAATGACGACGTAGGGCGTGTAGGCCACGTAGCGCCCCAGCCCGGAGAGCCCCAGCAGCATCTGCAGGAGACCTGCCATCACGACGACGGTAAAGGCCTCCGGGAGACTGCTCGCGTGCGTCGTGACGATCACCGCCATGGCGACCGTCACCGAAGGCGCGGGTCCGGAGATCGCGGCGCGCGCGCTGCCGAACGCCGCCGCGAAGAAGCCGACCGCGATCGAACCGTACAGTCCGGCCGCAGCCCCCAAGCCCGACGCCACGCCGAAGGCCAGCGCGAACGGCAACGACACGACCGTGGCCGTGACCGCACCCGACAGGTCGCCGCGGAAGGTCCGGAAGTCGTAGCGCGCGCCGCTTGAACGCAACCTTCGGTCCGAGCCGGGCAAGGCCTTGCCTAGGGCGCGTGCCGCGTCGCGGCGTCGGCTCCGAACCGCTCCACCGCCTCGAGCGTCTCGCGCACGTCTTCCCAGGTCGTTTCGTGATTCACGATGCAGAGCCGCAGCGAGAACGTCGGGCCCAGCCGCGTCGACGAGATCAGCGCCCGGTCTTCCCAGAAGACGCGTGCCAGCACGGTCCTGTTGATCTCCTCCAGCGCCGGTTCGTCAAGCGCCCTGCCGTCCGGGTTGACCCGAAAACAGACGATTCCCAGGGAGACGGGAGTCAGCAGCTCCAGGAGGGGCCGTTCGACGATGTAGCGGCCGGCGTCGGCGGCGAGTTCCATCGTCCGCGACACCGCGCGACGAAACGCCTCCATTCCGAACGTCTGGACCGACATCCACACCTTCAGCGCGCGAAAGGAACGGCTCAACTGCAGGCCGCGGTCCGCGAAGTTCACGTGATCGGCGCCCCAGATCGTGTCCTGAAGCACGTCGTGCGGCATCCGGAAGGCACGCTCGAGGGTCCGGACGTCCTTGACGATCAGACAACCGGCCTCGTACGGCTGGAACAGCCACTTGTGCGCGTCGAGCCCGACCGAGTTCGCGCGCTCGATGCCGCGCATCAGTTCCCGTCCGTCCTCGGCCAGAACGGCAAAACCGCCGTAGGCCGCGTCAACGTGCAGCCAGATGCCCTCCCGTTCGCAGTAGTCCGCGAGCGCCGCCAGCGGGTCCACGGCCCCGGAACTGGCCGTACCGGCGTTGGCGCAGACCGCCATCGGGTGGAGGCCCGCGGCGCGATCGTGCGCGACGGCGGCGGCGAGAGCCTCGACGTCGATGCGATAACGGCCGTCGCACGGGATTCGACGAACGCGCTCGGGAGGGATCCCGATGATCCGTGCGGCCCGGAAGAGTGCGCTATGGGTCTGGTCGCTCATGTAGACGCACGCGGTTTCGGGTTTCCCGGCCGATTCCCGAGCCGCCACCAGGGCGTCGACCGCCGCCGTAGAGCCGCCGCTGGTGAAAAGTCCGCCGGCGCCTTCCGGGTAGCCGAGCCAGCGGCGGAACCAGTCCACCACGACCAGTTCCACCTGGCTCGGGCCGCTCGCAGCCAGCCAAGTACAGGCGTTGATGTTGTAGCCCGCGGCCAGGAATTCGGCGAGGACGCCGGGCCAGGTGACCGAAGACGTCACGAACCCGAAGAACCGCGGATGCTGGTGCCGTGCGGCCGTCGGCAGAATCTTGCGCGCCACATGCTCGACCACATCCGTTGCCGGCCTGCCGCGCTCGGGCGGGTCAGCCGGAATTTCGTCCTTGAGAATCCGGCTGAAGTCCCCTTCCCAGGCGTCCTTGGCGGCGAGTTGCGTGTTCCAGTCGACGAGCAGCTCCGCGCATTGCTGCGCCAATTTCAGCATCGTCTCGCGCGGCATTCGCAAGCCGGTCGCGTTGCCCGTCCGATGCCCCGGTTCTGTTTCTGCGTCCCGCACCGAGCGTCCCCTCACCCCGACCCACGTCAATTCAGCGCCGCGGGGTCAGGTGACGGCTAACATACGCCCGGTGGCGGGGCCGTGTCCCTCAGTCCGGTGTAAAAGTTTTGCTTCGGCTGGTAGCTGTGGACAAGAGGCCCGCCGCCGCGACCGTCGCGAGTCAATCCCCTGCCAGCGGCTGCAGCCGAACGGTCAGGATATCCGTGCCGTGGTACTGGCGATGCCGCACCGATGTCGCGTGGTGCCGCAGGAGCCGCAGCGGCGTCTCCGCTTCATTCGAAAGATCCGTCACGCTGTCGCTCAACATCGCGATCTGATCCTCCAGATTCGTGTCCGGCCCGCTGGCTATGAACTCCAGATCCACCGACCGTTCATCCACGCGTGCCACCAGCAGCAGCTCGCGAGCCGAATCCCGAGCTTCGGCGCCGCCCAGAATGTGCAACGCCTCTTCGCCCACGGCGCGGAGCCGGACCGCCATCGGCTCCTCGAAACCCGCCCGCGTGGCAAAGTCCGACAGGAACTCGTCGATCACGCCCAGAGCGTCAGGGGAAAGGACGGTGCGTATCCGCTTCGGCCGCCTGCTCGTCAAATCGAGAAAGCCGGACAGGAGGACGACGGTTATGCCGCCGGCCGTCATGCCGTGTCCCAGCAGCTCCCCCCACATGCCCTCCCGTAGCTCCGGATAGACCAGATCGTACTGGAAGGCGATGCCGACGCAGAAAGCGAAACCGACGACGAGGTTCTTCCGGTAGTCCAGCCCGTCCCTGACCAGAACCTGCACGCCGAAAACGAACAACAGCGCGACCGCCACCGCGAGGTAGGCGCCCACGACCGGTCCCGGAAGCGCCAGAATGGCCGCCACCGGTTTCGGCAGGAACGCCAGCCCGATGAACAGGATGCCGACGCACACGCCGACGGACCGGGCGGCAATGCCGGTCAACTCGGTCACCGCAATGCCCAGGCCGTAGGTGGTGTTGGGAACCGTGCCGCCGACGCCGGACAGGAAATTGCCCAGACCGTCGGCGTTGATGGCTCCCTGTATCGATCGAAAGTCGATGGCGCGCGGCCGTCGCCACGAGGCGCGCTGGATGGCGATGGCGTCGCCCAACGTGTCCATGGCCCCGACCAGGGTCACGATCAGAAATCCCGGAAGCAGAGCCCAGAACGCGGCGCCGAAGCCGAAGTCGAGCCCGGGGTAGCCGCTGAAATCGGGGAATCCGATCCACGAAGCCGAAAGCACGCGATCGACGTCGTAAAGACCGAACGCCGACCCGACGATGCCTCCCACGACGATGCCGATTGCCGGAGCCCAGATACGCAAGGCGCCGGAGAAACGCAGCGCAACCAGGATGATGGCGGCCAGGGTCACGAACGCGGTGACGGGCGCAGCATGCTGGACGGTGCCCTCCGGAACGTCCGAGAGCTTCCGGAAGACGATGGGTACGATCGTCACCGGGATCAGCATCAGCACCGTTCCCGCCACGGTCGGCGTGAAGATTCGCCGCAGCAGGGCCATCTTTGCGGCGAGGAAGAACTGCACGAACGACGAGCATACGATGAGGGTGGCCAGCAGGCCGGGTCCGCCCTGCTCGAGCGCGGTGATGCTGACCGCCAGGAAGGCCGACGTGCTGCCCATCACCAGGATGTAGCCCGCACCCAGTCTGCCGATGCGGATCGCCTGAACGATCGTCGCGATTCCGCTTACCGCCAGCGCGCCGAACACCGCCCAGTTCAGGTACGCTTCACTTTCGCCGGCGACACTGATGAGTATCGCCGGGATCAGGACGACGGCGGCGGCCGAGAGGACGGTGTGCTGCAGTCCCAAACCGATGGTGAGCGGCAGGGACGGACGGTCGTCGGCCTCGTAGCGGACTCCGTGGTGGACGAGAGGCTCGGTTGCGGCCATGCCGTAACTCCAGGCGGGAAACCCTGTATGGATGCCCGCGCATCCATCGACCAGGCGAGAGCCCGGAGGGCGGCGAAAATAACCCGAAACCGCCCACGCATGCGACCCCGGGCTACGTCCGGTCCCGTGACTTCGTCCCTCGACCGACGCGGAACCGGGCGGCGGCGGAACGGCCGCGGCCCCTTACCCTTCGTCCGGGGACTCCGGCCGCCAGGCGAGATCGATGCCGAAGAGGTCGGCGAAGCGGCGGTTGTAGGCCTCGTCGTCGAGCGCGGTCATCGCCACGTAGTCCTCGTCCGACACGTCGGGCCGCCGCGCCACCAGCTCGGAGCCGAGGCCGTGCAGCCAGCGCAGCTTGGGGGCGGGCGTCGTCACCGCCTCCAGCATGACGGCGGCGATCTCCTCCGGCGGCGTCGCCCGCCCCATTGTCGCGGTATAGAAGCGGCCGCCCTTGCGCATCGCCTGGCGGTAGGGCGAGGCGCGGTCGTAGTGCACCGGCGTGTTGTCGAAGATCGCCGTCGCGACGACGCCGGGCTCGACGATGGCGACGCGAACGCCGAACGGCGCCACCTCGAGCGCGAGCGATTCGCTGAACGCCTCGACGGCGAACTTGGAGGCGCAGTAGGCCGCCTGGTTCACCGCGGCGACGCGGCCGAGGATCGACGACACGTTGACGATCGCGCCACGGCCGCGCTCGCGCATCCCCGGGAGCACCGCCTGGGTGAGGCGGACCGGCCCCCAGTAGTTGGTCTCGAACAGCGCCCGGTGCTCGTCCTCCGGGTAGGTCTCGGCGGGGCTGGAGTTCGACAGGCCGGCGTTGTTGACCAGCACGTCGACGCGGCCCTCGGTCTCGACGATCTCCGCCACCGCGGCGGCGATCGAGCCGGCGTCGGTCACGTCGAGCGCCTGCACGCGCAGCGGCAGCCCTTCCGCGGCGGCGGCCTCCTCCAGCGGCGCGGCCTTGCCGGGGTCGCGCATGGCGGCGGCGACGCGAAAGCCGTTGCGCGCGAAGTGCAGCGCGGCGGCGCGGCCGATTCCCGAGCTGGTTCCGGTGACAACGCAAACGTCCATCGGCGCGCTCCCCGTCGTTCGATGTGCGGGAGTATAGGCGCATCCGCTCGCCGACGGCGCACCGCGCGCGAGGACCCTTGAATGTAAGCGTATGCTTACATAATATGCCGCCTCCGAACCGCACGCGGAGACAGCCGATGAAGCTCTACACCAACCCCGTCTCGCCCAACTGCCGCAAGGTGCACGGCGTCGCCGCGCACGCCGGGGTCGACCTCGACCACGAGATCGTCGACCTGCGGGCCGGCGCCCAGAAGCAGCAAGACTTTCTCGACATGAACCCCATGGGGAAGGTGCCGGTGCTGGTCGACGGCGAAACGACGCTGTGGGAATCCAACGCCATCGCCTGCTACGTCGCAGAGAAGGGAAGCGGCGGCCTCTGGCCGTCCGGCGCCGGCCGCTGGGACGCCATGCGCTGGCTGCACTGGGAGGGCGCGCACTGGATACGGCCGCTCGGCGCCATCCTCGGCCAGGTGTTCTTCAACGCCGACAACCCGGACCAGGCGATCATCGAGAAGGGCCGCGACGATTTCCGCGTCCTCGCCGGCGTCCTCGACGTCCGGCTAGCGACGCAGCCGTACCTCGCGGGCGAGCAGGCGAGCGTGGCCGAGTACGCCGTCGGCGTGTGGCTCGGCTACGCCGACGCGTGCGGGCTGCCGCTCGCCGAGTTCGCGCATCTCTCGGCCTGGGACGCGCGCCTCCGGGACCTCTCCGGCTGGCCGCAGACGGCGCCGCCCGCCATGTAGGCCGTGCCTGTACGGCGGCCGACCGGTTGTGGCATTGTCGCCGGCGGGCGAAACGGCCTTGGGAGACCTGCCGATGAACGATGCCGTGCTGCCGTGGCGGCCGGGGGACCCGGTGGCGGCGCCGACCGCCGATCCGGAGACGGCGAAGGCCGACATCGCGCGCTTCGGCTACTGCATCCTGGTGGACGTCCTCGAGGGCGCGGTGCTGGACGCGACGCGCGAGCGGCTGGTGGCACAGGCGGAGGCCGAGCGCCGCGCCGGCGTCGCCTTCGCCGACCAGGGGCCCGACCAGCCGCCGAAGCGCGACTACGGGACGCTTCCGGCCGACGCGTTCACCGAGGCGGCGGGCGGCATCAACCAGCGGGTGTGGATGCTGGTCAACAAGGGGCGCGTCTTCCGCGACCTGGTGACCCACCCGACGACGTCGCCGGTCGTCGAAGCGGTGCTCGGGCCGGACTACCTGCTGTCCACGCTGTCGGCGAACATCGCCAAGCCGGGCGGGACGACGATGGGGCTTCACACCGACCAGTGGTGGATGCCGCGGCCGCTGCCGCGCGACGCCGAGCCGGTGCGCGCCGGCGCAATCCGGCGCGGCGAGTTCTACGGCTGGGACGACGGCGACCCGGAGCGCGCCATCCCCCCGCCGGTGGCCTGCAACGTGATGTTCTGCCTCAACGACTTCACGGACGCCAACGGCGCGACGCGGCTGGTGCCGTTCAGCCACCGCACCGGCCTGCAGCCGCCGCCCGACGTCCCGCACACGGTGCCGTCGATCGCCGCCGAGGCGCCGGCCGGCTCGGCCGTCGTCTTCGAGGGGCGGACGTGGCACGGCACCGGCGCCAACCGCGCCAACGGGCCGCGGCTCGGCGTGCTCGCGACGTACTGCGCGCCGCAGTTCCGCACGCAGGAGAACTACACGCTGGGCGCCGACCCGGCGGTGCTGGCGGACGCGCCGGAAGACCTGCTCGCGCGCCTCGGCTTCAAGATCTGGAACGCCTACGGCCGCACCGGCCATCCGCACGCGCGCGTCGTCTACCCGCCGGCCGAGCCGGTGGGCGAAATGGAGTGACCATGAGCACAGCCAACATCGAAGCCCTGATGCGCGTCCGCGGCGGCGGTCCGGCGCTCGACTCGCTGCCCGAGATGCCGGGCGACATCGAGGCCGCCTACGTCCTGCAACGGGCGCTCGTCGCCCGCATCGACAAGCCGGCGGTGGGCTGGAAGATCGGCTGCACGAGCGCCATGGCGCAGCGCATCTCGCGCGTCGACGAGCCGTTCTTCGGCCGCATGTTCCGGCACACGACGGCGGCCAGCCCGGCGCGCATCCCGCTCGCCGGCCTCCACAACCCGATCGTCGAGCCGGAGATCGCGTTCCGCATGGCGCGCGACCTTCCCGCCGGCGGCGCGCCGTACGACACCGCGGCGGTCGCCGACGCGGTGGCGGCGATGTTCCCGGCGATCGAGATGGTGGACAGCCGCTACGCCAAGGCGTGGAAGATCGACATTCGCGAGACCGTGTCGGACAACGGCGTGCACGCCTGGTTCGTGCACGGCGCGGAGCACCCCGACTGGCGCGCCGTGGACCGCGCCGCGGTGCCGCTGACGGTGACGACCGACGGCCGGAACGTCGCCGACGGCATCGGCTCCAACGCCCTGGAGGACCCGTTGAACGCGCTGGTCTGGCTCGCCAACGCGCTGCCGCAGCGCGGCCTGGCGCTCGCCGCCGGCGATCTCGTCACCACCGGCAACATCTGCAACGACGCGGTGCGCCCGGCCGCCGGAACCGTGACCGTCGCCGACTTCGGCCCGCTCGGCCGCATCGAGGTCGCCTTCGACTGAGGGTTGTCGTCAACGCCGCTCCGGCAGGCGCTCCTCGAGCAAGGTTTCGATGCGCGCGAGCCGTTCGTTGGTTTCCCCGAGACGCTGATTCAAGGCGTCAATACGGTCGCGGTTGGCGTCGATACGGTCGCGGTTCGCGTCGATACGGTCGGCATTGGCCTGGATGGCGGCGAGGAGCTCGCCCCGCGTGTCACCGACCTCAGCGGCGACCCAGCCAATGGCGGCGACGAGAACCGCGACAACGATGCCGAATACCCAAGTGACCGCGGTGAGCGAAAGCGGAAAGCGGTCTTGCCCGCGCAGTACGGCGGCCAGCGCTTCGACCTGGCGCTCGTCGAAGCCGGCACCGCGCAACCGGTCGATGGTATCGCCGCGCCGCATGAAGCGACACTAGGAAATCCGAGGCTTCCTGTCCACCAATGGTCGCGGCCGGCCGGCGCGGTGGGTCCGGGGTGACAACGCGACCGCTACGGTGCTTGTCGGCTCCTAAGCGGCGGCGAGCACGGCACCGTCGTCGATCATCTCCAGCGGCGTCCAGTTGCGCGAGCGCACATGGTCGGGCCGGGGGTCGTCGACGTCGGCCGGCCGGTTGGCGACGGCGTTGTAGCAGAAGTACGCCTGCCAGCGGTTCTGCGGCGAGAGATTGTGGCCCGAGGCGTGGAACAGGTTGCAGTGGAACAGCGCCGCGTCGCCCGCCTTGCCGGCGACCGCGACGGGCCGCGCGCCGCCGGCGCAGGCCTCGCGGACGACGTCCGCCGGCAGCGCCCAGAAGCCGTAGGCCGTGCTCTTGTCCCAGCGCGGCGGCACGCGGCCCCGGCGGTGGCTGCCGGGCAGGAACCAGAGACAGCCCGAGAAGGCGTCGGCATCGTCGAGCATGACCATCAGCGTCACGAGGCGGGGTTCGGCTATGCCGTCGAAGCGCCACGAGCCGAAGTCCTGGTGCCACGGCCAGACGGTCCCCTCCACGGCGCACTTCATGTTGATCTTGGTGTGGTGGATGTAGAGCGCGTCGTCGCGCAGCGCCTGCCGGGCGAGGCCGAGGGCGCGCGGCGTGCGGGCGAAGGCGGCGAACGGCGGCGAGGCGGTCGCGCCGTCGCGTTCGTGCACGCGGAAAACGGTGCGCGCGGCGCCGCCGGCCGTCTCGCGCACCACGCACGCGTCGTCGAGGGCGCCCAGCCGGTCGATCTCGCGCCGCATCGCGGCCACCTCGCCGGCGCCGACGAGCCCGGGAAGCAGCAGGAACCCGTCGCGGTCGAACCGCGCCATCCGCTCCGGCGAAAGTCGCATCGCATCGCCCTCCTTCTCTCGCGGCGGCGTATAATACACGCGAGCGACGACGGCGACAGGAGGAGGACGCGATGGCCGGAGGCGTAAGCGTGCTGCAGGGGGACATCACCAGGCTCGAGGTCGACGCCATCGTCAACGCCGCCAACGAGGACCTGCGGCCGGGCGGCGGCGTCGACGGCGCGATCCGCCGCGCCGCGGGCTGGAAGATCAACGCCGCGACGATGAAGATCGGCCGCTGCCCGGCGGGCGAGGCGGTGGCGACCGAGGGGTTCGCGCTGCCGGCGCGCTGGGTGATCCACACGGCCGGCCCGGTCTGGCACGACGGCAGCCGCGGTGAGCCCGAGACGCTCGCCCGCTGCTACCGCAACTGCCTCGCCCGCGCCGCCGAGCTCGGCGCGCGGCGCGTCGCGTTCCCGGCGATCTCGACCGGGGTCTACGGCTTTCCGCCGGAGCGCGCGGCGGAGATCGCGGTGCGCGAGACCGCCGCCGCGCTCGACGGCGGCGACGACTTCGACGAGATCGTGCTGGTGGCGTTCGGCGAGGAGGATCTCGCGATCCTGCAGGCCGCGGCGGGCGCGCCGTGAGCGACGGCGACGCCCCGGTCTCGGTCTACGTCACCGCCGGCAACCGCGCCCAGGCGCTGGTGCTGGCGCGCACCCTCGTCGAGGAACGCCTGGCCGCGTGCGCCAACATCGTGGAAGGCGTGACCTCGGTGTACTGGTGGCAGGACAAGGTCGAGACCGCGGCGGAGGCGGCGGTCATCCTCAAGTCGCGCAAGAGCCTGCTCGACGCGCTGTGCGCGCGGGCCGCGGAACTGCACGACTACGAGTGCCCCTGCATCGTCGCCTTCCCCATCGCCGGCGGCCACGCCGCGTTCCTCGACTGGATCGCCGCCGAGACCGGCAAGCGCTGAACCGGCGGCGCGGCAGCGCGCTTGCCTGCGAGGGCGCCGACGCGCTAGCCTGCCGCCCCTGCGACAAGGCAACGACGCGGCGTCGGAGCGCCGGCGCCGCGAACCGTCGAAGGAGAGTTGTCCGATGATGCGTATTCTTTCCCCGGTCGCGCTGTGCGCGGTCGCGGTCGCGGCGGGTCCGGCCGCCGTCGCCGACACGACCGACGTGCGATGGCAGGACCGCGTCGTGGTCGCCAAGAGCGGCGATCACTGCGCCGACGACCCCGCCTGCATGAACCGCTACCACCCGGCCATTCCGATGGTCGCCAACGCCGACCCCGGCGCCTACATCGTGCTCGAGACGCGCGATGCGCTGGACAGCGACCTGGCGCTCGATTCCACGGCCGACGACCTCGCGGCCGTCGATCTCAACCTGGTCCATCCGATGACCGGTCCGGTGCACATCAACGGCGCCAAGCGCGGCGACGTGCTGGCGGTGACGCTGGTCGACATCGAGCCGGACGAGTTCGGCTACACGCTGATCGTGCCCGGCTTCGGATTCCTGCGCGACCTCTACACGGAACCCTATTACGTCGGCTGGCGCACGGCGCGCGACGGCGCCACGTCGGACGCCATGCCCGGTATCCGCATCCCGATGGCCGCGTTCATGGGCTCGGTCGGCGTCCTGCCGGGCGAACCCGAGGTGGCGGCGTGGATGGCGCGCGAGGCGGCGCTCGGCGCCGCCGGCGGCATCGCCCTGCCGCCCGAGCCGACGGGCGCCCTGCCCGCCGCGGTGTGCGGCCCCGAAGGCAGCCACGCCGACAGTTGCCTGCGCACCATTCCGCCGCGCGAGAACGGCGGCAACATGGACGTGCAGCAGATGCAGATCGGCACCACCCTGCTGCTGCCGTGCTTCGTCGACGGCTGCGGCCTGTTCGCCGGCGACGTGCACTTCGCGCAGGGCGACGGCGAGGTCTCGGGCACGGCGATCGAGATCGGCGCGCGGGTCACGGTGCGCACGGAAATCCGCCCCGGCGCCGGCGCCGACATCACGGCGCCCCAGTTCGAGGGCGGCGCCCAGCTCAAGACGATCGCGCCGGCGGAGTTCTACGCCGCCGTCGGCTTCCCGCTGAAGGAAAGCGGCTCGGTGCCGCCGTTCCTGAGCTACATCGACGACGCGGAGATCGCCGGCCTCGAGAACCTCAACGAGGACCTGGGCCTGGCGGCGCGCAGCGCGCTCATCGACCTGATCGGCTACATCCAGCGCGAGCACGGCCTGAGCCGCGAGCAGGCGTACATTCTCGCCAGCGTCGCCGCCGACCTCGTGGTCGGGCAGGTGGTCGACGTGCCGAACTACGCGGTCTCGGCGATCCTCGACCTGACCGTGTTCGAGGACTAGGGCTGGCCGCGTTCGACCGGCGGCGCCTGCTGCGGGGCGCCGCCGCCGGGGCGTGCCTGTCCGCCTGGTGGCTGGCGGGCGGGCACACGCCCTACCGCCAGTGGGCGGTGTATCGGCGCAAGCACCTGCTGGTCGGCACGTGCCGCGCCGATGCGCCGACCTACCCGCTCGGCAAGCGGGTCGTCGCCGCGCTCGAGACGCACCTGCCGGAGAGCAGGGCGCGGGTGACGCGGGCGCGCGACCAGATCCGGCTCGCGAGCCTCATCACCACCGGCCAGCTCGAAACCGTGCTGTTCTCGGACGCCGACGTCGCCCGTCTGCGCGACGGGGCGGCGCCTTTCGAGTCGTTCGGGCCGACGGCGCTCTCAGGCCTGTTCCGCTTCTCCCGCCACCGGCTGATCTGCCGGCCCGACTTTCCGGAGCGGCACGCGTGGCTGGTGGCGCGCGCGCTCGCCGCGGCGGCGGACGGCTTCGCCGACGCGGCGCCGGCGGACGGCACCGTCGTGCCCGTGCACCCGGGCGCGCGCGCGTTCGCCGCCGGCGAGGCGGAACCGCCGGCCGGACCGCCGCCGGAACCGCTGCCGCCCGCGGCCGACCACACCCACCCGTAGGGGGCCGGCCGGGCTCGTCCGACGGCCTCGCCGCCGCAACGCGGACATCGTACACTCCCGGCGTACCCAGCCATCGTCAGGGAGAAAAGACCTTATGCGCAAGACGTACCGAGCGCTCAACGCAGGCGCAGTCGCGGCGGTGTTTGCCGCCGCGTTCCAGATCGGCGCGGCCGTCCCGGCCGCCGCCGTGGAATACGAGATCGATCAGGCTCACTCGTTCATTCAGTTCCGCACGCAGCACCTGGGTTTCAGCTGGCTGGTCGGACAGTTCAACCGCTTCTCGGGAAGCATGACCTACGATCCCGAGGCCGGCCCCGAGTCGCAGAGCATCCGCGTCACGATCGACGTCGCGAGCCTCGACACCAACCACGCCGAGCGGGACAAGCACCTGCGCGGCCCGGACTTCTTCGACGTGTCCAACTACCCGACGGCGAAGTTCGTCAGCACCGGCTTCGAGGGCGGCGAGGACGGCGGCACGTTGACCGGAGACCTCACGCTGCTCGGCGTGACGAAGTCGATCTCGTTCACGGTGAGCAAGATCGGCGAGGGGGATGACCCGTGGGGCGGCTACCGCGCCGGATTCGAGGGCTCCTACGTCCTCAAGCGCCGCGACTTCGGCATGGGCTACAACCTCGGCCCGACGGGCGAGGAGGTGAAGCTCGAACTGTTGATCGAGGGCATCCGGAAGTAGCGGTGCGGCAGCGGCGGCGGCACGTCCCGTGCTGCGCAACAGCCCCGCCGGCTACGGCTGGGCGAGCAAGGGCCTGCACTGGCTCATCGCGCTCGGCATGATCGGGCTCACCGCGCTCGGCGCGTGGATGGTGACCCTCGGCTACTTCGACCCGTGGTACAACCGCTCCCTGGCGCTGCACCGGTCCCTCGGCATGGTCCTTTTGGCGCTGGCCGTCGTGTTCGCGGTGTGGAAGGTCGTCTCGCCGTCGCCGCCGCTGCAGGAGACGCTGCGGCCCTGGGAGCGCGCCGCAGCGCACGCCGCGCACACGGTTCTGCTGTGCGCGATGTTCGTCCTGCCGGTCTCGGGCTACCTGATCTCGACCTCGGCCGGCGCCGGATTCCCGTTCTTCGGCTTGGGCACGGTGCCGGCCATGGGGGCGGTGTCGGAGTCCGGGCGCGACCTGGCGATCGCCGTGCACTGGTGGGCGGCGTACGGACTCGCCGCCGTCGCCGCGGTGCACGCCGCCGCCGCCCTCAAGCACCAGTTCATGGACCGCCACGGGACGTTGAAACGGATGCTCTGAGCGCCGGCGCCGCGGAAGCGCTCAGTCGAGCTGGGTCACGGGCGGCGGATCGACCCCCGGCGGCAGCTCGATCCCAGGCGGCAGCTCGAACCCCGGCGGCAGCGCGCCGGGGACGAGCTGCGGGGCGTCGCCCGCCTCTCCGCTCTCGTCCTCGTCCGACGGCCGCTCGACCAGGCGGGCCATGCGCATGGCGAACTGCTCGGCCTTGAAGTCGGGAATCCGGAACGCCCAGTCGGCGGTGCGCTCGACGATCCCGGCGGTGTGTTCCGCCGGGTCGAACGGCGCTTCCTCTGCCGCCACTTTGGCCTCTCCCGGCGCCGCGTCGGTGCCGGCATCGGCTTCTTCCGCCTCCCCGTCGCCGGCCGGCTCCGGCACCGCCGCGGCCGGGTCCCAGGCGGCGTCGAAGCGCGCCCACGTCTCGTCCTCACCGTGCTTCCGCTGCGTCACCGTGACCTTCGCCCCGTCGAAAGTCTCGAAGACCGCGGTCGATTCGGCCTCGCCCGGCGCCGGGCCCGCGGACGCCGCCGCCACCTCGTCGAAACGGACGAAGGCGAGCGAGCGGCCGACGTTGTCGAGGGTCAGCGGCGAGCGCAGCGTCGCATCTTCGGGCATGTTGACGAGATCGAACGACTCGGCGTCCCGCGTCTCCCTCACCATCTCGACGACCTCCCCGTCGGCATGGGTGATGACGACCCGCCGCACGCGGTCCGGCTCCAGGCGCACGATCATGGTGTCGACCCACGCGTTCGGCGTGTCGCCGAGGTCGAGCTCGCCGCGCGCGAGCCACGTTGCCGCCTCGCCGTCGCGGCGCACGTAGACCTGGTCGGCGCCGCCGCGGCCCGGGTTGCCGACCATCAGCGCGGCCACCGTCCCGTCGTCTCCGTCGCGCAGGCGGACCCAGGTTCCGCCGCCCTCTTCGGCATCCGGCGCGGCGAGGCCGAGGGCGCCGTAGCGCTCGGGGTCCGCGGTCTTCTCCTCGACCGTGCGCAGCTCGGCCAGGCCGATGAGAGTCTTCTTGACCTTGTCGAAGTCGGCCGGGAAATCGGCGAGGTCGGGCACCACCCACCGTTCGCCGTCGAAGCGCAACGCGAAGTCGGCCTCCGGCCCCTCCAGCGCGAGCGCGGCCACGTCGTTGATCCGCGCCATCAGGTCGGGCAGCACCGCGGCGTCGGTGACGACGCGCTCGCTCGCCGTCTGGCGCTGCGTGACCGCCGCGACGGCGCCGACGACGACGACCGCGGTGACGACCGCGAGACCGATCAGGGTTTTGCTCTTCATGGGCGTCTTCCCGCGTGGTCTGGAGACCGTTGGAGGAGGGCCGTCGGGGCTTAGGCGGCGGCCAGGGCGCGGCGGCGCCGGCGGGCGCGCAGCAGCGCCACGACGATGCCGACGACGGCGACCAGGACGGGCACGAGCGCGATGTTCGCGAACTTGAGGTACGCCCCCATGCGCTCGATGTCCTGGCGCAGCGCGAGCTGGACGTCGCGCAGCTGCTTGCGAGTCGACACCAGACGCTCGCGGAACGACACGATGGATGCCTGCTGCTCGGGAGTCAGCACCGCCTGCGCGCCGTCGCCGCCGGCCTGCAGCTGCGCCAGCTGCGCCTCCGTCTCCTCGACCTGCGCCTGCAGCGTCTGCTCGGTCTCGCGGAACCGCTCCTCGGCCGCGCGCTCGAGCGCCCGCACCACCGTGAAGGGCCGGTCGGAGGTGCCCCGGCTGCGCAGACCGATGAGTTCGCTCGAGCCGGCATAAGTGTCGAGCGCGTTGATCACGAAGGCGCCGTTGTCGGCGGCCGGGATTATCACGTTCTGGCCGAGGAAGTTGCCCACCTGCACCCAGAAGCGATCGGCCAGCAGATCGGAGTCCGCCACGAGCAGCAGGTTGACCGGACCGTCGGACGCCGCGAGATGGCCCTCCGGAAGCGCCGCGGCCCCGCCACCGTCCGCCGGATCGCTCGACCCGCCGTCCTCGTCGGCCGGCGGGCCGTCGGGGAACGCCGTCTCCACCGCGCCCGTGACCTCGGCGGCCATGACGTAGGCCTCGCCGGTGGCGACGAAATCGGCCAGCAACTGCGCCGGGTCGGGCATGAACTGCACGTGCATCCGCTCGAACAGCATCGCTTCGTCGGACGACTGGATCAGCGGCGTGAACGTGGTGCTTGCGCCCTCGACGGGGCTCAGCGCGCCCGCCGTGGCGACGTTCACCACGCCGAGCTGGGCGGTGACGATGCGCTCACGGTTGAAGCGGTCGCCGCGCAGGTCGAGCCAGGCGATGTAGTCGACCGCCACCGGCCTCTCGCGCGAGCCGCCGCGCACCGCGCGCGCCGACAGCCGGTCGCCGACGATCATGCCCGGCGCGAGGTCGACTCCCCAGGCCGCGAACAGTTCGGGCAGGCGCGAGTTGTGCATCCGCATGGGATTCTCGGGGTCGGGAATGCCCGCCGCCGCCTCGGAGAACGGATCGACGAAGACCATCGCCTTGCCGCCGGACAGAACGTACTGGTCGATGGCGTAGCGCGTGGCGCCGGAGAGCTCCTTCGGGTGAACCACCATCAGCACGTCGACGTCGTCGGGAACGCCGGCCACCTCGGCGGTCAGATCCCGCAGCTCGAAGAGCTGGCCGATCTGGTCGGCGATCGCCCACGACGGCAGGGCGCCGCGCTGCGGGTCGAAGCCGCCGTTGATCGGCAGGGTGGAAATCAGCCCGACCACCGGCCGCCTGGGGTTGGCCAGCCGGTAGAAGGCGCGGGTGAGATCGTATTCGAGAAACGACTCGCGGGCGTCCTGGAAGAAGGGCACCACTTCCAGATCGTCGGTGGTGTTGGTCGCCGCCATGCCGAAATAGAGACGCTCGCCGTGCTCGGTCATCGGCACGCCGCTCAACCCCAGCGCCACCGCCTCGTCCTCGGCCGGGGAGAACGGTTCCGGGTCGATGACCTCGAGCGTGATGGCGCCGCCCGCGGTTGCGGCGTAGGTCTCGAGCAGCTCGCGCACGCGCTGCGCGTACTGGCGCGACCCGGGCACGTCGCCGGCCAGCGACTCGCTGAAGAAGAACCGCACCGTCAGCGGCTCGCTCATGGTCTCCAGCGTCGCGCGGGTCCCCTCGGACAGCGTGTAGAGGCCGCCCTCGGTCAAGTCGACGCGGGCGGTGCGGAACACCGTCTGGCTCAGCACGTTGAGCGCCAGAAACAGCACCACGGCGAGGGCCACCACGGCCCAGATCGACAGATCGCGCCTCGCGGGACTCATCGGCTCAGGCTCCCTTGATGCGGCCGACCGCGACCACGTTGGCGAACAGCCAGAGGACGATCAGCGAAACGAAGTAGACGACGTGGCGCAGGTCGACGACGCCGCGGGTCATGTCATTGAAGTTCACCAGGAAGCTGAACGAGGCGACCGTGTCGACCATCGCCTGCGGCGCCCAGCCGGCGAAGAAATTCACCACCAGGGGCAGGCCCGAGATGGTGAACAGGAAGCACACCACCACCGCGACGACGAAGGCGATGACCTGGTTCTTGGTCAGCGCCGAGAGGCACGAGGCGATGGCGAGCGACGCGCCGGCGAGCATGAGGCTGCCGAAATAGCCGGCGACGATGACGCCGTTGTCGGGGTCGCCGAGATAATTGACCGTGATCCAGACCGGAAAGGTCAGGGCGAGGCCGATGGCGGTGAACGCCCAGACCGCGAGGAACTTGCCGATGACCGCGTGGGTGACGGAGATCGGCAGGGTCATCAGCAGCTCGATGGTGCCGCTTCGCCGCTCCTCGGCCCACAGGCGCATGCCGAGCGCCGGCACGAGGAACAGGTAGAGCCACGGGTGCCAGTTGAAGAACGGCTGCAGGTCGGCCTGGCCGCGTTCGTAGAAGTCGCCGAGATGGAACGTGAAGATTCCGTTGAGGAACAGGAAGATCACGATGAAGACGTAGGCGACCGGCGTGGCGAAATAGCCCGCAAGCTCGCGCCGGAAAACGATCATCGTCTTGCTCATGTCAGGCGTGTCCCCCGGATCGCCCGGCGGCGGCGCCGGTGGTGATCGAGCGGAAGACGTCCTCGAGGCGGCCGCTCTCGACGGCGAGGCCGTCGACGCGCCACGCCGTGCGCTGCAGATGCGCGCTCACGCCCTCGATCAGCGACGCGCCGTCGCGCGGGAACAGCGTGTAGTGCGCGGCCCCGTCGCCGCCGCCGTCCACGGTGACGTCGGCTACGCCGTCGAGGGCCATGAAGCCGCGCTCGGCCTCCGCCGTGGCGACGCCGCGAAGCGTCACCGTCACGGCGTTGTAGTAGCGCGAGCGGCGGGCGAGCTCGCCGGGCGTCCCGTTGGCTACGATGCGTCCGCGGGCGATGATCACCGCGCGCGTGCATACCGCATCGACCTCCTCGAGAAGGTGGGTCGAGATGATGATCGCCTTGTCGCGCGAGAGCTCGCCGATCAACGACCGCACGTCGTGCTTCTGGTTGGGGTCGAGGCCGTCGGTCGGCTCGTCGAGAATCAGCACGTCGGGGTCGTGCACCAGCGCCAGCGCGAGGCCGACGCGGCGCTTGAACCCCTTCGACAGCGTATCGACCGACTGGCCGAGCACGGGGCGGAGACCGAGGCGCTCGATCGCCCAGGCGACGCGCTCGCGCGCCCGCGCGCCGCTGAGACCGCGCGCCCCGGCGACGAAATCGAGGAAGCCCTCCGGCGTCATGTCGGCATAGAGCGGCGCACCCTCGGGCAGGTAGCCGATGGTGTCCTTGGCGGCGATGTCGTCCTCCAGCACGTCGTGGCCGCACACCGCGACGCGGCCCGCGTCCGGCGTCACGAACCCGGTGACGATGCGCATGGTCGTGGTCTTGCCGGCGCCGTTCGGCCCGAGAAAGCCGAGCACTTCGCCGCGATCGACGCTGAAGGACACGTCGTCGACCGCGGTGAGCGCGCCGAACCGCTTGCTGACGGCTTCAATCTCGATCAGTGTCGACACCCGCGTTCTCCCTCCGATCCGCCGGCCTTGCGCCGGCGGCGTCGCCCGATCCGTTGTCCCGGGAAAATCGCGCCGATAGTTAGGAAACTGCCGGGAATCTTTCAAGGGGCATTCGACGCGGCCGCCGGCCGGACGGACGCGGCCTTGCCGGCGCCAGCGGGATACGCCAGATTCCGCGCTCGGGCAAGCGCCGCGCCCGAGGGCCGCGAACGGGGAGGACCGCCGTGCCGCCGAAACCCGTCCGCGCCGTGCTGTGGGACTTCGGCGGCGTGATCCTGTCGAGCCCGTTCGACGCCTTCGCGGCGTACGAGCGCGAGAATGGCCTGCCGGCCGGCCTGCTGCGGCAAATCAACGCCACCGACCCGGACGACAACGCCTGGGCGCGGCTCGAACGCAGCGAGATCGATCTCGACGGGTTCCGCACCCTGTTCGAGGCCGAGGCGGCGGCGCTCGGCCACGCCGTCGACGCGGGCGCCGTGCTCGGACTGATCGACGGCGAGATCAGGCCGGCGATGGTCGCCGCGCTGCGCCGCGTGGCGGCGCGCTACAAGACCGCGTGCCTGACGAACAACACGCTGAGGCCCGAACCCGCCGGCGACCGCGGGCGCGCCCTCGCCGAGGTCATGGGTCTGTTCGACGCGGTGTTCGAATCGAGCAAGCTCGGCGTCCGCAAGCCGGATCCGCGGTTCTACACGATGGCGTGCGACGGCCTGGGCGTCGCCTGCGACGAGGCGGTGTTCCTGGACGACCTCGGCGTCAACCTGAAGCCGGCGCGCGCGCTCGGCATCCGCACGATCAAGGTGGTCGACCCCGACGCGGCGCTGGCCGAACTGGAGGCGCATCTCGGCCATCCGGTGCGCTGACGCGGCGGCTTGCCCCGGCGCGCCGCGGTCTCTATCTGTGGACGGGCGGTGCGCGACGGTGTGCGGGGGAGGCGATGAAGGCACGCATCTTTCGGCCGGCGAAGTCGGCGATGCAGTCGGGCCGCGGCGGGACCCGGCGCTGGGTCCTCGAGACCGAGCCGCCGCCGTTCGGCATCGACCGCCTCATGGGGTGGACGACCGCCTCGGACACCGGCCAGCAGGTGCGGCTGCACTTCGACAGCCGCGAGGCGGCGGTCGCCTACGCCGAGGCCAACGGCATCGACTACGAAGTGTTTGCGCCGCAGGAACGGCGGCTTACGATCAAGGCCTACGCCGACAATTTCCGCTACGACCGCATGGAATGACCGCGCCCTTAGCTCAGCCGGATAGAGCAGCGGACTTCTAATCCGCAGGTCGGAGGTTCGAGTCCTCCAGGGCGCGCCAAATTTTTCAAGGGGTTACGGGGTTCTATGGCGAGGCGGAGAATCAGCCAGTCAACATTTGGTCAACGCACCCCGCGCTTGCCGGTCAATGCCTCCCCCGTCAGTGCAATTGCGAAGACGGAAAATTGACGCTCGGCTGGATACAAGCGCACTATCCCGCCGCGCCTGCTGCCCGGCCTCATTGAAGCAATTTTCGCCGCGGGCGAGACAGCTTCGGGCGAAAGCCCTTTCCGGGCGGTGGCCGCACCGATACGAGGGGTCCGCCATGACGGAAACGGCCGCAACGCCGGAAGCCACCGGCTCCCCTTCGCCGCCGCCGGCCCGATTTGCGACGGAAGACTACGTTGACCGGCGGGTCGCCGAGCTTGAAGCGCGGTTGACGTGGCGGTCGCTCGGCATCGCCGCGTTGATCGTCGCGGCTGTGAAGTTCATTCCGCCGGCATATTGAGCGCCGCCGTCCGCTACATGTTGGGCTTGCGAACCGCGCCGCAGACCATATCACAAGAATTTACAGGTCCTGAGCCTAACGACCGATAAGTTTGAACCATTCAGGTACTTTGCCGAGAACAAAGATCGACGCCAGCGCAACGACCGTCCAGGTTCCCACTTGTATGGCAAACTCATCTTTGTCGAGGAATAGGGCGATCAGGCATACAAGGAAAATCGCAAGAACTACGATCCCCGCCACATTTTGGCTCCGCCGCCGGTCACTTCCCTCCCGACGCATCGCAAATTCTTCCAATTTTTGCTGATGCCGGGCGTAGCCTTCCGCCATCGTAATGATACGATCCGCTGCACCAGGAAGCACTTCATTGTACTTGGCGAGCTCGGCCGCAGGAGGTAAAGGGCCTTGGGAGAACTTAGCCTCAACGGTGAGCGTGGAAGCGGCAGGTTCTTCAGCGTTCGGAGGCAAAACTTCCTGGCTACCGGGTCCCGAAGAAGGGTCCTCGGGCGGCTTTGGCTTTTCGTCACCCTGCGACATGGCCTGCTTGACGATGCGCCCTATTGCCGACCTTTACGATGCGCAACCTCTTGAGGTTCCCTCTGCCAAACATCCATGCTATGGCGCAGAGCATCGCCTACGCACATAAAGTTTCCCCGAAGCCGCTGGTTGAACGTCTCCTGTGGCACAAAATTCCTGTAGCGAGATGGCGGGACGATTTCAAGAATCGAACCTGCTCCTCGGCAGTAGGAAATCAAGACGTCCTTGGTGCGTGCCATGCGTTCCTCGTCCCTCCCCAAGATACGTTTCCGATCCTTACATATTGGCTCTCGTTGTGCAAAGCCTAGAGCTTACGGACCCGGCACCTAACCGACGGCGCCCGCATAGCGCCACCGCGGTCGCGGTGCGTCGCCGCAGCGATGCCCTGCCGCCGCGGGCGGGCCGGCGCCGCTGCATCGTCCCGCTAACGTGCGCGCACAGGCGGGTCGCGCGGTACACACGTCGCTCGGGCAGACATCGTCGGCCTGTTTTTGCTGACCGGGCGCTGCAACGGCAATGTGCTCACCCTTCGCTGCCGGGACGTGGAGGGCGACGCGCTCACCTTCGAGAAGTCCAAGACCGGGCCGCAGCGCGTGATGCACAACTCCACCGCGCGGGCGATTCTCGAACGCCGGCCGCGCCCCGATGAGCCCGTGAGTGTATCCGTCGCTCCAGGCCCCCGCGTGAATGCTCGCCCCCCTAAAACTTGCCCGCTGCCTTGTCCGGACGGTCGGTTGAGCCCCTTACGCGGCCGCGGCATAGCGCTCTGCAACCCGCCCTTCGGCTTGATTCTCCAGGCGAAGAGTGACCCGCACCGGACCTTCGGCGAACTCGCATTGCCGGATCTTCATTCCCGGAAGCGCATTGTCCGGAATCTCGATGCCGGGCGCGAGGGGGCCGAGTCGGTTCAGGACGAGCTGCCGGACGACTTTTTCAGTGAAGCTGCCCGGCCGCACCTTGTCGTTCTCCCACCGGGAAACAACGCTCTTGTCGCTGAGGTCGATCGCCTCCGCGAATTCCGCCCCGGTGAGTTCCAGCACGCTCCGCAGGAAGCGAAGCTCCGTTCCAACCAGCGCGACCGGATCGAGTACCCGTACGACGGCAACGGTCGCCAGCAGCATATCGAGGTGCGGGAACCTCACGCTGCCGTCCTCGCGTTCCTCCACGGCATCGATCAGCGTGACCGGAGCACCGAGCTCATGCGTGGCATCGTATTCGTTCTTTCGTTGCATTCTCTGCTCCAGGGCGGAGCGGAGACGCTACGGTTTGCGGCTGCCCCTGCCCTATTCTCATTCTTTCCTCTGTCTTCCCGGCGGTCTTCTTCCGCCTCGTCTGCGTTTCCCGGATGCGGTGTCGATTACCGTGACGACAACGACACAGCCGTCTCCGGTCGTATCGAGAACGACCACAACCTCGAAGGGGCGGTTGTCGATGTCGCTGCCCGCGACCCGGTACTTGTCCTCCCCGGTCCGAATATCGCGCTCGACATGTCGCAAGCCGCCCCGCCGCAAAATCGTGCGCACGTCTGCCAGGGTGACCCCATGTTGTTGCATCCGTTGATTTGCATGCGTAGTAATCTCAATGCTGAAGTTCTGAAAATGACGAAAGAAATTCCGATAGTCAGCATTACCTTTAGGCGATACGTCGTCTACCATAGTTACTACTCTCATTTCTTCCGCGCAGCGGCCTCTTGTGAATGACAGTCATTGCTTTTCCCCTGGGTATGATTGGATGTTGCCGGCGCAGATTGCGCCGAAGTGTCGCTTGTACAACCAGCGATAAATTGGAGTTGATCGAAAGTCAACCCCGCATGCGCGCGGGGTGACGTACGAGGTTATGTGTCAGTGGCGGGAGGGGGTACTCCCTGTGGTTAGCCAACAACCGCATAGAGGAGCACCCCCATGCCACAGCGCGCTGCGACGATCGAGAGTTTACCGATGGCCTTCGAGGTGGTGAAGGAGATGCAGGCGGACGGTCTGGACTGGGGCGAGGGGTATCGCCCTCTCGGCCAGGGCGCGCCAATCCCGGCGGCGGCTCGGGACCGCGCCTACCGCAGATAGTCGGCGAAGTAGCGGCGGACGTTGGCTGACAGCACCTCGTCGAGCGCCGCGGCGAGGTCCTCGACGATCTGGAACATCAGCTCCTCGCGCTCGTTCAGCGTCGCGTCCTCGGGGACCGTACGGGCGCGCGTCGCCTCGCCGCTCGCGCTGGCCAGCGGCTCGCCTGCGGGGCCGATCAGCGCCACCGTCACCGCGACGCGGCCGTCGAGCCGCGCCGCCTGCTCGACCGTCAACACGCCCGTCAGCGAGTCGTCCACGGCAAGTGGCGTTTCGACGATTCGCGCGTCCTCGATCGTCACCCGCAGGCGCGCCCCCCCGCCGACCGGGACGAGCCGCTGCTCGGCCCAGCGCCGGACGACGATGCTGGGAATCGCCGGCGCCAGATGCTCGACGTGCGGCGGACGCAGCGGCGGCCGGTAGAGGTCGACCACCTCGAGGAGCGAAGCGGCGATCCGGATCGGCGCGCGATCGGCGAAACCGATCTCGGGATAGACGATCGGCGGCGGAAGAGCGCAGGCCGCGACGACGAGGAGGACAAGCAGCGGGCGGAGGACAGGCATGGCGACTCCGTACGCGACGGCGTTCACGATTCGGCGACCGGCGCGCCGTCGGCGCCGAACACGTAGCGCGCGTTGCAGTATTCGCACGTCACCTCGATGCGGCCGTCGACGGCGAGCTCCGCGCGCTCCTCGGGGCGGAGCGATTCGACGACGGCGGTCGCCCGCGACGACGAGCAGCGGCAGCGAAAGCGGACGGCGCTCGGCGGGTGCAGGCGGACGTCATAGTCGCGAAACAGCGGCCCGATGAGAAGCGGCGGCAGCGCGAGCGGGTCGGCGAGATCGGCCGGCTTCAGCCGCGCGAGCAGCCGTTCCATCTCGCGCCAGCGCCCGGCGCGCTCGTCGTCGGCGGACTCGGCGCGGCCGTCGCCGCGGGGCATCTGCTGCACGATCAGGCTCCCCGCCCGCCAACTCGGCTCGCACCCCGCCTCGGCGGGCCAGCGCGCGGCCGTCGCGGCGACGACCGAGCGGAGCTGCTCCGAGCGCGCGAGATAGCCATGCGCGCTGGCGGCCAGGGTGCCGCCTTCGAGCGGCACCAGCCCCTGATAGCGGTCGGTGTCGGGGCCCTGGTCGACGGTAAACGCCATGCGACCGCGGCCGAACAGGCGCGCATCACCCGGCGCGGCGGGGGCCGGCGTCGGGGCGCCCTCGAGCTCCCCGGCGTCGAACCGGGCGTAGCCGCGCATCGCCCCGTCGGTGCGGTAGTCGGCGACCAGGAGACCCACCGGGCCGTCGCCGTGGACCTGCGTCGTGAAGGTGCCCTCGAACTTGAGCGAGCCGGCGAGCGCCGCGGTCAGCGCCAGGGCCTCGCCGAGCAGGACCGAGACCGCGTCGGGGTAGGCGTGCTGCGCGAGGACGGTATCGACGAGCGGCCCGAGGCGCGCCACGCGGCCGAGGCCGTCGAGAGCGTCGACGCGAAACGCCTGGACCGCGTCCCCTGGCGGCGGGGCGCCGCCGCGGAGAGGATTGACGGAGGCCATGGCGGCAGTCTAGCACGGTGGAGGGCTTCGTTTGCCGGGTTGGCGATACGGCCACCATGCGCGTTCTCTACCACCTTCCGCTCTCTCCCGCGTGCCGCGCCGTCCGCCTCGCGCTGGCCGAGAAGGGCCTGGACTTCGCGCTGGCCGAGGAACCGGTCTGGGATCGGCGGCCCGAGTTTCTCGCCCGCAACCCGGCGGGCGAGGTGCCCGTTCTCGGCGACGGCGGCGGATACGTCTGCGGGCTCTGGCCGATCCTGGAGTACCTTGAGGAGAGCGGCACCGAGCCGCCCCTGTGGCCCCGGTCGCCGGCCGAACGGGCGGAATGCCGTCGCCTCGTCGACTGGTTCGCGGCGAAGTTCGCCGCCGAGGTATCCCTGCCGCTGATCCACGAGCTGGCGTCGAAGCGCCTGTTCCGGCTCGGCGGACCCGATTCGCGCGCCATCCGGCTCGCTCGCGAGCGGCTTGCCTCGCATCTCGAGTACGTCGCCGCGCTGTTCGAGCGCCGGCGCTGGCTCGGCGGCGACACGCTCAGTCACGCCGATCTCGTGGCGGCGGCCGAACTGTCGGTGGTCGACTATCTCGGCGGCGTCCGGTGGTCGGAGGCCGCGCCGGCGCGCGACTGGTACGCGCGCGCCAAGTCACGGCCGGGCTTCCGGCCCCTGCTCGCGGACCGCGTCCCGGGCCTCGATCCGCCGCCGCACTATGACTGCCTCGACTTCTGAGGCCGCGGCCGAGCCGGCGCGGGCCGCCGCGGCGCGCATTCGCGAGCGCGCCCTGGCGCTGGGGTTCGACGCCGTCGGCATCGCGCCGCCCGAAGGCGTCGGCGATGCCGGGCGGCGGCTCGCCGAATTCGTCGCCGCCGGGATGCACGGCGACATGGGATGGCTCGCGCGCACGCTGGCGCGCCGCCGCAGCCCGCGCGCGCTGTGGCCGGCGGCGCGCAGCGCGGTGGTGGTCGGGCAAAGCTACGCGCCGCGCGACGACCCGCTGGACGCCGTGTCGGACCGGGCCGCCGGCGCGATCTCGGTCTACGCGCGCAACCGCGACTACCACCGCCTGCTCAAGGGCCGGCTGAAACAGCTCGGCGGCTGGGTCGCCGCGCGGTTCGCCTGCGAGATCAAGGTCTTCGTCGATACCGCGCCGCTGATGGAGAAGCCGCTCGCGGCGGCGGCGGGGCTCGGCTGGCAGGGCAAGCACACCAACCTCGTCTCCCGCACGCATGGATCGTGGCTGTTCCTCGGCGCGCTGCTCGGCACGCTCGACCTCGCGCCCGACGCGCCCGAGGCCGACCGTTGCGGGGGCTGCCGCCGCTGCCTGGACGTGTGCCCGACGGATGCGTTTCCCGCTCCCTACCGCCTCGACGCCCGGCGCTGCGTGTCCTATCTGACGATCGAGCACAAGGGGCACATTCCGCGCCCGCTGCGCGCGCCGATGGGCAACCGCATCTACGGCTGCGACGACTGCCTCGCCGTCTGCCCGTGGAACAAGTTCGCGGCACCGACGGCGGAGCCGGCGCTGATCGGCCGCGACGCGCTCGCCGCCCCGCGCCTCGCCCGGCTCGCCGCGCTCGACGACGCCGCCTTTCGCTCCCTGTTCTCCGGCTCGCCCGTCAAGCGCATCGGCCGCGACCGGTTTCTCCGCAACGTTCTGATCGCGATCGGCAACAGCGGCGAGGCGGGGCTCGCGGCGAGCGCGGAGGCGCGACTCGACGACGCATCGCCGCTGGTGCGGGCGGCGGCGGTGTGGGCGCTTTCGCGGCTCCTGACAGCGGCGGCGTTCGCCGCGCTCCGCGCCCACCGCGCGACAGGCGAGACCGACGTCCACGTGGCGGCCGAGTGGACCGCCGCCGATGCCGCGGCCGCGCCGTGAGCGCGCCGCACCTTCTGTGTTTCGGCCTCGGCTACACGGCGCGCGCCTGGCTGCCGCGGCTCGTGGCCGCGGGCTGGCGGGTGAGCGCGACGGCGCGCGGCGCGGAACGGCGCGCGGCGGCGGCGGCGACCGGCGCGACCGCCGTGCCCTTCGGCGACCCCGGCATCCTCGACGGCGTGACGCACGTGCTGAGCTCGGCGCCGCCGGGCGCTGCCGGAGACCCCGTGCTCGCGGCGCACGGCGACGCCCTGGCGGCGCGCCGCGGTCTCACCTGGATCGGCTACCTCTCGGCGACGAGCGTCTACGGCGACCGGGCCGGGGCAACGGTGGACGAGACCGCGCACATCGCGCCGGCGAGCCGCCGCGGCCGCGCGCGCGCCGCCGCCGAGGCCGCCTGGCTGGCGCTCGACGGGCCGGTGCACGTCTTCCGCCTGTCCGGGATCTACGGACCTGGCCGCAGCGTGCTCGACCGCGTGCGCGCCGGCGCCGCGACGCGCATCGACAAGCCCGGGCACGCGTTCTCGCGCATCCACGTCGCCGACGCCGCGGCGGCGCTGGCGACGTCCGCGGCGGCGCCCGAACCGGGCCTCGTCGTCAACCTCTGCGACGACGAACCGGCGGCGAGCGCCGACGTCGTGACCCATGCCTGCGCCCTGCTCGGAGCCGAGGTGCCGCCGCTGGTGCCGTTCGCGGACGCGGCGAAGACCATGTCGCCCGCCGCGCGCGAGTTCTGGTCCGACGACCGGCGAATCGCGAACGGGCGAATGCACCGCCTGCTCGGCGCGCCGCTCGGCTGTCCGACGTACCGCGAAGGCCTCGCGGCCATACTGGCGGCAGAAACGTGAACGGATGGGGGTGAACGAACCGGCGGCAATATTGGAGATCATGTCATTAAGGTGGGAGTTTGACAGGTTGGAGTTGTACTGGCATTGAACGGATAACCTGCCGATACGGAGAGGCGCCGGAGGGCTTGGCGGCGAACGCCGCGCGGGTTGGCGTGCCCGGCGTCCTTAGGACCGGCGGCGAGCGGCGTCGGCGCGGGCGGAGCGGCGCGCGCCGGGAGGGAGAAGACGATGACAATCACATACTCGGTCAACCGGAAAGACGGTGCGGTGGTCGGCTACGACCTCAAGGAAGACGGCGTCGTCTTCGACACGGCTTTCAAGAACGAGAAGAATCGCTTCGTCGTCTCGACCGGCGAATCCTTCCGGACGATGAAGGCGCTGAAGGAGCACTTCACCGAGAACCCGCCCGCCCTCGTCGACGCACCGCCCGCGCCGGGGAGCGTCGGGTCGCGCAAGCTTCGCGTCGGAGACGACGGGCGCCTCGTGATCCCCGCCGACATGCGGTCCGCGATGCTGATCGACGACACCGGCTGTCTGACGGCGCGGGTGGTCGACGGAGAGCTGCGCGTCCTGGCCCCCGACGTCGCGCTCTTCAAACTGCAAGGGATGATGCGCGAGAGGGTGCCCGAGGGCGTGTCCGCGGTCG
Organism: Alphaproteobacteria bacterium; assembly: GCA_965243325.1. Taxonomy (GTDB): domain Bacteria; phylum Pseudomonadota; class Alphaproteobacteria; order UBA7887; family UBA7887; genus JANQOH01. Next base: position 2,175,018 of record CBDEUQ010000003.1, on the reverse strand, counting down.
ATGAACTGATCGCCGAAAGGCGCACCGAAGCCCGGCGGGAGGATGCGGAGTGACCGTCGTTCTCGATGCGTCCGCCGTGCTCGCCGTCATCAACCGCGAGCGCGGCGCGGCGCGCGTGCGCGGCCTGTGGAGCGGCGGCGCGATCGGCGCCGTCAACTTTTCGGAGGTCGTGTCCAAGCTGGTCGACTACGGGCTCGACGACGACGAGGCGAGCGGCGTGCTGGAGGCGCTTCCGATCGTCGTCCACCCCTTCGACGCGGCGCAGGCGCGGCGGGCCGCATCGCTTCGCCGCGCCACGCGCGAGCGCGGCCTGTCGCTCGGCGACCGCGCCTGTCTCGCCCTGGCGGCGGCGCTCGGAGTCCCCGCGGTGACGGCCGACCGCGCCTGGGACACGCTCGATCTCGACGTCGCGGTCACGGTGGCGCGCTGACGCCGGCCGCGGCGGCCTCACGCCCTCCCTTGCGCGCGCGGGTGGGCGGCGCGGTAGGCGGCGAGCATCTCGGGGCTGGCGACGGCCGTGTAGCGCTGCGTGGTCGACAGGCTGGCGTGGCCAAGCAGCTCTTGAATCGCGCGCAGGTCGCCGCCGTTCGCCAGCAGGTGGGTGGCGAAGCTGTGGCGGAGCGCGTGCGGCGTCGCCGTTTCGGGCAGGCCGAGCGCGGCGCGCACGCGGCGCATCCGCGCCTGGGCGACGCCAGGGTTGAGCCGGCCGCCGCGCGCGCCGACGAACAGGGGCGAGTCGGCGGCGGCGGGGAACGGGCGCACGGCAAGCCATCCCGCGACCGCCCGCGCGACCGCCGGCAACACCGGAACGAGCCGTTCCTTGCCTCCCTTGCCGAGGATGCGCAACGCCTCAGGGCGGCCGGCGACGGCGCCGCAATCGAGCGCCAGGGCCTCACCGATGCGCAGCCCGCAGCCGTAGAGCACGCTCGCCAGGGCGGCATCGCGCGCCGCGACCCAGGGCGTGTCGGCCATCGCCGCCAATTCGCCGATCAACGACTTTGCGTCGCCCGCCGACAGCGGCCGGGGCAGGAGCCGCGGCCGTTTCGGCGCGCGGACGGTGCCGACGTGCGCGTTGTGGGCGATGCCGCGCCGGTCGAGCCACGAATAGAAGCCGCGCACGACCGACAGCCCGCGCGCGATGCTGCTGCGGGCGGCGCCGGCGCGCCGCCGGTCGGCGAGCCAGGCGCGAAAGTCGCCCGCGGTGAGGTCGGCCAGCGTGCCGATGCGCGCCGGCCCGCCCGTATGGCGCACGACGAAGGCGACGAAGGCGTCGAGATCGCGCCCGTAGGCGGCGACGGTGTGCGGCGAGGCCCGCCGCTCGGCGGCCAGCCAGACGCGCCAGTCGGCGACGGCGCGCGCGAGATCGGGCGCCGCGGCCACGGCTATTCGGCCGCGTGCGCCTCGACGATGGTCTGGCCCGACTTGCGCCAGTCGTCCAGGAAGGCGGCGAGGCCCTTGTCGGTCAGCGGGTGAAGCGCGAGCTGGCGCAGAATCTTCGGCGGCACCGTCGCCACGTGGGCGCCGAGCGTTGCGGCCTCGACGACGTGCTTCACGCTGCGGACGGAGGCCACGAGCACTTCGGTGTCGAAGCGTTCGTACTGCCGGTAGATGGCGCAGATGTCGGCGATGAGCTTCATCCCGTCCTGGCCGAGATCGTCGAGGCGGCCGATGAACGGCGAGATGAAGCTCGCGCCGGCCTTTGCCGCGAGCAGCGCCTGCGCCGGCGCGAAACACAGGGTGACGTTGACCGCGATGCCGGAATCGCGCAGCCGGCGGCACGCCTTCAGCCCGTCCCAGGTGAGCGGAACCTTGACCGCGACGTTGGCCGCGATGGTCGCGAGCCGGCGCCCTTCCGCGACCATGCCGTCGGCATCGGTCGCGGTGACCTCGGCGCTCACCGGGCCGTCGACGACGGCGCAGATCTCGGCGATGGTGTCGCGAAACGGCCGCCCCGTTCGCGCGGCGAGCGACGGATTTGTCGTCACCCCGTCGACGACCCCGGTCGCCGCGAGATCGCGAATCTCGTCGATATCGGCAGTATCGACAAAGAACTTCATGCCGACCTCCTTCGCGAAAGCGTCTCCGGTCAGACAATGTAGGGCAAGGTGCGCGTCCGGCCTACCGCCGCGACCGGAGAGGCTGCACCGCCGCTCCCCGGCGGCGGGCGAATGACGCGTGGTGAGACGGCAATCCGAACATGGCATCGCGCGCGACGGTGCCACGCTGGTCGATCGAGGCGCTTTGATGCGCTACGGCCGCCAAACCACCGGCGCCCGCCGGCAACGGATACCGCCGGAAACCGGGCTCAAGGATCGCGACCGGCGATCGTCGACCGTTTCATTCGTTTTCCGATGCCGTGCACTGTCCGAGCTTCGTCAGGCGCCGCCTGAGTTCCGGCTCAAGCCGCTTTCGGCGGGACGATGTGAGCCTTGACCAATTTCCGATCTCGGCGTCGGTCCGGCCGCAGCCCAGGCACCACCCCGTATTCGGGTCGGAACGGCAGACGTCGATACATGGAGATCGCGCGCGCTTTCGCCGCCGGCTCATGGCAGAACCTCGACCGGACTTCCTCCGTTCCCATTCATGATGGGGCCCGCAGGTCGGAAAGGCCAATTCGACCGACAAAGCCGCTCTCGGTACCGAGAGCGAGATGCTGTCCATCCGCCGACCATGCGAGCGCGGTCACGGCGCCCTCGCCGGGTCGCTTGACCAGAACCGGGTCGGTGCGGCCGACCTGCACGAGGACGGTGGCGCCGTCCTTGTATCCGGCGGCGACCACGTCATGGCGGGGGTGGGCGGCCACCACCGTCACCACACCGGAGAAGCCCCACCCGAGGTCGAGCGGCGCCTTGCCCATGGGGCCGTCCTTGCCGTGGAACGGCCAGCAAACGACGGACTCCGCGCCACCGGTCGCCAGATGCCGTCCCTTCGGCAACCAGCTCATCGACTTGACCTTCGTCGGGTAGCCGGACATGCGCATATCGGCGCTGTCGGAGATGCGCCAACCGTGTAGCTCGTTCTCCTGCATCGCGGTGACGATGTACTTCCCGTCCGGGCTCCAGGTCAGATCTAGGTGCGAGCCCGCCCAGTCGAGTCGTTTCGGCTCCTGCGCACCGGGCTTCGCCCACCAGAGGCTGATTCCGCCATAGTGCGCGACGGCGATGCGTCGTCCTTTCGGGTGGAATGCCAGACCACCGACCGTGTTGGCATGATCGAACGTGCCAACTTCCCTTCCATCCTGCGCGAAAAGGGAAACCGTCCTGCCGAAAGCCGCGGCGCGCAGTCCGGATGCCCTGCTGACGACGATCGGCTCGACCCATCGCCCCGCCATGGCCGCAATTTCGGCGGTCTCGCCGTCGGTATCGGTGCGCACCAGCCGTCCATCGTCTCCGCCCGTCAGAACGCGCCGCTCCCCCAGGTCGACGGCCAGCGAAAGACAAGCCCCGTCATGCACGGAAACGAAGGATGGCGGATTCGCGCTCTCGCCGTCGATGAACGCGACCCGACCGTCCCCGAGCGCAGCCGCGAGCAGCCCCTCCTCGAGGAACGCGACGCCGACCACCCAGGCGTCGAGCTCGCGAGCGATGCCGATTTGATCGAGCAGCGACATCTCGCCCTGTTCAGCGGACAAAGTCATGCGATGCAGCCGTCGGAAGGATCCGGTTCAAAAGAGTCGTCCTGCCGGCGCCGAGCCTTACGAAGTCAGCGCCCGCGCGAGCGTGGTGGCGTTGTGGCGTATCATGTCGAGGTAGGTCGGTGCCGGGCCGTCCGGGCCGGACAGGGCGCCGGGATAGAGCGTGCCGCCGATGACCGCCCCTGACTCCTCGGCGATGCGCTCGAGAAGGCGCGGATCGCCGATGTTCTCGATGAAGACGGCACGAATGCCGTGGTCGCGGATCTGCTCGATGAGGCGGGCGACATCCCGGGCCGACGCCTCCGACTCTGTGCTGAGCCCCTGCGGCGCGATGAACGTCAGCCCGTAGTCGCGACCGAAGTAGCGGAATGCGTCGTGCGAGGTGACGACGGTCCGGCTGCCCGCGGGAAGCCCGGCGACGATCTCGCGGATCTCGGCGTCCAGCGCCGCGAGCTCGGCCACGTAGGCCGCGCGGTTGCGGTAGAACAGGCTGGCATTCCCCGGATCGGCCCTGGACAGCGCTGCGGCGATGTTGTCCGCGTAGACTGCCGCATTGCGGAGGCTCTGCCAGGCATGGGGATCGAAGACGCCGTGGTCGTGGCCGCCGTGGTCGTCGCCCCCGGCGTGTTCGTCGTGGTCGGCCTCGCCGTCGCCGTCGTGCGTGTCGGCGCCGTCCTCGTAGGCGATCGGCTCGATGCCGTCGGTCGCCACCACCCGGACGCCGCGGAAGTCCGACGCGTCGATCAGCCGGTCCAGCCAGCCTTCGAACTCCAGCCCGTTGACGACGAGGAGCCTGGCGTCGCTGACGGCCCGCGCATCGGCGGGCGTCGGCTGGTAGACGTGCGTAGCCTGGCGGCGACGGACTCGCCGCCGATGCGCTGCACCATGTCGCCGAGGATCGAGAAGGTCGCAACCACCGGAATCGCTCCCTCGGACAGCGCGGTGCCCGGCCCGACGAGTGACAGGAGGAGGACGGCAGCGACGGAGTTCAGCAACACTCTGCGGGAGGGCATGGAAACCTCTTTCAAGCTTCGAGACGGCGGCGCGGGGTGGCTCGTGGGGCGAGACCGCCCACCGGTCCGAAGGTCGGTCACAGCAAGAATGCAATGTTATAACGTTTCATCGTACTGGCCGCGAGAGTCAAGCATCCGCCGGAGAGCCGCACCTCCCCTGCCCACGCCCGCACACGACTCGCGAACGGGGCCTTTCGGATAGCATGGCCGCGCGTGCGGTGGCGGACAAGCGGGAGCGAAGGCGGCCGGGCGATGGCGAAACCGAAACCCGAAGCCGATCCGGGCGCGCGCGTGGTGTCGGTGCTGCCGCCGGTCGCCGGCATCGGCCCCTACGACTACCGGGTGCCGCCCGGGCTGGCGGCGGGCGACGGCGCCATCGTGCGCGTTCCGCTCGGGCCGCGCCGGGTGCTCGGCGTCGTCTGGGGCGCCGCCGCCGGCGGCATCGCGCCAGCCCGGCTGCGCGACGTCGAGGCGGTGCTCGACGTTCCTCCGCTCGCCGCGCCGCTGCGGGCGTTCGTCGACTGGACGGCAACGTACTGCTTGGCCAGCCCGGGCGCGGTGCTGCGCATGGCGATGAGCGCCCCGTCGGCCTTCGAGCCGGCGCGCCGGGCACGAAAGATCGTGCGCGGCGGCGCACCGCCGGCGCGCCTGTCGCCGCAGCGCGCCGCGGCGCTCGCCGCGCTCGCCGCGTTTCCCTCGGGCGCCCGCACGCAGGCCGCCCTCGCCCGCCGCGCCGGCGTCGGCGCCGGCGTCGTGCGCGGCCTGATCGCCGCGGGCGCGCTCAGCGTCGTCGAACTGGCCGACGACGCGGTCTGGCCGGAACCGGACACGACGCGCGCGCCCGTCGCGCTGTCGCCGGCGCAGGCCGCGGCGGCCGCCGCGCTGCGCGCCGCCGTCGGCCGCGGCTTCTCGACGACGCTGCTCGACGGCGTGACCGGATCGGGCAAGACGGAGGTCTACTTCGAGGCGGTCGCGGCGGCTCTCGACGCCGGCCGGCAGGCGCTCGTCCTGCTGCCGGAGATCGCCCTCGGGGCGCAGTGGCTCGACCGGTTCGAGCGGCGCTTCGGCGTGCGCCCGGCGGTGTGGCATTCGGAGGTCGGCGCGCGCCGGCGGGGCGAAACGTGGCGCGCGGCGGCGGGCGGACGGGCGCGCGTCGTCGTCGGCGCCCGCTCGGCGCTCTTCCTCCCGTTCGCGGCTCTCGGTCTGATCGTCGTCGACGAGGAGCACGACGGTTCGTTCAAGCAGGAGGACGGCGTCGTCTACAACGCCCGCGACATGGCGGTGGTGCGGGCGCGCCTCGCCGGCGTTCCGGTCGTCCTGGCGAGCGCCACGCCGTCGCTGGAGACGCTGTGCAACGCCGCCGAGGGGCGCTACCGGACGCTGCGGCTGCCGCAGCGCCACGGACCGGCGGCGCCGCCCGCCATCTCCGCCATCGACCTCAGGGCCGATTCGCCGCCGCGCGGGCAGTTCGTCGCGCCGGCGCTGCGGGCGGCGCTGGCCGAGACCTTCGCCGCCGGCGACCAGGCGATGCTGTTCCTCAACCGCCGCGGCTATGCGCCGCTCACCCTGTGCCGCGCATGCGGGCACCGCGTGGAGTGCCCGCACTGCGCCGCGTGGCTGGTCGAACACCGCCTCGCCGGCGAATTGCGCTGCCACCATTGCGACTTCCGCCGGCCGCGGCCGGTGCGCTGCCCCGCGTGCGGCGCCGAGGACCGGATGACCGCGTGCGGCCCCGGCGTCGAACGGCTTGCCGAGGAGACGGCGGCGCTGTTTCCCGAAGCGCGCACCGCGGTGCTGGCGAGCGACACCGTGCGCACGGCCCGCGCCGCGGCGGAACTGGTGACGGCGATGGCCGAGCGCCAAATCGACCTGCTGATCGGCACGCAGATGATCGCCAAGGGCCATCACTTCCCCGGCCTGACGCTGGTCGGCGTCGTCGACGCCGACCTCGGGCTCGCGGGCGGCGACCTGCGCGCCGCCGAGCGCACCTTCCAGCTGCTCTTCCAGGTCGCCGGGCGGGCCGGGCGCGGCGAACGGCCCGGGCGCGCCCTGCTGCAGACGTACGCGCCGGAGCACCCGGTCGTCCGGGCGCTGGTTTCCAGCGACCGCGACGGTTTCGTCGCCGCCGAGATGGCGGCGCGGCGGAAGGCGGGGATGCCGCCGTTCGGACGCCTCGCCGCCATCGTCGTGTCCGGACCCGACGCGGCCGCCGCGCGCGCGGCGGCGGTGGAGATCGCCCGCCGGGCGCCGCGGGCGCCGGGCCTCGAAACGCTGGGCCCGGCGCCGGCGCCGCTGGCGCTCGAGCGCGGGCGCTACCGCTTTCGCCTCCTCGTGCGCGGTCCGCGCGGGCGCCCGCTCAACGGCTGGCTCGCCCCCTGGCTGGCGGCGGTCGAGACGCCCCGGGGCGTCCGCGTGCAGGCCGACGTGGACCCGTACAGCTTCCTCTAGGCGCCGTCCGGGATATTGCAACGCCGCAGGCGCTGTGCTACCAACCGCGCGTCTTCGACAGGGTCGCCGCCGGCGCGGGAGCCGGCGGCGGGATGCATCGCATTCCGGCGTTGGGGGCTCCTTCTCGAATCTCACGGGCTCGAATCTCACGGGTGACGCGTGGCGCAAGAGCAAACAGGCGTTTCCGGCCTGGCCGGCCGTTACGCAACAGCCCTGTTCGAGCTGGCGCGGGAGACCGAGACGCTGGACGCGGTGGCCCGCGACCTGGCGCAGGTGCGCTCGATGCTGGGGGAGAGCGAGGCGCTGAGGCGCATGGTGCGCAGCCCGCTGATCTCGCGCGAGGCGCAGGGCGCCGCCGTGACGGCGCTCGCGCGGCGCGCCGGGCTGGGCGGCGCGGCGACGAACTTTCTCCGCCTGCTCGCGCGCAACCGCCGCCTCTTCGCGCTCGCCGACGCGATCCGCGACTTCGACGCGCTGCTGGCTCGCCACCGCGGTGAGGTCGCCGCCGACGTGGTGAGCGCGCGGCCGCTCGACGCGGCGGAGATCGAGGCGGTCGGGCGGGCGCTGGCGAAGGCGGTGGGGCGCGAGGTGCGCGTGCGCGCCGCGGTCGACGAAACGCTGATCGGCGGCCTCGTCGTCAGGCTCGGCTCGCGCATGATCGACGCCTCGATCCGGACCCGGCTGCAGGCGCTCGGCGCGGCCATGAAAGGAGCGGCATGATGGATATCCGCGCCGCGGAAATCTCCGACATCCTCAAGCGGCAGATCGCCGATTTCGACACCGAGGCGGAAGTCGCCGAGGTCGGACAGGTGCTGTCGGTGGGCGACGGCATCGCCCGCGTCTGGGGCCTCGACAACGTCCAGGCCGGCGAGATGGTCGAGTTCCCGGGCGGCATACGCGGGATGGCGCTCAATCTCGAGGTCGACAACGTGGGCGTGGTGATCTTCGGCGACGACCGCACGATCCGCGAAGGCGACACTGTGAAGCGGACCGGGGCCATCGTCGACGTGCCCGTGGGCAAGGGCCTGCTCGGCCGCGTCGTCGACGGGCTGGGAAACCCGATCGACGGCCGCGGGCCGATCGAAGGCGGCGAACGCCGCCGGGTGGACGTGAAGGCGCCGGGAATCGTCCCGCGGCGCTCCGTGCACGAACCGATGCAGACCGGCCTCAAGGCCATCGATTCCCTGGTTCCGGTCGGCCGCGGGCAGCGCGAGCTGATCATCGGCGACCGGCAGACTGGGAAGACCGCGGTGGCCGTCGACACGATCGTGAACCAGAAGGCGGTGAACGAGAGCGGCGACGAATCGCGGAAGCTCTACTGCATCTACGTCGCCATCGGCCAGAAACGCTCGACCGTGGCGCAGATCGTCAAGACCCTGGAGGACAACGGCGCGCTCGACTATTCGATCGTCGTCGCCGCCACCGCCTCGGAGCCGGCGCCGCTCCAGTTCCTCGCGCCATACGCCGGCTGCACGATGGGCGAATACTTCCGCGACAACGGCATGCACGCGCTCATCGTCTACGACGACCTGTCGAAGCAGGCGGTGGCGTACCGCCAGATGTCGCTGCTGCTGCGCCGCCCGCCGGGCCGTGAAGCCTACCCCGGCGACGTGTTCTATCTGCACTCGCGCCTGCTCGAGCGCGCGGCCAAGCTGAACGAGGAACACGGCGCCGGCTCGCTCACCGCGCTGCCGGTGATCGAGACCCAGGCGGGCGACGTGTCGGCGTACATCCCGACCAACGTCATCTCGATCACGGACGGCCAGATCTTCCTCGAGACCGAGCTGTTCTACCAGGGCATTCGCCCGGCCATCAACGTCGGCATCTCGGTCAGCCGGGTGGGGTCGGCGGCGCAGGTGAAGGCGATGAAGCAGGTCGCCGGCCGCATCAAGCTGGAGCTTGCGCAATACCGCGAGATGGCGGCGTTCGCGCAGTTCGGCTCCGACCTCGACGCGGCGACGCAGCGGCTGCTCAACCGCGGCGCGCGCCTGACCGAGCTGCTGAAGCAGGACCAGTACGCGCCGCTTCCGGTCGAGGAGCAGGTGGTGGCGATCTACGCCGGCGTCCGCGGCTATCTCGACGACATCGCGGTCGGCGACGTCACGCGGTTCGAGAACGGCGTGCTCGGCCATGTGCGGGCAGAACATGCGGACCTGCTGGCGACGATCCGCGACCGCGGGGAAATCGACGACGAGACGGAAGAGAAGCTCAAGGCGCTGATGGAGTCGTTCTCCAGGACCTTCGCCTGAGCCGGCGGGCGCCCGATGGCCACTCTCAAGGAGCTCCGCAACCGCATCGCCAGCGTCAAGGCGACGCAGAAGATCACCAGCGCGATGAAGATGGTCGCCGCGTCGAAGCTGCGCCGGGCGCAGGAGGCGGCGGAGGCGGCGCGGCCGTACGCGGACCGCATGGCGCGCATGGTCGACTCGCTCGCCGCGTCGGTCGCCGGCGACGACAGCGCCCCGGCCCTGCTGCGCGGGACCGGCGGCAGCGACACCCACCTCATCGTCGTCGCCACCTCGGACCGCGGGCTGTGCGGCGGCTTCAACAGCACCATCGTCCGCGCGGTGCGGGCGCGCATCGCCGCGCTCGAGGATGAGGGGCGCACGGTCCGGCTGCTGATCGTCGGCCGCAAGGGCCGGGACCAGCTTCGCCGCGACCACGGCGAGCGGATCGTCGAGGCACTCGAGGGCGTGGGCGCGCGCGGCGTCGCGTTCGCCGACGCCGCCGCGGTCGCCGACAACGTAGCGCGGCGGTTCGCGGCCGGCGAGTTCGACGTGTGCACGATCTACTACAACCGCTTCCGGTCCGCCGTGTCGCAGGTCGTCACGCCGCTGCAGCTCGTCCCGCTGGCGCGCGGCGGCGACGAGGGCGAGGGCGACTCCGGCGCCGACGAGAGCGGCGCGGTGTACGAGTTCGAGCCGGACGAGGAGTCCATCCTCGTCGACCTGCTGCCGCGCAACATGGCGGTGCAGATCTTCCGCGCCCTGCTCGAGAACGCCGCCAGCGAACAGGGCGCGCGGATGATGGCCATGGACAACGCAACGCGGAACGCCGGCGAGATGATCGACAAGCTGACGCTGACGTACAACCGGTCGCGGCAGGCGGCGATCACCAAGGAGCTGATCGAGATCGTCTCCGGCGCCGAGGCGCTGTAGACGCCGGACCGAACCAGGAGCACGCCATGAAGGAGAATGTCGGACGCATCACCCAGGTCATCGGCGCCGTCGTGGACGTGCAGTTCGACGGCGCGTTGCCGGCGATTCTGAACGCGCTCGAAGTGGACAACCAGGGCAACCGCCTGGTTCTCGAGGTGGCGCAGCACCTCGGCGAAAGCACGGTGCGCACGGTGGCCATGGATTCGACCGAGGGCGTGGTCCGCGGCAGCGCGGCGATCGACACCGGCGGCCCCATCGCCGTGCCGGTCGGCCGCGAGACGCTGGGGCGCATCATGAACGTGGTCGGCGAGCCGATCGACGAGCGCGGGCCGCTGGACGCGAAGCGGAGCGCGCCGATCCACCAGCCGGCGCCGGATTTCGTCGACCAGTCGACCGAATCCGACATCCTGGCGACGGGCATCAAGGTCATCGACCTGCTGGCGCCCTACGCCAAGGGCGGCAAGATCGGCCTGTTCGGCGGCGCCGGCGTGGGCAAGACCGTCATCATCATGGAGCTGATCAACAACATCGCCAAGGCGCACGGCGGCTACTCGGTGTTCGCCGGTGTGGGCGAGCGCACGCGCGAGGGCAACGACCTGTACCACGAGATGGTCGATTCGCAGGTGATCGACCTCGAAGGCGGCGAGTCCAAGGCGGCGCTGATCTACGGCCAAATGAACGAGCCGCCCGGCGCCCGCGCCCGCGTCGGCCTGACCGGCCTCACGGTCGCCGAGTACTTTCGCGACCAGGAAGGCCAGGACGTGCTGTTCTTCGTCGACAACATCTTCCGCTTCACCCAGGCCGGCTCGGAGGTCTCGGCGCTGCTCGGGCGCATCCCGAGCGCGGTCGGATACCAGCCGACGCTGGCCACCGACATGGGCACGCTGCAGGAGCGCATCACGACGACGAACAAGGGCTCCATCACCTCGGTGCAGGCGATCTACGTGCCGGCCGACGACCTGACCGACCCGGCGCCGGCGACCTCGTTCAGCCATCTCGACGCGACGACGGTGCTCAACCGCCAGATCGCCGAGCTCGGCATCTACCCGGCGGTCGACCCGCTCGACTCGACCTCGCGGATGCTCGACCCGCGCATCGTCGGCGACGAGCACTACGCCGTCGCGCGCCGGGTGCAGGAGGTGCTCCAGACCTACAAGTCGCTGCAGGACATCATCGCCATTCTCGGCATGGACGAGCTGTCGGAGGAGGACAAGCTCACGGTGGCGCGGGCGCGCAAGATCCAGCGCTTCCTGTCGCAGCCGTTCCACGTCGCCGAGGTGTTCACCGGCACGCCCGGGCGGCTGGTGTCGCTCGAGGACACGATCGCCGGCTTCAAGTCGATCTGCGACGGCGAGTGCGACGACATGCCGGAGGCGGCGTTCTACATGCTCGGAACGCTCGAGGAAGCGCACGACAAGGCCAGGCGCATGGCCGCCGAGGCGGCCTGAGCGCCATGGCCGACGCCGCGTCCGGCCGCATCGCCTTCGAGCTCGTCTCGCCCGAGCGGCTGCTCGTCTCGCGCGACGTCGACATGGTGGTGGTGCCGGGGGAGGAAGGCGACTTCGGCGCCCTTCCCGGCCACGCGCCGTTCATGTCGTCGGTGCGCCCGGGCACGGTCGAGGTCTACGAGGGCGAGGAGGCGAGCGAGCGCCTGTTCGTCGCCGGCGGCTTCGCCGAGGTGACTCCCGACCGCTGCACCGTGCTGGCCGAGGAGGCGTTCCCCCTCGCCGACGTCGCGCGGGCGGATGCGCAAGCGCGGCTCGCCGACGCCGAGCGGGCGCTGGGGGAGGCGCGCGACGACGCCGAACGCGCCGCCGCGGAGACCGCCCGTGCCGTCGCCGCGGCGCTGGTCGAGGCGATCGACTACCACGGCGCGGGCTGAGAGGGCGCCGACGCGCCGGCGCCCGCCCCCCGGGCGATGCGCCGCTAGAAGCGTTTGGAACCCCGCCGCGCGGTCTGCGCCGGGTTGCGCGCTCGCCGCGTCACCCCAGCGGCCGCCCCACCTTGTCGAAGTACTCGCGCGTCACGCGGAACACCATCGGCGCCAGCAGCAGCAGCCCGATGAGGTTGGGCACCGCCATCAGTCCGTTCAGCGTGTCGGCCAGGTTCCACACGAGGTCCACCTTGACGTTGGCGAAGGCAAGCGCCGCCAGCACCCACAGGGCGCGGTAGACCACGAGGCTGTTCTCGCCGAGCAGATACTGCCAGCAGCGTTCGCCGTAGTACGACCAGCCGAGGATGGTGGTGAAGGCGAACACCGCAAGCGCCACCGTGACGATGTAGCGGCCGCCGGCGAGCGAGCTGTCGAAGCCCGTCGACGTGAGCACGGCGCCGGTCAGCCCGGCACCGTCGGCGCCCGCCATCGTCCACGCGCCCGAGGTGAGGATCACCAGCGCCGTCATCGTGCAGACGATGAGGGTGTCGATGAACGTCCCCAGCATGGCGATGACGCCCTGCCGCACCGGGCTGTCGGTGCGGGCGGCGGCGTGCGCGATGGCAGCGGAGCCGAGACCGGACTCGTTGGAGAACACGCCCCGCGCCACGCCGAAGCGGACGGCGGCGGCCACGGCCGCGCCGGCGAAGCCGCCGGTCGCCGCCGCCGGCGTGAAGGCGTGGGTGAAGATGAGGCCGAAGGCCGCGGGCACGTCGGCGATGTTGATGAGGATGATCAGCAGCGCCGCACCGAAATAGAGCACGATCATGGCCGGCACGAGCTTGCCCGCCACCTCGCCGATCCGCCGGATACCGCCGATGACCACGACGCCGACGAGCACGGCGACCACGACGCCGGTCAGCCACGTCGGGACCCCGAAGCTGTTGCCCAGCGCTGCCGCCATGGAGTTGACCTGCACCGCGTTGCCGATGCCGAACGCCGCCACGGCGCCGAAGACGGCGAAGGCGATTCCCAGCCACTTGCCCAGTTCCGGCGCGAAGTCGCCGACGCCGTTGCGCAGGTAGTACATGGGTCCGCCGACGTACCTGCCGGTCTTGTCGACCTCGCGATGGGTGACGGCGCACACGGCCTCGGCATACTTCGTGGCCATGCCGAACAGCGCGATCAGCCACATGTAGAAGATCGCCCCCGGACCGCCCAGGGCGATGGCCGTGGCCACGCCGGCGATGTTCCCCGTGCCGACCGTCGCCGACAGCGCCGTCATCAGCGCGTTGAAGGGCTTGACCTCGCCCTCGCCGCCGGGCTCGCCCTTGTCGAAGAGCAGCCGGAAGCCGTAGCCCACCCGGCGCCACGGCATGAATACGAGGCCGAGGGTCAGAAGAACGCCGGTCACGCCCAGCATTCCCAGCATGGGTGGGCCCCATGCGAAGGCATTGACCGAATCGATGATGACGTTCAGGCGGTCCATGGCGTCCTCCGTACCGCGACGCGGGAAGGAGAATGCGGCGGACGGCCCCGTCCCGCGTCGCACGACGGCGGCCGTACACGACCCCGCACGCATGAAGGAGACCATAGGTTGCTATGCCGGTCAAACCGTCTTTCGCGACGGTAACGTCAAGAGTTATGTGTCAGGGAGACGGGGGTGCTGATTCCCTGAGACTTGTTTTCGTGGATGAATACCGCGTAGAGGACGCGGTCCATTGAGGTCCGGTCCTGGAAGGTTCCCATGGGCCGGGTTCGTCTGCGGACCTCCCGGAACCTTCGTTCGATGGCGTTGGTGGTCCTGACCCGCTTTCGCTCATCGAGGGTCCGGTAGCGGAAGCAGGTGAGCAGCTCGTCGAGATCGCTGCGCAGGCAGGCGACGGCCTTGGGGTAGGTGCTTTGCCAGCGGTCGGCGAAGCGTCGGGCGGCGCTCTGGGCCTTGCGGCGGCTCTTTGCATTCATGACGGCGTGGACATCGGCCTTGACGGCCTCCTGGTCGGCCTTGCGGACCTTGTTGAGGATGTTGCGCATCTTGTGCGCCCAGCACCTCTGAACCGGGATGCCGGGATAGACGAACGGCAAGGCAGCCAGCAGGCCCTTGCCGCCATCGACGCAGATCATCTCAAGGCCTTCGCCGGTGAGCCCGCGGTGGTACAGCCGGTTGAGGAACACTTCCCACTCGCGGGCGCCTTCGCTGACGGCGAGATGGAAGTCGATGATCTCCTTCTTGCCGTCGGGGCGGATGCCGAGCGCCACCAGGACCGGCCTCCTGAGCGCGCCGGCGCCGGTCTTGCGGGCCAGCACCACGCCGTCGAGCATCAGCGCCTTGTAGGCGTTCTTCAGCGGCCTGCGGTGGAAGGCCTCGACCGCCATGTCGAGCGTCTTGGAGACCCGGCTCACCGTCGCGGCCGAGACCGGGCGCCCGAGCAGGGCCAGCAGGACCTCGCCCACCTTGCGCGTCGAAAGCCCCAGCACGAAGCCGGCCAGGATGGCACGGTCGATCTCCGGCGCGCGCCTTGCGTAGCTCTTCACAACCCCGGTCGGGCAGAAGTGCCGGGTGCGCGGCACGTTGAGCTCGATGTCGCCGAGCTCGCTCAGCAGGCAGCGGCGGTAGGTCCCGTTGCGCCGGTCGCGCATCGCGCCGGCGTCGAGGTTGTCGAGCCAGCGATCCACCGCCTCGGCCATCCGGCCCTCGATGATCTCGGCCAGCGCCTGGCGGCCGAGCGGGCGGTAGCCCTCGCCCCAGTCCAGTCCGCCTGCCTGCATCTCCTTCACCACCTCAAAGGCCTGGGGTAGGCTCATGATCGTCGCAGCTTGCTGGGACATGCGGGGTGCTCCTGTTTGTGGTTGTCGTCACCACAGGGAGTACCCCCTTCCCACCTGACACATAAATTCTTACGTCACCTTCGCGACCGCGCGCCGCCCGCGTTCTGTTGCCGCGTGGCCGGCGTTGGACTATCGTTTTCGGTGACGGGTCCAGGACGGCGACATTCGGTTGGCTTGGCTATGAAAGGCTGGACGCTCGACGACATTCCGTGGCACCGGTTCGACGCGGCCAGGGTCGATGCGGACCTCGTGCGGGCGATGAAGGCCGCCGCCCTCGTCGAGCACAACGGATACGACTACGAAAACTACCTTCACCGCGTTTTCGCCGGCGACTCCGCCTTTTGCGCCGACGCGACCGCCTGGGCGCGGGAGGAGGTGCGCCACGGACAGGCGCTGGCGCGCTGGGCTGCGATGGCCGACCCGTCGTTCGACTTCGACGCCTGTTTCGCGCGGTTCACGGCGGGCTACCGACTGCCGCTCGACATCGACCGGTCCGTCCGCGGCTCGCTGAGCGGCGAAATGATCGCCCGCTGCGTGGTCGAGGCGGCGACGTCGTCGTTCTACAGCGCCATCGGCGACGCCGCCGAGGAACCGGTTCTGAAGACCGTCTGCGGCCTGATCGCGGCCGACGAGTTCCGCCACTACCGACTGTTCTACGACACGCTGAAGCGCTACCTGGAAGCCGAGGGCATCGGACCCTGGCGCCGCGTCCGGGTCGCCGCGATGCGCGTCGTCGAAACCCGCGACGACGAGCTTCCCTACGCCTACCACTGCGGCAACGCCCTGCCCGAACCCTACGACCGGCGGCGTTGCGCGCGCGCCTACTCCGAGCGCGCTTACGGCGCCTACCGCCGATCGCACTACGACCGCGGCCTCGGCATGATCCTGAAGGCCGCGGGACTGAAGCCTCGGGGCTGGCTCGCGCGGCAGGTCGGCCGCGCCGGCTGGCGACTGCTGCGCCGGCAGGCGGGCCAGCGCGTCGCCGCGCCGGCCTGAGCGCGGCGCGGCTCAGCGCCGATCGGCGAAAAACCCTCTCAGAAGCGCCGCCGCCGCGGTCTCGGCGATGCCGCCGTAGACCTGGGGCCGGTGGTGGCACGACGGCTGCGCGTACAGCCGCGGGCCATGGTCGATGCCGCCGCCCTTGGGGTCGGCGGCGCCGTAGTAGACGCGGCGGATGCGCGCGAACGACGCCGCCTGGGCGCACATGGGGCACGGTTCGAGAGTCGCGTAGAGGTCGCAGTCGGCGAGGCGCGGCGACCCCCGCGCCGCCGCGGCCGCGCGCAGGGCGAGCATCTCGGCGTGCGCCGTCGGGTCGCGCAGCTCCTCGACGCGGTTGCCCGCCGCCGCCAGCACGACGCCGCCGCGGACGACGACGACGGCGCCGACCGGCACCTCGCCGCGCGCCGCCGCCGCGCGGGCCTCGGCCAGCGCCGCCTGCATCGGGTTGCTGTGCACGGGCGGGACCATAGCCTATCCTCAGGCTCATGGCAGGGACCGACCGGCCGCCGCTCATCGGCGTCACGCTCGACAGCGAACCCGCCGGCGGCTATTCGAAATTTCCGTGGTACGCGCTGCGGCAGAACTACGCCGGAGCGCTGCACGGCGCCGGGGCGCTGGCGGTGGCGCTGCCGCACGAACCCGACCGTGCCGAGGACGTGCTGGCGCGCCTCGACGGCGTAGCGGTCACGGGCGGTGCGTTCGATGTCGACCCTGCCCTGTTCGGCGCCGCCGACCGCCACGAGACGGTGACGACGAAGGACCGGCGCACGGCGTTCGAGCTGGCGCTCGCGCGGGCCGCGGTGGCGGCGGACAAGCCGCTGCTCGGCATCTGCGGCGGTGCGCAACTGCTCAACGTGGCGCTCGGCGGCACGCTGCTCCAGCACATCCCCGACGAGGTGGCCGGCGCGCTGGCGCACGAGCAGCCCAACCCGCGCGACGAGGCGGGACACACGGTGTCGCTCGCCGCCGGCACGCGCCTGCGCGCGATCGCCGGTTGCGACACGCTCGCCGTCAACAGCGCCCACCACCAGGCGGTCGCGGCGCCGGCGCCGGATGCGCGGGTGAACGCGACGGCGCCGGACGGCGTGATCGAGGGGATCGAGCTCGCCGGCGCGCGGTTCTGCATCGGCGTGCAATGGCACCCCGAATTCCTGATCTCGAACGGCGACAGAGCGCTGTTCGCCGCCTTCGTCGCGGCATGCCGGACGTAGGCGCGGAACGCGTCGCGCGGCGCATCGCCCGCGCCGGCCTGTGCTCGCGGCGCGAGGCCGAGCGCTGGATCGCCGCCGGCCGGGTCACGGTCAACGGCGCCGTGCTCGACAGCCCCGCGGTCCGGGTCGAGGCGCGCGACCGCGTCGCGGTCGACGGCAAGGCGCTGTCGGCGCCGGACCGCGCCGGCCTCTGGCGCTACCACAAGCCGCGCGGGCTCGTCGTCAGCCACGCCGACGAACGCGGCCGCCCGACCGTGTTCGATCGTCTCCCGCGCGACCTGCCGCGGCTGATCTCGGTGGGACGCCTCGACATCGCTTCCGAGGGCCTGCTGCTGCTCACCAACGACGGCGCCCTCGCCCGCCACCTCGAACTGCCGGCCACCGGCCTCTCCCGCCGCTATCGCGTCCGCGCCGACGGCGCGCTCGATGCCGCCGCGTGCGCGCGGCTCGCGGCCGGCGTTCGCATCGACGGCACCGCCTACGGCCCGGTCGCCGTGACGGTGCACGAGGGTAGCAGCCGCAACCGCTGGCACACGGTGTCGCTGCGCGAAGGGCGCAACCGCGAGCTGCGCAAGCTGTTCACCCGTTTCGGCCGCGAGATCAGCCGTCTCATCCGCGTCGCCTACGGGCCGTTCCAGCTGGGCGGACTGCCGCCGGGGCAGGTCGCGCAGGTGACGCCCAAGGTGCTGCGCGAACAGCTCGGCGAGCGCTGGCGGGCGTGAGAATCGCCGGCGGGCGCCTGCGCGGACGGCGCCTCGCATCCCTGCCCGGCGCGGCCGTCCGGCCGACCGGCAGCCGCACCCGGGAGGGCATCTTCAACGTCCTGGCGCACAACGCCGCCTTCGCCGACGCGGCGCTCGCCGGGGCCACCGTGCTCGACGCTTTCGCCGGCACCGGCGCGCTGGGAATCGAGGCGCTGTCGCGGGGCGCGGGGCGCGCCCATTTCATCGACGGCGAGGCGGGCGCGGTCGCCGTCATCCGCGCGAATCTCGCGGCGCTCGGGCTGGCGGCGCAGGCGGCGGTGCACCGGCGCGACGCGACGGACCCGGGGCCGGCGCCCGCGGCGGCGGAGATCGCCTTTCTCGACCCGCCCTACGGCACGGCGCTCGGTGCGGCGGCGCTCGGCGCGCTGGCGGCGGCGGGCTGGCTGGCGCCCCGCGCCGTCGTCGTTCTCGAGCACGCGGCGGCGGAACGGCCGCCGGCCACCCATGGCTTCGAGCCGGTGACGCGCCGCCGCTACGGCCGCGCGGCGGTCAGCTTCCTGCGTCGGGTGTGAGACCGGCGCGCACTTGCGGAAACAGTCCCCGAACCGCGGTGCCGGAGGGAGCGATCGGCGAGAGCACCCCCTACGCCGGCCGCGAAGCGTCGCCACTCCGGGATACCATTACATCACCGGCACACCGAAGAGCGTGCCGTGAAGCCCCGCCAGGAGCGCGGCGGCAATGAAGCCGCCGATAACGGCGGCGATGTCCATGGCGATTCGGGGTACCGGCTCCTTCGGCGGGCCCTTGCCTCGCGCTACCGCGCTGAGGATCCCGACCACCGCGAACAATGCGAAGCCGCAGAACAGCACGACGGAGCGGACTTCGCCATTGGAAAGGAGGTGGGCGAAGGCCCACAGCAGCAGCCCGAGCAGCATCGGATGGCGGACCGCGGCTCGTATGCGGGTGGGCATGTTGGCCGCAGCGAACAGCACCAGAGCGAACGGCACCAGGATCATCGATGCCTGGTGGCCCCAGGCCGGGGGCGCGTAGACCTCTTCAAAGGGGGAGCGCGAGAAGCCCCACACGACGGCCACCAGAGAGAGCAACGCGACCGCGCCGAACACGCCGCGATAGGGCTTCTCTCCCAACCGCTCCACCAAGGCGGCGCGCAACCGCGGAGCGCCCGGTATCAGGTGGATTGCGATGAACAGCGCGAGGCCGGTTACCAACAGTGACATGCGTACTCCAGGTTCGGTTGTCGACCACGGATACTGGAACGACGGACTCCGGAAAAGGCCGCGTGCCGACATCGAATCAGGTTTTCCGTGCCGATGCCATGGCCTCCGCGACGATACTACCGAGCGTTTCCGCCGCCTCCACCAAGGCATGACGGAGCGGCTTTGCGATGGTCGCCATGTCCACGCCGTTCATGGCGGCGGCGGACGCCCAGGAATGCCGTCGATATGCCCCCCAATATTGCACCCCGCCGCGGGTGCGCAGCCCGGTGCAGACGATGATCTCCGTGGGCGCCGGCCGCAGCTCCTTCACCGCCTTCAGCGTGACGGTTGCCGCCTTCGTCTTGCGCCGGCCGCTTTTCGCCGCCGGGGCCGCGTCCGGGCAGCGGCGAGTGTCACCGTCCGCCATGGCCTTGAACCGCTCGACCACATGGCGGTCGTCGTCGGCCAGGCCGGATCCGAAGAAATGGGTCAGGAAGATCGCCGCCGTGTTGCCGGGGAGCGCCATCGCTGCCGTCATGGTGCCGTCTCCTTCGTGCCGAGGATGGGAAACGGCGGCGGAACGCCCTCCCCCGGACGCACCGCCGCCGGCCCGCTCACGGCCACAGCTCTCCCCCTGCCGGCGCGGAGCGCGGCGGCGGCGTCAGTGCCGGGGAGGCGCGGCGGCGGCAGTGCGAGGGCGGGTTCGCGCGGCACGCCGACGCCACCGCCCGCCGATGCCAGAGGCGGGCGCTTGCAGGTCATATAGCGGATACGCTATATGACCTGCATGAACTGGACGGTCGAAACGGTCTCGGCCGTCGACGCCGAAATCGAGGCGCTGCCGGTGGCGTTGCGCGCCCGGATGCTGCGGCTGCTGGAGGTGGTGGAGAATGTCGGCCTGGAGGCGCTTCGCGCCCCGCACGTCCGTCATCTCGACGGCAAGCTGTGGGAGTTGCGGGTGTGGGCCGAAGGAGGCATCGCGCGGGGGATTTACGTGACGGCGGCGGGCCGGCGGGTGGTGGTGCTGCACGTGTTCGCGAAGAAGTCGCGCAGAACGCCGCGGCGCGCGCTCGCGACCGCCCGGGAACGGATGAGGCAGGTGAGGCCATGACGAAGCTCAAGGACCTGAAGGCGCGCTTCATGGAGGATCCGGAGTTCCGCGAGGAATATGCGCGCATCGACGAGGAGTACGCGCTGGTCGAGGCGCTGGTGCGCGCCCGTACGGCGGCGAAGCTGACGCAGGCGGAGCTTGCCCGGCGGCTGGGGACGACGCAGTCGGCGGTCGCGCGGCTGGAAGGCGGGCGGGTATCGCCGTCCTTCGCCACGCTGCGCCGCTACGCGGAAGCGACGGGCACGCGGCTGAGCGTGGAGCTGGTGCCGTCGGGCGGCTGAAGGGCGCGGACGGCGGCGGGACGGCGGCGGGACGGCGGCGCGCCCGCCGGACCCGGTGCGGCCGGCGACCGGCGGCGGGCGGTTGCACGCGGGTGGCTGACGGAGACGAAAGATTCCGGCGAAGGATTCGGGCCCGGCAGCGGTTGTCAGCGGATCGGCGCCCATGAACGCGTAGTCCACGGTTTCGTCGCCCTGGTAGATCTGCCGATGGGCTTCGCGCTGGTCGTCGTACCAGACCTTGCCGCCGTGTCTCGGCACGACGATGAGTGAGCGAGCTCGCCCGCTCCGACCACGATGAAGTCGTATTGCCTTTCCGCCACCACCCCTCCCGGCCGCCTCAGACGGCGGTCATCCCTCCGTCGATCACGAGCTCCGCGCCGGTCATCCACCGGGACTCGTCGGAGGCGAGGAACAAACACCCGTTGGCGATGTCGATCGGCTGCCCGAAGCGACCCATCGGGGTCTGGGCGAGGCGAGGCGAGGCGCGCTCCGGGTTGTCGTGGATCGCCTGGGTCATCGGGGAGTCGACGAAGCCGGGGTGCACCGAGTTCACCCGGATCCCCTCCGTCGCGTACTGGGCGGCGGCCGACTTGCAGAACGTGCGCACCGCCCCCTTGGAGGCGTGGTAGGCCGCGTTGTGCTCCGAGCCGACGATGCCGTAGATCGACGAGATGTTGATGATCGAGCCGCCGCCCGCCTTCAGCATCGGCTCGATGGCGTACTTCGTGCCGAGGAACACCCCGGTCGCATTGACCGACATGATGCGGTCCCAGTTCTCGAGGTTGGCGTCCCCGACCCTCGGCGCGGCGGAGCCGTCCGGGAGCCTTCCCGAAACCCCGGCTCCGTTGAGCATGATGTCGAGCCGGCCGAAGCGCTCGTCGACCGCTGCCATTGCCTCGCACCACTCGTCCTCCGACGAGGCGTCGAGGTGGACGTAGAGGGCCGAGCCGCCTTCCGACTCGATTTCGCCAACCACCTTGGGGCCGAGGTTGTCGTTGATGTCGGCGATCACGACCGCCGCCCCGTGCTCGGCGAAGAGCCTTGCGCTCGCCGCCCCGATTCCGGACGCGCCGCCGGTAATCATCGCCACCTTGTTCTCGAGCCGCTTGCCGACCGTCATGTTCCCCTCCCCTCCTCGGTGTCGAACCGACGCAACTGTACGCGCTGCGTGTCGAAACCAGAACCGATGGAGGCCGGTCCGACACCGGCCGGTGGGGGCAAGGTCGAGATCGCTGGCGGCAGCGGCGACCGGCCGCTCGGGTTCCGTCCGCCGCGCGGCGGCACATGCGGGAGCATCGCGTCGCTACGCCGCCTCGAGGAGGCGGGTAGGGTTGAAGGGGGCGAGGTCGACGCAGCGCGCCCCGCCGAGGGCGACGAGTTCCGCCATCGCCTTGCCGCTCGCCGGGGCGTTCAGGATCCCCCAGCAGTTGTGGCCGGTGGCGACGAAGACGCCGGGGCGTCCGCCGGGCGCCGGTCCGAGAAGCGGCATCGCGTCGGCGCAGATTGGACGGTAGCAGGCTTGGCGGCGCGTGATCTCCGCGTTGCCGAGCCCCGTCGCGAGCGTCCCCGCGATGCGCCGGAGCTCGTCGCAGCGCGCGTCGTCGACGTGGACGTTCGCGGGATCGATCGGGACCGGTTGGTCGTCCGACATCCCGCACACCCACACCTCGCCGTCGGGCCGCGGGTAGATTTCGGGCGAAAGGGTCTCTCCGCCCGCGGTGCGGTACTCGCAGAACAGCATCTCGGCCGGGACCTCGAAGTCCGGCCGCAGGGTGATGCTGCATCCCTTGAGGCCCCCGATGGGCGGGAGCGGGATCCATTGCCCGGCGAGCGCGGTCCAAGGTCCCATGGCGAGCACGACCGCGTCGGCCGCGATCCGGTCGCCGTCCACCACCACCCCGCCCACCGCCCCGCCGGGGCCGCTTGCGGCGAGGAGCCCGTCCACCGTGCCGATCCGGACCCGCGCCCCGCCGCTCCGGCGGGCGGCGTCGACGAGGGCGCGGGTGAACGCCCCCGGCTCGACCTGCGCAGTGGTCTCCGGGGTGCCGATGCGGCCGTTGACGGCGCAGTTGCCGTCGAGCCACGAGGAGGCGGGCAGCCGCGCATACGCCGAGACCGACCCCTCGTCGGCCCCCGCCACCATCAGGGTGTCCACCCGGCGGTATCCGTAGTCGGCGTCGAGCCGCTCCGCGAGCTCCGCGTGCAGGTCGAAGCTCGCGCGCGCGAGGGGCCCCATCGCGTTGCCGTCGCACCAGTCACGGGCGAGGAAGCCGCCGGCCTTGCCCGAGGCAGCGGCCGCCAGCTCGCAGCGCTCGACGAGGGTGACCTCGGCGCCGAGCTCGGTCAGGTAGAACGCGGTGGCGGCTCCGATGACCCCGCCCCCACAGACGACGACGTGCACGGGGCGGCTCCTCCCGATGGCTTGTTCTGGCGAACCCGCAGTGTAGCGGAGGGGCGTGGGCGCAGTCGAACCGCACGGCTGCGGCCCGATGTCCCGCCCGAGGCGCGGTGAATATTCTCGGACGGCGACCGGCGCGCGCGTCCGGCTCCGGCCCGCTCCCATCGAACCGACCCGGAGGAATCGACATGACGCTGAAGCGGATATCGGGGGCGGTCGCCCCGGCCCTGCTGGCGGCGCTCGCGGCCGCCGGGTCGGGCGTTCCCGCCGCCCAGGCGGAGGCGGTCAAGCTCAAGGCGGCGAGCTTCCTGCCCCAGCGGGTGATCGTCGCCAAGCACTTCTACGAGTGGGCCGAGAAGGTCAACGAGGAGTGCGCGGGCGAGGTCGAGATCAGCGTCGTCGGTCCGGCCTCCTCGCGGACCCGACCCCAGATCGAGAGCTCGCGGCTGCGCGGTCGGGACGGATCGAGCGGCGACGGAAACACGAAGGGGCTTTCCGTCCGCAGCTGCCTGTCGAGGATGGCCCGGGCCTGGACGTTGAACGGTACCTGTCGCGGCCCCGTCTTGGAGTCGCTGAGCGCCAACCCGTCCGACTGAACCTCGGACCAGCGCAGCCCAAGGATCTCGCCCCTGCGACAGCCGGTGAGCAGAAGCAGCCGGATGATGTCCGCCTGCTGGCGGCTGCCTTCTCCGGTCCGCCGGTCCAGCGCCCGGTGCAGCCGGGCGATTTCCTCGCGCGAGAGATTTCCTCGCGCGAGAGGAAGCGCGTGAGTTTCGGGCGCCTGTTGGGCCTGATGCCCCATGTCGGGTTCTTCTCGACATACCCCCGCGCGATCGCGAAGTTCATGATCTGGCGGAGGAGCGCGATGCCCTTGTTGGCGCCGCCGGGCGCCGCGCGGCTGTAGGCGTCGAACCACTTCCTCACCTCCGCCGGGGCGATGTGATCGAGCGGCTTCGATCCGAAGGCCGGCAATATCCGTCCTTCGAGCACGTACCGCATGGCCCCTCCGGGTGGCCGGCTTGTAGCGGTGGAAATGCGCCGCCTTCCATTCGCCTTCGACGAAATCCCGCAACTGCGGGACAGCACGCGCCGGAATGTCGGCCCCCGCCATCCCGGGTCTGGCCCGGCGCTCATGACACGCCCGCCGCGCTTCCGCCACCGCCAACGTCGAGACCGGCCCGAGCGAAATCCGCTTCGTGCGTCCTCCGATCTCCTCCAGCAGAACGTAGGTCTTCGCGCCGGTCGGGCGCACGCGGACCCCGAGGCCGGGCACGGATCTGTCCCAGACGGTATATTCCCGCTCGCCGGGGCGGAGCCGCCCGATGGCGGCGTCAGTGAGCTTCCTTCGATCGCTGGCAGGCATGGCTTAGCTCCCGAGCACGTTTCCGACGGTCTCCGCGGCAGCGGCGATCATCGCGTCGGCGGGATGGGCATATTTGAGGGTGGTCCTGGGATCGGCATGGCCGAGCAGCCTGCCGATGGCGAGCACCGTCGCACCCTGTCTCAGCGCGATGCTGGCGTGCGTATGGCGGAGGTCGTGAATGCGGACGTTCTCGATCCCCGCCTCGGCGCGGACATCCCGCCAGAAGCGGTCGAGCCAATTCACGTTTCGGGGCCCGCCGCCGCGCGCCGCGGGAAACATCCACCGGCCGGCCCATGGCAACCGGTCGAGGATTGCCCGCGCGGGCTCCGACAGCCAGACGGTGCGGGGTGCCGTCTTGGAGTCGCGGAGGAACAGGTGGCCCTCGCGGTAGTCGGACCGGCGCAGCGCCAGGATCTCGCTCTTGCGGCATCCGGTCAGCAGGAGCAGGCGGACGGCGGCAACCTCGGAAGGCCGACGTTCCGCCCGTACGGACAGCACCGCCGACAGCCTGCGGATTTCCTCGTCGGACAGGAACCGCTCGCGGCCCTTCCGGCGGTATCGCTTGAGGCCGCGGCAGGGGTTGGAGCCCTCCGGGCGCATGCCCACCCGTTCCGCTTCCCGCATGATGACGGAGAGGATGGGCATCGACCTGTCCGCCGCGACCGGCGTGGCCGCCAGCGAGGCGAACCAGTTGCGCACCTCCCGGCTGTCGATGTCGGCGACCGGGCGTCCGGCGAAATGCGGCAGGACCTGGTTCCGGAGATAGTACCGATTGACAGCGAGCCTGCGCGGCTTCCAGACCCTTTCGTGCTGCCGGAACACGGTCTCGGCGATGGCTTCGAACAGCGCCTCGTCAGGCCCGGGCGGGGCGGCCTCGCCCCGCCTGATCGAGGCGAGCATGGCCTCGGCCATGGACCGCGCCTCGCCAATATCCAACGCGTCGGCATCGCCAACGATCTTCCAGACGCGTTCGCCACGGTGCTGGCAGTGGACGAAGAAGCGCTTGCGCCCGGAAGGCGTCACCCGGACGCCGAAGCCCGGGAGCTTACGGTCGCGGATATTGAATGCGGTCTTGCGTGGAACCAGCGCTGCAATTCGGGCGTCGGTGAGGGTCTTTCCGGCCATCCCATTTCTCCCGGCTGCGGTTGCAGCCGGGGAAGGAAACGTTGGCGATTCCGCCCTTCTGCAACTCGATTGGGGAGAAAAAATGTCCCTGTTTTCAGAGGGTTAGCACCGCAAGGTGCGCGATCCGGTGATTCCACCTTGATCGGCGATGGATTGGTCATGGCGCCGATGGCGGCGACGATCAATCGCGAGCGTCCGGGGACCGGCTTCGGTGAGGAGCGCTCGCAATGAATCGGCGGCAATCGTGTCCACTCGGCGCAGCCCCGCAGGTCGGCTTGGCCGCAGGCGTAAGCCGACATCATGGCCCGAGCCGGGCGGCGCTCCCGGCAAATTCTCCGGATTGTTCTCGAGCCTACCGGATGAGCGATGCGGCGGCGGTAGCGATCGCGCCTGCGTCTACCCGGAGCAGGTCCTCGAGCGGCGGCGCATAGGCGATCTGTGCGCGGGGCGAGCCGAGGCGCCGGATCGGAGCCCGCAGCCCCCCGAAGCATTCCTCCCCCACACTCGCCGCAATCTCCGCCCCGAAACCCGAGACCGTGACCGCCTCGTGGGCGATGACGAGCCGGCCGGTCTTCCACACCGAGGCGTAGACCGCCTCCGTGTCCCACGGCCAGAGGGTGCGAAGGTCGATGACCTCCGCCGCGATGCCGGTCCCGGCGAGCGAGCGGGCTGCCTCGACCGCCGCGTGCACCGTCTTCGACCAGGTCACGATGGTGACGTCGTCGCCTCCGAGCACGACGTTCGCCGTCCCGAGCGGCACGACGTAATCGTCCTCGCGCGGGACCTCGCCTTCGAGGCCCCAGAGATCCTTGTGCTCCATGTAGACCACGGGATCGTCGCAGCGGATCGCGGACTTGAGCAGTCCCTTGTTGTCGGCCGCGGTCGACGGCATGACCACGACGAGGCCCGGGATGTGCGTGTACCAGGCCTCCAGGGACTGGGAATGCTGCGCCGCGGACGAACGCCACATGCCGACCGGCTCGCGGGCCACGAGCGGTACCTTCGACTGGCCGCCGAACATGTAGCGGGCCTTGGCGGCCTGGTTCACCAGTTCGTCGATTGCGCAGAGTGCGAAGTCCGAGAACCGCATCTCCACCACCGGGCGGGTGCCGGCCAGAGCGGCGCCGACCGCGCTGCCCATGATCGCGGCCTCCGAGATCGGCGTATCGACGATGCGGGCCGGTCCGAACTCTTCGGCCAGCCCCCGATACTGGCCGAAGACGCCGCCGCGACCGAGGTCTTCGCCGAGCGCCCACACCCGGGAATCACCTCGCATCTCCTCGGCGAGCGCCGCCTTGCCCGCCTCGAGATAGCTCATGGTGCTCACGAGAACGCTCCGTGCACTGGCTCCGATGCCACCGGGGCGCCGACATCCTGAACGTCCGTGAACGCGTGCGAGGCGTCCGGCCAAGGCGCCGCCCTTGCCGCATCGAGCACCGCGTTCATCTCGTTCGTCGCAGCGTCGCGAATCGCGTCGAGCGTCTCCGATGCCACCCCCGCCGCTTCCAGCGCCGCTCCGCAGCGCGCGATCGGATCCATCCTCCACTGCGCGTCCACCTCGTCCCGCTCCCGATACACGTCCGGATCCGTCGCGGTGTGGCCGGTGAGCCGGTAGGTCTTCGCATGCAGGAAGCGCGGCCCGCCGCCGTCACGTATGGACTGCACGAGCTCGCGCACCGCTTCGTCGATGCACTGCACGTCGTTGCCGTCGACCTCGGTCGAGGGGATGCCGAGACTCTCGGCCCGCGCACCGGGTCCGGCGCCGCCGGTGACGGCGCCGGTGCGCGTGGTCGCGGCAAACGCGTTGTCCTCGCACACGAAGAGCGCCGGAAGGTCGAAGATGCGGGCCCAGTTCAGGCCTTCGAGGAAGGGGCCTCGGTTGACTGCCCCATCGCCGAAGATGCAGGTGACGATGCGTGAGCCGCCGAGCAGCTTCATCGCGTGGGCCGCACCCGCCGCAATGCCGATGTTGGCTCCGACGACACCGTTGGCGCCGAGCATTCCGACGCCGAAATCGGCGATGTGCATCGAGCCGCCTTTCCCGCCGCAGCATCCCCCCTCGCGCCCGAGCAGCTCGCGCATCATCGCCTCGGGGTCGGCGCCCTTCACCAGGGTATGGCCGTGACCGCGGTGGGTGGAGAGCAGCAGATCGTCGCGTTCGAGATTCGCGCACACGCCCGACGCGCATGCCTCCTGGCCGATTGACGGATGCAGCGCGCCGGGAACGAGTCCGTCCTCGAGCGCCGCGAGCGCCGATTCCTCGAAGGCGCGCACGCGGCACATGTTGCGGAAGTGGTTGGTCAGGCGCTCGGTGTCGATGTTGGAGCGATGCACGCGCACGGGCCTCCGGAGTCGGGGTTCAGGGGTCGGATGAAGTCGGTGTTCGCAATGTGGGGAAACAGCTTCGCACGCAATGGCGGCCGTTGCCGAGGACGGTCATGCCGTGCATGGCTGGACCGCACTGTCGACGGAAGTTCGCAATCGAGTTCGGTCAAGGCCGTATGGATTCCGGCGAAGACGGGAATCCATGGGTTTTCGAAAGGATTCTCCTCGGCAAGCTCGTCAGCCGATCACGGATGCGGATGTTCGTCACTTCCCCGAAATCCGCAGGTTGGAAGTCCTGGTTCAAGCTCCGCCGACTGGTCTTGCAATTCGGGTCGTCGCCTCGCGGGCCGGCATGCCCGGCACGATGCCTGCCGCCTGTGCGGTCTCGTTGACGCAGCTCACGATTCCGTCTTCGTACGTCGAGCGACCATCGCCGATTCGGGCGCTCATCGCGGCGACGGTAGCGGCGGCGATGCCGCGTGCATCGAGGGTCGGCAAGCGGGTGATACCGGCGCCGTTCTTGCCGATGCCGGCGTCGTTGAAGAATGCGGCGGCGGCGTTCACCTGGAGCGCGAGATGGGGCTGGTTGGCGACAAGCCCCCCGTGCGAACCGCAAAGCACGATGTGTCCATCGTCCTCGCCTTGTGCGACGAGGGAGCTCGAATCCAGGCACACGAGACGAAGCCCCGCCGGGGTATGGCCAGCGATGCTGCGGGCTTCCGCGTACTCGGGCGAGGTGTCCGGCGGTGATGCATCGCGCAGTGCGAGGGCCGCATCGAGGCAGGACATTCCCTCCCGGCAGCCCGCGGCCCGCGCGGTGTCGTTCACGCGCGAGACGATGCCGTTGGAAATCGTGTCCTCGGCGTCGGCGATTCGGGCCGACATGTGCGAGACGGTCGCGGCTGCCATGCCCAGCGCGTCGCAGTAGCCGAGGCAGCCGATGCCGGCGTCATCCTTGCCGATACCGGCGTCGTTCAGAATGACCGCGCAGGCGCGGGCCTTCGCGGCGAGGTAACCCGGATACGCTCCCCCGTGCGAGCCTCCGACCACCACCATGCCGGCGCACTCCGGGCCGAGCTTGGTCACGGTCGAGGCGAGATGGATGCCGTCGTGTTTGATTGGTAGAGCGGATACGTCGGATGGCGGCGGCTGTCAACATTGCCCGCACTCATTCCGGTGGAAGTCTTGCGCGATCACGCGGCAAAGTCCCGCACTACCCTGCCGACTCGCACGAGCCGTGGAGCCGGCGCATCGGTTGAGCGGTCTCTCCATTCCGCGTTGTCAACGGCGGGGGGAATATGCGCTGGCGCGGCGGCGTAAAAATGTACCATTGGCACGGCGGTAGCTTGTCCCCGTAGTCCACGGGAGGGCCCCGCGCGCGGGACGACGCGCCTTCGGCGCGGCTGGCGGCGGCCCGCACGTGGGAGGGGCCTGTGGGCCCACGGGGTCAAGCCGCCTTCCATTCGCCTTCGACGAAATCCCGCAACTGCGGGACGGCACGCGCCGGAATGTCGGCCCCCGCCATCCCGGGTCTGGCCCGGCGCTCATGACACGCCCGCCGCGCTTCCGCCACCGCCAACGTCGAGACCGGCCCGAGCGAAATCCGCTTCGTGCGTCCTCCGATCTCCTCCAGCAGAACGTAGGTCTTCGCGCCGGTCGGGCGCATGCGGACCCCGAGGCCGGGCACGGATCTGTCCCAGACGGTATATTCCCGCTCGCCGGGGCGGAGCCGCCCGATGGCGGCGTCAGTGAGCTTCCTTCGATCGCTGGCAGGCATGGCTCAGCTCCCGAGCACGTTTCCGACGGTCTCCGCGGCAGCGGCGATCATCGCGTCGGCGGGATGGGCATATTTGAGGGTGGTCCTGGGATCGGCATGGCCGAGCAGCCTGCCGATGGCGAGCACCGTCGCACCCTGTCTCAGCGCGATGCTGGCGTGCGTATGGCGGAGGTCGTGAATGCGGACGTTCTCGATCCCCGCCTCGGCGCGGACATCCCGCCAGAAGCGGTCGAGCCAATTCACGTTTCGGGGCCCGCCGCCGCGCGCCGCGGGAAACATCCACCGGCCGGCCCATGGCAACCGGTCGAGGATTGCCCGCGCGGGCTCCGACAGCCAGACGGTGCGGGGTGCCGTCTTGGAGTCGCGGAGGAACAGGTGGCCCTCGCGGTAGTCGGACCGGTGCAGCGTCAGGATCTCGCTCTTGCGGCATCCGGTCAGCAGGAGCAGGCGGACGGCGGCGACCTCGGAAGGCCGACGTTCCGCCTGTTCGGACAGCACCGCCGACAGCCTGCGGATTTCCTCGTCGGACAGGAACCGCTCGCGGCCCTTCCGGCGGTATCGCTTGATGCCGCGGCAGGGGTTGGAGCCCTCCGGGCGCAGGCCCACCCGTTCCGCTTCCCGCATGATGACGGAGAGGATGGGCATCGACCTGTCCGCCGCGACCGGCGTGGCCGCCAGCGAGGCGAACCAGTTGCGCACTTCCCGGCTGTCGATGTCCGCGACCGGGCGTCCGGCGAAGTGCGGCAGAAGTTGGTTCTTGAGATAGTACCCGTTCACGTTAAGCGAGCGCGGCTTCCAGAGGCGCTCGTGCTGCCGGAACATGGTCGCGGCGACGGCCTCGAAGAGCGCCTCCCCGGATCTGGGCGGGGCGGCCTCGCCGCGGCGGATCGAGGCGAGCATGGCCTCGGCCATGGACCGCGCCTCGCCAATATCCAACGCGTCGGCATCGCCAACGATCTTCCAGACGCGTTCGCCACGGTGATGTGGGCCTCATCGAGAATGGCCCCAACAAGACTGCCGCAATCGGCATCCAACACACGCCGCTTCGCACCTTGGTATGTAATTCCCCTTCAATATCCGGGCGGTGGCACGAACCGGTAGTACCCCTCCTCGATCAGCGCCGCCAGATGCAGGCAGGTCAGGTCGTCGTACTGGGATCCGACGATCTGGATGCCGACGGGGAGGCCGTTCACCAGTCCGATCGGTGCGACGGTCGAGGGCAGGTAGTATCCACAGGAGTAGCCGGCCCAGAAGAGTTGATCGACGACGGGCTGGACCTTGCCGTTGACGGTGATTGTCCGGTCGTGGCGCTCACCCGCTTGATCGTGGGGGAAGGCTGGCGAGGACGCCGCGGGACAAAGCAGCAGATCGTAGGTCTCGAACCACTCTTCCCAGCCGACCATGAGCGCGTGGCGGCGCTCGTTCCACCAGAGCCAGTCCCGGTGCGGCATGGTCTGAGCTTCCAGCATCCGGCGGCGATAGGGAGTCGCGTCCGCCGGCAGGCAGTTTAGGTCCTCGCGTGCTTGAGCGATCTGATCGTCGCTCATCCGCTTGGAGGTCGCGGCGCGCAGTAGCATGGTGTAAACTTCCATCGCCTCCCCGGTAGGGAAATCGGGCTTCGCACCGATCTCGACAATCGCACCTTCGCCTTCCAGCCACTGGGCGAGCGCGGCGATGGCGTCCTGACAGGATTGCTCCACCTCGGCCTGTGGATCGCTCAGCAGGACGCCGACGCGGTATTCGTGAAGGGTTTGACGACGCGGCGGCGGCAGCGTCAATCGCCATGCCCGTCCGGCGGGGCCGTCGGCGGTAGCCAGGAGGCCTAAGGCCAGCTTCAGGTCCGCAGCCGACCGAGCCAGGGGGCCGGCGACGGAGATGTCGGTGGGGGCTCGGTCTCCCGGCAGCGCATGCCCGCGCCTCGGGACGATATCCCAGGTCGGCTTGTGGCCAAAGACCCCGCAGTAATGCGCCGGGTTGCGGATCGAGGCGCCGATATCCGTACCGGCATCCAACCCCGTCAGCCCCGTGGCCAGCGCCGCCGTCGAACCGCCGGAGGAGCCGCCTGGCGTGCGGGTCCTGTCCCAGGGATTGTTGGTGGTGCCGTAGATCGCGTTGAAGCTCTGCCAGTCTCCCAGCATCAACGGAACGTTCGTCTTGCCGAACACCACGGCGCCGGCGCCGCGGTACTTTTCGACCACGGCCGAATCCGCAGCCGCGATGTTGCCTCTGTATTCCGGAACGCCCCAGGTCGTGGGCGCACCCGCAAGGTCGAAGCTTTCCTTAACCGTAATCGGCAGGCCGTCCAGTGGACCGGTCTCCTCCCCCGCGGCGCGCCGCCGGTCCGAAGCGTCGGCCTCCGATAGCGCACGCTCCGCGTCCTGCCAGACGATGGCGTTGATCGCCGGATTGTGCCGCTCGATGCGGTCGAAAAAGTGATTGAGCAGTTCCCGGGCACCGATCTCCCGCGCATCGAGCAGCGCCATCAGCTCGGTAGCCGACTTGTAGTGGATTTCTGACATCTTGCGTTCCCTGCATGAAATTCGAGACCGCACTTCGGCCCGTCGGGTTTGAGATAGGGCTTGACCGGCTCCGCTCCCGAGGGGGCATCGTATGTCTTGAGCATGATGAACGCATAGTGGGAAGGTCCCGTGAACGCGCTGAGATCGCAGACACGGTGGACTTTGATTGGCAACACGATCGTCTCGCGCGGCATTGGTGGTGGTGCAAACTATATGATCGCCATTCGAATAGTCGCCTGCCTTACGAAACGGAGGGGCCATGGACCTGGATGTAGGACGCATCCTCGCCGCGGTGGAGCGTACGGTGTCGTCCCTGGAGCGCGGGGGACGGGCCGCGCGCGCGGTTACCCTCGCCCGCAGCTACGCGACGACGGTGGAGGACCTCTGGGACGCCGTGACGAGCGCGGAACGAATCCCGCGCTGGTTCCTGCCGGTCAGCGGCCGACTCGAACCCGGCGGTCGCTACCAGCTGGAGGGAAACGCGGGCGGGACGATCACACACTGCGAGCCTCCCTCGTATCTCGGGCTGACGTGGGAGTTCGGCGATGACGTGAGCTGGGTAGAGGCGCGTCTGTGCAACGAGGGTGCCGGCCGCTCGCGCCTTGCGATTACGCATACCGCGCTGCTGTCCGACCACTGGCACGAGTTCGGTCCCGGTGCCGTCGGCGTCGGCTGGGAGATGGGCTTGCTGGGGATGGAACTGCACCTTGCGCGGCCGGACGAACGCAAGCTGGACGCGGCGACGTTCCACACGACCCGTGACGGAAGGGCGCTCATCGTCGGCAGCAGCGCGGCGTGGGGCCAGGCGGCCGAGGCGGCGGGAACGGACCCTGACGTTGCGCGTGCAGCGGCGCGGCGTACGGCGGCCTTTTACACGGGCGAGGCGGTCGCACCGGATTGATCCGCGCTTTCGACGTGCTCCGCGACCCGGAGCGCAGCGGTGCCATTGTCGATGCGTTGCCGGTCGTGGGCGTCGACTTGCCGTCGCCGCGGCGGTGATCGCTCAAACCTTCTCCGCCGCATCGGCGAGGCGAGCGCGGTCGCCGTCATTCGCGCGAATCTTTCGGCGCGCGGGCTGGCGGCGCAAACGCCGCCGCGAACGGTCGTCCCGAATGCGGTGCCGGAGGGAGGGATTGGCGAGCGCACTCCCTGTGCCGGCCGCGACGTGTCGCCACTCCCGGATGACATTACATCACCGGCACACCGAAGAGCGTGCCGTGAAGCCCCGCCAGGAGCGCGGCGACAACGAAGCCGGCGATGACGGCAGCGATGTCCATGGCGATACGGGGTACCGGCTCCTTCGGCGGGCCCTTGCCTCGCGCTACCGCGCTGACAATTCCGACCACCGCGAACAATGCGAAGCCGCCGAACAGCACGACGGAGCGGACTTCGCCATTGGAGAGGAGGTGGGCGAAGGCCCACAGCAGCAGCCCGAGCAGCATCGGATGGCGGACCGCGGCTCGTATGCGGGTGGGCATGTTGGCCGCAGCGAACAGCACCAGAGCGAACGGCACCAGGATCATCGATGCCTGGTGGCCCCAGGCCGGGGGCGCGTAGACCTCTTCAAAGGGGGAGCGCGAGAAGCCCCACACCACGGCCACCAGAGAGAGCAACGCGACCGCGCCGAACGCGCCGCGATAGGGCTTCTCTCCCAACCGCTCCACCAAGGCGGCGCGCAATCGCGGAGCGCCCGGTATCAGGTGGATTGCGATGAACAGCGCGAGGCCGGATACCAACAGTGACATGCGTACTCCAGGTCAAGTTGCAGGCCACGGATACCGGAGCGACGGACTCCGGAAAGCCTGCGTGCCGACATCGAATCAGGTTTCCCGTGCCGATGCCATGGCCTCCGCGCCAAAATTGCCAACCTTCTCCGCCGCCTCGACAACGACATGACGGAGGGGCTTTGCGACGGTCACCATGTCCACGCCGTTCATGGCGGCGGTGGACGCTCAAGAATGCCGAAGGTCACGAATTCGCAATCCGGGCAATCCGGCCTCGTCGCGGGTGAGCACACCGTTGAGCCGGGCCATCTCCTCCGCCGTCAGGACTTGTCGTCGAAGGTTTTCGTGCCGCACTTGGTGCAGAGCCCGGCGGCGCTGCGCTCGCCATACTTGCGGCGCCCCCTCGGCCGGCGCCTGGTCTCTCGACCTTGCGCCTGCCGTAGAGCTTCCCCGCGGCCTTGCCTGCCGCGTAGCGGGCGCGGTCATCGGCGCGGCGCTCCTCAAGGCAGGACGCGTACTGGCTGTGCTCGGGCGCGGGCTCGCGCTTGCGCCGCGCCTCGATGTGCGTGTCGGTCATCGTCATGTCCTTCCTGGCGGGGTCGTCATGCGGGCGAGGGACGCCCGTCCACCGCCCCGTTCACGACCAGGCCTCTCCTCTCGATGGAGAAAGGCGCGTCGACGGAGACCGGGACGCGTCGGTGGCGCAGCGGGCGGATGTCGGCAGCGTTGTTGGCGACGGCAGAAGGGGATATCGAGCGGCTAAGCGACCAGGCTCAGCACTTGGCTGGTGGTGGCCTAGAAGACGACGTAGCGTGGCTGTCGTCTTGCGCGCCTTCGCAGTTAGATTGCTTGAAATCACCCCGTCGAGCGGCTTGTGTGCTAGACTCTTTGCCCATTTGTCGGAGACAATGCACTTTCATACGCGAGCCGTTGATGCTGAGATCATTGGAAGGTCGCCTCGAGCTGGGAGAAGGGCGCTTCCGCGTGGACGGGCCGACGGACGGGTTGACCAGGGAAGATGCGAAGGAGTGCATCGCGCGCCCGTGCCGGAAATGGCGCAACGCCGAGAACACCATCGCCCTATGATGCGCAAGGTGCTTGAATGAAGACATTCCACAAAGGTGGAGCTCCCATGCAGCTACGGGATGCTGTATGGATAGACCCTGCGCGGATGAGTGGCGCGCCATGTTTCCGTGGAACCCGCATCCCGGTTAGTCACCTGTTCGATTGGATAGACGACGGCGTTCCATTGGACGATTTCATCAGCGAGTTCGACGTCGAGCGAGATGCTGCGGAGACGGTTCTGAAACATGGTCGTGGCGTGGCCGATCTGACCACGCTTCCATGAAGGTGCTTCTTGATCAGGGCGTATCCAAACGTATTCGCTCCGTCCTTGAACGAAAGCTTTGCTGCGAAGTGCATACCGTTCGCCACCACGGGTGGGACACGCTGCACGATAACGAATTGCTCCAACAAGCCGCGCTATCTGATTTCACGGTGATAGTTACAACCGATTTGCGCATGGCTGATCAACAACGGCAATCTGCTATCGCCATAGTTTCTGTGGACGACAACCGAATCCCTGCACTGATCGAGGGTACCGATTCCATTGTTGATGCGATTCGTTCGACTGATCCTGGAGACCATACGCTGGTCCGAATACGGAGCCGGGGTCGGCGTGGCAACTGATTGGAGCGCCATATCTGACATTATCCGGCCTCAAGTATTGCGCATAGATCAGGGAGCGGGAAGCGATTGGGGAACTGGATTCACTCACATTAGGCTCAGGACTCATAACCAGACAATGACGGTTGCAGCGATGCAGATGGCGCTGAAGAAGGTGTGCGCGCATCGGTCGTAGCGGTTGGCGATGCGGCGCCAGTCCTTGAGCCTTCCGAACATGCGTTCGATGAGGTTCCGCTGCTTGTAGAGTTCGGTGTCCTAGCGGGTTTCTCGCGCCTGGCGCGGCCGGGGATGCAGGGTGTGATCCCGCGTCTGGCGAGGGCGCCGCCCGCACCGGTGCGAGGCCAGGCCCGGTTCCTGAGCCCGATTGACGCGAAGACCGGTTCGGGACACGCTCGGTCCGGCGAGGAGGCGCGGAAGCGGGCGTTGCCGGGGCGCACAGGCGACGGGCCGTCGCGCGCGAATCACCGATGGAGGTTCCGGATCGCGGCGCGCGGCGGCTGCCCGAATGCCAGCGGGCGTCCACAACCGACCGGCACGTTCGTCGCGATGACGCGACACCGAACAAGACCGCCGAGGAAGGACGGATGCAATCCCGGAGACAGGACCCATGAGGCGTGTGCGGATCTATCTTCTGGGTACCGTGATCGTCGTCGCCGCGATTTTTGTCGTCCTGTCATTTCGCCCGGATATTGCGGGGCGGCTCTTTTTCGGAGCGGCTGCCGCGCCTGTGGAGATGAAGCTCCGGGACGCCTACGACGTGCCTCCGGCGGACCAGAAGACCGCGGCGATCGTGGCGGCCGGCCGGGTCTTTCTGGACTCGCTGGACGACGGCCAGAGGCAAGCGGCGACCTATCGGTTTACCGACAACGCGCAGCGTTCGAACTGGTCCAACCTGCCCGAGGGCCTGGCCCCGCGCGGCGGCGTAAAGCTCCGCGCCCTCTCCGAATCGCAACGGGCGGCCCTCGACGGGCTCCTGGCGGAACTTCTGAGCAAAGACGGGGTGAGAAACATCACCCATCAACTGGCCGCCGCGGACATGCAGGCCTCGCGGAGCAGGTCCGGCAGGATGAAGTTCGGCAGCGAATACTATTACGTCGCCTTCCTCGGCGAACCGTCCACCACGGAGCCCTGGATGTTCCAGTTCGGCGGGCATCATCTCGCGGTGAATGCCACGGTATTCGGACCGAACGTGTCCTTTTCCCCGATGCTGACCGGCGGTGGACCGCTGCGTTTCCATCTCGACGGCGACGACGTCTTCATCACGGAGAGGGAGACCGCGGCGGCGCAGGCGTTCATGGACAGCCTCACGGACGACCAGCGAGAACGTGCCGTTCGCGCCGCGAAGCCCATCGACCTCCTGCTCGGGCCGGGGAAGCACGGCGCGACGGTCGCGCGGGAAGGCATCAAGGGCAGCGACCTCACGGCCATGCAGAGAACGCTGCTCCTGGACGTTATCGAGGCCCGCCTGGGTTTTATGAGCGACGACGACTATGCCGACAAGAAGAAGACCGTGGTGGCGGATCTCGAGGACACGTACTTCGGATGGTGGGGAGGCCAGGACGCCTCGGGCGCGGTATATTTCCGCGTGACCGGCCCGTCCCTGGTGCTCGAATACGCCTCGCAAGACGGCAACGGCACCACGGATCACGTCCACAGCATGTATCGTCAGCTCGATAACGACTACGGCTTCGCGTGGATCGGGGCCGAGTGACCCCGGCAAGACCGATCAGGCGGCACGGGATACGGCGCAACCGGTGAGACCGATCGCCGTGCAGTCCGCTGCCCGAAGCGTGCGTATCGCGCGGCGGCGGGCGCGGTGCCCCGCCGGCGGATCGGCGGCGGTCGCCGTCAGCGGTCGGAGAACAGCGGGCCGCTATGGACGACGACGTTGCCGACCTTCTGCGAGAATCCGACCTTGCCGTCGAAATTGTGAACGGTGACGGCGCCGACGGTCTGCGACGTGACGATCTTGCCGTCGACGTTGTGAACCGTGGTGTCGCCGACCTGCTGCGAGGTGACGATCTTGCCGTCGATGCTGTGAACCGTGGTGTTGCCCACGGTCTGCGACGTGGCGAGCTTGCCGTCGATGCTGTGTACGGTGGTGTCGCCGACCGTCTGGGACACGCCGATCTCGCCGTCGTAATTGTGAACGGTCGTCGTGCCAACCGTCTGCGAGGTGACGACCTTGCCGTCGCAGTTGTGGATCGTGGTCGTGCCCACCGACAGCGAGAAGCAGTCGGCCTGGGCCGGGCCGCCGGCCGCCGCCGCGGCGAGAAGGCCGGCGAGAAACCACGCCGGAGCGAGTTCGATGCGCCTGGCCGCCGACATGCCGGATCTCCCTATGGTTCGCCCGCCCGGCAAGGGTACGCCCGATCTCGCGCCGCGCCAAGCGCGTCCTTGCGCCTGCCGCGGCGGTGGTCCGGACAGCGCACCGCCCGGCGGCCGCGGTCGGATGTGCTAGGGTTCGCGCGGACGTCAAGGAGGAGCGACCGATGAAGCGACGCGCGTTTCTCAAGGGCGCGGCGGCAGGCGCGGCGGCGGGC
The DNA here is from genome assembly GCA_965243325.1 of Alphaproteobacteria bacterium. Lineage (GTDB taxonomy): Bacteria > Pseudomonadota > Alphaproteobacteria > UBA7887 > UBA7887 > JANQOH01. The sequence goes on along the minus strand of CBDEUQ010000003.1, from coordinate 2,137,080 downwards.
GTGGCGGCGCCGGCGGTCGCGGCGGCGCCGATACGCTGGAAGATGGTCACCGGCTGGCCGAAGAATTTCCCGGCGCTCGGCACGGGTTCGGAACGCCTCGCGCGTTCGATCACGGAAATGTCGGACGGGCGGCTCGAGGTCAAGGTCTACGGCGCCGGCGAGCTGGTTCCCGCCTTCGAGGTTTTCGACGCCGTGCGCGAAGGCACCGCCGAGCTCGGCCACGACCCGCCCTACTACTGGATCGCCAAGCACGCGGCCATGCCGTTCTTTTGCTCGGTGCCCGGCGGACTCACCGCCCAGGAGCACGCGGCGTGGATCTACTTCGGCGGCGGCCAGGCGCTGTGGGACGAGCTCTACGCCGACTTCGGCGTCCGCGGCTTCCTCTCCGGCACCGGCGGGTCGAACGTGGGCGGCTGGTTCCAGAAGGAGATCCGCAGCGTCGCCGACTTCAAGGGACTGCGCATGCGCATTCCGGGGTTGGGCGGGGAAGTGCTCAACCGCCTCGGCGCCGTCACCGTCAACTTACCCGGCGCCGAGATCCTGCCGGCGCTGCAGACCGGCGCCATCGACGCGGCCGAGTGGATCGCGCCGTACAACGACCTCGCGTTCGGCTTCCACAAGGTGGCGAAATACTACTACGCGCCGGGCGTGCACGAGCCGGGACCGGCGCTGTCGCTGACCGTCAACCGCCAGGCGTTCGATTCGCTGCCGGCGGACCTGCAACGCATCGTCGAACGCGCCGCCGGCGACGAGGCCTTCCGCATGCTGGCCGAGATGACCGTGGGCAACGGCGAGTCGCTGGCGGTGCTGACGGATCGGCACGGCATCGACATCCGCCGCTTTCCGCCCGACGTGTTCGCGGCGATGATGTCCGCCTCGGCCGAGGTGGTGGCCGACACGGCGGACGGCGACGCCTTCACGCGGCGGGTGTACGATAGCTGGGCCGGTTTCCGCCGCAAGATGATCGCGCTCGCTCCGCTCACCGAGTTGGGCTACATGTCCCTGCGCGGCGCCTGAGCGCCCGCATCCGCCGCGGAAACCGAGGAGAACCCCATGTCGACCGTCCATGTCGTCGCCGTCATCACCGCCAAATCGGGTCAGCGGGAGGCGGTGCTGGAAGCCTTTCGCGCCAACGTGCCCGCGGTGCTCGCGGAAGACGGCTGCATCGAGTACACGGCGACGGTGGACGCCGACGGCGTCGGGCCGCTGCAGACCCGCTTCGGCGACGACACCTTCGTGGTGGTCGAGAAGTGGGCGAGCCTGGACGCGCTCGGGGCGCACGCGCGGTCGGCGCACATGAAGGCGTACGCGGCGAAGACGCGGGACATGATCGCCGAACGCGCGGTCCACGTCCTGACCCCGGCCTGAGGCCGCGGCGGCCGCCCCGCCGCCGCGCTCACGACGCCTCCCACCCCAGGCGGCGCTGCTCGGCGACGACGGCACGGGCGCGGCGCTCGTAGCGCCGCGCTTCGCCGAAGCGGACGACGCCCGCGTCGGCGAGCCGCGCGATGGCCGCGGCCCACAGGCCGGCCGCCGCGCGGGCGTCGCCGAGCGCCGTATGCCGTCCCGTCACCGGCACGCCCCAGCGGGCGGCGGTTCCCTCCAGCGTCAGGTCGCGCGCCCGCGGCTCCAGCGCCGCGGCAAGGCGCACGAGGTCGAGCGTCGGCGGGGCCGTCCACGCGCGGCCGAGATAGCGGACCTCGGCGCGCAGCATGGCCATGTCGAACGCGACGTTGTGCCCGACCGCGGCGCGCGCGCCGATATAGTCGGCGATCTCGCCCCAGAGCGCGCCGAAACGGGGAGCGCCGACGACCGCGGAGTCGGCGATCCCGTGGATCGCCGTCGCCGCCCGCGGAATCGGCCGGCCGGGGTCGACGAGGCGGTCGAGCGGCGCGCCGGCGTCGACGGCGCCGCCGGTCATGCGCACCGCGCCGATCGCGATCACGCGGTCGACGCGCGTGTCGAGGCCGGTGGTCTCGAAGTCGAGCGCCACCGCCGGCAGGGCCGCGAGCGCCACGTCGTCGAAGGGGGTCGGCGCCGGCTCCCGGGAGCGGGAGAAAGGCCACGGTGCCATCAGAACAAGTCGGCGGAGAAGACGTCCTGCACGCGGTCGCGCAGCCCCTCGACGGCGCGCAGCGCGTCGACGAACGCGGCCCGCCGGCGCGCCGTGAGGCCGTCGGGATCGAACGCGTAGGCGACGGGCCGGCCGGCGCGGACGTCGTCGATCTGCCGGCGGAGCACGAGCTCGGCGAAGAGCGCGAAGGCGGCGCCCAGGGCATCGTGCTCGTCCCGGTCGAGCGACCCGGCGGCGGCGAGCGCGTCGAGGCGTTCCCCGGTGCCGGTCACGGCGATGCCGTGGACGAGGCTCCACAGGCGCGCCGCCTCGACGAGCGGCAGCAGCGCGTCGTACTTCAGGTCGAGCGCGCCGCCGTCGCGGCGGCGGATGCGCCCGAACCAGCCCAGCGCCGTGGGGCGCCCGCGCTGCAGCGCGCACGTTGCCGCGAGCCAGGCTTTCGACCGCGCCGCGCGGGCGGTCGCGTGCTCGCGCAACCGCGCGGCGAGCGCCGCATCGCCGTACACGGGGCGGAAGTCCATGAACGTGGAGCCGAGACCGACCGCCGTATCGGTCGCGCGCGCGAACCAGTGGTCGATCTGGCCGCGCCACTGCGCGAGCGACTTCCGCCACAGCGGATTGCGCGCCATGACGCCGCCGCGACAGAGCGGCAGGCCGACGGCGTCCAGCCCTTCGTTCAGACGTTCGGCGAAGGCCGTGAACCAGCGGTCCGTCGCCTCGTGGTCGGCGTCGTCGTAGTCGGCGAGAATCGCTCCATTGTCCTGGTCGGCGCCGACGGCGCTTTCGCCGCGGCCCCCCGAGCCCATGACGATCAGCGCGAACGGCACCGGCGCCGCGCCGAAGTCCGGCGCCATCTCGCGCAGGCACAGCGCCGCGACGCGGCCGTGCAGGTCGGCGTTGATCGTGCTGACGAACCCGAGCACCTCGGGCGCCGCTACGCCGTCGGCGAACAGCTGCTCCGCCACCGCGACCTGCGCCGCCTTGACGCGCGCCATTCCGGCGATGGTGTCGGCGTGCGCCAGGCGGTCGACCTGATCGACCATCTGCGCCGCGCCGCCGGCGAGCGCGGCGTCGAGCGCGATCGTGCCGACGGGGCGCGCCGCCGCGTCGACCACCGGAAGGTGGCGGAGCCGGTGCCGCCGCATCTCGGCGATGGCGGGGTACAGTCGGTCGGTCGCGCGCACCGCCCGCAGCGGCGCGGTCATCGCCTCGACGACCGGCCGCGCCGCGTCCATGCGGAAGGCGATGCGGCGGACCACGTCCTGCTCGGTGACGATCCCGACCGCCCGGCCGCCCTCCGTGACGACGGCGCAGGTGGCGCCGGCCATCGCAGCGACCGCGTCGCCGCACGGCGCGTCCGCCGCCACCGTCGGCGGCGGTGCGCTCATGCAGTCGCGCACGAGGCGCGTGAAGATCGCCGTCTGCGACGGCACGCCGCGATCAGACGCGCTCGATCAGTGCGGCGATGCCCTGGCCGACGCCGATGCACATGGTGCAGAGGGCGTAGCGTCCGCCGCGGCGGGCCAGCTCGTACGTCGCGGTCGTCGCCAGCCGGGCGCCGCTCATGCCGAGCGGATGGCCGAGCGCGATGGCGCCGCCGTTGGGATTGACGTGCTCGGCGTCGTCGGCGAGGCCGAGGTCGCGCAGCACCGCGAGCGCCTGCGCTGCGAACGCCTCGTTGAGCTCGATCACGTCGATGTCGCCGAGGTCGACTCCCGCGCGCGCCAGCAGCTTGCGCGTCGCCGGCGCCGGCCCCACTCCCATGAGGCGCGGCGCGACGCCCGCGGTCGCCATGGCCACCACCCGCGCGCGCGGCTCGAGACCGTGGCGGCGGGCGGCCTCCGCGGACGCGACCACGAGGGCGCAGGCGCCGTCGTTGACGCCGGAGGCGTTGCCCGCGGTGACGCTGCCGCCGTCGCGAAACGGCGCCGGCAGCCTGGCGAGGCGCTCCATCGTGGTGTCGGGGCGCGGGTGCTCGTCGGTCTCGACGACCAGGGGCTCGCCCTTGCGCCGCGGGACGGAGACCGGAACGATCTCCTCGGCGAGCCGGCCCTCGCGCGCCGCGTCGCCGGCCCGGCGCTGGCTGCGCAGCGCGAAGGCGTCCTGATCGGCGCGCGATATCTGATACGCCTCGGCGACGTTCTCCGCCGTCTCCGGCATCGAATCGATGCCGTAGCGACCCTTCATCGCCGGATTGACGAAGCGCCAGCCGATGGTGGTGTCGTAGACCTGGGCGTCGCGGGAAAAGGCGCTTCCCGCCTTGCCCATGACGAACGGCGCGCGCGACATGCTCTCGACGCCGCCGGCGATCATCAGGTCGGCCTCACCCGTCCGGATCGCCCGGGCCGCGGTGCCCAGCGCGTCGAGTCCCGAGCCGCAAAGCCGGTTGACCGTGCCGCCGGGGACCGTTTCGGGCAGGCCCGCAAGCAGCGACACCATGCGCGCGACGTTGCGATTGTCCTCGCCCGCCTGGTTGGCGCAGCCGAGAAGAACGTCGTCGACCTCGGCCCAGTCGGCGCGCTCGTGGCGCGCCATCAGCGCCTTGACGGGAGCGGCGCCGAGATCGTCGGTGCGCACCGCCGACAGCGCGCCCGCGTAGCGCCCGATCGGGGTCCGTACCGCATCGCAGATATAGGCTTCCGCCATGGGAGTCGCTCCCTCCATTGCTTCTTCGCGCCGGCGCACTTCGCGGGCGGGAGTATAGCGGCGCGGTGGACCGCCGGCAGCACCGCGAGTTCGAGCGCACCCCGACTCAACGCGGCCCGGGGACGACCCCGGGGCGCGGCGGCTGTCGGATGAGTGACACAGGTCCGCGCACCCGGCGCCGGCCGATCACGGCACGGTGAACGGCTCCTTGCGGAAATGGAACTCCGTCGTGTTCGACAGGTCGTGCAATTCGCGGGTGCGGGCCGTGCGGCGATACCCGAGCGCCTCGTAGAAGGCGTGCGCTTCCAGGAAGCGCGTGTCGGACCAGAGCTCCACGAAGCGGCTGCCCCGGCGGCGGGCGGCCGCCTCGGCCATGCCGACCAGGCGACGGGCGATGCCCTGCCGGCGCAGGTCCGCCAGCACATAGAGCTTGTGCAACTCGGCGCCGGCCGGGTCGGCTGCGGGCGCCCAGCCGCCGCCGGCCCCGATCCTGCCGCCGGCACCTTCCGCAACCCAGTATTCGCCGCCGAGCGCATCGAAATGGCTCCGCATGGCGCGCAGCTGCGGCTCCTCTGCGTCCACATCGAGGATGCAGCCCTCATAGGCCGACCAGCAGGCGCCGATCAGGCGGATCAGCCCCTCTGCGTCGCTGTCCCGCACCGGGCGGATGACGGCTTTCACAGTCGCACCGCGTTTCGAGAACCCATCACAAAATTGCCGAAGCATGACGCGCCCATATGCGAGCTGCACAAAGCCGAAGAAGTTCTCCGCACAATACTCCCATCAAACGAGTACGCGCCTCTGTAATTGAATCCATGCGAAGAAGCGCTCGACCGTCAGCGCTGAGGGAGACGGTCCCCGCCCGCCGCACATGCTTCTGCGGGCTGTCGCGATCCTCCGCCAAGACCGTACACGAAGGGGATTATCCATGAAGGGAAACTAATTCGGTCCCCCTACCTATTTTCTAGTCGTTGACAACGGAAACTGGGAAAGCTCATCACGAAAGTCTGACTTTGGTTCCGCTCGTGGAAATGTTCCCGGACAAGGCCACAGCGACGGCGTGTTTCGAATCCGGAATCTATCCGGAGGGCCGGGACACGAACGAGGTCTGCGCCGGGATCATGACGAGCACAAACACCGACACGATCCCGTTTATCCGGCGTCGCGCCGACGAGATCACGTGCGGGGTCAAGCATCGGCTTATCGTTGAATGACCACGAGCCCCAGACGCTCGACTATCTCGCGCACTTCGCTGGTATTGCCGATCCTCGCGTGCGGATTGCCTAACGCGACAGCGACCACAGCTTTCATGTCGCAGTGCTCTCCCTGCCACTCGATGAAAGTTGAGACAGACCGCCGGTTTGATATGCCGTGCTGCCTCAGAAACTGGTACTTTCCCAGCCGCACGAACTCGTTAAGCGTGCGATCAAGGGCTTCTCTGGTCGGCACACTCACAACCGAAACCCGCATTCTAAGTCCACATGGTAATCGCGGTGCGGGTTCTTTGGTTTCATCGTGTCAGGCATGCCAAGCCTCCTCCCGTCTCGGGTAATGACGTTGGAGCATACCGCTGGCGGCGCCCGGGTCAACCATAGTGGATAATCCCCTACACGAAACCCCGCGACGCATTGACGCCGCCCATGACAGATTCAACAAAGGAAACAATAATGGACTCTTCGGTCACCTACAATCCACTAACCGCTGGAGTGCTTCTTCGCGAATCGCCGGGCATCGCGACGTTCCATGGAGAATTGGGCGCCGTCCGGCCCGAACTTTGCGCCGGAGATGGTGTCGAACAGCGCAGCCAGCGCGTGGTTTGGGGTGCTGTCGGCACTGCGGTCGGCGTGATCCTGGAACAGATTCCGGCACACGCCGTCGACCCAAGCGTCCGGCACCTCCATGTCTTCCATATCACCGACCTCCATGATCGTCTCAATAACGAAACTGGCCCGATCGATGTCGTGCCCGTACTTCTCGTATCGCCGTTCGGTGCGGACATCATCAAGATAAATCGCCCGGAGCCAACTAATGGCATAAGCGACGAACCCCACTGCCAGTGCTATCAATACTATGCTTCGAACCGCGTGGGTGATGGTCAGCCAGCCGGGAACATCCTCGTGGCCTCCGACCGCGACCAACTCGCCGAAGCTGTCGATGCCGAAACCGCCAATTCCGACACCGGCCCCCAGAGTCAACCCAAAAACGAGCCAGCGCATCCTGACGGCCGCCCTGGAAACGACCGGCCTCACCATCCGCACCTTAAAGTGCTCGGATATCCGCTCTCGCAATTCGCGGCGTGCGTGCATGTGCCGACGGTTGTCGAGGTCCTGCTCTCGCCGGTCCAGTTCCTCCTGCTGTTGCTGAAGACGACCTTCTTCCTGCTGCTTGTATTCGTCGAACTCCTTACGCTGATTTTCGCCGTCCGCTTCCAGTCTGTCTTGCGCGACGGCATATTCCTCCCGAGCAGCTTTACGTTCTTCCTCTGATTCCTCCCGGAACTTCGCCCGCTCGTCAGCCAACCCGGCTAGCATCTCCTTGTATTGACTGGCCAGCTCCGCCATTTCCGCACGCAGGACGTCGATCGCATCCGAGCCCTTTTTGGCCTCCTGCAGCGGATAAGTCTTGGGAAGTGCAGCTTCGATGATGTCAATGCAGGTAACCCACTGGTGCAGGGTCACCTGACCCTGCCTAGCTTCATGACGCAGAAATACTTCATCAAAATGCGGCGACGCCTCACGATTTGCGTGTGGCTGTTGAATATCGCTACAAGTCCCACGATAAAAATCAACGTGGATACACGAGAGCACGGACAAATGTGCGGATCGAATGGCGTGGCGCTCGCGGTCAAGATCCGATACCGGCTCCTCACTTCGCTTGCTGGAGAGGATGTCGAAAGCGATTCCATCGGCCAAGCTGATCTTCCCTGACGTCGCGTCTGTGTCTCCAAGCAGCGCGTAAATCAGGTCAAGAACCTGGCGATCCGTGAGTCTCGTCGTCCGAATCGCATGGAAACTTGCCATCCGTTGCCTCCCTAGCATACCGGCCTGTCACGAATGTCCGATCAGCACTACTGGTTGTACGCTCGCTAACCGGCTATGTTCGCCCGCTCCGGTAGGTGCAACCCGACTCAACGTACCTCTTATGTTGCCCGACGCGTAGATTGGTCGTTGATCAGCACGGCAACGTATTGAAGTTCTTTAATCTCAGGGGTCAAACGGCGACGCCGGACGACAGCGATAACCTATTGAAGAGGGTCAATAATTCGGGATCATGAGTACATGTCAACGGCACCGTGATCATGCACCGGAGCGGCGGCGAAAAAAAACGTACCAAGAGCTTAGGCGAACGCTCGTCGCTACAGTTCAACAAAGAGACCCACATGGCTTCGCGTCAAGCGGAGCGAAGTTGCGCGGGGCTACCTGTGGGTCCATGGGGGCAAGTACGGCTATTCGGACGGGTGCATGCGGCGAGAGCGGCTCTGCATGAGCCTGTCGCTCTCGCCGTTCAACGTGCGCCGCATGGCTTCATTGCGGCATTCACTGACCGTCAGGACGGCGCCCCGGGGGCGGTGTGTTCCCGCACGCGGCGCGCCTTCCCGAGCGCGATAACGGGCGTCGCGGCAATCGTTTCGTTATTCGGCAGCGGCCCCTGCCCTGTTACCTTTCCCTGCTGGGCGACGCTCTTTAGCCCCTGCAGCTTGCCGCTGCCGGCCACGGCTCGCGCATCCCCGCCAAAGTAGTCGAACCAGGGCAGGCCGCAGGCGGCATAGTCCTGCGCCGTCGGCGGCTCCGTCGGCGGACGCTCGCCGGTGATTGCCATCCATTGGATCGTGTTCAGCAGGGAAACGAAGCAGCGGCTGCCGTGCCGCTGATCCCAGGCGTCGAGACCGTAGGGATCATCATAGATCTCCTGCTTCATCCGGCCGCCCGGCGCAAGGCCCATGGCGTCCTCCAAAGCAGGCTCCGCCGAATACACCACACCGTCTTGCAACCCATCCCACTCCGATCGCAGCGCCTCGTAGCGCTCGGCCTTCATGGGGTAGGCCACCAACTGAATCCCGCCGTGGACCGCGTCGCCGGTCAGCTGCTCCTCGACCGTGTAGCCCTCGCCGAGCGGCATGGCGACGAACTGCCGTACCACCCCTTCCTCGACGCAGTAGCCGTCGAGCCAGGGCTGCTCGGGCAGCACCGCGTAGTCCTGAGGATCCCGGTTCAGCGGGTCGACCCGGGACTCGCCCGTGATCGCGCAGATCTTCCCGGTCGCCACCTTGACGGCGAAGGGATAGTCCGAATCGAAGTCGATCCACATCGCTTGGGCCTGGTGCATCGGCGCGATCACGCCGCCCCGCACCCGCCACGCTTCCGGCAGGCGCGCGGCGTGATCGTCGAGATGCCGCAGCGGAAGCGAGCCGAGGCCCGGCGGCAGCGGGTAGTCGCGACCGTCGTCCGGGATGCGCAGGGTGCGCTGGAATTCGATGCTGCAACGCGCCGCCGCGTGGACCTCCGGAAAGCCGAATTCCAGCCGGTTGTCTTCAAGCACGATCATTCACATTACTCCTCACCAATTTCCGTCGCGCACTTCGCGCACCACCCGCAACACCGCCTCGTCGGGTGCTTCCTTCAGTTGGCGGATCAGGTCTGCGAACAGGCGCGGCCGTTTGCGAATGATGGCCTGCAAGTCGGCAGACACCTTGCCCGCGAGCGCCAGCATGACGTCGGGGTCCTCGCCGAGTTCCTTCGCCAGCCGCACCGTTGTCGCCTCCGAGGGCGGCGCCACCTCGCCGCGTTCGATCTTGCTGAGATACGCCGGCTCTATGCCGACGCGGCCGGCGACCTGGCGCACCGAATAGCGCCGGTCGTCCTCGCGCAGGCGTTCGCGGATCACGCGGACGGTTCCACCGAAATACGTCATGTATCGTACTTAGTACACAAATAGGGCATGGTCAAATTGCCGGGCCGGCCATGCGCACGACGCAGGCCCCTGGTGTGGAACAGACGTGCTGTTCGGCCCTTGAAATTGAAGGAACTCAATGCGTTGCCACGCTTATCGGCACCCGATCCGCGCGCCGAATGACAAACAACTTACGGGAGTGAAGGCGAGCCACGTCAAGCGCCTGCCGACGTCGGGTAAATCGGCAAGAAGTGTCACACAGCCCCGCGCACCTGGCGGTGCCAACCATTTGACAACAGGTCATTTTCTCTCCGGAGTTTTGTTGCGTTCGGACGGATCCGGCAAGCTCCGGCTCCCTGGCTACAACCGCATCCGGGAGAACAAGAGATGGCGAGAACCGACCTCACCGACGCCCGAAACAGGGCGCTCCAGCCCCGCAAGTCCACCTGCGACCTTCGCGACGGCAAGCTCCGGGGTTTCGGCCCGGCGGAGCACTGCGCCCCGGGGATCAGGGGCCGGACGCCGTGAGGCTGCCGGCGAGCAAGCAGAACTGGGAAGCGTCCGGACAGGCATCCCGCGCCGTTTCGCGGGACATCTACATGCAGGCCTCGAACAGCGCCCGCGTGTTCGCCTCCGTCATCGGCACCGGATTTCCCCCCACCGACGGATCCTCGAGCGCCATGGCCGTGAGCTCGTCCAAACGCTCGTAGCCGACACCCATCTCACTCAGCGTCTGCGGAATGCCGAGCGATTCACGAAGCTCCATCACCCGGTCGTAGAACGCGGCGTAGCCGCCCCGAAGGCCCAGATACGCGGCGGACGAGGCCAGCCGATCTGCGACCGCGGAGCGGTTGAAATCGAGGACATGCGCCATCACGCACGCGTTCGTCGTGCCATGGTGGGTGTCGTACACGGCACCGACAGGGTTGCTGAGCGCGTGAATGGCGCCCAGTCCCTTCTGGAAGGCGACCGCTCCCATGGTCGCGGCCGCCATCATGTTGGCCCGGGCCTCGAGGTCCGAGCCGTCAGCGTAGGCGTTCTGCAAATTCTCGTGCACGAGGCGCATGCCCTCGAGCGCAATGCCCTGGCCCATGGGGTGATAGTGCGGTGAACAGTACGCTTCGAGACAGTGCGCAAAGGCATCCATCCCGGTCCCGGCCGTGATCGGTCCGGGAAGGCCCACCGTGAGTTCAGGATCGATAATCACCACCGTCGGCAGGACCCTCGGGTGAAAGATGATCTTCTTCACGCGGGTATCCGCATTGATAATGACGCTGGACCGGCCCACTTCGGATCCCGTCCCGGCCGTCGTAGGGATGGCCACCACGGGCGCGATGCCGTCAGGGTTCGCGCGCCGCCACCGATCGCCGATGTCCTCGAAGTCCCACACAGGGCGCGACTGGCCGGACATGAAGGCAACCGCCTTCCCCAGATCCAGACCGGAGCCGCCGCCGAATGCCACGACACCGTCATGCCCTCCGTCGCGGAAGCGCACGAGGCCGGCATCCAGGTTCCAGTTGCTCGGATTGGGGTCGACATCGGAGAAGATCGCGCGGCCCAGTCCGGCGGATTCCAGAATGTCGAGCGCCTGGCGCGTCAACGGCAACGCGGCCAGCCCTCGGTCCGTGATGAACAGCGGGTTGCGGATGCTCGCGTCCGCACACGCGTTCGGCAGTTCCCGGAGTCGGCCCGCGCCGAACCGGATGGCCGTCGGGTACGACCAGTCCGCCACAAGCGTCATCCGGGTCCTTTCTTCAAGTGGAAGGACTTGGGGCAGGTCAGGTTGTGGTAACCGATTTCCGACAATCCCCCGCCCTTGCCGGTGAGCTTGCAGCCCGTCCTGCAGAGCGCGGGATCGAGGCGGTCGGCCCGATTCATGAAGACGGTCCCGGTCTCGACGCTGGCCCCGAGCACCCTGGCGCGCTCGGTATCCGCCGTCCACAGCGAGGCGGTGAGACCAAAATGGCGTGAGGAGATGTCACACCGGTCCCTGAAGCGCGTCCATCTCGTCGTCGGAATAGCCGAAATGATGACCGATCTCGTGAACCAGCACGTGGCGGACGACGGCTGCCAGCGTCTCCCCCGTCTCGCACCAGTAATCGAGGATGGGGCGGCGGTAGAGATAGACCATGTCGGGCTCGCTGCGGGGATGGGTGACGCTGCGCTCGGTGAGCGCCACTCCGACGTACAGCCCGAGCAGGTCGAACTCGGACTCGAGCGCCATCTCGGTCATGGTCTCCTCGTCGGGAAAGTCCACGACGTGGACCGCGACGTTGCCCGCCGCGGCCCGCAGATGACGGGGAATCCGCTGGATCTCCCGCTCGGCGAGACGCTGGACGTCGGCGAGACTCGGCGCTTGCATGGCCCCGGCGCATATCCGAGGCCCCGGCGGCGGTCAAGCCGGCTCATGGACGCCCGGGCGCGGTTCCCCTAAGGTTGCGGCCGAGTCCGTACCGGAGACGAGAGGGCGCGATGGACGTCCGGCCGTTCCGTTCGAGCGGCGGCCGTCTTCCCGCGGCAACCTGACCCCGCCATGACGATTTCCCGCCTGTTGATCGCCAACCGCGGCGAGATTGCCGTGCGCATCGCGCGCGCGGCGGCCGATTTCGGCGCCCGATGCATCGCCGTCCACGGCGCCGACGACGCCGAGTCGCTCCACGTGCGCATGGCCGACGAGGCGGCGGCGCTCCCGGGCACCGGCGCCGCGGCCTACCTCGACCCTGCCGCGCTCGTCGCCGCGGCGCGCGCGCACGGCTGCGACGCGGTGCACCCGGGCTACGGCTTCCTTGCCGAGAACGCGGACTTCGCGGCGGCCTGCGCCGGCGCCGGTCTGGCGTTCGTCGGCCCGACGCCGGAAACGCTGCGCCTGTTCGGCGACAAGGCCCGCGCGCGCGCCGCCGCGCGGGACGCCGGCATCCCCGTCCCCGCCGGAAGCGATGGCAGCGCCACGCTCGCGGAGGCGCGCGACCTGCTGGTCGCGCACGGCGCGGTGATGATCAAGGCCGTGGCCGGCGGCGGCGGGCGCGGCATGCGCGCGGTCCACGACGACGCCACGCTGGACGCCGCCTACGAACGCTGCCGGTCGGAGGCCGAGGCCGCCTTCGGCGACGGCGCGCTCTACGTCGAGGCGCTGGTGCCGCGGGCGCGGCACGTCGAGGTGCAGATTCTCGGCGACGGCTCGGGCCGCGTCGCCCACGCCGGCGAGCGCGGATGCAGCGTGCAGCGCCGCCATCAGAAGCTCGTCGAGACCGCCCCCGACCCGTCGCTCGGCCGCGCGGCGCGCGAGGCGCTGACCGCGGCCGCCGTCTGCCTCGGCGAGAGCGTGCGCTACCGGAGCCTCGGCACCGTCGAGTTCCTGGTCGGGGAGGACGACCGCTTCGCCTTCATCGAGGCGAACGCGCGCCTGCAGGTCGAGCACACGGTGACAGAAGCGGTGACGGGGCTCGATCTCGTGCGTCTGCAACTGGAGATCGCCGACGGCCGATCCCTGGACGACCTCGGGCTCGACCCGGCGCGGCCGCCGGCAACGTCGGGCGCGGCGATCCAGGTGCGCGTCAACCTGGAGACCATGACCGCCGACGGCGGCGCCCGGCCGACGGGCGGCGTTCTCACGGCCTTCGACCTGCCGTCCGGACCGGGCGTGCGCACGGACACCTACGGATACGCCGGCTACCGCACCAACCCGCGCTTCGATTCGCTCCTGGCCAAGGTGATCGTGCACGCCTCCGGGGGCGATTTCGCCGCGCTCGCCGCGAAGGCGACGCGGGCGCTGTCGGAATTCCGCATCGACGGGCCGGCGACCAACGTCGCCTTCCTGCAGGCGGTGCTCGCGCATCCCGACTTCGTGTCGGGCCGCGCCCACACGCGCTTCGTCGACGACAACATCGAGGCGTTGCTGGCGGCCGCCGAGACCCCGCCCCGGCGGCGGCACGTCGACGCGCCGGCGCCCGCCGGAGCGCGCCGCGCCGGCGCCGCGGTCGACAGCACGGATCCGCTCGCGGTCCTCGATCACGGGAAGAGCGCGCCGCGCGACGATGCCGCGCCGCCGCAGGCGCCCGCCGGCACGGTGCCGCTGCCGGCGCCGATGCAGGGGACGATCGTCGGCATCGACGTCGCCGCCGGAGCGCTCGTCGCGCGCGGCGGCGCGGTCCTGGTGATGGAATCGATGAAGATGGAGCACGTCGTTGCCGCCGAGATCGGGGGTCTCGTGCAGTCGCTCGCCGTCGCGGTCGGCGACACCGTGTTCGAGGGCGACCCGCTCGCCTTCGTCGAAGCGCGCGACGTCGCCGCGGCCGAGACCGGGGCCGGCGAAGCCATCGACCTCGACGCGGTCCGCCCGGACCTCGCCGAGGCCCGCGACCGGCACGCGCTCGGCCTCGACGAAGCCCGCGCGGACGCGGTCGCGCGCCGGCGCCGGACCGGCCACCGGACGGCGCGGGAAAATGTCGACGACCTCTGCGACCGCGGCAGTTTCGTCGAGTACGGCCCGCTGGTGATCGCCGCACAGCGCCAGCGGCGCGATCTCGAAGACCTGATCCGCCGCACGCCGGCCGACGGCCTGGTCGCCGGGATCGGCCGCGTCAACGGCGACCGCTTCCCGGAGAGCGCCGCGCGCTGCGCGGTGATGTCGTACGACTACACCGTGCTCGCCGGCACGCAGGGGTTCAAGAATCACGAGAAGAAGGATCGCCTGTTCCTGCTCGCGGAGAAGTGGCGGCTGCCGATCGTCTTCTTCACCGAAGGCGGCGGCGGACGCCCCGGCGACACCGACGGCGCGCCGCCCGCCGGGCTGCACGTGGAAGCGTTTCACTTCTTCGGCCGCCTGTCGGGGCTGGTGCCGCTGGTCGGCGTCGCGTCGGGGCGCTGCTTCGCCGGCAACGCCGCGCTGCTCGGCTGCTGCGACGTGGTGATCGCCACCGCCGATTCGACCATCGGCATGGGCGGGCCGGCAATGATCGAGGGTGGCGGCCTCGGCGTCTTTCGCCCCGAGGAAGTCGGGCCGATGGCGGTGCAGCGCGCCAACGGCGTCGTCGACGTCGCCGTCGAGGACGAAGAAGAGGCCGTGCGGACGGCGAAGACGTACCTGTCCTACTTCCAGGGACGTCTGGCCGACTGGGAATGCGCCGACCAGCGGCGTCTGCGCCACGCGATCCCCGAGAACCGGCTGCGCGTCTACGACGTGCGCAAGGTGATCGACCTGCTCGCCGACAGCGGCTCGGTGCTCGAGCTGCGGCGCGACTTCGGTCTCGGGATCGTCACCGCCCTGGTTCGCGTCGAGGGCCGCCCCCTCGGCCTGATCGCCAACAATCCGGGCCACCTGGCGGGCGCCATCGACAGCGACGGCGCCGACAAGGCGGCGCGTTTCATGCAACTCTGCGACGCCCACGACCTGCCGATTCTCGTGCTCTGCGACACGCCGGGCATGATGGTGGGGCCGGAAGTCGAGAAGACGGCGCTGGTGCGGCATTGCTGCCGGCTCTTCGTGACCGGCGCGAGCGTCGAGGTGCCGATCTTCACCATCGTGCTGCGCAAGGCCTACGGCCTCGGCGCGCAGGCGATGGCGGGGGGCAGCTTTCGCACGCCGATGTTTACCGTGGCGTGGCCGACCGGCGAATTCGGCGGCATGGGTCTCGAGGGATTCGTCAAGCTCGGCTACCGCAAGGAACTCCAGGCGGTCGAGGGCGCCGCGGCGCGGAAGGCGTTGTTCGAAGAGATGGTCGCGCAAGCGTACGAGCACGGCAAGGCGCTCAACGTCGCTTCGCATTTCGAATTCGACGACGTGATCGACCCCGTCGACTCGCGGCGGTGGATCGTCGGCGGGCTGGAGAACGTGCCGCCGGGCCCGCCGCGCACCGGGAAACGGCGCCCCAACATCGACACGTGGTGAGGAATGCGGTCCGGTCAGCCGCTCCCCGGCGACGGCCGCGGCGCATTGTCGGCGATCACGGCGCCGTCCGGCGCGTCGCGGGTGTCGACGGTCACCACCACGGACATGCCGGGGACCACGCGCCCGGCGAGCGCCTCCGGCACCTCGTAGGTGATCTTGACCGGCACCCGCTGCACGACCTTGACGAAATTCCCGGTCGCGTTCTGCGGCGGCAGAAGGCTGAACTCGGCCGCGCTCGCCGGCGCCAGACTGTCGAGCCTGCCGATCAGCGGCACGCCGGGGAACGCGTCGACTTCGATGCGGACCTCCTGGCCGATGCGCAGGCGTGCGAGCTGCGTTTCCTTGAAATTGGCGACGATGTAGGTGTCGTAGAGCGGCACGACGGCCATCATCGGCCAGCCGGCCTTGGTGTACATGCCGGGTTCGACCCGCAGGTTGCCGATGACGCCCGCGACCGGCGCCGTCACCAGCGTGTCCGACAGGGCGATCTCGGCGGAATCCAGCCGCGACGCCGCTTGCGCCGCGAGCGCGCGCAGACGCTCGATCTCGCGCTCGAGGCGGCGAATCTCGCTGTCGAACACGGGAATGCGGTCGCGCGCGGCGACGAGTTCCGCTTCGGCACGCGCCACGTCGGCCACGGAGGTCCGGTGCGCCGTCGCCACGGCTTCGTACTTCTGCCGACTCCCGGTCTGGCGTTCGAGCAGTTCGCTGTAGCGGGCGACCTCGCGCGCCGCCTGGTCGGCTTCCGCCTTCTCCGCCTCGACGCGCGCCGCCGCCTGATCGATCAACGAATGCTGCAGCCGCCGCCGCGCCTTCTCGTTATCGACCGCCGCCAATCCGATCTCGATGTCGGCTTCGGCGGCGCGAAGCTCGGCCCGCGCGGCGTCCACGGCGGCTTCGTAGCGTTCGCCGCGGATGGTGAGCAGCGCATCGCCGGGCGCGACGGTCTGGTGCGAGGTGACGTGTATGTCCTCGATGTAGCCGTCGACCATGCTGGCGATCTCGGCGACGTTGCCGCGCACGTAGGCATTGTCGGTGGTGATGACCAGCTGGCGCAGTTCCCACCAGTTCACGCCATAGGCGCCGCCGCCGAACACGAGGCCCGCCATGCCGAGTCCGAACACTGTCGTCCGCAGCCGCTTCATCGATCTCGTCGTGCGCACTCCGCCGCCCTTCGTCAGCCACTATGCGCCTTGCGCCGAGAGCGCGGAACGCCCGCGTCTGCAACCCAGCCTTGCGCCCTCGGTCGAACGGAGCGAAGAATGGCGGGCCGACGGGCGGAGCGGGAGGCACGGCGATGACCACGATTCTTGACGGGCACGGCGCGGCGGCGGCGGCCGCACTCGCGGACCTGATCCCCGACGGCGCCTCCGTCGTCTCGCCGGCGGACGGCAACGGCGCGCCGATGGCGGCGACGTTCGCTCTTCTGCGCCGCGGCGCGCGCGGCCTGCGGTTGATCGGCGGTCCGACCAGCGGCCTTCAGGCCGACGTGCTGATCGGCGCCGGCGCGGTGGCGGAGATCGAGACCGCGGCGGTGTCGCTCGGCGAACACGGGCCGGCGCCGCGTTTCCGGGCCGCCGTCGAAGGCGGACGGCTCGCCGTTCGGGACACCACCTGCCCGGCCCTGCACGCGAGCCTTCAGGCGGCGGAGAAGGGCGTCCCCTTCATGCCCCTTCGCGGCCTCGTCGGCTCGGACCTGATGCGCGTGCGCGGCGACTGGCGCATCGTCGACAATCCGTTCGCGGACGAGGCCGATCCGGTGGTGCTGCTGCCCGCGCTGGCGCCCGACATCGCGCTCATTCACGCGGCGTGCGCGGACCGCCACGGCAACGTCTGGGTCGGCATGAGGCGCGAGGCGATGACGATGTCGCACGCCGCCCGGCGCACCCTCGCCACCGTGGAGTCGGTCGTCGACGGCGACCTGTTCGACGACCGGGACAAGGCGCCGGGCACCCTGTCGTCGCTCTACGTCGAGGCGGTCGCCGAAGTGCCGCACGGCGCCTGGCCGGTCGGCTTCGGCGCGCTGTATCCGGCCGACCACGCGGCGATGCGCGCCTACCGGGCGGCCGCGCGCGACGAGCGCGGCTTCGAGAGCGCCCTCGCCGCGCTGCTCGACACGGCGCCCGCGGCGGCGGCGTGAACCTTGCCGCGCCGGCCTGGCGGCCGCGCGAGCTTCTGGTCGCGGCGCTGGCGCAGCGCCTGCCCGCGGAGGGCCACGCGGTCGTCGGCGCGAACTCGCCGCTCCCCGCGGCGGCGGCGCTGCTCGCCGAACGCCGCGCCCGGGGGCGCCTCCGTGTGAGCGTTCTCGGCTCACCGCATCATTTCCGGTTCAGCGACGGCGGCCGCGAACTGTTCGACGCCGCCGGCCAGGGTCGTATCGACGCCTTCTTTCTCGGCGGCGGACAGATCGACGGCGCGGCCAACATCAACCTCGTGGGCAGCGGCGACTATCCCGCGGCGGCGACCCGGTTTCCCGGTTCCTTCGGATCGGCCTATCTGTACTATGTGGTGCCGAAGGTGATTCTGTTTCGCGAAGAGCATACCCCGCGCGCCCTTGTGAAACGGGTGGATTTCGTCAGCGCGCCGGGAACCAGCCCGGCCGGGGTCTATCGCCCCGGCGGGCCGTCGGCCCTGATCACCGGCCGCGCCGCCTTCGCGTTCGACAGGCGCGAAGCGCGCTTCGTTCTCGAAAGCGTGCATCCCGGCGAAACGGCGGCCTCGGTGCGCGAGGCAACGGGGTTCGATTTTGAGGCGCCCGCACATGCGGCGACGACGCCCGCGCCCGACGGCGAGACGCTCGCCCTGTTGCGCGGGCCGGTAGGCGACGCGCTGGCACCGATCTATCCGGCGTTCGCGCGCGAGCTGCGGCCCGGGTAGCGCGAGGGCCTGACCGCGGTGACCCACGGCGGCGGCGCGCGAACGACGACCGACAGGCCGGACGGACGGGGCGACGACGAGCTTCGCGCCGCCACCTCGGTCCTGGACACCGCGATCGCGGTCTGGGACTCCAAGGATCGGCTGCGCTGGGCCAACCGCCGGTTCCGCGAACTCGTCCCCGAGTTGTCGTCGACCGTGAAGCCGGGCGTCCATTTCGAATCCTGGCTCTATCGCGCGGTCGACGCGAACGCGGCGGCGCCGGCCTCGAGCGACCGCAAGGAATGGCTGAAGCGGCACGCGGCGGCGCGCAGGGGGACCGCCGCGGAATTCGAGATCGAGCTCGCGCCCGGGGAGTGGTTCCGCGTCCGCGAGGCGCGTCTCGAAGGCGGCGACGTCGTGTCGTGCTGGACCGACATCGGCGATCTGAAACACACCCGCCGGGCGCTGGAGGCCAGCGAAGAGCGGTATCGCAACCTGGTAGAGATGGCCGGCGACCTCGTCATCGTCCTCGACGGCCGCCAGATCCTATTCGTCAATCGGCGCGGCGCCGCGCTGCTCGGCGCTTCCAGCGCCACGGCGCTGGCCGGCACGCGGATCGAGTCGGTGCTCGCCGCCCGCGGCGGCGGCGCCCTCGACGGCGCGCTGCCGGCGGGCGGCGCCGAGATCGCCTTTCGAACGACGGCGGGCGCATCGCTGCCGCTGCACGTGCGCGGTGCGCCCTTCCGCGACGGCGGACGGGAGCTGATGCTGCTCATCGCGCGCGACGTTTCGGCGCAGCGCGGCGCCGAGCAGGCCGCGCGGGGCGCCGAGCATCGGCTGGCGGCGGCGCTGGAAAGCGTCTCCGACGTCGTCGCCCTGTTCGACTCGAAGGACCGGCTGGTGCTGGCGAACCGCGCAAGCCGGGCGCTGGAAGCGCCGGTCGGCGACCGTTGGCGGCCGGGCGTGACCTACCGCGAGTATCTGGAGGCGGCACTCGCCGCCAGCCTCTATCCGGATGCGCAGAAGGCGCCGGACGCCTGGCTCGAGGACCGTCTCGCCCATCACGCGGCACCTCGCGGCGGAGTCGAGATCGCGCGTCAGGACGGCCGCTGGTATCGCCTGAGCGAGCATCGCCTCGACGACGGCGGCCTGCTGTCGATCGCCACCGACATCACCGAACGGCGGCGCAGCGAGCAGCGAATCCACTTTCTCGCGCACCACGACGCGCTCACCGACCTCCCCAACCGGTCGTTGTTCCTGGACCGGCTCGAGGCGGCCGTGGCGCAGGCCGAACGCGACGGGTCCAGGGTGGCGGTCCTCATGCTCGACCTCGATCACTTCAAGCACGTCAACGATACGCTCGGCCATGCGGTGGGCGACCGCGTTCTGGTGGAGGTTGCGGCGCGCTTGCGCGGCTGCATCGGACCGGCCGACACCGTGGCCAGGTTCGGCGGCGACGAATTTGCGGTGGTGCAGCCGTCGGTCGCGTCGGCGGACGAGGCCGCGGCGCTGGCGCACCGCGCGGTCGCCGCGCTCGCCGCGCCGGTCACGGTCGCCGGCCAGACCCTGCTTACAGGTGCGGGTGCGAGCGCCGGCGTCACCCTGTTTCCCGACGATTCGCGCGACATCGACACCTTGCTGCGCAACGCCGACCTGGCGCTCTACCGCGCCAAGACCCTGCCGCGGCGCCGGGTCGCCTTCTACGTGGAGGAGCTCGGCCGCCGCGCCGAGGAACGGCTCGGCGTTGCCGAAGGGCTGCGCCACGCGCTTGCGGAAGACCGGCTCGTGCTCCACTACCAGCCGACGGTGCGCCTGTCCGACGGTTGCGTGATCGGCGGCGAGGCGTTGGTGCGCTGGCAGCATCCCGAGCGCGGGCTGCTGTCGCCGGCGGGATTCATCGGCCACGCCGAGGCCACCGGCCTGATCGTTCCCATCGGCGAGCGGGTGCTCGAGAAGGCCTGCCTCCAGCTTGGCGAATGGGCGCGCGGCAACACGCCCTCCGTGCCGCTGTGGGTGAACGTTTCGGCGGCCCAGTTCCACGACCAGGCGCTGCTCGAGAAGGTGCGCTCGAGCCTGATCGGCGCCGGGCTCGAACCGCGGCTGCTGGGACTTGAGATCACCGAGAGCGCACTGATGCCCGAAGCGCTGTCCGCCGCCGCCACGCTTCATCGCCTCACGGAACTCGGGATCGGACTTGCGATCGACGATTTCGGCACCGGCTATTCGTCGCTGAACTATCTCAAGCACCTGCCGGTGGGCAAACTGAAGATCGACCGCTCCTTCGTGCGCGACGTGACGAACAATCCGCTCGATTCGGCGATCATCCAGGCGATCGTTCACCTCGGGCACAGTCTCGGGATGCACGTGCTCGCCGAGGGCGTGGAAACCGAGGCGCAATCCGCCCTTCTCGCCGACCTCGGCTGCGACGAGATTCAGGGACGGCTGATCGGCCCGCCGCTGCCGGCCGACGAATTCGCCCGCTTCGTCGCCGCGCGGTCGGGGCGCCGCGAGCCGCGGCTGTAAGGCCTTCTCACTCCGGCGCCGGTCCCGGAAACCGCTCGCGCAGGACGTGCTTCAGCACCTTGCCCGTAGGATTGCGCGGAATTTCGTCGATCAGCTCCACCGCCTTCGGCAGCTTGAAGCGGGCGAGCCGGCCGGCGCAGTGGGCGAACACGTCCTCGGCACGGAGCGCCGCGTCGCGGGCGACGACCACGGCTACCGGAACCTCTCCCCAACGGTCGCTGGACTGGCCGATGACCGCGACCTCGCGGACGCCGGGATGCGACAGGACGACGTTCTCGACCTCCGCCGGGTAGACGTTCTCGCCACCCGAGATGATCATGTCCTTGACGCGGTCCTCGATGCGCAGGAAGCCGTCGGCGTCCATGGTCGCAACGTCTCCCGTGCGCAGCCAGCCGTCGCGCAGCGCTTCGCGGGTGGCGCGGGGGTTCTGCCAGTACTCCTTCATGTTGTGACGCGCCTTGAGGACGATTTCCCCCGGTTCGCCCCGCGGCATCTCGCGCCCCTCGGCGTCGACCACGCGCGCTTCGGTGTGGAAGAACGGCTTGCCCGTGGACCCCGGTCGCGACGGCGCGTCCTCCGGGTCGATCAGGCAGGCGGGCCCGCAGCACTCGGTCATGCCATAGACCTCGACGACGGCGATGCCGCGCCCGGCGTAGTCCTCCACGGTGGTCACCGGCACCGGCGCGCCGCCGCACATGATCCAGCGCAGGCGGCTTGCGTCCACCTCGTCCGCCGCCGCGACCTGGTGCATGAAATTGAGCATGGCGGGCACGGCGATCATGTTGTCGATGCGCTCCGCCTCGATCAGCCGCCAGGCCAGAGTCGGATCGAAGCTGCGCATCAGAACGTTCGTGACGCCGCGATGCACGTTCGCGGTGACCGGGCTCAACGCGCCGACGTGGTAGGCGGGCAACGCGACCAGGTAGCGGTCCCTGAGCCGCATGTCCGCGGTGGCGTTGAGCGTGATGCACGCCCACATCGCGCTGTCGTGCGTGTGCACGGCGCCCTTCGGCAGCCCGGTCGTGCCCGAGGTGTACATGATGTAGAGATGGTCGTCGCCGGCGGCGCCGATCGGCGGTTCGTCGAGCGGCGCGGCCGCCTGCAGCGCGGCGTAGTCGAGCGCGAAGGCATCCGTCTCGGCCGGCGCGACGTGAATCCAGCGGTGCACGCCGACATCGCCGGAACGGGCGTGGAGGTGCGCGACGAGCGGCCGGAACTCCTCGCCGTAAATCAGCGTGCAGGCGCCGGAATCCTCGAGAATCCAGGCGAGCTCGTCGGCGACGAGGCGGACGTTTAGCGGTACGACGACGGCGCCGATCTTGGCCAGCGCGAAAAAGCTCTCGAAGAACTCGGGGCAGTTGAGCATCAGCAGGGCGACCCGGTCGCCGGGCCGGACGTGGAGCGCCTTCAGCGCATGGGCGGTGCGGTTGGCGCGCTCGTTGACCTCGGCGTAGCTCAGGCGGCGGCCGGAATCGGCGTCGACCATTCCCTCGAGAGACGGATTCAGATGCGCACGCTTGCTCAGGAACAGCCCGATGTTGTTCTGCATGGTTTCGCCGTTGTAACAGGGGGCGCGAAGGGGGTGCGGGAAGGGGAAATCGCGGGCGCATGTTCGAAAAACTCGCCGAGCGGGTCAACGCCGACGCCGGGCTCGTCCGCCGCGGCCGGCTGTTCAGCGGCACCGTGCTGCTGGCATGCGGCGGCGAGGAGTACTGCGTCGCCATCGCCGCCGGCCGCGTCGAGTCGGTGGCGCGCGGCGCGCGGCCGCTGCAGGCCCGGGTCTTCGCCGTCCGCGCCTCCGCGGACGCCTGGCAACGCTTCCGCGAACCGGTGCCGGAGGCCGGCTGGCACGACATTCTCGCCATGACGAGCGGCGGGCGGGCGACGGTCGAAGGCGACATCGCCGCGTTCATGCGCCACCTGCGCTATTTCAAGGACATGCTGGCGGTGCTGCGCGATGGCGGCTGAACTCGAACCGATCGTCGGGCGCTACGTGCGCCTCGCCGCCGACGGCGTGCCTCTGCGGATCTACTTCGAGGAAGCGGGACGCGGCATTCCGCTTCTGTGCCTGCACACGGCCGGCGCCGACGGGCAGCAGTTCCGCCACCTGATGACGGATGCGGCGGTGACCGACCGGTTCCGCGTCATCGCCTTCGACATGCCGTGGCACGGCAAGTCATTGCCGCCGGCGGGCTGGCAGGACGAGGAATACCGCCTCACCGCCGAGCGCTACACGGCCACCGTTCTCGCCGTGACGGACGGCCTTGGACTGGACCGGCCGGTGGTCATGGGCTGCTCGATGGGCGGACGGCTGGCGCTCTGGCTGGCGGCGGCGCACGGGCCGCGCTTCCGCGCCGCGATCGGCCTCGAGGCCGCCGATCACCAGACACCGTGGTACGACACCGACTGGCTGCACCGGGCCGACGTGCACGGCGGCGAAGTGTGCGCGGCGCTGGTGTCCGGTCTCGTCGCGCCGCAGAGCCCGGCCGAGGCGCGGTGGGAAACGCTGTGGGCGTACATGCAAAGCGGCCCCGGCGTCTTCAAGGGAGACCTGCATTTCTACCGCGCCGACTCGGACCTCCGCGGCCGCCTGGCGACGATCGATACCGCCGCCTGTCCGCTCTACCTGCTGACCGGCGAGTACGACTTCTCGTGCACGCCGGAAGACACGCGGCGGACGGCGGCGGCGATCCCCGGCGCCGAGACGACGATCATGCCGGCGCTCGGCCATTTTCCGATGTCGGAGAACCCGGCGCGCTTTCGTGAGCACCTGCTGCCGGTGCTCGACGCCATCTGCCGCGGCGCCGGCGCTGCGGCGTAACCGACAGCGGGGGCACGCATGAAGACCGGAAACGAACGGATTCTCACCACGCACATCGGCAGCCTGCCGCGCGGGCCCGCGCTGACGGCGATGCTGCTTGCCGAAGACGACGGCGAGCCCGTCGACGCGCGCGCCTTCGCCGACGAGGTGGACCGGGAGATGGCGGCGCTCGTGGACTCGCAGGTCGCGGCCGGCGTGGACATCGGCGGCGACGGCGAACTGCCGCGCGTGAGCTTCTCGACCTATGTCAGCCGGCGGATGAGCGGCTTCTCGGGGCGATCGAACCGGCCGCTGTTCCGCGACGCCGTGGAATTCCCCGGCTGGCGCGACTGGATCGAGAGCCACGGCATGCGCCGGGCGCGGCTGTTCGACGCGCCGGCGGCGGAGGGACCGGTGGCGTACGCCTCGCTCGACCGCGCGCAAGCGGAGTGCGACGCGTTCGAGCGCGCCCTCGCCGCCCGCCCGGGCGCCTTCGTCGACACGTTCATGACGGTGGCCTCGCCCGGCATCGTCGCCACGACCATGGAGAACCGGCACTACGACAGTCACGAGGCATATCTCTTCGCGCTGGCGAAAGCGCTGAAGGTCGAATACGACGCCGTGGCCGCGCGCGGCTTCACGATTCAGGTCGACGCTCCCGACCTTGCCATGGAGCGCGCCTGCTTCTTTCAGCACAACACGAAATCGGAGTTTCTCGACTTCGTCGGCATGCACATCGCGGCGATCAACGCCGCGGTCGCCGACATCCCGCGCGAACGCGTGCGGCTGCACGCCTGCTACGGCAACCGCAACAGTCCGCACGCGTTCGACATCGAATGTCCCGACATCGTGCCGCTGCTTTACGAGGCCAAGGCGGGCGCGCTGTCGCTGCCCTTCGCCAACCCCCGCCATGCGCACGAAATCGACGTCTTTCAGACGCAGCCCCTGCCCGACGGCATGATCCTCATCCCCGGTGCGATCGACACGGTGACCAACTACGTCGAGCACCCGGCGCTCGTCGCCGAACGCCTGGAGCGCGCGGTGCGCGCGGTGGGCGACCGGACCCGCGTCATCGCCGGCACCGATTGCGGTTTCGCCACCGCCGCGGGCGATGCGTTCGTCGCGCCGGACGTGGTGTGGGCAAAGCTCAGCGCGCTCGCCGACGGCGCCGCGCTGGCGAGCGCGCGGCTGTGGGGGCGCACGCCGACGGCGGATCAGTAGGGCAGGCGAACGACGAAGCGCGCGCCGGCAACGGAGTCGGGTACCGTGCCGGCGCGGTTTTCCGCGTGCAGACTGCCGCCGTGCGCTTCGACGATACGCCGGGCGATGTTGAGGCCGAGGCCGGAATGCAGGCCGAACGCCTCACCGGGCGGGCGTTCGCTGTAGAAGCGGTCGAAGATCGCCGCGAGCTTGCCCGGCGGCAGCCCCGGCCCGTCGTCGTCGACGAAAACCTGGACGACATCGGCGCCCGCCTTGAGGCGGACGCGAATGACCCCCCGCGGCGGGCTGAAGGAGATGGCGTTGTCGATGAGGTTGAGGAACACCTGACCCAGCCGGTCCTCGGTCCCGCGAACGACCGCGGCGCCGCCCGCGGCTTCGAAGACTATGCGCGGCCCGTCTTCGCCGATCTTGCCGCGCTCGATCGACACCAGGGTATCGAGCAGGGCCCTCATATCGACCGGCGCGGACACCGCGCGCGTCAGCTCGGCGTCGAGCCGGGACGCGGCGGAAATGTCGCTGATGAGCCGGTCCATGCGCTCGATGTCGTGGATCAGCACGTCGCGGAGGCGCGCCCGGGACACCGCGTCGTCCACGAGGACGAACGTTTCGGCGGCGGTCTGGAGGCTCGACAGCGGGTTCTTGAGCTCGTGCGACACGTCGGCGGCGAAGCGTTCGATTTCGTCGACACGCGCGCTCAGCTCCTCGGTCATGCTGCGCAGCGCGACCGAGAGATCGCCGATCTCGTCGGCGCGGCGGCTGAGATCGGGAATGTCGTCGGCCCCGCCCCGCTTCGCGGTAACGCGCTCCGCCGCCGCCGCGAG
The DNA here is from genome assembly GCA_965243325.1 of Alphaproteobacteria bacterium. GTDB lineage: Bacteria > Pseudomonadota > Alphaproteobacteria > UBA7887 > UBA7887 > JANQOH01. Next base: position 2,111,362 of record CBDEUQ010000003.1, on the reverse strand, counting down.
CTGGCGGACCGGCTGCGTCACCGTGCCGGCCAGATAGAGCGACAGCAGGACGGTGAGGCCGAGGACGCCGAGGCCGAGAAAGAACACGTCGCTGCGCACCGCGCGCACTTCGTCCTCGATGTCGAGCGTGTCGGTCGTCAGCATCAGCGCGCCGAGAACCTCCTTGAAGCGTTTGACCGGCACCGCGACGTTGAGCACAACGCGGCCCTCGGCGTTGCGCCGCGCCATCGCTCCGACACCGCCGTTCAACGCCGCCACGGCCTCGGAGAAATACTCCGCCCGCGGGTGGTTGGCCTCGACGAGGAGGGGCAGGTCGCCGATCAGCAGGCGGTCGAGAAAGTCGTTGAGGCCGTGGAAGAGCGAGTCGGGGAAGTCCGTGGCGTGGGGCGGCGGCAATTCGCGTATCGCCACGCGCACGCGGGCCGGGGCGTTGCGGCTGTCGGCGACGAGCTCGCCGTCGTTGCGGAAGACCCGCGCGCGCGATCCAACGGGGACCACGAGCGGCAGGATCACCTGGCCGAGGCGGTAGGCGTCGATGAGCTGCGGTACCGTCGGATCGCGCGGGATCACCGTTTCGCCCAGGGCCGCGGCGACGATGCGCGCCTGGGTGACGAGGGCGTCGAGGCGGCCCTGGATCAGCCCGCGCTGGTACTGGTCGAGATAGACGACGCCGCCGACGACTAGTCCGAGCGCCAGCAGGTTGACCGCGAGGACGCGCTGGGTGAGCGCCGAGAAACGCCGCCGCCGCCGTCCCGGGGCCGCGGCCGTTCGCCGGTCAATCCTCGCCGTAGCGATAGCCGATGCCATAGAGCGTCTCGATGTGCGCGAAACCGGAATCGACCGCGCGGAACTTGCGCCGCATGCGCTTGATGTGGCTGTCGATCGTGCGGTCGTCGACATAGATCCGTTCGTCGTAGGCCGCGTTCATCAACTGGTCGCGGCTCTTGACGTGGCCGGGGCGCAACGCCAGCGCCTTGAGGATGAGAAACTCGGTGACGGTGAGCGCGACCGCACCCCCCTTCCAGGTACACAAATGGCGCGCCGGATCGAGCACGAGGTCGCCGCGACGGATCGCCGGCTCGTCGCCGCCGTCGGCGGTCCCGGCGTCGTCGCCCGCCAGCGCGACGCGCCGCAGCAACGCCCGCACGCGCTCGATCAGCACGCGCAGCGAGAACGGCTTGGTGATGTAGTCGTCGGCTCCCATCTTGAGGCCGAGCAGTTCGTCCAGCTCGTCGTCCTTCGACGTGAGGAAGATCACCGGCATGGCCGAATCGCGGCGCAAACGGGTCAACAGCTCGAGCCCGTCCATGCGCGGCATCTTGATGTCGAGCACGGCGAGGTCGGCGGGCTGCTGCGCCAGCGCGCGCAACGCCTCCTCGCCGCCGGTGAAGCTGCGTGTCGCGAACCCCTCCGCCTCGAGCGCGATGCTGACGGAGGTCAGGATGTTGCGATCGTCGTCGACGATGGCGATTTGCGGTTTCACGGCGGTCTCCTCCGGCCCCCCTCGTTGTCGATATGGGCAGGGCGAACGCGAATGCGAGCGCGACGGCGCGCTTTTCCCGCGCCGGGCGACGGAGTAGGTTCGAAGTCATGGAGACGCAGCCCGCGCCGCCGGCCGAAACGGCCCGCCGCCTGATGCGCGGTCTGGACCGCGCAGTGCTGTCGACCGCGGCGCACGATTTCGACAGCTGGCCCTACGGGTCTCTCGTCCTCGTGGCCAGCGCATTCGACGGCGCGCCGCTGCTGTTCGTCTCGCGTCTTGCGGTGCACACCGCCAATCTCGCCGGCGATCCGCGCGCCAGCTTGCTGTACGACGGCACCGCAGGCCTCGACGATCCGCTGACCGGCGCGCGGGCGAGCGTTCTCGGGCGCGCCGTGGCCGAGGACGATCCGGCGGCGATGGCGCGTTTTCTCCGTCGCCATCCGAGCGCCGAACGCTATGCCGGGTTCGCCGACTTCTCGCTCTGGCGCATTGCCGTCCTGCGCGCCCATCTCATCGCCGGGTTCGGCGCCATCGACGGCGTGGCGGCGTCCGCGCTGGCGGTGCCCGAGGCGCCGGCGCTGGCGCGCGCCGAGGCGGAGATCGTCGAACACATGAACGACGACCACGCCGACGCGGTCGCCGCTTACGCGCGTGCCGCGACGGGCAGCGAGCGCGCCGGCTGGCGCATGACGGGAATCGACCCGCACGGGATCGATCTGCGCCGGCGCGGCGAGGTGGCGCGATGCGCGTTCGACGCGCCGGTAACGACTCCAGACGAGGCCCGGCGCGCGCTGATCGCCATGGTACAAGCCGCCCGCGCCGCCTGAGACAGGACACACCGCATGGCCGCGCCGCGCCTGGTTCCCTATCTGCACTATCGACCGCACGTCGGATCCGGCGCGGAGTTCGGCCACGACGCGACCCTGATCGGGCGGGCGACGCTGGGTGAGAACGTGGCGCTCGGCGACCTCGCGGTGCTGCGCGCCGACGGCGAACGCATCGACATCGGCGCCGGAAGCCGCCTGCTCGAACGCGCGACCCTGCACATTTCCGACAGCCGCCTGCCCGCCCGTATCGGGCTGCGGGCGACCGTCGGCCGCTACGCGCTGGTGCATGCCTGCACCCTGGCCGACGACTGCGTACTGGGCGACGGCGCCGTGGTCATGGACGGGTCCGTCGTCGGACCGCGCGCGGTCATTGCCGCCGGCGCGCTCGTGCCGCCGGGCAAGACATTGGACGGCGGCGTGCTGTATGCCGGCAATCCGGCCCGGCCGGTGCGCGATCTCGCGCCGGACGACTTCGAGAGCTTCCGCGATGCCGTGCGCGCGCGGCGCCAGGAAAACGAGTACCTGTCGTTTACGCTGCCGCCGCTTTCCATGACGCCGTATGCAGGCGCCGGCGCCGGGCCGTTCCATACGTTCGCCGGCGGGTCGCCGACGGCCGCGGAGAGCGCCTTCGTCGCCGCCAACGCGGCGGTGCGCGGCAGGGTGGAGATCGGCGAAGACGCGAGCGTCTGGTTTGCGACCGCAATCTGCGCCGACGGCGCGCGGGTGAGCGTCGGCGCGCGCTCGAACGTGCAGGACAACTCGATTCTCGCGACGCGTGCGGATACCGGACCCATCGTCATCGGCAGCGACGTGACGGTCGGCCACAACGTGCGCATGGGCTCGTGCACGGTCGGCGACGGGTGCCTGATCGGCATGGGCGCCGAAGTCGGCGACGGCGTGACGGTGAAGGACGGCGCGGTGGTGGGCGCCCGCGCCTTCGTCGAACCGGGAACGACGGTCGAGGCAGACCACATCTGGGCCGGTCGGCCGGCGCGAGCATTCCGCCCGGTCAACGACAAGGAACGCGCGTTCTTCGCGATGGGTTGCGCGGTCTACGTCGACTACACCGCGCGCTACCGCGCCCGCGCGGCGTGAGGCGCCGGTCGGCGTAACCGAACCCGATACCGCAGACTCCGACAGGACCCGCGCGGAAACGAGCGAGCCTCGCCGGGCGTCACACGATCAGCTTCGCGTGTTCGTCGAGGCGGCGGAGGATGTCGTCGCGATCGTTCGACGGCAGGCCGACGATGGCGCGGTCGAGGCCGGCGTCCTGGTATTCCTCGAACGACTGCGCGTCGGGCTTCGCACCGAAGAGACTGACCGACAGCTCGGACGGGTCGCGCTCCGCCTCCTCGGCGAAGCGGCGCAGGCGCGCCATCTGGGCGTGCGCCTCGAAGCCCATGCGGCCGCGCGGGAACCAGCCGTCGCAGAAGTCGACCACCCGGCGCAGCGTATGGTCGCTCTCGCCGCCGAGCAGGACCGGGGGATGCGGCTTCTGCACCGGCTTCGGGTAGGCCCAGCAGGGATCGAAGTCGACGAACTCGCCGTGGAACTCGGCCTCCTCCTCGGTCCACAGCGCCTTCATCGCCAGGACGCGCTCACGCAGCATCCGGAAGCGGGTGCCGTACCGGGCGCCGTGGTCCTCCATCTCCTCGACGTTCCAGCCGCCGCCCATGCCGAGGACGAAGCGCCCGCCCGACAGCGAGTCGAGGCTCGCCACGGCCTTGGCGGTGACGATCGGGTCGCGCTGCGGAATCAGGCAGATGCCGGTGCCGAGCCTGAGCGTCTCGCTGGCGCCGGCGGCAAACGACAGTGCGACGAACGGATCGTGCGTGTGCGAGTACATCTTCGGCAGATCGCCGCCACCCGGGAACGGCGACCGGCGGCTCGTCGGAATGTGCGTGTGCTCGGGCACGAACAGCGACTCGAAACCCCGCGCCTCGAGCGCGCGCGCGAGCTCGTCCATACGAATGGTGTAGTCGGTGGCGAAAATATAGACACCCACGTCCATGTCGGTCTCTCCCGGTCAGCCGATCGGCGCCCTCTGGCGGCGGCCGTGTATAGCAACCGCGTACCGGCGCTTCAATCGCACCGCGAGAAGCCGCAATGGGTACACACTTCGCAGTTCTCCTGGCGCACGAGGGTCGGGTGGCCGCAGCGGCTGCAGCCGCGCGCCCGCCCCGCGTGCGCCGCGCCGGCCGCCGCCGGCCGGTCCGGCTCCTGCAGGAAGCCGATCGCCACCATGTGCTTCTCGATGACCTCGCCGATCGCCGCGAGCAACGACGGGACGTAGGCGCCCTCCACCCACTGGCCGCCGCGCGGGTCGAACACGGCCTTGAGCTCGTCGACGACGAACGACACGTCGCCGCCGCGGCGGAAGACGGCGCTGATCATCCGCATCAGGCCGACGGTCCAGGCGTAGTGCTCCATGTTGCGCGAATTGATGAAAATCTCGAACGGCCGCCGGCGGCCGTCGCGCACGATGTCGTTGATGGTGACGTAGATCGCGTGATCGCTCTCCGGCCAGCGCAGCTTGTAGGTGGTGCCGGGAAGCTCCTCGGGCCGGTCGAGCGGCTGGGTCATGTAGACGACGCGACCGGCGTCGTAGGGGTCGGCGGGGGTGCCCGCGAGGGTCTCCAACGGCAGCTCGCCCTGGTCCGCCGCCTCGCCCGCTTCGAGCACCGCCCCGGTCACGGCGTTCGGCCGGTAGGTGGTGCAACCCTTGCACCCGAGCTCCCAGGCGCGGCGGTAGACGGTCTCGAAATCCTCGAACGAGATCGCCTCGGGGCAGTTGATGGTCTTCGAGATCGCGCTGTCGACGTAGCGCTGCGCCGCCGCCTGCATGACGAGGTGGTCGGACGGGGTCAGATGCTGCACGTCGACGAACGCCGGCGGCAGCGGCGTGTCTTCGCCGAAGCGGTCGCGGAACAGGCGCAGCGCATGATTGCGCACCTCGACGCTCTGCGCTCCGCCCGGCATCAGCACGGTGCGGCGATGACTGAAGGCGTAGACCGGCTCGATTCCCGACGAGACGTTGTCCGCCAGCAGCGAGATCGTGCCCGTGGGCGCGATGGACGTCACCAGCCCGTTGCGCATCCCGTCCGCCGCGATGGCGTCGCGCAGTTCGTCGTCAAGCTCGGAGACGGTTTCGCCGGCGAGGAAGGCGTCGCGCTCGTACAGCGGGAACGCTCCCTTCTCGCGCGCCAGGGCGACCGAGGCGCGGTACGCCGCGTCGCGCAGACACCCGAGCCAGCGTTCGGTCAACTGCACCGCGCGGGCGCTGCCGTAGCGCGCGCCGCACAGGATCAGCGCGTCGGCGAGCCCGGTGACGCCGAGGCCGATGCGTCGCTTGGCGCGCGCTTCCTCGGCCTGCGCCGGCAGCGGGTAGTGCGACACGTCGATCGCGTTGTCGAGCATGCGCACCGCGGTGGCGGCGAGCTGCCGCAGCGCACCGGTATCGAGCGCCGCGGTGTCGTCGAAGGGGTCGCGGACCAGCCGCGCGAGATTGATCGAGCCCAGAAGGCAGGCGCCGTAGTCCGGCAGCGGCTGCTCGCCGCAATTGTGGACATGGAGGCCGTTGGCATCGAAGGCGTTGGCGCCCGGCACCTGAACGTCGAACACCTCTTCTTCGCCAACCGGCTCGACCGTATCGACCACGGCCAGGAACCGCTCCCGATTGGGCCGGCGCTTGTAGTTTTCCAGCGCAAATTCGAGCTTTGCCCGCTTCTCCGTATCGGCAAACCCGATCAGCGCCGCATAGCGGCCGACATTCTCGTTGGCGATGACGAGTTCATGCTGCGCGCGGGTGCGATACGCCCGCTGGCCGCCCTTGCCGTCGGGCAGCGGCCGCGTCCGGGCCGGGCGGCGCTCGGCACAGATCGCGGCGATGATGCCGAGCCGGGCCAGCATGCGCTGGACGACTCGCAGCCGCTCCGGGTCGCTCTGCGACAGGCGGATGCTGATTCCCTTTTCCTGCGCTCCCTGCACGGAGCCGTCGGCATCGAAGAAGCCGCGCAGGAAGCCGACGGCGAAGTCGGAGGATGCGACTTCGATCTTCGGCGTCAGGGTCTTCCTGCCCGGCGTCATGCCGAGATCGAGCGCCAGCGCCTTGACGGCGGCGAGCGACAGGCGATGCTCGCCGCGGCCCCGGACCGGCATCCAACCTGCGAAGTCGGCGCGATGCGGCAGCGTCTTCGCCGCGGCCAGCGCCGCCGCCATCACGCCGTCCGTCCCATCCGGCGGCGCGCGCCCGTCGCCGGCCGCGCGGCGGCGCTTCCAGACGCTCAATACGGCCTTGTCGGCCTTCAGCGTGCCATCGCCGACCAGCAGGCCGATCAGATAGCCCTGCTCCCGCGAATACGGGCCGGGCCAGGAGGGCGCGGCGCAATGATTGTGCAGGACGATCATGTCGCCCGCCGCCAGATCGCCGGCCGGCTTCCACACCCTGTCGATCCGGTACCGGGTGCGGCTGCCGGCGGTCAGCACCCGATGATCGGCGGTCAGGCGCAGGCAATGACCCTCCCGCGTCCGCACCGCGAGCACCGGTTTGCGGCCCGTCGGGAAGAAACCGGACGGACCGGTCTCGACATCCCGCCCGTCTACCCGCGCCATGAATCGGCGGCCGACCAGATCGCATACTTGCCGCGGCCCGTCGCCGGTGTGCACCCAGGTATCGGCAGTGACGCAGGGGTTGGTGGCGTGGATGGTCTCGCAGTAGGCGAGGTTGTTACGTGCGTTGATGCGGTCGATGAAGATCACGCCCGGTTCGGCGGCGTCGTGGGTCGCGCGCATGATCCGCTGCCACAGGTCGCGCGCCGGCACCTCGCGATGGACGGTGCCGGCGAACTGGAGCGGCCACATGGCGCCCTGGCGCACCGCGTCCATGAACGCGTCGCTCACCAGCACCGACAGGTTGAACATGCGCAGCTCGCCCGCTTCGCGCTTGGCGTCGATGAAGGTCTCGATGTCCGGGTGGTCGCACGCCAGCGTCGCCATCATGGCGCCGCGACGGTGGCCGGCGCTCATGATCGTGCGGCACATGGCGTCCCACACCCGCATGAACGACACCGGCCCCGACGCATCGGCGCCGACGCCCTGCACGCGCGCGCCCTGCGGGCGAAGGGTCGAAAAATCGACGCCGATGCCGCCGCCGTGCTGCATGGTCAGCGCCGAATCCCTGAGGCCGTCGAAGATTCCCGCCATGTCGTCGGCGAGCCGGCCCATCACGAAGCAGTTGAACAGCGTGACGCGGTGGTCGGAGCCGGCGCCGGCAAGGATTCTCCCGGCGGGCAGGAAACGGTAGTCGTCGAGCGCCGCCGCGAACGCTTCCTCCCAGCGCGCCGGCTCGGCCTCCGGCGCCGCCAGCGCCCGCGCCACGCGGCGCCAGCTATCGTCGATGGCGCCGTCGACCGGCGTCCCGTCGGCCCGCTTCAGGCGGTATTTGAGGTCCCAGATGCGTTCCGAAACGGCCGACACGGCAAGCGACATGACGCCTCGCGGGACATGGTGTGAAGACTTCCGAGACCATGGAGACTATGGCCGGCGGCGCGGCCGGTCAAGAATTTGTTCTCCATAGGTTCCTCACCGATCAGCGGCGGTGCGTGATGCCGCGCACCGCCTTTGGCGGATGCGCGGCAAGGGCCGTCTCGTCGGGCTCGCAGCCCCATCCCGGCGTGTCGGGGATGACGATATGGCCGTCCTCGAACTGCGGGACGTACGTGAACAGCGCGTCGCGCCACGGCACCTGGTCGATGTCGATCTCCATGATGCGCAGGTTCGGCACCGCGGCGGCGAAGTGCGCGTTCATCATCGAGCACAGGTGCCCGTAGAAGTTGTGCGGCGCGATGTTGATCTCGCTGGCTTCCGCCGTGGCGGCGATCTTCATCGACTGGGCGACGCCGTTCCACACCGCGTCGATGATCGCCACGTCGACCGACCGGGAGGCGAAGTAGGGGTTGAACTCGCGCAGACCGATCAGCGTCTCGCAACCGGCGATGGGCGTGCGCGAGGCGCGGCGGACCTCGGCCAGCGCGACGGCGTCGTAGGAATCGATCTCGTACCAGAACAGCTTGTAGGGATCGAGCGCGTCGACGATCTGCAGCAGCCCTTCGGTGCGGAAGTTGAAGTTGAGGTCGAGCAGGATATCCATGTCGGGTCCGGCGCCCTCGCGGAAGGCCTCGATCTGCGCCTTCAGCGCCATGATCGTCCCGCGTTCGACGTTGAGGTCGGGCTTGTCGCCCGGCATGTTGAACCCGGGCGCCCACAGCCGCGGCTCGCCGTCGAACAGGAAGACGTTGGTCTTGAGCCCCGTGAAGCCGGCCTCGCGCACCTCGCGCCCCTGCGCGCGCACGTCGTCGAGCGAGGTCAGCGGCGGCGTGTCGTGCACCTCCGGGTTCTGAAGGCGGTAGGTGCCGCAGTGCGACCAGTAGACCCGCACGCGGTCGCGGACGGCACCGCCGAGCAACTCGTAGACCGGCACGCCGTAGTGCTTCGCCTTGACGTCGAGCAGGGCGTTCTCGATGGCGCCGATGGCCTGTCCGACGACGCCGCCCGCGGCCGGGCGGGTGGCCGCGTAGAGCCGCCAGTAGATGCGCTCCGGGGCACGCGCGTCCTCGCCGACGACCTGCGACGCGAGCGACTGGATCGCCGCGGTCACGCCGGGCGAGCCGAACCCCTCCTGATATTCGCTCCAGCCCACCAGACCGTTGTCGGCGACGATCTTGCAAAACGAGAAATTGCGCCAGCCGGCATCGGCGTGCAGGGTTTCGACGGCAGTGATCTTCACGGTGGCCTCCGAATTCGTTTCCGGGTCAGAATTCCCGCGCAGATTCGCCCGATGCGTCAAGTGTCATTCGGCGCCGAAATCCTGACCGACGTCGAGCGCGGCGGACCGCCCGTATCGATAAACGGCTTGCCCGGGCACGGCTCTTTCGGGCCGACATCTCGTGGCTTCTTCCTGTCGGGTGCAGCATACAAGCGCAGTGGGTCACGGACGCCGGGCCTCTTCAACGCGGACGGACGCCGCACTGCGTTCGCCGCCGTCGGGTTGGCTGCCGTCTCGATACGGCGACAGGCGATGAACGCTCCCCCGACCGCCGGCGGCGTCTCACGACGCAGCGTATCGTGCGATGGGCAACGCATCGCCGACGATCCCCGCGGCCTCGCCAACATAAAGATCCAAGCCTGTCTCGCGACCGCGGCGAGCAATCCCGAGCGGCTGGCCACCGCTCTTCATGCCATCCTGGCACCCGGGCATCTCGGACCGTGGATCAGGCCCCACTGTGCGTTCATCACGCCCACACATACCGAACCGGCTTCGGGACGACCGCCGCTATTCGATATCGCTCGCGCCTCGAACGAAAATCAGGTTCTTCAACGACCCCACCATGGGCAAGTTCCCGCCCTCCATGACGGCCTGACCGTTAACGGCGTGAATGCGGCACCACTGCACTACCGCCAAGCGTCGGGCCAACAGATCGAGCCCCTGGTTTCGGCATCGCTACCGCACAGGATGTCCCGAAAATGCTGCGACTCGCCCCGCAGGTCCAAAGGCCTCAAGCCATCGTCGTCTCTGGCATCGGGGTCAGCACCGGCGGAAATCAAATTCACTGCAATTTGATGGCGGTCCAGAGCGGTCGCGAAGTGCAGCGGCGTCCAGCCATGGTGACCTCTGGCGTTGACGTCGGCACCGGCGGAAATCAGTGTCACGACGAGCGGCAAAACCCCAACACTGGCGGCGACATGCAGTGGTGTCAGGTTGTTGCCGTCTACAGCGTTGACCTCGGCCCCGGCGGCGATCAGCGCGGCGATCGCCGCGGCGGGGGCTGGATCGAAACCGTCCCTCACCGCGTAGTGAAGCGGCGTCCCCAGATCCCGGCCACTCGCGTTGACCTCCGCCCCGGCCGCCAGCAATGTCGATATCGTCTCGAGCGATACGGTTCTTCTACCGGCCGTCGCATAGTGCAGGGGCGTCCAGAGACCGTCGCTGTCTCTGGCGTTGATCTCGGCGCCGGCCGCGATCAATGCAGCAACGACTCGAGTTCGGGCTCTGTCGGCCGCGTGGTGCAACGCCGTGAGGCCGTCACCGTCTCGGACATGAATGTCGGCACCAGCGGCAATCAGCACCACGGCGACACCGCTGTTCGCAAGATGCAGCGGTGTCACGACGCCGCGGCGGTACTCGTAGGGGGCCAAAGGATCAACACTGGCGCCGGCCGCAATCAACTTCGATGCGACCGCGTGGGCATCCAGTCTTGTCGTATGGTGCAGCGCCGTCCACCCGGAATCGTCCCTGGCTTCAACGTCCGCGCCGCCCGCGATCAATTCGTCTACAACGCGTTCCGAATTCCAATTTGCCGCAACATGCAACGGCGTCTTGCCGTCGTTACCCTTGGCATCCACATCGGCGCCGGCGGTCAACAACAACTCGGCGACGCCGGGTTCGTTCCCGCGCGCCGCAGCGTGAAGCGGTGTACGGCCGAACGCGCTGCGGGCGTTCAATTCGGCGCCGGTGGAAATCAGTTCTTCGACCGCCTCCCGATGTCCACCGTACGCAGCGTGATGCAGGTCGGTCCAGCCGGCCGTACTCATGGCTCTGCGGGTGTTCAATTCGGCGCCGGCGGAAATCAGTTCTTCGACCGCCTCCCGATGCCCACCGTGCGCAGCGTGATGCAGGTCGGTCCAGCCCTCCGTACTCATGATGCTGCGAGCGTTAGCCGGCAGCGAGTGCAACAGGGTGGGCAACGCCAGCAGGATGGCGAACAGCCGGATGAAGGCCGGGATTGTAGCCGACACCGTCCCCGTGCGTCTCCAAGGTCGCCCGCGAGGCGTGACACCGAGAAGAAGCCTCAATCTGCCGGCCGATGACCGCAGATCACAGCCTCCTGGAATTCGTACCCCCGTCTTCGGGTTCCATATGACGAGGCCAGACTCAGTCATCGGTCACACCCTCCAACGGTTATCGGCGTGCGGAGCGACAATCAATGCTTCCGTGCCAATGGATTGGGATTTACGTACGTGACCAGCGGATCGCGGCGCGCCGGGGATCATCGTCCAACCACGGAAAGAATGTCTTCGCATCAGCAACAGTTCTTGTGAACGACGACTTCGGACACCGTCCGGTCGCGGCCAAGGAGAAATACGATCTGCCAAGTGTCCTGATTCGTGGTTTCCGCGACCTCAATCAGGTACGTGGGGTACAACTCGGTGTAGTAGTAGCCGCTGAAGTTTCCGAAGAGCGGGCTGACCTCCAGATGGTGCATTCCGAAAAAATCGTCCTGGTTCTTGAGCAGAGAGCAAGCCATGGCGGCGCGCACGGACTCGTCCTCTTCGGCAGCCCGGAACTCCGCAATGTCGAGTGGCCGCTCTCCCCAACGCCGACAGACTTCACTGACGCTCAGATAGTCTGGATTGACGCGATGCCATGGTGTCAGAGGGAGAATCAACACGGAGGCGGCCAATAACAGGGACAGGAAAAGACCGCCCAACATGACGGTCCTTGCAACTCTGCTCATGATCGTCTCCACGGCAAACGTCGGTGTCACCCCGTCGCCCTGGAAGGGACACGATTGCCAGGCCGCCGCCAACGCAGCTACTGGTTCCCACATTTGCACGAAAACAAGACACGCGTGGCTGTCCGGGTTCCGGACCCTTACTCGCCGACCGCTGTCTGGTAACGCACGCCTTCCGGCACTGGCACGGCCTGGTGCACCGTGGTCCCGTGTCTGCCGGCCGTGCGTCCGCTCGCGTCGACGGCGACGAACGCCGTGTAATTGGACATGAGGCCGTATTCGAGCGCCGTCTCCTTGATCGCGCCACCCAGTTCGTCATACGGATCGTGAACCCAGGTCTGCCGATTCGAGAGATCGGCAATGCGCAGCCGAGCCCAGATACTGGGGATGAACGCGTGCGCGTCCTCGCCGACATCGTGCGGCAGAGCGAATTCGAGGCTCTTTCCTCCGGCACGGCCGCGCATCATGGGCTCGCCCGGTTGGCCTTGGTATTTGCCCGTCACAATGACGGGTCTGCCGACGAAAAGGTCGGGCAGGCGCGACGGGTAGACCTCGGTCACGGCCATATCGCCCCAGTCGATCTCCAGGTGGGCGAGCGCGGGATGGCTGATGCGGTCGAAGAAGAGCCGCATGACCTCGCCGCCGGAATCGTCCAGATCGAGGTAGGCCACCGCGCCGCGGCCGATGACGGCCATGCGCTCCAGCAGGTAGCGATTGACCGAATCGCCCACGCCGAAGCTGAATATCCGCGATTCTCCCAGCAGGTTGTGGATCTCGCCGATGATCTCGGTTTCGTTGCCGATGTAGCCGTCGGTCAGAAACGTCACGAACCGGAGCCGTTCCGGGTCGGGTGCGAAGCCAAGCGCGGCCCGGACGCCCTCGTTCATCTCCGTGCCGCCGTCTGCATGCAGGCCTCGGACGTAGCGATTGGCGCGTGCGAGGTTGTCGCGCGTCGCCGGCACCGGGATCCGGCCGAACTGACTGGCATCCGTGGAGAAGCGGATGATCTGGAAGGTATCGGTCGGTTCGAGAAGATCGAGCGCCTCGAGTATGGCCTCCCTGGCTTGCCTGATCGGCGCCCCTTCCATCGACCCGGAGCTGTCGACCACGAAGACCATCTCCACGGGATGCCTCTGCAAGTCCTCGAGATCGCTCGGCGGATAGAGCATCATCGTGAAGTATCCCTCGCCTCTTTCGCGATCCAGATGGGTCAGGAGATTCGCCTTGATCCGATCTCCCGCCACCTTGAAATCGAGAACGAAATCCCGGTTGGGGATCGTCGTCCGGTTGGCGAGTTCTATGCTTGCGGTATGAGCCTCCGCCCGGGTCTCGTTGATCTCGTGACTCGCTCTCAGGGCCTCGAGCTCGACGCCGGCGTCGAGCTCGACCGTGATGCTGATGTCGTGGCCCGAACGCTCCTCGGGCCGCAGGTAGCGTACACCCGCCCCCTGCGAGACCGGCTCGACGTGCGATCGTGGCAGAGCCTGCACCGGATCCGCGAATCCCGGCGGGTTGTAGCGTGGGCCGACCACCGCCGGAAACGCGAACGAGTACCAGCCGTCGCGGTACGCGAGCGTGTGGAAGTAGCGGATGTCGACGTCTATCCGGTTGCCCGGCTCGATGTTGGCGACCTTCTGCTCGAAGACGTTCGGGCGATGCTGGGTCAGGAGGCTGGCCTGGTAGCCCTGGGCACGCGCTTCCCGATAGATCTCTTCGGCCGCGGCGCGCTCTCTCAGGATGCCGCGAATGCGGCGCTCGCCGATGGTCATCACGAACTCGCTGACCGCGGCCCTCTCCGGCAGCGGAAACACATAGACCGCTTCGATTTTTTCGTCGAACGGGTTCTCGAAGTGCTGGGTCACATCGACCGTGCCGACATAGCCGACGAGCTTGGCGTGAACCGCGGTATGGGTGAGCGGCAACGGCACCTCGACCGGCTCGCCCGCGATGTCCCTGCCATCGGCGATCACGGTCGCGAGCAGCGCTCCCGATCCCGGGCGGGTGTCCAGGTTTCTCGCCGACTCCTCGATCCACGTCGGATCGTCAGTGGACGTGCCGGGAGTCGCGATGATCCAGAGCTCCTCGGCAGGAGCCAACGCGGGCAACTCCATCGAGTCTCCGGAGGACCGGCCCACGCTTCCCACGCTCCGCAGGATCTCGACATGGGCGGGTCGCGGCGACATGGCGGCCAGCCCGGCCGCCTGCTTCTCGGTTTCAGAAAGCTCCGCCATCTCGCAAGCGACGAGCACGCCGCCGAGGGCGACAACGCAGACAGCGATGGCGGCCGCGAAGCGAATGCCGCGTTTCTCTTCGGTCATGGGCTCTGTCTCCGCATCTGGATATCGAGATCGATCGACGCCGGGATCGGTTCGCCCGCTTCATTGGCCGCAGCAATCAGACGCAACGCGTATTCGGGGTCGGAGGGACCGTTCAACCGGACGTGCAGGGTCGCAATGCGCACGCGTCCGCGCGGCAGCTCGGAGGCCGGTTTGAGTGTGAAATCCGCCACGACGATGCGTTCGGCGACGCCCGCCTTCACGGCCTCCAGATCGTAGTAGGGCGCGCCTTCGAACGCCGCGCTCTCGCCGTTCTGGACCCCGACGACGAGCATCTGTCCGGTCCTTTCAGCGAGCTCGAACTGCCACGCGGCGAACGGTTCGGACGCGTTCATGTAGATGTCGAGCGCGGCAAAGCGGACCGCGGCATCGTCGGAGCGCACGGGCGCAGGCAGAGCCGCGACGTAGAGGACGACACACAGCCCGACGATCGAGCACAGCCTGCTCATGACCGTCCCGACGCGGCGCGCAAGGCCACGACGCGCATGGCGAGTGCGTCGATCCGCTCTTGCGCCGCCGGCGTTCGGTCCTCGCCCGCCATGCGGGCGAGCGCAAAGGCGTCGCGGATGTCGACGACCCCCGATCCATCGATATCGTCGGCGAGCAGGGTCGGATCGACGCCGCCTTCCGGCAACCACAAGACCGCCGCGATCGACAGGCCCGCGGCCAGGCTTCCCGCGAACGCCCAACGCCGCGGCGTCATGCGACGACGCTCGGGCCGCGCCCCGAATTGAGCCCGCGCCGCCTCGGCCAGGCGCCGATCGACGGCCGGCGTCATCACCGCCAGGGACTTGTCGAGCCGCGCCAGGTCCTCGATCAGCTCCGCGGGCAGCTCGTTATCGTCGCGCTCTTGCTGCATCTCGCAGGGTTAAGCGCACGACACCGCAAAAAGGTTCACGATTTTTTCAGGCGCTTGATCCGCGGATGGGATTTCAGCTTCTTCACCGCAAGGTGCAGCCGCGACTTGACCGTGCCGAGGGGGATCGAGAGCACCTCCGAGATTTCGTTCAGCGACAGATCGTCGACGAAGCGCAGCAGCAGGACCTCGCGGTGTTCGATCGAGAGACTTGTGAGACCCGACAGCAGCCTCGCCAGATCCCCATCTTCCGGGCCGGCGCCCCGCGTTTCCGCGTGCCGGTCGGGATCGAGCACATCGGATCCCTCGAATCTCTCGCGGCGCCGGAGCGCACTGAGCGTGAGACTCTTGGCGACCGGGTAGAGCAGCGAGCGCAACTGCGCGCTCAGCACCAGACCGTCGCCGGTCGGGGGGAACTTCTTCAGCAGATAGAGAAAGGTCTCCTGCAGCACGTCGCCTGCGATCCCGTGATCTGCCCCGAAGCGCAGAGAGACGCGCGTGACGTAATCCCGGTGCCGTCGATAGAGCGCCTCGAACGCGTGGATTGCCTCGCGGCGGCCGCCGCCGTTGCAGAGATCGACCAACTCTCCATCGCTGTACCGATCGAAAGACCGCGGCGCCGTCATGCTTGTCTACCCGGATCCCGATCAGGGCCGGGGAGACGAGCGCCGGCATCGCCCGGTCCCGGTCGAGCGGATGACGCCGGTGCGGGCGGCGATATCGGGTAGCATGTCCGGCGAACCGGTGCGGGAGAGGCGGTCATGCGGACCATTCCGATCTATCAGGCGTTGGCCGAAGACATCAAGGCGATGGGAGTCGACACGGTGTTCGGGCTGATGAGCGATGACACGGCGGCGTTTGCGGTGACGCTGGACGCAATGGGCATCGCCCTCATCGGCGCCCGTCACGAGAACGTCGCCATCGGCATGGCGGACGGCTATGCGGCCGCGACGGGACGCCTCGGCGTGGCCTGCGTCGGCCGGGGACCCGCGCTCGCCAACGGATTGCACGCCGCCTCCTTCGCCGCGCGAACCGGCAATCCCGTGCTCATCATCTACGGCGAGGCGGCGCTGCCGACGGGGTCGGCGAACGCCCTCGGGCCGGACTACAAGGAGCTGGACGGCGCGGGGGTGCTGAAGGCGGCCGGGGTCCGCGCCCTGGCGCCGACCGGCGCCGCGACGGCCCGGGCTACGCTCGCGGATGCGGCGGCCCTCGCCCGGACGGGAGAGGCCGTTGCATTGCTCCTGCCGGTCGACGTGCAGCATGCGGAGATCGCGATCGAGCCGGGCGAACCCGCGCCTGAGCCGCTGGACACCGGCCCCGTTCCTGCACCGCCGGCACAGCCCGCGCGCGCGCATGCCATAGCAGCGGCGGCGGCGCTGCTGGACCGGGCCAAGAGGCCGCTCGTCCTTGCCGGCCACGGCGCCTGGAGGGCGGGGGCGCGCGAGGCGCTGGTCAGCCTGGCGGAGAGGACCGGCGCGATGCTCTCCACGACCGCCAGGGGCAAGGACATGTTCCAGGGCAACCGGCTCGACCTCGGCATCATCGGCTCGTTTTCGCACTCCGCCGCGCGGCGCATGGCGGCCGAGGCCGATTGCGTGCTTGCCGTGGGCGCCAGCCTGAACATCCTCACCATGAGCTTCGGCGAGTCCTTGCCGGACGCACCGCTGATCCAGATCGACGCCTCGCGGGCCAGCATCGGGCGCTGGACCACGGCCGATGTCGCCGTGGTGGGCGATGCGAGGCTGGCGGTGGAACAGCTTGTCGAAGCGACGGCTGAGAAGGAGGGCGCCGACAAGCCCTGGCACGGCGCCGGGCACATGGCCTCCCTCGACGGCTTCTCCATCGCAGACGATTTCCAGCCGGCCAACACGGCGCGCACGATCGATCCGCGCACGCTCGCCGCCACGCTGGACCGAATGCTGCCGGATGCCCGGAACGTCGTCTACGACTCCGGCAATTTCCTGGGCGTCGTGCCCTATCTGTCGGTCCCGGATCCCGCGCATTTCAAGATGACCAACAACTTCGCGTCCATCGGGCTCGGGTTCGGCGCGGCGCTGGGCTTTGCCCGGGCGCGGCCGCACATTCCGACGGTGTTCGTCGTGGGAGACGGCGGCTTCCTGATGACCATGGGCGAGCTCGAAACCGTCGTGCGCGAGGATCTGCCGCTGGTCGTCGTGCTGATGAACGACTGCGCCTATGGCGCAGAGCTGCATCATCTGAGAATGCGCCAGTTCCCGGTCGCGAAGTCAGTCTTCCCGGATGTCGACTTCGCACCCGTCGCCGAGGCGTTCGGCTACGACGCCCACACGGTGCGCACTCCCGACGACCTGAAGGCGCTTGGCCCCCTGCTTGCGGCACCGGAAGGCCCGGTCTTTCTCGACTGCAAGATCAATGCGGACGTCGCCGCGCCGTTCATGAGCGAGATCGCCGCGTTCGAGGCGAAGCAGCACGGTTAAATCCGCGTCGCCGCTCAGCCTCGCGCGTCCGCGGCCTCCGCGCCGCTCCACAGCCGGGCGAACGTCGTTCGGCGCTCGGATTGAACGCCGGTCAGGGCGGCCATGCTCCCACTCCCGCTGATGCCGGCCGTCGGACGACGCCGCCGAACGACACTCCCGGTAGGCGGACGCCCCGGAGCGGCCGCGTTCGCAACCCGAACCTCGCGGGCGTCGCGGGCCTCGCGGTCTCCGGCTACTCCGCCTTCGTCGCGCCGAACGCTCCGATCAGGTCGCCTCGTTCGAACACCCCGCTCGCCTCTTCATGGCTCGGGCCGTAGAAGCGCCCGTCGATGCTCGAGCCGTCCGAGAAACCGAGCGGGGTGACCGGAACATCGTCCCAGTAGATCGAATCCCTGCCCACCTCGGTCTCGAGGTCGTAGAGCCCGGTGAACGCGACATCCACCACCGGCGCACCGTGCGGCGACTCGAGATCGATGCGCACCTGCCCCTGAACGATGTTGCCTTGCGTGTCCGTCCGGCTGGTATCCACGCCTGCGACGATGCCGTTCCACGACGCTCCGATATCCGGCACGGTGTTCGGCGAGTCTCCGAACGACGACGAGGCGAAGAGCCGGGCCCCAAGAAAGTCGCCTTCCTGGATTTCGCCCTCCGTGACGAGGAACGCTCCGTACTCCATCCAGCCGCCGTAGCCCTCAAACGTGAGCATGTCGCCGTCCGGGGTCCGTTCGCTAAACCGTACTCGCGCGATTCGGATCCCGTAGCGCTCTCCGGCCGGGCGGGGCATCAGCGAATCGACCGCCCCGTCGTCCGCCAGGTACTCATCGAGAATCACTTCGACCGTCTCGCCCGAGATCGGCTCCTCCTGTTCGCACCGGTCCAGCATGCATTGCGTGTGGAACCGGAGCTCCGAGGGCAATCCCGGAACATCCACGAAAGAGACAGTGTCGGACAGCACCAGGGTATTGGCGTTGCCGGCGGCGCGGTTGACGCCCGACTCGAACTCATCGGCGGTGAAGGACGGGACGGAGAGGCCTCCGAGTTGCCGCCCGACCTCCAATTCCCGATCGGACGGAGACCCTCCGCCTCCGCCTCCGCCCCCTCCTCCACCGCATCCCGTCAGCGCGAGAACCAGCCCGGCGGCTGCAACGAAATGGACCTGTTTCATCGGTTCGCCTCCTCTGTTCGGGCAGTGCCCGGGGGCAGGACTCCTGCCGCGGCGCGGTGCGGGGTCGCCGCCCCTACTTCGGCCCGACGCTCGACTCGAAGAACGGCGCGTTCACCATCAGCTTGTTCTCCTGGGCGATGAGCCAGCCCGCCTCGGCGCTCGCCGCAAGATATGTCTGCCAGTCCGGATCCGCCATCATCGCGGCGCGCTTCGTCTCCCGGTCTCCCGCGTTCTCGTAGACCCAGATATGGACGTACGTGTTCGGATCGCCCGATTCGCAGGCGCCGTAGAAGAGCGGCTCCCCCAAATGGCGGCGCTGGGGCTCCCAACCCATCTCCACGTAAAGCTCCATCTGCTTGCGGACGCTGCCGGGACGGCAAGTGTACGTGCGAACGTCGAAGAGCATGTCGTTCTCCTCTGGAAGTATGCCGAAAGCGTGTGGACGCGCCGTTTCGCCGTTTCCTGTCGCTCGGGGTCCACTTCGATCCTGCGGCATTCAGCCGCTTCAATGGTTCACCGCGCAACCCGCGCCGGGCACCGGGTACGCAAAAAGGCAGCACCGTCAGGTGCGTTTCCGGTGTGCCCGGGGCGTCAGACCGTCTCGCCCTCGGCGTAGGCGAAATAGCGCTCGCGGGCGAGGGCGCAGACGGGTCCGGGCTGGAATTCGCGATCCTCGACGCGCGTGACCGGCAGGACCTTACCGAGATTGCCCGTGGAAAACACCTCGTCGGCGTCGAGCACGTCGCGCCAGGAGACCTCGGTCTCGCGCACCTCGACGCCGGCGTCGCGAAGCAGCGCGATCACCCGCCGGCGCGTCACGCCGTCGAGGAAGGTGCCGTTGGGCGCCGGAGTCACGGCCGCGCCGTCCTTCGCCAGCCACAGATTCGACGTGCCGAACTCCACGACATTGCCGGCGCCGTCGCGCATGACCGCGTTGTCACAGCCGCGCGCGGCGGCGTCCTTCAGCGCGAGCGCGGTGAGCGGATAGAGGCAAGACGCCTTGGCCAGCGTCGGCGCCATGTCGGGGTTCGGCCGGCGGTAGGAGGACAGGCACACGCTGAGGCCGCTCGGCGCCGGCATGGGCGCCTCGAACAGGGTCAGCGCGAAGCGGGCGCGGCCTTCCGGCACCAGGAACCCGTCCTCCGCCCACAGCGCCGGGCGGATGTAGAGCTCGGCGTCGGGCGGGAAGAGACGAACGCCGTCCGCCGCGAGGTCGGTCAGCGCCGCCTCCCGAAGATCCGTCTCGAGCCCCATCGCCGCCGCCGAGCGCAGCAGCCGCGCCATGTGGAGATCGACGTCCGGCGCCAGGCGGCCGAACGAGCGCGCACCGTCGAACACCGTGGTGCCGTGCATGAACGACTGGGTCAGCGCGCCCTGCAACGGCGGTGCGCCGTCGTGCCATTCGCCGTTCGTATACGTGCGAGCGTGCATGCGCCGGTCATAGCGAATCGCGCGCGCATCGACAAACCGGCTGTGTGGGGGTGTAGGCGGCGGCGGGCGTGAGAGGAGAGGGAGGGACTCCGGAGGGCCGCCCGCCGCCGTGGAACGCCGGCCCGGGGATGGAGCGTTTTGAGAGGGGACCCCCCGGGCCGACGAGAAAAAAGTCGTATCCGACTTCGGCGACCGCGGGGCTGGCGCGAGGAAATGCCGCGGCGATTCCGTGGCGACAATATGTCGCCGCGCGCCCTGCTCCGGGGTCAGGCCGGCTCGCGCATCATGTCGGCGCATTTCTCGCCGACCATGATGCTCGGTGCGTTCGTGTTGCCCGAGGGCATGGTCGGGAAGATCGAGGCATCGGCGACGCGCAATCCGTCGAGGCCGTGAACCTTCAGGCGGTCGTCGACGACGGCGTCGGCGCCTGGCCCCATGCGGCAGGTGCCGATGGGATGGTACGCGGTCTCGGAATTCTCGCGGATCCAGCTCTCGATCTCCGCGGCGCCGTCCACCGCCGCACCCGGCGAGATTTCCTCGCCGCGGAACGGGTCCATCGGCGGCGCCGCGGCGATTCGCCGCATCAGCCCGACTCCGGCGACCAGGGTCGCCCGGTCGATCGGGTCGCCGAGGAAATTGAAGCGAATCGCCGGCGGCTCGGCGGGGTCGGACGAGCGGATGTGGATCGAGCCCAGGCTCTCGGGCCGCAACTGGTAGCACGCCGCCGTCATGGCCGGGAACGCGTGCAGCTTGCGCCGCTTCGGATCCTTCACCGCGTAGGGAATGAGGTGCAACTGGATGTCCGGCGTCGCCAGCTCCGGTCGCGTCCGCAGAAAGGCGACGAGCGGCGCCGAGGGCAGGCTGAGGAAGCCGCCGCCGGTCGCCAGATAGCGCGCCGCCTGACCGACCAGGCCGAGCCCGCGCGCGCGCTCGTTGTACGACACCCCCGGCGCCCTGACCCGCCATTGGACGCGCGCGTTCATGTGGTCGCGGAAATTCTCGCCGACGGCGGGCAGCGCGTGCCGCACCGGAATGCCGTGCGCCCGCAGCACCTCGGGCGCGCCGACGCCGGACAGTTCGAGAAGCTGCGGCGAGGCGACGGCGCCGGCGCACAGGACGACCTCGCGCGCGGCGGCCTCCTCGTGGGTCCGGCCTCCCCGCTCGTAAACGACACCGGTGCAGCGCCGGCCGTCGAACGTGAGCCGGAGCGTGGCGGCTTCGGCCACGACCGCGAGATTCGTTCGCCGCCTCGCCGGCTTCAGGTAGCAATGCGCGGTGCTCATGCGGCGGCCGCGCGCAATCGTCGCCTGGGTCGTGGCGATCCCCTCCTGATCGCCGCCGTTGTAGTCCGGGTTGCGACGAATCCCGACCGCCTCCGCGGCCGCGAACCAGGCATCGTAGAGCGGGTTGCGGTCGGCCACCTCGGAGACGCCGAGCGGCCCGCCGGCGCCGCGCCCCTCGCCGCCGCCGCGATAGTCCTCCATGCGCTCGAAGACCGGCGCCACGTCGCTCCAGCTCCAGCCGCGGTTGCCGAACTGCGACCAGGTGTCGTAGTCGAGCGGCTGGCCGCGTACGTAGACGAGGCCGTTGATCGACGAGGAGCCGCCGAGAAGCTTGCCGCGCGGCACCGGGATCGCGCGGTTCGCCGTTCCCGGCTCGGGCTCGGACAGGTAACGCCAGTTGACTCCCGGATTGTCGATGAACAGCCCGAAACTCACCGGCAGGCGCGAAAGGGGATGACTCGCCCGGCCGGCCTCGAGCAGCAGCACGCGGTTGTTCGGCACTTCGCTCAGCCGCGCCGCCAGCGCCGACCCCGCCGAACCGGCACCGACGACGATGTAGTCGAAGCGCGCTGCCGCGTTCATTCCGCCGCTCCCCGGAAGGCGTGCCGGACACGTGTCCGCGGTCCCATGCATCCCTTTCTACCTTGTCGGGCCCGGCCTGTCCCGGACCCGCGCGCGGGCAGCGGGTCGCTTGAAAGCCCGGGGTTCGAAGCGCGAACGCGAAACGGGTTATGGTTCCCGAACCGGACGGGCGAACAGGCAGAGTCGCGATGAGCCCTGTGCGTCACCTTGCGAGGGTCGGCCTCGCGTCGGCCGCCCTGGCGGCGGCGGCTTGCGACGCCCCGCCCGTGGTGCCGCCCGCGGCAGACGCGCTCACGCCCGCGTCTGCGCGCGCCTGGATCGAAGCGACGATGGACGGCGTCGAGGTCGACGGCGAGACGCTGACCGCATCGGACCCGCAGGGTCTGGCCATGCGCATCCACTACGGCGTCGACATGATCCCGCTGCTGACCGGCTCGCGGGACGAGGAGGCGCCCGAGCCCGCGGACCTTCCCGGCGGCGGGGAGCACGGCGCCGTTCTCGACGCCTATGCGGCCAGGCTCGGACACCTGCTGCGGGTCCGGCCGGTCTACGAGGCGGCGTTCTTCGGGCCACGTCTGACCTTGCTGAACGACGACGAGACGAAGACGACCCGCCGCCTGTGGGACCTGGCGGCGGATTCGCTGCGCCGGATCCCCACCCCGGCAGCGGTCGAAGCGCTCGCCGCGGCGGCGCCCCGCCAGCTGGCGCGCGAGGCGCCGGCTACTTACGCGAACGCACTCGCGGCGCGGCGCGCGGACCTGCGCGCGTCCCCCCGTCTGTACCGGTCGCTGGCGCGCGAACTGGTCCGCGGCCATGCCGACCGCGGCAGCCGGCTTCGCGCGGAGCCGGACACGGCGCTCGCCTACGCGCGGTTGCGGGCGGCGTTTCTGACGCTCGAGGACCTCGAAGCCCTGTGGGACGCGCCGGACGCGCAGGGGCGCATGCTGGCGGGACTGGTCGATTCGGCTGGTTACGAACTCGCCGCCGCCAAGGCGGACGACGCCACAGCGAACGCGGACCCGGGCATCGTCGGGCGCATCCGCGCCCGCATGATCGCGCTCGAAGGCCGCCGACTCCGCCGCGACGCCCTGCGCGCGCACTTCCCCGTCGCCGCCTTCGAGGACCTGGCGGGCGATCTTCCGAGCCTTGCCGACCACCACCGCATGTGGTCCCTGTTCCTCGCGCTGCGGGGCATGGAGTTCGCTTTCCGGACAGGCGGCGAGAACCCCGACTCGCCTGCGATTCCGTCGTTTCTCGGAAACGGGCACCGCTGGTTCAACCCGGTCTATCTCGGTATCGCGCCCGTCGACGGGCGCGGCCAGCTGGCCGGGCTTCTGGAACGCTACGCGGCGGCGGCGCCCGAAGGCTCGGCGGCGCGGGACCGCTGGATGCGGAACGTCTTTCTCGCCATGGTCCTGGACATGCCACCGGAGAGGCTGCTGGACGAGGCGGTGCTGGCCGAACGCCCCGTCGTTCCCCTGGAAGCGGCCGAAGGCAGCATCGCCCGCCACGCCGGAGACTTCGCGCCCGCGCTCCGTGCGAGGGCGGTGCGCGTTCTGCTGGAGAAGGCGAAGCGGGCGCCGTCCGGCGACGCCCTGCCCGCCGCGCGGCTCGCCATCGCGCTGGCGCAGGGCGACGCGGCGCTGAGGGGGCGCGTGGACCGGGCAATTCGCGCGCGCTGGTTCGCCGAACGCGGGGCGGCGCGGTGACACCGGCACGACGCGGCGGCGGGATCGTGCGGGCGGCGCGTGGGCTGGCGCTGGCCTGCGCCTTCCCCGCCTTCGCCGCGGCCGGCGCCGCGGAGCGCTTCTGGCCCGAGCCGCGGGACGACGCCGGCGCGACGGATGGGGACGATGCAGCCCGCGCCGCCCCGGCCGCCGACTGGAGGGCGGCGGCTCCGCCCTCCGGCGCACGGTTCCTGAACCGGCGTCTCGCCGCGCTCGGCATCGCCGAAGACTACGAAGACCTCGTGCGGCCGCTCCCGCCGGACGGCGCGGCCGAGTTGCGCGCGATCCCCGGCCAATCGCCGCGCGTGCCGGTCCACTACGCGAGCAGCGTCGTCCCCTTTTCGGCCGTGCGCGTGCTGGACGAATCGGGCCGGCCGTATTCGACGGAGCCCGGAGGCGGCCTGGACTGGGGCGCGCTTCGTCTGGAGGTATCGCATGGCGCCGGCGTCTTCTCCGGCGCGACCCTCCACGCGCGGCCGTTCGACCCCGAACGGGCCAACGAGCAGGGCATTCGGGTCGAAATCTCCCTCGCCGGGCACCCGACGAGCTTCGAGCACGTGCTGGCGCCCGATTTCGGCTTCCCGGAACCGCCGGTGCTGTGGCTGGACGCCGCCCCGGGCGCGCGCGGCAGGCCGGGGGCGTCGGGACGCGACGGGCAGGACGGGCGCGACGGCCGCGACGGCGGCACCCCGGGCGCCGACGGCGCAGCGGGGGACGACGGCCGCGACGGCAGGGCAGGCGGCCACGGCGATCACGGCGGAGACGGCCACGACGCCGCAGCCGTCACCATCCTCGTGCGCCCGATCCCTTCACGGTTCGAGGCCGGCGGCCTGTGGCGCTACGCATGGAGGAGCGCCGCGGGCGGTTCCGGCGCTCTGCTGGCGTACCCGGATACCGGATGGACGGTATCCGCCCGCGGCGGCGCCGGAGGGGACGGCGGCGCGGGGGGCGACGGCGGCGATGGCGGCGCGGGGGGCGCAGGCGGCGACGGCGCCAAGGGGCCCGCCGGGTCGCCTGGCCGCGACGGCGCCCGCGGCCACGACGGCTTTCCGGGCAGGAACGCGAGCCGTTATTTCCCGGCCACCAACGGGCACAGCGGCGGCGACGGCGGTCCGGGCGAGGATGGCGGTCCGGGCGGCAACGGCGGCGACGGGGGCAATGGCGGCGACGGCGGCGACGGAGGCCGGGGTGGCACCGCCGGCGGCGGCGGCGACGGCGGCCTGGGCGCCCGCGTCGCGGTCGAGGTCGGCGGCGGAGAGGCCATGCTCGCGCGCGTCCGGAGCGCCGTCGCGGTTCACGTGGACGGCGGTGCGCCCGGCGAGGGTGGCGCCGGCGGCCACGGGGGGCGCGGCGGCAAGGGCGGCAGAAGCGGCCAGGCGGGCGACAGGGGCGACGGCGGGCCCGGTGGCAAGGGCGGAATCGGCGGCAGGGGCGGCCCGGGCGGGCTGCCGTACACGCACTACGCGGACCCCGACGGCACCGGCACGCCGACGGTGTGGACGATGCCCGGCGGGCGCCGCGGCTTCGACGGTGCCGACGGGAGCGACGGCCGCCCGGGCCCGCCGGGACGGCGCGGCGAGGGCGGCGAAAGGGGCCGCAGCGGCGGGGCGGGCCGCGACGGCGGCAGCGGCGCGGACGGGCGGGCGGGCCTCGCCGGCAGGGTGACGTTCACGGCCGCAGCGGGAGGCGCGCCAATGAAGGGGCCCCATTCAGGCGGCGGGAGTTGACCGCCCGGGCGCCGGCCGTAGGCTTCGCCCTCATGATTGCGCGCGTCGTCATTCTCATCCTCGCCGTGGCGCCGTTGCCGTGGGTCGCCGACGCGGCGGAAGAGCCGGATACCGCGGCGCTCGAGGCGCTCGCCGACACGCTCGAAAGCGACGCCGGGCGGGCCGACCTCGTCGCGCGCCTGAACGCGCTGATCGCCGCACGGGAGACCCCGCGGGACGCGACCGGAGACGCGATGGCCGCGGCGCTGTCCGACCGCCTGTCGGCAACGGGGCGGGACCTCGGCGAGGCGGCGCGCGCACTTGCGGCGGCGCCCGCGGCAGCGGCGGCACTTCTGGACCGCGCGGGCGAGCCCGGCGCGCTCGCTTCGTGGGCGCAAGCGGCGGCCCGGGTCCTGCTCGCGCTCGCCGGCGCGGCGCTGGCGCACGCGGTCGCGGTGCGCCTGGCGCGCCGGGCACGCGCGGCGCTCGCCGAGCGGCCGGGCGACGGCCGTCTCGTCGCCGGCGTGCTGTACACCGGCCAGGCGGCGCTCGTCGTGGCGCCGCCGGCCGCGTTTCTCGTCGCCGGGAGCCTGCTTCTCGTCGTCGCCGACCCGCCGGCGGCCGCGCGCGCGGCGGCGCTGGCGCTTGTCGTCGCGGTCGCCGCCGCCGAAGGCGTCGCCGCGGTCGCGCGTCTGGTCTTCGCCCCGGCGGCGGCGCGCTGGCGGCTCGTGCCGGTGGACGACGAGACCGCGGCCCGCATTGTCGCGCAGGTGCGGCGGCTTGCTGTCGTTGCCGCGGCCGGTTTCGCGCTCGGCGAGGCGGCGCTGGCGTTCGGCCTGTCCGCCGGCGCGCACGCGGTGTGGCTCAAGCTCGTCGGCGCCGCGGTCGCGGCACTGCTCGTCGCCGCCATCGTGCACGGCGGACGCCGCGCCGCGGACGCCGGCGGCGCGCGCACGCGCCTCGCCGACCTCTGGCGTGCACCGGCGGTGCTCTATGTTCTCGCCGTCTACGGCGTATGGGCCATCGGCGACGGCAACTTCGCCTTTCTAGCTCGCGCCGCCGTCACGGCGGCGCTGTTGCCGGCGGCATTCGCGCTCGTCGCCGCCGTCGGCGCGCTGGCGGCGCGGCACGTACCACGGCTGCGCGGCGCACTCGCCGTATTCGTCGGCGCCGCCGTCGCCGTGCTGCTCGCCGAAATCTGGCTTGGCGGCGCCGTCGGGTGGGCGTCGAGCGCGGCGGGCCGGGCGGTGGTGGGGCCGGTCGTGTCGATCGCCTTCGTGGTCGGCGGCGCGCTCATCGTATGGGAAATGCTGAGCGCCTTCGTCGCCCGCGCGGCGACGCACGCCGGCGGCGCACGCGCGCGCACTCTGCTGCCACTCACGCGCAACGCGGCGCGCGTGGCGCTCGTCGGTGTCGTCGCCCTCACCGTGCTGTCCGAGCTCGGGGTCGATATCGGCCCGCTGCTCGCCGGCGCCGGAATCGCCGGCATCGCCATCGGCTTCGGCGCCCAAAGCCTCGTCAAGGACGTCATCACCGGCGTCTTCATCCTGCTCGAGGACTCGATCGCGGTCGGCGACGTGGTCGACGTCGGCGGCCACGCCGGCGTCGTCGAGGGCATGACGGTGCGCACCGTGCGCCTGCGAGATCTGTCCGGCGACCTTCACATCGTGCCGTTCGGCGACGTCGCCAGCGTGCGCAACATGACGCGGGATTTTTCGTATGCGCTGATCGACGCCGGCGTGGCATACAAGGAGGATACGGACCGCGTGACGGCGAAACTGCGGGAAATCGGCGAGGACATGCGAGGCGACCCCGACTATGAAGACGACATCCTGGAGCCGCTGAACGTGCTCGGGCTCGATTCGTTCGGCGATTCCGCGGTCAACATCCGCGTCCGCCTGAAGACGCGGCCGAACCGGCAATGGCGCGTGCGCCGCGAGTTCCACCGCCGCATGAAGCGGGTCTTCGACCAGGAGAACATCGAAATCCCGTTCCCGCATCGCACGCTGGTCATCGCCGGCGGCGGCGCGGCGACCGCGGGGCCGACCGACGGCAAGGGAGGACCGACCGCATGAACGGCGTGCTCGACGGCGTGAGGGTGCTCGATTTCGGGCGGTACATCGCGGGGCCGTTCTGCGCCACCCTGCTGGCGGAAATGGGCGCCGACGTCATCCGCATCGAGAAGACGGCGGGCAGCGAGGACCGGTTCGTGCAGCCCGTCTCCGCGGACGGGCCGGGCGCGACCTTTCTGCAGCTGGCGCGCAACAAGCGCGGGCTGACGCTCAATCCGCGCACCCCCGGCGGCCGCGACGTCGTCCGCCGGCTGGCGAAGACGGCGGACGTGGTGGTCGCCAACCTGCCGCCGCCGACGCTGAAGACGATGGGGATCGACTACGACAGCCTGAAATCCCACCGGTCCGACATCATCCTGACGACCACGTCGGGCTTCGGCCCCGGCGGGCCGATGAAGGACCGCGTGGGGTTCGACGGCATCGGCCAGGCGATGAACGGCGCGATGTACCTCTCCGGCTGGCCCGACGAGCCGATGCGCGCGTTTCTGCCCTACGTCGATTTCGGCACCGCGCTCTATTCCGCGTTCGGCACGATGGCGGCGCTGATGCACCGGACGAAGACCGGCGAAGGCCAGACGGTGCAGACCTCGCTGCTCGGCACGGCCCTGTCGTTCAACCACCCGACGGTGATCGAACAGGCGCTGCGCCGGCCTGACCGGGTCGCCACCGGCAACCGCGGCCAGACCTCGGCGCCGACCGACGCGTTCCAGACGCGCGACGGCTGGATTCTCGTGCAGACCGTCGGCAACCCGCTTTACGAACGCTGGGCACGGCTGATGGGCGAGGACGTGTGGCTGAGCGATCCGCGCTTCGGCACCGACGAATCGCGCGGCGACAACCGCGATGCGATCTGCGAGCGCATGGCGGAGTGGACGGGGCAACGGACGTCGGCCCAATCCGTCGACGAGCTCGACGAGGCGCGCATCCCCTCGGCGCCGGTGCTCGCGCCGCAGGACATTCTCGAGCACGAGCACATTCGCGCGATGGGGCTGATGTTGCCGGTCGCCTTTCCCGGCGTCGCCGACCCCGTACCGCTGCTCCGGGCGCCGCTGTTCCTTTCGGCGACGCCGGGTTCGGTCCGCCATCGCGCACCGACCCTCGGCGAGCATACAGACGCCATCCTCGGCGAACTCGGCTACGACGCCGGCGAGATCGCCGGCCTGCGCGGCGCCGGCGCCGTGTAGCCGCGGCGGCACGCCGGCCGGTGCCGGGCGCGCTGGACCTTCTCTTCCTGGTCGTCACCGGCGGCGTGGCGTGGCACGCGCTCGCGTGGCGCGACAAGGACGGCAAGGCGGACTGGGTGCGCCAGCTCTTCGGCTGCATCGCACTCCTGTTCTTCCTGCGCGTCCTGCTGGTGGACGTGTTCGGGCTGTTGTGAGACGCGAACGGCGGCGCCGGCGCGGCCGGGGCGGCGGACGCGCGCCTTACTGCTGGTACGGTCGCTGCGAGGCGTCGGTCCCGGGCATGCGCAGCACCCGCTCGGCCGGCGGTTTGGCGAACTCGGAACGCAGGTAGGCCAGACGGTCGGCGATGGTCGGCGGGCGTTCGGCCTGCTTGCGCAGGAACCGCGTCATCCAGTGCGGGCCGTCGGCGACCGCCGGATCGAGCTCGAGGGCGCGCGCGTAGTCGGCCATCGCCGCCTCATGGCGGCCGAGGCGGTCGTTGAGGATGCCGCGGTTGGCCCATGCGAACGCGATCCCGGGCTCGGCGGCGATGGCGCGTTCGAAGGCGGCGAGCGCGTCCTCGGCATGGCCGAGCTGCATGAGGCTGAGGGCGACGCCACGCAGCGCGAAGCCGTTGCCCGGCTGCAGCGCCGCGCGCTCGCGGTACAGCGCGAGCGCGCGTTCCCAGTCGCCGTCCTCGAAGGCCCGGTCGGCGGCGGACTGCGCATCGAGGGCGGGATCGCGCGGGACGATCAGCGTGTCGTAGAGAAACCACCCCGCCGTCGCGAGGACCAACGCCACGGCGAGCCGCCGCCACGCGCGGTCCGACAGCACGTCAGGACGCGTCGAGCAGGCGCAGGTTGAACAGCGCCGCGAACGCCAGCGCGATGGGGATCGCCAGCACCCAGGCGCGCCGCCGCTGGCCGGCGCGCGCCCCGGCATCGAGCGGCTCCCCCAGCCGCCTCTCGAGCCGGCGGACGCCGAGCACCCAGACGAGGCGGGCGACCGGCCACCAAAGCGCGGCCGCCAGCGCCGCGGTCCACAGCACGTAGCCCGGCTGGCTCACGCCGCGCCCGCGCCGCGGCAGTCAGCTCTTGCCGGCCGCGGCGAGCTGCGCGTCGCCGATGTCCTCCTGCAGCGCCTCCACCTCGCGCGACGGAACGGTCGACATCTCCATCTTGTAGGCGAGGAACCACATCATGAAGACGCCGAGCGCCCACCACACGATCTGCCACGCCCAGATGGACGGGATGCCGAACATCCAGCTTGCCGGGTCGTTCGGGGCGCCGAAGATCGTGTTGCCGATCACCGCGCCGGGCCCGATGGCGAACAGGAACCAGACGAGCGCGATCGCCCAGGCACGCGGGATGAGATGGCGCTTGCTCTCCGGCAGCCCCGCATGGTCGCGCAGGAAGCCGTGGAACACCATCTTGTGATCGTGGTCGGCCTCGTTCTGGGTGAACGCCGAGACGGCGATGGCGACGCCGAGGTTGAACAGGATGCCCCAGCCGGCCGAGTGGATCGTCAACGGCCAGCGGCCCCACGCGGTGACGCCGAGTTGCTGGCCGATCGACTCGGTCAGCGTGACGGCGACGAGGCCGGCGACGAGGCCGAGCGTGACGCCGGCGCGGGTCAGCCACGGCCACCAGCAGATCGCGATCAGCGCCGGCCACATCTGGAACCCGTAGGCGACGGCGAGACCGCCCAGCAGCACCAGCGCGTCCGACGACACGGTGGCGACGACAAGCGCCGCGACGACGATGCCGATGACGCCGATGCGGCCGAACAGCTTCTGCTGCGCGTGCGTCGCCGCCGGCAGGATGTAGTGCTTGAGCAGGTCGCGCGTCAGCATGCCGCCGGCGGTGGACATGTACGCCGCGCCCGTCGACTGCATCGCCGCCAGCGCGCACACCGACAGCAGCCCGACGAGCCAGGGCGCCACGTCGGCGATGAGATTGATGAGCTGCGGGACGAGCATGCCCTGTTTGCCCTGGGAATTCATCACGTCGACGAGCGCCGGCGCGGCGGCGGCGTCGAACGTGCCCCCCTCGTGCCAGGCGACGAGGCGCGCCGCCGCCTCCGCGGCGGGCCCCTCGCCCGCCGCGATGTCGCCGAACGTCGGCACCGCGTCGCCGTCGCGCCAGGCGGCCAGCGCCGCCGTCACGATCGCGCTCAGGTCCGCGGTGTCCAGCACCTGGGTGACGTTCTCGCGATAGGTCGACGCGACGATGTTCGCCTGCACGGGTGTCACGGACTCGGCCACCCGGTCGGGATGCGCCTTGTAGAACGCGAGATTGGTGCCGAGGAGGTGCGACCCCATGCCCTGCATGGCGGTGAAGACGAAGAGGATCAGGCCGATGCCGAAGGACGACGCCCACACCTGCTGCGGTGCGAACGGCTTCGGGCTGCGGTTGGAGAACGCCCACATGGTGAACGCTGGCGCCGACTGGATGCCCATGAGCGCGAACATGTAGGCGAGCACCATGATTCCGGTCCACGCGCCGCCCTGCGCCTTGCCGCCGGCGTCGACGAACTGGATCACCCCGGGAATGGCGACGTAATGGCTGTAGCCGTCGGGGGTGACGCGCTTGGCCGCGGCCACCAGCGGCCGGAGCTCCGCCGCCTCCGCGGCGAGCGCCTCGTCGTCCGGACTCGCCGCGGCGACAACGAGGCGGGCTTGCGCCTGCGTGTACGTCAGGCCGCGCTCCTCCAGCGCCGCCACCGCCTCGCTGCCGACGCGCTGGTCCTCCTGCGACAGGGCGGCGATGCCGTCGACCATGCGGCCCATGCCGCCGACGTAGACGAGGGCGATGATGCCGATCGCGATGATGCCCCCGGCAAGCAGCAGGCACTGCACGGTGTCGACGTAGGCGACGGCGCGCAACCCCCCGGAGGCAACGTAGATGATGACCACGGCCGACAGCACCCACATGCCGAAGTTCACGTCGAGCATGCCGTCGGTCAGCACGTTGAAGAGGAATCCCGAGGCCCGCAGCTGCACGCCGAGGTACGGAACCGAGAAGACCAGCGCGACGATGACCACCAGAATGCGGATCGAGTCGGAGCGGAAATAGTCGGACAGCATCTCGCCCGGCGTGACGAAGCCGAAGCGCTTGCCGATCATCCACTGCCGCTTGAGGAACATGACGCCGGTGAACGGGATGGTGATGGCGTAGAACGACGCGTAGGCGTATGGCAGGCCGTCGCGGTAGATCAGCCCCGGATGGCCCATGAACGTCCAGCCCGAGAACGACGTCGCGGTGGCGGCGAGCACGAAAACCCAGATCGAGATGCCGCGTCCGGCGATGAAGTAGTCGCTCGCGGTGCGCGAGGTCAGCGCGCCCTTGACGCCCCAGAAGATGCAGTATGCCCAATAGAGCAGTACGAAGACGAACAGCCAGACGATCTTGGCATCCATAGCGTGTCCCCCCTGTGTCGGCGCCCCGCGTCGGCGGCCGCTTGCCCGCGGCCTTGTCCGGCGGCGCCGTGGCGCGGTCCGTCGCTCTTGCGTAGCGTCCCGCTCTACTTTACGCGCGCGCGTGTGGCAAGCGCGGCGGCCGCGCGAAGACGACGGAGAACGAACGATGACGGCATGGACGGGGAACGAAGACACGGCACGGGTCGCGCCAGCCGAGGCCTGTGTCTTTCGGGCGCTCCTCGAACGCCGCGCGGCGGCGGCGCCCGACCGCGCGTTTGCCTGCTTCGATGACGGCGAGACGTGGACGTACGGCGCGTTCCGCGCCCGCGTCGTCGCCGCCGCCCACGCGCTCCGCCGCCTCGGCGTGCGCCAGGACGACTTCGTGCTGTCGTGGCAGCCGAACGGGCGCGAGGCGCTGGCGAGCTGGCTCGCGATCAACTATCTCGGCGCGGTCTACGTACCCCTCAACGTGGCGTATCGGGGCCGGCTGCTCGAACACGCGGTGCACCTGTCGGGCGCGTCGCTGATGATTGCGCACCCGGCGCTTGCGCCGCGCCTCGCCGACATCGACACGGGGCCGCTGAAGACGCTGGTCACGGCCGGCGGCGACCGGGCCGCGGACGTGCGCGTCCCGGGACTCGACGTCCGCGCCGGAGCCGTGCTGCGCGCGCCGGCGCCGGACGCGCCGCCGCCGCTCGCCCGGGCAATCGCGCCGTGGGACACCCAGATGGTGCTGTTCACCTCCGGCACGACGGGACCGTCGAAGGGCGTGCTGTGCAGCTACTTCCAGCAGTACGAGTCGGCGCGCGCGTGCGCGCACGGCCTCGGTTCGGACGACCGCGCGCTGCTGTACCTGCCGCTGTTCCACGTGTCGGGAACGGCGATGGTCGCGTGGGCGCTGGCCGCCGGCGCCTCGCTCGCGGTCCTGCCGTCGTTCGACACCCGCACCTTCTGGGCGTCGGTGCGGCGGACCGGCGCGACCTACGCGGTGCTGATGGCGGTGATCCCGACGTTCCTGCTCAAGCTGCCTCGCGGCGAAGACGAGATCGAGACTCCGCTCCGCCGCGTGCTCATCGCGCCGGTCACCGACGATGCGACGGCGCTGTGCGCCCGCGCCGGCCTCGAGTCCTTCTCGGTCTTCAACATGACCGAGATATCGTGCCCGCTGGTCGCCGAAGCGGACTCCATGACCAACGGCACGTGCGGCCGGCCGCGGCCCGGCGTCGAGGCGCGGGTGGTCGACGAGCACGACATCGAGGTGCCGCCGGGCGCGACCGGCGAGCTGATCGTCCGCACGGCGGCGCCCTGGGCCATGAACCACGGCTACCACTCCAACCCGGAGGCGACCGCCAGGGCGTGGCGCAACGGCTGGTTTCATACCGGCGACGCGTTCCGGCGCACCGACGACGGCGAGTTCTTCTTCGTCGACCGCATGAAGGACGCCATCCGCCGGCGCGGCGAGAACATCTCGTCGTTCGAGGTCGAGGCCGAGGCGACGGCCTTCCCGGCGGTGCGCGAGGCCGCGGCGGTGGCGGTGCCGAGCGAGGCCGGCGACGGCGAGGACGAGGTGTTGCTGGCGGTGGCGCCGGTCGCCGGCGAGCGCGTCGACCCGGCGGCGCTGACCGCGTGGCTCGCCGGCCGGATGGCGTACTTCATGGTGCCACGCTACGTGCGCATCCTCGACGACCTGCCCAAGACGCCGACGCAGAAGGTCCGCAAGACCGAGCTTCGCGCCGCCGGCCTGGCGCCCGACACGTGGGACCGCGAAGCCGCGGGCATCCGCATTCGGCGCGAGCGGCTGGCGCCGTGAGATGCCGGCACCGCCGGCGCCGAAGCGGGCGGTGTCGGCAGGCGGCGAGCGCGCCGGCGCGGGAAATCCGGGACGGCGGTGGGGTCGGAGGATGTCGGTCTTGAACGCCGCATTCCGGCGGTCTCGGCGCGCGGCGTCACGCCCAACTCTGCACCCGCAACTCTTCGAATGCCCTGAAATCGCGCGCGTTCGACGTAACCAGCGTAAGGTTGTTGATGACTGCGATCGCCGCGATCTGTCCGTCGACGAACGGCGGCGGTCGCCCCTGGGCGGTCAATCGTGCGCGCTCGACCGCGTGCCAGTCGGCGGCCCGCCGGTCGTACTCAAGCACCGGGAAACACGAGAGGACCACGTCTTCGATGTACCGGCGGATCGCATCCCGGCGGCGCGACGGCGGCAACCGCGCGCAGCCGAACCGCAATTCGTGCCAGACCGGAGCCGGGATCGCGGCCTCGTGCTCGTGCGCGCGCAATTCGCGCATGACGGCAGCAGAAGGCCGGGGTCTCAGGGGTTCCGAGACAACCACCGTGTCGAGCAGATATCTCAATGCTTACGGCCACACGTCCCGGCCGGGCGCCGGATCCCGCAGGTCCCCGAACAGTTCGTCGGGATCGAGCGCGAGTTCGGACGCGTCGGTTTCAGTCGCGAAATCCCGAAGCGCGTCCGTGAAACGCCGCCTGCCGGCGGCGAGCCGTTCGAAAGACCGTAAGCCGACGAGAACCGCCACCGGCTCGCCGCGCCGGGTCAGCTGCACGGTCTTGCCCTTCTCCGCCTTACGAATCAGAGACGGCAGGTTGCGGCGCGCCTCTGCGATCGGGTAGCTGTCCATGATCGTTCACCCTGCGATCTCTCGTGTACATCTTATTGTACGTTGCCGGACGATACGTGCTCAAGAGGAACCCGGAGCGGGCGCCGTTCGTACCTCGACAAGCGAAGATCGCATCCGGACGGGACTCCGTCCGGCGCTCCGCGCGAATGCCTCTGGCGGCCCGCCCCTACCCGCGCCCGTAGCTCAGGTAATCGGCCCAGAAACGCTCGATCGCGCGCAGGTTCCCGGCGGTGCCGCGCAGCGCCGGCTCGTCGAGACCCTTGGACCCGAGAGCGGCGGCGTTGTGGGCGAACAGCGCGTCGACCGCGGCGACCACCTCACGGCCCTTGTCGGACGCGCGCACCCGCGTCATGCGCCGGTCGTGCGCCGAGCGCTCCTGCAGCAGGTAGCCGTTCTCGACGAGCTTCTTGACGTTGTAGGACACGTTCGAGCCCATGTAGTAGCCGCGCAGCGTGAGCTCGCCGACGGTCACCGTCTCGTGCTCGATGTTGCTCAGCAGGACCGCCTGGACATTGCTGATGTCCTCCATGCCGAGCCGGTCGAGCTCGCTCTTGACCACGTCGAGAAACCGCCGGTGAAGGCGCTCGATCAGCCGCACGCACTCGAGGAGCGTCCGCTTGCCGTCGTCCTCGACGCCTGCGCCTGCGACGGGCCGTGTTTCATCAGCCACGATAGCGGCGCCCTCCCTGTCTCGCTCGTTCGCCGGGCGCCGGGCACGTGCGCCGCGCGTCAGCATACATCCGAGCTTGTGCCACCGGCAATCAGCCTAACGATGGCGGAATAGTCGAGCCCGCCGTTGCCGGCGTTGCGGAACAGCGCGTAGAGCGCCGCCGCCCGCCGGCCCAGCGGTGTGTCGACGCCCGCCTCCCGCGCCGCGGCCTGCGCGAGCTCGAGGTCCTTCAGCATCATGTCGGTCGAGAACCCGGGCCGGAAGCCGCGGTTCGCGGCGGCGGTCTCGACGATTCCCGGGACCGGCAGGTGATTGTGCATCGCCCAGCAGCTCGCGGTCGCGTTGGAGGAGATGTCGAACAGAGTTTGCGCCTCAAGGCCGAGCGCCTCGCCGAGCGTGAACCCCTCCGACAGGGCGATCATCGAGATGCCCAGCATCATGTTGTTGCAGATCTTCGCTGCCTGGCCGTTGCCGGTGCCGCCGGCGTGGACGATCTTGCGGCCCATCGCGCCGAGGACCGGTCCGGCCCGCGCGAACGCGTCCGCCGGACCGCCCACCATGAACGTGAGCGTCCCCGCTTCCGCCCCGGCGACGCCGCCGGACACGGGCGCATCCAGCATCGCCAGGCCGCGCGCCGTCGCCGCGTCGGCGACCGCGCGCGCCGTGGCCACGTCGATCGTCGAGCAGTCGATCGCCAGGGCGCCGTCGGGGGCGGCGGGAATCACCTCGTCGTACACGTCGCGCACGTGCTCTCCCGCCGGCAGCATGGTGACGATGCAGTCCGCCCCGGCGGCGGCCTCCACCGCGGCGGCGGCGATGCGCGCGCCGGAGGGCTCGAGCGCCGCCGCGGCGTCCGCGTCCACGTCGAAGACCGTCACGCCGTATCCGGCCTTCAGAAGGTTGCGCGCCATGGGGGCGCCCATCTTGCCCACGCCGACGAATCCGATGCGCACGATCGCCCTCCCCCGGTCAGTCGAAATCGAGCGCGCCCCAGCTCAGCGGCGCGAAGAACGCGGCGACCGTCTCGTCGTCGACGTCCTCGATGCGCGCCGGGTTCCACGCCGGCGCGCCGTCCTTGTCCACGAGCAGCGCGCGCACCCCCTCGAAGAAGTCGGCGGCGGCCATGAAGCGCTGGGCGATGCGGTACTCCATCGCCATGTTGGCCTCGAAGTCGAGGCCGCGCGCCTCGCGAAGCTGGCGGAACGTCACCTTGACGCTCGTCGGCGACTTGCGGCGGAGCGTCGCCAGGGTCTTCTCGGCCCAGGCGCTGCCGTCGGCGGCGAGCGCCGCGACGACCGCCTCGACGCGGGCGCCGGCGAAACACCGGTCGATGGTTGCCGCGTGCGCGGCGAGCGGCGGCGGCCCCGGGTCGCGCGCCAGCGCGTCGAGCAGATCGCGCGCCGGCGCGCTGCCCAGCCGGTCGCCGAAGTCGGCGAGCGCGTCGTCGTCCAGCCAGTGCGTCGCGGCGCCGATGCGAAGCGCGTCGGCGGGGCCGATCCGCGCGCCGGTGAGCGCCAGATACTCGCCGATCCGGCCCTCGCAATGGGCGAGAAACCAGCCGCCGCCCACGTCGGGAAAGTAGCCGATTCCGGTTTCCGGCATGGCGAAGTCGGTGCGCGGCGTGGCGACGCGAAGCGCGCCGTGCACCGAAAGGCCGACGCCGCCACCCATCGTGATGCCGTCGAGCAGCGCCACGTAGGGCTTGGGATAGCGCTTGACGAGGCGGTTGAGACGGAACTCGTCGCGGAAGAACCGCGCCGGGTAGTCGGTGCCGTCGTCGCGCGTGTAGCCCTGGTCCCACAGCGTGCGAATGTCGCCGCCGGCGCAGAAGGCGCGCCCGCCGGCGCCCTCGACGAGCACCTCACGGACGTCCGGATCGTCGGCCCAGGCGCGCAGGCGCGCGTCCATCGCCTGCACCATGCCGAGCGTGAGCGCGTTGAGCGCGCGCGGCCGGTCGAGCGTGACGCGGCCGACGCCGCGCTCCACGGCGAAGTGGATTTCGGGCGCGTCCTGGGTCACGGTTCCCAATCTCCTTCGAGCAGGCGCCGGGCGACGATCACCCGCATGATCTCGTTGGTGCCCTCGAGAATCCGGTGCACGCGCAGGTCGCGCAGAATGCGCTCGACGGGGTAGTCTCGGAGGTAGCCGTAGCCGCCGTGCAACTGCAACGCCGCGTCGCAGACGCGAAATCCGGCGTCGGTGGCGAACCGCTTGGCCATGGCGCACCGCGCGGTGGCGTCGGCCGCACCGGCGTCGAGCCCGGCCGCGGCCTCGCGCAGCAGCGCGCGCGCCGCCGCGAGGTCGGTCGCCATGTCGGCGAGCGTGAACCGGAGCGCCTGGAACTCGGCCAGCTTGCGGCCGAACTGCTCGCGGGTCCGCACGTGGTCCCGCGCTGCCTCAAGCGCCGCGCGGGCGCCGCCGATCGAGCACGCGGCGATGTTCAGGCGGCCGCCGTCGAGCCCCTTCATGGCGATGCGGAACCCCTCGCCCTCAGGCCCGATGCGGTTGGCCGCCGGCACGCGGCATTCCTCGAAGATCACGGCCGCGGTGGGCTGCGAGTGCCAGCCGAGCTTGCGTTCCTGCCGGCCGAAGGAGAGGCCCGGCGCGCCCGCCTCGACGACGAGGCAGGTGATGCCGTCGGCGCCGGCGTCGCCGGTGCGCACCATGCAGACGTAGAGGTCGGCCCGCCCGGCGCCGGAGATGAACGCCTTGCTGCCGTCGAGCACGTAGTCGCCGCCATCGCGCCGGGCGCGCGTCGAAAGGCCGGCGGCGTCGGAGCCGGCGCCGGGCTCGGTCAGGCAGTAGGCGGCGAACGAGTCCATCGTCGCGAGGCCGGGGAGCCAGCGTTCGCGCTGCCGGTCGTCGCCGAAGGTGTCGATCATCCACGCCGCCATGTTGTGGATCGAGAGATAGGCGGCGGTGGACGGGCAGGCGGCGGCGAGCTCCTCGAAGATCAGCGTCGCGTCGAGCCGGCCGAGTCCGGCGCCGCCGTGCGCCTCGGCGCAATAGACGGCGGCGAAGCCGAGCGCCGCGGCGCGGCGCAGGACATCGACGGGAAAGACATCGCCCTCGTCCCACGCCTGCGCGTGCGGTGCCATCTCGGCCGCGGCGAAGCGGCGTGCGGCGGCGCGGAACGCCGCCTGTTCCCCGCTGATTTCGAACGCCAAACGCCGCCTCCCCCGAGCCCGGCGGCGATCCTATCCTCCGGCAGGCCACTGTCAACGCGGACCGGCAGGTCGCGCACCCTGCGGACACCCCCGGCGGGCGCCGGAAGGGCAATGGCAGGGGGACTCACGCCAAGGAAATTGCAATCGGCCACAGTCCTGCCATATCGAGCGGCCACTATGGCAATTTAGGCGTCCGTCTCGGCTGGATGGCGAGCGTGATCGACCATGTATAGCGACGGCGACATTGATGACGCGGTGGCGGAGGGCGCGCTGTCGCAGGAAGCCGCAGAGGAATTCCGGGCTTACGTCGCGGGCCGCCGCGCAACGCCGCCGGCGGATGAGGAGCACTTCCGGCTGATTACGAGTTTCAACGATGTTTTCGTCGTCGTCGCCGCAGCCCTGCTTCTGCTGGCCGTCGGCTGGATCGTCGGGGACCGGCTCGATACTTTGGGAGGCGCGGCAGTCGCTCTGGCGTCCTGGGCTCTCGCGGAATATTTCACGCGCCGAAGGCACATGGCGCTGCCCTCCATCTTCCTGCTGCTGACGTTTGTCGGAGGCGTCTTCTGGGCCGTCCTGCGGTTGCTGACGGACGACGACTGGCTGGCGCTTTCGATAGACGCCACGACCCCGGCCGCGCTCGCCGCCGCATTGGCTGCCTGGCTTCACTGGCGGCGCTTCCATGTTCCCATCACCGTGGCGGCCGGGGCGGGGGCGCTTGCAGGCGCCCTTTTGGGCGTCGTCACCGATTGGGCGGTCGAACATCATCCGGGCAGCGTCATGAACTTCGTCAGGCCGGCGATGTTCCTCGCCGGCATGGGTGTCTTCGCATGGGCGATGTACTGGGATCTGTCGGACACGGCGCGGCGCACCGGACGTTCCGACACCGCGTTCTGGCTCCACCTCCTGGCCCCGCCGCTCATGGTGCATCCGGTCTTCTCATGGACATCGGGGAGTGACGGTTCCGACCCTGTCCTGTCCGCGGTCGTCGTGGTGGTTCTCTATGTGCTGGTGGGCATTGTCGCGCTGGCGATTGACCGCCGCGCCCTGCTGGTCTCGGCGCTGGCTTATCTGTTGATCGCCATCTATGGGCTCGTGCAGGAGTTCCATGCCTCGAGCCTGCGCGACGCCATTACGGCGCTGATCGTCGGTGCGGCCCTGTTGCTGCTGTCCGCGTTCTGGCGCAACGCGCGGCGCATCATTGTCCTGAAGCTGCCGCTTTCATTGCGCAGCCGATTGCCTGCGGCGGGCGCCTGAGAGAGGCGCCGCGAAGGCCTCGTCAGCCGCCGGCGGCGAAGGAGGAGCGGAAGGCCCAGCGCGTGGTGCGCATCTCGATGGAGGCGAACCGCGCATACATGGCGATGCCCTCGACATGGCCCGGACATGACCGCCGTGCTACCGTGCGGCGAAAAAGGATGTGACGATGAGCGGCGAACGCGTGCCTTCGGATCCGGGCCAGTTCCCGACGACACGCCCGCGGCGCAATCGGCGCGAACCCTGGTCGCGGCGCCTCGTCGCGGAAACGCGGCTGTCGGTCGACGACCTGATCTGGCCGGTCTTCGTGCACGAGGCTGAGCGGCCGGCGCCGGTATCCTCGATGCCAGGCGTCGAGCGCCAGTCGATTGCGAGTCTCGTCGACGCCGCGGCGCGCGCCCGCGATCTCGGAATCCCGGCGCTGGCCGTCTTCCCCGTCACGCCGGCGGAGCGGAAGTCGCCCGACGGCGAGGAGGCCGCCAACCCGGACAACCTCGTCTGCCGCGCCGTGCGTGCCGTCGCGCGGGCGGTGCCCGACATCGGCATCGTCTGCGACGTCGCCCTCGACCCGTACACGACGCACGGCCAGGACGGACTCGTGCGCGACGGCTACGTGGTCAATGACGAGACGCTCGAGGCGCTGGTCGCCCAGGCGCTGGTGCAGGCGCAGGCCGGCTGCCACGTCATCGCGCCGTCGGACATGATGGACGGCCGCGTGGGGGCGATCCGCGCCGGTCTCGACGCCGCGGGCTTCCAGGCGGTGCGCATCATGGCCTACTCGGCGAAGTACGCCTCGGCGTTCTACGGGCCGTTCCGCGACGCCGTCGGCTCGAGCGGCGCTCTCGGCCAGGGCGACAAGCGGACCTACCAGATGGATCCCGCCAACGGCGACGAGGCGCTGCGCGAGGTCGCGCTCGACATCGCGGAGGGCGCGGACATGGTGATGGTCAAGCCCGGCCTGCCCTATCTCGACATCGTCCACCGCGTGAAGGCGCGCTTCGGCCTGCCCACCTACGCCTATCAGGTGAGCGGCGAGTACGCGATGCTGCAGGCCGCGGCGGCGAACGGCTGGCTCGACGGTGCGCGGGCGATGATGGAAAGCCTCGCCGGCTTCAAGCGGGCCGGCGCCGACGGCGTGCTGAGCTACTTCGCGCTCGCCGCCGCCGAGCGGCTGGCTGCGGCGTAGACGCCGTCGACGAAGCGCGCGGCGCAGCGGTCGTGCCACGCGATGCGGCTGCCCCGGCCGTGGAAGCCGACGTGCCCGCCGCGCTCGGAGAGCGCCAGGCGGCACGCGGGGGCCCGGCACCAGTTGTAGTCGCGATAGGGTTCGGGCGGTATCCACGGATCGTCGGCGGCGTGAACGAGCAGGGTCGGCACGGCGATCGCCTCGAGATAAGGAAGCGCCGAGCAGCGCGCGTAGTAGTCGTCGGCGCCGTCGAAGCCGTTGCGCGGGGCGACGAACCCGTCGTCGAACTCGCGCACGCTCCGCGCCGACGCCACGGCGGCGCGCTCGCGCCGGTCGAGAGGGGCGGCCCGCGCCTCGTCCTTCATCCGCGCGAGCAGCCAGCGCTGGTAGAGGCGGTTGCGCGGCCGCGCGAACCGGCGCGACGTCGCGGCGAGGTCGACGGGCGCCGACACCGCGACCGCCGCCCGCACGCAACCGGCGACCGCCGGCTCGCCGAGAAGCTTGAGCAGCACGTTTCCGCCGAGCGAGTAGCCGATCGCGACGACGCCGCCGGCGACGAGCGCGGCCGGCAACGCGGCGAACACCGCGCGCAAATCGGCGCTGCGGCCGGCGTGGTAGCCCTCGCGGCAGCGGCCGCGCGACGGCCCCGCGCCGCGCAGGTTCAGACGCAGCACCGCATGCCCGCGGCCGAGGAAGAAGCGGGCGCTGCCGCGCACGTAGGCGCTGTCCTGGCAGCCGGTCAGGCCGTGGACGAGCACGACGAGAGGCCGCCCCCCGGCGCCGCGCGGGCGCTCGAGGCGCGCCAGCAGCACGTCGCCCGAGCCGTCCGCCATGGGGAAGGCCGTCTCCTCGCTGGCGTAGCCGGTGAGGCGCGGCGGCGGCGCGAACAGGTAGTTGCGCACGGTCTGCAGGTCGCCGCCCCACCACGGCGGGCGCGGGTGGAACGCGGGAAACTCGGGTCGGCCCTCCATCGTCCCTCGCTTCGCTTGCGCAGCGCGGAAGCCTTGCGCTATCCGGTGCCGTTCCGGGAGTAAACCACGGATGGCGACGATGACCGAAGGAAGCGCCGGCCCGCTCGCCGACGTACTCGTGCTCGACATGACGCGCGTGCTTGCCGGCCCGTACTGCACGATGGTGCTGTCGGATCTCGGCGCGCGGGTCATCAAGGTCGAACCGCCGGGCGGCGACGACGCCCGCGCCTATGGCCCCTGGGTCGACGGCCAGTCGGCCTATTTCATGTCGCTCAACCGCGGCAAGGAGAGCCTCGCCCTGGACCTCAAGGCAGACGCCGACCGGGCGCTGTTCGCGCGGCTGCTGGCGCGCGCCGACGTGCTGGTCGAGAACTTCCGCCCCGGCGCCATGGCGAAGCTCGGCTACGCCTGGGACGATCTGCATGCCCGCCACCCGCGCCTGATCTACGCCGCCTGTTCCGGTTTCGGCCAGACCGGCCCGCTGTCCCAGCGCCCGGCGTACGACATGGTCGTGCAGGGCATGGGCGGCATCATGAGCCTCACCGGCCACGAGGGCATGCCGCCGACGCGTGTCGGCACGGCGATCGGCGACATCGCCGCCGGCCTGTTCACGGCGATCGGCGTCAACGCCGCGCTGCACGAGCGCGCGCGCACGGGCCTCGGCCGATTCGTCGACGTCGCCATGCTCGACTGCCAGATCGCGATTCTGGAAAACGCCATCGCGCGCTACTTCACCACCGGCGAAAGCCCGCCGCCGAGCGGCGCCCGGCACCCGTCGATCGCCCCCTTCGAATGCTACGAGAGCGCCGACGGCCATGTCGTCATGGCGGCGGGGAACGAGGCGCTGTTCGGCAGGCTGTGCGAGGCTCTGGGCCGCGAGGACCTGCTCGCCGATCCCCGCTTCGAAACCAATCCGAAGCGCATGGAGAACGTTCTCGCGCTCAAGGTCGAGCTCGAGCGCACGCTGAAGACCGCGACCACGGAGCGCTGGCTCGCGAAGCTCGAGGCGGCCGGCGTGCCGTGCGGGCCGCTCAACGACGTGGCCGGCGCGGTCGGCAACCCGCAGGTGGGCGCCCGCAACATGGTCGTCGGCATCGACGATCCCGCCGCCGGTCCGGTCCGCATCGCCGGCAACCCGATCAAGATGTCGGGCCACGCGGACCCGCCGACGCGCGGTCCGATCCCGCGCCTCGACGGCGCCCGCGAGGCCATCGTCGCCGAGTTCGGCGGCGACTCGTAGGCCGCGCGTGCGCTGGCCGCGCCGCATTGCGGTCGCCCTCGCGGCCGCCGTCGCGGTAGCCGCGGCCGCTGGGTGGATCGCGCTGCGGGCCTCGCTGCCGACGCTCGGCGGCGAGCTCGCCGTGGCCGGCGTCGATGCCGAAATAGCGATCCGCCGCGACGCGTACGGCGTCCCGCACATCGACGCCGGGAGCGAGCGGGACGCCTGGTTCGGCCTCGGCTTCGTGCACGGCCAGGACCGGCTGTCGCAGATCGCCTTCATGCGCCTCGCCGGCCGCGGCGAGCTGGCCTCCGTGCTCGGCGCCGGTTTCGTCGGCTCCGACCGCTATTTCCGCACCTTGGGCTTCGGCCGCGTATCGGCCCGCAACGTCGACGCCGTGCCGGCCGACGGGCGCCGCCTGCTCGAGGCCTACGCCGCCGGAGTCACCGCGGCGATCGACGCGACGCGATGGCTGCCGCCGGAGCTGCTGGCGCTCGGCCACCGGCCGGCGCCGTGGACGCCCGCGGATTCGGTGCTTGCGGTCAAGCTCATGGCGCTGCGGCTTTCCGGCAACGCGATGGAGGAGCTGCTGCGGGCGGAGATGAAGACGGCGCTCTCGTCCGCGGTCTTCGCCACCGCGTGGCCCGGATCCGGCAGCACGCCCGTGCCGCCGGACGCCGCGGCGTACCGCGAGACCGGCGCCGTGATGCCGGCGCCCGCGCCGCGCGACACGGGCTCCAACAACTGGGTCGTCGGCCCGGCGCGCTCGAAGACCGGGGCGCCGATTCTCGCCAACGATCCGCATCTCGCGCTCACCGCGCCGGCAGCCTGGTATCTCGCGCACCTCAGCGCCCCCGGGTTCGACGTCGCCGGCGCCACCGTCCCCGGCATCCCGGCGATTGTCGTCGGGCGCACCCGCGACGCGGCCTGGGGCGTCACCAACACCGGCCCCGACGTGCAGGACGTGTTCGTCGTCGACGAGGCGGACGTCACCGGCCGGAGCCGCGAGAGGATCGCCGTCCGCGGCCGCGATCCGGTGGCGCACGACATCCGCACCACGCCGTTCGGCCCGGTCGTCTCGGACCTCGCCCGCTTCGCGGGCGAGCGCTTGCTCGCCCTGTCATGGACGGCGCTCGAAGCGGACGACGCCACCGTCGACGCCGGGTTCCGCCTCGCGCGGGCCGGCTCGGTCGAGGCGCTGTTCGAAGCGCTGGAACGCTTCAGCGCGCCGATGCAGAACTTCGTCCTCGCCGACGCCGCGGGCAACATCGGCTTCGTCGCCGCCGGGCGGGTGCCGGTGCGCCGCGATGACGACGGCTGGCTGCCGACCGTGGCCGCCGACGGCAACGGCGAGTGGATCGGCCGCCTTTCCTACGACGCCCTGCCCCGGCTCTACAACCCGCCGGGCGGCGCCATCTTCACCGCCAA
Source organism: Alphaproteobacteria bacterium (assembly GCA_965243325.1). Taxonomy (GTDB): domain Bacteria; phylum Pseudomonadota; class Alphaproteobacteria; order UBA7887; family UBA7887; genus JANQOH01. Next base: position 2,066,814 of record CBDEUQ010000003.1, on the reverse strand, counting down.
CCAGGACATCCGGCCGCCGGGATACGAACCCTTCATCGGGCGCGACTGGGCCGAAAACTACCGCGCGCGGCGCATTGCCGGGCAGCTCGCCGTGCGCGAACGGCACGGCGTGGCCGACTTCGCGGCGCTGCAAACCGACGAAATCTCGCTGATGGCGCTTGAGTTTCTGCCGCTCATGCTGCCCGCGGTCGCCGACTCGCCCCATCACGCGCGGCTCGCGGCGTGGGACGGCCGCATGGCCGCCGACCGCTCGGAGCCGCTGATCTTCCACGCGTGGTACCGGGCGCTGGCGCAGGGGTTGATCGCGCGCAACCTGCCGGCGTTCCGCGACCGTTACCGCGGCCGGCGGCCGGCGATGGTCCGCCGCGTGCTCGGCGAGGATCCGTCGTGGTGCGGCGCGGACGGATGCGATGCCGCGATCGCCCGCGCTCTCGACGAGGCGCTCGCGTGGCTCTCCGCCGCCTACGGCCCCGACCCCGGCGCGTGGCGCTGGGGCGACGCCCACAAGGCCGTGAGCCGGCATGCGCTGACCGACGCCATACCGGTGGTCCGGGACCTGTTCGCGATCGAGCGGCCGCACGGCGGCGGTCCCTATACGGTGATGCAGGCCAACACGCGCATCGACGACGCGCATGCGCCGTTCGCCGAGATCCACGGCGCGAGCGTGCGCATCATCGTCGATCTCGCCGACGCCGACGGCATGAAGGCTATCGTGCACGCTGGCCAGTCCGGGCACCCGCTTTCGCCCCACTACGCCGACATGGCCGACCTCTGGGCCGGGGGCGGCTATCTCACCCTGCCGATGACCCCCGCCGCCGTCGCCGCGGCGACGCGGCACGTGCTTCGGCTCGTTCCGCGCGGGTGATGGACGCGGCCGATGCGCGCCTTGCTTTCACAGGCTCGTTGAATTTCGGACCACGACGCCGCCATTCTCCGAATCGCCTGGAACCGCGCGTTCTTTCGCACCGCAATGCGTCAAAATTAGCGAGGTAGGGCCGTGCGCTTTCAGGAATTCGTCGAAGATCAGGTGTTCTCGCCAACCCTTGTGGCCGACGCGCTCCGCACCACGAAGTCCGAGATCGCCGCCACGCTGGGTCTCGGGAAGGATGCGTTCGCGCGCGCGTCGCGCGTCCGGGCGCGGAAGACCCAGGTCCGCCTTCGTCAGATGCTGGAGATTCTCAACCGCGTCGAGGCGGCGACCGGTTCTCCGCTTGCCGCCTACGCCTGGTTCCGCGCCGAGCCGTTGCAGGGCTTCGGCGGCGCGACGCCGGACCAGTTGGTACGCGAAGGCCGGGCCGACCATGTCCACGCCTATCTCGACCGCATCGCGGCCGGAGGCTACGCCTGAGCCCGCGCGCGCCCGATGCGGTTCCGAGGACTGGTCTGACGGGCGCACAATCCGCATTGGTCCTGGACTCCGTTGTCGGGAGAGGGCGCACGCCGCCATGGCGGACGCTTCGATCGGCGCGGCATTCCGGCGCTGTACACCGCGCTCACTCCGCTCACCGCCGTTCGCGAAGCGCAACCGCTGGGCCGGCCGTTGCAGCCGCTGACGCTCTGCGCTTACGAGGTCGACGCCGAGCCCGTGTTCGACGCGTATGACGAAGAACGCCGCCGGACTCTCGGCGTAAACGAATTCAACCTTGCGTGCCCCGCCTGGGAAGCCGAGATGCTCGCCGGCGCCGTCCCGGCATCGCAGGCTCTGGCCGACCGCCTGATCGACGCGGGCCAAGTGGGCATGCGGGTTCGGAGCTTCGCCGCAGGCAGCGGCCCTGACGATCTCAACCTCGTGATGTGGCTATGGGGCGCCGAACCCCCTGCCCGCCTCGTCCTCGTCGACGTCGAAGGCCGGCTCTCCGGAGGCCCCGCAGGTCACCCGTCGAAAAGTACGCGTTCTTAGGACAGGCGCCGCCCGCGTCAGCTGGCGGCGGCGGCCGGCGGGCGGGCGCGCGCCGCGGTCGCCGGCGAAAGGTACGCGCCCTGGTCGAGCAGCGCGCGCTGGACGAGGCGGGGCGCCACGGCGCGCGGGACGATCCCGGCGTCGGCGGCGAGCGCGGCGGCGGCGCCGGCGGCCTGCCCCGACATCCAGCACTGCGGGATCTCGCGCAGGAACGAGTGCGAGCTGGCGTCGCAGGCGATGTGGCGGCCGGCGCCGAGCACGCCGTCGAGCCGGGCCGGCAGCAGCGCGCCGTAGGGCACCGAGACGTTCGGGAACTTCGGCGACAGCGACGGCGAGACGCCGATCTCGTCGTCCCACACCCTGCCCTCGTCCCACTGCGCGCGCGTGACCGTGCGCACGCCCGCGAGCCGCCGGCTGTGGCGCACCCCGATCTGCGGCGCCCCGAGCATCAGCCAGGCGTTCTCGAACCCCGGCGCGGCGGCGCGGTAGAATTCGACATGCCGGCGCGCGAGGTCGCGCGAGCGGCGCTCGACCTCGGTCAGGTCCTCGACATTCACGGCGTCGTAGCCCGAGAGCCTGGGCCCCATGAACAGCGCCACGTCGTTGCGCCACGAGACGAACGGTTTCTCGAACGAGCCCAAGGCCTCGCGCCCGCGCGCGGTGAAGGCGGCGAACCGTTCCCGGTCCTCGGCGCGGAACGCGAGCCAGCGCGCCATGTCGACACCGCCGGCGAGAAAGGCCGTGTTGATGCAGTGGTGGATGTCGCCCTCGTCGATGCCGCTCTCGAGCGCCGCCCCGGCGCGGGCGAGCAGGTCGGCGTCGCCGGTGGTGTCGACCGTGACCTTCGCGAGGATCGCCTGCCGCCCCTCCTTGCTCTCGAAGATCGCGCCGCGGACGCGCCCGTCCTCGACGACCGGCGCCGCCGCCCAGGCGTGGAGAACCAGTTGCACGCCGGCCTCGCGCACCGTGTCCAGCGACGCGCTCTTGAGCGCTTCCGGGTCGATGGTCGGCGACCAGGTGACGATGCCGTGGTAGGCGGCGGTGCGCTGGGCCCAGTAGGCGGCGGTCGCCGCGTCGCGCGAGCCCCAGTCGGCGCGGTCCGGCCCCTGCACCGCATCGGCCGGCAGACGGTCGAGCAAGTCGCTGGCGACGCCGGCGATCACCTGCCGGCCGCTCCAGTCGGTCATGCGGTCGATCCAGATCACGAGGCCGCCGGTGGACAGCCCGCCGAGGTGGTTGTAGCGCTCGACGAGCACCGTCCGGGCGCCGAGGCGTGCGGCGGACACGGCGGCGGCGGTGCCCGCCGGTCCGCCGCCGACGACGAGCACGTCGGCCTCCGCGAACACGGGGATCTCGCGCGCCGCCTCGGCGACCGTCGCCGTCGGACGCGGCGTTCTCGCCCGGCCGGCGCGGCCGCCGAACATCTCGATTCCCTGCTGGTTGCCGATCGCGTTGGTGAGGTTGTCGCCCGTCATCGCCCGTTCCCCGCCGTTCGTCGCAGCGCGTGCACTATACTGGACCGCAGTTCTGCGAAGGAGGCGTCCGCGCATGATCGACCGCTTCATCGACTGCCCCGCGTTCCTCGCCGGTCTCGTCGACGAGGAGTTGCGGGCGCTGGCGCCGGGTCTCGAGCTCGCAGTCGGCGACCCGGACCGCAACGCCGCGCGTGCGCTGCTCGCCGACTGCCGGATCGCCGTCGTCGACCACACGACCGTCGACGCGGCGATGATCGGCGAGGCGCCGGCGCTCGCGGCGATCGTGTTCCTCGGGACCGGCGCGGCGAGCTACATCGACGTCGACGCGGCACGGGCACGCGGCATCCCCGTGCGCACGATCCGCGGCTACGGCGACCGCGGCGTGGCCGAGCACGCGGTCGCGCTCATGTTCGCCGCGGGCCGCCGGATCGCCGCGATGGACCGCGCGATCCGCGCCGGCGGCTGGGAGACGCGGGACAGCATCGAGTTCGCGGGGCGGACCCTCGGCGTCGTCGGCACCGGCGGCATCGGCAGCGAGGCGGTGCGCATCGGCGCCGCGCTCGGCATGTCGGTGATCGCCTGGAACCGGAGTGGCGTCGCCCCCGACCTGCCCTGCGAGGCATGCCCCCTCGACGACGTGATCGCCCGCGCCGACGTGCTCTCGCTGCACCTCGCATTCACCGACGAGACCGCCGGCATCCTCGATTCGCGCCGTCTCGCGCTGATGCGGCCGGGCGCCATCCTGATCAACACCGCGCGCGGCGGCCTGATCGACGAGGAGGCGCTGGTCGCCGCGCTCGGCGCCGGCCGCATCGCCCACGCCGGCCTCGACGTGTTTGCCGACGAACCGCTCGCCGCCGACAGCCCGCTGCGGCGCCTCGACAACGTGACGCTGACCGCGCACGCCGGCTTCATGACCCGCGAAGCCTCCATCCGCCTCCTGCGCGCCGGCTTCGATCTCGTCCGCGCCGAGCGCGAGCGGCTCGGGTGAGGCAAGCCGTTCGTTCACTCACCGCATAAAGCCCAGCGCCACAGTTCCAACGGCGGAAACTGTCCCAGGAATGGCAGTTCTCAAGCGCGTGGACGGGCCGCCCTTGCGCAGCTTGTCGAGGCGTTTCACTTCACCTCTCGACCGCCTCCATGGTGGCGCGGACCGTCCGCCCATGGTCGCGTCCGAGACCCCGAGGCGTTCCAGGACCTGGGCCTGGCCGCGCCGGCGAGGCGCGGGCGATAGCGCCTTCCAGGTCCGCCACCGGCTCGCCCTTGGGCTGCGGCAGGGCGACCCGCATCACCGGCGGCAACGGGACGTCGTCGAGGAGAGGCGGGTGGACGGCAGGAAACGTGGGCGAGTCCGTCACCGCCCCGTATCAGAACGCGCCCGGACGGTCGCGCTTCAGGAACGGCTCGCGGGCGGCGGCCGAATCGGTGCCGGGCCGGTCGCGCGGATCGGGCTCATGGGGCGTGACCAGGATATCGGACCACTCGATGGGATGGCCCATGTGCTGGAACAGGCCGAAGCCGCCGCGTTCGTTGCGCGGCAGGTCCGACGGCACCCGTCTGTCCTCCTCCACGCAGAGCCAGTCGTCGGGCTCCGCCGTGCCCTCCGGCCACAGGCGGTAGCGCACGCGGCCCACGCCGCTATGGCGACAGATCTGGTGGCGGACCCGGTACGCCGTGTCCCGCGACACCGCGACGGGCGCGGCCGGATTGGTGGCGACGGCCCATTCCCGGGGATCACCGGAATGGTCGCCCCAGGCCATGAAGGAGCGGCCGCCGTCCGTCGGACTGAGGGCGGCCATGCCGGCGCTGCACCAGCCGACCTTTATGCCCCGCGGCGGCACGCCCTCGGTCAGGCCGGCGAAGAAATCGGACAGCCCCAGCCACTTGGCCCCCGCGGTCTCGGTGAAGCGGACCCGGTAGGTCGCCTCCTGGCCGCCGTGGGGCGAGCCCAGAAGGAGGAAGGCATCCGGCGCCACCGAGCCCCGCGACCGGATGAGGTTGGCCTCCGGATCGAAATCGAAGGCGCCGTTGATGGCCTGCCCGATCTCCTGCACCGAGCGGTAGGACGACAGATCGCGCAGGTCCAGCGGCAGCGGCACCGGATCGGCCGACCAGGCGAAGGTCATCGCCGCCGCGTGGGTCGTCCCGGCCCCGTCCTCCACCGTCAGGGAAAGGCTGTTGTCGCCGGCCTGCAGCCGGTCGTCGTCGACGGGGATCTCGATGCAGAACTCGCCCTGGTCGCGGCATCGCAGCTCTCCCGGGGAGCTCTTGTAGCCCTGCGTCCAGTCGATGCCGGGATCGGGCTCCTGCTCCACGTAGAAGGGCCGCGGTCCGCTGCCGTTGAGATCGAAGTGCGCCCGGCGGACGGGAAAGCCGGCGCCCAGAACCCGGCCGAGCACCGTGATGTCGTGGTGGCGGTAGCGGAACCGCTGGCGCCCCCCGTATGTCAGGCGGATCGGCATTCAGGCGCCCAGGCCATGGGCGACGCCGAACCGGCCGGCGACCTCGATCAGGCCGCCGACGATTTCCTCGTTGAGGGGGATGCCGTGGGCGCCGTTGTGGGCGGCGATCTCGGCCTCGAGCATGCCGGGCGCGTACAGCCGCTCCACCCCCTCGGCCCGGCGCGATGTGCGGACCTGGCGGATGACGCCGTCGACCCGTCCCTTGAAAGCATCCAGGTCCTCGAATGCCCCGACGTTGAGGGCCACGTAGAATTGACCGTCGCGGCCCGCCGCGGCGCCGTCGACCATGTTGCCCGACTCGGTCCCGTAGCCGGCACCCGAAAGCAGCGACGACAGAACCCCCATGCAGACGGCGAGGCCCAGTCCCTTGAAGGCGCCGATCGGTTGGATCAGGCCGTCGAGGGCGACTTCCGCATCGGTGGTCGGCTGGCCTTCGACGTCGAAGGCCCACCCCGCAGGTATAGGCAGGCCCTTCTGGCGGTAGACCCGGATCTTGCCGTGGGCGGTGGCGCCCAGCGCCACATCGAGGACGATCGGCCCCTCGGCGCCGCCGGGGATGCCGATCCCGATAGGGTTGAGGCCGATGATCTTGTCGATCCCGCCCCACGGCGCCATCGTCGGCAGGGCGTTGGTGGTGGCGATGCCGATCATGTCCGCGCCGATCGCTCGGCGCACGTAGTAGTCCATGGTGCCGGCGTGGTTGCTGCCCCCCACCGCGACCGCGGCGACACCGTGGACCCGGGCCCGCGCGATGGCCATGTCCATGGCGAAGACGCCGCCGATCTGGCCCATGGCGTTGCCGCCATCGACCACGAGGGCACCGCCGTTGTCCTTCACCACGGTCGGCCGGCCGCGGGGGTCGACCCCTTCGGCCGTGAGCTTGGCCACGTAGTCGGGGACCCGCAGCACGCCGTGGGAATGGATGCCGCGCAGGTCCGCCTGGACCAGGGAGTCGGCCAGCAGGGCAGCGTCCTCGGGCGCCATGCCGCAGCCTGCGAAGATGTCGGCGACAAGGCGCGACAGCCGGTCCACCTCGATTCGGCATTCGGATTCGGATCCTGGATACCGGGCCACGGTTCAGTCGCAGAGAGCCTTGAGGGACGACCAGGTGTCCTCGCTGAGGGGGACGCCGGCGGCGCGGTTGGCCCGGGCCCGATCGTGGCCCCCTTCGCCGGGATAGGTGATGCGATCGACCCCGGGCGCCGGGTTGCTGTTCCTGATGCGGTCGAGGACCGCCGTCATGCGGGCCCGGAACGCGGCCGGGTCCTCGAAGGCGCCGATGTCGACGGCCAGCAGCGCATGGCCGTCGGCACCGGCGACGGCACCGGCTTCGAGGCTCCCCAGATCGGTGCCGAAGCCCGCCCCCGACAGCAGCGTGCACAGGACCCCGCTGGCGATGGCGAGGCCCGTCCCCTTGTAGCCACCGATGGGCAGCAGCAGCCCTTCGAGGGCCGCCGCCGCATCCTGCGTCGGCCGCCCTTCGGCATCGAGCGCCCAGCCGTCCTCGAGCGACATGCCGCCCTGGTGGTGGACGACGATCTTGCTCCGCGAGACCGCACTGAAGGAAACGTCGAGCACAAACGGCGCCGCCGCATCGGTGGGGATCGCAATCCCGATCGGGTTGATGCCGAGGATGCGGTCGCGCCCGCCCCAGGGCGCCATGGTCGGCACGGCATTGGACAGCGCGATGCCGATCATGTCGTGTTCCAGCGCCATCATGGCGTAGAAGGCCATGGCGCCGCTGTGGTTGGAGTTGCCGACCGTGGCCATGGCGACGCCGACCTCCCGCGCCTGCTCGATGGCCCGTTCCATGGCGAAGGCGCTACCGATCTGGCCCATGCTGTTGCCGCCGTCGATCCGCAGCGCGCCGCCCTTCCGGCGTTCCACCGCGGGGCGGCCCTTGGGGTCGACCCCGCCGGTGGTGAGCCGGCCCACGTAGCCGGGCACGTGGATCACCCCATGAGACGGAACGCCCCTGAGGTCGGAGGCGATCAGGGCGGTCGCCATGAGGTCCGCGTCCTCGTCCGACATGCCGACCGAGCGGAAGATGCCGGAGACCATCGGGCTCAGTTCGCCGACGGGAACGCGGCGCGGTCCAGCCGTCGTCGCCGGAGTAGGTGTCATGCCGAGTCCCCAAGACAGCGTCGCGGCAAGCCGGCAGGGTGAGTGGCTGGTAACGTCAAGAGTTATGTGTCAGGGAGACGGGGGTGCTGATTCCCTGAGACTTGTTTTCGTGGATGAATACCGCGTAGAGGACGCGGTCCATTGAGGTCCGGTCCTGGAAGGTTCCCATGGGCCGGGTTCGTCTGCGGACCTCCCGGAACCTTCGTTCGATGGCGTTGGTGGTCCTGACCCGCTTTCGCTCATCGAGGGTCCGGTAGCGGAAGCAGGTGAGCAGCTCGTCGAGATCGCTGCGCAGGCAGGCGACGGCCTTGGGGTAGGTGCTTTGCCAGCGGTCGGCGAAGCGTCGGGCGGCGCTCTGGGCCTTGCGGCGGCTCTTTGCATTCATGACGGCGTGGACATCGGCCTTGACGGCCTCCTGGTCGGCCTTGCGGACCTTGTTGAGGATGTTGCGCATCTTGTGCGCCCAGCACCTCTGAACCGGGATGCCGGGATAGACGAACGGCAAGGCAGCCAGCAGGCCCTTGCCGCCATCGACGCAGATCATCTCAAGGCCTTCGCCGGTGAGCCCGCGGTGGTACAGCCGGTTGAGGAACACTTCCCACTCGCGGGCGCCTTCGCTGACGGCGAGATGGAAGTCGATGATCTCCTTCTTGCCGTCGGGGCGGATGCCGAGCGCCACCAGGACCGGCCTCCTGAGCGCGCCGGCGCCGGTCTTGCGGGCCAGCACCACGCCGTCGAGCATCAGCGCCTTGTAGGCGTTCTTCAGCGGCCTGCGGTGGAAGGCCTCGACCGCCATGTCGAGCGTCTTGGAGACCCGGCTCACCGTCGCGGCCGAGACCGGGCGCCCGAGCAGGGCCAGCAGGACCTCGCCCACCTTGCGCGTCGAAAGCCCCAGCACGAAGCCGGCCAGGATGGCACGGTCGATCTCCGGCGCGCGCCTTGCGTAGCTCTTCACAACCCCGGTCGGGCAGAAGTGCCGGGTGCGCGGCACGTTGAGCTCGATGTCGCCGAGCTCGCTCAGCAGGCAGCGGCGGTAGGTCCCGTTGCGCCGGTCGCGCATCGCGCCGGCGTCGAGGTTGTCGAGCCAGCGATCCACCGCCTCGGCCATCCGGCCCTCGATGATCTCGGCCAGCGCCTGGCGGCCGAGCGGGCGGTAGCCCTCGCCCCAGTCCAGTCCGCCTGCCTGCATCTCCTTCACCACCTCAAAGGCCTGGGGTAGGCTCATGATCGTCGCAGCTTGCTGGGACATGCGGGGTGCTCCTGTTTGTGGTTGTCGTCACCACAGGGAGTACCCCCTTCCCACCTGACACATAAATTCTTACGTCACCGAGTGGCTTGACTGGTGTGGTTTCCGCTTGGCATAGGGTACGATCATACGAGGAAAGCATCGACCTCTGGCAGACGCTTGCCACCGTTTCGAGTCAGCGGCTCCACGGCCGGCGGCTCCTCCGTACATTCCCCACCTGCCGAGCCGCCGGGGCTTGCCCAAACGAGGCCAATCGGGGAGCGATCGGCGACAGTGCACCCCGGCGCTTAGCCAAGACGCCATTCCGATTTGAGCCGCCCGATCAAATCATGCTGCCTTTCCTCCAGAACATCGGGTGTCCATGCCGACTGACTGAGCACCTGAGAGACGAGCGCGAATGTCGCCACCCCTTCCTTGCCGTGACGGTGCGAACACACCGTCATCCCCTTCGGAGCGTCAACTCGCCCTCGCTTCGAGGGTCGGGATATTCGAGACCTCCACGGAGCGTTCCGCAATTGCCAGATCGTAGCGGCATTGGAGAGTCGCCCAGAAGCGGGCGCCATTGCCGAACAGCTTGCCGAACCGCACGGCCATCTCGGCCGTCACAGGCTGCTTTTCGTCAAGGATGTCGTAAAGGGTCTGCTCGGAGATCCCGAGCGCTGCTGCCATCGCCGTTCCGGTAATCGAAACCGCGGGCAGAATATCCTCACGCAGGATCTCTCCGGGATGCACCGGCATCACGGAAGGATGCCTCTCCATCATCGACAATAGTCCTCCATGTCCACGTCTGCCGCGCCGTCATCGCCCGATCCGAACGTGACCCGGTAGTTGGCGGTCAAGCGTACGGCGTAGCGGCCTGCCCCGTCACCCTGCAGCGGATGGAAGTACGGGCCGGGACATCGCATGGCCTACGCCGCTCCGCCCTCGACGACCGCGGCGCGCGGCAGCGTGAGGGTCGCGCGCAGGCCGCCTTCCTTGCGGTTCTCCAGCCGCACGTCGCCGCCGTGGCCGCGGACGACGGTGCGGGCGATGGCGAGGCCGAGCCCGCTGCCGCCGGTCTCGCGGCTGCGCGACCCCTCGAGCCTGACGAAGGGCTCGAAAACCCGCTCGAGGTCGGCATCGGCGATCCCCGGCCCCTCGTCGTCGACCGCGACGCGGACGTCGCCTTCCGGCCGGTCGATGCGGGCGCGGCCGCGCCTGCCGTAGACGGCGGCGTTCTCGAGCAGGTTCGCCACGGCGCGGCGCAGGGCCGCCGGCCGGCAGCGCACCAGCACGCGCCCACCGTCGGCCAGCGATACGTCGTGCCCGAGGTCCGCGAGGTCCGCCGCCACGCTGTCCACGAGCGCGCGAAGGTCCACCGTCCGCGTCTCCTCGCGGGTCATGTCCTCGCGGGCGAATGCCAGCGTCTCTTCGGTCATCCGTTGCATCTCGTCGAGGCCGGACGCGATCCTCTTGCGCACCTCCTCATCGGCGACGAACTCGGCCTGGAGACGCAGGCCCGCGATCGGCGTCCGGAGATCGTGCGAGATGGCCGCGAGCATCGTCGTGCGGTCGCGGACGAAACGGTCGATGCGGTCACGCATCCGGTTGAAGGCGCGGACGGTCCGGCGCGTCTCGAGCGGCCCCGCCTCCGGCAGGTCGCCGACATCCTCGCCCCGCCCGAGCGCATCGGCGGCATCGGCAAGACGGCGCATCGGCCGCGTCAGGCGCCGCGCCGCCCACACCGCGACGCCGCCGACCGCCAGCGCCGACAGGGCGAAGGAGAGCAGAAACGTCCATCCGAATGGCCGGGCGCCGGGCGGCGGTCCCACCTGGACGTTGAGCCAGCCGTCGTCGGGCATGGCGATGGAAACGGCGAACCAGTGCCGCTTCCACCGCGGCCGCTCGTGATCGTCGTCATCGTCGTCGTCATGCTCGTCATCGTGATCGTCGTCATCGTGATCGTCATCGTCATCGTGCTCGCCGTGTCGATGCGGCCGCCACAGGGGGGCGATGCGCACCCGGCCGCGGTCGACGCCGAGGGCGCGCGCGAGGTCGCGGGCGATCGCTTCCGCCCGCTCGCCGCTGCCGAGGTGCTCGACGACCGGCTCCGGGGTCAGCGAATAGCGGACGAAGCGCGTTCGCGCCGCGGCGGCAACGGAGTCGTGGAGCGCGGGCGGCGTGCCCTGGATGAGGCGCACGACGGTCGCCGTCCGCGCGACGACGTTCTCGCGATAGGCGTGATGCACGGCGGCGGCGCGTTCGCCGGCGAACAGGAACACGGCGATGCCCTGCGCCGCGACGAGCGCCAGCAGCAGCACGAGCGCGAGCCGGCCGGCGAGGCTCCGCGGTAGCGCCCTCATGCGCGCTCGACCTTGCCGGCGAAGCGGTAGCCGCCGCCCCACACGGTGACGATCAGTTCCGGCCTCGCCGGATCGCGTTCGATCTTGCGCCTGAGCCGGCTCACCTGGTTGTCGACCGCGCGGTCGAACGGCATCGCACGGCGGCCGCGCGTGAGGTCCAGCAGCCGGTCGCGCGACAGCACCATTCCCGGGCGCTCGACCAGGGCCATGAGCAGCCGGAACTCGCCGGTGGACAACGGTATGACGACTCCGCCCTCGTCGGTAAGCTCGCGACGGTCCGCGTCCAGCGTCCAGCGATCAAAGGCGATCCGCCCCTCGGCCTTCGGCTCGCGGTCGGGCGGCAGGCTGCGCGCGCGCCGGATCACCGCCTTGACGCGGGCCAGCAGCTCGCGCGGGTTGAACGGCTTGGTCACATAGTCGTCGGCGCCCATCTCGAGGCCGACGATCCGGTCGGTGTCCTCGGCCATTGCCGTCAGCAGGATGACGGGAATCCGCGTGGTCTCGCGCAGGTGCCGGCACAGCGCCAGACCGTCCTCGCCCGGCATCATGACGTCGAGCACGACGAGATCCACGGCCGCCTGCTCGAGAACGCGGCGCGCGGCCCGCGCCCCGTCGGCGACCGAAGCGCGCAGGCCGTGACGCTCCAGGTAGCGGGCCAGCGGCTCGCGGATGTCCCGGTGGTCGTCGACGACGAGGACGTGCGGCTCAGGCTCCATGAGGGACCGATAATGCGGCGCGCCGGCGGACGCGGGACGAAAGTGTAACAAAGTCTGTCAACCGGCCCGCCGGACAGCGTTCGCGACGAAAAAGGAGCCCGCGGGACAAGCTTTTGCGACAGGCGCGGCCCACGTTCCGGCGCATCGACAACCCACAAGGGAGCGGAACGATGAAAAAGAGAACGATGGCCTGGATCGGAGCCGGCGCGGCGGTCGCCGTGGTCGGAGTCGCGGTCGCCGGCTACGCGGGCCACGCCCACTTGGCCAAGGGGCCGTTCGCGGTCATGGCGATGGACATGTTCCGGTCGGTCGACGCCGACGGCGACGGCAAGCTGACGCAGGCCGAGATCGACACGGTGCGCAACGCGCGCCACGCGGCCCACGACGGCAACGGCGACGGAAACCTCGACCTCGACGAGTTCGCCGGTGTCTGGCACGAGACGACGCGGCCGCTGACGGTGCGGGCCTTCCAGTTCCTCGACGCCGACGGCGACGCCGTCGTCAGCCGCGCCGAATACGACCGACCGCTCGCGGCCGTCGTGGAGCGGCTGGACCGCAACGGCGACGGCGCGCTGTCCATGAGCGACCGCTGGCACCGCCGTCACGGCGACCGGTACGACGACGACTGGGACGACGACGACGATTAGGGAGCGGCCGCAGTCCCCCGCCGCTCCGCGCTCCGGCCGCCGCCCGGCGGTCGGGGCGCGCCGCGCGGGGCGGACTTACGATGCGGCGGGCGCGCCCGCGAGGCCGGTCTGGGTCAGCACGAAGTCGGCGATGCGCGCCAGCCCGTCGCCGGCCTTGAGGTTGGCGAAAACGAAGGGGCGCTCGCCCCGCATCTTGCGCGCATCGCGGTCCATCACGCCGAGGTCGGCGCCGACCAGCGGCGCGAGATCGATCTTGTTGATCACCAGCAGGTCGGAACGCGTGATGCCGGGCCCGCCCTTGCGCGGGATCTTGTCGCCGGCGGCCACGTCGATGACGTAGAGCGTGATGTCGGCCAGCTCGGGGCTGAAGGTGGCGGCAAGGTTGTCGCCGCCGGACTCGATCAGGATCAGGTCGAGGTCCGGGAACCGGGCGTTCATCGCCGCGACCGCCGCGAGGTTGATGGAGGCGTCCTCGCGGATGGCGGTGTGCGGACAGCCCCCGGTCTCCACGCCGGCGATGCGCTCGGCCACCAGCGCGCCCGAGCGGACGAGGAAGTTGGCGTCCTCCCGGGTGTAGATGTCGTTCGTTACGACCGCGATCTCCCAGTCGCCGCGCAGGCGCTTGCAGAGGGCGTCGGCGAGCGCGGTCTTGCCGGAGCCGACGGGGCCGCCGATGCCGATGCGGGCGGGGCCGTGAGCGGAATGCGTCATGATCGGAACAGCCTTACATGCTGGGTTTCGTGGGCCGCCGCGCACCAGTCGGCGAGCGGCGTCGCGGTGCCGGGCGTCTCGCCCCGGTCCCGTTCGGCGGCCGTCGCGACGCGGCGGACGACGGGTTCGAGCGCCGCCTGCACGCGCTGGCCGTCGGTCTGGCCGAGCGGGATCAGGCGCACGCCCGCGGAAACGAGGTTGGCGGCGAATCCGTGCAGCGCCGCGACGAGCGCGGCGTGGCAGGGGACCCGGTGCGCCGCCGCCGCAAGCCCCACCGCCACCGCGTGCACGAGGGGGACGCCGTCCGCCCGGTCGAACCACCGGTGCGGCCACGCGGCGCGCACGGTGGCGAGGAACGCCGCGCCCTGCGCCATCGCCTCGAGCGCGGTCTCGGCGCTTGCGCGCTGCGCCGCGGCGTCCGCCGCCACCCGCTCGAAGCGCGGCCAGTCCCCGGCCCGGGCCGCGTCGTGCGCGGCGGCGAGCCAGGCGCCGTCGACGCGGCCCGCGCCGTACTCGAGCGCGTCCGCGGTCCATTCGCGGAGCCCGGCGGCGTCCGCCACCAGCCCCACGGCGACCGCGGTCTCCAGGCCGTGGCTGTAGCTGTAGCCGCCGACCGGGAAGGCCGGCGAGGTCCACGCCAGCAGGCGGCAGAGCGCCGCGTCATCCATCGCCGCGGCGGTCGTGATAGGCGCCGCGCTCCGGGTCGAACGGCGCCTGTAGGCGGACGACCGCGGCGCCGAGCCCGGCGACCATGTCGACGATCACCCGGTCGTCGCGAAACCGCACGCCGTCGCCGAGAATCTGCGCCGGGACGTGGCGGTTGCCGAGGTGCCAGGCAAGCCGGGCAAGGGCGCGCGGGTCGGCGGTGCGGACTTCGGCCACCGGCTCCGGCGCGGCGACGACCGCCACCCAGCCGCCGTCGTCGAGCGCCAGACCGTCGCCGTCGCCGAGCGCCGTGGCGCGCTCGAGATCGAGCAGGAACGGCGCGCCGCGGTCGCTCACCAGGCGTACGCGGCGGCGGTGGCGGTCGTCCCACGCGAGCGTAACGCTGTCGCGCGCCGCCGCCGCCGGCCATCGCCCCGCCGCCGCCACGTGCGCGACCCGGCGCATCAGAAGAGGAAGTAGCGCTGGGCCATGGCCAGCACCTCCGCCGGTTCGCAGGCGAGCAGGGCGCCGTCGGCGCGGACCTCGTAGGTTTCGGGGTCCACCTCGATCTCGGGAAGCGCGCCGTTGTGCACCATGTCGCGCTTGCCGATCGCGCGCGTCCCGGCGACGGCGACGAGCGGCCGCGCCAGTCCGGCGCGGCCGGCCACGTCCGCGTCGCGGCCGGCGCCGCTGACGAAGTGCACGGCGGCCGCCGCGCGCGCGGGTCCGAAGGCGGCGAACATGGGCCGGTAGTGCACGGGCTGCGGGGTCGGGATCGACGCGTTGGGGTCGCCCATCGGTGCCGCCGCGATGGAGCCGCCCTTGATCACCATCGCCGGCTTGACGCCGAAGAACGCCGGGTGCCAGAGCACGAGATCGGCGAGCTTGCCCGCCTCGACCGATCCCACCTGGTCCGAGATGCCGTGCGCGATCGCCGGATTGATCGTGTACTTGGCGACGTAGCGCCGGATTCGGACGTTGTCGTTGTCGCCCGTCTCCCCGGGCAGGCGGCCGCGCTGGCGCCGCATCTTGTCGGCCGTCTGCCAGGTGCGGACGATCGTCTCGCCGACGCGCCCCATTGCCTGGGAATCCGACGCCATCATCGCCAGGGCGCCGAGATCGTGCAGGATGTCCTCGGCCGCGATCGTCTCGCGGCGGATGCGGCTCTCGGCGAACGCCACGTCCTCCGGGATGCGCGGATCCAGATGATGGCAGACCATGAGCATGTCGAGATGCTCGTCGATGGTGTTCACGGTGAACGGCCGCGTCGGGTTGGTGGACGACGGCAGCACGTTGGCCTCGCCGCACAGCTTGATGATGTCCGGCGCGTGGCCGCCGCCCGCGCCCTCGGTGTGGAAGGCGTGAATCGTGCGGCCCGCGAAGGCGCGCACGGTGTTCTCGACGAAGCCGGATTCGTTGAGCGTGTCGGTGTGAATCAGCACCTGGACGTCGTGCTCGTCGGCGACGCCGAGACAGCAGTCGATCGCCGCCGGCGTGGTGCCCCAGTCCTCGTGCAGCTTCAGCCCGCAGGCGCCGGCGCGGACCTGCTCCTCCAGCGCCGCCGGCGCGCTCGCGTTCCCCTTGCCGTAGAAGCCGAAGTTCATCGGGAAGGCTTCCGCCGCCTGGAGCATGCGCGCGATGTGCCACGGCCCGGGCGTGCAGGTGGTGGCGTTGGTGCCGGCCGCGGGGCCGGTGCCGCCGCCGAGCATGGTCGTGACGCCGCTCGCGAGCGCTTCGTCGACGAGCTGCGGGCAGATGAAGTGGATGTGCGAGTCGATGCCGCCGGCGGTGAGAATCAGCCCTTCCCCCGCGATCGCCTCCGTACCCGGTCCGACGACGATGTCGACGCCAGACTGGGTGTCCGGGTTGCCGGCCTTGCCGATGTGCGCGATGCGGCCGTCGAGGAGGCCCACGTCGGCCTTGACGACGCCCCAGTGGTCGACGATGAGCGCGTTCGTGATGACCGTGTCCACGGCGCCGTCGGCGCGGCCGGCCTGCGCCTGTCCCATGCCGTCGCGGATCGTCTTGCCGCCGCCGAACTTCACCTCCTCGCCGTAGACCGTCCGATCCTCCTCGACCTCGACGATCAGCTCCGTGTCGGCGAGGCGCACGCGGTCGCCGACCGTGGGGCCGAACATGTCGGCATAGGCCGCGCGCGCGATCGACGCCGGCATGCTCACGCCTCCCCGTCGAGCGGCCCCATGACCGCCCGGTTGAAGCCGACGACGTGGCGCCGGCCGGCGTAGGCGATCAGGCGCACGTCGCGGCTCTGGCCGGGCTCGAAGCGCACCGCCGTGCCCGACGGCACGTCGAGCCGCCGCCCGCGCGCCGCCGCGCGGTCGAAGTCGAGCGCCGCGTTGGCCTCGGCGAAATGGTAGTGGCTGCCGACCTGCACGGGACGATCGCCCCTGTTGACGACGGTCAGGGTGACGGCGGCGCGGCCTTCGTTGAGAACGATGTCGCCCGCCCGCGGCAGGATTTCGCCCGGGATCATGGATCGGCCCCCCTATCGAATCGGTTGGTGCACGGTGACGAGCTTGGTGCCGTCGGGGAACGTCGCCTCGACCTGGATTTCGCCGATCATCTCGGGCACGCCCTCCATCACCTGGTCGCGCCGGAGCACCTCGGCGCCGGCGGTCATCAGCGCCGCCACCGTGCGCCCGTCGCGTGCGCCCTCGACCACGAAGTCGGTGATCAGCGCCACCGCCTCGGGGTGATTGAGCCTGACGCCGCGCTCCAGCCGGCGCCGCGCCACCGAGGCCGCCATCGCCACCAGCAGCTTGTCCTTCTCTCGCGGGGTCAGATTCATCCGCGCCTCCTCCGGTCGTCAAACGTGCCACACCGCGGGCAGGCGCGCCGGCCGACCGAGCACCTCGGCGCGGAAGGCGCGCCAGAAGCGCCCGAAGGCGGCGCGCGCCGCCGCCGGATCGGCGCTCAGCCAGCGCGCGATCAGCACGCCGCCCACCACGGTCGCCGCGGCGCGCCCGGCCCGGGCCATCAGGTCGCGCGCGCGGTCGACGCACGCGGCCGCGTCGTCGGCAACGTAGAGCACGGTGGCCTGGGCGCACGCGCCGGCGAAGCCGTACGGCGCCGCCATGCGCGCGCCGATGTCGCCTTCGAGCCGCAGCGCGTCGATCCACAGCGGCCGGCCGCCGCGCTCGACGCGCCAGCGGTCGCGGATCGCGCCGCGGCAGAGGGTCTCGCCCATCCCGACACGGCCGAAGACCAGGATCTCGCCGGCGAGGCAGCGCCCGCCCGGCGCCGCGCGGACCGTCGTCCCGCGGTCGAGCCGCGCCCCGTCGAACAGGATGGTGCCCTGCGGCAACCATTCGAGCGCCGCACCAGCGCCGATCGCGAGGTCGGTGCGGACGCGCGCCATCGCGCCGGCGGAGCGGTAGACCTTTTCCGCCGCCTGCCCGGTGATCAGCGCGTCGCCGCGGGCGGCCACCGAAAGACTCAGGCGGTCGCCGCCGAGAATGCCGCCGGACACGTTGGCGACGATGCCCGTCGGCGGCTCGCCCGCCGCCGCGTGCGGGCGGAACAGCCGCAGCGGCGCGTTCTGGCGGCGCGCGTGCACGCCGCCGTCGGCGACGATGTCGAGCCCGCCGACCGTGGCCGGCAGGGTCCGGGCGCAGCGCCCCTCAGACAGTGAGATGGCGGAGGACATCGGCGTCGGTGAGGCGTTCGGCCGTGCCGTCGGCCACCACCTCGCCGCGGTTCAGCACCGCGAAGCGGTCGGCGAGGCGCCGGGCGAAATCCAGGTACTGCTCGACGAGCAGGATCGCCATGTCGCCGGAATCGCGCAGCACGACGATCACCCGCTCGATGTCCTTGATGATCGACGGCTGTATCCCTTCGGTCGGCTCGTCCAGCACGAGCAGCTTCGGCCGCATGACCAGCGCCCGGGCGATCGCCAGCTGCTGCTGCTGGCCGCCCGACAGGTCGCCGCCGCGGCGCCGCAGCATGCGCCGAAGCACGGGAAACAGCTCGAAGACGCGCTCGGGGAGCGCGCGCTCGGCGCGCGGCAGGGCGGCGAAGCCCGTGCGCAGGTTCTCCTCGACCGTGAGCAGCGGGAAAATCTCCCGCCCCTGCGGCACGTAGGCGATCCCCGCCGCCGCCCGCGCATGCGCGGGGGCGCGCGAGATGTCGCGCCCGCGCCAGACGATGCGCCCGCCGCTGATCGGATGCTGGCCGACGACGGCGCGCAGCAGACTGGTCTTGCCGACCCCGTTGCGGCCCAGCACGCACGTCACCTCGCCGACCGCGGCCTGCAGGTCTACCGCCCTCAGGGCGCGGCTCGCGCCGTAGTGGAGATCGACGGATTCGACCGACAGCACGTTCAGCGCCCGAGGTAGATTTCGATGACGCGGTCGTCGTTCTGCACGCTTTCCATGCTGCCCTGGGCGATGACGGAGCCCTCGTGCATGACCGTCACGCGCGTCTCCAGCGAGCGAATGAAATCCATGTCGTGCTCGACGACGAGCACCGAACGGGTGCGGGCGATGCGCTTGAGCAGCCGCGCCGTCGCCTCGGTTTCGGCGTCGGTCATGCCGGCCGCGGGTTCGTCCACCATCAGCAGCTCCGGGTCCTGCATCAGCAGCATGCCGATTTCGAGCCACTGCTTCTGGCCGTGCGACAGCGAGCCGGCGAGGTCGGTTTCGCGGCCGGCCAGCCCGACGACGCCGAGAACTTCCTCGATGCGGGCGCGGCGGTCGGGCCCGAGTCTGGCGAACAGCGAGCGGAACGGGTTGCGGCCGCCCTTCGCAGCGAGCTCGAGGTTGTCGAACACCGTATGGCTCTCGAACACCGTCGGCTTCTGGAACTTGCGGCCGATGCCGAGATTGGCGATCGCCGCCTCGTCCAGCCGCGTCAGGTCGATGTCGCCGCGGAACAGGAGCCGGCCGCGGTCGGGTCTGGTCTTGCCGCTGATGACGTCCATCATCGTCGTCTTGCCGGCGCCGTTGGGGCCGATCACCGCTTCCATGCGCCGCGCCTGAGCATAGAAGCTCAGATCGTTCAGCGCCCTGAAGCCGTCGAAGGTGACGGTCACGCTGTCGAGATAGAGCAGCGTGTCGCCCGCGCGCGGCGCCTCGGCGACGACGCTCTTCGGCTCGCGAACGCGGTGGCCGACGTTAGCCATGCGCCTCTGTTCCCGGGGCCGGCGCGCGCGGCCGCCGGCTCGGCCAGGCGAGCGCCGGCACCCGCGCCAGCGCGCCGACGAGTCCCTTGGGCAGGAAGAGCGTCGAGCCGATGAACAGCCCGCCGAGCACGAACAGCCAGACCTCGGGCAGCGCGCCGGTGAAGTAGCTCTTGGCGTAGTTGACCAGGATCGCGCCGAGGATCGCGCCGTAGAGCGTGCCGCGGCCGCCCACCGCGACCCAGACGACGATCTCGATCGAGTTGGCGGGCGAAAACTCGCCGGGGTTGATGATTCCGACCTGCAGCACGTAGAGCGCCCCGGCGATGCCCGCGATCGCCGCCGAGACGACGAAGACGAACAGCTTGTACCAGGCATCGCGGTAGCCGAGGAATCGGGTGCGGCTCTCGGCGTCGCGGATCGCGACGAGCACCCGACCGAGCCGCGAGGCGACGATGAACCGGCAGACGAGGAGCCCGGCGATCAACGCCGCGCCCGTGGCGACGAAAATGCCGCGGCGGGTCGCGTCGTCCTGCAGATCCATCCCCAGCAGGTCCTTGAAATCGGTCAGGCCGTTGTTGCCGCCGAAGCCCATGTCGTTGCGGAAGAACGCGAGCATCAGCGCGAACGTCATCGCCTGGGTGATGATCGACAGGTAGACGCCAGTGACGCGCGAGCGGAAGGCGAACCAGCCGAAGGCGAACGCCAGCGCGCCGGGCACGAGCATCACCATGAGCGCGGCAAAGGCGAAGCTGTCGAACCCGTACCAGTACCAGGGCAGTTCGCTCCAGTCGAGGAACACCATGAAGTCCGGCAGCTCCGGGTGGCCGTACACGCCGCGGTCGCCGATCTGGCGCATCAGATGCATGCCCATGGCGTAGCCGCCGAGGGCGAAGAAGGCGCCGTGGCCGAGGCTGAGGATGCCGCAGTAGCCCCAGATCAGGTCGACGCTGAGCGCCAGCAGGGCGAAGCAGAGGTACTTGCCGAGCAGGCTCACCATGTAGGTGGGCAAGTGCAGCGCCGAGTCCGCCGGCGCGTAGCGGTTGAGCAGCGGCACCGCGATGGTGGCGGCGAGCAGCAGCAGCGCCGTGATCCGCACGCCGGCGCCGCCGTCGGCGCGCACTCCGGTCAGCGCCCCGATCACGCCGTCAACTTTCCACTGCGCGGCCCTTGAGCGCGAACAGGCCGCGCGGCCGCTTCTGGATGAACAGGATGATCGCCACGAGGATCAGGATCTTGCCGAGGACGGCGCCGGCGTACGGCTCGAGAAACTTGTTGGCGACGCCGAGGCTCAAGGCGCCGACAAAGGTGCCCCACAGGTTGCCGACGCCGCCGAACACCACGACCATGAACGAATCGACGATGTAGCCGCGCCCCAGGTTGGGGCTCACGTTGTCGATCTGGCTCAGCGCCACGCCGGCCATGCCGGCGATTCCGCATCCCAGTCCGAAGGTCAGCGCGTCGACCCAGCCGGTGCGGATTCCCATGTTCGCCGCCATGGCGCGGTTCTGCGTCACCGCGCGCATCCTGAGGCCGAACGGCGTGCGCGCGATGACCGCGATCAGCAGGCCGAAGACGACGAGCGCGAAGACGATGATCCAGATGCGGTTCCAGGTGAGCACGACACCGCCGGCGAGCTCGATGGCGCCGGTCATGAACGCCGGATTGCCGACCTCCCGGTTGGTCGGGCCGAACACGGTGCGCACCGCCTGCTGGAGAACGAGGCTCAGGCCCCACGTCGCCAGCAGCGTCTCCAGCGGCCGGCCGTAGAGAAAGCGGATGATTCCGCGCTCGACGGCGACGCCGATGGCGCCGACGAGGAGGAAGGCGGCGGGCAGTGCCACGAACAGCGAATAATCGAAGGCGGCGGCGAAATGCGTCCGGAACACCTCCTGCACCACGAAGGTAGTGTAGGCGCCCAGCATGACCATCTCGCCGTGCGCCATGTTGATGACTCCCATCACGCCGAAGGTGATGGCGAGGCCGATGGCGGCGAGCAGCAGCACCGAACCGAGGCTCGCACCCTGGAACAGGCTGCCGACCAGCTGCCAGCGAGCGATCGAGTCGTCGATCGTCTCGAGCGCTTCGGCGGCGGCGGCGCGCACGGCGTCGTCGGGCTCGTCCGGCGCGCCGTCGTCCCCGGTCACCAGCACGCTCGCGACCAGCGTGCGCACGTCGGTGTCCACGAACTCGGCCAGCGTCGCCAGCGCGGCGATGCGCGCCGTCGAGTCGTCGCTCGCGGCGAGACGCCCGCCGGCGAGCGCGCGGCGCAGGCGCTCGGCCACCTCCGTATCCGTCTCGTCGGCCAGCGCCGCCTCGAGCAACCCGAGCACGTCGGCGCTCGGCGCCTTGAACATCGCGTCGGCGGCGGCGATGCGGCGTTCGGGTTCGGGGTGGCGCAGGGTGAGCGCCCCGAGGGCGCCGCGCAGGACGCCCCTCAGCTTGTTGTTGGCCTTGATTTTCCGCACGTCGCGGCGCCCGACCTCGCCGAGGAGCGCCTCGCTCAGCGGATCGAGCAGCCGGTAGCCGCCCTCGATCCTGTCGGCGAAAACGATGCGATCGTCGGCCTTGACGCGGAACAGACGCCCGTCGAGCAGACCTTGCAGGATGGGGCCGGCGCGCTCGTGGCCGCTGCGCGCCAGCGCCTCGACCGCCGACACCTTGTCGGCAAATCCCTTCGCCGCGAGGCCCTCGATCAACGGCGCTATACCGCCTTCCTGCGCCGCCGCGCCTGCGGACAGGCACAGCAGCGCAAGGGCGACGAACGGGCGGCAGGCGGTGCGCAGCGGCATGGCGAACACCGGAAAAGTTGGGGAAGGAAGCGGGCCGGCAGCCGGCCCGCTCACTTGCTTGCGGAAAGGGATTCGCGCGGAGCCCGGCTCAGTTGAGCGCGTACGTCGGCGCTTCGCAGTTGCCGCAGACCCACGGGAACGTCCAGTCCGCGGTGAGCCTCGCGCTCTCCGGAATGAAGTCGCTCCAGGCGTCGCCGACCACGACGTCGCCGGTCTCCCAGACGATGTCGAACTGGCCGTCGTCCTGGATCTCGCCGATCATCACCGGCTTCGACAGGTGGTGATTGACGTTCATCGTGACTTCGTAGCCGGACAGGGCGGTGACCGTCTGCCCGTACATCGCCTGGCGGACCGCATCGACGTCCGTCGAGCCGGCCTGGCGCACCGCCTGCGCCCACATCTGGAATCCGATGTAGTGGGCTTCCATCGGGTCGTTGACGACGCGCTCGTCGTCGCCGATGAAGGCGTGCCACTTGTCGATGAACGCGTCGTTCTCCTCGGCGTCGACCGACATGAAGTAGTTCCACGCGGCGAGATGGCCGACGAGCGGTTCGGTGTCGAGGCCGGACAGCTCCTCCTCGCCCACCGAGAAGGCGACGACCGGAATGTCCTCGGCGCTGATGCCCTGGTTGGCGAGCTCCTTGTAGAACGGCACGTTCGCGTCTCCGTTGATCGTCGACACGACGGCGGTCGGCTTACCGGCGGACGCGAAGTCGCTGACCGCGGCGACGATCGTCTGCCAGTCGGAGTGGCCGAACGGGGTGTACTCCTCCATGATGTCGGAGTCGTCGACGCCGTTGGCGTGGAGGAAGGCGCGCAGGATCTTGTTGGTCGTGCGCGGATAGACGTAGTCGGTGCCGAGCAGCACCCAGCGCTCGGCGCCGCCGCCCTCCTCGCTCATGAGATACTCGACCGCCGGAATCGCCTGCTGGTTGGGCGCCGCACCGGTGTAGAAGACGTTGCGCGAGCTTTCCTCGCCCTCGTACTGCACCGGGTAGAACAGAAGGCCATTGAGCTCCTCGAACACCGGCAGCACGGACTTGCGCGACACCGAGGTCCAGCACCCGAAGACCGCGGCGACGTCTTCCTTCTCGATCAGCTCGCGCGCCTTTTCGGCGAACAGCGGCCAGTCGGACGCGGGATCGACGACGACCGCTTCCACCGTCCGGCCGAGCAGTCCGCCCGAGGCATTGAGATCGCCGACCATCATCAGCACCGTGTCCTTGAGCGTCGTTTCGCTGATGGCCATCGTACCGGAGAGCGAATGCAGCACGCCGATCTTGATCGGGTCTTCCGCCACCGCGGGCGCGGCGGCAAGCGCCGCCGCACAGGCCAGCGCCGCCGCACGCCGCGGGCGGGACGAGAGGAACGTTTTCATCGGGTCACCTCCAACAGGGGACGAATTGCACCTGCCCGCTCTCGTGCAACGGGCGTGCCAACTGCATGATGCCGCCGGCTCCGCGTCGCGCCCCGCCACAACTGCCCAACAAATGGACAACATGAAATCAAGGTGGTCGATTCATGACCATCATGCTCGCGGGCGCTCCGATGTTCGTTCCAACCCCAGGCCGGGCATCGGGGCGGCAATCGGGCGCGAACCTGAATTTCTGGAGCTATTTTGGCCTAAAGAACTGATTTTTCTTCGGATATCGCCGTGTCGGCGAGGGGCGGGTCAGGCGCGCTCCGCCCGGTAGGCGCCCGGCGTGATGCCGACGAGGCGCTTGAACCAGTAGGTGAAATGCGGCTGGGAGGAGAACCCGCAGATTTCGGCTATTTCGGTGAGCGGCAACCGGCCCTCGGCCAGCAGTGCCCGGGCGCGGCCGATGCGGCGGTCGGTGAGGTAACGGTGCGGCGCCGATCCGGTCGCCGCCTTGAAGGCGCGGGCGAAATGATATGGGCTGAGACAGGCTACGCTGGCGAGCGCCTCAACGGTCAGATCCTCGCCGAGATGGGCCTCGACATGCTCGACGACCCGCTTGAGCCGCCGGGAGTCGAGCGCGCCGCGGACGCTCGGCAGCGCCACCGCAGCCGGACTCAGGTTTGAATGGCGCCGCAAGATCTGAACGCCGAGCGCGGACGCCAGGGTCTCCACCAGCATCCTGCCGCCGGGCGCCGGAGCGATCATCTCGGCCCGGGCCGATCGGGCGATCTGCTCGATCAGCGGATCGCGGAAGCCGCCGTCATAGTGCAGGCCGACGGCGTCGGGATCGAGATCGAGTTCACGCAGGGCGGTCGCCGACAGCGGCGCGGCCGGCAGATAGAGATGCACGGTCTCCGGAATCTCGCCGTAGATATGGATCATGTCCTCGCGAATCCCGGCCGGGCACAGCCAGATCGTGCCGGGCACCGCATCGTGATGCTGAAGCCGCCCGTCGCCGCGCCGCCGGACGTGGACCCGGCCTTCGAGCATGACGACGATTTCGGTTTCGCGCGGCCGGACCTCGCCGAGGTCGCCTTCGGTATGGCTCCAGCGTTCGGCCAGCAGCCCACCCCAGCCCCGGCCGCGGCTGCTGCCGAGCAGCGTTCCCGTGGTGTATTTCGCCCGGCCGTGTCCGGCCAACCTGACCACGCCGCCTCCTTCCCGCGCCCGGCCCGGTGCGCTGACGCCTGGAGTCGCGACGAAAGCGTGGCACTGCCCGGGAATGCCGGTCAACAACAACGCTGGAGCCCGCCGAAAAAGAGCAAAAAACTGTAACGGAACGGCAGGCTGTCGCAATGCCGGCCGGCCTAGCCGCGCGCTAGGCTTGCCCGCCGGTATCTTCTCGCGCCGATATCGGGCCGCGTCTCGGGTATGGAGGAATACGATGAACGAAAAAACGGTGTTCAGCGCCTGTCCGCACGATTGTCCCGACACTTGTGCGATGCTCACGACGATCGTCGACGGCAAGGTCGCCAATGTGCGCGGCAACCCGGACCATCCGTTCACCCAGGGCGGCCTGTGCGTCAAGGTCAACGATTACGAGAACCGGGTCTACAGCGAGAACCGGGTGCTTGCTCCGCTGCGCCGCACCGGCGCCAAGGGCGATGGCGAGTTCGTGCCGATCGGCTGGGACGAGGCGCTCGACGAAATCTCGAACCGCTGGAAGCGGATCGTCGCGCGCGACGGTCCGGCCGCCATCCTGCCCTACAGCTATCTCGGCACCGAGGGCATCTTGAACGGGCTGAACGTCGGCGACGCCTTCTTCAACCGGCTCGGCGCAACAGTCTCCGAGCGGACCTTTTGCGACTCGGCCGCCATCACCGCCTTCTTCATGACTTGCGGCCCGACCCCGGCGGTGGATCCGGAAAGCTTCGTCCACTCGCGCTATATCGTCCTGTGGGCGATCAACACGATCAGCAACAACCTGCACCACTGGCCATTCATCGCCGAGGCCCAGCGCCGGGGAGCCAAGGTTGTGGTGATCGATCCCGTGGCGACGCGGACCGCCCGGCAGGCCGACTGGCACTTGCCGATCCGGCCGGGCACCGATGCGGCCCTGGCGCTCGGCATGATCAACGTCATCGTCGCCGAGGACCTGGTCGACCACGACTATGTTGCGAAATACACGCTCGGCTACGAGGAGTTGAAGGCCCGGGCGGCCGGCTTCCCGCCGGACCGGGTGGCGGCCGTCACCGGGCTGGACGCCGACGATATCCGCACGCTCGCCCGCGAGTTCGCCACGGTCCAGCCGTCGGTCATCCGCATGGGCGTCGCGATCGAGCGCAATGCCTCGGGCGGCAACGCGGTGCGCGCAATGGCGTGCCTTCCGGGACTGGTCGGCTCGTGGCGCCGTTGCGGCGGCGGCATCCTGCACATGCCGATCTGGGCCTTCCCGATGAAGTGGGACGACATCAGCCGGCCCGACTGGATCCCCGAGGGCACACCGGTGCTCAACCAGTGGCGGATCGGCCCGGCGCTGACCGGCGAGCTCGGCCGGAATATCGCGTCGCTGTTCGTCTACAATTCCAACCCTGCGGTGGTCGCGCCGGAGCAGGACAAGGTGCTGCGCGGCTTGGCGCGCGACGACCTGTTCACGGTGGTGAGCGAGCATTTCATCACCGATACCGCGCGCTACGCAGATATCGTCCTGCCGGCGACGACCCAGCTCGAACAGTTCGACCTCATGTTCTCCTGGGGCCACCTGTATCTCACGCTGAACGAGCCGGCTATCGCGCCGCGCGGCGAGGCGGTGCCCAATACCGAACTGTTCCGCCGGCTCGCCCGCGCCATGGGCTTCGACGATCCCTACTGGCGGCGCACGGACGAGGAAATGGCGCTCGACGCGCTGGATTGGAGCAACCCGGTGCTCGACGGCATCGATCTCGACGGGTTGCGCAAGACCGGCTATGCACGCCTCAAGGTCGGCTCGCCCGACGATTTCGTGCCGCACCGCGAGGGCAACTTCCCGACGCCGTCGGGCAAGCTCGAGTTCAAGTCCTCGATGGCGGCGGGCGGAAATATGGTGCTGCCCCTGTTCCGCCAGGGCTATCTCGCCGGCCAGCCGGGCGAAACCCTCGATCCGCTGCCCGACTTCGTGCCGCAGAACGAGGCGCCGGAGACCAACCCGGCGCTCGCCGCCCGCTATCCGCTCAACATGATCTCGCCCAAGAGCCACGCCTTCCTGAACTCGTCCTACGGCAACCTGCGCACGCAACTGCATCACGCCGGCGAGCAGACGGTGACGATCAATCCGGCGGACGCCGAAGCGCGCGGCATCGCCGGCGGCAGCGAGGTCCGGGTGTTCAACGACCGGGGCGATTTCCGCGCGGTAGCCGAGGTCAGCGCGAGCACGCGGCCCGGCGTCGTCGTCGCGCCCATGGGCTACTGGGTCAAGGGCAGCCGCAACGGCTATACGGTGAACGCGATCAACCCGCCGGCCTTCGCCGACTACGGCAACGCGCCGACCTTTTCCGACACGCTCGTCGAGGTCGCGGCAGCCTGATCCCGGTCCCTTCCGCCCGGAGCCCGCGACGGTGGCTTGAAGTCGCGGCTTTCGGACGGGATGTCCGCCGCCTCGGGCGCGCGGCGGGTAAGCGCACCGCGCCTCCGGCGGATCGAGCGGCCGCGGTTCGGGGCACGGTCGATGTCGGCGGCGGTCGCCCGGCGCGAGCCGTGCGCGGGGCGCGCGGCAGACGGCGCGGTTGCGCGCTTCCGGCAAGCCGGCGGACGCGGTAGAGTCTTGGCTTGGCTCCGCTCCACCGGTATCGACTGGCATGAACCGCGCCCGCGCCCGCGCAAATCGGCACCGCACGCCGCCGGCAGATGGCTGATCCGGCCGCCGACGAGACTCGCCAGCACCCCGCCCGAGTGACGCCGCTGCCGCGGCCGGAGCGGGAGCCGAAGCGGCCCCCTCTGGCGCGCGCCGGGCGGGGGGTCGCGCGTCTCGTGCGCGGCGCCATCCGCCTCGTGCTGCTCGTCGGCGTGCCTCTCGTCGGGGCCGTGTACGGCGCCCGCTACTGGGTCGAGAGCGGCCGGTTCGTCACCACCGACAATGCCTACATCCGTGCCGACAAGGTCGCCGTCGCGCCCGAGGTCAAGGGCCGGGTGGTCGAGGTTCCGGTCAGCACCAACGACACGGTGGCGTGGGGCACGGTGCTGTTCCGCATCGACGACGAGCCGTTCCGCATCGCCCTCGAGGAAGCGGAGGCGCAGCTCTCGATGGTGCGCACCGAGATCGCGGCGCTCCGCGCCCGCTACCGGCAGAAGGAGGAGCAGCTGGCGCTGGCGCGCACCGACGTGAGCTACTACGAGAGCGAGTTCGAGCGCCAGAGCGCGCTCGTCGAGCGCCGCGCGATCGCCGTCGCGAGGCTCGACGAAGTCCGGCACGACCTGGCGATGGCGCGCCAGACCGCGGCGGTCGCCGAGCGCGAGCGCGACGAGGTGCTGGCCCGGCTCGGCGGCGACCCGACGACGCCCGACGAGGACTTCGCGCGCTACAACAATGCCCGCGCGCGGCGCGACGGCCGCGCCCTCGCCCTCGAGAACACGGTCGTGCGGGCGCCCGCCGACGGCATCGTCGCCCGCGTGGGCCTGAGGCCGGGGACCTTCATCGAGGCCGGCGAGGCGAAGATCAGCCTCGTCGAGACCGCGGCCATCTGGCTCGAAGCCAACCTCAAGGAAAGCGACCTCACCCACCTTGCCCTCGGCCAGCCGGCGACCCTGACCGTCGATGCCTATCCGCAGCACGAATGGCAGGCGCACGTGACGAGCTTCAGCCCGGCGACCGGGGCCGAGTTCTCGCTGCTGCCGCCGCAGAACGCCACCGGCAACTGGGTCAAGGTGGTGCAACGCCTGCCCGTGCGCTTCGCCATCGTCGAGCGCCCCGGCGACCCGCCGCTGCGCGTCGGCATGAGCGCCACGGTGACCGTCGACACCGGCCACGAGCGCACGCTGCCGCCATTCGTCGACCGCGCTCTGGACTGGTTCGACGGCGTTGCCGGGGGGCTCGCGCCGGACCTCTGACCCGGCGGCTGACCGACCATGGCCGATGCCGCGACCGGAGCGGCGCCCCGCTCCCTCGGCGCCCGGCGGATCATGATCACAATCACGGTGATGATCGCGACGATCATGCAGGCGCTCGACATGACGATCGCCAACGTCGCGCTGCCCAACATGCAGGGGTCGCTGCTGACGACCCAGGACCGCATTGCCTGGGTGATAACCTCCTACATCGTGACGACGGCGATCTTCATGCCGCCGACCGGCTTCCTCGCCGGGCGGTTCGGCCGCAAGCGCCTCTTCGTGTTCGCGATCTCCGGCTTCACCGTCGCCTCGATGCTGTGCGGCATCGCCACCTCGCTCGAGGAGATCGTCGTCTACCGCCTCCTCCAGGGGGCGTGCGGCGCGTTCCTCGTCCCGCTCTCGCAGTCGATCATGCTCGACACCTATCCGCGCGAGCAGCACGGCTCGGCGATGGCGATCTGGAGCAGCGGCGTGATGATCGGCCCCATCGTCGGCCCGACGCTGGGCGGCTGGCTCACCGAGGTCTACGACTGGCGGTGGGTGTTCTTCGTCAACCTGCCGTTCGGCGTGCTGGCGCTGCTCGGGCTTCTCGCCTTCGTGCCCGAGACGGCGCGCGACCGGCTGCGGCGGTTCGACTGGTTCGGCTTCGCGCTGCTCGGCACCGCGATCGGCAGCTTCCAGCTCATGCTCGACCGCGGCGAGCTCGAGGACTGGTTCGACAGCGCCGAGATCGTCATCGAGGCGAGCGTGGCCGGCGCCGC
The DNA here is from genome assembly GCA_965243325.1 of Alphaproteobacteria bacterium. Taxonomy (GTDB): domain Bacteria; phylum Pseudomonadota; class Alphaproteobacteria; order UBA7887; family UBA7887; genus JANQOH01. The sequence continues at coordinate 2,037,414 of CBDEUQ010000003.1, read as the reverse complement.
CTTCTACATGTTCATCGTCCATACGGCGACGACGCGCCACCGCCCGTTCATCGACCTGCACGTCTTCGCGGACCGCAACGTCCTCGTCGGACTTACCCTCATCGCCGCCTTCGGCGCGCTGCTGCTTACCGGCCTCGTGCTGCTGCCGCCGTTCCTCCAGCACCTGATGGACTATCCGGTCATCACCGTGGGCGTCGTGCTCGCGCCGCGCGGTGTCGGCGCGATGGCGGCGATGCTTCTGGTCGCGCGGCTGAGCAGCGTCGTCGACATGCGGATCCTCATGGCCGCCGGCCTCGCGCTGATCGCGTGGTCGATGTGGGCGATGGCGGGCTTCAACACCGACGTCGACGTCTTCACCCTCGTGTGGACCGGGCTGCTGCAGGGCTTCGGCCTCGGCATGTACTTCGTGCCGATCAACGTCTGCACCTTCGCGACGCTCGACGACCGCTACCGCACGGAGGCGGCGGGCCTGTTCAACCTCGCGCGCAACCTCGGCAGCTCGGTCGCGGTCAGCATGCTGGTGGCGCTGGTGACGCGCTACACCCAGATCAACCGCGCCGAGCTCGGCGCCCACGTCACGCCGTTCGACGCCGACCTCCTGCCCGGCCCGTGGTCCGCCGCCGACGCCGCCGGACGCGCCGCGCTCAACGCCGAGCTGACCCGGCAGGCGGGCGCGATCGCCTACGTCAACGACTTCAAGCTGATGACCCTCGTCGCCCTCGCCGTCATGCCGCTCGTGCTCCTCATCCGCATGCCGCGGCGCGCGACGACGGGCGCACGCTGAGGCGACGGGGGCGCGGGCAGCCCGGCCCCTTGCTCAAGGCCCGGCGCGCCGCGTAAGCGCCACGCCGCCCGGGCCTACCCCCACCCCACGGCGCCGGCGATGGCGATGACGGACTGCCACGCGCCCCAGATCGACAGCACGAACAGCGCCGCGAGGAAGCCGTTCTCCCACCACCTGTTGCGCCACTCGGCGCCGATGAGCACTCGGCGCGCGGTCAGAATCCACAGGGCGCCGCAGAGGATCGGCAGCACGATCACCGACGCCGCGTTGCCGACGATGGTGAGGAAGATGAAGTCCGGCGCGCCGGGAAGGCTCCATACCAGCGGCGAGAACAGGCACCACGCGACGACGATCCGGTAGACGGGCCGGGCGCCGGCGTCGAACGGCTCGGCGGGCAGCGTCTCGGCCGTGCGGTGGACGCGTACCGCGTCGGTGACGAGATAGCCGAAGCCCATCGCCATGCCGATCACCGAGCTGTAGACGGCGGCGAACACGCCGACGTAGAAGATCGGCGCGCCGAGGTCGCCGAGGGCGATGGTCAGCAGCTTGGCGAGGTCGTCCAGGCTTTCGATCGTCTCGCCGCGCGCGTGCAGGACCTCGGCGCCGATGGTCCACACCGACAGGTTGAGGAACACGAGCACGCCGACGCCGAAGGCGAGATCGTAAAGCTGGACGCGGCGGAAGCGCGGCCCGCGCCACCCCTTCTGCTGGATGAAGTAGGGATAGAGCAGATTGGCGATCGAGCCGCCGACCGCGCCGATCAGCGACGTGATCACGAGCAGCGCGCCGTAGGACCCCTGCTGCTCCGGCACGTCGAAAAGCAGCACGCCCTTCGCCGCCGCCACCGGGTCGGGGCCGCTCCACGCGGCGACGCCGATCACCGACACGCCGAGCAGGGCGAGAAAGACGTAGAAGACCGCCTCCAGCCGCCGGTAGAGGCCGCGGTACACGAACACCGCCGCCGCCACCACCCAGACCGCCGACCACACGAACGGGTCGCCGAAGCGGAACAGCGCCTCGCTCGCGAGGCCGAGGCCGCGCACCAGGAACGAGCCGTAGATGTGGCCGAAGATCACCGCCACGACGGCGACGAAGAGCGGCATCGCCACGTGCACCCGCTTCAGTCCCGAGAGCACGCTCTCGCCGTGCTGGTTGCAGAGCTGGTACTTGGCGATGATCGAGACGAAGACGAAGCGGACGAACAGCGCCAACGCCATCGCCCACATCAGCGTGTAGCCGTAGTTGCCGCCCGCGACGGCGGAATCGACGAGGTCGCCGGCGCCGAGCCACGTCAGGGCGACCACCAGCCCCGGGCCGAGCGAGCGGATATACTGCCAGAAGCTTGTCGGCACGCGCGGTTCGGTCTTCGCGTCGGCCATGTACTCCCCCCGTCGCACGCCGCCCGGTCATAACACGCGGCTTCGCGGATTATCGAATCGGCGGCCCGTGCTATGCTCGCGCCGCCGGGCGGCGGGGAGCGGACTCATGGCGGCATTGACGGGACGGACGGCGATCGTGACCGGCGCGGCGCGCGGGATCGGCGCGGAGACGGCGAAGGCGCTCGCCGCCGCCGGCGCGGCAGTGGTGGTGACCGACGTCCTCGAAGAGGCCGGCGCCGCGACCGTCCGGGGCATCCGCGACGGCGGCGGCGACGCCTCGTTCGCCGCCCACGATGTGACGCGGGAGGAGGACTGGGCGCGCGTGTTCGCCGACACCGCGGCGCGCCACGACGGGCCGCACGTCGTCGTCAACAACGCCGGGATCTTCGTCGAGAAACCGCTCGAGGAGATGACGCTCGACGAGTGGCGCCGGCAGGCCGCGATCAACCTCGAAGGCGTGTTTCTCGGCGTCAAGCACGCCATGCGGACGCTGAAGGAGACGTGTCCGCCCGGCGGCGCGTCCGGATCGATCGTGAACCTCTCCTCGGTCGCCGGCATCGTCGGCTCGCCGCTCAGCGCCGGCTACAGCGCGACCAAGGGCGGGGTGCGCCTGCTGACCAAGTCGGCGGCGCTCGAATGCGCGCATTTCGGCTACAACATCCGCGTCAACTCGGTGCATCCGGGGATCATCGAGACCGAGATGATGAATCAGGTCGCGCACAAGATGATGAAGATCCAGAACGCGGACTACGACGGGGCCCAGGCGTTCCTGAGCGGCTTTCAGCCGATCGGCCGCAAGGGCCGCGCCGACGAGGTGGCGAGCGCGATCGTCTTTCTCGCCTCCGACGCCTCGTCGCTGATGACCGGGGCCGAGATCGTCCTCGACGGCGGCCTGACCGCGAAGTGAGCCGCCGCGCCCCTCACGCCGCCGCCGGGTAGACCACCGATATGGTCTCGGCGACGCACGCCGGGCGGCTCGAGCCCTCGAGTTCTATGGTCACGTCGCCGATGACGCGCAGGCCGTTGTTCTTGACGTCCTCGGCGTGCTTGACCCGCAGCCGTGCGCGCAGCCGGCTCCCCGCCGGCACCGGCGAGGTGAAGCGGATGCGGTTGCTGCCGTAGTTGAGGCCGTGCGCCACGCCGTCGATGCGGTAGATCTCGTAGACCATCTGCGGCAGCAGCGAGAGTGTGAGAAAGCCGTGCGCGATCGTCTTGCCGCCCGGCAGCTCGCGCGCCGCGCGGTCGGGGTCGACGTGGATCCACTGGAAGTCGCCCGTCGCCTCGGCGAACTTGTCGATCCGCTCCTGGGTCACGTCGACCCACGGGCTCACGCCGATCTCCTCGCCGATCAGGGCCTTCATCGCATCGAAGCTTTCGATCACGCGCACGTGGGCCTCCCTCGCGTTGCGGCCCGCCGGCACGATTGGCTACGCTGGGCCTCGGGTGAAACGGAACGATAACCAACCGGCGCCGCTTGACAATCCCCCGCGCCGGGCAACCGGGAGTGCGGCCGCATGAGCGACAGCGAGGTCATCGGGTTCGTCGGACTCGGCGAAATGGGGGGCCGCATGGCGCGCCGCCTCGCCGACGCCGGATACGCGCTCGCGGTGTACGACGCCGCCGGCACCGCCGCGCGGGCGCCGGCGGGCGCCCGGGTGTGCGAGTCGACGGCCGCCGTCGCCGACGCCGCCGACCTCGTGCTCCTGTCGCTGCCCGACGGACCCGCGGTCCGGGCGGTCGTCGGCGAAATCGCCGCCGCCGCCGGAAGCCGGACGCGCTGCCTCGCCGACCACTCGACGATCGGGCCGGAGGCGGCAGGGGCGGTCGCCCGCGCCCTTGCGGACGCGGGCATCGCCTACCTCGACGCGCCGGTGAGCGGCGGCACCCGCGGCGCCGCCGAAGGCACGCTGGCGATGATGGTCTCCGGCGACGCCGGGCGCTTCGAAGCGCACCGGGAAACGCTCGGCGTCATGGCGCGGAACCTGTTCCACGTCGGCGCCGAGCCCGGCCAGGGCCAGGCGATGAAGCTGCTCAACAACGTGTTGTCGGCCGCCTCCATGACGGCCACGACCGAAGCGGTGGCGTTCGGCGAGGCGCAGGGCCTCGATCTCGAGACGATGATCGCCGTGCTCAACGTGTCGACGGGGCGGAACACGGCGACCAGCGACAAGTTCCCGACGCGCGTCGCCACCGGCACCTTCGACGCCGGCTTCACCATCGACCTGCTGTCGAAGGACGTCGACCTGTTCCTCGCCGCCGTCCAGGATGCCGGCCAACGGGCGCCGGTGGGCGGCACCGTCGGCGAGACCCTGCGCGCCATGAAGCGGGCCATGCCCGGCGCCGACTTCACCCGCCTCTACACGTTCCACAAGGAGCAAGACGGACCGTGAACACCGAAGAGACCCGCCGCCACTTTCCTCCCGGCCGGGTTCGAATCCTTTTCGTTGGAGGAATCCCCGGCCTCCGGCGGCTAGTATTTCCATTGCGGAAATTCGCAGACGGCACAGACCGTGAAATGAGGTCTCCGGCGACTTTCTCGTAAAGTTTAAGGGTCAACGAATGTTCGCCCGCCTTATACGCCACGGTCGGTCAAGGTAACGGTAAACGTGGCGTAAGTCGTTGTCATGAGGTCGAAAATCGTTGTCCAGCGACCTTCTGCCCCGGCAACGAGAGCGCCACGCCCGCCATTACGGAAGTACTCGTCTGCCGTTCGATCTGCCAGCCGTCAAACGCAAGAGCATGAGCGCCGATTTTCCGGGCGGTCTGATTTCGTCGAACGGCGGAATGGTGCCCCTGCGGGACGCGGATGGCCGGCTCGGCCCGGCCAAAGCGCCTGCGGGATGCATCGGGGAATGGCGCGAGCCGGAGCAGTTGGTGCATACGCTCCCAACGACGCTGCACTTCCGCATGTTCTCGATCACGCGCACGGGAGCCTGTCCTCGGGCCGGCGAAGCCGGATCCGCGGAACGATGCCGACGACCGCTACGCGCTACGCCGCGACCATTTGTCCAAGCTAGCGGTAACCGAGACGCTGGAGATCCGAATGCTGGCCGGGCGCCTCGCTGCCCCGAAACCCTGACCGCCGCGGCGAACTGCAAAAAAAACGAGACCCTTCAACCCCCAACCAAGGCACAGAAAATCTCAAAGGGTGACGCTCCAACGGCGCCGCGCGCGAGAGTTCGCGCTCCCGAAATTAACCAATCAACACGCCGTTCCGCGGAAAAGTAAGATCGCAAAACTTCGCATTTCAATTTGACGCTGACTCCTGCGACAACCAGTATGCGATGTGGTGCTCGGTAAAGAAGAGTCTCACGACCTCTCCCGTGCCCGACACCTCAAGTTTAATTTGCCGGCCACTAACGTGCAAATCCCCGTCGTAGCAGACCGACATTCTCTTCGGTTTGTCCCGAAGAGCCGCACTTATTCCGGCACGGCTGAATTGCCGGTAACGTCAAGAGTTATGTGTCAGGGAGACGGGGGTGCTGATTCCCTGAGACTTGTTTTCGTGGATGAATACCGCGTAGAGGACGCGGTCCATTGAGGTCCGGTCCTGGAAGGTTCCCATGGGCCGGGTTCGTCTGCGGACCTCCCGGAACCTTCGTTCGATGGCGTTGGTGGTCCTGACCCGCTTTCGCTCATCGAGGGTCCGGTAGCGGAAGCAGGTGAGCAGCTCGTCGAGATCGCTGCGCAGGCAGGCGACGGCCTTGGGGTAGGTGCTTTGCCAGCGGTCGGCGAAGCGTCGGGCGGCGCTCTGGGCCTTGCGGCGGCTCTTTGCATTCATGACGGCGTGGACATCGGCCTTGACGGCCTCCTGGTCGGCCTTGCGGACCTTGTTGAGGATGTTGCGCATCTTGTGCGCCCAGCACCTCTGAACCGGGATGCCGGGATAGACGAACGGCAAGGCAGCCAGCAGGCCCTTGCCGCCATCGACGCAGATCATCTCAAGGCCTTCGCCGGTGAGCCCGCGGTGGTACAGCCGGTTGAGGAACACTTCCCACTCGCGGGCGCCTTCGCTGACGGCGAGATGGAAGTCGATGATCTCCTTCTTGCCGTCGGGGCGGATGCCGAGCGCCACCAGGACCGGCCTCCTGAGCGCGCCGGCGCCGGTCTTGCGGGCCAGCACCACGCCGTCGAGCATCAGCGCCTTGTAGGCGTTCTTCAGCGGCCTGCGGTGGAAGGCCTCGACCGCCATGTCGAGCGTCTTGGAGACCCGGCTCACCGTCGCGGCCGAGACCGGGCGCCCGAGCAGGGCCAGCAGGACCTCGCCCACCTTGCGCGTCGAAAGCCCCAGCACGAAGCCGGCCAGGATGGCACGGTCGATCTCCGGCGCGCGCCTTGCGTAGCTCTTCACAACCCCGGTCGGGCAGAAGTGCCGGGTGCGCGGCACGTTGAGCTCGATGTCGCCGAGCTCGCTCAGCAGGCAGCGGCGGTAGGTCCCGTTGCGCCGGTCGCGCATCGCGCCGGCGTCGAGGTTGTCGAGCCAGCGATCCACCGCCTCGGCCATCCGGCCCTCGATGATCTCGGCCAGCGCCTGGCGGCCGAGCGGGCGGTAGCCCTCGCCCCAGTCCAGTCCGCCTGCCTGCATCTCCTTCACCACCTCAAAGGCCTGGGGTAGGCTCATGATCGTCGCAGCTTGCTGGGACATGCGGGGTGCTCCTGTTTGTGGTTGTCGTCACCACAGGGAGTACCCCCTTCCCACCTGACACATAAATTCTTACGTCACCGAATTGCCTTCCGTAGTTGTCGTGATGTAACTTGCACAGTAGAATAATGTTGCCGGCGTGACGTGCGCCGCCGGCCGACACTAAATCGGTATGGTGCGCATGCACAACGCTCTGACGTACTTCTTCTGCCTCAATGTAGCTGCCAGCTGGAGCTAACTCTTGAGGCGAACGTTCGCACAAGCACATCTGGCAATGGCTGGCATAGTGGCTGCGCTTTAGCTCCTCAATGTGTTGCTTTTCGAGATCGGGTTTGCGTCTAAAGCTGTCGCCCCCACCCGAGCCCGATGAACCGGACTGTTCCTTAGCACGTCCCGGCGGTCTAGCTGATTCGGAAGAGATTGGGCCGGGTTTGGGCCTATTGCGCGTAGGGTCCGGTTCAAACGGAGAGTGTCCGCTTCCCGCTTCTCCGAGCCGGCCATTCCCTTCATCTTCCTGTCCCTGCCCAGTGGTGTCCTCCGCGGCCGTTTCCCCGTCACCAGCACCCAATTGAGATCCTCCCGGCCGTCCGAAACTTGGATCGGCTATCTCCAGTTCCATAGCTCGTTCTAGTGGATTGTATTTGACGGAAGAGTCCTTTATTGTTTCCCTTGTTCGATCTGTCATGGGACGGTTGCGATGCGTCGGGGAGTTTCGTTCACGGTTTCGGTGGAGGATCGCGACCGCTTGCGTGCGATCGTTGAGGATCGCAACAGCGCGCAGAAGCACGTGTGGCGGGCGCGGATCGTCCTGGCCAGCGCCGACGGTCTGGGGACGATGGCGATCATGGCGGCGACGGGGAAGTCGAAGACGTGCGTCTGGCGCTGGCAGGAACGCTTCATGGAAGAGGGCGTCGACGGGCTTCTGCGGGACAAGACACGGCCTCCCGGCCGGAAGCCTTTGTCGCCTGCACGGGTTGCGACGATCGTACGCCTGACGCAGACGCCGCCGGCGGGCGAGGCGACGCACTGGACACTGCGGGCGATGGCGAAGGCCGCGGGCGTGGCCGCCTCGACGGTGCGCACGATCTGGCAGGCGCACGGTCTCGCGCCGCACCGCTGGCGTCAGTTCAAGCTGTCGACCGATCCGGCCTTCGTCGACAAGGTGCGCGACATCGTCGGCCTGTACGTGGAGCCGCCGGCGCATGCGGCGGTGCTGTCGATCGACGAAAAGTCGCAGATCCAGGCACTCGACCGCACGCAGCCCGGGCTGCCGTTGAAGAAAGGGCGCGGTGCCACCATGACCCACGACTACAAGCGACACGGCACGACGACGCTGTTCGCCGCCCTTGATGTGCTCGAGGGGACGGTGATCTCGCAGCACAGCGCCCGTCACCGGCACGAGGAGTTCGTGCGCTTCCTCGAACGCATCGAACGCACGGTCGCCGCCGGGACGCCGATCCATGCCATCCTCGACAACTACTCCGCCCACAAGCACAAGGCGGTCCGGGCATGGCTCGAGAAGCATCCGCGCTGGACCTTCCACTTCACCCCGACCTCGTGCTCGTGGCTCAACGCCGTCGAAGGCTTCTTCGCCAAGCTGACGCGCCGGCGGCTCAAGCACGGCGTGTTCCGCTCCGTCGACGAACTCCGCGACGCCATCCAGCGCTTCATCGACGAGCACAACCGGACAGAGGCAAAGCCCTTCGTCTGGATCGCGGACCCCGACGACATCATCGCCGCCAGAAACCGAGGGTTCCAAACGTTGGAATCAATCCACTAGCGCAAGGAGGTCGATGGGCCTCGCCGCCGGTTCGAAAATCAATTGTTTGGCAATAGTCTCGTACAGTCTGCGAGCGTCAAGGCCCTGTTTCATCCAGAATATGCCGGTACCGGAATCGAATCCTGCATCGGCTTTTTGTAGGTAGGGTTTGCCACGGAATCGAAATCGCACCTCTACATCTTCACCGACGTGAATACCTCGGACAAGATCCAGCCGACGTTGCCAGTGACTGCGTAGCAACCCAAGTTCGACACCCAACTCAGTGAGTCGTTTTCGGAACGTCCGCCGGAACGGGGAAGAACTGAGTCCATCGAAGCGAGTACGAATATCCTCTCTGACTGGAACGACATCTCCCGAGCCAGCGACGCTTTCCGGTTCCCCGAGGGCTTCGCGGAGCGACTTGACATCCAACTCGCGCAACATTTCCGTGATCGGCGTTGCTACCTCCTTCGCCTGGTGGATGGCCAACAAAACCGCGCCGTCATTCTGGATAATAACATCTCCGATATCCCCCGCGTCGCGCAGGAAAATTGGTTTGCGCCGCACACTTTGCAACGATACGAGTCGCAATCCGTACTGGCCTTCCACTGGAATACAAGGCGTGTCCGCGAAGTCACGAGCCCATCGAACAGGGCCATTTGGAAGAAGGAAATGACGCAGTATGCAAGGGATATGCCGCCGAAGTACGCGTTCATCCCGCGTTGCGAGCCACCCAAAAAAGGCGCGGCTCGTTGTCGGATTAGGCAAGGCGGACGTTACGCCTGCAGCTCGATACCGCCTCTGGTCGTCCTGCGACAGCCCCTCAGTCGAGATGCCGGTCTTCCAATCACCCCAGTGGTCGCCTCTGTTGCCGGTGAAGGCTAGCTCACAGGGCGCTCGCCACTGGCCGGCCACAGGAATGATGGGCTTCGCTCGGAGTTCACGTCGCTCGTCATCATCCGTTTCGGTGACTCTTAAGATTTCCGCCAGTCGCAGTTGCAGAACGGAGGAGTTGCCGGGATCTTCGTCGAATGCGTCCAAAAGCATCGCCGCAGTAGGTGTGTTCAACGCCGGAGAGAGCTTGGCCAGCATGGCGCCACGTCGTCGATCCAAGAGCAGGAAGCGGTCGGGCAGAGCGAGCCGTCCGTTGCCGCGGCTCGGGAACACCAACTTCGTGCGCAGTCGCATCGCTCCGTCCCGAGCAAGCGCTGGTAGCGCTGACACAGCCGCCGTGAGCAGAGGAGCAATGGACCTGTCCTCAAGCAGACTACATAGGTCTCCCTCGAATCGACGCAACTCCGCGGCCGTTGCAGCATCCGGTTGGCTCCCGATCTCAAATCCCCTGAACTTTGTGTCAAGCCAATCCCCGATCTCGCTCTTGGTTGGCGTGCGTCGGACCGAGACACGCGCCCTGCCCCCGACGGAAACGAGCCTTGAACTGCGAACCTCCCTGTGCGGTCGCCTAATGAACCCGGCAAGCACAGTACCAACGCGCCCCGTGCGCGGCTCGCAGAGATCGGATATCCTGCAAAGGTCGTCGTTCTCGTCCGGCCAAACGGCGAGTTCGGCGAGCTTTGGTCGGTCACGCGGCCGAATATGCCGACCATTCCGCGAAAGCCACTTCCAGAACTTCCTCCGAGTTTGCTCGTCAGCGGTCCGAAGAGTATCGCTCTCCAAGAACTCGGCGATCGTAAATTTCCGAATTCTCCACTTTCTGCGCTTAAAAAGAGCATGCGTGATCAGGCCAGCATCGAGGATGGACGGCAAGTGAAGGCCAGGTATATCGGATGGAAGCGACGCGTTGGAATAGAGTTCCGACATAGACGTTACCTGACCAGCTATATCGGGAAGAAGTAAATTTGAACGAAGGAGGTCTTCTTTCCCGGCTTCGAGGTCACCTTGTTCGAGCGTCAACTCAATCAGGTCCAGATACACGCGAACGAAGAATAAATGGGAAAATTCACGTTCAGGGTCTGCGATCGCACCGAAGTGGTCATTCCCTTGTGACGTCACCCGATCGATCACGTCCTGTTCGTCGAAGGTGACAAACTCCTCGCAGAAGCCACGGGTTTTCCCGTCTGTCAGTAAGCTAACGATTTTTGCATTGACGCGCGGGTCGAGCTGCCTCTCCCAAGTTGGACACAACAGCGACAGTAATGGCTCAATGGTGTTCTCCGCCCAAGTCAACGCCGGCACCACAAACCGGTACCGCCTCTCGCTCCTTGGAAATTCTCTAGCAGGGCGGCGGCTCGCAATCGCCCTGATGCTCATCCTTTTGACCTTTGTGGCGACTTCGGCCGCTTGCCGCCAACTCAGGACAGGCAATGCTCCCCTCGTGACAAGTGCCTCCAGCAGCGTGCGGACGATCTCCCTTCCGTTGTCAGTATCGGTGTTCGGCACGACAGGATTCAACCCGTTCGCTTTCCACCGTGGAATTGCGTGAAGGGCAAGCACGTCGACTAGCAGAGATTCACACGCTCGACGCAACTCGGTGTTCGTGGCCTCGTTCCATGCGGGAGCGTGGCGTTCGTTATTCGAAGCAAACGGCGCATTAAAATGAGTGCTATGTCCCGTTCGCGCCTCACGCGAATTCGCTGGGTAGCCGATTGGGTAGCGATACCTCCCGGTCCCAACTCCGGGCTTTCCCTTCACGTCAATCGGCCACGATGCCTCGATGAAGAAGTGCCTCCCGCGGCGAAAAAAATCGGCAACCCGATCCTTCAGAACGCCTTTCAACGGAACGAGGCGGCGAACTGCTCGTTCTCGCAAAGGTTTTGGAAGGGCGGAGTACGTCCCGTTAATGGCGCAACGCCGTTGGAAGACATCAATACGCTTGGTCGCTTTGCGCGGCCGAGTACATGAGAACTGAAACCGCGCTTCGCCAAGCTTCCAATGCCGCAACACGATTTCGTACCGAGGCGTGTTCTCCGGCGAGACTACACCCGCGAACTGTTCAGGCATGCCTGCACAGGCTGACCTAAACAGTGTTTCGATTTCACCCTCGCTGACTGCATCCAACTTGACGGCCTCCCCTTGAGTAGGCTCGAGGTCTACGTCGCGATACTGTACGATTATGCGGCAACCCTCAGTGGGCGCTTGACGATCTTCAATTGGGTGCGCTGACGCGCCGGGATGAGGGCGCATATGGCGTCCCTTGGCGTAGAGCGTTTGAACAATAGTCCGGCCGGCCGACATCAGACGGATTTCATCACCAATCGTGAAAGCAGCCTTGAGGCCGTGGTTCTTGACGCCAAACCTGCTGCGCTTGGCAGGCACCTCATCCCCTGCGCCCGATATCACCTGGAGACGTTGCCAGCCTTCTGGATCGACCGGCTCCCCGTTCCCTTCGCAGATCAGACACGTCTTCCCGAATGAGACGACGGTTTTGGTCGCTCCTTGGTCCAGATCATTCTGGACCAACTCTGCTATGAGATCACTGCGATCAAGGCCGATAAGATAGTTCCAAAATCCCGGTATCGCGTCGAACTTAGTGACGAATCGGTCACTTATTCTACGAGTCTCATGGTCGAAATTTACTGTATCCATAACATCGGTACCAAGTAAGCGATGGAGTGGACGCCCCTCCCGACGGCATCGCAATGTGCCAAGTTGGCGGTGTCGTAAACGCCAAGAGAGGAAAGGGGCGTCCATGGAACAGGTTAGCATGATCGGGATCGATCTCGCGAAGAACAGCTTTCAGCTTCACGGCGCGCGGCCCGATGGATCGGTCGCGTTCCGGAAGAAGCTGAGCCGGGCGAAGGTGCTGGGGTTTCTGGTCTCGCAGCAGCCCTGCACAGTCGCGATGGAAGCCTGCGGCGGTGCGCACCATTGGGGCCGCGAGATCAGCCGCCTGGGCCATGCGGTGCAGTTGGTTCCGCCGGCCTACGTGAAGGCTTACGTCAAGCGACAGAAGAACGATGCGGCGGATGCGGAGGCGATCTGCGAGGCAGCATCGCGCCCGACGATGAGTTTTGTGGCTGTGAAGACCGTCGAGCAGCAGGCCCGGGGCATGCTGTTCCGCACGCGTGATCTCCTGGTACGCCAGCGCACCCAGACCATCAACGCCTTGCGCGGTCATCTGGCGGAGTTCGGCATCGTTGCTCCCCAGGGTCCGGCCCATGTCGGGCGCTTGGCGTCGGCGCTTGAAGACCCGGACTTGGATCTGCCGGACGCGGTCCACGATCTGGCCGGCCTTCTGCTGAACCAGATTGCCGGGCTTGGCGAGAAGATCGATGGCCTTGAAGAGGAAATCCGGGCGGTGGCCCGGCAGGACGAGGAGGCGCGCCGTCTGATGACCGTGCCGGGGATCGGGCCGATCACCGCGATGGCGGTCCAGTCCTTCGCGCCGCCGATGGAGACCTTCCGGCGCGGCCGGGACTTCGCCGCCTGGCTCGGCCTGGTGCCGCGCCAGCACACGACTGGCGGCAAGCCGCGCCTGGGCAAGATATCGAAGATGGGCCAGCGTGACTTGAGGCGGCTGCTGATCACGGGCGCCATGGCGGTCGTTCGCTGGGCGGCTCGGCGCGGCAGGACGAACGACCCATGGCTTGCCAGGATGCTGGCGCGCAAACCGCGCATGCTCGTCGCCGTGGCGCTGGCCAACCGGATGGCGCGCATCGTCTGGGCGCTGATGACGAAGAAGGAGAGCTACCGGGCTCCCGCCGCCGCCTGAGAGGGCGGTCGGGCGGGTCGCTGTCGGGGACGCGGGCAGGTCTGAGGAAAGGCAAGGGCAAACGGTCGATCGAGACGGGATCGGGAAAACCAGTCTCCGGACGCAGAGCTTTCGAGCTCGCGTAAGCGATATGGACCCGATCCGCGCATCTCCATGAGGGCCCGCGGCGTGTGACGTGCCGCATAGAGAGGCCGGACACACGACAGCACCTGACCGCGCGCACCGAACCGACCGAAGAAAATGCTTGCGTCACCAGGGGCGTCCACACACGTCCGGTCTGACGGCCCCGGCGAGTTCAGGTGTCGGCTTCCCGATCTTCGCGCGACGTGCAGTTCCAGGGCATCAGGTCGTTGACGCGGTTGATCTTGCAATCTGAGATGCGTTCGAGGATGTCGGCAAGCTAGCCTGCCCTATTCCTCACGGTGGGCTGAGGTGACGGCGAACGTGTCGTAAGTCATTGTCATAGGGCAGAAATTCGTTGTCCAGCGACCTTCTGCCCCGGCGACGAAAGCGGCACGCCCGCCATGCCCGAAGATACCCCTCTGCCGTTCGATCTGCGAGCCATTCACCGCAAGAATTCAACCCAAGAAAATGAGTGCCAGTATTGAGGGCGGGTCGATGTCGTCGGGTGCCGGGCTGGTGCTGCTGCGCGTCGGCGCGGTGGCGCACCGGCTCGCGTTGACCGAGGCGCTTGCGGGGTGTGTCCGCGAGCGACGCGACTCGGCGCGGGCGGTCCACACGCTGCCGGTGATGCTGAGGCTCCGCACGTTCGCGATAACCTGCGGTGGAGCCCGTCCCCGAGCCAGCAAAGCCGGAGCACGGATCAAGTCCGGGCATAACGGAGGAGTGCAGGAGCCATAGCGCATGACCAGGGTTGCCCGACCTTCGATTCGACAGAGCGGTCGAAAACTCGGTTGAATCCGCGCCACGCGCCCCTTCGGCGGTAACTGACCCGCAAAGCAACGGGTTTGGCCGAGCGCATCGGGAACTACTGCCGTTGGATGTGCGTCGAAGCGGTTCGACCTTGCGACGGGCACCGGAACGACGTACATCGGCGTCGGTAAGGGAGGACGGCGCCATGGCCCCCGCGAACACGGCTCGCAGTGCGCGAATCAACCTGCGGCTCAGCGAAACGGCGAAGCGGCGTATCGAGCGGGCGGCATCCGTCGAAGGCAAGACCGTCAGCGCCTTCATCGTGTCCAGCGCGTTGGAGAGCGCGGAGGCAACCATCGGCCGGCGCGAGGCCGTGGCGCTCACCCGCGAGGCCGCGATGCGCTTCTTCGATGCGCTGGCCGAGCCGCCGCCGCCGAACGATCGGCTCCGCGCCGCCCTGGAGGAGCACGCCCGGCGCGTCGAATCGCGTTGACCGCCCCCGATACGCTGGTCGTCGAGCCTCTCGGCCAGCGGCATGACCGAAGGGCGTTTTCCTGCGGCCTTCCGGAACTCGACCGCCACCTGGCGCGCCAGGCCGGACAGGATGTCCGGCGCCGGATCGCCCGGGTGTTCGTCTGCACTGCCGGCAACGTCGATGCCGTGCTCGGCTTCTACACGCTGAGCGCGCTGGCAGTCGATCTGGCCTCGCTGCCCGAGGCACTGTCCCGGAAGCTGCCGCGCCATCCGGTTCCCTGCGCCCTGATCGGCCGGCTGGCGGTCGACCGCTCGGCGCACGGGCGCGGTGTCGGCCGCATGCTTCTCGCCGATGCGGTCAAGCGCGTCGTCGCCGCGGACGAGACCGTGGCCATGCACGCCCTGATCGTGGACGCCGCGAACGACGACGCGAAACTCTTCTACGAGGGCTTCGGCTTCGCCCCGCTCACGGACGATCCGATGCGCTTGTTCCTCCCTCTCGGCCACTCCGCCCTGCGAGGGTCGAAGGCATAGGCCGGCCTGTAATCGATGCCGGCATCGTCGGGCGCCGCGATTCGCGCGCGGACAACGCAACGTCAACGCCGGCGAGGTTCCCCAAGCCCCCGGGGACGACAAGCCGCGCCGCTGTCCGTTACTCCGGGGAAACGAGGCACGCAGAGAAGCCCGCCCTGCCGCGCACCGACCGGCGGCGGACCATGGTCCGCTGTGAACCGCCGGAGCGGTCCGGCAGGCTGGCCGTCGCCGCCTGGTCGGACCGCGGACCGCGCCGTCCCCGCCTCGGGACGGAAAGGGACGGAAAAAGTCGGATAGGGACGCGTGCGGGCGAATCTGACGGGTTGCCGGCGCAGTGCGGTTTTCGATTGACGCCGCAGCCGCGCCGGCCTTTGTTGGCGCCCGCTTGCCGCGAGGGAGGAACAACGCCATGGCGCAGCTTGTCGACTACTCGGTGCGGGACGGGGTCGCCGTCATCACGGTCAACAATCCGCCGGTGAACGCGCTCAGCGTCGGCGTGCCGCAGGGCATCGTGGACGGCGTGCGCCGGGCCGGCGCCGACTCCTCAGTCAAGGCCGTGGTGCTCGTCGGCGGCGGCCGCGGCTTCATCGCCGGCGCCGACATCAGCGAGTTCTTCAATCCGCCGGAAGGCCGGACCGTCACCATATTCGACACCATGGACGCCCTCGAGGGCGCGTCCAAGCCGGTGGTCGCCGGCATTCACGGTGCCGCCCTCGGCGGCGGTCTCGAGGTCGCGCTCTCGTGCCATTACCGCTGCGGCGCCGCCGGCTCGCTGTACGGACTGCCGGAGGTCAAGCTCGGCCTGCTTCCCGGCGGCGGCGGCACCCAGCGCCTGCCGCGCCTGATCGGACCCGAACGCGCGCTGCCGCTGATGGTGAGCGGCGACTTCGTGCCCGCGGCGGAGGCCCTGTCGCTCGGCATCATCGACCGTCTGATCGAGGACGGCGACATTGTCGACGGCGCCGTCGCCTTCGCCGCCGAGCTTGCGGAGTCCGGCGCGGCCTTGCGCCGGATTCGCGACATGCCGACTCCGCGGCCGTCCAGCCCCGCCTTCTTCGACGACTTCGAGAAGTCGATTGCACGGCGCCAGCGCGGCTTCCTCGCCCCGTTCAACATCGTCGAGTGCGTCAAGGCGGCGGTCGAGCTGCCGTTCGACGAGGGCATGGCGCGCGAGCGCGCGCTGTTCGACGAATGCCACAAGTCCGACAAGGCGCGGGCGCAGATCCACCTGTTCTTCGCCGAGCGCACGGCGGGCAAGATCCCCGACGTGCCGCGCGGCACGCCGGCGAAGAAGGTGGAGAGCGCCGCCGTGCTCGGGGCCGGCACCATGGGCGGCGGCATCGCCATGAACTTCCTCAATGCCGGCATCCCGGTGACGCTCGTCGAGCGCGACCGCGAGTCGCTGGACCGCGGCCTCGGCATCATCCGCGCCAACTACGAGGCGACCGCGGCCAAGGGCCGGATCACGGACGCGGACGTCGCGGCGCGCATGGACCTGATCCGGGCCACGACCGACTACGACGCGATCGCCGCCGCCGACATCGTGGTCGAGGCGGTGTTCGAGGAGATGGACCTCAAGAAGGAGGTGTTCCGCCGCATCGACGGCATCGCCAAGGACGGCGCGATCCTGGCGACCAACACCTCGACCCTCGACGTGAACGAGATCGCTTCCGTGACCCGCCGCCCCGAAGCGGTGATCGGCACCCACTTCTTCAGCCCCGCCAACGTCATGCGGCTGCTCGAGAACGTGCGCGGCGAGAAGAGCGCGCCCGAGACCATCGCCACGGCCATGGCGGTCGGCAAGCGGATCGGCAAGGTGCCGGTCCTGGTCGGCGTCTGCGACGGCTTCGTCGGCAACCGCATGCTCGCCCACTACGGCCGCCAGGCGCACGACATGATCATGGAAGGCGCCCTGCCGCAGGACGTGGACGGCGCGCTGTATGCCTTCGGGCTGGCCATGGGGCCGTTCGCCATGGGCGACCTTGCCGGCCTCGACGTCGGCTGGCGCATCCGCAAGCGGCGCATGACCGAGCTCGGCCTCAACCGCTCGGACGATCCGGTCGCCGACGCGCTGTGCGAGATGGGCCGCTACGGCCAGAAGACCGGCGCCGGCTGGTACCGGTACGAAGCGGGCAGCCGCGCGCCCGTTCCCGACCCGGAGGTCGAGGCGATGATCGTGGCCGAATCCGAGCGTCGGGGGGTCGTGCGCCGCGAAATCGGCGCGGAGGAGATCGTCGAGCGCTGCATGTACCAGCTCGTCAACGAGGGCGCCAAGATCCTGGAGGAGGGCATCGCGCTCAGGGCCAGCGACATTGACGTGATCTACGCCAATGGCTACGGTTTTCCGCGCTATCGGGGCGGGCCGATGTTCCACGCCGATCTCGTCGGCCTGCGGAACGTCTACGACTCGGTCAGCCGCTACTACGACATGCTCGGAGAGGCGTGGCGGCCGGCGCCGCTGCTCCGGAAGCTCGCCGAGGCCGGCGAGACCTTCAACGACCGGAACCCGGGCCGCTGAGCGGCCGTTTCTCACCAACACGCGGAGGAGAGCCATGCGAGAGGCCGTAATCGTTTCCACCGCGCGCACGCCGATCGGAAAGGCCTATCGCGGCGCGTTCAACAACACCCACGGCGCCGACCTCGGCGGCCATGCGATCGAACACGCGGTGGCCCGGGCCAAGGTCGATCCGGGCGAGGTGGAGGACGTGTTGATGGGCTGCGCCATGCCCGAGGGGGCGACGGGCGGCAACATCGCCCGCCAGTGCGCGTTGCGCGCGGGGTTGCCGATCAGCACCAGCGGCGCGACGGTCAACCGCTTCTGCTCCTCGGGCCTGCAGGCCATCGCCATGGCGGCGCAGCGGGTGATCGTCGACAACGTG
Source organism: Alphaproteobacteria bacterium (assembly GCA_965243325.1). Lineage (GTDB taxonomy): Bacteria > Pseudomonadota > Alphaproteobacteria > UBA7887 > UBA7887 > JANQOH01. The sequence goes on along the minus strand of CBDEUQ010000003.1, from coordinate 2,019,418 downwards.
CCGGTGATGGTCGCCGGCGGCCTCGAGTCGATCAGCCTCGTGCAGAACGAGCACCAGAACGGCTACCGCAGCCACAACGAGTGGATCGACGAGCACAAGCCGGAGCTCTACTACTCGATGATCCAGACCGCCGAGGTGGTCTCCAAGCGTTACGGCGTGAGCCGCGAACGGCAGGACGAGTTCGCGCTGCAAAGCCAGATGCGCACGGCGGCGGCGCAGCAGGCGGGGCGTCTCGACGACGAGATCGTGCCGCTGCCGACGATCAAGCTCGTCAAGGACAGGCAGACCGGCGACGTCTCCGAGCAGGCCGTGACGCTCGAAAAGGACGAGGGCAACCGCCCGAGCACGACGATGGAGGGCCTCGCCGGCCTCGACCCGGTGATGGGCGAGGACGCCTTCATCACCGCCGGGAACGCCAGCCAACTGTCCGACGGCGCCTCGGCGTGCGTCGTCATGGAGGCGAAGGAGGCCGAGCGCCGGGGCCTTGAGCCGCTCGGGCGCTTCAAGTCGTTCACCGTCGCCGCGCTCGAACCCGACGAGATGGGGATCGGCCCGATCTATGCGGTGCCGCGCCTGCTTGAGCGCAACGGCCTCGACATGGACGACGTCGACCTGTGGGAGCTCAACGAAGCGTTCGCCGTGCAGGTGATCTACAGCCGCGACAAGCTCGGCATTCCCGACGAGACGCTGAACGTCGACGGCGGCGCGATCTCGATCGGCCACCCCTACGGCATGTCGGGCGCCCGTCTCGCCGGGCACGCGCTGATCGAGGGCAAGCGCCGCGGCGCGAAAAACGTGGTGGTGACCATGTGCATCGGCGGCGGCATGGGCGCCGCCGGCCTGTTCGAAGTCGGCTGAGCGCACGGCCGGAGCGCGGCGACGGGATCCGAGGGCGCCGGCGGCGTCTCCCGGCCCCGGCGCTCCCTTCGCCCGAGCCCGGGGCGGGCTCGGGCGACAATCGGGCGCGAACGATGCGTGACCGGGTCTCTGCCGCGGCGGACGCCCGGTTGACGCCGGCCGTGCGCGCCGGCATGTTGCCCGCGACGCTTCATTCCGCTTGATTTCACGCATGGACACGGAAACGGGGACGGCGGCCGAGCCCGGTCACGCGGCCTTGGCCAATGCAATTCGCGCGCTGGCGATGGACGCCGTGGAAACCGCCGCGTCGGGCCACCCGGGGATGCCCATGGGCATGGCCGACGTGGCCACCGTGCTCGTGCGCGAATTCCTGAAGTTCGACGCCGCGGCGCCCGAGTGGCCCGACCGCGACCGGCTGGTCCTTTCGGCCGGCCACGGCTCGATGCTGCTCTACGCGATCCTGCATCTGACCGGCTATGCGGACATGGACGTCGGCCAGTTGCGGCGATTTCGCCGCCTCGGCAGCCGCGCCGCCGGCCACCCGGAACACGCCTCGCCCCGGGTATCGAGACCACCACCGGCCCCCTCGGCCAGGGAGTCGGCAACGCCGTCGGCATGGCGCTCGCCGAGCGCCTCGCGGCGGCGCGTTACGGCGACGACCTCGTCGACCACCGCATATGGGCCATTGCCGGCGACGGCTGTCTCATGGAAGGCGTGAGCCACGAGGCGATCTCGCTCGCCGGACATCTCGGCCTGCACAAGCTCACGGTGCTGTTCGACGACAACCGGGTGTCGATCGACGGGCCGACCGATCTCGCGGTATCGGACGACCAGTTGACACGCTTCGCCGCCGCCGGCTGGCACGTCGAGGCGTGCGACGGCCACGATCCGGCGTCGATCCGCCCGGCGCTCGCGCGCGCCGTCGAGGCCGACAGGCCGGCGCTGGTGGCGTGCCGCACCGTCATCGGCTTCGGCGCGCCGACAAGGCAGGGCACCGCGGCGAGTCACGGTGCGCCGCTCGGCGCGGAAGAGATCGACGGCGCGCGCCACGCGCTGGACTGGCCGCACGCGCCGTTCGAGGTGCCGGACGCGGTCGCCGCCGCGTGGCGGGCGGCGGGCGGGCGCGGACGCGCGGCGCGCGAAGCGTGGCAGGCCCGCCTCGCCGGCGCGCCGCAGCGCGCGGCCTTCGAAGCGGCGCTCGACGGCGCGATTCCGCCGGAGCTGGACGGCGAGATCGCCGCGCTCAAGCGCCGCCTCGCCGAGGATCCGAAGCCCGTGGCCACCCGCAAGGCGTCGCAGACGGCGCTGGAGGTGGTGAACCGCGCCGTGCCCGCGACGATCGGCGGCTCGGCGGACCTCACGGGGTCCAACAACACGAAGACGGCGGACCTCGCGCCCGTCTCCCGCGGCGACTTCGCCGGCCGCTACGTCCACTACGGCGCCCGCGAACAGGCGATGGCCGCCTGCATGAACGGCATCGCCCTGCACGGCGGGTTCATTCCCTACGGCGGCACGTTCCTCGTCTTCACCGATTATGCGCGTCCGGCCATTCGCCTGTCGGCGCTGATGGGCGTGCGCGTGATCTACGTCATGACGCACGATTCGATCGGCCTCGGCGAGGACGGACCGACCCACCAGCCGGTCGAACACCTCGCGGCGCTCAGGGCGATGCCCAACCTCGCGGTGTTCCGCCCCGCCGACGCTATCGAGACGGCGGAGTGCTGGCAGCTTGCGCTGGCGCGGCGCGAGGGGCCGTCTGTCATCGCCCTGACCCGCCAGAACGTGCCGCTGCTGCGCACCCAGCCGACCGCCGACAACGCGTGCGCCGCCGGCGCCTACGAAATCCGGCCGGCGAGCGGTCCGGCGCGCGCCACGCTTCTCGCGACCGGTTCGGAGGTCGCCGTCGCGATCGCCGCGGCCGCGCGGCTCGAGGAAGACGGGATCGCGACGCGCGTCGTGTCGATGCCGTGCTGGGAGCTGCTCGAGGCGCAGCCGGCGGACCGGCGCGAGGCGCTGCTCGGCGGCGACGGCGTGCGCGTGGCGGTCGAGGCGGCGGCGGCGCTCGGCTGGGCGCGCTGGGGCGTGGACGAGCGGAACATGGTCGCCGTGCGCGGTTTCGGAGCGTCGGCGCCGGCGGACGCGTTGTTCCCCCACTACGGGATCACCGCCGAGTCCGCGGTCGCCGCGGTGAAGCGGGCGCTGTAACCGGGGTCGCGGCGCGCCCAAGCGGGAACGGAGGGGTTCGGTGCCGATCAGACTGGGTATCAACGGCTTCGGCCGCATCGGGCGGCTGGTCTTGCGCGCGGTCGTGGAATCGGGACGCGACGACGTCGAGATCGTCGGCATCAACGATCTCGGACCGGTCGAGACCAACGCTCACCTGCTGCGGCACGATTCCGTCCACGGCCGCCTGCAGCGGCAGGTTTCGGTCGACGGCGACACCATCGACGCCGGCACCGGGCCGATCGCGGTGAGCGCCGAGCGCGACCCGGCGAAGCTGCCCTGGCGCGCGCTCGGCGTCGACGTGGCGCTCGAATGCACGGGCATCTTCGCCAGTCGCGACGCTGCGGCGGCGCATCTCGACGCCGGAGCGCGCAAGGTGTTGATCTCCGCGCCGGCGGCGGGCGCGGACCTGACCGTGGTGTACGGCGTCAACCACCGCCGCCTGTGCGCCGGGCATACCGTGGTCTCGAACGCCTCGTGCACCACCAACTGCCTGGTGCCGGTGGCCAAGGTGCTCAACGACTCGATCGGCATCGAGCGCGGCTTCATGACCACGGTCCATTCCTACACCGGCGACCAGCCGGTGCTCGACACGCTGCACAAGGACCTGCATCGGGCGCGGGGCGCCGCCACGTCGATGATCCCCACGTCCACCGGCGCCGCGCGCGCGGTCGGCCTGGTGCTGCCGGAGCTTGCGGGCAAGCTCGACGGGACGGCGATCCGCGTGCCGACGCCCAACGTCTCGTTGATCGACTTCACCTTCAGCACGCCGCGCGATACCACGGTGGACGAGGTGAACGGCGCGGTCTCCGCCGCCGCCGAGGGGCCGCTCGCGGGCGTGCTGGGGGTGAGCGACGCCTCCCTCGTTTCGATGGATTTCAACCACGATCCGGCGAGCTCCACGGTCGACCTGGGCGAGACGCAGGTCGTCGAGGGCCGCTTCGTGCGGGTTCTGTCGTGGTACGATAACGAATGGGGCTTCTCGAACCGCATGGGCGACGTGGCGGCGGTGCTCGGATCCCTATAGGCGCATCGTGAACGCCCTGCCGCGCCTTGCCGACCTCGATGTCGGCGGCCGCCGCGTGCTGTTGCGCCTCGACCTCAATCTGCCGGTGGACGAGAGCGGCCGGATCGCCGACGCGACCCGGCTCGAACGCGCGCTGCCGGTGCTGCGCGACCTTGCCGGGCGCGGCGCGCGCACCGTCGTCCTCACCCACTACGGGCGGCCCGACGGGCGCGACGAAGCGCTGTCCACGGGCTTTCTGGCCGCGCCGCTCGCGGAGGCGCTGCAGGCCGACGTCGCGTTCGCCGCCGATTGCGTCGGCGGCGGGCCGGAGCGCCTCGCCCGATCGTTGAAGCCCGGCGAGACGGCGCTGTTCGAGAACCTGCGCTTCCACGCCGGCGAAACGGCGAACGCCGCCGCCTTCGCCGCCGCGCTCGCCCGCTCGGGCGACGTCTACGTCAACGATGCGTTTTCGGTTTCGCACCGCGCGCACGCATCGACGGTCGGCCTGCCGGGGCTGTTGCCGTCCGCCGCCGGGCCGGCCATGACGGCCGAGATCGAGGCGCTCGAATCGGTGCTCGGGGCCCCGGCGCGGCCGGTCATGGCGGTCGTCGGCGGCGCCAAGGTCTCGACCAAGCTCGCGCTGCTCGACAATCTCGTCGCCAGGGTGGACGTGCTGGCGATCGGCGGCGCGATGGCCAACACCTTCCTCGCCGCGGGGGGGACGCCGGTCGGCGCATCGCTTCACGAACCCGACATGGCGGAAACGGCGCGCGGCGTGCTGCGCCGGGCCGCGGAAGCGGGGTGCGAGATCGTTCTGCCCGTCGACGCGGCGGTCGCCGAGTCCCCGACCGCGCCACCCGCCGTCGTCCGCATCGACGCCGTCCCCGACGACTGCATGATCCTCGACGTCGGACCCGAGACCGCGGACCGTATCGGCAATCGCATCCCCGCGTGTCGGACGCTGCTGTGGAACGGTCCTCTGGGGCTCTTCGAAACGCCGCCGTACGACACCGCGACCGTCATGGTCGCGCGCACGGCGGCGACGATGACGCGCGCCGGCGCCCTCACCAGCGTCGCCGGCGGCGGCGACACCGCGGCCGCTCTCGCGCACGCCGGTGCCGACACCGGATTCAGCTACGTTTCCGTGGCCGGCGGCGCCTTTCTCGAATGGCTGGAAGGCCGGACCCTTCCGGGCGTCGCGGCCTTGTGCGCCGATGCCTGAAGCGGCTCCGCCGAGCGTGGTCGCGCAGTCGCCCGACCAGATCGCGGCGGCTCTGGCGTGCGGCGGGGAGTGGCAGGTCTTCACCGCACCCTGGCTCGCCGGGGCCTATGGGGCGCTGTGCCTTGCGCCCGACGCGGCGCACGCCGGCCGCGTCGTGCTCGACTGCGGCGACGACGCGGGTCTCGCAATGGGCGCCCTGAGGTCCGGCTGGAAACGCATCGCCTTCACCGGCGGCGCGACGCTGCGCCGCCGGCTGGCCGACATGGCCGGCAAGTCCGGCGCCGCGCTGGTCGATCCGCCGCCGGCGCCCGAGGTGATCCTGCGGCCCGGCGAAGATGCGGTGGACCGGCTGCGCGCCTGGCGCGCCGGGAACCGAGACGGAGGGAGCGAAAAATGAGAATCACCCGACGGGTCCGCGAGATCCTCGAAAAGTACGAGAGCGACTGTCCGGGCACCAAGACGAACCTCGCGCGGATCCTCATGCACGGCCGGCTCGGCGGCACCGGCCGCCTCGTGATCCTGCCGGTCGACCAGGGCTTCGAGCACGGGCCGGCGCGCAGCTTCGCGCCCAACCCGCCGGCCTACGATCCGCACTACCACTACCGGCTGGCGGTCGATGCGGGTCTCAGCGCCTTTGCCGCACCGCTCGGGATGCTGGAAGCCGGCGCCGACACCTTCGCCGGCGCGGTGCCGACGATCCTCAAGGTCAACAACGCGAACAGCCACTCCGTCGTCAAGGACCAAGCGGTCACCGCGTCGGTTGCCGACGCGCTGCGGCTGGGATGCGCGGCCATCGGTTTCACCGTCTACCCCGCCTCGGAAGACCAGTACGGGATGATCGAGGAAATCCGCGAGCTCGCCGAGGAAGCGAAGTCGGTGGGGCTCGCGGTCGTCGTCTGGTCGTATCCGCGCGGCGGCAAGCTTTCCAAAGCCGGCGAGACCGCCGTCGACGTGTGCGCCTACGCGGCGCAGATCGCCGCCCTCCTCGGCGCCCACATCATCAAGGTCAAGCCGCCCACCGACCACATCGAGCAGGAGGAGGCGCGGCGAGTGTACGAGGAACGCGGCGTCGACGTCTCTTCGCTTGCGGCGCGGGTTGCGCACGTCGTCCAGTCGGCGTTCGCCGGGCGCCGTCTCGTCGTGTTTTCGGGCGGCTCGGCGAAGGGCCTGCAAGGCCTGTTCGACGAGATTCGCCAGATTCGCGACGGCGGCGGAACCGGCTCGATCATCGGCCGCAATACGTTCCAGCGGCCGCGCACCGAAGCGCTGGCGATGCTCGACACCATCGTCGACATCTACCGGGGCCGGGTGTGACCCCCGGCCAAGGGTGCCGACTCTATCTGATCACTCCGAGCGCGCCCGAGATCGATACGCCGGCGTTCGCCGACACCGCGGCGGAGGCGCTCGACGCCGGCGACGTCGCCTGCGTGCAACTGCGCTGGAAGGATGCGGACGACGACGCACTGCTGCGTGCCGCCGACCGCCTGATGCCGGTCTGCCGCGCCCGCGGCGTCGCCTTCGTCGTCAACGACCGGCCGGCGCTCGCCGCCGCCGTCGGCGCCGACGGCGTGCATGTGGGCGCCGACGACGGCAGCGTCGCCGCGGCGCGCGCCGCCGTCGGGCCCGACGCCATCGTCGGCGTCAGTTGCTACGATTCCCGTGACCGCGGGATCGAAGCGGCGGACGCCGGCGCCGACTATGTGGCGTTCGGCGCCTTCTATCCGACATCCACCAAACGGCCCCGCGCCCGCGCCGAGCCGGCGATCCTGCGCTGGTGGCAGGACGCGGTGACGGTACCCTGCGTCGCCATCGGCGGCATTGCGCCGGAGAACTGCGGCCGCCTTGTGGAAGCGGGAGCGAATTTCCTCGCCGTCGTGTCGGCGGTGTGGGACTGCCCGGACGGCGCCGCCGCGGCCGTCCGCGCGTTCGACCGCGCCATCGCCGAGCACCGCTGACCCGGCCGCCATGCCGGTTCGGCTCGATTCGCGAGCCGTGCGCGTTAATCTCACCGTCAGGCCGCCCAACGTCTCAGCCCGAGCAAACCGGACCGACCCGCCGGTTATCGCGACGATCGGCAGGCTCTTGCACCACGGCTTGGGACACGATCCGTGTCGTGATTACCCGGACTCTACGCCGCCTGGGTCGCAACCGTGAGCCGCTGCCCGAGAGCATTCAGCGCCGTTTCGATCTGGCCGATGTGCGAACGGTGGTCGAGGTCGATCAGCCGGCGCACCGCGCCTTCGGAAAGACCGAGCCTTGCAGCCAGCGCGGTGTTGCCGACACACTGGGCGCGCATTGCGCCGTAAAGCGCGATCTTGGCAGCGGCGAGCGCCGGCAGCGGGACCGTGGCCCGCCCGCGCGTTGGCGACGGCCCGGGGATGGCGCGCCGCGCGCCGATATAGCCGCCAAGGGCGGCGACGAGGCAATCCTGGGCCTGCAACAGCGCTTCCGCCTCGGTTTCCCCTTCCGTCAACGCCTCCGGCACATCCGGAAAGGTAACGAGGATCGATCCGTCCTCCCGCGGCGTCAGCTCCACCGGCCAGTTCAGCCCTTGTGTCATTCCGCCTTCGTTCATCGCTCGTTATCCCAGGGCCTTCTCGACCGATCCGGCGAACGCGACGCACAAACTCATCACCTGTCATGATTTCCGTACAAACATGTGCGAGGTGAGAGTTTCATGGCGCCGACGCGCCGCCGAACCCGCGAATCTCAGAATGGAGCCGTCTCACACCGTGCTTTCGAATCCCGGGTGCACCCGGTACGCCCCTTCGCGCAGACGGCGGCGGAGCAGCTTGCCGGTGGCCGAGCGCGGGATGCTCTCCACGAACACGTATGCGCGCGGCCGCTTGAAGCGCGCGAGCCCGCTTTCCAGGCAGGCGGCGTCGAGCGCCGCCGCGGTCGCGCCCGTCGCCGGTTCGACGAAGGCGACGACCTTCTGGCCGAGGCGGGCGTCGGGAAGCCCGGCCACGGCCGCCCGGCGCACCAGGGGCAGGGCGTCGAGCACGTCCTCGATCTCCTCGGGGTGGATGTTCTCGCCGCCGGACACGATCATGTCGTCCACCCGACCGACGAGAAACAGGTCGCCCTCGGGATCGACATAGCCGAGGTCGCCGGTGAAGTACCAGCCTCCGCGAATCGCGCGCGCGTCGGCGTCCGCGCGCTTCCAGTAGCCGGGGAACGCGTCGGGCGAATCCAGCTTTGCGGCGACCTCGCCGACCTCTCCCGGTGCCGCGGGGTCGTCCGCCTCGCCGCCCGGGGTCACGACGCGAAGCCGCTGGCCCACCGAGGCCCGCCCGACGCACCCCGGCTTGTCGAGGACTCGGTCGCAGAAGCTGAAGCTGTAGATCTCCGACGAGCCGTAGTGGTTGACGAAGCGCTGCGGCGAAAATCGCCCGGCCACCTCGCGGGCGAGCGCCGAGGTCATCGCGCTGCCGGCGAAGCCGACGTTGCGAACCGAGGAGAGTTCGGCCTCTGCCGCGGCGCCGTGCCGCACGATGTCGTGGAACATCGTCGGCACCAGGTCGAGCGCCGTGACCCGCTCGGCGGCGACCAGATCGAGCGCGGCGCCGGCGTCGAAGCGCGGCAGGCAGACGTAGACGCCGTTCAGCAGCACCGACATTTGCAGCGCCCGCATGCCCATGGTGTGGAACAGCGGCATGGCGCCGAGCTGCACCTCGCCGTAGCGGTAGCCAAGCTGTGCGACGCTGGAGAGCGATGCGAACAGCTCGGCCTCGTGCGAACGCGGCACGCCCTTGGGTCGCCCTGTCGTCCCCGAGGTGTAGAGCATCGCGCACGGAGCCGCCGGCTCCACGTTGGCCGGAGCGGGAAGCGGATCCGCGGCGGCGAAGGCCGCCCACGTCGCATCGCCGAGCGCGGCCCGCAGGCGCTCGGCGATGCGCACGCGTTCGGCCGCGGGCGCCGCCGCCGCTTCCGACAGCGCTTCCCATACGAAGGCCATCGCCCCCGAATCGGCCAGCGCGTAGGCGATGTCGCCGGCCGAGCCGCGCCAGCTGAGCGGGACGAATACGGCGCCGAGCATCTGGCAGGCCCAGAACAGGCTTGCCGTTTCGGCGCGGTTCGCCAGCGCGCACGCCACCCGGTCGCCCATGCCGACACCGGCGCCGGCGAGTCCGCCGGCGAGCCGGCGGACCGTCTCGTTCCAGGCGGCGTAGTCGAGGCGGCGGCGGCCGTCGACGACGGCGCGCGCCCCCGGATCGCGTTCGGCCGCCTGCTCGAAGAGTGTCGCCATGGCCAGCCCGGTCACGGCGCGCTCCCTTCCGCACCTTCGCGGCCGGCGACGTCGAGGATCGCACGGACCATGCCTTCGTAACCGGTGCAGCGGCAGATGTGGCCGGACAGCATCTCGCGGACCGCTTCTTCGTCGGGATCGGCGCAGGTTTCGAGGAACCGCGTCGCCGACATCAGAACGCCCGCGGTGCAGTAACCGCATTGCAGCGCGTGGCGGGCGCGGAACGCCGCCTGAAGCGGTGCCAGTGCGCCACCGGCGGCGAGGCCCTCGACGGTGCGCACCGCCGCGCCTTCGGCCTGCACCGCGAGGTTGAGGCAGGACCGCGTCGCGCATCCGTCGACGATGACCGTGCAGGCGCCGCAGACGCCGTGCTCGCAACCGACGCGGGTGCCGTAGAGACCGAGCTCGTGGCGCAGGAAGTCGGCGAGCGAGGTTCGCGGCTCCGCCAATCCTTGGCGCGCTCTGCCGTTGACGGTCAGACGAACCCTGCGGCGCTCGCCGGCCTCGATCCTCAGCATCGTTCAGCCCCTCCCGCTCGCCGCCTCGAACGCACGGCCGACAACCCGCGCACCGAGCACGCGGGCGAGCTGGCGGCGATAGGCGCCGCTCGCGTGGCTGTCGGCCAGAGGCTCGGCTTCGTCCGCCGCCTTCTCGGCGAGCGCCGCCGCCGTCTCGGGGGTTGCCGGCGCGCCGACGAACGGCCCGGTATCGACGACCAGCGGGCGGTCCTCGATCCCGCCGAGGCCGAGCGCGAGCGCGCGAACCGTTCCGCCCCCGTCGACCTCCGCGGCGGCGGCGGCGGCGGCGATGGCGAAATCGCCGCGGCGGCGGGCGACCTCGTCGAAAGCGTGGGCGCGTCCGGGCGCCGCCGCCGGCCAGCGCAGCGCGACCAGCAGTTCGTCCGGCGCCCGCGCCGTGGTCAGAATGCCGCGAAAGAACCGCGATGCGGGCAGGGTTCGGCGCCCGCCGCGCGCGGCGAGAACCACCTGGCCTCCAAGGGCCGCCAGCGCGAGCGGGATTTCCGCGCTCGGGTCCGCGTGCGCGACCGAGCCGCCGAGAGTGCCGCGGCCGCGCGTCTGGAAATGTCCGACGTGCGGCAGTGCCGCGGCGAGCAGCGGGACCTGCGCGGCCACGGCGGACGAAACCATCGCCTCGGCCTGGCGGACGAGAGCGCCGGTCTCGATCCATCCGCCATCCTCGACAACACCCGCGAGCGCGGTGAGCCGGTTGACGTCGATCACCGCGGCGGGGCGCACGAGGCGCATGTTGAGCATCGCGCCGAGCGACATGCCGCCGGCGAGCACCGCCGCGTCCTCGCCGAACTCGGCCAGCAGGTCGAGAGCCTCTTCCAGGGTCTCGGCGCGACAGTAGGCGAACGGCACCGGTTTCACGCGCCGGACCGCCGATGGATGCGGCCCGCGGCCAGATCCCATGTCTTGTTCAGCGTCAGCGGCAGGTTGATGTCCTCGCGCCCGAGCGCATCCGCGGCCGCGTTGGCGATCGCCGCCGGTGCCAGCATCGACGAACCGTCGCCCATCCCCTTGGCGCCGAGCGGACCGTGGGGCGAGGGAGTCTCGACGTGGCCGATCTCGAGCGGCGGCATGTCCGGCGCGGTGGGGCAAAGGTAGTCGGCGAACGTCGCCGACAGCGGATTGCCCTCCGCGTCGTACAGGGCTTCCTCGAACAGGGCGCCGCCGACTCCGTGGGCGAATCCGCCCCGCACCTGGCCCTCGACAACAGCCGGGTTGAGCGCCCTGCCAACGTCGTGGACGGTGACGTATTTGCGCACGCTCACGCGCCCCGTCGCCCGGTCGATTTCCACCGCCGCCACGTCGCAGACGGTGCCGAAGGTAACCGCCGATGCGACGCGGTCGTGGTCGTCGGGAGGCCCCAGGCCCGGCGGCGAAAGGATGCTGGTTTCGAAAATCCCCGGCCCGACCCCTGCCGGCAGCCCGGCCGGATGCCAGTGGGCCTGCGCCGCGATGCGCCGCAGCGGCAGGGCCTTGTCCGGCACGCCGACGACACGGGCCGTGCCATCCGCGAGCTCGATGTCTCCCGGCGCCGCTTCCAGTGCCTCGGCGGCGATCCGGCGCAGCTTGTCCGCGACCTTGCGTGCGCCGTCGGCGACGGCGCCGACGACCACGGACGAGAAGCGGTTGGCATAGTTGCCCGACGCGATCGACCACGCATCGGTTCGGGTATCCACCTCCGTGACGACGTCTATGTCATCGGGGCGGAGTCCCAGCGCGTCGGCGGCGACCTGCGCCGCGACGGTGGCGTGGCCCTGCCCCGCGGGCGTCGACACCGTCTTGACCGTGACCGAGCCCGAGGGGTCGATGGAAACGGTGCAGGTCGCGGCGGCGCCCGACCGGCCGCCGGCGCGCGCCCGTTCCTCGCGCGTCTGCGCCAGCGTCACGTACGCCATGTTGGAGCCCGACGGCTCGACGCCGATCGCGAAGCCGATGCCGAACAGCCGCCCCTCGCGGCGGGCGCGTGCACGCCGGACCTTGAGTCCGTCGTAGTCCGCGAGCGCAAGCGCGCGGTCCAACCCGGCGTCGTAGTCTCCCGAGTCGTAGAGCGCGCCGGCGGGGGCGCGATAGGGAAAGGCGGCGGCGGGAATGAAGTTGCGGCGGCGAATCTCGGCCGGATCGAGGCCCAGCGTGCGCGCCGCGGCGTCCATGACGCGCTCGAGCGCGAAGTAGAACTGGGGGCCGCCGTAGCCGCGGTTGAGCCCGATGGGCGCGCGATTGGTCACGACGAGCCGGTTGTCGATGTCGATATTGCGTACCCGGTAGCAGCCGTTGGACGCGCTGTGCATGCGGTAGACGGAGGCCGGCTCCGGCGCGCGGACGTAGGCCCCGGCGTCGACGACGTTGCGGAACCTGAGGCCGGTCAGCTCGCCGTCGGCGCGAAACGCCGCCTCGACCGAGTCGGCGCGGCCGGCGCCGGCCGACGCCCCCACCAGATGCTCCAGGCGGTCCTCGATCCATTTGAGCGGGCAATCGAGCAGGCGGCTGGCGGCGGCGAGCAGCACCATCTGCGGAAACATCCCCTGCTTGATTCCGAAGCTGCCGCCGCTGTGCGGCGCGGTGATGAGACGCAGCCGGTTACCGCGGACTCCCAGCGCGCGGCACATGAGCGCATGCAGGACGAACGGCCCCTGGAAGTTGGACCACACCGTGTAGCGGTCGGGCTCGCGCTCGAACCGGGCGATCGCGCCGCACGTTTCCATCGGCGTCGAGGCGTACCGCGGGAACCGCCAGGCCAGCCGGACGATCCGGTCGGCGGCGGCGAACGCCCCGTCGGGGTCGCCGTAGTGGAAGGTCCGGCGGTGGACGAAGTTGGAGCCGACCGCCTCGTGCAGCAGCGGCGCGTCGCCCGCGGTCGCCTTCTCGACATCGACCACCGGTTCGAGCGGTGCATAGTCCACCGCCACCGCCTCCGCTGCATCCTCGGCGACCGCGCGGCTCTCCGCGGCCACGAGGGCCACCGGCTCGCCGGCGTAGCGCACCTTGTCGGACGCCATGGGGTAGAATGCGATCGGCGCACGGACGGCGCTGGCGATCGGTTCGGTGGCTGCCGCGATGTCCGCGCCCGTGAGGACGCCGTGAACGCCGGGATGTGCGGCCGCCGCCGATATGTCGATCCCGCGGATTGCGGCATGCGGGTAAGGCGAACGCACGAGGGCGACGTGGCGGATGCCGGCCACGGGGGCCATGTCGTCGATGAACCGCGCGGCCCCGGTCAGCAGTGCCGCGTCCTCCTTGCGCGGCACCGCCCTGCCGACCCAGCGGCTGCCGTCCGCCATCCCGGTCCTATCGCGCGGCGAGCGCGTGCGCCGCCGACAGATAGTCCCCGACCATTGTCGCCAGCGAGTCGGCGAGCGCCGACTCCTTCAGCGTGCCGTCGTCGGCCCAGGCGCGCGGCGCCCTCGGCAGCGCGAACTGCCTCGGGTAGCACCAGCAGCCGAGGCCCTCGAGCGGCGCGCGCAGGGCGGTCAGGCCGCGGAAGCCGCCGCCGAGGCCGGGCGAGGCGGAGAGCAGCAGCACCGACTTGCCGTCGAGCGGCACCGGCCTGATCCGCGACAGCCAGTCGATCGCGTTCTTGAGCGTTCCCGGAATCGACCAGTTGTATTCGGGCGACGCCAGAATCCAGGCGTCGGACGCGGCGATCCGTTCGCCGAGTTGGCGGGCGGCGGCCGGCACGCCCGACGCGGCCTCGAGGTCGCCGTCGTAGAGCGGCATGGCGAAGCCGCGGAACTCCGCCGCGTCGATCTCGGCACCGGCCGCGCGCGCCATGTCGGTCGCCACCCCCAGCAAACGCCGATTGACCGAATCCTTCCGCATCGACGCGGCGAGCGCGAAGACCTTCATGATCGCTCCATTCTCCGTTTGCGACGGCGCCGGACCATAACGGCGGCGCCGCGCCGCGTCCACGCGCCGCCTTGGCGGGGTTCCCTCTGCACCGTCGTATCGCCTGCCCCGGACCCTGGATCCCCGCTGCGCTCCGTCCAGGGTGACAATGGAGCACTGGCGCCGGGGGAAATTGACCCGGTCGCGCCGCATCCGTATGGTTTCGGCCATCGATCGTGGTGGGGAGGAGGCATTCATGGTGCGGTCCCTGATCCTGGCCGGCGTCGTCGGACTGGTGCCTGTGGCGGCCGGTGCCGTGGCGGTGACTGATCCGCTCGCGTCGCCGGCGTGGGAGGACGTGCAGGACGAATTCTTCGGCGCCGACGCGCTGGTGTTCGACGACATGGTCGAACTGTCGATGCCGGTCGACGTGGAGAACGGCTTCGACGTGCCGCTGGCGGTCCGACTATCGCCGGCGCTCGGCGACGTGCGCGAGGTGCTCGTCATCGCCGAGAACAACCCCATCCGCCACGTCGCGCGGCTCATCCCCCACCGGTCGATCGAGTCCGTGGGCCTCAAGATTCGCCTTGAGACGTCGGGCGCCGTGCGCGCCGCCGCGTTGACGGGTGACGGCGTCTGGCACGTGGGCTCGACGTGGGTGAACGTGGCCACGCCCGGCGGCTGTTCGAGTCCCGCGCCGCTCGACGGACCTGAGGTCTCCAACCGACTCGGCGAGATCGCCGTGCGAACCTTCGACCGCGGGGAAGGGGCGAGCCGGCTCAAGTTCCGCATCATCCACCCGATGGACACCGGCTTCGCGATGACGGCGGCGGGCGAGACGATCCCCGCCTATTTCGTCGAGACGATCGAGGTTTCCGACGCGCTCGGAGTGGTGCTCGAGCTCGTCACCCGCGCGGCGATGGCGCCCGATCCGATCTTCACGGTCGACCTTCCCGGCTTGCGCCAGGATATCCACATCAACGCGCGCGACAGCGAGGGTCTCGAGTTCGAGGCGTTTCGTTGATCGGACTTCGCCTCGCCTCGGCATTCCTGCTTCTGCTGTGGGCGGGCGCCGCCGCGGCGCGGGGCGACAGCTACCGCCTCGACGCGCATGAGGTCGCGCCCGGGACGTACGTGCTCTGGGGCGCCCAGGAAGGGTATCTCGCGCGGAACGGCGGCAACATCGTCAATACCGGCTTCATCGTCGGCGAGCGCGAGGTCCTTGTCGTGGACACCGGGCCGACCCGCCTCTACGCGGAGCAGATGATCGCGGCGATACGAAGCGTCACCGACAAGCCGATCCGCACCGTCGTCGTCACCCACCACCATCCCGACCATTCGTTCGGCATCAAGTCGTTCAAGCAGATCAACGCGCGCGTGCTCATGCATCCCGCGGCCTACGCGCTGCTAAAGCGCGACGGCGCCGCGCTGCTGCAATTCATGCAGATCCTGCTGGCGGACCGCTGGACGTCCGGGACCGAGCCGACGAAGCCCACCGCCTGGCTGCGGGCGGAGCGAACCTTCGATCTCGGCGGCCGCATCGTGCGCGCGGTGCCGCTGACCGGCGGCCATACGCCGGGCGACGTCGTCGTCGTCGACGAAGCGACGGGCACGCTGTTCAGCGGCGACCTGGTGTTCCAGGAGCGCGCGCCGTCGGTGCCTCACGCCGACATTCCCACGTGGCTCGCGCATATCGACACGCTGGCCGCGATGCCCTGGAAGCGCCTCGTTCCCGGTCACGGCCCCCTTGTCACGGCATCCTCGGAACTCGCCCTGATGCGCGACTACCTCGCCTTCCTCGAGGACTTCGCCCGGGAATCGGCGAACGAGGGCCGCATGCTCGCGGAAACGCTCGAAGCCGACGTGCCGCCCCGCTTCCACGGTCTGGCCGGCCTGCAGATCGAGTTCGTCCGCGCGATGAACACCCTGTTTCGCCGCTTCGAGGGCGAACAGTTCGACGCCTCCCTCGCGGTCAACTGACCGCTCCCGCCGCTCATTCCGCGGCGGCCGGCCGGCCGCCGTCGAACGCCGCAAGGCGCTCGGCCATGTGCGCCGACTCCTGCTGGTGCCGCCACATGTCGGCATAGACGCCGCCCGCGTCCAGCAGGCCGGCGTGGTCGCCGCGTTCGACGATGGACCCGCCGTCGAGTACGAGAATTTCGTCCGCATCGACCACGGTCGAAAGGCGATGCGCGATGATGAGAGTCGTGTGGCTGCGGCTGATTTCGGCGAGTTCGGCCTGAATCTCCTTCTCGGTTGCCGTGTCCAGCGCCGAAGTGGCCTCGTCGAACAACATGATTCGCGGGTCCTTGAGCAGCATCCGGGCGATCGCCACCCGCTGCTTTTCGCCGCCCGAAAGCTTCAGGCCGCGCTCTCCGACCATGCTGTTGTAACCCTGCGGCAGTCGCCCGACGAAACCATCGAGACGCGCGCGCCGCGCCGCTTCCTCGACCTCCGACTCGGCGCAGCCGGGCTGTGCGTAGGCGAGATTGTAGCGGATCGTGTCGTTGAACAGCACCGTGTCCTGCGGCACGACGCCGATTGCCGCGCGTAACGACGCCTGCGTCACGCTGCGGATGTCCTGCCCGTCGATTCGTATCGTGCCGGCCGTCACCTCGTAGAACCGGCACAGCAGGCGCGAGAGGGTCGACTTGCCGGCACCGGACGGCCCGACGATCGCCACGGTACGCCCCGGCGCGACGACGAAGCTCACGTCCCGGAGTATCGGCCGGTCCGGGTCGTAGGCGAAATGGACCCCGTCGAACTCGATACTGCCGCCGGCGGCGACAAGGGGGGGTGCGTCCGCCGCGTCCGCGATTTCGCGGCGCGCCCCCAGCAACTCGAACATGCGCTCCATGTCGACCAGAGATTGCTTGATCTGGCGATAGACGAAACCGAGATAGTTCAGCGGCTGGAAGAGTTGCAGCATGAAGGCGTTGACGGTCACCAGATCGCCGAGGCTCATGGTGCCGTTCACGATGCCGGCGGCGGCCAGAAGCAGCACCGCCGTCATCCCGCCGGCGATGACGAACGCCTGGCCGATATTGAGCAGAGCAAGCGACACCTTCGTGGACACGGCCGCCTTCTGATAGCGGCGCAGCGAAGTGTCGAAGCGGCGCGCCTCGTGCTCCTCGTTGCCGAAGTACTTGACCGTCTCGTAGTTGAGAAGACTGTCGATCGCCGTGGTGTGGGCGCGCTCGTCGGATTCGTTCATGCGGCGCACGAAGCGGATGCGCCACTCGGTGACGAGGAACGTGAAGGCGATGAACACGATCACCGACACCAGGGTGACGATGACGAACGAGACGTCGTAGCGGTAGAGCAGAATGCCGCACACGAGGCCGATTTCGATCATCGTCGGCAGAACGTTGAACAGCATGTAGGAGAAGAGGAGCTCGATGCCCTTGGTGCCGCGCTCGATGACGCGGCTCAGTCCTCCCGTGCGCCGGTCGAGGTGGAAGCGCAGGGACAGGGCGTGCAGGTGCCGAAAGACCCGCAGCGCCACCTCGCGTATAGCTGACTGCGCGACGGGCGCGAATACCGCGTCGCGCAGGTCGGCGAACGCCACCGAGAAGAGGCGTGCGAGACCGAACGCGACTATCAGCGCCACCGGAACGACGAGCACGCCGCTTCTCGTCCCCTCGTCGAACGTATCGACGACCCTGCCGAGCAGGATCGGCACCTGCACCACCGCCACCTTGGCGCCGATGAGGAGCAGAACGGCTACGATGATGCGGGCGCGCAGGTCCCATCGCTTCGCCGGCCAAAGGTACGGCGCCAGCGTGCGGACGACTCCGGCATCGCGGCGGAAGCGCGCGCCGGTGCCGCGCGGCCCGATCATCGCGCGCCGGCCGCGGCGCCGTGTCCGCGCTCAGCCGTCGGCGGCAACACCAGGCAGAATCAGGATCTGCCCGGGGAAGATCATGTCGGGATCGCGTATCTGGTCTCGATTGGCCTCGTAAATGGACATGTTGCGCACACCCTTGCCGTAGACGCGCTTGGCGATCCGCCAAAGGTTGCTGCCGACCTGCACCACCACCAGCCCCTCGGCCACATTCGCCGTGCGCATGTCGGAGAACGTGAACGGCGTCTCGAGCCGGGTGATGACCCCTTTCGCGCCCACCAGATCGATACGCAGCGAATACAGGCCCGGTTCGAGCGCCGCATCCGGTGCCAGACGCCACGACCCGTCAGGCTCGACGGCAACCGATCCGACCGGGCGGTTGTCGAGATAGGCGACCACGAGAGCCCCCGGAATCGCCATGCCGGACAAGCCGACGTCGCCCAAGTCGTCGTAATCGATGACCTCCAGGCGAAGCGCCTCGGTCTCGGCAGCCGGCTCGCCGCCGTCGCGCAGCCGGGCGACGCCCTCGCCGCCGTCGGCGGCGCGGGCCGCGAATTGCGCTCCGGCTGCCGAATCCGCCCGTGCTGCCGCCGTCGGCGCCGGGACCGCCGGCACGTCGCCTCCCGTCGCATAGGATTCGACATCCCCCGAGCTGATCCTGAGCGGGACCGCTCCCCCGCGGACCGCAAGATTGCCGCCGTCCACGTCGGCCGCAGCGACGACATCCGCCCGCGCCTCCGGAACCGGGGCCACGTCGCCCCCGGCCGCATAGGATTCGACGTCGTCCGAGCGAACCCTGAGCGGAACCGCTCCCGCGCGAACCGCAAGGGTGCCGCCGTCCACATCGGCCGCGGCGACGACAAGCGCCGGCACCGCAGACGGCGGCGGCGGTACCGAAGGCTCCGCACCGGCTTGGCGCAAGCCGCCGGAGTTGGCGTCGAGGCGCGGCAGCGTATCGGCGGCGGCCGGCACCGGCTTCTCGCGGGCCGGGAGCCCTGCGGCCGCATGATCCGGTTCCTGGCGCCGCAACGGTTCGACGGGCGGCGGCGCAAGTCCCGCCGCCCCAACGTCCGCGGGCGGGGTTGCATTCGACATCCCCCCGCGCGCCGTGGCAGCGTCTCCTGCGGCCGGTTCCGGGCGCGCCGCGAAGTCGCCCTGCGCCGACGACAAGGGATCGAGTGTCGATGCGGGAAGGTCCGCTTCGCGGTCCACCGCGATGACGCGCGGTGCGTCCGGAGCGGACCGCGCGCCGGGCGCGCCTCCCCGGGACGACAGGCTGCCCACCGCGGGCGTTCCGACCGCCGCCAACTCGACGGCGACAGGTGTCGAAGGCTCCTCGTCCCGGGCCGTCCCCGCGTCCAGCCGGGACGATGGCGCCGGGCGCGCCTCGCCGCCGGGAGACGGCGCGTCGAGCGGCGCGGTCTCCGCCGGCGGCGCATCCGTAGCCACCGACTGCCGCGGATCGCGGCCGTTGGAGGGCGCATCCCCCGCCGCCGGCAAAGACGACGCCGCCGGCGCGTCGAGCGGCGGCGACAAGTCGAGCGCAGCCGCCTCCAGGGCCGGCGCGCCCGCAACCACCGAACGCCGCGGATCGCGGCCGTTGGGGGGCGCATCACCCGCCGACGGCAGTGACGACGCCCCCGGTGCCTCAAGCGGCGGCGACAGGTCGAGCGCAGCCGCCTCTGCGGCTGGCGCGTCTGTAGCAACCGAACGCCGCGGATCGCGGCCGTTGGGGGGCGCATCACCCGCCGACGGCAGTGACGACGCCGCCGGCGCCTCGAGCGGCGGCGACAGGTCGGGCGCAGCCGCTTCCGCGGCCGGCGCGTCGGTAGCCGCCGACCGCCGCGGATCGCGGCCGTTGGGGGGCGCATCACCCGCCGACGGCAACGACGACGCTACCGGTGCGTCGAGCGGCGGCGACAAGTCGAGCGCAGCCGCTTCCACGGCCGGCGCGTCCGTAGCAACCGAACGCCGCGGATCGCGGCCGTTGGGGGGCGCGTCACCCGCCAACGGCAGAGACGACGCCGTCGGCGCATCGAGCGGCGGCGACAGGTCGAGCGCGCCCGCCTCCACGCCCGGCGCGTCTGTAGCAACCGAACGCCGCGGATCGCGGCCGTTGGGGGGCGCATCACCCGCCGCCGGCAACGACGACGCTACCGGTGCGTCGAGCGGCGGCGATAAGTCGAGCGCGGCCGCCTCCACGCCCGGCGCGTCTGTAGCAACCGAACGCCGCGGATCGCGGCCGTTGGGGGGCGCATCACCCGCCGCCGGCAACGACGACGCTACCGGTGCGTCGGGCGGCGGCGACAAGTCGCGCGCAGCCGCTTCCACGGCCGGCGCGTCTGTAGCAACCGACCGCCGCGGACCGCGGCCGTTGGGGGGCGCATCACCCGCCGACGGCAGCGGCGAAGCCGCCGGCGCGTCAGGCGGCGGCGACAAGTCGAGCGCAGCCGTCTCCAAGGCCGGCGCGTCAGCAGCAACCGACCGCCGCAGATCGCGGCCGTTGGAGGGCGCATCCCCCGCCGACGGCAGCGGCGAAGCCGCCGGCGCGTCAGGCGGTGGCGACAAGTCGAGCGCAGCCGCTTCCGCGGCCGGCGCATTCGTCGCCGGCGGCTGCCGCGGACCGCGGCCCTCGGACGACATTTCCGATCCTGCCGGCGCGCGCGGCGACGGCGTACCGAGCACCGCGATCTCCGTCGCCTGCACGCCGGTCGGCGGCGCGGGCGCCGGCGCATCCGTAGCCACCGACTGCCGTGAATCGCGGCCCTCGGAAGGCATTTCCGATCCCGCTGGCGCGCGCGGCGCCGGCGTATCGAGCATCGCGATCTCCGTCGCCTGCACGCCGGCCGGAATCGCGGGCGCGGGCGCGGCCACGGCCACCGGCGCCTCCGGGCCGGCCGGCGCACCCGGTGTATGCGTTGGCGGGCCGCCCATCGTCGCCAGTTCCGCGGCCGGTTCGTCGGCGTCGCTCGATTCCGGCGAAAGGCCTGGAGTCGCCGTGGCCGCGTTGGCCGGAGGCGGCGCGGGCTCGGCCGTGGGAACGCCGGCGGTGCTCGCCGCCGCCGCGGGCATCGCCTGCCCGTGCCGCGACGGCGTCACGTCCGCCGCCGCCGCCCGCGGCGCCGCGCCTCCCGCGTCCGGCTCGGCCGCCAGCGGATCCGCGCTCGCCGGCGCGCGGTCGGTCTTGTCGGGCATGGTCGACGTCGGACGATCGGCGGCGCCCGGTCCCGGCTCCACGGCGTCGATACGCAGGGCCGCGAGCAAAGCGGGCTCGCGCTCCTCGCCCGCCACGATGACCAGAGGCCGGTTCTGCAGCCAGACGGCGACGCCGACCGCTACCGCAAGGACCGCCGCGACCACCGCCGGACGACGCGGAGGACTTGTCCAGAATTCGGATTTCATAGCGCTGTCAACGTAATATGCTTGCAGCCCGCATGCAAACTTCGAACCATACGGCGACCGGCCGCAAGGACGCCCAGCCGGTGCTCTGCGTCTTTTGCGGTTCGGCGTGCGGCGGCGACCGCCGCCATGCCGACGCGGCGCGACGTCTCGGCCGCGCGTGCGCGCAAGCCGGCGTGGAGCTGGTGACCGGCGGCGGCGCGATCGGCCTCATGGGCGAGGCGGCCGACGCCGCCCTTGCCGGCGGCGGCCGCGTGAGGGGAGTGATACCCGACTTTCTCCGGCAGCTTGAGGTTGCCCATCCGGGTCTCGACGAGATGCGGGTCGCGGCGGACATGCACGAGCGCAAGCGGCTCATGTTCGCGGCGGCGGATGCCTTCGTCGCCCTGCCCGGCGGCATCGGCACTCTCGACGAGACCGTGGAAGTCCTGACGTTGCGCCAGCTCGGCTTGCACGACAAGCCGGTGATGCTCTTCGACCGCGCCTACTGGGCGCCGCTGCTCGCGCTCTGCGACCACATGACCGCGGCCGGGTTCCTGCGGCCGTCCTCTCCGCCGCTGTACGAGACGGTGGACGAGATCGGCCGCGTCGTGCGCCGTACCGTGGACGCGGCGCACGCGCGGCGCCGCGAGGGTTCGCCCGCGCCGCGGTAGCTTGAATCGGCAGGGCCGATCGCTATGGTCCGCCTGCATTGCCCCCCTCCCCCCGCTCCCGGAGACCGTGCATGGCCAAGATCACCGTGGCGAAGCCGATCGTCGAACTGGAAGGAGACGAAATGACGCGCATCATCTGGCGCGTCATCAAGGATCGGCTGATCCTGCCCTACCTCGACGTCGAACTGGAGACGTACGATCTCGGGATCGAGTCGCGCGACGCGACCGACGATGCCGTCACCGTCGAGGCGGCGCACGCGATCAGGCGGCGCGGGGTGGGCGTCAAGTGCGCGACGATCACCCCCGACGAGGCGCGGGTCGAGGAATTCGGCCTCAAGCGCATGTACCGCTCGCCCAACGGGACCATTCGCAACATCCTCGGCGGTACCGTGTTCCGCCAGCCCATCCTGTGCCGCAACGTGCCGCGGCTGATCCCCGGGTGGACGCAGCCGATCGTCATCGGCCGCCACGCGTTCGGCGACCAGTACCGCGCCACCGATTTCGTCGTCCCCGGGGCCGGCAGGCTGAGCATGCGCTTCGAACCGGCGGACGGCGGTCCGGCGCAGGATTTCGAGGTGTTCGACTTCCCCGCCAGCGGCGTCGCGCTCGGCATGTACAATCTCGACGACTCGATCCGTGGCTTCGCCCGGGCCTGCATGAACTACGCGCTCGGCCTCGGCTGGCCGCTCTACATGTCGACCAAGAACACGATTCTCAAGGCCTACGACGGGCGTTTCAAGGACCTGTTCCAGGAAGTGTTCGATGCCGAGTTCAAGGACCGCTTCGCCGCCGCCGGGCTCGCGTACGAGCACCGCCTGATCGACGACATGGTGGCGGCGGCCCTGAAGTGGGAGGGCGGCTTCGTCTGGGCCTGCAAGAACTACGACGGCGACGTGCAGTCGGATACCGTCGCGCAGGGCTTCGGCTCCCTCGGTCTGATGACCTCGGTGCTGCTGACGCCGGAGGGCGACGTGGTCGAGGCGGAGGCGGCGCACGGCACGGTGACGCGCCATTACCGCCGCCATCAGGCCGGCGAGGAGACCTCCACCAACCCCATCGCGTCGATCTTCGCCTGGACGCGCGGACTGTGGCACCGCGGCAGGTTCGACGACACGCCGGACGTGCAGCGCTTCGCCGAAACCCTCGAGCGGGTCTGCCGCGAGACCGTGGAAGCGGGCTGCATGACGAAGGACCTCGCCGTCCTCGTCGGACCCGACCAGCCGTGGCAGACGACCAATGCGTTCCTCGACACGCTCGACGAGAGGCTCCGCGCCGCCGCCGCGGCGTGATGGGCCTCGGGATCAGACCACGGGCGCCATGCCGCCGTCGAGATTGATCGCGACGCCGGTGATGTAGGCCGCGCGCTCGGACACCAGGAACGCGCACAGGTCGGCGTACTCCTCCGCCTCGCCGACGCGGCCCAGGGGCACGTTCGCGCTCATCTCCTCGTAGAGCTCCTCGACCGGCCGGTTGCCGGCGCGCCGATCCCACTGCGCGCTCTTGATCAGGCCGATGCAGATGGTGTTCACGCGGATGTTGGCGCCCGCGTACTCGTTGGCGAGCGACTTCGTGAGGTTGATTCCGGCCGCGCGCGTCACGCTCGTCGGCAGCGAGCCCGCCGCCGGCGCCTTGCCGCCGGTGATGGTGGCGTTGACGATCGATCCGCCGCCGCGCTCGCGCATGATCGGCACGGTCAGCCGGCACAGTCGCACGCTCGCCATCAGCTTGAGTTCGATGTCCTCCCGCCACCCGTCGTCGTCGACGGCTTCCAGGCCCGCCGCGGCGGACCGGCCGGCATTGTTGAGCACGATGTCGACGCCGCCGAAGTGATCGAGCGCCGAGCGCACCAGGCGCTCCAGGTCCGCCGGACGGGTGACGTCGGCGCGGCACGCCACGACCTCGGCCCCGGTGTCGCGCACGATCTCGTCGGCCGCGGCGCTCAGGTGGTCCTCGCGCCGGGCGCAGATCACCACCTTGCACCCCTCGTGCGCGAGACGCGCCGCGGTCGCCCGTCCCAGCCCGTCGCTGCCGCCGGTGATGATCGCGACCTTGCCTTCCAGTCCGAGCTCAAGCATGTGCGCGTCTCCTCACGGGTGCGGCCCCCACGGCGAGGCCATGAGGATCTTGTTCTCCTGCTTCAGGATCAGCGGCCGCAGCTGGGCGGCGAAGGCCTGGAACGGCTCGTGGGCGTAGAGCCGAGCCCAGAAATCGCGCCGGTCGGCGTCGTCGTCGAACTTCCACAGGTGCACGAGCTGGTTCATCGCGCCGATGTCGCCGGTGAAGTAGCCGACGAGCTTGTCGCCGAAGCCGCTTTCGAGCGCCGGCCAGCCCTGGCTCTCATACAGGCCCACCGCCTCCGCGAGCTTGCCGACCTGGAACGTGTAGGTGCGCAGTTCGTATATCGCCATCGGGGCTTCCCCTCCTTCGCGCCCTCGCCGGGCGGCGCCGACCATACGGTCCCGGGGCGGCCCGATCAACGGCGCCGGCGACGGCCGGTCAGTCCCCCGACGGCGCCACGTCGAGGCGGACGACGGTCCCGGCGGCGGCCGCGGCAAGCGCCGGATAGCGCTCCATGACCAGCGGGTCGTGGCCGGGAATGATGTGCGCCGGCGACGCGGCGAGGCGGCGCATCGTCGCGTAGCCCTGGACCATGTCGCCGACGCTGTAGGCGATGGGGAACGGCGACGTCGCTTCCATGTTCTCGTACAGATGGCTGGCGTCGGACGCGAGCACCACCGGGCCGCGCGCGGTGAGCACGCGCACGCACTGCATTCCCATCGTGTGGCCGCCGATCCGGTGCACCGACACGCCGGGCGCGACCGCCGACTCGCCGTCGTGGAAGGCCACGCGGCCCTCGAACACCTTGCGGACCATCTGGACCACGTGGTCGGCGGTGTAGGCGTAGCCGAACGGCTTGTGCGCCATGTGACGGCCGGTCGCGTAGGTCATCTCGAGGTCCTGAATGTGGAAGCGCGCCGCCGGAAAGTCGTCCAGCGTCCCGGCGTGGTCGTAATGCAGATGGGTGACGATCACGTCCGCCACGTCGCGCGAATCGATGCCTGCCATCGCCAGGCCCTCGCGCGGCAGGCGGACGATCTCGCGCCCGCGCCGCGCCGCCTCGCGGCGGTCGAAACCGGTGTCGACGACGATCGTCCGGTTCTCGTTCACGATCGCCCAGACGTAATAGTCGATCGGCATCGGCAGATCGTGCCGGTCGGTCACGATGAAGTTGTCGGCCCGCCGCCGGGCCGCGTGACGTCCGTAGCGGATGGCGAACAGCTCGTACGTTTCGGCATCGGACATGCGACCGTTCCCCCGCATCGTCGTTACTCCCGCGCCGCATCGTAACCCATCTCAACGCGCCGCGGCGGCGGCCGCGCCGACCCGCCGCGCCGCCCACGCGGAGAGCAGCACGCCGGCGGTAAAGACGACGACGCCGACGTGAACGTCCGCCGAGCTCAGCACGCGGCCGTCCACCACCAGCACAACGAGGGCGACGATGAACACGTCGAGCATCGACCACTTGGAGAGCGCCGCCAGCGCGTCGGCAAGGCGCGCCGCCCACGCCGCGCCGGGCGGCACCGCGAACCAGAGCGCGAGGCACGTCGCCACCTTGCCGACGGGAAACACGATCGAGAACGCGAACGTCACGACGAAGAGGAACCAGTCGCCGGCGGCGGCGAACCCGAACACCGCACCGGCCAGCGAGTATTGCTCGGAGAAGAAGAACCGGCTCAGCGTCACCGCCGGCAGGAACAGTCCCGCGAGCAGGAGCGCCGCCGACAGGCCGAGCCACAGCCCCAGCCAGCGGTCGCTGCCGCGGCTCGCCGCGGCGAGCGTCGCCGCCGGACGGCGCGCGCCGCCCGACGCGCTCACGAACCCCCGGCCGCCGCGTTCTTCGTCAGCGTCACGACGTTGCGCCCGCCCTGCCGCCGGTACTCGACGCCGTCCATCATCTGCTGCACGAGGAAGAGGCCGAGACCGCCCACCTCCCGCTCCTCGAGCGGCGCCTCCACGTCCGCCTGGCGCGGCGGCGACGGATCGAACGGCCGGGCATCGTCGGCGATCGTGACGACGAGCGTCTCGCCTTCCAGGCGCACGGCGAGATCGATCCGATGCGCCTCGTCGTCGTCGTAGCCGTAGCTGATGGTGTTGGTCAGGATCTCGTCGATCGACAGGTTGACCGCGTAGGCGATCTGCGGCCCCAGCCCGCGCGCCGCGCAGAACGCCTCGACCCGCTCGGCGACGCCGGCGATTTCCTGCAGTTCGTTGCCGAGCGAGATCTCGAGGGCGTCGTCTTCCAAGGCCTCGTCCCCGCGCCGGGTCCGCATCGTCCTTCCCCCTCGACTATAGCCGAAAGCGAAGCGCGGGTCGGCGGAGGTCCGGGATCAGCGGGTGAGGTTGAAATCGGTCTCGTCGTCGACGTCGTCGATTTCGGGCCCGGCGTCCGTGGCGGCGGTACCGTCCGTCGCCTCCATCCGGCGGTTGAGCTCCGCCTCCTCGGCCGCCTCGCGCGCCGCCCGGTTGCGCTCGGCCATGCGCGCCAGCCAGATCGACACCTCGTAGAGCACGATAATGGGGATGCCGAGGCCGACCTGGCTGATCAGGTCGGGCGGGGTCAGCAGCGCCGCCGCGGCGAAGGCGATGACGATCGAGTATTTGCGGCGTTCGGCGAGGCCCTTCGAGGTCACCAGTCCCGCCCGCGCCATCAGCGTGAGCGCCACCGGGAGCTGGAACGCGATGCCGAACGCGAACATCAGCTTGACGACCAGCGAAAGATACTCGTTGACCTTGGCCTCGAGCTCGATCGCCAGCGTCCCCTCGACGCCGGTGGTCTGGAAGCCGATGAAGAAGCTCCAGGCGAGCGGCAGGATGAAGTAGTACACGAGCGCCGCGCCGGTGGTGAACAGAACCGGCGTGGCGATGACGAACGGCAGGAACGCGCGCTTCTCGTCGCGGTACAGCCCCGGGGCGATGAACTTCCAGAGCTGGTTCGCCATGATCGGGAAGGACACGAACAGCGCGGCGTAGAACGCGAGCTTCATGTAGGTGAAGAACGCCTCGTGCAGCGCCGTGTAGATCATGCGCGGGTTCTCGACGCCGAGGCCGACGTAGATGTCGTAGAGCGGCGAGACCAGGAACGGGTAGAGATAGTCCTCCGTCACCACGAAGCATGCGACGAAGGCGATGAGGAGCGCCACCACCGACCACTTGAGCCGGTCGCGCAACTCTATGAGATGATCGATCAGCGGCGCCTTGGATGCCTCGATTTCGTCGCGCGCGTCGTCCGCCATCGCTCAGGCGTCGGCCCTGGACGCTTTGCCCTCGTCGGGTTCCGCCTCGCTCCCGGCCGCCGCCGGGGCCGCCGGCGGAGCGGCCGCGGCGACCGATGCCGCCATGCCCTGGGCGCGTGCGGGCGCGGGCGCAGGCACAGGCGCCGACGGCGTTTCGGTCGCCGCCGGCTGCGGGAGGGCGCCGGCCGCGCCGTCGAGCTCCTTCGGTTTCCTGCCTTCGGCGTCGCTGAAGTCCATCGCCTTGCCGATCTGGTTGTCCGGATCGACCGCCTCCTCGATCGACTTGCCGAGGTCGAGCCGCCGCGCCGACTCGATCTGCTTCTTGACCTCGTCGAGCTCGGCCTCGCGCACGGCGTCGTCGATACCCTCCTGGAACTCGCGCGCCATGCCGCGAATCTTCGCCGCGTAGCGGCCGACCGTGCGCAGCATGCGCGGCAACTCGCGCGGACCGATGACGAACAGCGCGACGACGGTGACGATCGCCATCTCGCTCCAGCCGATGTCCAGCACGGCGCCGCGCCCGCCGCCGGCGTTCTAGGGGCCGCGTCGTCCGTCCGCGTGTCCGGTCACGTCTTCGCCGGCTCGTCCGACTTGACGTCGGCCGCCGCGGCGCCCATCGCGTCGGCCTGCGGCACTTCGCGCTTGGCCGTTTCCGCCTCGTCTTCCGGCTCTTCCTTCAGACCGGCCTTGAAGCTCTTCACGCCCTTGGCAACGTCGCCCATCACACGGGGAATCTTGCCGGCGCCGAACAGGATCAGGACGATGACGAGGATCAGGACGATCTGCCAGATACCGATGCTCATTTGGACTCTCCTTCAGGCACGGTTCGACCCGCGCAGCCCGCGGCCGAACGGCGGTCCACGGCGACGCCCGGGCGGGCGCCCAGACCGCCGGATGCGTCCGTCTGTTTAGCCCTCGGACGCGGGAAACACAAATGCCATCGCCGCGGCGATGGCGAGTCGCGCCGGTGCGCCGACTGCCGGCAGCGCCGACCACGGCACCCGCGCCCGCACCGCCGTCCCGTCTGCGAGCACGAGCGTGACCAGCCCCGAGCGGCCGAGGCTCCGCACCGCGCTCACCGTCGCCGGGACGCCGGTTTCGGCGTCGAGGCGGACACCCTCGGGGCGGACCAGCACCTGCGCCGCCGTCCCTTCGGCGAGCCGCCCCGCGGCGACGGCGCCGAGCGGCGTGACGACGCGGCCGTCGCGGACCACGCCGTCGAAGCGCTCGGCGGCGCCGAGGAAGGTGGCGCAGAACGCATCCGCCGGCGCCCGGTAGAGCGCGTCGGGCGCGCCCCGCTGACACACCCGGCCGGCGCGCATCAGGACGATGCGGTCGGCCATCTGCATTGCCTCCTCCGGGTCGTGGGTCACGATCAGCGTCGGCGTTCCGGCCTCGCGCAGGAGGTGCGCGGTGGTTTCGCGCAGCGCGTCGCGCAGTCCCGCGTCCAGCCCGGTAAACGGCTCGTCGAGCAGCATGACGCGCGGCGCCGGCGCCAGGGCCCGGGCCAGCGCCACGCGCTGGCGCTCGCCGCCCGAGAGCGTGTGCGGCCACGCGTCCGCGCGCGCCGCGAGGCCGACGCGCTCGAGCGCCGCCGCGACCTTTCGCCGACGCTCCGGCGGCGCCGTCCCGGCGAGGCCGAAGGCGACGTTGCCGGCCGTGGTCAGATGCGGGAACAGTGCAAAGTCCTGGAACACCATGCCAACCGAACGCGCCTCCGGCGGCACCGACCGGCCGGGCGCGGCAACCTCGCGGCCGGCGATGGCGATCCGGCCCCGCTGCACCGACTCGAGGCCAGCGACGAGTCGCAGGACGGTCGACTTGCCGCAGCCCGACGGCCCGAGCAGGGCGACGACTTCGCCGGCCTCGACGGCGAACGACGCCTCGGCGACCGCCGTCACGGCTCCGAAACGGTGGCTCAGGCCGTCGACGACGAGGCCGTTGCTCATCGCCGCACCGGGGTCATGGCGCGGCTCAGCACGATCACCGGCACGAGCCCGACGACGACGATGGCGAGCGCCGCCGGCGCCGCGTCGGCAAGCCGCTCGTCGGTGGCGAACTCGTAGGCGCGGACGGCGAGGGTGTTCACGTCGAACGGCCGCAGGATGAGGGTGGCCGGCAACTCCTTCATCGTATCGACGAAGACGAGCAGGGCGGCGGTCAGCAGACCGCCGCGCAGCATCGGCAGGTGAATCCGCCGCAGCACGCCGCCGGGCTTCTCGCCGAGCGTGCGCGCCGCGTCGTCGATCGTCGTCGTGACGCGGGCGAGCGCGGCATCGACCGCGTTCATCGACAGCGGCAGGAAGCGGACGAGATAGGCGAAAACGAGCACTGCGATGCCGCCGGTCAGAATCAGGCCCGTCGACACCCCGAACGCGGCGCGGGCGAGCCCGTCGATGCTGTTGTCGAGCCACGCCGCCGGCAACAGCACGCCGACCGCGACCACCGACCCGGGAATCGCGTAGCCGAGACCGGCGATGCGCTTCGCCGCCCGCCCCACGGGTCCGGCGCCGAGACGCACGGCATAGCCGACCGGCACGGCGACGACGACCGCCAGCGCCGCGGTCAGCGCCGCCAGCATGAAGCTGTTTCCGGCGAGCGCGGCGAAGGCGGCGTCGAGCTGGTCCCGTCCGTCGGCGACCGTCCAGGCGGCCAGCAAGCCGGCCGGGACGAGAAACCCGAGCGCGAGCGGCAGGACGCATGCCGCCGCCGCGAGCCCGGCGCGCACGCCGCGCAGGCGATAGCTCGGCAGGGCGCCCTGGCGTCCGGTGGTATGGTGGTAGCGCGCGCCGCGGCGCGACTGCTGCTCACCGACGAGGAGGACGAGGACGAAGGCGAGCAGCACGGCGGAGAGCTGCGCCGCCGCCGCCGCGTCGCCGAGGGCGAACCACGTGCGGTAGATTCCCGTGGTGAAGGTATCGACGCCGTAATAGTCCACCGTGCCGAAATCGCTCAGCGCCTCCATCAGTGCCAGCGCGACGCCGCCCGCCAGCGCCGGCCGGGCGAGCGGTACAGCGATCTCGGCGAAACTCCGCCACGGGCCGCGGCCGAGCGTGCGGCCGACCTCGAGCACGCAGACCGACTGGCTGAGGAAGGCGGCGCGCGCGAGCAGGTAGACGTACGGATAGAGCACCAGCGACATGACCGCGACGGCGCCGCCGAGAGAGCGGATGTCGGGAAACCAGTAGTCGCGTCCGGTCCAGCCGAACCAAGCGCGCAGGGCCGACTGCACCGGGCCCGCGTATTCGAGCAGGCCGGCGTAGCTGTAGGCGATGGCGTAGGTCGGCAGCGCCATCGGCAGCAGCAGCGCCCATTCCAGGACACCGCGGCCGGGAAAGCGGCAGACGCTGCACAACCACGCCGTGCCAGCGCCGATGACCAGCGTGCCGACGCCGACGCCGAGCATGAGCCAGAGCGTGTTGACGACGTAGCCCGCGAGCACCGTGTCGACGAGGTGCGGCCACACCCCGCCCGCCGGCAGGAATACGTGGGCGGCGACGACGAGAACCGGGACGGATACCAGGGCGGCCGCCGCCAGCGGCGCGGCGCCGAGCGCCCCGCCCGCCACCCGTCGCGACCGCGCGGCGGGCGGCGCGAGCGTGTCAGCGCCAGCCGGCACGGTCGGCGAGTTCGATCGCCTCCCGGTTGCGCTCTCCGAGCACGGCCAGCGGCAGGTCGTCCATCTCGAACGCGCCCCATGCGGCGACGATCGGCGACAGCGCCACGCCGGCGCGGACGGGGATCTCGTGGTTGAGCTCGGCGAACAGCGCCTGCGCCGGCGCGCTCGCCAGGTATTCGAGCAGTCGCGTTCCCTCCGCCGCGTTGGGAGCGTGCGCGCACAGGCCTCCGCCCGAGACGTTGACGTGCGCCCCGCGCCCCCCCTGGTTGGGGAAGATGAGGCCGGTCGCCTCGATGACGGCGCGGTCGTCCTCGTCGTCCGACGCGGCGAGGCCGCCGAAATAGTAGGTGTTGACGATGGCGACGTCGCCCTCGCCGGCGGCGACGGCGCGGATCTGGTCCGTATCGCCGCCCTTCGGCGTCCGCGCCATGTTGGCGACGATGCCGCGCGCCCAGGCCTCCGCGCCCTCCGTGCCGTGCGCCTCGATCATCGATGCGATCAGCGACTGGTTGTAGATGTTGCCCGACGAGCGCACGAGAACGCGCCCCTGCCACGCCGGGTCGGCCAGCGCCTCGTAGGTCTCCAGCTCGTCCGGCGCCACGCGGTCGTTCGCGTAGGCGATCACGCGGCCGCGCAGGCTGAAGCCGTACCACGCGCCGTCGCCGTCGCGCCAGCGTGCGGGAATGGCCTCGTCGAGCAGCGGCGACCGCACCGGCTGCAACAAGCCCGCGGCCTTGGCGCGGTGCAGGTTGCCCGCGTCCACGGTGAGGAACACGTCCGCCGGGCTGTTGCGCCCCTCGGCGGCCAGGCGTTCGTGCAACTGTCCGGCTTTTCCGGTCACCAGATTGACCTCGATGCCGGTTTCGGCGGTGAAGCGGTCGAGCAGTGGCCGGATCAGCGCTTCCTTGCGCGCCGAATAGACGTTGACCTCGGCCGCCTGGGCCACCTGCGCTGCCGCCAGCACGACGCACGAGGCAAGCATTGTCCACATGCGATTCACGACTTCCTCCGCCGTTGCGGGGCGCGTCGCGCGCCCGTCGATGTCGGGTCATGAAGCACATGCGCGACTGAAAATCAATCGCAGACGGATGACTCCGGTCCGTCGTCGGAACCGTCCGCGGTGACGGCGAGCGACAGTTGCGCGGGCGCCGCACCGGCGTCGAGCAGGCCGGCGGCGCGCAGTTCCTCCAGCCCCGGC
The DNA here is from genome assembly GCA_965243325.1 of Alphaproteobacteria bacterium. Classification (GTDB taxonomy): domain Bacteria; phylum Pseudomonadota; class Alphaproteobacteria; order UBA7887; family UBA7887; genus JANQOH01. The sequence continues at coordinate 1,987,501 of CBDEUQ010000003.1, read as the reverse complement.
AGATCGTCAAGCGAGACCAGCCCGAAGTGGTCGAGGAACGCCGCCGTCGTCACCCACGTCGCCGGCCGCCCCGGCGTCCGGCGGCGGCCGCGCGGTTCGATCCACCCCTGCTCGAACAGGATGTCGAGCGTGCCCTTGCTCACCGCGACGCCGCGGATGCTCTCGATGTCGGCGCGGGTCGCGGGCTGGTGATAGGCGACGATGGCCAGCGTTTCGAGCGCCGCGCGCGACAGGCGCCGCTGCACTTCGGCGTAGCGTTTCAGGACGTGCGCGAGGTCCGGCGCCGTGCGGAACGCCCAGCCGCCGCCCACCGGCGCGAGGACGACGCCGCCGCCCTCGTAGCGCGCCGCGAGGGCGGCGAGCAGCGCCGTCACGTCGGCGCCGGCGGGCAGGTGCATCGCGAGCGCGGCTTCCGACAACGGGTCCGGCGCGGCGAACAGCACCGCCTCCAGCACCCGCAACGCCTGGCCCTCGCCCGCGCTCACCGGTCGCGGCCCGACGGCGGCCGCCGGCGGCGCACGAAGACGGGCGCGAAGGGCGCGGCCTGGCGGATGTCGAGCCGTCCGTCGCGCGCCAGTTCGAGCGACGCGGCGAACGTCGACGCCAGCGCCGAGCGCCCGGCGACCGACGCGTCCGCGCCCGCCGGCAGGAAGCGCGCCAGCGCCGTCCAGTCGACCGCGGCGCCGAGCATTCCCGAGAGGCGCCGCACCGCTTCGTCGAGGCCGAGCAGGCCGCTCGGCGCGATGCTGAGGGCGCGGCCTTCGGCGCGCCGGCGCGCCGGGCCGGCGTAGGCGGAGAGCAGATCGGCGAGCGTGACGGCATAGACCGGCCGGGCGATGACTTCGACGCCTTCCGCGGTGCCGCGCGCGAACACGTCGCGGCCGCGCAGATCGCGCGCCATCAGCCGCGCCGCCGCATCGCGCATGGCTTCGAGACGGCGCAGCCGGAGCGCCAGCGCCTCGGCGAGTTCGGCGGCGCTCGGTTCGTCTTCCTCGCCGCCGTCCGCCTCGGGCAGCAGCAGGCGCGACTTGAGGTAGGCGAGCCACGCGGCCATCACCAGATAGTCGGCGGCGAGGTCGAGCCGCCGCCCCGCCGTCTGCACGTAGTCGAGATATTGATCGGCGAGCTGGATGATCGAGATGCGCGCGAGGTCGACCTTCTGCGTCCGCGCGAGCGCCAGCAGCACGTCGATCGGGCCCTCGAACCCGTCGAGATCAAGGACGAGCGCCTCCGCGTCGCCCTCGCGAGGCGCGTCCGCGAAGAGTTCGGTCGACTCGCCGGCTGCCGTCATGCTCGATCGCGCAGTTCGCCCGCACGGTCATACCATCTTCCGGCCGCAAGCCGAAGCGGCGTTCGCGGCGCGTCGGGTGCCGGAGTCCGCCGTTCTATTCGGCCGCCCGCGCCGTCGGCAGCACGTGGCCGGCGAAGAGTTCGCGGAGCTTCGTCTTGAGAACCTTGCCCGTCGGCGTGTGCGGCAGTTCGTCGACGAACACCACGTCGTCGGGCAGCCACCATTTCGCCACCTTGCCGGCGAGAAAGGCGACGAGGCTCTCGGCGCTCGGCGCGCTGCCGGGCGCCAGCACGACGACGAGGAGCGGGCGTTCGTCCCATTTCGGGTGCGGCAGGCCGATGACCGCCGCCTCGGCGACGTCGGGGTGGCTCATCGCCGTGTTCTCGAGATCGATCGAGCTGATCCATTCGCCGCCGGACTTGATCACGTCCTTCGCGCGGTCGGTGATACGCATGCGCCCGTGACGGTCGAGCGTCGCGATGTCGCCGGTGTCGAACCAGCCCTCGGCATCGAGCGCCGCGCCGCCCTCGCCCTTGAAGTAGCCTGAGGCGACCCACGGTCCGCGCACCATGAGGCGGCCCGCGGTCTCGCCGTCGCGCGGCGCTTCGCGGCCGTCCTCGTCGACGACACGCATCTCGACGCCGTAGATCGCGCGGCCCTGCGCCAGCTTGAGCGTCCGTCGCGCCTCGGCGTCGGCAAGCGCCTCTTCCCCGGCGCGGAGCCGCCCCGTGGTGCCGAGCGGGCTGGTCTCGGTCATTCCCCAAGCGTGATAGACCTCGACTCCGTAGTCTTCTTCCAGCGTGCGCAGGGTCGACGGCGGGATCGCCGTGCCGCCGATGACCGTGCGCCGCAGGCTGTCGATCCGCTTGCCGGTTTCCTGGAGGTAGCGAATCAAACCGAGCCAGACCGTCGGCACGCCGAGCGCGAGCGTCACCTGTTCCTCGTCGATCAGGCGGTGCAGCCGTTCGCCGTCCATGAACGGACCGGGGTAGACGACCTTGGCGCCGGATGCCGCGCAGGCGTAGGGCGTGCCCCAGCAGTTGGCGTGGAACATCGGCACGATGGCGAGCAGCGTGTCGCGGTTCGCGATGCCGAGCGTGTCCGCGCCCATCACGCACAGCGTATGCAGGACCGTCGAGCGGTGGCTGTACAGGACCCCCTTCGGGTTTCCCGTCGTGCCCGACGTGTAGCAAAGCGACGACGCGGTGTTCTCTTCGAGGCGCGGCCACGCGAATCCGTCGTCTTCGGCGGCGAGCAGCGTTTCGTAGCAGAGCGCGTTGGGCAGCTCCGTGTCCGGCATTTCGTCGGCGGTACACAGAAGGACGTAGCCCTTGACGCTCTCCAGCCGGTCGGCGATGCCTTCGACCAGCGGCAGGAAGGTGAGGTCGAGGAACACCCACGAATCTTCCGCGTGGTTGGCGATGTAGACGATCTGGTCGCCGAACAGGCGCGGGTTGATCGTGTGGCATACGGCGCCGATGCCGGGGACGGCGAAATAGATCTCGAAGTGCCGATGGGTGTTCCAGGCAATCGTCGCGACGCGGTCGCCGGTGCCGACGCCGAGCCGCTGCAGCGCCTTCGCCAGCCGCCCCGTGCGACGGCGGGTTTCGGCATAGTCCGTGCGGTGGATCGTGCCGTCGAGCATGCGGCTCACGATCTCGCGTTCGCCGTGATAGTTCGCAGCGTAGTCGAGCAGCGAGGGGATCGTCAGCGGGGTGTCCTGCATCAGGCCGAGCATGGCGCGCCTCTTCGATTCTTCGCCGCCCCGACCGTATGATAGGGTCCCGCCGGCCCGCGGGAGGATAGGCATGGCGACGGCGGAAGCCAAGACCGAACGCGCCGGGACGCGCGCCGCGCCCGGCCTTCCATGACCGCGCCGGTCGCCGGGCGCACCCTTGCGCGCCGCCACCTGCTCGGCATCGCCGGCATGGACGCGGGGGAGATCGTCCGGCTGCTCGACCGCGCCGACCGCCACGTGGAGCGCTATCGGGAAACCCCCGTCAAAGGTGCGTCGCTCGCCGGGCGCACGCTGATCAACCTGTTCTTCGAAACCTCGACGCGCACCCGAACCTCGTTCGAGCTCGCCGGCAAGCGGCTGGGCGCCGACGTCATCAACATGCAGGTCCAGGCCAGCGCCATCAAGAAGGGCGAGACGCTGATCGACACGGCGATGACGCTGAACGCGATGCACCCCGACGCGCTCGCCGTCCGCCACCCCGACTCGGGCGCCGTCAAGTTGCTCAGCGAGAAGGTGGCGTGCGCGGTCGTCAACGCCGGCGACGGCAGCCACGAGCACCCGACCCAGGCGCTGGTCGACGCCCTGACGGTGCGCCGTCGGCGCGGCCGCATCGCCGGTCTGCGGGTCGCCATCTGCGGCGACATCCGCCACAGCCGCGTCGCCCGCTCGAACGTCCACCTGTTTACCGCCCTCGGGGCGCGCGTGCGCCTCGTCGCGCCGCCGACGCTGCTGCCAGCGGCGGTCGAGCGGCTCGGCGTCGACGTGTTCCACGACATGGCCGCGGGCCTGGAGGGCTGCGACGTGGTGATGATGCTGCGCCTGCAGAGCGAGCGGATGCAGGGCACCTACGTGCCGTCGGTGCGCGAGTATTTCCACTTTTGGGGGCTCGACGAGACGAAGCTCGCGCGCGCCGCGCCGGACGCGCTGGTCATGCACCCGGGGCCGATGAACCGCGGCGTCGAGATCGACAGCGAGATCGCCGACAATCTGACGCGCAGCGTCATTCTCGACCAGGTCGAACTCGGAGTCGCCGTGCGCATGGCCTGTCTCGAGGCGCTGCTCGGCGGCGGGGAGGAGTGACGTGGCGGCGCCGGGACGCATCGCGTACGTCAACGCCCGTCTCGTCGATCCGGCGAGCGGCACCGACACCCCGGGCGCGCTGCTCACCGAGGGCCGCCGCATCGCCGACCTCGGACCGGCGCTGTTCGCCGACGGCGTGCCCGACGGCATCGAAACCGTCGACTGCGGCGGCCACTGCCTCGCGCCGGGCCTCGTCGACATGCGCGCCCACCTGCGCGAACCGGGCGCCGAGCACAAGGAAACGCTGGCCAGCGCGAGCCGGGCCGCGGCGGCCGGCGGCGTCACCAGCGTCGCCTGCCTGCCCGACACCGATCCACCGATCGACCAGACCGCGCTGATCGAGTTCGTCGCCCGCCGGGCTCGCGAGACCAGCCTCGTCAAGGTCTATCCCGTCGCCGCGATCACCCGCGGGCGCGAGGGACGCGCGCTGACCGAGATCGGCCTGCTGAAGGAAGCCGGCGCCGTGGGGTTCTCCGACGCCGACCGCGCGGTGACCGACAGCCGCGTCATGCTGCGGGCGCTTGCCTACGCCCGCGCCGTCGGCGCGCTGATCATGCAGCACCCGGAAGACCACGCGTTGACCGCCGGCGGCGCGATGAACGACGGCGAGCTGGCGACCCGGCTCGGGCTCGCCGGAATGCCGGCGGTCGCCGAGACGATCGTCGTCGAGCGCGACCTCAGGCTCGCCGCGGCGGCGAGCGCGCCCTATCACGTCGCCCACGTCTCGACCGCCGACGCGGTGGCGGCCGTGCGCCACGCCAAGGCGCGGGGGCTTCCCGTCACCTGCGCCACCGCGCCGCACTACTTCACGCTCAACGAGAACGCCGTCGCCGACTACCGGACGTTCGCCAAGGTCCGCCCGCCGTTGCGCGGCGAGGACGACCGTCTGGCGATCGTCGAAGGGCTGGCCGACGGCACGATCGACGCCATCGCCAGCGATCACGCCCCGCACGATCAGGATTCGAAGCGCACGACGTTCGCCCAGGCGGCGTTCGGGATCGTCGGGATCGAGACCATGCTGACGCTGTCGCTGGCGCTCGTTCACGACGGTCGTCTCGGCCTTCCGGCCGTGCTCGACAAGCTCACGGCGGCTCCGGCGCGTCTGCTGGGCCTGGAACAGGGGCGCCTCGCCCGCGGCGCCCCCGCCGATCTCGTGCTGATCGACCTCGAGCGGCCGTGGGTCGTCGACCCGGACGCGCTGCACTCGAAGTCGAAGAACGCGCCGTACGACGGGCACGCCGTGCAGGGGCGCGCGCTGCGCACCGTCGTCGGCGGCGAGACCGTGTACCCGTTCGAGGAGGTTGTCTGATGCCCGATCCGCTCGGCGGGCTGTCGTACACGTGGCCGCTGTACGCTGCCGGTCTGCTGGCGTTCCTGGCCGGGTCGATCCCCTTCGGGGTGCTGCTGACCCGGTTTGCCGGCATCGGCGACGTGCGCGACGTCGGCTCGGGAAACATCGGCGCGACGAACGTCCTGCGGACGGGCCGGCCGGACCTCGCGGCGTTGACGCTGCTGCTGGACGGCGGCAAGGGCGCGGGCGCGGCGATCGTCGCCGGCATATACGGCCCAGACGTGCAGGCCGTCGCCTGCGTCGCCGTGGTTCTGGGCCACATGTTTCCGCCCTGGCTGGCGTTCCGCGGGGGCAAGGGCGTGGCCACCGTGTTCGGCGTGCTGTTCGCGGTGAGCTGGCCCGTGGGGCTCGTCGCGGGAGCGGTGTGGCTGGCGACGGCGGCGCTCACGCGCTATTCGTCGCTGGCGGCGCTCCTCTCCATGATCGCCGCGCCGGTCGCGTTCTGGGCCATGCTGGAGGGGCAGTTCGACGGCGCCCTGCCCTACTGGCTGCCTGGCCAGCCGCAGCAGATGCAGGTGACCGCTCTCGTCGCCGTCCTCGCGATCCTGCGCCACTACGCCAACATCCGCCGCCTGCTCGCGGGCGACGAGGCGAAGATCTGGTGAGGACGTCCCTCAGACGGTGCCGCCGCCGTCCGTCTCGCCGATGAACCGGTTGGGCCGGAGGAACACCGAAAGCGCGATGCCGCCCTCCGGCGACCACGCGTCGTGGCGGCTGCCCGCCGGGCGCCAGACGAACTCGCCGGCGCGCGCGGTTCCTTCGCGGTCCTGCAGGCTGCCTTCAAGCATGAAGGTCTGCTCGATGTCTTCGTGAACGTGGTCGGGCAGCACCGCGCCGGGCTCGAACTTGAACAGCGCCGTCATCAGGCCGCGCTCGTCGTCGCGCATCAGCACCTTCGACGAGATGCCGGGGAACCGGGTCGGCGTCCAGTCGAGCGCCTCCGCATCGACATAGTGCGACGCGAGGGCGTCGGGAACCGCAGCGGCGGTGGCGGACATGCGTTGCCTCCTTGTCCCGTGCGTGCGCAGGATGGCGGCTCGCCGCGCACCTTGTCAAATCGCGGCGGCGCCTCTTCCCGTCACCGGAGCTTGCCCCGGGCTCGCCCCCGGGGGACGGAGCGCAGCGACGAGCCGGAGCCCAGGGCAGGCGGCATGACGGCACCGAGAAGACCGGGCCCGCGCTCTCCCTTCGGTCGGCACGAACGAGAAATTTTCAGTCGGAATTGACAAACGGCATTCGCAAAATCAGGTCGTCGCACCGTGGGGCGGCGACCTCGAATGCCGGTTCGTGGCGGCCGGGCACTGCAAATTGCCCAGCGGTTGAACGGAAGGGCCGTCATGACACGCCGTCGATGCCCGATCCCTCGTTCCGTAGTCCGTTCCGCCGTCCCAGGAGCAGGACCACCGCCAGAAGCGGCAGGTTGAAGACCGCCAGGTACACGGGCATGTCCACCGGTAACTGCTGTGCGAGATACGGCATGTCCACGATCCACCCGCCGGACCCGACGAACTCCTGAACGGTCACAGGCAGGAACAGCCCCATTGCCAGCGACAGCAGGGCTGCGGTCGCGAACGCCGCCGCCGCACCGGCGATCCAGGCGGCGCGGCCGTATCCCAGGTGCCACAGCCGCCGGCAAGGCAGCGCGACCGCCAAGCCGGCGGGAGAGAACACGAAGAGGGCGATCGTGAGCGCCGGCACAAGCCTGACCCACAGCGAAACCTCGCCCATGGGCACGACAGCCAGTGGCGGGTGAAGCACTCTCAGCTCGGCCTCGGACGGTGAGGCGCAAAGGGCCGGAGAAAATTGAATCAGGACGGCACCGATCACCAGTGCCGGCAACCACAACAGGGCGAACAGCCAGAACGCCGCATGCCGATCGGCCTTCCGACGATGCGTCGGCGCGGAGCATCCCCGGCGACGGGGGAGCGTGGCGCCCGCGGTCCAGACCAGAACGCCGAGGACCGCGGTGCAGACGAGAACCCACACGGGCAGGACCGGTATCAGGGCACCTGGCGCAAGCGCGACCCCGCCAATGGCCCATAGCAGCGCATCGATCGATTCCTCGCCGGAGGAAAGTATCGCCACCGCTGCGGCAAGGATCACCGCCCCGGTCGCCCAGGCCACGCGGCGGTATCCCGACCGCCAGACTTCCCTGCACAGCAATGCGCTCGGCAACCCCATCGGAGCGAGGATCGCCAGCGCGAGCGCCGAACTCACCAGAAGGTACAGGTACACGTGGACGGCGGGTTGATCGACCCCGTCCATCCATGCGGCCGCGGAGACCAGAAAATCGGTCCGTTCGGCAATGGGCAGCCACAGTAGCGCCAGCGCCCAGAATCCGGCACGCATGGCGGACTTCCGTCGAATCGATCGGATCATTCGACCGAATATTGCGACCGGACTGTTCTTCGGCAACCGGATCCGGATCCTCGGCCTGACCTGGGCCGGCGTGCGGATCGGGGTCTGGCACCCCATCTGGGTCTCCTGTTGGACGGAAGGCCGGCGCAGGCGTTCGCCGGGCGGCCGTTGCTGCCGGTGGACAAAGATGCGCTTCTTCGGAGCGGGCATGCGGTCTCGCGCTACACGCGGGAAAAGTTGCGCGCGATCCCAATCGTCGCGAACCGGGACATTCTCCAGGTTGCCGCACCGGCCAGGGCCCGACGGAACGCCGCGGTCTTCCGACCGTCGTGCGAGCGTGGCATGCGGCCGTCGAGCCGGGAGGACAACGGCGGCTCGAAGACGTCGGGAGCGCTCCCGCCTCCCATGCGTCCGGACCGCGCCGGTCGCCGCGCGCACGCGCGAGCGCCGTGTGGACAGCCTACGCACGGGTGCGATATGGAGACTTGGGGGAGAGAGCCGCCGGGCGGAGAAAACGCGATGGGCGCGAGCATCGGGACCAGACTCTACACGCTCCTCCGTGGCGCGGTCGTCGGCACCGACGACGCCGGGAACGTGTACTACCGCGAGAAGAAGCCGCCCCGGGTCCGGCGCGAGAGGCGCTGGGTGATCTACGCCGGGGAAACCGACGCCTCGGCAATCCCGCCGGAGTGGCAGGGCTGGCTCAACCACACCAATGCCCTGGCGCCGGTCGATGCGCCGCGGCAGGCGCATGCGTGGCAGAAGCCGCACCGGGCGAATCCGACCGGCACGCCCGCCGCCTACCGCCCCCCCGGCGCGTTGCTGAGCGGCCGCAGCCGCGACCGCGCGACGGGCGATTACGAGGCGTGGACGCCCGAGTAGGAGGCATCGCGTGCTCGAGGCCCGCCGCATTCGCCACGCCTACGCCGGACGAACGACCGTCGCCGTCGATGCGTGGGACGCACGTGCCGGCGAGCAGTGGCTGCTGCACGGCCCGTCGGGCTGCGGCAAGACGACGTTTCTCCATATTCTTGCCGGCATATTGCGGCCGACGGCGGGCGAGGTTCGCATCGACGGTCAGCCTCTGGGGACGCTTCGCGGCGGCGCGCGCGACCGTTTCCGCGGCCGCCGGATCGGTATCGTCTTCCAGCGGCTGCACCTGATCGAGGCGTTGACCGTCCGGCAGAACCTCGCGCTGGCGCGGTCGCTCGCCGGGCTCGGCGCGGCAACGGAACGGATCGATGCGGTCCTCGACGAGCTCGGCCTCGCCGGCAAGGCAGCGGCGCGCCCGCACGCGCTGAGTCACGGGGAGGCGCAGCGCGTCGCCCTCGCGCGCGCCCTGGTCAACGGCCCCAGGGTGCTGCTGGCGGACGAACCGACGTCGAACCTCGACGACGACAACGCGGGGCGCGCCGTAGCCTTGCTGCGCGAACGCGCCGAAGCGCATGGCGCGCTGCTCGTGGTGGCGAGCCACGACGGGCGGGTGCGCGACGCCTTCCCGCGTCGTCTCGACCTGTCGCGGCGGGCGGCGGCGTGAACGCCCTCGCGCTGTCGTTCGCCTATCTGCGCCGGCGGCCGCTGACCACGGCGCTGAACGTGGCGATGCTCGCCATCGGCGTCGGCACCATCGCCCTGCTCCTGCTGTTCGCCGACCAGTTGCGCGCCACTCTCGAACGCGACGCGAGCGGCATCGACATGGTGGTCGGCGCCAAGGGCAGCCCGATGCAGTTGATCCTGTCCAGCGTGTTTCACGTCGACATTCCGACGGGCAACGTTCGTCTCGGCGACGCGCGGCCGCTGGCCTCCAATCCGATGATCGGCACCGTCGTGCCGTTGGCCTTAGGCGACAGCTACCGCGGCTGGCGCATCGTCGGCACGGAACACGACTACGTGACCCTTTACGACGCCGAAGTCGCGCGTGGCACCCTGTGGAACCGACCGCTCGAGGCCACCGTCGGCGCACGCGCCGCGGCGGACGGGGGCCTCGACATCGGCGCCCTCTTCGTCGGCTCGCACGGGCTTGCGATCGGCGGCGCGGCGCACGCGGACACGCCCTATCGCGTGGTCGGCGTGTTCGCGGAAACCGGAACCGTGCTCGACCGTTTGATTCTCACGTCGATCGAGAGCGTATGGGAAGTCCACGGCGGCCACGTCGAGGGCGGCGGCGAGAGCGTCGCCGGCGCCGGGGCCGAAGGTAACGAAGGCGCCGCGCTGCTGCCCGGCGGCGGCCCGGACCGCGAGGTCACGGCGCTACTTCTACAGTTGCGCAACCCTATCGCCGCCGCCACGCTGCCGCGGATGATCAACATGACGACGCCGATGCAGGCGGCGCTGCCGGGCTTCGAGATCGCCCGTCTCATGCAGACCGTCGGCTTCGGCATCGACGGCTTCCGCGCCTTCGCGTGGGTCCTCGTGGCAAGCGCCGGCCTCGGCATCTTCGCCGCGCTGTACGGCGCGCTGGAGCGCCGGCGCTACGATATCGCGGTGATGCGCGCGCTGGGCGCCGGCCGCGGCGCGGTCGTGCGGCAGATACTGCTGGAAGGCTGCGTGCTCGCGCTGGCCGGCGCCCTTCTCGGCCTGGCGCTCGGCCACGCCGCGGCCGCGGCTGCCGGCGGCTGGCTGTGGCGCGAATACCAGGTGCACCTCGACGGCTTCGCCTGGGTGGCGGCGGAGGCGTGGCTGCCGTCGGCGCCGTGGCGCTCGGCGCCGTCGCGGCGATGATTCCGGCCGCGCAGGCCTACCGCATCGACATCTCGGAGGTCCTCGCCCGCGGCTGAGAGCGTCAGTCGCCCGTCTGCAGCCGTTCCACGAGTTCGTGCACGGTCGGAACATGGCCGCCAGCGTAGAACGGGTCGTCCGCGAACCGGTAGGCGCTGTGACCGGCGAACATCAACTGGTTCTCGATGTCGCCGCCGTGGCTGATCTCCTGCAGGGTCTTCTGGATGCAGTAGCTCCGCGGGTCGGCCTTGCGTCCGGTCGAATGCCCGTCTCCCTGCGACCAGTTGCTGAATTGGCAGGCACTCAGACAGCCCATGCAGGCGACCTGGTCGGCGCGGATCTCCGCCGCCTTCGCCGGATCGACGAAGATGAGGGTTCCGTCGGGAGTGCGCAGCGGCGACGTGTATCCCTCCGCCATCCAGGCCTCGGCCTGCACCCGGTCGGCCTCGGTCAGAAGGACGGTGCGCTTGCGCGGGCCGAGGGCGAAAGGCGCTCGGTGGGCACCGACGACTTCGGTCGTGAACGCGACCTGGCGCGCGGCGCGCGCCTTGAGCTCGCGCAGGAACGTGTTGTTCACGGCTGACGACCAGAACCCCGTCGGACTGTGGCGGTTGAGGCTGATCTCGCCGTCCGCGAGCGACCGCAGGCGCGCCTTCCACGCGTCGGAGATCGGGCTTTCGACGGTCAGCAGCGGACGGGTGCCGAACTGAAACGCGATCGGGCCGAGCTCGGGGTTGTCGAGCCAGTCTTCCCATTCGCGCAAGTACCACACGCCGCCGGCCATGAAGATCGGCACGTTGTCGAGCTTGAAGTTGCGCGCCATTTCGCGCAGCGCGACGATCCTCGGATACGGGTCTTCCGGCGCTTCCGGGTCTTCGCTGTTCGACAGCCCGTTGTGACCGCCGGCGCGCCACGGGTCTTCGTAGACGATCCCGCCCAGCCATTCGGGGAACTTGTGGTAGGCGCGCTTCCACAGCGCGCGGAATGCGCGCGCCGACGACACGATGGGGTAGTAGTAGACTTGGAAGCGGGCGGCGATCTCGGCGATGCGGTAGGGCATGCCGGCACCGCACGTGACCCCGTGAATCAGCCCCTTGGCGCCCGCCAGCACGCCTTCGAGAACGCGGATCGCACCGCCCATCTCCCACAGCACGTTCATGTGGACGCGGCCTTGGCCGCCCGCGGTTTCGTGCGCGATGCGCGCCTGCGTGACGCCGCCCTTTATGGCGTAGGCGACGAGCTCGTCATGGCGCTCCCGCCGCGTGCGGCCGCGGTAGACCACCGGGATCAGGGCCCCGGCCTCGTCGTGGGCGTCCGCGTTCACGCCGGAGAACGTGCCGACTCCGCCGGATGCGGCCCAGGCCCCCGAGCTCACGCCGTTCGAGACCGAGATACCCTTCCCGCCCTCGACGAGCGGCAGCACCTCGCGGCCCGACAACAGGATCGGATTGAGCACTTTCACGACGGCCCTTCACCCGCGGCGGGCGATCCCGTGCGTTTCGACGTCATCGACATATGGCGTGCCGCCAGCAGAATGCCAGACCTTACGCCACCCGGCGCAGCCGGCACAACCCGGCGCTCCCCGGCCCGACGCGCGGGCGCCCCGGGAACGGGCGACGTCGCACGCATCGCGCGTCGCCTCGAACCCGGTTGCGCCCCGCGGCCGGATTCAACCGGCGGCCTGCTCGTCGGCCGCGAGGTCGTCTCCGGTCTTCTGGTCCACCGCCTTCATGCTGAGCCGCACCTTGCCGCGATCGTCGATGCCCAGCACCTTGACCTTCACCTTGTCGCCCTCGTCGACCACGTCCTTCACGGTCCGCACGCGTCGCGGCGCGAGCTCGCTGATGTGCACGAGGCCGTCGCGCGTGCCGATGAAGTTCACGAAGGCGCCGAAGTCCACCACCTTGACCACCGTGCCGTCGTAGATCACGCCCACTTCCGGCTCGGCGACGATGCCGCGTATCCATTTGATCGCCGCTTCGCTCGCCTCCGACGACACCGCCGCGACCTTGATCGTGCCGTCGTCTTCGATGTCGATCTTCGTGCCGGTCTGCTCGGTGATCTCGCGGATCACCTTGCCGCCGGTGCCGATGACCTCGCGAATCTTGTCGCGCGGGATGGCGATCGTCGTCACCCGCGGCGCATGCTCGCTCACGTCCGCGCGGGAATGCGACAGCGCGCGCGCCATCTCGCCCAGGATGTGCAGCCGGCCCTCGCGCGCCTGGTCGAGCGCCACGCGCATGATCTCCTCGGTAATGCCGGTGATCTTGATATCCATCTGCAGCGAGGTGATGCCCGTCTCGGTGCCCGCGACCTTGAAATCCATGTCGCCGAGATGGTCTTCGTCACCCAGGATGTCGGACAGCACGACGAACGAGTCGTCGTCCTTGATCAGCCCCATGGCGATGCCGGCGATGGGGCACTTGAGCGGCACGCCCGCATCCATCAGCGACAGGGACGCGCCGCATACCGTCGCCATCGACGATGAGCCATTCGACTCGGTGATCTCGGACACCACGCGCACGGTGTACGGGAAATCCTCCTTCGAGGGCATGAGCGGGTGGGCCGCCCGCCACGCCAGCTTGCCGTGGCCGATTTCCCGCCGGCCGGGCGCGCGCAGGAAACTGGCCTCGCCCACCGAGTAGGGCGGGAAATTGTAGTGCAGCATGAAATGCTGCCGGTACTCGCCTTCCAGGGCATCGACGATCTGCTCGTCCTGGCCCGTTCCCAGCGTGGTGACGACGAGAGCCTGCGTTTCGCCGCGGGTGAACAGCGCCGAGCCGTGCGCCAGCGGCAGCACGCCGACCTCGGCCTCGATCGGCCGCACGGTACGGGTGTCGCGCCCGTCGATTCGCTGCCCCGTGTCGAGTACGGCGCCGCGTACGATCGCCTTTTCGAGAGACTTGAATTCGCTCTTGACGACGTTCGCGTCGTGCGCGCCGTCGGCCATCGCCTCGGCAACCTCGGCGCGGAGGCGCTCCAGGGCGCCGACCCGCGTCTGCTTGTCGGTTTCACGGTAGGCCGCCTCGAATCCCGCGCGCGCCGCCTCGGCCACCGCCGCCCGCGTGTCTCCGACGTCGGGGGCAGGCGGCAGTTCCCACGGCTCCTTCGCGCACGCTTCCGCCAGCTCGACGATCGCACGGACGACCGCCTGCATCTCGCCGTGGCCGTAAAGGACGGCGCCCAGCATTTGCTCCTCGCTCAACTCGTGCGCTTCCGACTCGACCATCAGCACGCCGTTCGCCGTGCCGGCGACGACCAGATCGAGCCGGCTTTCCGCGAGTTCGGCGGGCGTCGGATTGAGCACGTAGGAGTCGTCCACGAAGCCCACGCGCGCGCCCGCGATCGGGCCGAGAAACGGGATTCCCGACAGCGTGAGCGCCGCCGAGGCGCCGATCATGGCCGGAATGTCGGGATCGTTGTCCCGGTCGTGAGCGAGAACGGTACAGATGATTTGCGTTTCGTTGCGGAACCCGTCGGCGAACATCGGCCGGATCGGCCGATCGATCAGGCGCGAGGTCAGCGTTTCCTTGTCGCTCGGACGTCCTTCGCGCTTGAAAAAGCCGCCGGGAATCTTGCCGGCGGCGTACGTCTTTTCCTGGTAGTTGACCGTGAGTGGGAAAAAATCGATCCCCGCCCGCGGAGTACGCTGCGCGACCGCGGTGCAGAGCACGGTGGTTTCGCCGTAGGTCGCCAAGACGGCGCCGTCGGCCTGGCGCGCGACGCGCCCCGTTTCGAGGGACAGCGGCCTGCCCCCCCATGTCAGTTCCTTCCGGTGGATGTCGAACATCTAGCCTTCCATCTCTTCTTGCTGCCGCGACCGCCCCATGCGGTCGCGGCCCGCGGCGGGCGCAGTGGCGTCCGGCGCGGAACGAACGGACCCGGCCGCGGTATCGGCCGGGTCCGTGGTGTTCTAGCGACGCAGGCCGAGGCGGCCGATCAGAGATCGATAGCGCGCCGCGTCCCGGTTGTTGACGTAGTCGAGCAGGCGCCGCCGCTGGCTGACCAGCTTGAGCAGGCCGCGGCGCGAGTGATTGTCCTTGGTGTGAACCTTGAAGTGCTCGGTGAGATTGGCGATTCGTTCGCTCAGGATAGCGACCTGCACCTCCGGGGAGCCGGTATCGCCCGGCTTGACCGCGTATTCCGCCATCAACTCCCGTTTGCGCTCAACCGTTATCGACATGGTCGTCCCTACTCTTCCGCAAGATCAGAAATTGAACACACGGACGGGGCGAACCTCCCCGTGCCGCAGTTCCGCCAGCGCCACCGGCCTGTCGGCGAATCGAGCCCACAGCGCGCCGTCCTCGATCGGCGCTCCGTCGGGCGTGACAGGGGGACGAACAAGCGGGACCGCCCGCCCTTGCTTCAAGCGGCCGGCCTGGTCCGCGTTCACATGGAGCGCCGGCAGGCAAGCCAGCCCGCCGGCGACGGGCAACAGACGATCCGCGCGCGCACTATCGTCGAGCGCTTCGAGGTCGGCAAGAGAAATCGCGTCGTCGATGGCGAACGGCCCGACGCGCACGCGCTTGAGCGCCGCCACATGGCCGCAGGTGCCCAGCGCGTGCGCGAGATCGCGCACGGTCGACCGCACGTAGCCGCCCTTGCCGCAACGCATGGAGAATTCGGCGCGGTCGACATCCGGGCACGCCAGCAGACGCAGGCTGTCGATGCGGACCGGCCGCGGCGCCAGCGCCACGGTCTCGCATCCGCGCGCCAGATCGTAGGCGCGCCGTCCGTCGAGCTTGACGGCCGAGAACGCCGGCGGCACCTGCATCACGTCGCCCGTGAATTCGGCAAGTCTTGCCTCGATCGCCGTGGCGTCGGGCCGCAAATCGCTGGTTTCGGTCACCGCGCCGTCGGCGTCGTCGGTGCTGCGGCCCTCGCCCCAACGCGCGGTGAAGGTATAGCCCTTGATGCCGTCGACCACGTGCGGCACCGTCTTGGTCGCCTCGCCGAAGGCGATCGGCAGGACCCCGGTGGCCAGCGGGTCCAGCGTGCCCGCGTGCCCGGCCTTGGCGGCCCCGAACAACCCCCGCACGCGGGACACGGCGCGCGTCGACGTCATGCCGGCGGGCTTGTTCAGAACCAGCCAGCCGTGTACCGGCCGGCCGCGACGGCCCGAACGCGCCATCGCCGGCTCAGCCCTCTTGCGGCGGCGGATCCGCCGCAATGAGCGACGCGACGCGCGCCGCCCGGTCAAACGCCGGATCGGAGACGAAGCGCAGCCTCGGCATGTTGCGCAGGCGCAGCGACGCGGCGACGCGGGCGCCGAGGTGCGGCGCCGCGCGTTGCAATCCTTCGATCACGGACGCCTCGTCGCCGCCGCCGCCGAGCGGACATACGAAGACGGTCGCCGCGCGGAGATCGACGCTCACGCGGACCTCCGACACCGTGACCGACCGGCCGCGCAGCGCCGGATCGCGCAACTCGCCGCGCAGCAGCACCTCCGCCACCGCATGGCGCAGGGCCTCGCCGACGCGAAGCCGCCGCTGACCCGCCGCGCGCCGGTCGCGCTCGGGACGCGCCGCCGCGCTCAAGCGCTCAACTCGCGCACCACCTGCTCGACCACGAATGCCTCGATGCGGTCGCCGGGTTTCACGTCATGGTAGTTCTCCAGCCCGATCCCGCACTCGAGCCCTTGGCGAACCTCGCGCACCTCGTCCTTGTGGCGCTTGAGGCTGCCGATGGCGCCTTCGTGAACTACCACGTTGTCGCGCACCAGGCGCACCCGCGCGCCCCGCCGCACCGTGCCCTCGGTGATCTCGCAACCGGCGATCTTGCCCACCTTGGAGATGTTGAAGACTTCCTTGACCCGCGCGAAGCCCAGCGCCTCCTCGCGCTCGGTGGGCGCCAGCATGCCGGAGAGCATCGCGCGCAGTTCGTCGAGCAGCTCGTAGATCACCCGGTAATAGCGGATTTCGACCCCGTGCTGCTTCGCAAGCTGGCGCGCCGGCGCGTCGGCGCGGACGTTGAATCCGACTATGAGGGCGTTCGAGGCGGCTGCCAGCGTAACGTCCGACTCGCTCACGCCGCCGACCCCCGACAGCAGAACCCGGGCATCGATCTCGTCGTCGTTGCGCGTCAGCGCCGCAACGTTCGACAGGATCGCCTCCAGCGAGCCGTGGACGTCGGCCTTGATGACCAGCGGCAGTTCCTGCACCTCGCCCTGCGCGATTTGCGAGAGCATCTGTTCGACCGAGCCGCGGGCGCTCGTCACACCGGCGCGGTCGCGCTCCACCTTGCGGCGATACTCGACGACCTCGCGCGCGCGGCCCTCGCTTTCCACCGCAACCATCTCGTCCCCCGCCCCGGGGGTTTCGCCGAGCCCCAGGACCTCGACCGGCTGCGACGGGCCGGCGGTCGCGACGTTGCGGCCGTGATCGTCAACGAGAGCGCGCACCCGGCCCCAGACGCTGCCGGCAACGATAGTATCGCCGACGGCGAGCGTGCCGCGCGTGACCAGCACGGTGGCGACCGCGCCCCGGCCGCGCTCGAGCCGGCTCTCGACGACGACGCCCTCGGCGGTACGGTCGGGATTCGCCGTCAGTTCAAGGACTTCGGCCTGCAGCAGGATCGCTTCGACGAGCTTGTCGAGGTTCGTGCGCTTCGTCGCCGAGATCGGCACCGACAGGACCTCGCCGCCGACCTCCTCGACCACGACGTCGTGCCGCAGCAGGTCGTTGCGGACGCGCTCGGGGTCGGCATCGGGGCGGTCCATCTTGTTGATGGCGACGATGATCGGCACGCCCGCTGCCTGAGCGTGCTGTATCGCCTCCGCCGTCTGCGGCATCACACCGTCGTCGGCCGCGACCACGAGCACGACGACGTCGGTCGTGTTGGCGCCGCGCTGGCGCATTTCCGTGAACGCGGCGTGCCCGGGCGTATCGATAAACGTGATCGTCCGCCCGTCCTCGGTTTCCACGCGAT
The DNA here is from genome assembly GCA_965243325.1 of Alphaproteobacteria bacterium. Taxonomy (GTDB): domain Bacteria; phylum Pseudomonadota; class Alphaproteobacteria; order UBA7887; family UBA7887; genus JANQOH01. The sequence continues at coordinate 1,970,038 of CBDEUQ010000003.1, read as the reverse complement.
AGGCGCCGATATGCTGCGTAATCCCGCCTGCCTCTCCCGACGCCACGTCGGCATCGCGCAGGGCGTCGAGCAGGGTTGTCTTGCCGTGGTCGACATGGCCCATCACGGTGACCACGGGCGGCCGGGCTCGCAGCGACTCTGGCGCGTCGTCGGGGCCGGCCAGACCGACCTCGACGTCGGCGTCGCTGACGCGCTTGATGCGATGGCCGAACTCGTTGACCACCAGTTCCGCCGTGTCGGCGTCGATCACGTGGTTGATCGTCGCCATTACGCCCAGCTTCATCAGCGACTTGACGACCTCGGCGCCGCGGACGGCCATGCGGCTCGCCAACTCCTGCACCGTGATCGCTTCGGGGACGACCACGTCGCGCACCACCTTGCGGCTTTCTCCCGAGGCGCCGCGCCCGCTCATCGCCCGCTTCTCGCGTTCGCGTGCGCGCCGCATCGACGCGAGGCTGCGCTGGCGTTCGTCCTCGCTCAGCGCCTGCACCACCGTGAGCTTGCCGCCGCCGCGGCGCTTGGCGCCGCGCCGTCCGATCGACAGGCGCTGGCCCTGGCCCTTGCGCCGGCGCGCCGCCGTCTCCGTCTCGGCGCCCTCGGCCTTGCGCCGCGGGGCCGGCCTGGCCGCGGCCGGCCGTTTGGCGGCATCGGCGCTCTTTTCCTTCTCCTTCTTCAGCGCGGCGGCCTCTGCCTCCGCCTTTGCCCTCGCCTCCGCTTCCGCCTCGGCCTTCGCCTTCGCCTCGGCTTCCGCCGCGAGCCGCTCCTCCTCGCGCCGCGTTTCCTCTTCGGCCAGGCGGCGCGCCTCTTCCTCGGCCAAGCGTTCGGTTTCGAGCGCGCGCAGCTGCTCCTCGGCCTGGAGTGCGTCTTCCAGCGCCCGCGCCCGCGCCGCGCGCTCCTCGCCCGTCAGCTTGCGCGCGGCGCCGGCGCGCGGCGGGCCGCTCTCGATCTGCGGCGACGCGACGGAGGCCGGCATCTTCTTGACCTCGGTCAGCCGGCCCGACGAACCGCGCTTGAAGGTTCGCTTCTTCTTGACCTCGACCTGCACCGCCTTCGACCGGCCGTGCGAGAAGCTCTGGCGGATCTGGCCGCCTTCGACGGTCTTTTTCAACTCGAGCTGGCCGGGGCGGGACAGGCCCAGGGTCCTGCGTTCGCCGGTGTTCGCGTTTTCGCTCATGTCGCCCGCCGCTCCCTTACCCTGTCGCGCCCGCCGGGTCGCGAAACCCGGCCAACCGCGCCGCTGCCGTCTTGAACTTCTCCGCCAGCCCGCCGGCGTGCATCGCTATGTGGACCGCGTCGCGTCCGAGACCCGAGGCCAGCTCGGCGCGGTCGAACACCGTCACGGCCGCACACCCGGGCACCGCCGCCGCGCGCAGCCGCTCGAGCTTGCCGCAGCCGTCTGCCGCCGCGTCCCGCGCCTGCACGAGCACCGCCGCCGCGCCTGTCGCCAGCGCCGCGCGGACCGCGCGCGCGCCGATCGCCACCCGGCCGGCGCGTCGCGCCAGACCCAACAACGCCAGGGCGCGGGCCGCGAGCGCCGCTTCGCAGCGCGCCGCCAGATCGTCGGGCACGCGGCCCGTGCGCGCGAGAATGCCCTTGCGGCACGCGGTAGCCACCAGCGCCCGCTCGGCGCCCACCCACACGCCGCGCCCCGGCAGGGTCTGATCGATGTCCGGGACCACGGCGCCGTCGGGCGCCCTAACGAAGCGGATGAGCGCCGATTTGTCCAGCACGCGGCGAGTCACGGCGCAGCGCCGCCGCGGACCGCCGCGCGGGCCGTCAGGCGATCCGCCGTCCGCCGTCGTGGACATCGCCACCCGCTCGTCCATCCCGCGCCTCGTCAGGCCGTCGCGCCGTCTTCATCGCCGGCGGCGTCCGCGCCCGCGTCGTCGGGCGCCGAATCGGCAGCCGCGTCCGCGCCCTCGCCGTCCGGCGCCGGATCGTCGGCGAACCAGTGCGCGCGGGCGGCCATGACGATGGCGCCGGCCGTCTCCTCGTCGGGCGCCTCGTCGCCGAGTATTTCGAGCAGTTCGTCACTCGCAAGATCGGCGAGGTCGTCGAGCGTCTTGATTCCGCCTTCGCCGAGCTTGACCTGCATCGCCGGCGTCACGACCTCGATCTCGGCGATCCGGTCGTCGACGCCGAGAGCGCGTCGCTGCTGCGTCAGCTCCTCGTTCCGCTTGATCAGATAGTCGCGCGCCCGCGCCCGCAGCTCTTCGGCGAGCGCTTCGTCGAAGCCCTCGATCTCGGCCAGTTCCTCGACCGGCATGAAGGCCACGGCTTCGACGTTGGCGAAGCCCTCGGTCACGAGCAGGTGGGCGATCACGTCGTCTACGTTGAGCCCTTCCATGAACAGCGCCGTCGCGATGCGGAACTCCTCGGCGCGGCGTTCCGATTCCTGCCCCTCGGTCATGATGTCGATGTCCCAGCCGGTGAGCTGCGCGGCCAGGCGCACGTTCTGCCCGCGCCGGCCGATGGCGAGGCTCAACTGGTCGTCGGGAACGACCACCTCGATCCGTTCGCTCTCCTCGTCGAGCACGACCTTCGTCACCTCGGCCGGCGCCAGCGCGTTGACGATGAAGGTCGCGGGATCGGGGTTCCACTGGATGATGTCGATCTTTTCGCCCTGCAGCTCGTTGACCACGGCCTGGACGCGGCTGCCGCGCATACCGACGCACGCACCGACGGGGTCGATGCTGGAATCGTTCGACAGCACGGCGATCTTCGCCCGGCTGCCCGGGTCCCGCGCCACCGACTTGACCTCGATGATGTTGTCGTAGATCTCCGGCACTTCCTGGGCGAACAGCTTGGCCATGAACTCGGGCCGCGACCGCGACAGGAAGATCTGCGGCCCGCGCGGCTCGCGGCGCACGTCGTAGACGAGGGCGCGCAGACGCTCTCCGTTGCGGTAATTCTCTCGCGGCAGCGATTCGTCCCGGCGCATGACGGCTTCGGCGCGGCCGAGATCGACCACCACGTTGCCGTACTCCACCCGCTTGACGAGGCCGTTGACGATTTCTCCGGAGCGGTCCTTGTACTCCTCGAACTGACGGTCGCGCTCGGCGTCGCGCACCCGCTGGACGATCACCTGCTTCGCCGCCTGCGCCGCCACCCGGCCGAGGTCAATCGGCGGCAGCTGCTCCGTGAGCTCGTCGTCGAGGCCCAGCGCCGGATCGTAGGCCTGCGCGTCGGCGAGCGCGATCTCGATGGCGGCGTCCTCGACGCTCTCCACCACGCGGCGCACGCGATTCAGGAGAATCTCGCCGCTTCCCGGTTCGATGGTGGCGCGGATGTCGAGTTCCTGCCCGTATTTGCGCCGCGCCGCCGTCTGGATCGCCTGCTCCATCGCCTCGACCACGATCTCCCGGTCGATGGCCTTGTCGCGCGCGACCGCATCGGCCACCTGCAACAGTTCGGGCCGGGTCAGAGTCCGGGTCGCCTCGCTCAGCATGTCGCTCCCTCGTCCCTCGTCCCGCCGGCGGTCGGCCGGTCCGTCATCACCAGTCTTGCCGCGCGAATGGCGGCGAACGGCACTTCGACCACCCCGCCGGCGGCGCCCGTGTCGATCTGCACGACCGCATCGGCACAGCCCAGGAGGCGGCCGCGAAACCGTTTGCGACCGCCGACCGCTTCTGCCGTTTCGAGCTTCGCCTCGAAGCCCCGGAACCGCGCATAGTCGCCGGGCCTGACCAGCGGCCGGTCGATGCCCGGCGAACTGACCTCAAGGCTGTACGGCCCGTCGATCGGATCCGCCACGTCGAGCGCCGGAGACAGGGCGCGGCTGACGGCGGCGCAGTCGTCGACGGTCATCGCGCGGCCGTCGGTGCGCTCGACCATGACCTGAAGCGTCGGCGTCCGCTTTCCGGACAAACGCACCCGCACCACCGCGTAACCCATCGATTCGACCGTCGGGGCGATCACGCCCTCGACGGCGCCGGTCGTCTCTTGATCCAAACGCGCGTTCCCGAAAACAAAAAATGGGCGCAAGGCCCACGGTCCATACGGGTTGCCGGCCAAGACCGGGCCGATCGTCGCTCCGCCTCTTGTATACGCGAAACCGCTGCCGCCGCAAGGCCATCCTGGGCGCGGCCCCGCGAGACGGGGGGCCCGTCCGTCGGCGGCGACCGGCGGGCGCGCCTGCGACGGCCCGCGTCGGAGGCCCCGCCGGCAAGAGCGCGACGGCCTAAGCGGCGTCGGTCAGTTCACGCAGCGCGTCGGCCAACGATCGAAAGTCGTCGGTTCTCGACGACGTCCCGCGCCATGCCAGTCCGATCCATCGGCAAGCAGGCGGCCCCAGCCGCAGGAACGAGATGTCCGTTCCCCGGGCAATGCCCGCGTCGACCGCGAGCCTCGGCACGAGCGTCACCCCGATGCCGGCCGCGACCATCTGCACCAGCGTGTGCAGGCCGCTGGCCTCGAACTGCGCCCGCGCCCTCCTTTCGCCCAGGCCGCAGACGGCTAGCGCGTGACCGCGCAGGCAATGCCCCTCCTCCAGCAGCATGAGCGGTTCGCCCGCGAGCGCGCCGAGCGCGACCTCACCCGTGCCGGCGAGAGGATGGGTCCGGTTGCAGGCGAACAGAAACTCGTCCTCCATGACGACCGTGACTCCGAGATCCCCCGTGTCGCAGGGAAGCGCGATCACGGCGGCGTCCAGCTCTCCGTCCTCCAGCCGGGCCAGCAGCGAGGCGGTTTGCTCCTCCTTCAGGTAGATGGTCAGCGCCGGAAACCGCCGGCGCAGCCCCGGCAGCACGCGCGGCAGGAGAAAGGGGCCGATCGTCGGGATCGCCCCGAGACGCATCTCCCCCGTCATCGGCCCGCGGCCGGCCCTGGCCTCCTCGACGATCTCCTCGGCGTCGCGCAGCAGCGCCCTTGCCCTTTCGGCGATCCGCGTGCCTACGGCGGTCATCAGCACGCGCCGGTTCGAACGCTCCGCGACCGGGGTTTCGAGCACCGACTCGAGATCGCGGATGCCCGCGCTGAGGGTCGACTGGGTGATGTGGCAGCGCTGCGCCGCGCGGCCGAAGTGTCGCGTGTCGGCCAGCGCCACCAGGTATTCGAGCTGCTTCATCGTCGGCAAGCGCCTCATCGAACGCCTCCGAAGCATATCGTTCGTATAATACGATTATTAAAGTCGATAATAATCGTTGTACACGATTTATTGCAACTCCCATGTTCATGGCGACAGCCGAACCGGCCGACCGGTGCCGGGGCGGAGTGGCCCGAACCGTATCGGGCCGATGCGAGACAGGCAGAGGCAAAGGAGACCGTCATGAACGAAAGCAAGTGCCCGGTATCGGCCGGGGGCCGCAAGGCAGCCGCCCGCGGCGGCACGTCGAACAGGGACTGGTGGCCCAACCGGCTGAATCTCGACGTCCTGCACCGGCATTCTTCCCTGTCCAATCCGATGGGCGAGGCGTTCGACTACGCCCGCGAGTTCGAGAGTCTCGATCTCGACGCCGTCAAGCAGGACCTGTACGAGCTGATGACCGCGTCGCAGGACTGGTGGCCGGCCGACTACGGTCACTACGGGCCGCTCTTCATCCGCATGGCCTGGCACAGCGCGGGCACCTACCGGGCGGGCGACGGCCGCGGCGGCGCGAGGACCGGCACGCAGCGCTTCGCACCGCTCAACAGCTGGCCCGACAACGCCAACCTCGACAAGGCGCGCATGCTGCTCTGGCCGGTCAAGCGGAAGTACGGCCGGAAGATTTCGTGGGCCGACCTCATGATCCTGGCCGGCAACTGCGCCCTGGAATCCATGGGCTTGAAGACGTTCGGTTTCGCCGGCGGGCGCGAGGACGTCTGGGAGCCCGAGGAGGACATCGACTGGGGTTCCGAGCACGAGTGGCTCGGCGACGAGCGCCATACCGGCGACGGCGAGCTCGAAGCACCGTTCGGCGCCGTCCAGATGGGCCTCATCTACGTCAATCCCGAGGGGCCCGGCGGCCGTCCCGACCCGCTCGCCTCGGGCCGGGACATTCGCGAAACCTTCCGCCGGATGGAAATGAACGACGAGGAGACCGTCGCCCTCGTCGCCGGCGGGCACACCTTCGGCAAGTGCCATGGCGCCGGCGATCCGTCGCTGGTCGGCCCGGAGCCCGAGGGCGCCGACATCGTCGAGCAGGGGCTGGGCTGGAAGAGCGGCTTCGGCAGCGGCAAGGCCGGCGACACCATCACCAGCGGCATCGAGGGTGCATGGACCGCCGATCCGGTGACGTGGGACAACGGCTACTTCGACGCCCTGTTCGGCCACGAGTGGGAGTTGACCAAAAGCCCAGCGGGCGCGCACCAGTGGACGCCCCGCAACGGCGCCGGCGCCGACGCCGTGCCGGACGCCCACGATCCGGCGAAACGGCACGCGCCGATCATGACCACGGCGGACATGGCGCTGAGGATGGATCCCGTCTACGAACCCATCGCGCGGCGTTTCCACGCCAATCCGGATGCGTTCGCCGATGCCTTCGCCCGGGCGTGGTTCAAGCTGACGCATCGCGACATGGGGCCGCGCACGCGCTATCTCGGCCCGGAGGTCCCCGCGGAAGAGCTGATCTGGCAGGACCCCCTCCCCGCGGTCGCTCATGCGTCGATCGATGAGCGGGACATTTCCGGGCTGAAGGCCGGGATCCTCGCTTCCGGCCTTTCGGTCTCCGCACTGGTCTCGACCGCCTGGGCGTCGGCGTCGACCTTCCGCGGCTCCGACATGCGCGGCGGGGCGAACGGCGCGCGCATCCGCCTCGCGCCGCAGAAGGACTGGACCGTCAATTCTCCGGCCCGCCTGGCGGGCGTGCTGCGGGTCCTGGACGGCATCCGGCGGGAGTTCAACGACGCCCAGTCCGGCGGCAAGGCCGTGTCCCTCGCCGACATGATCGTCCTCGGCGGCTGCGTCGGCGTCGAGCGGGCGGCGAGGAACGCCGGGCACGAGGCGACGGTTCCGTTCGCGCCCGGCCGTTCGGATGCGTCGCAGGAGCAGACGGACGTCCGGTCCTTCGCCGCGCTGGAGCCGGTGGCGGACGGGTTCCGCAACTACGTGCGCAACGGCTGCCCCGTACCGGCGGAGGAGCTGCTGGTCGACCGGGCGCAGCTGCTGGGGCTGACGGCGCCCGAGATGACGGTCCTCGTCGGCGGCTTGCGGGTCCTGGACGCGAGCGTCGGCCGATGCCGGCACGGGGTCTTCACCGCGCGCACCGAGGCCCTCACCAACGACTTCTTCGTCAACCTGCTCGACATGGGCATCGCGTGGGAATCGGCGCCCGGGTCCGCCGGCGTGTTCGAGGGCCGCGACCGCACCACGGGCAAGCTTCGGTGGACGGCGACGCGCGTCGACCTCGTCTTCGGTTCGAACTCCCAGCTCCGGGCGCTCGCCGAGGTGTACGCGTGTGACGACTCGCGGCAGCGGTTCGTGGACGACTTCGTGGCCGCGTGGACCAAGGTGATGAACCTCGACCGCTTCGATATCGCCGAAGCGCGGGGATAGGCTCGCCGACCGCCCGCCGCGCCGACCTTGACCGGCGCGGCGGCACGCGGCACGCTCGCCGCCGCGATGCCGACCCGACCGGCGAAGGAGGACCATGCCCGTGCCGCCCGCCGCGCCCGCGCCGCCGGGCGACGCCGAAACCGCCGATCGCATTCATCTGCAGCCGACCTGGTTCCTCGACAGCGACGATGCCGCCGTCGCGCGATACGCCGCCCGTGCGACACGTGGCGCAGGCGGTGCCATTGCGCGAGCGTGCGCGCTCTACTACGCGGTGCGCGACGGCGTGCGCTACAACCCCTACGGGATCGACATGACCCGCGAGGGCTTCCGTGCGAGCGCATGCCTTGGCCGCGGCAGCGGGTTCTGCATCAGCAAGGCGGCGCTGCTCGCCGCGTGCGCACGGGCGACCGGAATTCCAAGCCGGCTCGGCTTTGGCGACGTGCGCAACCACATGACGACGGCGAAACTGCGCGCCGCCATGGGCTCCGACGTGTTTGTCTTCCATGGCTACACCGAGCTCCGGCTCGGCGGGCGGTGGGTCAGGGCAACGCCGGCGTTCAACAAGGAGCTGTGCGAGCGCGTCGGCGTGGCGCCGCTGGAGTTCGACGGCCACGCCGACTCCCTGCTGCAGGCCTACGACAGCTCCGGCAGCCGCTACATGGAGTACGTGCGCGACCGCGGCCGCTTCGACGACCTGCCGTACGACAGGATCATGGCCGCCTGGGCCGAGACCTATCCCGCGGCCGCCGTCGAATCGGGATTCGCCGCCCGCGGCGGAGACTTCGGGGCCGAGGCCGCCCGTGAGCGGACGCCGCAGGAGCACCGGCAATGAAATGGCTCCTCCGGCTCGCCTGCCTGCTCCCGGCGGCGCTCGCGGCCGACAGCGCGTCAGCGGAACGCACGCTGCGCATGACGATACAGCTGCCGCTGACCTCGCCGCTGGGACAGAACCTCGTCGCCTTCAAGGAGCGCGTGGAAACCGCGAGCGGGGGCGAGATCGCGGTGGAAATCTATCCCGGGGCCCAGCTCTACACCGACCGCGAGGTGCCCGCGGCGGTCGCCTCCGGGCAGATCGAGATGGGTGTCTCGTCGCTCGCGCGTTTTGCCGGCACGATCCCGGCCGTCGACATCTTTTCCGTCCCGTTCGTCTTTGACACCGAGGCCCTGGTCCGCGCCGCCACGTCGCCGGGGTCGCCGGTGCGCGCGCCGCTCGACGCGGCCATGGCCGAGAAAGGCGCGCGGCCGCTGTGGTGGCAGCCCTACGGTTTCTCGCTCGTCATGATGCGCGACGGGGTGGCGCGGCACCCGGAGGACATGAAGGGCAAGAAGATACGCACGTTCGGCAAGTCCCTGGAAGCCTTCGTCAATGTGCTCGGCGGCGGCGCGACCAACGTGTCCGGATCGCGCCAGTTTCTCGCCTACGAGCGCGGCACGGTCGACGGCGGAATGACCGGCCCGCTGACGGTGAAGGACCGCAAGCTCTATCAGGTGCTCGACTCGGCAACCCTGACCAACCATTCGGCGATCGAGTTCGTCGTGCTCATCAACGAACGTCTCTGGCGGAGCCTCGAGGACGACGAACGCACCCTGCTCGCCGGCGCGGCGGGCGCGGTCGAGCGCGAGCTGCGCGACGCGTTTCCGAAGCTCGCTGCGGCAGCGATCGCGGAAGCCGAAGAGAACGGCATGACGGTGTACCGGCCGAGCGCCGATGAGCTCTCCGCCTGGAGGCTGGCAACCGCGCCGCTCGAACAGGTCTACCTGGACGCTGCCGGAGCGTTGGGACACGAGCTGCTCGCCGCCGCGCGCGCACTGCCCGGCGCGGACCGCTAGCCGTCTCCGTCCGCGCGCCCTCCGGAACCAGCGCCATGTCCCCCGGTCGCGCCGCCTCGCAAGCCGGCTGGCGCACCGTCGCGCTGCGCGCCGCGGCCGGCGTTCACGCCGCAAGCCGCGCCGCCGCCTGGGCCGCCGCCGCGGCGTTTGTCGTCATCGGGTTGATCGTCGCCTACGAAGTCGTCACCCGCTATGTCTTTCTGGCGCCAACGCGATGGGTTGAGGAACTCGCGCGCATCTTGCAGATCTACGGCGTCTTCCTCGCCTGCGCCTGGCTCGTGGGCGAGCGCGCGCACATTCGAATCTCGTTGCTGACCAGCGCTCTTCCCGGCGCGGCGCGGCGTTGGGCCGACCGGTTCGCGATGCTTGTCGTCGTCGCGGTCTCGGCGACCGGAGCAACCTACGCGGTGGGCTTGATCCGGTTCGCGATCGACACGGCGCAGTTCACCGATTCCACGCTGGAACTGCCGATGTGGATGCTGCACGCGCCCGTCCTAGCCGGCCTCGCGCTCACCGCCGCGCAAGGTCTGGCGAACCTGGCCGAGAGTTTTCTCGCGGCGCCCGCGCCCAGCGATCGATGACCACCCTGCTCGTTCTCGCAGCCCTGATCTCGCTGCTGCTCGCCGGCGTCGACATCGCCTTCGTCCTTGCCGGACTCGGCATCGTGCTCCTGCTCATCGACGGCTCGTCGGGCCTGCAGATTCCTCAGGCGCTGATGTCGAGCATGGACAACTTCATCCTGCTTGCCGTGCCGTTGTTCATCCTCATGTCGAACGTGCTCTTGCGCGGCGGCGCGGGAGCACGGTTGTTCGCCGCCGTGCAGAGCTGGGTCGGCCACTGGCCGGGCGGGCTCGCCGTCGCGACCATTCTCTCGTGCGCGATCTTCGCCGCGATCTCCGGCTCTTCGGTGGCGACGGCGGCAACCATCGGTACCGTGGCCATTCCCGAACTCGCCGAGCGCGGCTACGAGCGGCGCTTCGTATTCGGCCTGCTCGCCGCCGGCGGCACTCTGGGGATACTGATCCCGCCGTCGATCCCGATGATCGTCTACGGCTTTCTCACCGAGGAATCAGTCGTCGACCTGTTCCTCGCCGGTATCGGACCGGGGCTGCTGCTGACCGCGCTCTTCGTCGCGTATGCCGTCGTCCACGAGCGCCTGCGCGGCGGCCAGAGCCAGGTTTCGCGCGCCAGCGGTGCGGAAAGGCGGCGGCACACACTGGCCGCGCTGCCGACGCTTGCGCTCGCCCTCCTCGTCATCGCCGGGCTCTACGCGGGCGCGTTCACGCCGACGGAAGCCGCCGGCGTCGGCTTCGTGCTGGCCCTCGTGATCACGCTCGGCGTCCACCGCAGCCTGCGTTTCCGGGACCTGCCCGCGGTCGCGCGCGAGTCGATGAAGACAACGGCGATGGTGCTGTTCATCATCGCCGGCGCCAAGGTGTTCGGGCACGCGATCACGCTGCACCAGGTTCCGCAGGCGGTGACGCAGGCCGTGGTCTCGACCATCGTCGTGCCAGAAGGCTTCATTGCCGCCCTTTGCGGCCTGCTTCTGGTCATGGGCTGCGTGCTGGAAACGCTGTCGATGATGCTGCTCATGCTGCCGGTCATAGACCCGGCGCTCGGTCGTCTTGGGATCGATCCGATCTGGTTCGGCGTCATCTTCACGCTGATGATCGAATGCGCGCTCATAACGCCGCCGGTCGGTCTCAATCTTTTCATTATCCGCGCCGTCGCCGCGCAGGTCCTGCCCGAAGGCGGCGGCGAGGAAAGCGTGACGCTCGGCGACGTGGTGCGCGGTACCGCACCGTTCGTCATCCTGATCCTGCTCACCGTTGCAGCGGTGATCGCCTTCGACGACCTCGCCCTGTTCATCCCGTTCGGTTGAGAGGCCCCATGTTCGCCGCACCGCCTGAAATCGAAGCCCGCGTCTTCACACGGATGCCGGACCGTTTCCGCCGAACCGGCCGGCCCAGCGCCTGGGGCAACGCCATGGCCGCGGGCCGCGCGGTGGACTGCTTTCTCGAAGGCCCGAGCTTCGACCGCGACGGAAACCTGTACGTCGTCGACATTCCGTGGGGCCGCGTCTTCCGCGTCTCGACCGCGGGCGACTGGACACTCGTCGCCGAGTACGACGGCGAGCCGAACGGCCTCAAGTTCCACACCGACGGCAGCGCGTGGATCGCGGACCACGCGCGCGGCATCCTGCGGCTCGATCCCGCTGCCGGGGCGGTGAGCCCGCTCGTGGATCGCCCGCGTCACGAGCGCTTCAAGGGCTGCAACGACTTGTTCTTCGCCGCCGACGGTACGCTCTATTTCACCGATCAGGGGCAGACGGGCCTGCACGACCCGACGGGGCGGCTCTACCGCCTCTCGGTCGACGGCCGCCTCGACTGCCTGCTCGACCGCGTGCCGAGCCCGAACGGCCTGGTGACCGCCCTCGACGAGAACGTCCTCTATCTCGCCGTGACTCGGGCGAACGCGGTCTGGCGCGTGCCACTGATGAGCGACGGGCGGCCGACCAAGGTCGGCACCTTCGTCCAGCTCTCGGGCGGTCTTGCCGGCCCGGACGGCATGGCGCTCGACGCGGCCGGCAATCTTGTCGTCTGCCACGCCGGCCTCGGCTGCGTTTGGCTGTTCTCGCCCCTCGGCGAGCCGCTGCTGCGAGTCCGCAGCCCCGCTGGCCTCATGACGACCAACGCCGCCTACGGCGGCGCCGGCGGGCGGCAGTTATTCATCACCGAATCGGACACTGGAAGCATACTCGTCGCCGACATGCCCGAACCGGGCCGCCGCATGTTCGCCTGACGGCGGAGAGTCGGTGGGACGTCGTCGCGGCCGAAGGCTCAGAGGCAGTCGAGAATCGCATCGATGGCGGCGACGCTATCGCGCCATTCGAGCGCGACATCGAGGACCGCCGGGAGCGGACGCACAGTTTCAGGCAGGCGCACCGCATCCTTGGCGGTGGTCGCGAGGACAGCGCCGCGGCGCGCGGCCTCGTCAGCCAGCGCGAGAATCTCGTGTGCGCGAAACCGATGATGGTCAGCGAAGGCACGCGTAGCCAGCAGCGTGCACGAGAGCGATTCGAGCATCTCGAAGAACTTTTCCGGGCGGCCGATGCCGGCAAACGCGACCACGCTCTCGCCTGCCACCGCATCCCACCCCTCGGCCGGCACCAGCGCGGCCTCAATGACCGGGCACCCGGCCGGCACGCGGCGACGGACCCCTGCGCGGTCGTGGCCGATGAGTACCACGGCGTCCGCGCGAGCGAGACCCGCGCCCACGCGCTCGCGCAGCGGACCGGCAGGGAGAAGCCGCCCGTTGCCGAAGCCGTAGCTGCCGTCGACGACCACCAGCGACGCCGTCTTCGCCAGCGCGGGGTTTTGATAGCCGTCGTCGAGCACGACGACGTCGGCGCCGGCGGCGTGCGCCGCTGCGGCGGCGACGGTGCGGTCGCGCGCGACCCATGTCGGTGCCACCCGGGCGAGCAGCAGAGCCTCGTCGCCGACGCGCCGCGCGTCGTGGCGCGCAGGGTTCACCGCAAGGGGACCCCGCTCGCGCCCGCCGTACCCGCGCGAGATCAAATGCGGCGTTCGTCCGCGCGCCCGCAGGCGGCGGGCGAGTGCCATTGCCGTCGGCGTCTTGCCGGCACCGCCGGCCACCAGATTGCCGACGCACAGAACCGGCAGCGCCGATTGCTCCGGTCGCGCGATCCGCCGCCGCGCCGTGGTGGCGGCGCCATAGACCGCTGCAACCGGTGCCAGTACCTCCGCCCGCCAGTCCGCATGGCGCCAGAATGCCGGCGCGCGCATCGATTTCAGACCGCCGCGCGCCGGGGGACAAGCGGTTCGAGCGCCGCCGCCACCGCATCGAGCACGCCTGTCCTGGCTTCGACGGCCTGTCGCTGCCGCGTGGCCAGGCGCGCGCGCTCAGGCTCGTCCAGAAGCAAGTCGCCCACCACCTTGGCCAGGGCGTCGCGGTCGGCGACGGTTTCGAGCGCGGCGGCCGCGCGGAGATCGTCGGCCACGTCGCGGAAATTGCGGAGATCGGGACCGGCGACCGTAGCGCAACCAAGTCGGATCGGTTCGATGGGATTGTGCCCGCCGCGGCCGGAGAGAGTCCCGCCAACGAAGGCCAGCGGGGCCAGACGGTAAAGCAGGCCGAGTTCGCCCAGGGTATCGGCGACGTACACCTCTGTCGCTGCGCGAATCGCAGCGCCGGAGGTGCGCTGCGCGACCCCGAGGCCTCGCGCGTGCGCGGCGCGCGCTACGTCGCCGCCGCGCGCCGGGTGGCGCGGCGCCACCACAGTCAGCAGGCCGGGCACGCGTGCGCGCGCCGCAATGTGCGCGACAAAGACCGCGTCTTCCTCCGCTCCGGGGTGGGTGCTCGCCGCCACCCAGCGCGGGCGATCGCCTACCGCGCCGCGCAGCGCGGCGAGCGCCGCGGCGTCTGCGGGAAGCGGTTCGGCGGCGTACTTGAGCGTCCCGAGCGGACGAACCACGGGCGCGCCCAATCGGCTGTATCGCGCCGCGTCCTCCGCCGTCTGCGCGATCACCATTCGAAACCCACCGAGCAATTGGCGCGCGGCCGCAGGGTAGCGACGCCAGCGCCGCCAGGAGCGGGCGGACAGGCGCCCCTGCACAATTGCCATCGGCACAGCACGCGCGCGCAGGGCCGAGATCAGGTTGGGCCAGAGTTCGGATTCGACGAACAATGCGAGGCCGGGACGCCAGTGATCGACGAACCGTTCCACTGCGCCGGGCAGATCGACCGGGGCATACTGGTGGAGCGCACGCGGCGGGAGGCGATCCGCCATCAACTGCGCCGACGTCACGGTGTTCGACGTCACCAGGACCGAAAGCGCTGGATCGTCGAGCAGACGAGCGACCAGCGGAAGCACGGAAACGCTTTCGCCAACGCTGGCGGCGTGCAGCCAGACCAGAGGTCCGGTCGGTCGCAACACCGAAGGTTCACCCCAACGCTCGCCCAGCCGCGCCGGGTCTTCCTTGCCGCGCGCAGCCCGGCGTCGGAGATGCAGGTTAACGGGCCACACGGCCGCGCGGCTCAACGCACGATAGAGGCCGATCGCGGCGCTCATTCGGCCGCGGCGACAGCGATGCGGAACTGCATGTCGTAAAGCCGCGCGTAGAGCCGCCCGGCGGTGTAGAGCGAGGCGTGGTCGCCGTGTTCGACGACGCGGCCGTCATCGATGACATAGATCAGGTCGGCAGCGCGGATCGTGGACAGGCGATGCGCGACGACCAGCGTCGTGCGCCCGCGCTCCAGGCGTTCGAGCGCCGCCTGTACCTGCCGTTCCGACTCGGTATCGAGCGACGCGGTGGCCTCGTCGAGCAACAGGATCGGCGCATTCTTGAGCATCGCCCGCGCGATCGCGACGCGCTGCCGCTCGCCGCCGGACAGCGTCACCCCGCGCTCCCCGACCACCGTGTCGTAGCCAGCCGGCAGGTCGACGATGAAATCGTGTGCTGCCGCTGCCCTCGCGACGGCCTCTATCGCCGCGTCGTCAGCGATGCCGCCGGGTGCGCCGTACGCGATGTTCGCGCGCACGGTATCATTGAACAGCGTCACCTCCTGGCTGACGATGGCGATGGCGGCGCGCAGCGACTCGAGTGTCACCTCGCGTACGTCGCGCCCATCGACCAGCACCCGCCCGGAATCGACGTCGAAGAAGCGGGCGATGAGATTGAGCAACGTCGACTTGCCTGCTCCCGACGGCCCGACGAGAGCCACGGTCGCCCCGGCCGGGATGTCCAGCGTCACATTCCGGAGCGCCGGAACGCCCGGACCGTAAGAGAAACGGACCGATTCGAGACGCACGCCCCCACCGCGGACGACGAGCGGAGTCGCGTCGGCAGCGTTCACCACCAGGGGCCGACGGTCGAGCACGTCGAACAGGCGCTGGGCTGCGGCGATGCCTTCCTGAAGCGTCGTGTAGAGAGTCGCAACCCGTTTGAGCGGGCGGTAGGCGAGCATCATCGCCGTGACGAAGGCGAAGAAACCGCCCGCTTCGCGCGTGCCGTCGATCACCTGGGCGCCGCCGTAGAAAAGGACGATGGCGGCGGCGACGCCCCCCAGAGTTTCCATGATCGGCACACCGACCGCGCGCGTGCGCACCGTCTTCATGTACAGCCGGAACAGGCGCTCGATCACGCTGCGGGCACGCGCCGATTCGTAACCTTCCATCGCGTAGGCCTTGACGTGACGGGCACCCTGGAAGGTCTCGGCCAGGAGCGACGAAAACTCGCCGACCTCCACCTGCGCGCCCGTCGCCACCTTGCGCATCCGCTTGCCGAGCCGGTCGATCGGCCACCAGGCGAGCGGAAAGATGAAGAGCACGACCAGCGCGAGCTCGGCGTTCTGGTAGAACATCAGCGCGATCAGCAGCGTGACTGTCAGCAGGTCCTTGACAAGGCCGGTCATGGTCGCTGCCGTCGCCTGGCGGACGAGCATGGAATCGTTGGTCAGATTGCCGATCAGACGCCCCGTCGGCGTCCGCTGAAAAAACGCGAGATCGAGGCGCATAAGGTGCTCGAACACCTGTGTCTGCAGATCGGCGACCATGCGCAGACCGACCCGGTTCATCAGCATCGTCTGTCCGAAGTTGGCCGCGCCACCGACGGTCAGCACCGCAAACACCGCAAGCGGCACGACCGTCAGCGCCGCCCGGTCGCGCGCAACGAAAATGTCGCCGACCACCGATTCCATGAGCCATGCAAGCGCCGGCTGCGAGCACGCCGCGACGATCATGCATGCAATGGCGCCAGCGAGCAGCGAGCGATAAGGCGCGAGATAGCCGCTCGCCAGGCGGCGAACGAGCGCCGCGGTGGCAATTCGCGGCGACGGCCCGTCGACGTCGGTCACCGCGACCGCCCTAAGGCCGTGCCCGGAGCCGCGCGACAAGCCGGCGGTGCAACGCCGGACCGGCAGCCACCAGACCTTCCTTTCGCACGCTCCGGCCGTTGTAGCGCATTGTCTCGCCTTCCGGCGTCGTCACCGCGCCGCCGGCCTCACGGATCAGAAGGTCGCCGGCGGCGATGTCCCAGTCGCTCTTGGGCCTGAGCGCGATCGTGCCGTCGACCACGCCGCCGGCGACGAGGGCGAGCTTCCAGGCGATGGCGTCGACGATGCGGATCTCGGCTTCCGGGAAGCGGTCGCGCCACAGCGCGCGGCGCTGCTCGTTGCGACTCGAAGCGAGCGCCGCACCGGACAGATTCGGCCGATCGGCGATGCGCACCGGATTGCCGTTGAGCCGCGTTCCGCCGCCTTCGACGGCGTCGTAGAACGCCGCGGTCGATGGGTTGAAGACGCACGCCGAGACTGGCCGCCCGGCTTCGACGAGCGCGACGGACACCACCCATTCGTCCGTCCCGTCGACGAACCCCCGGGTGCCGTCGATGGGATCGACAACCCAGACGCGGCGAGCGCCGAGACGCGCCGGGCTGTCTTCGCTCTCCTCCGACAACCAACCGTAATCGGGGCGTGCCGCGAGCAACGTCTCGCGGAGCGCGGCGTCGACCGCAAGATCGGCTTCGGTCACGGGATCTCCAGGGTGCTTCTCCCGCACGTCGAAGCCGTGCTCGAAATAGTCCAGCGCAATCGCGCCGCCGGCGCGGACAGCGCGGCACAGCAGAGTGTGGTCGCCGACGGGCGCACCACCGGTCACAAGCCAGCCACGGTCATGCCGTCGATCCGAAGCGTCGGTGCATCGAGACCGTAGCGGAACTCAAGGTCGTCAGCGGGCGTCATCGCCGGGAACATGTCCAGCAAATTGCCCGCGACCGTCATTTCGCTCACCGGCCAGGCGAGCGCTCCCCGGTCGATCCAGAAGCCGGCCGCACCGCGGCTGTAATTGCCGGTCGTGGCGTTGAAACTCATGCCCATCATCTCGGTGACGTAGAAACCGGACTCCACGTTCTCCAGCAAGCGTTCGCGGCTGTCGCTCCCCGGCGCCATGTAAAGGTTGCTCGGGGCCGGCGACGGCGTCGAGGCGGGACTGCGCGCGGCGTGGCCCGTCGGCGGCAGGTCGAGTTGCCGGGCGGAACGCGAATCCAGCAGCCAGCCCGTCAGCACGCCCTTGTCCACCACGTCGCGCCGCGAACCTGCCGCACCTTCGCCGTCGAACGGACGCGATGACAGACCGCGCGCGCGATGAGGGTCGTCCACGATCGTCACGCCGGGAGCAAACAACTGCTCGCCGCGCTTGTCCTGCAGGCAACTGGTGCCGCGTGCGATGGCCGTGCCCGAGATCAATGACGAGAGCAGCCGCATGAAGCCGCCGGAGACGCGCGGGTCGAAGACGACGGGGACTTGACCGCTCTTTTGCTTGCGAGGGCTGAGGCGCCGGATCGCCCGTTCGCCGGCCAAACGCCCGACCTCCTCCGGAGCGTCGAGATCGGCCCGGTGCCGCGCGGTGTGCCATGCATAGTCGCGCTCCATCGCCTTGTCGCTGCCGGCGACCACCGAGGCGACGATCGCGAACCGCGTCGATTCGTAGCGCCCGGCGAACCCGTTGGAGGTAGCGAGCGCAACGCTGCCGCGCCGCCAACTCGCTTCCGCGCCTTCCGAATTGGTGACGCCGGCGACGGCGCGGGCGGCATCCTCGGCCGCCGCCGCAGCAGCAAGCAAGGTATCGGATGCGGGCTCCGTGTCATCGGCCAGGTCCAGGAAAACCGATCCGGTCGCCAGCCGGCCATCTTCCAGCAGACCACAATACGGATCCTCGGGGACCGCCCTCGCCATTGCCAGCGCCCGCTCGACAAGGGCATGCCGCGCCTCAACGCCGAGATCGGTGGTCGATACCACGGCCTGCCGCTTGCCGACGAGCACGCGCAGACCGAGATCGGCGGACTCGGCACGTTCCACCCCCTCGTTCCTGCCCATCCGCCACGACGCGTCGAGCGCAGCCGACCGCGCCAGCATCGCGTCCGCGGCGTCGGAGCCGGCGCGCCGTGCGCGGCCGATCAAATCGTCCAGAAGACCGAGATCGCCTTCGCCTTCGCTCATTGAGCCTCCCGTGCGTATCGTGGCGCCACGCTTGGCCCGATCATGTATGGCGGCGGCGCGGCGGCGCAAGGCTACTTCCAAATCGGCCGGCCGCTGCCGGGCAATCCGTAGCGCGGCCAGTTTCGACTCACCGTTTCGATGACCTTGTCGCTCATGCGAATCCGGCGTCCCCATTCTCTTGCCGTCTCGGGCGGCATCTTGTTCGTGGCGTCGAGCCCGATCTTGCCGCCCAGACCCTGCTCGGTGCTCGCGAAGTCGAGATAGTCAATCGGCGTGCGTTCGATAATCGTGGTATCGCGCGCGGGATCCATACGCGTCGCCACGGCCCACATCACGTCGCGCCAATCGCGCGCGTCGATGTCGTCGTCCACGACGATGATGAACTTCGTGTACAGGAATTGTCGCAGATACGACCACACGCCCATCATCACCCGCTTCGCGTGCCCGGGGTACGCCTTGCGCATCGATACGACGGCGATGCGGTAGCTGCACCCCTCGGGCGGCAGCCAGAAGTCGACGATCTCGGGAAACTGCTGCCGGACGAGCGGCACGAAGAGCTCGTTCAACGCTTCGCCGAGCACACTCGGCTCGTCGGGTGGACGGCCGGTGAAGGTCGAGAGATAGATCGGGTTCGCGCGGCGGGTGACGGCGCGGATTCGGAAACGGGGGAAGCGCTCCACGGCGTTGTAGTAGCCCGTATGGTCGCCGTAAGGCCCTTCGGCGCCGTAATCGTCGAGCGAGACCTCGCCCTCGAGCACGATTTCCGCGTGCGCGGGAACCTTGAGCGGAATCGTCTTGCAATCGGCGAGTTCGACACGCGCACCGCGCAGCAAGCCGGCGAAACGGTATTCCGACAGTGTCTCCGGAACCGGCGTCACCGCCGCCAGGATGGTTCCGGGATCCGCGCCGATGACGACCGCGGCGGGGAGGGGCCGGCCGCGGCTCGCCGACCAGCGGGCG
The DNA here is from genome assembly GCA_965243325.1 of Alphaproteobacteria bacterium. Classification (GTDB taxonomy): domain Bacteria; phylum Pseudomonadota; class Alphaproteobacteria; order UBA7887; family UBA7887; genus JANQOH01. The sequence goes on along the minus strand of CBDEUQ010000003.1, from coordinate 1,950,759 downwards.
TGATGGCCGGCACCGCCGCGGTGGCGCAGCCAGCGCATCAGCGCATGATCGCGTCCGGTCACCTGCATCCGATAGATGCCGAGGTTGCAGCGGTCCGCCGGGTCGCCGCCGGGCCCCTCCGTGACGACGATGGGCCATGTGATGAGCGGCGCGGGCTCGCCGGGCCAGCAGGTCTGGACCGGAAGCGTCGAAAGGTCGATTTCCTCGCCTTCGAGCACGACCTCCTGTACCCGTGCCCGGCGCACGGTGCGCGGACGCATGGCGGCGACCGACTTGAGCAGCGGCAGCAATGCGGCCGCCTCGCGCCAACCTCCCGGCGGTTCGGGCTGGCGCAGGAACGCGAGGGCCTCGCCGACTTCGCGCAAGCGATCGGGCGTGCGGTCCATGCCCAGGGCCACGCGCTCGACGGTCCCGAACAGATTGACCAGCACCGGCGTCGCGAAACGACGGCCATCCCCGCCGACCGGGTTCTCGAACAGCACCGCCGGTCCCGCCTCGGCAAGCAGGCGGGTCTGGATTTCGGTCATTTCGAGGTGCGTCGAAACCGGCTCGGTGACCCGGACCAACTGCCCGTCGGATTCGAGACGCTCAATAAAGTCGCGCAAACTCCGATAGGGCATATGCCTGTGCCGTCAACCCTGTCGACCGTGTTCCCCGCTGCCCGCGACCATAACCGCGCGGCGGCGCGGGAACCACCGAAAGGGGAGCCCACTAGGCGATCGAAAGCAGCTACACGCGCCCCGGCGCGCGTGCTATAGCGCACCGTCATCCGCGGCGGCGCGCGCCCCCGTGAGCAGCGGTACCAGCAGTAATGAATGTAACGGACGCCCTCAATTTCGACGACCTGCGCCTCATGGCGAAGCGCTATCTGCCGCGTATCGCCTTCGACTACATCGAAGGCGGGGTCGAGGACGAGGACGGGTTGGACTACAACCTCGAAGCGTTCCGCCGCTACCGGCTGGTGCCGCGATACCTGGTCGACGTCACCGTTCGCGACCAGACGACGCACTTGTTCGCGCGCGACTATGCCGCGCCCTTCGGCATCGCGCCGACCGGACTGGCAGGGCTGATGCGCCCCGGTGCCGACCTTATGCTCGCCGAAGCGGCACGCGATGCAGACATTCCTTTCGTCATGTCAGGCGCCTGCAATGCCTCGATCGAGGACCTGGCGAAGGTGGCGCCGGAACACGGCTGGTATCAACTTTACCCGGCCCGCGACAGGTCGATCTCCGAGGACATGATCCGCCGCGTGCGCGACGCAGGGTTGTCGACTCTCATGGTCACCGTCGACGTTCCGGTGCACCCGAAGCGCGAGCGCAACCGGCGCAACGGCTTCAGCCGCCCCTTGCGCATGCCGTGGTCGACACGGCTCGACGCCTTGCGCCACCCGCGGTGGCTGGCGACGTACCTGCGGCACGGCATGCCCGTTTTCTCGAACTGGGCGCCCTACGCCGGAGAGGGCGCGAGCGCCGACCGCGTCGCCGACTTTATCGCCAAACAGTCGCCGGCACCGATGAGCTGGAAGGACGTCGAGACGTTTCGCCGCCTTTGGCCCGGCACGCTCGTTCTCAAGGGAATCATGCACCCCGACAACGCGGTCCGCGCCGCCGAACTGGGGGTTGACGGCGTCGCCGTGTCCAACCACGGCGCGCGCCAGCTCGACCGCGCCGCCTCGCCGCTGGAGATGCTGCCAGCGATCAAGTCCGCCGTGGGCGACCGCATGACGGTGATGTTCGACAGCGGCATACGCCGCGGTTCGGACGTGCTGATCGCCATGTGCCTCGGCGCCGAGTTCGCCTTCATCGGACGACCCGCGGTGTACGGTGCGGCCGCGGGCGGCCTGACCGGTGCCGGCCACGCGATCGAGCTCCTGCGCGGCGAGATCGACGACGTGATGGGGCAGATGGGGCTCGCCGACCTGCATCGGCTCGGCCCGGACCTTCTGTACCGAGGCGACGGCGACGGGCGCCGCAACCATCCTGAGCAGTAGGCCCAGGTCGGCGTTCAGGCAGCGAGAAAGCCGAGAAACACGAGCGCAGCGAAGATGTTGTTGGCGCGAAAGCGCACCGCGCAATTTTCCGGATCGTCGATATCGAGGGTGACCGTCTGCCACGCGAGCACCGGCGCGGCGGCGGCAATTCCGGCCCAGGCCGGCCATGAAGCGCCCGCAAGCCAGGCAGCGGCGCCCATGCCGACGATCGTGAGGCTGTAGAACAGCCCGAGCACCGGCCGAGTTCGATCACCGAGCCGGCGGGCTGACGATTTGACCCCGATCAGCGCGTCGTCGGAGCGGTCCTGGTGCGCGTAGATCGTGTCGTAACCGATCGTCCAGGCGATGCCGGCGGCGTACAACGCTGCGGCCGGCCAGTCGAGCCGGCCCGTGACGGCCACCCAGCCCACCAAGGCACCCCAGTTGAAAGCGAGGCCGAGCCACGCCTGCGGCCACCACGTGACGCGCTTCATGAATGGATAGGGCACGATCAATGCGACCGATGCCAGCCCGACGGCGACCGCCGCGGGCCGGAGTTGCAGCAGAACCGCCAGTCCGACGAGCGCCAGGGCGCCCATGAACACGGCGCCGGCCGGAACGGAAATCCGGCCGCTGGCGATGGGGCGGTCCCGCGTCCGCGCGACTCGGGCATCGATATCGCGATCGACGATGTCGTTCCACACGCAGCCGGCGGCGCGCATCGTCACCGCACCGACCAAAAACAGCGCGAGCAGCCGCACCCCCGTGGCGCCGTCCGGCCACGCGAGCGCCACCGCCCACCAGCACGGCCACATGAGCAGCAGGAAACCGGTCGGCCGATGCAGACGCGCGAGCCGGCCGTGGGCACGGACGGTATCGGCCAGCGAACGGGCGACCATCGCTCAGCGTACCCTGCGCCACGACGGTTCGACAGGCTATTCTGTCGACATGATCTCGCCCAAGGTCCGCCTGTTCGTCGACGCACCGCTCGCTGCCGGCGCGGTCGTGCCGCTGGCCGCGGCCCAGATGCACTACGTTCGGCGCGTCATGCGGCTCGGCACCGATGCCGAGGTGGCGCTGTTCAACGGCCGCGACGGCGAGTGGCGCGCCCGCGTTGCGCCCGCCGGGCGCGGCGGTTGTGAGCTTCACGTCCTGGAGCGGGTCCGGGCGCAGGCGCCCGAGTCGGGCCCGGTCCTGGCGTTCGCGCCGATACGCCGCTCGCGCATGGAAATTCTCGTCGAGAAGGCGACCGAACTCGGCGCACGCGCACTGCGGCCGGTGGCGACGCAGCGCGCGGTGGCCGGTGCCGGCCGGCCCGAGCGCCTGCGCGCGCACGCCGTCGAGGCGGCGGAGCAATGCGGCCGGATGAGCATTCCCGAAATCGCCGCGCCGGCTCCGCTCGCCGCACTGCTGGACGGCGCGGGACCGCTGGTCTGGGGCGAGCGGACCGGACAGCGGCCGGTCGACGCGTTCGCCCGCGCCGCCGGCGCGACACTGCTTGTCGGCCCCGAGGGCGGTTTCACGGACCGCGAGCGCGATGCGCTGGCACAGCGTGCGGGCGCCATCCCCGTCTCGCTCGGACCGCGCACGCTGCGCGCCGAGACCGCAGCGCTGGCGCTGCTCACGCTCTGGCAGGCGCTGGCGCCATGCGGCGTCGGACATTGAGGCCGGCGCGGCCGGCGAAAAGCGCGGCTATCCCGGACTATCCGGGGCTATGTGCGTCTATCCGGGATTATGTGCGTCTATCCGGGACCATGTGCGGCCATGCCGGACCATGTGCGACGGTCCGGGACGGTCGCACACCGTCGCGGCCGTCATTCGGGTACCTCCTCCGTGAGTCCGTAGGCCTGCTCGCGGATGCGGCGGACGGCCTCCACCGAGAGCCCGCGCTCAGGCTCGCGGCGCTCGGCGAGGTTCCGGCCGCGAAAATCCTTGCGCTCCTTGCGCACGGCCGCAAGGGCGCGGTCGACACCGGCGATCGCGCGGATCACTGCCAGGAGTTCCTGCTGGGTAGCGTCGTCGGCCTTGAGGAGCGCCTCGAACAGGATCACCCGCGTCTGAATCAAGGCGGCTTCGTCGACGACGGCGGAATCCGCGGGGGCGGCGGCGAGCAGAGCCTTGGCCCGCGCGGCCACGGTCCGCAGCCGCTCGGTGTGGCGTCGCAGCTTCCTGCCGTGGCGCGCCAGCGTCGCCTTGTGCATCGGGTGGCCCTGGCCGGCAAGCCAGTCGGCGGCGCCGGCATAGTCGCCGAAGCCCTTCTCGACGATCATCGCGTCAAGGCGTCTCCGCACGTCGGCGGGAAGCGCCGCGACCTTGCCGCGCGACGGCATCAGCCACCAGCTTTCGAACGCGGCACCGCGACGGCGGCCCGGAGCGGAAAACGGGCTTCCATGACCGAAACATTAGCAGAACATGCAGACTGCCGGCAACCGCCCGTCCTGCCCGACGCCGACACCCCGATCGGCGACAAGGGCCATGACAGCGACCGCTTCCGCGGCACCCTCGCCGGACGCGGGATCACACCCTGCATCCCCGGCCGCGCCGGCCGCAGGAAACCCGTCGCCTACGACACCGAACTCTACAACCAGCGAAACCTCGTCGAACGCATGTTCGGAAGGCTCAAGGACCGGCGCCGCATCGCCACCCGCCACGACCGACGCGCGCCGAGACCGCAGCGCCGGCGCTGCTCGCGCTCTGGCAAGCGCTGGCGCCATGCAGCGTCGGAAATTGAGGACGGCGGGCCGTATACGTGGGTTTCGTGCTAGGATGGGTGGCCTCATCGCTTGACGCTGAGACGGATCGAGGTTCCCGAATGGCCGTGACGATCTATCACAACCCGCGCTGCGGAAAATCGCGACAGACGCTGGCGTTACTGCGGGATCGCGGTATCGAGCCGATCGTCGTCCAGTATCTCAAGACGCCGCCCGACGCGGCGACGCTGCGGCGGCTGCTCGACTCGCTCGGGCTCGGCGCCCGCGGCCTCATGCGGCGAAAGGAAGCCGCCTACAAGGAAAACGGTCTCGACGACATGGCGCTGGACGACGATGCGTTGATCGCCGCGATGGTCGCCAACCCCATCCTGATCGAGCGGCCGATCGTCGTCGCAGCCGACGGACGCGCGGCGCTGGGACGGCCACCCGAAGCGGTGCTCGGCATCCTGTAGCGGCGGCGGGGCGTGGGTCCGCCCGGGCGGCGTAGACAGTTCGGACGGTTGCCGCTCGCGGTGCAGCTCGCGGCGACGGCCGCCGTACTCTGGGGCTGCGATCTGGCGGCGCCCGACTCGCGCGGCGACCAGATCCGCATCGTCGTCCTTGCCGTACTGCTGGCGCTCTTCCTGCCCACGCTGTTCGTCGGCTCGCTTTCGAGCAACCTGCGCAGTCTGCTGATCTGGACGCTTCTTCTCGGCGTCCTCTTTACGGGATACACGGCGTGGCGGCAGCACCGCGTCGACATCACGGCATTGACCACAGAACTGTTCCCGCAACGGCCGGCCGCGCGCATCCCCGGCGAGGCACGCTTCCGCGCGAACCCGGGCGGCGATTTCGTCGTCCGCGGTACGGTGAACGGCATGCCCGTCACGTTCCTTGTCGACACCGGCGCCTCGGAGGTGGTGCTGAGCCGCGCCGATGCGCGACGCGTCGGCATTGACCCTGAAAGTCTCGACTACGTGCGGCGGTTCCGCACCGCCAACGGTACGGTTTTCGGCGCGCCGATCCGCCTTCGCGAGGTGGCGATCGGCGACGTCAGCGTGGCCGGCGTGCGCGGGTCGGTCACCGACTCCGACCTTGAAATCTCGTTGCTCGGCATGAGCTTCATCAACCGTCTGTCGGGCTTCGAACTCAGCCGCGGCATATTGACCATGCGCGAGTAGCGGCGGCCGGCGCCCTCAACGGGCGAGCGACTTCGCCCTTTCCCGCAGCGCGAACTTGCGCACCTTGCCGGTGGAAGTCTTGGGGAGCGGCCCGAAGATCACCGTCTTCGGCACCTTGAACCGCGCCATGTTGTCGCGGCAAAAAGCGATGATCGCCTCTTCATCGACCGCCTCCGCATCGCCCTTGAGTTCGACGAACGCGCAAGGGGTCTCGCCCCATGTGTCGTCCGGCCGCGCGACCACCGCCGCTTCCATGACCGCGGGGTGTCGGTAGAGGACCTTCTCCACTTCGATGGACGAGATGTTCTCGCCACCGGAGATGATGATGTCCTTCGAGCGATCCTTGAGCTCGATGTAGCCGTCCTCGTGCATGACACCGAGATCGCCGGTGCGAAACCAGCCTCCCGCAAACGCGGCGCCGGTGGCGTCCGGGTTTTTCAGATAGCCCTTCATGAGAATGTTTCCGCGCATCGTCACCTCGCCCATGGTGGCGCCGTCCGCCGGCGCTTCAGCCAGCGTCTCCGGGTTCATCACCGCGAGGTCGTCGAGTACCGGATAGCGCACTCCCTGGCGGGCCTTGAGCGCTGCCCGCTCGTCGGCCGACAGCCCGTCCCACGCCTCCTGCCAGGCGCAGACCACGCCGGGCCCGTAACATTCGGTGAGGCCGTAGACGTGGGTCACACGGAATCCGGCGCGCTCGACCGCCGCAATCACCGGCGGCGGCGGCGGCGACGCCGCGGTCATCGCCTCGACCGTATGATCGAAGGCAGCGCGCTCGCCCGCGGCGGCGCTGGCAATCAGATTGAGCACGATCGGCGCGCCGCACAGGTGCGTGACGCCGTGGCGGGCGACGGCATCGTAGATCGCACGCGCCTCGACCCGGCGCAGGCAGATGTGCGTGCCGGCGAGCGCGACGACCGTCCACGGAAAGCACCATCCGTTGCAGTGGAACATGGGCAGGGTCCACAAGTAGACCGGGTGGTGCCGCATCCCCCACGCAACCTGGTTGCCCAGCGCGTTCAGCCAGGCGCCGCGGTGGTGGTAGACGACGCCCTTCGGGTCTCCTGTGGTGCCCGACGTGTAGTTGAGTGAGATCGCCTCCCACTCATCGGCGACCGGACGCGGCGGTCGCGACGGGTCACCGCCGGCGAGAAACGCCTCGTATTCGATTTCCCCGATCCGCTCGCCGGGACCAGCGTAGGCCGGGTCGTCGTAGTCGACGACGGTGGGCGGGTTCTCCATGCCGGTGAGCGCGGCGGCGATCACCGGTGCGAACTCGCGGTCGACGATGACCAGCCGAACCTCGCCGTGCTTGAGGATGAAACGAATCGCCGCAGCGTCGAGGCGTACGTTCAATGCGTTCAACACGGCGCCCGACATCGGCACGCCGTAGTGTGCCTCAAGCAGGCACGGCACGTTCGGCGCCATGACGGCCACCGTGTCCTTTCGCTCGATGCCGCCGCCGATGCCGCGCGCCGCAAGCGCCGCGGCGAAACGCCGGCAGCGTTCGGCGAAGCGACGATAGCTCGTGCGAACGTCGCCGTGCACCCACGCCGTGCGGTCGGGGTATACCGCCGCCGTGCGGGCGAGAAAGGAGAGCGGCGTCAGCGGCCGGTGATTGGCCGCGTTGCGGGCGAGGCCGGTCGCGTAGTCGATCATCGTAACGGGTCCTTGGGTACCGGGTGCACGAACCTATCAAGCGTTCCGGTTGCCGAGCCCGGTTCTCCGAAAGAAAACACTTTCGATGACTCCTTTGACGGTGGAGCCGACGTTGCGCTCGATGACGGTCCCACCTTCGCCGGTGGCCTCTTCGAAGGACGCCGACTTCACCGACTGCCGGCAGACCCCCGCGTTCAACCCTCGCTCCACTTGCGGTCGAAGTCCCATACGCGGCGGAAGCCGATCAATTCGTTGAACGCCTGGAAGTCGTAGAGCGGCGCGCCGGCGGCGGTGCTCAGGCCGCCCTGTCGGAGTGCACCGTAGACCGCCTCGAGTGCGGCACCGACGGCAAGAAAGCCGGCAGCCGGGAAAATCGCAAGCGCGTAGCCGAGTTCTTCCAGCCGCTCGGGCGGCAGCACGGGCGTGCGGCCGCCCTCGACCATGTTGGCGAGGAGCGGCTTGTCGAACCGTGCGCCGATGCGCGCCATTTCGTCTTCCGATTCAGGCGACTCGACAAACAGGACATCGGCGCCCGCCTCGGCGTAGAGCGCCGCGCGGCGCATCGCCTCGTCGAGGCCGTGCGTCGTGCGCGCGTCGGTGCGAGCGACGATCAAGAGGTTGGGATCCGAGCGCGCCTCGACCGCGACGCGAATGCGGGTCACCATGTCGGTTGCGGAAACGACGCGGCGGCCAAGCGTATGCCCGCACTTCTTCGGGAATTCCTGATCCTCGATCTGCACCGCGGCAGCGCCCGCCGCCTCATACTGGCGCACGGTGTGAGCGACGTTGAGCGGCCCGCCGTAGCCCGTATCGGCGTCGGCGATGAGCGGAGCGGAAGTTCCATCGGCGATGCGGCGAACGCACGACACCATGTCGGTCAGCGTGGCGAAACCCGCGTCAGGCAGGCCGAGATAGGACGCGGACACGCCGTAACCCGTCATGTAGAGCGCGTCGAACCCCATCGAGTCGGCAATTCGCGCGGAGATCATGTCGAATACGCCGGGCGCGACGAGCAGGCCGCCACCGCCGATGCGGGCGCGCAGTGCGGCGCGTCTTCCGGCCGGATCCGGCATCGCGAATCTCCTTCGTTCGGGCGGCGAATCTTCAGGCCGGCACCTGCGTTTGCGGCGCAAACGTCATGATCACTTGCTCCACCTGAACCGAATCGCCGGGCGCCACCTTGATTTCGTCGACCATCGCGTCGCGTTCGGCATGCAATACGTTTTCCATCTTCATCGCATCGACGACGCACAACGCCTCGCCGACCTTGACCTTTTGCCCCGGCTGGACGGAGAGCGACACGACGAGGCCGGGCATCGGCGACAGAAGGAAGCGCGACAGGTCAGGCGGCGGCTTCGCAGGCATCCGGGCGGCGAGCCGGGCGGCGCGCGCGCTGCGGACGATCACGCGCGACGATGCGCCGCCATAGGTCAGATGCCAGCCTTCCGGGCCGTCGCGCACCGCCTGCACCGTCACGGGCCGCCCGTCCACCGTTCCGCGAAACACTCGGCGGTCCGGGCGCCAACCGAACGAGCGCACCGCGACCGTGCGCCCGCCAACATTCATATCGTAGCCGTCCCCGTCCTCTTCCGCGGCGGGCGACAGGACGACCGCGGCTTCGTGCGTTCCGACGTGCACCACCAACGCGTCGTCGACAGGGCCACCGCCGAGACGCGCCTCGCGCTCGGCGTGGCGGCGATGCACCATCGCGGCCACGGGGGCGAGGACAGGCGCCAGCGCCTCGCCTGCCGACGCGGGATCATAGTTCGCGCCGTATTCCTCGGCGATGAACCCCGTGGTCAAACGGCCGGCGCGGAACCGCGGATGATCGAGCGCCGCGCGCAGGAACGGCAGATTGTGCCGCACGCCCGCAATCTCGAAGCCATCGAGCGCCGCGGCAAGGCGGTCCGTGGCCGCGTCGCGGTCGGCGCCGTGCGCGATCGCCTTGGCCATCATCGGGTCGTAATGAATCGAAATCTCGCTGCCTTCGGCAACGCCGGAGTCGATGCGCAGCGAGTCGCCCTCCGGAGGCGGACGGTAGCGCCGCAGGCGGCCGGTGGCGGGCACGAAGCCGCGTGCCGGATCTTCCGCGTACAGCCGCGCTTCGACCGCCCAGCCGCGAAGCACCACATCACTCTGCGCAAACGGCAGCGGTTCCCCGGCAGCGATGCGGATCATCTGCTCGACGATATCGACGCCAGCGACCATTTCGGTGACGGGATGCTCGACCTGGAGGCGGGTGTTCATTTCGAGGAAATAGAAGCGCCGATCCGCGCCGGCGACGAACTCGACGGTGCCTGCGGAGCGGTAGCCGACGGCGCGCGCGAGCGCCACCGCCTGCGCACCCATAGCCGCACGCATGGCGGCGTCGACGAACGGGCTCGGCGCCTCCTCGATCACCTTCTGGTGCCGGCGCTGGAGCGAGCATTCGCGCTCGCCCAGGTGGACGACGTTGCCACCGTCGTCGGCAAGAATCTGAATCTCGATATGGCGGGGTTGGGCAATGAACTTTTCGACGAGCATGCGATCGTCGCCGAATGCCGCGCGGGCCTCGTTGCGCGCCGACTCGAAACCTGCTCGCAGTGCGGCCGCGTCGGCGGCAACACGCATCCCCTTGCCGCCGCCGCCGGCCGATGCCTTGACCATCACCGGGAAACCGATGCCGGCGGCGACCTCTTCCGCTTCGGCTGCGTCGCCGACCGGGTCCGGATGACCGGGGATCGTATCGACCCCGGCGGCGGCGGCCAGCTTCTTCGATTCGATCTTGTCCCCCATCGCCGCGATGGCGTCAGCGCCGGGGCCGATGAACGCGATGCCGGCGGCGTCGAGCGCCCGGGCGAAATCGGCGTTTTCAGCGAGAAATCCGAAGCCGGGATGAACCGCCTCGGCGCCGGTCTCGCGCGCCGCGGCGACGATGCGGTCGATCGAAAGGTAGCTCTCCGCAGACGGCGCCGGGCCGATGCACACCGCCTCGTCGGCCGCCGTCGTGTGCGGCATCGCCCGGTCGGCCTCCGAATGGACCGCGACCGTGGCAATGCCGAGCCGCCGCGCGGTGCGCGCGATCCGGCAGGCGACTTCGCCCCGGTTGGCGATGAGCACCTTGCCGAACGGCGGCTCAGAGCGGGATGTTGTCATGCTTCTTCCAAGGGTTCTCGAGCCGCTTCGTGCGCAGCAGCGCGAGCGCCCGGCACAGGCGCCGGCGCGTGTTCCGCGGCACGATCACGTCGTCGATGTACCCCCGGCTCGCCGCGACGAAGGGGTTGGCGAACTTTTCGCGATAGTCCCGCGTGCGCCGCTCCAGCGCGTCCGGATCGTCGAGCGCGCCGCGGAAGACGATCTCGACGGCGCCGCGCGGCCCCATTACCGCGATCTCGGCGCTTGGCCACGCATAGTTCACGTCGCCGCGCAGATGCTTCGAGCTCATCACGTCGTAGGCGCCGCCGTAGGCCTTGCGCGTGATGACCGTCACCTTCGGCACGGTCGCCTCGGCATAGGCGAACAGCAGCTTGGCACCGTGGCGGATGATGGCGCCGTGCTCCTGGCCGGTTCCGGGAAGAAACCCCGGCACGTCGACGAAGGTCACGATGGGAATGTTGAAACAGTCGCAGAACCGCACGAAGCGCGCCGCCTTGCGCGACGAATCGATATCCAGGCAACCGGCGAGCACCATGGGCTGGTTGGCGACGATGCCGACGGGACGGCCCGCCAGACGGGCGAAGCCGGTGACGATGTTGCCGGCCCACGCGGGCTGCAGTTCGAAGAAATCGCCTTCGTCGGCAACCGCCTCGACGAGCTCCTTCATGTCGTACGGGCGGTTCGGATTGTCGGGAACCAGCGTGTCGAGCGCCGGTTCCGCCCGGTCGTCCGGATCGTCCGTCGGCAGCACCGGCGGCGTCTCGCGGTTGTTCGGCGGCAGGAAATCGAAGAACCGGCGCAGCGCGGCGAGCGCTTCCACGTCGTTCTCGAAGGCGAGATCGGCGACGCCGGACCTCGTGGTGTGCGTGACGGCGCCGCCGAGCTCCTCGGCGCTGACCGTCTCGTGGGTCACCGTCCTCACCACGTCGGGACCGGTAACGAACATGTAGGACGAATCCTTGACCATGAAGATGAAGTCGGTCATCGCCGGCGAATACACGGCGCCGCCGGCGCACGGCCCCATGACCACGCTGAGCTGCGGCACGACGCCGGAGGCGAGCACGTTGCGCTGGAAAACCTCGGCGTAGCCCCCGAGCGAGGCGACGCCTTCCTGTATGCGCGCGCCGCCGGAATCGTTCAGACCGATAACCGGCACGCCGAGGCGCATCGCATGGTCCATCACCTTGCAGATCTTCTCCGCGTGCGCCTCGCTGAGCGAGCCGCCGAACACGGTGAAGTCCTGGCTGAACACGAAGGTTCGGCGGCCGTTGATCGCGCCGTGGCCCGTGATTACGCCGTCGCCGGGCACACGCTGTTCGGCCATGCCGAAATCGACGCTGCGGTGTTCGACGAACATGTCGAACTCTTCGAACGAGCCGGGGTCGAGGAGCAGTTCCAGACGTTCGCGCGCGGTCAGCTTGCCCTTGGCGTGCTGCGACGCGATGCGCCGTTTCCCGCCGCCCATGCGGGCCGCCGCGCGCCGCCGCTCAAGCTCGCGCATGATCGCGTCCATGGCCCCTCCGCCCCCGCCCGGGGCGCCCGACATAGCATTTGCGCCGAATCCGCGCCAGCGGGCGGCAGGCGGCGGCGGGGACGGGCGGCGGTGCCGGAAGTCTGGAGGGACGCTTCTCCGCTCATGCGTCCCTGTCCGTCGTTTTCCGTCCCTGCCTGTCCCGAGGCCGCGGCGCGACGGTCGCACATCGAAAAAAGACCCGCGACTACCCGCGACTACCTGCGACTACCTGCGACGGTCGCACACGCGTTCGTCTCGTACACGGATTGCCGGTGCGCGCCGGACCATTCCGACGCCGGGCGGAGGGGCGCGACGCCTTGCGGCCGGCCCGCGACGACGAGCGTAACCGGTCGTTCCGACATGCCGCAGCGGACCATCGTCCGGCGCGGGCGCCGAACTCAGCAATCGAGGGTGTTGCGGCGCTCCCAGTCGGAGATCGTGCCGGCGTAGGCGTTCCATTCGTTCGTCTTGAGCTTGACGTAGCTCCTGACGAAGCTGTCGCCGAAGCCGGCGCGCACCGCCCTGTCCTTCTCGAAGAGCCTGAGCGCGTCGAGCAGGTTGAGCGGCAGCTTCCGCGCGCCGCGCAGCCTGTGGCCCTCGGCGTAGAGGTCGAGGTCGGTGCGCCGTCCGGGGTCGCGTTCGTTCTCGATGCCGTCGAGGCCGGCGACGATCACGCCCGCCTGCAGCAGGTAGGGGTTCGCCGCGCCGTCCATCAGCCGCAGCTCGAAGCGTCCCGCATCGGGGATGCGCACCATGGTCGACCGATTGTTGCCGCCGTAGGCCACCATGTCGGGCGCCCACGTGGCGCCCGAAAGCGTGACCGGCGCGTTGATCCGCTTGTAGCTGTTCACGGTCGGGTTCCAGAGCGCGCAGAGCGCCGGCGCGCGCTGCACGATGCCGCCCAGGAACCGGTAGCCGAGCGCCGATATGCCGAGCTCGCCGCCGGCATCGTGGAACAGGTTCGTCTCGCCCGACTCGTTCCAGACGGAGACGTGGGCGTGGCAGCCGTTGCCCGTCAGGTTGGGGAAGGGCTTCGGCATGAAGGTCGCGCGCAGCCCGTGCTTCTCGGCCAGCGACTTCACCATGTACTTGAAGAAGACGTGGCGGTCGGCGGTCACCAGCGCATCGTCGTAGTCCCAGTTCATCTCGAACTGGCCGTTGGCGTCCTCGTGGTCGTTCTGATAGGGCCCCCAGCCGAGGCTCAGCATGGCGTCGCAGATTTCCGAAACCACGTCGTAGCGGCGCATGAGCGCCGCCTGATCGTAGCAGGGCTTGGCCTGGGTATCGAGCGGATCGGAGATCGCGCTGCCGTCCGCGCTCACGATGAAGTACTCGGCCTCCACCCCGGTCTTGACCCGGTAGCCCTGCTTCCCCGCCGCCTCCAGCAAGCTCTTGAGCTTGAGCCGGGGCGTGTCCGGCATCGGCTCGCCGTTCATCCAGCAATCGCCCGCGAGCCAGCCGACCTCGGGCTTCCACGGCAGCTGGATCAGGCTCGAAGGATCGGGCTTGACCAGCATGTCCGGCTCGGCCGGGCTCGAGTCGAGCCAAGCGGCAAAGGCGGCGAAGCCTGCGCCTTCGGCCTGCATGCCGCCGATCGCCTCGGCCGGTACGAGCTTCGCGCGGAGCACGCCGAACAGGTCCACGAAGCTGATCAGGAAATAGCGGATCTGCTTCTCTTTCGCGGCCTGAGCCAGGTCCACGGCCATCGCCTCGTCCTCCCTCGTCTCGGGTTCTCCGCCGCCGCGGGCCGCCACCGCGGGCCGGATGCCGGCGCGGCGGCAGAATAGCCGGCCGGGCCACGCCGACAAAGGCGGAGCCTCGCAAGGCAGAGCCTTGCCGGCGACGCCGTGCAGGCGTGGCTTCCATACGTCTCCGAGGGGAAAGAGGAATCGAAAGCGATGGCTCGCCCGCGCCGGTGCGGCCGCGCCGTTCCGAGGCTATGCCGGGCCGCGAGTGCCGGCGCCCTGCGCGAGCCGCGCGATTCTCGGTCGGATCCGCGCAAGGACGGGAGTCGGATCCGAACCAGCCTCGGCTTGGACGAGGTCCGCGATGCACGCGCCGAGGACCTTCATCGCCGGGGCGTCGAGCCCGCGCGTGGTGACCGCCGACACGCCGAGCCGCAGCCCCGTCCATTTCGAGGGGCTGCGCGTATCGAACGGAACCGGGTTCTTGTTGGACGTGATCCCGGCCCGGGCGAGCGCGGTCTCCGCCTGGCTCCCCAGGAGGCCGGTCGAAGCGAGGTCGAGCAGCACCGGTAACGTCAAGAGTTATGTGTCAGGGAGACGGGGGTGCTGATTCCCTGAGACTTGTTTTCGTGGATGAATACCGCGTAGAGGACGCGGTCCATTGAGGTCCGGTCCTGGAAGGTTCCCATGGGCCGGGTTCGTCTGCGGACCTCCCGGAACCTTCGTTCGATGGCGTTGGTGGTCCTGACCCGCTTTCGCTCATCGAGGGTCCGGTAGCGGAAGCAGGTGAGCAGCTCGTCGAGATCGCTGCGCAGGCAGGCGACGGCCTTGGGGTAGGTGCTTTGCCAGCGGTCGGCGAAGCGTCGGGCGGCGCTCTGGGCCTTGCGGCGGCTCTTTGCATTCATGACGGCGTGGACATCGGCCTTGACGGCCTCCTGGTCGGCCTTGCGGACCTTGTTGAGGATGTTGCGCATCTTGTGCGCCCAGCACCTCTGAACCGGGATGCCGGGATAGACGAACGGCAAGGCAGCCAGCAGGCCCTTGCCGCCATCGACGCAGATCATCTCAAGGCCTTCGCCGGTGAGCCCGCGGTGGTACAGCCGGTTGAGGAACACTTCCCACTCGCGGGCGCCTTCGCTGACGGCGAGATGGAAGTCGATGATCTCCTTCTTGCCGTCGGGGCGGATGCCGAGCGCCACCAGGACCGGCCTCCTGAGCGCGCCGGCGCCGGTCTTGCGGGCCAGCACCACGCCGTCGAGCATCAGCGCCTTGTAGGCGTTCTTCAGCGGCCTGCGGTGGAAGGCCTCGACCGCCATGTCGAGCGTCTTGGAGACCCGGCTCACCGTCGCGGCCGAGACCGGGCGCCCGAGCAGGGCCAGCAGGACCTCGCCCACCTTGCGCGTCGAAAGCCCCAGCACGAAGCCGGCCAGGATGGCACGGTCGATCTCCGGCGCGCGCCTTGCGTAGCTCTTCACAACCCCGGTCGGGCAGAAGTGCCGGGTGCGCGGCACGTTGAGCTCGATGTCGCCGAGCTCGCTCAGCAGGCAGCGGCGGTAGGTCCCGTTGCGCCGGTCGCGCATCGCGCCGGCGTCGAGGTTGTCGAGCCAGCGATCCACCGCCTCGGCCATCCGGCCCTCGATGATCTCGGCCAGCGCCTGGCGGCCGAGCGGGCGGTAGCCCTCGCCCCAGTCCAGTCCGCCTGCCTGCATCTCCTTCACCACCTCAAAGGCCTGGGGTAGGCTCATGATCGTCGCAGCTTGCTGGGACATGCGGGGTGCTCCTGTTTGTGGTTGTCGTCACCACAGGGAGTACCCCCTTCCCACCTGACACATAAATTCTTACGTCACCAGCAGCACCATGTGGGTGTCGGTGCCGCCGCCGACGATGCCGATGCCGCGCCCGGCGAGCGTGGCGGCGAGCGTGCGCGCGTTTTCGACCACGCGCCGTCCGTAGTCCCTGAACTCCGGGCGCAGCGCCTCGCCGAGGCACACCGCCTTGGCGGCGATGACGTTCGAATGCAGGCTCCCCTGGACTCCGGGGAAGACCGCCGACTGGAGGGCTCTCTCGTGTTCGTCCGTACGCGCGAGGATGACGCCGCCCCGGGGGCCGCGCAGGGTCTTGGTGGTGGTGCAGGTGACGATGTCGGCGTGCGGCACCGGCGAGGGGTGCGCGCCGGCGGCGACCAGGCCCGCGATATGGGCCATGTCGGCCACGAACCGCGCCCCGACGCCGCGGGCGATGCGGCCCATGCGTTCGAAGTCGATGGTGCGCGGATAGGCCGAGCCCCCGGCGATCAGCAGCGCCGGGCGCACCTCGCGGGCCCGGGCCTCGACCGCGTCGTAGTCGAGCAGTCCCGTCTTCCGGTCCACGCCGTAGTGATGGGCGTCGAACCAGCGCCCCGACAGGTTGGCGGCGGCGCCGTGGCTCAAGTGGCCGCCGGCCGCCAGATCGAGGCTCAGGATGCGGTCGCCGGGGCTGAGCAGGGCGAACAACACCGCCTGGTTCGCCTGGGTGCCCGAATGCGGCTGCACATTGGCGTAGGCCGCGCCGAAAAGTTGCCTGGCGCGCTCGACGGCGAGGCGCTCGACGACGTCGACGTGCTCGCCGCCGCCGTGGAAGCGGTTTCCGGGATAGCCCTCGAGCGTCTTGTTGCCGATCTCGTGCCCGAGCGCCTCGCGCACCGCGCGGCTCATGACGTTCTCCGAGGCGATGAGCTCGATCTGCGCGAATTGGCGGCGCCCCTCGTCGTCGAGCGCTTCGCGCACCGCCGGATCGGTCTCGGCGAGGGAACTCGAGACGCGGGCGGCGGGATCGTCGCGGTCGTGCGCGGCCATTCTCATGCGGCCGCGGGCACCCCCGGCGTCGGGCTTGCGGCGTCGGGTGCCGAGGGACGCCGGCGCCGGGACGCGCCCTCCCGCTTCGTCGTATCGTGACCGTTCACGGCTTCATCCTCCCCACCCTGCCGGCACCCGGGATCGTCGGCCTTCCGAGACACGCGGCCCCGGCGCCCGGGCGGGGCCCCATCGCGTCGCTCGCGCGATCCTGCGGCATCAGGGACGGCAGCGCATGGCGTGTCGACGGGCAACGAAGCGTGGCGAAATGCGCGGCCGTCCGCAACAGGCGTGTTCTGAGACATGACTCCAAATTGTCGAGTCACACACTGACCCGAAACCCCGTGCTCTGCATTGCCGAGGCGGATGCCGCGGACGGCGACTTTCGAAGCGGTCAGCGCTCAAGAAGCCGGAGGAAGCGCGCCGCCACCTCGATGTCGGCGGCGAGGGCGGTGCGGCGGGCGGCGGCCTCTTCGTCCTCGCCCCAGCGTTCCGCCTGGAAACGTTCGTCGACCTGGCTCGCGGCGACGACCTCGGCGGCGGAAAGCCGCCCCTCCGCGCACGCCAGCGCGAGCAGCACCGAACCGGTTGCCAGGGTCAGCTCGCGCAAGCCCGTCAGCACCCACGCGTCCGCCGCGGCCACCGCGGCGCGTACCGCGGCAAGCGACGCCGCCTCCTGCGGCACCGGCAGGACGCCCGACGTCACGGCAAAACGCACCGCGTAGCGTTCGGTGGCCCAGTCGACGACCGGCCGCCACAACGCCTCCTGCCGTTCGACGAGGGATGGCGGCTCCGCCGCGCGGTAGCACAAGAGGTCGGTCTCCGCGTGGCGCGCCACCGCGTCGACCGCCGCCCGGGATTCCTCGGCCGGCCGGTCGTGGGCGGCGAACGCGAGCCGGGTCAGCGGCATGGAGGAAAGCCGGACCGTCTCCTGCTGCCCCTGCCATTCGTCGGCGACCGCCGCCGCGAGCGCCGCCGCCGGGACGCCGAGCGCGCGCCCGCGCGGCGTCCGCAGCGGCCGCCCGTCGAGGAGGGTCGCGAAGCCCTCGCCGCACGCCGCCACCGCAACCTGCTCATAGAACCGCTTCATCGCCCGGCCGAAAGCCCAAAGCGGTCGAGCGTCTCACGAAAATAGGCCGGCGGAGGCGCCGCGATCGGCGCGTATCCGGGGAGGACCAGCGCGCGCGCATGCAGATGCAGACGCGGCCGCGACGTTGGCGGGCCGCCGGCGCCGCCGTACTTCGCGTCGCCCACGATCGGCGTCCCAAGGTGCGCGCAATGAACCCGCAATTGATGGGTGCGGCCAGTCAACGGCTCCAGCTCGAGCCAGGCGGCATGCCTGCCGGCGGAATCGAGCGTCCGGTAGCGGGTCGCGGCGCGACGCCCCCCGACCGCGGTATCGATGCTCCCCTCGGCGGGGCGCGGCGCCCCGCCGACCACGGCCCAATAGGTCTTCGACACGGCGCCGTCGCGAAACAAGCCGGTCAACAGGCGCGCCGCCGCCGCGTGGCGAGCGAGCAGGAGCACGCCGCTGGTCTCCTTGTCGAGGCGATGCACGAGACGCGGCGGCGCGGCGGCATCGAAACGGAGCGCCGCCGCCAGGCCGTCTATGTGGCGCCGCTGGCGCGTGCCGCCCTGCACCGCAATGCCCGGTGGCTTGTCGATGGCGACGATATCTTCGTCGCGATAGAGCACGCGTTCCTGCAGGGCCTCCGTATCCGCGGCGGAAACGGCGGGCGGCGGGCGGCGCGCATCGGCGCGGACCTGCGGCGGCACGCGCAGCGCCTGCCCCGCGGCAAGGCGCGTGTCGACCTTCGCGCGCTTGCCGTCGACGCGAATCTGGCCGGTGCGCAAGAGGCGAAAGAGAAGCGGCCGGCCGACAGCCGGAAAGTGGCGCGCGAACCACCGGTCGAGGCGCATCGCATCGTCGGCGGCGGAAACGGCGACGGTGCGATACGCGCTCACGCCAGCAGCCACCGCACCGCGTAAAGACCGCCGACGAGCCCGACGATCGACAGGACCACGGAGGCGGCGACGTAGCCGCAGGCGGCAAGCCAGGCGCCGCGTTCGGCGAGAACGACGACGTCGAGCGCGAAGGCGGAGAAGGTGGTGAACGCGCCGAGCACGCCCGCCGCGAGCGCGGCGCGCAACTCGGGCGACGGCGACCACGCGTGCGCCGCCGCCCCGACGAGCACGCCCATGGCAGCCGAGCCCAGCACGTTCACCGCGAGGGTGCCGAAGGGAAACGCCGCGCCAAGCCATCGGTCGAGGCTGCCGGTCACGAGCCAGCGCGCGACGGCGCCGACGGCGCCGCCGGCAGCAACGGCGAGCAACGCGGTCATGACGTGCGCGCCGCGCGCAGCTCGCGCCAGCGCGCGAGCCGGGTTGCGATCTCGCGTTCGAAACCGCGCCCTCCCGGCGCGTAGTAACTGCCGCGCGGCATGCCGTCGGGAAAATAGTTCTGGCCCGAGAACGCGTCCTCGGCGTCGTGGTCGTAGGCATAGCCCTTGCCGTAGCCCAGGTCCTTCATGAGGCGCGTCGGCGCGTTCAGTATGTGCTGGGGTGGCATCAGCGATCCGGTCTCGCGCGCGGCGCGGCCGGCGGCGGACAATGCGCGCCAGGCGGCGTTCGATTTTGGCGCAGAGGCGAGATAGATCACCGCCTGGGCGATGGCGAGCTCGCCCTCGGGCGAGCCTACGAAGCGGTACGCCTCCCGCGCCGCGAGCGCCTGGACGAGCGCCTGGGGATCGGCAAGGCCCACGTCCTCGGAAGCGAAGCGGACGAGGCGGCGGACGATGTAGAGCGGATCCTCGCCGCCCGCCAGCATTCGCGCCAGCCAGTAGAGCGCCGCGTCGACATCGGAGCCGCGCATGCTCTTGTGCAGCGCGCTGATCAGATTGTAGTGCTCCTCCCGATTCTTGTCGTAGACGGGCGCGCGACGCTGCACCGCGGCCACGAGGCCGGCCGTGTCGAGCGTGCGGCCGGCGAACGACGCGAGCGCCTCGACCATGTTGAGCAAATGGCGGCCGTCGCCATCGGCCATCGCGATCAACGCCTGCCGGGCGTCCGCATCCAGGGGCAGCGGCGCGCCGGCGGCGGCCTCGGCGCGTACGAGCAGCGTAGAGAGCGCCGCCGAATCGAGGCGGCTCAACACCAGCACGCCGCAGCGCGACAGCAGCGCAGCGTTGAGCTCGAACGAGGGGTTCTCGGTGGTGGCACCCACCAGCACGACCGTCCCATCCTCCACGACGGGCAGGAAGGCATCCTGCTGGGCGCGGTTGAAGCGATGGATCTCGTCCACGAACAGCAGCGTTGCACGGCCGGCGGCGCGACGCTGCCGCGCACGGGCGAAAATCTTGCGCAGCTCGGCAACTCCGGAGAACACCGCCGAGACCGGCTCGAAGTCCAGGTCCGCAGCGTCCGCGAGCAGGCGGGCGATCGTCGTCTTGCCGCACCCGGGCGGTCCCCACAGGACGACCGAGGACAGGTTTCGCCCGGCAACCATGCGGCCGAGCGGCCGGTCGGGCGCGAGGAGGTGGTCCTGGCCGAGAACGTCCGCGAGCTGCCGAGGGCGCAAACGGTCGGCAAGCGGACGCGGCGCCGCGGACTCGAGGCCGGCGGCTTCGAACAGACCGGTCATCCGGCGCGCACGGTCACCCGGAGCGTCTCGCCGTCGCGACGGACGGCGATCGGCCATTCGCGGCGGTCGCGCGACAGGGCGCGCGCGAGGCCGGCGGTGGTGTCGATCGCGCGGCCAGCAACCTCGGCCACCACGTCGCCGGGCCGCAGCCCCAGACGCGCGGCGGGCCCGCCGCCGACGCGCAGGACCACGACACCGGCGAGCATGGGGTCTAGGCTCAGCTCCGCGGTCAACGCCGGCGACAGGTTGGCGACCGTCGCGCCGGCCAGGGGGTGGCGGCCGTCGAGGCGGCGGACATCGCGCGGCGGCTCCTCGGGCGGTGCCGTCAGACGCAGCGGCTCCAACCGGTCGCCCGACCGCCCCCGCACCGACAGCATGGCGGTCTCGCCGAGCGGCCGCGTGGACAGGCGGAACCGGAACCCGTCAGCGTCGAACACCTCGTGCCCGTCGACGGCGAGAACGATGTCACCGACGGCGAGAGCGGCGGGGCACAGCGGGTGAACTCCGTTGACGAGAACGCCCGCCGGACGATCGAGGCCGAGGCCGCGCGCCAACTCCGTGGTGACCGCCTGAATGTCGAGACCAACCCAGGGCCGAACCATGCGCCCCGTGGCGACCATGCCCTCGACGACGACGCGAACCAGGTTCGAGGGAATGGCGAAACCGATGCCGACGGAGCCGCCCGAGCGCGACAGAATTGCGGAATTGATGCCGATGAGGCGGCCATCGAGCGTGACAAGCGCCCCACCCGAGTTGCCCGGGTTGATCGCCGCATCGGTCTGAATGAAAGCGCCGCCCTTCAGCCCGGTGCGCACCTGTGCGGAGACGATGCCGCTGGTAACGGTCTGACCGACGCCGAACGGATTGCCGATGGCGAGAACGATGTCGCCGACCGCCACCGCATCCGAATCGCCCAGCTCCAGGGCCGGAAGCGCCTCGCCGCCGGTATCGATGCGCAGCACGGCGAGATCGGTCGATTCGTCGCTGCCGACGACGGCGGCCGCGAACTCGCGGCGGTCGGCGAGCGCGACGGTGATCCGGTCGCCGTTCTCGATGACGTGGCGATTGGTGACGATGACGCCATCGGGCGACACGATGACGCCGGACCCGAGCGAACTCTCTTCACGCTCGCTCGGCACGGCGGGAAAGCGATTGCCGAAGAAGCGTTCAAAGAAGGAATCGGCGAAAAAGGGAGACGCGCGACGCGCCACCCGGCCGCGGGCGTAGATGTTGACCACAGCCGGCGCTGCCGCTTCGACAAGCGGTGCGTAAGAGAGCTGCAATTCGGCCGCCGAACCGGGCACGACGCGCTCTACCGTGTGCGCCGCGGCCGCGAGCGCCGCGAGAGCGATTCCGAAGGCCGCCGTGAGCCCCGACAACACCGGAACGCCCCGGCTTTCGCGTCTCACCGTTCGTTCGTCCCCTCTCCGCCAGCGCGACGGGCGGCAGACCGGTCGCCGGACGCGCCTGTTCAAGGGTGACGCAGGTTACGCCGCGGCGGCGGCCGTGTCGCCTTCCGCCGCAGCGGCGGCAGCCTCGCGCGATGCGCGGCCCTTGGCGTCCTCATCGCGTTCGACCAGCTCGATCACCGCCATCGGCGCCGAATCGCCGTAGCGGAAGCCTGCCTTCATCACCCGCGTGTAACCGCCGGCACGGCCGGCGTAGCGCTCGCCGAGGACCGTGAACAGCTTGTCGACAAGCTTCGCGTCGCCGCCGAGCCGCGCCAGCGCCTGACGGCGCGCGTGCAGGCCGCCGCGCTTGCCGAGCGTGATCAGGCGCTCGACGATCGGCCTCAGGTCCTTCGCCTTGGGCAGCGTGGTGCGGATCTGCTCGTGCTCGATCAAGGCCATCGCCATGTTCGAGAACATCGCCTTGCGGTGGCTCGACGTGCGGTTGAGCTTGCGGCCGCGCATTCGATGTCGCATGGGTTAAGTCTCCTGCTCCGCGACGCCGCCGTCAGAACGGCTCGTCGAGCCGTTTCGCCATCTCCTCGATGTTCTCAGGCGGCCAGTCGTCGACCTGCATACCGAGTTGAAGGCCCATGTGCGAAAGCACTTCCTTGATTTCGTTCAGCGACTTGCGGCCGAAATTCGGGGTCCGCAGCATGTCGGCCTCGCTCTTCTGCACGAGGTCGCCGATGTAGATGATGTTGTCGTTCTTGAGACAGTTGGCCGAGCGCACAGACAGCTCGAGCTCGTCCACCTTGCGCAGCAGGTTGCGGTTGAACATCTGCTGCGGAGCCTCGGCGGCGTCGCCGCGGCGCTGGGGCTCCTCGAAGTTGATGAACAACTGCAACTGGTCGGTCAGAATGCGCGCGGCGAGTGCCAGCGCGTCTTCCGGCCGCGCCGTGCCGTCGGTCTCGATCCTGATCGACAGCTTGTCGTAGTCGGTCGCCTGACCGACGCGCGTGTCCTCGACCTGGTAGCTCACGTTGCGCACCGGGCTGTAGAGCGCGTCGACGGGAATCAGACCGATCGGCGAGTCCGCCGGGCGGTTCTGCGCCGCGGGGACGTAGCCCTTGCCGTTCTCGACGGTCATCTCGAAATGAACGTCGGCACCGTCGTCGAGCGTGCAGATCACGACGTCTGGCGACAGAATCTCGATGTCGTGGCCGGTCTGGATGCGCTCGGCGGTGACGGAACCCGGACCGGTCGCACTGAGCGCGATCCGCTTCGGCCCGTCGCCGTGCATGCGAAGCGCGACCGACTTCACGTTGAGCACGATGTCGGTCACATCCTCGCGGACACCGGGAATCGACGAAAACTCGTGCAGCACGTTGTCTATGCGCAGGCTGGTGACCGCCGAGCCGCGCAGACTCGACAGCAGAACGCGCCGCAGCGCGTTGCCGAGCGTGAGTCCGAAGCCGCGCTCCAGCGGCTCCGCCACGATCGTCGCGCGGCGGCCGTCCATGTCGCGCGATTCGACCTGAAGCTTGGTCGGCTTGATCAATTCCTGCCAGTTCTTCTCGAGCACTCTTGGAACCTCTCGAAAGGGACGTTTGCGCGGCGGCGGTGTGCGGGCGCCCCGCCTGACGGCGGCGGCGCCGGCGGTCAGACGCGCCTCCGCTTCGGCGGCCGGCAACCGTTGTGCGGGATGGGAGTCACGTCGCGGATCGCCGTGATGGTGAACCCGGCCGCCTGCAACGCCCTGAGCGCCGATTCCCGCCCGGAACCGGGTCCCTTGACCTCGACTTCCAGCGTCTTCATGCCGTGCTCGGCGGCCTTGCGGCCCGCTTCCTCGGCCGCCATCTGGGCGGCGTAGGGCGTAGACTTGCGAGATCCGCGAAATCCCTGCGAACCGGCGGACGACCACGCGATCGCATTGCCCTGAACGTCGGTGATCGTGATCAACGTGTTGTTGAAGGTGGCGTTGACGTGGGCAACGCCCGAAATGATGTTCTTCCGCTCGCGGCGTCTGACGCGCCCGCCCGAATCCCTGGCCATGGCTCACCTCTGTGTAACTGCCGGCCGCGCGGCGGCCGGTCTCGCGTGGGATCAGCCGCGCGGCGACCGGAACCGGTCCACCACGCGGCGGGCCGCCCGGGTGCGGCTCAAGCCTTCTTCTTGCCGGCCACCGGCCGCGCCCTGCCCTTGCGGGTCCGCGCGTTGGTGTGGGTGCGCTGCCCGCGCACAGGAAGCCCGCGACGATGACGCAGGCCGCGGTAGCAGCCAAGATCCATCAGCCGCTTGATGCTCATCGCCACGTCGCGCCGAAGATCGCCCTCGACACGGTACTCGCCGTCCACGATCTCGCGCACCCGCGCGAGCTCACCCTCGGTCATGTCGTTGACGCGGCGCGACTCGGGCAGCCCTGCCTTGCCGCAAATCTCGCGCGCCTTCGTCCGCCCGATCCCGAAGATGTAGGTCAGCGCAATGTGAACCCGCTTGTTGCTGGGTATGTTGACACCGGCGATTCGCGCCACGTCCGCGCTCCCGAAAAAAAGGCGCCGCTGCGTAACGTAACGGCGCGTTTTCGAAGGGCCGTGATTATATTGCCGGCGGCAGCGGCGTCAACCTTCATCGAGGCATGATCCCGGTGTCCGCGCGCGCGCCGGGGTTTTGAACAGCGCGTCGATGCGCTCGGCCACCGTGTCGATGTCGGCCATGCCGTCGACCGTGGCGAGCGTCCCCCGCGCCTCGTAGTAGGGCAGCAGCGGCGCCGTCTGCGCCCGGTAGGCCGCGAGGCGCTCGCGCACGGTCTCGGGCCGGTCGTCCTTGCGGCGCACGAGGTTGCGGCTGCCGCAGCGGTCGCAGACGCCCGGGGTCGCCGTCGGCCGGAACGTATCGTGATAGCCGGCGCCACAGTCGGCGCAGGCGAAGCGGCCGGCGATGCGCTCCACCAGCGCCTCGGCGGCGACGTCCAGCGCGATCACCCGGTCGATCCCGCGGCCGGCGGCTTCGAGAACGCCGTCGAGCGCCCCGGCCTGGGCGACGGTGCGGGGAAACCCGTCGAGGACGAAGCCCCGCGCCGCGTCGGCCTCCGCCAGGCGGTCGGCCACGATGCCGATCACCACCTCGTCGGGCACCAGCTCGCCCGCCGCCATGATCGCCTGCGCCCGCTTGCCGACCTCGGTGCCCCGGGCGACCGCGGCGCGCAGCATGTCGCCGGTGGACAGGTGCGGCACGGCGAAGCGCGCGCACAGCCGCTCGGCCTGGGTCCCCTTGCCCGAACCCGGCGGTCCGAAAAGGACCAGCCTCATCGTCGTCGGCCGCGCAGCCTCGTCTTGCGCAACAACCCCTCGTACTGGTGGGCCAGCAGGTGCGACTGCACCTGGGCGACGAAGTCCATCGTGACATTGACGACGATGAGCAGACTGGTGCCGCCGAAGTAGAACGGCACCGCGTACTGCGAGATCAGGATCTCCGGCAGCACGCACACCGCCGAAAGATAGATCGCTCCCACCGTCGTCAGGCGCGTCATCACGTAGTCGATGTACTGCGCGGTGTTGGCGCCGGGCCGAATGCCGAGGATGAAGCCGCCGTTCTTGCGCAGGTTCTCCGCCGTGTCCTCGGGGTTGAAGACGACGGCGGTGTAGAAGAACGCGAAGAACGCGATCATGGACACGTACAGCAGGATGTAGACCGGCTGGCCGCGGCCGAGATAGGCGTTGAGGTCGGTGAGCCAACCCGTCTCGCCGCCGCCGGAGAAGCCGAGCGCCGTCACCGGCAGCAGCAGCAGCGCGCTGGCGAAGATCGGCGGGATGACGCCGGCGGTGTTGATCTTGAGCGGCAGATGCGAGCTGTCGCCGCCGAACATGCGGTTGCCCACCTGGCGCTTCGGATACTGCACGAGCAGGCGGCGCTGCGCCCGCTCGATGAAGACGATGAACATGATGACGAGCACCGCCATCACCATCAGGAAGATGATGAACAGCGCCGACAGCGCGCCGGTGCGGCCGAGCTCGAGCGTGCTCACCAGCGCGCCGGGAAGCTCGGCGACGATGCCGGCCATGATGATCAACGAAATGCCGTTGCCGACGCCGCGCGCGGTGATCTGCTCGCCGAGCCACATGAGGAAGACGGTGCCGCCGGTGAGAGTCACCACCGTGGTGAAGCGGAACGCGAGTCCGGGGTCGATGACGGCGCCGACGTTGTTCGAGCCGGTCATGCCCTCGAGACCCACGGCGATGCCGAGGCCCTGCAGCGCCGCCAGGATGACCGTGCCGTAGCGGGTGTACTGGGTGATCTTCCGGCGGCCGGATTCTCCCTCCTTCTTCCACGCTTCCAGCGTCGGCGACACGGTGGTCATCAACTGGATCATGATCGACGCGGAGATGTACGGCATGATGTTGAGCGCGAAGATCGTCATGCGCCCCAGCGCGCCGCCGGCGAAGACGTTGAAGATGCCGAGAATGCCGCCCGACTGCTGCTGCACGATGTCGGACAGCACCGTCGGGTCGATACCGGGAATCGGGATGTAGGTGCCGAGCCGATAGATGACGAGCGCGCCGAGGGTGAACCACAGGCGCTTCTTGAGCTCGGTCGCCTTGCCGAGCGCGGCGAAGTTGAACTGGGCCGCGAGTTGTTCGGCGGCTGAGGCCATTCACCCTCCTCCCCGCACCGACGCCGTTCCGGCGAGGCGCGGGATCACTTGCCCGTGTCGTCCGCCGACGCCGACGCGTTCAGCAGGGTGATGCGGCCGCCCGCCTTCTCGACCGCGGCGATCGCGCTCTTCGACGCACCCGCCACCTCGATGCTGAGGGCCGCGGATAGCTCGCCGCGCCCGAGCAACCGCACGCCGTCGCGCACGCGGGTCACGACCCCGGCGGCCTTGAGAGCCTCGTGCGTGACCGGCACCGCGGGATCGAGCTTCCCCGCATCCACCGCTTTCTGCAGGCGGTCGAGGTTCACCGCGACGCAGCGCTTGCGAAACACGTTCTTGAAGCCGTGCTTCGGCAGGCGCCGGTAGAGCGGCATCTGGCCGCCCTCGAATCCCTTCAGGGAGGTGCCGCTGCGCGACTTCTGCCCCTTGTGGCCGCGGCCCGCCGTGCCGCCCTTGCCGGTGCCGATGCCGCGGCCGCGGCGCGTGCGCGTCCGCGCGGCGCCCGGATTGTCGCTGAGTTCGTTGAGCTTCATCCCCGGCCTCCGTTCACCCGGCGCTCTCGATGCGCACCAGGTGCTTCACCTTCTCGATCATCCCCCGCACGGCGGGGGTGTCCTCGAGCGTGCGGCTGCGGTTCATCTTGTCGAGGCCAAGACCGACGAGGGTCTGGCGCTGGTCCTTGCGGCGGCCGATGGGACTGCCGGTCTGGGTGACGGTGATCGTCTTGCGGTCGCTCACGAGTTCACTCCGCCGGCGCCGCGGCGTCGGCCTTGCGGCGCCCGACGACCTCGCTCACCTTCTTGCCGCGCTTGGCCGCCACCGCGCGCGGCGACTGGATCCGCGTGAGCGCATCGAACGTGGCGCGCACCATGTTGTGCGGATTCGACGTACCGACCGACTTGGTCACGACATCCTGCACCCCGAGGGTCTCGAACACCGCGCGCATCGGGCCGCCGGCGATCACGCCGGTTCCCGCCGGCGCCGCGCGCAGCGCGACGCGCCCGGCGCCGTAGCGGCCGGCGACGTCGTGATGAAGCGTCCGCCCGTCGCGCAGCGGCACGCGGATCAACCGGCGCCGGGCCCGCTCCGTCGCCTTGCGGATCGCTTCCGGCACCTCGCGCGCCTTGCCGGCACCGAAGCCCACGCGGCCGCGCCCGTCGCCGACCACGACGAGGGCGGCGAACCCGAAGCGGCGGCCGCCCTTCACCACCTTGGCGACGCGATTGATGCTGACCAGCTTGTCGAACAGATCGCTGTCGGCGTCGTCCTTGTGCCGATCGCGCCGCCCGTCGCGGCGGCCGCCCCGGCGCCTGTCGTCTCGTGCCATGCTCCCGACCCCGTTCCGTTCAGAAAACCAATCCGGCCTCGCGCGCCGCCTCGGCCAAGGCGCGGACGCGGCCGTGGTAGAGGTAGGCGCCGCGGTCGAACACGACGCTCTCGACGCCCGCCTGCCGCGCCCGCTCGGCGACCAGCCGGCCGACCGCCTGCGCGGCGGCGACATCGGCGCCCGTCTTCAGCGACTCGCGCAAATCCCTCTCCAGGGTCGACGCGGCGGCGACGGTGCGGCCCTCGTCGTCGCGAATCACCTGGGCGTAGATGTGCCGCCCGGAGCGATGGACCGAAAGCCTCGGCCGACCGCCCGCTCGCCCCCTGAGACGATGGCGATTGCGACGCTTGCGCCGGGCCGCCAACAGTTTCGCCTTGTCCATCCTCGCGCCTATTCCTTCTTCTTGCCGACCTTCTGCCGGACGTACTCGCCCTGATAGCGAATGCCCTTCCCCTTGTAGGGCTCGGGCTTGCGCAGCGCCCGGATCTCCGCCGCGATCTGTCCGACGCGCTGCTTGTCGGCGCCGGTCACGCTGATCGCGGTCGGCCGCTCGCAGGCGATCTCCACGTCTTCGGGCACCGCCACCTTGACCTCGTGGCTGTAGCCGAGTTGCAGGCTGAGCACGCCGTCAGCCATGGCGGCGCGGTAGCCGACGCCGCGAATCTCGAGATGGCGCGTGTATCCCTCGGACACGCCGACGACCATGTTGTTCACCAGCGTGCGCGACAGCCCCCACATCGACCGCGAACGCCGGTCTTCGCCGCGCGGCGTCACGCGGATCTCGCCGCCTTCCGCGTGCAACGATACCGCGTCCGGCAGCGTGCGGCTGAGTTCGCCGCGCCTGCCCTTCACGGTGACGGTCCGACCTGCGACGGCCACCTCGACGCCGTCGGGCACCTTGACCGAGTGTTTGCCGATGCGCGACATGGTTTCTCCTAGAATACGCGGCAGAGCACTTCGCCGCCGACGTTGGCAGCGCGCGCGTCCGCATCCGACATCACCCCGCGCGGAGTCGACAGGATCGATATCCCGAGGCCGTTGTACACCCGCGCGAGATCCTTGATCGACGAATAGACCCGCCGGCCGGGCCGCGAGACGCGGCTGATCTCGTGAATCACGGGGGTGCCTTCGTGATATTTGAGCTCGATCTCGAGAAACGGTTTCGTCGGCCGATCCTCGAGCCGCCGCCAGCCGCGAATGTAGCCCTCGCCGGCGAGCACTTCGAGAACGTTGGCCCGCAAGCGCGACGCCGGACAGCGTACCGTCCGCTTGTTCACGCGCTGGCCGTTGCGAATCCGGGTCAGCATGTCGCCGAGCGGGTCGCTCATCGTCATCGTCGCCCTCTCCCTACCAGCTCGACTTGACCATGCCCGGCACCTGGCCGTCGGAGGCCAGTTCGCGCAGCGCGATGCGAGACATCTTCAGCTTGCGGTAGTATCCGCGCGGTCGGCCCGACACGACGCACCGGTTGCGAACCCGCGACGGCGCGCCGTTGCGCGGCAGCGCAGCGAGCTTGAGCCGCGCCGCGAACCGTTCCTCCATGGGCCGCGATTCGTCGCGCGCGACCGCCTTGAGGGCCGCTCGCTTCGCCGCGTAGCGGGCCACCAGACGTCGCCGCTTCCGGTCTCTTTCCACCGCGCTTCGCTTCGCCATTCGCTCTCCTCCCGCGCCGCCGCGACGCCTGCCTACGCCGTGAACGGCATGTTGAAGCCCTTGAGCAACGCCCGCGCCTCGTCGTCGCCATTCGCCGTGGTCGCGATCACGATATCGAGCCCGCGCACAGTGTCGATCGCGTCGTAGTCGATCTCGGGAAACACGATCTGTTCCTTCAGCCCGAGCGCGTAGTTGCCGCGCCCGTCGAAGCTCTTCGGCGATACCCCGTGAAAATCGCGCACCCGGGGCAGGGCGATGTTGATGAGCCGGTCGAGAAACTCGTACATCCGGTCGCGCCGCAGGGTCACCTTGCAGCCGACCGTCATCCCTTCGCGCAGCTTGAAGTTCGCGATCGACCGCTTCGCCCGCGTCACCACCGGTTTCTGACCGGCGATGGCGGTCAGATCGGCGACCGCGCCGGCGATCAGCTTGCCGTCGCGCGCCGCTTCGCCGACCCCCATGTTGAGCACGATCTTGTCGAGCCTCGGCGCCTGCATCGGGTTGTCGTAGGCGAACTGCTCGATCAGCCCGGGCTTGACCGTCGTCCGGTAGTAGTCGTGCAAACGCGCCATCGCGGCCTCCTCAGCGATCGATGACTTCGCCGGAGCGCTTGGAGTAGCGCACCTTGCGGCCGTCTTCGAGACGTCGGAAACCGACCCGCGTCGGCTTGCCGTCCTCGGGATCGAGCAAAGCCACGTTGGACACGTCGAGCGGCGCCTCCTTTTCGAGGATGCCGCCGGGGGTCGTCGGGCTGGGGCGCGTGTGGCGCTTCACCATGTTGACCCCCTGCACGACCACGCGCCGGCGCCCGCGGTCCACGCGCAGGATCTCGCCGGTCTTGCCCTTCTCGCGGCCGCTCGTGACGGCCACCGTATCGCCCTTGCGGACCCTGAATTTCTCGGCCATTGCCCGATCCTCACCCTGCCACGGGGCCCTACAACACCTCGGGAGCCAGCGACACGATGCGCATGAAGCGCCGCGCCCGCAGTTCGCGCGTGACGGGGCCGAAGATGCGCGTGCCGATGGGTTCGCCCTGACGGTTGATCAACACCGCGGCGTTGCCGTCGAACCGGATGGCGCTGCCGTCGGCCCGGCGGATTTCCTTCGCGGTGCGCACGACCACCGCGCGGTGGATCTCACCCTTCTTCACGCGGCCGCGCGGAATCGCTTCCTTGACCGTCACCACCACGACATCGCCCACCGAGGCCGTACGCCGGCCAGCGCCGCCCAGCACCTTGATGCACTGCACGCGCCGCGCGCCCGAATTGTCGGCAACGTCCAGGTTCGTCTGCATCTGGATCATGCGCGAATCCTCGTTCCGGCCGGTGCGCCTCAGGCGCCGTCCGACACGACTTCCCAGCGTTTGCGCCGCGAAACCGGCCGGCACTCCCGGATGCGGACGATGTCGCCCACCTTGTGCGCGTTCTCCGGATCGTGCGCCGAGTAGCGCTTCGACCTGCGGATGAACTTCTCGTACACCGGGTGGCGGAACCGCCGCTCCACCCTCACCACCACCGTCTTGTCGGCGGCGTCGCCGACCACGGTGCCCGACAGAATACGTTTCGGCATCGTTCCTACCCGCCCGTTCGATCGGCGGCGCGCCGCCGCTCGCCGAGAACGCCGTGAATGCGCGCGATGTCGCGGCGCACCTCGCGGATGCGCGCGGTGTTCTCGATCTGACCCGCCGCCTGCTGGAAGCGGAGATTGAATTGCTCTTTCTTCAGGTCCCGCAAGCTGCTCCGCAACGCCGCGTCGTCGCGCGTGCGAAGTTCGCGCGCCTTCACCGCTCAACCCTCGCCGCCGACGCGACCGACGAAGCGCGTGCCCATGGGCAGCTTCGCCGCGCCGCGCTCGAGCGCCCGCCGCGCGAGGTCGGAGGGGATGCCGTCGAGCTCGAAGACGATACGCCCGGGCTTGATGCGGCACATCCAGTATTCCGGCGCACCCTTGCCCTTGCCCATGCGCACTTCGGTCGGCTTCTTGCTGACCGGCACGTCGGGAAAGACGCGGATCCACATGCGGCCGGCGCGCCGGAGGTGGCGCGTGATGGCGCGCCGCGCGGCCTCGATCTGCCGCGCCG
This sequence comes from Alphaproteobacteria bacterium, assembly GCA_965243325.1. Taxonomy (GTDB): domain Bacteria; phylum Pseudomonadota; class Alphaproteobacteria; order UBA7887; family UBA7887; genus JANQOH01. The sequence continues at coordinate 1,919,354 of CBDEUQ010000003.1, read as the reverse complement.
TCACCCGCGCCGCCTCTGTCGACTTAAGGCCGTAGGAACCGAAGTTCAGGGTCGTCCCGCCCTTGGCGAGACCGTGGATGCGGCCCTTGTGGGCCTTTCGGTATCGCGTGCGTTTCGGACTCAGCATGAGACGCCCCCTACGCCCGGGCGCCCTGGAACTCGCCGCGGCGGCGATCCTGCGCCATCGGATCGTGTTCCATGATCTCGCCCTTGAACACCCAAACCTTGACCCCGCAGGTGCCGTAGGCCGTGCGCGCCTGCCTGGTTCCATAGTCGATGTCCGCGCGCAGCGTGTGCAGCGGCACACGCCCCTCGCGATACCACTCGGTCCGCGCGATCTCCGCACCGCCGAGGCGGCCGCCGCAATTGATGCGGATACCGAGCGCCCCGAGACGCATCGCCGACTGCACCGCCCGCTTCATGGCGCGCCGGAAGGCGACCCGCCGCTCGAGCTGCTGGGCGATGTTCTCCGCCACCAACTGCGCCTCGATCTCGGGCTTGCGAATCTCGACGATGTTGATGTGCACCTCGCTCTCAGTGAGCTTGGCGACCTCGCCGCGCAGACGTTCGATGTCGGCGCCCTTTTTGCCGATGACGACGCCGGGGCGTGCGGTGTGGATCGTCACCCGCGCCTTCTTGGCCGGACGCTCGATGACCACCTTGGAGACCCCCGCCTGGCTCAGGCGCCGGTGCAGATAGCCGCGTATCTCCAGGTCCTCGTGCAGCAGGTCGCCGTAGTCGGAATCCGCGTACCAGCGCGAATCCCAAGTCCGGTTGATGCCGAGCCTGAGCCCGACAGGGTTGACCTTCTGGCCCATCGCCCGCCTCCCCCTAGTCCTCGCGCTCGCGCACCACGACGGTGAGCCGGCTGAACCGCTTGACGATGCGGCCGATGCGCCCGCGCGCGCGGGGGCGCCAGCGGCGCATCGTGATCGCCTTGCCGACATGCGCGTCCGCGACGTACAGCCGGTCCACGTCGAGATCGTGGTTGTTCTCCGCGTTCGAGATCGCCGACTGCAGCACCTTGCGCACGTCGCCGGCAATCCGCCGGCGCGAGAACGCCAGCGCGCCGAGCGCCTTCTCGCACGACAGGCCGCGGATGGACTCCGCCACCAGATTCAGCTTCTGGGGGCTGACCCTGAGCGACCTGGCGACCGCCATCGCCTCGTTTGCCGCCAGCCGGCGCTCGTGCGCGCTCTTTCCCACGGTTCAGGCCCTCCGCGCCTTCTTGTCGCCGGCATGCCCGTAGTACGTGCGCGTCGGCGCAAACTCGCCGAACTTGTGGCCGACCATGTTCTCGGTCACCAGAACCGGGATGAACTTGTGGCCGTTGTGAACGCCGAAGGTGAGGCCGACGAACTGGGGCAGGATGGTCGACCGGCGCGACCAGGTCTTGATGACCTCCCTGCGGCCGGCGGTGTGCACCGCATCGGCCTTCTTCAGCAGATAGCCGTCCACGAACGGCCCCTTGCGAACGGATCGCGCCATGCCCGCCTCCCTAGCGCCGCTTCTTTGCCCGGTGGCGGCTGCGCAGAATCAACCGGTCGCTCGCCTTGTTGCGCCGCGTGCGCTTGCCCTTCGTGGGCACGCCCCACGGCGTCACCGGGTGGCGCCCGCCCGACGACCGGCCCTCGCCGCCGCCGTGAGGGTGATCGACCGGGTTCATGGCCACGCCGCGCACCTTGGGCCGGCGGCCGCGCCAGCGGTTGCGGCCCGCCTTGCCGAGCTTGATGTTCTGGTTGTCGGCGTTCGAAACGGCGCCGACGGTCGCCATGCACTCGGCCCGCACCATGCGCTGCTCGCCCGACGACAGCCGCAGCAGCGCGTAACCCGCGTCCTTGCCGACGAGCTGCGCGTAGTTGCCGGCGGCACGCGCGATCTGGCCACCCCTTCCGGGCTTCATCTCGACGTTGTGGACGATGGTGCCGACCGGCATGCTCTGCATCGGCATGGCGTTGCCGGGCTTGATGTCGGCCTGCTCGTCCGCCACCACGCTGTCGCCCGGGCGCAGCCGCTGCGGGGCGACGATATACGCCTGCTCGCCGTCGTCGTAGCGCAGGAGCGCGATGAACGCCGAGCGGTTCGGATCGTACTCGAGCCGTTCGACGGTGGCCGGAACGCCGAACTTGCGCCGCCGGAAATCGACGATGCGGTAACGCCGCTTGTGGCCGCCGCCGCGACGGCGGGCCGTCATCCGGCCCTGGTTGTTGCGCCCGCCCGATTTCGATGCGCCCTTGGTGAGCGCCTTGACCGGCCCGCCCTTGTGCAGCTCGCGGCGGTCGACGAGGACGAGGCCGCGCCGTGACGGCGTCGTCGGACGGTAGGTCTTCAGTGCCATGACCGCGCCTCCTAAATGCCCGCCATGGTGTCGAGGCTCTCACCCTCGGCGAGCGTGACGATCGCCTTCTTCACGTCGGACCGCTTTCCCAACCGTCCGCGGAAGCGCTTGACCTTGCCCTTGACGTTGAGCGTGTTGACCGCCGTCACCTTGACCGAGAACAGCGTCTCGACGGCCTCTCTGATGTCGGGCTTGGTCGCGTCGCGGGCGACGCGGAAAGCATACTGGTTGTGCTCGCTCAGCGCCGTCGTCTTCTCGGTGACGATCGGGCTGCGGATGATGTCGCAGGCGCGTTCAGGGCTCATGACAGGCGCGCCTCCAGCGCCTCAACGCCGGCTCTGGTCAACACCAGAACATCGCGGCGCAGAATGTCGTAGACGTTGGCGCCGACGCTGGGCAGCACGTCGAGGCGCGCGAGGTTGGCGGCCGCGCGGAGGAAATTGGCGTCGACCTCGGGACCGTCGACGACCAGCGCCGACTGCCAGCCGAACCCGGCGAGCCGCCTGGCGAGCGCCCCGGTCTTCGGTTCGTCGAGGCGCAGCGAGTCGAGAATCACCAGCTTGCCCTCGGCGCGCTTGGACGACAGCGCGCACTTCAACGCCAGCTTGCGCACCTTCTTGGGCAGCGCCGTCGCATGATCGCGCGGGTGCGGCGGGAACGCCCGACCGCCGCCGCGGAACTGCGAAACCTTGCGGTTCCCCCGACGCGCCCGGCCCGTTCCCTTCTGCTTGTACGCCTTGGCGCCGGTTCCGGTCACGTCGCTGCGGCCCTGCACCTTGCGCGACCCGGCGCGGCGCTTGGCGAGCTGCCAGACCACGGCACGCTTCAGCAGGTCGCCGCGCACCGGCACGCCGAAAATCGTGTCGGCGAGATCGATCTCGCCGGCTTCCTCGTTGTCGAGAGTCCGCACGTCGCACCGCATGACGCTCAATTCTCCGCCGCCGGGGTTGCGGAATCGCCCGCCGGCTCGGCCAGCGCCCCCGGCATCGGCGCCGCCCCGGGCAGCGCCCTCTTCTTCGCGTCCGTCACACGGACGAGGCCGCCCCGCGGCCCGGGCACGCCGCCCATCACGACGATCAGCCCGCGCCCGGCGTCGCTGTCGACCACGTACAGGTTCTGCTCGGTGACTTTCGCCGCCCCGAGATGGCCGGCCATCTTCTTGCCCTTGAACACCTTGCCGGGATCCTGGCACTGCCCTGTCGAACCGTGACTGCGGTGCGACACCGAAACGCCGTGGCTGGCGCGCAGGCCGCCGAAATTGTGCCGCTTCATGGCGCCGGCGAACCCCTTGCCGATGGACGTGCCGCTCACGTCGACGAACTGGCCGGGCACGAAATGCGCGGCGGTGATCCCGGCTCCGACGTCGATCAGGCAATCCTCGCTGACGCGAAACTCGGCCAGCCGCCGCTTCGGCTCGACCCGCGCCTTGGCGAAATGGCCGCGCATCGCCTTCGACACGTTCTTCGGCTTCGCCTTGCCGACGCCGATCTGCAACGCCACGTAGCCATCGCGGGCGGCGGTCTTCTGCGCCACGACCTGGCAGTCGTCGACGCGCAGCACGGTCACCGGGAGGTGCCGGCCGTCGTCGAGATAGATCCGCGTCATGCCGAGCTTCTCGGCTATCAGTCCGGTGCGCATGACAACCGCCTACAGCTTGATCTCGACGTCGACGCCGGCGGCGAGGTCGAGCTTCATCAGCGCATCGACCGTCTGCGGCGTCGGATCGACGATGTCGAGCAAGCGCTTGTGGGTGCGAATCTCGAACTGCTCGCGCGATTTCTTGTCGATGTGCGGCGACCGCAACACCGTGTAGCGATCGATATGCGTCGGCAGCGGTATGGGCCCGCGCACGTTCGCCCCGGTGCGCTTGGCGGTGTTGACGATTTCGAGCGTCGACTGGTCGAGCACGCCGTGATCGTACGCCTTGAGGCGTATGCGGATGTTCTGACTGTCCATCGTCGACTCCGTCGTTCGGCCGCCGGCCCTGTTTGCGCTTATTCGACGATTTCGGCGACGACGCCGGCGCCGACCGTGCGCCCGCCCTCGCGGATGGCGAAGCGAAGACCCTGGTCCATCGCAATCGGCACGATCAACTCGATGCTCATCGCGATGTTGTCCCCGGGCATCACCATCTCCGTACCCTCGGGCAACGCAACCGTCCCCGTCACGTCCGTCGTCCGAAAGTAGAACTGCGGCCGGTAGTTGCTGAAAAACGGCGTGTGACGGCCGCCCTCGTCCTTCGTCAGGATGTAGGCCTCGGCCTTGAAACGCGTGTGCGGCGTGATCGAACCGGGCGCCGCAAGAACCTGACCCCGCTCGACCTCGTCACGCTTCGTCCCGCGAAGCAGCGCACCGATGTTGTCGCCGGCCTCGCCCTGATCCAGAAGCTTGCGGAACATCTCGACGCCCGTGCAGACCGTCTTCGACGTCTCCTTCAGACCGACGATCTCGACCTCGTCGCCAACCTTCACCACGCCGCGCTCGACACGACCCGTCACAACCGTCCCGCGGCCCGATATCGAAAAAACATCCTCGATCGGCATCAGGAACGGCAGATCCTTCGCCCGCTCGGGCGTCGGTATGTACGAATCGACAGCATCCATCAACGCGTGAACCGAACCGACCGCCATCTCGCCGGTCTCGCCCTCAAGAGCCTGCAGCGCAGAGCCCGACACGATCGGGATGTCGTCGCCGGGAAAATCGTAGCTCGACAGCAACTCCCGAACCTCGAGCTCGACAAGCTCGAGCAGCTCGGGATCGTCAACCTGATCGACCTTGTTCAGATAAACGACAATCGCCGGAACGCCCACCTGACGCGCCAGAAGTATGTGCTCCCGGGTCTGCGGCATCGGGCCGTCCGCCGCAGAAACAACAAGGATCGCACCGTCCATCTGCGCCGCGCCGGTGATCATGTTCTTCACGTAGTCCGCATGGCCCGGACAGTCCACGTGCGCGTAGTGGCGGGCACCCGTCTCGTACTCGACGTGCGCCGTCGCGATCGTGATCCCGCGGTCCCGCTCCTCCGGCGCCTTGTCGATCTCGTCGTACGCCGTAAACGTCGCGCCTCCGGTCGTCTCCGCCAGAACCTTCGTGATCGCCGCCGTCAGCGTCGTCTTGCCGTGATCCACATGACCGATCGTCCCAACGTTCGCATGAGGCTTCGTCCGCTCAAATCGCTCCTTCGCCATCGTCTCTCTCCGTATGCCCGACCGTTTACCGGCGGCGATTTTCCTCAACCAGACCGGCGACGCTCCTACGCGGCGCCGGCGCGAACTTCCTCTGCAACCACGTGCGGCACCGGCTCGTAGTGATCGAAGAACATGCTGTACTGCGCCCGGCCCTGGGTGATCGAGCGCAGCGAATTGACATATCCGAACATGGTCGCCAACGGCACCATGGCGGTAATGGCCATCGCCGGCCCGCGCGGTTCCATACCCTGGATGTGGCCGCGGCGGCCATTGAGATCGCCGATCACGTCGCCCATGAAGCCCTCGGGCGTCACCACCTCCACGCGCATGACCGGCTCGAGCAGCCGCGGTCCGGCGCGCCCCACCGCCTCGCGCATGGCCGCCCGCGCCGCGATCTCGAACGCCATCACGCTCGAGTCCACTTCGTGGTGCGCGCCGTCGACCAGAGTCGCCCGGACCTCGATCATCGGGTAACCGGCGACGACCCCCGACTCCATGCCGCCGCGCAAGCCCTTCACGACGCCCGGCACGTACTCGCGCGGAACGTTGCCGCCGACGACGATGCTCTCGAAGTCGAGGCCGCTTCCCGGTTCCCCGGGCGCAAGCCGCAGCTTGACGCGCGCGAACTGCCCCGAGCCGCCGGTCTGCTTCTTGTGCGTATAGTCGACCTCGGCGGCGCGGCTGATCGTCTCGCGGTACGCCACCTGCGGCGCACCGACGTTGGCCCCGACGAGAAACTCGCGTTTCAGGCGATCGACGATGATGTCGAGGTGCAACTCGCCCATGCCCTTGATGATCGTCTGGCCGGTCTCGCCGTCCACCGCCACCTTGAAGGACGGATCCTCCATCGCCAGACGACCGAGCGCGGCGGCGATCTTTTCCTGATCGGCCTTGGTCTTGGGCTCCACCGCCACCTCGATGACGGGTTCCGGAAACGCGATCTTCTCGAGCACCACCGGCGCGTCGCCGTCGCACAGCGTGTCGCCGGTGGCGGTGTTCTTGAGGCCGCACAGGGCGATGATGTCGCCGGCGCGCGCTTCCTTGATGTCCTCGCGGTGGTTGGCGTGCATCGCCAGCATGCGCCCGATGCGCTCGCGCCGGCCCTTGATCGTGTTGAGCACCGCGGTCCCGCTTTCGAGCACGCCCGAATAGATGCGCACGAAGGTGAGCGAGCCGACGTACTTGTCGTTCATGATCTTGAACGCCAGGGCGGAGAACGGCGCGTCGTCGGCGCTCGCGCGCGATACCGCCCGCTCGGAGCCCGGATCCACGCCCTCGACCGCCGCGACGTCGCTCGGCGCCGGCAGATAGTCGATGACCGCGTCGAGCAGCGGCTGGACCCCCTTGTTCTTGAACGCCGAGCCGTTCAACACCGGCACGAAGGCACCGGCGATGGTGCCCTTGCGAATGCACCGCCTGAGGGTCGCCGCGTCCGGCTCCTCACCGTCGAGATACGCTTCGAGCACCGCATCGTCATGCTCCACCGCGGCGAGGACGAGCGCTTCCCGGGCGGCGGCGGCGGTCTCGGCCATGTCGGCGGGGATGTCGTTCCCCACGTACTCGGCGCCCAGCGTCTCGTCCTTCCACAGGATCGCCTGCATGGAGATCAGATCGACCACGCCGGCGTAGTGCGCCTCGGCCCCGACCGGGAGTTGCAGGACCAGCGGGGTCGCCCCCAGGCGATCGACGATCATCGACACGCAGCGGTCGAAATCGGCTCCGATGCGGTCCATCTTGTTGACGAAGCACACCCGCGGCACGCCGTACCGGTCGGCCTGGTGCCAGACCGTTTCGGACTGCGGCTCGACCCCGGCGACGCTGTCGAACACGCACACCGCGCCGTCGAGCACGCGCAGCGAGCGCTCCACCTCGATGGTGAAATCGACATGCCCCGGCGTGTCGATGATGTTGATCCGGTGGTCGCGCCAGAAGCACGTCGTGGCCGCCGACGTGATGGTGATCCCGCGCTCCTGTTCCTGGTCCATCCAGTCCATGGTGGCGGCACCGTCGTGCACCTCCCCCATGCGGTGCGACCGCCCCGTGTAGAACAGCACGCGCTCCGTCGTCGTCGTCTTCCCGGCATCGATGTGCGCCATGATGCCGATGTTGCGATACCGCTCCAGGGGAGTCGTGCGCGCCATGGGTTCGTCCGTCCGACCGCCGCGCTACCAGCGGTAGTGCGAGAACGCCTTGTTGGCCTCGGCCATTCGGTGCGTGTCCTCGCGCTTCTTGACCGCCGCGCCGCGGTTCGCCGCGGCATCCATCAACTCGCCCGACAGCCTGTCGACCATCGTCTTCTCGGCCCGCCGCCGGGCGGCGTCGATGAGCCAGCGGATGGCGAGCGCCTGCCGCCGGTCGGCCTTCACCTCCGTCGGCACCTGGTAGGTGGCGCCGCCGACGCGCCGCGACTTGACCTCGATGTTCGGCTTCACGTTCTCGAGCGCCGAGTGGAACAGTTGCAGCGGATCGCCGCTGCCGCGCCGCGACATCCGGTCGAAGGCGCCGTACACGATGCGCTCGGCGATGGACTTCTTGCCGGCCACCATGAGGTTGTTCATGAACTTGCTGAGCACGACATCGCCGTACTGGGCGTCGCCCAGCACCTCGCGTTTCTCGGCCGCGCGCCGCCGGGACACGGCCCGCCCCTACCGCGGCCGCTTGGCGCCGTACTTCGAGCGCCGCTGCCGGCGGTCGTCGACGCCTGTGGTATCGAGCTTGCCGCGAATTACGTGATAGCGCACGCCGGGCAGATCCTTGACCCGGCCGCCGCGAATCAGCACCACCGAATGCTCGGCCAGCAGATGGCCCTCGCCCGGGATATAGCTGATGACTTCGAAACCGTTGGTGAGCCGCACCCGCGCCACCTTGCGCAGCGCCGAATTCGGCTTCTTGGGCGTGGTGGTGTAGACGCGCGTGCAGACGCCGCGCTTCTGCGGACACTGCTCCAGCGCCGGCACCTTGTTGCGGTGCCCAGGCCGTTGGCGCCCCTTGCGCACCAGTTGATTGATCGTCGGCATCGGCTGCTCCCGCACTCCTTCGGCCGGCCGGAGCCGATCCGCGACTCCGTCAACAAAGCCAAGCACCGCCCGAGGCCCGAACCGCGTCCGGACCCCGCGATGCCCCTCCCCCGCGTCGCCGCGGGCGTTCCCATGTCCTGCACAATAACGGCCGTTGCGGCCGTCGCCGGGGGCAGCGTCTAGGCGGGACACCTACCACCTGCCCCCCGAGCGGGCCGGATACTAGGGCTGCCGCCGGACAGCGTCAAGGCGATTTTCGGGCCGGCGACGCACCGCCACGGCGGCGGGCAAACCCCCGGCGCGCCTCGTTCCGGCGCCTTCCGCCGGCCTCCCGACGACGTGCGGACGGGCCGCCGGGTCAGGCGGCGCCGAGCTCCTCGGCCGGCGGCAGGGCCGCCGCCCGCGCGCGCTCCTCGCGCGCTTCGACGATCTCGCGGTCGCGTTCGGCCGCGAGCCGCTTCTTCTCGTTGATGAAGCGTCCGGTGCCGGCCGGAATCAGCCGGCCGACGATGACGTTCTCCTTCAGACCGTGGAGCCGGTCCGTGCGCGCGGTGACCGCGGCCTCGGTGAGAACGCGCGTCGTCTCCTGGAACGACGCCGCCGAGATGAAGGAGTTGGTCTGCAGGCTGGCCTTGGTAATGCCGAGGAGCACCGGAGTCCCCTGAGCCGGCCGGCCGTCCTCCTCCATCACCCTGCGGTTCACGTCCCGCAACTCGACCATGTCCACCCGCTCGCCGACCAGGAACGTCGAATCCCCCGGATCCTCGATCTCGATCTTCTGCAGCATCTGCCGAGTGACCACCTCGATGTGCTTGTCGTTGATCTTCACACCCTGCAGGCGATAGACGTCCTGGATCTCGTCGACCAGATAGTTGGCGAGCTCGGCGACGCCGAGCACCTTCAGAATGTCGTGCGGCACACGGCTGCCGTCCATCAGGAGGTCGCCCTTGCGCACGCGATCGCCTTCCTGGACGGTGATGTGCTTGCCCTTGGCGATGAAGTACTCGACCGTCGCCGCCTCCTCGTCGTCGGGCGCCACGATCAGGCGCCGCTTGCCCTTGTAGTCCTTGCCGAACTCGACGCGCCCGTCGATCTCGCTGATGACCGCGAAATCCTTGGGCTTGCGGGCCTCGAACAGCTCGGCGACGCGGGGCAGGCCGCCGGTGATGTCGCGCGCCTTCGAGCCTTCCAGGGGAATGCGCGCCAGCACGCCGCCGGCGTGCACCTCATCGCCGGGCTCGACGCTCAGGATGGCATTCACCGGCAGCTCGAAGCTGGCTTCGCGGCCGCTGGCGAGCGTCAGCGTCTCGTCGTCGCCGTCGACCAAGGCTATCCGCGGATGGAAGTCGGGCGACTTCGCCGTCTGCTTCCACTCGACGATGCGCCGGGTGGAGATGCCGGTCGTCTCGTCGAGCTCCTCGCGCATGGTCACGCCCTCGACGAGGTCCCTGAAGGCCACGCGCCCGTCGATCTCGCTGACGATCGGCCGCATGTGCGGGTCCCACTCGGCCAGCTTCGTGCCCTTGGACACCGCGCCGTCGTGGTCGACGAGCACGCGCGCGCCATAGGGGACGCGGTGGCGGGCGCGCTCGCGCCCCTTCTCGTCGTACAGCACGAACTCGCAGGTCCGGCTGGTCAGCACGGGGACGCCGGCGGGGTCGACCACGGCGCTGCGGTTCTCGATCTTCAGCACGCCGTCGACCGCGGCCTCGACGCTCGACTGCTGCGCGCTCTGCGACACCGCGCCGCCGATGTGGAAGGTCCGCATCGTGAGCTGCGTCCCCGGCTCGCCGATGGACTGCGCCGCGATCACGCCGACCGCCTCGCCGACGTTGACCATGGTGCCGCGCGCGAGATCGCGGCCATAGCAGCGACCGCACACGCCCTGCTCGGTCTCGCACGTCAGGACCGAGCGGACCTTCACGCGTTCGATCTCGGCCTTCTCGATGGCGGCGACCGCTTCCTCGTCGATCAGCTCGCCGGCCTTGACGACGACCGAGTCGTCGAGCGGACTGACCACGTCCACGGCCGCGCAACGCCCGAGGATCCGGTCGGCCAGGGGCTCGATGATCTCGCCGCCCTCGACCACGGCGCCCACGTCGAGGCCCTCGCGGGTGCCGCAATCGTCCTCGGTAATGATGACATCCTGCGCCACGTCGACGAGCCGGCGGGTGAGATAACCCGAGTTGGCCGTCTTCAGCGCCGTGTCGGCAAGGCCCTTGCGCGCGCCGTGGGTCGAGTTGAAGTACTCGAGCACGGTCAGGCCTTCCTTGAAATTGGAGATGATCGGCGTCTCGATGATCTCGCCCGAAGGCTTGGCCATCAGCCCCCGCATTCCGGCGAGCTGCTTCATCTGCGCCGCCGAGCCGCGGGCGCCCGAGTGCGACATCATGTGGATCGAATTGAGGTCGCCCGTCGCATCGGCGCCGGACGAGCCGATCGCGTTCATCATCTCGTCCGCGACCTTGTCGGTACACTGGGTCCAGGCGTCGAGCACCTTGTTGTACTTCTCGCGCTGGCTGAGGAGCCCTTCGGCGTACTCGCGCTCGAAATCGTGGACCATGACCCGCGTTTCTTCCACGTGGTCGCGCTTGGAGGCCGGGACCACCATGTCGTCCTTGCCGAAGGAGATGCCGGCGCGGCAGGCCTGTCCGAACCCGAGCTTCATGATGCGGTCGGCGAACAGCACCGTCTCCTTCTGACCGCAATGACGGTACACCTCGTCGATCACCTGGCTGACCTCCTTCTTGGTCAGCAGCCGGTTGATCAACCCGAAGCCGATGCGCGGATGCCGCGGCAGGATCTGCGACAGCAGCATGCGGCCGGGCGTGGTTTCCACCACCGTGCTGCACGGAGCGCCGTCGCCGTCGACCCCGTCGAAGCGGGCCCGGATGCGCGCGTGCAGATGCAGCGCGCCGGCGTGGAGGGCGTGCTCGATCTCGCCCACGTCGGCGAAGACCATGCCTTCGCCCGGCATGCCGTCGCGCGCGATCGTCGTGTAGTAGAGGCCGAGCACGATGTCCTGCGTGGGGACGATGATCGGCTTGCCGTTCGCCGGGCTGAGGATGTTGTTGGTCGACATCATCAGCACGCGCGCCTCGAGCTGGGCCTCGAGGGACAGCGGCACGTGCACCGCCATCTGGTCGCCGTCGAAATCGGCGTTGAACGCGGCGCAGACCAGCGGATGGAGCTGAATGGCCTTGCCCTCGATCAGCTTCGGCTCGAACGCCTGGATGCCGAGCCGGTGCAGCGTCGGCGCCCGGTTGAGCAGCACGGGATGCTCGCGGATCACCTCCTCGAGGATGTCCCACACCTCGGGCCGCTCCTTCTCCACCATGCGCTTGGCCGCCTTGATGGTGGTCGCCATGCCGTACAGCTCGAGCTTGGAGTAGATGAACGGCTTGAACAGCTCGAGCGCCATCTTCTTCGGCAGGCCGCATTCGTGCAGCTTCAGCTCCGGCCCGACGACGATCACCGAACGGCCGGAGTAGTCGCAGCGCTTGCCGAGCAGGTTCTGGCGGAACCGGCCCTGCTTGCCCTTGAGCATGTCGGCGAGCGACTTCAACGGCCGCTTGTTGGCGCCGGTGATCACCCGGCCGCGACGGCCGTTGTCGAACAGCGCGTCGACCGATTCCTGCAGCATGCGCTTTTCGTTGCGCACGATGATGTCGGGCGCGCGCAGCTCGAGCAGGCGCTTGAGCCGGTTGTTGCGGTTGATGACGCGGCGATAGAGGTCGTTGAGATCGGAGGTGGCGAAGCGGCCGCCGTCGAGGGGCACGAGGGGGCGGAGCTCGGGCGGAATGACCGGAATCACCTCGAGGATCATCCACTCCGGGCGGTTGCCGGAGGCGATGAACGACTCGATGAGCTTGAGGCGCTTGACCAGCTTCTTGCGCTTGGCCTCGGAATTGGTCTCCGCCAGATCCTCGCGCAGCCTCTCGCGCTCGCCGCCGAGATCGATCGCCGACAACATGTCGCGGATCGCCTCGGCACCGATGCCGGCGCGGAAGGCGTCGTGGCCGTGCTCGTCGAGCTGATCGTAGTACTGCTCCTCGCTGAGGAGCTCGTTCTGCCCGAGCGGCGTGAGGCCCGGCTCGATGACCACGTAGTTCTCGAAATAGAGAATGCGCTCGATCTCCTTGAGCGTCATGTCGAGCAAGGTGCCGATGCGCGACGGCAGCGATTTCAGGAACCAGATGTGGGCGACGGGCGAGGCCAGCTCGATATGCCCCATGCGCTCGCGCCGGACCTTCGACTGGATGACCTCGACGCCGCACTTCTCGCACACGATGCCGCGGTGCTTCATGCGCTTGTACTTGCCGCACAGGCACTCGTAGTCCTTGATCGGGCCGAAGATCTTGGCGCAGAACAGGCCCTCGCGTTCCGGCTTGAACGTCCGGTAGTTGATCGTCTCCGGCTTCTTCACCTCGCCGAACGACCATGACCGGATCTTCTCGGAGCTGGCGATCGAAATCCGAATCTCGTCAAACCGCTGCGAACTCGGCACCGGGGTGAAGATGTTCATCAGATCGTTCATCGCGCGTCTCCTCTGCCGGTTTCGCCGCCCGTCGGCGGAGTTCTACTCCCCCTCGACAAGGCCCACGTCGAGACCGAGCGATTGCAGCTCCTTCACCAGCACGTTGAAGGATTCGGGGATGCCGGCCTCGAACGTGTCCTCGCCGCGGACGATGGATTCGTAGGCCTTGGTCCGGCCGGACACGTCGTCCGACTTGACCGTGAGCATCTCCTGCAGGGTGTAGGCAGCGCCGTAGGCCTGAAGCGCCCAGACCTCCATCTCGCCGAAGCGCTGGCCGCCGAACTGCGCCTTGCCGCCGAGCGGCTGCTGGGTGACGAGGCTGTACGGCCCGATCGACCGGGCGTGAATCTTGTCGTCCACGAGGTGATGGAGCTTGAGCATGTAGATGTAGCCGACCGTCACCTTGCGGTCGAAGGGCTCGCCGGTGCGGCCGTCGATGAGCGTTACCTGACCCGACGTGTCGCGCCCGGCAATGCCGAGAAACTCGACGATGTCGGCCTCGCGCGCACCGTCGAACACCGGCGTCGCGATCGGCACCCCGGCGCGCACGTGACCCGCGAGCTCGACCACCTCGTCGTCGGACAGCTTCGCCAGCGCGTCGCGCGCGATGTCCTCGCCGTAGAACGCCGAAAGCCGTTCGCGCAGGCGCGACGGCGCCGCCGCCGCCGCCAGCATCTCGGCCACCTCGCGCCCGAGCGCATGGGTGGCCCAGCCGAGATGGGTCTCGAGGATCTGTCCGACGTTCATCCGCGACGGCACGCCGAGCGGATTGAGAACGATGTCGACCGGCGTGCCGTCCTCCAGGTAGGGCATGTCCTCGATGGGCATGATCTTCGAGATCACGCCCTTGTTGCCGTGGCGGCCGGCCATCTTGTCGCCGGGCTGGAGCTTGCGCTTCACGGCCACGAAGACCTTGACCATCTTGAGGACGCCCGGCGGCAGCTCGTCGCCGGAGCGCACCTTCTCCACCTTCTCCTCGAAGCGCAGGCGCAGATTCTCGATCGCGTCGTCGAACTCGCGCCTGAGCGCCTCGATGCGCGCCATCGCGCGGTCGTCGTCGACGGCGAACTGCCACCACTGGCCCTTGGTGAAGGAGGCGAGCACGCCGTCGTCGACCATCGCGCCGGCGGCGGCGCCCGCCGGGCCGGCGACGACCGTGCGACCGGCGAGCAGGGCTTTCAGGCGGTCATGGACGTTCCGCTCGACGATCTGCCGCTCGTCGTCGCGGTCCTTCGCCAGCCGGTCGATCTCGGCGCGCTCGATGGCCAGCGCGCGTTCGTCCTTGTCGACGCCGCGCCGCGAGAACACACGCACCTCGACGACGGTGCCGGAGAAGCCCGGCGGCAATCTGAGCGACGTATCGCGCACGTCGGACGCCTTTTCGCCGAAGATCGCCCGCAGCAGCTTCTCCTCCGGGGTCATCGGCGACTCGCCCTTCGGCGTGATCTTGCCGACGAGGATGTCGTTCGGCCGGACTTCGGCGCCGATGTAGACGATCCCCGCCTCGTCGAGATTGCCGAGCGCCTCGTCGCCGACGTTGGGGATGTCGCGCGTGATCTCCTCCGGGCCGAGCTTGGTGTCGCGCGCCATCACCTCGAACTCCTCGATGTGGATCGAGGTGAAGACGTCGTCGCTGACGATGCGCTCGGAGATGAGGATCGAATCCTCGAAGTTGTAGCCGTTCCACGGCATGAAGGCGACGAGCACGTTGCGCCCGAGCGCCAGCTCGCCGAGCTCGGTCGAGGGGCCGTCGGCGATCACGTCGCCGACCGCTACCGCGTCGCCGACCTCGACCACGGGACGATGGTTGATGCAGGTGTTCTGGTTGGAGCGCTGGAACTTCCGCAGATTGTAGATGTCGACGCCTGCCGAGCCGCGTTCCTCGTCGTCGGCGACGCGGATCACCACCCGCTGGGCGTCCACCTGATCAATCACGCCGGCGTGGCGGGCGACGACGGTCGCGCCGGAGTCGCGCGCCACCACCTCTTCCATCCCGGTGCCGACCAGCGGCGCCTGGGCGCGCAGCAGAGGCACCGCCTGCCGCTGCATGTTGGACCCCATCAGGGCACGGTTGGCGTCGTCGTTCTCGAGGAACGGAATGAGCGCCGCGGCAACCGACACGAGCTGCTTCGGCGACACGTCGATGTAGTCCACCTGGTCGGGCGTCGTCATCACGAAGTCGCCGTTGACCCGGCAGCTCACGAGGTCGCGCTCGAAGCGGCCGTCCGCGGTCAGCGGCGCATTCGCCTGGGCGATGGTGTAGCGCGCCTCGTCCATCGCCGACAGGTAGTGGACCTCCTGCGACACCTTGCCGTCGACCACCTTGCGGTAGGGGCTTTCGATGAAGCCGTACTTGTTGACGTGGGCATAGGTCGCCAGACTGTTGATGAGGCCGATGTTGGGCCCTTCCGGCGTCTCGATCGGACAGATGCGGCCGTAGTGCGTCGGATGCACGTCGCGGACCTCGAAGCCGGCGCGCTCGCGGGTGAGCCCGCCCGGGCCGAGCGCCGACAGCCGCCGCTTGTGGGTGATCTCCGACAGCGGGTTGGTCTGGTCCATGAACTGGCTGAGCTGCGACGAGCCGAAGAATTCGCGCACCGCCGCCGCCGCCGGCTTGGCGTTGACCAGGTCGTGCGGCATGACGGCATCGATCTCGACCGAACTCATGCGCTCGCGGATCGCGCGTTCCATGCGCAGGAGGCCGATGCGGTACTGGTTCTCCATCAGCTCGCCGACCGAGCGCACCCGGCGGTTGCCGAGATGGTCGATGTCGTCGATGTCGCCCTTGCCGTCCTTGAGATCGACCAGCGTCCGGACGACGGCGAGGATGTCGCTGCGGCGCAGCTCGCGCAGCTCGTCGTCGCTCTTCAGATCCAGGCGCGCGTTCATCTTGACGCGGCCGACGGCGGACAGGTCGTAACGCTCCGAGCGCTGGACCTCGACGTCGTCGTCGGCCACCCAGACGGCGTTGGGACCGTCCCATTCGGCGGCGCGGGCGATCAACAGAAGCTGGAAGCCGTCGCGCGCGTCGAGCACCCAGGCGTTGCCGTCGACCGCGCCGCGGTCGAGCGTGCCGACCGCCTTGCGGCGGGCGCCGGGATGCTCACGCGCGGCGACGGCGGATTTCGCCAGCTTGGCAGGGCTGAGGAACAGATCATAGAACAGGCGCTCGGCGCTCTCCTCGGTCGGCGGCTCGCCGGGACGCATCACCCGATAGATGTCGGTCAGCGCCTCCTCGCGCGAGCGGTTCTTGTCGATGTCGAGCGTGTTGCGGATGTAGGGCCCGACGGAGGGGCCGATGGCGAGCACCGGCAGGCTGTCCATGCCCGCCTCCTCGACCGCGTCGAGGATCGCCTCGGTCACCATGTCGCCAGCTTCCGCGAGCACCTCGCCGCTGTCCGCATCGGTGACGTCGGCGGCGACGTAGCTCTCGATCAGATGCTCCCGGTCGACCCGCCGACGTTCGACCCCGGCCTCCTTGAGGGCGTCGATCCGCCGCTGCGTCATCCGGTCGCCGGCCTTGGCGACGGGCTCGTCGGTCCGCGCGTCGATCAGGTCGTCGACCAGCTTGGTGCCCTTCAGGCCGTCGGCGTCGAGCTCGACGCTCCAGCCCTTGCCGTCGCGCCGGTAGACGCGGGTCTCGTAGAACGTCCCGAGTATCTCTTCCGTGCCCAGGCCGCAGGCGCGCAGCAGGACCGTCACCGGCAGCTTGCGCCGGCGGTCGATGCGGACGTGCACGATGTCCTTGGCGTCGAACTCGAAATCGAGCCACGAGCCGCGGTAGGGAATGACGCGCGCGGCGAAGAGGTACTTGCCCGAGGCGTGGGTCTTGCCCTTGTCGTGGTCGAAGAAGACGCCGGGGGACCGGTGCATCTGGCTGACGACCACGCGCTCGGTGCCGTTGACGACGAACGTGCCCTTGTCGGTCATCAGGGGCATGTCGCCCATGAACACGTCCTGCTCCTTGATGTCGCGGACGGTGCGCGCGCCGGTCTCCTCGTCCACGTCCCAGACGATCAGGCGAAGCGTCACCCGCAGCGGGGCGGCGTAGGTCATGCCGCGCTGCTGGCATTCCTCGACATCGTATTTCGGCCGGTCGAAGGCGTAGCCCACGAAGTCGAACTGGGCGCGCCCGGAAAAGTCGCGAATCGGAAACACCGAGCGGAACACCGCCTGCAGCCCGGCGTCCCGGCGCTCGTCGGGCGCCGCGTCGTGCTGCAGGAACGCATCGTACGAGGTCTTCTGGACCTCGATGAGGTTCGGCATCGAGGTCGCTGCCGAAATACGCCCGAAATTCTTGCGAATGCGCTTGCGTCCGGTGAACGACAGGGTCATACGGCCTCCTCTCGTCGGGTCGCGCACCGGTCGGCGCGGCGGCGGACGGCGGAACGGCCGCAGCGGGCGCGCGCCCGCGTCCACAGCGCAAGAAGGCCCGTCAGGCACACCTCAGGGGGAGCGCCACGCGAGCAATTCTCCAGGTTCCGGCCTCGGGCCAGGTCCGATGGTATCGACCAAGTTTGCCGCCGATCCGTCCAGTCGAATCCCGAAGGTCGTACCGGCGGCCGAATTTGTCAAGCCGTCCGCGCCGCCGGCGACGTGCGCGGGCGGCTCGCGGCTACTTCAGTTCGACGGTTGCGCCGGCTTCTTCCAGCTTTGCCTTGAGCTGTTCGGCCTCGTCCTTGGAGACCGCCTCCTTGACCGGCTTCGGCGCCGATTCGACCAGATCCTTGGCCTCCTTCAATCCGAGACCGGTGATCTGGCGGACTTCCTTGATGACGTTGATCTTCTTCTCGCCGAACGCGGCCAGCACCACGTCGAATTCGGTCTGCTCCTCGACCGCGGCTTCGGCGCCGTCGCCGGCTCCCGGCGCCGCGGCAACGGCGATCGGCGCCGCCGCCGAGACCCCCCATTTCTCCTCGAGGAGCTTCGACAACTCCGCCGCCTCGACGACGCTCAGCTGCGACAGGTCTTCGGCGATCTTCTGCAAGTCGGCCATGGTATTCGTGACTCCCGGTGTCGTCCGTCGGTGTCGTCCGTTGTCGTGTCGCCGCCGCGGCTCACGCCGCCTCGGCGTAGGCGTCGAACACGCGCGCGAGCTGCGCGGCCGGTGCCTGGAGGACGCCGGCGACCTTGGTCGCCGGCGCGCTGATCAGGCCGACCAGGCGCCCCCGCAGCTCGTCGAGCGAAGGCAGTCTCGCGAGGTTGCGCACCGCCGCCTCGTCGAGCGCCGTCTCGCGCAGCCCGCCGCCGAGAATGACCAAGTGCGGGTTCTGCCCGGCAAAGCCGACGGCAGCCTTCGCCGCGGCCACGGGATCGGCGGAAAAGGCGATCGCCGTCGGGCCGGTGAACAAGCCGGCCATGTGTTCGTAGGGCGTGCCCGCGAGAGCCAGCCTGGCGAGGCTGTTCTTGACGACGCGAAAGGTCGCGCCGGCGTCGTGCATCTGCCGCCGCAGATCGGTCGCCTCGCCGGCTGTGATGCCGAGATAGTGCGTCACCACGACCGCGTTCGCCCCATCGAACGTTTCGTTCAACGCCGCGACGAGCCGTTCCTTGCCCGTTCGATCCAACGCCACGCTCCCCGTCCCGCGCCGCGCCCGTGCGGCGTGCGCAACGCGCCGGCGCTGCCGGCGCGGTGTTCGTCCTGCTGTCCCGGAAGGGCGAGTCGCGGCAAGCGCCGCGGTCTTCCGTCTCGGCAGGCCGGCAAGGAGATTAAGCCGCGGAGACCCGCAGCGCCTGCTGTCTCGGACAGATGGAGTGCGGGTTCTAGCCCGCCGTCACATCTGCGTCAAGGCTTCGGTCTCCAGCTTGACCCCGACCCCCATCGTCGAACTCAAGGTCGCCCGTCGGAGATAGATGCCCTTGGCGCCCGACGGCTTGGCGCGGTTGATGGCGCCGACGAAGGCCTCGACGTTCTCGCGCAGGGCGTCGGCGGCGAAGCTCGCCTTGCCGACGCCGGCGTGGATCAGGCCCGCCTTCTCGACGCGGAACTCGACCTGACCGCCCTTCGCCGCCCGCACCGCTTCGGCGACGTCGTCGGTCACCGTGCCCAGCTTGGGATTGGGCATCAGCCCGCGCGGGCCGAGAATCCGGCCCAGACGGCCGACGATCCGCATCATGGCGGGGACGGCGATGCAGCGGTCGAAGTCGATGTCGCCGGCCTGCACCCGTTCCGCGAGGTCCTCGGCGCCGACGATGTCCGCTCCCGCGGCCGCGGCCTCCTCGGCCTTGACTTCCTTGGCAAACACGGCGACGCGGACCGTCCGCCCGGTGCCGTGCGGCAGGCTCGCCATGCCGCGCACCATCTGGTCGGCGTGCCGCGGATCGACGCCGAGGTTGAGCGCAATCTCGACCGTTTCGTCGAAGCGGGCGGTGGCGTTCTTCTTCACGAGGTCGATCGCCTCGCCGAGCGCGTAGCGCGTCTCCTGGCTCGTCGCCTCGCGCAGCGGTTTCATGCGTTTGCCCTGGCGCCCTGCCATCGTTCAGCCTCCCACCACTTCGATACCCATCGAACGCGCCGAACCGGCGAGCATGCGGCACGCCGCGTCCACGTCGTTCGCGTTGAGGTCCTTCGCCTTGAGCTCGGCGATGGCGCGCAGGTCGCTCATCGCGATCCGGCCGACCGGATCGGTGCGCCCGGCCTGTTCCGAGCCCTTTTCGAGACCGGCGGCGTTCCTGATGAGGTAGCTCGCCGGCGGCGACTTGGTCTCGAAGCTGAAGCTGCGATCGGCATAGACCGTTATGACGGTCGGGATCGGCATGCCCGCCTCAAGCTTCTGCGTCCTCGCGTTGAAGGCCTTGCAGAATTCCATGATGTTCAGGCCGCGCTGGCCGAGAACGGGGCCGACCGGCGGCGCCGGCCGGGCCTCCCCCGCAGGCACCTGCAGCTTGATGTAGCCGGTGATCTTCTTCGCCATCCCTCTCCCCCTGCCGCGGCGGGCGGCCGCGCACGTTCGGACCTCTAGAGCTTCTCGACCTGGGCGTATTCGAGTTCCACCGGCGTGGCGCGGCCGAAGATCGACACCGCGACCTTGAGCCGCGCGCGGTCCTCGTCGACGTCCTCCACCATGCCGTTGAACGACGTGAACGGCCCGTCGCAGACGCGCACCATCTCGCCGATGTCGAAGGTGATGGACGGCTTCGGGCGTTCGGTGCCTTCCTGGACCTGACGCAGGATGCGGTCGGCCTCCTCCTGGCGGATCGGCGTCGGCGTCCCGCCGGCGCCCAGGAATCCGGTGACCTTCGGCGTGTTCTTGACCAGATGCCAGCTCTCGTCGGTCATCGCCATGCGGATCAGCACGTAGCCGGGCAGGAACTTGCGCTCGCTCGAGACCTTGCGGCCGCGGCGCATCTCGACCACCTCCTCGGTCGGCACCACCACCTCGTCGAACGCGTCGGCCATGTTCTTGCGGATCGCCTGGTCCCTGATCGCCTGCGCCACCTTCTTCTCGAAACCGGAATAGGTGTGGACGATGTACCACCGGGCGTCGTCCGCCGCCGCCTCCGCCGCCGCCATGATCAGCCTCCGATGCCGAGAATGGACGTCACGCCGGTGCGGATCACCCAGTCGACGAGCAGAAAGAAGACGGCGAGGAGAAACACCATGATGAACACCATGATGGTGGTGATCGTAATCTCCTTGCGCGTCGGCCAGATGACGCGCGCCATTTCCTGGCGCACCTGGCGCACGAATTCGGCCGGAGACGGTTTTGCTGCCATGACTTAGCCCTCGGGCCCGGCGGGTTCAGACCGCCGCCGCGCGGCGGCGGCGGACGGAAGTGGCAGGAGTGGAGGGGCTCGAACCCCCAACCCCCGGTTTTGGAGACCGGTGCTCTACCAATTGAGCTACACTCCTAGCGGGGTTGCTGCCCCGTTTGCGTTTACTCGACGATTTCGGCGACGACGCCGGCGCCGACCGTGCGCCCGCCCTCGCGGATGGCGAAGCGAAGACCCTGGTCCATCGCAATCGGCACGATCAACTCGATGCTCATCGCGATGTTGTCCCCGGGCATCACCATCTCCGTACCCTCGGGCAACGCAACCGTCCCCGTCACGTCCGTCGTCCGAAAGTAGAACTGCGGCCGGTAGTTGCTGAAAAACGGCGTGTGACGGCCGCCCTCGTCCTTCGTCAGGATGTAGGCCTCGGCCTTGAAACGCGTGTGCGGCGTGATCGAACCGGGCGCCGCAAGAACCTGACCCCGCTCGACCTCGTCACGCTTCGTCCCGCGAAGCAGCGCACCGATGTTGTCGCCGGCCTCGCCCTGATCCAGAAGCTTGCGGAACATCTCGACGCCCGTGCAGACCGTCTTCGACGTCTCCTTCAGACCGACGATCTCGACCTCGTCGCCAACCTTCACCACGCCGCGCTCGACACGACCCGTCACAACCGTCCCGCGGCCCGATATCGAAAAAACATCCTCGATCGGCATCAGGAACGGCAGATCCTTCGCCCGCTCGGGCGTCGGTATGTACGAATCGACAGCATCCATCAACGCGTGAACCGAACCGACCGCCATCTCGCCGGTCTCGCCCTCAAGAGCCTGCAGCGCAGAGCCCGACACGATCGGGATGTCGTCGCCGGGAAAATCGTAGCTCGACAGCAACTCCCGAACCTCGAGCTCGACAAGCTCGAGCAGCTCGGGATCGTCAACCTGATCGACCTTGTTCAGATAAACGACAATCGCCGGAACGCCCACCTGACGCGCCAGAAGTATGTGCTCCCGGGTCTGCGGCATCGGGCCGTCCGCCGCAGAAACAACAAGGATCGCACCGTCCATCTGCGCCGCGCCGGTGATCATGTTCTTCACGTAGTCCGCATGTCCGGGACAGTCCACGTGCGCGTAGTGGCGGGCACCCGTCTCGTACTCGACGTGAGCCGTCGCGATCGTGATCCCGCGGTCCCGCTCCTCCGGCGCCTTGTCGATCTCGTCGTACGCCGTAAACGTCGCGCCTCCGGTCGTCTCCGCCAGAACCTTCGTGATCGCCGCCGTCAGCGTCGTCTTGCCGTGATCCACATGACCGATCGTCCCAACGTTCGCATGAGGCTTCGTCCGCTCAAATCGCTCCTTCGCCATCGTCTCTTCTCGTGTTGGGGGTTGGAGCGGGTGATGGGAATCGAACCCACGTAACCAGCTTGGAAGGCTGGGGCTCTACCATTGAGCTACACCCGCCCGCCGCACCCGCTGCGCAAGGGCCGGCCGGTCCGACCGCATCCGATATTCTGGTGGAGGGGGTAGGATTCGAACCTACGTAGACATTCGTCGGCAGATTTACAGTCTAACCACTCGGCCACCCCTCCGCACCGACGCGGGCCTGCGGCCCGCCGGAGCGAACGTGCGGACTATCGGCATTGCCCCCCGCTTGTCAACAACATGTCGGCGTCCGCTCGCGCCGCCGTTGCCGCCGCCGGGTCTCGCCGATAGGGTCGGCCATGGCCCGCCGCAAACCGCCCGCCACCGCGCCGCGGAGACCCGCGGCGGCGGGCGACTACTGGCTCTGGGGCGTGCATCCGCTGCGCGCCGCGCTCGCCAACCCGCGGCGGCGCATCCACCGCGTGCTCGTCACCGCGGCGGCGCGGCGGCGCCTGCCGGCGCTGCCGCCGGGCGCCCGCGATGCCGCCGTCCGCGACCTCGACGAGGCGCTGCCGGCGGCGGCGCGATCCTGCGTTCGGCGGCGGCGTTCGGCGCCGCCGCGGTCGTCGTGCTGCGCCGCGGCTCGCCGCCGGAGGGCGGCGTCCTCGCCAAGGCGGCGGCCGGCGGGCTCGACGCGGTGCCGCTCGTGCGCGTCGCCAACCTCGCGCGAACGCTGGCGCGCATCGCCGAATCCGGCCGCTGGGTCGTCGGACTCGACGACGCGGCGCCGCGCCGCCTCGCCGAGGCGCGCCTGCCCCGCCGCTCGGCCCTCGTGCTCGGCGCCGAGGGCAGCGGTCTGCGCCGGCTGACGCGCGAGACGTGCGACGAATGCGTGTCCTTGCCGCTCGCGGGACCGATCGATAGTCTCAACGTGTCGAACGCCTGCGCCATCGCGCTGTACGCGTTGACACAGGCGACGGACGCGGCGCCGGCGTAGCTCAACCGGTAGAGCAACCGCCTTGTAAGCGGTAGGTTGCGGGTTCGATTCCTGCCGCCGGCACCACGGCGTCGCCGCTCACCGCGCCGCCGGCAGGCGGGCGTCCGGCGCCCGCAGATAGAGCGGCGCCGGCGGCGCGCGGCCGGGCCGCCGCCGGCCGGCGAGCCGGGCCGCGACCGCCGCGTCGGGCTGGCCGTCGCCAGGGGCGACGGAGGCGCGCGCTCCGATCAGCGCGGCGAGGCGCGGCGCGGCATCGCCGGCGACGCACACCGGGCCGCGGCCGGCGAGCGCCGCCGCCGCCTCGGCCCGCAGCGCCGCGGGCGGCGGGCCGTCCGGGAACCGCTGCGCGTAGACCTGCCCGCGCCGCGCCTCGATCGCCGCCAGCGTCGCCGCAGACGGCGATGCGTCCTGCGCCGCGGCGGCCAGCACCTCGAGCGTCGTGAGCCCGATCAGCGGCGTCGCCGACGCGAGCGCAAGGCCGCGCGCCGCCGCGAGGCCGACGCGCACGCCGGTGAAGGTGCCCGGGCCGCGGGTGACCGCGATGGCGTCGAGGGCGGCGTAGTCGAGACCCGCCTCGGCCATCACCGCCGCGACCATGGGCATCAGCGCCTCGGCGTGCCCGCGGGCGCGGCATTCGCGCCGCCGCGCGACGATGCGCCCGCCGGCCCACACCGCCGCCGAACACGCCGCCATCGCCGTGTCCAGCGCCAGCACTTTCTCCGGCAGCGGTTTTCGCTCACACTCGCCGGGCATGCTTCTCGTCCCCGTCACGGCGGCCTCGCACGGCGTCGACCTCGCGCTCGCCTATGCCGGCGCCGGCAACTTCACCGGCGCGCCCGTCTACCGCCGCACCGCCTGCTTCCTGCATCCACGCGCCGCGGCGGCGCTGGCCCGCGCCGTCGACGCGGCGGCGGCGCTGGGGTACCGCCTGCGCATCTTCGACGCCTTCCGGCCGGCGGAAGCCCAGTGGGTGCTGTGGCGCCACACGCCGGACCCGGACTTCCTCGCCCACCCGCGCCGCGGCTCGCCCCACTCGCGCGGCGTCGCGGTCGACCTGACGCTGATCGGCGACGGCGGCCGGGCGCTCGACATGGGCACCGGGTTTGACGACTTCACGCCGCGCGCCCACCACGGCGCGGGCGACGTCGGCGCCGCGGCGCGGCGCAACCGCCTGCTGCTGCTCGGCGTGATGACCGAGGCGGGCTGGGACTTCTACCGCAACGAGTGGTGGCACTATCAGCTCTTCGAGCCCAGGCGCTACCCGCTGCTGAGCGACCGCGCCGCCGCCACCGGCCTGATGCGCGAGGGCGACTGACCTCAAACGATCCGGCACGCCTCGTCGAAGGCGAAGCGCGGGTTGCGCGGGAACAGCTTGCTTGCGTCGCCGTGGCCGAGATTGCACAGGAAGTTCGACCGCCAGCTGGTGCCGGCGAAGAACTCGGCGTCGACCCCGGCGTTGTCGAAGCCCGACATCGGCCCGCAGTCGAAGCCGAGGGCGCGCGCGGCGACGATGAAGTAGGCGCCCTGCAGCGAGCCGTTGCGCAGCGCCGTCGTCCGCACGTGCTCGTCCTTGCCGGCGAACCACGAGCGCGCCGTCGCGTCATGCGGGAACAGCTTGCCGAGGTGCTCGTAGAACTCGAGATCGTGCGCGACGATGGCGCACATGGGCGCCGCCGCCGTCTTGGCGCGGTTGCCTTCCGAGAGGTGCGGCGCGAGCCTGACGCGGGACTCGGCGCTGCGCAGGAAGACGAAGCGCGCGGGCGAGGAATTGGCCGTCGTCGGGCCGAACTTCACGATCTCGAAAATCGCCCGCAGGTCGTCGTCGGTGACCGGATCGGGACGCCATTCGTTGTGGGTCCGCGCATCGCGAAAGATGACGTCGAGCGCGCCGTCGTCGAGAATCCCGCTCACCGTCCCCTCCGTCCGGCGGCGCTCAGGCGTCGGCCGAGGGGCGCGACGAGAAGGCGTCGTGCCAGCGGCGGACGGCGGGGTAGCGCTCGCCCACGCCCATCTCGAAGCGGTCGGCCATGCCGACGACGAAGAACAGGGTGATGTCGGCGATGCTCACCTCGGCGCCGGCGACGAACTCGTTGGCCGCGAGCTGCGGCTCGAGGCGCTCGAGGAAGATGTCCAGCATCTCCCGGCCGCGCTCGACCATGGCCGGCAGCTGCGGCAGATCGGTGCGGGTGCCGGGCACCACGCGGCCGGCGAACATCGGCACCCGGTTGCGCGTCGCGTGCAGGCCGGGGATGAAGCCGTCGAGCTCGACGCGGCGGTTCCACATGTCGATCGTCGCGCGCGCCGCGGCGCTGCGGCCAAACAGCGACGGCTCCGGGTTCAGCTCCTCGAGATAGCGGCAGATCGAGATCGACTCGGCGATCACCGTGCCGTCGTCGAGCTCGAGGAAGGGCACGCAATGAAACGGGTTCATCGACGTGAAGGGCTCCTCGAACTGGGCGTCGTTGCGCACGTCGAGCTGGACGGTGGGAACCGTCATCCCCTTTTCGACGAGAAACATGCGCACGCGCTTGGCGTTGGCCGCCGGCGCGAAGTCGTAGAGCTTCATGGCGTTTCCCTGTTTCCGCGGCGGCGGAGCGTACACGCCGCGGCCGGGCGGCGCAATTCGGGCGCCCCCGCTCGGCGGCGGCTCAGCGCAGGCCGAGGCCGCGCGCGACGATGCCGCGCAGCACCTCGCGGGTGCCGCCCTGGATCGTGAGCTTCGGCGCGATCATCGTCGCGTGGGCGAGGACGGCGTCGAAGTCGGGCCGATTGCCGGCGTCGCGCTCGACGAAGGCGGCGAGGTCGCGCGCCACCGCCGGCAGCGCCTGCTCCCAGTTGGTGCCGAGGTCCTTGACCAGGGACGCCTCGAGCACCGGTTCCTCGCCCGCCGCCAGGAGGCCGGCGACGGCGATCGACATGCGGCGGAGCGTGGCGAGCTGCGCGGCGAGGCGCCCGAGGCCCTCGGCGCCGCGCCGGTCGGGCGCCGGGCCGAGAGCGCGGATCAGACCGAGCAGGACCTGGAAGGTCTCGAGAAAGCGCTCCGGGCCGCTGCGTTCGAAGGCGAGCTCGCTGGTGGCCTGCTTCCACGCCATGTCGACCTCGCCGAGCAGCGCGTTGTCGGGCAGGCGGGCATCGTCGAACACCACCTCGTTGAACTCGTGGCCGCCGGTCATGAACGGGATCGGCCTCACCTCGATTCCCGGCGCCTTCATGTCGACGAGGAACTGGCTCAGGCCGTGCCGGCGGTTGTCCGCGGTCGGCTCCGAGGTGCGGAACAGGCCGATCATGTAGTCGGAACGATGGGCGTAGCTGGTCCACACCTTGCGCCCGTCGAGGCGCCAGCCGTCCGCCGTGCGCCGCGCCCGCGCCCGGGCGGCGAACAGGTCGGACCCCGAGTCGGGCTCGCTCATGCCGATGCAGAAGGCGCACTCGCCGCGGACGATGCGCGGCAGCACGTCGCGGCGGACCTCCTCGGCGGCGTAGCGCAGCAGCACCGGCCCCGACTGGCGGTCGGCGACGAAGTGCGCCTGGGTCGGCGCGTTGGCCGCCAGCATCTCCTCGTTCACGACGTAGCGCTCGAGAAAGCTCCGCTCGCCGCCGCCGTAGCGCCCGGGCCACGTCATGCCGATCCAGCCGCGGGCGCCGACGCGGCGGCTGAAGGCGCGGTCGAACGCGCCGCGGCCGTCGAGGCCCGAGGGATCGACGGCGCCGGCCGCGGTCTCGTCGGCGAGGAACGCGCGCACCTCCCGGCGCAGCGCCTCGGTCTCGGGCGGCAGGCGGACGGGATCGAATCTGAGACGCGCGTTCATGCCCCGGCCCTCCCCGTCACGGCTGCGCCAGCAGCGGCCAGAACGCGTCCGCGCCGGCGGCCGCCACCATCTCGCCGAGCGTCGCCGCCCAGCGGCTCTCGGCGCCGAAGTCGTCGCGCCACGACCACAGGCGGCGGGTGTAGCGCTGCAGGATGTGCTCCTCGGTGAAGCCGATGGCGCCGTGCACCTGGTGGGCGATGGCGGCGCCCGCCTGCGCCGCCTCGCCGACGCGGATCTTGGCCGCGGCCACGTCCATGAAGGCGCGGTCGTCGACGGCGCCGCCGGCGTCCAGCGCCGAGGCCGCCGCCGCCGACGCGGCGATCGCCGCCGCGGTTTCCCCGGCGAGCCGCGCCAGCTCGTGCTGGATCGCCTGGAAGCGCGCGATCGGCCGTCCGAAGGCGACGCGCTCGCCGGCGTAGGACACGGTCATGTCGAGGATCGCCTCGAGCGCGCCGGTCATCTGCGCCGCGCGCGCCACGGCGCCGAACGCGGCGAGCGCGCGCGGGTCCGCCGGCGCCGCCGACACCGCGAGCGGCCGCACGGCGTCGAACGTCACGTCGCCGCGCGGCTCGTTCGCCAGATTGACGCCGTGGGCGACGCGGCAGTCGGCGCCCGCGACGAGCGCGACGCGGCCGCCGGCGACCACCGCGAGGTGCTCCGCCCCGGCGGCGAAGGGGACCGCCGCCGCGGTGCCCGACAGGCGGCCGTCGACGGCGCCGTCGGGCAGCGCCGCCGCCGCCAGCGCGCCGGCCGGCACGGAGATGCCGCCCTCGGCGAGCAGGCGGCCGGCGATCAGCGTTTCCGCCAGCGGCACCGGCAGCGCGGACGCGCCGGCCCGGCGCAGGATCGCGAAGCCGTCGGCCACCGACGCGCCGGCGCCGCCGTCGGACTCGGGCAGCCAGACGCGCGTGACGCCGGCGTCTTCGAGCGCCCGCCAGAGCGGCGCGCGCCAGGAGTCGCCGGCAGCGTTGTTGACGGTCTGCGGGTCGGCGAGATCGCGGAAGATCCGCTCCGCCCCGTCGACCAGCGCGCCGTCGGCCATCGCTCAGCGGCCGGCGAAGTTCGGCCGCCGCCGCTCCGCCATCGCCTTCACGCCCTCGGCGAAGTCCGCGGTCGCCCGCAGCCGGGTCTGCTCGGCGAGCTCGTGCTCCGTCGCCGCGGCCATACGGTCGGCGAGGCCGTTGCGCAGCGTCGCCCGGGTGGAGACCAGCCCGAGCGGCGAACACTCGGCAATCTCGGCGGCGAGCGCGAGCGCCGTCTCGCGCACGCGGTCCCGCGGCACCAGCACGTCGGCGAGCCCCATGGCGACGGCGTCCTCGCCCCTCACGCGGCGGCTGGTGTAGAACATCAGCGCCGCCTTGCCCGGCCCGATCAGCGCCGGCAGCGTTTCCGTCAGACCGAAGCCGGGGTGGAAACCGAGGCGGGTGAAATTGGCGCAGAACCGCGCCTCCGGGCAGGTCACGCGCAGGTCGGGCACCATCGCCAGGCCGAGGCCGCCGCCCACCGCACTGCCGTGTATCGCGCCGACCACGGGCTTGGCCGTGCGGAAGAGGCGCACGGCCTCCTGGTAGAGATGGTTGACCCGCAGCGGCCGGGCGCCGGACTCGCGGCCCGCGTCCCGCTCGGTGAGGTCGCCGCCGGCGGCAAAGTCGGCGCCGGCGCAGAACGCCTTGCCGGCGGCGGCGAGCACCAGGGCGCGGCACTCCGCCTCGCGGTCGAGCGCCTCGAACGCGTCGGCGATGGCGCCGATCAGCGCATGGTCGAAGAAGTTGTGCGGCGGCCGCCGGATCTCGACCAGCGCGACATGGCCGTCGAGCGAGACCGCGAGGTCGTCCCTGCCGCCGGACACCGCGGCGGCAGCTTGGGCGGCGCTCAATGGCCGTGCCGGTCGGCGAAGCCTTCCACCCGCTCCGTCGGCTGGGCGGTCTGGTGCTTCTCCTTCCACTCGGCGTAGGGCATGCCGTAGACGATCTCGCGCGCGTCGTCGTAGCTCAGGGTCTCGCCGCGCGCCTCCGCCTCGGCGCGGTACCACTTCGACAGGCAGTTGCGGCAGAACCCGGCGAGGTCCATCAGGTCGATGTTCTGGACGTCGGCGCGGCCGCGCAGATGCGTGACCAGCGCGCGGAACGCCGCCGCCTCGATCTCGGTCTTCGTTTCTCGATCCATGATCGCCTCCTTGCGTGCCCGCGGCGGACTCTAGTCAACGGCGGGCGGCTCGGCCACCCCGCGCAGGGTCTCGCGCGCCAGCATGGCGACGACGCGGCGCGCCCGCGCCTCGCCGCCGACGTCGCCCGCCTCGCGCCAGACGGCGCGCTGGCGGTGGGCGCTGGTGCCGTCGCGGACGATGGTGCGCGCGTGCGCCACCGCGTCGGCGCAGTCGAGCGCCTCGGCGTCCTCGGCGATCATGTCGAGCAGCTCGTCGACGAGCACCGCCATCGGCTTGACCCGCGCCTCGCCGAAATCGATCAGCCCGCGGTCGAGGCCGTGGCGCATCGCGCGCCAGCGGTTCTCGGCGACCAGCGCCGTGGGATAGATGCGGAAGCGCTGGTTGAGCCGGCGCAGGCGCCACAGCATGCGCATGATGCACTGGGTGAGCGCGGCGACGCAGACCGCGTCGTCGAGGCGGGTACAGGTGTCGAAGATGCGCGCCTCGAGCGTCGGATAGCGGGCGCTCGGCCGCACGTCCCACCACAGCTTCGTCGCGTCCTCGATGGCCTCGGCGGCCACGAGGCGCGCGACCAGGGACTGGAACTCGTGCCAGCTTCCGAGGCGCGGCGGCAGACCCGTGCGCGGCAGGCTGTCCCACACGGTGAGGCGGTACGAGGCGAGGCCCGTATCCTCGCTCTCCCAGAACGGCGACGAGGAGGTGAGCGCGAGCAGGTGCGGCAGGAAATAGGTGAACTGGTTCATCAGGTCGATGCGCAGCTCGTCCGAGCCGATGCCGACGTGCACGTGCATGCCGCAGATCAGCAGCCGCCGCGCCGTTGCGCCGTACTGCTCGCCGATCGCATGGTAGCGCGGCCGGGGCGTCGCCTGCTGCCGGTGCCAGCTGCCGAACGGATGCGTCGAGGCGGCGACGACGGCGAGTCCGTGGCCGGCGGCGATGTCGGCGATCTCGCCGCGCAGCCTGACCAGCTCGCCGCGGACCTCGCCCGCGCTTCGACAGACCCGCGTGGCGACCTCGATCTGCGTCTGGAGGAACTCGGGCGACACCTGCCTGGGCAGCCGGCGCTCGCACTCCGCGATCAGCCCGTCGGGCACCTCGGGCACGAGATCGCCGGTGCCGCAGTCGACGAGATAGTACTCCTCCTCGACGCCGACGGTGAACGGCGGCGCGTCGACGCTCATCGGCGGGCCTCCAGCGTGCGGTCGACGACGTCGCCGAGGACGCGCGCCCAGCGGTCGATGCCGGCGTCCGTCGAAAGCAGGTCCTGGCGCACTTCGAGCGCGACGCTCGCCAGCGCCCCGCCGCGCGCGTGGTGGCCCAGCGTGAACGTCATGTCGCTGTATCCCGTGTAGGGTTCGTTGTCGCCGACGCGCAGGTCGCCGTGGGCCGCGAACGCGCGCAGCATGGGCGCGGCGAGGCGCACGTCGTCGTCGTGCAGGACTCCGGCGTGCCACGGCCGGTCGCGGCCGGCGAGCGCCGGGGTGAAGCTGTGCACGGCGATCAGAGCCGGCGCCGGCAGCGCCGCGACCGCGGCGGCGAGGGCCGCGTGGTAGGGCCAGAAGTAGGCGGCGGCGCGGCGTTCGCCTTCGGCCGCGTCGAGCGCCCGGTTGCCCGGCACGCGGACGCCGTCGCTCTCGGCGAGGATCGACTGCCGGTGGTCGAGCGGCCGGTTCGGATCGATCACCAGGCGCGAGAAGCTGCACAGCACGGCCGGCGCATCGAGGCGCGCGGCAAGCCGTTCGGTGAGCGCCCCGGCGCCGATGTCCCAGCCGATGTGCCGCGCCAGCGCCGCTGCGTCCAGGCCGAGGCCGGCGAGCTCGCACGGCACGCGGTTGCTGGCGTGATCGCAGATCAGCAGCAGGTCGCGCCGCGTTCCCGGGACGAAGCGGGCGGCGCTCATCGGCGGGGCGCGCCCGCCGGGTACCGCGCCGCGATCAGCGCGTAGAGCGCGCGCAGCGCCACCGCCTCGCCGCCCTTGGGGCGGCCCGGCCGGTGGTCGCGGTTCCATCCCATGCAGTCGAAGTGCGCCCAGCGCTCGGCCTTGTCGACGAAGGCGCGCAGGAACAGCGCCGCGGTCACCGCGCCGCCGTAGGGGCCGTCCGAGATGTTGCAGAGGTCGGCGACGGCGCTCTCGAGATGACGGCGGTAGGGCCGCCACAACGGCAGGCGCCACAGCGGGTCGGCCTCGGCGCGGGAATGGCGCGCGAGATCGTCCGCCAGGGCGTCGTCGTCGGTGAACAGGGCCGGCACGTCGGTGCCCAGCGCGACGCGCGCGGCACCGGTCAGCGTCGCCGCGTCGATCAGCAGCTCCGGCGCTTCGCGGTCCGCCTCGGTCAGCGCGTCGCAGAGGATCAGACGCCCCTCGGCGTCGGTGTTGCCGATCTCGACGGTCGTGCCGGCGCGGGTGGTCACGATGTCCCCCGGCCGGAAGGCGTTGCCGGATATGGCGTTATCGACGGCGGGAACGAGGACGCGCAGCCGCACGCCGAGGCCGGCGTCCATGACCGCGCCGGCGAGCCCGAGAACGAGCGCCGCGCCGCCCATGTCCTTCTTCATCAGGCGCATGCCGGCGGCGCTCTTGATGTCGAGGCCGCCGGAATCGAAGCACACGCCCTTGCCCACCAGCGTCACCCGCGGCGCGTGCGCATCGCCCCACACGAGGTCGATCAGCCGCGGCGCGCGGGCGCTCGCCCGTCCGACCGCGTGAACCGTCGGATAGCCCTGTACCAGCAGGTCGTCTCCGGCGACGACGCGGACGGCCGCGCCGTACGCTTCGGCGAGGCCGCGCGCGGCGTGCTCGAGGTCTTCCGGCCCCATGTCGTTCGCCGGGGTGTTGATGAGGTCGCGGGCGAGGCCCGTCGCGCGCGCGAGGCGCCGCGCCAGAGGCAGGTCGGCCGACGGCGGCGGCGCCGCGACGGGCAGCGTTTTCGCCCCCGCGGCCGCGTAGCGGTCGAAGCGGTAGGCGCCGAGCATCCAGCCAAGCGCCGCGCCGGTCGCCGTGCGCTCGTCCCAGGCGAAGCCCACGGGCTCGGCGAAGGCGTAAGCCCCCGGCGCGAGGCGCCGCGGCAGCCCGGCGAACGACCACAGGTCGGGGGATTCGTCGACCGCGAGCAATACCGCTTCGACTCCGCCGTCCGCCCGCGGCAGCGGCGCGGCGGCGCCCGGCGCGGGCACGAACGCGGTGGCGTCGAGCCAGCGCCGCCAGCGCGCGGCGGCGCCCGCGCGCCACCTGTCGTGGTCCGGCCGCGCGACGGCGACGATCGGCACGGCTCCGGCGCCGGGGTTCGGCGTGAGGGTGTCGAGCATGGCGTTGCCCTTGGGGACGGTGCGGCGGCGCTGCGATTTGTAGACGGCGCGGCGGCGGGTGACAAACCGCGCGGGTGGAAAAGGAATGCGGCCGGCGGGCGGTGCGGGCGGCCGCCGCCGATTCCGGCATTGCACGGCCGCGGCGTGCCGCGCGGCGCGGATTCAACGGCCGATGCGGCGCTCGCGGCCGCCGGTGGGCGGGGAGCCCACGGGTATGTCCGACCGTCCGCGCAAGGCGATGCCCGCCTCTTCCGGGACCGCCCGGCCCTGCGCCGCCCGCATCAGCACCTCGACGCCTTCGGACCTGTCGGCGAACATCTCGTAAATTCCGCCCTCACGGTCGGCGGTCGCCGTCACCTTGTCATTGCGAAGAAGCCGTCCGACCCGAACCTCGCCCGCCCGGCTACCGCCCGTACGGCGGATCGAAATACCCCGGGGCCGTGCCTGACGAGACGATCGAGCAAGACCCAAACGATCGGTCTGCGCGACGGTCGCCTGCTTCCGCGGAACACCGTACCGCCGCTTCGGCGTCATCGACCGACGGACACGGCACGCCGCGAGCCCCCGCGAAGGCGTCGGGCCGCGCCGCGTGGCGTGACGCGGCCGGCGACGACCGCTGATTTCGGCTTCGTTCCACGCGGGAGGAGCCGATCGGGATGCTTGAACGAACGATACCCGTCATCGCCCTGCTGGCGTTCGGGCTCCTGCCGGGCCTGTTCGCCGGCCCAGCGGCCGCCCAGGGCGCGCCGGACAACGAGTGTTGGTGGCCGAACCGGTTGAACCTGGAACCGCTGCGCGGGAACTCCCGCGGATCGAGTCCGCTGGGCGAGGACTTCGAATACGCCGAGGCGTTCGAGAGCCTCGACCTCGATGCGGTGAAGGCCGATCTCGAAGAGCTGATGACGACGCCCCGGGACTGGTGGCCGGCGGACTACGGCCACTACGGGCCGTTCTTCATTCGCATGGCCTGGCACAGCGCGGGCACCTACCGGACCATCGACGGCCCGGGCGGGGCCGACGGCGGCCTGCCGCCGGCCGGGAAATGCGCAGATTTCTGCCGGTCCATACCGGCCCGATATGCGCGCGCGGGCGGCAGAACAAGGGCCGGACGGTCTCACCCTACCGGCGCCGTGCGGTGCCGCGGGACGCCAAATGTCCTCCCGACAGCGGCTTGCATGTGCCGCGACGGTGCGGTACCAATATGCTAGCATCGTGGGAGACAGGCCGATGGCAGCGATCCATGTGCGGCAGCTCGACGACGAGGTGGTGGCCCGCCTCAAGCGGCGCGCCTCGTCGAACAACCGTTCCCTGGAGGGCGAGGTGCGCCACATCCTGGAATGCGCCGCCGCCGACGACATGGCGGCGAAGCGCGCCAGGTTCCTGGAGGCTTCGCGCCGGCTGCGGGAGAAGACCAGGGGCCGCAAGCACACCCCGGCGGAAGTGCTCATCCGCGAGGACCGCGACCGCGGCCATCGCGACGACTTCTGATGCGCTTCGTCGTCGATGCGAGCGTGGCGGTCAAGTGGCTGGTCGCCGAAGAAGACGCGGATATCGCGGACCGGCTGGCGGCGCGCGGGCAGGAGCTGCACGCGCCGCGCCTGATGGTTTCCGAGGCTGCCAATGCGCTGTGGCGCAAGGCGCGGGCGGGGGAGATCCGGCGCGCCGAGGCCGGCGCCGCCATGGCCTTGCTTGCCGACATGCCGGTGCGCTGGAACGACGACGAGACCGTCGGCGCGGACGCGGTTCGTCTGGCGCTGGCCCTCGAACACCCGGTTTACGACTGCATGTATCTCGCGCTGGCGCACCGCATCGGCGCGACGGTGGTGACGGCAGACCGTCGATTCGTGGCGGCGGTCGCACCGACCGAGCATGGCGGGGCCGTGATGACACTCGCCGATTACGCGGAAACGCGATGAGCGCGAGATATTGTCGATCATGCCCCAGGCGGCGCATGCGGCGCCTGACGGCGCCGGCAGGGCGCAGGAGGTCGATTCCACGCGGGACATCCCCATGCCCGGCGGTTCGACAAAGCCGACTCGCAGGGAGAAGTCCGCTCTCGGAGACGCGGTTGTGCGGGAGCGCGGCTGGCCGCGGCGCTGGCCGATCCCCGCGACCGCGACGAGGCCGCCGACGCGATCCGGGGGCCGATCGAGCGGATCGTCCTCACTCCCGGCGCGAAGCGCGGACAGACGGACGCCGCGCTCCACGGCGATTTCGGCACCATCCTCGAACGGGCCGAAAACGGCGGGGGGAAGGGGACGACCGACACGCGCCGGGCCGCGCCGCGTGGCGCGACGCGGCCGGCGAAAACTGCTAATTTCGGCTTCGTTCCATACGGGAGGAGGCCAGCGGGATGTTTGAACGCACAATAGCCGTCATCGCCCTGCTGGCGTTCGGACTGCTGCCGGGCCTGACGGTTGGCCCCGCGGCCGCCCAGGGCGCGCCGGACAACGAGTACTGGTGGCCGAACCGGTTGAACCTGGAACCGCTGCGCGGGAACTCCCCCGGATCGAGTCCGCTGGGCGAGGACTTCGACTATGCCGAGGCGTTCGAGAGCCTCGACCTCGATGCCGTGAAGGCCGATCTCGAAGAGCTGATGACGACATCCCGGGACTGGTGGCCGGCGGACTTCGGCCACTACGGGCCGTTCTTCATCCGCATGGCCTGGCACAGCGCGGGCACCTACCGGACCATCGACGGCCGGGGCGGAGCGGACGGCGGCCTGCAACGGTTCGCGCCGCTCAACAGCTGGCCCGACAACGCCAACCTGGACAAGGCGCACCGGCTGCTCTGGCCGATCAAGAAGAAGTACGGCCGCGCGATTTCCTGGGCCGACCTGATGATCCTCGCCGGCACGGTGGCCATGGAGTCGATGGGCTTCGAGACGCTCGGTTTCGCGGGCGGACGCATCGATGCCTGGGAGCCGGAAGACGTGAACTGGGGGCCTGAGGGCGAGTGGCTGGCCGCCGACCGCCGCAACGAGGACGGAGAGCTGGAGCCGCCGTTCGGCGCCACCCAGATGGGCCTCATCTACGTGAACCCGCAAGGCCCGGGCGGCAACCCCGACCCGCTGGCGGCCGCGCACGCCATACGCGAGGCGTTCGGCCGCATGGCGATGAACGACGAGGAAACCGCGGCGCTGATCGCCGGGGGACACACCTTCGGCAAGGCCCACGGCGTCGCCGACCCGTCCCGGTACGTCGGCGCCGAGCCCGAGGGAGAGGGGCTCGAGGCCCAGGGCTTCGGGTGGCAGAGCGGCTTCGGCGACGGCCACGGCGCCGACACGATCACCAGCGGCCTGGAAGGCGCGTGGACGATCGACCCCGCGGCCTGGACCCACAACTTCCTGCAGAACCTGTACGGCTTCGACTGGGTGCAGACACGAAGCCCCGGCGGCGCGGTCCAGTGGGAGCCGGCGGACGGAGCGGCGTCGGACCTGGTGCCGGACGCCCACGATCCGAATCTGCGGCACGCGCCCATGATGCTCACCACCGACCTCGTGTTGAAGGAGGACCCCGCGTACCGCGCGATCACCTCGCACTGGCTCGAGAATCCGGAGGAGTTCGAGGACGCGTTCGCCCGCGCGTGGTTCAAGCTGACGCACCGCGACCTGGGTCCGGTCTCGCGCTACCTGGGCGACGACGCGCCCGACGTGGAGTTCGTGTGGCAGGACCCGGTTCCCGCGGCGGACCACCCGCCGATCGACGCGCGGGACGCGGCCGCGCTGAAGGCCCGGATTCTCGAATCAGGGCTTTCCGTCGCCGAGCTGGTGCGGGCCGCCTGGGCCTCGGCGTCCACGTTCCGCGGCACCGACATGCGCGGCGGCGCCAACGGGGCGCGCATCCGTCTCGCGCCGCAGAACGGATGGGCCGCCAACGATCCCGACGAGCTGGCCCGCGTGCTGGCGGCCCTGGAGGGCGTGCGGGACGATTTCAACGCCGCCCAGGCGGGCGACAAGCGGGTCTCGCTTGCCGACCTGATCGTCCTCGGCGGCGCCGCCGCCGTCGAGCGGGCCGCGGCGGACGCGGGATTCGACGTGGACGTGCCCTTCGCGCCGGGGCGCACGGACGCGTCGGCGGAGCGGACCGACGTCGACTCCTTCGCCCTGCTCGAGCCGGACGCGGACGGCTTCCGCAACTGGTTCGCCGACGGCAGCCCGCGCTCGCCGGCGGAAATGCTGGTGGAGAAGGCGGCGTTCCTGAACCTGACGATTCCCGAGATGACCGTGCTCGTCGGCGGCATGCGCGCGATGGGCGCCAACGCCGGCGGCTCGAAGCACGGCGTGTTCACCGACCGCCCCGGGGCGCTGAGCAACGACTTCTTCGTCAACCTGACCGACATGTCCACGCAGTGGTCCGGGTCGTCCGCCGCCGGAGTCTACGAGGGCCGCGACCGCGCGACCGGCGAGCTCAGGTGGACGGCGACGCCCGTCGACCTGATCTTCGGCTCCAACTCCGAGCTGCGCGCGGTCGCCGAGCACTACGCGGCCGACGACGGGCAGGAGGCGTTCGTGGACGACTTCGTCCGCGCCTGGACCAAGGTGATGACCCTGGACCGCTTCGATCTCGAGCGGTAGCGCCCCGGCGGGAGAGAGCCGCGGGATACCGGCCAGAAAGCGCCGCGCCCGGTCGGAGCCGATCGCCGCCGCCGGCGATCCGCGGCGCTCGACGCCGGGCGGGATTCAGCCCCGGGCCCGCAACCCTTTCGGATCGTACAGGGCGCCGAGCGACGCCCTTGCCGGCACCCGCTCGCCCTCGACCAGCACCTCCCACGTCCCGGCCGCGACCCAGTCCCGGCTCACGCCGTCCTCGTTGCGGGCGTAGCCGAGACCGACTCCGCCGCCGAGGGTGTGCCCGTAGCTGCCCGAGGTGAGGTAGCCGACAGCCTCTCCGTCGCGGAGCATCGGCTCGTGCCCGAAGAGCAGCGGCTCGGGGCTCTCGAGAAGGAGCTGCAGGAGCCGCTTGGGCGGCGGGCGCCCGGTGTCGAGCTGGCGCGCGATCGCGTCGCGACCGATGAACGGCACCGCCTTGTCCATCCGGCACACCCAGCGCATGCCGGCCTCCACGGGCGTGTCCACGTCGGCGACGTCGTGACCGAAGTGCACGAACTTCTTCTCGATGCGGCAGGAGTCCAGCGCATGCATGCCGGCCAGCCGGAGACCGCTACCCTCGCCCGCCTCCACGATGCGGTCGAAGGCGTGCCGCGCCTGGTCCGCCGGCACGTAGAGCTCGAACCCGAGCTCGCCCACATACGAGACCCGGGCGGCGCGGCCGAGCGCGGCGCCGATCTCGACCTTGCGCACGGCGCGGTAGGGAAACGCGCCGGCGGAGAGGTCCTCCCCGGCGAGCCGCGACACGAGACCGCGGCTCCCCGGTCCCATCACCCCGAACACCGCCCAGAGCGCGGTCACGTCGACGACGACCGCGTGGGCGTCCGCGTCGATTTCGCGCTCGAGCCAGGCGAGATCGCGCCGCGTCGCCCCGGCGCCGCTCACCACGAAGAACTCGTCCTCGGCGAGCCGGGTCACCGTCAGGTCGGCCTCTATTCCGCCCCGCTCGTTCAGCCATTGGGTGTAGACGAGGCGGCCGGGCTCGATGTCGACGTCGTTACTGCAGATGCGCTGGAGCGCGGCACAGGAGTCCCTGCCCTTGACGACGTACTTGGCGAAGCTGGACTGGTCGAAGAGCGCTATTCCCTCGCGCGCCGCGCGGTGTTCGGCGGCCGAGTGCTCGAACCAGTTCTGGCGGCCGAAGCCGTACTCGTAGCGCGGCTCGACCCCTTCGGGCGCGAACCAGTTTGGCCGTTCCCATCCCCCCGCCTCGCCGAAGCACGCCCCTCTCGCGGCGAGACGCTCGTGCACCGGGGAGTGGCGCACGTCGCGGGCGGAGGCGTACTGGCGGAAGGGGTAGTGACGGGCATAGAGGAGGCCCATGGTCTCCGTCACCCGGTCCTCGAGGTAGGCCTGCGTGCCCTGGAAGGCGAAGACGCGCCGGAGATCGTTGGCGGTGAGGTCGATGGGCGAATGCCCCTTGTCCATCCACTCCGCGCACACCTTGCCGATGCCGCCGGAGTTCACGATGCCGACGGAATTCAAGCCGCAGGCGACGAAGAAGTTGCCGAGCTCCGGCGCCTCTCCGACGTGGAACTGGTCGTCGTGGGTGAAGCTCTCGGGGCCGCAGAAGAAACTCCGCCAGCCGACCTCCCGGAGCAGGGGCACGCGCTCCATCGCATCGGCGAGAACCGGCATGAGCTGGTCTTCCATGTGACCCGGCAACTGGTCGAAGCAGAAGTCGTCGGGGATGGCATCGT
This sequence comes from Alphaproteobacteria bacterium, assembly GCA_965243325.1. GTDB lineage: Bacteria > Pseudomonadota > Alphaproteobacteria > UBA7887 > UBA7887 > JANQOH01. The sequence continues at coordinate 1,880,618 of CBDEUQ010000003.1, read as the reverse complement.
CGCGGACCGGCCGCGCGACCGGCTCGAAGGCACCGACCAGCAGGCTGCCGGCGTCCTCGCGGTAGTACGCGCACTTGTCCTGGTCGCGCAGCACCGGCAGGTCCGCGGGCAGGTCGTCCAGCTTCTCGGTGTGGGCGTAGTAGTGCTCGCAGGCGTGCAGCGGAACGGTCACGCCGGCGAGGCGCCCGAGGCGGCGCGACCAGAGCCCCGCCGCGCACACCACGTAGTCGCAGGCGATGCTCCCCGCCGTGGTCTCCACGCCCGTCACCCTGCCGCCGGCCGTCCGGAAGCCGGTGACCTCGACGTTCTCGAAACCGCGAACCCCGCGACCGAACGCGCCCTTCGCGTAGGCGTTCACCACGTCGACGGGGCTTGCCATGCCGTCGATCTCGAGCCAGGTCCCGCCGACGAGATCGTCGGTGCGCACGAGAGGATGGAAGCGGCCCACCTCCTCCGCGGTGATCACCTCCATCCGCCCGTACCCGAAGACGTTGTACGAATCGGCCAGACGCCGGAGCTCCGCGAACCGGTCGCGGCTGTGGGCGACGGCGACGCTTCCGACCTGCCGGAAGCCGGTCGACTGCCCGGTCTCCTTCTCGAGCTCGGGGAGAAGATCGCGGGTGTAGGCGCACAGCTCCGCGTGGGTCTCGGTCGGCCGCGCGGTGCCGATCAGCCCCGCCGCGTGCCAGCTCGTGCCGGAGGCGAATTGCCGGCGTTCGAGGAGGACGACGTCCGACCACCCCAGTTTCGCGAGATGATAGGCGACGCTCATGCCGGTGACTCCGCCGCCGATGACCACCGCGCTCGCACGTTCCGGTACTGCCTTGCTCACGGCGCTCCTCCCACAACTCCCGTCCCATCCGAAGTGGGGATTGCGCCACGGAGCGCCCTCCGCCGCAAGCGCGCGGCAGCGCCGGGGCCAGCCGCCGAACCGAGCCGCCCATCGTATCGCCGATCTGGACCGAGACTTCGCGTTCCATGGGTGCAACGCCGCCTGCGGCAACTCCGGCACCGGGACACATGGCGGACAGGGAACGATTGAGAAACGCAGCCATCTTGGCTTTCTTGGACACATGAAGGAAATCGCCGCCGGAGACGCCAGGAACCGCTTCGGCCACCTGCTGGATGCCGCGCAAAGTGCGCCCGTGCGCGTGACCCGGAAAGGCCATGCCGCGGGAGCGATGATGTCGGTGCAGCAGAATGAGCGGCTTCGGGGGCCGAATCCCGGGCCGTTCCAGCGCCGGTGGCCCGCGGCAGCAGTCTCGCTGCATCCGATATTCGCGTGGTCCCCAAGTATTGCCAAACCGGGTCAGAATTGGTCTCATGGACCATCTATGGTCGGACAGACCTTATACGGGAGGCCGGCGGATGATTGTCAACATTTCGGAGGCAAAGGCGCAGCTCTCGAACCTGATCGATCGCGTCTACCACGGCGAGAAGGTGGTCATCGCCAAGAACAATCTTCCGGTCGCGGACCTGGTGCCGCACACCCCGGAAGGAAAGCGGACGCTGGGTATCCTGACCGGCGGGGTCGACGTGCCCGACGACGCGTTGTTCGGTGAGGACGCGGACATCGAACGCATGTTCTACGGGCCCGGCGATTGAGAATCCTGATCGACACGCACGTGTTCGTCTGGGCGGTCGCCGCGCCCGAACGCCTGTCACCACGGCAAAGAAGCGAACTCGAGAGCCGCGCCAACATCGTCTATCTGAGCTCGGTTTCGGTCGCCGAGATCATGATCAAGGCGTCGCTCGGCAAGCTCCGCTTCGATCATGACGCGATCCCCTGCGCCGGGCGGCTGGGCTTCGAACTGCTGGATTTCTCCGCGGCGGATGCCGTTCTCCTGAAGGACCTTCCCTTTCATCATCGGGATCCGTTCGACCGGATGCTCGTCGTGCAGAGCATGGCGCGGAATGTCAGGCTGATGAGCGCAGACCGCCGCTTCGCCGAGTACGGTTGCCGCCTGCTCTAGCCCGAAGTTCCCCGGGCATGAAGATGGTAACTGACTGATCCGATAGGGGCTTTTCTGATTCAGGCGGTTCCCGGTACTGGGAACGTGGCGATCAGCTCCGCGGCGCGTTGCTGGGTTGCCGTCGGCTGCGTGGTCAGGGTGAACGCCGGCGCCTCGGGCTGGGCCGGGATCCTGCAGTTGTTGCGGCAGCGCGTCGCCAGTTCGGCGAGCAGCGTGCCCAGGCTGTGCAACGGCTGGCCGTCGTCGGTGCGCCGCCGCGCCTTCTTCCGCCGCGCCCGCGGCGTCGCTGCGGCCCTGGCCACCGGGTCCCGCGTGCGGCGCGCCTCGGCCAGCGTCTCGTCGTCGAACAGCAGCGGCGCCAGGGCGCGTCGCAGGTGCCACTCCAGGTAGCCCGCCAGCAGGCAGACGAACAGATGGGCGCGCACCCGCCGCTCCTCGCGGTGGTGGATCGGGCGAACCCGGATCTCCGGCCCCTTCAGGGCGCGGAACCACCGCTCGACGTCGGCCAACCCCTTGTAGGTGCGCACCGTGTCCGCCGCCGACAGCCGCTCCTCCGGTTCGCTGGTGCGCAGCACGTAGAGGCCGTCCAGGCGGGCCTCGGCGGCGATCGTCTCATCGTTGCGCCGGTACGCCAGCCGGCCGTCCACGACCTCCCAGATGAAGTGCTTCGCCATCTTGTGCTTCTCCAGCACCCGGCCCACCTTGCGCCCCAGCTCGGCCGCCCCCAGCGGCGTCTTCGTCCGCCGCGCCGCCTCCCGCGCCACCCGCTCGAGCCCCGCCTCGGTCGCGGCCAGCAGCGCGCCGCGCGTGCGCGCGCGCTGCGCCGCCAGCAGCGGGTTGTGGCACGCCACCAGGCGCTCCCCCGGGTAGTCCGGCGACGCCAGCTCGGCCAGGTTCCGCGCGTCGAACAGCGACAGCTGCAGCGCTTCCTGCTCGACCAGCGCCCGCACCTGCGGGGCGCGCAGCGCGCTCACCCAGCCCAGCCCCGGATGGCGCTGCAGATCCTCGATCCGCGCCTGCGTCAGCAGCCCCCGGTCGCCCACCAGCACGATCCGCTGCAGACCGAACCGCTGCCGCAGCTTGCCCACCTGATCCGGCACCGTCGACGGATCCGAGGTGTCGCCCGGATATGCCTCCACCGCGACCGGACACCCGCCCGGCGCGCTCAGCACCGCATACACCACCTGCGTCTTGCCCCGCTTCCCATCGCGGCTGTAGCCGAAGCGCATCAACGGACACGTGCGCCCCTCGTAGTAGCTCCCGCTCACGTCCGCGAACACCGGCGCCCCCTCGCCGAGATGCCGCTGCGCCAGCCGCTGCTCGATCCGCGCCTGGCGGGCGAGCAGCCAGTCCATCGCGTCATACAGCGCATCCTCGTCGGCGTCGCCGACCCCGAGCTCCCCGGCCAGCGTGGTCGTGTGCCACAGCCGTGTCGTCGCCAGCTTCGAGGCCGGGTGCAGCAGCCGTTCCACCACCATCGCCAGTACCCGGTCGCGCTCCGGGCAGCGCCGCGGCGAGATCACCCGCTCCAGCCCCAGCCGGCGGACCAGCGCCAGCACGATCTCGACGTGCCCGTGCGGCACCGAGCGCTCGACCGCGAACGCCTCCCCGGGGGCCACCAGCCGCTCGCCCCTGAGCACCCGGCGCAGCGCCTCGACCTGTTCGGCCGGCCAGTCGGTGAGGTTGGCGAGGGTGCGCTTGCGGACCCGGCCGCCCTCGCGCCAGCCCTCGCGCAGGAGCACGGCGGGGCGCGATGTGCGGTTCGGAACGATGTCGACATACATGGCAATGACGATACCGGACATGACACGCCATGTCAACCATGTACCGGTCCATTACATGGGAACATATGGGCCCATTGCGCACGCCATACGGCCAAGCGAATCCGCACCTTACACGCGAATCCGGCCCTCAAACGGCAGGGAACTTCGGTCTAGCCTTCGCACTCTGCCGAACGCCGGGATTACACGGTCAACTGCACGCTCAAGATGCGTTGAGGGTCGGCGGTTTCGGGTGACGCACCCGTTTCATCCTCTTCACGGGCGCGAGTTCGAGCTGATTGAGAACTGGACGATCATGGGAGTGGCGTGGCTTCGATACCCAAGTGACGACGGGACGCTGCGCAGCATCCGACAGGCTTGGACCAGCGTAGCGGACGAGGATCCGTTTGTGCGCGTGTCGGCGGGCCGGTCGGCGTTCCGCCTCTCGGACCTGTTTGCGCTGGCGGCATTGCTGGACAGCCTGGATGGGGACGACCGCACCGTGCGGGAGAACGATAACGGGGCGGAGACTGTCAAGGAGATTTTGCCGAATGTGTAAGAATGTTTTTGCACATAAACGGGGAATACAGGGCATCTTGACGGCCAGGAAGACGGCGTCTTCTGGCTATTATGTGAAGTATAGCATGGAGTTTCCGATCATAAAGAGGAAGAAAGGGGTTGATACGGCGTTGGGAATGTGCATAAATATACTTACATTCCTTTTCCGACGGAGCCCGCGCCATGGCCAGACGCCCCGCCGACGCCAAGACCCGCGCCCTCAAGGAGCATGGCTGCCTGAACCCGAACGCGGAGGCGGTGCGCGACGAGCTGTTCGTGTCCAATGCGTTCTTCGACCCGCGCGATCTGCTCCAGGTCAAGTACGAGATGCTGCGCCGGGTGCGCGAAGACGGCGTGCCAGTGAGCCACGCCGCCGCCAGCTTCGGCGTCTCGCGGCCGACCTGGTATCAGGCGCAGCGCGCATGGGAGGCCGGCGGCCTGCCGGGCCTGCTGCCGGACCGGCCGGGACCGCGCCGGCCCCACAAGCTCAGCGACGAGGTGGTCGAGGCGCTGCGGGCGGCGAAGAGCGAACGGCCGGAGCTGACCGCCGCCGAGATGGTCGAGCTGGTGCGCGACCGCTTCGGCGTCTCGGTCCATCGCAGCAGCATCGACCGCGCCCTGGCGCGGGGAAAAAAACGATGACGATGCACAACCCACCCTGCACCGCGCTCCCGGCGGCGGAGCCTTCGGCCTACGGACAGGGGTACGAACGGATGCGCCGTCATGCCGTCGAGCCCGGCGCCGTCCACGACCGCCACGGAAGCGGCGTGGTGGCGTTGCGCGGCGTCGCGGCCTGGCTGCATGCCTTCGCCGCGCTGCCCGCCCCGCCGGCGGCCGCGTGCGCGGGGGCCGCGCCCGGGCCGTTGCCCACCGGGGTCGAGACGTCGGCGATCGACATTCTGATCGCCATGCTCAACGGCCATATGGAAGGAAAGCCGGCATGAGCAGCGCCCATCAGAAGGTGGATACGGGCCATCTGAGCCGCGATGCCTACTTGTACGTGCGCCAGTCAAGCCTGCAGCAGGTGTTCGACCATGGCGAGAGCACGCGCCGCCAGTACGCGCTGCGGGAGCGCGCCGTGGCGCTGGGCTGGCCGACCGAGAACATCGTCGTGATCGACCGCGATCTCGGCCTCTCTGGCGCCGACAGCGACCGCGAGGGGTTCCAGCACCTGGTCGCCGAGGTCGGCATGGGCCGGGCCGGCATCGTGCTCGGGCTCGAGGTCAGCCGTCTCGCGCGCAACTCCACCGACTGGCATCGGCTGATCGAGCTCTGCGCGCTGAGCGAGACACTGATCCTCGACGAGGACGGCGTCTACGATCCCGTCGACTTCAATGACCGGCTCCTGCTGGGGCTTAAAGGCACGATGAGCGAGGCAGAGCTGCACATGATGCGCGCCCGGCTGCGCGGCGGGACGCTCAACGCGGCCAAGCGCGGGGAGTTGAAGCTTCCTCTGCCGGTGGGGCTGGTCTACGACCCGCTCGACCAGGTGGTGCTCGACCCCGACGAACAAGTGCAGCACGGCCTGCGCCTGCTGTTCGACACCTTCACCCGGACCGGCTCCGCGCAGGCCACGGTGAAGCACTTCAACAGAGAGAAGCTGCTGTTCCCCCACCGTCCTCTCAGCGGACCGCAAAAGGGCGAGCTGCATTGGAAGCGGCTGAAGTTCTCGCAGGTGATCAACACGCTGCACAACCCGCGATACGCCGGTGCCTTCGCGTACGGCCGCACCCGGCGCCGCCGGCGGCCCGGCGGCGGTGTCGAGCACAGGCGCCTGGCGCGCGAGGAATGGACGGTGCTGTTGCGCGACGCGCACCCGGGCTACATCACCTGGGAGCGGTTCGAGGAGAACGAACTGCAACTCCGGAACAATGCGCAATCCTACGAAGCGAAGCGCCGCAGCCCCCCGCGCGAGGGACCGGCACTGCTGCAGGGCCTGGCCATCTGCGGCGTCTGCGGCCGGAGCATGACGGTCCGCTACCGCACCCGTAAAGGACGGCAATATCCCGATTATGTGTGCCAGAGAGAAGGGATCGAGACAGCGAGCGGCAGCGTGTGTCAGGGCGTATCGGGCGGCGCCATCGATCGCGCGGTCGGCGAGCTGCTGGTGGAACTGGTGACACCGCTCACGCTGGACGTCGCGCTCCAAGTGCAGAACGAGCTCACGGCCCGCGCCGAGGAGGCCGATTTATGGCGTTCCCAACAGGTGCAGCGCGCCCGCGAGGAAGCGGACTTGGCGAGGCAACGGTTCATGCAGACCCATCCCGACAACCGGATGGTCGCCGACGTGCTGGAGGCGGAATGGAACGCGAAACTCCGGGCCCTGGACGAGGCGCAGCACGAGCTCGATCGCAGCCGCGCCGAGCCTGACCGGGGGTTGGACGATGAGCAACGAAAGCGAGTGCTTGAGCTGGCCAGAGACTTCCCCCGCCTGTGGAACGATCCGGCGACGCCGCACCGCGAGCGCAAGCGGATGGCGCGGCTGCTGATCGAGGACGTGACGCTGACCAAGGCCACGCGGAGCCTGGGAGTGCGCCTGCGCGGCGGCGCGACCAGAGAGCTCATCTGGACGCCGGATCCACGCGTGTATGAAATCCGCAGGACCAGCGATGAGATCGTTGCCGAGATCGACAGGCTGTTGGATGACCACACGGATGGCGAGATTGCGTCGATCCTCAATACGCGCGGATCCCGAACCGGGCATGGCCATGCCTTTACCCCGAAGCTGGTGACAGCAACCCGCCACAATCGGTCTCTCAGGTCACGCTACGAGCGGCTTCGCGATCGTGGGCTGTTGACGATCCATGAGGCCGCCGACCGGCTCACCGTCTCGATCCGCACCATCAAAAAATGGCGCAGGGCCGGGCGTCTGCGCGGTTATGCCTACAACGACAGACCGGAATACCTGTTCGAGGTTCCCGATCTCCCGCCGACCAGGCAGGCAAGTCGATGCGGCCCGTGACGAAAGCCGAAATCTGCCCCGGTGTTCGACGGAATAATGGAGGTGCAGTATGCAGCATGCTTCCGCCGCTCCGGCATTGAACGCCACAACGTCGCGCCAGCGCCGTCTCCCGCGCCCGGCCGGCTACCGGCTCCCGTCGTGCCTAGCCCGGATACGGCACCAGATGTAGTGCATGGGGCGGCATTTCGTGGTAAATGTGAGGGATTCCAACACCTTACACCACCACGAGGGCTCACCCCATGCGACCACAGCGTAACGTCGGCGAACTGCGTATTGAAGGTCCTGGACGACGCCAGGTTGTGGCGCGTTTCGATGGCGGGCGGATGTCGTCGGACGGCGGCGCTGTGCTGTTGCGGGAAGCCGACCGGATCGTCGGCGTGACCGCCAAGCTGGCGTCGTGCTTCACCGACTTTCGCGACCCCGCACGGGTGGAGCATGACCTCGAGGCGCTGGTGGCGCAGCGGGTCTACGCTCTCGCGCCAAGCTACGAGGACCCCAACGACCACGACGTTCTGCGCGACGACAGCGTGCTGGCGCTGGCGCTGGGCAAGGAGGACATCACGGGGGCGACGCGATCGCGGTCGCGCGATCTCGGCCACCCGCTGGCCGGCTCGACGACGCTGAACCGTCTCGAGCCAGGCGACGATGCGACGGCGGCGGCGCACCGCTACAAGCGGATCGTCGCCGACGGCGCGGCGATCGACGCGCAGATGGTGGCGCTGTTCGTGGCGATGCAGGCGACGGCGCCGGCAGAGATCGTGCTTGATCTCGATGCCACCGACGCCCCGGTGCACGGCGCCCAGGAGGGGCGCTTCTTCCACGGCTACTACGGCTGCTACTGCTATCTGCCGCTCTACATCACCTGCGGCGACCACGTTCTGCGCTGCCGCCTGCGGCCGGCGAATGTCGATCCCGCGGCGGGCTCGGTCGACGCGCTTGCCACGGTGGTGCGGCAGATCCGTGCACACAGGCCCGACACCGCGATCATGGTGCGGGCCGATTCGGGGTTCTGCCGCGAGGCGCTGATGAGCTGGTGCGAGAGCCACGACGTGGACTTCGTCCTCGGGGTGGCCAAGTCGTCCCGCCTGCGGGCGCGGATTGCCAGACAGCTGGAGAGGTCGCGGCGGCGCTGCCTGGCGCGCGGCAAGGCGTCCCGACGCTACCGCAGCTTCCGCTTCCGCACGCGCAAGAGCTGGAGCTGGAGCCGGAGCCGGCGGGTGGTCGGCAAGGCGGAGTGGCTTCCCGGCGGCAACGGGGCCAACCCGCGTTTCGTGGTGACCAGCCTGCCGGCCGAGCGCTTCGCCGCCCGCGCGCTGTATGAGGATCTGTACTGCGCCCGCGGCGACATGGAGAACCGGATCAAGGAGCAGCAACTCGACCTGTTCGCCGACCGCACCTCGTCGAGCCGCATGGCGGCCAACCAGCTGCGCCTGTACTTCTCGGCCTTCGCGGGCATCCGCATGCAGGCGATCCGGGAGTTCGGCGTCAAGGGTACAGCGCTGGCGCGGGCGCAGTTCGCCACCCTGCGGCTGCGCCTTCTGAAGATCGCCGGCAGCATCAAGGTGACGGTGCGCCGGGTCTGGCTGTCGCTGTCGTCGGTCCACCCCTGGCGCGAGCCGTTCGTGCGGGTGGCAACCAACCTCCAGAGCGCGCGCGCCTCGCCCGGGTAGTCCGTTCCCGTCGCCCTGCCCGTTGCCGCCGCGCCGCCGCCGGTCGCCACGGGCAAGCCGCGCCCGTCGCCGATCGCGAACCCGATCCCGGCGACCGGCAACGCACTCTGTTCGCGAAATGGCCCGGCGCCATCCCGCCCAACAGGCAGCCCCAGGCGCCTCGTCCTGCGTGCCGAGGCCGCCGCACAGCCCAACAATCCATCTCCGGAAATATTCAGCGGTCGCCGTCAACCTGGTGCCGTATCCGGGCTAGTGCCGTCTCGACTTGTCTCTGCAAGGATTACGCAGCCGGGTCGACTCCTTCGACCACGTGGCCACGGTCGAGGCAAGAGAGGTTCACCGACAATGAAGCCAAGAGCATACCTGCCCATCGATACCGTCGCGATGCGCCAGGCGGCGGCCTTCCGGGCCGAGGCCCGTCAGGAAGGACGCCGAAGGCGTCCGATCCCGCACTTGATACGGGCGTGATTCTGGTTGCGCAGACGACAGGCGGGGGCGAATGCGTGCGCAGAGCGGCCGACGACAGCACGCAAAGCTCAACTTGCGCGCGGTTCGTTGCATGAGGTCCCACCGTGGGGGTCAAGGACCATCCAAGCCATCCCGCTTTCCGACACTGCCCCGGACACCGTCGGGACTGTTCCGCGGAGCGCCAATACCCCTCTTGGCGGCTACTCATCCGGCCGGCTACCGAGGTGCCGACCGGCAACAGTAACGTCATCCCCGTTCCGAAACGCCGTGTCCGGCCACGTCACTCAATCCTGAAGAAAGGCCTCCACCGCAGCCATCGCGTCCGCCGCCGCTTTGCGAAGCTTGACCGGGTCGATCATACCGTTCTCACCAATCGGGGAGAGGTCATTGCTTGTCCACGCGCAACCGTCCTCGATAGCCTTCTCCGGCCAGTCTTCGCCGAAGTTGTGGCCGGTCGTATGGTCCGTGTCGTTTGCGCCCCAAAACTGAAGCGAGAGTTTCACTCGAACGGAATCGTCGGACACCCCCAGCGCGACAACATAGCGGGCGCCGCCGACGTTGAAGTTGTGACCGAACCACTGGTTGGTCCAAATGGTATTCGTATCGAGCTTCGCGCCGTTCCACACCTCTGTGTCGGCGACGGTGCAGGGTTCGAGTTCGCCCTGCAAACCGGACTCGGCGAGGACCGGTCGCCAGACCGTTTCCCAGAGATCGAACAGGAATATGGCCCGCTCGCAGCGCACCTGATGCGCCGACAACACCGCCCGGTGGAAATCCGGCAGGTTTCTCCAGTCAAGGTTGGGGGGAAGGCCGAGCCCTCCTCTCCTGTCCTCGGAGGACAGGATGTGATCGACGGCGGTGCGGACCGCAGTGTCGGTGCAGTAGGCTCGATAGCTCTCCGGCAAAGCGAGCTGCATGTCGCCAGTCTCCTTTCTTTCGGTCGAGGACCTTGGTCAACGTCAGCCGGTCTGGTTCCAAAGGCTCCGGCGGAACCGGGCGTATTCATGTTCGTCGTACTCGTCCGGCAGGGCGCGCTCATGGGCGATCAGCAGGTCGCGCCACGCCACCCAGCGCCAGTCGCGATTGCGCCGGAGCGACCTGTCGGTGCCGACGGTAAGCCGCGGCGCAACAACCGCCAGGAGGCGACGCTCCCTCGCGACCTTGCGGAGATGATTGCGGTAGGCAGGGAGCTGGCCGCCGGTGACATGATGGCCGAGCTTGGCCTCTACGGCGGCCGCGTAGCGCCCCTGCAACGAATCCCACCATTCGATCAGCAGATCGATGCGCCGCCCTCCCGAGGTCAGTGCTTCCGCGCTCACCGCAGCCTCGCTGATCTCTCCGACGAGCGCCGCAGCGCCGAGCGCTTTCAAGAATGCGCGAACCCTTTCGATCCGCACTTCGCTCCGGGAGGCGTCCATAAAGTAGGCGAACCCCTTCGTGAACTGGGGCTCGGTAAAGGTCGTCCAGGATACCGACGGCTCGGCCCGGAACAGGTGCAGCCTGCGGCGCAACGCGAAAGCGCTCTTGACGGCGGGCGCCCCCCGGGACCAGGCCGGCGTTGTGTCAAGTGGGAGAGCGTTCCTCCCGAGCGCCACCACGACGGCGTCGGACCGTCTTTCGCCAAAGCGCACGAGAGCACGATGCGCATCTGAGGACCAGGCCGGTCTGCGAAACGCGAGGACGTCGTTCCGTATCGCCCTTGTCAGCGGGTCCGAGCACAAGTCGCCGACAAGGCGCAATTCGGCGGAACGAAATGCGGGATGCGGAAAATCGAGCAACTTCCGGATGCCGTCTGTTGCCGCTCGGTCCATTCTTGTCTGCGCCTTTCTTGGTGGCCTTTTCCCGCCGGCACCCGGGAGAAATACATCGAGCAGTCCCGGTATGCACGTTCAGCAAAGCGGCACCGCGCGGATCGCTCCCGTTTGTCCCGTATCCCGCCCGTCCTGTCGGCCGCCAATTCGCCGGACCCGCCTTGGCGACCCGCGACGGACGCCCGGTCCTTGTGACTCCCCTCGACAGAGCCGCGGGCATCTTCGAATATCCCCGCCCGAACGCACACTGGAGAGAACCCGTGAATCGTACGGAACGCGGCATGCGTATCGCCGCTCGCTCGTCCTTGTGCAGGGCCGACGCCGCACCCCTGGTCGAGACTCTCGCTTGGATCGTCGCTGCCGCACTCTAACTGGGCGCGCCCGTCGGCACCGCGCTTATCGCATAACATTTGGGGCAGAAAAGGAAACTGCATGAACCACCCGCGACATCGGCCGCCATGCGCGAGCATCGCAATCGCCTCCCGAGGAACCGAAGCCCCAATATCCTGCAAAACGCGCTACGGAACCATTCGTTCAAGATCGGGCGCGGCCCTCGAACACACTGTTCGAGACGCACAGTCCGTTCTCGACCTCTGGAATAGGGTCGAAAGCGGCCTGCCGGACAGCTTCCACCGCCTACTGGTTGACCCGACGTTGGGCCAGGTGCAATCCACCATCAGGGAGGTCAGTCGACTGATCGATCATTCCGGGCGCCAGGGTATCGGCCTCGATCTGTACTTCGCCGGCCACGGTGAAGAGTCCACCGGCAACCTGGTATTCCCCGATGGTACTCTTTCTCCCTCCCAATTCCTCATTCTCCAGGCAGATGAAGTCGGGCAAGCGCAACACGACGAGCGCACCATTGGTGTATGGCTAGATTCCTGTTACTCAGGCGCTTTCCTCATCCGTCTTGCCCACGAAGTGCATCGATACTTTCCACAGTTCAGACTTGACGAAGGCTTGGCTTCTTGCCTTCCAGACGAATCCTCCTGGGAGATGGACATACTTCAACACGGTGTTTTCACATTCACCCAGCTTCATCCAGGGAATGCATCGGTAGACATGACTGAATTGAATCGAGCCATGCTGGAAGACGATGCGCCGTCGATCGCAAAGGGTCTACAGGGGCTTGTTGCTTCAATGAGCAGCGCAACCGCATTCCTGACCGAAGGAAAGCAATTCTCCATACGTCTACACAAACATGTTGTAGAAGTGCAGGGTGGTTTTGCTTCCATTCAATTGGATGACTACACTGACATAAACGAAGCACTGCGCGCGATTTCAGGCTTTAAGTGTCTTGCCTGACTTTCGTCGTCATCGATACGCAGCCGCTAGCGAGAAGATACTTGGCATGGGACCTATACGCTCAACTGGCCAAGGCTCCGTCACGACGCCACGCCCGGTTCCGCGGATTTCTTCAGGTCGGACTTCCGCCACGATAGGTCAGGCGGCTGTACAGCGGAGAAAATGGCGCAGCAATCCGTTCCGGAGTGGCGTCGATCTTCGGGGCCGGCTTGGCCGGATGGCCACGCTCGCGTCTGGCTTTCCAGTCTTCCGTCATATCCCTGTTCTTTGCCTGTGAAGGTTGGGGCTTGGCGGCGTCGATCTTGAGCGGTGACTGCGCGCGAGGTGCTCCCAGTCTTTCTCGACCTGTTCACGGCCGCGGTTATTGGTGCCGCGTGCGCCTGTATGGGCCACGCAATGAGCAGAAGCCTTGCCGATGGAGAACGGAGTGCCGATGGCTTTCCCCAATTTCAATGACCATGACCCAGAATGACCGGCGGCTGATCGAAGCGCGCGAAAAGTAGCCAAACCCAGGCAAATGACCAGCTTGGGATCCACGATTTCGATTTCCGGCAACGTGAACGTCCGTGCGCAATGAAGCAAATCTCTTGAGGGGATCTTGGCGCCCATGGAGCCGCGCTTGACGAATGGAAACACGTTTGTCAGGTAGCACTGTGCGCGACGCAATCTGAAATGGCGATCCAAGAGGCGATCGAGGTTTCGATTTGTCGCGAGGTTCGGCCTATAGCCAAGCTCTGCACGGTCGCGATCTGGCGGGCAAGATGAGAGGGCGTCAGAGCTCGACCAGTCCTGCGCGACAATCATGATTTCCGCGTAGACGTTCTTGCCGGACTTTGTGAACGGCGAAACGTGGTCACACTCAAATACCCCACCGTGGAAATCCCCGATGCAACAATGTTCTTTCAAGCGAGTTGCCTGACGAAGCCGTGCGAGTTCGAGGAGGGCTTTCGCCTTGGAATCGACTTCTAAACCCATACAAGACCCATTCGTCCAATGTTGAACGGTGGATCGGCGGCGAAACAGCGTCCCGATGCCTTGCTCATGCCTTCGCCTCCATCCTTCCAACGAGGTCGTCATACTTGAGACGATTCCATACCATACCCCCCGCCAGAGCAATCATCCGCGCAAGCATGTCAAGATCCCTAATGATGCGCCGACCCGCCAACTCCCGGACGTCCCGGTTTAGGTGCTGCTCCGACAGGTGATGAAATGTTCGGGGATTATAGCGCAGTTTACCCGCCCGCCCTTTCTGCTATGACTCGGCGGAGCCACTTCCGGAACTGGCGTCCGAGAGACGGACGCACGGCGCGCCCCATCCCCTCGACCCCTGCGGCGCTAGCGCGGGCGGGTTCGCCGGACCCGCGGTGGGGCGCTGCGATCGCGCACTGCGGTAGCCCGCGGAGCGCGGCGGCGATCCCGCGCCTGTATATCAGAGCGGCCGGGGTGAGGCCGGCGAGGGCTACCAGCGCCCACCGCGAGTCGCCGAGAGCAAACAGCAAATCCATCAGGAGGCTATTCGCTCATAGGGGATCCGGGATATCCCAATCCTGCAACCCACTGTCGCGTCTCCTCCACACTTCGGTAACGGCAGAGCCGGTCTACGCGCGCTCCTTCCCTGCCGCCAGCGCGACCGGTCGTCGCGTCGCACCGGTTCCGTGCCTCTCTCCCGCTCACCAAAGACGCGTCGTCGCGCCCCCTCCTGCTCCGGCTCGGTCCTCCCCATCTACGGCGTCATGAGAGCGCTGCTGCAGGAACTGGGCGTGCTGCGGGGCAGTCCTGCTGGGCTCGACCCTCGTGTGGGCGGGCGCGGCGCTGTGGTGGCTGCGGGAGGGGCGGATGCTGCCCTGACAGCAAGGCTCGCCGGGGATCCCCCGAGGGACGCGGGGCGCGCTCACACGCCGCCCAGCCGGTAGAGGGGACGCCAGTTGTCGGGCTCGTCCGCGCGGCCTGACGCCGGCGGCATCGCAGACCCCGAAGCGCCGCTACTCACCGGCCTCCTGCCGGCTGGCCGGTATCAGGCCTTCCCTCAGGGCCTGCGACGCAGGCGGCAGCCCAAGCCAGCGAACACTCTCCGCCTGGACGAACATGTCCCGGTAGTGCGCGGGGACGTCGGCTCGGATGATGATGTCGAGCGGGTCGCCGAGGAGTCGCTGACCGTCCACCACTAGCCCCGGAAAACGGCGGCGCAGCTCGCGCGTCTCTTCGAAGGTCAGTCGCGAGGTGCGGTGCGCCAGCACGTCCGACAGCTCGGCGACGAACCGCCGCCACTGCTCCTCCTGCGCCGCCTCGCGTGAGCGGAACTCGCTACGGACGCGACGGTCGGGGAGCAGCACCGCCACGGTACCGGCCTGCGCGCTCGAAACGGCCAGCCGGCCAGACACGATCACGTCCCGGATGTAGGCTATCTCCGCCTGCCTGTCGCAGTAGTCCACGACCCAGTCTCTCGCCAGAAGGCAGGCGGCCACCACCAGACCGACGACCACGCCCTCGCCGACCCGCGAAAGCACCCCGGCACGGCCTCTCGCCCTCGCTACTCTCCTTTTCCTGCCGCTCATCGGTCCTCCAGTCTGGAGCCGCTCTTTCGAGCCGGCGGCCCCTCCTACGGAACGAGGACCGGACCGTCCAGCGACGAGCTCCGGACGCTAGCCCGGATACGGCACCAGATGTAGTGCATGGGGCGGCATTTCGTGGTAAATGTGAGGGATTCCAACACCTTACACCACCACGAGGGCTCACCCCATGCGACCACAGCGTAACGTCGGCGAACTGCGTATTGAAGGTCCTGGACGACGCCAGGTTGTGGCGCGTTTCGATGGCGGGCGGATGTCGTCGGACGGCGGCGCTGTGCTGTTGCGGGAAGCCGACCGGATCGTCGGCGTGACCGCCAAGCTGGCGTCGTGCTTCACCGACTTTCGCGACCCCGCACGGGTGGAGCATGACCTCGAGGCGCTGGTGGCGCAGCGGGTCTACGCTCTCGCGCCAGGCTACGAGGACCCCAACGACCACGACGTTCTGCGCGACGACAGCGTGCTGGCGCTGGCGCTGGGCAAGGAGGACATCACGGGGGCGACGCGATCGCGGTCGCGCGATCTCGGCCACCCGCTGGCCGGCTCGACGACGCTGAACCGTCTCGAGCCAGGCGACGATGCGACGGCGGCGGCGCACCGCTACAAGCGGATCGTCGCCGACGGCGCGGCGATCGACGCGCAGATGGTGGCGCTGTTCGTGGCGATGCAGGCGACGGCGCCGGCAGAGATCGTGCTTGATCTCGATGCCACCGACGCCCCGGTGCACGGCGCCCAGGAGGGGCGCTTCTTCCACGGCTACTACGGCTGCTACTGCTATCTGCCGCTCTACATCACCTGCGGCGACCACGTTCTGCGCTGCCGCCTGCGGCCGGCGAATGTCGATCCCGCGGCGGGCTCGGTCGACGCGCTTGCCACGGTGGTGCGGCAGATCCGTGCACACAGGCCCGACACCGCGATCATGGTGCGGGCCGATTCGGGGTTCTGCCGCGAGGCGCTGATGAGCTGGTGCGAGAGCCACGACGTGGACTTCGTCCTCGGGGTGGCCAAGTCGTCCCGCCTGCGGGCGCGGATTGCCAGACAGCTGGAGAGGTCGCGGCGGCGCTGCCTGGCGCGCGGCAAGGCGTCCCGACGCTACCGCAGCTTCCGCTTCCGCACGCGCAAGAGCTGGAGCTGGAGCCGGAGCCGGCGGGTGGTCGGCAAGGCGGAGTGGCTTCCCGGCGGCAACGGGGCCAACCCGCGTTTCGTGGTGACCAGCCTGCCGGCCGAGCGCTTCGCCGCCCGCGCGCTGTATGAGGATCTGTACTGCGCCCGCGGCGACATGGAGAACCGGATCAAGGAGCAGCAACTCGACCTGTTCGCCGACCGCACCTCGTCGAGCCGCATGGCGGCCAACCAGCTGCGCCTGTACTTCTCGGCCTTCGCGGGCATCCGCATGCAGGCGATCCGGGAGTTCGGCGTCAAGGGTACAGCGCTGGCGCGGGCGCAGTTCGCCACCCTGCGGCTGCGCCTTCTGAAGATCGCCGGCAGCATCAAGGTGACGGTGCGCCGGGTCTGGCTGTCGCTGTCGTCGGTCCACCCCTGGCGCGAGCCGTTCGTGCGGGTGGCAACCAACCTCCAGAGCGCGCGCGCCTCGCCCGGGTAGTCCGTTCCCGTCGCCCTGCCCGTTGCCGCCGCGCCGCCGCCGGTCGCCACGGGCAAGCCGCGCCCGTCGCCGATCGCGAACCCGATCCCGGCGACCGGCAACGCACTCTGTTCGCGAAATGGCCCGGCGCCATCCCGCCCAACAGGCAGCCCCAGGCGCCTCGTCCTGCGTGCCGAGGCCGCCGCACAGCCCAACAATCCATCTCCGGAAATATTCAGCGGTCGCCGTCAACCTGGTGCCGTATCCGGGCTAGAACCGGGCTTCCAGCGTGAAATGGTTTCTTTCCTCTACTGACGCCGGCAGACTTTCCGGGTCTTCCGAGGGTCCGACAGGGGCGGGCGCTGCGCGCGGCCGGGCGACAGGCGCGGCGCCGCCGTCTGGCCGCGCCGCGACGCCGCGGCTACACTCGGCGCCGGGAGGACGCGGCTCATGACCACACCGGACCGGCTCTACGGAGCGCTGGAAGAACGGATTCTCGACCGTGACGGGGTCGGCGCCAGCGCCGTGTACTACGACCTGCACCGGGCCGGCCGGCCGCTGGGCGAATTGCTGGGCCAAGCGGTGCGGATCCACGCCCCCTACACGCACGTGCCCTATCACGAGCGCATCGACGACGGCTACGTGAACTTCGTCAACAACGACCACTGCCTGCTCAGCGCCCGCGCCACGCACCATCTCGCGGACATGGTCTCGCCGGAGATCGCCGGCCTGCCCATGGCGCAGACGATCTGGTACATCCCGACCGGCCTCGACATCTGGAACCAGAAGATCAACCGGGCGCCGGGCCACTACGCGCGCGGCTTCAAGCGCAAGGAGGGACCGCCGCCGGTACCGACCGTCCACTGGCCCGACCAGGAGCCGGAAGCGGTCGCCGGCGACCATGCCGAGGCGCTCGACGAATGGACGACGCGCGTGCACCGCGGCCAGGTGCTCGAGGCCTACCGCCTGTTCCTCGGGCTCATGCAGGACGAGCGCAACCGCGACCGCACGCTCGCGCAGTTCGTGTTCGCCGGACTGATCGACGTTCAGGACCGCGTGTTCCTCAACCGCTCGTACACCACCGGCCACAAGTCGTACCGGGCGCGCGCCACGGTCGAGCTCGGCGAGCGCGTCGGCTGGAAGGAAGCGCACGACGTGCTCTATGCCGGCGCGCTCGACATGGCCGTCGGGCCGCGCTGGTACTCGACCTACGAGCATGCCTGCAACGCGGTGAAGACGATGATCGACGGCGAAGCGCTGCGCGCGATCCCGTACGGCGGCGCATCCGACGCCGAGCGCGCGCTGTTCGACAACGCCGCCGGCCTCGACGCCGCGGAAACCCGCGAGACCGTCGACGCCATCATCCGCGAGCCGGAGCCGGCGAACGTCCGTCAGGTCGCCCGGCTGCTGCTTGCCGGCAAGTCGCCCGTCGCCATCATGGACGCGATTCAGCTCGCCGCCGCCGAGGTCCTGCTGGAGACCCGCGAGGAGCTCAACTTCTCGATTCCCCAGCACTGCTACGAGTACTGCAACACCGTGCGCTGGTTCCTCGGCCGCTTCGACCACAAGCAGCGCCTCAAGATGCTGTTCACCGCCGCCTCGTTCGTCGCCCGCAACGCCGAGCACCAGCGGGGAACGAACGACGCGACGCCGTTCGCCGCCGAGGCGCCGGCGGCGGCGGCCACGATGACCCTCGACGCCAAGCTCGCCGAACTCGAGCGTGCGCAGATCGCGACCGATCTCGACGCGAGCCACGCCTGGCTGCAGGCGTGCCTCGACGACACCACCGACCGCACGCCCGTGGTGCGCACCCTCGCCGACGCCGCGTGCAAGATCGGCAACGATCCGCACAACCAGGAGATCGCGCTGTGCTTCCTCGAGGACTTCGGCCGCAGCGGCCTCGCCCCCGGGGCAGCGGGGCGCGACCGGCTTCTGCACGGCGCCGCGCACCACACCGCCGGACACCGCAAGTACGGCGACGCGCTGGAGTGCTACCGCCGCTTCTGCGCCGGGACGGGGGTCGAGGCGACAGCGTAGCGGATCGCGAGCGCCGCCGGCGCCGCCGAGTCACTCGCCCAGCAGCAGCGCTTTGGCCGCGTTGAGCTTGGCGGCGAAATAGTCCGACCCGCCGTGGTCGGGGTGAAGCTTCTTCATCAGCGTGCGGTGCGCGTCCTTGATCTCGTCGGTGCCGGCGCCCGCCGCGAGGCCGAGGATCGACAGCGCCTCCTCGCGCGTCATCGCGCCGCCGCCCGCCGCGCCGCTCCCCTCGGCGCGGGCGCGCTCGTCGAACCGCGCCCGCCAATCCTCGCCGCTGCGGTCGAGAAAGGTCTCCAGCAAGCGCAGCGACTGCGCGTCGCCGCGCACCGCGAGCCACAGCGCATAGAGGTCGTCGCCTCCGAGCTCGCCGAGCCGCCGGCCGGCGAAGGGACCCTGCCGCACCGTCCCGTCGATATCGCCGGAGACGTGGTCGAGCTCCATCGTCAGCCACGCGGTCTCCACCGCCGAGGCGCCGGCGGCCGCCGAAGGGCCATGGCCGGCGGCACGCGCCGCCCGGGCGGCGTGGCGCGCGAGTCCGAACAGCGGCAGCCATCGCAGGAGGCCGCGGGAGCGCCAGGCAAGCGCCGCGACGCCGCCGAGCAGCGCCGCCAGCGCCGGCAGGCCGCGCACGAGCACGAATAGCGCCGCCGCGAGCGCCAGCACGATCAACGTCACGCGCAGGCCGCGGGCGAGGGAGGCCGGGTTGGCCGAGGCGAACAGGCGCGCCGCGACGTAGAGCGCGAGCAGCACTCCGACGCCCGCGATCAGGTAGCCGTACACCGGCGTCAGCGGCGCCGCGGCGGCGGCAGCTTCAATACGTCACGCCCGGCGCGGCGGTTGAAATCCTCCAATGCCGGCCGGCCGCCGACCGCGTAGACCGCCACCGCCTGCAGGAGGTCGCGCAGCAGCCGGGCGCTGGCGCCGTCGAACCGGCAATAGGCACCGCCCGAAAGCTTCGCCATCTGCTTGAACGCCGCCCCCGCCCACGGGTCGCCGCCCTCGTGGAACAGGAAGAGCGGCGCCCCGTGCAGGCCCAGCTCGCCGGCGAGATGGCACAGCGTGTCCACCTCCTCCTCGACGCAGTCGCCGATGAACACCGCCGCGTCGACGCCGTCGCCCTTGGCCTCCGCCAGCACGTGGCGCAGCACGCGGGCGATCTGCGTGCGGCCGCCAAGGCAACGCACGGCGGTCATGCGGCGCAGCACGGCCTTCGAATCGGTCTCGAACGGAGTCGCGTCGAACTCGCGGTAGCCGCGATACCAGACGAGCTGGATGGCCAGCGTGCCGAGCGCCGCGGTCTCGGAGAACATTTCCGCCTGGATGTCGCACGCCTGGTCCCAGGTCCGGCCGCGGCTCTGCGTCGCATCGAGCGCGAAGATCAGCCGACCCTTGCCGCGGCTGCGGCCGCGCGCCGCGAGGTGCGCCGCGCGTTCGAGGAACGCCTCGATCTCCCGGTCGGAGGACCGGGCCGGGAGGCTGTCGCGGTCAGCCGCCACGGGCCTCGCGCCCCGTTCCGCGGGCGGCCCGTCCGCCGGCGCCCGCGTCGACCCGCCCCGAGGTTCCGTCACCGGCGGCGCCGCGCAGGACCGCCGCGAGCAGGCCGCGCAACTCCGACCGGGCGCCGACGTGGGACATCGTGAGCGGCGTCTTGACGAGCCCGAGATCGAGCACCGTGAGACCGCGAGGGAACAGCTCGCGAAAGACGACGCGCTCGGCGAAGCCGGGGATCAGCCGGCAGCCGATGCGCGGCGCCAGCGCCTCCAGCGCCGCCGCCACCCGCCGCTTGTTGCGCGCGTCGATGTGCGACAGCCGGTTGCGCATCACCACCCAGTCGATGCCGGCGCGGTCGCGCGCCGCGCGCGCCTTCTTCTGCTCCCATACCATCGCGCTGTAGCGGCTCGGCCGCGCGACCGCGAAACTGTCGGCGTCGATCTCGGCAAGCACGTCGAGGTCGACGAAGCTGTCGTTGACCGGCGTGACCAGGACGTCGGCGTGGCCGTGCGCGAGCCGCGCCAGAGGCGTATCGGCGCCGGGCGTGTCGATGACGACCACGTCATACGCGCGCGCCAGCGAGTCGAGCCGGGCCGGCAGCGGCTGGCCGTCGTCGACCGGCGCCAGAGGCGCGTGGTCGGGCGACGGCAGCGCCAGGCTGCGGGCCGCGGCGTAGGCGGCGCGATTGGCGAAGAAGCGGCTCAGCGTCTGCTGGCGGCTGTCGATGTCGATGCTGGCGACGCGGTAGCCGAGGCCGAGCAGGGCGATCGCGAGGTGCGCGGCGACGGTGGACTTGCCGCAGCCGCCCTTCTCGTTGCCGACGACGATCGTTCGCATCCCCCTCACTCCCCGGCGCGGCGGTTCGCCTGTGCATTCTAGCATGAGCGGGCGCGGGCCGAACGCGCCAGCGTAGCGGCCCCGGTTTGCCGCCGGCGGCGAAAGCCCCTACGGTCCGCGGCGCACGATTCGCGGGAGGCGGCGCGCGTGGGCGAACCGGTCGATGCGGTGGTGATCGGCGCCGGCGTCGTCGGCCTCGCCGTGGCGCGGCGACTGGCCCGCGCCGGCCGCGAGGTGGTGATTGTCGAGGCCGCCGAGGCCATCGGCACGGAAACGAGCTCGCGCAACAGCGAGGTGATCCACGCCGGCATCTACTACCCGGCCGGCAGCCTCAAGGCGCGGCTCTGCGTCGCCGGCCGCCACGCGCTCTACGACTATTGCGCGAGCCGCGGCGTGCCGCACCGCCGCCTCGGCAAGATGATCGTCGCCGCCGAACCCGCGCGCGTCCCGGCGCTGGAGGCGCTGCAGGCCAAGGCGGCGGCGAACGGCGTCGACGATCTCGTACTGATCGACGGCGCCCAGGCGCGGCAACTGGAACCCGCGGTGCGCGCCGCAGCCGCGCTGCTCTCGCCGTCCACCGGAATCATCGACAGCCACGCGCTGATGCTCGCCTTTCTCGGCGAGGCCGAGGACGCGGGCGCGATGGTCGCGTTCGGCAGCCGCGTGCAGGGCGGCGCGGCGGCGACGGGCGGGGTCGACCTCGACGTGGCGACCGACGGCGGCGCCATGCGCCTTGCGGCCGGCGTCGTCGTCAACAGCGCCGGCCTCGCCGCGCAGGCGGTGGCGGGTTCGATCGCCGGCGTGCCGGCCGAGAGCATTCCGCCGTGCCACTACGCGCGCGGCTGCTACTTTACCCTCGCGGGCGGGGCGCCGTTCGCGCGGCTGATCTACCCCACTCCCGAGCCGGGGGGCCTCGGAGTCCATCTGACGCTCGACCTCGGCGGACAGGCGCGCTTCGGCCCCGACGTCGAATGGATCGACGATGTCGACTACGCCGTCGATCCGGAGCGCGCCGAGCGCTTCTACGACGCCATCCGCGACTGGTATCCGGACCTCGCCGACGGCGCGTTGCAACCCGGCTACGCCGGCGTCCGGCCCAAGGTGGTGGCGCCCGGCGCGCCGGCCGGCGACTTCGTCATCGTCGGTCCCGAAGAGCACGGGATCCCCGGCCTCGTGAACCTGTTCGGGATCGAGTCGCCCGGCCTCACCGCCTCGCTCGCCATCGCCGACGTCGTGGCCGAACGCCTCGGTCTCGACGGGTGAAACGCCCGCCATGCCGCCCGCACGTCGGGGCCAGCGCGTGAACGCTCAGGCGGTGCGGCGCGGACGCGTCGTGCGGAAGGTAAGCGAGATCCGCCGACCTCGTTTGACCCGCCTGCGTTTGCCCGATCGGTCCTCTCGCGGTTCGTTTTTCCGCTTCGGGATTTCATGCGTCCACTTGTATCTCGCGTCGCCCGTCAAGACCGCGACGCTGCGACGCTCGAGGGCTTTCTCAACCTTTTCCTTGGTGTCGCGGCGCTTGAACACCATGTCCCATGTCTCGAGCAGGCTGACGGTCGCTACACGCTCGGCAAAGATATCCTCTTTGTCCACGTGAGCCGCGATGCCTTGTTCACCCTCGTATTCGTTGACGATCAGCTGATCGGGCGGATCCTTCATCAGGCCTTCGTTCACGAGTCTGCGGCCCAGGTCCTGCGCCCATTCCGGCAGCTCGCCAAGGCGCATGTCCTCGTCGATCCGGCGCTTGCCGTAGTCGTAACGCCAGCCGAAATGCTGTACGCGGCGCTTGAGTTCCGTGTTCCACTCGGCTCCGTCGATGAGACGCACGAACCTCGTCTCTTCTTCCTCCGTTATGAAATCCGGTCGGTAGATCAAGCCCCGGGGTTCAATTGCCAAACTGAAGGCAGACGCGTCCGCCAGGCCGGGAGCGGCGTCGACCTCTGTTGCCGGCCAACGACGAAAACCTTCCGGCGGGTCGGGAACGACGCCGGCTTCGGTCGCCAGCCGGCGACGAAATTCGTCGGCATCCAACCGCTCGCCGACGTCGGCACCCTTCGGCAGCCGAAGGCTCATCTCCCCTTCGACGACAAGAGTGTCGCCGTCAACGCGCAAGCGTCCTCCGCCAGTCGTTCGTACGCGTCCCTCCGGCAGGGAAAGCCGCCGCTCAATGCAGGGCCACCCCAGTCGACCGGCGATATCCGCCGCCGCCTTGCCGGCGGCAGCATGGGCCAGGTCCGTACCGTACCATCTGGCTCGTGAGTGCCAGTGCTTGCAAACCACGGGGCGGCCGCGCCACGTCAGGGTGAAGCATCCGTCGGTGCGCTTCCGTTCAAGGGATGAGCTCTGCGACGGAGGCAGCGCCGCGGAGTCGCCCTCCGGCCACGAAGCGGCCAGAGCCCGGGTCGCGAGGAACTCCTGCAGCGCAGCGTCGCCCCGAAACCTTCGATCCAGACCCCGGTAACCACGGCGCCATCCGCACAGGATGGACGCGGCCCACCATACGCCCGGCGGCAGACCCGCCAGATCCCGGTTCCAGTCCTTGAACCTGATCGGGTCGGGCCGCAGCAGGGCAAGCCGAACGGCGATACCGGCACCGTTCCGTCGCCAATCGTCGCACGCGATCGTCTCTTCCGCCGCAACGATTCGCCGGGTCCGGCCCAGCCACTTCTCGGCTGTTCGGCCCGCGCCGCCAATGCTCGCCTCGTGTGCGATGTTTTCCGCAAGCGCACCCGGCGACAGACTGGTGGCACTCGACCATTCCATGCAACGCAACGCTGCTCGCCAAAGCTCATACTGGCCGTCCGAATCGTCGTGAGCGGACTCCGACAAGCCGGCACCGAGCCAGGGAAACCGTAACCAATGCGCGTCGAGTCCCCCGGTCCGTTCGGCAACGCCGGTCGCATCCCCGCACAGAGCCCGCTGCAGGACTTCGATCCACGGCTCGACGTGCGGCACGGCCCATACCGCCATCGCCATAGCGCCCTGGACGGCATTCAGACTCTCCGGCAACTCCAACGGCTCCGTTTCCCAAGTCGCGGCACCGCCGAGCGCCACGGACGGCACGGCGAAGTCGCTCACAACGATCTCCCTGTCCGGCAGGGAGACATTGGAGAACTGGCTCGCCATTGCCGAGAGGCGGGTTCTCTGCTCGACCGACGCCACTTCCACCGTCTTGACCGCGTAAAGGGGAATCGGCGTGCGCCACCGGACGACCCGGGGCTCATCCGTATCGCCGTTTGCCGACGCACCGGGCGCGAGGTTTGTCCGGGCGTCCGGGAACGGCAGCTCGTTCACGTCAAACGCCAGCCGGACCGGAATTACGTTGCGGCCGGCGGAAAACTCCTCCGATACGAAGCTCTCCTGCCCCAGATAAAGACGAGAACCGGGGAGCGGACGTAGCCACCCGTCCTGGCCGGCATCGAACAGTCTTCGATGGCTCGTCACAAGACCGAGCCAGCTTGGCAACGTCCGGTCCGCAGCGCGTTTTCGGCGTGCCTTCGGCCGGTCTGCGAACTCCATTTCCGTCTGTGCGGTCATGGCCGCTCCAGGATACCGAGGCCGGACAATCGCTCAAGGAGTGCGTGAACCCGGCGATTGCCCTCATGCATCAGAAAGAGATGATCCCGAGCCCGAGCGCAAAGCATGTACATCTTGCGTTTGTCCGCCCCGACGGCTTCACGCAAGAGCCTGTCCACCTCCATGATGAAGACGGTGTCGAATTCCTGTCCCTTGATCGACTGTACGTTCAGAATCGTAATTCCTGGCTTCAGCAGGTCGATCCCGTCCTCGTTTCTCCTGCCGCTCACATAGAATTCGACATTCTGGCCGGCGAGTCGCTTGCGCAAACGGCGATGCAGGTTCTCGCCGAGCTCGTTGCTAACCACGGCGACGCCGACCCGACCGCCCCGCGTCCCGTACCAGTTGGCGATACGATCCGTCGCGTCGTCCCCGCGGTGCAGGACCGCGCGGGGCAACTCACCCGACGACGGGCGAAGCACCTCGGCAACGGGCGCATTTCCCGAATGAAAGCATTCGGCGACCCGCGCGATCTCCGGCGTGTTGCGGTGGTTGGCGCTGAGCAGGACAGGATCGTCGAGACGCGCCGCCTTCTTGATATCGCCAAGCGTGGACCGTTCGTCCGCCAGCGCCTGATCCTCGTCGGCGAACACCGTGACGGCGGCCGCCGCGAAATCCCGCAAATACCGGAAAAACTCCTTGGGGAGGTCCTGCCCCTCGTCGACGATCACGTGCATGGGGCCGGGCGTGACGCCACCACTCCCGAGCGTCGCGAACATCGCGTTCCAGTCGTAGACGTACGGTTCCGCAAGCGGCGCCCGGGCCTTCGCCTGTTCGGAATAGCGCTTGCTCACGAACTGGTGCATGGTCTGCGCTCGCACGCGATTCTCGGTCAACTGGGCGATGAGACGACGGAGCATGCGGTTATAGGTTACGAGCGCCACCTCGATACCGGCCCCGGCCAGCATTCGGGCGCGATGAACCGCGAGCACCGTCTTGCCGGAGCCGGGCGGCCCTGCCACGAACAGCGACTCGTCGAACGGCGTCTCGTAAACGCCGAGTTGCTCCTCGTCGCGCGCGATGTCTTCGTAGGTCGGCAGGCGCACATCATTCTCCGAGCGGCAGACGCCGACGACGGGGGCGGCGAAAGAGGGCATAGTACAGTTTGCGCTCTCGCCAACCCGCCCTTCGCTCGACGGCGATCTCGCCCCGATCTTCGGCGTGCACCCCAAAGCCGGCTTCCACAAGCCTTGCCCGAAATCGCGGATACCGGCGGTTGGGCTCCCTTCGCACGGAGTTGGTGTAAAGCAGGGTCACGGCACCGTGGCCGAGCCGGCGAAGCAGGCACTCCAGGTCGCCCACCATGGCTTCAGCGTCCAGAGTGGGACTTGCGAACAAGTACGAAACGATGACGATCACCTCGCGCCACGCCGGGGGATGCGGCCAGTTCACGGCTTCGATGTCGGAAGCCCACCGAGCTGCCACACGCCCCGGCACGAGATCCGAACACGCCAGACGCGAGCCCAGCCGTCGCATGGAATCGGCGCGATCGACGCCGATGTAGTCAAAGCACGGGTCAGGCCCGAGAGTCGCCGCCAGAGCGAGCCCGCCGGTGAACGGGCCGCAGCCTATGTCCATCACGACGGGATTTGACGGTCTTGTGCCGACGAGAAGCTGGCCGAATGCCGTGACAAGCTCCTCAAGGTGGCCTTTCTGGTTCAGGTAGGCATAGAGCAGGGCCAAATCGTCCGGGGACAAGTCCCCGAGCGGAGCATCGAAGTCGGCTTGCCCGCCGCCGATGGCTTCGAACGCGCGAGCCCGGTCCATGCCCAAGACCGTACCGCCTCGCGACCGGGGATCGTCGCGGACACGATGCGCAATCTCTACGGTCCGCAACCTGTCGAGCCAATCCGGAAGTTTCACAGCCTCCACGGCGATCCCCTTCCCGCCGCAACGTACCGCAAGCCGTTGCGACCGTCGCATCGCACCGGGCACCCGACCCGGCGCGCGGTCCATCCGGAATCGCACCGCGCCGCGCCGCCGAGGCCGGCGCGGTCAGTTGCCGCGGTCAAGCGCCGCGATCACCGCGTCGGCGCACTCCTCCGTCGTGGCGCCGCCGCCGAGGTCGGGGGTGAGGGCCGCGCCGTCGCGGGCGACCCTCTCGATCGCGGCGCCGAGCCGCCGCGCGGTATCCGGCTCGCCGAGGTGATCGAGCATCATGGCGCCGCTGGCGATCGCGGCGAGCGGGTTGGCGATACCGCGGCCGGCGATGTCCGGGGCCGAGCCGTGCACCGGCTCGAACATCGACGGCGCGCGGCGCTCCGGATCGAGATTGGCGCTCGCGGCCATGCCGAGGCTGCCGCTGAGCGCGCCCGACAGATCGGAGAGGATGTCCGCGTGCAGGTTGGAGGCGACCACCACGTCGAACGCCTGCGGCGCGAGAACCATCTTCGCGGCAGCGGCGTCGACGAGGATGCGCGCGGTCTCCACGTCGGGATAGGCGGCCGCGAGCTCGGCGAAGACCTCGTCCCACAGCACCATGCCGTAGCGCTGCGCGTTCGATTTCGTGACGCACGTCAGATGCCGGCGCGGCCGCGTGCGCGCAAGCTCGAAGGCATAGCGCTGGATGCGCTCGACGCCGACGCGCGTGAACACGCTCGTCTCGGTCGCCGTCTCGAGCGGCGTGCCGCGGTGGGTCCGGCCGCCGGCGCCCGCGTACTCGCCCTCGCTGTTCTCGCGCACGACGACCATGTCGAGGGCGGCGCCGAGCTCGTCGCGCAGCGGGCCGCGCACGCCGGGAAGCAGGCGCGCCGGGCGCACGTTGACGTACTGGTCGAGGCCCTGACAGATCGCCAGCCTGAGCCCCCATAACGTCGTATCGTCGGGCAGGCCTGGGTCGCCGACGGCACCGAAATAGATGGCGTCGAAGCGGCGCAGCGCCTCCAGTCCGTCGTCGGGCATCATGCGGCCGTGGGCGCGGAAGTAAGCGGACCCCCAGGGGAAGGATTGCGGCCGGACGGCGAAGCCGTCGGCCTCGGCGGCGGCGCGGAGGACGCGCAGGCCGGCGGCGGCGACCTCCGGCCCGATGCCGTCGCCGCCGATGATCGCCACGTCGTAGGTCCGCACCGTCCCCTCCCCTCCCTTGAGAGCGCCGCCGCGCGATCCTATCTTCGCGCCGCGAAATGCGGCAAGGGACGGGACGTGGGCGCCATCGCCATCACCATGGGCGACCCGAGCGGAGTGGGTCCGGAAGTCATCTGCAAGGCGCTCGCCGCTCTGCCGGCCGGCGAGCGCGACGGATTCCGCGTCGTCGGCGCGCGGCGCTTTCTCGACCGCGCGAACGCGCTCACCGGCGCCGGCGTCCGGTTCGGCCCCGGCGGCGTCCCGGTCGTCGACGTCGATACGCCGGAGCAGGCGCGAATCCGCGATGCCGAAGCGACGTCGGCCGGCGGCCACGCCGCCCACGGCTATGTCGTCAAGGCGGTCGAGATGGCCACGGCGGGGGAGATCGACGCGATTGTCACCGCACCGCTCAACAAGGCGGCGCTCCACAAGGCCGGCCACCGCTACGACGGCCACACGGAACTGCTGCAACATCTGACGGGGGCGCGGTCGTCGTTCATGCTGCTCGCGTCCGAGCGGCTCAGCGTCATCCACGTGTCGACCCACTGCTCGCTCGCCGACGCCGTCGCGCGCACGCGCACCGCGCGCGTGCTGGCGACGATCCGCGCCGGCTGCGACCACCTGCGCCGGATGGGAACGGCGGCGCCGCGCATCGCCTGTGCGGGTCTCAATCCCCACAGCGGCGAAGGCGGGCTGTTCGGCCGCGAGGACGCGGACGAGATCGCGCCCGCCGTGGCCGCCGCGCGGGCCGAGGGAATCGACGCCCACGGCCCGCTGGCCGGCGACACGGTATTCCATCGCGCGGCGGCCGGCGCCTTCGACCTCGTGGTCGCGAACTACCACGACCAGGGCCACATCCCGGTCAAGCTCATTGCCTTCGACAGCGCCGTGAACGTCTCGCTCGGCCTGCCGATCGCGCGCTGTTCGGTCGATCACGGCACCGCCTTCGACATCGCCTGGACCGGGCGGGCCGACCCGACGAACATGCTCGCCGCCCTCGCCTACGCGCGGCGCATGGCCGAACCCGCCGCGTCCTGAATCGTTCGTTGCCGCCGCGGCGCCTCGCCACTAAGGTCGGCGCCGTTTCGGCACGGCAGGATCTCCGGCGGAATGGCATCGAGACGCGCGCGCGCGACAGGCTCGGCGAGCGAAGGCATCCTCTACGGCGCGGCGCCGCTGCTGGTCCTGGCGGCCCCCTTCGCCGGGTTCCTGCAGGCCGCCGGATACCCGTTCGCGCGCACCGAGAGCCTCGTCTCGTTCGCCGCCTTCGTGCCGCCGGCGCTGCTGTTCGCCGCGGTGCTGCTCAACACGCGCCGCGCCGTGCGAACCGCCGTTCTGGTCCTGTTGCTGGCGTCGGCGGCGGACTTCCTGGTTCCTCTCGCCGACGCGCGCATCTGGCTCGAGGAACGGCTCGATATCGGCCGCAGCTTGCACGCGGCGATCGCGGTCGCCGCCGCCTTCGTCGCCGCCGCCGTGCTGGCCCTGCTGCACCGCCGTGCGGTGGCGCTGTGCGCGCTGGGATTCGGCGCCCTCACCGTCTGGTTCGTCATCGGCGGGCTCGCCGAGCGGAGCGGACCGGCGAGCGCCGCCGCGGCGGCCGGAGACGACGCGCCGGCGCCGCTGGTGCACATCGTTCTCGACGGCCATGGCGCAGTCTCCGACGGCGACGCGGCCCGCTATGCCGAGCGCGGGTTCCGCGTCTACCGGCGCGCCTACAGCCAGTACTACGACGCCGCGAACGCGCTGCCGGCGCTGCTGAACCTGGACGTGCCGGAGCGCGATTCCGCCTGGCTCGACCGGCGGCGGAGCGGAAACCCCACGCTGACGGCGGCGGCCTATTTCGAATACCTCGCCGGCCGCGGATGGCGCGTCGACGTTCGCGGAACGAACCGGCGCGACCTCTGCGCGGCGGCGCCCGCAGCGGTGGCGACATGCACCGTCCACGACGGAACCGCGGGCGCGCTGGCGGCGGCGGACCCGCCGTTTCTCGACGAGCTCGGGCTGCTGTGGGGTCTCTATCTCGAACGGTTGGACGTCTACCGGGCCGCGCGCGCCGCGTGGCGGCGGCACGCGGTGCCGGCGCTGCGCCGCCTCGGCATCGACGGTCCCGCGTGGTCATGGCGCGTGGCGCGCCTCGATTCGCTCGCGGCGCCCGCAATCGCCGCGGCCACGATCGCCGACTTCGGCAACGGCGGCCCGGGGCGTGCCTGGATCGTCGACTTCCCGGCCACGGCGCCTCCCTATGCCTGGGACGCGGGGTGCGCGCTCATCCGCGAGTCCGCCCGCTGGCTCGGCCCCTACGACCGCGCGCAGACGTACCCGCGCCGCAACGACCGCGAGAGCCTGGGTCCACGCAACAAGCGCTTCGCCGCGCATCAGGACTGCGCGCACGCGCGCCTCGGCGCCATCCTCGACGCCATCGACGAGGCGCCGGCTCTCGCCGGGGCGACGGTCCTGATCCACGGCCTCCACGGATCGCACATCGTCGAACACGCGCCCACGGTCGCGGCCGAGGGCCAGGCCGGCGCCGCCGACTACGCGGGCGGATTCGCCACCTTCCTCGCCGTGCGGGCGCCGGGCCTCGCGCCGGGCGTGGACGAGCGCCCGACGCCGCTGCAGGCGACGTTCCCCACGTTTCTCGGCGCGCCGGCCGCGGGCGGCGCGCAGGTCCTCTATCTGCGCGGCCGGCCCGGCGGCCCGCTCGCCCCGCGCAGCGCGGAGACCGTGCTCGGCACATCGACAAGGGAGTAGCGCGATGAACAGGATCGACCTCGAAGGCCGCGTCGCCGTCGTCACCGGCGCCGCCGCCGGCATCGGCTTCGCGATCGCGGAACGCATGGCGGCATCCGGCGCCAGCGTCGTTCCGTGGGACCGCGATTCCGCCGGCGTCGAAGAGGCGCGCGGGAAACTGGGCGCCGCGCGGGCGGTGACCGTGGACATCGCCGACCCGGACTCGGTCGCCGCGGCGTGCGAGGAGACGCTCGGCGCCTACGGCAAGATCGACATTCTGGTCAACAACGCCGGCATCAACGGCACCAACCACAAGATCTGGGAAACGCCGGTCGCCGAGTGGCGCCAAGTGATCGAGGTCGACCTCGGCGGCGTCTTCTATTGCTGCCGCGCCGTCGTGCCGCACATGATCGCCGCCGGCTACGGGCGCATCGTCAACATCGCCTCGATCGCCGGCAAGGAAGGCAACCCCAACCACGGCCACTACAGCTCCGCCAAGGCCGGGGTGATCGCGCTGACCAAGTCGCTCGGCAAGGAAACGGTGGACACCGGGGTCATCGTCAACTGCGTCGCGCCGGCGGCCGTCGAGACGGCGATCCTGGCCGAGAACACGCCCGAGCAGCAGGCCTATCTGGTGTCCAAGATCCCGATGGGGCGCGTCGGCCGGCCGGAGGAGGTCGCCGCCCTGGTCGCGTGGCTGTCGTCCGAGGACGTGAGCTTCTCGACCGGCGCCGTGTACGACATCTCCGGCGGACGCGCGACCTACTGACGGGAGGCAGATCCGATGAGTTCTCTCTCGCTCACCGTCCGCTCGCTGCGCACGCGCACCGTCGTCGTGCCCATGCGCCGGCCGCTCGTGGCCAAGATCGCGACCTTCGAGCGCGCCCCCTTTCTGCTCATCGACCTGGAGACCGACCGCGGAATCACGGGGCACGCCTACCTGTTCCTCTACAAAGTGGAGGCCGGCCCCTACATCGCCGGAATGCTCGACGAGATCGTGGCGATGACGAAGGGCAAGGCGGTCGCGCCCGGCGCCGCGTGGGACGGCATCCGCCGCGGCCTGACGCTGTACGGCCACGCGGGCCTCACGGCGATGGCGCTCTCGGGCTTCGACGCCGCGTGCTGGGACGCGCTGGCGCGCGCCGCCGGAGCGCCGCTGGCGCGCCTGCTGGGCGGCACGCTGGACCCGGTCCCCGCCTACAATTCCAACGGGCTCGGCATCGTCACGCCGGACAAGGCGGCGGCGGAAGCGGAGGAGCTGCTGGCCGAAGGCGGCTTCCGCGCGGCGAAGGTCCGCGTCGGGCGCGACACGCTGGCCGAGGATCTTGCGGCGGTGCGGGCGGTGCGCGAGGCCGTCGGCCCGGACGTCGCGCTGCCGTGCGATTTCAACCAGTCGCTCGACGTCATGGAGGCGATCCGCCGCGGCCGCGCGCTCGACGGCGAGGACATGCTGTGGATCGAGGAGCCCATCGTCTACGACGACTTCGCCGGCAACGCCAAGATCGCCGCGGAGGTCGCGACGCCGATCCAGATCGGCGAGAACTTCCACGGCCCGCGCGACATGGCCGACGCCATCGCCGCGCGCGCGGCGGACTACATGATGCCCGACTTCGAGCGCATCGGCGGCGTCACCGGCTGGATGCGGGCGGCGGCGCTGGCCGAGACCGCGGGCATCCGCGTCTCCTCGCACCTGATGCCGGAGATCTCGGCGCAGCTTCTCGCCGCCACCCCGACCGCGCACTACCTCGAATACGTGGACTGGGCGACGCCGATCCTCGCCAGTCCACTGGTCATCGAGAACGGACATGCGGTGCTCGCCGACCGCCCGGGAAGCGGCATAGAGTGGAACGAGGACGCGGTGGCGGAGTATCTTGTCGCCGCCTGACGAAGCTTCACGGGGCACGGGCCATGCCGATCCCCATAAAGGTGCTGCTGTCGGCCGTCGTCGCCGCGGGCGGCATCGCCATGCTGGTCCTCGAGCGCCAAGCCGGCGCGGCGCACGTCGGCTGGGTTTCGGTCGCGCTTGCGGCCCTGATGATCTTCGGCGTCTGGCTGTTCCCCGATACCCGCCGCGACGGTTGACGGGCCGGGGCCGCGAGACCGCGCACGGCCGCGCAGCCGTTCGCGACCGGCGGGGCGCAAGGCGATGAGCCTCCTCGAGATCGACAGGCTGGGCGTCAGCTTCCGCGTCGAGGGCGGCGACATCGCGGCGGTGCGCGAGGCCTCGCTGCGGGTGGACCGGGGCGAGACCGTGGCGCTGGTCGGCGAGTCGGGATCGGGAAAGTCGGTCACCGCGCTGTCGGTGCTGCAACTGCTGCCCTATCCGCGCGCCCGTCACCCGTCCGGCAGCATCGCGTTCGACGGCGAGGAACTGCTCGGCGCGCCGCCGCGCGTGCTCGGCGACATTCGCGGCAACCGCATCTCGATGGTGTTTCAGGAGCCGATGACATCGCTCAACCCGCTGCACACGGTCGAGAAGCAGATCACCGAGACGCTGATGCTGCACAAGGGCCTGTCCGCGACGCGGGCGCGGGCGCGATGTCTCGAACTCCTCGGCCTCGTGCGCATCCCGGACCCCGAGCAGCGGCTGAAGTCGTGGCCGCACCAGTTGTCCGGCGGCCAGCGCCAGCGAGTCATGATCGCCATGGCGCTGGCCAACGAGCCGGACCTGCTGATCGCCGACGAGCCGACGACGGCGCTCGACGTGACGGTGCAGGCGCAGATCCTGCAGCTGCTGCGCGACCTGCAACGCGACATGGGCATGGCGATCCTCCTGATCACCCACGATCTCACGATCGTCCGCAACGTGGCCGCGCGCGTGTACGTGATGACGGAGGGGGAGATCGTCGAGCACGGGGAGACCGCAGCCGTCTACGCGGCACCGCAGCACCCGTATACGCGGAAGCTGCTCGCGGCGCAGCCGACGGCAACGCCGCCGGCAGCCGACGAAGGCGCGCCGGAGGTCGTGGCAACGGACGATCTGCGCATCTGGTTTCCGATTCGGCGCGGCGTGCTGCGACGCACCGTCGGTCATATCAAGGCGGTGGACGGCGTGTCGGTGACGCTGCGCGCCGGCCAGACCGTGGGCGTCGTCGGCGAGTCGGGCTCGGGCAAGACGACGCTCGGCATGGCGCTGCTGCGCCTGATTTCGAGCGCCGGTCCGATCCGCTTCGAGGGCACGCGCATCGACGGCCTGAAGAGCCGCGCGCTCAGGCCGCTGAGGCGGCGGATGCAGGTGGTGTTCCAGGACCCCTTCTCTTCGCTCAGTCCGCGGCTCTCGGTCTACCAGATCGTCGAGGAGGGGATGCGCGTGCACGGCATCGGCCGCGACGACGACGAACGCCGGCAGCTCGTCGCCGACGCGCTCGCCGAGGTCGGCGTCGACCCGCTCGCCATGGACCGCTATCCACACGAGTTTTCCGGCGGCCAGCGCCAGCGCATCGCCATCGCCCGCGCGCTGGTGCTGAAACCGCGGTTCCTGGTGCTCGACGAGCCGACGAGCGCGCTCGACATGACGGTGCAGGCGCAGATCGTCGATCTCCTGCGCGACCTGCAGCGCCAGCACGGACTGGCCTATCTGTTCATCAGCCACGACCTCAGGGTCGTGCGCGCGCTCGCCAACCATGTGGTGGTGCTGCGCGCGGGGCGGGCGGTCGAGCACGGGCCGGCGCAGGAGGTGTTCGACCATCCGCGCACCGACTACACGCGCGCGCTGATGGCGGCGGCGTTCGAGATCAAGGCCGTCGACACCGGGGACGTGGCGACGTAGCGCTTCGAACTGGATATCAATGTGCGTCAGGACAGTAGATGGGCACGACCCTCGTCACTGATTTCCCATATCCCACGCTGCGAATCACGTCTCAGAAGTCCCTCGATGACCATACGCCTGCGTGTCCAATTTGCTGTCTTTATCCAACGTGGCTCGTGGCTACTTTCCAGTCTTTCGTAATCCGGATCGCGCAAAACCGGTTTCATAATGTGGCCCACTCGTGCCACGACGTCAGCGGTCCTGCCGCGTCCGCCCATCTCGTTCAACACCTGAAGGATGGGTTGGACAAACTCCGACTCAGGCGTCCGCAGTCCGTTGCGCAATCTGCCCAAGTTGCGACGGGCAAAACTGGATTTGCCGCTCTCGGCGCGGCCGACCGAACTGGCTAGCGTGCGCCACTCCGTACGCAGCGCGACTACCTTGGCATAAAATTCCTTTAGAATTCGCGACCGCGCCAAGGATGCTTCTACAGTGCCATCGTCTCCACTACCAAAGGCGTCTGCCCCTACGCGTCTCACGCTATGACTCGCCCCATCGATCTCTTCCAGCAGTAAGTCTAGTGCCAGAGCGACGCTGTCCGGACCGCCCCTGCCCGAATGGCTACCGCTCGGCTTCGCATTCATTTCATTGGCCCTTTCGAAATGCCCCGCATCAATCCATGTCTTCCATAAGCGTACCGCAAAGGAAATGCGACGGCGACGCGATAGCCACATCTCCTATACGGCCCTTCGCTAGCGCTCAGTGCCTCCTCGATAAGGGTGAACTGAATATACCGGCAATGGGCAAGTCTCCGGCTTCCTGGACGAGAGTGACCACCGGCGGCTATGCTTTCAGAATACCGGCGTCTCGCTGTAGCTGCCCCACAGGCGGCGCAGGGTCTCGACGATTTCGCCCATGGAGGCCCGGGCCTCGGCGAGCGCGATCGTCACCGGCATGATGTTCTCGCTCTCGTCGCGCGCGACGCGCTCGAGCTCGGCGAGCAGCGAGGCCACCTTCGCACCGTCGCGCTCGGCGCGGACGCGGTTCAGGCCGGCGATCTGGCGGCGCTCGGTCTCCGGGTCGTAGGGGTGGGTTTCGATCGCCGGCGCCTCGTCCTCGTCGACGAAGGCGTTGACGCCGATCACCGGGCGTTCGCCGTTGGCCCTAGCGATCGCCTGATCGTAGGCCGAGTCGGCGATCCGGCGCTGGAACCAGCCTTTCTCGATGGCCTTGACCGTGCCGCCCATGGCGTCGACCTCGGCGAGGATATCGAAGATCCGCCGTTCCATGTCGCTGGTCAGGCTCTCGACGAGATAGGAGCCGCCGAGCGGATCGACCACCGACGAGACGTTGGTTTCCTCGGCGATGACCTGCTGCGTGCGGAGCGCCAGCCGCATCGCCTCCTCCGTCGGTATGGTGAACGCCTCGTCCATGCCGTTGGTGTGAAGGCTCTGGCAGCCGCCGAGCACCGCCGCCAGCGCCTGGAACGCGGTTCGCATCAGGTTCACCTGGTGCTGCGGCTTGGTCAGCGTCGCCGCCGCGGTCTGCGCGTGGAAGCGCAGGCGCATCGATTCCGGTTTCTCGGCGCCGAACCGCTCCTTCATGATCTTGGCGTAGACGCGCCTCAAGGCGCGGAACTTGGCCACCTCCTCGAACAGGTCGGCCTGGGAGACGAAGAAGAACGACAGCCGGGGCGCGAACTCGTCCACGTGCAGCCCGGCGGCCGTCACCTCCTCGACGTAGGCGATCGCGTTCGCCATGGTGAAGGCGGCTTCCTGGACCGCGGTCGCGCCGGCCTCCGAGATGTGGTAGCCGGAAATGTTGACCGGGTTGTAGCGGCGCATGTTGCGCGCGCCCCAGGCGATGCAGTCGCGCACCAGCCGCACCGACGGGCGGATCGGGAAGATCCATTCCTTCTGCGCGACGTATTCCTTGAGGATATCGGCCTGGATGGTGCCCGACAGCGCGTCGAGGTCGTAGCCGCGGCGCCGGGCCAGGGCGACGTACATGGCGTAGACGATCCAGGCCGACGGGTTGATCGTGAGCGACACCGAGATGGTGCGCAGATCGATGCCGTCGAACAGCGCCTCCATGTCGTCGATGGTGTCGACCGCCACGCCCTCGCGGCCGACCTCGCCGTGACTCATGGGGTGGTCGGAGTCGTAGCCCATGAGGGTCGGCATGTCGAAGTCGGTGGACAGGCCAGTCTGACCCTGCGCGAGGAGGTACTTGAAGCGCTTGTTGGTGTCGGCGCCGGTGCCGAACCCGGCGATCTGGCGCATCGTCCAGCGGCGGCCGCGGTACATCGTCGGATAGGGCCCGCGGGTGTAGGGATAGCGCCCGGGCAGCCCGATGTCGTCGAGCGGAACGTGCGCCACGTCGAGCGCGGTATAGGTCCGTTTGAGCGGCAGGCCCGACGCGGTGCGGTAGTCGCTCTTGTCCTCCGGCTGACGGTCGAGCGTGGCCGCCACCTCGCCGCCCTCCCAGTCGGCCACGCCGTGGGCCAGGTTGGCGAGCGTCGTGCGGTCGAACACGTCGGCGGCATCGGTCATGGTGTCACCTCGTCGAGAGCGGCGAGCAGCGCCAGCGCCGCGCCGTGGGGGTCGAGCTTGCGGGCGCAGACGCGATCGACGATCGCCGCCGCAGCCGGGTGGTCGGCCGCGGCGTAGCGCTCGCGGACGATGTCCTCGGCGATCCTGACCGCGCGCGCCCGGACATTGCGGCGCCGCCGCGCGGCGAGCCGGTCGCCGTCGGCGAGAAAGGCGCGGTGCGAGTCGATCTCGCCGAGCAGCGCGCCGATGCCGTCGCCGGCGGCGGCGCTCGTGGAAATAACGGGAACCGGTCGTTCGGCGACGGGGCCGGCGAGGACGAGCATCTGCTTGAGGTCGGCGAGCGTCCGGTCGGCGTCGGGGCGGTCGGCCTTGCTCACCGCGTGGATGTCGGCGATCTCGAGCACGCCCGCCTTGAGCGCCTGGATGTCGTCACCGAGACCGGGCGCCGAGACGACGACCGTGGTGTCGGCCGCGCGCACGACGTCGACCTCGTCTTGGCCGACGCCGACGGTCTCGATCATCACCATGTCGAAACCCGCGGCGTCCATGAGGTCGACGGCGTCCAGCGCCGCCCGCGCCAGGCCGCCGAGCGCGCCGCGCGACGCCATCGAGCGGATGAAGACCCCGGGGTCGCCGGCGAGCGCGCCCATGCGAATGCGGTCGCCCAGGATGGCGCCGCCGGAAAACGGGCTCGACGGATCGACGGCGACGACGCCGAGCGTGCGTCCGCTGGCGCGCAAGGCGCCGGCGAGCGCCCGCACGAGAGTCGACTTGCCGGAACCTGGCACGCCGGTGACGCCGACGACGTGGGCCCGGCCGGTGTGCCGGTGAACGGCGGCGAGCGCCGGCCGGCATTCGTCGCCGCCGGCCTCGGCGCGCGTGATCAGGCGGGCGAGCGAGCGGCGGTCTCCGGCAAGCACGCCGGCGACGAGCGCGCAGGACGGGACGGGCGGGGCCATCGGCGCGCCTCAGGTCCGCGAAGCGAAGTCGCGGAACAGGCGGCGGTCGTCGACCACGCGCCGCGCCTTGAAGTCGGTGCGCGGGAAGGTCCCGGGGGCCACCACGTCGACCCGGGCGCGAATGCCGAGCACCTTGCGCAACGACTCCGCGCAAACGGGACCGAAGGCCGCCGCGTCGCCGGCCTCGACGCGCACGAGGAGGTCGTCCATCGCGCTGTCGCGGCTGATGACGATGCGGTGTTCGCCGGCATAGCCCTCGATGCCGTTCAGAACCTTGTCGATCTCGCTCGGATAGACGTTCTCGCCGCGCACCTGGAACATGTCGTCGATGCGCCCGTAGACGCCGTCGGGCAGCGAGGGATACGTGCGCCCGCACGGACTCGGGCCGTCCTCCCAGCGCGCGAGGTCGCCGGAGAGCAGGCGGATCATCGGCTGCGACGTGCGCTCGAGGTGCGTGTAGACCGGAGTCCCGCGGCGGCCCCACGGGACGCGCGCGAAACTCTCCGGGTCGCACACCTCGTGGTAGACCATGTCCTGCCACAAGAGCATCCCCGGGCCGCCGCCCTCGGTGCCGGCGGCGCTCATGAACGGAGTCATCTCCGCCATCGTGCCGGAGTCGTACACGCGGGCGCCGTAGGCGTCGGCGATGCGGTCGCGGATGCCGGGGATCGAGGCGCCCGGCTCGCCGGAGAAGAACATCGCGCGGAGGCCGAAATCGCGCGGGTCGTACCCTTCCTCCCGCGCCACCTCGGCGAGATGCAGCGCATACGACGGGGTGCCGTAGAAGCCGTCGGCGCCCATCGCGGCGAGCCACGACGCGGCGCGCGCGGTCATGCCGCCGGCGCCGGCGCCGAAGGGGAACACCTGGCAGCCGAGGCGCTCGGCCCCGAGCATCGCGCCCCACGACCCCAGATAGAGGCTGAATATGGCGGCGATGAACACGCGGTCGCCGGGGCGCAGGCCCATCGCCCAGAGGATGCGCGCCTGAGCGTTGGCGATCGCCCTCCAGTCGTCGCGGCCGATGCCGAACGCGGTCGGCCGGCCCGTGGTGCCCGAGGTGCCGTGAATGTGGTGGACGCTTTGCGGCGGGATGCAGAGATAGTCCCCGAACGGCGGGTGCGCCGCCTGGGCGGCGCGCAGTTCCGCCTTGGTGACCACGGGGACGCGCTCGAACGCCTCGAGCGAGGTGACGTGGCTCGGGTGGACGCCCGCCTCGTCCCACTTGCGGCGGTAGAACGGCGCGTGCTCCCAGGCGTAGGCCATGACCTCGCGGAGCCTCGCGACGACGGCAGCCTCGCGCTCGCCCGGGTCCTGGGTCTCGCGCCGGGGAAACCAGTAGCACGCGCCCGCATCGGGCAGATAGTCCTCGTCGTAGCGGGCGGGGAACGACCAGTGCTCCATGTCAGCGGGGACCCCTTTCGGCAACGAGACGGCGGATGGTATCGACGATCGCGGCTGGCGGCGTGTCTTGCAGCAGCAACGCCGCGACTCCCTGCCCCTTGAGCGCCGCGACGTCCTCGTCGGGCATCACGCCGCCGCCGACGAGCAGGATGTCGCCGGCGCCGGCTTCCTCGAGGAGGGCGATGACGCGCGGAAAGATCGTCATGTGCGCGCCCGACAGGAGGCTGATGCCGAGCACGTCGACGTCCTCGTCGACCGCCGCGCGCACCACTTCCTCAGGAGTCTTATGCAGCCCCGTGTAGATCACGTCCATGCCGGCATCGCGCAGACAGCGGGCGACGATCTTCACGCCGCGGTCGTGTCCGTCGAGGCCCACCTTGGCGATGAGCACGCGAATGGGCTTTTGCCCGGCCATGGCGTCGGGGCGCCCTCCTGACTGTCCTGCGTTATGCGTCGCGGCCGGACGTCGTGGCGGCGGACATGCGCTCAGTCGTCGTCGCCGCGAACTTCTTGCCGAGCGGCGAAAGCGCCACGCCCACCGTCACCATAGATACCCTTCTCCCGTTCGATCCGCCAGCCGTCAAGCGCGGGAAGACGACCGCCGATTTCGAGGCCGGGCCGCGTTGCCGGCGACCGCTTCGGACGGCCCCGCCGCCCTTCACCACGCCTTCGTCGCGGTCAGGACGATCGTGCGGCCCCGGCCGGAATCGAGGGTCACGTCCTGGGCGTCGGGATCGGTGGGATCGACGGACGGGCCCCGGTCGGCGACGTTGAGGACGCCGCCGGCCACATCGAGCCCGCCGAGTCCGAAGGCGTCGCGCCAGCGGACCGTCAGGTCCTGGCCCAGCCAGCGGTCGAAGCGGCCGGTCCCGCGCGCGTTCCGGTAGCCGGAGACCGCGTAGACGCTCCAGCTGGCGGTCAGGCCGCCCCGGCTCGCGCGAAGAGACCCGAAAACGTGGTCGCGCGGGTGGTCGCCCGGCTGCCGCTCGCCGGCCACCCGGGTCTCGTGATGCGTCCGGAGCAGCCACCGGGCATCCAGCTCCAGCTCCGCCCATGCGGCGGTCCAGCCGATCCGCGCCCGCACGTCGATCCCCGCCGCGTCGGTCTCGCCGCTATTGACGATCGGACTGACGATCCTCTCGACCTTGCCTTCCGGCGTGCGGAGCACGGCGACGCCGGGCGGCAGGGCGCCCGCGGCCTCGAGATCCATGATCGACTGCGGGGACAACTGGGCCGGCACGTCCGACAGCGCGATCCGGAACCAGTCCGCGCTCAGGGTCAGCGGCCCGAGGTCGAGCTCGGCCCCCAGCGATACGCTCCCGGCGTCGTCCGGCTCCAGGTCCGGATTGCCGCTGCTCACCCGCCGGAACTGCTCCACGGGGCACGTCGCGAGCGCGCCGGCATGCGCCATCCGGTCGCAGACGTACGGCGAGTCCTGCGAACCGCGCAGGTGCAGCTCGTACAGGCCAGGTGCCCTGGAGCCGCGGTCCCACGAACCCCGAAGCGCCAGCACGTTGTTGAGGCGGTACCGGCTCGCAACCTGGAGCGAGCGGGTCGCGCCGACATCGTCGTACGCGTCCGCGCGCCCGGCGAGCGCAACATCCCAGTCGTCGCGGACGGGCAACAGCACCTCCACGAAACCCGAGCCGCGCCGCCGCTCCCCTGACGCGTGGATCGCGCCGGCCCCCAGGGCGTCGCTTGCGTCGCGGGGCCGGCCGGAACGGTCCCGGTAGACGTGGACATGGCGCCAATCCTCGGCGGCAAGCTCGGCGCCCGCGGCCCACCGCGCCGCGCCGCCCGGGAGCGCGAGCCCGGACCCGTTGACGGAGACGCGGACCGTGCGGTGATCGGTAATCCGGTCGCCGGCGAGCCGCAGCGCCGTCTCCCGCAAGGCGTCGCGAT
Organism: Alphaproteobacteria bacterium; assembly: GCA_965243325.1. Taxonomy (GTDB): domain Bacteria; phylum Pseudomonadota; class Alphaproteobacteria; order UBA7887; family UBA7887; genus JANQOH01. The sequence goes on along the minus strand of CBDEUQ010000003.1, from coordinate 1,839,666 downwards.
TGCCGGGCGACAACGGGTCCACGAGGTCGTAGCGCCCCTCGTCGATGACCTGCTGGGCGGCGCTCCGGCTCACGAAGGTATTGCCGTCGACGTCGGTGCTGCGGCGATAGTAGCGAACGTGCGCGTCGTAGCCGACGCCGCCGGCGAACTCCCCTTCCACGCCCAGCGCGACGTCATGCTCTTCCAGCGTCGTGAGCCATTCCCGGTCGCCGTGGCCGAGGAAGCGGTGCGACACGCGGACCGTTCCGGGCAGCGAATCGATGTCGGGATCGGCCAGCAGGAGGTCCTCCAGAACCTCCGACGACACCGAGAAGGTGCCGACCGCGGGGGCGTAACGCTCCAGGGTCTCGCCGCCGGCAATCCGAATGTCGAGCCAGGCGTCGGCGCGATCGCCGAGCGGATGATCGAGGGCGAGGAACAGACTTTGGCGCTCCTCGCGCATCATGCCCCACGCACGGTCGGCATAGGAGAACCCGCACCCGGTGCCGGGAGTGCCGAGAGGTTCGGCGAGCACGCCGATGTACCTGTCCGCCGGGCAATCGCCCAGGGGGCGCGCGATCGAAGGCTCCGCGACGCCGGGAACGTGGACCGTCGCGACGTCGCCGTCCTCGTCGTGGCTCCGCGTCGCGACGAAAACGGTGTTGCCGCCCACGGAAATGCCGGCCGCGTCGGCGAACCGGCCGCCCGGCGTCCAGCTGGCGGCACTGTAAGCGCGCGCCGCCTCGGGGATTTCCTCGCGCCGGAAGACGTCCAGGGCCACAGTCAGATGGCCCCGGCCCACGGCGCCTCCCCACCGGACCCCTGCCTGATTCTCGTCTCCGCCTGCCTGAGCGGGGCGGGCGGCGTGGACCGAGGCTTCGACGCCGTCGCCGCCGCGCCTGAGCACGACGTTGATCGCCCCTGCGATGGCGTGCCCGCCGTGAAGCGCGGCGGCCCCGCCCGGCAGGACCTCGATCCGCTCCACCGCCGACGTCGGCACGGTGGAGAGATCGACGGTGGATTCGGAGACGCGCCGGCCGTTGACGAGCCAGGCGGTCCGGCCGTCGAGGAACCGCACCCGGTGCAGGCCGAACCGGTTGGACCGCTGCCGGCTCGACAGGCCGTACAAGGTGAACCGCTGTCGGCTCGACAGCAGGTCCGCGACGGTGGCCGACCCCGAAAGCGCGATGTCCTCGCGATCGATCACGGCCAGCGGGCGCACCGCATCCGCCGGACCCTGCGGAACATGGCTCGCCACCGTGGCTCCCGCCCCGGCCGCGCCGGTCTCCGCCGAGGCGAGGCAGGCCGCCGCCGCGAGCGCGGCGACCGCAAGGCCGAGCCGCGCCGGTGCGCGGTCGCCACGAGGACCGGCGCGCGAGAACCGCGTGCGAAACGGCAATGTCATCTCGACGGGTCCCGGATCAGCTTCGCCTCCACACCCCGGTGCGGCCGCCCCGCCGGAGGCCGCGAGCGAGTTTAGAGCGGCGTCGGCGACAGAGAAAGCAAGGCGCGGCGGAAATAGTTGAGAAGGCTGATGACCGCATACTGGCGGATGCGGCTGCCGCGGCCCGGCAGGCGAACCTCGGTCGCCTCGACGCGGCCGTCGAAGGCAAGGCCGAGGAACACCGTGCCCGGAGCGTGGCCGTTCACCGGCTCCGGCCCGGCCACGCCCGCCGTCGCCAGACCGACGTCGGCGCCGAGCGCGCCGCGCACCGAGTCGGCCAGCGCCGACGCCGCCTCCGGCGAGGGTATGGGCGTGTCGCCGAGGTCGACGAGACCGCCGGGAGCGCGGTCCGCGGTCGATACCAGCGCGCCGCGAAACACCTCGCCGGCGCCGGGAAGCGCCGACATGCGCGAGCCGATCAGGCCGCCGGTCAGCGTTTCCGCGACGGCCAGGGTCTCGCCGCGCTCACGCAGCATGTCGAGCACCACCGACTCCATCGTCTCGTCGTCGGCACCGAACACCACGTCGCCGAGAATCCCGCGCACGCGCCTTTCCTCGTCGGCGATGACGGCGCGCGCAGTCGCCTCGTCGTCGGCCTTGGCGGTGATGCGGACCTTGAGGCCCTCGATGCCGCTCGCCTGGAAGGCAAGGGTGGCGGTGCCGAGGCGGTCGAGCTCGGCAATGCGGCCGGCGAGCTGCTCGGCGAGGCCGGATTCGGTCTGGCCCCAGGTCTTGATGACCCGGCTGCGGATGACCGCGGCGACCCCGGCGCGCCGCTGCAGGTCGGGGAGCACGGTCCCTTCGAGCATCAGGCGCATTTCCCACGGCACGCCGGGCACGGCGTAGACGACCTTGTCGCCGACGGGGCAGACCAGACCCGGCGCCGTTCCCGGCATCTCGGGGATGAAGGACGCGCCGCGGGGACGGTCCGCCTGCCGGAGATTGTTCTCGGTCATCCGCCGCCGGCGCGACTCGAACATGCGGCGGATGCGCGCGCCCATGTCGGCGTCGCGCTCGAGCGCGACGCCCATCACCGCGGCGAGCGCCTCGCGCGTGATGTCGTCCTGCGTCGGCCCGAGGCCGCCGCACGCGATCACCGCGTCGCTGCGCGAAAGGCCGATGCGGATGCATTCGATCATGCGCTCGAGGTTGTCGCCGACCTTGGTCTGAAAATGCGAGTCGATGCCGACGAGCGCCAGTTGCTCGCCGATCCAGCTCGAATTGGTGTCGACGATCTGGCCGAGCAGCAACTCGGTGCCGACCGCGACGACTTCGCAGCGCATGACGCCTCCCGCGCGACCTTCGCGGGCGCCTTATAGCAGCGTCTTGGCCGGCTTGCACCGACCGCGGCGCGCGCGCATCGTGGCGCCATCCACCGAGCCGAACACGAGGGAAGTGGCCATGCTCCGACCGCCAACCGTTCTTGCCGGCGCCGCGCTGATCGCCGCGGCCGCCGCCGTCGTCCTCGCCGGCGCCGCGCCGCGCGCGGACGAAGACGACGAACGCCGCTACGCGATCGCGATCCTCGCCGCCGCCGACGCCGGCGGCGGCGCGTTCGTGAGCGATACGGCGAGCGGCGAGACCATGTTCTGCACGCCGCGGGATTGCCGCCGGCTCGCGGTGCGCGCCGCCGCGCCCGCCGCTCCTGCGGCGCCTGCGACGCCGCAGCCCATGACGGTCGACGAGATCCTCCGCTCCGCACCTCCGGAGGCCGTTCCGCCGCCGGCGAGCGGTACCGGGAATGTCAACCCGGCGTTGCGCGATTTCTGATGCGGCGCGGCGGCAGGAAATGCGTGCCGCCGGAACTTCCGTCCCCGAAAGCCAGCCGGACGCCGGCGGGCCGATGGTCGTCGCGCAAGAAAAAAGGCCGGCCGTCGAACCGACGGCCGGCCTCGGAAACGGTCGGTGTCGACCCGGTTACTCGCCGAGAGCGAATACCCAGAGCACACCGCCGGTGGGCGTCTTGATGTTGTAGTCGGTGTTGGCGTTCAGCGAGTCCTCCATGCGGACCGCGTCAACGCCCCAGCCCGCCTGCACGGCGACGTACTGCGTGCCGTCAATGGCGTAAGACGCGGGCACCGCGGTGATGCCGGAGTTGGTGCGGAACTGCCACAGGATCTCGCCGGTCTCCGCGTCGAAGGCGCGGAAATAGCGGTCCCAAGTGCCGCCGCCGAACACGAGGTTGCCACCGGTGGTCAGAAGCGGGCCCCAGTTGAACGACTCGAACTGCGACGTCCAGACTTCCTCGCCGGTGTTCAGGTTCCAGGCCTGCACCTCGCCGATGTACTCGGCACCTTCCTCGAGATACATCTGGATGTCGGGGATCGGCACGCCGAGCCACAGCTCGCCGGGCACGTACTCCTGGATCTCGCCGACGAGCGAGCCGCACAGGTTGTCGTTCGCCGGGATATAGAACAGGCCGGTCTTCGGGTTGTAGGCCTCCGGCGGCCAGTCCTTGCCGCCCCACAGCGACGGACAGAAGCGCGTGAAGCGCCCGACCCGCGGCTTCTTCTCCTCGTCGTAGGTCGGCCGGCCGGTTACCGGATCGATGGACGTGAACACGTCCTGAGCGACGTACTTGTGCGCATCGACGAAGCCGATCTCCGCACCGGTGCCGCGGTCGAGCACCCACAGGTAGCCGTTGCGGCCGGCGTGGGCGAGACCGTTGATCTGCTGGCCGTCCTTCTCGACCGGCAGCAGGATCGGCGTCGAGACCTCATCCCAGTCCCACGAGTCGTTCCAGTGGTACTGGTGATGGCCGACGAGCTCGCCGTCGGAGACGCGGACGGCGATGGCGGACGTCGTGTAGAGATTGTCACCGGGGTGCGTGTCGCCGGTCCACGGCGCGGCGTTGCCGGTGCCCCAGTAGGAGATTCCGGTCTCGGAGTCGTAGTTGCCGGTGAGCCAGATCGACGCGCCGCCGGTCTTCCAGTCGTCGCCCTCCCACGTGTCGTGGCCGAACTCGCCCGGTCCGGGGATGCTGTGGGTGACCCACAGGGTCTCGCCGGTCGCGGCGTCGAGCGCGGTGATGTGGCCGCGAATGCCGTATTCGCCGCCCGAGGTGCCGACCATGACCGTTCCTTCCGCGATCAGCGGCGCCATGGTCATGTAGTAGCCGTTCTCCCAGCTGTCTGTCGCCGTGCGCCAGACCTCGGTGCCCGTCGCCGCGTCGAGCGCGATGACGTGGCAGTCGGTCGTCACCACGTAGACGTTGTCGCCGTAGAGGCCGACGCCGCGGTTGGTCGGGTGGACCTGCCACAGCTCCTCGGGGATCTCGTGCTTGAACCGCCAGATCGTGTCGCCGGTCGATGCGTCGAGCGCGATGACCTGATTCTGCGGCGTGGTGATGAACATGATGCCGTCGTTGACGATGGGCGGCGACTGGTGCCCTTCGCCGACGCTGGTCGAATACGCCCAGGCCGGCTGCAGGTTGGCGACGTTCGAGGTGTTGATCTGGTCGAGCGGACTGTACCCCCAGCCCTCGTAGTTGCCGCGATACATCAGCCAGTTGTGCGGCTCGGGGTTGGCAAGGCGCTCGTCGGTTATCGTGGAATAGCTGCCGTGCATGTCGGCAGCGGCGATTCCCGGCAGGACGAGCGCCGTTGCCAGCAACGCCCCTGTCAACGTTCTTGCGATAGCCATCTAAGTTTCTCCTCAGTTGTCTCGTCGGCGACGGCGCAGTCGGCGGCTTCCTAACTCGTCCGCCGCCCGCCAACACGTCCGGTGAAAACGTCGGCGACGGTCAGCGCGTCGTCGACGATCTTCAACGGCAGGGCCGGCAACGGCCTGCGCGCCGGCCCCGACAGGACCCGAGCGCCGTCCTTCGGGTCGAAATTGGTTTCGTGACACGGACAGATGAACACATGGTCTTCCCGATGCCATCCGATAACCGTGCATTTTTCGTGCGTGCACACCGCCGAATAGGCGATCACGCCGCCGGCGGAGCGTTCCTTGACCTCGTCGGTGTACACGTCGTCGGCGAGGCGCAGCACGAGCACCTGGTTGAGACGCGTACCGTTGCGCAGGACGCCGCCCGCCGGATCGTACGGGAAAGCGAAGGTGGGCTTCGCCGCGAGCTCGATGTCGCCCGGTGCGATGACCTCGCCCTTGCGCTTGCCGCGCGAGAACGCGAGCCGGTCCCCGGGCTGCGGGCGCATGCGCTTCGGATCGGTCTCCCCGTCCTCGGCGCGGGCGCCCCGGCCCCACGGCCAGCCCGCCGCCGCCACCGCCCACGCCGGAATGCCGGCGAGAACGCCGCGGCGGCACCACGAAGATTCGTCGAGGGAGCCGCACTCGGCACACCGTGTCGCGCGAATTTCCGCCTCCCTCGTACCCCGCCCGGCTGCGGGCGAGCGGATTAAAGCACTCATGCGGTTGCTCGCATACAAGAATTTTCCGAGCCCGGCCACGGCCCCTTGAGCAGCCGTCCCGGCGTCTTGCCCGTGGCCTCGCCGTCGACGAGGGTGACCGCACCGCCGACGACGGTCGCGGCGATGCCGTCGGCCTTTTGCACGAGGCGCCGCGCGCCGCCGGGGAGATCGGTCTGCACGGTCGGCAGGCGCGGCTTAACGCTTGCCTCGTCGAACAGCACCAGATCGGCGACATATCCGCGGCGCACGAGGCCGCGGTCGGGCAGCTCCCACGCCGATGCGTTGTCGAACGTCAGCATGCGGACCGCTTCCTCGAGCGTGAACGCCTGCTTGTCGCGTACCCAGTAGCTCAGCATGTGGGTCTGCAGCGACGACCCCATCTCCTGGCAGACGTGGGCGCCGGAATCGGAGAACGTGGCGAGCGTGCGCGGGTGCTCGAGCATGCCGCGGACCACCGCCGGCGTCTCGTTGACCAGGGGCTGGACGAAAATCTGGTCCTCGTCGTCGAGCATCAGGTCGATCATCACGCCGACGGGGTGCGCGCCGCGCCGTTCGGCCAGCTCGGCGACGGTCGGATCGTCCCAGTCGGTGCCGCGGAGCGCGTAGAGGTTCCCGTAATCCGGCCGGCGGGGATCGGTGGTCGCGGCGCCGCCGCCCTGGAACTCGCCCGCAGACAACGGCGTCATCAGGCGTTCCTCGGCGACCAGCCGCGCCCGGGTCTCCGGGTCGCGCAGGCACTGCTTCTGACGTTCGTGCGGTTGCGCGCGCAGCGACCGCCACGCGGGAAGAGCGTCGAACGGGAGGTAGGATTTGAACGAGAATATGGCGTTGATCGGCCGCGTCGTCGTCTGGCCGAACATGCGGCCGCCGGCGGCGACGGTCCGGTCGATGTAGTCGACCTGATCCCGCCACGGCATCGGCTCGATGCCCTGCCGCGTCGAGATGGTCCCGAACATCACCGGACGGCCGCTGTCGAGCGCGACCTTGCGCAGGCGCTCGAGGAACGCGCGCTGCGCCGCACCGCTGGAAACGTCGGGTCCGATCTGGAACACGCCGGCGTTCATCTCGGCCATCGCGTCGACGAGGACGTCGATCTCGCGCCATTCGGCGATGCGGCTCGGCACCGGCGTGCCGTCGGGCGTGACGTGGGTGGTCGCGCGCGACGTGGACAAGCCCATCGCCCCGACCTGGAGCGCCTCGCGCACGGCGTCGCCCATAGTCGCGAGGTCATCGTCGGTCGCGACCTCGGTCAGCGCGCGTTCGCCCATCGCGTACATGCGCAGCGCCGAGTGGCCGATATAGGCGCCGTAGTTGATCGCCTTGGGCAGCGCCTCGACGGTCGCCAGATATTCGGGGAAGCTCTCCCACGTCCAGTCGATGCCCGTCATCATGGCGGAGGTCGGGATGTCCTCCACCGCCTCGAGGCAGCGCGCGATCCATTCGCGCTGGTCCGGGCGGCAGGGCGCGAGCGCGAAGCCGCAATTGCCCATGATGACGCTGGTCACGCCGTGCCAGCACGAACAGCTGCCGAGCGGGTCCCAAGCGACCTGCGCATCCATGTGCGTGTGCCCGTCGATGAAGCCGGGCGCGAGGATCAGCCCGTCGGCGTCGATCGTCCGCTCCGCCGGCGCGCGGATGCGCCCGATGTCGACGATGCGGCCCGACTCGACACCGACGTCGGCGCGGTAGCGCGGCGCGCCCGAACCGTCGACGACGGCGGCGCCGCGAATCAGGAGATCGAGGGTCATGAGCATTCTCCCAAGGCCGCGGCGCGGGCGAGAGCGACCCGGTCGGGGTCGGCCATCCGGCCGTCGGCGATTGCGTCGTCGGGGACGACGAAGGACAGCGTGAGGTCTTCGTGCACGGGCACGCGCGGCGCACCGCCGCCCGCGACCGCATAGAACAGCGGGGTGTAGGGCCTGAGCGTCCACGGGCTGAACAGCGTTCCCGGCGCATGCAGCATGGCGACGACGGCGACGGCGAGGCCGGTTTCCTCGTCGAACTCGCGCACCAGCGCCGTTTCCGGGGTCTCTCCGGCCTCGACGGCGCCGCCCGGGAACTTGAGCACGGCCCGCCCGGCCACACGCTCGGCCGCCATCAGGGCGCGGCCGGCGCGCATGAGGATGCCGTAGACGCGCAGGTTCTCGGGCCCGGGCTCGCCGCTCACGCGCGCGGGTAGCCGGCGCCGCGCAGGGCGTCGGCGATCTCGCCGAAGATTGCCGGGTCGTCGACGGTCGCCGGCATGGTCCAGTCCGCGCCGTCGGCGATCTTCTTCATGGTGCCGCGCAGGATCTTTCCCGACCGCGTCTTCGGCAGACGGTCGACGACGATGGCCGTGCGGAAGGCGGCGACCGGGCCGATACGCTCGCGCACCAGCTTCACCACCTCGCCCACGACGTCGCCGTGCGGCCGGTCGACGCCCGCCTGCAGCACGAGCATCCCGAGCGGCAACTCTCCCTTGAGGCGGTCGGCCACGCCGACGACCGCGCATTCGGCGACGTCGGGATGGTCCGCCAGCACCTCTTCCATGCCGCCCGTCGACAAGCGGTGGCCGGCGACGTTGATGATGTCGTCGGTCCGCGACATGACGAAGACGTACCCGTCGTCGTCGACGTAGCCGGCATCGCCCGACTGGTAGTAGCCGGGGAAGCGGCGGAGGTAGGAGTCGACGTAGCCGTCGTCGTTCCGCCAGAGGGTGGGCAGACAGCCGGGCGGCATCGGCAGCTCGACGGCCAGCGCGCCGATGGCGCCGCGCGGCACCTCGGCGCCGGAATCGTCGAGCACGCGCAGCCGGAAACCCGGCACCGGCACCGTCGCCGATCCGGGCTTGACGGGCATCAGTTCGAGGCCGGCGCAGTCGGCGCAGATCGGCCAGCCGGTCTCGGTCTGCCACCAGTGGTCGATGACCGGCACGCCGAGATGCCGGCGCGCCCACTCGAGCGTGTCGGGATCGAGGCGCTCGCCGGCGAGGAACAGCGACCGGAAGCAGTCCAGGTCGTGGCCGGCGAGCCGTTCGGCGTCCGGGTCGTCGCGGCGGATGGCGCGGAACGCGGTCGGCGCGGTGAACAGGGTCTTGACCCGGTGTTCGGCGATGACGCGCCAGAACGCGCCCGCGTCCGGCGTGCCGACCGGCTTGCCCTCGTACAGCACCGTGGTACAGCCGCGGACGAGGGGTGCGTAGACGATGTAGGAATGGCCGACGACCCAGCCCACGTCGCTCGCCGCCCAGAACACGTCGCCCGGATGCGCGTCGTAGATCGCCGGCATCGAATAGGCGAGGGCGACGAGGTGGCCGCCATTGTCGCGCACCACGCCCTTCGGCACGCCCGTGGTGCCCGACGTGTAGAGGATGTAGAGCGGATCGGTCGCCGCGACGGGGACGCACGGGTGCGGCACGGCGACGGCCTCCGCCTCCTCCCACGAGACGTCGCGCCCGGGAACCAGCGCCGCGGGCTCCTGCGGACGCTGGTGCACGATGCAGCATTCCGGCTCGTGCACGGCGATCTCGAGCGCCGCGTCGAGCAGCGGCTTGTAGGCGACGATGCGACCGGGCTCGAAGCCGCAGCTTCCGGCGACGACCACGCGCGGCCTTGCGTCGTCGATGCGGGTGGCGAGCTCGCGTGCCGCGAAGCCGCCGAACACGACCGAATGCACGGCGCCGATGCGCGCGCACGCGAGCATGGCGATGACCGCCTGCGGCACCATCGGCATGTAGATCAGCACGCGGTCGCCGCGGCGGACGCCGCGCGCGGCGAGCGCGCCGGCGAACAGCGCCGTCGCGTCGCGCAATTCGCGGTAGCTGTAGCGGCGCACCGTTCCGGTGACCGGGCTGTCCCAGATCAACGCCGCCTGCTCCGCCCGGCCGGACTCGACGTGGCGGTCGAGCGCGTTGTGGCAGGTGTTGACCTCCGCCCCAGCGAACCAGCGGTAGAACGGCGGCCTGCTGTCGTCGAGCACCGAGTCCCAGCGCCGCACCCAGTCGATGCGTTCCGCCTGCCCGGCCCAGAACGCCCGCGGGTCGGCGAGCGCCCGGGCGTACTCCTCTTGGTAGCGACCGGCCATGACGGCTTCCGTCCCCATCGACGATGGCGCCGCCATTGTGGCGCCGCCGCGCGCGTGCGGCAAGCGTGCGGGCCGGGTCGATGAGCCGCCGCGGCGGCGGTCGGGATGCGGCCCGGCGGCGTCTGGCGCGCGCCGGCGGACCTGTCGTAGGTTGCCGCGCGGCGGGCGGCCGGCGACGGGGAGGCGGCGATGCGCGAGAACGATGCAGAACGGGGGCCGGCCGGCGGCGTCGTTGAGGGAAAGGACGGCCTCGACGTGCTGGACGAGCGGCTGGCAAACGCCGAGACGCCGCCGCACCTGCTCGACGACCCGATCACGCCGACGGCGCGGCACTTCGTCCGCAACAACGGCGCGCCGCCTGGGGCCGTCGACGCGGACGCCTGGACGCTGACCGTCGACGGGCTGGTCGACAGGCCGCTCTCCCTCGGTATCACGGATCTGAAGCGGCGGTTCGACGTGGTGACCGAGGCCCTGACGATCGAGTGCGGCGGCAACGGCCGCGCCTTCTTCGACCCGCCGGTGCGGGGCGACCCGTGGACCTGGGGCGCCGTCGCGTGCTCGGAATGGACCGGCGTCCGGCTCGCCGACGTGCTCGAGGCGGCGGGCGTCCGCGACGGCGCCGTGTACACCGCCCACGAAGGCGCCGACACCTGCCTGCCCGCCGCGGAGGGCCGACTCCCGATCTCGCGCGGCGTGCCGATCGCCAAGGCCATGGACCCGCACACCCTCGTCGCCTTCGCCCAGAACGGCGGGCCGATCCACCCGATGAACGGCGCGCCGCTCCGCCTCGTCGTTCCCGGGTGGCCAGGGTCGTGCTCGCAAAAGTGGCTGACCCGCGTCCGCGTGCGCGACCGGGTCCACGACGGCCCGAAGATGACCGGCACGTCGTACCGGGTGCCCGCCCGGCCGGTGGCGCCCGGCGGAACGGCGCCGGAGGAGGACTTCGTCATCATCGAGGCGATGCCGGTCAAGTCGCTGATCACGAGCCCGGAGACGGGGCGCGCGATCGCCGGCCGAACGCTGGAGGTGCGGGGACACGCATGGGCGGGAGACCGGACGGTGGCCGCCGTGCGCCTGTCGATCGACCACGGCGCGACGTGGACGGCGGCGGCGCTCGACGCCCCGGCGAACCCCCACGCGTGGCAGAACTGGCGCGCGACGGTGACTTTCCCCGGCCCCGGCTACTACGAGGTCTGGGCGCGAGCGGTCGACTCCGCCGGCGTCGGCCAGCCCCACGCGATCCCCTGGAACCCGGAGGGCTATCTCAACAACGCGATGCACCGGGTGGCGGTGACCGTCGGTTAGCGATCAGCGCGGACACTCCCGGAGGAGGCGATGCACGATCTCGAACGGAACAAGGCGAACGCGGTTGCCTTCTACGACCTGATGTTCAACCGGTGCGCGCCGCGCCTTGCCGTCGAGCGCTACGTCGGCGACGAGTACGTCCAGCACAATCCTCACGTCGCCACGGGGAAAGCGGGCTTCATCGAATATTTCGAGAGGATGGCGCGCGAGTATCCCGGCAAGTCGGTCGAGTTCAAACGCGTCGTGGCCGAGGGCGCCCTCGTCGTCCTGCATTGCCGTCAGGTCTGGCCGGGCGACCGGGACTACGCGGGGATCGACATCTTCCGTCTGGACGAGCGGGGCAAGATCGTCGAGCACTGGGACGTGCTGCAGGAGATACCGGCGACGAGCGCGCACGCGAACGGCATGTTCTGACGGGCCGGGCGGCTCTCGTCCGCGTCGGTTGAGCCGTCGCCTCCCCCGCCTCAGGTGTCGAGGAAGCTGCGGAGCTTGCGCGAGCGGCTGGGGTGCTTGAGCTTGCGCAGCGCCTTGGCCTCGATCTGGCGGATGCGCTCGCGCGTCACCGAGAACTGCTGGCCGACCTCCTCGAGCGTGTGGTCGGTGTTCATGCCGATCCCGAAGCGCATGCGCAGCACGCGCTCCTCGCGCGCCGTCAGGCTGGAGAGCACCCGCGTCGTCGTTTCGCGCAGGTTCGACTGAATCGCCGCATCCAGCGGAATGACCGCGTTCTTGTCCTCGATGAAATCGCCGAGATGGCTGTCCTCCTCGTCGCCGACGGGAGTCTCCAGGCTGATCGGCTCCTTCGCGATCTTCAGCACCTTGCGCACCTTGTCGAGCGGCATGGCAAGCTTCTCGGCGAGCTCCTCCGGAGTCGGCTCGCGGCCGATCTCGTGCAGCATCTGCCGGGACGTGCGCACGAGCTTGTTGATGGTCTCGATCATGTGCACCGGGATGCGGATGGTGCGCGCCTGGTCGGCGATCGAGCGGGTGATCGCCTGGCGGATCCACCACGTCGCGTAGGTCGAGAACTTGTAGCCGCGGCGGTACTCGAACTTGTCGACCGCCTTCATCAGGCCGATGTTGCCCTCCTGGATCAGGTCGAGGAACTGCAGGCCGCGGTTGGTGTACTTCTTGGCGATCGAGATCACGAGGCGCAGGTTGGCCTCGATCATCTCCTTCTTCGCCTGGTTCGCCTCGCGCTCGCCCTTCTGCACCGTGGCGACGATCTTCTTGTAGCTCTTGACGTCGAGCCCCACGTCGCCCGCGAGTTCGCGGATCAGGGCGCGAAGCTCCCGCACCTCGTCGCCGCGCCGGCCGGCGAAACGGCGCCAGCCGATGTCGTCGAACGCGGCCACGCGCTCGAACCAGTCGTCTTCCAGCTCGTGGCCGATATAGTGCGCGAGAAACGACTCGCGCCTCACCCTGCAGTCGGTGGCGATCCGCATCAGCCTGCCCTCGAAGCCGAGCAGACGCCGGTTGCGGCCGTACAGCTCGTCGACCAGCTCCTCGATGCGCAGGTTGTTGAGCCGCACGTCGCCGGCGAGTTCGAGCACGCCGTCCTTGAGCTTCTCGTAGCGTCTGAGGGTCGCCGGCTTCAGCGTCTCGCCGGCGGCCGCCGCCGCAAGCGCCTTTTCCTCGACCCGCCGCATCCGCGCATAGAGCTTGCCGATGGCGTGGAAGATCAGCAGAAGGTCGGGTTTCAGCGCCTCCTCCAGCGCCGCCAGCGACATGCTGGCGTCGTCGCCGTCGTCCCGCTCGTCACCGGCCTTGCCGTTCTCGCCGGCCGGCGCCGGAGCGGCGGCGACTTCGGGCACGCCGTTGCCGGTGTCGCGCTCCTTCGCCTCGCGGGCCGCCGCGCGCGCAACGCGGCTCGCGAACGTCGCCTCGAGGTCGAGCGCCTCGCGCAGCAGCATGTCGCCGCGCTCGACCGCCTCGGCCCAGCGGCCGACCGCGCGCAACGTAAGCGGGCTTCCCCACAACGCGCGGATCATCATCTCGCGGCCGGCTTCGATACGCTTGGCGATGGCGATCTCGCCCTCGCGCGACAACAGCTCGACCGAGCCCATCTCGCGCAGATACATGCGCACGGGATCGTCGGTGCGGCCAAGGTCCGCGTCGTCGGTCGTCGTCGTGGTCGTGGTCGTCTCGACCGGGCGCTGTTCCTGCGTCTCCTCGTTCTCTTCCGACTCGACGAGGTTGATCCCGAGCTCCGAGATCATCGCCATGGTGTCTTCGATCTGCTCGGAAGAGACGCGGTCCGACGGCAGCGCGGCGTTGAGCTCGTCGTAGGTGACGTAGCCGCGCTCGCGCCCCTTGGCGATCAGCCGTTTGACCGCCACACCTGCAGAATCGATGAGCGGAGCGTCGCCGGTCTCCTCGCGCGCGCCGGTTTCCTCGGCAGTCATCGCCGTCTGTTTCGACATCCGAAACCCGTCCCCTGCTCCATCCGGTGTCCGCGCCCGCCGCACGGCCGGACGAATCTCCCACGTAATACGAAGACGCGGCAAAACAAGGCCTACGCGCCCGCAGCCGCCTCCGCCACTCCCCCGTCCATCGCGTGCAATTGTTGCCGCAACCGGCGCAGCCGGGCAAGCTCCTCTTTGTCGCCCGACTCGGACAGCGCGTGCTCGGCGTCGCGCAAGTCGGCTTCGAGCACGCCGCGGCGATGGCGCTCCGCAAGATGGCGGAAGCCGGCTTCCGCCTCGTCGTCCGCCGCGTCGGGAGAGGCGAACGCTTCGACGAGCCGGCCGTCCCAGGCGCCCGGACCGAGCAGTCGTTCGACATAGTCGAGCGCGTCCGCCTCGGCAAGGCGCGCGCGCAGCGCGGCGCCGGTCATCTCCTCGCCGGACGCCGCGAAGTCGACCAGCAGCCCGCGCAGGCGCTCCGGCCCGCCGGCGCGGAAATCGATCGCCGCCAGATCTTCCGCCAGATCGGGCAGCAGGCGCGGGTGGTTGAGAACGGTCGCCAGCATCAGCCGTTCGCGGCGCGCACCGTCGTCCGGCGGCGGCGCCGCTTCCTCGAACCCGCGGCCGCGCGCCGCCGCGCCGCGCCCGGCCGCGCCGCGTCCCGGAGAGCGGAACATGCGGTCGAAGCGTTCACGAAACGCCTGGCGGTACTGGGCGCGCACGCGCTCATCGGCGATGTCGGCCACTCTGAGGTCGATCGACCGGCGCAGCGCGGCGCGGCGTTCGGGCGTCGCGGCGTTCTTGCCCGCCGTGAGGTCGTGCCACAGCACGTCCACCAACGGCGCCGCGGCGCCGAGGCGGTCGCGCATTTCGCCCGCCCCGGCGGCGGCGAGCAGGCTGTCCGGATCCTCGCCGTCGCGCAGGAAGACGAACGACAGCGACCGCCCGGGCTGGAGCAGCGGCAGGGCGCGTCCGGCGGTGCGCAGCGCCGCGGCGCGACCCGCGCGGTCGCCGTCCAGACACAGCGTCGGCTCCTCGGCGAGCCGCCACAGCGCCCGCAACTGGTCCTCGGTCAACGCCGTGCCGAGCGGCGCCACGGCGTGCTCGATCCCCGCCTGGACCAGCGCGATCACGTCCATGTAGCCTTCGGCGACGACCACGCCGCCGGCGTCGCGCGCGGCGCGGCGCGCGTCGGCCAGATTGTACAGCGCCTCGCCCTTGCGGAAGACCGCCGATTCGGGGGAGTTGAGATATTTCGGCTGCGCGTCGCCCAGGCTGCGCGCGCCGAAGCCGATGACGCGGCCGCCGCGGTCGGCGATGGGGAACATGACCCGGCCGCGAAAGAAATCGTAGGCGTCCCGCCCGTCGTCCGGGCGCCGCAGCAGCCCGGCCGCGCACGCCACGTCCTCGGCGATGCCCTCGCCCGCCAGAACCGTCGCCAGCGCCCGCCCGGAAGCGGGCGCATAGCCGAGCCCGAAGCGCTCGACGGTCTCGCCGCTCAGCCCGCGGTCGGCGAGATAGCGCGCGCCCGCCGGCTCGTCGGGCCGCGCCAGCACGCGCGCGAACCAGCCGGCGGCGAAGGCGAGCGCGTCGCGCGCGCTGTCCCGCCGCGCGGCTTCGACGCGAGCCTCCGGCGTGCGCTCGGGCATGGCGAGGCCGGCCTCGCCGGCGAGACGTTCCACCGCCTCCGGGAAGGCGAGCCCCTCGTGCCGCATGGCGAACCCGATCACGTCGCCGTGCGCGCCGCAGCCGAAGCAGTGGAAGAAGCCCTTGTCGTCGTTGACCGTGAACGACGGAGTCTTCTCGCGGTGGAAGGGGCACAGACCGACGTGCTCGCGCCCCCGGCGCGCCAGGCGAACGGCGCGCCCGGCGCGCTCGCTGACCGGGATCCGGGCACGGATCTCGTCGAGAAAACCGGGCGGGAAGCTCATGCGCCGCCGGCCAGACGATCGCGGACGAGATGGCTGGCGGCGGCGAAGTCCATGCGTCCGGTATACCGACGCTTCAGGACGGCCATCGCGCGCCCCACGTCCTTCAGCGAGCGGGCGCCGGTCTCGGCGATGACCTCGGCCACCGCCTGGGCCACCTCGGCGGCGTCGAGCGGCGTCGGCATGTAGCGTTCGATATGACCGATCTCCTCCGCCTCGCGCGCCGCCAGGTCGTCCCGGCCGCCGGCGCGGTAGGCGACGATCGAATCGCGGCGCTGCCGCACCATCCCGGCCAGCATGTCGAGCACCGCGGCGTCGTCGATTTCGGCCTCGTCGCCCCTGCCGCGCGCGGCGGCGTCCCGGTCTTCGAGCGTGGCGAGGATCAGCCGCAAAGTCGCGGCGCGGCAGGTATCGTCGGCTTTGACAGCCGCCTTGAGATCGTCGGCCAGATGCCTGCGCAAGACGGTCATGGCCCGCTTCCCCCTAGCCACCGCGACAGCGTGATCGATCCGGCGGCATCTGTCGAATCTTCCGGCACCCGCCTTCGCGTCCCTTCCATCAACCGATTGAAAACAATCATTATTGGAAGACCTGTCGCAACTTGACGCCGTTCCGGCCTGCGCGTATTTTCCGCCCGCCTCGCCGCTCGGACCGGCCGTTCGGCGTCATCCTGGTGCGATTCGCCGCCGATGCACGAAACAGCCGCCGATCCCGACGCCGCCGTGCCGGCGAGCGCCGTTCTGGTGCTTGCCGGCGGGGCGGCGATCCACGGCCACGGTCTCGGCGCCACGGGCACCGCGGTCGGCGAAGTCTGCTTCAACACGGCGATGACCGGCTACCAGGAGATCATGACCGATCCCTCGTACGCCGGACAGATCATCACCTTCACGTTCCCCCACATCGGCAACGTCGGCGTCAATCTCGAGGATGTCGAGGCGGCGCGCCCGGCGGCGCGCGGCTGCGTCCTGCGCGCCGACATCAGCGCGCCGTCCAATTGGCGCGCGGCGGCGCCGCTCGGCGCCTGGCTGCGCGAGCACGGCATCCCCGCGATCGGCGGGGTGGACACGCGGGCGCTGACCCGCCTGGTGCGCGAGACCGGAGCGCCGACGGGCGTCGTCGCGCACGATCCGGCGGGACGCTTCGACATCGCCGCGCTGGCCGCCGAAGCGGCGTCGTGGCCGGGCCTCGCGGGCATGGACCTCGCCGGCGAGGTGACCGCCGCCGAGACCTACGAATGGCGGGAGACGCGGTGGACGTCCGGCGCCGGCCACGGCACGCTGCGGGCGCCGCGGCGCCATGTCGTGGCGATCGACTACGGCGCCAAGCGCAATATCCTGCGCTGCCTCGCCTCGGCCGGGTGCCGGGTCACGGTGGTGCCGGCGCGCACGCCGGCGACCGAGGTGATGCGGCACGAGCCCGACGGCATCTTCCTCTCGAACGGCCCCGGGGATCCGGCGGCGACCGGGGTCTACGCCGTGCCGGTCATTCGTACGCTGCTGGCGACCGGACTCCCCGTGTTCGGCATCTGCCTGGGACACCAGCTGCTGGCGCTGGCGCTCGGCGCGCGGACGACGAAGATGCGCCAGGGCCACCGCGGCGCCAACCACCCGGTCAAGGACCTGGTGACGGGACGGGTGGAAATCACGAGCCAGAACCACGGTTTCGTCGTCGACGGCGACACGTTGCCCGCCGGGGTCGAGGCGACGCACGTGTCGCTGTTCGACGGCGGGCTGGAAGGAATCCGCGTCGCCGGCAAGCCGGTGTTCGGCGTGCAGTACCACCCCGAAGCGTCGCCCGGACCGCGCGACAGCCACTACCTGTTCGACCGTTTCGTCGCCGCGATGGACGCGTAGCCGCCGCCCATGCCGAAACGCACGGACATCGAATCCATTCTCGTCATCGGCGCCGGCCCGATCGTCATCGGCCAGGCGTGCGAGTTCGACTATTCCGGCACCCAGGCCTGCCGGGCGCTGGCGCAGGAGGGCTATCGCGTCGTGCTGGTGAATTCCAACCCGGCGACGATCATGACCGACCCCGAAACCGCCGACGCGACCTACGTCGAGCCGATCACGCCGGCGGTCGTCGAGCGCATCGTCGCGCGCGAGAAGCCCGATGCGATCCTGCCGACGATGGGCGGGCAGACGGGACTCAACACCGCCTTCGCGCTCGCCGAGTCGGGAGTGCTGGCGGCGCACGGAGTGGAGTTGATCGGCGCCAACCGCGAAGCGATCGCCAAGGCCGAGGACCGCGACCTGTTCGGCGCGGCGATGGCGCGCATCGGGCTGGAGACGCCGCGCGGCGCCACCGTGGGCACACTCGACGAGGCGCGCGCGATGCTCGAGGAGATCGGCCTGCCGGCCATCGTCCGCCCCTCCTTCACGCTCGGCGGCACGGGCGGCGGCATCGCATACAACCGGGCCGAGTTCGACGCGGTCGTCGCCGCCGGCCTCGACGCATCGCCGGTCACGGAAGTGCTGGTCGAGGAATCGATTGCCGGCTGGAAAGAATACGAGATGGAGGTGATCCGCGACCGCGCCGACAACGGCATCGTCGTCTGCTCCATCGAAAACGTCGACCCCATGGGCGTGCACACGGGCGACAGCGTGACCGTGGCGCCGGCGCTGACGCTGACCGACAAGGAATACCAGATCATGCGCGACGCCTCGCTCGCGGTGCTGCGCGAGATCGGCGTCGAAACCGGCGGCTCGAACGTCCAGTTCGCGGTCGATCCGGCGAACGGGCGGCTCGTCGTCATCGAGATGAATCCACGCGTGTCGCGCTCGTCCGCGCTGGCGTCGAAAGCCACCGGCTTCCCCATCGCCAAGGTGGCGGCGAAGCTCGCCGTCGGCTTCACGCTCGACGAGATCGACAACGACATCACGGGCACCACGCCGGCATCGTTCGAGCCGACGATCGACTACGTCGTCACCAAGATTCCGCGTTTCACGTTCGAGAAGTTTCCCGGCACCGACGCCACCCTGACCACGGCGATGAAGTCGGTCGGGGAAGCGATGGCGATCGGCCGCACCTTCGCCGAGTCGCTGCAAAAGGCGCTGCACTCCATGGAAACGGGCCTTGCGGGGCTCGACGAGGTCGCCATTCCCGGCTACGAGCCCGGCGGCGACAGGGGCGCGATCACGGCGGCGCTCAGCCGGCAGGCGCCGGATCGCGTACTCGTCGTCGCCCAGGCCTTCCGCGAGGGGCTCGATGTCGCCGAGGTGCACGACGCGTGCCGATACGACCCGTGGTTCCTGCGCGAGATCGCGGACATCGTGTCGGCGGAGCAAGGGGTGCGCGAGCGCGGGCTGCCGGACGACGCGGACGGGCTCCGTCGCCTCAAGAAGCAGGGGTTCTCGGACGCACGCCTGGCGGCACTCGCCGGGGTTTCCGAAGCCCAGGTCGCGGGCCGGCGCGCCGCTCTGGCCGTTCATCCGGTCTACAAGCGGGTCGATACCTGCGCCGCCGAGTTCGATGCCGCGACTCCCTACCTGTATTCGACTTACGACGGCACCGAGGAGCTGTCGGAAAACGAGGCGTGGCCGAGCGCGCGGCGCAAGGCGATCATTCTCGGCGGCGGACCGAACCGGATCGGTCAGGGCATCGAGTTCGACTACTGCTGCGTGCACGCGGCCTGGGGTCTGCACGACGCCGGGCTGGAAACCGTCATGGTCAACTGCAATCCGGAGACCGTGTCGACGGATTACGACACCTCGGACCGGCTCTATTTCGAGCCGCTGACCGCCGAGAGCGTGATCGAAATCGCCCGCGTCGAGGCGTCGCGGGGGACCCTGGCAGGCCTCGTCGTCCAGTTCGGCGGCCAGACGCCGCTCAAGCTCGCGCACGCGCTGGAAGCGGCGGGACTGCCGATCATCGGCACGGCCCCCGACGCCATCGACCTCGCCGAGGATCGGGAGCGGTTCCAGCGCCTGCTGGTCGATCTCGGTCTCAGGCAGCCGCCCAACGACACCTGCCGCACCGTCGAACGGGCGATCGCGATCGCCGAGCGGGTGGGCTACCCGGTGCTCGTCCGTCCATCGTACGTGCTGGGCGGCCGGGCCATGGAAATCGTGCGCGACCGCGCGAGCCTCGAGCGCTACGTCGGCGATGCGGTGCGCCTGTTCGGCGACGCGCCGATCCTCATCGACCGCTTCCTCTCGGACGCCGTGGAGGTCGACGTCGACGCGCTGTGCGACGGCGAGACGGTCCATGTCGCCGGGATCATGGAGCACATCGAGGAGGCGGGAATCCATTCCGGCGATTCCGCCTGCTCGCTGCCGCCGCACGCGCTCGACGACGCGGTGGTCGCGGAGATCGGGCAACAGACCGTGGCGCTCGCGCGGGCGCTCGAGGTGCGCGGATTGATGAACGTCCAGTTCGCGGTCAAGCACGACGCCGGCGGCGGGGCCGAGGTGTACATCATCGAGGTCAATCCGCGCGCCAGCCGCACGGTGCCTTTCGTGGCCAAGGCGACCGGCGTGCCGATCGCCCGGATCGCCGCGCGCCTGATGGCCGGCGACCGGCTGGACGCGTTCGACGTGTCGGGCAAGACGGGCGGCCACGTCGCCGTCAAGGAAGCGGTATTTCCCTTCGCGCGCTTTCCCGGCGTCGACGTCCTGCTCGGGCCGGAGATGAAATCGACCGGCGAGGTGATGGGGCTGGACTCGGATTTCGGCCGCGCCTTCGCCAAGTCGCAAATCGCCGCCGGCACCGAACTGCCCGAGCGCGGCACGGTGTTCATCTCGGTGCGCGACGACGACAAGGAAGCCATGGTCCCGCTCGGCCGCGAGCTCGTGGACATGGGGTTCGGCCTCATCGCGACGAGCGGCACCGCGGCCTGCCTGGAGACGGCGGCGCTGCCGGTGCGGCGGATCAAGAAGGTGCGCGAGGGGCGGCCGCATCTGGTCGATGCCATCACCGACGGCGCGGTGGACCTGATCTTCAACACCACCGAGGGCCAGCAGGCGATCGCCGACAGCTACAGCCTGCGCCGCGCCGCGCTCGTGCACAAGATTCCGTACTACACGACGGTCGCGGGAAGCCGCGCCGCGGTCCGCGCGATCGCCGCCCTGCGCCGCGGCGGCCTTGAAGTCGCACCGCTGCAATCCTACACTTGACGGCGGCCGTCCGGCTGCGGCGTGCGGGCGCACGGCTCTGACAGAAAGACCGGAACATGGAACGGGTCCCCATGACCGCCGAGGGCTTCCGGCGGCTGGAAGCTGAACTCAAAAGGCTCAAGTCGGAAGACCGGCCGGCGATCATCAAGGCGATTTCCGAAGCCCGTGAGCACGGCGACCTCTCGGAGAACGCGGAGTACCACGCGGCGCGCGAACGCCAGAGCTTCGTCGAGGGCCGGATGCGGGAGATCGAGGACAAGATCGGCCGCGCGCAGGTGATCGACGTCTCCAAGCTTTCGGGCGACACGGTCAAATTCGGCGCCACCGTGACCCTGGCCGACGAGGACACCGACGAAGAACGGACCTGGCGCATCGTCGGCGCCGACGAATCCGACGTCGGCCGCGGACAGCTTTCGATCGCGGCGCCGCTGGCGCGCGCGATGATCAACAAGAGCGTCGGCGACAGCGTGACGGTCGATACGCCCCACGGCGCCCGCGGCTACGAGATCGTCTCGGTCGAATTCCTTTGACCGCCGGCCGGCCGGCGCGCGTCTGGGTGCTCGCGGACGACCGCCCCGGCCACGCCAACCAGGCGCTCGGCGTCGCCGAGGCGCTGGGAGCGCCGTTCCGGGTCTGCACGCTCCGCTTCAACCGCCTGGGCCGATTGCCGAACCGGCTGCTCGGCGCGACCGACCGGCACGTCACGGCGGCCGCGCGCCCGACGGCGCCATGGCCCGACCTCGCGGTCGCCGCGGGGCGGCGCACGGCGCCCGCGGCGCGCGCGATCAAGGCGCGAAGCGGCGGCCGGACGCGCCTCGTGCAGTGCATGTGGCCCGGGCCGGGCGCCGGCGCCTTCGACCTGATCGCCGTGCCCGCGCACGACGAGATCTCTTCGCGCGCCAACGTAGTGCGCACCGTTGGCGCGCCGCACCGGGTCACCGCGGCCCGTCTCGCGGCGGCGGCGGCGGCCTGGCGGCGGCCGCTGGCACCGGTACCGCGGCCGCGGGTCGCACTGCTTGTCGGCGGCGCGACCGGACGCCATCCCTTCACCGCCGCCGACGCCGACTCGCTCGCCGCGCGGGTTTCCCGGCTCGCCGCCGGCATCGGCGCCGGCGTGATGATGGCGACCTCGCGGCGCACCGGCCGCGGCGCGGCGGACCGGCTCCGCGCAGCGCTCGGGCCGCGTCACGCGTACGTCTGGGGCGGCGGCGACGGGGGCGACAACCCCTATCTCGGCTACCTCGCGCTCGCCGACATCGTCGTCGTCACCGGCGATTCGACGGCGATGTGCACCGAAGCGTGCGCGAGCGGGCGGCCGGTGTACATCGACGCGCCGCCCGCGCGCACCGCAGCGAAGCACGCGCGCCTTCACCGGACGCTGTACGAGCGCGGCGCGGCGCGCCCGCTGACCGGCGCGCACGCGACGGCGTGGCCCGGCGCACCGTTCGACGACGCGGCCACGGTGGCACGCGCCGTCCGCGAACGGCGGTTGCTGTAGGCGCGCCGCCGCCCCCGCCGGGAGGTGCGAGAGTTGGAACACCGGCCGCTCGTCATCGGCACGCGCGGCAGCCCGCTCGCGCGGGCGCAGACGGCGCTGGTGCGCCGCGGCCTCGAGGCGGCGCATCCCGGCCTCGCCATCGCGGTCACCATCGTCCGCACGACGGGCGACGCTGTGCGCGACCGGCCGCTTGCCAACATCGGCGGCAAGGGCCTGTTCACGAGGGAACTCGACGACGCCCTGCTGCGAGGGCGCATCGACGCGGCGGTGCACTCGCTGAAGGACGTGCCGTCGCGGCTGCCCGACGGAGTCGCGCTCGCCTGCCATCTCGAGCGCGGGGATCCGCGCGACGCGTGGATCGCGCGCCATGCGGGCGGGATCGACGCGCTCCCACCCGGCGCCGTCGTCGGCACGTCCTCGCCGCGGCGGGCGGCGCAGATTCGACACCGCCGGCCGGACGTGGCGGTGGCGCCGCTGCGCGGCAACGTCGGCACCCGCCTCGACAAGCTTGCCGCCGGCACCGTCGACGCCACGCTGCTGGCGCTCGCCGGCCTGACCCGGCTGGGCCGCGCCGATGCAGCGAGCGCGGTGCTGGATCCGGACGACATGCTGCCGGCCGTGGGCCAGGGCACGATCGCCGTCGCCTGCCGCCGCCGCGACGACCGCGTCCGCGCCTTGCTCGCACCGCTCGACCACGCGCCGACAGCGGCCGCGGCGACGGCGGAGCGCGCCATGCTGGCGCGGCTCGACGGCTCGTGCCGGGCGCCGATCGCCGGTCTCGCGCAATCGGCGCCGGGGGGGCGCATCTCCTTGAGAGGGCTGGTCGCGCGCACCGACGGCAGCGCCGTGATCGTCCTGGCGGACGATGCCTCGGCTGGCGATGCGACGGCGCTCGGCGATTCGCTGGGCCGCCGCCTCGCCGAACGCGCAGGCCCGGGTTTTCTCGCGGACTGAGCGCATGCGCGCAATCATCACCCGCCCGCGCGCCGACAGCGAGACTCTCGCCGCGGCGCTGGCCCGCCGCGGCATCGACAGCGTGATCGCCCCGGTGATCGGCATCGAAACGCTTCGCGACCCGGCCGCTGCCGAGGCGGTGGCCGCGGCGCGGGCGGTGCTGCTGACCAGCGCCAACGGCGCACGCGCGCTGGCGGCGAACACCGAATGCCGCGGCACACCGGTCGTCGCCGTGGGGGACGCCACCGCCGCGGCGGCGCGCGACGCGGGCTTCGGCGACGTGCGGTCGGCCGACGGCGACGCCCGGGCGCTCGCCGCGTTCGTCGGCGCCCGGCTCGACCCGGCGGCGGGAGGGCTGCTGCACGTTTGCGGCCGTCGGACGACGGGCGACCTCGACGCCGTTCTCGGCCGCGCCGGTTTCGCCTGCCGCCGCCTCGCGCTCTACGATGCCGTCGCCGCGGCGACGCTCCCGGAGGCCGCGGCGGCGGCTCTGCGCGACGGCGCGGCGGACGCGGTGCTGCTGTTCTCGCCGCGCAGCGCCGCGGTCTTCGTGCGCCTCGCCCGCCGCGCCGGCCTCGCCGCGGGCCTCGCGCGCCTCGACGCCTACTGCCTGAGCACCGCCGTCGCCGAAGCGGCGGAACCAGCATCGTGGCGCCGCGTGGTCATCTCCCCCCGGCCGCGCGCCGACGCCCTGTGCGCGTGCCTTGCCGTCGACGGGCGCGCCCGACCGTGAGCGTCGCCCGCGTCGCGGACCGTACGGGCACGCAGGGGCGAATCGCGCGACGGGAAACGCTCCGCGGATGCTATCGTGAGCGGACGCGCTGCCCTCGGGCGACCGACCACCGCGGTTTCCGGAACCGCGGGAAGCGCCCGCGAAACGCTCAGGCGGGAGGCCGACCATGCACGAAGACACGCGGCAACGGGGACTGTTCGAGATGTACCGCGCCGACCCGGACGAGGCCGACCGCCTCCTGTTCGGGCGCAAGGCGTATCCCGACAGGCGGGGATTCCTCGGGAACGCAGGACTGGCGATCATGGGCGCGATGGTCGGCGCGGCGATCCCCTTCCACCGCAACGTCCCGGCCCATTTCCTCCCCGTGGCGCTCGCCGCCGGCGACACGATCGCGGGCAAGGACGGGCTCGTGGTGCTGAACGACCGGCCGCTGAACGCCGAAACGCCGCCGCACCTGCTCGACGACGACATCACGCCCACCGCGCGGCACTTCGTCCGCAACAACGGCGTCCCTCCCGAGACCATGGACCCGGCGGACTGGACGCTCACCGTCGACGGTCTGGTCGACACCCCGATGACGCTGGGCATCGATGCTCTCCGGCGCGGGTTCGAGGTCGTCTCGCAGGCGCTGACGCTGGAATGCGGCGGCAACGGCCGCGCCTTTTTCGACCCGCCGGCGCGGGGCAACCAGTGGACCTGGGGCGCCGTCGCCTGCTCCGAATGGACCGGCGTCCGCCTCGCCGACGTGCTGCGGGCCGCCGGAGTGAAGGACGACGCCGTCTACACCGCACACGAGGGGGCCGATGCGCACCTTTCGGGCAACGAGGACAAGCGCCCGATCTCCCGCGGCATTCCCGTCGAAAAGGCGATGGATCCGCACAACCTCATCGCCTTCGCCCAGAACGGCGGGGCGATTCACCCGATGAACGGCGCGCCGCTCCGCCTGGTGGTGCCGGGCTGGCCGGGGTCGTGCTCGCAGAAGTGGCTGACCCGCATCTGGATGCGGGACCGGGTTCACGACGGCGCGAAGATGGGCGGCACCTCGTATCGCGTTCCCGACCGCCCGGTGCACCCCGGACAGGCGGTGGACGAAGAGGATTTCGTCATCATCGAGGCTATGCCGGTCAAGTCCCTGATCACCGATCCGGCCACCGGCCACCGGACGGCCGACGGGTCGCTCGGCGTGCGCGGGCACGCCTGGTCGGGCGACCGGACGGTCGCCTCCGTCCGCCTGTCGATCGACTTCGGCGCGACGTGGATCGAAGCCGAACTGGACGAACCGGCGAACGCCCACGCGTGGCAGAACTGGCGCGCCACGGTCGCGTTTCCCCGGCCGGGGTATTACGAGGTCTGGGCCAGGGCGGTCGATTCAGCCGGCGTCGGCCAGCCCCACGCCATCGCCTGGAACCCGAAGGGGTACCTGAACAACGCGATGCACCGGGTCGCGGTCACCGTCGGCTAGGGAGCGCCCGGGACCGCCGGCTGCCGCCGATGTCCGGACCTGCCGCGTCATGGACGGCGGCGGTCGCGGCGGCCGCCGCCCTTGTCGTCGGCGCGGCGGGCATGGAATCGCGCGCAAACGACGGATACTTCGGCCTCCCCGAGGCCGCGGGGCGCGAGGAGGTCGTCGCCCACTGCGGCGCCTGCCACTCCGTGATGCTGGTGGCGCAGCAGGCCCTCACGCGGGCCGACTGGGCGGACGTCATGGCGGAGATGGTCGAGGAACAGGGCATGGAACCGCCTGGCACCGAGGACGGAGCGCTGATCCTCGACTACCTCGCCGAGCACGTCGGCCGCGACGACCGGAGGCGGTCCCCCGGGGAGCCCGGCGCACATCCGTAAAGGCGGTGCCGCGTTCGCACCGGCCCGGAATCGGCGCTCCGCTTCCTGCGTTCGAAGGCTCGCTGGTCGACAGGGCGCGGTGTATCCTCGGCTACGGTTTCATGGGCGGTTCCGACAGCGGCGATAGGGGAAAGTGTCGAGAAGGGACCATGAACCACGGAACCGCGAGACTGGACGACGACGAGTTGGCGCGCCTGATCGAGGGCGGCGAAAGCGCTCGGGTCGAGTTCAAGGAAACACTGGGCGGCGGCGCGCGGGACCGAATTCGGGAAGCGATTTGCGCGTTCGCCAACGATCTTCCCGGTTCGGGCAGTCCCGGGATCGTCGTCGTCGGGTTGAAAGACGACGGAACGCCAGCAAATATCGCCGTCACCGACGACATGCTGCGCACGCTGGCCGACATGCGAAGCGACGGGAACGTTTTACCTCCGCCGCTGATGTTGTCGGAAAGGCGCTCGCATCGAGGATACGCAATCGCCGTCCTGACCGTTCTGCCGTCGGACTCGCCCCCGGTACGCTACAAGGGTGCGATCCACGTGCGCAACGGTCCGCGCAGGGGCATCGCCACGGGCCAGGACGAGCGAATTCTGAACGAGCGGCGGCGGTACGGAGATCGTCCGTTCGACATCCATCCGGTGCCGGGCACGGGCGCGGGCGACCTCAATCGCCGTCAGTTCGAAGACGAGTATTTGCCGAATGCGCTGGACCGGAAGCTCCTGCTGGAGAACGACCGAAGTTTCAGCGAGCGCCTGGCCACGGCCAAGATGACGACCTCGGTCGACGACGGGCGTGCGACGATTCTCGGATTGCTGACGCTCGGTATCCGCCCGCGCGACTTCATCCCCGGCGCGTATGTGCAGTTTCTGCGCATCGCGGGGCGCGAGTTGTCGGATCCGATCGTGGACGGCAGGGAGATCGACGGGACGGTTTCCGACCTTTTGCCCCGCGTCGACGACCAGTTGCGATCGCACAACCGGAGCCGGATCGATCTCGTGAGTTCGGACATCGAGCACCGGACCGATCTCTATCCCCTCGCGGCATTGCAGCAGCTCGTGCGGAACGCGGTCATGCATCGCGACTACGAAGCGACAAACGCGCCCGTCCGCATTACCTGGTTCGACGACAGAATCGAAATCCAGAATCCCGGCGGGCCGTTCGGAGCCGTCACGAGAGAGAACTTCGCGCGCCCTGGCGTGACGGACTACCGCAATCCGAACCTGGCGGAATCGATGAAGGTGTTGGGGTTCGTTCAGAGGTTCGGAGTCGGAATCCCGACCGCGCGACGCCTGCTGCGCGAGGCCGGACATCCGGAACCCGAGTTCGCGGTCGAACCGACGCACCTGCTCGTCACGGTCAGGTCCGTACCCGAAACAGGCGGGCCAACCCGATGACCGCGCCCGTCCTGACGTTCTTCAACAACAAGGGCGGCGTCGGAAAAACCTCTCTCGTCTACCACCTGGCCTCGATGCTGTCCCTGATCGGCGAGAGAGTGCTGGCTTGCGATCTCGACCCGCAAGCGAACCTGACCGCCACTCTCCTCAGCGAACGCGACCTGGAATCGCTGTGGGACGAGGACGCGGAAAACCGAACCATCTACCAGTGCGTTCAACCGTTGACCGCGGTAGGAGACTTGAAGAGGCCGCTGGTTCATCGGGTATCCGAAACGCTCGGACTAATCCCCGGAGATCTGGCGCTTTCCGGTTTCGAGGACAGCCTGTCGAGCGAATGGCCCAACGCCCTGGGCAAGTCCGGCCTGTACCGCCCGTTCCGCATCCTCACCGCATTCTGGCAAATCATGCAGAGCGGCGTCGAGGAGATCGACGCGACGATCGTTCTCGTCGATGTCGGTCCCAGCCTGGGAGCCCTGAACCGTTCGGCGCTGATAGCGACCGATCACGTCATCGCCCCGCTGGGAGCCGACTTGTTTTCGCTTCAGGGGCTGAGGAACCTGGGTCCGACGCTGGCACGGTGGACGGCCGAATGGTCGAAACGCAGGAACAACTGGGATACTCCCGACTTTCACCTGCCTGGGGGAACCATGAAACCGACAGGGTACATTGTCCAACAACACAGCGTGCGTCTGGGGCGACCGGTCCAGGCCCATGACAAATGGGTCAACAGGATGCCCGAGGCCTACCACAGGTACCTGCTGAAACACGACGCCCCATTTCCGGACACGCCGGACAGCGACGAGCACTGCCTTGCCACCGTCCGGCACTATCGGAGCCTGGTTCCGATGGCACAGGAGGCGCGGAAGCCCGTCTTCGCCCTCACCAGCGCGGACGGGGCCATCGGCGGCCATGCCGCGGCCGTTTCCAGCGCCTACCGCGATTTCGAGGAACTGGCCAATACGATCCGGAACAGGATTCGCCCTTCGACGTGAACCGCAGCAAGACGCCGATCGACGCCTTTCTGGACCCGCGTCACGCGAACCGCGGCCGGCGCTTTTCGACGAACGCCCTGACCGCTTCTTGGTGGTCGGGGTGGCGGTTGGAGAGGATTTCGTAGGCGATCGCCGCGTCGGTGATTTCCGCGGCGAGGCGGCGCAGCGGAATGTTGATCGCCGTCTTCGTCCAGCGGATCGCCCAGGTCGCGCCGTTTGCGAGCTTGCCCACGATCTCCTCGACCTTGGCGTCGAGTTCGGCGGCGGGGACGGCATGGTTGACGAGGCCCATGGCCGCCGCCTCCCTTGCCGTCATCATGTCGCCGGTGAGCAGGAATTCCTTGGCTCGCGCATAGCCCACGAGCTGGGGCCAGATGACGGCGCCGCCGTCGCCGGCGACCAGCCCCATGCGGACGTGCGGATCGCCGATCGGCGCGGTCTCGTCGGCAACGATGATGTCCGACAGGAGGGCGATGCTCGCGCCGAGGCCGGCGGCGGCCCCGTTGAGTCGGCACACCACCGGCTTTTCCATCTCGAGCAGGCCGGTGACGATC
Source organism: Alphaproteobacteria bacterium (assembly GCA_965243325.1). Taxonomy (GTDB): domain Bacteria; phylum Pseudomonadota; class Alphaproteobacteria; order UBA7887; family UBA7887; genus JANQOH01. Next base: position 1,811,095 of record CBDEUQ010000003.1, on the reverse strand, counting down.
CGCTTGGCGTCCGGGGCGATGGCGCGGAAGCGCTCCGGATCGTCGATCATACGCTGGAACCACGCCATGTCGCCGCCGGCGCAGAACGCCCGCCCGGAGCCGGTGAGCACGATGACGTCGCTCTCGGGGTCGCGGTCGAGATCGGGGAAGACCCGCGCCAGCTCGCCGTGCAACGCCTCATCCACCGGGTTCATCGCACCGGCGCTGTCGAGAATCGCCCACAGCACGCGGCCGCGACGGGCGAACCGGATCGCCGAGTAGTTGTCCAACGCCATGCCCGCCTCCCTGTCCGCGCCGCCCCTTCGCGGGTATATACACGACGACGGTCGGCTATAGTGGGCCACCGCTTCCACGGAGGGTCGCCATGCCGCCGCTCGCCAACGTGCGCGTCCTCGACTTCACCACGTTGCTGCCCGGACCGTTCGCCACCCTGATCCTCGCCGAGGCCGGTGCCGAGGTCGTCAAGATCGAGCGCCCGGGCGGCGAGGAGATGCGGGACGGCCGCCCTCGCGCGGGCGATCAGGGCCTGCTGTTCGCGATGCTCAACCGCGGCAAGAAGAGCATCGAGATCGACCTCAAGGAAGCGGGGGCCGCGCGCCGCCTGCGTCCGCTGATCGAAAGCGCCGACGTTCTCGTCGAACAGTTCCGCCCCGGCGTGATGGCGCGGCTCGGCCTCGACTGGGAGAGCGTGCGCGCGATCAATCCGCGGATCGTGTACTGCTCGATCACCGGCTACGGCCAGACCGGGCCGAAGGCGCTCGTCGCCGGACACGACCTGAACTATTGCGCCGAGACCGGCTTTCTGTCGATGACCCGCGGCGCCGACGGCAAGCCCAACATCCCGCAGACGCAGATCGCCGACATCGGCGCCGGCAGCTATCCGGCGGTCATGAACATCATGTTCGCCCTGTGGGGCGCCCGGCGTACGGGCGAGGGCGCGTGGCTCGACATTTCGATGTGCGACAACCTGTTCCCGTTCCTGTGGGCGCCGATGGCGCTCGGCCGCGCCACCGGCGGCTGGCCGGCGGGGAACGACATGTATCTGACCGGCGCCACGGCGCGGTACCAGATCTACCGCACGCGCGACGACCGGTTCGTCGCATGCGGCGCGCTGGAACAGAAGTTCTGGGACAACTTCTGCGCCTGCATCGGTCTCGACGACGCGCTCCGCGACGACGAGAAGGACCCGCAGGCGACGGTCGCCGGGGTCGCCGCCTGCATCGCCGGGCGCAACGCGGCCGACTGGCAGGAACGGTTCGCCGGCAGGGACGTGTGCGCGGTCGTCGTGCGGAGCCTCGACGAAGCGCTCGCCGACGCGCAGTTCGCCGACCGCGGCCTGTTCGCGCACACGCTCGACGGCGGCGACCGGACCCTGCCCGCGCTCTCCGTTCCGGTGGCGCCGCCCGTGCGCGGCACCCCGGGCGCGGCTTCGGCACCGGCGCTGGGATCGTCCAACGCCCTGCTCGACGCGCCGCTGGCGGCGGAGTGACGGACATGGCCCGCGTGCTGCTGATGCAGGGCGCCAACATGGCATGGCTCGGCCGTCGCCAGCCGGAATTCTACGGCCGCGACACGGCGGCCGAACTCGACGCCCGCGTCGAAGCGCACGCAAAGCGCCTCGGCCTTTCGCTCGACATCTTCTACACCCACGTCGAAGGCGAGGCGATCGGCCGCCTCTACGAGGCCGTCGACGCCGGGCTCGACGGCCTCGTCATGAATCCCGCGGGCTTCAGCCGCACGGGCTACGCCCTGCGCGACGCCATCGTCGGCTGCACCGGGCTGCCCTACGTCGAAGTGCACGTCACCAACGTCGAGAAGCGCGGCATACGCTCGGTGCTCGCCGAGGCGGCCACGGGCGTGATCGCCGGTTTCGGCCTCGACGGCTACCGGCTTGCGCTCGACGCGATGGCGGCGCACCTCGAGCGGGCGCGGACGCCGTAGGGCCGCGGCGGCGGAGATGAGCGCACTCGAGGTTCAGCCCGGCATTCTCGACATCGCGGCGTACGTTCCCGGGCGGGACAAGGCGGACGGCGGGACGCGCGTCGTGCGCCTGGCGTCGAACGAAACGCCGCTCGGCACCAGCCCGCGCGCCGTCGAGGCCTACCGCCGCGGCGCCGACCGGCTGTTCCGCTATCCCGACGGCGGCGCCGGGGCACTGCGCGAGGCCATCGGCGCGCACCACGGACTCGATCCGGCGCGCATCGTCTGCGGCAACGGCTCCGACGACCTGCTGAACCTGCTGGCGACCGCCTACAGCGGACCGGGCGACGAGGTGATGTTCAGCGAGCACGCGTTCGCGATCTACCGGATCGTGGCGCAGACCGCCGGCGCGACTCCCGTCGCCGTGCCGGAGACGGCGCTCCGCGCGGACGTCGAGGCGATGGTCGCGCGCGCCGGACCGAATACCCGCATCTGCTATCTCGCCAATCCCAACAACCCGACGGGCACCTACCTGCCCGCGGCGGCGCTCGCCCGCCTGCGCGCCGGCCTGCCGGAGAGCTGCCTGCTGGTGATCGACGCCGCCTACGCCGAGTACATGCGGCAGGACGACTACGCGGACGGCGCGACGCTCGTCGACGCCCACGACAACGTGGTCATGACGCGGTCGTTCTCGAAAATCTACGGCCTGTCGGCGCTCAGGCTCGGCTGGCTCTACGCGCCGCCCGCGGTGGCAGACGTCCTGAACCGCATCCGCATGCCGTTCAACGTCAATCACCCGGCGCAGGCGGCGGGCATCGCGGCGCTCGAGGACACGGCGCACATCGTGCGCGCGGTGGCGCACAACGAACGGTGGCGTCCGTGGCTCGAGCGCGAGATGGCCGGGCTCGGCCTCAAAGTGCATGCGAGCGCGGCGAATTTCGTGCTGCCGGAGTTCCCCGAGGCGGAAGGCCGCGACGCCGCGGCGGCGTATGCGTTCCTGCTCGCGCGCGGCATCATTCCGCGTTCGCTGGCGAGCTACGGCCTGCCCCGGTGCCTGCGCTTCTCGATCGGCCTCGCCGACGAAAACCGCCTCGTGATCGAGACGCTCGGCGCGTTTCTCGCCTGACCGCCGCCGCACGCGGCGAATGTGCGGCCCGCGGTCGAATTGCCGATTGAATCCGCCGACATCCCGTGTCTAACTGCCGATTGCGCCGTGTCCCTTGCCGGAGCGGGCGTTTCCGCTATGGTGACGCGCGATGCCATGCTACCGGCGGCGGATCGGCCGGCGCGACAGCGTCGGTCCCGACGGCGACCCTTAGGGGAGGAACCGCGGTTGCGACACAACCTCAAGGAGCGAAACGTATGATCGAACTCAGCGTTAACGGGGTTCGGCGCCAATTCAACGGCGATCCGGACATGCCCCTGCTCTGGTACGTCCGGGACGAACTCGGACTGACCGGGAGCAAATTCGGCTGCGGGGCCGGTCTGTGTGGATCGTGCACGGTCCACGTGGACGGCACCGCGGTGCGGGGGTGCATCACGCCGGTCGCGGACGCGGCAGGCGGCGAGGTCACGACCATCGAGGGCCTCGATCTCAACGGCAACCATCCGGTGCAACGCGCGTGGCGCGCGCACAACGTGCCGCAATGCGGGTACTGTCAATCCGGCCAGATCATGAACGCAGCGGCGTTCCTGGCGGAGAATCCCGATCCGACGGATCAGGACATTCTCGACGCGATGGACGGCAACCTCTGTAGATGCGGCACCTACCAGCGCATCGCGGCGGCGATTCGCACCGCGGCGGCGGAGGTGTAGCCATGTCAGTGATTCAAAACCTCAGCAGGCGCGACGTCCTCAAGGGCGCCGGCGCCACGGCGGGGCTCGTGCTCGGCGCCCATCTGCTGCCGAACGGCCTGTTGGCCGGCACGGCCAGGGCGGCGTCGGTCGCTCGGCCCAACCTGTTCTGCGCCATCGACGCCGACGGCACGGTGACCATCACCTGCAGCCGCAGCGAGATGGGCCAGGGCGTGCGCACGGGCGTCCCGATGATGCTCGCCGACGAACTGGAGGCGGACTGGAACCGGGTGAAGATCTGGCAGGCGCCGGGCGACGCCGAGAAGTACGATCCGGCGGGCCAGGACGGCCAGAACACCGACGGTTCGCGCAGCACGCGCCATCACATCGACGTGATGCGCGAGCTCGGCGCTCAGGCGCGCGACGTGCTCGAGCGCGCGGCGGCGCAGATGTGGGGCGTCGATGCGAGCGAAGTCTATGCGCGCGACCATCGCCTCTACCACACGGGGTCGGGCGATTCCTTCGACTTCGGCGAGGTCGTCGAGGCGGCCGCCGGCCTGGAGACGGCGGAATCGGTGCCGCTCAAGGACCCGTCGCAGTGGCGCTACATCGGCAAGGACATGCCGGTCGTCGATAACTTCGACATGAGCACCGGCGGCGGCATCTACGGCGCCGACGTGTCGATCCCCGGCATGAAGATCGCCGTGGTCGCGCGTTGCCCGGTGTACCGCGGCCGCGTGAAGTCGTTCGATGCGACGGCGGCGCTCGCCGTGCAGGGCGTCGAGCAGGTGGTCGAGATCCCGGCGCTGCCGATGGACACGCCGGCAGAGTTCCGCGCCCTCGGCGGCGTGGCGGTGATCGGCACCAACACCTGGTCGGTGCTCGAGGGCCGCAGGCTTCTCGAGATCGAATGGGACATGGGCCCCAACACCGACCATTCGTCGGACACCTACAACGAGAAGCTCCGCGAATCGGCGCGCGTCGGGGCCACGGACGACAACGGCGGCGTGGTCGTGCGCAACCGCGGCGATGTCGAGGCGGCGTTCGCCGAGGCGGCACAGACCTTCGAGTCCGAGTACTTCGTGCCGTACTTCATCCACACGACGATGGAGCCGATGTGCGCGCTGGTCGACGCCAACGCGCGCCCGGTCCAGGTCTGGGGCTCGGTGCAGTCGCCGAACGACACGCGCAAGTACGTTGCCGAGGCGATTGAGCTCGACGTCTCCGAGGTCGAGTGCAACGTGACGCTGCTCGGCGGCGGTTTCGGACGCAAGTCGCAGTCCGACTTCGTGTGCGAGGCGGCGATCCTGTCGAAGATGATCGGCGCGCCGGTGCGCATGCAGTGGACGCGCGAGGACGACATCCGCATCGGCTACTACCACACGGCGAGCGCGCACGTGCTCAAGGCCGCCGTCGATGGCGACGGCAAGGTCACCGCGTGGAAGCATTCCGGCTCGTGGCCGTCGATCCTGGCGCTCTGGGTGCCGGACCAGAAGACCGGCTTCGGCATCGAGTACGGGCTCGGCCTCGTCGACACGCCGTACAACGACGTGCCGAACATCCGCATCGAGAACGGCGTCGCGGATCCGCAGATCCGCATCGGCTGGTACCGTTCGGTGAACAACATCCAGCACTCGTTCGCGATGAACTGCTTCGCGCACGAAATCGCCACCGCCACGGGGCAGGATCCGGTGGAATTCCTCGCCCGCCTGATCGGCGAATCCGACAACATGGATCTCGCCGCCGACGGCGTGGAGGAGTACTGGAACTACGGCGATCCCATCGAGAAGTGGCCGATCATGCCGAACCGCCTGACGAACACGCTGCGCATCGCCGCGGCCAAGGCGGGCTACGGCAAGGCGCTGCCTCCGGGCCACGGCATCGGCGTCGCCGCGCACCGCTCGTTCCACGCCTACGTGGCGACCGCGGTGCACGTCGCCGTGCGGGACGACGGCACGCTGCACATCGTGCAGGTGGATACGGCCTACGATGCCGGCCGCTACGTCAATCCGGACGGCATCAGGAAGCAGGTCGAGGGCGCGGCCATCTACGGCCACACCATCGCCATGCACGGCCAGATCACGACGACCGACGGTGCGGTGGACCAGAGCAACTTCCACGACTACCCGATCACGCGCATCAGCGATGCGCCGCTCAACGTTCGGGTGCACATCGTCGAGGACTTTGTCGATCGGCCGCCCAACGGCGTCGGCGAACCGGGCGTTCCGCCCTACGCACCGGCGCTTGCCAACGCGATCTTCGCGGCCACCGGAAAGCGGATCCACAACCTGCCGATCCGCCCGGAGGACGTGGCCGGCGCCTGACGGCGCGGTCCCTTCACTTTACGACTTCGAGCGGCTGCCTTCGGGCAGCCGCTTTTTTTTGCCGCCGTACGCCTCGCCGATCGCGGTCAGACCGACTGGCGCAGGCGCGGGTCGAGCATGTCGCGGATGCCGTCGCCCAGGAGGTTGAAGGCGAGCACGGTGACGGTGATGGCGAGACCCGGGAACACGTACAGCCACCATCGCGGCTCGAGGCCGGAGTTGAGCGCGTCGGCCAGCATGTTGCCCCACGTCGGCGTCGGCGGCGGAATGCCGACGCCGAGGAAGCCCAGCGACGCCTCGATGATGATGGCGACGCCGAGATGGGTGGTCGCGAGAATCATGTACGGCGCTATGCACTGCGGCAGGATGTGCCGCAGCATGATGCGCATGTGCGACGCGCCAATGCCGCGCGCCGCCTCGACGTAGGCCAGCTCCTTCAGCGACAGCACCACCGAGCGGATCACGCGGCCGCCGAACGGGATGCGCGTGATGGCGATGGCGATGATCACCGTGCCCGTCCCCGAGCCCAGCGCCATGGCGATCGCCATCGCCAGGATGAGATCGGGAAAGGCCTGGAAGAACTCGATCAGGCGCTGGCTCGCGATGTCGAACCAGCCGCCGAAATATCCGCTCGCCAGGCCCCACAGGCAGCCGAGCGTGGTGCCGATGAGGACGGCGAACACGGCCACCGTGAGCGATACGCGGCTGCCGTGGACGACCCGGCTCAGAGTGTCGCGACCGATCTGGTCGGTGCCGAACCAGTTGGTCGAGTCCGGCGCCATCTGCATCCGCATGAAGTCCGACTGCAACGGGTCGTAGGGTGCCACCAGGGGCGCGGCGACGGCCATGAGGACGATCGCTGCGGCCACCAGCCCCCAGAACGCCGACAACGGCGCGCGCCGCGCGAAGGTCCGCAGCGCCGGCCACGGGCCGCGTTTCCGCGCCGCCGCCGAGGCCTCGCCCGTCATTGGTAGCGTATCCTTGGATCGATCCACGCGATCACGATATCGACGACGATGTTCAGGACGACGAACACCACCGAGTAGAGGAACACGAGGTTCTGCATGACGAAGATGTCGCGCTCGTTCACCGCCGTGAACATGGCGTAGCCGAGCCCGGGCGCGCCGAACGCGCGCTCCACCGGGATCGAACCGGCGAGGACGAAGCCGAGGAGGATGCCCGAAAGGGTGATGACCGGGAGCAGCGCGTTGGGGAGCGCGTGCACGGCGACGACAAGGCGCCGATTCACCCCCTTGGCACGCGCCGTGCGCACGTAGTCTTCGCGGATCACCTCGAGCAGCGACGAGCGGGTCATGCGCGCGATGTAGGCGGCCTGGCCCAGGGCCAGCACGACGGCCGGACCGATGACGATCTGAAAGGTCGTCCACGGCGCGTCGAACAGCGACGCGCCCGATGCGGTCAACGGCGCGCGGTAGCCGAAGCCGAGCACGAGCGCCAGCACGATCAGCATCCCGAGCCAGAATCCGGGCACCGCGAGACAGGTGATGGAAAGGACGCGGGCGACGGTGTCGGAGAGGCTGTTCGGCCTGAGAGCGCTGACGAGTGCCACCGGCACGCCGATGATCCACGACAGGATCACCGACAGGATCGCGATCTGCGCGGTGAGCGGGCCGCGGCGCATCACCATCTCGCCGACGCTCTCGGCGCGGAAGAACGAACGCCCGAGGTCGCCGCGCGCGATGTCGCCGAGCCAGCGGAGATACTGGACCCACAGCGGGTCGGCGAGGCCGAGCTCGCGCATGTAGCTCGCCCGCTGCTCCTCGCTCAGCCGGGTCATGCCCTCGGGGCCGAAGATCGCCGTCAACGGGTCCCCCGGCATGACGCGCATGATGAGGAACACCACGATCGAGACGCCGACCACGGTCAGCGCGCCGAACGCGAGGCGGCGCAGAACGTAGCTATACACGGCGGCGGGACCCGGCGGTCATGGGGCGAGACTGCGGCGTGCCCGTCGCGGGTGTCAAGACGACCCGCCGCGCGGGGGACGGGCGCGGACCGCGGGCTGCCGGTCCGCCCGGAGGCTGGAAAGCCGGCCGCCACCGGCAGCGTCAGCGGGCCAGACGCAGCCCGGCTTCGACGTGCCGGCTCTCCGGCGGATGGAAATTGCGAAAGCTCGCGCGCCGGTTCTCGGGCTCCGTGTAGCGGCTGCCGCCGCGCAGCGCCGCGTGGCGACCGTCGAACCACGGCGTGGAGTATTCGCGGTAAGGATGCCAGCGGAAGCCGGAATAGGGATGGAAAAGGCTGGCGCACCACTCCCAGGCCGAACCCTCTCGCGCCAGCATGCCGAGACGTGCCGCGCGCTCCCACTCGTACTCGTGCGGCAGGCGAACGCCCGCCCAGCGCGCGTACGCCGCGGCCTCGGTGCGGCCTATCCCGGCCACCGGCGCGCGCGGGTCGAGGTCGTGCGGCCCGTCCGCGGCGAGGGCGTACCAGGCACCCGCCGGGTCGCGCCGCCAGCCGAACGGCGCCGGGCTGCCGGTGTCCTGCATGAACGCAAGCCAGCCCGCGTTCGTCACCGGCTCCGCGGCGATGTCGAAGGCGGCGAGACGGACGCGGAAGGACGGTCGCTCGTTGTCGTAGGCGAAGCCGCCGTCGGCGCCGATGGCGCAGCGGCCGGCGGGAATCCGCCGCCAGCGCGGTTCGGTCCGCGTGGCAGCCAGCGGCCGCGCCGCCCGGTACGACGCGGCAGAGCGGCGGTGCCGCGCGGCGCACGCGAGCCGCACCGTCTCCAGATGCTGGCCGATGTGCGCGACGAGGAATGCGCGCAGATAGCCGCCGCGGGTCAACGGATGGTCGGGGAGCGACGCCAGCAGGCGCCGGTTCTCCGCCATGGTCGCGCGCGCCCAGGCGACGAGATCCGCGACTGGCGGCAGGGAGGCGGCGCGGCCGTCCCTGGGTGCCTGCTCGGGCAGGCAGGACTCAGCCAGCGGCGCCGTGAGCCGATCGTCGCCCAGCACGCGCTCGCGAATCCACAGCGCCTCGACGAACACGCAGTGGCGGAGGTGCCAGCCGACCGGGCTGAGTTGCGGGTGCCAGCGCGCGCGGCACGCGCCGTCGCCCAGGTCGGCGGCCGTGTCGCACAGCGCCGCCTGGAGAGCCGCGAGCCGGTCGCCGCCGCCGCCCGCCGTCACAGCGCCTCGAGGCGCGGCGCGGAGTCCGCCTCGACGATCGCCAGGTGGTGGTCGGGCACCTCCCGCCACTCCTCCCCGTCGCTCAACGGCTCCGAGGCGACGAGCCAGCCGTCGCCGAACAATTCCCGGTCGCGGCCGACGTAGAGCGACGGCGAGCGGTGGCGCAGCGCGTGCCGCGTCGCGTACACGCGTTCGCCGTCGCCGAGCATCAGGTTGAGCAGCGCACACCGCTTGCCGAGCCAGCCGTCGAGCCGCGCGAAGACGGCGCGCAGCGCGTCCGCGACCGGGCGGTCGGCCATTTCCTGACGCAGCAGCGCGAACAGATGCTCGGAGTCGGTCGTGCCGCGGATCGCGGTTTCGTACGCCGGGTCGAGCGCGCCGCGCACGGCCGCCCGCACCGCAACGGCGAACTCCTCGACGAATCCGTTGTGCGAGAACAGCAGGCGGCCGGCGAGAAACGGGTGCGTGTTCGCCTGGTTGACCGACAGGCCCTTGGTCGCGCTGCGGACGTTGGCGATCCACAGGCGGCTCGAGAGCGCGGCGCCGAGGTGGTCAAGGTTGGCGTCGGACCAGATCGGCATGGGGTTGGTGTAGACGCCCGCCGTCCCGTCGTCGAGATACCAGCCGACGCCGTAGCCGTCGGCGTTGATCGTCGCCGAGACCATCTCGCGCGGCCGATAGGCCTGCTCGACCAGGCCGTGGGGCGGGCTCAAGAGAAACCGGCTCAGCGTCAGGGGCGACCCGACATAGGCGGCGTGGCGGCACATAGGCGATACGGCGGACGTGGGTCGGCGGCGGGGCGTTCGCCCGGGCTTGTTTCCCGGAACCAGAATGCTAGCCTGCCGGCGGACGAATGAACAGGACCGACGGCCCCGCGATCGTCGGCGGAGATCGAATGATGACGCCTGTTGTCGGGGCCGCCGACGTGCACGCCCGGGTCGGCCGGGTGACCGTGCCGCCTGCCCGCGCCGTACCGCGGCTCGAGGACGACGTGGCCGAAGGGCTGCTGAGCCGGCCGTTCGTATTGCCGCCGAAATACTTCTACGACGAACGTGGGTCGCGGTTGTTCGACCGAATCTGCGAGACGCCCGAATACTACCTGACGCGCGCTGAAGACGCGCTGCTCGGCGAATGCGCCGGCGCCATCATCGATGCGGCGGCGCCTGACGAGATTCTCGAGTTCGGCAGCGGTATGTCGCGCAAGACCCGCCGTCTCCTCGATGCCTGCGAATCGCGCGGACGCCGTCCGAGCTATTCCGCATTCGACATTTCGGAAGAGGCGCTGACGGAGGCGGCGTTCGGTCTCGTCGCCGATTACGACTGGCTGGGCGTGAGCATCCTCGTCGGCGACTACGACGCCGGCCTCGTCCATCTGCCCGCCGCCCGCGGCCGGCGGCTGTACTGTTTTCTCGGCAGCACCATCGGCAACTTCACCCACGCTGGCGCCGTGCGCTTTCTCGGCGAGATCCGCGGCCGCATGACGGCGGGAGATTCGCTTCTGCTCGGCGCCGACCGCCTGAAGGACGAATCGATCCTCAACGCCGCGTACAACGACAGGGGCGGCCTGACGGCGGAGTTCAACCTGAACGTGCTCAACGTGCTGAACAAGGGCGTGGGAGCCGATTTCGACCTCGACGGGTTCGACCACTGGGCAGCGTTCGACGCGCCGCAGGGACACATCGAGATGCGCCTCGTGTCGCGCGCCGACCAGGTGGTGCGGCTGGAGGCGCTCGATACCGAGTTCGGCGTCGGGTACGGCGAGAGTATCCTGACCGAGATCAGCCGCAAGTTCACCGAACGGGCGCTGGAGTCCCTGCTCGACGATGCCGGCTTCGAGATCGTCGAGCACTTTACGCCCGCGGACGACTACTTCTCGCTGGTCCTGGCGCAACCGCAACCAATGCGAGGCATCCATGCGTAAACCGATCCGCGCTGCCGCAGCGCTCATCGCCGCCGTCGCAGCCGTTGCGCCGGCGGCGGCCGCCGACAAGACGGTCGTCCTGCTCGACTGGTTCGTCAATCCCGATCACGGCCCGTTGATCGTCGCCGACGCACTCGGCTATTTCGCCGACGAGGGGCTCGACGTCGAGATGATCGCTCCGGCGGACCCGAACGATCCGCCCAAGCTCGTCGCCGCCGGACGGGCCGACGTCGCGGTGTCCTATCAACCGCAACTGCACATCCAGGTGGCCGAGGGGCTGCCGCTCAAGCGCTTCGCCACCCTCGTCGCGACGCCGCTCAACTGCCTCGTCGTGCTGGAGGACAGCCCGATCACGAGCATCGCCGATCTGGCGGGGCGCAAGGTCGGCTTTTCGGTCGGCGGCTTCGAGGACGCGCTGCTCGGCGCGATGCTGGCAGGCCATGGCCTCGGCCTCGACGACGTGACGCTGATCAACGTGAACTTCTCGCTGTCTCCGTCGATCGTCGCCGGCCAGGTCGACGCCGTGATCGGCGCCTTCCGCAATTTCGAGCTCAACCAGATGGCGCTCGCGGACACCCCCGGCCGCGCGTTCTACGTCGAGGAGCACGGCGTTCCGGCTTACGACGAGCTGATCCTCGTGGCGCACGACGACCGCATGAACGACCCCCGGCTCGCCGCCCTGACACGGGCGATCGAGCGCGGCGTGCAGTTCATGGTCAACCATCCGGCGGAGGGCTGGGCGCTGTTCATCGACGCGCATCCGGACCTGGACGACGACCTCAACCGCCTCGCATGGCGCGATACGCTGCCGCGCTTCGCGCTGCGGCCGGCGGCGCTCGACCGCGGCCGTTATGCGCGTTTCGCCGCCTTCCTGGCGGAACAGGAGCTGATTCCCGAGGCGTTGCCCGTGGACGCCTATGCCGTGGCGCTCGAGTAGGCGCCGAGACGGCAACGGCATTCGCCAGGGTCTCGCGGGCATGGCTCACAGCTTCGTCCTGTTCGCCTCGCTGGCCGCGGTCTGGCTGTTGCTGTCGGGCCACTACAATCCGCTGATGCTTGCCTTCGGGGCGCTGTCGTGCGCCTTCGTCCTGTTCCTCGCGCGGCGCCTCGGCCTCGTGGACAGGGAAGGCATGCCACTGCATGTGCTGCAACGCCTGCCGGGCTACTGGCTCTGGCTGCTCGGCGAGGTCGTCAAGGCCAACATCGACGTGGCGCGGCGGATCGTCGACCCGAAACTGCCCGTCTCGCCGCGCATGTTCGAGGTCGAGACCCGCCAGCGGACGGATTTCCTGCGGGCGCTCTACGCCAACTCGATCACGCTGACGCCGGGCACGATCGCGGTCGACGTCCGCGACGATTCGATCCTCGTCCATGCGCTAACCGCCGAGGGGCAGGCCGCCCTGGAAACCGGCGAGATGGACGCGCGGGTGGCCGCGCTCTAGGGGGGACGGTGGACCTTCAGTTCGCCGTCGCCGCGGCCGCCATCCTGGTCGCCATGGCGCTCACGGTCGTCCGCGCAATCGCCGGCCCGACGGTTTTCGACCGTATCCTGGCGGCGAACGCCTTCGGCACCAAGACGGTGCTGCTGATCGCCGTTCTCGGCTTCCTCTCCGGCCGGCCCCACTTCCTCGACCTCGGCCTGGTGTATGCGCTGATCAACTTCATCGGGGTCGTGGCGGCGCTGCGGTATTTCAAGTTCCGCGCGTTCAACGACCAGAGCCGCGGCGAGGCCCCGTGAGCGTCGCCGTCGACATCGTCTCCTGGACCGCCATCCTGCTCGGATCGGCGGTCCTGCTGATCGGCGGGGTCGGTCTGCTGCGGCTGCCCGATTTCTATTCGCGCGGCCACGCGGTTGGCATGACCGACACCCTCGGGGCAGCGCTCATCGTGGTCGGCATGATGGTGGAGGCGGGCTGGTCGCTCAATCTCGCCCGGCTCGCGTTCGTTCTTGCCTTCCTCCTGCTGACGAGCCCGACGGCGAGCCACGCGCTGGCGCACGCAGCGTTCACCAGCGGCCTGCGGCCGTGGACGCGGGCCGAGCCGCGCCGTCCCGAGGACCCGGGCTGACCGTGGACGCCGCGATCCACGTCGTCCTGCTGGCGCTGCTGCTCGCCGTGGCGCTGACCATCGCGCGCACGCGCTCGATCCTTGCCGCGGTCATGCTGAGCGGCATCTACAGCTTCCTGATGGCGAGCGTCTTCCTCGTGCTCGACGCCGTGGACGTGGCGTTCACCGAGGCCGCGGTCGGCGCCGGCATCGTCACCGTGCTCGGCCTGGTCGCGCTGTCGCTGACCGCAGACCGCGAAAAGCCGCGCACGCGCAAGCCCTATCTCGCGCTCGCCGTGACGGTCGCGACCGGCGCCGCGCTGCTCTACGCCACCACCGACATGCCGGCGGTCGGCGACCCGAATGCGCCGGTGCACGGCCATGTGGCACCGCGCTACATCGACGAGACGCCCGAGGCCATCGGCATTCCCAACGTCGTGACCGCGGTGCTGGCGGACTACCGCAGCTTCGACACGCTCGGCGAGGTCGCCGTGATCTTCACCGCCGGAATAGGCGTGCTGCTGCTGCTCGGGCGCCGAAGAGGCCGAGGCGGGGAGCGTACGCGATGAGCGAGTCGCCGGTCCTGCGCGTGGTCGCGAAGTTCCTGATCCCCTTCATCTTGCTGTTCGGCCTCTACGTGCAGTTCCACGGCGACTACGGCCCGGGAGGCGGCTTCCAGGCCGGGGTCATCGTCGCGGCGGGATGCATCCATTACGGCATCGTGTTCGGGCTCGAACGCCTGCGCGCGGCGATTCCGCCGGCGGCGGTCCGCGTTCTCGTCGCCGTGGGCCTTGCGCTCTATGCCGGAACCGGCGTCGCCACCATGCTGCTCGGCGGCGTCTACCTCGACTATGCGCTCCTCGCCGGCGATCCGGCGCACGGCCACCACTACGGCATTCTCATCGTCGAGGTCGGCGTCGGGGTGACGGTCGCGGCGACCATGCTGGCCGTCTTCCAGGCGTTCGCCGGACGCGGCGAGGCCGAAGGCGGCTGACCATGGAAGGGCTCGAGCGCTACAGCTATCAGGTCGTCGTCGCGGTGATGATGATCGGCTTTTACATCCTCATCGACCGCGGGAACCTGCTGAAGAAGCTCGTCGGGCTGAACATCTTCCAGACGTCGGTGTTCCTGCTCTACATTTCGACGGGCAAGGTATTCGGCGGTACCGCGCCGATCCTCTACGACGGCGGCGCGCCCTATTCCAATCCCCTGCCGCATGTGCTGATCCTGACGGCGATCGTCGTCGGCGTCGCGACGCTGGCGCTCGGTCTGGCGCTTGCGGTGCGTATCAAGGAAGCCTACGGCACCGTCGAGGAGGAGGAGATCCGGGCCCTCGACGACGATGCGGAGCCGGTGCCGTGATCGCCCTCAACCTGCCCGTCCTTCCGGTCGTTATGCCGCTGTTCGGCGCGCCGCTGTGCACGCTGCTCGGCCGCGGCGGCCGCGCCTGGGCGTTCGCCACCGCGATCACGTGGGCCGCGTTCGCGGCCGCCGCGGCATTGTTGGCGGAGGTGGCCCGGAACGGGCCGATCGCCTACACCTTCGGCGGCTGGCCAGCGCCCTGGGGCATCGAGTACCGGGTCGATTTCCTGTCCGGCTTCGTCCTCGTGTTTGTCACCGGCGTCGCCGCCGCGGTGATGCCCTTCGCCTGGCAGAGCGTCCGCGACGAGATTCCCGAGGCGCGCCAGAGCCTGTTCTACACGGCGTATCTCCTCACCCTCGCCGGCCTGCTCGGTCTCACGATCACGGGCGACGCCTTCAACGCCTTCGTGTTCATGGAAATATCGTCGCTGTCGGGCTATGTGCTCATCAGCCTCGGCCGCGACCGCCGCGCCCTGTTCGCGAGCTTTCGCTACCTCATTCTCGGCACCGTCGGCGCGACCTTCTTCGTGATCGGCGTCGGCCTCCTGTACATGGCCACCGGCACCCTGAACATGGCCGACCTCGCCGAACGCATCCCGCCGCTCGGCGACAATCTCGTCGTGATCGCGGCCTGCGCGTTCGTGCTCGTCGGCCTCGGCCTCAAGCTCGCGCTGTTTCCCCTGCACGTGTGGCTGCCCGACGCCTACACCTACGCGCCGTCGGCAGTCTCGGCGTTCCTCGCCGCAACGGCGACCAAGGTCAGCGTCTATCTGTTGCTGCGTTTCCTGTTCACGGTGTTCGGCGCCGACTTTTCGGCGTTGTCGTATCCGGTTGTCGATCTGCTGCTGCCGTTCGGGGCGGCCGCGGCGGTCGTCGGCTCCCTGGCCGCCATCGTCCAGACCGATGCCAAGCGCCTGCTCGCGTTCTCGTCGGTGGCGCAAATCGGCACCATCGCGCTCGGCATCGGCATGGCGAGCACGACGGGCCTGACGGCGGCGACGGTGCATCTGTTCAACCACGCCCTAATGAAGGGGGCCATGTTCCTCGCTCTGGGGTGTGTCGCGCTGCGCCTCGGGAGCACGGCCATCGACGGCATGAGAGGCCTCGGGCGGCGCATGCCGCTGACCATGGCGGCGTTCGTCGTCGGCGGCCTCAGCCTGATCGGCCTGCCCGGCACCGTCGGGTTCGTCAGCAAGTGGTATCTGGTGCTCGCCGCGCTGGAAGAGGGGCTATGGCCGCTCGCGGTGCTGGTCGCGGTGACGTCGCTGATGGCCGTGGTCTACGTCTGGCGGGTGGTCGAGGCGGCGTACTTCGCCGAACCCGACGGCGGGCGCGAGATCGCCGAGGCGCCGTGGCCCATGGTCGGCGCGTGCTGGATACTCGCCGGCGCCTGCGTGGCCTTCGGACTCGCTGCCGAGAGCACCGCGGGCATCGCGCTAAGGGCCGCCCAGGCGCTGCTGGGCGGGATGCCGTGACCCTGCTCGCCGTCACGCCCTTCATTCCGCTCGTCGGCGCGGCCGCGATCTGGCTGGCGGGGGCGCGGCCAGACCTCCGCGAGGCGGCGACGCTGCTTACCGCGGGCGCCCTGTTCGCCGCCGTCGCCGCGCAGGCGCCGGGCGTGCTTGCCGGCGAGCGGCCGGAGGCGGTGCTGTACACCGTGCTTCCGGGCCTCGCGCTGGCGTTCGAAATCGAGCCGCTCGGCATGCTGTTCGCGCTGATCGCGGCCTTCCTGTGGATCCCGAACTCGATCTACTCGATCGGCTACATGCGAGCCCACCGCGAACGAAACCAGACGCGGTTCTACGTCTGCTTCGCGATCGCCCTGTGCGGCGCGGTCGGCGTCGCGTTCGCGGGCAACATGTTCACGCTGTTCCTCTTCTACGAGGTTCTGACGATCTCCACCTACCCGCTGGTCACGCACGCCGGGAGCGACGAGGCGCGCCGGTCGGGGCGGGTCTACCTCGGCATCCTGCTTGGCACCTCGATCGGCTTTCAGCTGATCGCCATCGCGATCACCTACATGCTCGCCGGAACGCTCGATTTCACGGCCGGCGGCATTCTTGCGGGCAAGGCCGATCCTCTCGCGCTCGCGGTCCTGTTCGCGCTCTACGTGTTCGGCGTCGGCAAGGCGGCGATCATGCCGTTCCATCGCTGGCTGCCGGCGGCGATGGTGGCGCCGACGCCGGTGAGCGCCCTCCTGCACGCCGTCGCGGTGGTGAAGGCGGGCGTGTTCACGGTGCTCAAGATCGTGATCTACGTTTTCGGGCTCGACCAGATGCAGACCGCCCATCCGGGGCCGTGGCTGCCCTGGCTCGCGACGTTCACGCTCGTCGTGGCATCGCTGGTCGCGCTGACCAAGGACAACCTCAAGGCGCGCCTCGCCTATTCGACCGTGAGCCAGCTCGCCTACATCGTGCTCGGCGCCTCGCTGGCGACGCCCAGCGCCATCGTCGGCGGCGGCCTGCACATGCTGACCCACGCGTTCGGCAAGATCACGCTGTTCTTCTGCGCCGGCGCCATCATCATCACGGCGCACAAGGAGCGTATCAGCGACATGCGCGGCATCGGTCGCGCCATGCCGTGGACGATGCTCGCGTTCCTCGTCGGCGCGCTCAGCGTCATCGGGCTGCCGCCGTTCGGCGGCGCATGGAGCAAATGGTATCTCGGTCTCGGCGCCGTGGAAGCGGGCGGCCTGGTCTTCGTCGCCGCGCTGATGGTCTCGAGCCTGCTCAACGTCGGCTACTTCATGCCCCTGGCGGTGCGCGCCTTTTTCCCGGGGCCGCAACCGACGGCGTTCGACGGCGGAGTGAACGAAGCGCCGCTCGCATGCCTCGTGCCGATCCTGTTCACGGCCGGCGCGACGGTGCTGCTGTTTCTCTTCCCCGGTCCCGCGTGGCGCCTGCTCGCGCAATTGGTGCCTTGAAGAGGCCGTGATGGGCGAACGGCACGGCAGGCGGTACTGGCTGGACGACCCGCGCAACGTGCGCAAGGTGCTGTACGCCCTGTACGCCGTCTGCGCGCTGCTGTTCGCCGCGGATTTCTTCTATCACAAGCACGCCGTCCTGCACTTCGAGGGATGGTTCGGGTTCTACGGCGTCTACGGTTTCGTCGCCTGCGTGGCCCTGGTGCTCGCGGCGAAGGAACTGCGGAAGATCGTCTCCCGGCCGCCGGACTATTACGGCGCGGACGAGGAGGGGAAACCGGACGGCGGGGCGCGCGATGACCGCTAGCGTGCCGCCGTTCCTGATCTTCGTCGTCGGCGCGCTGCTCGTTCCGCTGATCGGCGCCCGCTGGCGCGGAGCCTGGTCGCTGCTCGTTCCCCTCGTCGGCCTCGTCAACCTGCTTGCCCTCGATTTCGGCGTTCACTGGCGCGTCGCCCTGTTCGACTACGAACTGGTCCTCGGGCGCATCGACAAGCTCGCCTTCCTGTTCGCGCTGCTGTTCCACATCGCGGCCGCGCTCGGCGCCATCTTCGCCCTGCACGTCCGCGATACGGCACAGCAGACCGGCGCGCTCCTCTACGCCGGCGGCGCCCTCGGCGCGGTCTTTGCGGGCGACCTGCTCACCCTCTTCGTCTTTTGGGAAACGATGGCGGTGGCCAGCGTCTTCCTGATCTGGGCCCGCCGCACCCCGCGCTCGGCGCGCGCCGGTCTCCGCTACCTCGTCGCCCAGGTGGCCTCGGGCGTGCTGCTGCTGGCCGGCGCCATGGTGCACTACGGGGAGACCGGCAGCCTCGCCTTCGAGGCGCTGGCGCTCGACGGTTGGGGGCCGAAGCTGATCTTCCTCGCCTTCGGCATAAAGTGCGCATGGCCGTTTCTGCACAGTTGGCTGACGGACGCCTATCCGGAATCGACCCCGACGGGGACGGTGTTCCTCAGCGCCTTCACCACCAAGGTGGCGGTCTACGCGCTCGCACGCTCGTTCGCCGGCGCCGACATTCTGATCTGGATCGGCACGGCGATGGCGATGTTTCCGATCTTCTACGCCGTGATCGAGAACGATCTGCGCCGCGTGCTGGCCTACAGCCTGATCAACCAGGTCGGCTTCATGGTCGTCGGCATCGGCCTCGGCACCGCGCTGGCGCTGAACGGCGCGGTGAGCCACGCCTTCAACGACGTGGTGTTCAAGGGGTTGCTGTTCATGAGCATGGGGGCGGTGCTGCACATGACCGGCCGCATCGACGGCACCGACCTCGGCGGGTTGTACAAGACGATGCCGCTGACCACGGTCTTCTGCATCGTCGGCGCGGCCTCGATCTCGGCCTTTCCCCTGTTTTCCGGGTTCGTGTCGAAATCGATGGTGATGACCTCCGCCGCGGAGGAAGGCCATGTGGTCGTCTTCCTGTGCCTGTTGTTCGCCAGCGCCGGCGTCTTCCATCACGCCGGAATCAAGATCCCGTATTTCGCCTTTTTCGCACACGACTCCGGCATCCGGACGTCCGACCCGCCGCCCAACATGCTCCTCGCGATGGGACTGGCGGCCGCGATCTGCGTCTTCAACGGGTGCTATCCGTGGCTGCTGTACGACCTCCTGCCGTGGGACGCGGCATATGCGCCGTACACGACGACGCACGTCGTCACGCAGATGCAGCTCCTGTTTTTCTCGGCGCTCGCCTTCGCGCTGCTGATGGTCTCGGGAATTTATCCCCCGGAGCTCAGGCTGACGAACCTCGACTCCGACTGGCTTTGGCGCCGCGTCGGGACCGGCGCCGCCGTGGCCGTCGGCCGCGCGGCGGCAACGCGGTGGGCCGGCGGCCTCGCTTCGGCCCGCGCCCTCCTCCATTCGCTGTGGCGCAGCGTTCGCCGCGCACACGAGCCGCGCGGCGTCCTGTCGCGCGCGTGGCCCATGGGCATCTCGGCCGCGTGGCTTGCCGGCCTTCTCACGCTCTGCCTTCTCGCACTCTACGTGTGACCGGCGCGGCCGGGCCGGGTTGTCTCGTGCCGGCGGCCATGATAGCGAGCCTCCCCGCTGCAAAGGAAATGCCATGAGTGACGATACGACGGCGGCGCCGACCGCCGCGCGCGCTACCTTCGCGGTGCGCGCGCAGTACATCAAGGACCTGTCGTTCGAGAACCCCGGCGCGCCGCGGTCGATGGCGGCGTCCGAACCGCCGGAGATCCAGCTTTCCGTCAGCGTCAACGCCGAGAAGCTGGATGACGGCGCGCACGAGGTGGAACTCAAGCTCGACGTGCGCGCAACGCGCGGAGAGGATGTGGCGTTCATAGCCGAGCTGAGTTACGGCGGCGTGTTCCACATCGCCGGCGTGCCCGAATCGCAGTTCAGGCCGCTGATCATGATCGAGTGTCCCCGCTTCCTGTTTCCCTTCGCCCGCCGCGTTATCGCGGACTGCACACGCGAGGGGGGCTTTCCGCCGCTCATGCTCGACCCGATCGATTTCGCGGCACTGTTCCGCCGGTCGGAACGCGCGCGCCAGGGGACCAACGGCGGGCAAGCCTCCCCGACGGTCAATTGAGGGCGAAATTCTCCCGTGCTTTTTCGGTTGACCGGAAAACGGCGACGGCTTATGACGCCGCGCGAAAGGAGAATCAGCCATGAATATGGACGGCATCGTCGGCAGAATGAACGAAGAGCGCGCCAAGGCTGAACAGCAGAGGGAAAAGCTGGCAGACGAACTTCGCACGGTCGAGGAAAGGATTGCGCGGATCGACGTCGCCATCGCGGAGATCGAAAAGGCCACCAGACCGCGGCGCGGACGGCGGCCGGGCGCGCGCGCCGCCGCTGCCCCGGCGCCGACCAACGGCCGGCGCCGGCGGCGCGGGGCCGGCGGCCGCGTCACCGCCAAGGACGCGATGTACCGCACGCTCGAGCGGATCGGCAAGGAAGGCGGGGTGAAGGCGAAGGCCCTGCGGGAAACCGCCCAAAAGACCTTCAACCGGGAAATCACCTCGAAGGCGGCCAGCAACGCGCTGTGGACCCTGCGGCACGAAGGGAAAATCCGCCGCGAGGGGTATTTCTGGTATCTCGCCGAGGCAGAGGCCGCGAACGCGCCCGAGGCGCCCGCCGCCGAGGCTCCGCCCGCCGCCGAAGCACCGGCCGCCGCCGAGTCGTAAGAGCGAGCGGGTCTCGGACCGGCCGCCGGTCCGTGCCCGCTTAACCTTTCATCCGCCCCGTCTTCCGAATCCCCTTGCGTGTGGGGGGCTTCGGGGGAAGGGCGGCGACATGGGCGATCGCTTCGTCGATCAGGAGCCGAAGCGCGTCACGGCCGTGCGCGAGCGGATCCTCGATCGCGGCAAAGTTCGTCATCTGCCGGCCGGCGGGCGCGAACGCGGCTGCCGTCCCCGCCTCGATCAGCGCCGAACGACGCTCCGGCGGGAGCCGCAGGACGAGCCGGTGCTCGTGCAGGCCGAAACACAGGCGTCCGCCAACGAATACCGAGGCGTAGCCGAACATCTTCCGCCGCACGAGACGCGCATCGTCCGGCGTAATCTCATCGAGAAGCGAAACGACCGCATCCGGCGACCGGCGCCACGTCATCGGCGGCACGGCGACGGCTGCGTTCCGGCGTCGAATTTGCGCCAGAGCTGAAACACCGAACGCTGGAACTCCCGCTCCACCAGCACCAGGCCCGCGTGCGCCGCGGGAAGATCGACGACCAGCGCCTCGGCGCGACTGTCACCGCGGAGCCAGGCGCACGCGACGTGGTTCTCGACGAAACTCAGATAGTCGGCAAGGGATTCGAGCGGCGCACGGTCGGTCAGGAGCGGGCCATGGCCGGGAACGAGCCGTTGCCAGTCCCACGCCGCGATTTCGCCGAGCTGCGTCGTCCACGTCGCCACGTCGCCGTGCGGCAGCGACGGCACGCGGCCGTGAAACACGAGATCGCCGGCAAACACCGTGCCCGTCTGCCGGTCGACGACGACAATGTCGCCGGCGGAATGGCCGCGCCCCAACGTCACAACGTGGACCGTCCTCCCACCAAGGTCGATCTCGATGTCCTCTTCTATCAACCGATCGGGCACGCCGATAACGGTGCCCGCCATCCAGGCCTCGCCGGCCAGCGCCGCAATGTTCTCCAGCACCGCCGCACCCTCGCGAGCAAGCCATGGCGCCCCGCGCGCATGCATGAGAACGGGAACACCGGCGTCGCGAAAGGCCGCCAGCCCGAACGCGTGGTCGAAATGGTGGTGGGTGACCACGGCGTGGCGTACGGGAAGGCCGCCGCTCGTCGCGGCAATCACGGCCAGCATTTCCTCGGCATAGAGCCGCGTCGGACCGGTATCGACCGCAAGCACGCCCTCGCCGCCCACGATGAAGCCGACGTTGGCGATGTTGCCGCCGTTGAGGGGCGAAACCTCCTCTTGCGCACCCCACATCACATGGACGCCGGGCGCGATCTCCTCCGGTCGCAGATCGTAACTGTCCGCCGACGCCATACCCGGCAGCAGAGCGGCGAAGAGGGCGCGGCGCCACATCCGGGCGCTGCCGGGCGCGCTACGCCGCCGGCGCGGGGACCGTGGCTTCGAACGCGAGACCCGCGGTGTCGCGCGCCGTGACCCGCACGGTCTCCTGCCGGCCTGGAAGATCGAAGTGGAACACGGGATCGTGCGACAGCGCCGCCGACTACATCCGAGCCGGCTTGCCCACGAGATCGAAGATCCCGCCCGCGGTGTCCTCGGCGGAAATGCGCACGCTCTGGCGCGAATCCGGAAGATCGAAATAGAACACCGGATCGGCCGCGACCGACGCCCACAGGGCCAGATCGGCGAGCGCTCCGTTCTCGTCGGCGATCGTCAGACGCTCAATGTACCACGCCGGTATGGTGTCGCCGTCCGACGCGCTCGCGAGACCCGTGTGCATCGGATGCCCGATTTTCAGCTTGAGCCGGCTGTCGCCCTCGGTGCGTACGAACTGGCGCACGGCGATGTCGCCCACCGCGTTGCCGAGACCGCCGCCGACGGCCGAGCAGCCTCCCGGGTTCGCGACCTCGACGAGGCGGTGAACCACGTGCCAGACGCCGTCGGTGTCGAGCACCGCGGCGCGTACCGGGGTGGACTGTTCGAGCCGGATGTTGAAACCGACGCCGCCGACCGGCCGGTGCGGCACCATGCGCAGCACGTTGGAGAACGGGTTGTTCTCGGCGAACAGAGCGATCTCGGCGATCTGGTAGGGCGTATGGGCGAACCCGATCATCACCGGCACGCTGAACGCATCCTCGACGCGTTCGGGAACCACGAGGTAGAAACTGTCGTCGTAGACGGTCGGCGCGCCGGCTAGCTCAAGATCGACGATATCGGCCCAACGTTCGCTGACCAGCGGGTCCGAATCCTGAGCGGACGCGGCGCCGGCAAGCGAGACGGCGGCAAGCAACGCAACGGCGAGAAGTCGCAACGGCATGGGAAGGCCCTTATTTCGGTCGAGAAGGAGGCGCGCCTCTACGTCGAGGGATCGTCGGCGATCGAGTCGAAACGCAGGCCGGCGGAGTCTTCCGCCGTTACCCGGACTTCGCGCTTGCCGTCAACGAGATCGAAGAAGAACACGGGATCGCTCGACAGGGCCGCCTGCGTGGACAGGGTTGCGATGGTACCGCTCTCGTCGGCCAGCTCCACGCTGTCGATGAAATAGGCGGGAACCGTGTTGCCGGCCTCGTCGGTGGCGAATCCGGTGTCCATGGGATGATTGATCTTCAGCTTGAGCCGGCTCGCGCCGCCGGCCCGATCGAACTGGCGCACGGCGATCTCGCCGATGTCGCTCGCCGTCGCGCCGCCCGGCGCCGAACAGCCGCCCGGCACGAGCAGGCTGACGCGCTTGTGGACCACATGCCAGACGCCGTCCGCGTCCATCGCCGCCGCGCGTACGGGGCCCGACTCCTCAAGCCGGATGTTGAATCCCACGGCCTGCAGGAAACGGTGGGGAACGATGCGCACCGCGGTCTGGATCGGGTTGTTCTCCGCGAACAACGCGATTTCGGCGACCGCGCCGAAGTCGCGCTTGAGCTTGATCATCACCGGCACGCTGAACGGGTCTTCCACCGTGTCGGGCATCGTCAGGTGCAGCCCGTTGTCGTAGACCACCGGTCCACCGGCGAGCTCCGTCTCGACCAGATGCGCCCACATGTCCGAGCCGAGGGGATCGCGCTCGCTTTCCGCCGCGATGCCCGCCGATCCGCTCGCCATGAGCAATACCGCCGCCAAACGCCCGATCATCGTCACACTCTCCCCTGCGTGCCACACATGCCGTCTTGTCGGTTTGTAGCGTATTCTCCAGCCGTTGGAAACACGGAGGTGGCGACTCATGTCCGGCGGAAACGGCGAAGACTACGACGTATCGGCGGCCGCGTTGCGGAAGATGGCGGAAAAGCTGCGGGTTCTGCTCGCCATCCGCACCTTGCCGATCGGCCTCCGCCTGTTCGAGGACGTGGAAGCCATGATGGCGATCCCGGGCATCCGTACGCCGACCGCGGGCTTTCGCTTCACCGGCTGCCAGCTCGTCACCCAGGCGCGGATGGCCGGTTTCACGCTCGGCATCGTGCACGACAACGTCCGTGGGCACAGCAATTGCGGCGGCGTGTTCGGTCTCAACGCGCCGGGCGAGGACTACCTGTCGGGCGAGCAGATGGACGGCGTGTGGTTCGAGAACCGGGCCGCCGCGAAGGCGCATCAGGACCAGATGGTGCGGGTGCCTCCGGGCCGTTACCACGGCGTCTGCGCCTCGCCGCTGCGCAGCGGCCGCCTCGACCCGCCCGACATCGTGCTGATTTACGCCAACCCGGCGCAGACGATTCTCATCGTCAACGGCCTGCAGTGGAAGCGCTACCGTCGCTACGACATGACCATCACCGGCGAGACCGCCTGTTCGGACTCGTGGGGCCGGGCCCTGGCGACGGGAGAGACGAGCATCTCGATTCCGTGTTACGCCGAACGCCGCTACGGCGGCGTGGCGGACGACGAGCTGCTGGTGGCGCTGCCGCCGCTGGAACTCGCGCGCGCCATCGAAGGACTCGAAGGCCTGTCCAAAGTCGGTCTGCGCTATCCGATCCCTCCGTACGGCGCGCACATGGACCCGGCGCTGGGGATGGCGCGGAGCTATCCGTCGCGGCCGAACGCAGGGGCCGGGAAGGGATGACGCGCGCATGTTGAGCGACGGCGAGATCGCACGGTACCGACGCGACGGCCACGTCGTGCCCGACTACACCCTGCCCGACGCCCTGCTCGCGGAGATGCGCGCGGCGCTCGACCGCCTGCTCGCGGACAATCCCCACCACGCCAGCGATTCCATGGTCTGCCCGCACCTCGTGCACGACGCCGCACAACATCGCCTGCCGAGCCCGCTGCGCGGCGCCGCGGAATGGATGCGGTTCGCCGAAACGCCGGACATTCTCGACATGGTCGCCCAGGTGATCGGTCCCGACATCATCCTGTGGGGCACGACGCTGTTCGGCAAGCCGGCGCGTCTGGGCAAGGAAACGCCGTGGCACCAGGACTCGATGTACTGGCCGATCGACCCTCCGGCGACGTGTTCGGTCTGGATAGCGCTCGACGACGCCACACCGGAGAACGGCTGCCTGCGGGTGGTGCCTGGCTCGCACCGGGCGCGGCGCACGCTCGCATTCCGCACCGTGGCGGGCCGCGACACGGTGCTGTCGCTCGAAGTCGACGATGCGACGTTCGACGCGCGCCGCGCCCACGACGTGGTGTTGCGGGCCGGGCAGATTTCGCTGCACGACATCCACCTGCTTCACGGCTCGAACGCCAACCGTTCGGGCCGCCGGCGCGCCGCCTTCGTGCTGCGCTTCATGCCGGCGACATCGCTGTTCGACCGCGCCCTGGGCGCCGCCTGGGCGGCCGAGGGCCGCGTCAGGCTCGACTTCTCGCGGCGCCCGATCGTCCAGGTCCGCGGCGCGAATCGACACCGCGGCAACGACTTCGCGATCGGCGCCGGACCGGACGGGGCGTAGCTCTCCCGAAGCGCCCGCGCGCCGGCCCCGCAGGCGGCGGAGACCTCCCCGCAATGCAACCCTTTCGATACGGAAAACCGGCGTCCCGTTGCCCGTTCGCTCCGCTTCCCGCTTGACAGCGCGGCGTTCCGGGCCGCATTGCCTCGCACGATGACCTCGCACATTCGCAACTTCGCCATCATCGCCCACATCGACCATGGGAAGTCGACGCTGGCCGACCGGCTGATCGAGCGCTGCGGCGGCCTGGAAGCGCGCGAAATGGCCGCGCAGGTGCTGGATTCGATGGATATCGAGCGCGAGCGCGGCATCACCATCAAGGCGCAGACGGTCCGCCTCGCCTACCGTGCCGAAGACGGTGCAACCTACGCGCTCAATCTCATCGACACGCCCGGCCACGTCGATTTTTCCTACGAGGTCAGCCGCAGCCTCGCGGCGTGCGAAGGCTCGCTCCTGGTGGTGGACGCGAGCCAGGGCGTGGAAGCGCAGACTCTCGCCAACGTCTACAAGGCGATCGAACAGGATCACGAGATCGTGATCGCGCTCAACAAGATCGACCTGCCGGCCGCCGAGCCCGAACGCGTGCGCGCACAGGTCGGCGACGTGATCGGTCTCGACGCCGGCGACGCGCTGAAGATCTCGGCCAAGACCGGTGAGGGCGTCGACCGCGTGCTGGAGACGCTCGTCCGCCGCCTCCCGGCGCCGGCGGGCGACCGCGCGGCACCGCTGAAGGCACTGCTGGTCGACAGTTGGTACGACGCCTATCTCGGCGTCATCGTTCTCGTGCGGGTCTACGACGGCGAGCTGCGGAAGGGTGACCGGGTGCGCTTCATGGCCGCCGGCACGACGCATCAGGTCGACCGCGTCGGTGTCTTCACACCCAAGCGCACGTCCGTCGACAGGCTCGGTCCCGGCGAGGTCGGCTTCATCACGGCAGCGATCAAGACGGTCGCCGACACGCGCGTGGGCGACACCATCACCGGCGAGAAGCGGCCCGCAGCGGACGCGCTGCCCGGTTTCAAGCCCAGCGTGCCGGTCGTGTTCTGCGGCCTCTATCCGGCGGATCACGCCGACTACGAGCGCCTGCGCGAGAGCCTGGCCAAGCTCCGGCTCAACGACGCCAGCTTCGAGTACGCGCCCGAGACGTCCGCCGCGCTCGGCCTCGGCTTCCGCTGCGGCTTCCTCGGCCTGCTGCACCTCGAGATCGTCCAGGAACGCCTGGAGCGCGAATTCGACCTCGATCTGGTGACCACGGCGCCGAGCGTCATCTATCGCGTGCACACCCGGGACGGCGCCGTCGCTGCGTTGCACAACCCCGCCGACCTGCCCGACCCGGTGCGCATCGACCGCATCGAGGAACCGTGGATTCGCGCGACGATCTTCGTGCCCGACGACTTTCTCGGGGGCGTGCTGCGCCTGTGCACCGACCGCCGCGGCGTGCAGGTCGAACTGACCTATGTCGGCAACCGCGCCATGGTCGTCTACAGTTTGCCGCTGAACGAAGTGGTTTTCGATTTCTATGATCGCCTCAAGTCGATCAGCCGCGGCTACGCGAGCTTCGACTACGAGCTCGACGGCCACCAGACGGGCGACCTCGTCAAGGTGGCGATCCTGGTGAACGGCGAAGCGGTCGACAGCCTTGCCTTCATGGTTCATCGCGACCGCGCCGAAGCGCGCGGCCGTGCCCTGTGCGAGAAACTCAAGAGCTTGATTCCACGCCAGCTCTTCAAGATCGCGCTTCAGGCGGCTATCGGCGGCCGGGTGATCGCGCGCGAGACCGTCAGCGCCCTGCGCAAGGACGTGACCGCGAAATGCTACGGCGGCGACGCGACGCGCAAACGCAAACTGCTGGACAAGCAGAAGCGCGGCAAGAAGCGCATGCGCCAGATCGGCAACGTGGAGATTCCCCAGGAAGCCTTTCTCGCGGCGCTCCGCATCGAAGACCGGTAGCACGGCGCCGCCGCGCGGAGGGAGCCGACGCCGGCGGCGACAGCCGTTGCCGCATGCCGGTCGCCGTCCGGTCAGGCCTTCATCGACACCCGCCCGGATCCGTGGCGCAGGACGCGGCCCGCGAGTTCCAGCTCGAGCACGATCGTCATGATCTCGGACGCCGGCAGGCCGCACTGGCGGACCAGTTCGTCGACACCCACCGGGGTCGGGTCGAGCGCTTCGAAGACCCGGCGCCGACGCTCGTTCGCGATCTCCGGCGGGGCCTCTGCGACGGCCCGCGGCGGCGGCGCGGGCCCGGCACGGTGGCGCGGGCGCTGCGTCTGCAGCACGTCCAGCACGTCCGCGGCGGACTCCGTCAGAACGGCGCCGTCGCGGATCAGGCCGTTGGTGCCGCGGTGGCGCGGATCGAGCGGCGAGCCCGGCACCGCGAACACCTCCCGGCCCTGCTCGCCGGCGAGCCGGGCGGTGATCAGGCTGCCCGAACGCGGAGTTGCCTCCACGACCACGACGCCCAGCGCGAGGCCGGCGATGATCCGATTGCGACGCGGGAAATGCCGCGCGGTCGGGCGCATGCCGAAAGGCTGTTCGCTCACGACCGCGCCGGTATCGGCGATGCGCCGATAGAGGTCGTCGTTCTCCGGCGGATAGACCACGTCGATACCGCCGGCGACGACCGCGACGGTCCCGGTGTCGAGCGACCCGAGGTGGGCCTGGGTATCGATACCGCGAGCGAGACCGGAGACCACGGTGTAGCCGGCGGCGCCCAATTCTGCCGCCAGGCCGCGCGCAAACCGTCCGCCGACGCCGGACGCGCTGCGCGCGCCGACGACCGCCACCGCGTCGCGCCGCCGCAGGTCGGCGCGGCCGATAACGCTGACGACCGGGGGCGGGTCGTCGATGGCCGCGAGGGGCCGCGGATACGCGGGCTCGCAGGCCGCAATCAGCCGCCCGCCCGCCGCCGCCAGCGCGTCGCGCTCGCGCTCGGCCCGCTCGCGCGAGCAGACGCGGACGCCGCGGCGAAGGCCGCCGCGGCGCGCGAACTCCGGCATCCGCTCCAGGGCCGCGCCGGCGCCGCCGGCGACCCGCAGCAGGTCGGCGAACGTGCGCGGCCCCACGCGCTCGCTGCGCCACAGCCGCAACCATTCGAGGCGCTCGCCGTCGGTCAGTTCGCGCGACTCGTCCGCCATTCGGCGACAGTGGCGGCGGCGGGTGAATCGTGTCAACCGCCCGACGCTGGACCGGCGGCGGCAGGCGCTGGCGCATTTTGACTGTCCTCCGGTTCGCGGTTAGACTTCCACCGCGATGCGTGCGGTCTCGGCCGCCGGCGCGATGTGGCGCCCGAAAGCGCATCGGCGAACCCGCAACTATCCAGAGGGAGGTCCACCGATGTCGTCTTGGCTCAGCGAACGTGAGCAGCGACTCGTCAAGGGCGCCGAGAATCTCGAATTCGATTCCCCGGTGCCCACCCAAATCGTCTCCAACGGCGAATACCTGCCGCCGAAACAGTCCCCGAAGCAGAAGCAGGTGGAAGCACGCATCAAGGAGCTGGCCGACGAGAACGCCAAGTATCTCGGCATGTCGCGCCGGCAGTTCCTGCAGACGAGCTGCGGCATGGCCACGGCGTTCCTGGCCATGAAGGAAGTCTACGGCACCAACGCCTTCCGCGTGAGCGACGCGGAAGCGCGCGATCCCGAGATGATGCTCGAACGCGCCAACGCGCTGGCCGGGCAGTTCATCTTCGACGACCAGACCCACTTCCTGCGCGACGACTTCGGGCACGAAGCGATCCTGGGTCTCGGCGAGTTTGCCGCCGAGCACTGGAACCCGAAGCTCAAGGAAGAGGGCGTCACGCTCACGCGGTACAAGTTCGAGAACTACATCCGCGAGCTTTGGTACAACAGCGACACCAAGATGGCGCTGCTCAGCGGCGCGCCGTTCGACGACCCGACGTGGTGGCTGTTGTCGAATGACCAGATCGTCGCCGCGCGTGACATGGTCAATGACTTCGCGGGCTCCGAGCGCATGCTCGCGCACGCCGTCATCACGCCCAAGCAGCCGGGCTGGATCGAGGAAGTCGATCGCGCGATTTCGGAACTGAAGCCGAATTCGTGGAAATCGTACACGATCGGCGATCCGCTGGCGCCGTCGAAGTATCCGTGGCGCCTCGATGACGAGGAGGTGATGTACCCCTTCTACGAGAAGTCGCTGAAGGCGGGCATCAACACCATCTGCATCCACAAGGGCCTGCTGCCGGTCGACTACGAACAGTCGTTCCGCGGCGTCTGGGAGTACGCCACCGCCTGGGATATCGGCAAGGCAGCCCAGGACTGGCCGGAGATGAACTTCGTCATCTACCACTCGTGCCTGCGCGCCTTCCTCGAGCTGCCGGACCAGATGTGGGCCGAGTACGAGGCGACGGGCGAGATGAAATGGGCGACCGACCTCGCGCGCATCCCCGAGGAGTTCGGCGTCAACAACGTCTACGGCGAGCTCGGCACGACGTTCGCCAACTCGGCGGTGGCGCATCCGCGCTTCTCGGCCGCGTTCATCGGCACGCTGGTCAAGGGCCTCGGCGCCGACCACGTGGTGTGGGGCAGCGACACCGTCTGGTACGGTTCGCCGCAGTGGCAGATCGAAGCCATGCGCCGCCTCGAGGTGCCGGAGGACATGCAGGAGAAGTACGACCTGCCGTCGCTCGGCGGGGCGGACAGCCTGACCAAGCAGGCCATCTTCGGCCTCAACTCGGCGCGCATCTACGGCCTCAACATGGACACGGCGACCAACCAGCCCGTCCTCCCGGCCTTCTCGGAAGACCGGATCGGCAAGCTGGCGGCCCAGTTCCGCGAGTCCGGCGACGGCCCGAGCAACAAGCGCTACGGCTACGTGCGCAACGCCTGACGCACGGCCGACAAGACCAACGTCTGGGGCGCCTCCCTCGGGAGGCGCCCCGTGTCGGCACGCCGCGGGCGGGAGGTCGCCTCGGCGCCCTTTCGCTTGCGCGTTTCATGGTGCGACAGCTTCGAGGGAGAAGGCGATGCGATTTGCACGTCATGTGGGTGCCGCGGCGTTCGCGGCCGTCGTCGGTTTCGGCGCGTCCGGCGTCGGCGCCGGCGAAGTGACGACCATCACCGCCGAAAATGCGCGCTTCTATTTCGGCGGTCTATACCCCTACTATTCGCTGTTCCTGAAGGGCATTCCGGACGAACTGGAGGACGGTTGGGTCGATACCCCGCACTACGCGGTGCTCGACGTTCACGGCGGTCCGGAAGAGGGGCAAAGCGTGGTTCTCATCCTCACGGTGACCAGCGATGCCAGCCCGCAGCCCGAGTGGTGCGTGACCGAGGGCGCCGGCGACTTCGGCGGCCACGGCCCGACCTGCATCAACAGCGATGATCCGAAGTCGATGAACCAGCTTCGGTTCAAGGTGCGGGCACAGTATTCGGACGCCGCGAGCGAACTCCCGGACGCATTTCAGGATCGCGTCTGGGCCGAGTATCCGAACCTGCCGGGGCGGCGCGAAAGCGAAATTTTCGGTCCGGTCGACCTGCACATCTTCAAGGACTGACCAGAACTCGCGGATCCCGGATTCGTCCGGTCCGCAGGGCGCGGGGATCCGCTCTCCGCGCCCTTTCCTTACGCCTCGGACCCGGCCGGCGGCCGACCCCGGGGCACGGGGTCGCTCAGCGCTTCCAGCCGCTTGCGCACGGCGACGAGCGGCGGGCACTCGTGATCGTCGTAATAGGTCACCTGACAGTCGAGGCAGTAGAAGCATTCGTTCATGTCGATCTCGCCGCTGCGGCGGATGGCGCCGGTGGGGCACACGGCTTCGCAGCGATGGCACGGGTTGCCGCATTCGACGCGGCGCTTGAGCCAGTTGAACATGCGCACGCGGCCGAGGATTGCGAGACCCGCGCCCAGCGGGCAGACGAAGCGGCAGTAGAAGCGCTCGATGAACAGGCCGATGCCGAGCAGGACCACGGCGTAGGCGACCGCCGCCAGCGGCGCGTCGAAGCGGAAGACGATCGCGGCTTTGAACGGCTCCACGTTCGACGCGGCGATCGCCAGGTCGTAGGCGAAGAAGGTCAGCACCAGCAGGCCAAGGAAAATCGCGTACTTGACCGCGAACAGCCGCTCCTGAAGCCCGTCCGGCACACGGATCTGCGGCACCTTGAGCGCCACGGCGGCCTTGTTCAGCAGCTCCTGAAGGGCGCCGAACGGGCACAGCCAGCCGCAGAAAATCGCCCGTCCCCACAGGAAGAGCAGCAGGAAGACGAACGCCGTCAGAATGAAGACCAGCGGTTCGACCATGAAGAACGCCCAGTCGAAACCGCTTTCGAGCGACTGTGCGATGTTCAGCAGGCCGATCACCGTGAGCTGCGCGCCGGCATACCAGCCGAGCCAGCCGAGGACCCAGGCAAGGAACGCGATGCGCACCCACAGCCTGAGCGTGCGCCGCCGCGAGATCACGTCCTGAAGCGAGAGGATGAGCAGGAGCACCGCGAGCGTCGCCGCGAGCAGGGCGATCTTCCCCCGGTTCGCCTCCCAGATCGGGCGCCAGTCCAGCCCGTCTGTCTCCGCCACCGCGCCCGCGGCCTCGATCTCCTCGGGCGCGGGCTCGGCCGCCGCCAGCAGCACGCGCGCGGGCACCCGGTACTCGAGCGGGAAGCTCACGGTCGCTGGCACGTCGGCGCGCGTGTCGCCCTCGATCAGGAGTTCGAAGCTCAATGGCTTGTCCAGGTCCAGCCCGTCCTGCGGCGAGTAGAACAGGAGACCGCGCTCGACCATGTCCGGCGCGTCCTTGGCGTGGTGGAACGGGAGCTCCTTGAGGTACGCCGGGCCGAAGGGAAGCTCCTGCCCGTCCTGGGTCAGGCGCAGGCGCGCGAACCGTTCGGGCTCGTCGGCGTTCGAATCCTGGAAGCCGAGCTCGCCGTCGGTGGCCACGAAGAGAATGAGGTCGTCGATGCCGCGCCCCGACACGTACTGGTCGTACCAGGTGCGTCCGAGCACGTTGATGCCGATTGCCGGCGGCGACACCAGCGCCACGTACAGATCGACGTAAGGATCCTCGTCCGGCGACAGGCGCACCTTGCGCGGAGGCCGCACGTCGGGCACGGACTCGAACGCGAGGGCGACGTCGGCGACCGAGAGGCGCAGCGCGCCGACCGAGCCCTCTTCGATGAGCTCGGGCCACGTGCGCGGCGCGAACGTGTCGAAATCGACCGCACGTCGTTGCGGCGCCGCGCTCAGCGAAATGCCGCGGCTGCGCGCCACCCGGCGCGCGGCGCGAACGATCGAATCGCTGAACAGGATGGAGCTGGTCGTGGTGCGCGACACCGCGTCGACGGGGATGAGGCGCGACGTGTCGCCCGCGGAGCCGCGCATGGCGAACTTCTCGCCCTCGACGTCCGACCCGGACAAGGCGAGCACGATGCTGATGCCGCGGCGAACGTCGATGCCCGCGAACTGCGTGAGATACTGGTGAAAGTCGTCGTCGGTGATGCCGAGGATCGCGATCGGCTCGACGTGCATGGCCAGCCGCGCACCCGCGACCTCGCCGTCGAGGCGGAGACCGACGACGAGATGGAACGGCCGCTTCGAATAGCCCACGCCGGCGACGACGTCGTACTGCTCATAGATGTAGCCGACGAGTTCGCCGTCGCTGTAAGCCGCCGCCGACGGCGGGTCGCCCTCCACGGGGCCGAATGAGTCGGCGCCGGGGAAGACCATGGCGAGCATCCCGTCGTCGAGATAGGTCGCGAGGTTCGTCGCCGCCGGCGCTTCCGGCGCCGCCGGTTCGTCCTGCGCCGCCGCGCCGACCGCCGCCGCGAGAACGGCCGCCGCCATGAAACATCGAACCGCGTTCGCCAACACCGCGCCCTCTCCCCCCGTGCCAGACAGGCAATGCCCCGTGCGCGCGCCGTAGTCAATGCCTCGATCGCTTGCGCGAGTCGATCACACGCGGTTAGGCTCACGCATCCGAGGTTCGATGGAGACCCGGCTATGGCACGGCCGTTCGCGCTCATCTTCGTTGTTGCGATCCTGCTGTCGATGCCGCTCGCTGCGGCGGCCCAGTCGCTGGAGTTGCGGGCCAAGCACGCGCGCGTCATCCAGCTCCACGCCACGGGGCACAACGCCGTGGCCGCCGAGGTCGCGCGCGAGGCGCTTGACCTCGGGGTCGGCGAGTTCGGCGAGGAACACCCGAGCACTGCCGCGTTGGTGGTCATTCTCGCGAAGCTGCACTTCGAACTCGAGGAATGGCCCGAAGCGGAACGGCTTTACCGCCGCGCCGCCGCGATTCGCGCAACGGCACTGGGCGACGCCCATCCCGACACCGGCGCCGCCTATGCCGGTCTCGGCGACGCGCTTGCCCGCCAGGCCCGCTTCGGCGAGGCCGAGACGAGCTACTGGGACGCGCTGCACACGCTCCGCGTGGCGGCGGCACGCGACCCTCACATGCTCAACGAGGTGAACGTGCGGGCCCGTCTCTACCGCGCATGGGCATTCTACTATCGGGCCCACCAGTTCACCGCCGCCGGGCGTCTCGGCGAGGCGGAGTCGCTCTATCAGAGCGCCATCGCCGTCTTCGAGTCCAACAGCACGGTCGACCGCGGCATCATCGTCGCCGCTCTCGGCCGGCGTGCGGCGGTGCTGCGCGCGCTCGGCCGCGACGACGAGGCCTCCGAGCTCGACGTCTACGCGGATGCCGTGTCGAAGGGCCGGGCGAGCTGCCCGGCCGGTCTGTTCACGGTCTGCTGACGGCAGCCCTCCGGCGCAGGCCCACGCGGGCCAGGACGACCCCGGGCGCGGCCAGCGCCACCGCCGCGGCGGCGAGCGCGCCGTGGCTCCACCCGAGCATCCCGCCGCCCGGTGCGGCGAGCGTGAGGCCCGCGGCTCCGAGGAGCACCCGCGCCGCCGCGCCCGGCGGCCCGGTGCACAAGCTGCCGAGGCCGATCAGATAGCCCTGCAACGCGGCGGCGACGAGAGCGACGCCGGCGAGCGCGGCGGCGACCACCGTCACCACCTCGAGCGCATCGCCGCGCCCGAGCAGCGCCGGGTTGAAGACGAAGAAGAAGGGGATGAAATAGATGATCGTGCCGATGCGCATGGCCTCGAGCCCGGTCGCCATCGGCGCCGACTTGGCGACCGAGGCCGCGGCGAAGGCGGCAAGGGCCACCGGCGGAGTGATGAAGCTCAACATCCCCCAGTAGAGCAGGAACATGTGCACGCTGAGCGGGTCGAGGCCGAAGCGGACCAGCGCCGGCGCGAGGATGATGGCGAGGAAGATGTACGCCGCCGTCACCGTCATGCCGATGCCGAGCACGAAGCTCGTGAGCGCCCCCATGACCAGCAGCACCAGCGGGTGGCCGCCGGCGAGATAGACGAGATCGTTCGTCAACGTCCCCGTCATGCCGGTGACCTGTAGAGCGCCCACGATCAGCCCCACCGCGGCGAGAAGGCCGCCGAGCTCGGCGAGAAGGCCGCCCGTGGTGTAGACGTAGCGCTTGAGCCGCCGCCAGTCGAGCCGGTGCCGGCTGTCGAACTGGTTGATCAGGAGAAGCAGCGCGGTGGCGTAGAACGGCGCCTGCGCCTCGCGCTTCATCGCCACCAGCAGCCAGACGAGCAGCGCGAAGACGGCGATGTAGTACCAGCCGCCGACGAGCACGTGCCATGCCGGCGTAAGCTCGCGCCGCGGCAACCCGACGAGGCCGCGCTCGGCGGCGTGCGCGTCGATCTGCATGAACAGGCCGAAATAGTAGAGCACCGACGGCACCACCGCGGCCAGCGCCACGTCGACGTAGCGCAGGTCGAGGAAGTCGGCCATCACGAACGCCGTGGCGCCCATGATGGGCGGCATCATCACGCCGCCCGTCGAGGCGCAGGCTTCGATGGCGCCCGCGGTGCGATCGCGGATGCCGATGCGCGTCATCGCCGGGATGGTCAGCGAACCGGTCGTCAGAACGTTGGTGACCGGGCCGCCGCTCATCGACCCGAAGAGGCCGGACGAGAAGATCGCGACCTTCGCCGGGCCGCCGCGCACGTGGCCGAGCAGCGCGAACGCGAGGTCGATGAAGAAGCGGCCGGCGCCGGTGTAGATGAGCGCCACGCCGAACAGGAGGAAGCCGAAGACGAGCAGCGCGAAGGCGCGCATGGGAATGCCGAGCAGGCTTTCCTCCGAAAACGTGTGGAAGGCCGCGGTCTCGAGAAAGCTCTGGCCGACGCCGGAGACCGCCGCCGGCATGCGGTCGGCATAGGTCGGGTACAGCGACAGGACGGCGACGATGAGGAACACGGCGATGCCGCCGGCGCGGCGGCCGGCTTCCAGAATCACCGCCCACAGCGCAACGCTCACGAACATGCCGTGTTCGGGCGCGCTGTACTCCCACGCCTCTTCGAGGATCGCCTCGGCGAAGAAGACGTAGTAGGCGGTGAGCGCGAGCGTGAGCGCGAAGAGCGCGGCGTCGTACGGCGGCACTCGGTCGCGCGGCGCGCGCGCGTGCGCCGGCAGCACGAGAAAGACCATCGACAGCATCGGGCCGGCGACGAGATAGAGATAGCGGTTCTCGACCAGCACCTTGCCTATGACGAGCTCGAAAAAACCGAGCGCGAACACCTGGTTGACGGCGACGAGGATCGCCGCCACCGTGACCGCGACGACGACCGCGAGCCACGCCGGCCCCAGGTCGCGGTAGCGGCCGGATTCGCGGTCCGCCGGCGCCGGGCCGGCCGCCGCCGCGGTCAACGGCCTACCAGCGTTCGAAGATCGGTTCGAGGCCGGCGGCGCTGAGCGCCTCGGCGCGCGCCGTCATCCAGCCGTCGGCGAAGGCCTCGCGGTCGTCCGGCGCCGCCGCCGTCCAGGCCTCCCACGCCGCCCCCAGCACAGCCTGGCGCTCCAGGTTGGCCGCCTGGTTCGCCTCGGCGCGCGCGCTCCACCTGCCGGCCTCGCGGTAATAGCGCACGGCGCCGTCGTGAAACGGCAGAAACGCGCTCTCCAGCCTTTGGCGCGCCCACTCCCAGCCGTTCGCGCCGGGTGCGCCGTCCTTGTAGTCCGGATAGTGCACGTACATCGCCTTGGTCATGTTGTAGGCGACCTCGTCGGGCACCGCCGGAGTCGAGATCAGTATCGGATACGCCGTTCCGACCCCCTCGTAACCGCCCTCGGGAACGCCAGCGCCCTGCCGGCAACGATGCGGGAAGTACCACGGGACGACGCGGTTGAGCCGCGCCCAGCCGTCGGTGTCGGCGTGCGGTGCGGGCGGGTGGTAGAGACCGCGCGGCGACGCCTGCATCCTGACCATGTAGGGGCTGAAGGTGGCGCCTATCGCGGCTTCGGCGTCGCCGGTCACGACGCGGTCGATCGAAGCGCCGGCGCCGCCCACCTCGCGGCGTTCGACGTCGTCCCAGCCCAGCCCGGCGAAGGCGAGCAGCGCTTCCGCCGCCTTGTTGAGCGCCGGCGCCCCGCGCACCCAGGTGACGCGGGCACCGGCGAGATCGGCGATCTCCCGCACCCCGGCGTCGGCCGCCACCGCGAAGGTCACCGCGCAGCCGTCGGCGACGTTGTGCAGCAGCAGGCGGATGGGCTGCGGCCCCCATTGCCGGGTACCGAAGACGTACACGGCCTCCTGCGCGTAGATGCTGTCGGAACCGGTGGCGGAGAATTGCGCCTTGCCGCGGGCGAGCGGCGTCAGACGCGACACGTCGTTCTTCCCCGGCAGGACGCGCAGATTGACGCCATGGGCGTTCTTCAGAACGCTGCCGACGGCGACCGCCTGGCTGTAGCCCGCGGTCCCGGTGTTGTACGCCGTCCACACCACGGTGTTCGGCAGTTCGATCGCCGCGGCAGGCACGGCGGCGAGCGCCGCGAGCGCGGCCAGCGGCAAGGCCAGCGTACGTTTCATGGTCCATCCCCGTCGCCGACGTGCGCCGGCTCGTCGTCGCGGCGATCGAACCACACGGCCTGCGGCACTTCAAGCGTGCGCCGCCGCGGCCTATGCTGAGCGCCCCACCCCCGGAACGCGGAAGGACCATGGAACAGGCAGAGATCGACCGCATCGCGGCAGAGATCGTCGCCGACAACCGCCGGCGCGCGCCGTTCAGGCCGCTGCGCGGCGCCGACGCGCCCGCCTCGCTCGCCGACGCCTACCGCATTCAGGATCGCGTCCATCGCCTGTTCGAGGACGGCGGCGCGGGGACGCTCGGCGGACACAAGATCGCGCTCACGTCGCAGGCGGTACGCGACCTCTGCGGCGTCGACCGGCCGGCCTACGGCGGCGTGTTCGCACGCTCGATCCGGCGTTCGCCGGCGGTGCTGAACGCGTCGGCATACGTGCGCCTGGGCCTCGAGTTCGAGGTTGCGGCCCTGATCGCCGGCGACGTGCCGGCGGAGGGGGCACCGTGGGACCGAGAATCGATCGCCGCCCACGTCGCCGCATGCGCACCCGCCTTCGAGCTCATCGACGACCGGGCCGCGGACTACGGCGACCTCGACGCCGCGTCGATCGTCGCCGACCGCTGCTGGTGCGCCGGCGCGGTGCTCGGACCGCCGGTCGCCGGCTGGCGCGGCCTCGACCTCGCCGCCCTGCCCGTCGCCCTGACGTGGAACGGCGAGATCGTCGATCGCGCCACCACCGGCGCGTCGATGGGCCATCCCTTCGAGGGCCTTGCGTGGGTCGCCAACCACCTCGCCGAACGCGGCCGGGGGCTCGCGAAAGGCGACGTCGTCATCACCGGCAGCGCGCTTCGCACGCGCTTCCCCGAACCGGGCGACGAGGTGGTCTACGCCATCGACGGGCTGGGCGAGACCCGACTCCGCGTCGCTGCTTGACGCCGGCGCCCAAATAACCAAGTAATGCGCTCGGATATGAGCTCGCCCGCAACCGGAGCCTGCACGATGTTCATTCAGACCGAACCGACGCCGAACCCGGCAACCATGAAGTTCCTTCCCGGCGAGATCGTGCTGCGCAACGGCACCGCCAGCTTCACCGACGCCGCCGCGGCGGCGCGTTCGCCGCTCGCCGAACGGCTGTTTCTCATCGACGGCGTCGAAGGAGTCTTCCTGGGCTCGGACTTCGTCACCGTGACCAAGGCGGACGCCGCCGAATGGCAGCTACTCAAGCCGTCGATTCTCGGCGTCGTCATGGAGCACTACGTCTCCGGCGCGCCGATGCTGCTCGACGATCGCGTCACCGCGCACGCCGCCGCCTCCGGCGGGTCGGAGGAGGACGCCGAGATCGTCGCCCAGATCCAGGAACTGCTCGACACCCGCGTGCGGCCGGCGGTGGCGCAGGACGGCGGCGACATCATCTTCCACGGCTTCGAGGACGGCGTGGTTATGCTCGAAATGCACGGCGCGTGCTCAGGCTGCCCGAGCTCGACCGCGACGCTCAAATACGGCATCGAGAACATGCTGCGCCACTACGTCCCCGAGGTCGTCGAGGTGCGCGCCGTCTTCTGAGCGGCGGCGCCGGGAGTCTTGTCGGGGTACCGGCACAGATCGCGGATGGCGCACGCCGGGCAGGCGGGCTTGCGCGCCTTGCACACGTAGCGCCCGTGCAGGATCAGCCAGTGGTGGGCGTGTTGCTTGTAGGCGTCGGGCACGATCTCGAGCAGGCGTTCCTCGACCGCGAGCGGCGTCTTTCCGCGCGCCAGTCCCGTGCGGTTGCCAAGGCGGAAAATGTGCGTGTCGACGGCGATCGTCGGTTCGCCGAAGGCGCTGTTGAGCATCACGTTCGCCGTCTTGCGGCCGACGCCGGGCAGCGCCTCCAGCGCCGCCCGGTCCCGCGGCACGGCGGCGCCGTGGCGTTCGATCAGCTGCCGGCTCAGCGCGATCACGTTCTTCGCCTTGTTGCGGTAGAGGCCGATGGTCCGGATCATTTCGCGCAGCCGCTCCTCGCCGAGGGCGACCATCGCGCGCGGCGTGTCGGCAACGGCGAACAGCGGCCCCGTCGCCTTGTTCACGCCGACGTCGGTCGCCTGCGCCGACAGGACGACGGCGACGAGCAGGGTGTAGGGGTTGCGATAGTCGAGCTCGGTTTCCGGCGCTTCGCGCTCGGCGGCGAGGCGCGCGAACAATTCCGCCGCGTCGCCGCGGGTCATGTCGCGGCCTTTCATGGGGTGTCATGAATGGCCGACGCGGGCGGCTTTGACAAGCGCGGGGGCGGAACGGGCGAACGGCCGATGCGCGCGCCGCTCCTGGTCGACGCCGAGCTCCGCCCCCATCGCTCGCTCGGGCCCACCGGTTTTCTCGTGCTCATGGGCTGCGTGTCGCTCGTGTGCTTCGCCGCCGGAGCGGTCTTCCTGATCGCCGGTGCATGGCCGGTCCTCGGCTTCTTCGGCCTTGACGTGGTGCTGATCTGGCTGGCCTTCCGCCTCAACTATCGCAGCGGCCGCCTCGTCGAACGCGTGCGCCTGTCGCCGTCCCGGCTTGACGTCGAGCGCATCGCGCCGTCGGGGCGCGTCCGGCGCTGGTCGTTTCAGCCCTATTGGCTGACGGTGTCTCTGGACGCGCCGGGCGAGCACCACAGCCGTCTCACCCTGTCCGGGCGCGGCCAGCAGGTCGCCATCGGCCGCTTCCTCACGCCCGAGGAGCGGCGCGGCTTCCACCGTGTCCTGACGGACGCGCTCGCGCGCCTCCGCGGCGCAAATCACCCCGGCAGGCCGAGCACGGCGCGCATGTCGTAGAGGCCGGGCGGCCGGCCGCGCGTCCACAACGCCGCGCGCACCGCGCCGTCGGCAAAGACATCGCGCGTGCCCGCGCGGTGGCCGAGCTCGAGCCGCTCCCCGTCGGCGGCGAAGATCACGCTGTGATCGCCGGGGATGCCGCCGCCGCGCAATACGGCGTAGCCGATGTCGCCGGCGCGCCGCGCGCCGGTATGCCCGTCGCGTCCGCGCACGGCGGCGATGTCGTGATCGACGCCGCGCCCGGCCGCGGCCGCCTTCCCCAGCCCGAGCGCCGTGCCGGATGGCGCGTCCAACTTGTGGCGATGGTGCATCTCGACGATCTCGATGTCGTAGTCGGCTCCGAGGACGCGCGCGACCTGCTCGGTCAACGCGATCAGCACGTTGACGCCGACGCTCATGTTCGGTGCCCAGACCACGGCGGTGCGCGCCGCCGCGGCCCGCACGGCGCCGGCCTGCGCCGCATCGAGCCCGGTGGTGCCGACGACGTGCGCGGTGCCCGTTTCCGCCGCCAGCGCCGCGTGCGCCGCCGTCGCGTCCGGCAGCGAGAACTCGATCACCGCGTCGACGGCCTCGAACACGGCGCGCGGATCGGTCCCGATCGCGACCCCGAGCGCGCCGATGCCGGCGACCTCCCCCGCGTCGCGTCCGGCTGCCGCGTGGCCCCCGGCCTCCGCCGCCGCCGCCAGGCGCGCCCCCGCCGCCGCCTCGATACGGCGGACCAGCGTCGTTCCCATGCGCCCGGCCACGCCGAGCAGACCGATCCTCAAGTCGTCCAACGGTCGCCCTCCCTCATGCCGAGCCCCGGAAACGACGCGGCGCGGCGCGGCGCCCGCGCGCATTCTACAGCGGCGCCGGCGCCGGCACGTTGAGCCGCGTCAACGTGTCGCGGATGTTCGCCCATACGGCGTCGTCGATCGGGATGCCGCGCGCCGCGCGTTCGGCCCGGTTGTCGGCTTCGAAGTCACCCGGCAGCCGTACCCTGTCGACTCCCGGCAGCGTGCGGCTGGCGCGCAGGTAGGCGGCGAGTTTGCGCAACTCCGCCTCGTAGGTCTCGCGTTCGAGAAAGGCGCACGGGTCGATCGCGATGTGGAAGGTGCCGTTGTTCGTCGCCGCGCTGTCGCCGTAGACGGCGCTGCCGGAGCCGCCGAGCACGCCGCACAGGAGGTCCACGACCACCGCGAGGCCGAACCCCTTGTGGCCGAACGCGAGGCCGCCGAGCGGCAGCGTGACCCCGGCGCGATCGAGAAAGGCGCCGGGGTCCGTCGTCGGCGTGCCATCCTCGTCGAGCACCGCGCCGGCCGGCAGCGGCGTGTCATGGTCGCGCGCCTGGCGGACCTTGTTGATGGCGATCTGGGACGTCGACATGTCGAGCAGGATCGGGTCGCCGTCGGGATTGGGGAACGCGGCGGCGATCGGGTTGGCGCCGATACGCCGCTCGATGCCGCCGTGCGGCGCGATCGAGATACCGCGTCCCTGCGCGTTGCAGAACGTGATGCCGACGAAGCCCGCGGCGGCGGCGATCTCGGGATAGCCGCCGACACGCCCGACGTGCTCGTTGTTGCGCACGGCCACCGCGGCGATGCGCACGCCGCGCGCCTTCTCGACGGCAAGCGCCATGCCGCGCGCCGCCGCGAGATGGCCGAGCGAGCGACCGCCGTCGACGATCGCCGTGGTCGGCGTTTGCGAAACCACGGTCACGCGGCCCGCCGGGTCGACCAGGCCGGCGCGGACCCGCCCGACGTAGGCGGGGATATGCCGAACGCCGTGGCTGTCGTGCCCGACGAGATTGGATTCGACCATCAGGCGGCCGACGGTCTCGGCATCGGCGCGGGCGAAGCCGGCGGCCTCGAACGCTTCCGCGCACATTCGTCGCAGACTGTCGTCGCTGAAACGCGGCATGGCGCTCTCCCGTGCGGACGGCGCGCACTCTGTCCGAGCCGGCCGCGGCGGTCAACGCGGCGCGGCGGTCAGCGGTCGTGCGCGCTGTCCAGGCAGTCGGCCCCGTCCGCGCCGGTGTCGCAGATGGCGCTGATCCGATACGAGCCGTCGCGCCCCTTCCTGAGGGTGAACGCGACCTCGTCCCCGGCGGCGAAGCCCGACACGTCGACATCGCCGAGCGTGTCGAATCTCATGGTCATGGCGTCCATTCCGATGCCGGAGATCGGACCGTGCGCGACGGTCAGCGAGTAGCCGTCCGCCGACAGCGCCTCGACGACGCCGGCGGCGCGCGCGTCGCCGGCGTCCATGTCGGCCATGTCGCCGGTGTGGGCATCGGAATGGCCGTGCGCGGAACTGTCCGACTCCTCCGCGTCCACGGGCGGGGCGAAGACGACGAACGCCGCGGCGAGCGCGCCGGCGGCGGCAAGGGCAAGGGTCTTCATCGGGCGGGTTCTCCTTCTGTCGGGGTTGCAAGCGTGCGCGCGTCCGGTTCCCGTGCCCGGGCACGCGCGGCGAGGGTCCCCCCGACCCGGATGGAGTAGACCGCCGGGATCACGATCAGGGTCAGGAGGGCGGTGGACGCGGCGCCTCCGAGCATGGGGAGGGCGATGCGCCGCATCACGTCGGAGCCGAGGCCGTCGGTGAGGAAGATCGGCGCGAGCCCCGTCAGCAGGGTGGCGACGGTCATCAGAACCGGGCGCACGCGGCGTGCGGCGCCGAGGACGATGGCGTGGGAGAGCTCGGCCCGCGTGGCCGGCCGGTAGACGCG
This sequence comes from Alphaproteobacteria bacterium, assembly GCA_965243325.1. Lineage (GTDB taxonomy): Bacteria > Pseudomonadota > Alphaproteobacteria > UBA7887 > UBA7887 > JANQOH01. Next base: position 1,768,329 of record CBDEUQ010000003.1, on the reverse strand, counting down.
CACGTGCTGGTCGATGTAGAGCAGCATGATGACTGCCGTCTCGGTGGCCACGCCGCCCAGGGCGACGAACCCGACGGCGACGGCGACGGACAGGTTGTAGCCGGCCAGCCACACCGCCCACAGCCCGCCAACGAGTCCGAAGGGCAGCGACAGCATGACGATCGCCGTGCGGTCGAGGCGGCCGAAATGCAGCATGAGCAGCACGAAGACGAGCATCACGGCGGCGGGGATGGCGATGCTGAGCCGCGCCTTCGCTTCCTCGAGCTGCTCGTACTGGCCGGAGAACGCCACCGCGTATCCCGGTGGGAGGTCCACCGCTTCGGCGATCGCGTCGCGCGCCTCGGCAACGTAGCCGCCCAGGTCGCGCCCGGCGATGTCGACGAACACCCATCCGGTGAGGCGGGCGTTCTCGGAGCGGATCATCGGAGGGCCCTCGGCGTAGGCGATGGCGGCGAGTTCCGCCAGCGGGATATGCGCCCCCTCCGGCGTCGGCACGAGGATGTCGCCGAGACTGCCGACGCTTTCGCGGAACGGCCGGTCGTAGCGCAGGATGATGTCGTAGCGCTCGCGCCCCTCGACGCTTTCGGCCAGCGTCATCCCGCCGAGCGCCGTCCGCACCACCGACTGGAAGACGTCCATGTCGATGTTCCGGCGGGCAAGCTCGGCCCGGTCCGGGACGATGTCGAGGTAGCGGCCGCCCAGCACGCGGTCCGCAAACGCCGAGCGCGTGCCCGGAACCTCCCTCACCGCGTCTTCGATCTCGCGGGCGATGCGCTCGATCTCGATCAGGTCGTCGCCGGTCACCTTCACACCCACGGGCGTGCGCACGCCGGTCGAGACCATGTCCATGCGGATCTTGATGGGATAGCCCCACGAATTGACGAGACCCGGCATTTGCAGCCTTGCGTCCAGCTCGGCGACGATGTCGTCCGCGGTCACGCCCGGTCGCCACTCCTCCTTCGGCTTCAACGCGATCCATGTTTCGATCATCGTCAGCGGGGCGGGATCGGTGGCGGTGTCGGCGCGGCCCGCCTTGCCGAAGACTCGCGCCACCTCGGGCACGGTGGTCATTATCCGATTGGTCTGGCCGAGAATCTCGCGCATCTTGGTGGCGGAGGCGCCGGGGAGGGTCGTGGGCATGTACAGGAGCTCGCCCTCGTAGAGCGCCGGCATGAACTCCGACCCGAGGCGCTGAAGGGGAATCGCCGCGCTGGCGACGACGCCCAGGGCGAGGGCGACGGTGAGCCAGCGGACGCGCAGCGCGGCGCGCAGGACGGGCCGGTAGAGCCAGACGAGGAGCGCGTTAAGCGGATTGGCCTCCTCGCGCCGCATCCGCCCGCGCATCAGGTGGAGCATCACCACCGGCACCAGCGTCACCGAAAGGATGGCGGCGAACGCCATCGCGTACGTCTTGGTGAAGGCAAGCGGCGAGAACAGGCGGTAGCTCTCGCCCGTCAGCGCGAAGACCGGGAGGAACGAGACGGTGACGATCAGCAGAGAAAAGAAGAGCCCCGGGCCGACTTCCCGGGCCGCCTCGATCAGCGTCCGCCGCCGCAGCTCCGGGTCGGGCCGGGGTCCGAGGTCCGACAGCTTGCGGCATGCGTTCTCCACCATCACGATGGAGGCATCGACCATGGCGCCGATGGCGATGGCGATGCCGCCGAGCGACATGACGTTCGCCGTCACCCCCTGCCACGACATGACCGCGAAGGCGCCCAGCACCCCGAGCGGCAGCGCGATGACCGCCGCCAGCGCGGCGCGCACGTGCAGAAGGAAAACCAGGACGACCAGCGCGACGGCGATGCTCTCCTCGACGAGCTTGCGTTCGAGGTAGGCGACGGCGCCCTCGATGAGCGGCGCCCGGTCGTAGACGGGAACGATCTCGACGCCCTCCGGCAGGCCGCGCCGGAGATCGACGAGCTTTGCCTTTACCCGGCGAATGACGTCGAGCGCGTTCTCCTCGTGCCGCATGACGACGATGCCGGAGACGGTTTCGCCCTCGCCGTTCAGCTCGACGACGCCGCGCCTGAGCGCCGGACCGGCGACGATGCGCGCCACGTCCGAGAGCAGGACCGGCGTCCCGTCCTCGGCGTGGACGACGACCCGTTCGAGGTCGGCCTTCTCGTCGACGTAGCCGGAAGAGCGGATGACGAATTCCGTTTCTCCCTGCTCGAGGATGCGGCCCCCGACCTCGCTCGAGGCGGCGCGCACCGCGGCGGCGATGCGGGCGATGGACACGTCGTAGGCGCGCAGCCGGTTCGGGTCGATGAGAACCTGGTACTCGCGGACGAAGCCGCCGACGGACGCCACTTCGGCGACGCCGTCCACGCCCGAAAGCTCGAGCTTGACGAACCAGTCCTGCAGCGAGCGCAGCCGGGCGAGGTCCGTGCGGCCTGTCCGGTCGACGAGGGCGTACTGGTAGACCCAGCCGACACCGGTCGCGTCGGGGCCGATCTGCGGCACCGCGCCGGCGGGAAGCGCGGCACCGAGGCGCGAGAGCGCCTCGACCACGCGCGAGCGCGCCCAGTACGGATCCACGCCGTCCTGGAAGATCACATAGACGAAGCTCGTCCCGAACATCGACACGCCGCGGACGTCCTCGGTCTTCGGCAGGCCGAGGAGATCGGCGGAGAGCGGATAGGTCACGAGGTCTTCGACGATCTGCGGCGACTGGCCGGGGAACTCGGTGCGGATGATGACCTGCGTGTCGGTGAGGTCCGGGATGGCGTCGAGCGGCGTTCGCTGCACCGCGAGCCAGCCCGCCGCGGCGAGCGCTGCGGCGAGAACGAGCACGATCGTCTGGTTGGCGGCCGACCAGGAAATCAGGCGGGCGACGGCCGAGGTCGACGGATCGCGGCCGGTCAGATCGTCGGTGCCGGGATCGGACAAGCGGCCGCCCTAGCGGTGCACGGTCTGCGGATCGGCGGTGTCCAGCCGCGGCACGGCCGCGGCGGCATCGACGTCCGTTCGGGCCATCGGGTCGGGCCAGGGCACGGTCTCCGCCTCGCCCCCGCGGTACGGGTTGCGCACCGCGCCGCTCTCCTGCAGCCACGGCCGCCCCGTTTCGCTCTCGCGCCAGAAGACGAGGCCCGCGTCGCGGTAGTGGATCGGCGCGCCCTCCAGCAGCCAGGGCTCCAGCGCCCTCGTCAGTCGCTCGAGCTCCGCCGCCAGCGCATCGCCGCCGCGAGCCGTTTTCGCGGCGCGCAGCGCGGCTTGACCCGCTTCGATGATCGGGACCAGCTTGGTATCCGCGAAGCGCGCCTTCAGCGCCTCGCCGATCGCCAGCGCCGGATCGACAAAGAAGGGGTCGATCCGGTAGCGGTCGACCAGCGCTTCGTGAAAATAGAGCGCCATGTCGACGAAATGGTCGAGTTGAGCGAGCGTTGCCGCGTCGATGGGGAGCTCGGACAGGGGCGTGTCGGGGCCGCCGGCGAAGGCGCGCAGCTTGCTCAGGCCCTCGCGCAGGTTCGCCTCGGAATCGAGCATGAACTGCCCGCTGGCGACGACGCGTTCGCCGGGAACGAGGCCGGCGAGGATTTCGGTCCATTCGCCCGTCGAGATGCCCGTGCGCACGGCGCGGCCGGCGAACCGGCCGTCGCTGCGCGAAACGATGACGTGGGCGCCCCGGGAGTCGCGCAGTACGGCCTCCGTCGGAACCGACAGCCGCGGCGCGCCGCCGAGGTCGAAACCGATGTCGGCGTACGCACCCGGGCGCAGGGCGCCGGATTCGTTGTCCACCACGATTCTGACGTCGGCCGTGCGGGTCCGGGGGTCGATGGTCGGATAGATGTAGTCGATCCGGCCCTCGCCCGATCGCTCGGGCGCGCTCGGGAACGTCAGATGCACCGGCATGCCGGTGTCGATGAGCGGAAGCTGGTGTTCGGGGACGGACGCGATCACCCACACGTCGTCGTAGGACTGGAGACGAAGGGTCGGCGTGCCGTGCTTCACGTAGTCTCCCTCGCGGACCCGCAGCTCGATGACCGTGCCGCCCGCTTCGGCGTACACCGGCACCCGTTCGACCGCCTGCCGGGATTCCGTGAGACGGACGATTGCGGCGGGCTGCATTCCGAGCGACCGCAGCCGCTGTTGCACGGCGTCGATGCGACGGCGGTTGCCGACGTCCACGGCGTTCAGGTAGTCCTTCTGCGCAGCGATGAGGTCCGGACTGTAGACGCGGTAGAGCAGCGCGCCCGGCTGCACCGACTCGCCCTCCGCGCGGACCGTGAGGTCCTCGATCCAGCCCTCGAGGCGCGACGCGGAGACGGTTTCCAGGCGTTCGTCGGTTTCCACGGTGCCGAACGCTCGCATGCGCCGTCCGAAGCTTCTGATTGCCGCGGCCGCCGTGCGCACGCCCATGGTCTGGATCATCTCGGGCGCGACGGCGATCGAGTCGTCGCCTACCGCCCCGCCCCCGCCGCCGAAGAAGGCCACGAGGTCCATACCGCAGATCGGACACGTCCCGTCGGGGTCGGACGATATGTAGTGCGGATGCATCGGGCAGGTGTACGATAGGGCTTCGGGCGCCGGAGCCTCCGCGGCCGCGGTGGCCGCCGTGCTGCCCCCCAAGGCCAAGGCCAAGGCCAACACCAGCGCGCCGATTGCGGGCGTCCGCGTCACGGCGCCGCGAGGAGGCCGTTCATGCGCGCGGCCGCCGCGGCCGCCGCGGCCTCTTCACCCGCGATCTCGGCACGCAGCGCGAGAATGGCGATTTCGCCGTCGACGATCGGCGAGTAGTCGCCGGCTCCGGACTCGTAGGTCGTCAACCGAGACGCCACCTCGTCCTCCACGGCGGAGATCTTGCGTTCGATCACCTCCACGGCCGCATTTGCCGCCCTGCGGACCGCGGCGTGGCTCCGGTACTGCGCCAGGGCGTTGCGGGCGACGGCAAGGTATTCGCTGCGCGCGGCGTTCCGCTCGGCGGCGGCGGCGCGAAAGCGCGGCTCTTGGCTGCGTTCGGCCCACAGCGGAACGGTGAAGGTCACCATTCCCGAAACCCAGTCGTCGCCGGCGAACGCGCTTCCCGTTCCGCCGCGGCCGTCCTCACGCTGCTGGTAGGTCAACTGCAGGCCCCATTCCGGCTGCCACGAGGCTTCGGCCGCGGCAACGCGTGCGGCGGCAACCGAAATGGTCGCGGCCGCGACGCGCACCGCGTGGAAGACGCCGAAGTCTCCCGTCCACGCGACCGACTCCACCGGCGGCGGGCCTGTCGTCGGGACGTCGCCCACGAGGTCGACGAGGCGCGCGTCGATACCGCCTTCCTCGCCGTCCAGCCCGACGAGAAGCCTGGCGACCCCGACCCGCTCGGCCTCGATCTCGGCGAGACGGAAGACGGCCGGGCGGCCCGCGTCGATCTCCGCCTCGACGACCCGGGCGAGCTCGTCGTACAGGGCGCTTTGCTCCCCGGCGAGCGCGCGCTGGCGTGCGATGCGTCGCTTGTGGACGAGCAGCGAGATCAGCTCGGCGCGCAACCCCGCGTACAGCGCCTCCCGCATGGCTTCCGTCTCTCTCGCGCGGTGCCGCGCCTCGCGGGCCGCCGCCTCGCGCTTCGCGCGGGCGGGGAACGCCTGGCGTACGCCGACGGACTTGTTGGTGGGCAGGTAGCGGTCGAAGGACGGTCGGAAGAGCGGGAAGTTGCCGACGCCGAAGGAGAACACCGGGTCGGGCAGGGCGTATGCGGCGACGGCGCGGTCCCTGTCGGCATGCGCCCTGTGGTGCATCGCCTCGAGCGCGGGATGATCTCGGAGCCGTCCTTCCAGATCGGAAAAGCTCTGCGCCAGCGTCGCCGGCGACAACAGGGCCGCGACCATGAAGCAGGCTCCCGCGCGTGTTCGGCGCCGCGCCATCCTCCTCTCCCCGACACAGGTATCCGCCCGAGGGCACCGTACTCCACGGTATACCCCCCTAGGGTATCGGTCAAGCTGCGGGGCGGAGGCGCGCTGCGGCGCGCCTATCGCTCGAAGCGGCCGTAGCGCGCCATCACGGCGGGCAGCACGAGCAGGTTGAGAATCGTCGAGGTGGCGATGCCGCCGACGATAACACCGGCCATGGGGCCGATGATCTCGCGGCCGGGATTGTCGCTGCCCAAGGCGATGGGCAGCATCGCGAAGGCGGTGACGAGCGCCGTCATCAGGATCGAGGGCAGGCGTTCCTCGGCGCCGCGTATCGCCGTTTCGGTCGACCACGTCAGCCCTTCGACGGCGACGAGATGGCGGTAGTGCGAGACGAGCATGATGGCGTTGCGCAGCGTGATGCCGAACAGGGTGACGAAGCCGATGAACGATCCGAGCGACAGCACGCCTCCCGCGAACAGCGCCGCGAGCACGCCGCCGACGAGAGAGAACGGCAGGTTGGTGGTTACCAGCGCCACGTTGGCGACGCGCCCCAGCGCGAGGTACAGCAGCAGCAGCACGCCGGCGCCGACGAGCACCGCGTGCAGGATCAGCTCGGTGCGCGCTTCCAGCGCTTCCACCGCCGATCCCCCGATCTCGAAATAACTGTCCACGGGAAGGTCGATCTCGGTCCGCAGACGCTCTTCCAGTTGCGCCACGAAACGTTCCGCATCGACGCCGACGAGGTTGCAGGTCACCGTCTGCAACCGGCGGCCGCCTTCGTGCAGAATGACGTAGCGTCCCGAGGCCTGCGTCACCGCCGCGACGTCGCCGAGCGAGACGAGGCGGCCGCCGGGCGCCGCGACCGGGAGGTCGCGGATGCGTTCCGGATAGGCGCGCCACGCGGGAGGAAGGGTGACGACCAGCGGCACCGCGCGGTCGCCCTCGTCGATTCGGCCGACCGTCCGCCCCTCGAAGGCGATATTGACCGCGTCGTAGACGCTTGCCGGGCGAACGCCGTGGAACGCCGCGCGCTCGCCGTCGATGTCGACGGCAAGCACCGGCACGCCGTGGGGTGCGCGCACGCGCACGTCGACCGCGCCGGGAAGGGTGCGCATCAACGCCGCGACTTCCTGCCCCTTGCGGTCGAGCAGGTCGAGGTCGGCGCCGTATACGTTCACGACCACGGCCGCCGCGTAGCCCGACACCGTCTCGTCGACGCGCTCCACGAGAAACGTGTTGACCTCGGCGGCGATGCCCGGAAAGCGGTCGAACAGCGTGCGGATGGAATCGAGCACCTCCTGTTGTCCACTCCCGGACAGGGGCTCGAGATCGACCTCGTACTCCGCGTAGTGGCTGCCGAAGGTGTCGGCGCCGCGCTCCGCGCGGCCCGCCCATTGAGACATCTTGCGCACGCCGGGGACCGCCAGAACCTGTTCGGTCAGCGAGGTGCCGACGCGTATGTTCTCGTCCAGGGACGTGCCCGGAACGCCCGAAGTGTGGATCATGTAGTGCCCCTCGCGCAGCTCCGGCAGGAACCGGCTGTCGAGGGCGGGCAGGACCGCGAGACCGGCGGCGAGGGCGAGCGCGGTCGCCGCCATGGTGGCCACGTCGTGCCGGGCCACGAAACGCAGCGTGGCGCGGTATGCCGGCCGGAGGAGCCGGATCAGCGGCGGCGGCCGCAGGCCGCCGCCTCGCCCGCCGAGGAGCAGGACGCACAGCGCCGGCGTCACGGTCAGCGCGACGACGAGCGAGGCAACGATAGCCAGGATGTAGGTCGCGCCGACGGGCAGAAACATGCGCCCGGGAACGCCGGAGAGCGACAGCAGGGGCACGAAGGCCAGCGCGACGATGAGGGTCGCATGGACGACCGAGCCGCGGACCTCCATCGACGCGTCGAAGACAACGTCCGGCACCGGTCGCGGCGCCATCCGCGCCCGGTTCTCGCGCAGCCGCCGGAACACGTTCTCGGTGTCGATGATCGCGTCGTCGACGACCTCGCCGAGCGCGATCGCCAACCCGCCGAGGACCATGATGTTCAGGTTCGCGCCCGCTTCCAGCACCGCCACCGCCGCGGCGATCAACGACAGCGGGATGGCGATGGCGGAAATGAACGCGGTGCGCGCGTTGAACAGGAACGCCACGAGAATGGCGACGACCAGTGCCGAGCCCAGCGCCAGGTGTTCGAAGATTCCGGCGAGGGACCGCTGAATGTAGGTCGCGGGACGAAACAGATCGTCGTGCAGAACGACGCCCTGCCGAGCGAACGTCGCCCCGAGCTCGGCTAGTGCGGCATCGATCTCGCGGCTGACGGCGAGCGTGTTGGCGCCGAACTGGCCGATGACCATCATCACGATGCCCGGTTCGCCGGCGATCGTCGCCTTGCTGATCGGCGGCGCGGCGCCAGCGGTCACGGCGGCCACTTCGCCCACCGTTACCGCGCGCACGCCGTCGGCGCGCAAGACCGCGTCGCGCACGTCGTCGGGCTCGAGCGACTGCCCACCCGTGGCGACCGCGAGTTGCTGCGTCGGCGTTTCGAGAAAACCGGCGCCGCGCGGGTCGCCGGCGCCTGCGACCGCCGTCGCGAGATCGTCGAGGGCGAGGCCGTGACGGCGCAGCGCCGCGGTATCCGCCTGCACCTGCCATTGCTTTTCCGCACCGCCGAACACATTGACGTCGGCTACGCCCGGAGTCCGCAGCAGGCGTGGCTTCACGGTGCCGTCGGCGAGGCCGCGCAGCTCCATGAGGGAAAGGGCGGGCGACGTGAGGCCGATGGTCATGACGGTGGCCGATGACGACGAAAACGGCACCACGGTGGGTGCGGCGACCCCCGGCGGCATGCTCTCCCCGAGCGGCGCCAGCCGTTCGCCCACGGCCTGGCGGGCCGCGAGACGATCGATCGCATCGTCGAAGATCGCCGTGACTACCGAGAGGCCCTGGATCGATTGAGAGCGTACCGAGCGAACCCCGATCAGCCCGCCGATCGCCGCTTCGACGGGCAGCGAGACGAGACGCTCGACCTGCTCGGCCGCGTACCCGGGCGCCTCTGTCTGGACGATCGCGAGCGTCGGCGAAAACTCCGGAAACACGTCGAGGCTTGCGGTCGCGAGCCGGTATCCGCCCCAGGCGAGCAGGATCGCGGCCAGCGCGACGACGACGCCCGCGTGCCGGACCGAGGCTCTGACGACGGCGGACAGCATGCGGCGCTTTAGTCGTCGTCGTCTTCGTTGCGGATCTGCGAGCGGAATTCCTCGGCGTAGAGGATCGCCGCGCCGACGGTCGCCACATCGTCCTCGCGGTCGAGATCGTTCACGAGATAGCGCCCGTCGGGGAGTACGCGGTCGAGCGACACCGCGCGGCGCACGAAATGGCTGTCGTCGACGCGCACGTACGCCCACGCGCGGCCGAGCGCGCGTACCACCGCCGCCTGCGGCAGGGCGAGACCCGTCGCCGGTTCGGTCGCGAGCGGAATGCGCAGCGAGAGCCGCAACGCCGCCGGCAGGAACAGGCCGGACACGAGGAAGAAGTGGCTTTCGCCGGCGCCCTCCGCCGTCCGCGGGGCCGGCGAGACGTAGGACGCCGCGATCGTCGATCCGTTGCGCACGAGCGACGCGCCACCCGCTCCGGACGGCAGGACGCGCCCGGGCGGCAGAACGGCGCGCAGCAGGCTGCCGTCGCCGGAGGCGAGCGCGCGAAAGCGCCCGTCGTCGGCGGCGAATGCCCATTCTGCGAGCACCGGGCCCCATTCTCCGCGCGCACGCGCGCGCAACGAGTCCAGGCTCGCCCACAGGCGATAGCGTTCGGCGCGCGCGGCCTGCCAGTCCGCCTCGGCGCGCAGCACCGCCTTGCGCGCCACGTCGGCATTGTCGCGGTACAGCGCGTCGAGTCGTTCGTGCTCGCGTCTTGCTGCGGCCAGTACGACGTCCGCCGCCTCGGCGCGGAAGAACTCCTCGCGGTAGCGGTCGCGCAGGGCGGCCAGGGGCTGCACGTCGACCACATCGCCCACCGCCGGGATCGTCGGCATCAGGCTGCCCGGTTCGAGCCGGGCGGTCTTCACGCCCGCGAGACCCTGTCGCACGTCATCCAGGTGTACCGCCGGCATACCGCCGACGAGCAGGACCGGCGCGTCGTCGTCGTCGTCATCCGCCTCTTCGTAGGCGTCGTCGTCGTCGTCATCCTCGTCGAGGCCGGGGACGGTGCCGACGAGCGCCGCCCACGCATGGCCGAGCGCCGCGGTGGCCGGCCCCTCGCCGCGGTCGAAGGCGGCAACGGCGGCGAGCACGGCCACGACAGCCAACCAACTCCACGCGCGCGCGGGACTTCGGCTCACGGCGCACGCTCCGCGAAGGTCATGGCCGCGACGTCGAAGCCGGCGGCGCCAACGACGGGCCGTTCGACAATGTCCTCGTAGGCCGCGGCCGCGGCCAGGACCGCAACCCGGGCGTCGGTCTCGGCGCGTGTGGCCGCGGCGACGCGGAGATCGGCCTCGAGCACCGCGAGACGTCCGGTCTCGCCCCGCGCCAGACGCCTCTCGGCGACCGCGCGCGCGTCCGCGGCGCGCCGCACCGCCGCCGTCGACGCGTCCCGCCGGGCGCGCGCCGCGGCGAGATCGGCATCGGCCGCCGCGAGCGCCGCGAGGACATCCGCCTGCCGCGCCAGCACCGCACGCGCAGCGGTCTCGCGCGCCGCCGCCGCCATGCGGACCGGGCCCTCGGCATCGTGGCGGAGCCAGCGCCCGATGCTACTTCCCAGCGTCCACACCAGGCCGCCCTGGTCCCAGAACAGGCCCGGCTCGAGCACGATGTCCGGCCATCGGCGGGCGACCGCGAGCGCAAGACGCGCTTCCGCCGCCTCGTGCCGCGCCAGCGCCGCGCGGATATCGAGCCGTCCGGTCAGCGCTGACCTGCGCACCGCGGCGGGCACTGGCGGAAGCGTGAGCGCGCGTTCGAGGCTGCGCGTATCCAGCGGCAGCCGGGCGGCTGCGCGCGCCGGGACCCCGAGCGCCGCCGCCAGACGGCCGCGGCAGGCCTCGCGCGCGCCAACGGCCGCCGCCTCCTCGCGCGCCGCGGTCTCGACGTCGCGGCGCGCGCGCGCGACCGTTGCAATGCCGACGTCGCCCAGCCCGTGGCGACGCTCGTAGACGGCGGCGATGGTTTCGTGGATGCGCAGTTGCGCCGACGCGGCGGCGAGCCCCTCGTCCGCCGCGTAGCAGCCGACGACGGCGCGGCGCACGGCGGCGCGGCGCTCCCAGCCGCGGCGCATCACTTCGAACGCGCGCGCCGCGGCGTCCGCCCGGGCGGCCTCGCGGCGCGCGGCGCGCCGGTCGTCCTCTGGCACCGGAACCGTCACCGCGACGCCCGCGGTAAACGGCGAATCCCCCGGTGAGTCGGGACGCGAGTCCCACGCCAGGGAAGGAGCGAGGTCGAGGCCGCGCCGGCGTGCGGCAACGGCTTCGGCGGCCACGCCCTCGCGCCAGCGCGCGCGCGCGACGGCGATGTCGTCGTCGAAGTAGATCGCCGCCGCGGTCAGGGCGTCGAGCGTCCACGATGTCGGCGGCCACGGTGCCGTCGCGATTCCCTGCCGCGCCAGGTATCGCCGCAGGTCGGCGTCGGACAGATCGCGGGCAAGCAGGCGCTCGGCCCCGGCCGCCGCGTCGACGGGCGACGGCGCGTGGACGTTGGGCGCGCAGCCCGCCGCGAGAACCGCGGCAACGGCTAGGCCGGCGAACACGACGGAGCGGCTGAACCGGAACATATCCGCCTGATTGTGAACAACCGAACGGATGAAGACAACCGAACGGGCCGGCACGGCGTTGCGCGGCTCCTTGTGCTGACGCTGGAGGCATGTTTGCATGTCGCGGGCTGTCGCCCTTGCGGCAGGCGGTGCACCAAGGGGTGCCGCAATGCGCCGGAAGCGACGGATCCGCAGGGGAAGGGATACCGGGCGCTGCCGCTGGCATCCACCGAAATCAGCGCCGGGGAGAACGCCAAAAACGGAGGGCATCGACGTGTCGTCAGGATCGCGGGAAGAGCTGATCGCCGGGACGGGGCCGTTGCGCGGACTGCATACGGGCATGGGCCTGGCCGCGAAGGGCATGGTGGTTGCCTTCGTGGTCTTCACGGTGCTCAACGTCGAATTCGCGAACGAGATCTACACCGCTATCCGCGGCTGGATCGAAGCCTCTCTCAGTTGGTACTACATTCTCGTCATCGTCGGGCTGACGATGTTCTGTCTCTTCCTCATGTTCTCCAGATTCGGCTCGATTCGTCTGGGCGACGACGATTCGAGGCCCGAGTTCAGCAATTTCTCGTGGTTCGCCATGCTGTTCTCGGCCGGGGTCGGCATCGGCATCCTGTTCTTCGGCGTCGCCGAACCGATCTTCTACTTCGACAATTCCGGCGCCTTCGGCTACCCCAACAATCCGCATGCCGACGCCGCCGGCGCCGCCAGCATGGACATGAGCCGGGCGGTGCACGCGATGCGTGTCACCTATTTCCACTGGGGCTTCAACGCCTGGGCGGTCTACGTGGTGGTCGGCCTGTGTCTGGCGTATTTCGGCTTTCGCAAGAAACTGCCGTTCACGATGCGCTCGGCGCTCTACCCCATTGTCGGCGACCGGATCTACGGCCCCCTCGGCCACGGCGTCGACCTGCTCGCGGTATTCGGTACGATCTTCGGCGTGGCGACCTCGCTCGGGCTGGGCGTCAACCAGATGGCGACCGGCCTGAACGTCCTGTTCGGGATCGACCCGGGGATCGTGACGCAGATCGCCCTTATCGTCGTCATTTCGATCATAGCGACCATCTCGGCGGTCTCCGGCGTGGGCAACGGAATCCGGATAATCTCGGAATGGAACATCTGGCTTTCGGTCCTTCTGCTGTCCTTCTTCCTGTTCTTCGGTCCGTTCAAGTGGCTGATGGGCTTTTTCGTGACCTCGATCGGCGACTACGTGTGGAACATGATCCCGATGGCGTTCTGGACCGCCGGCACCGAAGAGGAGATCGCGTGGCAGGGCGGCTGGACCATCTTCTACTGGGGCTGGTGGATATCGTGGGCGCCGTTCGTCGGCCTGTTCATCGCCCGCATAAGCCGCGGCAGGACGATCCGCGAATTCATGGTCGGCGTTCTGTTCGTGCCCACCACCATCGGCTTCTTCTGGCTTTGCATGTTCGGCGGCAACGCGATGTACCTCGAACTCACCGCCGAGGGCGGCGTCGGCACCGCGGGTATCGTCGATCTGGTCAGGGCGTGGAACCTGCCGGCGGCGCTCTACGGAACGATCGAACGGCTGACCGACATCTCGGCCCTGCAATGGGCGGTGTCGGCGCTGGCCACCCTCCTGCTCGCTACCTGGTTCATCACGTCGTCGGACTCGGGCACGCTCGTCATCACCACCATGCTCTCGCTGGGGAGCGACGAACCGCCGCAGCGCTTCCGCATCGTCTGGGGTCTCGGCGAGGGCTTCGTGGCCGCGGTGCTGCTCCTCGCGGGCGGCCTCAGGGCCCTGCAGACGGCGTCGATCGCGGCGGCGCTGCCGATCTCGGTCGTTATGGTGTTCATGGCGTACGGTCTCCTGAAATCGCTGACGGAGGACAGCTCGGCGGTTCCCGCGCCCGGCGCCAAGGAGGGGCGCGCGCCGGCGCCGGCCTGAAGCCGCCGGGCGGCGGCGCGCGTCGGGTCGTCAGGACGTCTGGCGATACTCGAGCGCGGCGTCGTCCAGCCAGCGCAGCGCATAGTCCGAGAAGCTGCGGGCCACGGTGATCTCGTAGACGGCGGCCTGTCCGGGCCGATACAACAGGACCGGCACTCTCGCGAGCAGGCTGCGCGCGCAGCAGCCGGCGCCAAACCGGTCCGGCGCAAGGTCCAGCGTCATGCCCTTGGCCAGCACGTCGGCGGCCCTGCCGCCGGCGAGCGACAGCGTGACACTGCCGTCGCCGACGATCTCGACCGAGGCATGGAGTCCGGAGAGGGCGGTTTCGAGCGCTTTCGCGACCTCGCTCTCCGCCGCGGCAGCGACTTCGACCAGCCATTCATCCGGACCCAGCCACAGGATGACGGCACCGGTCGCCGAGCGTCCGGTGTTCGCCGTCGACGGCGGCTCGACGCCGATGACGCTCGACACCCCCGCCGCGAAGGCCGGGTCCGCCGCGTCGCCGCGCAGGTCGATCCGCCCGCGCGGCGCGCACCGGCTCAGCGTCACCGCCGGCGTTTCCCGGGCCGCCGTCTCAGCCATTCAGGCGCGCGCCTTCGGGGTCGTAGAACACCGGATCGCATATTTCCGCGCCGACCGTGCGGCCGTCCACGGACACGTACACCGTCCCGGGCGTCCGGTCGCGACCGCCCTCGACCAGCGCCAGCGCGATCGACCGGTCCAGTGTCGCGCTCCGGTACCCGGACGTGACGTGGCCGATCGCCGTTTCGGGCGGGCCAGACGGCGGCGCCGCAAGAATCTGCGAGCCGTCCGGCAACACGGTTTCCGGATCGTCCGTCGTGAGCCCCACGAGGCGCTTGCGCATCGGATCGCGCATGCCCTCGCGGGCCAGCGAGCGGCGGCCGACAAAGTCCTTCCCGCGGCTCAGAATCCACTGCATTTCCAGATCGAGCGGCGTCACCGAGCCGTCCGTCTCCTGGCCGACCAGGAAATATCCCTTTTCCGCCCGCAGAACGTGCATCGCCTCGGTCCCGTACGGCGTGACGTCACGGCGCTGGCCGCCCCGCGTCAACGCGGTCCAGAGATCCATGCCGTACCCCGCCGGTACGGCGATCTCGTAGGACAACTCGCCGGTGTAGCTGATCCGGAACACGCGCGCCGGCAGCCCCGCCACATGGCCGCTGCGCCAGGTCATGAACCGGAACGCCGCAGGCGCGAGATCGATGTCGTCGGTGAGGCCGGCCAGGACGTCGCGGGCACCGGGACCGGCGAGTGCCACGGTCGCGTACTGCTCGGTAACCGAGGTGAGATGGACCCGGAGATCGGGCCATTCCGTCTGCAGCCACTCCTCCAGCCACGCGAAGACCCGCGCCGCGTTGCCGGTCGTCGTGGTCGTCAGGAAACGTTCCTCCGACAGGCGTGCGGTGACGCCGTCGTCCAGGACCATGCCGTCCTCGCCCAGCATGAGACCGTAGCGGCACCGGCCCGGCTCCAGGCCGCTCATCGTGTTCGTGCAGACACGGTCCAGGAACTCTCCCGCATCGGGGCCGCAAACCATGATCTTGCCAAGCGTCGTCGCGTCGAGGACGCCGACGGCGTTGCGCACGGCCAAGCATTCGCGCGCCACCGCGTCGCCGGTGGTCTCGCCGGCCTGCGGATAGCAGAAGGGCCGCTTCCACTGGCCCACGTCCTCGAACACGGCTCCGGCCGCCTCGTGCGCCGGGTGCATCGGCGTGCGGCGAACCGGATCCGCAAGATGCCCCACGTCGCGGCCGGCGACGGCGCCGAAGGTGACGGGCGTGTACGGCGGGCGAAAGGTGGTCGTGCCCACCTGGGCGACCGGGACACCGAGCGTCCGGGCAAGGACCGACAGCCCCGGCACGTTCCCGATCTTGCCCTGGTCGGTGCCCATTCCCAGGGTGGTGTAGCGTTTCAGGTGCTCGACCGACTCGTAGCCTTCACGCGCCGCCAGCGCGATGTCGGCCACGGTGACGTCGTTCTGGAAGTCCACGAAGCACCGCGCCTCCCCGTTCCGGGTGACGGCGGCCGCCGGCCCGGGCGGTTGTGCCGCCGCCGGCCGCGGTTCGCGCGCCGCGGCGTCGGTGCGTCCGGCTCCCGCGTCGCGGCCCTCCTGGATGCACGACTCCGTGTCCGCAGCGCCGTTCGCCGCGCCGGCGCAGCGGACCCGCTGCGGCGAGCGATCGGGCAGGAAACAGCGCAGATCCTCGTCGTAGCGCAGCCTTCCGCCGGATTGGGAAAACAGGTGCACGGCGGGGTTCCAGCCGCCCGACATCGCGATCAGGTCGCAGTCCAGTCTGCGCGGCGCGCCCACAGGCGCGCCCTCGCCGTCCAGCCGGCAGACGTGCGCGGCGCTCACCCGGCGGCGTCCGCCGGTATCCACCACGGCGTGTCCGTTGAGAACGTTCAGCCCGGCCTCGCGGGCATCGAGGGCCTCCGCTCCCTCTCCGTCGGTGCGGAGGTCCACGACGGCGCGTATCTCGACGCCGCAACGGTGGAGGTCCAGGGCCGCGCCGTAGGCACTGTCGTTGTCGGTAACGATCACCGCGCGCCGGCCGGGGCGAACGGCGAAGCGATTGACGTAGGCGCCCGCGGCACCGGCGAGCATCACCCCCGGCCGGTCGTTGTTGGCGAACACCAGCGGCCGTTCCAGGGCTCCGGTCGCCAGCACGACCCTTCCGGCGCGAATGCGCCACAATCGCTGGCGTGGGAGATGGGCCGGCGCATCGGCACCGAGATGGTCGGTAACCCGCTCCAGCGCGACCAGGAAATTATGGTCGAAATATCCGGTGACCGTCGTCCGCGCGAGAACGCGCACGTTCTCCATGTCACGCAGCTCCGCGGCAGCCTCATCGACCCAGTCCGCGCCGGAACCGCGGGCGTCCCCTGCCGTGTCCGAAAGCGTGCCGCCGGGGCGGCTGCGTTCGTCGGCGAGGATGACCCTCGCGCCGTTCCGCCCCGCCTCCCGCGCCGCGGCCAGACCGGCCGGTCCGGCGCCCGCGACCAGGACATCGCAATGGGCGTTCATGCGCTCGTAGCGGTCCGGGTCCCGGCCCTCCGGCGCGCGCCCCAGGCCGGCCATCCGCCTGAGGAAACGCTCGTACAGGGGCCAGCCGCCATGCGGCCACATGAAGGTCTTGTAGTAGAACCCCGCGGGAAACAGCCGATGGGCCATGTCAATGACGGCGCCCGCGTCGAAGTTCACCCCGGGCCAGCAATTGACGCTGCGCGCCGACAAGCCCTCGTAAAGCTCCACCTGCGTGGCCTTGAGGTTGGGCACGCTGCGGCTTCCGGCCTCGAGTTGCACGAGCGCGTTCGGCTCTTCCGCGCCGGCCGCCAGGACGCCCCGCGGCCGATGGTACTTGAAGCTCCGCCCCACCAGATGAACGCCGTTGGCGAGCAGCGCCGATGCGAGCGTATCGCCCGCGAACCCCGTGTACCGCCGGCCGTTGAACGAAAAGCCGAGCCGCTTCGCGCGGTCGATCGCGCCGCCGGCCGGCAGCCGGCACGGTTGCGCCGTCACGCCCCGCTCCTCCCGCCGTCGTCGGGCGGCGGCTCTCCCATGGGATAGGACGAGACGATCTCGTGGCTGACCGTGTGCCGTTCGACGTTGAACCAGCGGCCGCAACCGTGACGGTGGCACCAGCGCTCGCGATGGCGGCCCTTCGGGTTGGTGCGCATGAACAGGTAGTCGGCCCAGGCCGCATCGTCGAGAGCATTCGGGTCGGGCGGTCGCCGGATATGCGCCTCGCCGCCGCACGCGAACTCGCTTTCGTCGCGGTCGCCGCACCAGGGGCAGGGAATCAGGAGCACCGCCGGCCTCGTCAGTGCGCGACGGCGGCAGCGCCGTGTTCGTCGATCAGCCTGCCGCTCTCGAACCGCTGCAGCGAGAAGGCCGCGTTCAACTCGTGGGGCCGATCGTGGGCGATGGTATGGGCGAACGCCCAGCCGGACCCCGGCGTTGCCTTGAACCCCCCGGTCCCCCAGCCGCCATTGATGTAGAGGCCGTCCACCGGGGTCTTGCCGACGATGGGGCTCGCGTCGGGGCAGACGTCGACGATGCCGGCCCACTGACGCAGCATGCTGAGCCGCGAGAATATGGGAAACAGCTCCAGCAGAGCGCCCATCTGGCTTTCGACGGTCTGGAAGCTGCCCCGCTGGGCATAGGAGTTGTAGCCGTCGATGCCGGCGCCGACCACCAGTTCCCCCTTGTCCGACTGGCTGACATAGACGTGGACGGCGTTCGACATCACCACGCTGTGCAGGACCGGCTTGATCGGTTCCGAAACCAGCGCCTGAAGGGGATGGCTCTCGATCGGCAGGCGCAAGCCCGCCATTGCCGCGAGGACGCTCGAATGTCCCGCGGCGACGAGCCCGATCTTCTTTGCGGCGATCGCGCCCCGGGACGTCTCCAGGCCTCGGACGCGGCCGCCAGCGACGCGGATCCCGGTTACCTCGCAATTCTGGATGATGTCCACGCCGCGCGCGTCGGCCGCACGCGCGAAGCCCCAGGCCACCGCGTCGTGACGGGCGACGCCGCCGCGTCTCTGGATGGACGCGCCCAGAATGGGATAGCGGACGGTCGGCGAGATATCGATGATCGGGACCTCGGCCTTGACTCCCTGCCGGTCGAGGATCTCGGAATCGATCCCGTTCATGCGGATTGCCCGAACCCGCCGCGAGATCTCCTTCAGGTCGTGCTCGTTGTGGGCGAGGTTGAGGACGCCCCGCTGGCTGAGCATGATGTTGAAGTTCAGCTCGCGGCTGAGGCCTTCGTAGAGCTTCAGGGATTTCTCGTAGAGATGCGCACTCTCGTTCCACAGATAGTTGGAGCGGATGATGGTGGTGTTGCGGCCCGTATTCCCGCCGCCGAGCCAGCCCTTCTCGAGCACCGCGACATCGGTGACGCCATGCTCCCTCGCGAGGTAGTAGGCGGTCGCGAGCCCGTGGCCGCCGCCGCCGACGATCACCACGTCGTAGGACCGGCGCGGCTCGGGGCTGCGCCACGCCCTGGGCCATTTCCGGTGATATCGGACGGCGTTCCGGGCGAGGCTGAAGATCGAATAGCGCGCCATCGCCGCCCCGTCCTCCGACCGCCTCGTCGCAGCGCCGCCGGGGACTGTCAACCCGTCAGTAGGCGGTATCCCGCCCTTCCGCCTTCGCGATCTCCCGCGCGTTCGGGTTGACGGACGGGCGGAACGGCATCGGCACGACGGTGCCGCCGACCGCTCGCCCCGGTTCCGTGGCGTAGGTGTCCGGCAGCCGCACCGCCACCTCGGTCCCCGGCGACGACATGGCGCACGGGACGTAGCCCATCGCGATATTGGTTCCGAGTTCCGGCGAGTACCAGGGCGAAGTGACGTAGCCGACCGGCTTTCCTCCGTCCGCCGCCGAGATCAGCCAGAAGTCCGGCGCGTAATCCTCGATCGGCTTGCCTCCGAAGGTAAGTCCCACCAGCGTCAGCTTGAACGGTGGCGTGCCCGCCTCGATGAGGGAACGGACCTCCTCCAGCCGCTCCTTGCCGACGTAGTCGGACTCCTTGGTGCGCGGCACCTGGTATCCCAGATTGCACTGGAACGGCAGGGTTTCGGCGTCCATGTCCTGGCCCCAGGAGAGTATGCCCGCCGCGATGCGGCGCTGGTGGGCCGGGGCGATGACCATCAGATCGTGCGCCTTTCCCGCCTCCAGAATCGCGTTCCACAACTTTTCCGCATGCAGCGTCGCGTCGCGCAGATAGAACTCGTAGCCCTTCTCGCCGCTGAATCCGGTCTGCGACACGATCACGTCGCAACCGGCGACGCGAGCCTCCATCAGGCCGTAGGACGGCAGCTCGAGGACGTCCCCGCCGACCATGTCGGCCATCAGCGCGGCCGATTTCGGCCCCTGAATCTGCAACGGGCAGACATCGATCTCGTCGATCTCAACATCGGCCTTCCGGCCCGCGTTCACGCCCTGCAGCCAGAACATCACGTCCGAGTCCGACAGGCTGAACCAGAATTCGTTCTCCGACAGCCGCAGCAGCACCGGATCGTTCAGAATGCCGCCCTTGTCGTTGCACAGAATGACGTACTTGCCGTTCATCGGCCGAATGCGGGTCGCATCGCGCGTGATCACGTAGTTGACGAAGGACTCGGCATCGGGACCCGAGACGCGAATCTGCCGTTCGACGGCCACGTTCCAGAGGGTCACATGGTTGACCAGCGCCTCGTACTCGACCTTCGCGCCGCCGTCTTCCGGCCGCACGTAGCCGCGCGGGTGATAGACCCGGTTGTAGACCGTGGCGCGCCAGCAGCCCGCCTCGTGCGACAGGTGCCAGTACGGCGATTTTCGCACCCGTGTCGAAATCAGAAGCTCCACCGGGGTAGGCCCCGACTGTCGCAGATTGATCGGGACCTTCCGATCCGACTGGTCGATCGAATCCTCGTAGTTCTCCATCGTCGAATCCTCTTCCCGGGGAACGGCGACGCACGGGCGCTCGGGCGCATCGCGACGGCCGCGCCGCACCTGCGAAACCGACCGGCGGCGGCCCAAGCGCGGCGATGCTACACGCGCCGCACCGGCCGGCGCAATCGCCGCAGCGGCAACCCGACGACACCCGGCCGGGGCGCCGAAGATGGTTATGGCGCGACGTCCGTGCGAGAGTATCCGGAGGCGCACGGCTACCGGGAGGAAACCGTGAAGACGCATGCGAGAGCGGTCGTGATCGGCGGTGGAATCGTCGGTGTCTCGACGCTTTACCACCTTGCGAAGAAGGGCTGGTCCGACGTGGCGCTGTGCGAGCGCACCGAGTTGACCGCCGGGTCGACGTGGCACGCCGCCGGTCTGCTGCCGTTGTTCAACATGAGCTACGGAGTCGGCCAGCTGCACAAGTACTCGGTCGATCTCTACAAGACCCTGCCCGGGGAGACAGGTCAGGACGTGAGCTTTCACGCGACCGGAAACCTTCGGCTGGCGACCAGCGAGGAGCGCATGGACGAGTACCGCAAGTACTGCGGTACCGCCAACACGATCGGCGTGCCGTTCGAAATCGTGACGCCGGACGAGGTCGCCGCTCTATGGCCGCTGTGCAACACCGACGGCCTAGTCGGCGCGCTCTACCATCCGGACGACGGCCACATCGCACCGGCGGACGTCACCCAGGCCCTCGCCATCGGCGCGCGCAACGCCGGAGCGGAGATCTACCGGAACACGCCCGTCACGGATATCGAACGGAAGGCGGGCGGCGAATGGCTGGTCCGGACGCCGCACGGCGACATCGCCTGCGAGCACGTCGTCTGCGCTACCGGCAACTACAGCTGGCACACCGGCCGGATGCTGGGAATCTACATTCCGGCGATGCCGGTGGAACACCAGTACATCGTGACCGAAGAAGTGCCCGAGCTCGTCGAGCGACACCGGCAGGGCCTGCCCGAAATGGCCGTGTTGCGGGAATCCGACGCGTCCTACTATCTGCGGGAAGAGCGCCGGGGCTATATTCTCGGCCCCTACGAGAAGGGCGCGCCGGCACGCTTCGGGGACGGCGTTCCGGACAGCTTCGAGCGCGACCTCTTTCCCGGCGACCTGGACCGGCTGATGCCTCACCTGGAGGCGGCGAGCGCCCGTGTCCCGAGCTTCGAGAGCGCGGGCATCCGGGACGTCGTCAACGGTCCGATCGCCTATACGCCGGACGGCAGCCCGCTGGTCGGGCCCGCGTGGGGCCTGCGCAACGTCTGGCTGAACGAGGGCCACAGCTTCGGGATCACGGCCGCGGGCGGCGCCGGCTGGCAACTCGCCGAGTGGATCGTGGAAGGCGAGCCGTCGATCGACATGATCGATGTCGACCCTCGCCGCTTCGGCGCCTACGCCAACAAGCGATACGTGAAGGCCAAGAACGAAGAGGCCTACGAGCACGTCTTCGTCATTCACTATCCCGACGAGGAGAGGCCGGCGGCGCGTCCCGCCAAGACCGCCCCGATTCACGACCTGCTCGAC
This sequence comes from Alphaproteobacteria bacterium, assembly GCA_965243325.1. Classification (GTDB taxonomy): domain Bacteria; phylum Pseudomonadota; class Alphaproteobacteria; order UBA7887; family UBA7887; genus JANQOH01. The sequence goes on along the minus strand of CBDEUQ010000003.1, from coordinate 1,746,858 downwards.
GGCATGGGCGCGGTCTGGGGCCAGCGCTACGGCTGGGAACGGCCGAACTGGTTCGCGCCCCCCGGCGTCGAGCGCCGGGATGTCTGGAGTTTCCGGCGCACCAACTATTTCCCGCACGTGGCGCGGGAACACCGGAACGTGCGCGAGAACGTCGGGATCGTCGACATCACCGGCTTCTCCAAGTTCCGGGTATCGGGGCCGGGCGCGGAGGCGTGGCTCGACCGTCTGGTGTGCCGCCGGCTGCCGCGGGCCATCGGCCGCATCAACCTCGCCCACGCATTGACCCCCCGGGGCGGCGTGCGCTCGGAATTCACCGTCATGCGCGACGGCGAGGACGGTTTCTATCTCGTCAGCTCGGGCGCGGCGGAGCGTTTCGACGAGGACTATCTGAGCCGCAACCTGCCGGCGGACGCGAGCGTCCGGCTCGACAACCTCACGACATCCCACGCGACGCTGGTCGTGGCCGGCCCGAACGCCCGCGCGGTCATGGCGAAGCTCGCCGAGGCCGACCTCGACAACGACGCCTTCCCGTGGCTGACCGGACGCGAGACCCATGTGGGGCTCGCGCCCGCGCGCCTGATGCGCATCAACTTCCTCGGCGAGCTCGGGTGGGAGATTCACCATCCGATGGAATATCAGCGGCACATCTTTCTCGAGCTGCTGCGCGCGGGCTCGGAATTCGATATCGGCCAATGCGGGATGCGCGCTATGGATTCGCTGCGAATCGAAAAGTCCTATCGCATGTGGGCGCAGGACCTGACGCGCGAGTACACGATTCTGGAAGCCGGACTGGGACGGTTCGCCGCCCTCGACAAGGGAGACTTCGTCGGCCGCGAGGCGCTGGTCCGCCAGCGCGCGGAGGGCGTGCCGCGGGAATTCGTCACCGTCGAGGTGAGCGGCATCGAAGATGCCGACCCCATCGGCAACGAGCCGCTGTGGCGGGATGGCGTCATGGTCGGGCGCGCGACGGCCGGCGCCTGCGGCCATTTCACCGGGAAGTGCCTTGCGCTGGGCTACGTCGACGCGGGTCACGGGACTCCGGGCACCGGGATCGAGATCGAAATTCTCGGAAAGCGCTACCCCGGCCGGGTGATACCGGAATCGCCCCACGACCCCGACAACCAGCGGCTGCGGTCGTAGCCGTCCCGAGGCGGGGAAGGGAGGCCGGTGCGTCGCGCGCCGCGGTTCAGAAGAAGGATTTCAGCCCGAGCGAAAAGGCCCAGAAGCCGGGGCCCGGCACCGTAATGCCGTAGTGGACCGGGGCGCCTCCCGGCGCCACCGTGGACGCGTGCCCCCGCAAGCTCCGCCACGGATTGCCGTCCTGCCGGAAATCGCCGAACGCGCGTCCGTAGCGGACCTTGCCCGCGAGCGACAGCCGCTCGGTCAGGGCGTAATCCAGACCGCCGACCAGCTGGTAGCTCCACAGCCGGTCGGACAGGGCTTCGCTGGCGTACGACACCTTGTTGGCGGCGCCGGGATGCCGCGGCGGATCGAGGTCGCGCAGGACGTCCTCGCCGCGCCGGATCGAGGTCGCGGTGTAGTCGATCCGCACGCGCGCCGAGCCCAACCCGACGCCGAGGTACGGCGTCAACGCCGACCCGCCCAGGCTCGGAAAGTCGTAATACACGTTGAGGAATACCGCGTCGGAGCGAAGGCCGCGGATTTCCTCTTCGCGCACGGAAAATTCCCGCTGCTTCGGATCGCCGGGAACGAACAGGTTCACCCGTTCCCCGCCTTGCCGGCGGTGGAGGTACTCGGCCTCCAGCCGGAACGGCCCGACGCCCGCGTAGCCGACGTTGAGGCCGGCCAGCACGCCGGCGCCGAGGTCGAATTCGTTGGCAGCCGACGGCAAGCTTCGCGGCTGGCAGCTCTCGGCGGGCAACGGCAGCCGCATTCCGCCCACGACGACCGGCTCCAGCCACTGATCGCAGTTCGTCGGAACGCCGACGTGGCTGCGCGTGGATTCCATCGGCAGGGCCATCGACACGCCGAGTTCGGCGCCGAAATAGAAGCCGCGGCGGTCGCCGTCCGCGGCCGCCGCCGACGGAACCGCCGACAGAACCGCGACGGTGAACGCAAGCCTCGCGCAACGCATGGTGTGCACCCTTACCGCTCCCCGCGGCGATTACAAGCGAAAGCGGCAACCGTTCCGCTCGAGACCGGCGCTATCGCCCCGAGCGAGGCGCGCCCGTCCCGATCGGCGGAGCGGCGGCGGTGTCCACTTCCTCGCCCGGCTCGTCGTAGGATACGGTGACGAGGCACAGGCCGCAGGCCGGCGCCGTCGGGCCCGCGGCGGCGCGATCCCGCGCCGCGAGGATGGCCCGGATGCGCGTCGGCGCCGCCTTGCCGAGGCCGATGCGCGCCAGCGTGCCGACCATGATGCGCACCTGCCGGTAGAGAAACGACCGCGCCTCGGCGGTCACGACGATCGCGCCGTCGTCCGCCGCCACCGCGAGGCGGTCGAGCGTCTTGACGGCGGAAGCCGACTGGCAGCCGGCGGCGCGAAAGCTGCTGAAGTCGTGCCGGCCGACCAGATGCGCCGCGGCGGCGGCCATGGCCGTGCCGTCGAGCGCCGCGGCGACGTGCCATGCGCGGCCGCGTTCGAGCGCAAGCGGCGGCCGGCGATTGACGATGCGGTAGCGATAGTGCCGCCGCGTCGCCGAGAAACGGGCGTGGAAGCCGGGCGCGGCCGGCCGGGCTTCGACGACCGCGACCGCGGCCGGGCGCAGGTGGGCATTGACCGCGTCGCGCAGCGTGTCGGCGGAGACCGGGCGCGCGAGGTCGACGTGGCAGACCTGACCGCGGGCGTGAACGCCGGCGTCGGTGCGGCCGGCGCCGTGGACCGCCGCCGCCTCGCCGCAGAAGCGGCGCACCGCCTCCTCCAGCGCCGCCTGGACCGAAAGGCCGTTGTCCTGGCGCTGCCAGCCGACGAAGCCCGCGCCGTCGTATTCGACAGTGAGGCGGTAGCGCGGCATCGCTCACCGCACGCGCGCGCCTTGCGGCACCGGCCGGCCTCGCAGCGCCTCGGCGACGGCCATCGGCCGGCGCCCGGCGCGCTGAACGCGCAGCGCGCGCAGCGCGCCGGCGCCACAGGCCACGGTCAGCGCGTCGTCGAGCGCCTCGCCCGGCGCGCCGCCGGCGGCGGGGACTTCCTCCGCGGCGAGCAGCTTCCACTCCTCGCCGTCCACCGCGAAGCGCGCGCCCGGGCGGGGGCTCAGGGCGCGGACCTGGCGTGCGATCTCCGCCGCCGGCCGCGTCCAGTCGATCGCCTCGTCGGCGCGTTCGAGCTTCCGCGCATAGGTCGCGCCGTCCGTGGACTGCGGCACCGGGGGAAAGTCGCCCTCCAGCGCGTCGACGATCAGGCGCGCGCCGAGCGCCGCCAGCCGGTCGTGCAGAACTCCCGCGTCGGCCCCGGCGACGGGGATCGCTCGCCGCAGCAGCACGGGTCCGGTGTCCAGGCCCTCGTCCATGAGCATGATGGAGATTCCCGTCTCGGCGTCGCCGGCCATGATCGCGCGCTGGATCGGCGCCGCCCCGCGCCAGCGCGGCAGCAGCGAGGCGTGGACGTTGAGGCAGCCGCGCGGCGGCGCGGCGAGCACGTGCGGCGGAAGAAGGAGGCCGTAGGCGGCCACCACGACGGCGTCGGCCGTCGGCAGGGCCGCGTCACGCAAGGTCGCCGGCGTGCGCACGTCGAGGCCCGCCGCGGCGGCCGCGCGCAGCACCGGGCCCGGCCGCGTCCGCCCGCCGCGGCCCGCCGGGCGCGGCGGCTGCGAGTAGACGCCGACGATGTCGTGCCCGGCGGCGCGGATCGCTTCCAGCGCCGGCACCGCGAATGCCGCCGTGCCCATGAAGACGACGCGGAGGCTCATCCCGCGCCGGCGCCGAACCGGCGGCCGCGGCCGGGAGCGGCGGCGAACAGCCGTTGCGTGTACTCGTGCCGCGGCGCGGCGTACAGCGCCGCCGTGGCGCCGGTCTCGACGACCTCGCCGCGGTACATCACGGCGATCCGGTCGCACACCTGCGCCGCGACGCGCAGGTCGTGGGTGATGAAGAGCATCGCCAGATCGAAGCGGGCACGCACGCGGTCGAGGAGCGCGAGCACCTGCGCCTGCACCGAGACGTCGAGCGCCGACACCGCCTCGTCGGCCACCAGCACGCGGGGTTCCATCGCCAGCGCGCGGGCGATGCAGATGCGCTGGCGCTGACCGCCGGAGAACTGGTGCGGGTACCGGCCCGCCGCGGCGGCGCCGACGCCGACGACATCGAGCAGCTCGCGCGCCCGCCGCCACGCCTCGTCCTCGGCGACGCCGTAGTTGATCGGGCCCTCGACGATCGACATGCCGACGGCGCGCCGCGGGTTGAGCGAGCGGTACGGGTCCTGGAAGACGATCTGCACGCGCTGGCGGTGCGGCCGGAGGGCGGACGGCGGCAGCGCGGCGAGGTCCGCGCCGTCGAGGAGGACTTCGCCGGACGAGGGGTCGACGAGCCGCAGGATGCAGCGTGCGACCGTCGACTTGCCCGAGCCGGACTCGCCGACGATGCCGAGCGTTTCGCCGCGGCGGAGCGCGATCGACACATCGCGCGCCGCGCGCACTTCGCGTCCCCGCCGCAGCCAGCGCCGCTCGGCATAGGTCTTCGACAGGGCGCGGGTCTCGAGTGCCACGGGCGCCCCGTCCTTCGCCTCGCGCGGCGGCGGCAGGAGGCTCGGCACCGCCGCCATGAGCCGCCGCGTGTAGGCGTGTGCCGGCGCGTCCAGCACCCGCCCGGCGGCGCCGGCTTCCACGATTTCGCCCTCGCGCATGACCGCCACGCGGTCGGCGATCTCGGCGACCACGCCGAAATCGTGGGTGATGAACAGGACTCCCATGCCGCGCGCCCGCTGGACGCGCTTGATCAGCGCCAGGATTCGCGCCTGCGTCGTCACGTCCAGCGCCGTCGTCGGCTCGTCGGCGATCAGCAGAGCCGGCTCGAGAACCAGCGCCATGGCGATCATCACCCGCTGCCGCTGCCCGCCCGAAAGCTGGTGCGGATACATCGCGCCGAGGCGTTCGGGCTCGGGCAGGTCGACGTCGGTCATCGCCGCGCGCACGCGCTCGGCGCGCGCCCGTGCCGGCAGGCGCGTGTGCGCGCACAGCACCTCGTCGATCTGCCGGGCGACCGGCATCACCGGGTTGAGCGCAGTCATCGGCTCCTGGAAGATCATCGCCATGCGCGCGCCGCGCAGCGCCCTGAGGCGTGCCGGCGGCGCCGTCGTCAGGTTCTCGCCGAGCAGCTCGATACGCCCGGCGGCGACCGCGAGCTGGCCGCGCGGCAGGAGGCCCATGACCGCCTGCGCCGTGACCGACTTGCCCGATCCCGACTCGCCGACCACGCACAGCGTCTCGTTCGTCTCCACGGCAAGGCTCACCTTGTCGATGGCGTTGGCGCGGTCGGCGCCCGGCGGCAGGCGGACGGTCAGGCCGTCGACGGCGAGGACGGCGCCCACGTCTAGCGGCGCCGCGCCAGGCGCGGGTCCAGCGTGTCGCGCAGCCCGTCGCCGAGCACGTTGATCGCCAGCACGGCGAGCGCGAGGAACGCGCCGGGAAAGAAGATGATCCACGGTGCGACCTGGAACAGGGTGCGCCCCTCGGCCATGATGTTGCCCCAACTCGGGATCTCCGGCGGAATGCCGGCGCCGAGGAAGGACAGCAGGGCTTCGGTGATGATCGCCGAGGCACAGACGTAGGTTCCCTGCACCACGAGGGGGGCCACCGTGTTGGGCAGCACGTGGCGCACGAGGAGCCGCGGCAGACGCGTGCCGACGGTGATCGCCGCCTCGACGTAGGGCTCCTCGCGGATCGTGAGGACGACGCTGCGGACGAGGCGGACGACGCGCGGCACTTCCGGAATGGCGATCGCCGCGACCACCGTCGTCAGATTGGCGCCGGCGAGCGCGATCATGGCGATGGCGAGCAGAATGCCGGGGATGGCCATGAGCCCGTCCATGATCCGCATGACCACCGCATCGACCGCGCGCACGTAGCCCGCGAGCAGGCCGAGGGCGAGGCCGAAGGCGACGCTCAGCGCCGTCACCGACAGGCCGACGATCAGCGAGATGCGGGCGCCGTAGACGGTGCGCGTGTAGAGGTCGCGGCCGTACATGTCGGTGCCGAACCAGTGGCCGGCGGCCGGACCCTTCATTCGTGCGACCGGGTCGAGCGCCGTCGGGTCGCCGGTCGCCAGCAGCGGCGCACCCAGCGCCGCCACCCCCAGCGCAACGACGACCGCGGCGCCGAAGACGACGCCCGGGTGGCGGCGCAGCGCGCGCCACGCGCCGGCGCGCGGGTGCGGCGCGGCGGCGTCGAAGTCCGCGCCCTTGAACGCGGTGATCAATACCGGATCCGCGGATCGAACGCGGTGTAGAGCATGTCCACCACCAGGTTGACGAACACGCAGGCGCCCGAGAACACGAGGATGACGCCCTGGATCACGGGATAGTCGCGCCGCAGCACGGCGTCGACGGTGAGCCGTCCGAGCCCGGGAATGTTGAACACGCTCTCGGTCACCACCACGCCGCCGATGAGCAGCGAGAAGCCGATGCCGATCACCGTGACGATGGGCACCGCCGCGTTGCGCAGCGCATGGCGCAGCAGCACCGCGCGCTCGGTCAGGCCCTTGGCGCGCGCCGTCCGCACGTGGTCCTCGGCCAGCGCCTCGAGCACGCTGGCGCGCGTGATGCGGGCGATCAACGCGACGTAGACCGCGCTCAGGGCGAGCGCCGGCAGCGTGAGGCGGCGCAGGAAGGGACCCGCTCCCTCGGCGAGCGGCGCGTAGCCCTGGACCGGAAACCAGCCGGCGCCGATCGCGAACACCTGGATCAGCGCATACCCGAGCACGAAGACGGGGACGGAGAAACCGACGACGGCGAACCCCATGACGGCGCGGTCGATCCACGAGCCCGCGCGCCACGCCGCGAGCGTGCCAAGCGGCACCGCCACGGCAACCGCGAAGACGAGCGTGAGCAACGCCAGCGACACGGTTGGCTCCAGGCGCTGGCCGATCAGCGTGGCCACCGGGAGGTCGGAGAAGATCGACGTCCCGAGGTCGCCCTGGGCCAAGCGTCCGATCCAGACGGCGAACTGGACGTGCAGCGGCCGGTCGAGCCCGAGCTGGGCGCGGATGCGCGCGATGTCCTCCGGCCTCGCGTAGTCGCCGGCGATCACCGTCGCCGGGTCGCCCGGGCTCAGGTGCAGCAGCAGGAACACGAAAACGGCGACGACGCCCATGACCGGGACGGTCGCCAGCAGGCGGCGGAGAAGGAAGGCGACCATCGGCGGGACCCTGGCCGGGACGGGCCGCGCCGGCTAGCGCTTCTCCACGTTCCAGAAGAACGGGACCGGAGACTTGATCAGGCCGTCGAGGTTGTCGCGGTAGGCGACGGGATTGAACCACAGCCCGAAATTTCCGTAGGCGACGATGTCGATGGCGCGCTCCTGCACCGCCTCCGCCAGGCGCCGCCGTTCGTCCTGGTCCGCCGCGCGCGCGAAACGGTCGCGCAGCGCCTCGATCTCGGCATCGCACGGCCAGCCGAACCAGGCCCGCTCCAGGCAGCCGCCGGACACGCCGATGTTGGCCACGGGATCGAGGATGTCGGCGCCGATCCACCATGTGATGAAGACGTTCCAGCCGCCGCTGTCCACGGGATCGGAGATCGCGCGGCGCGACGTGAGCGTGCTCCAGTCCATCGCCTGGAGCTCGGTCTCGAAACCGATCGAGCGCAGCATTTGCGCCGTCACCAGCGCCGCCCCGTTGTTGATCGGAATGTCGCTCGCCTGCAGAATCACCACCGGCGTGCCGTCGTAGCCCGCCTCCGCCACCAGCGCCCGCGCCCGCTCGAGGTCCTGCGTCGCCAGGGCTTCGGTTCCCGCGTCCGACTCGAACGGCGTGCCGCAGCCGAAGTACGCCGTGCAGGTCCGATAGTACGCCGGATTGCCGATCGTCGCCTGCAGGTAGTTGCTCTGGTCGATCGCCCACAGGACCGCCTCGCGCATCCGCGGGTCGTCGAACGGCGGCAGGCGATGGTTGAGGCGCACCCAACCCTGGTTGCCGAGCTCGTCCAGGGTCTCCACCACCACCCCCGGGCTCGCTTCCATAATCGGCAGGAGGTCGTGCGGCGGCAGTTCGAAATAGTCGATCTCACCGCTGATCAGCGCATTCATCGCCGTCGCCGCGTCGGGGATGTAATGCCATTCCACCCGGTCCACGCGCGCGCGCTTGCCGCCGGCGGCGAAGCTCGGCGCCTCCGACCGCGGCACGTAGGCCGGGTTCTTCGCGTAGACCACCTTGGAGCCGGGAACCCATTCCTCGGCGACGAAGATGAACGGGCCCGAGCCCGTGTTCTCCGGCACCTGCTCGAACGGGTCCGTCGCCGCCAGACGCGCGGGCATCATGAAGGGAACGTTCGACGAGATCTTGCCCAGGGACTGCAATACGAGGCCGTACGGCGACTTCAGCGTCAGCGTGAACGTGCGGTCGTCCACCTCCGCCATCGCCGCCGTCGCGTCCATGAGCTTCTGGCCCATGCCGTCGCGGGCGCCCCAGCGGCGGATCGAGGCGATGCAGTCGGCCGCCGTGACCGGCGCACCGTCGTGCCACAGGAGCCCGTCGCGCAGACGGAACGTCCACACGAGGCCGTCCTCGCTCACCGACCACGTGTCCACCATCTGCGGCTGCACCTCGAGGTTCTCGTCGAGCGCGAACAGCGTGTCGTAGACCATGTAGCCGTGGTTGCGGCTGATGTATGCCGTGGTCCAGATCGGGTCCACGTTCTTCAGGTCGGCGTGCGGCACCATCCGCAGCACCGTCTCCGCCGCCGCGGGCGCCGAAACCGCCAGAATCGCCGCAGCCGCCGCCGCGGAACGCGCAAACCGCATCATGCCCAGCCCCCCAGACGAACAGGGGAGCAATACACACCATTTCGCGCGCGATTGGTACCGCCGGCGGCGCGCCGGCGGCGCGGGTCGCGGTCGCCGCCGGCGGGCGGGAGGAACTCGCCGGCGGCGACCGTTCAGGCGCTGGACTTCATCCAGCGCTCGACCGTCTCGTTCATCCGCTCGGCGAGCGGCGCCGCCGCCGCGGCCGCCGTCTCGGCCGTCATCTCCGACAGGGCGCTGCCGTCGGCGATCCAGGCGTCCGTCAGGCGCCGCGCCTCGCGCGACTGCAGGTCGACCAACTCTGCCGCGTCCTTGCACTCGAGCGCCTTCTCGGACGCCGCCACGCCGCTCTCTACCGACGCCGCGACCGAGCCGACCATCTTGTCGGCGATCCGCGCCCAGCCCTCGGCCGCGATGCGCGCGCTGGCGAGCCACGCGCCGGCGGTCTTGCGGCCGGCCTCGCCCATGCCGTCCCAATCCTGAAATGCCTTCATCGTCTCCTCCATGCGCTGCCTGTTGAAGGAGAGCAGCTTGTCGTAATTGCCCGACAGCGCCTCCGCGCCCGCCTGAAAGAGCGATTCGTACGCCTCCCGGCCCTTCTTCGCGAAAGCCTCGGCGTCGACGCGGTCGCCGTCGGGCGCCGCCGTCTTGCTGGTTCTCGTCCTGCCCTTGGGAGCAGTCGTCGTGGTTTCGACCATTTCCTTTGCCCTCGCGCTTGCTTGTCCGGCGCCCGGCGCCGCAACATCGCAGCCATATATGTTGCGTCGCAACATGGCGAGAATGCTTATCGCCCGACGTATCGTCAAGAATAATTTTTGCAACGCAATAATTCTTTTGCATCGCACTATGCGACGCGTCGCGCAGGCCGTCGTCCGGACGGCGCGCCGGCGCGCCAGCGGCCCGGACAAACGGGAGCGGCTCATTTCCGCGTGCGGAGCGGTCGTGAAAATTTTGGCAATTATCGCGCCTTGCACTAACTTTTTCGTTGCCCGATGGAACTTGAGACCGGCCGCGCCCGGGGGGAGTGGGGAGTGTTCTTGGTCACCAGTCACGCCGCCCGGCGGCGGTCCGGGGCGGGATTCGTCGCGGTGCTCGCCCTCGTTGCCGCGCATGCGCTCTTCCCGCGGCCGGCCGTTGCCGGCTACGCCGCGCACGTTGTCGATGCGCAAACCGGCGCCGTGCTGCACAGCGAGAACGCCGACGTACACAACTATCCGGCGTCTCTGGCGAAGATGATGACCCTGTATCTGGTGTTCGAATCGCTCGACCACGGCGTCATCGGTTTCCACACGGCGCTGCCCGTCTCCGCCCGCGCCGCCGCTCGTCCGCCGTCGAAAATCGGCCTTCGCGCGGGCAGCCGGATCCCGCTGCGCGACGCCATACGTACCCTGGCGACCAAGTCGGCGAACGATGTCGCCACCGTCGTCGCCGAGTATTTCTCGGGCAGCGAGGACCGCTTCGCGCGGCTCATGACGGCGCGCGCCCGTGCGCTCGGCATGACGCAGACGACCTTCCGCAACGCCTCGGGCCTCCCCGACACGCGGCAGCGCACGACCGCGCGCGACATGGTGACGCTGGCGCTGGCCCTGTACGAGCGGTTTCCGCACTACGCCCATTTCTTCGCCGGCCACAGCGTGACCTGGCGCGGCAAGCGCTACCGCAACACCAATCGCCTTCTCACGTCCTACCCCGGGATGGACGGAATCAAGACCGGCTACATCAGGGCCTCGGGCTTCAATCTCGCGGCCTCGGCGCGGCGCGACGGCGCCCATGTCGTCGCCGTCGTCATGGGCGGCAAGACCGCCAAACGACGCGATGCCCGCGTCCGCGAGCTGCTCGACCGCGCGTTCTCCCGCGCGACGACGCAAGCGTCCGGCAGCTGGTTGATTCAGGTCGGAGTCTTCTCGCGCCGCTCCTCCGCCGAGAGCGCTCTCGACGAGGCGCATCGGGCGATCCCCGACCTTCGCGCCGCCGGCGAACGACGCATCGAGCCGATCACGGGGAACCGCGGCACCCTGTACCGGGCCCGCCACTACGGTCTCACGAAGGTCGAGGCGCAGAACGCGTGCGCCGAGCTGAAACGCCGCACCCGTGACTGCCTTGTCGTGATGAAGACGTGAGGCGGAGCGAGCGATGATCGACCGGGCGACGGACGCACTCGTCGTCATCGACGTTCAGTACGACTTTTGCCCCGACGGCGCGCTCGCCGTCCCGGACGGCGATGCGGTCGTCGCACCCGTCAACCGCCTTGCCGGCGCGTTCGACACCGCCGTGCTGACGCAGGACTGGCATCCGCCCGGCCACCGCTCGTTCGCGTCGAGCCATGCCGGCGCGGCGCCCTTCGAGTCGGTCGAAATGGCCTACGGGCCCCAGGTGCTGTGGCCCGACCACTGCGTCCAGGGCACGCGCGGCGCGGCGCTGCACGAGGGTCTGGCGCTGCCCAACGCCATGCTGACGGTCCGCAAGGGCTTCCGCCCGGCGATCGACTCCTATTCCGCTTTCCTCGAAAACGACCGGGCGACGCCGACGGGGCTCGCCGGATATCTGCGCGAGCGCGGCCTCGAGCGGCTCTGGTTCTCAGGCCTCGCGCTCGATTTCTGCGTCGCCTTCTCGGCGCTCGACGCGCGCCGCCTCGGCTTCCAAGCCACGGTCGTCGAGGACGCCTGCCGGGCCATCGACCTCGATGGCTCCCTCGCCGATGCCAGACGGCGGATGCGCGATGCCGGGGTCGTTCTGACCACGGCCGCCGCGGTCGCCTGAAGCCGGAGAATCCTGGAGGACACCGTGAACCCGAAGATCGTTTTCGTCGCCGGATTTCCGGGATTGATCGAGACCGCGCGCGAGATGGTTCCACCGGAGTTCGAGCTGTTCGCCACTCCGGCGCCGGGCCCGGACTGCGACGCGGCGCTCGCCGAGGCGGCCTATCTCGTCGGCTTCGTCGACGCGATGGTGGGCGAGGAGCTGTACCGCAAGGCGCCGAAACTGCGCCTGATCCAGTTGCTCAGCGCCGGCTACGACCGGGCCGACATCGCCGCCGCGCGGCGCGCCGGCGTGCCGGTCGCCAACAACGGCGGCGCCAACTCGGTCGCCGTCGCCGAGCACGCGGTGATGCTGATGCTGGCCGTCTCGCGCCAGCTCGTCCGCCAGCACGCCGGCGTCGCCGCCGGCCGCTGGCGCGGCAATGCCATCCCCGACCTGCACGAGCTGTACGGGAAGACCCTGGGCATCGTCGGGTTCGGGAACATCGGCCGCAGGACTGCGCGTCTCGCCGCCGCCTTCGGGATGGCGGTCGTCTATTACGACGTCGCGCGGCTCGCGGACGCCGAGGAAGACGCGCTCGGCGTGCGGTTCCGGCTGCTGGACGAGCTGCTCGGCACCGCCGATGTCGTGACCCTGCACGTGCCGCTGGACGATACGACGCGGCATCTGATCGGCGCCCGCGAACTGGCGCTGATGAAGCCCGACGCCGTTCTCGTCAACACCAGCCGCGGGTCCGTGATCGACGAGACCGCGCTCTGCGACGCGCTCTCGCGCCGGGCGATCGCCGGCGCCGGCCTCGATGTCTTCGACCGCGAGCCGCTCGCTGCCGACAGCCCCCTGTTCGCGCTCGACAACGTGACGCTGACCCCGCATCTCGCCGGGCCGACGCGCGAGAGCCACCGCGGCCGCGTGCGCAACGCCTACGACAACGTGCAACGCGTCGCCCGCGGGCACGCACCCCTGTGGACCATCCCGGAGCTTGCCGGCTGAAGGGCGCCCGCGCGCCCCTCGCGCACTCTACGACAGGGCGTCGGGGACCGCGGCGCCGGCGGCGGCGAGCTCGCCGGCCAGCGCCGCCTTGAGGCGCGCGAGGCCGTCAGCGTCGGCGGCTTCGCAACGTGCCACGAGAACGGGCTGGGTGTTCGAGGCGCGCAGCAGCCACCAGCCGTCGGGCGTGGCGACGCGGACGCCGTCAATGTCGTTCACGTCCGCGCCGCGCGCCCGCAGACGCCCGGCAATGTCGGCGACGACGGCGAACTTGCGCGCATCGGGGCAGGCGAAGCGGATCTCGGGCGTCGCCGCCGTCGCCGGCAGCGAGTCGCGCAGGTCGGCCGCGCTGCGGCCGCTCTCGGCCACCGCGTCGAGCAGGCGCACCGCCGCGTAGAGCCCGTCGTCGAACCCGTGATAGCGGTCGGCGAAGAAGATGTGCCCGCTCATCTCGCCGGCCAGCGGCGCGCCCGTTTCCGCCATCTTGCTCCTGATCGCCGAATGGCCGCTGCGCCACATCAGGGGCACGCCGCCGAGAGCCGCGATCCGCTCGAACAGGATCCGGCTCGCCTTCACGTCGGCGATGACGGTGGCGCCCGGGTGCGCCGCCAGCACCGGCTCCGCGAGCAGGCACAGGATCTGGTCGCCGGCGAGGACGCGCCCGCGGTCGTCGACGGCGCCGAGCCGGTCGCCGTCGCCGTCGAACGCCACTCCGACGTCGCACCCGAGGCCGCACACCGTGCCGATCAGCGTCTCGAGGTTTTCCGGCTCCGCCGGATCCGGGTGGTGCTCGGGAAAGGTGCCGTCCACGGTCTCGCACAACAGGACGTGGAAGCCCGGCAGGCGTTCGGCGAGCCGTGTCATGAGAGCGCCGGCGGCGCCGTTGCCGGCGTCCCAGGCGACGCGCAGCTCGCGGCGCGAGCGCCAGGCGCCGGCGAGCCCGTCGACGTAGGCGTCCGACACGTCGCGATCGCAGATCCCGCCGGAGCCGCCGGCGAACCTGCCGGCCGCGGCGATTCTCCCCAGGTCGCGGATGTCCTCGCCGTGGAACGCGCCGGCGCGCGTCGTCAACTTGAACCCGTTGTAGCCCGGCGGGTTGTGGGAGCCCGTGACCATGACGCCGCCGTCGGCGTCGAGCGTCTTCGCGGCGAACCAGACCATGGGCGTCGGGCCGAGGCCGACGCGGACGACGCGGGCGCCGCCCGCGCGCAGGCCCTCGGTGAGCGCCGCCTCGAGCGCCGGCGATTCGAGCCGCCCGTCGTAGCCGACGCACACCCGCGGCTGCTCCGCGTCCGCGCGCAGCCGCGTGGCGAAGGCCCGGCCCACCGCCAGCGCGTCGGCGGCGCCGAGAGTCTCGCCGACGACGCCGCGGATGTCGTAGGCGCGCAGGATGTCCGGGTGAAAGCGGTGCGCGTCAGCCGGCATCGCGCCCGCCGCGGCCCACGCCGACGTAACGCAGCCCGGCGGCGCGCATCTCGTCCTGGCGGTAGACGTTGCGCAGATCGACGACGACCGGCCGCCGCAGCAGTTGCGCGATCCGCGCCGGGTCGAGCCCGCGGAACTGGTTCCATTCGGTGACGACGACGAGCGCGTCGGCGCCCTGCATCGCCGCTTCCGCCGACTCCGCCGTCTCGGCTTCGTCGATGTCGCAGCGCGCCGCCGGATCGTAGACGCGCACCGCGGCGCCGGCGTCGAGCAGCGCCCGCACGATGGGCCGCCCCGGGCTTTCCCGCGTGTCGTCGGTGTTGGGCTTGAACGCGTATCCGAGCACGGCGACGGCGAGGCCGTCCACCGAGCCGCCGCAGGCGCGGACGACGCGCGCGCCCATGCTCGCCTTGCGCGCCGCATTCGCCGCCACGGCCGCCTCGACGATGCGCATACGCGCGCCGGCCTCGTGCCCGATGCGCACCAGCGCGCGGGTGTCCTTGGGAAAGCAACTGCCGCCGTAGCCGGGGCCCGGATGCAGGAACTTCGGCCCGATGCGGCCGTCGAGGCCGATCCCCTCGGCCACGTCCTGCACGTCGGCGCCGGTCTCCTCGCACAGGTCGGCGATCTCGTTGATGAACGCGACCTTGGTCGCGAGGAACGCGTTGGCCGCATACTTCGTGAGCTCGGCGGTCTCGCGCGTGGTGAACAGGATCGGCGTCTTGCGCAGGTACAGGGGGCGATAGAGCGCGCGCAGCACATGGCGCGCGTGGTCGCTTTCGGCGCCGACGACGACGCGGTCCGGGCGCATGAAGTCGTCGATCGCCGAGCCTTCGCGCAGAAACTCCGGGTTGGACGCCACGTCGAAGTCGACCCCCGCCGTGAGGTCCGGGCGCGCGGCCGCGACGATGCGCTCGACCTCGCGCCCCGTCCCCACCGGTACCGTGGACTTGTTGACGACCACCGTCCGCCGCGACAGCGCCGCGGCGATCGCCTCCGCGGCGACGCGGACGTGCCTCAGGTCGGCGCGGCCGTCGTCGTCCCGGCTCGGCGTGCCGACGGCGATGAACGCGGCGTCGGCTCCGGCGACCGCCGCCGGATCGGCGGCGACGGCGAAGCGCCCGGCCGCCATGTTGCGCGCGACGAGGTCGGCGAGGCCCGGTTCGTAGAGGGGCATTTCGCCGGCCTCGAGGCGACGCAACTTGTCGCGGTCGGTATCGACGCACGTCACGTCGACGCCGAACTCGGAGAAGCACGCGCCGGTCACGAGGCCCACGTGGCCGGCGCCGACCATGACGACCTTCACGGCCGCGCCGCCCGCCGCGCGAGGATTTCGCGGACGCCGCCGGCGAGGTCGTCGCGCGCCAGCGCGCAGGCCAGCCCGGCCTCGAGATAGCCGAGCTTGTCGCCGCAGTCGAAGCGCTCGCCGGCGAACCGGAAGCCGTGTACCGGCACGGACCCGATCAGCCCGGCGATGGCGTCGGTAAGCTGAATCTCGCCGCCGGCGCCGCGCCGCTGGCGGCCGAGGAGGGCGAACGTCTCCGGCGGCAGTATGTAACGGCCGACGACCGCGAGGGTCGACGGCGCCGCCGCCGGTTCGGGCTTCTCCACGAGGCCGGCGACAGCGACGAGGTCGCCCTCGCTGCCGCCCGGATCGATGATGCCGTAGCGCCGCGTCTCGGCGCGCGGCACCGGCATCGCCGCGACGAGCGCGCCGCCGGCCGCCGCGTGCGCCTCGACCATCGACGCGAGGCACGGTACGGGCCCGAGGATCAGGTCGTCCGGCAGCAGGACCGCGAACGCGCCGCCGCCCGCGGCCTCGCGCGCGCACCACACCGCGTGCCCGAGGCCGAGCGGGCGGGGCTGCCGCACCGCCACCACGCTCCCCGCCGCCGCCGCGCTCGCCGCGACCGCCGCGGCGGCGTCCGCCTTGCCCGCGGCTTCGAGCGCGTCCTCGAGCTCGGGCGCGCGGTCGAAGTGGTCGACGACCGCGGTCTTGCCCCGGCCCGTCACCAGCACGATGCGTTCGATGCCGGCGGCGCGCGCCTCTTCCGCCGCGTACTGGATCAGCGGCTTGTCGACGACCGGCAGCATCTCCTTCGGCACCGCCTTGGTGGCAGGAAGAAACCGCGTGCCCAGGCCGCCCGCCGGGATGATGGCGGCGCCGACGGCGGCCGTCATCGCGGCGGCGCCACGTCGTCCACCGTCATCTGCACGCCGTCGCGGCCGCGCCAGCGGTCGCGCCGCAAGTGGCCGGCGACGTGGAGCGCGCCGCCCCGCGCCGCGAGCAGCGCCGCGCCGACCGGCCCGTCGGCGGCGCGGAAGGCGATGCCTTGCAGCGTCCGCCCGTCGCTGCCGGCCAGCCGGCAGCGCACGTGGCCGCCGCCGACGGTATCGGCGAAGGCGATGCGGCATTCGGGGAGGGCGAAGCGCGGCTCGGGATTGCCGACGCCGTAGGGGCCGGCGGTTTCGAGCCGGTCCACCAGGGCGGTCGTCGCGCCGCCGGGCGCCAGCGTTCCGTCGAGTCCGAGCGGCGGTCGCGCCGCGGAAATGCCGCCGGCGGCAGCGGCGCGGCCGCACAGGAAGCGCGCGAACGCCTCGATCCCTTCGGCCGCCAGAGTCACCCCCGCCGCCATCGGGTGGCCGCCGCCAGCGTCCACCAGTCCGCTCTGGCGCGCGGCGGTGACGGCGGCGCCGATGTCGAAGCCGGGGACCGACCGCGCGCTGCCCTTGGCGACGGCGCCGTCGCGGGAGATGACGACGGCGGGTCTGTGGTAGCGCTCGACGAGCCGGCTCGCCACCAGCCCGACGACGCCGGGGTGCCAGTCCTCCGCGTCGTCGTCGCCGGGGGCGACGACCAGCGCCGCCGGTGCCTCCTCCATCGCCGCTTCGGCCCGCGCGTGCGCCGCCGCCAGCACCCGGTCCTCGATGGCGCGGCGTTCGGTGTTGTAGCGGTCGAGCCGCTCGGCGAGCGGGCGCGCCTCGTCGACGCTGCGCGCGCACAGCAGGCGGTGGCCGAGGTCGGCCTCGCCGACGCGACCGCCGGCGTTGATCCGCGGCCCGAGGAGAAAGCCCGCGTGATACGTCCCGGGCGCGCTGTCGAGGCGGCACGTGTCGGCCAGCGCCGCCAGCCCGGGGTTGTCGCGGCGCGCCATCACCTTCAGCCCCTGGCGCACGAAGGCGCGGTTAAGGCCGGTGAGCGGCACCATGTCGCACACCGTGCCGAGAGCGACGAGGTCTAGAAGGCGCAGCAGATCCGGCTCGCCGCCCGCGGCGAAGCGGCCGCGCGCGCGCAGCGCGCGATTGACGGCGACGATGAGAAGGAACGCGACGCCCACCGCCGCCAGGGCGCCGAGACCGCTCGTATCGTCGAGCCGGTTGGGATTGACCAGGGCGTGGCAGCGCGGCCGCTCGGGGCCGGCCTGATGGTGGTCGACGACGATGACGTCGAGTCCGAGAGCCGCCGCGGCGGCAAGCGGTTCGAGAGCGGTCGTGCCGCAATCGACGGTGACGACGACGCGCACCCCCTCGCCGGCCAGCCGTTCGAGTGCCGCCCGGTTCGGCCCGTAGCCCTCGCGCCGGCGGTCGGGGATATAGGGTCGGGCGCGGCCGCCGACCGCTTCGACGTAGAGTCGCACCAGCGCCGATGCGGTGGCGCCGTCGACGTCGTAGTCGCCGAAGACGCCGATCGTTTCGCCGCCCTCCAGCGCCCGCGCCAGGCGCTCGGCGGCACGGTCCATGTCGGCAAGCCGCGACGGATCGGGCAGCGTGTCGCGCAGCGTCGGAGCGAGCCAGCGTTCGGCGCGGTCCGGCGTCACGCCGCGCCCGGCGAGCACGCGGCCGAGCGCCTCCGGCAAGTCGAGCGCCTGCGCCAGCGCCAGGGCCAGCCTGTCGTCGCCGCAACGGCTCTCCCAGCGCCTGCCGGCCGCCGAGCGCTCGACTCCAAGCAGCGCGGGCGCCGCCGCCCGCGCGCTATGCGCGCTCATCGTCGGCGGGCGCCTTGCGGGTGAAGTCGTGCCAGGCGCGGATGACCCGCACCGTGCCGGTTTTCGAGCGCATGATGAGCGACTCGGTCTCGGCCCCCTCGGGCCCGCGGCGGACGCCGCGCAGCATGGCGCCGTCGGTGACCCCGGTGGCGGCGAAGATCACGTCGCCGTGCGCGAGGTCGTCGAGCGCGTACGTCCGGTCGAGGTCGACGATTCCCATGGCCCGCGCGCGCCCGCGTTCGTCGTCGTTGCGGAACAGCAGGCGGCCCATCATCTGGCCGCCGATGCAGCGCAGCGCCGCCGCCGCGAGCACGCCTTCGGGCGCGCCGCCGGAGCCGAGATAGATGTCGATGCCCGTGTCGCCGCGCGCGGTCGCGATCACCCCGGCGATGTCGCCGTCCTGGATGAGCTGGATACGGGCGCCCGCGGCGCGCACCTTGGCGATCAGTCTCTCGTGCCGCGGCCGGTTGAGGATGCAGGCGCGGATGTCGCCGACGCCGACTCCCTTGGCCCGGGCGAGCCGGGCCAGGTTCTCGCCGGGCTCGTCGTCGAGGTCGATGACGCCCTCGGGAAGGCCGCCGCCGACCGCGATCTTGTCCATGTAGACGTCGGGCGCGTTGAGAAGCCCACCGTCGTCGGCCATGGCGGCGACGGCGAGCGCGTTGGCGCCGCCGGTGGCGCAGATCGTCGTGCCCTCGAGCGGGTCGAGCGCGATGTCGACCTTCGGCCCGCCGCGGCCCACCTTCTCGCCGATGTAGAGCATCGGCGCCTCGTCGCGCTCGCCCTCGCCGATGACGACGGTGCCGTCGATGGCGAGCGCGTTGAGCGCTCGCCGCATGGCGTCGACCGCCGCCTGGTCGGCGGCGCGCTCGTCGCCGCGTCCAACGAAGCGCGCGCACGCGAGCGCCGCCGCCTCGGTCACCCGCGCCGTCTCCAGCGCGAGGTTCCGATCGAGCGCCCCTGCTACTCCCATGCCGTTCTCCGCTCCACCGGCGCGTTCGTGCGGCTCACGTCGCGCGAGTTTACAGCGATTCGATGCGGATCAAGCGCGGCGGCGCGGCGACGGTCTCGAGCGCCGCGATCCCCGCCAGCGCCGACTGCATCGCCGCTTCGCTCACGTCGTGCGTCGTCATGACGACCGGCACCGCACCGCCGGCGCTGCGCCCGCGCTGCACGAGCGCTTCCATCGACACCGCGTTGTCGCGCAGGCAGGCGGCGATGTCGGCGATGACTCCGGGGCGGTCGGCGACGGCCAGGCGGACGTAGTAGGTGCCGACGCGCCGGTCGATGGGCACCGCCGGCACGCTTTCGAGCGCCGCGGCGGGAACCGAGAACGTCGGCAGGCGCGCGCCGCGCGCGATGTCGATGAGGTCGGCGACCACCGCCGAGGCGGTGGGATCGGCGCCGGCGCCGCGCCCCTCGTGCACCGTGCCGCCCGTGCGGTCGCCCTCGCCGACGATCCCGTTCAACACGCCCTCGACGGCCGCGATCGGCGCGTCGCGGGGGACCATGCACGGGTGAACCCGCTGCGCGAGGCCCGCCTCGTCGCGCACCGCGATGCCAAGCAGCTTGATGCGGTAGCCGAGCTCTTCGGCATAGGCGATGTCGACCGGATCGATATGGCGAATGCCTTCGACGAACATCGAGCCGAGGTCGATTTTCGTGCCGAATGCGAGGCTGGCGACGATGGCGAGCTTGTGCGCCGTGTCGATGCCGTCGATGTCGAAGCTCGGATCGGCTTCGGCATAGCCCAGCGCCTGCGCTTCGGCGAGCACGTCGTCGAACGGCCGGCCGGTCTCGCGCATGTCGGTCAACATGTAGTTGCAGGTGCCGTTCAGAATCCCGTAGACGCGCGAGAGCCGGTTGGCCGCGAGACCCTCGCGCAGCGCCTTGACGATGGGAACGCCGCCGGCGACGGCGGCTTCGAAGCGGAGGTCGGCGCCGTTCGCCTCGGCGCGCTCGGCGAGCGCCGCGCCGCGGTGTGCGATCAGCGCCTTGTTCGCCGTCACCACGTCCACGCCGCGGCCGAGCGCGCGCCAGACGAGATCCAGGGCGGTTCCGCCGGCGCCGCCGATCAGCTCGACCGCCACGTCGATGTCGCTCTCGGCCATTGCTGCGGCGTCGTCGACCCAGGCGATGCCGTCGAGCGCCACGCCGCGATCCTTGCCGCGGTCGCGGGCGGACACTGCGACGACATCGAGCGGGCGGCCGCAGCGCGCGGTCAGCAGCGACCGGTTGTCGCGCAGCAGCTTCAGCGTGCCCGCGCCGACCGTGCCGAGGCCGGCGATGCCGATGCGCAAGGGCGCGCTCATCGCGCCGCCGCGGTGTCGGGCACTTCTGCCCGCGCGAGGAATGCCTTGATGTTGCGCGCCGCCTGACGGATGCGCTGGCGGTTTTCCACCAGCGCCAGGCGCACGTAGCCCTCGCCGTATTCGCCGAAGCCGATGCCGGGCGCCACCGCGACGTCGGCGCCCGTGAGCAGCGCCTTGGCGAAGGCGAGCGAGCCGGCGGCGCGCCACGCGGGCGGAATGGGCGCCCAGGCGAACATCGTCGCCCGCGGCCGCGGCACCGCCCAGCCGGCCTGGGCGAAGCTGTCGACGAGCACGTCGCGGCGTTCGCGGTAGCGTTCGCGGATTTCCGCCACGCAGTCCTGCGGTCCGTTGAGGGCCGCTGCCGCCGCCACCTGAATCGGCGTGAAGGCGCCATAGTCGAGATACGACTTGATGCGCGCCAGAGCGCGCACGAGGTCGCGGTTGCCGGCGGCGAAGCCGATGCGCCAGCCCGGCATCGAGTAGGTCTTGCTCAGCGACGTGAATTCGACCGCCACGTCGCGCGCGCCGGGTACCTGGAGGATCGACGGCGGCGGTTCGGTGTCGAAATAGATCTCGGCGTAGGCGAGGTCGGAGAGGATCCAGATGCCCTGCGCCCGGGCGAAGGCGACGACGCGCTCGTAGAAATCGAGGTCCGTCACCTCGGCGGTGGGGTTGTTGGGAAAGTTGAGCACCATCGCCCGCGGCCGGCGCGGGCTGTCGGCGACCGCGCGTTCGAGCCCCGCGAGGTAGTCGATCCCCGGCCCGCAGCGCACGTGGCGCACCTCCGCGCCGGCGATGACGAAGCCGTAGGGGTGGATCGGGTAGCTCGGGTTGGGCGCGAGCACGACGTCGCCCGGCGCCGAGACCGCCGAGGCGAGGTTGGCGAGCCCTTCCTTCGATCCCAGCGTCGCGACGATCTCGCTTTCGGGGTCGAGCGTGACGCCGAAGCGGCGCCGGTAGCACGCGGCCATGGCGCGCCGCAGACCGGGAATGCCGCGCGAGGTCGAATAACGGTGGGTGTGCGGCTTGCGCACGGTCTCGACGAGCTTGTCGACGATGTGGCCCGGGGTCGGCTGATCCGGGTTCCCCATGCCGAAGTCGATGACGTCGCGGCCGGCGGCGCGCGCGCGCGCCTTCATGTCGTTGACTTCGGCGAATACGTAGGGTGGCAGGCGCCCGATCCGCTCGAAGTCGACGTTCATGGCGGCGCGCCGTCGGTCGGAGGGGCGTTCGCCGCCGCCCTCGATGCGGCCTCGTCCCCTCGTCGTCGCGCTCGGGTCCGGCCTGGGCGGCGCGTCCGCCGCGGGCCGCGCGGGAATCGCCGTCGTCAACGCAGGGCGGACGGCGCGACGAGGTAGATGTCGGTGCGGCGGTTGGCCGCCTCGCCGAGCGGCGTCGAGTTGGACCAGGCGGGGTCGTCGTCCGCCTTCGATTCGACGATGATGCGGTTTGCCGGCACCCCGAGCCGCGCCAGCTCGTGGGCGACCACCCGTGCCCGCGCGAGCGCGATGCGGAAATTCAGGACCTGGGCCCGCGCCGCGCCTCCCTTTGCGCGCGCGCTCGCGTGCCCGACCACGCGCACGTCGGCGGCGCGTGCGCGCTGCTCCTCGGCGATGCGCGCGAGCACCGCCTTGTCGTGCGTCGACAACCGCGCGGAGCCGTGCAGATACTGGATCACTCCGACGTGCGCCGCGCCATCGGCCGATGCCGGCGCGGCGGCGGGAGTCGGTACGGCGCTGGGAGAGGGTACCGCCGGCGGGGCGGCCGGACTCGCCGCCGCTGCGGCATGGGCGCGGTCGCGCGCCGCCACCAGGAGCTCGAGGATGCGCTGGCGCTGCTCGAGCGGCGTCGTCGCCGGTGCCGCGTCGGGCATGGCGGCAAGGAGTGGATAGTCGCCCTCGGCGCCGGGCACGGGCAGGGCCGGCGCCGCTTCCGCCGCCGTCCCCGCGGCGCCGGGAAACGGGTTCGGGAGAGCGAACGGGCCGCCTTCGCAGCCGCCGGTCGCCGCGCCGGCAAGCACGGCCAGCGCCCACGCGTGGCGGCCAATCACGGAACGTTTCATGGTCCGCAAGCTATAGCAGAGCGGCGACGGCCCAGGCAAACCGCCGCCGGTGCGCCGGCCGGCGGAACCGGTGCCGCGGGCGCGGCCGACGGAGACTCGCCGCTTCGCGGTTCGTATGATACCGGAGACGGTTGCACGACGATGGACGGGGAACGACGCCATGCCGACCGCGGGGACCGATGCAGCGGAAGCTGTCGAGACGTGGACGCGCATTGCCGAACGCAGCCGGTCGGTGCTGGAGGCGTTCGCGCGGCGCCACGCCGACGCGCCGGGGCCGGCCGATCCGCTGAACGTGGCCGGCGCCTTCACGGCGATGACGGAACGCATGCTCGCGGATCCGGCGAAGCTGGTACGGGCGCAGACGGACCTGTGGCAGGACCACGCCCGGCTGTGGCGGCAGGCGACGGAACGCATGCTCGGCGCCGCGCCGCCGCCGGTGGCCGAGCCGGCGCGCGGGGACCGGCGTTTCCGCGACCCGGCGTGGCAGGAAAACGCGGTCTTCGATTACATCAAGCAGTCGTACCTGCTGACGGCGGCATGGCTGCACCGCACGGTGGCCGGCGTCGACGGGCTGGACGCCGCCGCCGCGCGCAAGGTCGCGTTCTACACGCGACAGTTCGCCGACGCGATGGCGCCGACGAACTTCGCCGCCACCAATCCCGAGGTGCTGCGCAGGACGCTGGAGACCGGCGGCCGGAATCTCGTGCACGGTCTCGACAACCTGCTTCGCGACCTCGAACGCGGCGAGGGCGAACTCAAGATCACCATGACCGACACGGACGCGTTCGAGGTCGGCCGCGACGTCGCCGCGTCGCCGGGCCGGGTGGTCTTCCGCACCGACCTGATGGAGCTCATCCAGTACGACCCGGCGACCGAGCAGGTGCACCGGCGGCCGCTGCTCATCGTGCCGCCCTGGATCAACAAGTACTACATCCTCGATCTCCGGCCCGAAAACTCGTTCGTCAAATGGGCGTGCGAGCAGGGCTACACCGTGTTCATGATCTCGTGGGTCAATCCCGGCGAGGCGCTCGCCGGCAAGACGTTCGACGACTACATGCTCGAGGGGCCAGTGGCGGCGCTCGACGCGATCGAGCGGGCCACCGGCGAACGCCAGGTCGCCGCCGCAGCGCTCTGCCTCGGCGGCACACTGCTTGCCTGCACGCTCGGCTGGCTCGCCGCCCGCGGCGACGAACGCATCTCTTCCGCGACGTTCATGGCCAGCCTCGCCGACTTCTCCGAGCCCGGCGACCTCGGCGTCTTCATCGACGACGAGCAGGTCAACGCGCTCGAGGAACGGATGGAGCGCCAGGGCGGCTACCTCGACGGCAGCGCCATGGCGACGACGTTCAGCATGCTGCGCGCGAACGACCTCATCTGGTCCTTCGTCGTCCACAACTATCTGCTGGGCAAGGACCCGATCCCGTTCGACCTGCTCTACTGGAACGCCGATTCGACGCGCATGCCGGCGAAGATGCACTCCTTCTATCTGCGCGCGATGTACCAGGAGAACCGGCTCGCCGCGCCCGGCGGCCTCACTCTCGCCGGCGTGCCGATCGACCTGTCGAAGGTGTCGGTGCCGGTCTATCTCCTGGCCACGCAGGACGACCACATCGCGCCGTGGAAGTCGTGCTACGCCTCGACCCGGCTCTACGGCGGCCCGGTCCGTTTCGTGCTCGCCGGATCCGGGCACATCGCCGGAATCACCAACTCGCCGCAGACGGCGAAATACCCCTACCGCACCGGCGAGTCGCTGCCCGCAACGCCCGAGGCGTGGCTGGAAGGCGCGCGCCCGCACGACGGATCGTGGTGGCCCGACTGGAACGAATGGCAGGCGGCGCTCGCCGGCGACACCGTCGCCGCGCGCAAGCCCGGCGACGGCGGTCTCGTGGCGATCGAGCCGGCACCCGGATCGTACGTGCGCGAAAAGGCGTCGTGAGAGCGGCGCCGTGACGTTGCGCGGGCAGCGCCGCAGGACGCTGGTGCTCACGGGCG
Organism: Alphaproteobacteria bacterium; assembly: GCA_965243325.1. Classification (GTDB taxonomy): domain Bacteria; phylum Pseudomonadota; class Alphaproteobacteria; order UBA7887; family UBA7887; genus JANQOH01. The sequence continues at coordinate 1,722,422 of CBDEUQ010000003.1, read as the reverse complement.
CGAGCCGCGGCATCGGTCACGCCACCGTCAAGCGGTTCTCCTCGGCCGGCTGGCGCGTCGTCACCTGCTCCCGACAGGCGTTCCCGGAGGACTGCCCGTGGGAGGCGGGGCCCGAGGACCACATGCAGATCGACCTGGGCGACGCCGACACGCTGGACGAGAGCATCGCCGCGCTGCGCACGATGCTCGACGGTGCGCCGCTGGACGCGCTCGTCAACAACGCCGCGATCTCGCCGAAGGGGCCGAACGGCGGCCGCCTCGACAGCCTGTCCACCGACATGGCGGACTGGCACCGCGTCTTCGGCATCAACTTCTTCGCCCCCATCCGCCTCGCCCGCGGCCTGTTCGACGAGCTGCGGGCGGCACCCGGCGCCGTGGTCAACGTCACCTCGATCGCCGGCGGCCGCGTGCACCCGTTCGCGGGCACGGCCTACGCCACCTCGAAGGCGGCGCTGGCGGCGCTCACGCGTGAGATGGCGGCGGATTTCGGCAAGCACGGCATCCGCGTGAACGCCATCGCGCCCGGCGAGATCGCCACCGGCATTCTTTCGCCGGGCACCGAGGAGCTGCTGCTGCCGGAGATCCCCATGGCCCGCCTGGGAACGCCCGAGGAGGTCGCGAAGACGATCCATTTCCTCTGCACCGAGCAGTCGAGCTACGTGAACGGCGCCGAAATCCACATCAACGGCGGCGAGCACGTCTGAACCGCCGTTCGCGCGCGCGCCGGCCGGGGCGCGGCACGGGCGCCGGCCGAAAGGAGCCACTGCCGCTTCGACTGCGCCATCGCGTTGCGCGGCTCCCAGGAGCGGGTGAGCGTGCGCTTGCTCGACGAGGCGGACGAGTGGGGATCCGGCGACCGTTGCCGTCCGATGATCGAGATCGACGCGGGAAGAGGGTTTCGGGTGGTCGGGGCGGCGCAGCCACGGATATGGTGGCCCAACACTCAACCCGTCCAAAGATCGGAGCAAGACCCTGACGGCACCGCGCCACCAGGACATCCTGGACATGCTCAGGCGCCGCTACGACGGGCCGATCGTGAACAACGTCTGCCGCGGCGACTATGTCGAGTGCATGATCGCGGCCGCACTTGAGGACGATTGGCGCCTGACCTGGATGGACGGCTGGGATTGGGCGGCGTGGGACTGCGAGCATACGTCCTCCCGCGCCCGCCTGGAGATCAAGCAGGCTGCGGCGCGGCAGTCGTGGGACAAGGGACGGCCCCCGCGGCGACGCACTCCGACCTTCGACATCAGGTCCCGCACCGGATTCTGGACCAGAGAGGGCACGTGGATCGATTCCCCGGGCCGGCCGGCGGACGTGTGTGGACGCCCCTGGTGACGCAAGCATTTTCTTCGGTCGGTTCGGTGCGCGCGGTCAGGTGCTGTCGTGTGTCCGGCCTCTCTATGCGGCACGTCACACGCCGCGGGCCCTCATGGAGATGCGCGGATCGGGTCCATATCGCTTACGCGAGCTCGAAAGCTCTGCGTCCGGAGACTGGTTTTCCCGATCCCGTCTCGATCGACCGTTTGCCCTTGCCTTTCCTCAGACCTGCCCGCGTCCCCGACAGCGACCCGCCCGACCGCCCTCTCAGGCGGCGGCGGGAGCCCGGTAGCTCTCCTTCTTCGTCATCAGCGCCCAGACGATGCGCGCCATCCGGTTGGCCAGCGCCACGGCGACGAGCATGCGCGGTTTGCGCGCCAGCATCCTGGCAAGCCATGGGTCGTTCGTCCTGCCGCGCCGAGCCGCCCAGCGAACGACCGCCATGGCGCCCGTGATCAGCAGCCGCCTCAAGTCACGCTGGCCCATCTTCGATATCTTGCCCAGGCGCGGCTTGCCGCCAGTCGTGTGCTGGCGCGGCACCAGGCCGAGCCAGGCGGCGAAGTCCCGGCCGCGCCGGAAGGTCTCCATCGGCGGCGCGAAGGACTGGACCGCCATCGCGGTGATCGGCCCGATCCCCGGCACGGTCATCAGACGGCGCGCCTCCTCGTCCTGCCGGGCCACCGCCCGGATTTCCTCTTCAAGGCCATCGATCTTCTCGCCAAGCCCGGCAATCTGGTTCAGCAGAAGGCCGGCCAGATCGTGGACCGCGTCCGGCAGATCCAAGTCCGGGTCTTCAAGCGCCGACGCCAAGCGCCCGACATGGGCCGGACCCTGGGGAGCAACGATGCCGAACTCCGCCAGATGACCGCGCAAGGCGTTGATGGTCTGGGTGCGCTGGCGTACCAGGAGATCACGCGTGCGGAACAGCATGCCCCGGGCCTGCTGCTCGACGGTCTTCACAGCCACAAAACTCATCGTCGGGCGCGATGCTGCCTCGCAGATCGCCTCCGCATCCGCCGCATCGTTCTTCTGTCGCTTGACGTAAGCCTTCACGTAGGCCGGCGGAACCAACTGCACCGCATGGCCCAGGCGGCTGATCTCGCGGCCCCAATGGTGCGCACCGCCGCAGGCTTCCATCGCGACTGTGCAGGGCTGCTGCGAGACCAGAAACCCCAGCACCTTCGCCCGGCTCAGCTTCTTCCGGAACGCGACCGATCCATCGGGCCGCGCGCCGTGAAGCTGAAAGCTGTTCTTCGCGAGATCGATCCCGATCATGCTAACCTGTTCCATGGACGCCCCTTTCCTCTCTTGGCGTTTACGACACCGCCAACTTGGCACATTGCGATGCCGTCGGGAGGGGCGTCCACTCCATCGCTTACGTCTTCGCCTGGCACGGGCGCGACGATGGCGATGCCGACCACACCGATCCCGCGCAGTGGTGCTTCTTCGTCGTGGCGGAGCGCGACCTTCCTCAAGGCCGGAAGAGCATCGGACTCCGGAGGCTCACGGCGATCGCCACCCCGTGCGGCGTTGCCGACCTGCGAATGGCGGTCAACATGGCTTGCCCGGCCGAGCAAGAGCTCAAGGCCAATCGACGGAGCCCACCATTCGCAAGGGCGTTTCCGGAAAGCAATAATCCGTCGGAGCGATAATGGATGGAGCGGCCCGCCGCCAACGAACGGCAGGTTGCCGGCGATATCCGGCGGCGGGCCGACGGCGGCGAAGCCGCGGGCCAAGGGCGCGCAAGGACTCGATAACCTCGACGCCGCCGGCGAGGGTCACGGTCAGGCCTTGCGCGGAGACGATGCGCCCCGCACGACCTCGGCACCGACCCTGTCGCCGTCCCGCCGCGCGGCGACGGTTTCAGGGCCGGTACAACGGCGGTCAGGCCGCTGTGGAGACCGCGCCTGCGCCGTTGTCGACGATCACCGGCGATTCGAAATACTCGACTGAAGGCTCGGCGCCCAGACGCTCACGGATGCCGGCCCGCCAGGCCGCGTCATGGAGGCGTTCGGCATCCGCGCGCGAGTCGAACAGATACACGCCGCCGCCGGTCCGGCCGTCCTCGGACAGGAGATAGTATTTCCGGATCAGCCCCTGCACGCCCCGGTAGAGCGGTGTGGACGCCTCGAACGCGGCCGTTGCCGCCTCGCGCGTCATGTCCTCGGGCAGCGCGAAACGAACGATTGCGGTCACCGCCATGTCCCGGCCTCCTCGGTTCGCAGTTCCGGGCGCAGAATAACGCCTGGTCCACGCGGGGTCACCACATCCGGCCGGCGGGCGGCTGCCTCCCCGAACCGCCGTTCGGGTGCGCGCCCGACGGCGGTCACGCGGTGGCGATCGTCTTCATCACGGCGGAGAACAGCGGCCCCTCGGCGTCCGCGAGATCGTCGAGCACGTCGAAATGGTGGCGACCGGGAATCTCGAGGTAGTCGGCATCGTGGCCGGCGGCGCCGAGCGCCGCGCGGTAGTCCCGGCTCTGGCGCAGGAACTCGTTCGTCTCGCCGCCGCCGACGGCCACCGTGATGGGGACCGGCGCCGTCGGCATCCGGCTTATCGGACTGAGGCGGCGCACCTCGTCCCAGCCGACCTGCACCCAGGGCTGGACGAAGGTGTAGGGAATCGGCGCCAGATCGAAGACGCCGCTGACCGGCACCGCGCCCTTGACGAGATCGGCGGGCCGGCCCCAGACGCCGGGCCAGTCCGTCGCCAGCGCCATGCCCGTCAGATGGCCGCCGGCGGAATGGCCGGAGACGGTGATGCGCGCGGGGTCGCCGCCGTAGTCGCCGATGCGGTCGTGCACCCAGGCGAGCGCGGCGCGGCTTTGGCGCACGATCTCGGCGACCGGGACGGTGGGGCACAGCGCATAGTTCGTCACCACCACGACGACGCCGGCGGCGACCAGCGGCGGGGCGATGAAGCTGAAGTCGCTCGCGCCGAAGCGGCGCCAGTAGCCGCCGTGAATGAACACGTGCACCGGCGAGGGGCCCGGCCCCGGCGGCGCGAAGATGTCGAGGGTCTCCGCGCGCGTCGGGCCGAAGCGGACGCCGAGCGCGCAATCGAGCGCAGCGCGCGCGGCTTCGCTCCGCTTCGCCCAGCCCTCGGCGATGGCGGTGGCCTCGGGCACCGCAGCGACGAGGTTGTATTCGCGGTCGATGTCCTCGGCGGTGGTGAAATTCCGGTAGAGCACGGCGTCCTCCCCTTCCTCCGGTGCGGTGGGCCTCAGTCCAGTATCTCGATCTGCTCCGGGTGATCGGCGATTAGCTGCGGCCCGTTGAAGCGCCCGATCCAGCCCCGCGCGCGCACCCGGCGGCCAGCGAGCGCCTCGGCCGTGGCCGCGCCCGCCGCCGACCACGCACGCTCGAACGCGCGCCGGTCGCGCGGCGCCACGGTGATCGTGAAGTCGCTGCGCCAGTCGGCGCCGAAGTTCAGGTACACGCGCCCGCGCACCACCGTCGCCGAGACCACCGTGTCCTCCACGAGCTGGAAACTGTAGGCGTCGGCGTCGACCGTCGCGGCGCTGCGGAGGCGATAGAACGGGTGCGCCCAGATGCCGCGCCCGGCGGCGCGGGCGGCGCGCTCGGCGGCGAGCATCTCGGGCAGGAGCGCGCGATTGTCGGCGAAGCCGTGGACGCGCGCCATTCCCGCGTCGAGCAGCGCGCCCTGGATCCACACGCCGTCGCCGCGCACCACGTGGGCGAGCGCGCGGCCGTGGCGGTCGCGGCGCAGGCCGTCGTAGTGCAACGCGACCTCGCGGCCATCGAGCAGCGCCGCCAGCGCGGCGCGCGCCTCGCCGGCAAGCGGCCAGTCGCGCATTCCGCGCCGCCCGAGCGCGAGCCGCGGCGCCTGCAGCCCGGCGAGGCGGACCGCGAGGCCGCCGTCGAGCCGCACCGTCTCGCCGTCGACGACGGCGGCGACGCGGCCGCGCTCGCCGGCGTCGAGATCGTCGGCCGGCGCCGCGTGCGCCGGTGCCGCTGCCGGCGGCAGAAGCGCCAGCGCCACCAGCACCGCGCGCGCCCGGCGGCGGAAGCGGCTTGTCTGCGGGTGCCGGCTCGGCTCTATTGCGCGCATCGTGGACGGCGGACCATGACGGAACACGGCATCTATCCCGAGATCGAACCCTACGCAACCGGCACGCTCGCGCTCGACGAACCGCATGTCATGTACTGGGAGGAGAGCGGCCGACGCAGCGGCGCGCCCGTGCTCTTCCTGCACGGCGGCCCGGGCGCCGGGGCGGTGCCCGGCAACCGGCGCTTCTTCGACCCGGCGCACTACCGCATCGTCGTCTTCGACCAGCGCGGCGCCGGCCGGTCGCGGCCGCTGGGCTCGCTCGAGAACAACACCACCGGCCATCTGGTCGCCGACATCGAGGCTCTGCGCGCGCACCTCGGGATCGAGCGCTGGATCGTCTTCGGCGGCTCTTGGGGGTCGACGCTGGCGCTGGCGTACGCCGAGGCCCACCCCGACCGATGCCGCGCGCTGGTGCTGCGCGGAATCTTCCTCTGCCGTCTGCGCGAGCTCGACTGGTTCCTCTACGGCATCGGCCGCTTCTTCCCCGAGGCCTGGGAGGCGTTCGCCGGCCATCTGCCTGCGGCCGAGCGCGGCGACCTGCTGGCGGCCTACCACGCGCGCCTGACCGACCCCGACCCGCGCGTCCACCTGCCCGCGGCGCGCGCCTGGAGCCGCTACGAGGGCGCGTGCTCGACGCTGCTGCCGTCGGCGGAGACGGTCGCCGAGTTCGAGCGCGACACCATGGCGCTCGGCCTCGCGCGCATCGAGGCGCACTATTTCGTCAACCGGATCTTTCTCCCCGAGAACGCGCTGCTGGAGCGCATCGGGCGCGTGCGCGGCATCCCCGGCTTCATCGTGCAGGGCCGCTACGACATGGTGTGCCCGATGGCCGCCGCGCACGACCTCGCCGACGCCTGGCCGGAAGCAGAGGTGACGGTGGCCGAGGACGCCGGCCATTCGGCGACCGAACCGACGACGCGCCGCCGCCTCGTCGCGATCATGGACCGCCTGCGGGAATTGGGGTGAGGCCGCGGGCGGCGCTCCGCTAGGCGAACAGTCGCCGAAGCCAGTCCGCGAAGGCCGAAACGAGCGCACCGCCCGCGTCCAAATCTCCGGCGCCGATCGCCGACCCCATTCGCCCAGGCGCCTCCCGCGTCGCCAGCCAAGCGTAGAGCTTAGCCCTCAGAGCTTTCCCATCCGAGAATCGGCGCTCCGTCGCCGGGATGCCGTCGATGTACCGTCCGGCCCTTGGCCAGATCGGATCACCGGCGGGAATCATCGTCTTGACGAAATCCTCGACCTCCCCGGGGGACCGGTTGTCCGGCATGATCCATACGCCGGTGCGGGGAGTCCCGCCGGCGACCGCGCCGGCTGGGTCGGGACCGTTGGGCGTTTCCATGCCCACCCGGCCAAGTCTGTCAGCCACTGCGCGCCAGCGCGACACCGGATCGTCGTCCGCATCGACAACGACGCCGACGGCGAGGCGGTCGGGAACCATGATTTCTGGAACAATCGCGTCGAGCAGGTTGTCGATGCCGTCCTTTTCCAAGATGTCAAAGTCAGGCACCGTCCTGTGCCGCCCGACGAGGTGCCGGACGATGTGTTTGTCGTCCTGACCTTCGACCAGGAGCACCTTGCGTCCCGGTGGGCTCGCGCCTACGCGGGCCATGGTCCTATCTGACCTCGATGCCTTGCGCTGCCGCGGTCGCGAGATCGCTCTCCGAGTATTCCACGGCGCGAACCCCGCCGCCCTCCTCCTTCTCCAGACGTACGAGAACGCCTTCCACGTCGTCGTCCTCCACGGCCGCCCGCGCGAAGCCACGAACGCAATCCCACCCGTGAGTCGTTGCGAGAACCTGAACGTCGTTCGCGCGCGCCGTGCGTAGGATCATTCGCCAGAAACCTTCCTGCACGGTATGATGAATGCCATTCTCTGCTTCGTCGATAAGCAGCATTCCTCCGCGGCAGACGGCAAGCGCGAGAGCGACGCCGAAAAGGCGTACCGAACCGTCGCCGAGGACTTTTAGCGGGACCCGACGGTCGCCGCCCGCCAGTTTGACCATCGCCCGCCGGCCTCCGTCCCCAGCGGGTGTGCCGTCGGCCCCTACCATCGCCACGCCTTCCACCTCGTCGCCAAGGACCAAGCCCAGCGCCCTCCTCGCCCGTACCTCGTCTTCGGTCAACGCGACCCTGTCCCAAAACGCAGTCAGCCAGTCGTTCCTCACAGGGTCCGGGCCAAGCGACATGCATGTCATTGTCGGGAACGGTTCGCCTTCCAAGGTCCGGCGTTGCCTGGGCCAAACGAAGACTCCCGAAGCGGCAGTACGCCCGTCCGGCGAAGAAAATGGATCGGAAATGGTCATTTTCCTTCCCCGAAACTCGGCTACGAGCACGCGAAGTTCTGTAGCTTCGACGTCCATCGGAAACAACCTACGCATCATGCTCGTGTCTTTAGCGGAAGGACTGTCAATATAGATTTTGAGACGGTCTACGGCATCCCCTTGCAAACGGCCGATCTCGATAAATGCGTTCGCCGTTTTCTCTCGTCCGTAAAATAGCGCCACCGGATTAGGCGCTGTCCTTCGATCCCCATCTTCCTCTGTTGCGGAAACGTACTCATCGTGTTTGCGCGCGATTTCGGACATGGCAGAATACTGCCCACGCTTCGCATAGATACGGCACGCCTCAAGCACCGCCGTTTTTCCGACACCGTTCATGCCGGCGAGCAGCGTCACACGGCCCAAGCGTGGAATGGCGAGCTTGCGGATGCCCCGAAACCCGGTTATCGACAGGTCAGGAAGATGCAGGCGCTCGCCGGGTGGTCGTCCACCTTCGGGCATGGCAGCGCCCTTCCCACACGTTGGCTGATTCGTACGGAATAGTGAATCGAGGCGCCGCGAGAATCAAGGCGTCGCGGGAGTCTCGCATTGAAATCCGGTCGACGCAGTGAATACGCCCAACCCATCGCCCCGCCTCGACCCGTGTGTGGCCCGGTCCTTCCGGCGTCCGCATACCGCTTGTTCCGGGCTCAAAGCCGGGTGAGAGCGGGGTGCGAACGCCGCCCCCCTTACGGGCAGGGATAGGTGTATCGCTCGTGGATCTCGTCGATGCGCGCCTCGACGTCGGCGGGCAGGGTCAGGTCGGCGCTGGCGAGGTTCGATTCGAGCTGCGCCATCGTCGTCGCGCCGATGATGTTCGAGAGCAGGAACGGGCGCGACGTGACGAAGGCCAGCGCCATCTGCGCCGGGTCGAGGCCCGCCGCGCGCGCCGTCTCGACATATTCCGCCGTCGCCGCCTCGGCGCGCCCGCCGGAGTAGCGCTGGAACCGGTCGAAGGTGACGAGACGCGAGCCCTGCGGGCGGTGGCCGTTCATGTACTTGCCCGACAGCACGCCGCCGCCGAGCGGCGAATAGGCCAGCAGGCCGACGTCCTCGCGGTGCGCGATCTCGGCCAGGCCGTGCTCGAACGAGCGGTTGAGCAGCGAATAGGGGTTCTGGATCGACACGACGCGCGGCGCGCCGCCGCCGTTCGCCGCGAGCAGGCACTGCATGGTGCCCCAGGGCGTCTCGTTCGAGACGCCGACGTGGCGCACCTTGCCGGCGCGGACCGCGTCGCCGAGCGCGTCCAGCGTCTCGGCGAGCGGCACGTCGTCGTCGCGCGGTTCGTGGGCATAGGCGAGGGTGCCGAAATTGTTCACGCGCCGTTCGGGCCAATGCATCTGGTAGATGTCGATGTAGTCCGTGCGCAGCCGCTTCAGGCTGGCGTCGAGCGCCGTCGCGACGTGGCGGGCGTCGAGGCGCGGGCCGCCGCGAATCCACTCGAAGGCCGGCGGCCCGCTGGGGTTCCGCACCGCCCGCCCCGCGACCTTGGTGGCGACGATCGCGCGCTCCCGGTTGCCGGGCCTCGCGAGCCAGTTGCCGATGATCTCCTCGGTGCGGTGGACCGTCGCGGCCTTCGGCGGCACCGGATACATCTCGGCGGTGTCGAGGACGTTGACGCCGCGGTCGAAGGCGTAGTCGAGCTGCTCGTGCGCTTCGGCCTCGGTGTTCTGCTGGCCCCACGTCATGGTGCCAAGGCACAGCGCGCTGAGCCGCACGTCGGTGCGGCCGAGTCGGCGGTATTCCATGGAGAGTCCCTCTTCGCGCCGGAGCGGCGGCCCGGTATAGCGGCCGCGTCCGCGGCTGCCAAGGAAGCGGCCGCTATTCGGCCGTCTCGCCGGCGGCGATGCCCCAGACGTGGGCGCGCGGGATCCAGCCGCGGACACGCTCCAGCCGCACCTCGCACCAGTCCGCGCGGCAACCGAGAAGGCGGCCGCGGACTCCGGGTTCGGCGCGCGCGACGAGCGGGGCGGCGGCGTCGGGGGCGCGGTGCACGCCGCGCATGGACCCGACGACGAGCACCGTGCGCCGGCCCGACAGCAAGACCCGGTGCACCCATCCCTCGGCGCCCTCGTGGTCGCGGACGCGCCGCCATTGCCCGAATTCGCCGACGATCTCGACCGGCATCGCCCGCCGTACGAGAACCCACGCCACCGGATAGCGGCGTCCGGGACCGGTGCGCAGATTTGCCCGGCTGGCGGCGAGGCTCGCGAAGCGCGGAAGCGGCAGGCCCGTCGCAGCCGCCTCCGCCGCGCGGCCGGCGCGTGCGGCGAGCAGCCCCGGGGCGAGGGCAAGGGCGAGAACGGCGCCGCGGAGCAGCGAACGGCGCGGGACGGTGGCGCGTGAGGCAGGCACCCGATTCGATATAGTCCGGCGCGCCGCGGCGGCGAGACGCCGGTTTGTCTCGCCCCGCGGCGTCTGGTACACAGGCGCCCGTCCCTTCCGTAACCGCCGGGGCTCACGATGACCCGTCGCAAGCCCGTGGTCGTGGTGACCCGCAAGCTGCCGGAAGCCGTCGAAACCCGAATGATGGAGCTGTTCGACGCCCGGCTGAACGAGGACGACCGCCCCATGTCCGCCGCCGAGCTGACGGCCGCGGTGGGCGAGGCCGAAATCCTGGTGCCGACGGTGACCGACCGCATCGACTCGCGGATCGTCTCCGCCGCCGGCGACCAGCTCAAGCTGATCGCGAGCTACGGCGCCGGCGTCGATCACATCGACCTCGCAAGCGCGCGCGAGCGCGGCATCGTCGTCACCAACACCCCCGGGGTGCTGACCGAGGACACCGCCGACATGACTATGGCGCTGATCCTGGCGGTGCCGCGCCGGCTCGCCGAGGGCGAGCGGCTGGTACGCAGCGGCGACTGGCAGGGCTGGGGGCCGACGTCGATGCTCGGCCACCGTATCTGGGGCAAGCGCCTCGGCATCATCGGCATGGGGCGCATCGGCTGCGCCGTGGCGCGGCGCGCCCGCGGCTTCGGCCTCGCCATCCACTACCACAACCGACGCCGCGCGCCGGAGGCGCTGGAACAGGAGCTTGAGGCCACCTACTGGGCAAGCCTCGACCAGATGCTCGCGCGCATGGACATCATCTCGGTCAACTGCCCGCACACGCCGGCGACCTTTCACCTGCTGTCGGCGCGGCGGCTGGCGCTGCTGCAGCCGCACGCCTACATCGTCAACACCTCGCGCGGCGAGGTGATCGACGAGGCGGCGCTGGTGCGCCTGCTGCGCGAAGGCCGCATCGCCGGCGCCGGTCTCGACGTGTTCGAGCACGAGCCGGCGGTCAACCCTCGGCTGATGGCGATGGAGAACGTCGTTCTCCTGCCGCACATGGGCTCGGCGACCCTGGAAGGCCGCCTCGACACCGGCGACAAGGTCATCGTCAGCATCAAGAGCTTCATCGACGGGCACACGCCCCCCGACCGCGTGATCGCGACGACGATATGAAGCGCCGGCGCTAACGCAGCGGACAGGCGAACGCGCGAATGTCGCGCATCAGCAGGTCGGGTGCCTCGAGCGCGGCAAAATGGCCGCCGCGCGGCATGTCGGTCCAGCGGACGACGTTGTAGGCGCGTTCGACGTAGCTCCGCGGCGGCCAGGGAATGAACTCGGCGGGAAATGCCGCGACGCCGACGGGAACGTCGACGCGGCCGCCCGCGGGCAGAAAGCCGTCCCCCGCCTCGCGATGGCCGTAGTAGATCCAGCTCGCCGTGTTGAAGGTGCGCGTGACCAGGTAGACCATGACGTTGGTCAGCAGCTGGTCCTTGGTGTAGGCGCTCTCGATGTCGCCGGCCGCGATGTCGGACCAGCGGTGGAACTTCTCGACGATCCACGCGGCGACGCCGACCGGGCTGTCCATCATCGCGTACGAAAGGGTCTGCGGCCTGGTCGCCTGCTGGCGCAGGTACGACCCCTCGGCGGCGAAGACCCGCCGCGCCGTCCGCGCCCACGCCTTCTCGGCCTCGCTCTCGGGAGCGACGCCGCCGGCGCGCACGCCCATCATGTTGACGTGCGCCCCGATGCACGGCGGCGCGTGCTCGAAGCCGAGCCACGATGCGATCGCCGCGCCCCAGTCGCCGCCCTGGGCGACGAACCGTTCGTATCCGAGCACCTCGCCCATCAGCCGGGCGAGCAGGCCGGCGACGGCGCGCGGACCGAGGGGGCGCGCCGGCTTGCCGGACCAGCCGTAGCCCGGCAGGCTGGGCGCGACGACGTCGAAGCCGTCTTCGGCGTCGCCGCCGAAGCGCTCGGGGTGCGCCAGCGGCTCGGCGATCTCGAGGAACTCGAACACCGAACCGGGCCAGCCGTGGCTGATGAGCAGCGGCATCGGGTTCCGTCCGCTGCCGCGAACGTGGATGTAGTGAATGTCGAGGCCGTCGACCGCGGCCACGAACTGCGGCAGGCGGTTGAACGACGCTTCCGCCGCCCGCCAGTCGTAGGCGTCGAGCCAGTACGCCGCCAACTCCCTCATGTAGCCGAGGTCGGTGCCGTGCGACCAGCCGCCGCCCTCGGGCGCCTCGTGCCAGGGAAAGGCGGCGACGCGCGCGCGAATGTCGGCGAGAACGTCGTCGGCGACGGCAATCGTGAACGGTCGCGGCATCGCGGTCGCCCGGTGCGGCGGTCGCGGCGCTAGACGATCGTGTAGCCGCCGTCGACCGCGATGACCTGCCCGGTCGTGCTCGGCGAGTCGTCCGACGCGAGATGGAGCGCGAGGCGAGCCACGGTCTCGGGGTCGATCGGTCCGAGCGGATGGCGGTCGGCCATGTCGCGGACGGCGGCGTCGCGCCGCATCATGGCTTCGACGCGCTCGGTGCGGACGGTCCCCGGCGCCAGCGCGTTCACGCGGATGCCGTGGGGAGCGTACTCCACCGCCATGGAACGGGTCATCGCCGCGACTCCGCCCTTGGCGGCGGTGTAGCAGTCGCGCCCCGGCAGGCCGACCAGCGCGACGCTCGACGCGGTGTTGATCACCGAACCGCCGCCCGCCTCGATGAGCAGCGGCAGGCCGTGCTTGCAGACGAGAAACGTCGCGAACAGGTCGAGGCCGATGGCGCGCCAGAACTCTTCCTCGGGGGCTTCGGTCACCGGTCCGTCGGCCGCCGTCGCGCCGCCGGCGTTATTGTAGAGCACGTCGAGACCGCCGAACCGCGCCGCGGCCTTCTCGAGCGCCGACGAGACCGCCGCCGCCTTCGTCACGTCGGCGGCGATGAACACGGCGTCGCCGCCGGCGGCGCGCGCCGCGTCCGCGGTCGCGGCGCCGCCCGCTTCGTCGATGTCGGCGATCGCCACGCGCGCGCCTTCCTGCGCGAAGAGCAGCGCCGCCGCGCGGCCGATCCCCTTCGCCGCGCCGGTGACGAACACCCGCTTGCCGTCCAACCGCGCCATTCCGGCCCCTTCCGTGTCCCCCCGCCGCCGCACGAGCCTTTACCGGCGCGCCGCCACACCATAGGCTCCCGCCGGCTTCGATACCAGACGGGCGACCCGGGAGCGGGCGATGGCGGAACGCGATTTCGAAGGCAGGACGGCACTCGTCACCGGCGGGTCGCGCGGCATCGGGCGCGCGGTCTGCATGCGCCTGGCCGAGGCGGGCGCCGCCGTCGCGGTCAACTACGCGGCCGACGAAAAGGCCGCGCGGGAGACGCTGGCCGCGGTCGAGTCCGCCGGCGGGCACGGCGTGGCCGTGCAGGGCGACGTTTCCGACGCCGGACGGGTCGCGGCCATGGCGGCGGAGGCGGAAGCCGCGCTCGGGCCGATCGACCTGCTCGTCGCCAACGCCGGCATCGGCAAGGGCGGGGCCCACGACGACATCGATCTCGCGGACTGGCGGCGCATGATGGCGGTGAACGTCGACGGCGTGCTGCATTGCGTCCTCGCGGTCAAGGACGGGATGATCGAGCGCGGATTCGGGCGCATCGTCTGCGTCGCCTCGATCGCCGGCCTGTTCGCGCGGCCGCACATGATCGCCTACGCCGTCTCCAAGGCGGCGGTGATCGCGCTGGTGCGCAATCTCGCGCCGGGGCTGGCGCCGGCCGTGCGGATCAACGCCGTCGCGCCGGGACTGACCGATACCGACATGCTCGGCGGCATCGACAAGCCGGCGCTCGACGCGCTGGTCGCCGGCACGCCGCTCGGGCGCCTGGGGACGCCGCGGGAAATTGCCGAACTGGCGGCCTTCCTGCTGTCCGATCGCTCCGCCTTCACCACCGGACAGACGGTCGTCGCCGACGGCGGCCGGATCATGCTGCCGTGAGCGCGGCGCGGCGCTCGTCGGCGTTGACCCAGGCGGCGGCGGGCGTCGCCCATTCGATCGCCCACATGTTCGTCCTGCTGTTCGCCACCGTCGTGCTCGTTCTCGAACGCGAGTGGGGGATGAGCTACGACACCCTGTTCGCGCTCTCGATTCCCATGTCGGTGCTGTTCGGCGCCGCCGCCCTGCCCGCCGGATGGCTCGCCGACCGCTGGTCGCCGACCGCCATGATGGGCGTGTACTTCCTCGGACTCGGCACGGCGACCGTGCTCACCGGCCTCGCCGCCGGCCCGGCGTCGCTGCTGCTCGGTCTCGCGGCGATGGGCCTGTTCGCGGCCATCTATCATCCCGTGGGGATCCCGTGGCTGGTGGCGCACGCGCCGAACCGCGGCCGCGCGCTCGGCGTGAACGGCGTCTTCGGCTCGCTCGGCACCGCTGCCGCCGCGCTGGTCGCCGGGGCGCTGGCCGCGTGGCTCGGCTGGCGCGCCGCGTTCGTCGTTCCCGGCCTCGCGTGCCTCGCCTGCGGAGTGGGCTTCGTCGCGGCGTGCCGGGCGGGATGGATCGGCGACCCGCCGGCGACCCACCCGCAGGACTCGGCGGCGCCGGTGCGCACCATGCGCCGGGTGTTCGGCGTGCTCGCGGTGACGGTGCTCTGCGCCGGCATGATCTATCAGGTGACCGCCTTCGCGCTGCCGAAGATCTTCGACGAGCGCCTCGGCGGCTGGCTCGACGGCAACGTCGTCGGCATCGGCGGCCTGGTAACCCTCGTCTACCTGCTGAGCAGTCTGGCGCAGATCGCCGGCGGCGAGCTGGCCGACAGGTTCAGCCTGCGCAGCGTCTACACCACGACGCAGTTTCTCCAGGTCCCGGTGCTGGCCGTCGCGTTCGTCCTGTTCGATCCGGTGCTCGTCGGCGCGGCGGCGCTGATGGTCGCGCTCAACGTCGCCGGCCAGCCGGCCGAGAACGCGCTGCTCGCCCGCTATACGCCGCCGCGCTGGCGCGGCCGCGTGTTCGGCGTCAAGTTCCTGCTTACCCTGGGCGTCTCCGCCGCCGGAGTCGCGCTGATCCCCATCGTCTACCGCTTCACCGGATCGCTCGACGCGGTATTCGTGCTGATGGCCGTCTTCGCGGTCACCGCCGGCACCGCGGCGCTGCGCCTTCCGCGCGCGATGAGGGATACGTTCGCCGTCGCCCAGCCATCGTACCGGTCGCCGTAGCGGCGACGGCGCCCGAAACCCCGGCGTCGGCGCCGCGGCGCCGTAGCGCGGCGGTTCAGGCGATTGCCGGTATCGGCATCTCGTCGTCGGCCGCGAAGCACCAGTTGGCCGGGTCCGAGAACAACGCCCGCAGCAGGCGGCTGTTCAACGTGTGTCCCCCGCGCACCGCCTCGACTCTCGCGACGAC
Source organism: Alphaproteobacteria bacterium (assembly GCA_965243325.1). Classification (GTDB taxonomy): domain Bacteria; phylum Pseudomonadota; class Alphaproteobacteria; order UBA7887; family UBA7887; genus JANQOH01. The sequence continues at coordinate 1,707,059 of CBDEUQ010000003.1, read as the reverse complement.
GCGGGCGCCGGCGAGATAGAGGTCGCCCAGGCAGTCGAGAATCTTGTGCCGCACGAACTCGTCGGGAAATCTCAGCCCCTCTTCGTTTCGCACGCCGTCGTCGCCGACGAGAACGGCGTTCTCCAGGCTGCCGCCGAGCGCCCGGCCGGTGGCCCGGAGGGCGGCGACATCGCGTTCGAAACCGAAGGTGCGGGCGCGGGCTATGTTGCGGCGAAACGCATCCTCTTCCCCGGCCAGCTCGAAGGATTGCGCGCCGACCGCGGGATGATCGAAAACGATCTCGGCGTGCACGCTGGTGCCGTTGTCCGGCCACAGCGAGACCCGCGCCTCGCCGTCGCTCACCGAGACCGGCCGCAGCACCTTGACGCTCTGGCGCGGCGCGTCGGAGTGCGCGAGGCCGGCACAGTCGACGAGGAACACGAAGGGCTCGGCGCTGCCGTCCATCGCCGGCACCTCAGGCCCGTCGAGGTCGACCAGGAGATTGTCCACGCCGCACCCCCAGAGCGCCGCCATCAGATGCTCGACGGTCCCGACCCGGACGCCGCCCTCGCCTTCGAGCGTCGTGCCGAGCCTCGTGTCCGCGACGCGGTCGTAGCGCGCCGGCACGCGGGCGCCGGCGAGGTCGCGGCGCCGAAAGACGATCCCCGTATCCGCCGGCGCCGGGTGCATGACCATTCGCACGTCGGCGCCGCAGTGCAGCCCCACGCCCTTGCAGTCGATCACGCGGCGGATCGTCGCTTGCCGTTCCCCTGCCACCGGTCCCCCCTCCCGGGAGCTCTCGCCACGCCGGACGGCAGGCTCGCTTCACGCCGCCGGTGGACTCCCGAGCGTTTGCATAGCAAACGCCCCGGGACTCCTCCAGTCACCCTTTGTTACGGAATGTTACGCCCGGCGGGCGAACCTGCGTTCAGGACGACTGGCGGCGGAGAAACGGCGGGATGCCGAGCAGATCGTCGGACACCGGCTCCGCCTGTGCGGGACGCGGCGCGGGCCGCGGCGGCGTTTCGACGGCCGGCGGCGGCGCGGTGTCCCGCTCCGCCGGCGCGCCGCGAACGGCCTTCCTCGTCCACTCGAACAGGCGCGGGCGCGTCGCGGCCGGCGCCGCCTCGACCGCGGCGTCGACGTACGCCGGCTCCGGCTCCCGCGATTCGGGTGCCGGCGCGGCGGCGAACGAAGGGGCCTCGTCCTGCCGCCCGACGATCGGCGGCGCGGCCGCGGCAGGCGCCCGCTGGATCGGCATGCGCACGGTCGAGGAAACGCTCATGGGCTGGTCCGTCTGCGGCACGGCCCGCTCGACGCCGGCCGCCGGGCGCGCACCGTTGCCGTCCTCGTCATCGATGCCGGTGGCGACGACCGACACCCGGACGCGCCCCGAGAGGCCCTCGTCGAAGGTCGAGCCGAAGATGATGTTGGCTTCCCGATCTACCTGATCGCGAATGTGGTTGCTCGACTCGTCCACCTCGTACAGCGTCATGTCGGCGCCGCCGGTGATGTTGACGAGCACGCCGCGCGCGCCTTTCAGCGAGACGTCGTCCAGCAGCGGATTGTTGATCGCGGCCTCGGCGGCGTCGAGCGCACGCTTGTCGCCCTCGGCCTCCCCGGTGCCCATCATCGCCTTTCCCATCTCCATCATCACCGAGCGCACGTCGGCGAAGTCGAGATTGATCAGCCCCGGCATCACCATCAGGTCGGTCACCCCGCGAACGCCCGAGTAGAGCACGTCGTCCGCCATCTTGAAGGCGTCGGCGAAGGTCGTCTTCTCGTTCGCGATGCGGAACAGGTTCTGGTTGGGAATGACGATCAGCGTGTCGACGACGTGCTGAAGCTCCTCGATGCCCGCCTCGGCCGTCTCCATGCGGTGCTTGCCCTCGAAGTGGAACGGCTTGGTCACCACGCCGACGGTCAGCACGCCGGCCTGACGGGCGGCGGCGGCGACGATCGGCGCTGCGCCGGTACCGGTGCCGCCGCCCATGCCGCAGGTGATGAAGGCCATGTTGCTGGAGCCGAGCTGGTCTTCGATGTCCTTCAGCGACTCCTCCGCCGCCTGCCGGCCGATATCCGGCCGGGCCCCGGCGCCGAGCCCCTGCGTGATGCTGCCGCCGAGCTGGATGCGCCGCTCGGTGAGCGATTGCGACAGCGCCTGCGCATCGGTATTGGCGACGACGAATTCGACTCCTTCCAAATGCGACGTGATCATGTTGTTGACGGCGTTCCCGCCGGCCCCGCCGATTCCGAAAACCATGATCTTGGGTTTCAGTTCGTGCGTCGCTGGGACGCTGAGATTGATTGTCATATCAGGCCTCCATCCTCTTTCTTCGACTCTTTCGTTCCCTCGCGGTTTCCCACCGGACGCAGGCGCGCCGGCGGGTTCCCGCCCGCAAAGATCAGAAGTTCCCCTGCAACCACCGCCCGACCCAGCCGAGCGGCAAACGTGAAGGCGCCGTCGTCGGCGCCGGTTCGGCGATCGCATCCGCTGCGGCGGCGGACGCGCCGAGCAGCAGGCCTGCGCAGGCGGAAGACGCGGCCCCGGCCGCCCCTTCCGCAAGGCCGCGGAGCTGCCGCGGCCGCCCGACGCGGACCGAGCGGTCGAGAACCCGCGAGGCGATCTCGCGCGCGCCGCAGAGCGCGCTGGCCCCGCCGCACAGCACCACCCGCCGGCTGGCCACGGCGTCGAGCCCCGCCTCGTCCAGGCGCTCGCCGGCCAGCGCGAACGTTTCCTCCAGGCGTGCGCGGACGATCTCGACCAGACGCGCCCGCGGCACATGGTTCGGCCCGGCGTCGCTGCCCTCGCCGATCTCCGGCACCTCCAGGAGTTCGTCGCCGTCGCCGCCGTCGATCGCGCTCCCGTGCATTGTCTTGAGTCGCTCGGCGGCCGTCGGCGTGGTGGTGAGAACGCAGGCGATGTCGTTGGTCACGTGCGCGCCGCCGACCGGAACGCTGTCGGCGAACACCAGCGCACCGCGGGCGAAGACGGCGATGTCGGTGGTGCCGGCGCCCATGTCGATGCACACCGCGCCCATGGTCAGCTCGTCGTCGGCGAGAACCGCGCGGCCGGACGCGTACGCCGCAAGGACCACCGCGTCGACGTCGAGATGACAGCGGGCGGCGCACGCCCTCAGCGTGCGCACCCGGCCGCGGCTCGCGCTCACCGCGTGGAACCCGGCCACCAGCCGGTCGCCGAAGATGCCGCGGGGTTCGCGGATGCCGACGCTGCCGTCGATCTCGAAGTCCACCGGTATCAGATGCACCCGTTCGTGGCCTTCCGGGGGCGCCTGGCGCCGCGCCTCTGCGCGCGTCTGCTCGACGGCGGCGTCGCCGACTTCCTCGCCGCCGAGGTTGACGGCCACGCCGAAGCGCTCCGACCGGGCGGCGCCGCCGGAAAGGCTCACGACGACGGAACGAACGGTCTCGCCGGCCATGGTTTCGGCCGCGTGCACCGTGGCTCTCACCGCCTTTTCAGCGGCGTCCATGTCGACGATCGCACCGCCCCTGACGCCGCGCGCCGCCTGGTGTCCCGTCCCCAGCACGCGCATGACTCCCTCGCCCTCGTCCTCGGCGATGAAGCAGCAGATCCGCGAGCTGCCGATGTCGAGCGCCGCCACCAACGGGTTGCTCCGGTCGCTCATGCGTTCGACTCCGCGTCCGGCGGGCCGTCGACGAGCCGGACGAGGACGCGGTCGGGCAGGCGCAGATCGATCCGCGCGATCGACGCATCGAGAATCGCCGAGCGGCGTTGCAGCGCCGCCAGCCGGACCAACCCGCGCTCCGGCGGTCCGGACGGCAGCAGCACGTCGACCCGGTCGTCGAAACGCAGCGTCCAGCGGCGGTTGCCGACCCGGCTCGCGGCCGACACGCGGCGACGAAGATCGGGCGCCGCCGCCATCGCGGCGACGAGCGCCGGCAGTGCCGCCGGCGCGCCGGCGCCGACGATCAGGGGCAGGGCGGCGTAGTCCTCGACGCGCCGGGTCAGCACGTGGCCCGATGCATCGACGACGCCGAGCTCGCCCCGGTGCTGCCACAACGCCATCGGCCGGCGCTCGACGATGCGGATGTAGAGGACGTCGGGCAGACGGCGTTCCACGCGTGCCTCGGCCACCCACGGATTGGCTTCGAGGCGCGCCGCCGCCGCCGCCGGGTCGACAGCGAGGATCGCGTCGCCGCGGGAGACGCCCAGACTGGCGCGAAGGTCGTCCGCCGGCGCACGGCGGCGGCCTTCGATGAACACCTCCTCGACGGCGAGCCCGGCCGCGGCCGCTTGCCCGACGGCGGCGGCGCCCGCCTCGAACGCCGCCAGGGCGCGCGCGGGAACGTCGAGCAGCCAGGCGCCGACGGCGACGCCGAGGACGGCCGCCGCCGCGAGGCCGGCCGCCGCCAGCCGGCGGAAGGGACGCCGCTCCCGCCGGCGGGAGAAGCGCCCCGGCGGACGGCCGGACGGGCGGGACCGGCGCGCGCCGCCGGCACCCGGCTTCGCCCGCTTGTCCGGAGGCGCGCCGGCACGGGTGCCGATGCGGTCGCTGCGCCGCGCCTTCAACGCCGGCATCGCGCGTCCTCCACCATCCAGGCCACGAGGTCCGGATAGGTGACCCCCGCGTGGGCCGCGACCGCCGGCACCAGCGAGCCCGGCGTCATCCCCGGCTGGGTGTTAACTTCGAGCAGGCGCAGACCGGCCCCGTTCGGACGGTCGTCGTAGCGGAAGTCCGCCCGCGATACGCCGCGGCATCCGAGCACCCGGTGCGCCCGCGCGGCATAGTCGAGCGCCGCCGCGTAGTCGGCCCGCGGGATCGGCGCCGGAGCGAGGTACTCGCATCCGCCCTTGGCGTACTTCGAGCGATAGTCGTAGAAGTCGCCGCGCGGGCGAATCTCGAGCGCGCCCAGCGCCCGCTCCCCCATCATCGCGACGGTGATCTCGCGCCCCGGCACGTAACGCTCGACCATCACCGTCTCGCCGTAGGGCCACGCGTCGTCGGCGAACGGCGCCGCCGGTGCGTCGTCGCCCACGATGTGCACGCCGATGCTGGAGCCTTCGTCGCGCGGCTTGACGACGTATGGCCGCGGCAGCGGATCGCCCGCGACGACCTCCTCGCGGCGCGCCACGCGGCTTTCGGCCACCGGAATGCCGACCGAGGCGTACAGGCGCTTGGCCGTCGGCTTGTCCATGGCAAGAGCCGAGGCGAGGACGCCCGAGTGGGTGCACGCCAGGTCGAGCAGCGTGCACAGGCCCTGGATGCAGCCGTCCTCGCCCCAGCGCCCGTGCAGGGCGTTGAACGCGACGTCGATGTCGGGCCGCAGCACGGCGAGCCTCTGGACGATGTCGCGGTCGACGTCGACGGGCGTGGCGTGCAGGCCGCGCACGCCGAGCGCCTCGACCACCGCGGCGCCGCTCGTCAGCGAGACCTCGCGTTCCGCCGACCAGCCGCCCATGAGCACTGCCACCCGCGTGGTCATGGCGCCACCGCCGGCGCCGCGTGGCGGCCGAGCCGGCGGATCTCCCATTCGAGGCGCACGCCGGCGGTCTCGAAGACCCGCCGCCGGATTTCCTCGCCGAGCCCCTCGATGTCCGCCGCTGCGGCGCCGCCGGTGTTGACGAGGAAGTTGCAGTGCCGCGCCGACACCGCCGCGCCGCCGCGCCGCAGGTCCCGGCAGCCTGCCCGGTCGATGAGCTGCCAGGCCTTCAGACCCGGCGGATTGGCGAACGTGCTGCCGCCGGTGCGCGCCCGGATCGGCTGCGACGCTTCCCTCTCGGCCGCGATCGCCGCCATGCGCGCGCGCACCGCCGCCGGGCTGTCGGGCGTGCCGCGGAGCGTCGCCGCCGTGCAGATCCACCGGTCCGGCAGGCTCGACCGGCGGTAGGCGAATTCGATGTCGGCGGCCGCAAGACGGCGCACGCGCCCGTTTTCGTCGAGCGCCTCCACCGCTTCGACGATCTCGCCGATCTCGCGGCCGTAGGCCCCGGCGTTCATGCGGATCGCGCCGCCGATCGAACCCGGCACGCCGCTGAGGAACTCGAACCCGCCGATGCCCGCGGCTGCCGCGGCGCGGGCGACGGCGACGTCGGCGGCGCCGGCGCCGCAACGGATGCGCGCGCCGTCGGCGGCGATGCCGGCGAACGGCCGTCCGAGGCGCACGGTCACGCCCTCGATCCCGCCGTCCCGGATCAGGACGTTGGAGCAGAATCCGAGCACCGAAACCGGCACCCCCTGCGGGCGATGCGCCAGCAGGACCCCGAGATCGTCGCGGTCCGCCGGCGCGAAAAGCACCTCCGCCGGACCGCCGACGCGAAACCACGCGAACGGATACAGCGGCGCGCCCGGCCGGCATGCGCCGCGCAGCGACGGCAGCCGGTCGACCAGCGAGTCCCGCGTCGCCGTCATCGTCATTGCGCGGCGCCCGCCGGACGCCGCGCGCGGTCCAGCGCCTGCATCGCCGCCGGCAGCCCGTTGGCCCATCGCGTGATGTCGCCGGCGCCCAGACAGACCACGAGGTCGCCCGGGCCGGCGATGTCGAGGATCATCGACGGCAGCGCCGCGGGGTCGGACAGCGGCGCCGTTCCCCGGTGGCCGTGGGCGCGCAGCCCGGCGACCAGACGGTCGCGCCCGACGCCTTCGATCGGCGGCTCGCCGGCCGCGTAGACGTCCGCGACCAACACCGTGTCGGCATCGCCGAAGCAGGTGCAGAAGGAGTCGAACAGGTTGTGCAGCCGGGTGTAGCGGTGCGGCTGCACGACGGCGATCAGCTGTCCGCCGCCGGCCATCGCCAGGCGTTCGCGCGCGGTCGCGAGCACCGCCGAGATTTCCGTCGGATGATGTCCGTAATCGTCGATCACGGTGATGCCGAGCGCCCGGCCGACGGTCGTGAAACGGCGCCTGACGCCGGAAAACGAGGCCAGGCCCGCGCGGATCGTGTCCTCGCCCAGACCCGTCTCCAGGCCGATGGCGACGGCGGCCAGGGCGTTCTCGACGTTGTGCGCGCCGGGCATCCGCAACTCGAGATCGGCGATGCGGCGCGCGCCCGCGTCGCGGCCGCCTTCCGACAGGCGGCCGCCGACGACGACGTCGAACCGCGAGCCGTCCGCCGTCGGCCTGCGGGCCTCGGCGCGCAGGTCGGCGTCGGGCGAGAACCCGTAGGTGACGACGCGGCGGTCCGTCACCCTTTCGACCATCGCGCGGACCTCGGCGTGATCGACGCAGGCGACGGCGGAGCCGTAGAAGGGAATGTTCTCGACGAAGGTCTGAAACGCGCGCCGCAACCGGTCGAAGTCGCCGTAGAATTCGAGGTGCTCCGGATCGATGTTGGTGACCACCGCGACGGTCGCCGGCAGGCGGACGAAGCTGCCGTCGGACTCGTCGGCCTCCGCCACCATCCAGTCGCCGGCGCCGAGCCGGGCGTTGGTGCCGTAGGCGTTGATGATGCCGCCGTTGATCACGGTCGGGTCGAGGCCGCCGGCGTCGAGCATCGCCGCGATCATCGTGGTGGTGGTGGTCTTGCCGTGCGTGCCGCCGACCGCGATCGCGTACTTGAGCCGCATCAGCTCGGCGAGCATCTCGGCGCGGCGAACGACCGGCAGCAGGCGCGTGCGCGCCTCGACGACTTCCGGGTTGTCCGCGGCCACGGCGCTCGACACGACGACGACCGCGGCATCCCCGAGGTTGTCCGCCGCGTGTCCGACGCGGACGGGCACGCCGAGCGCCCTCATGCGCCGGACGTTCGCGTTCTCCGAGAGATCGCTTCCCTGCACGCGGTAGCCGAGATTGTGCAGGACCTCGGCGATTCCGCTCATCCCGATGCCGCCGATGCCGACGAAGTGCATGGTGCCCGTGTCCGGAGGCGGCGCGATCATCGCTTCGCCTCGCCGCACAGGCGGCGGACCAGCGCCACCATGCGATCCACCGAATCGGGAATGCCGATGCCGCGGGCGCCGGCCGCGGCGCGGTCGAGCGCCGCCGGATCGGCGAGCAGGCGGGCGATCCGGTCCGCCAGCGAACCGGCGTCGAAGGCGCGCTCCGACACCGCCCAGCCGCCGCCGGCCGCCGCCACCGCCTCTGCGTTCGCGGTCTGGTGGTCGTCCGCGGCGTGCGGATAGGGAACCAGGATCGCGGGCCGGCCGGCGGCGGCGAGCTCGGCGATCGTCGACGCGCCGGCGCGCGCGACCACCAGGTGCGCCGTCGCCAGCCGCTCCGCCACGTCGTCGATGAACGGCGCCACGCGGGCGTCGATTCCCGCTTCGGCGTAGATCCGGCGCGCCGCGTCCTCGTCTTCGCGCCGGCATTGCTGGTCGACGTGCAGCCGGCGGCGCAGCGCCCGCGGCAGGATCGCCAGGGCACGCGGCACCACGCGTCCGACGCTGCGGGCGCCCTGGCTGCCGCCGACGGCGAGCAGGCGCACGCCGCCGCCGCCGGTCGGCGCGCGATAGGGCCGCGCGCGCGCCGCGAGAAAGGCCTCGCGAACGGGCACACCGGTATGCGCGGTCGACCGCGCCGTATCCGGAAAGGCCGTGGCGACCACGGCCGCCCAGCGCGCCAGCCAACGGTTGGCGCGGCCCAGCACCGCGTTGGCCTCGTGGATCAGCACCGGGACGCGCAGGCTGCACGCTGCGGCGGCGGCCGGCACCGAGGCGTATCCGCCGAAGCCGACGGCGAGCGCCGGCGCGAGACGGCGAAACAGCGTGTGCGCCTGCACGAAGCCGGCGGCCAGCTCGACCGCGCCGCGCCGCGCCCCCGACCACCCGCGGCCGACGACGCCGCCGGCGCGCACCGTATGGCAGGGAACGTCGCCCAGGTCGTCGCCGAACGAGACGCCGCGGCGGTCGGTGACGAACACGGGCTCGAAGCCATCCCGGCGCAGCCCGCGGGCGAGCGCCAGCGCCGGAAAGACGTGGCCGCCGGTGCCGCCGGCGGCGATGACCACGCGGCCGCTCATGCCGCCGCCCGGATGCCCGGCCGCCAGCGGGTCAACGCCAGTATCATGCCCGAACCGAGGGCCACGGCGAGCAGCGACGAACCGCCGTAGGAAACGAACGGCAGCGTCAGGCCCTTGGTCGGAACCAGGCGCAGCGCCACCGCCATGTTGGTCATCGCCTGCAGGCCGAAGTGCGCGATCACGCCGGTTCCGGCCAACAGCACGAAACGGTCGTCCTCCACCGCCAGCCGCGCCAGGGTGCGCAGGACGACGAACGCGAAGACGCCGAGGATGAGCAGGCACGCGAGAAGTCCGAATTCTTCGCCGAGGACGGCGAATACGAAGTCGGCATGCGCGTCGGGCAGGTTGGCCTTGACCACGCCCTCGCCCGGGCCGCGGCCGAGCACGCCGCCGTCGGCGAACGCCCGCAGCGACATCTCCATCTGATAGCCGTCCCCCGACGCGGGATCGAGAAACCGGTCGATGCGGTCCCGCACGTGCGGAACCAGCGCATAGCCCGCGGCGAGAGCGCCGCAACCCAGCGCCAGCAACACGCCGGCCCACGGCAGCGGCAGCCCGGCGACGAACCACTGCGCGAACCACACCGCGACGACGAAGAACGCCATGCCCATGTCCGGCTGCATGACCAGCAGCAGCACGACCGGCACCAGCACCGCCGCCGCGAGCGCATCGCGGCGGGCGGCGAGCAGCGCGCCGACCGAGACCGCAACGCCCAGCTTGAGCAGTTCCGAGGGCTGGACCGACAGCCCGCCGAGGTCGAGCCAGCGTTGCGCGCCCTTGACTTCGGTGCCGAAGACGAGCGTCGCCGCGGTCAGTGCGAGACCGACGGCGAACGCCGCCGCACCGACGCGCAGAACGCCGGTCGCGCTCAGCAGGGAGGCGGCCAGCATGATGGCGACCGCCGGCGGAACCAGCATCAACTGTCGCTGCACGAAATGCAGGCGGTCGTAGCCCAGCCGCTCCGCGACCGCGGGGCTGGCGGCGAAGGCGGTCACCGCGCCGATCGCGATCAGCGCCAGCAGCGCGGCGAGCAGCCAGCGATCGACGGTCAGCCACCAGCGGCTCACCAGGCTTTCGTCCGCGCGCGTCAGGGCGTTCACGCCGCGGCCTCCGCCAGCGCCCCGACCAGCGTCCTGAAACGCTCGCCGCGCGCCTCGAAATCGCGAAACTGGTCGTAGGACGCGCACACTGGCGATAGCAGCACGACGGCGCCATCGCCGCGCTCCGCCGCCGCCCGCCGCGCCGCCAGCGCCACCGCCCGTTCGAGCGTCTCGCAGACGGTCGCCGCCGTCTGCGGCGCCAGACGGTCCGCGAGCGCGCCCGCCGCCTCGCCGATCAGATAGGCGTGCCGCACGCGGTCGAGCACCGGCGCCAGGGGGCCGATGTCCAGGTCCTTCGCCCGGCCGCCTGCGATCCAGTACACCCGGCGGTAGCAGGCGAGCGCCCGCGCGGTCGCCGCGACGTTGGTCGCCTTGCTGTCGTTGACGTAGCGCACGCCGGCGATTTCGGCGACCGGCTCGAGGCGGTGCGGCAGCCCGCGAAAGCTCGACAGGCCCCGTGACAGGGCGCCGGAATCGACCCCCAGCGTGCGGCAGATGGCATACGCCAGCGCCGCGTTCTGACGATTGTGGTCGCCGGTCAGCCCGGCGCAGCGGTCGAGGTCGGCGACGGCGCGCGGCGCGCCGCCGAGGTCGTCGATCAGGCGTCCGGCGTCGACGCCGACGCCGCCGTCGACGCGCCGGGCACCGGATACCGCGATCGTCCGCCGCGCCGCGTTCGCCGCGAGGCACTCAAACACGGCCGCGGTATGGCGGTCGTCGCAGGCGATCACGGCGGCGCACGTGCCGGCCTTGCCGCGGAAGATCCGCTTCTTCGCCGCGACGTAGCTCCGCATGTCGCCGTGCCGGTCGAGATGATCGGGGCTGACGTTCAGCAGACCGGCCACGTCGAACGTGAGCCGCGAGGTGAGTTCGAGCTGGAACGACGACATTTCCAGGACGTAGACGCCGTTCGCGTCCAGCGGATCGAGAACCAGCGCCGCCGTCCCGAAGTTGCCGCCGATCTGGACGCGCTTGCCCGCTTCCGCCAGGAGATGGCCGACGAGCGCCGTGGCGGTCGACTTGCCGTTCGTGCCGGTGATGCCGACGATCCGCGCGCCCTGGAACGGCCGACCGCCCGGCCGCACCGCGCGCGCGAACAGGTCGGTCTCGCCGACGACGGCAACGCCGGCGGCGCGGGCGGCGGCGGGGACCGGGTGATCGAGCGGCACGCCCGGGCTCAGCACGAGAATCCGCGCGTCCGCCACGGCGCCCTCGGCCAACCGCGCCGGGCGCCCGCCCAGCGTCGCCGCGCCGGCGCGGCGGTCGTCGCTGTCGTCGTCCACCAGCACGTCGGCGCCGCCGGCCACCAGCGCCGACACGGCGGCGCGGCCGGAGCGGCCGAGGCCGAAGACGGCGACCGTGTCGTTGCGGTATTCGGTGACGGGAATCACGGCCTCACCGCAGCTTCAGCGTCGCCAGGCCGGCGAGCGCCAGGATCGACGCGAGGATCCAGAAACGGATGACGACGGTGGGCTCGCTCCAGCCCTTCTGCTCGAAGTGGTGGTGCAGCGGTGCCATGCGGAAGACCCGCCGGCCGGTGAGCCGGAACGACGCCACCTGCACGATCACAGACACCGCTTCGAGGACGAACAGGCCGCCGATGATCGCCAGCACCAGCTCGTGCTTGGTGATGACCGCGACCGAGCCCAGGGCGCCCCCGGTGGCGAGGCTTCCCGTGTCGCCCATGAACACCATGGCGGGCGGCGCGTTGAACCAGAGGAAACCGAGGCTTGCCCCGACCAGAGCGCCGCACAGCACGGCAAGCTCGCCGGTCCCCGGCACCGCGTGGATCTGCAGGTATTCCGCGAACACCGCATTGCCGACGAGATAGGAGATGAATCCGAAGCAGCCGGCGGCGATCATGATCGGCACGATCGCGAGGCCGTCGAGACCGTCGGTCAGATTGACGGCGTTGGACGCGCCGACGACGACCAGCATGGCGAACGGCGCGAAGAACCAGCCGAGGTCGACCAGCAGCGTCTTGAAGAACGGAAACGCGAGGGTGGTCGCGAACGCCGGCGGAAGCAGGGCGGAAATCCACAGCACCGCGCCGAAGGCGACGACGAACTGCACCGCGAGCTTGACCCGGCCGGGCAGGCCGCGGTGGTGGCGCCGGGTCACCTTGAGGTAGTCGTCGACGAAACCGACGGCGCCGAAACAGAGCGTGACCGCCAGCACCACCCACACGAAGCCGTTGCGAAGGTCGGCCCAGAGCAGCGTGCCGAGGGCCAGAGCCAGAAGGATCAGGCAACCGCCCATGGTGGGCGTGCCCTTCTTGGCCTCGATGTGGCCGGCCGGACCGTCGTCGCGGATCGGCTGGCCCCCGGCCTGGCGTCCGGCCAGCCAGCGGATGATCGCCGGGCCGAGGACGAAACTCACGACGAGCGCCGTGATCACCGCCGCGCCGGTACGGAAGGTCAGGTAGCGGACGACGTTGAACAGCGCGAACTCGTCCGCCAGCGGTGCGAGCACGTTATAGAGCACGCCGCGCCTCCGCGGCGGCCGGCGGCCGCTCCGAGAGATCGGCTCCGGCGGCGGGCGCGAGCGCCTCGAGCGCCGCGACGACCTCGTGCATGGCGGCGCCGTGCGAGCCCTTGATCAGCACCGCGTCGTGCGGGCGCAGCGCGCCGCGCAGCAGGGGCGTCAACGCCGCGGCGTCGTCGACGTGCGCGCCGCGGCGGGCGGCGGGCAGGGCGGCGTGCAGCGCCGCCATGAGCGGCCCGGCGGTGAAGACGAGATCGATTCCGGTGCGCTCGGCGTCGCGCGCGAGGGCGGCGTGCATCGCCTCGCCGTCGGCGCCGAGCTCCAGCATGTCGCCGAGCACCGCGATCCGCCGCCCGCCCGCCGGCGCCAGCGCGAGCGTCTCGAACGCCGCCGTCATGGACGCCGGGCTCGCGTTGTATGCGTCGTCGATGACGTCCACCGGGCCGCCGTCAAGCGCAATCGAAAACCGCCGCCCGCGCCCGGGCAGGGCGCAGACGCCTTCGAGCGCCGCCGCCGCCGCCGCGACGTCGGCGCCGAGCGCGTGCGCCACGGCGAGGACGGCCAGGCTGTCGTGCGCCCAGTGACGCCCGGCGAGGGGGACCGCGTAGACTATCTCGGCCCCGGCCACCGCCGCGCGGACCCGGCTGCCGTGCGGCCCGGCGGCGCAGTCGAGCAGGCGCACGTCGCTTTCGGCGCCGGCGCCGAACGCGACGATGCGCGCGATGCCACTCTCGCGCGCCGCCCGCGCCAGCAGGGGAAAGCACGCGTTGTCGCGGTTCAGCACGGCGGCGCCGCCCTCGGCCACCCCGAGAAAGATTTCCGCCTTGGCCGCGGCGACGGCGGACACGTCGGCGAAGAACTCGAGGTGCGCCGGCGCGACGGTCGTGATCACGGCGACGTGGGGGCGGGCGGTCGCGGTCAGGGCGGAGATCTCGCCGGCGCGGTTCATGCCCAGTTCGACGACGGCGAAGTCGAAGCCTTGGTCGAGCCGCGCCAGGGTGAGCGGCAGGCCGACGTGGTTGTTGTAGCTCGCGGCGCTGGCGTGGACGCGGCCCGCCGTCGCGAGGGCACGGGCGCACATCGCCTTGGTGCCGGTCTTGCCGACGCTGCCGGTGATCGCGACCACGCGGGCGGCGGCGCGCGCCCGTGCGGCACGCCCCAGGCCGACCAGCGCCTCGTGCGTGTCGCCGGCCGTCACCTGCGGCAGGCGCGACGCGCACGGGCGCGCGACCAGGGCGGCGGCGGCCCCCTTCGCGGCCGCGTCGCCGACGTAGTCGTGGCCATCGAAATTCGGTCCCGCGAGGGCGACGAACAGGTCCCCCGGCGCGATCGTGCGGCTGTCGACCGAAACGCCGGACGCGGCGAAGGCCGCGGTCGCCGTTCCGCCCGTGGCGGCGGCGACCTCGTCGCTCGTCCACAGCGCGCTCACGGCGCCCGTTCCGAGACGATGGCGCGGGCGACCGCGGCGTCGTCGAACGGCCGTACCGCATCGCCCACGATCTGGCCGGTTTCGTGGCCCTTGCCGGCGATGAGCAGCGCGTCGCCCGGGCCCAGGTCGTCGATGGCCGCGGCGATCGCCCGCTCGCGGTCGCCGATGTCCGCGGCCGCCGGACACGCGGCGCGCACGGCGGCGCGGATGGCGGCCGGGTCCTCGCCGCGCGGATTGTCGTCGGTCACCGTCACCCGGTCCGCGAGGCGGGCGGCGATGGCCCCCATTCCCGCGCGCTTGCCGGGGTCGCGGTCGCCGCCGCAGCCGAAGACGAGCGCGAGCCGGCCGGCGACATGGGGCCGCAGCGCCGCGAGAACCGCCTGCAGGGCGTCCGGCGTGTGGGCGTAGTCGACGTAAACCGCGGCGCCGTCGGGCCGCTGCGCGACGCGTTCCAGCCGCCCCGGCACGCCGTCCACCTCCGCGCATGCCGCCGCGGCGTCGGCCGGGTCGGCGCCGCAGGCGACGGCGAGCGCGAGGGCGCCCATGAGATTCTGCACCTGGAAGTCGCCGATCAGCGGAGTCCGCACGGCGACCGACCTGCCGAACGCGATGACCGAAAGCCGGGCGCCGTCGTACCCGGCCAGGCGCACGTCGCCGTCGCCGCCGTACGTCGCCACGCGGTGGCCGCGGGCGCGGCAGATCCGCCGCAGGTCGTCGAAACGCGCGGCATCCGCATTCAGCACCGCGGCCGCGCCCGACGGCAGCAACTCCGCAAACAGGCGCGCCTTGGCCGCGAAGTAGGCGGCCTCGGTTCCGTGATAGTCCAGGTGGTCGCGGCCGAACGTCGTGAAGACCGCTGCCGACAGGCGCACGCCGTCGATGCGGTGTTGCGCGAGGCCGTGGCTCGAGGCCTCGAGCGCCAGATGCCCGACTCCCGCCTCGGCGGCCGACGCCAGCGTGCGATGCAGGTCCACGGGATCCGGCGTGGTCAGGCCGCCGCCGCGCCCGAGGTCGGGCGCGTCGAGGCCGAGCGTGCCGAGGCTTGCGGCGCGGTGTCCGAGCGCCTCCCATATCCGGCGTACGAACCGGACGACGGAGGTCTTGCCGTTGGTGCCGGTGACCGCGGCGACTGTGCCCGGCTGCGCGGGGTGGAAGCGCGCGGCCATGCGGGCGTAGCGCTGGCGCGGATTGTCGGCGGCGACGAACGCCAGCCGCGCGGCGCGCGCGGCGGCGCGGGCGCCGGGGGCGGCGAGCACCGCGCGCGCGCCGCGGCCGGCCGCGTCGGCGATGAAGCGCGCTCCGTCGTGGCGGCTGCCGGCGAGGGCGGCGAACAGATAGCCGGGCTTGACGGCGCGGCTGTCGGCCGTCAACCCGGTGATCTTGAGGTTGCCGTCCGCGCCCGCGGCCCCCCGGCCTTCGCTGAGGAGGTCAGTAAGACGCAAGGCGAATCTCGGCGCCGTCGGGTGACACGATGAACCCGGGTGCGTCCTTCCGCACGGACTCCTCCGGGACGGACTCTGCCGGGACGGACTCCTCCGGGACCGGGAACTCGGGCGCGATTCCGGCGAGCGGCCCGATGCGCGCGACGATGCGCCCGACCGCCGGTGCGGCCGTCCAGCCGCCAGTCGCGTAGCCGTGGGTCTCCGCGATGCCCTGCGGCTCGTCGATCAGCGCAAAGATCACGAAGCGCGGCGCATCCATCGGAAACGCCGCGACGAAGGAGGAGACCAGCCGGCCCGGGTCGTATCGCCCGTTCACCGTTTTCTCCGCCGTTCCCGTCTTGCCGCCGACGCGGTAGCCGGGGATGTCCGCCTTGCCGCCGGTGCCGTCGGTCACGGCGATGCGGAACAGCTGGCGCATCTGACGCGAGGTGCGCGCGTCGACCGCGCGGTGCCCGGCCGCCGGCGCGCCGCCGCGGGTCAGCATGGTGGGCGGCCGCCAGACGCCGCCGTTCACGAGAGCGGCGACCGCCGCCGACAGGTGCATCGGGCTGACGGCGATCCCGTGGCCGAAGGCGACGGTCGCGACCGTCGACTCGCGCCAGCGCGCCGGGACCAGCGGTCTGCCGACTTCCGGCAGTTCGAGCGGCAGCGGCGCCAGCATGCCGAACCTCGCGAGGAAGCCGCGCTGGGCCTCGGCACCGCCTTCGAGGGCCAGGCGGGCGGCGCCGATGTTCGACGAGTGGATGAATATCTCGGGTACCGACAGCCAGCGGTTTTCGGCGTGGAAGTCGCGGATCGTGAACCGGCCGATGCGCAGCGGCTCCGACGCGTCGTAGCCGTCGGCGAGCGTCACCGCTCCCGAGTCGAGCGCCATGGCGACGGTGAAGGCCTTGAAGGTCGAACCCATTTCGAAGACGCCGTGCGTCGCGCGGTTGAACCGCGCGTGCTCCTCGCCCGCCGCCCGGACCCCGTTCGGGTCGAAGGTCGGCAGGCTGACCATCGCCAGCACCTCGGCGCTGTCGGCGTCGAGGACCACGGCGGCGGCGCCGCGGGCCGAGAACCGCGCGACGGCACGCGCGAGCTCGTCGTGCACGACATGCTGGAAGCGCAGGTCGAGGCTGAGCGCGAGCGGTTTCCGCGCCTCGCCGCGCAGCCGTGCGTCGAACCGCGCCTCGACGCCGGCGAGGCCGCGATTGTCCGGGTCGGCGAACCCGAGCGCGTGCGCCGCGAGACCGGACACGGGATAGATGCGGCGCTCCGCAGGCATGAGAACCAGCCCCGGCTCGCCGAGCCTGTTCACCGAGTAGACCTCGCGCGGCGTGAGCGCGCGATGGATCCAGACGAAGCTCTCGCCGCTCGCCAGCCGCCGCGCCGTGGCGCCGAGGTCGATATCCGGCAGGACGGCGGCGAGCCGCAGCGCGGCGGCGTCGGGGTCGGCGATGCGGCGCGCGTCGGCATACAACGCGTGCGCCGGAATCGACGTCGCCAGCAGTTCGCCGTTCCGGTCGACGATATCGGCGCGCTGCGGCGCGGCGGCGAAAACCGGGGTGTCGCGCGCCGCGTGCTCCGGGCCGAAGACCGTCGCGTCGACGAGGCGCAGGGCGATGCCCGCGAACCCGACGACGAACAGGGCGGCGCCGACGTAGAGGCGCGCGCGCATGCGCTCGATGGAGCGCGCCGCGGGCGCTTCGGGGAGGGGCGGCGGCGGCCCGTTCATCGCCGCGTCTCCGCCGCCGGGAGCGGCCGGCGCGGCAGTTCGTCGAGCGCGATCGCGGTGCCCGCGTCCAGGGGCGCCAGGTCGAGGTGCCGTGCCGCGAGATCCGCCAGCCGTTCCGGCTCGTTGAGGTACGCCCACTCCAACGACAGCACATGGATCGCCTGCCGCTCGTCGGCAAGGGTCCGCGACAGGCGGACCTCCTCCTCCTCGAGCGCCGCGATACGGTCCTTGAACTGGTAGAGCCCGCCCGCGGCGCCGGCGAGAAGGAGGGCGGCGGCGACGGCGCTCCCGCGCGTCACCGCGCCGCCTCTTCGAACGGCGGCGCCGCGGTGCGTTCGGCGGCGCGCAGCCGCGCCGACCGGGCGCGCGGGTTGTCGCGCCGCTCGCGGGCGCCGGCCCGCATCGCACGTCTGTGAACGAGGCGGAACGACGGTGCCGGCGGCATGCCGGCGTCGAACGGGGCCAGATGGCGCGACGGCCGGCTCGGCGGCCGGGCGCGGCGCATGAGAAACCGTTTGACGGCGCGGTCTTCGAGGGAATGAAAGGCGACGACGACGAGGCGGGCGCCGGTTGCGAGACTGCGCTCCGCCGCCGGCAGGGCGCGTCCGATTTCGCCAAGCTCGTCGTTGACGCGAATGCGCAGCGCCTGGAAGCACCGCGTCGCCGGGTCGAGCCCGTCGCGCGCCGGCGGCACCGCGCCGCGGACGATCGCCGCGAGCTGGCCCGTACGCGTGATCGGCCGCTCGGCGCGCGCCGCGGCGATGGCGGCGGCGACGCGGCGGGCGCGCCGCTCCTCGCCGTAGCGGAAGAAGATGTCGGCAAGTTCCGATTCCGCCGCGGTGTTGACGACGTCGGCGGCCGTCGGCCCCGCCGCCTCCATCCGCATGTCGAGGGGGCCGTCGCGGCGGAAGCCGAAGCCGCGTTCCGCCGCGTCGAGCTGGTCCGACGATACGCCGAGATCGAACACGATGCCGCCGCTGACCTTGGCCACGCCATGGCTGGCGAGCAAACTCTCGAGATCGCCGAAGCGTCCTTCGACGAGACGCAGGCGGCCGCCGGCGGACCTGGCGAGCCCGGCGCCGCCGGCGAGCGACCGGGGGTCGCGGTCGATCGCCCACACGTCCGCGCCCGGCGTGCGAAGGATGGCGCGGCTGTAGCCGCCGCCGCCGAAGGTCGCATCGACGTAGGTCCGTCCCCCGCGCACGGCAAGCGCGTCAACCGCGGGGTCGAGTAAAACGGGCACGTGACTGGAATGCGGGGAAGGAGACATTCCAGTCACGCACCGCCTGCCGAACCGTCGGGGCCCGGCATGTTTCGCGGGCGCCGGCCAAGCGCACGACGCGATGCGGCCGCACGACCGCTCGCCTGCTTCTGGTGCGCCTCGTAGGCGGCCGGATCGTAGAGCCGGAAATACCGGCCCACGCCCACGAACGTTACGTTGTCAACGATCTCCGCGTGCCTGCAGAGCTCGTCCGGCAGCACCACCCGCCCGTCCTTGTCGGGCGTGAGCGGGTGGGCGCGGCCGAAGATGGCCATGGAGAGGTGGTCCTGCTCGTCGGAGAAGGGATCGAGATCGTCGATCTGCTCGTTGAGCGTCTCCATGTCGGCGCGGATGCGGCACTCGACGGCGCCGTGGTAGGTGAGGGAGGGGAATGCGAAGAACGTGGTCCCGTCGCCCAGAACGGCGCGGAAGGACGCGGGCACCGACACCCGGCGCTTGGCGTCCACCTTCTGTACGACGTTGCCAGCGAAGAATGCCGACGACACGGACCGCCCCCCGCGACTGCTCATCCGCTGCCCGGCTTGGGCCGCCCGGACTTGGGGTCCGAAGCGAACGAACCGGGCCGAAAACACATGGAACACCACGGGTTTTCATGGAGTCAAGAGGTATCCCATGGGATTTCTTGGGTATGTCCGGTCCACGCGTCCGATGCGGTTACGAGTTCTTGAGAATGTGAAGAGTATGAATAAAGAACATATCATGTTCTTTTGACGATATTTCGGAGTACACACGGCCGCGCCGCTCGCGGCGGGGCGCCGCTTTCGAGTCTCGTTCCCGCCGCCTCGGCTTCCGGGTCAGCGCCGCCCCGATGCCGCCCCGCCGCGCGAGGCGGCGGTCCAGACCGCGAACGCGAAGACGCCGAGGGCGATGGCGGGCATCATTCCGTGCGGCGGCCACGCTTCCAGGGCCGCCCCCGCGACCGCCGGGCCGGCGAGGCTGCCGATGCCGTAGGCGAACGTCAGGCCGACGTTGGCGGCGGCGAGATCGGTGCCGCGAAACCGCTCGCCGAGAAGCGTCATGGCCACCAGCCACAGCGAGCCGAGCAGGCCGCCGACGCCGAACAGCGCCGCGTACAGCGCCGGCGTCGACGCAGAGAGGGCGGGCACGACGGCGATGGCGACGGCCGCCGATGCGGCGCACCCGACGACGATCCGCCGACGGTCGAAACGGTCGACCAGCCAGCCGAACAGCATCATCAGGACGATGCCGCCGAGCACCAGCGCGGTCACGAGGCTTGCCGCTTTCGCTTCGCCGAAGCCGAGTCCGAGGCCGTAGACCGTGAGCATGGAGATCAGCCCGCCGTCGGCGAAGCCGAACAGGGCGGAGGCGCCGACTGCGACGGGGAGCGCCGCCAGATACCCTGCGAGGCCGAACGACGGCGCGCCGCCGATCCTGGGCGCGGTTCCCCCGGCCAGGCCGAGGACCCCGACGCCGGCGAGCACGACGGCCGCGGCGGCGAGGAAGGGCACGCCGCCCTCGGTGCCGGTGAACCGTATGAGGAGCGGTCCGAAGGCGAATCCGCCCGCCAGCGCGGTGGTGTAGATCGCCGCCGTGCGCCCGCGGACGGCGTCGTCGATCGCTTCGTTGACCCAGGTTTCGGTGGCCACGAACAGCAATCCCTCGGCGGCGCCGAAGATCAGGCGCAGCACCACCCAGGTGGCGAAGGCCGCCGCCAGCGTCATGGCCGCGAGCGCGGCCGCGCAGGCGGCGAGCGCCGCCATCATGACGACCCGCAGGCCGAACCGGGGAACGAGGCGCGGCGCCAGCGGCGCGCCGGCCATGATGCCGAGGAACTGGGCCGTCGCGTTCAGGCCGATCGCCGTCTCCCCGAACCCTTGCCGCGCCAGCACCGCCGCGGTGAGCGGCATCGCCAGGCCGATGGTCAACCCGAGCAGGGCGGCGCACAGGATCGCCGCCGCGACCCCGCGCGGCATGGCCGCCGGCACGCCTCAGGGATCGAGCGCGAAACGCAGCGTTCCAGCCACCGCGTCGGCTTCGAGGAGGGTCACGCGGACGGGCGCGCCGAGGCCGAAGACGGCGCCGCTTCGCTCGCCCACGAGGCGGTTCCGGGCTGCGTCGTGGCGCATGCGCTCGTCGAAGCTGCGCATCGGCACGAGGCCCTCGGCGCCGGTGCCGGCGAGCGCGACGAAGATGCCGAAGCGCGTCACGCCGACGACGCGGGCGTCGAAACGCGCGCCCACCCGGGCGCTGAGAAAGCGCACCGCCAGCCGGTCGACCGCCTCGCGCTCCGCCGCCGCGGCGCGGCGCTCGGCGTTCGACAGCGCGGCGCCGGTCTCGTCCGGGTCGCCGCACGAGGAGATCTCGGCGCCGCCGGCGCCGAGGTCCAGGGCGCTGATGAGGGCGCGGTGGACGAGCAGGTCGGCGTAGCGGCGGATCGGCGACGTGAAATGGGCGTAGCGCCGCAGGTTGAGCCCGAAATGGCCGATGTTCCGCGGACTGTACTCGGCCTGCGACTGCGCCCGCAGCACCGCCGTCGCCGCCGGCTCGTGCTCCGGCCGGCCGCGCGAACGGCGCAGCACGCCGTCGAGCTCGGCCGCCGTGATGCGGCGCCGGCGCGCGAGACGGTAGCCCAGGCCGGCGAGCGTTTCGCGCAGCGGCTCGAGCTTGTCGGGCGGTGGCTGGTCGTGGATGCGGAACAGGCAGGGCGCGCCGCGCGCCACCAGCGTCTCCGCCGCCGCGACGTTCGCCGCGATCATGAACTCCTCGATCAGCCGGTGGCTGTCGTATCGCGGCCGCGGCTCGATGGCGCGCACCTCGCCCGCGTCGTCGAAGTGGACCCGTCGTTCGGCAAGATCGAAGTCCAGCGTGCCGCGCCTCTCGCGCGCCCGCCGCAGGGCGGCGAAGGCGCCGAAGAGGTGTGCCAGCGCCGGGTCGCGCGCGCCCCGCTCCTCGACCTCCCGATACGTAAGCCGCGCCGCGGAGCGCATCAGCGCGCGTTCGAAGCGATGGCGAAGCGGCTCCCCCTCGGCATCGATCCACAGATGGGCGGCAAGGCACGCGCGGTTCTCGCCCGGGCGCAGCGAGCACAGGCCGTTCGACAGCGCCTCCGGCAGCATCGGCACCACCCGGTCCGGCAGGTAGACCGAATTGCCGCGGCGCCGCGCTTCGCGGTCGAGCGCCCCGCCCGGACGCACGTAGTGCGCCACGTCGGCGATGGCCACCACGAGGTGCCAGCCGCCGCCGGCGGGTTCCGCCCACACCGCGTCGTCGAAGTCGCGCGCGTCCTCGTCGTCGATGGTCGCGAGCGGCAGCGCGCGCAGGTCGGCGCGGCGGCCGCGATCGACGGGGCGCGCCGCGGCGGCATCGGCGAGGGCGGCGGCGGGAAAGACCTGCGGTATGTCGTGGCGCTCCAGCACTAGCGGCGCCACGGCGCCGGCGCGGTCCAGCGCCCCGAGCACCGCCGTGACGCGGGCGCGCGGCGGGTCGCCCGCGGTTTCCGCGACGACGAGATCGCCCGGGCCGGCGTTCATGCCGTCGCCGTCCGCGACGCGCACGCCGCCGCGCGCGCGGCGCTCGACCGGGCGGACGAACCCGCCGTATCCGTCGCGCGCGCGGTCGTAGACGCCGACGATGCGCGCCGGCCTCCGTCCGATCGTGCGGATGAGCTCGGCGCGCGTCCCGCCGCGGCGGCGGACGAGGACCCGGTCGCCGAGACCCGGTGCCGGCGGCCGGCGGCGGGGCGGCGGCGCCAGCGAGAATCGCGGCGCCGCGCCGGCGCCGCGCCACTCGGCGGGAGAGGCGACCGCCTCTCCGTCATCGTCGAGCGCCACCACCTCGGCGACGAAGACCGGCGGCAGCTCGCCCGGGTCCCCGAGTCCGCGGCGGCCGCGCCGCGCGACGACGCCGTCGTCGGCCATGTCGCGCAGCAGGCGCTTGAGCGCCGCGCGGTCGGCGCCGGAGACGCCGAACGCGCGCGCGATCTCCCGCTTGCCGACCTTGCCGTCCGCGGTCTCGATGAAGCGCAGAACCTGCGCCCGCGTCGGCAGGCCGGGCGCGCGCCCGCCCTGTTCCGTCATGCGTCGCCGCCGCCGCTCTTTCGGCCCGGCGCCGGCGCCCGTTTCGCCCGGCTGGTCTTTCTCTTGGCCGGCTTCTTCGTCTTCGCCGCGCCGGCCGTCTGACGCGATCCGGCGGCGGCGCGCGGCTTGCGGCCGCCCTTGCCCTTCGTCCCCTTGGCGGCCTTTTCCGCCAGCAGCGGCAGCATCCGTTCGAGCGTGACGCTGTCGGGGTCGGCGCCGCGCGGCAGGCTCGCCATGACCGCGCCGTGCCGGGCGTAGGGGCCGTAGCGGCCTTCGAAGACCGCCACTTCGATGCCGTCGTCGGGGTGCTTGCCGAGCACCTTCAGCGGCACCGCCGGCGCCCGTCCGCGGCCGCGGGCCGGCGCCGCGAGCAGGATCACCGCGCGGTTGAGGCCGACCGTGAGCACGTCGTCGCCGGCGCCGAGTGACTTGTAGGCGCCGTCGTGGCGCAGATAGGGGCCGTAGCGCCCAATCCCGGCGCTGATCGTCTTGCCCGTCTCGGGATGCGCGCCGATGTCGCGCGGCAGGTCGAGCAGCGCCAGCGCCGTCGGCAGCTCGATCGTCGCGGCGTCCGTTCCCTTGGGCACGGAGGTCCGTTTCGGCTTGGCGTCGTCCGCCGCCTCGCCGAGTTGCACGTAGTGGCCGTAAGGCCCCTTGCGCACGGTCACGTCCGTGCCGTTCGCGTCCTGCCCCAGCGTCCTCGGACCGTCGTCCGTGGCCGCGGCTCCGTTGCCGCCCGGCGCGGCGAGTTGGCGCGTATGGCGGCACTCGGGATAGTTCGAGCAGCCGACGAAGGCGCCGTAGCGGCCGAGCTTCAGGCCCAGCCGCCCGTCGCCGCACTTCGGGCATGCGCGCGGGTCGGCGCCGGCGGCGCCGTCCTCCGGCTCGGGGAAGATGTGCGGCGCCAGCGCTTCGTCCAGCGTGTCGAGAATCTGCCGCACGCCGAGCCCGCCGATATCCTCGACGGCGGCGGAGAAGCCGGACCAGAACGCGCTCAGCACCGACTTCCATTCGACGTCGCCGTTGGAAATCTGGTCGAGCTGGTCTTCGAGGCGCGCCGTGAAGTCGTAGCGCACGTAGGTTTCGAAGAAGTTGGCGAGGAACGCGGTAACGAGGCGGCCGCGGTCTTCGGGCAGGAAGCGCTTGCGTTCGAGCTTCACGTAGCCGCGGTCCTGCAGCACCGAGACGATGCCCGCGTAGGTCGACGGCCGGCCGATGCCGAGCTCCTCCATCTTGCGCACCAGCGAGGCTTCGGTGTAGCGCGGCGGCGGTTCGGTGAAATGCTGCGCCGGATCGACGGCGCCCAGCGTCATGGCGTCGCCCTGCTCCACCTTGGGCAGGCGCCTCTCTTCGTCCTCGTCGCCGGCCGCGTCGTCGCGGCCCTCGGCGTAGACGGCGAGGAAACCGTCGAAGGCGACCGTCGACCCGCTGGCGCGCAGGCCCGCGCCGCCGTCCGGCGCGGCGAAGTCGACGCGCACCTGGTCGAGCCGGGCGTCCGCCATCTGGCAGGCGACGGTGCGCCGCCAGATCAGGTCGTACAGGCGTTTCTCGTCCGTGCCGAGGCGGAGGTCGGCGGGACTACGGGCCGGGTCGGTCGGGCGGATCGCTTCGTGCGCTTCCTGGGCGTTCCGCGCCTTGGTGCGGTAGCGCCGCGGCGTCCCGGGCAGGTAGTCGGCGCCCCAGCGGCGCTCGATCGCGCGCCGCGTCGCCGCCACCGCCTCGTTCGACAGGGTCACCGCGTCGGTGCGCATGTAGGTGATGAGGCCGACGGTCTCGCCGCCGATGTCGACGCCCTCGTAGAGGCGCTGCGCCACCCGCATCGTGTGTTCGGCGCGGAAGCCGAGCTTGCGCGAGGCTTCCTGCTGCAGGGTGGACGTCGTGAACGGCGGCGCCGGGCTGCGCCGCGCCTGCTTGCGCTCGACCCGGGCGACCGAGAACGTGCGCGCCTCGACGGCGGCGGCGGCGGCCCGGGCAGCGGCTTCGTCGGCGAGGTCGAACTTCTCCAGCCGTTTGCCGTCGAGGCTGACCAGGCGGGCGGTCAGCGTCCGCCCCGCCGGCGTCGTGAGCTTGGCGGCGACCGTCCAGTATTCGCGCGGGCGGTGCGCCTCGATCTCCATCTCCCGGTCGACGACGAGGCGCAGGGCGACGGACTGCACGCGCCCGGCGGAGCGGCTGCCCGGCACCTTGCGCCACAGCACGGGCGACAGGGTGAAGCCGACGAGGTAGTCGAGCGCGCGGCGGGCCTGCTGCGCGTTCACCAGGTCCATGTCGATGTCGCGCGGATGCCGCACCGCCTCGCCCACCGCCTCGCGCGTGACCTCGTGAAAGACGATGCGGCGGATGTCGACGTCGCCGAGGCCGCGGCGGCCGCGCAGGTGGTTCTTCACGTGCCACGAGATCGCCTCGCCCTCACGGTCCGGGTCGGTGGCGAGGAGGAGCCGGCCGGCGCCGCGGGCGGCCTCGGCGATCGCCTTCAGATGCTTCGCCGACCGCGGATCGGTCGCGTAGTCCATGGCGAAGTCTTCGTCGGGCCTGACCGATCCGTCCTTCGCCGGCAGGTCGCAGACGTGGCCGTAGGTGGCGAGCACGGTGAAGTCGCGCCCGAGATACTTCTCGATCGTTCTGGCCTTGGCCGGCGATTCCACGACGACGACATCCAACGCGCGCACCCTCCGCTTGGGCCGGCGGTCCGGGAGCGACCGCCCCCGCCCCGGACGGCGGTACATGGCACCGGCGGCGCGCGTCGTCAACGGCCGTCGCCACGCGCCGCGCCGGCGCGGCGTCTTCGGCGCCGATCTGCTACGATCGCGCCATGGGCGATGCGCTCACGATCGTCGATCATCCCCTGCTGCGCCACAAGCTCGGGCTTCTGCGCCGGCGCGAGACCGGGACGACCGATTTCCGCCGCATCCTGCGCGAGGCCGGAATGCTGCTCGCCTACGACGTCACCAGGTGCCTGCCGCTCGCGGCCGTCGCGGTCGAAACGCCGGTGGCGCCCGCCGAAACGCTCTCGCTGTCCGGCCCGAAGCTGTGCCTGATCTCGATCCTGCGCGCCGGCGACGGGCTGCTGCAGGGCATGCTCGACGTGATTCCGACCGCGCGCGTCGGCCACGTCGGCCTCTTCCGCGACCCGGAGACGCTGGCCGCGGTCGAGTACTACTACAACGTGCCCGATGGCCTCGGCGAGCGCGTCGCGATCGTCGTCGACCCCATGCTCGGCACGGGAAACACCGCCGTCGCCGCGGTGTCCCGCCTCAAGCGGAGCGGCGCCCGCGACCTCCGCTTCGTCTGCCTGCTTGCCGCGCCCGAAGGCTGGCGCGCGTTCCACGCCGCCCATCCCGACGTCCCCGTCTGGGCCGCCGGCATGGACGAGCGGCTCAACGACCGCGGCTACATGGTGCCCGGCATCGGCGACGCCGGCGACCGGCTCTTCGGCACCCGATGACGGCGGCGTGCGCGCTCCTCGGCCTCGACCACGTGGTGCTGCGCACGGCGCAGCCCGAGCGCCTGGTCGCGTTCTACCGCGACGTGCTCGGCTGCGCCGTCGAGCGCCGCGTCGACTCGCTCGGCCTGATCCAGCTCCGCGCCGGCGCAAGCCTCATCGACCTCGTGGACACCGACCGCGAACTGGGCCGCGCGGGCGGTCCGCCGCCGGGCCGGGAGGGGCGGAACATGGACCATTTCTGCGTCCGCGTCGCCCACTTCGACGCCGCCGCGCTCGCCGCCGCCCTGGCGGCGCACGGCATCGCCGCGCCCGAGCCCGCGCGCCGCTACGGCGCCGAGGGCTTCGGCCCGTCCATCTACATCGAGGACCCCGACGGCAACACGGTCGAACTCAAGGGACCGCCCGAGGGGTGAGCCGCGGGGGCTCAATCCCCCCACCGCGCCGCCCGCAATTCTTCCTGCTCCCTCCCCGATGTTGGGGAAGCGCCGACGCACGCGGGCGGCATATGGTTCGTGCCGGCAACCGGGCCGACGGACGCGGATTCGCCGGGAAGCCTGCCCATTCCTGCGACGATGCGGGGCCGCAGTCAAAGGGTCCTCCGAGGGCGGGCCCGTGCCCGGCGGCCCGGTCCTGCCGGGGCGATGCGCCGGGAGCAGGCGCATGTCGCCGCTGCAAGCGACCGCTCACAAGACGTACGACAGCCGCTGCCCATCCGCCTTGAAGGAGACCGAAGTGAAAACCGAACTGCGACCGAATGAGCGAATCGTCAAGGAGGGTGCGGCAAACCTGCAAAAGAACATCGAGACCGTGGGTGGCAGGCTGCACTTGACCGACCAGCGGCTCCTCTTCGAGGCGCACAAGTTCAACGTTCAAGGAGGCGCGACTGAGGTGGAACTCCCGAACATCCGGTCGACGCGCCCGTGCTGGTCGAAATTGCTGGGGCTCATTCCTTTGTTTCCGAATTCAATGGCGGTCTTCACGAAACATGACAAGGAATACCGTTTTGTGCTGTTTGGCCGACACGCGTGGATCGCTGCTATCGACGCGCAAAGGAAAGGATAGGGATGCGGGGCAAGGCGCCGTGCGTACGGATAGGGCAATTGTCTGACAGTCGTCGCTGTCGGCGGGGTTCTGGCGCTTGGATGGAGCATGAGCGAAGCTCTTGTCATCCGGTCGCTGAAGGACAAGCGGCCGGGTAGCGGAAATACCGGAAATTCCTCCGCCGATCGATGGTCAGGCGGCTTCTTCCACGGTGATCACCAGACGCTTGCCGAAGCGGGCCAGCGCTTCCTCCAGTCTGCCGATCTTGGTGGCGTGGCGCGGGTCGAGCATGCGGCGAACCTCGCTTTCCTGGACGCCCATGGCCACCGCGAAGGCGCTGTTGGACAGCCGCGCCTCGCGCAAGGCCTCGTAGAGTGCCGCCTTGGCGGCCAGGACCGCGCCCGGAACCGCCGCAGGCCGGCCCGTGGCCGGGCTCGGCGCCGGGATGTCCTCGCGCCGCGCGATGCGGCCCGCGAGCGCTTCTTCCAGGCAGTCCGCGGCCTCCGCAACCGCCTCGGCGCGCGTGTCGCCGTCCGTGAAGGCCTCCTCGAAGTCCGGGAAGGTCACCGAATAACCGCCGTCGCGTTCCTCGTGGAGGTCGATGGGGTAGCTGTATCGCGTTGCCATGATCGGAACTCCCTGAAGGTCGTTCGGGTCGATGCCGAGCTGTCGGCACATGCTGCGGAGCGTGCCGGTCTTGAGGGGCTTCCTGCGGTCCTTCACCACGGTATGGCGGTCCCCTCAATAGAGGGTGCCGTGGCTGCCCTTGCCCCTTGTCCGGTCGGTGCCCGCATTGCATGTATCCGGCGCGCGTACTACGTTATTGCCGTGATCCGCTCATGGCGTAACGCGGGCAGTCGGAGAGTTTGGGAAGGCGGAATGCCGAACCGGTTTCGCGGCCTGGACGGCGCAGCCGCCATTGACTTGCTGCTGGCGCTCAACGTGGCGAGCACACTGCGCGACCTGAGCCCTCTCAAGAGCGTCGGCCTGCACAAGCTCAAGGGGACACGTGCAGGCCAATGGGCGATGACGGTGAACGGACCTTGGCGAATCTGCTTCGAGTTCCGGGCGGGTGACGCTTACGACGTCGAGATCGTCGATTACCACAGGGGATAGAAGCCATGACCCCGATTTCGCATCCCGGCAACATGCTCAGGCGGGAACTCCGGGCGCGGGACCTGAGCGCCAACGGACTGGCGCTGGATATCGGCGTGCCGTCGGGTCGCGTGACCGACATCCTGAACGGCCGCCGCTCCATCACCGCCGACACGGCGGTGCGCCTGGGTCTCTATTTCGGCAACGGCGCCCGGTTCTGGATCGGCCTTCAGGGCCAGTACGACATCGCGCGGGTCGAACGCGAGCGCGGAGCGGAGATTGCCCGGCGCGTGCGCCCGGCTGACGCCGCGTGATCCATCGCCTGCCGGGCGGCGGCCCGACCGCCTCGTCCTCGCGTCGCGCCGGGCGCGCATCCGCCGTTCAGGCAACCGCCGGGCGGAGTGCGCCACGGCGGCGGCGGAGCACCAGCGGCGGGCACCGTCGGTCGTCGTAGTATTCGACTTGGCAGTCGAGGCACTGGAGGCATTCGTTCATGTCGATCGCGCCATCGTGCGCGATCGCGCCGAGCGGGCACGAATGTGCGCACACCTGGCACGGGTTGCCGCATTCCGGGCGCCGCCGGAGCCGGTCGAGCAGGTGGAACCGCCCGAGGATCGCGAGCACCCCGCCGAGCGGGCACAGAAAGCGGCAGAAGAAGCGCTCGACGAACAGTCCGGCGGCGAGCAGGGCCAGCGCCCAGGCGACGAACGGCCAGGCGCGGGCGAACCCCATGGTGATCGCGGTCTGGAACGGCTCGATCTCGGCGGCCGTCGACGCGGCGCCGAGCGAGACCGCCGCCGTGGCGAGGATGCCGATGCCGAGAACGTACTTCGCCGCCCACGCCCGCCGCTGCAGCCGCTCGGGCACGGCGAGCTGGGGCACCCGCGCCAAGCGCGCGAGGCGGTTCGTCAGCTCCTGCAGGGCGCCGAACGGACACAGCCAGCCGCAGAAGACGCCGCGCCCCCACAGCACCAGCGTCAGCGCCGTGTAGCCGGCCAGGATCACCAGCAGCGGATCGAGCAGGACGACGCCCCAGTCGGCCGCGCCGAACAACGCCCGGAACCACGTGATTGCCGTGAGGATGGTGATCTGACCGCCGGCGATCCAGCCGAGCCAGACCAGCGTCACCGCAAGCAGCACGGTCCGCACGAAGACGTGCGCGCGGCGCCGGCGGGCGAGCGTGTCCTGGAAGGCCATGACCGCGGTGACGGCGAGGAGCAGCGCGAGCAGGCCGGCGATGTCGGCCTGCTTGTCGATCCACAGTCGCTGCCAGTCCGCGAGCGTGCTCTCGCGCCAGCCGCCGATGCCGACGTAGACGGGATCGCGGAACCCGGCGTCCTCGAGCGCCGCGCGGTCGCCGCGCACGAGCGCCCCGGGGACGCGGTAGGGCAGGGAGAACACGCGCCCGTCGGCGGCGATTTCCAGCGACCACGGCGCCAGCGCGTCGAACCCGCGGTCGCCGCCCATCTCGAACCGCGCCAGCCCGTCGAAGTCGGGCGCGCCGTCCGTCGGCAGGTGCCGTGCCGGCGAGAAGCCGCGCGTCAGCAGGTCGAACGCCGTTCCGTCCTGCACCACGCGCACGCCCTCGATCCTGTCGACCAGCCACGGGTTCGCCGGCAGCCAGCGGTGCGGGCCGACCGAGCCGATCATGAGCTGGTGCGCGTCGTGCGGCGCCACCTCCGCGACGTTGCGGAACCGCCGTTCCCCGAACAGGTTGCGTCCGATCATCGGCGGCGTCGCCAGCGCGACGTAGAACGCGGTGGCGGCCCCGCCGCCGTCGCCGGGAACCGCGATCTCGCGCACCGAGCCGTCGGCCAGCAGGTCGGCCCAGCTTCGCGGCGCGAACGACGCACGGTTGAGCGCCAGGCCGCCGTCGCTCTCGGCCAGCACGCCGGTGGCGTAGCCGATGGCCGCGGCGGAGTTGAGCACGGCGCGCCGCATCGCCGTCACGCTGACGGTGGCGCCGGAGACGCCGTCGACGTAGCGCGGCGCGAAGCGTTCGCCGCTCGCGAGGTCGAATCCGTGGGTCTCGGCGAGATAGCGGTCGACCGCCTCGGGCTCGATCATGCTCGGGTCGACCAGCGGCTCGCGCTCCTCCAGCGTCACGTGGCCGCGGATGACGCCTGCACGGTCGAGGCCGACGACGATGTCGAAGGACTGGCCAGCGTAGCCGCGCGGATGCACCGTCTCGTGCGTCGAGAACAGCCAGCCGACGGTCTCGCCGCCCGCCCGCACCGGCGCCGCCGGCGGCGTGCCCTCGACGGGCGCGAGTCCCTCGGCGTCGGGGAAGATCCGCTGCAGCACGTCGCCGCTGAGGCGGGTGGCAAGCGGATCCTCCATGCGCGCGTCCGCAGCCGCGGCCCACAAAGCCGCGCCCGCCGCCGCGCACGCGAGCCACGCCGCCCGGTTCATGCGTCTTCGCTACATGAGAAACGGCGGCGCGGCAATCCGCCATTCGCGTTCGCGCCCGCGTTCGCGGCGAGCGGGTAACGTCAAGAGTTATGTGTCAGGGAGACGGGGGTGCTGATTCCCTGAGACTTGTTTTCGTGGATGAATACCGCGTAGAGGACGCGGTCCATTGAGGTCCGGTCCTGGAAGGTTCCCATGGGCCGGGTTCGTCTGCGGACCTCCCGGAACCTTCGTTCGATGGCGTTGGTGGTCCTGACCCGCTTTCGCTCATCGAGGGTCCGGTAGCGGAAGCAGGTGAGCAGCTCGTCGAGATCGCTGCGCAGGCAGGCGACGGCCTTGGGGTAGGTGCTTTGCCAGCGGTCGGCGAAGCGTCGGGCGGCGCTCTGGGCCTTGCGGCGGCTCTTTGCATTCATGACGGCGTGGACATCGGCCTTGACGGCCTCCTGGTCGGCCTTGCGGACCTTGTTGAGGATGTTGCGCATCTTGTGCGCCCAGCACCTCTGAACCGGGATGCCGGGATAGACGAACGGCAAGGCAGCCAGCAGGCCCTTGCCGCCATCGACGCAGATCATCTCAAGGCCTTCGCCGGTGAGCCCGCGGTGGTACAGCCGGTTGAGGAACACTTCCCACTCGCGGGCGCCTTCGCTGACGGCGAGATGGAAGTCGATGATCTCCTTCTTGCCGTCGGGGCGGATGCCGAGCGCCACCAGGACCGGCCTCCTGAGCGCGCCGGCGCCGGTCTTGCGGGCCAGCACCACGCCGTCGAGCATCAGCGCCTTGTAGGCGTTCTTCAGCGGCCTGCGGTGGAAGGCCTCGACCGCCATGTCGAGCGTCTTGGAGACCCGGCTCACCGTCGCGGCCGAGACCGGGCGCCCGAGCAGGGCCAGCAGGACCTCGCCCACCTTGCGCGTCGAAAGCCCCAGCACGAAGCCGGCCAGGATGGCACGGTCGATCTCCGGCGCGCGCCTTGCGTAGCTCTTCACAACCCCGGTCGGGCAGAAGTGCCGGGTGCGCGGCACGTTGAGCTCGATGTCGCCGAGCTCGCTCAGCAGGCAGCGGCGGTAGGTCCCGTTGCGCCGGTCGCGCATCGCGCCGGCGTCGAGGTTGTCGAGCCAGCGATCCACCGCCTCGGCCATCCGGCCCTCGATGATCTCGGCCAGCGCCTGGCGGCCGAGCGGGCGGTAGCCCTCGCCCCAGTCCAGTCCGCCTGCCTGCATCTCCTTCACCACCTCAAAGGCCTGGGGTAGGCTCATGATCGTCGCAGCTTGCTGGGACATGCGGGGTGCTCCTGTTTGTGGTTGTCGTCACCACAGGGAGTACCCCCTTCCCACCTGACACATAAATTCTTACGTCACCCGCGAGCGGACGGGCTGGGGAATCCGCGCCGCGTCTGCCATAATCGGCCCCCTGCGTGACGACAGACCTGCGAGGACAGACGATGGCTGGAACTCAACCCATCTGCGATTTCGGCTGGCCGGCGCCGCCCTTCACCCTGCCCGGCGTCGATGGCGCGACCCGCCGGCTCGCCGACCTGCGCGGGCCCAAGGGCACCGTCGTGGTGTTCATGTGCAACCACTGCCCCTACGTGAAGGCCATTCACGACCTGCTGATCCGCGACGCGAACGACCTTGCGAAGCTCGGCGTCTCGTTCGTGGCGGTGAGCGCGAACGACCCCGAGGCCTACCCGGAAGACAGCTTCGAGAACATGAAGCGCCTGGCGCGCGAGAAGGCGTTCCCCTTCCCCTACCTGTACGACGAGAACCAGGACGTGGCGCGCGGCTGGGGCGCGGTGTGCACGCCGGATTTCTTCGGCTTCGACGCCAGGCTGGGGTTGCAGTACCGCGGCCGGCTCGACGCCTCGAAGACGGCGCCGGTGCCCGGCGCGCGGCGCGATCTCTACGAAGCGATGAAGCTGATCGCCGAGACCGGCAAGGGGCCGGAGGAGCAGATTCCGTCGATGGGCTGCACGATCAAGTGGCGCGAGGCGGCGTAGGCGGCGCGCTCGGCGCGATTGGCGAAATCAGAACGTCTCCACCCAGGGCCTGACCTCGACCTCCCACGTCCAGGCGCTGCGCGGCTGGCGCGCCACGGCGAGATAGGTCTCGGCGATCGCGTCGGGGCGCAGCATCGAGTCCGGCGCCTCCGGCGGCTCGCTGCGCCCGGGGTTCAGGATGCTGCCGTCGATGACGAAATGGGCGACGTGCACGTTCTTCGGCGCCAGCTCCCGGGCCATGCTCTGGGCGAGGCCGCGCAGGGCGAACTTCCCCATCGCGAAGCACGACGAGTTGGCGTAGCCCTTGACGCTCGCCGAGGCGCCGGTGAACAGGATCGCGCCCTCGCCCGCGGCGGTCATCCGCCGCGCCGCCTGCTGGCCGACGAGGAAGCCGCCGAACGCGGTCACCGCGAGCGCGTCCGCGACGTCGCCCGGCACCAGGTCGACGACCGGCGCGCGGGTGCGCGCGCTCGGGTTGTAGACCACGATCGCGGGCGTGCCGAAGCCTTCGTCGAGCCAGTCGAACAGCGCCGCCACGGCGCTCTCGTCGGTGGCGTCGCACGCCTGCGCCCGGGCGCCGGTCTCGGCGCACAGGCCGGCGAGCTTGCCGGTGTCGCGCGCGGCCAGCGCCACGGCCATGCCCTCGCGCGCGAAGAGGCGCGCCAGCGACGCGCTCAGCCCGCCGCCCGCCCCGACGATCAGCGCCGTTCGTTTCGCTTCCGCCATGGTCTCCGCCCTCCCCTGCCGTCGCGGCGGCGCAAACTATCACCGGCGGCGGGGGCCGGCCAGAGCCTCGCCGGCCCGCGCGTCCCGGTCCCTGCCGCCGCCGTTTCAGGTCACCTTGGCCGACGCGCGCATCGCGTCCTTGATCGCGGCGGCGTCGGCGCCGGGCCTGCGGGCGGCGCCGATGACGACCGCCTCGCGCCGCGCGATCAGCGCCGCCGCGTCGACGACCGCGCGTACCGTACCGGCGGGGATGACGACCGCGCCGTGCCGGTCGGCGTGCAGCAGATCGCCGGATTCGACGACCATGCCGGCGACGCTCACCGGACAGTCGTAGTCGACCACGTGGACGAAGCCGTGGCTCGGCGCGACGACGCCGGCGAGGATCTGGAAGCCCTCCGCGAGAACGTCGAGGTCGCGGGCGCTGCCGTTGGTGACGGTGCCGAGGCAGCCGAGCGACTTGTGGACATTCGAGTTCACCTCGCCCCAGAAGGAGCCGAAACCCGCTTCGCCGTCGTCGAGATCCTGGACGACGCTGATCGTCGGCCCGGGGCCGGCGGCGAGATAGTCGATATAGCCGAACCGCGTCTCGCGCAGTGCCTCCGGCTCGGCCGCCGACGGCCGCTTGGCCCGGATCGTCGCCGTGCGCGCATAGCCGACCATGGCCCCGAGCTCGGGGCGGACGCAGTGCAGCGTCCGGGTCGTGAAGCCCCAGGCGCGCCGTTCGGGCGCAACGATCTCGATGGCGTTGCACACCGACGGCGTATCGAGCGCCCGCAAGGCATCGAGATCCTCGGCGCGGTCCGGCAGGTCGTTCATCGTCGTTCTCCTTCGCTCTTCGCCGCGCCCGGCCGGCGGCCGTGCCAGGCGTCTTCCAGCAGGTCGCGGATCGCGTCCGGCGAGACCGGACGCGGATTGTCGCTTGTGTGCGCCGCGGCGAGCGCCGCCGCCTCGTCGAGCGCGCTTCGCTCGAGGCCCAGTTCGGCGAGGCCGGTCGGCCCGCCGAGGCCGGTGACGAAGTCGAACAGGAACGGCGCCGCCGTCGCCGCGGCCGTCTCGTCCCGCCCGCCGTCGGTCGCCCCCATCGCGCGCGCCGCGCGCGCGACCGCGACCGCGGCCGCCGGCGCGTTGTAATGCACGGTGTGCGGGATGACCACCGCATTCGTGTCGCCGTGGTCGAGACCCCAGGTCCCGCCGAGCACGTGGCACAGGCGGTGGTGCAGCGCGATACCCGTCGCTCCCAGCGCGCTGCCGGCGAGCCAGGCGCCGTAGAGCGCCCGCGTTCGCGCCTCGACGTCGCTCGGATCGCGGACCGCGCCGGGAATGCCGGCGGCGAGCGCGGCGAGTCCGGCCTCGGCGAGCAGGCTGGAGACGGGGTTCGCCGCGGCGACGTACAGCGCCTCGATCGCGTGCGCGACGGCGTTCATGCCGCTGCCCGCGGTCGCGCGCGGCGCCAGACCCAGCGTCAGCGTCGGATCGTAGATCACCGCGCGCGGCCGGACGAATGCGCCGGCCTGCGTCCTCTTCACGCCGTCGCGCGTGATGCCGACGATGCCGGTCATCTCCGAGCCCGAATAGGTGGTCGGCACGGCGACGACCGGGATCTCCTCGGTCAACGCGACCGCCTTGGCGAGCCCGAGCGGCGTCCCGCCGCCGATGGCGACCACCGCTTCCGCGCCCGCCTCGCGCGCCGCGGCACGGGCCGCCTCGGCCTGCGCGAACGGCACGTGCTGGCGCGCGTCGCCGATCGTCGCCGCCGGCCGCGGTGCCAGCGCCGCGGCGAGCTCCTCGGCCCGCGCGCGGTTCGACGGCGTGGTGACGATCAGCAGCCGCCCGGCGCCGAGCCGCTCGATTTCCTCCGCCGCGCTGGCGAAGGCGCCGGCGCCGAACACCACGCGCTGGCTGTACGTTTCGTGGACGAAGTCTTCCATCGCCGGCCCCCGCCGGTTGTTTCCGCGGTCATCGTGCGCCGCCGGCGGCGGCCGCGCAACACGGCGCGGGCGCCGCTTGCCGGCCGCGCCGGCCCGGTATAGGGTCCGCGCCGCACTTCGTCGGACATGGAGAGACGCCGTTGGCGCTGGACAGGGCGGCCGTCGGCCGCGTGGCGCGGCTCGCGCGTATCCGCATCCCCGACGACGAGGTCGAGCGGCTGGCGCAGGAACTGTCGGCCATCCTCGACTGGATCGACAAGCTCGGCGAAGTCGACGTTTCGGGGGTCGAGCCGATGACCGCGGTCGTCGACTCCGAGCTGCCCGCCCGCGCCGACACGGTAGCCGACGGCGGCGACGCCGAACGCGTCCTTGCCAACGCTCCCGAGGTCGCGGACGGCCATTTCGTCGTTCCCAAGGTGATCGAATGACCGCCGGCGTCGGCGCGACCGTCGCCGAAATGCGCGATGCGCTCGCCGGCGGCGCGGTATCGGCGCGCGAGCTCGCCGATGCGCACATCGCCGCCGCCGAGGCCGCGGAGCCGCTCAACGCCTACATCGCGGTCACCGCCGACGCGGCGCGGGCCGCGGCCGACGCCTCCGATGTGCGGCGTGCGCGCGGCGACGCGCAGCCGCTCGACGGCATCCCGGTCGCCGTCAAGGACCTGTTCTGCACCGAAGGCGTGGCGACGACCGCCGCCTCGCGCATCCTCGACGGCTTCGTCCCGCCTTACGAGTCGTGCGTGACGGCGAAGCTGCGCGCCGCCGGGGCCGTGCTCTGCGGCAAGGCGAACCTGGACGAGTTCGCCATGGGGTCGTCGACGGTCACCAGCCATTACGGGGTGACGCACAACCCGTGGCGGCGGCGCGACGACGACCGGCCGCTCGTGCCCGGCGGTTCGTCCGGCGGCTCGGCGGCGCTCGTCGCGGCGCGCGCCGTGCCGCTCGCGCTCGGCACCGACACCGGCGGCTCGATCCGCCAGCCGGCCGCATTCTGCGGCGTCGTCGGCCTCAAGCCGACCTACGGCCGCTGCTCGCGCTGGGGCATCGTCGCCTTCGCCAGTTCGCTCGACCAGGCGGGGCCGCTGACGCGCACCGTGCGCGACGCGGCGATCGCGCTCGGCGCCATGGCCGGCCACGACACGCGGGATTCGACCTCCGTCGACCGTCCCGTGCCCGACTACGAGGCGGCGCTTGGCCGCGGCGTCCGCGGCATGGTCGTCGGCGTGCCCGGCGAGTACCGCCTCGACGGCATGCCCGACGAGATCGAGGCGCTCTGGCAGCGGGGAATCGCCTGGCTGCGCGACTCCGGCGCCGCCGTCCGCGACATCCGCCTGCCGCACACCGAGTATGCGCTGCCGGCCTACTACATCATCGCGCCGGCCGAAGCGTCGTCGAATCTCGCGCGCTACGACGGGGTGCGCTACGGCCTGCGCGTCGCGGGCGACGACCTGATCGACCAGTACGAGCAGACGCGCGGCGAGGGCTTCGGCGCCGAAGTGCGCCGCCGCGTGCTCATCGGCACCTACGTGCTGTCCGCCGGCTACTACGACGCGTACTACATCCGTGCGCAACGGGTTCGCGCGTTGATCGCGCGCGACTTCGCTGAGGCATTCGCGGACGTCGATCTGGTGCTGACGCCGACGTGCCCGTTTGCCGCCTTCCCGGTCGGCGAACGCATGGACGACCCGGTGGCGATGTATCTCAACGACGTGTTCACCGTGCCGTCGAGCCTCGCCGGCCTGCCGGCGCTCTCGGTTCCGGCCGGCCTGTCCGACGACGGCCTGCCGCTCGGCCTGCAGCTGATCGGCCGCCCGTTCGACGAGGCCGCGGTGCTCCGCGCCGGCGCGGTGCTGGAAGAGGCCGCCGGGTTCGATGCCCGCCCGGCGTTCGCCGTGGACGGCGCCGCGGCATGAGCGCGGCGCCGCTCGTCGAGGGACGGACGGGTGCCTGGGAGGTCGTCGTCGGTCTCGAGGTTCACGCCCAGGTCGCCGTCGAATCGAAGCTGTTTTCCGCCGCCGCCTGCGTCTTCGGCGCCGCGCCCAACAGCCAGGTGTCGCTCGTCGACGCGGCGATGCCGGGAATGCTGCCGGTCATCAACGACCGCGTCGTCGATCAGGCGGTGCGCACCGGGCTCGCGCTCGGCGCCGAGATCAACCGCGTCTCGGTGTTCGACCGCAAGAACTACTTCTATCCCGATCTGCCGCCGGGCTATCAGATTTCGCAGTACACGCGGCCGATCGTGGGCTGCGGCGCGGTCGCCGTGGCGCTTCCCGGCGGCGGCGAGCGGCGGGTCCGCATCGTGCGGCTTCATCTCGAGCAGGACGCCGGCAAGAGCCTGCACGACCGCGATCCGGCGCGGACGTGGGTCGACCTCAATCGCGCCGGCGTTCCGCTGATGGAAATCGTCAGCGAGCCCGACCTGCGCTCCGGCGAGGAGGCGGCGCTGTTCCTCGCCAAGCTGCGCGCCATTCTCCGCGCGGTCGGCACCTGCGACGGCAATATGGAGGAGGGCTCGCTGCGCGCCGACGCCAACGTCTCGGTACGCCGGCCGGGCGCGCCGCTGGCTACGCGCTGCGAGATCAAGAATCTCAATTCCATGCGGTTCCTCGCGCGCGCCGTCGCCGGCGAGGCCCAGCGCCAGATCGAAATCGTGGAGGACGGCGGCGCCGTCGCCCAGGAGACACGCCTGTTCGACCCCGACCGGGACGAGACCCGCCCCATGCGCTCCAAGGAAGAGGCGCACGACTACCGCTATTTCCCCGACCCGGACCTGTTGCCGCTCACGCTGTCGGAAGCGCGCATCTCCCGCCTCGCGGCGACGCTGCCGGAGCTGCCCGACGCCCGCGAGGCTCGCTTCCGCGCCGCCTACGGCCTCGATGCCGAAGACGCGCGCATTCTCGTCGCCGACGCCGCGCGCGCCGACTTCTTCGAGGCCGCGGCCCGCGGGCGCGACCCGAGGCTCGCCGCCAACTGGGTGACGGGCGCGCTCGCCGGCGCGCTCAACCGCGCGGGCCTCGGTTTCTCCGGCTCGCCGGTCGACGCGGAAAAGCTCGGGAGGCTGCTCGATCTCGTCGCCGACGGCACGCTGTCGCAGCGCGCCGCCAAGCAGGTCTTCGAACGGATGTTCGAGAGCGGCGGCGAGCCGGCCGCGATCGTCGAGGAAGAGGGTCTCCGGCAGGTCACCGACGCCGGCGCCATCGAGGCCGAGGTCGAGCGCGTGCTGGCGGCCCACCCCGACCAGGTCGCCGCGCTCCGCGGCGGCAAGGGGAAGCTGCTCGGATTCTTCGTTGGCCAGGTGATGAAGGCCACCGGCGGCAAGGCCGACCCGCGCGCCGTCAACGAGACGCTGCGCCGCAAGCTGGCTGCGCCGTCGGACTGACGCGGGCGCAGGCGGAGCGCCGCGCGCGGGCGCGCCGCGTTGACCGCGAGGCTGGATCGGCTATGGTCCGGCGCCGTAACGGCGACGCGCGGGAGGCGGCGATGATCGATCTCTACACCTGGAGCACGCCCAACGGGCGCAAGGTGTCCATGATGCTCGAGGAGGTCGGCCTGCCGTACGAGGTCCACCCGATCAACATCGCCAAGGACGACCAGTTCGATCCGGACTTTCTCGAGATCAGCCCGAACAACAAGATCCCGGCGATCGTCGACCGCGACACGGGCACGCGGCTGATGGAATCCGCGGCCATCATGATCTACCTCGGCGAGAAGAGCGGGAGCCCGCTGTGGCCCGCCGAGGCCGAGCGGCGATACGACGTGCTGCAGTGGCTGATGATGCAAATGGGTTCGGTCGGTCCGATGCTCGGCCAGGCGCACCATTTCCTGCGCTTCAACAAGGGCAAGGCACCCTACGCCGAGGAGCGCTACGCGCGGGAGGCCGCGCGCATCTACAACGTTCTCGACCGTCAGCTCGGCCGGCGCGAATATCTCGCCGGCGCGCTGTCGATCGCCGACATCGCGACGTGGCCGTGGATTTCACGCTTCGAATGGCAGGGCATCGACCTCGCCGCCTATCCGAACCTCAAGCGCTGGTATGTGGCCATCGCCGAACGCGAAGGCACCCGGCGCGGCTACGACGTGCCGCAGGGCGGCTTCGAGATTCCGCTTCCGTAGCGGCAGGCTGCCGGGCTCGCAAACCGCGGGACGCCTCATGGCGGACGACTTCACGCCCCAATACGACACAGGCGCCGCGCCGGCCGCGCCGCACGCCGTTATCGACGCCGACGGCCGTCTGATCGGCGATGCGAAGCCGGCGTTGAGCGAGGAACGGACGCTGGAGGCCCTGCGCCTCATGATGCTCGGGCGCGCGTTCGACCGGAAATGCCTGAGCCTGCAGCGCCAGGGGCGGCTCGGCACCTTCGCGCCGATCTTCGGTCAGGAGGCGACGCTCGTCGGGGTCGCCATGGCGCTCGACCCCGCGCGCGACTGGGGCGTGCCGCAGTACCGCGAGCTCCCGGTCCAGATTCGCCAGGGGCTGCCGCTCGAGACCATCGCGCTCTACCGCCGCGGCCACCCCGACGGCGGTATCGTCCCCGAGGGCGTCAACATGTTCGCGACGCAGGTGTCGCTGGCGGCGCAGATCCCTCACGCCGTCGGTCTCGCGTGGGGCCTCAAGATGAAGGGAGACGACGGCGTGGTCGCGGTGTTCTTCGGCGACGGAGCGTCCTCGGAAGGGGACTTTCACGAGTCGTGCAACCTGGCGGGCCTGGTCGACGCACCCGTCCTCTTCGTGCTGCAGAACAACCAGTGGGCGATTTCGACGCCGCGCAGCATCCAGACGGCGGGTGCCGACTTCGCGTCGCGGGCGCCGGCTTACGGCTTCCCGGGGGTGTCTGTGGACGGCAACGACCTGTTCGCGGTCCACGCGGTCGCCGCGGACGCCGTGGCGCGCGGCCGCGCCGGCAAGGGCGCGACGCTGATCGAGGCGCACACCTACCGCATGGGAATGCACACCACGGCCGACGATCCGACGCGGTACATCGACCCCGAGGAACTCGAACGCTGGGGCCGCAAGGATCCGATCGAACGCGTCCAGAAATACCTCGCCGGCGCCGGCTCATGGGACGAGGCCACGCGGGAAGCATGGGACGCGGAGATCGGCGAGCAGGTGGAAGGCGCGTTCGCCAACGTCGATGCGCACCCGGCCCCCGACCCGGCGGCGATCTACGAGCACGTCTTCGCCGCGCCGACTCCGGGCCTCCTGCGCCAGCGCCGCGCACATCTCGGCGAAGCCTGAAAGGGGCCGCCATGCCGCGAATGAACATGGTCGAGGCCATCCGCTCCGGTCTGCGCCAGGAGATGGAGCGCGACGAGACGGTTCTGCTCATGGGGGAGGACGTGGGCCATCTCGGCGGCGTGTTCCGTGTCACCGACGGCCTGCAGCAGTTCTTCGGCGCGCAGCGCGTGATCGACACACCCCTCGCCGAGAGCGTGATCGCCGGGTCGGCGCTGGGTCTCGCGGTGGCCGGCTGGCGGCCCGTCGTCGAGATCCAGTTTCTCGGCTTCGCGCAACAGTGCTTCCACCAGATCGACCAGCAGATCAGCCGCATCCGATTCCGCACGCGCGGCTGTCACACGGCCCCGATGGTCATACGCTCGCCCTTCGGCGGCTGCGTGCGGACGCCGGAGTTCCACTCCGATTCGATGGAGCAGACCTTCGCGCAGTCGTCCGGCCTCAAGGTGGTGATGCCGGCCAACCCCTACGACGCGAAGGGCCTGCTCGCGGAAGCGATCCGCGATCCCGACCCGGTGCTGTATCTCGAACCGTTGCGCGGCTACCGCCTGCTGACCGGCGAGGTCCCGAGCGAGGCCTACACGGTGCCGTTCGGCGAGCTCAAGGTCGTTCGCGAGGGCGAGGACGTGACGGTGGTCGCCTGGAGCCAGGCCGTGCCGGTCGCCGAAAAGGCCGCCGAGATCGTCGCCGACAAGGGAATCTCCGCCCATGTCGTCGACCTGCGCACGCTGATTCCGCTCGACGAGGCCGGTCTGGTGGCGGCGGTCGAACGCACCGGCCGCTGCGTCGTCGTCCACGAATCGCAGGCGACGGCCGGGTTCGGCGCCGAGGTGATCGCCCTGCTGCAGGAACACGCCTTCTATTCGCTCGAAGCGCCCGTCCGCCGCGTCGCGGCGCCCGATGCGCCGTACCCCATGCCGGGGATCGAGGACCATTTCGTTCCCGACGCGGGGCGCGTGGCGGCGGCGATCGAAGAGACGGTGGCCGAGCGATGAACGACTACCGCTTCGACCTGCCCGACGTCGGAGAGGGCCTGAGCGAAGGTGAAATCGTCCACTGGCACGTCCGCGAAGGCGACGCCGTGGCCGCCGACCAGGTCATCGTCGACGTCCAGACCGACAAGGCGGTGGTCGAGATCCCCGCGCCGGTGGCCGGCACGGTCAAGAACCTCGGCGGCGCCGTGGGCGCGACCCTGCCCGTCGGCGCGATGCTGGTGGTGATCGAGACCGACGCGCAGGCACCGGCAGGCGCGGCCGAACCGGCCCCGGCGCCCACTGCCGCCACGGCCGGCGCCGCCGCCGCGGCGGGCGATGAGGCGCGCCGGCGGCGCGTCTTCGCAAGTCCGGCGACGCGCAAGCTGGCCAGGGAGCTGGGCGTCGATCTCGCGACGGTAACGGGAACGGGCGACCGGGGGCGCATCACGCGCGACGACGTGGCGGGCGCTGCCGCCGCGCCCGCGCCCGCCGCGCGCGAGGCGGACGACGCCCCGGTCGCGCCCGCCCCGACGACGCCCGCTCCGGCAACGCACGCCCCGGCAACGCACGCCCCGGCAACGCACGAAGGTGCGGACCGTGTCGAGCCCCTGCGCGGACTGCGCCGGCAGATCGCGCAGACGATGACCGCGGCGTGGCGGGAGATCCCGCACATCCTCACGTTTCACGAGATCGACGCGGCCAACCTCGTCGCCGCGCGCCGGGCGCTCGTCGACGAGCTGGCGTCCGAAGGGGTCAAGCCGAGCTATCTGCCGATCGTGATGAAGGCGTGTGCCGCCGCGCTGCGCCGGCATCCGCGGTTCAACGCGTCGCTGAACGTCGAGGCGGGCGAGATCGTCTATCGCCACCGCGTCAACATCGGCTTCGCGACGGCGACGCCCGACGGACTGATCGTGCCCGTCGTCCACGACGCCGACCGCAAGCCGATCCTCGAGCTGGCGCGCGAGATCGAATCGCTCGCCGAGGCGGCACGGACGCGCAAGGTCAAGGTCGACCAGTTGCGCGGCGGCACCTTCACGATCTCCAACTACGGCAGCTACGGCGGCCATTTCGGCACGCCCATCATCCGCCCGCCCGAGGTGGCGATTCTCGGCGTCGGCGCCATCCGCGACACGGTCGTG
Organism: Alphaproteobacteria bacterium; assembly: GCA_965243325.1. Lineage (GTDB taxonomy): Bacteria > Pseudomonadota > Alphaproteobacteria > UBA7887 > UBA7887 > JANQOH01. The sequence continues at coordinate 1,664,670 of CBDEUQ010000003.1, read as the reverse complement.
CCCGTCGACGGCGCACCCGCGGTGCGGCCGACGCTGCCGCTTGCGGTCTCGACGGACCATCGGCTGAACGACGGCGAGCATCTCGGCGCCTTCGCCGATACCGTGGGCGCCTGGCTCCGCGATCCGGTGCGGCTGCTCGGCTATCTGTAATGGTTGTCGGTCAGGTCTCGGAGCCGGCCGATCTTGTCGTGGTCGGCGCGGGTCCCGGCGGCTATGCCGCGGCACTGCGCGCGGCGCAACTCGGACGCAGGGTGCTTCTCGTCGACCGCGACGGCGCGGACGGCGTGGGCGGGGTGTGCCTGCGCGTCGGGTGCATCCCCAGCAAGGCGCTCATCGAGGCCGCCGACCTTGCGCACAGGGCGCGCGGCGGTGAACGCTTCGGTCTTCCGGCGGCGGGCGGCAGCGTCGATCTCGCGCGCTTCCAGGCGTGGAAGGCAGGGGTCGTCGGCGGCCTGACGAAGGGCGTGCGCCGCCTGCTGAAGGCGGGCGGCGTCGAGGTCGCGCGCGGCACGTTCCGCTTCACGGCACCCGACAAGGGGGTCGTCACGCCCGACGACGGCCAGGCGCGATTCATCGATTTCACCGACATCGTCCTGGCGACGGGCTCGCGGCCGGTCGAGCTCCCCGTGCTGGCGTTCGACGGCGAACGAATCCTCGATTCGACGGGCGCGCTCGCGCTCGGCAGCATGCCCGGGACGCTGGCGATCGTCGGCGCCGGTTACATCGGACTCGAGATCGGCATCGCCTTCGCCAAGCTCGGGTCGCGGGTGGCGATCGTCGAAGCCGAATCGCGCATTCTGCCGGCGATGGACGCGGCGTTCGCGCGCCCGGTGGCGAAGACGCTCGCAACGCTCGGCGTCGAGGTGCATACCGGCTGCCGCGCCGTCGGCCACGAGGGCGGCCGTCTGGCGCTCGACGGCGACGGCGGCCCTCGGCGCATCGCTGCCGACAAGGTCGTCGTCGCGGTCGGCCGCCGGCCGAACACGGACGATCTCGAGCTGGCGGCCGCCGGCATCGCGCCCGGTCCGGACGGCCGGCTGCCGGTGTCCGCGGACCGCCGGATCGCGCCGCACATCGCGGCCATCGGTGACATCACGCCCGGCCCGGCGCTCGCGCACAAGGCGACTGCCGAGGCACTTGTCGCGGCGGAAGCGTTGTGCGGTCGCAAGGCGGGGTTCGCGCCGGAGGCCGTTCCGGCGGTGGTGTTCTCCGACCCCGAAATCGCCAGCGCCGGGCTCACTCTCGCCGCGGCCGAGGCGGAGGGTATCGAAGCCCGCGCGACCAGCTTCCCGCTCGCCGCGTCGGGGCGGGCGGCAACCCTGACGGCGCGGGACGGCTTCCTGCAGGTCGTCGCCGACGCCGCGGACGGGCGCGTGCTGGGCGTCCACATCGCGGCGCCGCACGCCTCGGATCTGATCGGCGAAGGAGTCCTCGCCATCGAGATGGGCGCGACGGTCGAGGACCTTGCGCTCTCCGTCCACGCCCACCCGACGCTTGGCGAGCTGTACGGCGAAGCGGCCCACCTCGCGCTCGGCCACCCGGTTCACGTCGCAGCCCCGCGGCGGCGCTGATCGAGGCCGCTCCCGGTGTCGGGTCCGAGACAGGGGGAGAGGGCATGACGCTTCGCGAACATGCGTGTCGTTTCCGGCCGGCGCTGCGCGCGGCCGCGATGGCTGCCGCCATCCTTGCGGCCGTCGGCTGCGAGCAGGCGAACGAGCCCCTGTCGAGCGGCTTCGCTGTCGATGCCGACACCTACTGCAGAGATTGGGTCAGATTACGGAGCGCTGGCTTCCTATACGAGAACAACGTCTGGAACCAGGGCACCGTCAAGAGACAGAATCGGTCTCAATGCCTGCTGAAACGCGTCGTGGACGGCGAGACGCAATACGGCTGGCGCTGGCGATGGCCACGCGGAAACGGCGAGGTAAAGGCATATCCGGAAGTCATCTACGGACACAAGCCGTGGCTCGAGTCTTCGACGACGGCGAGCCTGCCGCGCCGAATATCCACGATCGACGCGCTGTCCGTGGCCTACGAGATCGAGATGCACGCGCGGGGCCGCTACAATCTGGCCTTCGACATATGGGTGACGAACGGCAGGAGGCCGACACCGGCGGCGATCACTCACGAGATCATGATCTGGGTGGGTGACCGGACGCGTGCGTGGGATCCGGCGCCGGGCCACTTCGCCGACACGGTCACGATCGGGGACGCGACCTACGATCTTTACGTCAAGCCGCACGCCGAGTGGATCGTGGAACACGGCGCCCCGAACGTCGCCTACATCGCCTTCAACGCCCGCACGCCCCGGCTGATCGGCGAGATCGACGTCAAGGCATTTCTCGATTACCTGACGCGCCGCGGCTACGTCCCCGCCGGCGGCTACGTGGCCTCGGTGGAATTGGGAACCGAGGTCATGAGTGGCGAGGGCGAGTTGTGGCTCAAGCGCTATGAAGTAAGCATCGATTAGGCCTTGGCGGCCACGGCCTCGATCTCGACCAGAAATTCCCCTTTTACCAGGCCGGCGCCGGTGAGCAGCATGGATGCCGGCCGCGCATCCCCCAGGAAGCGCGAGCGGACCTTGACGTACTCGGCGATGTCCCGTTCGTGGAGCAGGTAGTGGGTCACCTTCACCAGGTCGTGCACCGTCATGCCGGCCGATTCGAGCATGTTGACGATGTGGCCCCAGGCCAGCTCGGCCTGGCCGGCGATGTCGGCCGGCAACCCTCCGTCCAGGGACAGGCCCGGCGTTCCCGAGGTGAACAGCCAGCGTACGCCCGGCGGCACTTCGACCGCGTCGCTGTATTTGCCGACCTGCGACGCGACCCCGACGTTGTGGGCAATGTTGGACATCGGGTTCCTCCTTCCGGTTGGCGCATTCTCACATCGAACCGCGGGCCGGATCGGCAATGCGCGATCGGGCACCCCGCATGAACGGCACCGAGAGGGAGGCAGGGTAGACCCATCGGGACGAACGCACCAATCCGCCCGCTCCGTTCGCCTCGCCGCGCGGGCCGTGCCGCTCCGGGGAGTTCGCCGGTAACGTCAAGAGTTATGTGTCAGGGAGACGGGGGTGCTGATTCCCTGAGACTTGTTTTCGTGGATGAATACCGCGTAGAGGACGCGGTCCATTGAGGTCCGGTCCTGGAAGGTTCCCATGGGCCGGGTTCGTCTGCGGACCTCCCGGAACCTTCGTTCGATGGCGTTGGTGGTCCTGACCCGCTTTCGCTCATCGAGGGTCCGGTAGCGGAAGCAGGTGAGCAGCTCGTCGAGATCGCTGCGCAGGCAGGCGACGGCCTTGGGGTAGGTGCTTTGCCAGCGGTCGGCGAAGCGTCGGGCGGCGCTCTGGGCCTTGCGGCGGCTCTTTGCATTCATGACGGCGTGGACATCGGCCTTGACGGCCTCCTGGTCGGCCTTGCGGACCTTGTTGAGGATGTTGCGCATCTTGTGCGCCCAGCACCTCTGAACCGGGATGCCGGGATAGACGAACGGCAAGGCAGCCAGCAGGCCCTTGCCGCCATCGACGCAGATCATCTCAAGGCCTTCGCCGGTGAGCCCGCGGTGGTACAGCCGGTTGAGGAACACTTCCCACTCGCGGGCGCCTTCGCTGACGGCGAGATGGAAGTCGATGATCTCCTTCTTGCCGTCGGGGCGGATGCCGAGCGCCACCAGGACCGGCCTCCTGAGCGCGCCGGCGCCGGTCTTGCGGGCCAGCACCACGCCGTCGAGCATCAGCGCCTTGTAGGCGTTCTTCAGCGGCCTGCGGTGGAAGGCCTCGACCGCCATGTCGAGCGTCTTGGAGACCCGGCTCACCGTCGCGGCCGAGACCGGGCGCCCGAGCAGGGCCAGCAGGACCTCGCCCACCTTGCGCGTCGAAAGCCCCAGCACGAAGCCGGCCAGGATGGCACGGTCGATCTCCGGCGCGCGCCTTGCGTAGCTCTTCACAACCCCGGTCGGGCAGAAGTGCCGGGTGCGCGGCACGTTGAGCTCGATGTCGCCGAGCTCGCTCAGCAGGCAGCGGCGGTAGGTCCCGTTGCGCCGGTCGCGCATCGCGCCGGCGTCGAGGTTGTCGAGCCAGCGATCCACCGCCTCGGCCATCCGGCCCTCGATGATCTCGGCCAGCGCCTGGCGGCCGAGCGGGCGGTAGCCCTCGCCCCAGTCCAGTCCGCCTGCCTGCATCTCCTTCACCACCTCAAAGGCCTGGGGTAGGCTCATGATCGTCGCAGCTTGCTGGGACATGCGGGGTGCTCCTGTTTGTGGTTGTCGTCACCACAGGGAGTACCCCCTTCCCACCTGACACATAAATTCTTACGTCACCAGTTCGCCGGTGGAGTTGCGGTGTCGCCGACGCACGGGCAGAATGCCGCCGTCTCCCTCCCCGCCCTCGTGGACCCTCATGACCATCCGCGCCCTCAGTTGCGACCACTACAGGATTCCGCTCGCCGTCGCCCTGTCGGATTCCACCCACGGCGAGATGACTCACTTCGACCTGATCGCCGTTCGCATCGGCGACGACGAGGGCCGCGAAGGAGTGGGCTATACCTACGCCGGCAGCGGCGCCGGAGCGGGTGCCATCCGGTCGCTGATCGTCGACGACCTGTTCCCGCTGCTGGAGGGCGCCGACGAGTCCCGCATCGAGTCGCTGTGGAAGCGCATGTGGTGGCGCACCCACTTCGTCGGACGCGGCGGCCCCGTCGCCTTCGCCATGGCGGCGGTCGATATCGCGCTATGGGACCTCAAGGCGCGGCAGGCGGACATGCCGCTGTGGCGCCTGATCGGCGGGCACGATCCGCAGGTACGCGCCTACGCCGGCGGCATCGACCTCCAGTTCCCGCTCGAGCGCCTGCTCGAACAGACCCGCTCCAATCTCGACAAGGGGTTCCGCGCGATCAAGATGAAGGTCGGGCGCGATCGCCTCTCCGAGGACGTCGAGCGCGTCGGCGCCATGCGCGACTTTCTCGGCCCCGAGATTTCGCTCATGGCCGACGCCAACATGCGGTGGACCGGCGACCAGGCGGTGGAAGCCGCGCTGGCCCTCGCCGATGCCCGTCTCGTCTGGCTCGAGGAGCCGATGGAGCCCGAGGACATAGCCGGCCACGCGCGGCTGCGGCGCCTGACGCCGGTGCCGATCGCCGCCGGCGAGAACCTGCACGGCGTCGCCGAGTTCCGCGCCTACATGGAAGCCGGGGCGGTGTCGTTTCCCGAGCCCGATGTCGCGACGTGCGGCGGGATCACGGTGTGGCTCAAGGTCGCCCGGCTGGCGGAGGCGTTCAACCTGCCGGTGACGTCGCACGGCGTGCACGACCTGCATGTGCACCTGCTCGCCGCGGTGCCGAACGCCTCGTATCTCGAGGTCCACGGCTTCGGCCTTGAGACGTTCATGGCCGAGCCGCTGGTCGTTCGCGACGGCTTCGCGACCGCGCCCGAGCGGCCCGGCCACGGCGTCGCGTTCGACTGGCGGGGCCTGGAGGCGCTGCGCGTGTGACGCCGGCGCCGCGGGCTGCGTCTCAGCTATCGGCGTAGCACATGACCTCCGCCCGCGCGCCCGGATGGGTGACGGCGCCGTTGACCGCCGGACCGACGAGTTGCGCGTACTTCCACAACTCGCCCGACCGGTGCTCGTTCTGGCGCTCGTTCCAGGACCGGCGCCGTTCCGCGAGCTCCGCGTCCGACAGCGCCACGTCGAGGCGGCCGTCGACCGCGTCGATCGAGATGATGTCGCCGTCCCGCAACAGGCCGATCGGCCCGCCGATCGCCGCTTCGGGTCCGACGTGGCCGATGCAGAAGCCGCGCGTGGCGCCGGAGAACCGGCCATCGGTGATCAGCGCCACCTTGTTGCCGGAGCCCTGGCCGTAAAGCGCCGCCGTGGTCGCCAGCATCTCGCGCATTCCCGGTCCGCCGCGCGGCCCCTCGTAGCGGATGACGAGCACGTCGCCGTCCTCGTAGTCGTGTCGTTCGACGGCGGCGAACGCGTCTTCCTCGCAGTCGAACACGCGCGCCGGGCCACGGTGCCGCAGCTTCTCCATGCCGGCGACCTTCACGATCGCGCCTTCGGGCGCGAGATTGCCCTGCAGGCCGACGACACCCCCGGTCGGCGTGATCGGCTCGTTCGTGGGCCGCACCACGTCCTGAGCGGTCGGGAACACGACATCGGCCAGATTCTCCGCCAGCGTACGGCCGGTGACGGTGACGCAGTCGCCGTGCAGGAAGCCGCCGTCGAGCAGCGCCTTCATGATGATCGGCACGCCGCCGGCTTCGTAGAGGTCCTTGGCCACGTAGCGACCGCCGGGCTTGAGATCGGCGATGTAGGGCGTGCGCTTGAAGATCTCGGCGACGTCCAGCAGGGTGAACTCGATCCCCGCCTCGTTCGCCATCGCCGGCAGGTGAAGGCCGGCGTTGGTCGAGCCGCCTGAGGCGGCGACCACGGTCGCGGCATTCTCCAGAGACTCCCTGGTCACTATGTCGCGCGGGCGCAGGCCGTCGCCGATCATCCGCATCACCTCGCGCCCCGCCGCCTCCGAATACTCGTCGCGGCTTTCGTAGGGCGCCGGCACGGCGGTCGAGTTGGGCAGGGCGAGGCCGATGGCTTCGGCCACGCAGGCCATGGTATTGGCCGTGAACTGGCCGCCGCACGAACCGCCCGACGGGCAGGCGACTTTCTCGAGCGCAAGCAGCTCCGCGTCCTCCATGTCGCCGGCGAAGTGGCGGCCGACCGCCTCGAAAACGTCCTGCACCGTCACGTCGCGGCCCTCGAACTTGCCCGGCAGGATCGAGCCGCCGTAGATGAAGACGCTCGGCACGTTGAGCCGAAGCATCGCCATCATCATCGCCGGCAGCGACTTGTCGCAGCCGGCAATGCCGACGAGACCGTCGTAGGCGTGGCCGCGCACCGTAAGCTCCACCGTATCGGCGATCGCCTCGCGGCTGACGAGCGACGCCTTCATGCCCTGGTGCCCCATGGCGATGCCGTCGGTCACCGTGATGGTGGTGAATTCGCGTGGCGTGCCGCCGGAGAAGGTGACTCCGCGCTTGACCGCCTGCGCCTGCCGCCGGAGCGTGATGTTGCACGGCGCGGTTTCGTTCCACGTCGTCGCCACGCCGACGAACGGCTGGTGAATTTCCTTCTCCGTCAGCCCCATCGCGTAATAGAACGCCCGATGCGGCGCCCGCTCCGGACCCTCCGTCGCATGCCGGCTCGGCAGTTTGCTCTTGTCGAATTGGCTCATCCCGGCCCCCTTCCGCCGTCGTCTCCGCTTCGCCGTCTGCCGAACGCACCGGCGCGGTGGCGACAATAGCGCCCGCGAGCAGGCCGTCAAATCGCCCGGGCCCGTGCGGCGGAACCCGCCGTAAGGCTATCCGGCGGCGCGCTCCCCGAGTGCCGCGAGGCGGTCGGCGGCAATCCTGAACTTGCGCAGCGACGCATCCGCCTCGGCGCGGCGCTCGCGCTGCTTGTTCACCACGGCATCGGGCGCGCGGGCCAGAAACGTCGGATCGGCCAGTTTCCGGTCCAGCTTGGCGATTTCGCCCTGCAGCTTGCTCAACTCGCGCTTAAGGCGCGCCTGCTCTTCGCCGACGTCCACGAAGCCGGCGAGCCCGAGGAAGACGCTCGCGCCATCGACAACGAGTTCGAGCGCGCCGGCCGGCGCTCCGGCGCCACGGGACACCGTGACGCGCGCCAGCGTCTCCACGGCGCCGCGATGGCGCGCGAGACGCGCGTCCTCGGCGGCGAAGGCCAGCGGCACGACGGCGGCGGCGGGCACGTTCATCTCGGCGCGCACGGAGCGCACCTCGCCGATCAGACGAATGAGCCAGTCGATCTCGTCGCGCGCGTTCTGATGACGCAGGGAATCGTCGAGCGCGGGCCACGCGTGCACCGCGAGCAAACCGCCGCCGGCAGCGCCCAGCCGCTCGTAGAGTGCCTCGGTCACGAACGGGACGATCGGGTGCAGCGCCGCCAGCGCGTTGTCGAGAACCCAGCCCGCGACGGCCCGGGTCCGCTCCTTCGCCGCCGTGTCGCTGCCGCCGAGAACCGGCTTGATCAGTTCAAGGTACCAGTCGCAGAACGTGCGCCAGACGAAGCGGTACAACCCGTCGGCCGCCTCGTTGAAGCGGCAGGCTTCCACGGCCCCCGCGGCGCCGCGTATCGCATCCACCGTTTCGGTCACGATCCAGCGGTCGACGACCGACCGCGCCGGCGGCGCTCCGGCACTTGGCTCGGGAAGCGAGCAGCCGTTCATTTCGCAGAAGCGCGCCGCGTTCCACAGCTTGGTCATGAAGTTCCGGTAGCCGACCACCCGCTGCTCGGACAGCTTGATGTCGCGTCCCTGGGCGGCCATCGCCGTCAGCGTGAAGCGCAGCGCGTCGGCACCGTAGGAGTCCATGAGCTCGAGCGGATCGATGATGTTGCCCTTGGACTTCGACATCTTCTGGCCGCTCGCGTCGCGCACGAGAGCGTGGATGTAGATGTCGCGAAACGGCACTGCGTCCATGAAATGCAGGCCGAGCATGATCATCCGCGCGACCCAGAAGAAAATGATGTCGAACCCGGTGACCAGCGTGCTCGTCGGATACCAGGTGGCGAGCTCGCGCGTCTCCTCGGGCCAACCGAGAGTCGAGAACGGCCACAGGCCGGACGAGAACCATGTATCGAGAACGTCCTCGTCCTGGACCAGCGGGCGCTCCTCCCCATAGCGGTCGGCCGCCAGCGCCCGGACCTCCGCCTCGTCCATGCCGACGAAGATCTCGCCGTCCGGGCCGTACCACGCGGGAATGCGATGACCCCACCACAGCTGGCGCGAGATGCACCACGGCTGGATGTTGCGCATCCACTCGAAGTAGGTGTTCTCCCAGTTTTTCGGCACGAAACGGATGCGTCCGTCCTCGACGGCGGCGATCGCCGGTCCCGCCAGCGCCTTCGCGTCGACGTACCATTGATCTGTCAGCCACGGCTCGATGACCGTGTCGGAGCGGTCGCCGTGCGGCACGGCGTGGACGTGCTTCTCGACCCGTGCGAGCAGGCCGGCGGCTTCGAGATCGGCGACGATCCGTTGCCGCGCCGCGAAGCGGTCGAGGCCGCGGTAGGCGGCGGGAACGGCATCGTTGAGCCGACCGTGCCGGTCGAGCACGTTGATCGCTTCGAGACCGTGCCGGCGGCCCACCTCGAAATCGTTGAAGTCGTGCGCTGGCGTGATCTTGACCGCGCCCGTTCCCTTCTCGGGGTCCGAATAGCTGTCCGCGACGATGGGCAGCCGCCGGCCGACGAGGGGCAGGATGACGTGGCGGCCGATCAGCGCCTTGTAGCGCTCGTCGTCGGGATGCACGGCGACCGCGGTGTCCCCGAGCATGGTCTCGGGACGGGTGGTCGCGACGGTGACGTGCGCGTCGGTTCCTTCGACGGGATAGCGAATGTGCCAGAGCGCGCCCTCGATCTCCTTCGGCACCACTTCCAGGTCGCTGACGGCCGTCAACAGCCGGCAATCCCAGTTGACCAGCCGTTTGTCGCGATAGATCAGCCCCTTGCGGTACAGACGGACGAACGCGGTGCGCACCGCGTGGCTCAGGCCGTCGTCCAGGGTGAAGCGTTCGCGCCGCCAGTCCGGCGAGGCGCCGAGACGGTGAAGCTGGCGGTTGATCGTGCCGCCGGACTCGGCCTTCCATTTCCAGACCCGTTCCACGAAGGCGTCGCGGCCCATCTCGCGCCGACTCTCGCCGGCCTCGTCGAGCTGGCGTTCGACGACGATTTGCGTCGCGATGCCGGCGTGATCCGTGCCGGGTTGCCAGAGCGCGTTGCGCCCGGCCATGCGCCAGTATCGGGTCAGCACGTCCTGCAGCGTCATGTTCAGCGCATGGCCGATGTGCAGGCTGCCGGTGACGTTCGGCGGCGGCATCACGATGCAGAAGGGTTCGCCTCCGCCGCCGGGCTCGGCGGCGAAGCTGCCGGCCTCCCGCCAGCGCTCGAAAATCGCCGGCTCGATCCGGCGCGGCCGGTAGGTCTTGTCGAGCATGGTTCGATCTCGCGTCGTGGAACGCCACCCCGGGCCGCGATGACACGCGGCGCCGGTCGAACGCGACGGATTCAGCGTCGCATGCGTGTCGACAGACGACGCACTTCGTCCTCGACGACGTTCCTCACCATCTCCGGCAGGTTCGCGTCGAGCCACTCCTTGAGCATCTCTTTCAGCATCGGCTGCATCAGTTCCGCGGCGATCTGCTCGACGGTGCGCCCGCTCCCGCCGGCCGACGCCGACACCGACGCCGACTCCGGGCCGATCGCCATCGCCGCCTGCAGTTCCGAAAGCGCGTCCAGCGATGCCGCCTCGGCGGGACCCGAAACCAACCCGCTGCGCGCGGTGTCGAACGGCTCCGGTTCGCCGGCAAGTGTTTCTCCGTTTCGCGATCCGGACCCGAAGTCCGGTTCGGCCTTGCCGCCCGGGTCGACGTGCTCGGTCGGCTCCGGTGCCGGATCGGGCGTCGCGTCTCCGGTCGATGCGGCTGCGGCCGGCTCGGTCATGTCATCGCCAAAGACCGCGGGATCGCCGGACGCCGGATCGTCGGCATCGGCCGCCCCGCCGGCAGCGTCGGAAGGACGCGTCGACGGCTCGGGCGTAAGGCCTTCGCCGGCGTCGCCTTCGGTCGAGATGATATGGCGGATCGATGACAGGATTTCCTCCATCGACGGATCGCGGTCGCCGTTCTGTTGGGTTGCCGGCATGGTCTCGTTTCCGGTTGCGCGCGTGATGGGCAACCCTAGCGCATGAGGCGCGCCAGAGCCAGCGGTCGAATGCCGACGCCGGTCACTCCGCGGCCGCGGTCGGTTCCGCCTCGCCGTCGCCGCCGAAACCCAGCCACTTGCCGCGCACGGCGTCGTAGTGTGCGACCGGATCGTAAAGCGGAGTGGGCAGAGCCAGTTCGCGGGCGGTCATGCCTCCGGCGACACTGAGAAGCTGGAACGTGGCGGTGGCCGCCTCGGCCTCCGCGCGCACGAGATTGACCCGCGCTTCGAACAGTTCCTGCTCGGCGTCGAGAACGTCGAGCACCGTCCGCGCGCCGACCGCCGCCTCCTGCTCGACGCCTTCGAGCGCGATGCCGTTCGCCTCGACCGAGGCCTGAAACGCGCTGACCCGCGCCCGCGCCGTCTGGAGCCTCTCCCAGCCCTGCGCCACGGACTCGCGTATCGACCGGCGCTCCGCGTCGACTTCCCGTCGCCGCTGCACGGCGACCTCGCGCAGCTCGCGGATGCGCGCGTACTCCGCCCCCGACTGATAGAGAGGAACGACGAGGCTGGTGACGATTTCGGCGACGTCCGTCTTCGAGGAGAACGAGTTCGGATCCCAGGAGCGCTGCGCCGAGGCGCTCAGCGTGATATGCGGAAGCACACGCGCCGCCGCCGCGTCGATGTCGTGGCGGGCAGCGGCTGCCAGCGCATCCGCGCGCAGCACGGCCGGATTGCGCCGGAGGCCGAGGTCGAGCGCCGCTTCGACCGTCTCGGGCACGGAGAACACGCTCATCGTCGGGAATTCGAGCGTTCCGGGCGCCGTTCCGATCAGGTTCTCGTAGGTCGCGCGCGAGGCTTCGAGGTTGCCTTCCGCCGCTATGCGCGAAGCGCGCGCGTCGGCCGAGCGCGCTTCCGCCTGCGACACGTCGGTCCGCGTAACTTCGCCGACATGGAAGCGGTCGCGCGTCGCCTGCAACTGGCGCGCGAGCACCTGTTCGTTGTTGACGTTCAGGTCGATGACCGACTGATCGCGAATCACGGTGACGTAGGCCGAGGCGGCGGCGGCGAGCACCTGCTGTTCGACATCCGTCAGGCTGGCCCGGCCGGCGAGCACGCGCGCTTCCGACGCCTGGGTCTGGGCCATCGTCGCGCCGCCGCGGAAAAGCGGCTGCGAGAGTCGGACGCCGACCGACGCAGGCGACATGTTCTGCGTCGAACCGTCGCCGAAGATGCCGGATTGCCGCAACGCGCGCTTGCCGGCGTTGGAACTGATCTCAAGAGTCGGCCGCCAGCCCGACAACGCCGCCGGCACCGTTTCGTCGACCGCGCGCAACGCCGCGCGCGCCGCCAGCAGATGCGCGTTGACGGTATAGGCCTCCACCAGCGCGTCCTCGAGAGTCTGGGCCGTCGCCCCGCCCGGCACCGCTGCCGTCGTCGCGACCGCCACCGCCCAACCGATCCAGGTTCGCATGTTCCCTTATCCTCCGGCCGTCCGTGCGATTCCTAGTAGACCGCCATTGCGGTGTCGATGGTGCGTGCCCACGCGTCGATCCCGCCGTGGAGATTGACCGCGCGGACGCCGCGGCCGCGCAGGAATGCCGTCGCGCGGGCGCTGCGCACGCCGTGGTGACAGACCGCCACCACCGGGGCGTCGTCGGGCACTTCGTCGAGCCGGCCCGGCAACTCGTCCAGCGGAATGTGCCGGGCCTCGTCGAAGCGGCAGATCTCAAGCTCCCACGCCTCCCGCACGTCGAGCAGGCGACAGACGGACGCGGCGCGCCAGCGCGCAAGCTCCGCAGGGTCGATGGCGAAGGGCAGCGTAGCGGCGGCGGCGTCAGAAGACAAAACCGGCGCTCCTCTCGAATCCCGGCAGCGGCGGCACGGCGGCGTCGAACAGGGTTCGCCGCGAAACGCGGCCATGCGTCTTCAAGAGCCGCGTCGCCTTGCCGGTACGGCGTGCGGCCGCGCCCCCGCCGCCGCGCAGGACCGCGACGAGGCGCCCGCCTTCGGCCATCTGGTCCTGCAACGTCTGCGGCACGTCGTCCACCGCGCCCCCGAGCACGATGACGTCGTAGGGAGCCTGCGCCGCGTAGCCCTCTTCCGATGCGCCGTTGACGACGACGGCGTTATCGATGCCGAGATCGACGAGCAGGTCGCCGGCGGTCTCCGCAAGCCCGGCGTCGCCCTCGACGCCGATCGCGGCCTGCGCGACAAGCCCGAGAACCGCCGTCGAATACCCCGTGGCGCAACCGACGTCGAGGACCGTATCGCTCTCCCTGACCGGTGCGTGAGCGACGAGGCGCGCGAACACGGCCGGCTCCATCAGATACCGCCCGGCGGAGAGCGGCAGGTCTTCGTCGACGTAGGCCGTCGCGCGCCACGCGTCCGGCACGAACCGTTCGCGCGGAACCCGCGCCAACGCTTCGATCAAGCGCGGATCGGCGACGTTGGCGGGCCTGATCTGGCAAGCGACCATGCGTGCGCGCATGGCATCGAAGTCGGACATCGGTTCCGGCCTCCGGGGCGCGACCGTCGAACGTATAGAGCTTCGCTGCCGTGCGGACAACGCCGGCGCATCTCTTGACCGTCCGCGGGGTGCCCCGTATGACCGGTCGTGCGCCCCGGGCCCGGTGGCAGAATGGCTATGCAGCGGACTGCAAATCCGTTTATATCGGTTCGATTCCGGTCCGGGCCTCCACAGCGACGACAGTGCCGGACGCCGGCGGCCAGGGCGTTCCGCACGTCGCGCCGGCGTTCCCCGGCCGATCAGGCGGCGAGGTCGCGCAGTGTGCCGTGCTTGACACGCCGCTGCGGCGGAACCATGCTCGCCGCGAGCTGAAAGTCCAGTACCGGAGGGTCAGCAACTATGACCAATGCGTTCAAGCTCCTCATCGCCGCTGCGGCGGCAACGGCGTTCGCGTCGGCCGCCGTGGCGGGCGGCGGCATGTGCGGCAGCATTTCGCACGAGGCCTCGGTGCCTACCGAGACGGTGGCGACCGATTCCGACGGCACGACGACGGTGGCCGATTCCCAGACCATCGCGACCGAATAGCGGCCGGAACGAAAACGGGGCCTCGCGCCCCGTTCGATACATGGCTGCCGCGGCGCGCCGCGGCAGCCATGTTCTCGTTCGGCACCGGGAAAGGGAGAGGCGCACCATGGCGCGCAGGCTGGACGGCAAGACCGCCATCGTCTCCGGCGCCGGGTCGATCGGACCGGGCTGGGGCAACGGCAAGGCCACCGCCGTGCTGTTCGCGCGCGAGGGCGCGAACGTGCTCGCCGTCGACATCAATGAGGATGCCGCGGCGGAGACTCGCCGCCTCGTCGCCGCCGAAGGCGGGGAGTGCACGGTAGCGGTCGCCGACGTGACCGACGAAGCGGCGGTCGCGGCGACCGTCGAGGCGGCGCTTTCGCGGTACGGCGGCATCGACATCCTGCACAACAACGTCGGCATCGTCGTCGGCGGCGGCCCGGTGGAGACCGCGGTGGCGGACTGGGACGCCGGCGCGGCGGTGAACGTGAAGAGCGTGTACCTGACGACCCGCCACGTGCTCCCGCACATGCAGCGCCGGGGCGGCGGCGCCATCGTCAACGTGTCCTCGATCGCCGCCAACCGCTGGATGGGAGTCGCCTACGCGTCCTACTCCGCGACCAAGGCGGCGATGCTGGGCCTCAGCCGCAATATCGCGCTGCAATATGCGGCCGACGGCATTCGCTGCAACTGCATTCTTCCCGGCATCGTCGACACGCCGTTGCTGCGGAAGATGCTTGCCGACGTCTATCCCGCCGAGGAGATCGCGGACCGCATTGCCTACCGCGACGGCCAGATTCCCATGCAGCGCATGGGCGACGCGTGGGACGTGGCGCACGCTGCGCTCTATCTCGCCTCCGACGAGGCGAAGTACGTCACCGGCGCGGAGCTCGTCGTGGATGGCGGTCTCAGCGCCAGCGCAATCGCCGGTTGATGCCGGCGCCCGATCGCCGGCCGCGATGATGCGGACCATTCCCGCGGAGACGTTGACGGCGCTGACCCGCGCCTTCTGTGTGGCATCCGGCTCGTGCGAGGCCGAGGCGGCGCTGGTGGCGGAAAACCTCGTCGACGCCAATCTCACCGGGCACGACAGTCATGGCGTCGGCATTCTTCCGCTCTACGCCACGTCGATGGCCGACGGCTGGCTGAAGGCCAACGCGAGTCTCTCGGTCGTCGGCGACGACGGCGCGGTGCTCAGGTTCGACGGCAATCTCGGCTACGGACAGGTCATCGGCCGCGAGGCGATGGCGCTGGGCATCGAACGCGCTCGCGAACGCGGCGTCGCCGTGCTTGCGTTGCGCATGAGCCACCATCTCGGCCGCATCGGCGCCTGGGCCGAAATGTGCGCCGACGCCGGCCTCGTGTCGATCCACTACGTCAACTCGGGCGGCTACCGGCCGATGGTGGTGCCGTTCGGCGGCGCCGAGCCGCGCTACACCACCAATCCCCATTGCACCGGCATTCCGGCGGGCGACGGGCATCCGCCGATCATTCTCGACTTCGCCACCAGCGCCATCGCCATGGGCAAGGTGCGGGTTGCGCGCAACAGCGGCAGCGAGGTGCGCGAAGGCTCGCTGGTCGACGCGGCCGGACGGCCGACGCGCGATCCGAACGTCATGTACGCCAACCCGCGCGGCGCCCTGGTCTCGATGGGCCTGCACAAGGGCTACGGCCTGGCGCTCGTGTGCGAGGCGCTGGCGGGCGCTCTCACCAACGGCGGCGGCCATCTGCCGCGACGCGACCACGGCCGGGCGGTCATCAACAACATGCTCAGCATCGTCATCGACCCGGGCGCGGTCGGCGACGCCGGGTTCTTTCGCGACGAGGTCGCCGAGATCGTCGAGCACGTCAAGTCGTCGGCGCCGGCGCCCGGGGTCGAGGCGGTGATGGTGCCCGGCGACCCGGAGCGCAGGATGCGCGCGCGGCGCGAGGCGGAGGGCATCCCGGTCGACGGGGACACTCTGGAGCAGATCTACGAGGGCGGCGCCAGGGTCGGCTTCGATCCGGCCGAAGCACGGCGCATCGTCGAGGACTGAGCCGTGCCGACGGCGCCCGATCAGAGCCTGCGCGAACCCGGAGGCGGGACGCCGACGGATTGCTCGAACCGCGGAACCCCTCCCCCCGTCGCCTGAATGAAGGTCTGAAGCAGCGCGACGACCGTCTCGGGCGCGTCCTCCTGGATGAAGTGGCCGGCGTTCTCGATGATCACGTACGGACAACCGCCGAACGACGCCGCGCAGTCCTCGATCCTGCTGACGGAAATGGCGTGGTCGCGGCGTCCGACCGCCATCCATATGGGGATGGCCTGCACGGCCTCGACGCTGGCGGGCGTCACCGCCTCGTGGGGAAACGCCTGCGCTTCCGGCGACAGCTTCAGCTGATTCATGGCGTCCATGGGGAAGTTGAGCGCACCCACGGCGGACTGCATGGTGGGAAAGGCCGACGCATAGGCTCGGGTCCAGGTCGCGTCGATGACCGCCTTGTTCTCGATGCCCATGAGGTGGCCGATGACGTGCACGGCGGTCGAACCCATGTTGAGCAGCACCGATTCCGTGCGGCCGCGCGGCTCCGGCCCCCGCTCCGACGCCAGTCCGGGACACGCGTAGCCGGGATCGTCCGGGAGGCCGGTGAGAACCCACGGGAACCACGAGCTGTGCGGCACGGCGGCGGTCGCCGCGGCCGTGCCGCGCAATTCCGGCCGGCCCGCTATCATGGCCGCCAGAGGCATCCGCCCGTCGCCGTCCGGCCGCAGTCCGCCGAAGCGCCGGACCTTCTCCTCGAGGCTCGTCGGCATCGGAATGCTGGACCCGATCATGATGCGGGCCACCTTCGACGGGAAGCGCAGAGCGTACTGGAGGCCGATGGCGCACCCCCAGTCCTGAAGGAAGAAGGTGGCGGGTCTGTCGAGTTCGAGGGAGTCCAGCAGCCCGACCAGGTTGAGGGTGTGGGTGCGCAGGCAGTACTCCCTGTCCTGCGGCGTGGCCGATTTGCCGAAGCCCATGTGGTCGGGAACGATGACCCGGTGGGTGCGCGAGAGAGCGGGGATGAAGTTGCGGTACAGGTACCCCCACGTCGGCTCGCCGTGCAGCAGGACGATCGGATCCCCCTCTCCTTCGTCGACGTAGTGCTGCCGGAAGCCGTTGCCGCCGTGGAAGCGCGGCCGGAACGGCCATGTCCCGTCGAAGGTCTCGTCGGCGGCGATGCGGTCGAGGACCTTCCCGTTGTCGGTGAAGGGCGGGATGGTGTTCGGCGTGGAAATCATCGTCAGGCTCCGGTGGATTCGAGCACGGCGCGCCTCCGGGCCCTCGCGAGGAAGGCGGCGTCGGGCAGACTTTCGGGATGTTCGCCCGCGTCGCGGGTCCGGCTCCGGGCAGGTGCCTGCTTCACCAAGGGGGCGGGACGGTGCGCGGTCCGAACCCGGCGCCTCCCGGGTCGCCCCGGACGCGGTCGCCGTCATTCTTGTTTCGTCGTCGACGGGGGTCAAGCGTGCGACGGCCGGGGTAACGTCAAGAGTTATGTGTCAGGGAGACGGGGGTGCTGATTCCCTGAGACTTGTTTTCGTGGATGAATACCGCGTAGAGGACGCGGTCCATTGAGGTCCGGTCCTGGAAGGTTCCCATGGGCCGGGTTCGTCTGCGGACCTCCCGGAACCTTCGTTCGATGGCGTTGGTGGTCCTGACCCGCTTTCGCTCATCGAGGGTCCGGTAGCGGAAGCAGGTGAGCAGCTCGTCGAGATCGCTGCGCAGGCAGGCGACGGCCTTGGGGTAGGTGCTTTGCCAGCGGTCGGCGAAGCGTCGGGCGGCGCTCTGGGCCTTGCGGCGGCTCTTTGCATTCATGACGGCGTGGACATCGGCCTTGACGGCCTCCTGGTCGGCCTTGCGGACCTTGTTGAGGATGTTGCGCATCTTGTGCGCCCAGCACCTCTGAACCGGGATGCCGGGATAGACGAACGGCAAGGCAGCCAGCAGGCCCTTGCCGCCATCGACGCAGATCATCTCAAGGCCTTCGCCGGTGAGCCCGCGGTGGTACAGCCGGTTGAGGAACACTTCCCACTCGCGGGCGCCTTCGCTGACGGCGAGATGGAAGTCGATGATCTCCTTCTTGCCGTCGGGGCGGATGCCGAGCGCCACCAGGACCGGCCTCCTGAGCGCGCCGGCGCCGGTCTTGCGGGCCAGCACCACGCCGTCGAGCATCAGCGCCTTGTAGGCGTTCTTCAGCGGCCTGCGGTGGAAGGCCTCGACCGCCATGTCGAGCGTCTTGGAGACCCGGCTCACCGTCGCGGCCGAGACCGGGCGCCCGAGCAGGGCCAGCAGGACCTCGCCCACCTTGCGCGTCGAAAGCCCCAGCACGAAGCCGGCCAGGATGGCACGGTCGATCTCCGGCGCGCGCCTTGCGTAGCTCTTCACAACCCCGGTCGGGCAGAAGTGCCGGGTGCGCGGCACGTTGAGCTCGATGTCGCCGAGCTCGCTCAGCAGGCAGCGGCGGTAGGTCCCGTTGCGCCGGTCGCGCATCGCGCCGGCGTCGAGGTTGTCGAGCCAGCGATCCACCGCCTCGGCCATCCGGCCCTCGATGATCTCGGCCAGCGCCTGGCGGCCGAGCGGGCGGTAGCCCTCGCCCCAGTCCAGTCCGCCTGCCTGCATCTCCTTCACCACCTCAAAGGCCTGGGGTAGGCTCATGATCGTCGCAGCTTGCTGGGACATGCGGGGTGCTCCTGTTTGTGGTTGTCGTCACCACAGGGAGTACCCCCTTCCCACCTGACACATAAATTCTTACGTCACCACGGCCGGGCGGCGCGCCGCGTTCAGTGGAAGTTGCGCGCCCGGACCGGCAGCGCCGGTATGGCGCGGTCGCGAGCCGGGCGGCCCGCCTCGTCGCCACGCGGGGCGGTGAGCCCGGCCAGCATCGGCGTCAGATCGGCCAGCCGCTCGGCGACGACATGGATGACGAGACCTTCGCGCTGCACGGTGCCGCGCACCCCGAGCAGCTTGGAACCGAGCACGACGCGCCGGTAGCGTTCGAAGACCGGCGGCCAGACCACCGTATTGGCGACCCCGGTCTCGTCCTCGAGCGTGGCGAAGATCACGCCCTTGGCGGTACCGGGGCGCTGTCGCACCAGCACCAGGCCGCATACCTCCACCCGGTCCCCGGAGGCGGCGTCGAGAAGGGCCGCGGCGGGCACTGCGCCGCGGGCCGCGAGCGCATCGCGCAACAGCGACAGCGGGTGCGCCTTCAGCGACAGACGCAGGCTGGTGTAGTCCTCGACGATCTCCTCGCCGAGCGCGGCCCGCGGCAGGCCGGCGTCCGGCTCGCGTCCGGCCTCGCCGCCGTGCGCGGCGCCGGCGAACAGCGGCAGCGGCGACGCGTCGAGTCCGGCGGCAATCCACAATCCCTCGCGCCGGGACAGGTCGAGCGAGCCGAAGGCATCGGCCCGCGCCAGCCGGTCGATCGCCGCCGTGTCCAGCCCGGCGCGCTGCTGCAGCGTCGAGACGCTGCCGTAGCCGCCGCCGCGGGCCGCCGCCAGCCGCTTCGCGTCGTCTTCCCGAAAACCCTTGATCTGTCGCAGGCCGAGGCGCAGGGCGAGCCCGCCGGTGCTGTCCGCGTCCGCCTCCAGCGTGCAGTCCCAGTCGCTGCGGTTGACATCGGGCGGCCGCACCGTCACCCCGTGGTCCCTGGCGTCGCGCACGAGCTGCGCCGGCGCGTAGAACCCCATCGGCTGGCTGTTGATCAGCGCCGCGGCGAAGACTGCGGGATGGTGGCACTTGAGCCACGACGAAACGTAGACCAGCAGCGCGAAGCTCGCGGCATGGGATTCGGGGAATCCGTAATCGCCGAACCCTTCGATCTGGCTGAAGCAGCGCTCGGCGAAGTCGCGCGCGTAGCCGCGTGCGACCATGCCCTCGACCAGCTTGTCGTGGAATTTCTGGATCGTGCCCGTCTTGCGGAAAGTCGCCATGGCACGCCGCAGCCGGTCGGCTTCGTCGGGGGTGAAACCGCCGGCGACCACGGCAATGCGCATCGCCTGTTCCTGAAACAGCGGCACGCCGAGGGTCTTGCCCAGCACCGCCTCGAGCTCCGGCGAAGGGAAGTGCACCGCCTCCTTGCCGGCGCGGCGGCGCAGGTAGGGGTGCACCATGCCGCCCTGGATCGGCCCCGGCCGCACGATCGCCACCTCGATCACCAGGTCGTAGAACGAGCGCGGCTTGAGGCGCGGCAGCATCGACATCTGGGCGCGGCTCTCGACCTGGAACACGCCGATGGAATCGGCGCGGCACAGCATGTCGTAGACGCGCGGGTCCTCGGCCGGCACGCTGGCGAGGTCGTAGCGCCGGCCGCCGTGGCGGGCGATCAGGTCGAAGGCCTTGCGGATGCACGTGAGCATGCCCAGCCCGAGCACGTCGATCTTGAGCATGCCGAGCGTGTCGATGTCGTCCTTGTCCCACTCGATCACCGTGCGGCCGTCCATCGCCGCATTCTCGATCGGCACCGTTTCGCTCAGGCGGCCGCGGGTGACGACGAAGCCGCCGACGTGCTGGGAAAGGTGACGCGGAAAGCCGATCAGCTCGGCCGTCAACGCAAGCGCCAGACGCAGCCGCCGGTCGCTCGGGTCGAGTCCGAGCTCGCGCAACCGCGCCTCGTCGGGGCCGGCGTCGCTCCAGCCCCACACTTCCCTGGCCAGGGCGCCCGTCATGTCCTGCGAGAGGCCGAGCGCCTTGCCGACCTCGCGGACGGCGCTGCGGCCGCGATACGAAATCACGGTCGCGGTCAGTCCGGCGCGGTCGCGCCCGTACTTGCCGTAGATGTACTGGATCACCTCCTCGCGGCGCTCGTGCTCGAAATCCACGTCGATGTCGGGGGGCTCGTTGCGCGCCGCGGAGACGAAGCGTTCGAATAGAACGTCATGGCGCTCCGGATCGACGGCGGTGATGCCGAGGCAGTAGCAGACCGCGGAATTGGCGGCCGAACCGCGGCCCTGGCACAGGATTCCCTCCCCCCGCGCGAACCGCACCGCGTCGTGGACGGTGAGGAAATAGGGTGCGTAGGCCAGCTTCCCGATCAGGTCGAGCTCGTGGTCGATCTGCGCCTGCACCTTGGCCGGGACCGCACCGCCGTAGCGGTCGCGGGCGCCGGCGGCAACCAGGCGGGCAAGGTAGGATTGCGCAGTCTCGCCCGCGGGCACGATCTCGTCCGGATATTCGTAGGCCAGCTCGTCGAGGCCGAACGCGCAGGCCTCGGCGACGGCGACGCTGCGGGCGACCGCCTCGGGATGGCGCGAGAACAGGCGCGCCATTTCGTCCGGCGGCTTGAGGTGGCGTTCGGCGTTCGCCGCGAGGCGCCGGCCGGCCGTGTCGACCGTGCAGCCCTCGCGGATGCAGGTCAGCACGTCGGCCAGCGGACGCCGCTCCGGGGCATGGTAGCGCACGTCGTTGGTCGCGACCATGGGCGCGCCGGCGGCGGCGGCGAGGTCGGCAAGCACGGCGAGACGCTCGCCGTCGCGGCCGTCGAACCGGCAGTTCGCCGCCAGGAAGACGCGCCGGTGGCGTCGCGCGATGGACGACAGGGCGGCGGCGAAACGGTCGTCGGGCAGCCCGTCCGCGGGCGGCAGGACGATGAGCTGCTGGCCGTCCGCGTGGCGTTCGACGTCCGTCCAGCCGATATGGCAGCGGCCCTTCTCGGCGCGCCGCCGGCCCAGCGTGAGCAGGCGCGACAGGCGCCCGTACGCCGCGCGGCCGGTGGGCAGGCAGAGCGCGCTCGGCCCGTCGTCGAGGTCGAGCCGGGCGCCGACCGCCAGGCGAATGCCGGCCCGGGCCGCCGCCGCGTGGGCGCGCACGACCCCGGCCAGGCTGTTGCGGTCGGCGACCGCGATCGCCCGGTGACCGAGAGCGGCGGCGCTCTCCACCAGCTCCTGCGGATGCGACGCGCCTTCGAGGAAGGTGAAATTGCTCATGGCCTGAAGCTCGGCGTAGGCCGTCATGACGCGGCGCTCACGCGAACAGGCCGTGCAGGTACCAGCGCGGGGCGTCCGCGCCGGGGGTTGCGTAGAAACCCTCGCGGTAAAGCCAGAAGCGGGCGCCCGAGGCGTCCTCCACCCGATAATAGTCGCGGGTCGGAGTGTCTTCGCGCCACCATTCGCCGGCAATGCGTTCGGGGCCGCTCGCGCGGGCCACGTGGACGGTGCGGCGGCGCCAGCGGAACAGCATCGGCGGGCCGTCGGGCACCATCGCCACCGCCGCAACGGGCTGCGGCGGGTCGAGCAGACGGAGCGGGCGCGGCAGGGCGGGCCAGACCGGCGCCTTCCCGGCCTCGGACAGCGGCGGCCGGCGCCGCACCGCGCGGTCGGGCCGATGCGTGTCGCGCGCCTCGAGCCGGGCGACACGGCCGGAGCCGAGGCGGTTCGAGAGACGGTCGAGCAGACCGGCGAGGTCGGCCGCGGCGGCATCGGATTCGAGATCGGCCTGCGCCGGCGCCAGCGGTTCGGTGCGAGGCGCCTCGAGTTGCATGGCCTCGATGCCGAGACCCGCGTCGAGGCCGTCGAGCCGGTCGGCGAACAGCGCCGCGAGGCGGCGGGCGTCGCGATGCGCACGGCTGGTGCCGATGGCAAGCGTGCGCGCGTCGCCGTCGATGCGGAACAGGTCGAGCGTCAATCGGCGGGCGCCGAGACCGGCCTCGGCGAGTTGCGCAGAGAGCGCATCCAGCAGCCGGTCGAGCGCGGTTGCGATCGACGCCGTGTCGGCAACCGGTTCGGCGAAGCCGCGCCACGCCCGGTGGCGCGCCGGCGCTTCCCGCGGCGCGATCGCTTCGGCGCGGCTGCCCAGCGCCTGGTCGAGCCGGTCGAGCACCGCACGGCCGAAGCGGCGGGCAAGCGGCGCGCGCGGGCAGCCGTAGAGGTCGCCGACACGGCGCAGGCCGACGCGGGCGAGGCCGGCAACCGTCTCCGCCGGCAGCCTGAGCGCCGCCGCCGGCAGCGGCGCCAGCGCGGCGCGCTGAGCGCCCGGCGGCACCGCGCCGCCGCCGGCGAAGCGGGCCGTTGCCCAGGCGGCGCCCGGGGTGTCGGCAAGCCCGGTGCGGCAGTCGTGGCCCTGACGCGCGACGCCCTCCGACAGCCGTGCCAGGAGCGCCGCCTCGCCGCCGAACAGATGGTCGCAGCCGGTGACGTCGAGCCACAGGCCGTCGCCGCCGCACGGTGCCGTCCAGGGCGTGAAGCGCCGCGCCCAGCCGGCCAGCGCCGCAAGCCGGCGGCGAGAGGCCGGCGGATCGTCGGGCCGGGTGACCAGGGCGGGAACCAGGGCGCGGGCGTCGGCCAGCGTCATGCCGGGGGCGAGCCCGGCCGCGGCGGCGGCGGCCGATACGGCGGCGAGGCGATCGGCTCCCGCCGCCGCCTCGGTGAGCGCGAACGGCTCAGCCCGCGCGTTCGATACGCTCCGGCGGCCCGGCGCGGCCGGCCGGCACGGCCCGGTCCGCCAGTGGGGCAGCCAGAGAGAAACGATGCGTCTCATGACACCATTCGACAGTCCAGTCGCGCGCCGTGCCGCCGCGGCAACGTGTCAGGGAGAGGCGCCAGCGCGCCGCGCCGGGGCCGCCGCCGGGGCGCGGCGCGGCGGCGGCCGGCACGATGCGCCAGCGGGTGGCCGCCGCGAGGGCGCCGGCACAACGGTCCGGCGGCGGCAGCAGAAGGCACAGGCCGCCGCCCGCCCGCGCGGCGAGCTGCAGGCGGCGGCTTGCGGTCAGGCCGGCGGCGGCCTCCCCCACCACGGCGGGAACGCCGGCGCGCAGGGCTTCCTCGACCGCCCACAGCGCGTCCCGCGGGCACGGGGCGCGCACTGCGACGAGGCGCGCCGTATCGAGGCCGAAGGCGGCGAGGCCGGGCGCGTAGAGGCTGCCGTCGCGTGTGCACCACACGGCCGGCCCGCTCGCCCCGGTGGCGCGGCCCGCCAGCGCCGCGGCGAACCCGCAGGCGGCGGCACTGTCCGCCGCGCCGGCGATTTCGTGTACCGCGCCGCGCGCGAGACCGCCGCCGGGCAGCGCCTCGTCGACCGCCGCCACGCCAAGCCGTACGACCGCGGCGCCGGAGCCGGCCGCACCGCACGCGGGCGCCGCGCCGCCGCGTTCGATCGCCGCGATCCGCGCCCGCAGCGCCGCCGGATCGGCCGGCTCGGGCGAAACGAGAGACAGCACTTCGGGCATCGGCGCCCTCCGTTCATATGTTCATTATTTGTTCTAGTCAAAGTGCGCACCCGCGTCAAACGGGCGATGTCGTGTCCTGCAGTTCTCGCGGATCGTCGGGCGGCCACCGGCTCGCTCGCCGCAACGATCGGGGGTACGACCCGGACATCCGCTGCCCGGCGCGGCGGGGCGGCAACGGCGTCCGCACTCTCGACGGGCGCACGGGGAGCGTGCACCATGAGGCCGGCGCAACGCCTTGCCGAAGCCGGCAGCCCCCGCCTGCACCCGCGCCGGGCGGCGGGGCCGAGATCGTCGCCCGGGAGAGACCGCCATGGGTTTCGTCGTCGACGTCGTTCTGCCGCTCGCCCTCGCCTTCATCATGTTCGGGCTCGGGCTCGGCCTCACCTTCGACGACTTCACCCGCGTGGCGCGCCGTCCGCGCGACTTCGCCGTCGGCGCTCTCTCCCAGGTCGTCGTGCTGCCGGCGGTGGCCTTCGCACTCGCCAGCGTCTGGCCGATGGCGCCCGAGCTCGCGCTCGGAGTGATGATCATCGCCGCCGCTCCCGGCGGCGTGACGTCGAACATCCTGACGGCGTTCGCCCGCGGCGACGTGGCGCTCTCGATCTCGCTGACCGCCGCGATCAGCCTGCTGAGCGCGCTCACCATCCCGCTCGTCGTGGTGTTCGCCCATGCGTGGTTCATCGGCGAGCAGGCGGGGAGGGACGTCTCGGTCGCCGGCACGGCGCTCGGCGTCTTCCTGATCGTCACCGTCCCGGTGCTGATCGGCCTCGTCGTCCGCCGCTTCGCCGAAGGCTTTGCGGTCCGGGTGGAGCCGGCGGTGCGCCGAATATCGGCGATCCTGTTCGTCGTCGTGCTTGCAGGCGCCGTCTTTCAGGAACGCGCCAATATCGTCCCCTACTTCGTGCAGGCCGGGCCGGTCACGCTCGTGCTCAACGTCGCGATGATGGCGATCGCCTGGCTG
Organism: Alphaproteobacteria bacterium; assembly: GCA_965243325.1. Lineage (GTDB taxonomy): Bacteria > Pseudomonadota > Alphaproteobacteria > UBA7887 > UBA7887 > JANQOH01. The sequence goes on along the minus strand of CBDEUQ010000003.1, from coordinate 1,639,782 downwards.
CTGGCCCGGGCGTTCGCCACCGGTCCGCGGCAACAGAGGGCGATCGCGATCGAGTGCGGACTGCAGAACGGGACGCTCGCCATCGCCGTCGCCGTGCTGCTGTTCGGCGGCGGGCCCGCGGTGGTGCCCGCCGCGACGTACAGCCTGATCATGTTCGCCACCGCGCTGATCTACGTCGCGCTTCTGCGGCGCGCGGCCGCCTGATCCGCCGCCGGCCGGCTCCGCACCCTTCGCGGAGTCCGCCGAGTGGAGCGCTACTCGGCGGCTTCGCGCAGAACGATGGCCTGTTCTCGCGGCGCGGTGGCGTGTTTGGGAACGAAAAGCGACAGCAGCGCCGGGATGATCAGGAGCGTCAGCACGGCCGAAAGCGACAGGCCGCCGACGACCACCGATCCGAGGCCGCGGTAGAGCTCCGAACCCGCACCCGGCACCAGCACCAGGGGCATCATCCCGAACACGCTGGTCAGCGTCGACATGAAGATCGGCCGCAGACGGTTGCGCGTCGCCTCGAGAATGGCGGTGTCGGTGGCCATGCCCTCGTCGCGGATGTGCTTGAGCGTCTGGTCGACGAGCAGAATCGCGTTGTTGACCACGATCCCGACGAGGATGATGAAGCCCAGCATCGTCAGCATGTCCATCGGCTGAATCTTGCCGGACGCGGCGAGATAGGTGTTGAGCACCGACAGTCCGAGCATCCCGCCGGCGGTGGCCAGCGGCACCGAAAGCATGATGATGAAGGGATAGAGAAAGCTCTCGAACAGAACCGCCATCAACAGATAGACGATGACGACGGCGACCAGCAAATTCGTCACCATGGCGTCGAACGTCACGTCGAGCTGCGCCGCGGAGCCGGACATGCGCAGGCGCACTCCGGGGGCCAGCCCGCCCGCCTCCAGCTTTTCGATGACCTGTGTCTGAACGATCTCGATCGCCTCCTCCAGCGGGATCCCCGCCGCCGGGCCGATCACCAGCGTGATGGTGCGCTCGCGTTCGAGGTGGCGGATCTCCGTCGGGCCGGAGGTGATCTGCACGTCGGCAAGCATCTGCACCGGCACGATGCGACCGCTCGCGGTGACGACGGGCAGATTGTTGATGCCCTGCGTGCGGTCGATCTTGTCCTCCGGGCCGCGCAGGGTGAGATCCGTGCGGCGCCCGTCGATGGTGATCTCGTCGACGCGCAGGCCGTCGTTGAAGGCGTCGATGCTCAGCCCCAGCGCTCGGGCCGAAACGCCGTTGTCGGCGAGGCGCACGCGGTCGGGCGTGACACGCACCTCGGGAGAGCCGAGCTCGATTCCGGGAATCGGCCTGACCTGGTTGCCGTTCGCCGGCGGCAGCGCGGCCATGGTGAGGCCGAACGCGCTCTGCGCGGTGAGCACGACGTCTTCGAGATCGGGGCCGGAGATGTCGAGCTTGATCGACCGGCCGCCGGTGATGTCGCGGTCGAACAGGCTCGGCTGCGTGAAGAAGCCGATCGTTCCCGGCTCGCCGATCAGCGATTGCTGCAGCACCGGAATCAGTTCCGACACCCGGTCGGCCGTCTCTTCGTAGGTGCCGGCCCCGAAGATGGTGCGCGACGGGAAGGCGACGAAGAAGTAGTTGCGGATCTTCGGCGGACCGCCCGGCTCGGGCTCGGGCCCGGTCTCGCTGCCCCAGAGGTGGCGGACCCGGTTCTCCACCCGGCGGCCGATCTCGGTCATCGTGTCGAGATTGTAGCCCGGAGGCGGGATCATGATCCCGAAGATCAGGTTGCGGTTGCCCGCCGGCAGGTATTCGAGCTTGGGCAGGAGCTGCCAGCTCACCAGACCGGTGCCGATCACGAGCACGCAGACGCACGCCATGGCGAGCGGCCGCGAGCGGATGACGGTCCTCGCGTACCCCATCACGAACGCGGCGACGAAGCGGGCGACGTGGTCGATCACCGGCAGCACCCAGCGGTGTTCGGCAACGTTCGCCCGCTGCAGCAACACCTTCGACAGCGCCGGAATGACGGTGACCGACACCGCCAGCGACGCCAGCACGGCGATCGAGATCGCGACCGCGATGTCGCGGAAGAGCTGCCCGGCCTCCAGCTCCATGATGAGAATGGGGATGAACACCAGCACCGTCGTCAGCGCCGAGACCATGACGGCGCTCCACACCTGCTTGGTGCCCTTGTACGCCGCCTCCATCGGCACCAGCCCCTGCTCGCGGTGCCGATAGATGTTTTCTAGAACGACGATGGCCGCGTCGACCACCATGCCGACGGCGAAGGCGATCCCGGCAAGCGAAATGACGTTGATTGAGCGGCCCATCGCCGCCATGGCGACGAAGGCGGCGACGACCGAGATCGGAATGGCCATCGAGACCACCAGCGTCGCCCGCGCCGAGCGCAGGAAGATCAGGAGGATGATCGCGGCGAGGGTGCCGCCGAACCAGATGTTCTGCCGCACCAGCGAGATCGACGACTTGATGTAGATCGTCTCGTCGTAGACCTGGCGCAGGACCAGTCCCGCCTCGGGCATTGCCGTCTCGCTCAGCTCCCGCGCGGCCTCGTAGATCCCCTCCATTGTTTCGATGACGTTGGCGCCGTTGCTGCGCACGGCGTTGACCGCGAGCGAGTCCTCGGAGAGGAAGCGGATGCTGGCGCGCGGTTCCTTGTAGTCGAAACGGACGTCCGCGATGTCGCCGACGGTGACGCGGCCGATGCGCCCGGTGGTGCTGCTTTCGTCGCTCGTCAGAACGACTTTCCGCACGTCGTCGACGGCCCCGAATTCGCCCTCGGCGCGGACCACGTAGCGACGCTTGCCCTCGTCCACGTCGCCCGCCGACACCGACGCGTTGGCGGCGCGCAGCGCGCCGACCACGTCCGTCACCGTGAGGCCGTACAGGGCCATGAGATCGGGATCGATGATGATCCGCATCTCGCGTTCGCTGCCGCCGTAGACGTTGGTGGCGGCGACGCCGCGCACGCGTTCCAGTCGCTCCTGGACGACGTCCTCGAGGAAGTCGCCGTAGGACTCGATGGGCCGCTCGTTCCCGGGCGTGCGGGTGACGATGAACCAGGCGATCGGGTTGTCGCCGAGGCCGGTGGTCGAGATGCTCGGCCGCAGCGCTTCCGCCGGGTACTCCTCGACCTGATCGAGGCGGTTGGCGACCAGCAGGACGGCGCGGTCCATGTTGGTGCCGAGCTCGAACGTCAGCTTGATCTCGGCCCGGCCGTCCTGCGCCGTGCCCTCGGTCTCGGCCAGCCCCTCGATGCCCTTGAGCTTCTCCTCCTGGCGGTTGAGGACCTCCCGCTCGATCTCGTAGGGCGAGCCGCCGGGCCAGTACGTGCGGATCGTGATGACCGGCTTGTTCACGTCCGGGGCCAGTTGAATCGGAATGCGCTGCAACGCGAGCAAGCCGAAAATGATGACCATCAGCACCGCGGCGAGCACCGCGATGGGCCGCTGGATTGCGCCCCGTATGAGATTCATCCGTCCTCGCCTTCCCCTGCGTCGGCCGCCGCCGTCTCGGGCTCGCCGACTTGCACCGCCTGCCCCGGCCGCAGGCGTTCGTTGCCGCGGACGACGACGATGTCGCCCGCCATCACGCCGCCGAGGACCTCGAAACGCGGCCCCACCGCCTCGCCAAGTTCGACGGGGCGTATCTCGGCGGTGCCTTCCGCGCTGACGATGTACACCAGCGACAGGCCCTGCCGCTTCAATATGGCGTCCTTGTGGACGCTTACCACCTGCCGCGGCGCGCCGAGCGGGAGATTCACCGATACCGACTCGCCGGCCGCGTTGGCCACCGACGCACCCTCGATCTCGGGCGTGAAGCGGACGCGGCGGGTCTGCGTCAGGGCGTTCTGCTCGGCGCCGACGGCGCGCACGGCGGCGGCGTGCGGCGTCCCGTCGGCGAGCGCCACCGTCACCGGAGTCCCCGGTTGCAGACCGGCGATCCGGTTGTACGGGACGTCGGCTTCGATCTCGAGATCGTTCTCGTTCAGCAGCGTCACCACGGGGGCGCCGAGGTCGACCCAGGCACCGATCTCGGTGTGGCGCGTGGTGACGACCCCGTCGTAAGGCGCCGTGACCTCGCCGTCGGCCAACTCGTCCTCGGCCAGCCGCAGCCGGGCGCGCACCCGCGCGAGAGCGGCGGCGGCGGCGGCGACGTCGCTCTCGGCGATCGCCGCATCCTGCACGGCGTCGTCGTAGCGCGCCTGGCTGAACGCCGCAGATTCGCGGATGCCCGCCAGGCGTTCGAGCGCCTGGCGGCGCTTTGCGAGCTGGGCCTTTGCCGACTCGACCAGGGCCTCGGTCTCGCGCGCGCTGGCCGCGGCCAGGTCGCGCTGCAACCGCAGGCGGTCGAGATCGAGCACCGCCAGCACGTCGCCCGCCACGACCCGGTCCCCGGCATCGACGCGGATCTCGGTGACCGGCCCGGCGGTCCGCGCCGCCACTTCGCCGCCCTGGCGCGCGACGAACCGTCCGAGCACGGGCTGCGTCTGGGCCAGGGGTTCGTGACGCACTTCGTCGACGCCGACCATCGACGGCGGCCCCTGGGCCGCGGCGCCCGTGGCGGCGAGAACGGCCGCCGCCAAAACCGTCGCCGCCGACGGTCGCATCGGTTCGCGCATCGGACTGCCTTCTTCCCTAGAACCGTGGCGGGCTGCATCGCCGAGCGACCGCAGCGCCCCCGCAAGCGCGCGGACTATATCAAAACCCCGATCGAACCGGCAATCGCGGCGGCGGTCAGTATTCGACGGGAACGGCATCGAGACTGCGCCACAGATACCACACGGCAACCGACCGCCACGGCCGCCACGGCTCGGCGATCGCGCGCATGGCGTCCGCGGTCTGCCGTTCGCCGCCCGCGTACCGGTTGGCGATGGCGCGCTGCACCCCGATGTCGGCGACCGGCAGCACGTCGGGCCTGAGCATGTGGAAGATCAGGAACATCTCCGCGGTCCAGCGGCCGATCCCCTTGACCGTGCACAGCCTCGCGATCACCGCCTCGTCGTCGAGCGCGCCGAGGCCCGTCGGGTCGATGGTGCCGTCCGCGAAGTGGGCCGCGAGGCTCGCCAGATAGCGCGCCTTCTGGCGCGACAGGCCGCAGCCGCGGAGCTCGTCCTCGCTCCGGCTGGCGAGCGCGGCGGCGGTGACGCCGCCGCAGCGGGCCGTGAGCTTCTGCCAGACCGATTCCGCCGCCGCGACCGAAATCTGCTGGCCGACGATCGAGCGCGCCAGCGAGTGGAAGGCGTCGCGCCGCGGCCGCAGCACGGCGCCGCCCGCGGCCTCGATGATGTTCGCGAGCACCGGGTCGGCCGCGGCGAGCGTCTGTCGCGCCTCGTTCCAGTACGGTGCCGGCGGCGCCTCGGGCTCGATCAGGTGTTTCGACGACACGGCGGCTTCATGCCAGCGCCGGCCGCCGACGGCAAGCGGGTACTGTCCGGAGCATCGGATATTGTCGGGACAGCGGCGTCCGCCGGTGACGTAAGAATTTATGTGTCAGGTGGGAAGGGGGTACTCCCTGTGGTGACGACAACCACAAACAGGAGCACCCCGCATGTCCCAGCAAGCTGCGACGATCATGAGCCTACCCCAGGCCTTTGAGGTGGTGAAGGAGATGCAGGCAGGCGGACTGGACTGGGGCGAGGGCTACCGCCCGCTCGGCCGCCAGGCGCTGGCCGAGATCATCGAGGGCCGGATGGCCGAGGCGGTGGATCGCTGGCTCGACAACCTCGACGCCGGCGCGATGCGCGACCGGCGCAACGGGACCTACCGCCGCTGCCTGCTGAGCGAGCTCGGCGACATCGAGCTCAACGTGCCGCGCACCCGGCACTTCTGCCCGACCGGGGTTGTGAAGAGCTACGCAAGGCGCGCGCCGGAGATCGACCGTGCCATCCTGGCCGGCTTCGTGCTGGGGCTTTCGACGCGCAAGGTGGGCGAGGTCCTGCTGGCCCTGCTCGGGCGCCCGGTCTCGGCCGCGACGGTGAGCCGGGTCTCCAAGACGCTCGACATGGCGGTCGAGGCCTTCCACCGCAGGCCGCTGAAGAACGCCTACAAGGCGCTGATGCTCGACGGCGTGGTGCTGGCCCGCAAGACCGGCGCCGGCGCGCTCAGGAGGCCGGTCCTGGTGGCGCTCGGCATCCGCCCCGACGGCAAGAAGGAGATCATCGACTTCCATCTCGCCGTCAGCGAAGGCGCCCGCGAGTGGGAAGTGTTCCTCAACCGGCTGTACCACCGCGGGCTCACCGGCGAAGGCCTTGAGATGATCTGCGTCGATGGCGGCAAGGGCCTGCTGGCTGCCTTGCCGTTCGTCTATCCCGGCATCCCGGTTCAGAGGTGCTGGGCGCACAAGATGCGCAACATCCTCAACAAGGTCCGCAAGGCCGACCAGGAGGCCGTCAAGGCCGATGTCCACGCCGTCATGAATGCAAAGAGCCGCCGCAAGGCCCAGAGCGCCGCCCGACGCTTCGCCGACCGCTGGCAAAGCACCTACCCCAAGGCCGTCGCCTGCCTGCGCAGCGATCTCGACGAGCTGCTCACCTGCTTCCGCTACCGGACCCTCGATGAGCGAAAGCGGGTCAGGACCACCAACGCCATCGAACGAAGGTTCCGGGAGGTCCGCAGACGAACCCGGCCCATGGGAACCTTCCAGGACCGGACCTCAATGGACCGCGTCCTCTACGCGGTATTCATCCACGAAAACAAGTCTCAGGGAATCAGCACCCCCGTCTCCCTGACACATAACTCTTGACGTTACCCGTCCGCCGGCGGAGACGACAGCCGAACCCGCGGTATGCTAGGGTGCCGTCATGAGGACGATCGACACGGCGCGTGCCCTCGAGCAGGCGGGAATGGAACGCCGTACGGCCGAGATCGTCGCCGGTGCCATTGAGGACGCCAGGGGCGACAGGCCGGACACCACGATCGTCCGCTGGGCGCTCGGCCTGATCGTCGCGGTCTCCATCGCCTCGACGGTGTGGCTCTCCGGCCGCATCGACGCAACCGGCGACCGGGTCGACGAGAATACCGAACGCCTCGTCCGGGTCGAGGAGCGGCTTGGCGCGGTCGAGGAGCGGCTCCGGGACATGGACGGGAAGCTCGACCGGCTCATCGCGGACCGGTAGCGGGCGGAGGCCTCGCGGCGATCAAGGAGAAGAACATGGACGGATCGGCCGACTTCGGCGCGCACGAAGGCGCGATGCAGGACTATCTCCGCGCCGGCGAAGAGCGCGCGCGGGCGCTCGGCAACCGCGGTCCGATCCGCTTCGCCGCCGACGGCACGCTCGACGCCGGAATCCGCGAAGCCTATTCGCGCTGCGGCTTCTACGTGTTCGAGGGAGTCCTCGACGCCGGCGAGCTGGCGGACATCGAGAAGGATTTCCTCGATATCCGCGACCGTCTGCCCACCGCGCCCGGCGCCGCGACCGACGCCAGGGGGCGCCCCGCGCTGGCGGCGGACAACCGCGCGAAGTGCCTCTACTGGGCAAAGCCCCTCGGCGACCCGTGGGGCGGCACGGCGATCGGCAACCGCCGCCACCAGGTGGAGATGACCGAACCCCAGGCGGCCGCGGGCGCCCCGCGCGACGTCGTGTTCCTCATCGTCGGCAGCCTCCAGTTTTCCGAGGCCTGCCTGCGCGTCTACGGCCATCCCGACCTGCTGGCCGTCGCGGCGGCGGTCAACGGCGAGGATTTCGTGCCGTTCAACGAGGCGCTGTTCATCAAGGAGCCGGGCCTCGGCGCCTCGGTGGCGTGGCATCAGGACGGGCAGACGCACTGGAACAGCCCGGACTGGGACGAGGGGAGCCACGGGTTCAACTTCATGGCGCAGCTCTACGGCTCCACCGCGGCGAACGGGCTGTGGATCGTTCCCGGCAGCCACAGGCTGGGCAAGGTCGACATCCGCTCGATGCTCGTCGAAGGCGAAGCCGAGCGCATCCCGGGCGCGGTGCCGCTGATCTGCGCGCCGGGGGACGTGGCGATCACCAGCCGGCAACTGGTGCACGGCTCGTTCGCGAACACGAGCCCGGATTGGCGCGTGACGGTCAATTTCGGCTTCCACCGCCGCAAATCGGTGCTGAACGTGGAGACCCGGTCCTTCGAGAACGAGCGGATGGTCTACGACGAGGCGCTCGTCGCCCGGCGGTCGCGCGTCATCGGCTACGCCATCGACGCCCGCCGCCAACGCTTCCCCGACGAGACTCCGTTCGACTACCGGCCGCTCGGCGCGCCGGACGCCTGCCGCTGGGACGAACGGGCGCGCGCGGACATGAAGGACTACAACCTCGTCGATCTCTTCATCTGAGCCCGGCCGCCGCCCGGCGGCGGCCGGTTCGCACGGTCAGTGATCGTGGTCCCAGGGGCTGTGCTTGACCTCCGGCGGCAGCCAGACCTTGAGATAATCCTCTTGCAGCGCCTTCTCGCGCGCGATCTCGTCGCGGTCCGACAGCTTGGCGTACTTCGCCTCGGTCGGGCTTCGGTAGCCGCCGAGGCTCAGGTGCGGCGCCGAGATCATGCGCTCGATGGGCGCCTTGCATACCGGGCAGTGGTAGGCCGGCTTCTCGTTCATGCCGTGCATAGTCCGGTAGATCGTCTTGCACGGTTCGCAGCGATATTCGTACGTCGGCATCGCCTCGGCATCCTCTGACTGGATGAAGGAAAGAGGGCGGCCGACACCGCCGGCCGCCCCCTCGTCTCGACGTTTCGGCTCAGCCGAAGTCGACGAACGGCGCCTCGCGGCCCCGATCGTTCATCGCCGTCTTCAGGCCCCACATGCGCGCCGCGTTGCCGCCGAGAATCTTGGCCTTGATCTCGTCGGTCAGCTGCGGATAGCCGTGGCCCTCGATCAGCTCGTCCGGAATCTGGAAGCGGCGGAACGCCTCGATCTGCCACTGCGGGTTGCCCCACAGCACCGAGTCGGTCCCCCACATCACGTAGTCCGGTCCGAGGTCGCGCACCAGCGTACCGAGCACGTGCGCGCACTCGATCGGCCGGCTGGACACGGTCGCGGCGAAGGTTGAGCCGATCTCGCAGTAGAGATTGTTGCGCTGTGGCTTGAAGCCCTTCAGCGCTGCGAGTTCGGAGTGATACGGCCACGCCGAGTGGAACGCGATGAAGTTGAGGTCGAGGAAGTCATCGCACGCCTTGTCGAAGTCCTCGACGTGGGCGTAGCGCGCCATGAACTGACCGAACGGGATGCCCTTGTGGCAGCCGATGTTCTTGATGCCGAGCTCGCGACACCGTTCCCAGATCGGGTAGGCGCGTTCCTCGTCGTCGAACCACCAGCCCTTCTGGTCCGTCGAATCGAAGGTATAGAGCTTGAGGCCCGAGATGTTGTAGTCGCTGACGAACATGTCGAGGCGCTCCAGGGTCTCGGAGACACCCTGGTTCGGCGTCAGGCCGCCGCCCATCATGATCGTCTGCGAGGGCCAGCGCTCCTTGACCTGGGCCTGGTACTCGATCGGCACCATGTCGCGTCCGCCGTAGTCCTCGCGGAAGCCGAACGGGTTGAACACCGCAACGTCGGTGTCGCTGCCCTCGAGGATCAGCTTGCCGAAGTTCTCGACGTTCATGTCCGACGTGCCGTTCTCCAGTCCCATCGCCTTGCCGAGGCCGTCGAGCAGGTCGACGAACCACATGCCCTGCGGCGTGGTGTTCTCGCCCACGACGTAGCCTTCGGGCCGCGTGCAGACATGGCTGTGCATGTCGATGACGAAGCCCATCTTGTCGCGGATGGTGCCGGCCACCTCGTCGAGCGCCGCCACCTCCTTCGCCTCGACGTCCGAGACGTTGAAGAACTTCATGCCGGTGACGGCGTTGACCGCGAGCATGGCGCCGCTGAAGCCGAGCGCCGACTTGAAGAACTCGCGCCGCGGCAGTTCCGACTTGCCGGCCATGTCGGCCATGCGCTCCCGCACCTTGCGGCCGACGCCGCCGGAGCGGAAATACGCCGTCCCCGACTGGTAGGGATCAGCGGGGTTGACGCGCCCTCCCTCGAAGTCTTTGAAATGGCTCAGGAAGTTGAATTCCATTGCCTCTCCTCCCCGTCTTTCGACGTGTTGCCCGAATGGATCGGGTCTGTACCTGCAGGTTCGGTGACGGTCGTGCTGCTCCGGCCCGCGGGATCGGGCCGGCACGGCCGCCGACCGGCGCGACCGTCGTCGAAGGAGCCTCGCGGGCGATCGCCCCGCGCAGCCGGGCCGGTCGTGCAGCGCACCACCGGCTCCGCCGTGGCCCCGGGAACGGCGTTCGTCGCCAGTTGACGCGATGGTAGCAGACAGATTCCTGCTGCGCGACCCCCAGTCTGGCTCCCCCCAGTCCGGCTTCCGCAGCGCTCTTCGGCCGCGCGGGGATGCGCCGTCGGGACGGCGTACCGCGGGGTTCCGGTCGCAGGGGCGCACGAGCATCACGACGCACCCCGAACGGGCGGGGTTCGCCGCGGCTGAAGCGGAGGAAAAACCGGCGGTGCGCGAAGGCGGGATCGACCGCGCGCAGGCGGCTACGGCGTCGTGCGGCGCCCCAGAGCCGGCGCCCGGCCCCGAGGGCGGCCCGTCACTCGGCGGCGACGACGGTCAGCATGGCGGTCATCGGCGGGTGCACGCCGCAGATATAGGGAATCTCCGCCGGTTCGTCGAAACGCAGCAGCGCCGTTCCCCCGGGCATCATGATGCCGGTGTTGAATTCGCGCTCCGCGCCGACCGCGCTGTGCTCGATATTGTGGATGTTGGTGAAATGGATGCACTCGCCCTCGACGATCGTGATCGGCGACGGGATGAACGTCCAGGTGATCTCCACCCGGTGGACCTCGGTGCAGGTATCGGCGTTGCGCACGTTTGTCACCCCGTCGCCGGCGTGCGCAGGCAGGGCTGGAACGGCGAAAGAGGCGGCGAACGCCGCGAAGAGGAGACGACGGTTCATGGCGGCACGTGTGCGTTGGAGTAGTCGGACGGGCGCACGCTGGCAGCGGCGGCCGGCGGTGTCAAGCCGCCGCCGCGGGGCTATGATCGGCGGTGCCGCGCGGCCGGCGCGGCGGGGAGGCGCGCATGATTCGGATCTGCATCGTCGTCGGACTGCTGGCCTGGGGCGGCGCCGCGGGCGCCGACGCGGACGGCAACCGCGGCCCATTCGATCTCGTGGACCATACCGGGCGGGCGGTGACCGACGCCGCGTACCGCGGCAGCTACGTGCTGCTCTTCTTCGGCTACGCGTCCTGCCCCGACATCTGTCCGACCGACCTCGCGGTCATGGCGGATGCTGTGGAGCTCCTGGGGCCGGACGGCGCGCGGGTGCAGCCGCTGTTCGTTTCCATCGACCCGGAGCGCGACACGCCGGAGCGTCTCGCCGCCTATGTCCCGCACTTCCATCCGCGCCTGATCGGCCTCACCGGCAACCCTGAGCAGGTGGCGCGCGCGGCGGCCACGTACCGGGCACGCTACCGGCGCGCCGGACCGGCGGACGACGACGGCGGCTATCTGATCGACCATACGGCCGCGATCTATCTTCTCGGGCCGGACGGCGGCGGTCTGGCGCTGTTCCATCACGGCACGCCGGCGGTCGACATCGCCTCCGTCATCCGCCGCTTCATGGCGCGCGACGACCGGGGCGGCGATGCAGGCTGATACCGACGCGCTGCTCGATTTCGCCCACGAGCTCGCCGATGCTGCCGGCGCCGTCGTCCGCCGCCGCTTCCGTCGCGCCGGCGGCATCGCCCACAAGGATTCCGAGGTGCCGCGCGCCCAGCCGGTCACCGTCGCCGACCGCGACGCCGAAACGGCGATGCGCGAGCGCATCGAGGCGCGCTACCCCGACCACGGCATTCTCGGCGAGGAGGACGGCGCCGTACGCGCCGACGCGGCTTGGCAGTGGGTGCTCGACCCCATCGACGGGACCCGCGCCTTCGTTTCCGGCTTCCCGCTGTTCGGCACGCTGATCGGACTCGTGCACGAAGGCCGGCCGGTGCTCGGCGTCATCGACCAGCCGGTGCTCCGCGAGCGGTTCGCCGGTTCGCCGCGCGGCGCGGCGCTGAACGGAGCCGCCATATCGTGCCGCCCATGCGCCGGCCTCGACAGCGCGGTCGCCGCGGCCACCGATCCGGCCATGTTCAGGACCGCCGCCGAGAGCGTCGCCTACATCCAGATTCGCCGGCGCGCCGCGACGATGCAGCTCGGCGGCAACTGCTATGCCTATGCCATGCTCGCCGCGGGGTGCCTCGACCTCGTGCTCGAGGCCGACCTGAAACCCTGGGACGTGTGCGCGCTGGTGCCCGTCGTCGAGGCCGCCGGCGGCATTATCGCCGGGTGGGACGGCGGCGCGGCGCACGGTTCGACGCGAATCGTCGCCTGCGGCGACCGTCGTGTCTACGACGAGGTGGCGCCGTTGCTCGCCGGCGTCGGCTGACCGGCCGGCGCAGGATCAGACGCGGGCGAGAAAGCCGGTAAGGGCTTCGTTGAACGCTTCCGGCTGCTCCATGTTGGCGAGGTGCGCCGCCCGTTCGATGACGACGAGTTCGGAGCCCGCGATCCGTTCGTGGATCGCCTCGTGCGCGGAAACGGGCGTCGACGGGTCGTCGGCGCCGACGACCAGCAGCACCGGCACGGCGATCTCGGAGACCCGCCCGAGATAGTCGATCGCGCTGATCGCATGGCAGCACCCGACGTAGCCGTCGACCGGCGTCGTGCGAATCATCTCGCCGACGCGCGCCAGCGCCGGCCCGCCGGACTCGCGGTAGCCGTCCGTGAACCAGCGGGCGAGCGTGCCGTCGACGAGATTCGCCATGCCCTCGGCGCGCGCGGCGGCGATGCGGTCTTTCCACATCCCCGCGCCGCTCTCCGGCCACTCGGCGATGGTGTCGCAAAGCGCCAGCGCGCTCAGCCGCTCGCCGTGGTGAATGCCGAGGTGCTGGCCCACCATGCCGCCCATCGAGCAGCCGCAGAGCGCGCTCCGGTCGATGCCGAGCGCATCCCACAGTCCAAGGACGTCGCCGGCCAGGGTCGCCATGTCGTAGGCGCCGGCCGGCGCCTCCGTCCGCCCGTGGCCCCGCGTGTCGTAGCGCAGGACGCGGTGCGTCGCGGCGAACGCCGCCGCCTGGTCGTCCCACATGCCCAGGTTGGAGGCGAGGCTGTTCGAGAAGGTGAGGACCGGCGCGTCGTCCGGCCCGTCGATTCGATAGGCGATGTCGATCCCGTTGGCGCGGACGATTTCGGACATGGAAGTCTCCCGGTCTGCGGTGGCGGCGTACGGCGCTGGCACACTGGCCGGACGCTGCGTATTTTCGGGCACCTTATGCCGGGGGCGCACGGAATGGAACGCGAGTCGATGGAATACGACGTGGTCGTCGTCGGCGCCGGTCCGGCCGGACTGGCGGCGGCGATCCGGGTCAAGCAACGGGACCCGGATCTGTCCGTCTGCGTCGTCGAGAAGGGCTCCGAGGTCGGCGCTCACATTCTCTCCGGCGCCGTGCTCGAGCCGCGCGCCCTCGACGAGCTGCTGCCCGACTGGCGGGATCGCGGCGCCCCCGTGACCACGCCCGTCGCCGGCGAACGCTTCCTGTTCCTGACCGAGACCGGCGGCGTCGCCGTGCCGCATGCGCTGCTGCCGCCGCCCATGCGCAACCGCGGCAACTACATCGTGAGCCTCGGCAATCTCTGCCGCTGGCTCGCCGAACAGGCGGAGGCGCTCGCGGTCGAGATCTATCCCGGTTTCGCCGCCGCCGAGGTGCTCTACGACGACGGCGCAGTCGCCGGCGTGGCCACCGGCGACATGGGAATTGCGCGTACCGGCGAGCGCGGCCCGAATTACCAGCCCGGCGTCGAGCTTCGCGGCCGGCTCACGCTGTTCGCCGAGGGGTGCCGCGGCAGCCTCGGCCGCGAGCTCATGGATCGTTTCTCGCTGCGGGCCGGCGCCCAGCCGCAGACCTACGGCATCGGCCTCAAGGAACTCTGGGAGGTCGCGCCCGACCGCCACGAAAAGGGTCTCGTGGTCCACAGCACCGGCTGGCCGCTGGACCGGCGGACCTACGGCGGCTCCTTCCTCTACCATTTCGACGACAACCACGTGGCCGTGGGCTTCGTCGTCGGCCTCGACTACGCCAACCCCCACTTGAGCCCCTACGAGGAGTTCCAGCGCTTCAAGACGCATCCGAGGATCCGCGGCACCTTCGCCGGCGGGCGGCGCGTCGCCTACGGCGCCCGGGCCCTCAACGAGGGCGGCCTGCAATGCCTGCCCAAGCTCGCGTTTCCCGGCGGCGCGCTCGTCGGTTGCGAGGCGGGGACGCTCAACGTGCCGAAGATCAAGGGCACGCACACGGCCATGAAGTCGGGGATGCTGGCGGCCGAGGCCGCCGCCGCCGCGCTGGGGGCGGCCGCCGCGCCGGGACCGGTGGATCTCTCCGGTTACGAAGCCGCGTTCCGCAACTCCTGGGCGTGGGAGGAGCTGCACCGCGCGCGCAACGTGCGGCCGGCGTTCAAGTGGGGCCTGTGGGCCGGACTGCTGCACGCCGGGGTGGATCAGCTCGTGCTGCGCGGGCGGGCGCCGTGGACGCTCCGGCACGCGCACCGCGACCGCGAGGCGACGCGCCCGGCCGCCGACTGCGCGCCGATCGCCTATCCCAGGCCCGACGGGACGCTGACCTTCGACCGCCTGACCAACCTGTCGTATTCCGGCGTCAGCCACGAGGAAGACCAGCCGGCGCATCTGAAGCTCGCCGACGAGACCGTGCCCGTGGCGACGAACCTCGCGGTCTACGACGCGCCGGAGCAGCGCTACTGCCCCGCCGGGGTCTACGAGATCGTGCGTGACGGCGACGGCGATGCGCGTCTGCAGATCAACGCGCAGAATTGCGTGCACTGCAAGACGTGCGACATCAAGGACCCCACCGGCAACATCCGCTGGGTCGTGCCCGAGGGCGGCGGCGGGCCGAACTATCCGAACATGTAGGCCGGGGCTTTCCGGCAGACGGGAAGATCAAGGGGCGGAGGAGGCGGGACGATGGCGGGATCGGTGGCGGTTCTCGGAGTCGGCGCGAGCGAGGGGCTCGGCGCCGCGGTGGCGCGGCGCTTCGTGCAGGGCGGCCTGGAGGCGTTCGTCGCCGGGCGCAACGCGGAACGGCTCGCCGCGACTGCTGCCGCGATCGGCGCCCGGGCGATCCCGTGCGACGTGACCGAGCCAGATGCGGTGGCGGCGTTCTTCGACGCCGTCGAGGCCGAGGCGGGCGTGCCCGAGGCGGTGGTCTACAACGCCGGCAACAACCAGCGCATGCCGTTCCTCGACATCGAGCCCGACCAGTTCGAGGCGTTCTGGCGCGTCTGCTGCTACGGCGGCTTTGTCGTCGGGCAGCAGGCGGCGCGCCGCATGCTGCCGCGCGGCTCGGGCACGATCCTGTTCACCGGCGCCTCGGCAAGCCGCCGCGGCCGGCCCGATTTCGCGCCCTTCGCGAGCGGCAAGGCGGGCCTCAGGGCGGTCGCCGAGAGCATGGCGCGGCGCTTCGGCCCCGACGGCATCCATGTCGCTCACGTCGTCATCGACGGCGGCATCGACGGTGAGATCCTGCGCACGCGAGCGCCCGCCATGGCCGAGGCGCGCGGCGCCGGCGGCCTGCTGTCGCCCGACGGGATCGCCGAGACCTACTGGCAGCTCCACCGGCAGGAGCAGACGACATGGACGTTCGAGACCGAGCTCCGCCCCTACAAGGAGCCGTTCTGACGCGTCCGCTCGTTCCGCGCGGCCGCGGCGCCCGGCGCCGCCAGGGCGCGGAAGCCGCTCACGCCGCGGCCTGCGGTGCCCGGGCGACCGCCTCCCAGCCTTCGCTCTCCGCGAAGTCGCGCATTCGTCCGAGCGCCTTCCGAATGTTGTCGAGCGAGTTGGCGTAGGAGAAGCGCAGATAGCCCTCGCCGAAGGCGCCGAAGCTGGTGCCGGCGATGGCGGCGACATGCAGCGTCTCGAGCAGGAACGTCTCCATCGCCTTGGCGCCGACCCCGGTTCCGGAGATGTTCGGCATGGTGTAGAACGCGCCCTCGGGAAGGATCGAGCTCATGCCGGGCACCGCGTTCGTCCACTCGACGATCGCCGAGCGCCGTTCGTCGAACGCCGCCTGCATGACGGCGACCGAGTCCTGCGGTCCCTGCAACGCGGCGATGGCGGCGTGCTGCGTCGCCGCGTTGGTGCAGCTCACCGAGTTGATGTTGAGCCGGGTCGCGAGGTCGACCAGCGGCCCGGGCCAGACGCCGTAGCCGATGCGCCAGCCCGTCATCGCCCAGGTCTTGCTCCAGCCGTCCAGCACGATCAGCCGGTCGCGGAGGTTCTCGTACCCGAGCAGGCTGGTGAATTCGGCGCCGCCGTAGGTCAGGCGCGAATAGATCTCGTCCGACAGCACGGTGACGTGGGGATGGCGTTCGAGGCCGGCGGCGAGCTTGTCGAACTCGGCTCGCGGCACGACGCCCCCCGTCGGGTTGGCCGGGCTGTTGAGGATCATCAGCCGCGTCGCCGGGGAAATCAGCGACAGCACCTCGTCGGCGTCGAACGCGAAGCCGTTGGCCTCGCGCAGCGGGATCGGCACCGCCCGCGCGCCCGAGAACTCGATCGCCGATTCGTAGATCGGGAAGCCGGGGTTGGGATACATGATCTCGGCGCCGCTTCCCCCGAACATCAGGATCGCGTGCCACATCGTTACCTTGCCGCCGGGCACGACGACGATGTTCCCGGGATCGACCTCGACGCCGCGGTGCGTCGCGATGTCCGCGGCGACCGCCTCGCGCAGGGGCAGGATGCCGTTGCCGGGCGTGTATCCGTGTTCGCCGTCGTCTAGCGCCTTCTTCGCCGCCTCCACGATGTGCCCGGGCGTGCGGAAATCGGGCTGGCCGATGCCGAGATTGATCACCTCGTGGCCGGCCCGTTCGATCTCCTTGGCGCGTGCGAGAACCTCGAACGCGCTTTCGGTACCGAGCCGGCCCATGCCGTCGGCGAGTTGGAATTGGCCGAGTTGCAAGCTGTCCTCCTGCCTCGTGCGATGAATGGGTGGGCGGCCGCGCGACGCTCCGCCGGTTCAGGACCCGCCGGCGAGCGCGGCGCGAAATTGTACGAGCGTCGCGCGCGCGGCGTCAAAATCCTCCACCTTGGTGCGGGCCTCGATGCGGCGCAGCAGGGAGATCCAGCGGTCGAGGACCGCGCCGTCGGGCGCCGTCGCGTCGCCGCGCCAGTCGTCCAGTTCGGTCGTCGCCAGCAGCACCACCATGCGGGTCAGCAACCAGTCGTCGGCCTCGAGGGCCACGTCGAGCAGAGCGGCCGCGGTCTCGACGTGCACCGCGTCGCCCGGCGCGGCCTCCGACCGGCCGCCGCCCACCGCTTCCAGATACGCGGCGAGGTCGGCGCGTTCGCCGTCGTCGAGACGGAGCCCGAAATAGTCGGCGAAGTAGTCGGCGGTCTCGCCCAGCGTGTCGAAGTGGCCGTCGTGCAGGTACGGCGGGGTGGCGAGCGCGTCGAGCAAGGTCGGGGTCTCGAACGCCCTCCCCTCCCGAATGCCGCGGCCGGTGCCGACGTCGTGCACGAGATGATCGAGGAAATAGTTGTCGGGGCGGTGGCAGGTGGCGCAGCTTCGCCCCGTCCCGTCGGGGAACGGGCGGTGGAAGACCGTTTCGCCGCGTTGCGCCGCGGCGGGCGCCGTAGCCGCGAGGCGCCCGTCGGCGGCCAGCAGCGGATTGTCGGGAAAGGCAAGGCTGTTCTGGAAGGCCACGAGCGCCTCGATCACCAGGTCGGAGGGAATTCCGCCGGCAAACTCGCTGGTGATCGCGAACAGCGTGAAGTCCTCCACCGAGTGGAAGCTCCCCTCTCGCCCGAACGGAGCGCTGTGGCGGGCGCCGACGATGCTCGGCACGTTGATCGGGTTGAAGAGGTTGTCCTCGATCAGCGAGATCGCGCGGTTGGTGACGTCGAGGTTGCCGGGCTTGTCCGACAGCCCTTCGAAGAACACGATTGGGCTCGCGCCGCCGTCGGGGTGGCACGAGTCGCACGTCATCTTCGCGCCGAGCGTGCGCAGCGGCGACCCTTCGAGCAGGAACTCCGACTTGAACGCGAGCTCGCCGAGCGCCACGAGCACATCCTCGCGGCTCTCGTGCACGGCGGCCAGCAGGCGCACCGGCCGGCCCTGGTCGAGCACGATCACCCGCGTCAACGCCGCCGCGTCGGCGGCCGGCAAGAGCGCCAGCGCGGCGCCGATGCCCATGGTTCGCAGAACTCTCATGCGTCGCCCCCGTTCCGTCCCTCGCGGCGGGCACCGCCAGCCTAATGGACCCGCGCGCCCGGCGGCAAGGGTGCCCTTGCGTCCCGTTCGCGCAACCTCGGGCGCGCTTGAAAGCCGCCGCCGCGCGGCGTAGCCTCGCCTCGCCTCGCCGTCCGCGACGGGAAGGATCGCACGATGGGTTTTCTCGCCGAGCGCCTCGGCCGCATCAAGCCGTCGCCGACGATGGCCGTGACCGCGCGCGCCGCCGAGCTCAAGGCGGCCGGCCACGATGTCATCGGCCTCGGCGCCGGCGAACCGGACTTCGACACCCCCGACCCGGTGAAGGACGCGGCCATCGCCGCCATTCGCGCCGGCTATACGAAATACACCAAGGTGGACGGCGCGCCCGAGCTCAAGGAGGCGGTGCGCGACAAGTTCCGGCGCGACAACGGCCTCGACTACAGCCCCGACCAGATCATCGTCGGCGTCGGCGGCAAGCAGGTGCTGTTCAACGCCATGCTGGCCACCGTCAACCACGGCGACGAAGTCGTCATTCCGCGCCCCTACTGGGTGTCCTATCCCGACATGGTGCAGATCGCCGGCGGCACGCCCGTGTTCGTCGACAGCTCCGCCGAGCAGGGCTTCAAGATCACGCCGGAGGCGCTCGATGCGGCCATCGGCCCGCGTACCAAGTGGCTGATCCTCAATTCGCCTTCGAACCCGTCGGGTGCCGCCTATTCAACGGACGAGCTGCGCGCGCTTACCGAGGTCCTCCTCCGCCACCCGCACGTCTGGACGATGGCCGACGACATCTACGAGAAGATCGTCTACGACGGTTTCGCGTTCTCCACCGTGGCCGAGGTCGAGCCGGCGCTGTACGAGCGCACGCTGACGGTGAACGGCGTCTCCAAGGCCTACGCGATGACCGGCTGGCGCATCGGCTTCGCCGGCGGCCCGGAGCCGCTGATCCGCGGCATGGCGAAGATCCAGTCGCAGAGCACGACCAACGCCACGTCGATCGCCCAGGCCGCGGCGGTCGAGGCGCTGAACGGCGACCACGGATTCCTCGAGCCGCGCAACGCCGCCTTCAAGGCGCGGCGCGACCGCGTCGCGGCGGCGCTCGACGCCGTCCCCGGCCTCTCGTGCCGCGTGCCGGAGGGCGCGTTCTACGTCTATCCGAGCTGCGCCGGAACGATCGGCCGGCGGACGCCGGACGGCGCAGCGATCGCCTCCAGCGAGGACTACGCGCGCTACCTGCTGGACAGCGCGGGCGTTGCCGTCGTGCACGGCGCGGCCTTCGGCCTCGACCCCTTCTTCCGCGTCTCCTATGCCACGTCGGACGCCGTGCTTGAGGACGCCTGCGCGCGCATCCGCCGCGCCACCGAAGCGCTCGGCTGAGCGCACGCACGCCGCGAGGATTCCGCCATGGACCGCTCCGCCCCGATAGACATCGCCTGGTCGGCGTGCCCGCACGACTGCCCGAGCACCTGCGCGCTCGAGGTCGAACGGCTCGATGCGCGCACCATCGGCCGCGTCCGCGGCGCCCGGGACAACGCCTACACGGCCGGCGTGGTGTGCGCCAAGGTGGCGCGCTACGCCGAGCGCACGCACCACCCCGACCGGCTGCGCCACCCGCTGAGGCGCACCGCCAACGGCCACGAGCGCCTGACGTGGGAGGCGGCGCTCGACGAGGTGGCGGAGGCATTCCTCAAGGCCGAGCGGACGCACGGCGCGGAAGCCGTATGGCCGTACTTCTACGCCGGCACCATGGGCCTGCTTCAGCGCGACGGCATAGAGCGCCTGCGTCACGCCAAGAAGTATTCGGGCCAGCACAGCACCATCTGCACGACCCTGGTGCGCGCCGGCTGGCTCGCCGGCACCGGCGCGCTGCGCGGCCCCGACCCGCGCGAGATGGCGCACGCCGACCTGATCGTGTCGTGGGGCGGCAACCCGGCGTCGACGCAGGTCAACGTGATGACGCACATCCAGCGCGCGCGCAAGGCGCGGGGCGCTCGACTCGTCGTCGTCGACCCCTACCGCACGCGCACGGCCCAGGTCGCCGACATGCACCTCGCGCCGAGGCCGGGCACCGATGCGGCGCTGGCGTGCGCGACGATGCACGTCCTGTTCCGCGACGGCTACGCCGACCGGGAGTTCATGGCCCGGTGGACCGACTGCCCGGAGCGCCTGGAACGGCACCTGGAGTCGCGCACGCCCGAATGGGCGGCGGCGATCACCGGCCTCGCCGCCGGCGAGATCGAGGCGTTCGCGGCGCTCTACGGCCGAACCGAGCGCAGCTACATCCGCGTCGGCTACGGATTCTCGCGCTCGCGCAACGGCGCGCCGGCGGTGCACGCGGTCAGCTGCCTGCCGGGCGTCACCGGTGCCTGGCGGCACGAGGGCGGCGGCGCGTTCTATTCCAATGCCGACATCTATCATTGGGACAAGACGCTGATCGAGGGGCTTGACGTCCGCGACCCCTCGGTCCGCATGCTCGACATGTCGCGCATCGGCCCGATCCTCACCGGCGACCGCGCAGCGCTCGGAGACGGCCCGCCGGTGATGGCGATGCTGGTGCAGAACACGAACCCGGCCGTCGTCGCGCCGGAGTCGGCGCTCGTCAACCGCGGGCTCGCGCGCGACGACCTGTTCCTCTGCGTGCACGAGCAGTTCATGACCGAGACGGCGGCGTGGGCCGACATCGTGCTGCCGGCCACCACCTTCGTCGAGCACAACGATATCTACCAGGGCGGCGGCCACCAGCACATCACGCTCGGCCCGAAGGTGATCGAGCCGCTCGCCGAAGCGCGGCCCAACCATTTCGTCATCTGCGAGCTGGCGAAGCGCCTCGGCGCCCGCCACCCCGGCTTCGCGATGAGCGAGGAAGAGATCATCGACGCGACTTTGCGCGCGTCCGGCTGGGGCACGCTGGACGCGCTGCGGCACAGCCGCTGGATCGACTGCCAGCCGGACTTCGAGACGGCGCATTTCGCCAACGGCTTTGCGCAGCCGGACGGCCGCTTCCGCTTCGCCCCGGACTGGGCGCGTCAGGGTCCCGATCACGCCGCCCTGCCGGCGTTGCCCGACCACCTCGACAATATCGAGCGCGCCGACGCGGAGCACCCCTTCCGCCTCGTCGCGGCGCCGGCGCACAACTACCTCAACAGCTCGTTCACCGAGACCCCGACGTCGATAGCCAAGGAGGCCCGGCCGGCGGTCAAGCTGCACCCGGACGACGCGCGCGCGCTCGGCATCGCCGACGGCGACGAGGTGCGCATGGGCAACCGCCGCGGCGAGATCCGCCTGCACGCGGAGGTTTTCGACGGCCTGCAGCGCGGCGTCACGGTGGTCGAGAGCATCTGGCCGAACCGGGCGTTCCCCGGCGGCGCCGGAGTCAACACCCTGCTCGGCGCCGATCCGGGCCCGCCGAACGGCGGCATGTGCGTGCACGACACCGCGGTGTGGGTGAAGCCGCTCGAGGGAGCTGCCTGAGGAGCAAGCCCGGCAGGCTGCCGGGGAATGTCCGGCGGCGACGCGAGCGCCGGGACCGCGGCGCGCTACGAGAGGTCCGTGGCGGCGAACCCGCCCGACGTGCCCACCGGCATCGACCCGCAAGGCGCCGGTTGAACCCGTGTTTCGCCGGCTTTTTTCCGCAACGCGACAAACCGAGGAGGGTGCGATGGCAGTCCGGGACGTGCGCGAGATGGTCGCCGAGGCCAACGCCGAGGTGGAGACGCTGACCGCCGCGGAGGCGATCGCGGCGCTCGACGACGCCGACACGGTGTTCGTCGACGTGCGCGAGCACGACGAGTACGCCGCGGGAGCCGTTCCGGGCGCCCTGCACGTGCCGCGCGGGCTGCTCGAGTTCGCCGCCGATCCGGCGTCGCCGCTCCACAAGAGGGCGTTGAGCTCGGGCGCGCGCCTCGTCGTCTATTGCGCCAGCGGCGGCCGCTCGGCGCTGGCGGCGAAGACGCTGAAGGACATGGGCATCGGCCGCGTCGCCAACCTTCTGGGCGGCATCTCCGCCTGGCGGGGGAACGCCGGCCCCGTCGGCTGACGCGCTGCCGGCGGCGACCGGCCGCAGCGGCGGCTACACGTTGGTCTTGCGCGGGTCGAAGGCGTCGCGCACCCCCTCGCCGATGAACACCAGCAACGACAGCATCACGGCGAGCGTGAAGAAGCCGGTGAAGCCGAGCCAGGGCGCCTGCAGGTTGTTCTTGCCCTGGTTCAGCAGTTCGCCCAGCGACGGCGAGCCCGGCGGCAGGCCGAAGCCGAGAAAATCGAGCGAGGTCAGCACCGTCACCGAACCCGTCAGGATGAAGGGAAGGAAGGTGAAGGTCGCCACCATGGCGTTGGGCAGGATGTGGCGGAACATGATTCCGAGATCGCCGACGCCGAGCGCCCGCGCCGCGCGCACGAACTCGAAGTTGCGGGCGCGCAGAAACTCGGCCCGCACCACACCCACCAGCGCCATCCAGCTGAACAGCAGCATCAGACCCAGCAGCCACCAGAAGTTGGGTTCGACGATGCTCGCGAGGATGATCAGCAGATAGAGGATCGGCAGGCCC
Source organism: Alphaproteobacteria bacterium (assembly GCA_965243325.1). Taxonomy (GTDB): domain Bacteria; phylum Pseudomonadota; class Alphaproteobacteria; order UBA7887; family UBA7887; genus JANQOH01. The sequence goes on along the minus strand of CBDEUQ010000003.1, from coordinate 1,617,034 downwards.
GACCAGATTTCGATGAAGCGCTGGAAGACCAGATCGACCCAGCCGCCGAAGTAGCCCTGGACCGCCCCGGCGGCGACGCCGACCACCGAGCTGACAGCCGTCAGCGCGAGGCCGAACAGCACCGAAATGCGGAAGCCGTAGATGAGGCGCGCCGTCACGTCGCGCGCCTGGTCGTCGGTGCCGAGCCAGTTGTCGGCCGACGGCGGCGCCGGCGACGGCACGCCGAGGCCCGTGTTGACGGTGTCGTAGCGGAACGGAATCGCCGGCCACAGTATCCAGCCGCCGGCATCCTCGATCAGCGCCTGCACGAAGGGGTCGCGGTAGTCCGCCTCGGTCTCGAAGTCGCCGCCGAACTCGGTTTCGGCGTAGGCCCGGACCACCGGCACGTACCATTCGCCGCCGTGCGCGATGAGAAGCGGCTTGTCGTTGGCGATGAACTCGGCCGGCAGCGTCGCCGCGAAGATCGCGAGAAAGATCCACAGACTCCAGAACCCGCGCCGGTTGCGGCGGAAATTCTGGAGACGTCGCCGGTTGAGCCTGGAAAAGCGAAAGCCCAGGACGCGCTCGTCCGGCGTCGGCGGTGGCGCCGGGGCGGCGGCCACGGCCACCGTCAGACCTCGCGGCTTTCGAAGTCGATGCGCGGATCGACGATCGTGTACGTGATGTCGCCGATGAGCTGCATGACGAGGCCGAGCAGCGTGAAGAAGTAGAGCGACGCGAACATCACCGGATAGTCGCGCCCGAGGGCCGCCTCGAACCCGAGCAGACCGAGACCGTCGAGCGAAAAGATGATTTCGGTCAGCAGCGCGCCGGTGAACAGGATGCCGACGAAGGCGCTCGGAAAGCCGGCGATGACGATCAGCATCGCGTTGCGGAACACGTGGCGGTAGAGCACGCGGCGCTCGTTCAGCCCCTTCGCGCGCGCGGTCATGACATACTGCTTGTTGATCTCTTCCAGGAACGAATTCTTCGTCAGCAGCGTCAGCCCGGCGAAGCCGCCGATGACCATCGACAGGACCGGCAGCGCGAGGTGCCAGAAATAGTCGGCCGTCTGCTCGAGCCAGCTCATCTCGCCGGCGCCGGGCGAGGCGAGGCCGCGCAGCGGAAACCAGTCGAAATAGCGCCCACCGGCGAACAGCACGATGAGCAGGATGGCGAACAGGAAGCCGGGAATCGCGTTGCCGACGACCACGGCGCCCGAGGTCCAGACGTCGAAGCGGCTGCCGTCGCGCACCGCCTTGGCGATGCCGAGCGGGATCGAGATGAGGTAGATGAGCAGGGTCGTCCACAGCCCGAGCGAGATCGACACCGGCATTTTCGACAGCACCAGATCGACCACGCGCTGGTCGCGGAAAAAGCTCTCGCCGAAGTCGAAGCGTATGTAGTTCCACAGCATCATGAAGAAACGCTCGTGCGCCGGCTTGTCGAAGCCGAACTGGCGTTCGAGTGCTTCCAGGAGCTCCGGGTCGAGTCCGCGGGCGCCGCGGTAGCGGCTTTCGATCGGCCCGGCGCCGACGTTCTCCCCCGCCTGCCCCGCCGTCGTTTCGCCGCCGCCGCCGCTGACGCGCGCCGTCGGGTCGACCGCGACCCCCCGGATCGTCGCGATCAACTGCTCGACCGGCCCGCCGGGCGCCGCCTGGATGACGATGAAGTTGATCACCATGATCCCGAACAGCGTCGGGATGATCAGGGCCAGACGGCGGACGATGTACGCGAGCATGGCGGGCGGCGCCGGCGCGGCGCTGGCGGTCAGCGCTCGGCGGCGAGCGTCGCCTCGAGACCGGCGTCCACCCACCACAGCGCCGGAAAGCCGAAGCCGTAGCGCGGCAGCCGCTCGGGCTTGCCGAACTTGTTCCACCAGGCGAGGCGGAACGAGCGAATGTGCCAGTTGGGCACCAGGTAGTAGCCGAGCCTGAGCACCCGGTCGAGCGCGCGCGTCGCGGCGATCAGCGCCTCGCGGCTCGGCGCCTGGATGACGAGGTCGACGAGCGCGTCGACGACCGGATCCTCGATGCCGGCGTAGTTCTGCGTCCCCGGGATGGCGGCGGCGGCGCTGCTCCACTGGTTGCGCTGTTCGTTGCCGGGGCTGAGAGACTGGCCGATGGAAGCGACGATCATGTCGAAGTCGAAGTCCTCGACCCGCTTCTGGTACTGCGCCGAATCGACGGTGCGGATGCGCCCCGCGACGCCGAGCCGCTCGAGATTCTGGATGTAGGGCCCGATCACCCGTTCGAACGCCGGCGCGACGAGCAGGAACTCGATCTCCATCGCCTCGCCGGTTTCGGCGTTGACCAGCGCGCCGTCGCGCACCGTCCAGCCCGCCTCTTCGAGGAGGTCGCGCGCAGCGCGCAGGTTCTGCCGGATCGAGCCGCCGTCCGCGGTGCTCGGCGGCTCGTACGGCGTGGCGAACGCCGCTTCGTCCACGCCGCCGCGGAAACATTCGAGGATCCGCGCCTCCAAGCCTTCCGGCTCGCCTGCGGCTGCGAGCTCGGTGTTGGAATAGAAGCTCGCGGTGCGGTCGTACTGGCCGTAGAATAGGTTGCCGTTCGTCCACTCGAAGTCGAAGGCGTGGGAGAGCGCGAGGCGGACGCGCGGGTCGGCGAACTTCGTCGTGCGCGTGTTGAACCAGAAGCCCTGCATCCCGGTGCCGATCTCGTGGCCGATCTGGTCGACGACGACATGTCCCTCGGTCACGGCGGCGAAGTCGTACTGCGTCGCCCAGTCCTTCGAATTGTTTTCGAAGCGGAAGTCGATTTCGCCCGCCTTGAACGCCTCCAGGGCGATCGTGTTGTCGCGGTAGTAGTCGAAGCGCAGGCGGTCGATGTTGTGGCGGCCGCGGTTGACCGCGAGGTCGCGGCCCCAATAGTCGGGCACGCGCTCGTAGGTGACCGATCGGCCGGCCTCGAAGTCGGCGACGCGGTAGGGGCCGCTGCCGAGCGGCGGTTCCAGCGTCGTCTCCGTGAAGTCGCGCCCTTCCCAGTAGTGCTTGGGCAGCACGGTGAGCTGGCCGGTGATCAGCGGCAGCTCTCGATTGGTGGTGTCGGAGAACGCGAAGCGCACCGTGCGCGGCCCCATCCGCTCGGCCGACTCTACGTTGGCGTAATATTGCTTGAAGAAGGGATGGCCCTTGTCCATGAGCGTTTCGAAGGTCCAGACCACGTCGTCCGCGGTCACCGGCCGGCCGTCGTGCCAGCGCGCCTCCTCGCGCAGCGTGAACTCGACCCATGAGCGGTCCGCCGGCATGTCGATCGTCTCGACGAGCAGGCCGTACTCGGTGAACGCCTCGTCGGACGAAGACGTGAGCAGCGTGTCGTAGATCAGGCCGAGAGACGTGGCGGACACGCCCTTGAGGATGAAGCCGTTGAAGCTGTCGTAGGTGCCGATCGCCGAGAGCGTGGCGGCGCCGCCCTTCGGCGCGTTCGCATCGGCATAGTCGAAATGCGTGAAGTCGGGGCCGTATTTCACGTCGCCGTGGATCGACAGCGCGTGCGCGCCGGAAACGCCGCCGTCCGCCGCCGCGCCCGCCTGCGCCGCGTCCAACGCGCACGCGAGGCCGGGGTCCGGCGTTGCCGGCTCTTGAGCGATTGCCGCGAACGGCAGGGCGGTGGCGAGGGCGGCAACGGCGAATCGGTTCATGACGGCATACTCCCGGCGGGTCGCGTCGAGACCATACGGCCCGCGCCGCCGCCGTTCAACGACCGGCCCGCCGCCGGCTATCCGTCCGTCAGCGTGCGCAGATAGGCGATCGCCGCCGCCCGTTGCTCCGGGTCCCGGATGCCCGGAAACGCCATCCTGGTCGCCGGCACCGCGGCGCGCGGGTCGGCGAGGAAGGCGTCCAGCGCGGCGTCGTCCCACACGCCGCCCGCCGCGGCCAGCGCCGCGGAATAGCGGAAGTCGTCCCTGCCGGCCTTCGCCGCGCCGGCCACGCCCCACAGGTTCGGCCCGATCTTGTGCTTCGCATCCGGCGCCGCGCTGTGACACGCCACGCACTTGCGAAACGCCTTCTCGCCCTCAGCGGGATCTGCCGCGGCGATCATCTCGGCGAGCGCAAGCGGCGGCTCGGGCGCCGCGCTCTCGCCGGATTCGCCGTCGGCGGCCGCAGTTTCGGCGGGTTGCGCCGCCTCCGCGACGTCGGCGGCGCCCGGTGGCGGCACGACGAACGCCGGCCGGGCGATGTCGTGATGGCCGGCAACGAGCTCGACGATGAAGCTCAGACCGAGCAGCAGCAGCAGCGCGCCGAGGACGGCGCCGACGATCTTGTTGATCTCGATGGTGGACATGGCGCCTCGATGGCGGCGGAGCCGGGCGCGCGCAAACTACCGGCTTTGTCGCCGTCGCATCAATACCTGTAAGCTTCCGCCGCCATGGACCGCGATACGACCATCGTCCTCGTGCCCGCCCGCCTCGCGTCCTCGCGCCTGCCGGGCAAGGTGCTCGCCGACATCGGCGGCACGCCGATGATCGTCCACGTCTGGCGGCGCGCCGTGGAAGCCGCGGTCGGCGACGTCGTCGTGGCGGCGGCGGAACCGGAGATCGCGGACGCCGTGAAGGCGGCGGGCGGCCGCGCCGTGCTCACGGAGCCCGGCCACGCCTCCGGCTCGGACCGCATTCACGAGGCGCTTGCCGCGCTCGATCCGGAGCGGCGCTACCGGGCCGTCGTCAACGTCCAGGGCGACCTGCCGACGATCGAGCCGGCGAGCGTCCGCGCCGCGCTCGCCGCGCTGCGTGAGAGCGGCGCCGACCTCGCCACGATCTGCGCCGAGATCCGCGATCCGGCGGAGCGCGGCGACCCGAACGTGGTCAAGGCGGTCGCCGGCTTCGCCGCCGGCGCGCGACGGGCGCGGGCGCTCTGCTTCACGCGCGCGGCGGCGCCCGCGGGCGACGGTCCGCTCTACCATCACATCGGCCTCTACGCTTGGCGCCGCGCCGCGCTCGAGCGCTTCGTCGCGCTGCCCCCGAGCCCGCTCGAGGTGCGGGAGAAGCTTGAACAGATGCGCGCGCTCGAAGCGGGCATGAGCATCGAGGCGGCGCTCGTCGACGCGGTGCCGCTGGGCGTCGACACCGCCGCCGACCTCGAGAAGGCGCGTCGGATGCTGGCGATGGCGGCGTGACCCGGCCGGTGATCGCCTTCCAGGGCGTGCGCGGCGCCTATTCCAACATGGCCTGCCGCGACCGCTACCCGGATCACGAGGCGCTGGCCTGCCCCACGTTCGAGGATACGTTCGCGGTGGTGAACGAAGGCCGGGCCGCGCTGGCGATGATTCCGATCGAGAATTCGCTCGCCGGCCGGGTCGCCGATATCCACCACCTGCTCCCCGAATCGGGGCTGCACATCGTCGCCGAGACGTTCCAGCGGATCCGGCACCGCCTGCTCGGCGTAAGGGGCGCGACGCTCGAGGGCCTGCGCACCGTCCACAGCCACGTCCACGCGCTCGCCCAGTGCCGCCGCTTCATCGGCGAGCACGGCCTCGTGCCGGTCGTCGAGGCCGACACGGCGGGCGCGGCGGCCGACCTCGCGCGGCGCGGCGACGCGAGCTGCGCGGCGATCGCCTCGGCGCTCGCAGCCACGGCGTACGGCCTCGACACGCTCGCCACCGACATCGAGGACGCGGCGCACAACACGACGCGGTTCCTGGTGATGGCGCGCGAACCCGCGCAGGCGGACCCGGCGGGAGCCGTCATCACCAGCTTCGTCTTTCTCGTCCGCAACATTCCGGCCGCGCTGTACAAGGCGCTCGGGGGCTTTGCCACGAACGGCGTCAACATGCTCAAGCTCGAGAGCTACATTCTCGACGGCTCGTTCACCGCCGCGCAGTTCTATTGCGACATCGCCGGCCACCCCGACGATCCGCCCATCCGGCGCGCCTTCGACGAGCTCGCGTACTTCTCGCGTTCGGTGAAGGTGCTCGGCGCCTACCCGGCCGATCCGCTGCGCCCCGCGGCCAGCGGGTAGGCGGCCGCGGGGCGCCGTCGCCCGCCGTCAGGCCTCCGGATCTCCTGCCGCGACCTTGCCGAACCAGTCGTCGAGCGTGATCTGGCCGCCCTCGCGGTCGGCGCGGCCCTGGTCCTCCGCCGGCAGCGCGTCCTGGATCATGTCGATGCGCTTCCAGCCCGCGAGCGGCGTCGACGCGCCTTCGCGCGGCACGTAGCGCGACGCTCCGACCTTCTCCATGCGGTGAATGTAGCGCGGGCAGTTGGGGAACGCCTGGGCGACGGTCACGCGCACGACGAGCTGCGCCTCGTGCCAGGACCCGAGAAGCGGATCGTCCGGCGAGACCGAGGCGGTGCCCTGAATGCGCAGCCGGATCGGTTTCTCGAAGTCCATGAACAGCATGCCGACCTTGCCGGTGCCGGCGATATTGCCCATGGAATAGAACATGCCGTTGCCGTTGTAGCTCGGGAAGGCGATCGTCCGGCCGTCGACGACCTTGACGAACCCCGGGTCGCCGCCCTTGTACGACACGGTCGGCATGCCGTTCTCATCGACCGTCGACAGCCAGAACATGTCGCGGCTTTCGATGAATGCCCGGTCCTGGTCGCTGATTTCGCCGGCGATGAAGCCGCCCTCGATCGTGTCGGCGATGCGCCGCGTGTCGAAACGATCCTGAAATGCGCGGTGCGTCGCGCCGTAGATGTCGCTCATGGTTGTCCTCTCTGGCTGACGGCCCCCTCCCCGGGGCGCGCGACGATAGCAGCGCCCCAGGTGGCGCGCGAATCGCGCGGCGGCGCACTCACGGGTCGCGGCCGAGGCCGCGTTCGTCGAGGGCGTCGAGGTAGGCCTGCCAGATGCGCTCGCGGTCGCGCCCGAGGCGGTACAGGTACGGCCACGAGTAGAGGCCCGAATCGTGGCCGTCGTCGAACCGCAGCCGCACCGCGTAGCGGCCGACCGGCTCCACCCCGCCGATGGCGACGCGGCGGCGGCCGGCGACGATGGTCTTCTCGCCCGCGCCGTGGCCGCGCACCTCGGCCGACGGGCTCTCGACGCGCAGCAGCTCGGCCGACAGCGAGAACCGGCTGCCGTCGTCGAAATCCACCTCCAGGCGCCTGCCGGCGTCGAGCAGGCGGATCTCGAGAGGCCACGGCACCGCGTCCTCCGGCTCAGGCGCCATCCGCCTCCTCGTCCAGGCGGCGCGCCTCGTCGACCAGCATGATCGGAATGCCGTCGCGGATCGGATAGGCGAGGCCGGCGCGCTCGCTCACCAGCTCCTGGCGCTCGCGGTCGTAGCGAAGCGGCCCGTGGCACGCCGGACAGACCAGGATCTCGAGCAGCCGGGGGTCGACCGGCGCCGGCGCGCGCGCGTCGGGAGAATCGGCCATGCGCCCGCGCTCCTCCTCAGTTCACGGTCGGGCCGGAGTCGTTCCGCTCGAGCACCGCCATCGCCATCAGCGAGATCATCAGTTCGGCGCGCGCGGCCAGGTCCTCGGTCTCGAGCAGCGCCTGCTTCTCGCGCGCCCCGAACGGGCAAAGCATCGCCAGTGTGGTGACGAGTTGCGCGCCCGGCGCCTTCTCGATCGACTTCCAGTCCGCGGCCAGGTTGTTGGCGCGGCAATAGTCGCGCAGGACCGGCATCAAGCGCTCGCGCGGCACGCCGCCGGCGTCGGGCGTCTTGAAATCCGACCCGAAGACGCCCCAGTCGACGCGCATCCGGCGGTAGCCGTCCTTCTGCGCGAACTCCTCGACCACGGCGAAACGGCACAGCCCGGTCAGGGTGATCAGGTAGCGGTTGTCGAGCGTTTCGCGAAAGCGCGTGATCCGTCCGGCGCAGCCGACGCGACACAGCGCCGGCTCGCTCGCCGTGGTCTCGGGGTCTTCCGGCTGGATCATGCCGATCAGCCTCGGGCCGCCGAGCGCCGCGTCGCACATCGCCAGGTAACGCGGCTCGAAGACGTTGAGCGGCAGTTCGCCGAACGGCAGCAGCAGCACACCGGGCAGCGGGAAGACCGGGATGACCTCCGGCAGTTCCGCGATGCCCTGCGGCCGCATCGGCTCTCAGGAGAACAGCAGGGCCGACAGCCGGCGGCGGGCGCCGGCGACGAGCGGATCGGCGCCGCCGATCGCCTCGAAGAAGGTCAGCAGTTGCTTGCGCGCCGCCTCGTCGTTCCACGCCCGCTCGCGGCGGACGATCTCGAGCAGGGCGTCGATCGCGCCGATGCGGTCGCCGGTGCCGAACAGCGCCAGCGCCAGGTCGTAGCGCGCCTCATGGTCGCTCTCGTCGGCCGCGAGGCGGGCGCGCAGCGCGGCGATCGCGCCGCTGTCGACGCCTTGCGTGCGCTCGGCCAGCTCCAGCGCCGCGCGGGCGCCGTCGAGGGCGCTCGACTTCGCCGTCTCGGCGTCGAGCGACTCGAGCACCTTGCGGGCGCTCGCGGGATCGCCCGAGCCGACCAGCGCGCGCACGAGGCCGGCGGCGGCGGCGGCGTTGGCCGGCTCGGCGCGGAGCACGCGCGAATACAGGTTGCGCGCGCCGGCCGCATCGCCGGCCGCGAGCGCCGCGTCGGCCTGCTCCAGCATCGCCGTCGCGGGATCCTCGGCAGGCTTGCCGCCGACGCGCTCGATGAACGCCGCGATCTGGCTTTCCGGCAGCGCGCCGACGAAGCCGTCCACCGGCTTGCCGTCGCGGAAGGCGAAGACCGTCGGGATCGACTGGACGCGAAGCTGCGCCGCAAGCTGCTGGTTCCGGTCGACGTCGATCTTGACCAGCCGCACCGCGCCGCGAGCGCCGCGGACCGCCTTTTCGATTGCCGGACCGAGCGTCTTGCAGGGGCCGCACCACGGCGCCCAGAAGTCGACGATCACCGGCGTCTCGCGCGACGCGGCGATGACGTCCTCGGCGAACGTGGCCGTGTCGCCGTCCTTGACCAGGTCGGCGTCGCCGCCGCTATCGCCGCCGATCAACGGTTCCATGCTCCGCACCCCCTGCCGTCAACGCCGCGAAGTGGACTATATAAGTCTCGTGCCCGCACGCGGCAACGAATGCCCGGAGGTCGCCCGCGGCGATCGTCGTCGTCGCCCGGTTGTCGAGCGGATGGTAGTTCAGGTGGCTCTGCTCGAGCATCGTGGCGTCGAGAACCACGCGCACGCGGCGCTCGGCGCGGTCGTTGACGAGCGCGAACGGCGTCACCGCGCCGGGGGTGACGCCGAGCACGGCGCGCAGGAGGTCGGGCCTGCCGAACGAAAGGCGCGGCGCGCCCAGGTGCCGGGCCAGGGCGGCAAGATCGATGCGCCGAGACTCGTCGGCAACGACGAGCCACAACCCGCCCTTCTTGTCCTTCAGGAACAGCGACTTGCAGTGCCCGCCGGGAATCCGGCCGCGCAGCGCGCGCGCTTCCTCGACCGTGTGGACGGGAGGGTGCTCGGCCGTCGTCGTGACGATCCCGAGAGCGTCGAGAAAGGCGAACAGGGCCGCCTGCCCGGCGGCTGCCGGCGCCGCCGCGCTGCCGTCCACCGCGGCGGGCGCTCTTGCATCCCCGGTCACGATGCCTATTATCCGGCGCCGTCGGCCGCGCGTCCAGCGTCGCGGCAGACGGAGCGCGGGCGTAGCTCAGGGGTAGAGCACAACCTTGCCAAGGTTGGGGTCGTGAGTTCGAATCTCATCGCCCGCTCCAGTTCTCCCGGTTCCGCTCGGAATGGTTCTTCGGCATGGGCGTGAAACTCGGCGTGCTGCTTCCCACGCGCGAGCGGGTCATGGCCGGGAGCCAGGCCGCGGCACCGCTGCTGGCACTTGCGGAGCGCGCCGAGGCGCTCGGGTACGACTCGCTGTGGGTCGGGGATTCGCTGCTCGCGCGGCCGCGGCACGAACCGTTGACGCTGCTCGCCGCGGTCGCCGCGCGGACCCGCCGCGCCGCGGTCGGGACCGCGATCCTGCTGCCGGCACTGCGCCATCCCGTTCTTCTGGCGCACCAGGCGGCGACGGTCGACCGCATCGCCGAAGGCCGCCTGATCCTCGGCGTCGGCATCGCCAGCGACGCGGCGAGCGTGCGCGCCGAGTTCGCCGCCGCCGGCGTGCCGTTCGAGAAACGCGCCGGGCGCATGGTCGAGAGCCTGCGCCTGTGCCGCGCGCTGTGGCGCGGCCGGCCGGTCGATTGGAACGGCCGCTGGACGCTCGCCGGCGACTGCCTGGAGTTCGTCCCGCACCGGAGCGGTGGCCCGCCGGTCTGGGGCGGCGGCACGGTGCCCGCGGCGCGCCGGCGGGCGGCGCGCTGGTTCGACGGCTGGATGCCGACCGGACCGGACGCCGAAGGCTGGGGCGCCGAGTGGCGCGAGGTGCGCGAGGCCGCCGAGGCGGCCGGCCGCGACCCGTCGGAGATCACCGGCGCGGCCTATCTCACCGTCGCGATCGGCGACGACCCGGCGGCCGCCGCGGCGCGCACCGACGACTACCTCGAGCGCTACTACGGCCAGCCGGCGGCCCTGCTGCGCCGGCGCCAGGCGTGCTTCGGCGGCCCGGCGGAGGCGGCGGCGGAGTGGCTTGCCGGCTACGCCGCCGCCGGCGCGCGCCATCTCGTGCTGCGCTTCGTCGGCGACCACGAGCGCCAGCTCGAACTCGTCGCCGGCCTGCGGGCGGCGATCGGCTGAGACCCGGCGGCGGCGCTCAGGCGGGCGCGGGCGCGGCCCACGAGCGTGTCTCGTGGCCCGGCGCGAAGGCGTTGTTCGTCTGGTCCGGGTTGCGGTTGACCAGCGGCCGCGCGAACAGCGGGTGGGTCATCGCCCGCACCTCGTGCTCGATGCGGTGGAGGACCGCGCCGCCGTCCGGGTCGACCACGTCGAGGAAGCGGTACTGGTAGCGGTCGCTCTCATCGGTCACGAGGCCGCGGCCGGTGAGCCAGGCGTGGGGCCCGGAAAAGTCGGCGACGTAGATCTGCAGGTGGTGGCCGTCGTAGGCCTCCTCGGCGGCGCCCGCCTCGGCGAACACGATCTCCTGGCCGTAGCCGACGGGCACGCGCGCCGCCGGGGCGCCCTCCCATTCGCCGCACCGCGCCGGGGCGTGCAGCGCCTCGCGGTAGAAGCGGACGATGCCGTCCGCGCTGCCGGGCGGCGCGTCGAAGGCGATCCAGGCCATGCCCAGCGTCATGCGCCCCGCGCCCGCCGCCGGCGCCCGGCAGACGACCCGGTTGCCCCACGGGCACGTCGCCTCGATCTCGCCGTCGCCGACGGCGAAATCGAAGGCCGTGTCGGCGAGCGGCGCGCGCACGCGTTCGAGACGCCCGGCGAGCGCCTCGAGATCGGGCACCACGAGGCCGATGCGGCCGCGCAGGCGCTGCGCCGGTCCCGTCGGCAGGTGGAACTGGCTGCGCCCGACGTTGATCCACATGTTGGTCACGCCGGTCATCAGGTACGGGTCGCGCGTCAGTCCCAGCCCGGCGACGTAGAACAGCGTCGCCAGACGCTGGTCGGGAACGCGAATGTTCACGTGCTCGAGTCCGACGATGTTGCCCGTATCCTCCAGGCTGCGGTCGTATGGACAGTCCATGCGGCATCTCCTTGGTTCCCGCGGGGCGGAGAGTCTAGAGGAAGTCCGATGGCGGCTCGCCGAGGAGCACGCGGCCGATGCGCTCGTAGTGCGCCTCGCGCGACTGGATCTGCTGCGACAGCGTGTGGATGTCGCGGAAGCGCCGCTCGAACGGGCCGCCGGGAAAGATGCCGTCGACACCGGCCTCCTTGTAGACGCGGTCGGCGACGCCGACCGCCGCGTGGATCGCGTGCGTGGCGGCGAGCCGCACCCGGGCGCGGTCGGCGACGGCGATCGGCGAGACCGCGTCCGCGCCCGCGGCGATGTCGTCGAGCGTGTCGAGCAGCCAGGCGCGCGCCGACGCCAGCGCCGCCTCGCAGCGGGCGACCGCGGCTTGGGTCATCGGCCGGTCGGCGAGGCGCTCGAGACCGCGCGGCCGCTTGCTGACGGCGAGGCCGGTCAGCGCGTCGAGCATGGCGCGCGCCACGCCGAGCGCGACGGCGGCGACGCCGGCGGCGTAGAGGCTCTGCATGGTGAAGGCGTAGAGCGGCCCCGGCTCGCGCCTGAGCGTCGGATCGCCGCGCCGTCCCGTGCGCGACGCCGGCACGAACACGCCGTCGACGCGGTAGGATTCGGAACCCGTGCCGCGCATGCCGATGGCGTCCCAGTCGTCGAGCAGGACCGCGTCGCCGGCCGGGAACAGCGCCGTCAGCACGATGTCGCCGGCAGCGTCGCGGCGGCGCCCGCGGTCCGCTTCGACGACGGTGCCGTGCACGCCCATCCACGTCGCGCTCCGGCAGCCGCTGGCGAAGCCCCAGCGGCCGCTCACCCGGTAGCCGCCGGGCACCGCGGCGAGCGCGTGCCGGTTGGGCGGCCCCCAGGCGACGACGGCGCGCGGGTCGCCGAAGATCAGCCGCGCCGTCTCCGGCGGCAGGTACGGCGCGATGAGTCCGGCGGCGTTGGCGACGAACACGTTCCAGCCCACCGAGGCGTCGTGCCTGGCGATTTCCTCGATGGCGGCGACGGCGCGGCCGGGATCGGTCTCGTCGCCGCCGACGCTCAGCGGCAGCCACATGCGCAGGAGGCGCGACTCGTGCAATGCGTCGAGCAACGGCGGAACGATGCGCCGGCGCCTCTCGATCTCGTCGCCGGCGGCGGCGATCGCCGGGCCGAGCGCCTGCGCGCGCGCCAGCGGGTGCGGCCTCGTCAACTGGTCCATCGCGACTCCCCGGAGCGGTCCGCCGTCATTGCGGCGTGCCGTCGGCGCGCTGTCAATACCGCGGCGCGGGGCGGCGAAGCTTGCCGCGGCCGACGTTTGCCCGGATGATGCCGGCCCGCTCCAAGGGCCAGGGACACGAGGCATGGCGAGCAACCGCGAATCCATGCTGCGCGCGCTCGAAGATCGCGCGCGGCGCATCCGCCTCGACGTCTGGCGCGCGCTGCACGCCGCCGGCTCGGGCCACGTCGGCGGCTCGGTCTCCGCCGCCGACCTGCTGGCGGCGCTGTACTTCCACCACCTGCGGCTCAGGCCCGAGGAGCCGGACTGGCCCGACCGCGACCGCTTCGTCCTGTCGAAGGGTCACGCCAACGCCGCCCTGGCGGCAGTGCTGGCGCAGGCCGGCTTCATCCCCGACGGCTGGCTCGACCGCTTCTACGGCTTCGAGTCGCCGCTCGGCATGCACCCCGACATCAAGGTCGCCGGCGTCGAGATGAGCACCGGCGGCCTCGGCCACGGCCTCTCCGTCGGCCTCGGCATGGCGCTCGGCGCGCGGATCGCCGGACGCGGCTTCCGCACCGTCGTCATGCTCGGCGACGGCGAGCTTCAGGAGGGCTCGAACTGGGAAGCGGCGATGGCCGCGGCGCACCTCGGCGTCGCCGGTCTCGCCGCGGTCGTCGACTGCAACAAGGTGCAGCAGAGCGGCCACGTCGCCGACCTCGTGGCGCTCGACCCGCTCGCCGAGAAGTGGCGCGCCTTCGGCTGGCAGGTGCGCGAGATCGACGGCCACGACATGGCCGCCGTCGTCGACGCTCTCGACGCGCTGCCCTACGCCGGCGACCGGCCGTCGGCGCTGATCGCGCACACGGTCAAGGGCAAGGGAACGCGCTTCTCCGAAGACACCTGGGTGTGGCACAACAACGCGGTGACCGACGAGGTCCTCGAGCGCGCACGCGCCGAGCTCGGGGCGGCGACGTGAGCGCAGCCCCGGAGTGGGCGCGCGAGGCCGCCGGCCAGTCGCGCCTGGGCTTCGGCCTCGCGCTCACCGAGCTGGCGGAGCGCGACGGGACCGTCGTGGCGGTCTCCGCCGACACCCTCGACCTGATCGGCCTCAGGACATTTCTCGAGCGCCACCCGGAGCGGCTGATCGACGTCGGCATCGCCGAGCAGAACGCGATGGGCGTCGCCAGCGGCCTCGCCACCGTCGGCCTGCGTCCGTTCGTCTGCGGCTACGCGCCGTTCATCGCCGCCCGGTCGATGGAGCAGATCCGCAACGACGTGGCCTACGCCCGCCAGCGCGTGGTCATCGGCGCGGCGGCAAGCGGCGTGTCGCTCGGAGTTGCCGGCGGCACCCACCACGCGCTCGAGGATCTCGCGCTGATGCGGGCGCTGCCGAACATGACCGTCCTCGTCCCCGCCGACGCGCATCAGGCCTATCGGGCGACGCTGGCGACCGACGCCATCGACGGTCCGGTCTACATCCGGCTCGGCGGCCGGGCGCCCGATCCGGCGGTCACCGCGCCCGACGCCTCCTTCGCCATCGGCAAGGCGGATGTGCTGCGCGCCGGCGGCGACGTGACGGTGATCGCCTGCGGCGCCCTCGTCGCTCCCGCTCTCGAGGCGGCCGAGACGCTCGCCGGCGAAGGCCTTGGCGTGCGCGTTCTCAACATGGCGACGATCAAGCCGCTCGACGAAGCCGCGGTGCTCGCCGCGGCGGCGGAGACCCGGGGCATCGTCGCCGCCGAGGAACACCATCTGACCGGCGGTCTCGGCGGCGCCGTGGCGGAGCTGTGCGCCGCGCGCTGCCCGGTTCGCATGCGGTTCGTCGGCATGGCGGACGAATTCGCCGTCGTCGGGCCGACCGACCGCGTGCGCGAACGCCACGGCATGAGCGCCGGCGCCGTCGCCGACGCCTGCCGCTCCCTCGCCGCCTGAGCGGAGGCGGCGATGGCGCTGAAACGCGTGGTGACCGAGTTCGGCATGGGCACCGACATCCGCGGCGGCGACGACACCAAGGCGGCGGTGCGCGCCCTGCGCGACGCCCTGTGGCGGCATTCGCTGACCGTCACCGCCCCGTTCGGCGTCGACGCCGACGCCATGGATGTCGAAGTCTTCATCGGCGCGCCGCACCCCCACGCCGTGGACGCGGACGCGGTCCTTGCCGTCCTGCCGCACGGAAGGGGCAGCGTCCGCGTCGTCGAGGGCGGCCTCGAGATCGCCAACGAGGCGGGAGACGACGTGACCATCGTCGTCCAGGCCGCGGCGGTCGTCCGTCTCGACCTGCCGGACCCGGACGCGCCATGACCGCGCGGCGCGTCATCCTCGAGCTCGGTTCGGGAAGCGACCTGCACGGCGGCGACTACACCAAGGCGGCGGTGCGCGCCGTCGAGGACGCGATCCGCCACGCCTCGCTGAACCTCCTGCGCACGCTCGCCGTCGACCCCGCGGCCATGCGCGTCGAGGTGACGGTCGGCGTCCAGCAGCCGGACCGGGTCGACGCCGCGCGCGTCGCCCGCGCCCTGCCGCACGGCACCGCCCATGTGCGCACGGTCAGGGGCGGTCTCGACGTGCCCGGCGACGACGGCGACACGGCCGTGGTCGCGAGCGCCGCGGTCGCCGTTTCGCTCGACCTCGCCGGCGGCTGACTCCGCCGGGCCCGGCCGCCCGATGCGGGCCGGAGGCGCGCTTGCGCACCGGTCGGAAACGGCTATAGTGCGCCGCCGCGACATCTCCGCGCCGGCATGTGGCGCGGGTCTTTCGTGTGCGCGCGGCGTCGACCGCCGCGCCGTTGTCGTGTCAGGCCGGAGGAAAGCCGCCCCCATGCCGCTCTACGAGAGTGTATTCATCGCACGCCAGGATATTCCGGCGCAGGAGGTCGAGGCGCTCGCCGACCGGTTTGCGGCCGTCGTCGCCGAGCAGGGCGGCGGCGTGTCGCGGCGCGAGTACTGGGGCCTCAAGACGATGGCCTACCGCATCAAGAAGAACCGCAAGGGTCACTACACCATGTTCCACATCGACGCCCCGGCGGCGGCGGTGCAGGAGATGGAACGCACCATGCGGATCAGCGAGGACGTGCTGCGCTACATGTCGGTCCGGCTTGACGAGCTGCCCGCCGAACCGTCGATCATGATGCAGTCGCGCTCGGCCCGCGAGGACCGGCGGCGCGACGAGCGGCGCGCGCGCGCGGCCCGCCGGCGCGAGGAGGAGAAGGCGGACGGCAAGACGGACGCCGCGCGGGGGGCCGGCACGGCGAAGGACGAGAAGGACGAGAAACAGGAGACGGCGGAGACATGAGCGACCGACCGCCCCGGGCGCGCGGGTCCATGCCGCGGCGACCCTTCTTCCGGCGCCGCAAGACGTGCCCGTTCACCGGGCGGAACGCGCCGAAGATCGACTACAAGGACGTGAAGATGTTGCAGCGCTTCGTGTCCGAGCGCGGCAAGATCGTGCCGACTCGGATCACCGCGGTGTCGGCGCCCAAGCAGCGGCGCCTCGCGCAAGCGATCAAGCGCGCACGCTTTCTGGCGCTGATGCCGTACATCGTGCGCTGACGGCAGGCGGGGAACGGCGGGGGCACGTGGAATGGACGTAATTCTGCTCGAACGCATCGAGAAGCTCGGCCAGATGGGCGATCTCGTGCGCGTGAAGGACGGTTATGCGCGCAACCACCTGCTGCCGGCCGGAAAGGCGCTTCGCGCGACCGCTGCCAACCGCGAGAGATTCGAGCGCGAGCGCGCCCAGCTCGAGGCGGACAATCTGGAACGCCGCGCCGAGGCGGTGGACATCGCCGGGCGCATGGACGATCTGTCGGTGGTCATGGTGCGCCAGGCGGGCGACGCCGGACAGCTCTACGGCTCGGTGAACGCGCGCGACGTCGCCCTGGCGGTGACGGCGGGGGGCTTCACCGTCGCCAAGCGGCAGATCGCGCTCGACGGCGTCATCAAGTCGCTCGGGCTCCATGCCGCGCGGGTCGTCCTGCATCCCGAGGTCTCGGTCGAGGTCACCGTGAACGTCGCCCGCTCCGAGGAAGAGGCCCGCCTGCAGGCGGCGGGGATCGACGTCGCCACGGCCGACCGCGACGACGACCTGGACGAGGACGGAGACGAAGCGGACGGCGCGGCCGTGTTCGACGACGACGCGGACGCCGACCTCGCCCGCGAGGAGCGCTAGCGGCGCCGCGCGGGCGCGGCGATGACGGAGCTGATCGCCGCGCTTCTCGTGTGGATCGGCGTGTCCACGTCATACGACACCGCACGGCTCGACCAGCCCGAAATCCGCTTCACCGCCGACATCTGCGCCGAGGTCGGACTCGCGTCGCGCTGCCGCATCGGCGGCTACTACGACCACCATTCAGAGACCGTGGTGCTGCGCCGGAGCTGGAACGCCGCGAGCCGGGTCGACCGCGGCCTGCTGCTGCACGAGCTGGTGCACCACGCCCAGGCCGCGGCCGGCGCGCTCGACTTCGATTCGCCGCTCGACCGTTGCCGCGGCGAAGTGGAGGCCTTCGCCCTGATGGCGCGCTGGCTCGCCGATAACGGCGAGCGCGCGCGGCTCGACGTGCGCAGGGCGACGCGCGAGGCCTGCGCCGCGCACTTCGCCGCCGGCAGGGCCGAATAGGCGTGGCGGCGTTCCCCCGCAGCGCGCGCGCCACCGCGTCGTGGTGCCTGTTCGACTGGGCGAACTCGCCGTTCCCGACGGTCGTCGTGACCTTCGTCTTCGCCGTCTATTTTCAGCGCGGCGTCGTCGGCGACGCGGTGCTGGCGACCGAGCTGTGGGGCTACGCCATCGCGGCGAGCGCGCTCGCCGTGGCCCTCGTCGGCCCCCTCGCCGGCGCCGCCGCGGACGCTGGCCGCCGCCGCAAGCCGTGGCTCGCCGCATGCTCGGCGCTGATGGTCGCGGGCTGCGCCGGGCTGTGGTTTGCCGTGCCCGAGGCCGGCGCCATATGGCTGGTGCTCATCCTCGTCGTCGTCGCCAACTTCGGCTTCGAGCTGTCCATGGTGTTCTACAACGCCATGCTGCCCGACGTGGCGACGCCGGCGCGCCTGGGCCGCGTTTCTGGCGGCGCCTGGGCGGCCGGCTACGCCGGCGGCCTCGCCTGCCTCGCGCTGGCGCTGTGGGGCTTCGTCCAGGCCGACCCGCCGCCGTTCGGCCTCGACGCGGAGCGCGCCGAACCCGTCCGCGCGACCGCCCTCCTCGTCGCCGCGTGGTTCGTCGTCTTCGGCTGGCCGCTCTTCGTCTTCGTGCCCGAGCCGGGCGGCCCGCGCATGCCGCTCGCCGCGGCGGTGCGCGGCGGTCTCAAATCCCTCGTGCGCACGCTGCGGCAGGTCCGGCGCTACCGCGAGATCGCCGTCTTCCTGCTGGCGAGAATGCTCTACATCGACGGCCTGAACACGCTGTTCGCCTTCGGCGGCATCTACGCCGCGGGAACGTTCGGCATGCCGATGACCGAGGTGCTGTTGTTCGGCATCGCGCTCAACGTCACCGGCGGTCTCGGCGCCTTCGCCTTCGGCTGGGTGGACGACCGGATCGGCGCCCGCACGACGCTGATCGTCTCGCTGGCGTCGATGATCGTCCTCGGCGGCGCCATCCTCATGGTCGAGGACGCGACCGCGTTCTGGACCCTCGGCCTCGCCATCGGCGTCTTCATCGGACCGGTGCAGTCCGCCAGCCGGTCGCTCATGGCGCGCTTCGCGCCGCCACGCCTGCGGGCCGAGATGTTCGGCCTGTTCGCCTTGTCGGGCCGCGCCACCGCGTTCGTCGGCCCGTGGCTCGTCGGCATGCTGACCGCGGCGTTCGCCAGCCAGCGCGCCGGCATGGCCGTCATCCTCGTCTTCCTCGCCGCCGGCCTCGCCGTCCTCCTCCTGGTGCGCGAGGCCGAAGGCGCGGCGGCGGCCGACGCGGGATAGCGCCAGCGCCGCCGCCGCCCCCCGGTGTGACCCTTCGTTCCGGCTTCCATGGCGGTTGCGGGGTCTTGACCGGTCCAACGAACGTTCTTCGGATTCGGCGCCGTCAACAAACACGGCGCGGTGCCCCGAACGTACCGGGATCGCCGATTCGGTTCGACGGACGCAGAGAGTGCGGATTGCCGGCGGCGGCTTGGTAACGTCAAGAGTTATGTGTCAGGGAGACGGGGGTGCTGATTCCCTGAGACTTGTTTTCGTGGATGAATACCGCGTAGAGGACGCGGTCCATTGAGGTCCGGTCCTGGAAGGTTCCCATGGGCCGGGTTCGTCTGCGGACCTCCCGGAACCTTCGTTCGATGGCGTTGGTGGTCCTGACCCGCTTTCGCTCATCGAGGGTCCGGTAGCGGAAGCAGGTGAGCAGCTCGTCGAGATCGCTGCGCAGGCAGGCGACGGCCTTGGGGTAGGTGCTTTGCCAGCGGTCGGCGAAGCGTCGGGCGGCGCTCTGGGCCTTGCGGCGGCTCTTTGCATTCATGACGGCGTGGACATCGGCCTTGACGGCCTCCTGGTCGGCCTTGCGGACCTTGTTGAGGATGTTGCGCATCTTGTGCGCCCAGCACCTCTGAACCGGGATGCCGGGATAGACGAACGGCAAGGCAGCCAGCAGGCCCTTGCCGCCATCGACGCAGATCATCTCAAGGCCTTCGCCGGTGAGCCCGCGGTGGTACAGCCGGTTGAGGAACACTTCCCACTCGCGGGCGCCTTCGCTGACGGCGAGATGGAAGTCGATGATCTCCTTCTTGCCGTCGGGGCGGATGCCGAGCGCCACCAGGACCGGCCTCCTGAGCGCGCCGGCGCCGGTCTTGCGGGCCAGCACCACGCCGTCGAGCATCAGCGCCTTGTAGGCGTTCTTCAGCGGCCTGCGGTGGAAGGCCTCGACCGCCATGTCGAGCGTCTTGGAGACCCGGCTCACCGTCGCGGCCGAGACCGGGCGCCCGAGCAGGGCCAGCAGGACCTCGCCCACCTTGCGCGTCGAAAGCCCCAGCACGAAGCCGGCCAGGATGGCACGGTCGATCTCCGGCGCGCGCCTTGCGTAGCTCTTCACAACCCCGGTCGGGCAGAAGTGCCGGGTGCGCGGCACGTTGAGCTCGATGTCGCCGAGCTCGCTCAGCAGGCAGCGGCGGTAGGTCCCGTTGCGCCGGTCGCGCATCGCGCCGGCGTCGAGGTTGTCGAGCCAGCGATCCACCGCCTCGGCCATCCGGCCCTCGATGATCTCGGCCAGCGCCTGGCGGCCGAGCGGGCGGTAGCCCTCGCCCCAGTCCAGTCCGCCTGCCTGCATCTCCTTCACCACCTCAAAGGCCTGGGGTAGGCTCATGATCGTCGCAGCTTGCTGGGACATGCGGGGTGCTCCTGTTTGTGGTTGTCGTCACCACAGGGAGTACCCCCTTCCCACCTGACACATAAATTCTTACGTCACCGGCGGCTTCTCGCTCTTGCGCGGCCGCTGCATATGTAGTTACATGCCTACATTGCCGGGGCTTTCCATGACCATCACGACCGTAACGAGCCGAGAACTCAATCAGAACGTCGGACGCGCCAAGAAGGCGGCGAAGTCGGGGCCGGTCCTCATCACGGACCGCGGCAAGCCGGCGCATGTGCTGCTCAGCATCGAGGAATACCGGCGGCTGGCGGGACAGGGCCGAAGCCTGGCTGACGCACTGTCCATGCCGGGCCTGGCGGATATCGAGTTCGAACCGCCGCGCGTCCGCATCGGAATCCCGCCGCCCGATCTGTCCTGATGTTTCTGCTTGACACGAACGTGATCTCCGAGCTGCGCAAGCTCGGTGACGGCAGGGCTCACGCCCGCGTGGCCGCATGGATCGCGGAGAGGGACGCGGCGAGCTTCTACGTTTCCGCGCTGACCTTGATGGAGCTGGAGATCGGGATCCTGCGCATCGAGCGGCGCGACGCCGGGCAGGGAGAACGGCTGCGGTCCTGGATGGACCGGAATGTCCTGCCCGAGTTTCTGGAGCGTACACTGCCGGTCGATACCGCCGTGGCCCTGAAGTGTTCGCAACTGCACGTGCCCGACCCGCGGTCCGAAAGGGACGCGTTGATCGCCGCGACGGCCATCGTGCACGGGATGACGGTCGTCACCGGGAACATCGCCGACTTCGGGACGACGGGTGCCGACGTGATCGACCCGTGGGCCGGAGCATGACGGCGCCGCGCACGGCCTCGGGCGGGAGCCGCGCGATTCGTACGCACTCCGGAGGCCGAACGTGAGCACGCCGCCAGGCCCGCCGTCGGGCAGCCGCGACTTTCTCCCGCCCGAGATGCGCCGGCGCGAACGCGTCCTCGCCGCGGTCCGGCGAACGTTCGCGCTGCACGGCTTCGAGCCGCTCGACACGCCGGCATTCGAGCGCATCGAGGTGCTCGCCGGCAAGTACGGCGACGAGGGTGACAAGCTCATTTTCCGGATTCTCAAGCGCGGTCCGAAGGCGGCGGCGGGAGAGGCCGACCTGGCGCTGCGCTACGACCTCACCGTGCCGGCGGTGCGCCTGTACGCCCACCGCCGCAGCGAGCTGCCGCGGGTCTTCAAGCGTTACCAGATCGGCCCCGTGTGGCGCGGCGAACGGCCGGGCAAGGGCCGGTTCCGCGAGTTCACGCAGTGCGACGTGGACATCTTCGGCGCCGACTCGCGGCTCGCCGACGTCGAGGTCGTCGTCGTCATGGCGGCGGCGCTGGCGGCGCTCGGCCTGGGCGAAGCCACCGTCCGCCTCAACTCGCGCGCCGTGCTGCGCGCGGCGATGAGCGCCTACGGCGTTCCGGAAGACGCCCACGGCGGCGCGCTGATCGCGCTCGACAAGCTCGACAAGATCGGCCTTGCGCGCGTTGCCGCCGAGCTCGCCGGGCGCGGCGTCGCGCCGGAGGCCGTCGACGCGCTCGGCCGCGACATCGGCGGCGGCGCTTTCGCCGACGCCGTGCGCAGCCGCCTCGCCGGCTCCGAAGCCGGCGCCGCCGGCCTCGCCGAGGTCGACACGGTGCTCCGCCATGCCGCGCCGCGCCTCGCCGGCGGCGCGCGCATCGTCTTCGACCCGACGCTGGCGCGCGGCCTCGACTACTACACGGGGCCGATCTTCGAGTTCGCCGCGGCGGGCGCGAGCGGATCGATCGCCGGCGGCGGCCGCTACGACGACCTCTGCGGCATGTTCCTGAAGGACCGCGTGCCGGTGTGCGGCGGCTCGCTCGGCATCGAGCGCATCCTGTCACTGCTCGACGACGGCGACGCGGCGCCGGAGCCGCGCGCCTACGTCACCGTGTGGGACGACGGCGACGCCGGACGCGCGCTCGACCTTGCCGACGCCATCCGCGCCGCCGGCATCGCGGCGGAGATCGACCTCGCGGGCGGAGGGCTCCGCCGCCAGTTCAGGACCGCCGACGACCGCGGCTGCCGCTTCGCCGTCGTCGAAGGCCCCGACGAACGCGCCGCGGGGACGGCGGTGGTCAAGGACCTCGCGAGCGGCGCCCAGGCGGCGGTGCCCCGCGGCGACGTCGCGGCGCACCTCAGGCGGCTGCTCGACGGCTGAGGTGCGGCTCAGGTCATCGGCACCGCGAGGATGTGCTCGGCAAAGGCGGGCCTCTCGCGGAGCCGCGCGTACCACGCTTCGAGCGCCGGCATGGCGGGGCGGTCGATGGCGAGCTCGAACCAGCGCCGGGCGAGCACGCCGAGCGGAATGTCCGCCATCGTGAAGCGGTCGCCGCCGAGCCAATCGCTCGCTTCGAGGCGCCGGTCGGCGATCCGCCAGACCGGCACGGCGGCGGCGGCCGCCGCGGCGATCTCTTCGGCGCCGAAGCGCCCCGGCTCGCGCACCTGGCCCCAGAAGATCGTCGTCAGCGGCCCCGCGACCGTCGTCTGCTGCCAGTCCATCCAGCGGTCGGCCTCGGCGCGGGCGCGCGGATCCTCCGGCCACAGGCCGCCGGGGTCGTGAAGGGCAGCGAGATAGCGGACGATGACGTTGCTCTCCCACAGCACGAGGCCGTCGTCGTCCACCGTCGGCACGCGCGCGTTGGGGTTGCGTGCGAGCATGTCGGCGTCGCGCGTCCGCCCGAACGGCCCGCCCGCGTCCTCGCGGTCGTACGCGAGGCCGAGCTCGCCGCAGCACCACATCACCTTCTGCACGTTCGACGAATTGCGCCGTCCCCAGATTTTCAGCATGACATCGGTCCTTCCTGCGAGAGCGGCGGCGGCGGGTCCGCGTCGACCGCGAAGCGTTCGCGAAGCGGCGCGCTTCCCCCCGGCCGCCACGCGGCGTCGAGCGCCTGACCCACCAGGGCGCGAATCTCTGCCGGCGTGAAGCCGAACGTGTCCATGAGCGCCGCATATTCCCCGGCGAGGCTGTTGTGGAACATGCCCGGGTCGTCGGTGTTGATCGAGACGTTCAGCCCGCGCTCCCAGTACCGGCGAACCGGGTGCGCCGCAAGCTCCGGGACGACCCCCGTCGCGACGTTCGACAGCGGGCACAGCTCGAGCGGCAGGCGGCTCGCCGCGAAGCGGTCGATCAGGGCCGGATCCTCCTCCGCCCGCGTCGCGTGGCCGACGCGGTCAGGCGCCAGTGCGTCGAGCGCCGCGCGAACGCTGTCCGCCCCCGCCGCCTCGCCGGCGTGGACGGTGGTGCGGAACCCGTGCCGCCGCGCCGCTTCGAACGCCTCGGCGAACGGTTCCGGCGGCACCGCATGCTCCGACCCGCCCATGCCGATGCCGACGACGCCGAACTCGCGCGCCTCCGCCGCCGCGGCGACGGTATCGCGCGCGCTGTCCGGCCCGAGATCGCGCACAAGGTCGGCGATGAGCCAGGTCTCGATGTCGGGCACCCGGTCGAGGCCGCGCCGGATCGCTTCCGCCAGCCGCGCGGGCTCGAGCCCGCGCGGCGCGAAGCGGGCAGGGGAGAAGAACAGCTCGGCGTAACGCACGTTCTGGCCGGCAAGCGATCGCGCCACCGATTCGGCGATGAAGACGAAGTCCTCGTAGGAGCGCAGGAAACCGTTCTTCCAGACCCACGCGGCGATGAAGGCCGGGAAGTCCGCGTAGGTCAGGCGGCGGCGGAGCGTCGGCAGGTCGGCGACCTCCGCGTCGCCGCCGTACTTGCGGATCAGGGTCCACAGCGCATCGAGCGGGATCGCGCCTTCGAGATGCAGGTGCAGCTCGGCCTTCGGGAGCGCCGCGAGCCACGCCCGGCGCGCGGCATCGCCTTCCGTCGGTCGCATCGGTCCGCCTTACGCCCGCCGTCGCCGGACCGGCCCGCGCGCGCCCGCGCAGGCGGCCGCCGGCGACGGGGCGCCGCCCGCGTCCCGGGCGCGATCCGGCCGGCCAGCCGCCCGCCGCGCCGTTTCCGGACAGTTGCATGAGCATCGGCTGGGCATCGCTGACTGCGTACGGGTCGCCCGTGTCGTTCAGGTCTTCGACGAAGATATGCCGAAGGACGCCATCGCGCACGAGCATGGAAAACCGCCGAGACCGCGCACGCGGCGCGATGCGGGCCGACGGGACGGGAAACACCCCTGCGCGCCGGCGCGGGGAAGCGCCGCGACCGCTGCGGAGGCCGCCGGTCGATGTGCTACAAGGGCCCGGCAATCCGCCTTGCCGACAACATCCTTAGCGGGGAACGGCCATGAGACTGCGCCAGATCTGCCTGGTGGCGCGCGATCTCGAGACGACGAGTCGCGCGTTGTGCGAGACATTCGCCATCGAGGTCGCCTACCGCGACCCGGAGGTGGGCACATGGGGCCTGCACAACGTGGTCGTGCCGGTCGGCGGCGAATTCCTCGAGATCGTGTCGCCGAAAGAGGCCGGCACGTCGGCGGAACGCTATATCGACCGCCGCGGCGGCGACGGCGGCTACATGGTGATCCTTCATTGCGACGACGCTCTTGAGGCCCGCGCCCGCGTCGCCGCGCGCGGCGTGCGCGATGTCTGGCGCATCGACCGCCCCGGCTATGTCGCGACGCAGTTCCACCCGCGCGACTGCGGCGGCGTCCTGCTGACGATGGATTCGGTGCCCGGCCTCGCCGACCGCCGCACGCCGATGGCCGACTGGCCGCCGGCCGGCGACGACTGGCGCGATCGCGTGCGGACGGAACGCGTGACCGGGCTCGCCGGAGTGACCATCCAGGCCGCCGATCCGGAGGCCACCGCGCGCCTGTGGTGCGACCTGATCGACACCCCGCTGCGCCGCGACGGCACGGCGTTCGCGCTCGACCTCGACAACGCCGCCGTGCGCTTTGTTCCGATCTCCGACGAGCGCGGGCCGGGAATCGTCTCGGTGGCCCTGCGCACCGCCGATGCCGCCGCCGTCGCGCGCGCCGCCCGCGGCCTCGGCCTGCCGGCGGCGGACGGCCGCGTCACCGTCGTCGGCACGCCGTTCGACCTGGTGTAGCCCCCGCCGCCGCCCGCCGGCGGAGGCCCGGCGGGCGCGCTACGCCACCCCGCCGGTCTCGGCGAAAGCGCCGCGCGCGGCGTAGCGCTCCACGTCGCCGGCGTCGCACCCGAGCCAGTCGGCGAGAACGTCCGCCGTGTGCTCGCCGGTCGCCGGCAGGCCGCGGCGAATCGCCTGCGGCGTGCTCGAGAGCTTGGCCACGAAACCCTGCATCGGCACCGGACTCGCACCTGGATGGTCGACCTCGACGATCTGGCCGCGGTGGCGCAGCTGCGGGTTCTCCAGCATCTCCTCCACCGTCGAGACCTTGCCCGCCGGAATCTGCGCCGCCGCGAGGCGCTCGCACAGCACCGCCGCGTCCATCGTCCGCGTCCACGCCGCGATCTCGGCTTCCAGCGCGACGGCGTTCGCCAGCCGCGAGTCGTTGTCGGCGAACCGCGCCTCGCCCGGCAGATCGGGCCGCCCCATCGCCCGCGCCAGCCGGGCGAACCGGTCGTCGCCGCCGGCGACGATGTAGACCAGCGCTCCGTCGGCGCAGGGAAACGTGTTGGCCGGCGCGCCGTGGCGGTCGCGGTTGCCCTGGCGTACGGGCGCCGCCCCGTACAGGGCCGTCGCGGGCACCGCCGTCATCATCAGCGACAGCGCGCTGTCGAGCAGCGCCACGTCGACGAGCTGCCCCTCCCCGTTCGCGTGACGTGCCTGCAGCGCCGCCAGAATGCCGGCCAGCGCGTGCAGCCCCGTCGCATGGTCGATCACCGTTGTCCCGCACAGCGTCGGCGGGCCGTCTGCGGCGCCGGTGATCGTCATCAGCCCGCTCGCCGCCTGCGCCACGGCGTCGAAGCACGGCCGCATCGCGTGCGGGCCGTTCTGGCCGTAGCCGGAGATGCGCGCCATGATCAGCCGCGGGTTCGCCGCCCGCAGCGCCGGCCAGCCGCATCCCATCGCCTCCATCACCCCGGGCCGGAAGTTCTCGACCAGCACGTCCGCTTCCGCCGCCAGCGCGCGCACGAGCTCCTGCGCCGCCGCGTTGCGCACCTCCAGCGCGAGGCTGCGCTTGTTGCGGTTGAAGACGGCGGCGAACAGGCTGTCGTCGCCATGCTTCAACGGCGCGCCGCGCGTCGGGTCGCCGTCGCCCGGCTTCTCCACCTTGACCACGTCGGCGCCCATGTCGCCGAGCATCATGGCGCAGAGGGGTCCGGCGACGAATCGCGAGAGATCGAGCACTTTCAACCCGGCAAGCGGTCCGGCCATGGCGGAGTTCCCGTTCGTTGGCGCGGTGGAGAGGGGCGGCGGCGCCCCGGAGCGCGGAGAGGCGTATGTATCAGAACCGCGCATTGCCGGCAGGTACAATCGCACCCGCGGGGCGGGCTCGCGCGGCACGGCGTTTCGTCGAGGATGCAGTCACGTCTCCCATGCCGGAAACGCAGACCGGGTCGCTGTCCGCGCGCCTTTTGCGCCGCCGCCCGCGGCGCGCTAAGATTCCTTGCCCGGCGGTCGATTCGGCCGCCCGTGCGCTGCGCGACCGGAGATGGAGGAGACCCATTCGATGAAAGTGCTTGAATCGCTGCAGAACACGGTGATTGCGGGAGTCGTTCTCACCGTCGTCCTCGCCGTCGTGCTCGCAGTCGTCGGCTGACGGGCGGCCGGACAACCCAGAAAGCAAGGAGACCCAGGGTGGAAGATCATGCGTTTTGGGCGTTTCTGTTCCGCTATCTGCACGTCCTGAGCGGCATCATGTGGATCGGTCTGCTGTGGTACTTCAACTTCGTGCAGATCCCGACGATGCCGAAGATTCCCGACGATCTGAAGCCGGCGGTCGGCAAGTTCATCGCCCCCTCGGCCCTGTTCTGGTTCCGCTGGGCGGCGCTGTCGACGGTGGTTACCGGCCTCATCGTCGCGTGGATGAACGGCTACCTCGGCCAGGCGCTGGCGATCGGCTTCGCCGACGGTGTGGCGAAGCACACGGCAATCGGCATCGGCATGTGGCTCGGGTTGATCATGGCGTTCAACGTCTGGTTCATCATCTGGCCGAACCAGAAGATCGCTCTCGGGATCGTCGACGCCGAGGCCGACGCCAAGCCGGCGGCTGCGCGCAAGGCGATGCTGACCTCGCGGATCAACACGATGCTGTCGATCCCAATGCTCTACGCCATGGTTTCGGCGCAGAACATATACTGAGTCGGTAACCGGGCCGGGCGTCGGCGCCGCGGCTCAGGTCCGCGAATCGAGGAAGTCGAGCATCGTGCCGGCGGCCACGGCGCCGTGCGACAGCACGACGCCGTGGCGCGGGCCGTCGAACAGCCGCAGCGCCGCGCCGGGGACCCGGGCGTGCGTGTCGGCGAGCACCGGCGGCGGCAGGAACGGGCTGCGGTCGCCGGCGATCATCAGCGTCGGCACGGCTATGCGCGGCAGGTCGTCGGTGAGATCCACGTCGGCGAGCATGTCTCCCTGCCCGAGTACGACGTCCGGGTCGCACGCCCGCTGCACGCCGTCGAACCAGCGCCACTGGCGCTCGCCGAGCGCGCCGGGAGCGAAGCGGCGCTCCATCATCATCTGCGACCACGCCGTCATGCCGCGGGATTCGACGATGCCGCGCCAGTCCGGCAGGCCGCGGACGCTGCCGCCGCGGTGCGGCGCGGTGCACGCCGTCAGGCTGTGCAGGCGCGCGCCGTGGTGGATCGCCAGATGGTAGCCGAGGGCGCCGCCGAGCGATTCGCCGACGAAATGGAACCGCTCGGCGCCGGCGGCGTCGGCGACGGCGAGCACGTCCGCTGCCAGCCCCTCCATCGACCACGCATGCCCGTTCGCCGCCCGCGCGGAGCGGCCGTAGCCGCGCATGTCCATGAGCAGAAGGCGGAACCGGCCAGCGAGAACCGGCGGCCAGCGACACCAGATTCCATGGTCGATGCCGACTCCGTGGTGGAACAGCACCGTTTCCGGATTCGCCTCCCACGGCGGCAACAGGTCGATCGTGTCGTACCACAGCGGCCCGCCCGCGGTGTCCAGTGTCGGCATCGCCACCCTCTCTCGGTTTCCCCGCCGCCCTCGCCGCCGCGCCGAACGTTGGAAGTCGGTCGCCGCGGCCTGACCATTTGCGCCAAGTCGGTGCCGAAGCATAGACTGGCGGGCATCGAGACGGGAACTAGGAGACGGGCCATTTTCCGGTTCTGCCTGATCGCTTTCGGCGTGCTCGTCCCCGCGGCCGCGCACGCCATCGACGCCGGCCCCCTCGTCACGCCCGAGTGGGTCGCCGAGCGCGCCTGCGATGACGGCGTCGTCGTACTGGACGTGAGGTCGAACCCGCGTGCGTTCCAGCGCGGGCACATCGCCTGCTCGGTGCATTCGAGCTTCGCCGCCGACGGCTGGCGCACCATGCGCGACGGGGTTCCCGGCATGCTGCCGGACGTCGCGGACGCGGCGGCGCTGATCGGCGGCATCGGCATCGGCAACGACGACCATGTGGTCGTCGTCGGCCCCGGCGGGGGCCCCGGTGCGGCGACCGTGGCGACGCGGGTCTACTGGACGTTCAAGGTTCTCGGCCACGACGGGGTCTCGGTGCTCGACGGCGGTTTCGCCGCCTTCCGCGCCGACAGGTCGCTGCCGCTCGATCAGGGAGAGGGGGCGGCACGTCCGCCGCGGACCTTCTCGGCCGCCTTGCGACCCGGCCTCCTGGCGACCGCCGCCGACGTGGCGGCGGCGGACGAGAGCGGCGCACGGCTGATCGACAACCGCCTGTCGGATCACTATGCGGGCATCAACAAGGCCGGCGTCGCAGCCCGTGCGGGCACCCTGCCGGGCGCCGACAACGTGCCGATCACGTGGCTGACCACTCCCGACGGCCGCTTCCAGAGCGCGCCTGTGCTCGAGCACGTCGCCGAAGTGACGGCGCTCGACCGCGAGGCGCCGCTGATCGCCTTCTGCAACATCGGGCAGATGGGGTCGCTCGGCTGGTTCGTCGCCCACGAGCTGCTCGGCAACGACAACGCGAGCCTGTACGACGGCTCGCTCGCCGAATGGACCGCCGACCCGGCCAATCCGGTGGACCGGCACATCGGGGCGAACTGATGCCCTCGCGCCTCTTCGGCGCGCTTGCCGCGGCCTGGGCGCTCGCCGCGCCCGCCGCCGCCCAGGCGCCCGCCGTCGAGGACATCCTGGGCGCGCTGGTGCAGGTCGAGGCCGAGATTCCGCCGGATGCGCGCACCGCCCGCTTTCTCGGGACCGAGCGCGAGGCGAACGGCATCGTCATCGACGGCAACGGCCTCGTGCTGACCATCGGCTACATCGTTCTGGAGGCCATGGCGGCCACGGTACGGGATTCCACCGGCAACGCCGTCCAGGCCGAGATCGTCGCCTACGACTACGACACCGGATTCGGACTGATCCGCGCGCTGGACCCGATCGCCGCGGTCCCGATGCGCTTCGGCGATTCCGGCAGCCTCGCGGCGGCGGACCAGGCGCTGATCGTCGGCGCCGACGGCGCCGCGCCGGCGTTCGTCATCGCGCGCGACGAGTTCGCCGGCTACTGGGAGTATCTGCTGGAAGACGCGATCTTCACCGCGCCGCCGTTTGCCGGCTGGGCGGGAGCCGCCCTCGTCGGCGCCGACGGAAGGCTCCTCGGAATCGGCTCCCTCTTCATCCAGCGCCAGGCGCCGAACGGCCGCACGCTGCCCGGCAACATGTTCGTGCCGATCAACGCGCTCAAGCCGATTCTCGCCGACCTGCTGGAGAACGGTCGCGGCCCCGGCCCGCCGCGCCCCTGGATGGGCATGTTCACCCGCGACGTTGGCGGCAACGTGGTCGTCACGCGTGCGGTGCCCGACGGCCCGGCGGCGACCGCGGGCGTGGTCCCCGGCGAGGTCGTCGCCAAGGTCGCCGGCCGCAACGTCTCCGACATGGCCGACCTGTTTCGCAAGGTCTGGGCGCTCGGCAGCGCGGGCGTGGACGTGCCGCTGGAGCTGACCGGCGAACACGGCACGCGCCAGGTGGTGGTTCGCTCGGCCGACCGCTACGACTATCTCCGGATCGACCCCACCTTCTGAACGCGCCGTCGCGCGCGCCGGCGAATTGCGGAAATAGATTGCGCCGATGGTGGCCGCCGCCTAACGTCGCGGCGCACCGGGCGGGGCGGGAGCATGGCCAGAAACAGCGCGGCACTGGCGGACGCGGCGGCGTCCCAGATTACCGTCAAACCGAACGCGGTGACGCTGCACCGGCTGCGCATCTTCTGGGCGGTGGCGCAGGCGCGCTCGTTCACCAAGGCGAGCAAGCTGCTCAATCTTGCGCAACCATCCCTTTCGCAGCAGATCTCCAAGCTTGAGGAGGAAACCGCGGCGCAGTTGTTCAACCGCAACCGCAACGAGCTGGTGCTGACCGATGCGGGGCGGTTTCTGCAGCGCAAGGCGGAGATCATCCTGTCGAGCGTCGACGAGGCGCTCGTCGGGCTCGAGGAATACGCCGCCGGCACGCGCGGCGTCGTCGCCGTCGGTGCGCTGAGCTCGATCGCGCGCAACATCCTGCCGGCGGCGATGCGGGGGCTGAGCGACCGCTTCCCCGAGATCGAGCTCGACATTCACGAAACCGCGCCCGCCGAAGCCGTCGACCTCCTTTACGGCCGGCGGCTCAACCTCGCGCTGCTGGCCACCGACTCGCAGGCGGCGACGGGGACCTCCTTTCACCGCACCACGGTCTGCCGCGACCCTTACGTTCTGGCCGTGCCGACCGGCATCGATCTGCACGAGGTGCGCGATGTCGACGCCGATCTCGCGCCCGCCGAGCGCGCCGTGGTGAACAGCACCATCCAGTTCAATTTCGGCAACCGGCACGCGAAGCGCATCGAGGAGTGGTACCAGCACGTGCTGCCGCATTACCGCGTGGTCGCCCAGTCGCGGACGTACGAGGTCGCCCTGTCGATGGTGCAGCAGGGTCTCGGCGTGGCGGTCGTGCCGGCGTTGACCGCCGCGGTGGGGCCCGGACGGACGTTCGACGTGACGCTGTATCGAACCAGTCTGCCCGACCGGGAGATCGCCGCGTTCATGCCCTCCCAGTACGTTCCGGTCGAGCCGTACGCGAGTTTTCTCGGCGTGCTTCGCGACATCGGCGCCGACGTGACCCTGCCGCCCACCGAGGGCATGCCGCCCCTGCTCCACGCGCTTTAGCGCCGCCCTCCGCCCGCGCCCGGAACCGATTGGCTTTTTCAATGACGGTTATAGATGGTGCTGCGCGACGCAGCCGGTAGGGTCGCGCCCGTGGATCGCGCCGTTGCGATCCGTGAGTTGGACATCGCACCCGGAGACTCGCTATGTGGACCAAGCCTGTGATCGTCGAAGTGGCCGTCGGCCTTGAGATCAACTGCTACGCCTGCGCCGACCTCTAGGCACTCGCAGAAGCAGTGACGAAATCGCCGCCTCGCAAGAGGCGGCGATTTTCGTTTGTGGCGGGCGAACCCGGATCGGCCCCGGGTAAGGCGTGAG
The DNA here is from genome assembly GCA_965243325.1 of Alphaproteobacteria bacterium. GTDB lineage: Bacteria > Pseudomonadota > Alphaproteobacteria > UBA7887 > UBA7887 > JANQOH01. Next base: position 1,585,564 of record CBDEUQ010000003.1, on the reverse strand, counting down.
TCAACCGGCGTCGAAACGGACCACGGCCGAACCCCACGAAAGGCCGACCCCGAACCCGCACAGCAGCACGGTTTTCCCGGCCAGCGCCGCCGGGCCGCCGAGTCGTTCAAGCACGATCGGCACCGTCGACGACACGGTGTTGGCGCAGTCGGCGATCTCGATCGGCACCTTCTCCGGCGGCAGCTCCATTTCGCGGATCAGCGAGCGCACCATGTGGCCGCTCGCCTGATGAAAGACGAACAGGTCGACATCGCCGCGATCCAGGCCGTTCAGGCCCAGGCATCGGTCCACGTCCACCGGAACGCGCTTGATCATGAACTTGAGAATCGCCCGCCCGTTCATGTGCAGGGCGCCGGGCCCGGTCGTCGGCATCGCCGGGTGGCGGCTGCCGCCGCCGCGCACGATGAGGTCGCCCGCGCCCGAGCCGTCGGAGCCGAACGTGAAGCGCCCGAGCCGGCCCGGGCCGCCGGCGGTCAGCAGCGTCGCCGCCGCGCCGTCGCCGAACAGGGGCACCGTCGCCCGGTCGCCGGGATCCATCACCTTCGTATAGCCGTCGGCGGTAAGCAGGAGCGCCGCGCGAAACCCGTGCGCCAGCATCATCGACTGCGCGATTGCGAGGCCGTAGACGTAACCCGAACAGCCTTGGTTGACGTCGAACGCGGCGGTGGTGTCGGCAAGGCCGAGCCGTTGCTGGACGATGTTCGCGGTCGTCGGCAGCCGATAATCCGGATTCTGGGTGCACAGCACCACGAGTCCGACGTCGGCGCGCACCGCGCCCGCGCGCGCGAAAAGCGTTTCCGCCGCGCTCACCGCCATATCCGACACCGCCTCGTCGGCTGCGGCCACGTGACGAGTGCGAACGCCGATCTTGTGATCGAGAAAGTCGCGGTCGAAGCCGAAACGCTCGACGAGCGTGTCGTTCGTCAGCACCGCATCGGGCAGATAGCTCGCCACGGCGGAGATGCCCGGGAGCATCGAAGATGGGTCGGACACGGGATGTTTCCGAGAGCGTGCGGGAACACCGGCTTTAGCGGAACGGCGTGCAAAAGGCCAGCGCACGGCCGACCGTCGGCCCGTGCGGTCGTGCGGCGCGCCGGCGGCGGCGGCGGCAATGCTTGCGGCGCGCCCGGGGACGGCCTATGTGTCGCCGCGCCGCGCCGCCGTCCCAGTCCAGCCCGCTTGCATGACCGCACCGCTCGACCGCCTGGAAGGCCGGAGCTCCCGCTTCCTGCGTGAGGCGCCGGAGACGCCCGATCCCGTCGTCCACGCTGCCGGCGCGCCGGTCGGGGCGCGCGTCGATGCGGTGTGGCGCCACGTCGGGCGCGGCCACGGGACGGCGGCGCCGTGACGGTCCCGGTCGAGGCGGTCGCCGCCATCGCCCGCGAAGCCGGCGACGCCATCCTCGCCATCGCGCGGCGCGGCCCCCGGGTGCGCCGCAAGGCCGATCTGTCGCCGGTCACCGACGCCGACGAGGCCGCGAACCGTCTGATCGTCGCGCGGCTGTCGGCGCTTGCGCCCCGCATACCCGTCGTCGCCGAGGAGAGCACGGGCCCCGCCGCACGGCCGGCGCGGCAATTCTGGCTGGTCGACCCCCTCGACGGCACGCGCGAGTTCGTGGCCGGGCGCGACGAATACACCGTCAACATCGCTCTGATCGTCTCCGGTCGCCCGATGCTGGGCGTCGTCGTCGCGCCGGCGCGCGGTCTGTGCTTCGGCGGTACGGCCGACGGCGGCGCGTGGCGCCAGGACGCCGGCGGACCCCGACGTCCCGTCGCCGCGCGCGCGGTGCCCGAGGCCGGCGCCGTGGCTGCGGCGAGCCGCTCGCATTCCACGCCGGAAACCGACGCCTGGCTGGCGACGGCCGGCGTCGCGTCGACGATACGCGTCGGCTCGTCCATGAAGTTCTGTCTGCTCGCCGAAGGCGCGGCCGATCTCTACCCCCGCTTCGGCCGCACGATGGAATGGGACACCGCGGCCGGACACGCCGTTCTCGCCGCCGCGGGCGGCGGCGTCTGCACGCTCGACGGGGCGCCGCTCGCCTACGGCAAGCCGGGCTTCGAGAACCCGAACTTCATCGCCCGCGGGCGCGTTCAGCCCGTCGGCACGAGGCTCCTGGGCAACAGCAGGTAATAGCGGCCGCGGCTGTTCATGCGCCCGGCGACCTCCGCCGCCGCCTCCCCGGCGCCCCAGAAGACGTCGCCGCGAACCGGTCCTCTGATCGCACCGCCGGTATCCTGCGCGATCATCAGGCGGCGGAACGTCGTCGTGCCCCGGCCGTCGGCAGCGGGCACCGGCACGTCCACCCAGACCGGCACCGACAGCGGCACGAAGCGGCGGTCGACCGCGAGCGACCGCTGCGGCGTCAGCGCGACTCCCTGGCTGCCGATCGGACCGTCGCCCGCGAGGCGGCGAAAGAACACGTACGACGCGTTGGTGTTCATGACGCGCCGGGCCTCTTCCGGGTTCGCCGCGAGCCACGCACGGATCGACTGCATCGAGACCGTTTCGCGCGCCAGTTCGCCTTCGTCGACGAGCACGCGGCCGATCGCCGTGTAGGGATGGCCGTTCTGGCCGTCGTAGCCCACCCGCACGATCGAGCCGTCGTCCAGTGCAAGGCGGCCCGAGCCTTGGATGTGGAGAAAGAAAGCGTCCACCGGGTCGGCGACCCAGGCGATTTCCAGACCGCGGCCGTCGAGGCCGCCGGCGGCGATCCGGCGCCGCGACTCGTAGGGGCGGAGCCGTCCGTCCACGATCCGCCCGGCGATGCGCTCGCCGGCCAGAGCCTCGCGAAATTCGCCGAGGTTGACCGAGACCAGATCGTCCGGCCGGGCATGAAGCGGCGTCGCGTAGGTCTCCGTACGCTCGCTGGAAGCGGCAAGCGTCGGTTCGTAGTAGCCCGTGAACAGGCCGTCCGAGTCGGCGCGGTACGGCACGAACCAGCGCTCGAAGAACGCGCGCGCGTCGTCCGCGTCGAGCGCGGCCAGCGCCTCGCAGATCGGCCGCCAGTCGGCGACCGTGCCGGCGAGGCCGTCCGCACCGAGCGAACGCGCGTCGGGCCGGCTCGTGAGAACGTCGCACGACTTCCGCAGCGCCGCCGCCGCTTCGCCGTGGCGGTCGTCCGTCCAGCCGGGAAGGTCGGAGAAGCCGGTCGGCGTCCAGGGGACCGTGCCGCCGGACGGTTCGTCGTCGCCGCACGCGGCGAGGGTCAGTGCGAGCGCCGCCGCGGCAAGGCGCCGCGCCGGCACGGTCACTCTCCGCTGCGCGTTTCGACGAGCCGCCAGTTGGGGTCGCGCGAACGGAGGTCGCGCTCGAACGTCCAGATGTCGACGATCCTCGCGACCTTGCGTTCGTCGCCGTCGACGATCTCGCCGCCGCTCCCGCGCACGACGTTGATCTGCTCGGTCACGAACTCGACCGTCACCGCCGCGCGGCCCTTCTCCACGCGGGTATCCTCGACGCTCACCGACGCGAACGAGACGAGCGTGGTCTCGAGCGTCTCGTCGTTGTCGCTGCGGCGGTCGATCTCGCGGGCGAACCGCGCGAGCACGTCGTCCGCGAGGAGCGCGCGGAGCGCCTCCTTGTCGCCGCCCGCATAGGCGTCGAGGATCATCTCGAAGGCGATGCGCGCGCCGTCGAGAAACTGCGCCTCGTCGAAATCGGGATCGGCGGCCTTCAGTTGCACAACCCCCGCTTCGGAGTCCGCCATGGCTTCGGCGTCCGCCGGATCGAGCGGCGGCGGCCCGTCGTCCGCGTCCTGAGGTGCCCGGCCGGTCGCCTCGCGGTCCGGCAGATGAATCACCGTATCCCCGGATTTCTCCACCTCGCGCGGGACGCTGTCCGGTCGCCGCTGGTGGCCGGTGCGGCGCCCCAGCGCCGACCGCAGGCGAAACACAAGGAACGCCGCGATCATGGCGAGGATGAGAATGTCGATGAAGCCCGTGCTTTCCATGCCGCGATCGAGTCCCGCGATGATCCGGCCGCCCTCCCCCGGACCGTGCCGAGCGGGGATGGCGGCGCCACTCTAAAGGGTTGCCCGCGGCTGGTCCAGCGCCCCCGGCGACACGTAAGGGGCTGTTGCCGCGATGGCGTTTCGTCCGCCGCCGCCGGCGATGGCGAAACCGTGCCGTCGCGTCAGGAGACGACGGCGACGGTCTTGGCGGCGATCAGGTCGAAGTCGATCTCGGCGCCGATGCCGGGCCGCGTGGGCGCATGCACGAGACCGTCGGCATCGGGCTCTATGTCGTCGGCGACTCCGTACTTCTGCGCTCCCGCCGGCAGCAGGACTTCGAAGAGGCTCGTGTTCGCGATCGCCGCGATGACGTGCAGATTGGCCCAGTTGTTGTGCGAGTTGCCGCCGTGGTGGATCTCGTAGTTCATGCCGAACGCCTCGGCGAGGCGCGCGGTCTTGAGCACCGGCGTGATGCCGCCCTTCACCGCCACGTCGCCGCGCAGGTAGTCGGTCGCGCGCATCGTGATCCAGGGCACGTACGAGGTGAACCCGCCCGGCGAGTATTCCGTCGCCATCAGCGGGATGTCGAGCTTTTCGCGCAGCTTGACGCAGTTGTAGATGTCGTCGTCGGCGAGCGGATCCTCGTACCAGTGATACCCCAGCACCTCGATCGCCCGGCCGACACGGATCGCCTCCTCGTAGTTGTAGCTCCACGTCGAATCCAGCATGACGCGGAAATCGTCGCCGACTGCGGCGCGCACCGCCTCGCACACGGCGATGTCCTCGCGCCAGCGCGCCGGCGGATGGATCTTGTACGCCTGCCAGCCGTCCGCCTTGTACTGCGCCGCTTCCTCGGCGTAGGCCTCCGGCGACGCCAGGACCGCCGACGAGGCGTAGGCCGGCACGCTGTGGCGATAGGTGCCGATCAGACGGTGCACCGGCATGTTCGCGGCCTTGCCGGCGATGTCCCACAGGGCCACGTCCATCGCCCCGATCGCGCGCCACGACACGGCGCGCTTGCGCGCCAGCATGCGCTGGTGGAGCGCCTCGCGATCGAGCGGGTCATTGCCCGTCAGCATCGGCTTGAGGTGTTCGATCGCGGCGCCGGCGTCGTTGTGCCCGCCGTTCATGGCGCTGCCGAGGAAGGCGTGGCCGGCGATGCCCTCGTCGGTCGAGATCGTCACCAGGCCAAGCTGGCTCTTGCCGCCGAACCGCCCCGTCATGCGGCCGTAGGCGGTCGCGGGAATGTCGTCCCACGCGAACAGCGTGACGGTGACGTCGGTGATCTTCATGCGCTTTCTCCCTCGCGGCCGGCCGCAGTCTAGCCGCTCGCCGCCGCGGCGGCCATCGCCGCGCCGGTGCCGCCGCCGTCCGCGTCCGGCCATTGCCGTTTCGCGGCGCATGCGCCACTGTACCGGTGCAGGCGCGGGCGCAAGGGCGCCCCACGGGAACGAAGGTCGGAACGATGGAGCAAGGCGAACGCGGCGTCGTGGTGGTCTGCCAGCCCGACCGCGGCGAGAGCTTCTGGCAGCCGGTGCCGGCGAACGGCCACGCCGAGGTCAAGGTCTCGCGACGCGACGACCCTCGCGTACAGGGCTTCTCGTCGGGGATACAGGTCATCGCGCCGGGCTGTCACATCCGCGAGCACCGCCACGGGCGGGAGCACGAGCTGCTGTTCTTCTTCTCCGGCCGCGGGCACGTCGAGGTGAACGGCGAGCCGCATCCGGTCGAGGCGGGGACGACGGTCTTTCTCGGCCCCCGCAACGCGCACCGGATCGTCAACGGGGGCGCGGACGACCTGAAGATGTTCTGGGTCCTGATGCCGGGAGGCCTCGAGGACTTCTTCGAGGCCATCGGCCGCCCGCGCACGCCGGGCGAGGCCCCGCCGGCGCCCTTCCCGCGGCCGGACGACGTGGAGGCCATCGAACGCGCCACCGTGTTCGCTTCGCTCGACGACTAGGGCGGTTGGAGAAAGCCGCCGGGACGGGCCGTCTTCCCGGCCCGGTGCGATCGCGTGAAGCTGTCCGGTTCGGGCCGAGCTTGACACCCGACGGGCCGCTCACTTCCATTTCTTCGGATCGGCGGCGATGATGACCCATGCAAAGTTCGACTGTCGAAGTCTCGCGACCGGGACGGCCCGGCTTCTTCGATCCAGGCGATTATCCGTTCGTCCACACGCTTGAACGGAGTGCGCCGACGATCCGGCGCGAGCTCGACCTGCTGCTGGAAATCGACGCCTTTTCTCCCTGGCTGGAAACCGGGCTTTACAGCAAGGGGTGGAGCATCTTCGCCTTGCGCTATTTCGGCAACAGATTCGACGACAACTGCCTGAAATGCCCGAGCTCCACCGAGATCGTCGAGCAGGTTCCCAATCTGCTGAACGCCGGGTTTTCGCGCCTGGAGGCGGGCGCGCGCATCAAGCCCCACGTTGGCTATACCTCCCGCGTGCTGCGGTGCCATCTTGGTCTGATCTCTCCACCCCGGTGCGGAATCCGGGTCGGCGGCGAAACCAGGAGCTGGGCAGAGGGCAAGTGTCTGATTTTCGACGATACGATCGAGCACGAGGCATGGAACGATTCCCGCGAGGACCGGGTGGTCCTCCTTCTGGACTTTCTGAAGGAGGGCGCAAACGAGTCCCGGCCGGAAGCCGATTAGGAGCGTTCCGGATCGTCACGGCGAAACCAGGGCGTATTCCCCGGCCGCCAGTTTCCCGAGACGCGGCACAAATGCGTGATCCACGAGGAGGCAAGGGCGTTTGACGGCGGATCGCGTTGCGCTCGGTGATGCAGCAGCCGGGCGTGGATCCCGCCCGGCGCCATCGGCGGGTGACGCAGCTTCCGCGTTCGGTGCGATCCTCGAGGCTCTCTCGCGCGCGATCTCTCCGGCGCTGATCGACGATGCCGGCTGGGCGAGCCTGAGCGAGGCAGTCCGGGGACTGCCTGTGGACCCCGGAATCGGGTTCGGTTTCGAACTTCGGCTCGGCGACAAAGCGGCCGGAACGGACTTCTACATACCCCTTCCGCGCGGGAGTTCGCTCGGCAATCACTATATCCGTCTCGGCGAGCGTGCGCCGCCCGGTTCCGCACCGGCGCCGCTCGGCAATCGCCTTGCCGCGATCGATACGGGCGCTCCGTGGTGCGAGCTCCTGGGCGTCGAGTTCGACGCCGCGTCCGGATCGTCCGGCGCGCCGCCCGGGCTGTTCGCGCGGATCAGGTCCGACTTGACGGAGACCGGCGCCGCGAGAGTTCCCGATGCGCAGACGATGGCGGAATGGCTCTCGGGGGCGGTGGGTTGGCGACTGGCCGACGGCGAAGGGCGGGCTCTCAGGTGGATGTTCGATGAGGTGGCCGCTGTCGGGGGCTCGGTCGACTGTCTCGGGATCATGCCGGGTCGGCCCGGCAGAGCGTTCAAGGTCATCAGCCGGCCGATGGAGCCGGCGCGTGCGCTGCAGGTCCTTGAACGCCTGCAATGGAAAGGGCCGGTCGACGCGGTCGCGGCGTTCCTGGCGCGGTTCGGGGGGCTGTTTCACTCGCTTCGCCTCGCTGTCGGCGTTTCTGCCGGCGGTGTCCTGCCGCGCATAGGGCTCGAACTTTTCCAGGGCGAGCCCGGTTCCCCGAGCCACCCGGGAGCGGGTGAGTGGCCGCCCTTTCTGGCCCGTCTGTGCGAGGAAGGGCTGTGCCTGCCGCAGAAGATGGAAGGCCTGTTGGCATGGCCCGGTCGGGAGCTGGTGCTTTGCGGACGCGATACGTTCTGCATGCTGACGGGCATCGCCCACATGAAGGTTTCCTTCGAGGAGGGAGAAGGAAGGGCCGCGGTCGAGGCCAAGGCCTATCCCGCCGCCGGCTATCTTCCCTTCGAGACAATCAGGTCGCGGCTTGCCTCGCGATGATCCACGGCCCCCGGGGGTCACGCCAATTGCCGGCGAACGAGTTCGCGAAACGGCCCGTCGGCATCGGCCAGTTCGCCGAACCGCCCGACCTGAACGACTTTCCCGGCCTCGAGCACGTAGATGCGCTCGGCTTGGCGGATCGTCGATATCCGGTGGGCGATGACGATCCGCGTCGCGGTCGAGTCTCGTATCCTCTCCATGAGAGCCGCCTGGTTCCTGCGATCGAGCCAATTGGTGGCCTCGTCGAGAATGACGATGCGCGGGTTGCGGACCAGCGCCCGCGCGATCCGGATGCGTTGACTCTGCCCGCCGGACACGGCGGCCGCGCGTTCTCCCATGCTGGTATGCATCTGCATCGGCATCGCTGCGATCTCTTGGTCGACTGAGGCCTGACGCGCAGCGCGCCAGGCGTCCTCCTCCGTCAGGCTTCGGTCCTGGCCGACGATGTTGTTGAAGACGGTGCCGATCTGAACAGCCCCGTCCTGGAGTACCGCGCCGACCTGCCGGCGCACCGAGACCGGATCGAGATGGGCAAGGTCCCGATCGTCGTAATAGACTGCGCCGCCGGTAGGGGTCTCGAGGCCGAGGGCGAGGCGCACCAGGGTGCTCTTGCCGGCACCGGATTCGCCAACGATCGCGATGAACTCGCCGGGTCTCGCGTGAATGTCGACGGCATCGAGAACCGGCGGTCCCGTGTCGCCATAGCGGAAGCCCACGGACTCGAAGCGCAGGGCGCCGGCGAGCACGACCGGCGGACCGGGCCGGCACCCGGTCTCGGGGGAAGCGGCGAGAATGGGCAGAATCTGTTCGCAGGCGGGCTTGACCGATGCGATGGACTCGAACGCGGCGCCGAGCGTCACGATGGACGCATAGAAGATCATCGAGGCGACATAGGCGACCAGGAATTCGCCGACCCCGAGCGCGCCCTCTTCCCTCCCGTAGGCGGCGGCGAACAGGACGGCTGCCGCCAGCAGGGGCACCGCCGCGCCGAACGCCGTCAGGTGCTCGTTCATGATGCCGATGCGAATTTCCGCCAGCTTCTGCTCGCGGTAGCGCCGCGCCCAGGACGCCCGGGCCGAGCCTTCCGCACCCGCGGCCTGCAGCTTCCGAACACAATCGATGAGTTGAGACAGGTGACCGGCGAGGAGGCGTTCTTCGCGGAACCGCCGCTGCTGCGCGGTCATCTGCGCCACTCCGAAGGCGAGCGCGACAGCCAGCGCGGCGAGGCCGATGCCCATGCTCAGCCAGCCCAGCACGGCATCGTAGAGGAACACGAGCGCGATCGACGGCACGAGAAACAGAACGGACAGCAGGGCGGCCCCCGTTGCGCCGGAGAGCCGGTCGCGCACCGTCTGGAAGGCGAGTGCCCTCATGGACATCTCGCCAGAGCTGTACTCGCGAAAGAACCGGGCACGCAGCCGCAAGAGGCGATCCCAAAGCGCTGCGGTGGCCCGCGCGGCGAGCCGGCCCTCGATGCGCATGACCGCCATGCCGCGCAGCACAAGGGCCAGCGCGGCGGCGATCGCGAGCAGCACCAGCAATAGCGCGAGACGCAGCAGCGCTCCGCCGTCGCCCGACGGGATGACGCCGTCGACCAGTACGCCGATGCCGGCCGCCGGAGCCAGAGCCAGAATACCTGCTGCAAGACCGGCCCCGACAACGCGGGCAAGATCCGAACCGGCTGTTCCCGCAGCGGTCGCAAGCAGCTCCCTCGCGCCGACGGGTCGGTCGCCCGGCAGAGGCCGGTAGAGGACGTAAGCCTCGGAGGCGAGCGTCGCGGCTTCAGCCCGCGCCACCCGTATGGACGCGCCCGTCCCGGGATCGCGCAGCCGATACCGGCCCATTGCTCCGGGCAGGAGAGCGACGGGGTCTCCGCCCTCGCTCCGGAAGGCCAGCATGGCTCCGCTGTCGCCGCGCCACCAACGATCTTCGGGCGACAGGCGCACCTGTCGGGCCCGCACACCCGATGCGTGCAGCAGATCGGACAAGGCCGGTGGCCGGTCGGAGGGGCCGTCCGGGGCCCGGATGGCGATGCCCTCGTGCCGTCCCACCTCGCGCAGCGCGGCAATCAGCGCCCGGTCCGCGGAAGCGGCCGGCGGGGACGAACCGAAGAGTCCGAACAGGCGTCGCCGCGCCTCGTCCTCGTCGTGGCGGCGCCACGACGATCGGGCGACCTGGAGATTGGCCTGATCGGCCAACAGCATCCGGCGGTTGAGCACCTCGGCTCCGAACGCGAGGCGGTGAAAGCCGGGCAGGGCGCGGGACAGAAGCTTCTCGGCGCCCAGCGCCCGCGAAGACAGAACCTCGACCTCGGCGCCGCCGTCGAGCACGGCCCAGCCGTCGCGCGTGAGCGGCACCATCTCCCCGTCCTCCGGCTCCTCGGTGCCGAAAAGCCGCGCCGCGCCTCCCCAGACCCAGACAACACCGCCGGCGCTCGCCAGGACGCCGCCGGCTTCGGTGCCCGCTCCCTCGCTCATCAGCACGTCGGGCCGCGGGTGAATGTCGATCTGCGCGGCGATCGCGGAGACGATGCCGGCTATCCAGTTGTCGGCGTCTTCGGCGAGAACCCGGTGCAGCCCGTCGGGCCCGCCGTGCGTTCCGGCGGAGACGCGTGCTGCATCGATGCGGCGCAGGATCGTGTCCGGCGCTCCCTTGGCGAGGAGCCACAATTCCTCGGCACCGGCCGCGCCAAAGGCGAGGCGGCCGGCTTCCAGCCGCAGCGCGTGGCGAAACGGCGCCTCCGCCACGCCACCCCGGACGCCGACAAGAAAGACGTCGAGAACGCCGCGCTCAACGAACCACAGGCTCCCGGGATCGTCGAGCCGCACGGGCCGGTTGCCGGGGGCGAGGATCTTCTTACCTTGGGATACCGCCAAGTCGGCCAGACGGTGACGATCGGGGTCGGAGGCCGCCGGGCCGCGCGGCTCGGGCCCGTCGGCGCGATCAGGAGGCATGAACGAGCTCCCGGTAGAGGCCGTGTTCGATCGTCATCAGCCGGTCATGGACGCCGTCCTGGACCGCGCGCCCGCCATCCAGCACCACGATCCGGTCGCAGTCGCGAATGGTGCTCAGACGGTGAGCGACGATCAGGCAGGAGCAGCCCCGGCGGCGCAGGGCATCGTCGATGCGGCTCTCGGTAATCGCATCCAGCGCCGCCGTCGCCTCGTCGAGTATCAGCAGCGAGGGATTCGGCACGAGGGCGCGGGCGATTTCCAGGCGCTGGCGCTGACCGCCGCTGAAGTTGCGCCCCCACTCCTCCACTTCAGCGTCGTAGCCGCCGGCGCGGGCCATGATCTCTTCGTGGATCGCCGCATCCCGAGCTGCGCCGATCAGCTGAGGGTCGGGAACGGTCGGATCCCAAAGTGTGAGGTTGTCGCGGACCGTACCCGCGATCAGCGCCGTGTCCTGGCTCACCAATGATATGGAATCGTTCAGGACTTCGCGCGGAATATCCTCGCGGCTCATCCCGTCGAACAGGATCTCGCCCGACCACTGCCGGTAGATTCCGGCGGCCAGCAGCGCCAGGGTGGACTTGCCCGATCCGCTCGGGCCGACGATGGCGACGCGCTGGCCCGGTTCGATCGTGAGGTTGAAGCCGTCGATCAGCGGCGACCGATGGCGCTGAAAGCCGAATGTGACGTCGCGCATCTCGATCCGGCCGCGCAGCCGGAGCCGGCCCGCGACAGTGGTCACGCGCGGAGTTGTCTGCGGCCTCCCGAGGTTGCGGGTGTCCGGGGCGGCGAGCACCTCCTCCAGACGCGCAAGCTCCGCGTCCAGCGTCCGCAGAAGCTCGGTGAACTGCACGAACCGGCCGACGGGCTGGAGGAAGTGCCATGCAAGCATGTAGAAGGCGATCAGGCTGCCCGGCGGCATCTCCCCGGACATCGCCTTCCACCCGCCGATCCCCAGCACCGCCGCGCCGCCGAGCGCCGTGAAAAGGATCGGAACCGCCTCGGTGAAGTGACCGAACTCCTGGAAACTCTGGCGGGCGTTCAGCTCGCGCGCCTGATGTCCGGTCCAGAGGGCGAAGAAATCGTCCTCGGACGCACCCGCCCGTATGTTCTCGACGCTGCGCAATCCTGCGAGACCGATGCCGGTCCACAGGCCCTGCTCGCGGCGCAAACTGTGGCTCTCGTCGGTTCGGTAGCGACTTGCCGCACGCGCCGCGACCGCGCACAGGATGGCGATGAACAGCAGCACCGCCGCAAGCAAGGCATCGTAGACGAACATCAGCGAAAGGAAGGCGAGGCTCATCGTCAGATCGACCGTCACGCCCACCAGCCGGTGCACGCCGACGGCGACCACCCGCTCGATCGACTGCACTCGGGTCAGCAGATCGCCGGACATGCGCCGCGCGAAGAACTGGGCGGACCGGCCCAGAAGGCGTCCGACGAAGCGGTCCGCCTGACGCACGGCGACCGCGATCGCCAGCCGCCGCAGCGCCCGCTGACGAAGCCAAGTGAGGACATAGACGACAACGGCGGCGGCAGTCATCGCGCCGATCAACGCGCCGGACCACTCTTCCTGTCCGCCTTCGAGAACGCCGTCGACGAAAAGCCCCAGCAGCACCGGCGCCGCCACCCCCGGAACCGCAAGCAGAAGGCCCGCGAGGAGGGAGAACAGAAGCGAGGACCTGAAGCCGCTCACCCAGGGCCACAGCCGACGCAGCACTCCCGGCGGCGGCTCGGTACGGCGAAACGACTCACCCTGCTCGAGCTCCAGGGCCACGCCGGTGAAGCCGCGGTCGAAGCCGACTTCGTCGACCGAATACCTGCCGCGACCGGGGTCGTTCAGGAAGTATTGTCCCTTCCCGATCCCTTCCAGCACCACGAAATGCCTGAACTCCCAGAACAGTATGGCCGGCAGGGAGAGCCCGGGCAGATCTTCCGGCTCCTGCTTCCAGCCCGTTGCCTCAAGGCCGTATTGCCGCGCGGCGCGAACGATGTCCGCGGCCGAGCAGCCGTCGCGGCCGACGTCGCAGGCGTCCCGCATCTCCTCGAGGGACACCCAGCACCCGAAATGCCGCAGCACCGAGGCAAGGCAGGCCGCTCCGCATTCGGTCGCCTCTATCTGCAGCACCAGGGGCGTGCGCACGCGGCGTGTGAGCAAGCGCCGCAACCGCTCGTTCAATCCTGTGGCGGGCATGGTCCGGGCAGGGCCTCCGCTTTCCCGGTCTCTCGCCCCTAGCGCCGGATCAGGAGACCGAACGGAGACGTGCGCTCGAGGACGATCTCTATCCGGCAAGGCGTTCCATCTCCGAGACCTCGCCCGAACCCGTCCCCGGGGGCGGATCGGCGCGCCAGAGGATCCGAAATCGCGAGCCGCAGGATATGGCCCCGACCCTGTGTCGCGGCGCCGGGGAGCATCCGCACCAGCCAACCCGGAGGGTCAGCCGCGCGCGGCGCGATCGAGGTCAGCTCCGCCGGAAAGGATCGGCGCCCCTGCGGCGTCTCGATGCTTGCGCGCGCCGCCATGCCGCTGGAGAGCGGCCACGAATCTTCGCGCCGCACGAAGGCGACCGCGTCAAGCCGGTCGCCGTTTCCGGACACAAGATCGGCGACCGGGCGGCCGGGCGCCACGCTCTCGCCGGGAACGGCGAGAATGGCCGCGATCACCCCGTCGCCCGGACTCGAGAGTTCGATGGGCTTCCGGGGTGACGCAAGCTCGTCCAGCAGAGCCCGGGCAGACGCCTGCGACCGCTGCGCCTCCGCGCGGGCGGCGCCGGTCGCGTTCGCCGCCGCGTCGTCCAATTCCCGGACTATCGCAGCGGACAAACCCACCGGCCGCTCCTGCACGAGGGGAGCGATTTGAAGGACAGGCTGGCCCGCGGCCACCCGATCTCCCTCTCTGGCCGATACTTCTGCGACCGTGCCCGGGAGTGCGGACAGGATTGCGCGCCGGTCGCCGGACAGGACCAGAACGCCGTCCGACCGCAGTGTCCGTTCGACGCTGCCGAACGCGCCCCAGATCACTCCCGCCGCGAGTACCAGTCCAAGGCAGGCGAGCACGGCCCATTCGCGCGGGGCAGTCAACTGCGCGCGATCGTCCAGCGGCTCCAGATGGGCGTTGCGAACAATCGCGCTCTCTCGAAACCGGCTGCCTCCGAATTCGGTCACAGGCACTTTTCCCGATCACGACAACGGACGAAGAACACAGGCAAAATAACCTTTCGCCGCCTCGGCACGGTCACCGACGCCGCTTCCGGGAAACGGGAGGGCGATCTTGACGTGGTGGATGCCGCAGTGAAGCTCCGAGACACCGGCGCGCGAATAGATCCGCTCGCTGCCGGTCACGCGGCCCAGCGCGGCAGCCTTCCAGGGCAGGCACCAGCGCTCGCGCGCCATCATGTCCAGCGCCTCCCCCCAGCCTCCGGGGTGCCCGGGGCGGGACAATTCCAGGGCGATTCGGGGCGACACGTGGCCGTCGGCCGTATCGAGCGCAAGGACATGGTTGTCCACGCCGCACGCGCGGAACGCCGACACCACCCTGTCGACGACCGACGCATCGCCGCTCCAGCCGATCCGGGACAGGAACGCCGTGCTGTCGTCGCCCAGGCCCCGAACCAGAAGCCGCACCGCCCGCCCGTTCCGATCCGGGAAGCCGCCCGCCCAACGGATTGCCGCGCCCCGGGGCAGGGCGGCGAGGATGCGGGCAACGCCGTTCCGCTCGGTCGTCTTTTCGCTCCAGCCGACGGCCAGCGCGATCGCCCCGGTCAGAACGCCGGCGTCGACATGCCCGCTCTCGGCGGCGCTGCGAAGGAAAACCCCGGGCGCGGCAAGTTCGTCCGCGTCGGCCATATCGTATTCCAGCGCCACGAGATCGATGGCGGCCCCGATCGGAGAACCTTGGCGGCGCATCTCGCACAGGAGGCGGGCGAGCGAAGCCGCTTTCGGCCCACCCGGGGCGGCGCTGTGGAAGAGCCACCCTCCGAAGGGCGTCTCCGGACGAACGGACAGCAGGAGATCGGCCGAAGCTTCCGCATGGTCGAGACGGCACTCGAAGCCGAACATCGCGTCCGCCGCCGATGGCGGCAAGCGATCGGCCCGGGCAAGCAATCGGTCCCAGCCGCGATCGTCGATCAGTGCATCGGGAAGCAGGGTGCGAACGAGGAGGAGGATATCGGCAAGACTCTCCGCACCCTCGGCCTGCGGCGATTCGCTCCAGAGGGAGGGTGGCGCCGCTCCGGTCACCTCTGCCATGCGGGCCAGGTTGCCCTTGGTCTGCGCTGCGAACGCGTCGTCACTCGCCAACCTCGCGGTGTCCCGCTCGGGCGCCTTCCACCCCGGCAGCGCGGATTGCGCCGGCGCCCTTGACGCGATCAGTAATACGCGCCGGATGCGGCCTGCAGCTCGGCCTCGGTCAGCTTCTTGGAACGCGGCAGCACTAGGTGGGCCGTTGTCAGGTCGTCTTCGTGAACGTAGAGGTTCAGGCTCTCCGGCAGGTCGAGGCCGTAGTCTTCGCGAAGGGTCGCCTTCGGATCCGCCAGCAGTCGCGCGCGGAACTCGTCGTCTTCTCCCGCCTGTGCGATCAACCGGTCCCGGAGTTCCGATGCGGTCATGGCTCCGCGAGTGGTATCGATCGATCTCGCCATCGGCGTTCTCCTTGCCCGGAACAGAGCGAAAAACGAGACCGTCAGCATGCCATATGGGCATAGGATTGAACAGCCGAAATCATGGCCCGCCCGATGGCGCAGGCACACGGCATTCCGCACCGCGCCGGTCCGGACGCGATCTTCGCCGGCGAGTGCCCGGTTGTCGCGGATCCGCTTGCCCGTCCTTTCGGCCGCGCACTACTGTTTCCGGTGAGACCCTTGCGCCGTGAGCGCTGAGACGGAGTGCGGATGCCGGAACAAGGCGCGACACGGTTCGAGGAGTTGATCGCCGCCCATGCCGAGCCTTCGCACGGCTCGCCGGTCGCCGGCTACTTTGCTGATCCTTACCGGTTCTTCGCTTGGGCGAGGGCCGAAGCGCCCGTCCTGCACGTTCCCGAGGTCGACTGGTGGGCCATTGCCCGCTTCCGAGACATCCGCTCCATATTCCGGGACCCGGTAACCTTCTCCTCGGCCAACGTCCGCCAGCCCGTGGCGCCGCTCTGTCATGAGGCGAGGAAAATCTACCAATCGTCCGGCGCAAGGCTGGAGCCCACGCTGGCGGACGAAGAGCCCGCGGATCACCGCCGCCACCGGCGCATCTTCGGCAAGGGCCTTGCCGCCCGCCGGATCGAGCGACTCGAGCCAAGAATCCGTGCGATCGTTTCCCGGGAAATCGACCGCTTCGCCGATGACGGGCGCGCGGACCTCCTTGCCCAGCTCCTGCAGCCGGCCGCAAGCAGAATGACGTTCCATCTTCTCGGCGGCGACGACGACGAGTTCGATCTGGCCGACTGGCCTGGCGGGATGCGGCGCGTCGAGACCTGGGGAGCCCCGACTGAGGCCGCGCAGAACTCCCTGGTGGAGATGATCGTGCGGCTCTGGTCCTTCAGCGGCAGGTTGGTCGAAGCCGCGATGGAGAGTCCCGGCGACAACTATATCGGAGATGCGGTCCGGATGCGCCGCGCCGATCCCTCGCTGTTCACGGTCAACTATCTCCACAACATCGCGTTCCTGCTGCAGACCGCGGGGGCGGACAACCAGAGCCAGTCGCTCGCCAACGGCATCCATGCCATGCTGACGGAGGGAGCGTCCTGGCAGCGGCTCTGCGCCGACCCCGGACTCATTCCCAACGCGGTCGAGGAGATCCTGCGCCTCGGCACGCCCCTCCTCGCGTTCCCGCGGCTCGCGACCCGAGACGCCGAGATGGGCGGCCGGCGGATTCCAGCCGGCGCAAGAATCCTGCTGCTGCTCGCCTCCGGCAACCGCGACGAGACCGTGTTTCCTGACGGCGACACCCTGGACATCGACCGCCACAACGCCCGCGATCATCTATCGTTCGGGCACGGTGCGCACTTCTGCCTCGGCGCACCGCTAGCCCGGCTCGAGATGAAAATCATCCTGGAAGAGCTGACCCGCCGTCTGCCCCACATGCGGCTGGCGGGCAACGGCCCGCCGGACATCTTCAGGACATTCACCTTCAGGGGGTTGAAGCACCTCGCCGTCGAGTGGGATTGACTGCCTCCGTTCGCATGCTGAGTTCGATGAAGGTCAGCCCGGAGCGTATGGTTGAGTGCAACCCGTTGAGGCTGGACACCTACATCCCAAGTGCCGCCGGGCCGGCTATTGTCCGATCGGCCGCGTTGCTGAGATAAATCGGTACGCGAACAGGCCTTCCGACAATCCCTGGGCGAAGCAGACCGATGCATCCATGAATTCCTGGAATGCGGGATTGATTTCGCGGATCTGCGGATTCAGGAAGGAAAACAACAGGTAGCTCTGTCGGATCCGATTTGTGGACGGCAGCGCTTCGCCGGTAAGATCCTGTGCCTCGATTCCCGTAAAGCCCGCTTCCTCGACCATTGCGAGCACATCGCGCCACATCTGGATGGCCGGCAAGCGCCAGTTTCGCTCCACGGCGGCGAGCAGCGCAGCGTGCCGTTCCGGCGGTGACCCGTTCTCGTTCGCCAGCTCCCCGTCGAGGGACTGCCAACGCCCTCCGGGTTTGAGAACCCGGTAAACGCCCTGGAGGTAGGCGAGCTTGTCGGGGGCATAACAAAAGGACTCGTGGTTCAGGACGGTATCGAAAGTGGCGTCGGGGAAGGGCAGTTCCATGAAGTCCCCATACTGGAACTCCACCAGATGCGCGATACCGCGCTCCTGCGCGAATCGTGTCGCCACCGCCACTTGTGGCTCGCAATTCGTCACGCCGGTAGCTCTCGCGCCGTAAGTCTCTGCCACGAAGACCGCCGTGCCGCCCACGCCGCAACCGGCGTCGAGCACGTGCTGACCTGGCCCGAGGCGGCATCCCTGCACGAGGGTGCGGTTGGCCCGGTCCAGGCCTTCCGCGTCGGTCCTTGTATCCGGTCCCCAAAGGCCCCGGTGAATCGACGGATGCTCCGGCTTCTTCATCGGCAGGACTTCGGTCAAACCCGCGTAGAGATCGGATACCGACCTCGCCGTTTCCATTCCATCGGATGAAGTCGTTCGACCGGGCTCCACTCGTCGTCTCCTCATCGAGTTCCGGCGATACGTCGACAAGCTCCGCCGAACCGGGCGACTGTCGCGAGCCTGTCGAATCCAATCACGAAACCCGCTTGGCAACAACGACACGAAGCGGCATGAGGCGTGTGGCGCCGCTCCGGGACTCGCGGCCGTTCGGGCACCCTCGAATATGGTTGGCCGGGCATGGCAATGGTTGCTGCGCCTTGCGCGATACTGCGATGCCTCGAGGAGATCCGTCGAGCAGGGAGCGAATGAGCCATGGCGAAGGGGATTGGTCCGAAGGAACGGTAGAGGAGAAGTTGGTTTCCGATCTCTATGCGGGACTGACGGAGCTCATGTCGGTGAAGGGTTCGGGGCGACTGTCGATTCACCGTGGCCTTTGGTGGCCGGATACCGAGACGGACGCGGCAGGCCTGGACGGTGCCGACCGCACTCTGGTGCAGGGGTGCCACCTCGACCCGGGCCGGCATGTGCTCGACGCTGGCTGTGGCGTGGGCGGCACCGCGGTCTTTCTGGCTGAGGCCCCCTGCGCGGCGTCTTGCGCTGGAACTTGCCGCCGCCGCCAAGCCGGAGATCGACCGGATTGCGCAATCCGTCCCGATCGACACAGGGCCGGCGATAGACCGGGCGCAGCGCGGATCGGGGTCGGCGGGCCTCGGCGTTCAGCCCGCCGCCCAGTCCGGGAGGACGCCGGGCTCGATGTCGAAGGCGATGCCGACCGCGGTGTAGGCGACCAGCGTCGCCACCGCGATGCCGATCAGGTTCACCCAGATGCCGCCGCGGATCAGTTGCGGGACCGTGATGTGCCCGCTCGCGAAGACCACGGCGTTCGGCGGCGTCGCCACCGGCATCATGAACGCGCAGTTCGCCGCGAGCACCGTCGGAAAGACCAGCAGGAGCGGGTTCTCGCCGATGCCCACGGCGATGCCGGCGACGATCGGCAGGAAGGTTGACGTGGTCGCCGTGTTGCTCGTCAGTTCGGTGAGGAAGATGATCAGCGTGACGACGGCGAGAATGACCGCCAGCGTCGGCAGAGCCGCGAACCCCGCGGTCGCGCCGCCGATCCAGTCGGCGAGGCCCGAGTGCCGGATGCCCGCCGCCAGCGACAGCCCGCCGCCGAACAGCACGACCACGCCCCACGGCAGCTTCGCCGCCCATTCGCCGCTCATCGCGAACACGCCCTTGCGCGGCTCCACCGGGATGATGAACAGCGCCACGGCGGCAACCATGGCGATGCTCGTGTCGTTGAGCGCGAGCCCGGGCAGGAGGTCGCGCACCAGCGGGCGGAACACCCAGAAGAACGCGGCCACCGCGACGACCGCGGAGACGACGCGCTCGCCTCTCGACATCGGCCCCATCTCGGCAAGCTGCGCGCGGATCAGCGCGTCGTGGCCGGCGATCGGCGGCATTCGCATGGGGAAGGCGACGCGCGTCAGGATCAGCCAGGCCAGCGGCAGCATGAGCGCCACCATCGGCACGCCCACTGTCATCCACTGCGCGAAACCGATCTCGACGTCGTAGGCCTCGCTCATGAAACCCGCGAGCACGGCGTTGGGCGCCGTGCCGATCAGCGTGCCGCTGCCGCCGATCGTCGCCGCGTAGGCGACTCCGATCATCAACGCCGTCGCGAAATTGCGGGTTGCCTGGCGATATTCGGGCCGGTCTCCCCCCTCGCGCTGCAGCAGGTCGATCACCGACAGCCCGATGGGCAGCATCATGATCGTGGTGGTCGTGTTGAACACCCACATGCTCACCAGCCCGCACGCCAGCATGAAGCCGCCGACGATGTTTTCCGGGCGGCTGCCCACTTGCGCGACGATGAGCAGCGCGATGCGCCGGTGCAGGCCCCAGCGCTGCATCGCCAGCGCGATGATGAAGCCGCCGAGCAGCAGCATGACGACCTGGTGCGCGTAGGGCGCGACCGTGTCGCCGAGCGGCAGCACGCCGAGGATCGGGAACAGCCCGATCGGCAGCAGCGCCGTCGCCGAAAGCGGAATCGCCTCGCTGACCCACCAGATCGCGATAAGCAGCGCCACGGCGGCGCAATGCCAGCCCGCCGTCGAAAGGCCGGCGGGCGCCGGCAGCGCCTCGATCAGAAGAAACACCGCCGCGCCGAGCCACAGCCCGATCCGGCGCCGAGCCGTGAATACGGGCTCGCCGCCGTTCGCCGCCGCCAGCCCGGTCACGATGCGCGTGTCTCCACCGCGCTTCCGGCCGCGCGGCGCATCGGGCGCCGACGGCGGGGACCGGTGGCGCCAGGGAAAGTCGGTCTGTCACACGAACCAATTGATTTTACGTTATTTTTCATGTTTACTCTCGTGGTCGTCCCCAAATGCTTCCCGCTAACGATACTTGGAATTCGGCGGAGGTCTCCGATCGGGTCGAGACTGTAGCACGAGCGGGGCGCCGTCATTCGGGTGCGATGCCGGATCGAACGGGCGGAGTTGGCCGGGGTCGCAGCCTGAGCGTCCCGGCCCGACCCGCTGGATACCGCAATCGGCGCCGGGCTCTTGCACCACCAGGCGGGACACGACCGCAGGAGAATACTCGGGAGACAGGAGAATGCGTATCGGCACATGGCAGTCCCCCCGGCCGCCGACGATTCTTGGGCACGGCCGATTCCCGTACGGAGGGAGACTCCGGGAAACGACGGGGCGGCCCGGTCTCCTGCTGCTCTGCGCGCTCGTCGCGGGATGGATGGCGGTGCCCGCCGTCCCCGCGGCGGACGAGGGGATCCGCCTGGCGCCTGTCGTCGTCACGGGGACGCGCATCCGTCAGGATCCCCTGCAGGGGGTCTCTCCGGTCCTCACCCTGACCTCGGAGCAACTCGAAGGCGCAGGCGTGTCGTCCGTCGGCGACGTCTTGCAGCGGCTTCCGATCTCCGGCTCGCCGCTGACGACGCGCTTCAACAGCAGCGGCAACTTCGGCTTTCCGGCCGACGGCGGCGGCATTTCCGCCGGGGCCTCGCAGGTCGACCTGCGGCACCTGGGCGCGAAACGGGTGCTCGTGCTCGTGGACGGCCTGCGCTGGGTCAACGGGACGTCGGGCAGCGGCGTGCCCGGCGCCACCGATCTCAATACGATCCCCCTCTCGATCATCGATCGCATCGAAGTCTTCGGCGACGGGGCCTCCGCGATCTACGGCTCCGACGGCATCGCCGGCGTCGTCAACATCATCACCAGGAAGAACATCGACGGGGTCGAGACGAGCGGGAGCGCCGGCAGCTACCCCGGCGGAGGAGCCGCACGGGATCTCGCCGCGTCCTTCGGAGGCACGGGCGAGCGGCTCTCGGCCTCTCTGAGCGTGAGCTACGAGAACCAGGAAGAGCTGGGCTCCGCGGAGCGCCGGCAATCGCGCTTTCCAAGGCCGGGCACCGACCATAGCCGGCACGGCAGCACCTTCACGCCGCAGGGCAGGATCGTCTTCACCGATCCCCGCACGGACGAGTTCATCAACTGCGCGCTCGACGAGGGCGTGACGGGCACGCCCATCTACGATCCGGCCGACCCTTGCGGCGACGGCGACGACTACCATCTGTGGACCAACGCCGACCGCTTCAACTACGCGCCATGGAATCTGCTGCTGACCCCCTCCGAGCGTGTCGGCCTCTACGGCCAGGCCCGCTACGAGCTGACGGACATGCTCAGCCTCTACGCCCGGGCCCTGTACAATACCCGCAAGTCGCGGAACCGGGCGGCGCCCGAGCCGCTGTGGATCGGGGAATTGGGCGGAACCGGCAATCTCATGGACCGGACGGCCATCGACGTTGCCAATCCCTTCAACCCGTTCGGCTTCACGGTCGGTCCCGGCGGTGCGTTCCTCACCCGTCGCCCGCTGGAAAGCGGCGCGCGCCTCTTCGAGCAGAAGGTCGACACCCGCTACGTGGTGGCGGGTCTGCAGGGCGAGTTCGAGCTCGGCGGTCGCGCCATGTTCTGGGATCTCAACGGCGTGTGGGCTCGCAACCACGCCCGGCAGCGAAAGACCGGCGCGCACGATGCGCGCAAGATGCGCCAGGCTCTGGGGCCGGCGGACGGCTGTACCTCTCCGTGCGTGCCTCTGAACTTCCTCGGCGGGCAGGGCGACGGCGGCGGCACTCTCACGCCGGACATGCTCGACTGGATCGGCTTCGTGCAGCGGGATTCCAGCGAACAGAGGCTGGTGGACATCACCGCCAACGTCACCGGGGACCTCGTCGAACTTCCGGCCGGCCCCCTGGCCTTCGCGGCCGGCGCCGAGCACCGCGCCCAGGACGGCGCGTTCCGGCCCGACCCCGTCGTTGCCGCCGGAGACACCGCCGGCCTTCCCGCGCAGCCGACCGCGGGCGGCTTCGACGTCAACGCCCTGTATGCCGAGATCGACGTGCCGTTGGCATCCGGCCGCTCCGGTGCCGATCTCCTTGCCGTGTCGGCCGCCGCCCGGGCGTTCGACTACAGCACGTTCGGCACCGGGACGACGATGCGGCTCGGCGCGCGCTGGCGGCCTGCGGGCGACCTGCTGCTGCGCGGCACCTTCGCCGAGGGCTTCCGGTCCCCCAACATCGGCGAGTTGTTCGGCGGGCATACACGCTTCGATGCGGCGCTCGCGGACCCGTGCTCCGACTTCCGGAACTCCGGTGCCACGCCGGCGACGGTCGAGAACTGCATCGCCGACGGTGTCCCGGCCGACGGCAGCTACCGGCAGAGTCTCGGCCAGGTCGGCACGCTCACCGGCGGCAACCCGGCGCTGCAACCGGAGACCTCCGACAGCTTCACGCTCGGTGCCGTCTATCGCCCAGGCTGGGCGAGACGTCTCGCCTGGATCGACGATCTCAGCCTGGAGCTGACCTACTACGATCACAGGATCGACGGCACCATCGCGGCGTTCGACGCCCAGACCGTCCTCGACGGCTGCTACGAAGCCGGCGTGCAGCTCTTCTGCGATTTCGTCGACCGGGGCGAGCGGGGCGGCATCGCCCGCTTCGAGAACATGCTGCTCAACGCCGGCTCGATCGAAACCAACGGTCTGGACTTCAACCTCGCCTTCCGGAGCCCGGAGCTGTCTTTCGGCCGCTTCCGGATTCTCTGGCACAATACGTACCTGGGCACGTTTACGGAGGTGCTCAGGGACTCGCACGGCCGGGAGATCGAGAGGCGATCGCTCGCCGGCAGAGCCGAGAACGACCGGGCCAAGCCCAGGTGGAAGTCCACCCTCGCCGTCGACTGGTTTCTCGGGAACTGGGACCTGTCCTGGAGGTCCCGATACATCGACAGCACGATGGAGCGGTGCTCGAACTTCCTGGACGGTTCCCCCGATAGCCTGACGAACCTCGGCTTGTGCTCCCATCCCGACTTCGACAACGACAGGCTCTCCGAGAACAGGCTCGGCGGCACGCTCTACAACGACGTGCGCGCGACCTGGCACCTCCCCGGACTCCGGGGGAGCCTCGGATTCGGCGTGAACAACCTGTTCGACCGCGATCCGCCGGCCAGCCAGAGCGCAACGCTCAACGGCTACGTCGCGTCGACCTACGACATCCCCGGCGGACGGTTCGTGTACGTCCGCTTCGCCTGGGAGTTCGATTAGGCTGGACAGGAGATACGATCGACGCCCGGTTGCGGGTTCTACGCGCGGGCGCGCTACAGCCGGGACCGACACTCGCCGGTCGTCGAAACCTGAGCCCCGCGTGCATGCGACGGTAGACGCGATCGCGGCCCAGCGGGTCCGGGATTGGTTCACGTCCATGGCCGAAATGCCCGGCGTTGCCAACCGCGCCATGCCGGTGCCGTCCCGCATGATGCGCATGGCCGAGCCGTAGGGCTACTGCCGCCACAACTCCAGTCCGTGCAAGAACAGCCGATGGTGGGAGCCGCCGTTCATCGGCGTCGGCGCGCCCCGCGGCAGGACCTGTCCGCCGGGAGCGCGGCAGGGAGGCAGGCCGGTGCGGCGTCCGCGCCCCGGGCATGGACGGCGGTCGGGCGGACCGAACGCCGTACCCGTCAGCAGCGGATCGCGCTCCTCTTCCCGATCCGCGTCGCGCCCGAACACGGTCTCCCGGGCGGCCTGTTTCGCCGTCGCATCGAGCGCCGCGGGCCGCTCGCCGGTTGCCTGTTCGAGCCGGTCGGCGAGCTTCCAGGCGTCGTCGGTGATGAGTTCGGCACAGTCGCGCGCTCGCGAGTTCGCGACCCGGATATGCGCGCGCGGGCCGCAGAACAGGGGCGGGACGGACGGTCTCATTCTCCAAGCGCCGTGAGGCGCCGCATGGCGCAGAATTTCCGTCCTGCCGGAGCGACGGGCCGACCAAGAGCAGGGAGTCGGCATGACCCCGGCTCCCTGTCATGGCGACGACCGGCCGAGACGGCATTGCGCGAGCTCTCTATATCGTCGCGACCGGCTGACGGGTAGTCGTGGTGCGGGCCTTCGTGAAGAAGACCCGGCGCACGCCGCGGCGGGAGATCGAAATGGCGCTGCGCCGCGCCAGGGAGGTACTGCAATGAGCACGCTTGACGAACTGCATGAGCGGTGGAGCCGGAAGGCGGACTACCGGGAGGCTTATGAGCGGCTGGGGCCGGAATTCGAGCTGGCCCGCGCACTGATCGAGGCGCGCACGCGAGCGGGCATCACCCAGGCGGAGCTGGCCGCGCGGATGAAGACGACGCAATCGGCAGTGGCGCGTCTGGAGAGCGGGCGAGTGCCGCCATCGACGCGAACCCTGGAGAAGGTCGCCCAGGCAACCGGTACCCGGCTGCGGATTCAGTTCGACCCGCGTGAGCCTTGAGGACACCCACCGATGACCGGCGGCGGCATCAAGACGGGGATGACCCTCCCGCATCCCGGAACCTTCATCCGGATCAAGGCGCTGGAGGAGCTCGGGTCGAGTGTGTCGGCGGCGGCGCGGATTCCCGGCGGGCGCCGTGCGACGCTTTCCGACCTGGTGAAAGGCAACGCCTCGCTGTCGCCCGAGATGGCGCTCTGGGTCGAGAAGGCGTTCGGCCTCAGCATGGATCTGCTGTTGCGGATGCAGGCGTGGCACGACGCGACGCAGATGCGCGCGGCAGGGGGCGTTCGAGATCGTCGTCGCCGAGGCCCTCGACCGGGACGAGGCGGCGGACGCCATCCGGGGGTCGATCGAGCGCATCGTGCTCACCCCCGGCACAAAGCGCGGCCAGACGGACGCCGCGCCCCACGGCGACCTCGGCACCATCCTCGAATGGGCCGGGTTCTGCTGCAACGTCGGGCGGGCGATGCCAAACAGCCGGTCCCGCCGCAATGTCGGCCTCCCTGCCATCCACCGCGAGCTCCACAGCCACATGGAAGGTGACCCTTCCACGCATCGCGCGTCACGCTGAAAGCGGAGCGGGCGATCGCGGTCAGAATGGTGGGACGCCGGCGAGACCAGTGGGACGCCGGCGAGACCAGGAAGATCATTCGATCCCTGCCCGCGGGAGGAGACTTGCAATGTCCGGTAATTTGCCGTACATAGATGGCGTGTGAGGGAGCAGAGGCCATGTTGGACTTCAAGGACGGTGCGGCCGCCATCGAAGAGCCACGGACGGCGCGGATGGAGCAACGCACCAAGCCGAGCGTCAAAGCGCAGATTCAGTTGGCGGCGGCCCTGCTGGGCGTGGACGAGACTGCATTTGTGACCGGCGCGGCACTGGATCGCGCCCGTACCACGATCGCGGATCATGAGCACACGATGCTCTCTGCTGAGGATCGCGCCCTGGTTCTTGCCGCTTTCGATGTGCCTTCCGAGCCGAGCCCAGCCTTGCGCGAGGCACTGGCCCTGCACCGGGCTCGCATGGCGCGTGACGCCTGACATCGCCTTGAGCTCGCCAAAGATATCCATAGAGCCACTCGATCCCCGTAGGCACAACAGACGGGCTTTCTCTTGTGGGACCGCCCGGCTGGACAATTTTCTCAAGACAACCGCAAGGAAGCAGCAGGCAGGAGATTTCACGCGACTTTGGGTCGCCATGCATGTTGGGCAAACTGAAATACTCGGTTATTACGCGATAAATGCACATCACCTGGAAGGTAACGACCTCCCAACCGGTCTGACTCGGAGTGCTCCTCGAACAGGTGGCATTCCGGCGATCTATCTTTCGATGATTGCGGTCGACAACCGCCATCGGAACCAAGGTCTCGGACGCATACTTCTCGCGGACGCTTTGGAGCGTGCCGTGAGCGTTTCGGATCAGGTGGGACTAAAAGCAGTGGTACTTGACGTGATTGAAGATGGAGGCCAGGAGATCACAAAAAGGCGGTACGAATTCTATACCGCGATGGGGTTTCAACCTCTGCCGTCTCGACCTTCAAGAATGTTCATTACCATTGATACGATCCGCCGGGGGATGCGTTGACATTACCATGGAAGCGCCTCTGCTGAAGCTGCGCGAAGCGTCGGAAATATGACGAACGCGGAGACGGCAACCTCAAGGCGACCAGATGTTGTCTGAAACGTAAGCGATGGCGTTACCGCCCTCAGGTACTCATCTCGAATTCCGCCGCCTGAAGAATGGTGGAGCCAGGGGGAGTCGAACCCCCGACCTCTTGAATGCCATTCAAGCGCTCTCCCAACTGAGCTATGGCCCCACGGCGGCGACGGCCGCCGGACAGTAGTCGCCAGCCCGCGGCCCGGCAAGCGGATTCCACGCGCAGGCGGCGCTCCTCCGGGCGACGCATCGCGTGCATTCGTGCTTGCGCCGGAGCCCGGTCTTGGCCACCCTCGCCTCCTCGCCGGGAGTCGGCCGCTCTCGTGTCGGCGGAGCGGAGAGCCGCCGCCGCCGCATCGCTCGAGCGTTCCCGTTTTCGCCGCCACGTCCGGACTCGACGGAGGGGTCATGCCGCGCGCCATCGAAACGGGAACCGCCGGTCGGGGGTCGCCGTCTCCGCGCCGGCGCGGGCCGGCGGCCGGGTCGTGACGCGGCGGCGCTCCACGTCCCCGTCCGCGCCGGCATGGCCGCGCTGACCGCGCGGCGCGGCGGCCCGCTGAAGGGCGCGGTCGCGGTGCCGGGCGACAAGTCGATCTCGCACCGGGCGCTGATGCTGTCGGCGCTCGCCGCGGGCCGCAGCCGCGTTCGCGGCCTGCTGGAGGCGGACGACGTGATGGCCACGGCGGCGGCGCTGCGCGCGCTCGGCGCGCGCGTCGAACGGCTGGGCGCCGGCGAATGGCAAATCGACGGCGCCGGCATCGGCGGCTTGACGACGCCCGATGACGTGCTCGACTTCGGCAACAGCGGCACCGGCGCGCGCCTCGTCGCCGGGATCGTCGCCGGCCACCCGATCCGGGCCGTCTTCACCGGCGACGAGTCGCTCAGGCAGCGGCCGATGAAGCGCATCGTCGAGCCGCTGGCGCGCATGGGCGCGGAGTTCGACGCGGCGCCAGGCGGCCGTCTCCCTCTCGTCGTCCGCGGCGCGGCCCCGCCGTGCCCGATCCGCTACCGTCTGCCGGTCGCCTCGGCGCAGGTGAAATCGGCGATCCTTCTCGCCGGCCTCGGCGCACCCGGCATCACGACTGTCGTCGAGCCGGCACCGACGCGCGATCACAGCGAACGCATGCTGCGCGCCTTCGGCGCCGAGGTTGGCGTCGAGGTCGACGGCGAGGACCGCATCGTCAGCGTCGTCGGCGAACCCGAGCTCGAGCCGTGCGATCTCACGGTGGCGAACGATCCCTCGTCGGCCGCGTTCCCGCTGGTGGCGGCGCTGATCGTGCCCGGGTCCGAAGTGACGGCTGCCGGCGTCGGCCTCAACCCGCTGCGCACCGGCCTTTACGAGACCCTGAGCGAGATGGGCGCCGACATCGAGATCGTGCCGCGCGGCGAGCGGAGCGGCGAGCCGGTGGGCGACGTGACGGCGCGCCATTCGCCGCTCGCGGGCGTCGTCGTGCCGGCGGCGCGGGCGCCGCGCATGATCGACGAGTATCCCGTTCTCGCCGCCGCGGCCGCCTGCGCCGACGGGCCGACCCGGTTCGAGGGCATCGGCGAGCTGCGGCACAAGGAAAGCGACCGCCTGGCGGCGATCGCCGCCGGCCTCGCGGCGTGCGGCGTCGCCGCGGCGGCGGCGGAGGACAGCCTGACCGTCGACGGCGGCGGCGGCGCCCGGCCGCCGGGAGGCGCCCGCATCGCCAGCCGCAACGACCATCGCATCGCCATGGCGTTCCTCGTCCTCGGGCTGGCGAGCGAGCGGTCGGTCGGCATCGACGACGACCGGACGATCGACACCAGCTTTCCCGGCTTCGCGGCGTCGATGCGGCGCATCGGCGCGGACGTCGCCGCCGCGTGATCGTCGCCATCGACGGGCCGGCGGCATCCGGCAAGGGCACGCTCGCGCGCGCCCTGGCGGCGCGCTTCGGCCTCGCGCATCTCGACACCGGCCTGCTCTACCGCGCCGTCGCGGCCAGGCTGCTGCGCGCCGGCGGCGATCCGCGCGACGCCGGGGCCGCGGCCGCCGCCGCCGCCGGCCTCGTGGCGGCGGACCTCGAGGCGCCGGATCTGCGGGACGAGGCGGTCGGCGCCGCGGCGTCCGTCGTCGCCGCGCTGCCCGGCGTCCGCCGCGCTCTCGTCGCGTGGCAGCGCCGGTTTGCCGCCCGCCCCGGCGGCGCCGTGCTCGACGGCCGCGACATCGGCACCGTCATTCTGCCGTCGGCGCCGGTGAAGATATTCCTCACCGCTTCGCCCGCGGTGCGCGCCGAGCGCCGCCATAACGAGTTGCGGGCGCGCGGCGCCGGGAGTATAAAATCCGTTGTTCTGCGGGAGTTGGCGGATCGGGACGCGCGCGACCGCGAGCGCGCCGCGGCGCCTTTGGCGCCGGCGCCGGATGCGCTTCTGCTGGATACGACCGACCTGGATGCGGAGGCCGTACTGGCGGCCGCCGTCGATTTCATTGTGGCGCGCCTTGGCTGAAGCGCGCAGTCAGCGGTCGCGGATCCGCTTCGCGGCCAGGGAGGCACCGAACGCATGAGCGAGATCCCCGCCACCGAAACCGCGGCGCCCCCGGGCGCCGGCGCCCCCGCCGCCGAGGAGAATTTCGCGGCACTGTTCGAGGAGTCGGTCCGCCGATCGGACAAGCGCGAGGGCTCGGTCGTCGAAGGGCGGGTGATCGCGCTCGACAACGACATGGCGGTGATCGACATCGGCCTCAAGGCCGAGGGCCGGGTGCCGCTCAAGGAGTTCGCCGCCCCCGGCGAGTCGCCGGACCTGTCGATCGGCGACACCGTCGAGGTGTATCTCGAACGCATCGAGAACCGCCGCGGCGAGGCGATCCTCAGCCGCGAGCGGGCGCGCCGCGAGGAGGCGTGGATCCTGCTGGAGAAGGCGTTCGGCGACAACGAGCGCGTCGAGGGCGTGATCTTCGGCCGCGTCAAGGGCGGCTTCACGGTCGACCTCGGCGGCGCGGTCGCCTTCCTGCCCGGCAGCCAGGTCGACGTCCGCCCGGTGCGCGACATCACCCCGCTGCTCAACACCAAGCAGCCGTTCCAGATCCTCAAGATGGACCGCCGGCGCGGCAACATCGTCGTCTCGCGCCGCGCGGTGATGGAGGAGACCCGCGCCGAGGCGCGCGCCGAGCTCGTCGCCAGCCTCCGCGAAGGCCAGGTGCTCGACGGCGTGGTCAAGAACATCACCGACTACGGCGCCTTCGTCGACCTCGGGGAGGTGGACGGCCTGCTGCACGTCACCGACATCGCCTGGCGGCGGGTGAACCATCCGAGCGAGGTGCTCAACATCGGCCAGCAGGTCAAGGTGCAGGTCATCCGCTTCAACATCGAGACCCAGCGCATTTCCCTCGGCATGAAGCAGCTCGAGGCCGACCCGTGGGACGGGGTGACCCTCAAGTACCCGTCCAGCACCAAGTTCCGCGGCCGCGTGACCAACATCACCGACTACGGCGCCTTCGTCGAGCTCGAGCCGGGCGTCGAGGGCCTGGTGCACGTCTCCGAGATGAGCTGGACGAAGAAGAACGTGCACCCGGGCAAGATCGTCTCGACCAGCCAGGAGGTCGAGGTGATGGTGCTCGACGTGGACCCGCAGAAGCGCCGCATCAGCCTCGGCCTCAAGCAGTGCGTCGTCAATCCGTGGGAAGCCTTCGCCGACGGGCACACCGCCGGCGGCGTGATCGAGGGCGAGGTCCGCAACATCACCGAGTTCGGCCTCTTCGTCGGCCTCGAGGAAGGCATCGACGGGCTGGTTCACATGTCCGACATCGATTGGGACCAACCCGGCGAGGAAGCGATCAAGGGGTACCGCAAGGGCCAGCAGGTGCGCGCCAAGGTGCTCGACATCGACACCGACAAGGAGCGCATCAGTCTCGGCATCAAGCAGCTCGCCGGCGACCCCTTCGCCTCGGCGACCGCCGACATCAAGCGCGGCGCGGCGGTCACGGGCGTCGTTTCGGCGATCCGGGACGCCGGCATCGAGGTCACCGTGAACGACGGTGCCGTCGGCTTCATCCGCAAGGCGGAACTGGCGCGCGACCGCTCCGACCAGCGCCCGGAGCGCTACGCCGTGGGCGACCGCGTGGACGCCAAGATCATCCAGATCGACAGCGCCGGACGCCGTCTCACCCTCTCGGTCAAGGCGCTCGAGATCGCCGAGGAGAAGCAGGCGATGGCGGAATACGGCTCTTCCGACAGCGGCGCCAGCCTGGGCGACATACTCGGCGCCGCGATCAAGGCCAAGGCGGAGGAAGACGACGCGCAACGCCAGGCGGCCGAGAGCGGAACCGGGGCGGCGGACGAGCCGGCCGACGCGGCGAAGGGCGGCTGAGCCCGACGGCGCGCCCGCCGGGCCATGGCGCGGGATCCCGACCTTCTGGTCGACCGCCGGCAACTCAAGCGCCGGCTCGCGTTCTGGCGCCTGCTCGCCTTCGCCGCCGCGGCGGCGGCCGTGGTTGCCTTGTTCGCCCGCCTCTCGCCGCTGCCGGGCTCGTCCTACATCGCCGTCGTCAACGTCGACGGCATCATCGTCGGCGATCCCTACCGCGAACGGCGGATCCGCGACCTGGCGCGCGACGGCGCGGTCGCGGCGCTCGTCGTCCGCATCGACAGCCCGGGCGGCACCACGTTCGGCAGCGAGGCGCTGTACGAGGCGATCCGCACGGTCGGCGAGACCCGGCCCGTGGTCGCCGTCATGGACGGCGTCGCCACCTCCGGCGGCTACATGGCGGCGCTTGCCGCCGAGCGCATCCTGGCCCGCGAGAGCACCATCACCGGCTCGATCGGCGTCGTCTTCGAGGCGACCAACTTCGCCGGCCTGATGGAGGACATCGGCGTCGAGAGCGAGCTCGTGCGCAGCGCCCCGCTCAAGGCGGAGCCGAACCCCTTCGGCCGCATGTCGCGGGAGGCGCGCGACGCCACCAGGCAGATCGTCGACGACCTCCACCGCGCCTTCGTCGGCATGGTCGCCGAGCGGCGGCCGCTGACCGGGCGCGAGGCGGCCGACCTCGCCGACGGCCGCGTCTATACCGGGGCCATGGCGGTCGAGAACGGCCTCGTCGACGGTCTCGGCGGCGTCGACGAGGCGGTGGCCTGGCTGGAAGACGAGGCCGGCGTCGCCGCCGGGCTCCGCCTGAACGAGGTTTCGGTCCGCCGGCCGGGTGGGCTGATCGACCGGCTGGTTTCCGCGGCGTTTGAAAAATCCGTGATAGCAGAACGACTTAGGCTTGACGGTGTGGTGTCGCTCTGGCACCCTTCGCGGGCTGATTGATCGCTGCGCTTGCGCCGGCGGCGGCCCGCATTCCGCGGGTCCCGCCGCTGGTCGTCGCGGCGCCGGAGGCCGGAGCGGATGACCAAGTCGGAGTTGATTCAAGCGCTGGCGCGGGACAATCCGCACCTCTACTACCGCGACATCGAGCGCATCGTCTCGACCGTGTTCGACGAGATCGTCGAGGCGCTGGAGCGCGGCGACCGCGTCGAGCTGCGCGGCTTCGGCGCCTTCTCCGTCAAGGACCGCAAGGCCCGGCTCGGGCGCAATCCGCGCACCGGCGATCCGGTCCGGGTGCCCGAGAAGCGGGTGCCGTTCTTCAAGTCCGGCAAGGAGCTGCGCGACCGTGTCAACGCACGCTGACGGCGGCCCCGCATGAGCGCCGCCGCGGAGCGGATCGTCTGCGCCATCGACACCGCCGACCTCGACGAGGCGAAGCGGCTCGCCGACCGGCTGTCGGGCGCCGTTGGCCTCCTGAAGCTGGGTCTGCAGTTCTACGTCGCGCACGGCCGGGCGGGGGTCGCCGCGCTCGCCGATTCCGGCCTGCCGGTCTTTCTCGACCTCAAGTTTCACGACATTCCCAACACCGTGGCCGGCGCCGTGCGCGCCACCGCCGGCGCCGCGCCGGCGATGCTCACCGTGCATGCCGGCGGCGGAGCGGCGATGATGCGTGCCGCCGCCGCCGCCGCCATGCGGCTGGCCGACACCGCGGCCGGCGCGCGGCCGAAGATGCTCGCGGTGACCATCCTCACCAGCTTCGACGACGCCGACGCGGCGAGCGTCGGCATGGCCGGACCCGTCGTCGACCTCGTCAAGCGCACGGCGTCGCTGGCGCAGGCCTGCGGGCTCGACGGCGTCGTCGCCTCGGCCCGCGAGGTCGCCATGCTGCGCGCCGAATGCGGCCCCGACTTCACCCTCGTCGTGCCGGGCATCCGCCCCGGCTGGGCCTCGGCGGACGACCAGAAGCGCATCGTGACGCCGGCCGAGGCCCTGCACCTCGGCGCCGACTATCTGGTGATCGGCCGGCCGATCACCCGCGCCGACGATCCGGGCGACGCCGCCCGGCGCATCGCCGCGGAAATGGACGGCGCCGAATGAGCGCGGTGGCGGTCAAGATCTGCGGCCTGCGCACGACGCCGGCCCTGGCGGCGGCGGTCGCCGGCGGCGCGCGGCGCGTCGGCATGGTGTTTTACCCGCCGTCGCCGCGCCACCTCGCCGTCGCCGAGGCGGCCGCGCTCGCCGCGCGCGTGCCCCCCGGGGTCGACCGGGTCGGGGTGTTCGTCGAGCCGGACGACTCGCTCTTGTCCGAGGTGCTGGCGCGGGTGCCGCTGTCGGCGCTGCAGCTGCACGGCCGCGAGACACCGCGCCGCGTCGCCGCGATCGGCGCCCGCTTCGGCCTCCCGGTGGTCAAGGCGATCGCGGTCGCGCGCGAGGAGGACCTCGCCGGCGCGGCGGCGTACGCGCCCGTCGCCGCGCGCCTGATGTTCGACGCCAAGCCGCCGGCCGACGACGCCTCGGCGCTGCCCGGCGGCAACGGCCGCGCCTTCGACTGGCGGCTGATGTCCGGACGGACGTGGCCCAAGCCGTGGCTGCTGTCCGGCGGCCTCACGCCGGAGAACGTGGCCGAGGCCGTGGCCGTCAGCGGCGCCCGCGAGATCGACGTGTCGTCCGGCGTCGAGAGCGCGCCGGGAGTGAAGGACCCGGCGTTGATCGACGCCTTCTTCGCGGCGCTCGCCTGACGGCCGCCCGATCGTGACCGCGGTCAACTCCTATCGCGCCGGCCCCGACGAGCGCGGCCGGTTCGGCGCCTACGGCGGGCGCTACGTCGCCGAGACGCTGATGCCGCTGATCCTCGATCTCGAGGCGGCCTACGGCGAGGCGAAGGCCGACCCCGCGTTCCGCCGCGATTTCGACCGTCTGCTGGCGGACTATGTCGGCCGCCCGAGCCCGCTCTACTTCGCCGAGCGGCTGACGGCGCATTTCGGCGGCGCCAAGATCTATTTCAAGCGCGACGAGCTCAACCACACCGGCGCCCACAAGATCAACAACTGCGTCGGCCAGATCCTGCTCGCGCGGCGGATGGGCAAGACGCGGATCATCGCCGAGACCGGCGCCGGCCAGCACGGCGTCGCGACGGCCACCGTCTGCGCACTGTTCGGCATGTCGTGCACCGTCTACATGGGCGCCGTCGACATCGAGCGCCAGCAGCCGAACGTCTTTCGCATGAAGCTCCTCGGCGCCGAGGTCGAGCCCGTGACCTCGGGGTCGTCGACCCTCAAGGACGCGATGAACGAGGCGCTGCGCGACTGGGTCACCAACGTCGCCGACACCTACTATCTCATCGGCACCGTGGCCGGCCCGCATCCCTATCCCGAGCTCGTCCGCGATTTCCAGTCGGTGATCGGCCGCGAGACGCGGGCGCAGATTCTCGAACGCGAGGGCCGCCTGCCCGACACCCTGGTGGCGTGCATCGGCGGCGGCTCGAACGCGATGGGCCTGTTCCACCCCTTCCTCGACGATCCCGACGTCGCCCTCGTCGGCGTCGAGGCCGGCGGCGAGGGTGTCGACAGCGGGCGCCACGCGGCGTCGCTGACGGCGGGCCGGCCCGGCGTGCTGCACGGCAACCGCACCTATCTGCTGCAGGACGGCGACGGGCAGATCGTCGAGGCGCATTCGATCTCGGCCGGGCTCGACTATCCCGGCATCGGCCCCGAGCATTCGTGGCTCAAGGACGCCGGCCGCGTCGACTACGTCTCGGCGACCGACGCCGAGGCGCTCGCCGCGTTCGAGCTCTGCGCCGGCATGGAGGGCATCATCCCGGCGCTGGAGCCGGCGCACGCGCTGGCCCACGTCGCCCGCATCGCGCCCGCTCTCGCCGACGACCATCTGCTGGTGATGAACATGTGCGGACGCGGCGACAAGGACATCTTCGCCGTCGCCGAACACCTCGGCGTGGCGCTGTGAGCGGCACCCGCATCGACCGCCGCTTCGCGGCGCTGCGGGGCGCCGGCCGGGCCGGTCTCGTCGCCTTCGTGTCGGCGGGCGACCCCGACGCCGAGCGCGGCGCCGCGTTGTTCGAGGCGCTGCCCGCGGCGGGCGCCGACGTCGTCGAGCTCGGCATGCCGTTCACCGACCCCATGGCCGACGGCCCGGCGATCCAGGCTGCCGGCCGGCGGGCGCTCGACGGCGGCCAGACGATGGTCCGCACGCTGTCCATGGTCGAGCGCTTTCGCCGCGGCGACGACGAGACGCCCGTCGTGCTGATGGGCTACTTCAATCCCATCCACAGCTACCGCACCGACCGCTTCCTGCGCGACGCCGCCGCCGCCGGCGTCGACGGGCTGATCGTCGTCGACCTGCCGCCGGAGGAAGACGACATGCTGTGCGCCCCGGCGCTCGAGGCCGGCCTGAACTTCATCCGCCTGGCGACGCCGACCACCGACGACCGGCGTCTGCCGGCGGTCCTGCACCGCACCAGCGGTTTCCTGTACTATGTCGCCATCGCCGGCATCACGGGCGCGGCGGGCGCGGGCGAGTCCGAGGTCGCACGCGCGGTGTCCCGCCTGAAGGCCGTGGTCGATCTGCCCGTCGCGGTCGGCTTCGGCATCAAGACGCCGGCGGAGGCGGCGGCGGTGGCGCGCCACGCCGACGCGGCGGTGGTCGGCTCGGCGCTGGTCGAGCGCATCCGTTCGGCCCTCGAGAGCGGGCGCGACCCCGTCGCCGACGTGACCTATCTCGTGCGCGATCTCGCCGCCGGCGTGCGCGGCGCCCGCGAATCCGGCTGAGGAATCGTCATGAGCTGGCTCAGCAACTTCGTCCGGCCCCGAATCCAGGCCCTCGTCACCCGGCGCAACGTGCCGGAGAACCTGTGGGACAAGTGCCCGGCGTGCGATCAGATGATCTTCCACCGCGACCTGAAGGGCCATCTGTTCATCTGTCCCCATTGCGAACATCACATGGCCATCTCGCCCGAGGAGCGCTTCGAAACGCTGTTCGACGACGGCGCGTTCGAGACCGTCGAGCTGCCCGAGGTCGCGGTCGACCCGCTCAAGTTCCGCGACGGCAAGCGCTACGCCGACCGGCTGAAGGACGCGCAGGCGCGCACCGGCCTGCGCGACGCGGTCGTCGTCGCCAACGGCCGGATCGGCGGCCGCGACGCTGTCGTGTGCGGCTTCGATTTCGCCTTCATGGGCGGGTCGATGGGCCTCGCCGTCGGCGAGGCGATCGTGACCGCCGCCCGGCTCGCGGTTCTGCAGCGGGCGCCGCTGATCGTCTTTCCCGCCTCCGGCGGCGCGCGGATGCAGGAAGGCATCCTGTCGTTGATGCAGATGCCGCGCACGACGGTGGCGATCGACGAGGTCCGCGAGGCCGGGCTCCCCTATATCGTCGTCCTGACCAACCCGACGACCGGCGGCGTCACGGCGTCGTTCGCCATGCTCGGCGACGTCACGCTGGCCGAGCCCGGGGCGCTGATCGGCTTCGCCGGTCCGCGCGTGATCGAGAACACCCTGCGCCAGAGCCTGCCGGAGGGGTTCCAGAAGAGCGAGTATCTTCTCGAGCACGGCATGATCGACGGCGTCGTGCACCGTCGCGACCTGCGCGACCGGCTCGCCCGGCTGATCGGCCTGTTGACCGACAGGCGGCCGGCGGCGGAAGTGCTCCCGCTGCCGGACAGGAGCCGCGGCAGGAGCGTCGGAGGCGCCGCCGCGCCCGCCGGTGCCGGCGACTGATCCGGCGGCCCGCCTCGCCGGGCTGCACCCGAAATCGATCGATCTCGCGCTCGATCGCGTCCTCCGCCTCCTGGATTCGCTCGGCCGCCCGCACGAGCGCCTGCCGCCGGTCGTTCATGTCGCCGGCACCAACGGCAAGGGTTCGGTCGTCGCCATGCTGCGCGCCTGCCTCGAGGCGGCGGGACGACGCGTCCACGCCTACACCTCGCCGCATCTCGTGCGCTTCAACGAGCGCATCGTCGTCTGCGGACGCGAGATCGACGACGACGCCCTCGCCGCGCTCGTCGATGAGGTCGAGACGGCGAACGGCGGCGCGCCGATCACCTTCTTCGAGATCGCCACTGCGCTCGCCATGGTCGCCTTCGCGCGCACCCCCGCCGACGTCACGATTCTGGAGACCGGCCTCGGAGGCCGCCTGGATGCCACCAACGTGGTCCGCCCGGCGGTCGCCGCGCTGACGCCGGTCGGCCTCGACCACCAGGCCTGGCTCGGCCCTGACGTCGCCGCCATCGCCGCCGAGAAGGCGGCAATCCTGAAGCCCGGCGTGCCGGCGGTCGTGGCGCCGCAGCCGGACGCCGCGCGCGCGGTCATCGAACGCCGCGCCGCCCGCGTCGGCGCGCCGCTCGTCGCCTGGTCCGTGCGCGCGGACGGCGACGGTTTCGCCTACCGTTCGCCGCACCGCGGCGCGTGCTTCGCGCCGCCGGCGCTGTTCGGCCGGCACCAGATCGGCAACGCCGGCGTCGCGCTCGCCTGCCTCGATGCGCTGGCGCCGTGCGCCGTGTCCGACGCGGCGGTCGCCCGGGGTCTCGCCGCGGTGCGCTGGCCGGGGCGGCTGCAGCGTCTGCCCGGACCGCGCGACGTCTGGCTCGACGGCGGCCACAACCCGCCGGCCGGCGCTGCGCTCGCCGCCGTCGCCGGCGGCTGGACCGACCGCCCGCTGCACCTCGTCGTCGGCATGATGCAGGGCAAGGATCCGCGCGGCTTCCTGGCCCCGCTCGCGCCGCACGCCGCGGCGTTGACCGCGGTGCCGATCCCCGGTCAGGAGAACGCGATGCCGGCGCCGGCGGTCGCCGACGCCGCGGCCGGTCTCGGCATCGCGGCGGCGGTAGCGGATTCGGTGCCGGCGGCGTTGGGGCGCGGCGACCCCGAGGCCCGGGTTCTGGTCTGCGGCTCGCTCTACCTCGTCGGCTGCCTTCTCGCCGGCGCGCCCGCCGCCGCTTAACCCGAAGTTCCCTGCCGTTTGAGGGCCGGATTCGCGTGTAAGGTGCGGATTCGCTTGGCCGTATGGCGTGCGCAATGGGCCCATATGTTCCCATGTAATGGACCGGTACATGGTTGACATGGCGTGTCATGTCCGGTATCGTCATTGCCATGTATGTCGACATCGTTCCGAACCGCACATCGCGCCCCGCCGTGCTCCTGCGCGAGGGCTGGCGCGAGGGCGGCCGGGTCCGCAAGCGCACCCTCGCCAACCTCACCGACTGGCCGGCCGAACAGGTCGAGGCGCTGCGCCGGGTGCTCAGGGGCGAGCGGCTGGTGGCCCCCGGGGAGGCGTTCGCGGTCGAGCGCTCGGTGCCGCACGGGCACGTCGAGATCGTGCTGGCGCTGGTCCGCCGGCTGGGGCTGGAGCGGGTGATCTCGCCGCGGCGCTGCCCGGAGCGCGACCGGGTACTGGCGATGGTGGTGGAACGGCTGCTGCACCCGGCCTCGAAGCTGGCGACGACACGGCTGTGGCACACGACCACGCTGGCCGGGGAGCTCGGGGTCGGCGACGCCGACGAGGATGCGCTGTATGACGCGATGGACTGGCTGCTCGCCCGCCAGGCGCGGATCGAGCAGCGGCTGGCGCAGCGGCATCTCGGCGAGGGGGCGCCGGTGT
This sequence comes from Alphaproteobacteria bacterium, assembly GCA_965243325.1. GTDB lineage: Bacteria > Pseudomonadota > Alphaproteobacteria > UBA7887 > UBA7887 > JANQOH01. Next base: position 1,547,348 of record CBDEUQ010000003.1, on the reverse strand, counting down.
TCGCGGACGTGAGCGGGAGCTACTACGAGGGGCGCACGTGTCCGTTGATGCGCTTCGGCTACAGCCGCGATGGGAAGCGGGGCAAGACGCAGGTGGTGTATGCGGTGCTGAGCGCGCCGGGCGGGTGTCCGGTCGCGGTGGAGGCATATCCGGGCGACACCTCGGATCCGTCGACGGTGCCGGATCAGGTGGGCAAGCTGCGGCAGCGGTTCGGTCTGCAGCGGATCGTGCTGGTGGGCGACCGGGGGCTGCTGACGCAGGCGCGGATCGAGGATCTGCAGCGCCATCCGGGGCTGGGCTGGGTGAGCGCGCTGCGCGCCCCGCAGGTGCGGGCGCTGGTCGAGCAGGAAGCGCTGCAGCTGTCGCTGTTCGACGCGCGGAACCTGGCCGAGCTGGCGTCGCCGGACTACCCGGGGGAGCGCCTGGTGGCGTGCCACAACCCGCTGCTGGCGGCGCAGCGCGCGCGCACGCGCGGCGCGCTGCTGGCCGCGACCGAGGCGGGGCTCGAGCGGGTGGCGCGGGAGGCGGCGCGGCGGACGAAGACGCCGCTGGGGGCGGCCGAGCTGGGGCGCAAGGTGGGCCGGGTGCTGGAGAAGCACAAGATGGCGAAGCACTTCATCTGGGAGGTCGTGGACGGCCGGCTGGCGTACCGGCGCAACGATGAGACGATCGCCGCCGAGGCCCGCCTGGACGGCCTCTACGTGCTGCGCACCAGCGAACCGGAGGAGCGGCTGTCGGCGGCGGACACGGTGCGCACCTACAAGGGGTTGGCCGACGTCGAGCGGTGGTTCCGCGCCCTGAAGGGGCCGGAGATCCGGGTTCGCCCGATCCACCACCGCGAGGAGCGGCGGGTGCGCGCCCATCTGTTCGTCTGCCTGCTGGCGGGCTACCTGGAGTGGCACCTGCGACGCGCCCTGGCGCCGCTGCTGTTCGACGACGAGACGCTGGCCGAGGCGCGCCGCACGCGGGACCCGGTGGCCAGGGCCGCAGCGACGCCGCGGGCGCGGCGGAAGAAGGCGCGGCGGCGCACCGACGACGGCCAGCCGTTGCACAGCCTGGGCACGCTGCTCGCCGAACTGGCGACGCGCTGCCGCAACAACTGCAGGATCCCGGCCCAGCCCGAGGCGCCGGCGTTCACCCTGACCACGCAGCCGACGGCAACCCAGCAACGCGCCGCGGAGCTGATCGCCACGTTCCCAGTACCGGGAACCGCCTGAATCAGAAAAGCCCCTATCGGATCAGTCAGTTACCATCTTCATGCCCGGGGAACTTCGGCTTAACTTCCCCCGACGCGCTTCAGCGACCACTTCACCGTCACGCCGGAGAGGCCGGAGACCCCCGCGATCACCGCCTGTTCGTTGTGCCGGCAGGTGAAGCCGTCGGCGAAGTAGACGCTGAGGTTGATCGCCAGGCTGCCCCCCGACACCAGCATCCGCCACACCGTGCCGTCGGCGAGACGCAGCAGCGCCGTGCGTCCGCTGGCTTCCAGCGAAGCGGTGACGGTGGGGTGCAGATGGAAGCGGACGGCGAACGGCTGCGGTCCCTTCGGCGCCGCGTCGGGCGCCGGCGACAGGATGTCCTCGCCGCGCACGTCGGTGCCGGAGGCCGCGAGATACAGGCGCCGCTGGTGCACGAAGCCGAACCGGCGCGCGTATCCGTGCTGGGCCATGTCCAGCCATGTCGCGCCGTCGCCGCCCCGGCGCACGCACTCGACCGGGGCCGCGGGATCGAGGCTGGTGTCGGCGAGCACAAGCGTCGAGTGCGCCGCGGTGCAGCGCAACGCCTCGGCCCAGGCGGCGTCGCGCCCGGTATGGGGACCGCAGTTCACGATCAGCCGGTGCGGGCCGACGCTCATTTCGAACGCCGTCGTTCCGGCGTGGTCGGCGGTCGTTCCGGCGGCCCGGCCGGTATCGACGATCAGCACGCTGCGCCCCGCCGCCAGCCGCTGGAAGCCCATGTCCCGCGCGCTGGCCAGCGGCTTCGCCGCCGCATCCGCCGCGCGCAGGACCGCCGCCGCGTCGGGATCCGCGTTCTCGCCGCTGTCGTTGAACGCCGCCAGTCCGCGATCGCCGTGGCACAGGGCGCGGAGGACGGACGCCATGCGCCCGACGGCCGCGTTCAGCGGCGCCGGCGCCGTCCGGCCGGCGGCGGCGAGGAGCGCGCGACAGCCCGCGAGGTCGGCGAGCACGCCGCAATGACGCGCCGGCGAGCGGTCGACGTGGCCGCCGTCGGGCAGGATCTGCCGGCCGCATTCGCGCACGATCAGGTCCACCGCCCGCCGGATGCGCCGGTTGCCGCGGCCGAGGCACACGCGGGCATGGAGCAGGCCACAGAGCGCGGCGATGCGGCGCGCGCCCGTGGCCTCGCGCCGCGCCACCCGCGCGAGGTGGCGCTCCTGTACGGCAAGGCTCGCGAAGAACGCCGCGCGCCAGCCTGAATCGGCGCCGTGAAGCAGGAATCCCGCCGCCGCGATCCACGCCGTGACCCGGCGGCCGACGACGGCGGCATCCCACACCCCGGGGCGCCAGCGGCCGCAGTGGCGGATCCAGTCGGCGATGAGCGTCCGCGCATGGCGCCGCGCCGCCTCGCCGCCGGCCGCCTTGAAGTGGCGCAGCCAGTCGAACCCGTGCATCCCCTCGAGCCAGGCGGCGTCGATTCGCGGCGGCAGCCAGATCGGCCGGGCCAGCGACGTCACTTCGTGGCCGGCAAACCGGTACCGGCCCTGGAAGAGGCGGTCGCCGGTCGCCGCGTCGCCCGGCCACGGGTCGGGCGGATGCACCGCCAGGCCGGCCGGGGCGCGTCCGAGCAGGGTCAGCCGGTACAGCCGGCTTGCGTACAGCGATGCGCGCAGCGCCCCCGGCGCCGCGGACGGGCCGCGCCGCGGCGCCGGCGGCCGCGGAAGCGCGAAGTCGACCGCCGAATCGGCGGGCACCGCGGCGCTCACGGCACCGACCGCCGCAGCCGCGCGATGTTGCCGGCGTAGGCCCCGGCGCCGCCGCGGAACGTCGCCGTCCCCGCCACCAGAACGTCGGCGCCGGCGGCGACGGCGCGCGGCCCGGTGTCGTCGTCGATGCCGCCGTCCACCTCGAGGTCGATCGTCCGCCCGCTGGCGTCGATCATCTCGCGCACGGCGGCGATCTTGGCGATCTGGCTGTCGATGAAGCGCTGGCCACCGAATCCGGGGTTGACGGTCATCACCGTGATCAGGTCGAGGTCCTCGATCACCGGCGCCACCGCCGCCGCCGGCGTGCCGGGATTGATGGCGACGCCCGCCTTCTTGCCGAGGCCCCGCACCGTCTGCAGCGCGCGGTGCAGGTGCGGGCCGGCCTCCGCCGGCACGGTCAGGATGTCGGCGCCGGCGTCGGCGAAGTCGGCGAGGAAGGGTGTCGGCAGGGCCACCATCAGGTGCACGTCGAACGGCGCCGCGCTGTGCGGGCGAAGCGCCGCGACCACCGCCGGACCGATGGTGATGTTGGGAACGAAGTGCCCGTCCATCACGTCGATGTGGATGTAGTCCGCGCCGGCGTCGGTGATCGCGCGCACTTCCTCGCCGAGACGCGCGAAGTCGGCGGCCAGGATCGACGGCGCGATGCGGACCCGCTGCTGCATGATTCTTCAAGTACCATCTTAAGTTTCGCGCTTCAATCGCGCGACGTAGAAGCCGTCCATGCCGCCGCGCTCGCGTTCGTGACAGGGCAGGCTGCGCACCGACCCGTCGGCCGCGACGAGCGCCGCCCAGCCGCCGATCTCGGACGCGCGGACCGGGTCGCGCACCAGCCCCGGCGCGCGCGCCAGCAGGGCCGCCACCCGCTCCGGGCCTTCGGCCGGCTGCAGCGAGCAGACGGCGTAGACGAGCGTGCCGCCGGCGGCCAGCATCGCGGCGGCGCCGTCGAGCAGCCGGTCCTGCAGGGCGGCGGCCGCGGCCACGTCGCCGGGCCGCTTGAGATGGAGGATGTCGGGGTGGCGGCGAATCGTCCCCGTCGACGAGCACGGCGCGTCGAGCAGGACGAAGCGCTGGGCCGCGTCGGGCCGCCACCGCGCGGCGTCGGCGTGCACGATGCGGGCGGCCAGCCGCAGGCGGCGAAGGTTGGCGGAGAGCGCATCGAGTCGGGCGGCGTCGGCTTCCACCGCGGTGACGGCGGCGCCCGCGGCGGCCAGTTGCGCCGTCTTGCCGCCGGGCGCGGCGCACAGGTCGAGCGCCGCGTCGCCGGGGCCGGCTCCGAGAAGCCGCGCCGGCAGCGCCGCCGCCGCGTCCTGCACCCACCACTCGCCCTCCGCGAAGCCGGGAAGCGCCTCGACCCGGCCGCCGCCGTCGCGGCGCACGGTGCCGGTTTCGAGCACGGTGCCGCCGACGGCGGCGGCGACGGCGGCGGGATCCGCCTTCGCCGACAGGTCGAGCGGCGGCGGCACGAGATGTGCCGCGGCAATGGCCCGCGCGCCCCCGGCGCCGTACGCCGCGCACCACGTTCGCCACAGCCAGTCCGGCGTGTTCAGCCGTTCGGCGTCCTGGGCGTCGCGCCACGCCGCGCCGTCGCGCGCCAGTCGCCGCAGCACCGCGTTGACCAGCCCCTTGTGCGGCCGCGGCGCCAGGCGGACCGCCGTATCCACGGCCGCGTGTCCGGGGGTGTCGAGGAAGAGGAGCTGGGCGGCGCCGAGGCGGATGACCGCGCGCGCCGCCGCCGTTTGCGCCAGCGGCGGCCGGCGGACGCAGCGGTCGATCGTGTCGTCGATCTGGCCCAGCCGCCGCAGGACCGTCGTCGCCAGCAGGCGCGCGAAGGCGCGGTCGCGCGGTGCGAGCGCCTCGTCGGCCGCCGCATCGAACGGGCGGCGGCGCACGAGAACGGAATCGAGCCGGCGCAGCGCGTGCCGCCGCGCGTCGAGGCCGCCGCCCGGACCGGGCGCCGCGTCGTCGCCTTCCATGGCCCACCCCGTCCTTCGCGCGCGCCGGCCGGCGAGCCCGCTCCCGAGCAGCGTAGTGCAAGGCGCACCGCCTGTCCCGCGATCGGTTCGCCAAGTCGGCGGCGTGCCGGCGACACGGCCATACCCATTTTTGCAACGCAGCATGGGCGGCTTAGAATGCACCCGGCGAAGCGAGGGAGCGGGGAGTCTGAGGATGGCGGAGCCTTCCGCCTTGCCGCGGGTGGCGGCGACAGTGGCCGAACTGCGCGCCGCGGTCGCCCGCCGGCGCGCCGAGGCCGCCGGCCGCGTCGGCGTCGTGCCCACCATGGGCTATCTGCACGCGGGACACATGGCGTTGATCGCGGCGTCGCAGGCGCGGTGCTCGTGCACCGTCGTCACCATCTTCGTCAATCCGGCGCAGTTCGGTCCCGACGAGGACATCGCGACCTATCCGCGCGATCTCGACGGCGATCTCGGCAAGCTGCGCGACGCGGAAGTCGATGTGGCCTTCGTGCCCGAGCGCGGGGAAATGTACCCCGACGGCTTCGCGACCACGGTCTCGGTGGCCGGGCTCACCGACGGTTTGTGCGGCGCCGCGCGGCCCGGTCATTTCGACGGCGTCGCCACGGTCGTCGCCAAACTGTTCCTGCAGTGCGGCGCCGACGAGGCGTTCTTCGGCGAGAAGGACTATCAGCAGCTCAAGACGGTGGCGCGGATGGCGCGCGATCTCGACATTCCCACGCGCGTGGTGGCGGTGCCGACGGTTCGCGAGCCGGACGGGCTCGCGGTCTCGTCGCGCAACGTCTATCTCGACGCGGCACAGCGCGCGGTCGCGCCCGCCCTGGCGCGCGCGCTGGCCGGGACCGTGGACGCCGCGGCGCGCGGAACCGCGGTCGCCGAGGCGGAGGCTGCCGGCCGGGCGCAACTCGCCGCGGCGGGGTTCGACAGCGTCGACTATTACGAATGCCGCGACGCGGAGACTCTGGCGCCGCTCGCCCGCTTCGACCGTCCGGCGCGCGTGCTTGCGGCGGCGTGGCTCGGCAACACGCGGCTCATCGACAACCGGCCGGTCGCGCCCGCCCCTCCCGGTCGCCGCGGGGCCTGACCCGCGGCCCGGCGCAGGCGGCGTCAGCCGCGCTTGCCGAACCACATGCGCCGCAGCAGCCCGTCCTTCAGCACCGCCTGGTGGTACACGGCCGCGGCGACGTGCAGCAGGACGAGCGCTGCCAGCGCCGACGCGATCCATCCGTGGGCGGCGCGTTGCGGCAGGTTGTCAAGCGTTGCCTCCGCCGTGGCGGCATCGAGCCCGACGACCGCGTCGCCGCCGCCGTCGCCCGGAACCTCCGCGGGCATGGTCTCCCCGAGGAAGACGGCGGGGAAGAGGTCGGCACCGACTCCGGTCGCCAGACCGGTGGCCACCATGCCGGCGATGAGCGCGTAGAAGGCCCGGTGCGTCCACACGCCGATCCGATCCAGAAGCGCGTTGCCGGTGGTCGCGGGCGGCGGCTTCCGGGTCAGGAGGCGGGCGGCGAGACGCAGGACCAGCAGCGCGCCGATCGCGATGCCGGCGCCCATGTGGGCGGCGAGGGCGACCGTCCGGTCCGGATCGCCGTGCGGCATGTCCTCCAGCACGACCCAGCCGGCGACCAGAGCGACGAGGACCATCAGCGCCATGATCCAGTGCAGCGCGACGAGAACGGGGTGATATCTCTGCATCGCCAATCTCCGTCGAAAGGCGTCGTCACGAGCGCCGTCGGGAGGCGCGCCCGGCCGCCGCCGTCTCAGCGCCGCCCGAACAGGCGCTCGATGTCGGCGAGCTTGAGCTCGACGTAGGTGGGGCGCCCGTGGTTGCACTGCCCCGAATGGGGCGTCGCCTCCATCTCCCGCAGCAGCGCGTTCATCTCCGGCGTGGTCAGGCGGCGGCCGGCGCGCACGCTGCCGTGGCAGGCCATGGTGCCGCACACGTCGTCGAGGCGGTCGGTCAGGCTCGCGGCGGCGTCGAGGGCCGCGATGTCGTCGGCCAGGTCGCGCACCAGTCCCTGCACGTCGACCTGGCCGAGCAACGCCGGCGTCTCGCGGACGACCACCGCGCCGGGGCCGAACGGTTCCAGCACGAGGCCGAGCGCCGCGAGCTCGCCTGCCCGCTCGACGAGCCGGTCCGCCGCCGGCTGGTCGAGTTCGACCACGTCCGGAATCAGCAGCATCTGGCGCGGGACTTCGCTGCCGGCGAGGGCGGCGCGCATGCGCTCGAGCACGAGGCGCTCGTGCGCCGCATGCTGGTCGACGATGACGATGCCGTCGGCGGTCTGCGCGACGATGTAGGTCTCGTGCAGCTGTCCGCGCGCGGCGCCGAGCGGCCACTCCGCGTCCTCGCCGCCGGGGTCCGTCTCGGCGCGCGCCGCCGGCGCCGCCAGCGGCGCATGATAGGCCGCCGCGCCCTCGCCGAAGCCGCCTGCCGGCGGCGGGCCAGCCGCCGGCACCGCGGGCCGCCGCGCCGCGCCCGTGGCGGCGGCGGCGATCGTCGTGGCGGCGCGGTGGCCGGCGGCGTCCAGCGCCGCGCGCAGTGTGCCGACGACGAGACCGCGGACCGCCGCCGCGTCGCGGAACCGGACCTCGGCCTTGGCCGGATGGACGTTCACGTCGACGGCTCCCGGCGGCAGCGAAATGAACAGCGCCACCAGCGGATGGCGGTCGCGGGCCAGCAGGTCGCGGTAGGCGCCGCGCACCGCGCCGAGGAGCAGGCGGTCGCGGACGGGGCGGCCGTTGACGAACAGGAACTGCTTGCGCGCCTGTGCCTGGTTGAGCGTCGGCAGGCCGGCGAAGCCGGAGACGGCGGCGCCGTCGCGCTCGCCGGCGACGGCGACCGCGTTGTCCGCGAAGTCGCGCCCCATGATCCGGCGCAGGCGGCGGAGGCGGGCATCGGCAAGGTCGCCCCCTTCGCCGCCGAGCTCGTAGCGCGTGCGCCCGTCGACCGCCAGACGGAAGGCGATGTCCGGCCGCGCCATGGCGATGCCGGCGAACCGCTCGACGACGGCAGCGGTTTCGGCGCGATCGCTCTTCAGGAACTTCAGCCGCGCCGGCGTGGCATGAAACAGGTCGAGCGCTTCGACGCGCGTTCCGGCGGCGCGGGCGGCGGGCCGCGGCGAACCGACGGCGCCGCCGTCCACGGCCAGCGACCACGCCTGGCCGGAGTCGCGCGCCCGGCTCGCGAGACGCATGCGCGCCACCGCGCCGATCGACGGCAGGGCCTCGCCGCGAAAGCCCAGGGTGGCGATACGCGCGAGATCGTCGCCGGCGAGCTTCGACGTGACGTGGCGCTCGACCGCGAGGGCGAGCTCGTCGCCGCTCATCCCGCAGCCGTCGTCGTCGACGACGATCGCGCTCTTGCCGCCGCGGGCGATGTCCGCCTCGATGCGCCGCGCCCCCGCGTCGATGGCGTTTTCCACGAGCTCCTTGACGACGTTGGCCGGCCGCTCGATCACTTCGCCGGCGGCGATCCGGTTGACGACGCCCTCGGGCAGGCGGCGCAAGGTCACGGGACCGGCTCCGCGCAGGCGGCGAGACGGCGCCGGGCCAGCCGCTTGCCGTGTTCGACGGCGGGCTGGTCGAACGGGTTCACCCCGAGCAGGTGGCCGGCGATCGCCGTTTCCAGCATGAAATGCATGAGCAGGGCGCCGAGCCGGCGCTCGTCCAGCGCGGCAAGCCGGATGCGGCGCACCGGGCGGCCGGCCGCGGCCAGCGATTCGCCCGTCGCCCCGCCCAGCGCCTGCACGAGGTCGCCGAGCGCGGCGCCGGCAAGCCAGGCCAGCCCCGGGTCGGCGGTGGCGGGGGCCGGCAGGCGCGGACCGGCGCCGCGGGTCTCCAGCGTGATCAGCGTGAACAGCTTGTCGGCCGGGCCGTCGCGCCACAGTTGCAACTGGCTGTGCTGGTCGCGCGGACCGAGAGCCGCGACGGGCGTCGTGCCCTTGCCGTCCTTGCCCAGCGATTCGGCCCAGAGCTGGCAGAACCAAGACGAGAAGGCGTCCAGCCGGTCGCAGTAGACGACGACGGCGCTGATCGCGGCGCCCGGCGATTCGGCGAACGCGGCCTGGAGCGCCGCCCCGAGCGCCGGCGCGGCGGCGCCCGGCGATGCCGCGCCGAGCGTCCGGCGCAGCACCTGGGCGGCGCCGGCGCGCAGTGCCCGCGCGTCGACCCCGGCGAACATGGCCGGAAGCAACCCGACCGGCGACAGCACCGAGTAGCGTCCGCCGAGCGCCGGCTCGTGGTCGAGCGTCTCGATGCCCCGGCGCGCGGCCAGCCGGCGCAGGGGCGTGTCGCCGGGAGCAGATAGCGCGAGAAAGGCGCGTCTTGCGGCCTCGTCGCCGTGCGCCGCCCGTACCGCCTCGTGGGCGACGGCGAACTGGGCCAGCGTTTCCGCCGTGGCGCCGGATTTGGAGATCGCCAGGAACAGCGTTCGGCCGGAATCCGCGCCGGACATCGTTTCGGCGAAGCCGCGCGCATCCAGATTGTCGCAGAAGCGCACGCCGGCGCGGCGGGACGGCGGCGCCAGCGCGCACAGTGCGCGGCCGCCAAGGCTCGAGCCGCCGGTGCCGAGCACGACGAGCCCGGAGTATTCGCCGCGGAGCCTGTCGACCAGCGGCTCCAGCCGCGCGATGTCGTCGCCCCGTTCGGGCAGCGAGAGCCACGGCCAGGCGCCCGCCTTGTGCGCCCGGCGCACGGCGTCCAGTGCCGGACGGCAGCGGTCGAGCGCGCCGTCGAGCGCCGCTTCGTCGAGGCCGCCGGCACCGATCGCGCCGGCGAGGCACAGCGCGATGTCGTGTTCGTAAGTGTCGCGTTCGTCGGCCACGTCGCGCGAACCCGTGATTGTCGCGAGCGAACGTACCACCATTCGCGCGCCGCCGCCGCGGCTCTTGTCGCGGCGGCTGCCTTCGGGCTTATATCGCGGGTCACGACGGCGATGGAAGGAACGGAACCATGCGCGAAAACAAGGTGCGGACGATCTGGCGGCAGGGCGGCGCGGTCGTCAACGGCTGGCTGGCCATCCCCCACACGTTCTCTGCCGAGACGATGGCCAACGCGCCCTTCGACAGCGTAACCATCGACACCCAGCACGGCATGGTCGACTTCCCCGACGCGGTGTCCATGTTCGCCGCCATGTCGGGCTATCCGCCGACGCCGCTTGCCCGCGTGCCGTGGAACGATCCGGGCGCGATCATGAAGCTGCTCGACGCCGGCAGCTACGGCATCATCTGTCCGATGATCAACACCGCCGGCGAGTGCGAGCGATTCGTCGGCGCCTGCCGCTACGCGCCCGACGGCTACCGCAGCTTCGGTCCGGCGCGCGGCCTCCTCTACGGCGGCGCCGACTACGCCGCCGGCGCCAACGACACCATCGTCGCCATCGCGATGATCGAAACCGCCGAGGCGGTCGACAACGTCGACGAGATCATGTCCGTGCCCGGCCTCGACGGGATCTATATCGGGCCCAACGACCTCGCCATCAGCCTCGGCAACCCGCCGAATCCGGAGCCGACGGCGCCGAACGTGGTCGAAGCGTGCGAGACGGTGCTCGCCGCGGCGAAGCGCCACGGCCTCGCGGCGGGAATGCACACCCCTTCCGGCGCCTCCGCGCGCGACAAGATCGACAAGGGGTACCAGTTCGTCACCATCGCCAACGACACGCGCCTGCTGGCGTCGGCGGCGGCGAGCGAGATCGGCGTCGCGCGCGGCGGCAACGCGTGACAGCACCCCCGGCGAGCGGCGGTTTCCGCTAGCGGGGGGACGAAAACGCATGCCGGCGCACTTTCCGTATTGCGGCGCGCGGGCCGGCGGCATAGATTCCGGGAAGCGTCGGGAACTCAAGACGTTGCGAGGGCATGGTCGATCAACGTCGAAACAACGGTAGCCGGCAGGGCGCGGTCCCGTCGCGCCACGGTGGCGTGCGCGCGGCTCTGAGCGCGGAGGCTCGTCGACTTAGGGGCCCCTGAGCGTTCCCGCGCGGCGCGTTCAGGGGAGGTTTGGCCACGAATTCCGACCCTTCACCGCTTCAGGAGAGCCAGTCCGATGACCCAGGTCGACGACCGCGAGCACGTCAGGATCTTCGACACCACGATGCGCGACGGCGAGCAATCGCCGGGCGCGTCGATGACGCTGGAAGAAAAGCTCGAGATCGCGGCGCTTCTCGAGTCCATGGGCGTCGATATCATCGAAGCCGGATTCGCCATCGCGTCGAACGGAGACTTCGAGGCCATTTCGGAGGTCTCGAAGATCGTCACCGAATCGATCGTCTGCTCGCTCGCGCGCTCCGGCCGCCAGGACATCGAGCGGGCGGCGCAGGCGCTCGCTCCGGCGCGGCGCAAGCGCATCCACACCTTCATCTCCACGAGTCCGCTGCACATGCGGCACAAGCTCGACATGGCGCCGGACGAGGTGCATCAGGCGGTGATCGACAGCGTCACGCTGGCGCGCAACCTGTGCGACGACGTCGAGTGGAGCCCCGAGGACGGCACGCGTACCGAGCCGGACTTTCTCTGCCGCACCGTCGAGAGCGCGATCAAGGCCGGCGCGGGCACGATCAACATCCCGGACACGGTGGGATACACTGCGCCGGACGAGTTCGCGGCGCTCATCGAGATGCTGCGCAACCGCGTGCCGAACATCGACAAGGCCGTCCTCTCGGTACACTGCCATAACGATCTCGGGCTGGCGGTGGCCAACTCGCTGGCGGCGGTGAAGGCCGGCGCGCGGCAGGTCGAATGCACCGTCAACGGCCTCGGCGAGCGCGCCGGCAACGCGTCGATGGAAGAGATCGTGATGGCCATCCGCACGCGCAACGATCTGTTCCCGTACCGCACCGGAATCGTGACCGAGAACATCGTGCGCGCCTCGCGCCTCGTGTCGGCGGTGACGGGGTTCGTGGTGCAGCCGAACAAGGCCGTCGTCGGCGCCAACGCCTTCGCCCACGAAGCCGGCATCCATCAGGACGGCATGCTCAAGCACGCCGGGACCTACGAGATCATGACGCCCGAGTCGGTCGGTCTGACCCGCTCGACGCTGGTCATGGGCAAGCACTCGGGCCGGCACGCCTTTCGCAGCAAGCTGCGGGAGCTCGGCTACGAGCTCGGCGACAACGCGCTGAACGACGCGTTCCGCCGTTTCAAGGAGCTCGCCGACAAGAAGAAGGACGTCTACGACGACGACCTGATCGCACTCGTGGACGGCACGGTGTCGCGGCGCAACGAGCGCATCCGGCTGGTATCGCTGTCGGTTTACTGCGGCACGGGCATTCGCCCGCAAGCGGCGCTGTCGCTGGAGATCGACGGCGAGGTCTCGCAGACGACCGCCGAGGGCGACGGTCCCGTCGACGCGGTGTTCAGGGCGATCGGCGCCCTGTTCCCGCACCGCGCCAGCCTGCAGCTCTTTCAGATCAGCGCCGTCACCGAGGGCACCGACGCCCAGGCGGAGGTGTCGGTCCGGCTCGAGGAGGATGGCCGGTCGGTGGTCGGCCAGGACGCCGATACCGACACCATGGTGGCCAGCGCCCGCGCCTATCTGGTGGCGCTCAACAAGCTGCTCGTAAAGCGCGAGAAGTCCGCGCCCGCGGCGTTGTACGCGTAGGCGCGGACGAACGATCGTTTTCTTCGGCCGGCGGGAGAGGAGGAGCGAGGAGCGACGACATGTTTCAGCGACTTCTGGGGATGATGTCGGCGGACATGGCGATCGACCTCGGCACCGCCAACACGCTGGTCTACGTGGCCAGTCGCGGCATCGTGCTGAACGAGCCGTCGGTGGTCGCGATCATTGACCAGCGCGGCCGCAAGCAGGTGCTTGCGGTCGGCCGCGAAGCGAAGGAGATGCTCGGCCGCACCCCGGGAAACATCGAGGCGATCCGCCCGTTGCGCGACGGCGTCATCGCCGATTTCGATGTCGCCGAGGAGATGATCAAGCACTTCATCAGGAAAGTGCACAACCGCCGCAGCTTCGCCCACCCGCAGGTCATCATATGCGTCCCGTCCGGCTCGACCGCGGTCGAGCAGCGGGCGATTCAGGAATCGGCGGAGAGCGCCGGCGCGCGCCGCGTGTTTCTCATCGAGGAGCCGATGGCCGCGGCGATCGGCGCCGGCCTCCCCGTCACCGAGGCCACCGGGTCGCTCGTCGTCGATGTCGGCGGCGGCACCACCGAGGTCGCGGTGCTGTCGCTCGGGGGCATCGTCTACTCGCGGTCGATGCGCGTCGGCGGCGACAAGATGGACGACGCGATCATCGGTTACATTCGCCGCAATCACAATCTGCTGATCGGCGAATCGTCGGCCGAGAAGATCAAGCTCACGATCGGCGGGGCGGCGCCGCCGGAAGACGGCGACGGCCGGATGATGGAAATCAAGGGCCGCGACCTGATGAACGGCGTGCCGAAAGAGATCGTCATCAGCGAGCGTCAGATTTCCGAAAGCCTGGCCGAGCCCGTCAGCGCCATCATCGAGACGGTCAAGGTCGCGCTCGAAAACACGCCGCCCGAGCTCGCGGCCGACATTGTCGACAAGGGCGTCATGCTGACCGGCGGCGGCGGCCTGCTGCACAATCTCGACTCGGTGCTGCGCCAGGCCACCGGCCTTCCCGTGTCGCTCGCCGAGGAGGCGTTGACCTGCGTCGCCCTCGGCACCGGCCGCGCGCTCGAGGAAATGCGAACCCTGAGGCATGTCCTGCACAGCGCCTATTGACGCGCGGTCCGGCGCACCGTGAAGCGGTCGGGCGGAAGCCTCGTCGGCGCCGCGCTCCCCGTCCGCGGCCTGCTGCAACGGTTCGGCCTTCTCGTTTTGCTGGCGCTCGCGGCGACGCTTCTGGTGGCTGACCGGACGGGGATCGGGGCGGCTCGGGACCTGCGCATGATCGTCGCCGATGCCGCAGCGCCGGTGCTCGACGCCTTGTCGCGTCCGGTCGAGAGCGCGAACGACCTCGTCTCGGGAGTCGTCGCCCTGGCCGACCTGCACGCCGAGAATGCCGAGCTGCGCGAGACGGTCGAGCGCCTCAAGCGCTGGGAGATCGCGGCGCGACAACTCGAGCAGGAGAACCTCGCGCTGAAAAGCCTGGCGCGCCTGACGCCGGAGGCATTGCCGGCCTACGTGACGGGGCGCGTCGTCGGTGAGTCCGGCAGCGCCTTCGTGCGCACGCTGCTGGCGAACGCTGGCGCGCGCGACGGCGTTCGCGCCGGCCAGGCGGCGGTCACCGGCGACGGCCTCGTCGGCCGCGTCGTCGAGGTCGGCCGCCGCGCCTCGCGGGTCCTGCTGCTGACCGATCTCAATTCGCGCATTCCCGTCGTTCTCGAACGGACGCGCCAGCGCGCGATTCTGAGCGGCGACAACAGCGCTCTGGCGCGGCTTGCCTTTCTGCCGCGCGACGCGACGGTGGCCGTCGGCGAACGCGTCGTGACATCCGGCCACGGCGGCGTGCTGCCGCCCGGCCTGCCGGTCGGCGTGGTCGTCGGCGTCTCGGCCGAGGGCGCGAGCGTCCGGCCGATCGCCGATCTCGGCCGCGTCGACTACGTCCGGCTGGTCGCATGGACGCCGCCGGCGTTCGATGCCGCCGTCGGGGGCGGAGGCGCCCTTCGCTCCGTCGTCGCGCCGTGATCGCGGGCGGCGTGCCGTGGCGGAACGCCGAGGCGACGCTGTGCGTCGCCGGTCTTTTCGCACTCGTCGTGATTCTCGCGGTGATTTCGGCCGTGCCCCCGGGGGCCGTTAGCCTGGGGCCGGCGATGCCCTTTCTGCCCGCGGCGGCCGTTTTCCAGTGGTCGCTCTACCGGCCCGATCTGATGCCGCGCGGCGCGGCCTTTCTGATCGGCGTGATGCACGACGCCCTGACCGGCGCGCCGCTTGGCGTGAGCGCCGTCGCGCTGCTCGTTCTGCAGGATGCCGTCCGCCGCTACCGGCGCTACGTCGCCGGCAGGGCGGTCCCCGCCGTATGGTTGGCGTTCGCCGCTTTCGCGGCCCTTTCGGTCGGCGTGTCGTGGCTTGTCGCGTCCGTCTGGCACCTTCGCCCGATGCCGGTGCCGGCGGCGGCGGCCCAGTTGGCTCTGACGGTCGCCTGCTATCCCTTTGTCGCCTGGCTGTTCTGGACGCTGTTGCGGCGCCTGGCACCCGAACCGGCGCTCGCCCCGACGCGATGAACCGGCAGGAAAACTGGCGCCGCAAGGTTTTCACGCGCCGTGCCGCCATCCTGGCCGCCGGGCAGGCGGCGCTGATGGCGCTGCTCGGCGGCCGCCTGTACCAGCTGCAGGTGGTCGACGCCGACCGCTACCGCGTTCTCGCGGAGGAGAACCGGATCAATCTGCGTCTGCTGGCGCCGCCCCGCGGACGCATTCTCGACCGCGCCGGCACCGAGCTCGCGCTGAACCGTCGGAACTACTGCCTCGTCGTCGTGCCCGAAGCGGCCGGCGACGTCGCCCGGACGCTCGACGTCCTCGCCGCCTGGGTGGACCTCGACGACGGCGACCGCGAACGCATCGCGCGCCACATGGCGCGGCAGCCGCCCTTCGTCCCCGTGCTGGTCCGCGAGCACCTGACGTGGGAACAGGTCGCGGCGATCGAGGTGAACGCGCCGGGCCTGCCGGGGGTGTCGATCGACGTGCGCCGGACGCGGTTCTATCCGCACGGTTCGGCGCTCGCGCATGTGCTCGGGTATGCCGCCGCTGTTTCGGAGGACGAGATCACCGGCGATCCGTTGCTCGCGCTCCCCGACTTTCCGATCGGCAAGACCGGCGTGGAGAAGATCCACGACATCGCGCTGCGCGGCAGTGCGGGCAGCGTTCAGGTCGAGGTGAACGCGCACGGTCGTGTCGTCCGCGAGCTGTCGCGGCGCGAAGGCGATCCCGGTTCCGACGTCGGACTGAACGTCGATCTCGACATGCAGACGTTCGTCGCCGGGCGACTGGGCGAGGAAAGCGCGTCGGCCGTCCTGCTCGATATCGCCACCGGCGGCGTGCTCGCCCTCGTCTCGCTGCCGGCGTTCGACCCCAACGCATTCACCCGCGGGCTGACGCACGGCGGATGGCGCACGCTTCACGCCGACCCGCGCGCCCCCCTCAGCAACAAGGCGATCGCCGGCCAGTATCCTCCGGGATCCACATTCAAGCTCGCCGTGGCTCTGGCGGCGCTCGAAGCGGGCGTCGTCGACCCGAATGACACCGTGTTCTGCCCCGGGCACATGGAGCTCGGCAATCGCCGCTTCCATTGCTGGAAGCGCGGCGGCCACGGTCGTCTCGCCATGGCCGACGCCATCGCCCGGAGCTGCGACGTGTACTTCTACGAAACCGCGCTGAAGACCGGCATCGAGCGGATCGCGGCAATGGCCGAAAAGCTGGGTTTCGGCCGCCGTCTGGGCATCGATCTCCCGAACGAGGCCGGCGGGCTGATGCCGACTCCCGGGTGGAAGCGCGCCATCTACGGCCAGCGGTGGCAGAAGGGAGACACCGTGAACGCGGCGATTGGCCAGGGCTTTGTGCTGGCGACGCCGCTGCAACTCGCGGTCATGGCGGCGCGCCTCGCCGACGGCGGGCGCGCCCTGGTGCCGCGGATGACCCGCAACCCGCACTCCGGCGGCGAAGCGCCGGCGTTCGCGACGCTGGACATTTCGCCGGCGTCGCTGGCGATCGTTCGCCAGGGCATGGACAAGGCGGTCAACGCCCGCCGCGGCACCGCATACGAATCGCGCATCGAGCGCGTGGATCTGGCCATGATCGGCAAGACCGGTACGAGCCAGGTGCGCGCCATCACGAAGGCCGAGCGCGACGCCGGCGTGGTCAAGAACGAGGACCGGCCGTGGGAGCACCGCGACCACGCGCTGTTCGTCGCCTACGCGCCCGCGCGCAAGCCGCGCTTCGCCGTGGCGGTGGTGATCGAGCACGGCGGCTCGTCGAGCGCCGCCGCGGCCGCCGCCCGCGACATTCTCGTCGAGGCGCAGCGGCGCATGCCGCCGGCCGCGCCGCCTCTCGCGGCGCCGTCAGAGAGCGAGGCCTGAGCCATGGCGCCGGCCGGCCGCCTCCAGCGGCACGAAATGACCCTTTGGGAGCGCATCGGCGAGATCAACTGGTCGCTGGTGGTGATCGTCGCCGCCGTCGCCGGCCTCGGTTTTGCGATGCTCTATTCCGCCGGCGGCGGATCGGCCGAGATATGGGCCTGGCGCCAGGCCGTTCGGTTTGCGGTGTGCGTCGTGTTCATGCTGGTCATCGCCACGGTCGATCTGCGCTTCTGGATGCGCCATGCCTACGCGATCTACGGCTTTGCGCTGGCGCTGCTGATCGCGGTCGAGGCGGCGGGGAGCGTCGGCATGGGCGCGCAGCGCTGGATCGATCTCGGGCTGTTCCGCCTCCAGCCGTCGGAACTCATGAAGATCGCCCTGATTCTGGCGCTCGCCCGCTATTTTCACGGCATGAGCCACGAGGAAACGGGGCGTGTCGCGTCGATCGCGCCGCCGCTGGCGATGATCGCGGCGCCCGCGCTGCTGGTGCTCAGGCAGCCGGATCTCGGCACGTCGGCGATGCTCGTGGTCGCCGCCCTCGCGGTAATGTTCGCCGCCGGCGTGCGCTGGTGGAAGTTCGCGCTGGCCGGCGCCGCCGTCGCCGCCGCCGCGCCCGCGGCGTGGAGCCTGCTGCACGACTATCAGCGCGTGCGCGTGATGACGTTTCTCGATCCGGCCAGCGATCCGCTCGGTGCCGGCTACCACATTCTGCAATCGAAGATCGCTCTCGGTTCGGGCGGTGTGCTCGGCAAGGGGTTCCTCGCCGGCACGCAGAGTCATTTGAGCTTTCTGCCCGAGCGTCAGACCGACTTCATCTTCACCATGCTCGCCGAGGAGTTCGGCCTCGCGGGCGCCGGTTTCCTGTTGTTTCTCTACGTCCTCGTTTTCGCCTACGGATTTGCCATCGCGCTGCGCGCGCGCAGCCAGTTCGGCCGCCTTCTGGCGCTCGGGGTGACGGCGACGCTGTTTCTGTACGTCTTCATAAACGTCGCCATGGTGACCGGGCTCATTCCCGTCGTCGGCGTTCCCCTGCCCCTGGTCTCCTACGGCGGCACGGCGATGTTGACGGTGATGTGCGCCTTGGGCCTGCTGCTGTCGGTATGGGTCCACCGCGACCTCGCCATCGACCGCAACGCGACGGCGCCCAGCGGCTGAGTCGCGCCGACCGGCATGCAACGCGGCGGGGGCTACGACGTGGTGGTGGTCGGTGCCGGCAACGCCGCCATGTGCGCCGCGCTGGCGGCAAGCGAACGCGGTGCGTCGGTCCTGGTTCTGGAACGCGCGCCCGAGGACGAGCGCGGCGGCAATACGCGCTTCACCGCGGGCGCGATGCGCGTCGTCTACGACGGCATCGACGACATCCTGGCGCTCGTCCCCGATCTCGGCGCCCGCGAGCGCGAGACGACCGACTTCGGCGCTTACCCGGCCGAGCGCTTCTTCGACGACATGGCGCGGGTCACCGAGTACCGCGCCAACCCCGACCTCGTCGAGGTCCTCGTTCGACGGAGCGGGCCGACCCTTCGGTGGATGCGCGGCCTGGGGATTCGCTTCGCGCCGATGTACGGCCGCCAGGCGTTCCGCATCGACGGCCGCCACCGTTTCTGGGGCGGCCTGACCATCGAGGCGTGGGGCGGCGGCCCCGGCTTGGTCGAGGCGGAATTCGCCGCCGCGGCCCGCTGCGGCGTTGACGTTCGCTATGGCGCCCGGGCGACCGGCCTGGTGACCGATGATGCGCGGATCGCCGGTGTCCGGGTCCGCCTCGGCGGGCGGACCGAAACGGTCGCGGCGCGGGCCGTCGTGCTCGCGTCGGGAGGTTTCGAGGCCAATGCCGAATGGCGCACGCGGTATCTCGGGCCGGGCTGGGACCTCGCCAAGGTGCGCGGTTCCCGTTTCAACACCGGCGACGGCATCCGCATGGCGCTCGACGCGGGGGCGCTGGCCGTCGGCAACTGGTCGGGCTGCCACGCCGTCGGCTGGGACCGCAACGCGCCGCCCTTCGGCGACCTCGCCGTCGGCGACGGCTTCCAGAAGCACAGCTACCCGTTCGGCATCATGGTCAACGCGCGCGGCGAGCGCTTCTGCGACGAGGGGGCGGACTTCCGCAACTACACCTACGCGAAGTACGGGCGCACGGTGCTCGAGCAGCCCGGCCAGTTCGCATGGCAGGTCTTCGACGCCAAGGTCGATCGTCTGCTGCGCGACGAGTATCGCATCCGCCAGGTCACGCGCGTCGAGGCCGACACGCTGGAATCCCTCGCCGCGAAGCTGGACGGCGTGGACGGCGACGGTTTCCTGCGCACGGTGCGCGAGTTCAACGGCGCGGTGAGGCGCGACGTGCCGTTCGATCCGACGATCAAGGACGGCCGTGGCGCCACGGGCCTGGCCGTGCCGAAGAGCAACTGGGCCAACCCGCTCGACACGCCGCCCTACAAGGGCTTCGCGGTCACGTGCGGCATCACGTTTACCTTCGGCGGCATCGCCATCGCGCCCGACGGCCGCGTCGTCGACACCGAGGGCTCCGTCATCCCGGGCCTGCACGCCGCCGGCGAGATGGTCGGCGACATCTTCTACCTCAACTATCCGGGCGGCGCGGGACTCACGTCGGGTGCGGTATTCGGCCGCATCGCCGGGTACTCGGCGGCCGCCTTCGCCCGCGGCGAGTCGCCGTGAGCGGCGTGGAGCGTCTGGGCTTCGTCGGCCTCGGCACGATGGGCGAGCCGATGTGCCGGAACCTCGCGCGCAAGTCGGGCTGCCCGGTTGTCGCCTACGACGTGCGCGCGGAGCCGCTGCGGCGCCTCGAAGCCGATGGCGTGACCGCCGCGTCGTCCATCGCCGAGGTCGGCGCGGGCGCCGATCTCGTCTTTCTGTCCCTGCCCGGCGGCGCCGAGGTCGAGGCCGTCGCCGCGGGCGGCGAAGGCCTGCTCGCGACGGCTCGTGCGGGGCAGATCGTCGCCGACTGCTCGACGGTGCCGGCGGCGCTCGCGCGGCGGCTGGCGCGGCGGTTCGCCGCCGCCGGAGCGGTCTTCGTCGATACCCCGGTGGCGCGCACGCGCGCCGCGGCCGAGGCCGGAACGCTCTCTGCCATGGTCGGCGCCGAGCCCGCCGTCTACGAGCGGGTTGCGCCCTACGTGGCGCACTTCGCGACCGACATCGCCCGTTGCGGCGGCGCCGGCGCCGGACAGACGGTCAAGATACTGAACAACATGGTGCTGATGCAGACCGTCCACGCCCTTGCCGAGGCGCTGGTCGTGGCCCGGCGGCTCGGCGTCGACGGAGAGACCCTGTTCGCCGCACTCGGCGCCGGCTCGGCCGACAGCTTCGCGCTGCGCAACCATGGCCGGAAAGCGCTCCTGCCCGGCGATTTCCCGGACCGGGCGCACTCCTGCCTGCAGGCGCTCAAGGACCTCGACTGCGCCCTCGAACTGGCGGCGGAGGCGGGAGTGCGTCCGCGCGGCGCCGAAGCGGCGCACGAGCGCCTGCGCAAGGCGGCCGCCATGGGCCACGGCGACGCGTACTACCCGGTGCTGATCGAGGCCGTCCGCCGGCGGTCGCCGGGGTCCGACAAATAACGGTGGCGCCGGCGCCGGGTCTCGGCGATAGTGCCGGCGCTCTCAACCCCCCGACATTGGAAAACGCTGCGGGAGAACGGCCCATGGACTTCGAGCATTCGGCGAAGGTGAAGGATTTGCAGGAACGCGTCTCGACCTTCATGGACGCGCACTTCTACCCGAATGAGCACCTTTTCCCCGAGCAGATCGAGGCCGGGGGGCGTTGGACGCCGCCGCCGATCCTCGAAGAGCTCAAGGAGAAGGCGCGCGACGCCGGGCTGTGGAACCTGTTCCTTCCCGACTCGGAGCGCGGCGGCGGCCTCACGAACCTCGAGTATGCGCCGTTGTGCGAGATCATGGGCCGCTCCTCCTACGCGTCGGAAGTCTTCAATTGCTCGGCGCCGGACACCGGCAACATGGAGGTGCTCGAACGCTACGGCACGCCGGAACAGAAGGAGCGGTGGCTGGAGCCGCTGCTGGCCGGCGAGATTCGCTCCGCCTTCGCCATGACCGAGCCCGATGTCGCGTCGTCGGATGCCACGAACATCGAGTCGCGCATCCGCCGCGACGGCGACGAGTACGTTATCGACGGCCGCAAATGGTGGACGTCGGGAGCGCCCGACCCGCGCTGCAAGATCCTGATCTTCATGGGCAAGTCCGACCCCAACAACCCTGACCGCCACAAGCAGCAGTCGATGATCCTGGTGCCGCTCGACACGCCCGGGGTGAAAATCGTGCGCTCGCTTCCGGTCTTCGGCTACGACGACGCGCCGCACGGCCACGCGGAGATGACCTTCGAAGGCGTGCGCGTTCCGGCGTCGAACATGCTGCTTGGCGAAGGCCGCGGTTTCGAGATCGCGCAGGGGCGCCTGGGCCCCGGCCGCATCCACCACTGCATGCGGTTGATCGGCCAGGCCGAGCGCGCGCTGGAGAAGATGTGCAAGCGCGCCAAGTCGCGCATCGCCTTCGGGCGGGCCGTGTCCGACCAGACCGTGACCCAGGAGCGCATCGCCGAGGCCCGCATCATGATCGACCAGGCGCGGCTTCTGGTCCTCAAGGCCGCGTACATGATGGACAAGGTGGGCAACAAGGAGGCGCGCAAGGAAATCGCCATGATCAAGGTGGCGGCGCCCAACATGGCGTGCCAGGTGATCGACTGGGCGCTCCAGGTGCACGGCGGCGGCGGCGTCACCAGCGACTTCGGGCTTGCCTCGGCGTACGCGCACGCGCGCGTGCTGCGCCTTGCCGACGGCCCGGACGAGGTCCACCGCAACCAGATCGCCCGTCTCGAGCTGCGCCGCCACAACTAGGCTGGAGCGATGGTGCCCAGGGGAGGAATCGAACCACCGACACGCGGATTTTCAGTCCGCTGCTCTACCGACTGAGCTACCTGGGCGAGGGCGGCGCATTATAGGGCGGAGAGTGCCGCTGTCCAGCGCACCCGGCGCCTCGTCGGTGTCGCCCCGGACGGAGCAGAGCGTCGATCCGAAGCCCCGGGGCTCCGCCGCGTCTCTGGCCGGCAATCGAGCGCAAACGACGCGCGACCGACCTCTTCCTGTCGCCCCGGGCTTGACCCGGGGCCCAGGGCAAGCGGCACGCCGGCGCCGGGAAGCCTGCATCCCCGGGGCAGGCTCAGGCGGCACTGCGGTTCCTCGAAGTCGATTCCGGATCTCCCGTGCCGGACACTCGATCCGAAACGCTCCATCGCCTTCGCCGGCCGGCATGCCGGCCCGACATCCGTGAGGGAGATTGCCGATGAACGAGCAACGGATCAGCCGGTTCCCGGTTCCGCAACTGGCCGACATGCCGGACGACGTCCGCGAGCGCATTCTCGCCGTGAACGAGAAGGCGGGGTTTGTCCCCAACGTCTTCCTCGTCCTGGCGCACCGTCCCGACGAGTTCCGCGCCTTTTTCTCCTACCACGACGCGCTGATGGAGAAGCCCGGCAACCTGACCCAGGCCGAGCGCGAAATGATCGTCGTCGCCACGAGCGGCGAGAACCGGTGCGCGTACTGCGTCGTGGCGCACGGTGCGATCCTGCGCATCCGCGCCAGGAATCCGCTGATTGCGGATCAGGTGGCCGTCAACTACCGCGGCGCCGACATCACGCCGCGCCAGGCAGCCATGCTCGACTTCGCGACCAAGGTGTCGACGAAGGCCCACGAGGTCGGCGACGGGGACATGGAAACCCTGCGCGGGCACGGATTCACCGACGACGACATCTGGGACATCGCCGCGATCGCCTCCTTCTTCGCCCTGTCCAACCGGATGGCCCACGTGGCCGGAATGCGTCCGAACGACGAGTTCTACGCCATGGGCCGATAGCCGCGGGCTTTCGGCGGTGCGCAAGCGGTGGGAGAGGCCCGCCTCGATTTCAGCGTGACGCCGGACGGAAGCTCCGGAGCGGCGGTTCCCGGATTCGCGATTGCAGAGCAGGCGTTCGGTCTGACCGCCCCGGGGAGAGCGGGTGTCGGTCTACCGATCTTCGTAAAAGGGATTATATCGAATAGTGCCTTGACTTTCCGCTTAAGGATATCACGACACGATTTTCCGATATCCGTGATCCTGGGAGGGTTTGCGTGTGTCCAATACTACCGAGTCTCCAAGATTTTGCAGGTACTGCTCTTCGCCCGACGACAACGAAACGTTCGCAAGCCAAGTAAGCCAGTTCGGTGCGTTGCCCAAGGTTGGCACCGGACCCCACTTCTACCAAAGGCTGGGTTTGCCCCCGGCCTTTCGCCTTTTTGGGGTCGCCACGATGCGTCGCGGCCACTTCGATCTGTTTACGCGTGATCGGTGGTTTTGTCAATCTTCCGTTTCAACGCACCACTAAATATAGTATGGCGTAGTTCATTTCGACACAAGCCATAGCGTCTTGACCTATCGACCGAATTCGAGAGACGCTCCCCCTGTCACTGTCCACGGACCCGCTGAGTCGGGTCGCCCGCTGAATACAACAGCCTGACCCGGCAGGGAGTAGCTACCCCGCCTGGCGAATAGGCGGGACTCTCCGCATATCCGTGGACGGTGACAACGGCCCGGCAACCCCGCTGGGTCGAAGCGGGAGGATTCTTCATGCGTTTCGTGGTCGCCGTCCTGACCATGCTTCTTTCATCTCCAGCCTTGTCTCAGAACTACCGAGACGCAATTGACCAGCACATACTCATTCCATGCGTGCGCGGGATAATGGCAATGCGTGGCGAGAGCACGCACCAGGATATCCCTCACGAAATCTTCATCTACACGGTGAAGAAGACGTTGCCGCAGTACGCTATTGACACGCTGCATACTGAACTCGGCCGTTCCGTAGCCGGCAAACAGCGGAAGGATCGGATGACGCTTTGCCGATCATACGCGACATTCTGGTTGATGACCTCGACCGGGCAATAGCGCTTCGCTGCTGCAATGTGGGGCGGCGGGGCGATCATCGCCTTGGTGGTCGGATTGCCCATGGGTGCGAAAGCAGCCGACTATCTCTGGCCGTTGGCGCAGGTGATAGACGGCGACACGGTGGCAGTCGACGCTGGCGCGGATATGCCGCCTGAGCTGGCAGCGTTGAGTGTGCGCCTCCGCGGCGTGGACACGCCGGAGAAGGGCGGCAGGGCCAAGTGCGAGGCCGAGCGCGCCGCCGGACAGAGGGCTACCGCGTTCACCGCAAACGCGCTCGACGGCGCCAAGAGCGTCGTCGTGCGCGATCCCGAGTGGGGCAAGTGGGGCGGACGCGTCATCGCGGACTTGATCGTTGACGGCGAAAATCTCTCGGCGGCGCTGATTGCCGCCGGCCACGGCCGCCCCTACGACGGCGGCAAACGCGACAGTTGGTGCGGACGAACGAACGGAGGGAGCGATGGTTGATCCCTACACGAAAGCCGATCTGACGTAAGGCTCCGTCGAGGGCCGCCTTCTCGACATAGTGTGGTTCGGCGAGGCTGTGCGGTCGGGAGTGGACACTTTGTGAGTGTCCACCATGGACCAAGTGGACACTATTGCGGATGTCGGATTTAGCGGATGGGTTGGAGGCGCCGCGGTTGATGGCGGCTGTGCTGCGTCGTCGTCGTTGGAGCGAGGCGGAGAAGCGCCGGATCGTTGCGGAGAGCTACCAGCCGGGGGTTTCGGTCTCAGTCGTTGCGCGGCGCAACGACGTAAACGCGAACCTGGTGTTCAACTGGCGGCGGCGGTTTCGCGAGCGGGGCGGTTTTGTGCCGGTGGTTGTCGAGCCGGACCGTCTGCCGCCGCCTCCCGCTGTCGGTTCCGGGTGGCGGGCTGGCGTCGGGGCGGATCGAGATCGCGCTGGCGGACGGTGCACGGCTGATTGTCGACCGTGAGGTGGATGGCGCGGCGCTGTCTCGGGTTCTCTCGGTTCTGGCGCTGCGATGATCCCGGTTCCGAGCGGCGTGCGGGTGTGGCTGGCGACTGGGGTGACGGGCATGAGTCGCGGCATGAACACGCTTGCGCTCCACGTCTAGGAAGGTCTCGGGCGCGTGTCAATGGAGTCGACACACACCATGTGCCAGTAGAAATGGGGGCCGCATAATGAAGATGTTCAGTAAACTCTTGGGCGAGTGGACCGCAACGTGCTACGAGACGCGTTGCGCCGCGGACGTCGACTAGGCATTCTGCTTGAATTTCAATTCTTGCTGCTGTCCCTTGCGATGCGTTGTTGCGGCTCATAGTCGCCCTTCAGACAATATGGAGACCCCAATGGCAACTCTAACAATATTCGCTGCCGACGGTGTCGATGACGCAGCGCGCTGCACCATTGCTCTAATTGACGGTGGCCAAGACCTTCTCAAGAGCATCAAACTGATGACGCCAGCCGTTGCAGGGGCCAACGCTAAGGCTCTGAAATTCAAGGGCCCGTCCGGCGAGTGGGTGATCGACAAGGAACTCGATGGCAACGTGGTTGAGTTCAAGCCGATAGCCGATACCTCCTTCGAAATCTTCACCGAACTCAAGAACGTCCAGAGTACTTTGAGGAACGCGGACATCGTCTGGAACCCACCTGAACTCAACCCCGCAGCCGTAGCAATGGACCAAGACACCACTCCGACCCAAGGAATAGACGGAAGCTGACCGAGAATGATGCAACTGGACGCATGCACCAAGCGGGCGCTGGCTGACCGACGCAAGTGCTACTACGGGAACATCCCCCCGCTCGCCCAGCCCGTTCTCGTCGTATTCGACTATAGCCCCAGCGACAACGAGCCCCCTCTGTCGATCGTGTTCGATGGAGAGTTGGGACCGAAGTGCTGGATGAGTGAAAACAATGTTAAGCAGATCGACGACAATGGTCCTCAGTTGGGTCATTACGGGGACTACCAGTTCGACGGCCACCAGTTCTATGGGTTCTCGGTTCAACCGTTCTCCCAGTCGGACTTCGATGACGTAGATCGAATCGAGAGCATTTGCAGGAGGCTGTACGCCCACATCGTATGGCCGGACTCGTGAACGGGTTCACCGACCGAACCGCCACAGCGCTAGGCCCCGACCTATTGGCCAAGCTGAGGGACAACCGATTCTGCGTGGTCGGATGTGGCGGTGCAGGCGGCAACTTCGCGGAGATGCTCGTCCGAACAGGCGCCACGAAGATCGACCTGGTCGACGGGTCCGATGTCAAGCGGTCCGGACTCAACCGAGTGTTCGCCTATTCGGAGTCTGACTGTGGTGTTAAGAAAACGGCCGCCCTCGCAAGACGCCTGCATGCCATACGTCCGAACCTGTCTATTGGCGAGTTCCCTACGCACTTCAGAACACGGGAACAATCCATGGACGACTCGCAACATGACACGGACGTGTGGTTCGCCGTATCGACTGCCTACGCCGTCTTCATCGCGGTAGATGAACGGGACAGCAGGCTGGCCGTAGAGAAGTTTTGTCACAAGGAAGGGTCCGGCAGGTACCTTTCCTGCGGCATCCGCGTCGATCCGAAGAACAGTGATTTCAGGTTCGAGTGTCACTGGCGACCTGAATCTCCCGCGAAGGGAGTCGATCACTATGACGGGTACGGGCCGGAGAACGCCTCGTTCGGCTCGATCGTGGTCGAAGCAACAAGCATCGCCTTCACGATGCTATTGGCCCATCTGCACGACCCGAAAAGTGACTTCGTCAGCTATTGCAAGCGATACGACGGCGCCTTTCGTCCGATCCAATAGGAAGTCAACGGAACACCCAACTACAGACTACTTTGGTTTCGGCCGGCGTTTCTTCCAGCAGTTCATACCCCGCCACCTCTCCGTCCCGAATGGCTATGAAGTGGCCCCAGAGCAACGCCACGCAACGGTCCGGCTTTCGGTCCAAAACATCCTCCAAGGTTTCTTCATCCCCGCAGTAGTCGTGCTCCAAGCCAAGGAACGTGACTGCGATCTCGAACTCCTTGTTGGACACCCCGCCGTAGGGCCACTTTTCTGAACAGAGGGTGAAAGCGTCTCGGACCCGTCGTGGATCAAGTTCAGGCACGGCCCGAAGCAACGACCTGGGCGCACAGTCGTGCCTACCGTGGAACTCCCCTTGGATTTCCATCGAATCTGTCCCTGGCTCATCCATCTGGCCAGTCTACACCGCTCACCGGGCTTGTACCTCACGCATTTCCATCTCAATCTCCTAATACCGCACCGCGCGCTGCGGCGTGGATGCCATGCCCGACACTATGATGCACTAACATTGGCGGAGTTATGTGCGGATTCCGGTGCACTTGACGGCGATTCGCGCACCGTCGGCGGGTAGAGCCGCGCCCGAAGCGCTTCGTCGTTGAGATCGTCCGGCAGCGGCCGCGACAGCCCCGCCGCCGATGTGCGCTCCAGAACGTGCGACACCATGCCCGCGCTCACCCCGCACGCTGCCGCGATCCGGTCGCGCGATAGGCCAAGACCGTGCCGCTGTCGAAGAAGGTCCTTGATGTCGTTCATGCCGGTCCTCTTCATCGAGCCCCTGCCTCCTCGCTTCGGTCCATCGACCGAGGAGTCAGTGCCGGAAGAGAAACAGCGCGGGGGCGCTCTGAACGCCGGCCGAGGCCGTGGTCCGCCAAACCGGCAACAAGCCGGTCCCAGACCGTCAAATCACGCCGGTATCGCCGTCAAGTGTCGCCGAGTTTTGCCGAAAGGGGGCTCGGGCCGCTCTGTCTCGGAAGGTGGACCTGGCTGTACACCAGCTCCGACCGCGGCGGCGCCCGCGCAGCGTCGACCCGCGGTTCAGGCTCGCCGATGTTCTCCGCCGGATCGCACGCGCACCGCTCCGCTCGAGCCGCTGCCCGAAACCAGACCGGACACCCCCGCAGCCTTCGGCGGGGTACTTGCTACTTATGGCGGTGCCGTTCCTGCTCGGATGCGCCGCGCGGCCCCCGCCCGGTCGGGCGTGCGCACGCGGCCCGGATGCCTCCGCAGGAGAGCCGGAAGGCCGGAATCGTTCCGCAACCGGGCCCGGCGCCGGTCAGTGCGAGGCCTCGAAAGCGTGGATATAGTCCCGCGTCTCCGGCACCGCATCCAGCTCCTTGGCAAGCTGGATCTGGAAGACGTTGAGTTCCTTCGAGAGGAACCCCACCTCGCAGCCGGTCAGATAGAACTCCCACATCCGGCAGAAGCGCTCATCGTACATTTCGCGCGCCCTGTCCCAGTTCGAGACGAAACGGTCCCGCCACGCCCTTAGCGTCTTCGCATAGTGGCGCTTCAACACTTCTATGTCCGTCACCAGCAGGTGCTGCTCCTCAATCGCCGGCATCAGCTCCGAAAGCGTCGGTACATGCGTGCCCGGAAAGATGTAGCGGGTAATCCAGGGGTTGACCGGGCCCGGCGTGTCGTAGCGCCCGACCGTGTGCACCACCGCAACGCCGTCATCCGTCAGCAACTCCCGGACCTTGCCGAAAAACTCCCGGTAATGCCCCGGACCCACGTGCTCCAGCATCCCCACGGACACGATCCGCTCATAGCGCCCCGTGTCCTCGCGGTAATCCTGCAGCTTGAAACGCACCCGCTCCGACAGGCCCGCCTCCGCCGCGCGCGCGTTCGAGAGGTCGTGCTGCTCGTGGCTCAAGGTCACGCCCGTCACGTCCACATCCGCCTGCTGCGCCAGATGCAGGCCGAGCCCGCCCCAGCCCGAGCCGATGTCCAGAACACGGTCCCCCGGGCGCAGCAGAAGTTTCGCCGCCAGATGCGCCTTCTTGCGCCGCTGCGCCGTCTCGATATCGTCGTTGTCCGACGCGAAATAGGCGCAGGAATATTGCCGGTCGCCGTCGAGAAACAGATCGAACAGTTCCGGCTTCAGATCGTAATGATGCGATACCTTGCGCCGCGCGGCGCCCACCGGGTTGTGCGTGTGCACGCGGCCCAGGAGCTTCCGCAGGAGGGCCGCCGGCCCTCTGGAACGGCCGAGATGCGCGCGGCGCAAGTTGACCACGAGAATGGTCAGGAAGTCGAACAGCGTGCCCTCTTCGACCGTCAACCGCCCGTCCATATAGGCTTCGCCCACCGCGAGCGCCGGGCTGCGGATCAGCGCCCGGTCCACGGAGGCATCGTGCACACGGAAGGTGACCGAGGGCCCGCCCGCGCCATCCATGCTGTGTGCGCGGCCGCGCGGGTCGATGACGGTCAGCGAACCGAATTTGACGAGCCGGCGCAGCAAAGGCACGAACAGCATCGGTCCTGCTCTCCCTTCCGCCTTCCCCGGCGGCCGGCCCGAAACGAAGCCCCGGCTCTCCTCGCCCGGTTCCTCTCCGGCCGGCCGGGCTTCGGCGTTCCCCGCCGGGGCTTCCTCGTCTCGTGCCGCGGCGCCGTCGTCGAACGACTCCGGCACCTCACCTTCGAAACGATAGGCAGCCTTCACGAAGAATTCAACGCCGTGCTCGCCGCGACGCGTGCGCCGGGGGCAGCGCCTTCGCGTCCATCCAACGTGTGATTGGTAATTTTATCCATCTCATCGACACAAAATGCAGCATATGCGGGAATAAACGATGGAAAGGACGTGTCCCCGGCTTCGGCGCACGCCGGCGATTGCCAGGCGCACGCACGCGAGCGCGAGGACATTCGACCTTCAGGACAGGGCAAGGCCCGCACCGCCGTTCCTCGGCGGTGCGTCGCCTTCCGAATGACCCCGAATATGTTCAGGAGCTTCATTCGTTCAAGTTCCGCACCACTCGCCGCCTTCCTCAGGGCGACACTGTCGAGAAGCTCCGGGAATTGCCCGGTTTCGAAGGAATGTGTCGGCACCGGCGCTTGGAAAGCGAGGGCGGAGGCCGAGGCGTCTCAACAGGCGTTGAGGGCCGGCCGGGCGATGCCGCAGCGGTCCGGTCACGCCGGCACCCGGCGCGAAACGTCTTCCCCTCGGATGCCCGGGCGCGCACATGCGCACGGCGGTCGCCCTCGGCGGTCGGCGACCGCGCACGCGGCCCTACGGGAACAGCGGCTGTTGCTCCAGGCCCGCGGTCTCGCCGAGGCCGAACATGACGTTGAAGTTCTGCACCGCCTGGCCGGCCGCGCCCTTGACGAGATTGTCGATCGCCGAGACCAGGACGGCGTGGCCCGGCCGCCGGTCCTCGAACACGCCGATCAGGCAGAAGTTCGAGCCGCGCACGTGCCGCGTCGCCGGCGCCGCGCCCTGCGGCAGCACGCGGACGAACGGGGCGTCCTCGTAGGCCGTCGTCAGGCTGGCGCGCAACGCGGCGGCGTCGCAACCGTCGGCGAGCCGCACGTAGATCGTCGCCAGCAGGCCGCGGTTCATCGGCAACAGGTGTGGCGTGAAGGTCGCGGTCACCGGTGTGCCGGCCGCCGCGCTCAGCTCCTGGTCGATCTCCGGCGTGTGGCGGTGGCCGCCCAGCCCGTAGGCGTGCGCGCCCTCGGCCGCCTCGGCGTAGAGCGAGCCCTCCCTGAGGCTGCGACCGGCACCGCTCACGCCCGACTTCGCGTCGATGACGATCGAGTCGAGCGCCACCGTGCCCGCGCGCACCGCCGGCAGCAGCGGCAGCAGCGCGGCCGTCGGATAGCAGCCCGGGCAGGCGGCGAGCCGCGCCCCGGCGAGCGCCGGCCGCGCCCACTCGGTAAGACCGTAGACCGCTTCGGGCTGCAGCGCCGGCGCGCCGTGCGCGCGGCCGTACCAGTGCGCGTAGACAGCCGGGTCGCGCAGCCGGAAGTCGGCCGACAGATCGACGATCCGCAGGCGTTCGGGCAGCCCGCGCACCACCTCCTGCGTCGTCGCGTGCGGCAGGCAGCAGAACACGGCGTCGATCCCGTGCCACGACACGTCGTCGACGGCGACGAGATCCGGCAGGTCGAGTCCGCCGAGATGGGGGAACACCGCGGCCAGCGCCTCGCCCGCGCGGCGGTCGGCGGTCAATGCCGCGATCTCGATGTTCCGATGTCCGGCCGCGAGGCGCAGGACCTCGGCGCCGGTGTAGCCGCTGGCGCCGAGGACGGCCGCGGCGATGCGCCGTTCGTTCATTCCCGACCTTTCCGGCGGCGCCGTCGTCCCGCGGGCCGCGCCGGGCGGTCTAAGGACCCTCCGCCTCGGCGCCGCGGCCGAAACGGGAAAAGGGCGGCCGCCCCCGGGTCAACGCTTCGAGAACTGGAAGCTCTTGCGTGCCTTGGGTTTTCCGTACTTCTTGCGTTCGACCACGCGGGAGTCCCGCGACAGGAAGCCGCCACGCTTGAGAACCGGCCGCAAGCCGGGTTCGAAGCGCGACAGGGCGCGGCCGATGCCGTGCCGCACCGCCCCCGCCTGCCCCGACAGTCCGCCGCCGACGACCGTGCACGTCACGTCGTACTGGCCCGTCCGGTCGACCGCCGCGAACGGCTGGTGCAGGATCATCCGCAGCACCGGCCGGGCGAAGTAGACCTCTTCCGTGCGGCCGTTGACCGTCACCCGGCCGGGTCCGGGCTTGATCCAGACCCGCGCGACGGCGTTCTTGCGCTTGCCGGTCGCATAGGCGCGGCCGTGCTCGTCGATCTCGGGCTCGACCGGCGTCTGGGAGACCTGCTCTTCCTCCGGCGGCGCGATCGCCTCCTTGAGGTCTTCGAGGCGCAGCTTCTCGTCGGCCATGCTCACGCGCTCCGCTTGTTCTTGGGGTTGAGCGCGGCGATGTCGATCGGCGTCGGCTGCTGCGCCTCGTGCGGGTGGGCCGGGCCGGCGTAGACGTGGAGCTTGCGCATCTGCGCCCGGCCCAGCGGTCCGCGCGGCACCATGCGTTCCACGGCGCGCGCGACCACGCGCTCGGGGTGCTTGCCCTCGAGCAGGGCGCCGTAGGTCCGCTGCCGGATGCCGCCCGGGTAGCCCGTGTGCCAGTAGTGGATCTTCTTGTCGCGCTTGGCGCCGGTGAGCTTCACCTTCTCGGCGTTGACCACGATGATGTTGTCGCCGCAGTCCATGTGCGGCGTGTAGGTCGGCTTGTGCTTGCCGCGCAGCCGGACGGCGATGACGCTCGCCAGACGCCCGAGCACGACGTCCTCGGCGTCGACGACGAACCAGCCGCGCTCGATCTCGCTCGGCCTAGCGGAGTAGGTCTTCATGGCTGGGGCCGTTCGCTCCCGTATCGCGAAGCGGCGCATCATAGCCATCGCCGACCGCGTGTCAACGCCGTTTTCCGCCGTCGCGTCAACACGTTACGGCCGCGGTGTCGCGGCCGCCCGTTGCCGCCTATAGTGGCCGCCGCGACCGCTTCCGCGACAGAGGAGGATTTGCGTCATGGCCGCCGTGCCCGCCGAACGGACCGACGAACCGCAAGTCTTGTGCGAGGCCCAGAACGGCATCGCGACGTTGACGCTCAATCGGCCGGCGGTGCGCAACGCGCTGTCGGTCGGCCTGATGACGGCGTTCGAGCGCGCTCTCGACGACGTCCGCGACGACGCCGGCGTCAAGGTCGTGGTGGTGGCCGCCAACGGTCCGGCGTTCTGCGCCGGCCACGACCTCAAGGAGGTCCGCGCCGAGCCGCGGCGCGAGGCGCACGCCGCGCTGTTCGCCCAGTGCAGCCGCCTGATGACGGCGATCGTGCGCTTTCCCAAGCCCGTCATCGCCAGGGTGCACGGCATCGCTACCGCCGCCGGCTGCCAGCTCGTCGCGTCGTGCGACCTCGCGGTGGCCTCCGAGGCGGCGCGGTTCGCCACCCCCGGGGTCGACATCGGGCTGTTCTGCTCGACGCCGATGGTGGCGCTCAGCCGCGCCGTCGGCCGCAAGGCGGCGATGGAAATGCTGCTGACCGGAACGCCGGTCTCGGCCGCCCGGGCGCGCGAGATCGGCCTCGTCAACCGGGTGGTCGCGGCGGGCGATCTCGACGCCGCGGTGGCCAACCTCGCCGGCGCGATCGCCGCCAAGTCGCCGGTCGTGCTGGCCATCGGCAAGGAGGCGTTCTATCGCCAGATCGAGATGGATCTCGACGACGCCTACGCCTACACGAGCGAGGTGATGTGTATGAACCTCGCCAAGCGCGACGCCGCCGAGGGGATCGATGCCTTCATCGAGAAGCGCAAGCCCGTCTGGCAGGGCAAGTGAGCCCGCCAGCGGCCTGCGCATTTGGCAATGTTCTTTATTTGTGCCATTTTCCCGGCGCAATGGCAGACCGCTAGGGACGGATAGCCGTGAATTGGGACACCCCGCGTCCCCCGGCCACCCGCTTGACACTGTCCCGGCCGGTGCCTAGAAGCGCTTCGGCGGCAGGCTGGAGTTCGCGTGCGCGCTCCCGCGTCCGGTAACCGCGATCAGTCGAAAGGTCGGGCGACATGAGCGAGATGGCGAAAGACGGCAATGCGCCGATCCATCTTCCGCACCACGATTCGTATTCCGACGACAAGCTGCGCCGGATTCTCGGTACCGTGCGCACATTCGCCATGGTCGGCGCCAGCACCCACTGGCGGCGGCCGAGCTACTACGCGATGAAGTATCTCACGGGGAAGGGCTATCGCGTGATCCCCGTCAATCCCGCCCGGGCGGGAGAGGAGATTCTCGGCGAAACGGTCTACGGCTCGCTTGCCGAGGTGCCGTGCGCACTCGACATGGTGGATATTTTCCGCTCGTCCGAGGAAGCATTGGCGATCACCGAGGACACGATCGCCGAGAAGGATGCCAAGGGCATCAAGGTCCTGTGGATGCAGCTTACGGTCCGCAACGACGAAGCGGCGGCGCGCGCCGAAGCGGCGGGGCTCGAGGTGGTGATGAACCGCTGTCCCAAGATCGAGTTCGGTCGCCTGTCGGGCGAGCTCGGGTGGTGCGGAATCAACTCGCGGATCGTGACGGCGAAGAGCCTACGCCCGCCACGCTGAACCGCGGCGGCGGACCCGCCACGGAGCGGTGGCGGCCATCGGAACGAGGTTGAACATGAACGAACAGACGACGGGCGCCGCGGCAGCCGCGATGCACCGTATCGAGACGCCCGACGCGTACGGGATCGAGACGCTCGCCGTACACGCCGGCGCCCGTCCCGACCCCTACTCGGGCGCCCGGTCGACACCCATCTACCAGACCACATCGTTCGTCTTCGACGACGCCGACCACGCCGCGTCGCTGTTCAACCTGCAGACGTTCGGCTTCGTCTACTCGCGCATGACCAACCCGACGGTCGCCGTGCTGGAAGAGCGTGTCGCAGCGCTCGAGGGCGGCCGCGGTGCGGTCGCGGCGGCGAGCGGGCATGCGGCGCAGTTCCTCGTTGCCGCGACCCTTTTGCAGCAGGGCGACGAGTTCATCGCGTCGGGCAATCTCTACGGCGGCTCGATCACCCAGTTCGGCCACAGCTTCTCCAAGCTCGGCTGGACGTGCCACTTCGTGGACCCGACCGACCCGGACAGTTTCCGCGCGGCGATGACGGACAGGGTCAAGTTCATCTTCCTCGAAGGTCTCGCCAATCCGGGCGGCATCGTGGTCGATATGGAGGCGGTCGCCGCCGTGGCGCGCGAGTACGGCATACCGCTTGTCGTCGACAACACCCTGGCCTCTCCCTACCTGTGCCGTCCTTTCGAGTGGGGCGCCGACATCGTCGTCCATTCGACGACCAAGTTCATCGGCGGCCACGGCAACACCATGGGCGGCATCGTCGTCGAGTCGGGCAGGTTCGACTGGCGCCAGAACGACAAGTTCCCCGGACTGAGCCGGCCCGACCCGGCCTATCACGGGCTGACCTTTGCCGAGACCTTCGGCGACTTCGGCTTCACCATGAAGGTGCGCGCCGTGGCGCTGCGCGACTACGGTCCGACGCTCAACCCGACGGCGGCGTGGAACCTGCTCCAGGGGGTCGAAACCCTGCCGCTGCGCATGGAACGCCACTGCGCGAACACGCTCGCCGCCGCACGGTGGCTGGAGAAGCACCCGAAGGTAAGATGGGTGTCCTATTCCGGGCTTGAGTCCAGCCCCTATTACGCCCTAGCGCGGAAATACACGCCGAAGGGTGCCGGGTCGGTCTTCACCTTCGGCCTCGACGGCGGCTACGATGCGGGGCTCAAGTTCGTCGACTCGGTGCGGATGTTCTCGCACCTCGCCAACATCGGCGATACGCGCAGCCTGATCCTGCATCCCGCGTCGACGACTCACCGCCAGCTTACCGAGGAACAGCAGGTCGCTGCCGGCGCCGGCCCCGACGTCGTCCGCCTTTCGATCGGCATCGAGACCCTCGACGACATCATCGCCGACCTCGAGCAGGCGCTCGACCAGGTCTGACGGCGACGTGCGGGCGGGCGGCGGCAGGTTGACCGGCCGCGGCTCGTCCGGGAAACTCCGCTGCGCCGCGGCGGCGGGGGAGCGGAGTTCGGAGATGGCGGATACAAGCGACCTTGCGGCCCTGCGCGAGGCGCCTGGCGAGCCGGCGGGCTGGCCGGATGCGCGGTTGCGCCGACTGCTGCGCGCGGCGCCCGCAAACGATCTGGTCCGCGCCGCGGCCCGTCTGCGCGATGCCGGCCACGGCAACGTCGTGTCCTATTCGCGCAAGGTATTCATCCCGCTTACCAAACTGTGTCGCGACGTCTGCCACTACTGCACGTTCGCCGAAACGCCCAAGGACAGCCGGCCAGCCTATCTTCAACCTGACGCGGTGCTCGCCATCGCGCACGCCGGTGAACGGGCGGGCTGCCGCGAGGCGCTGTTCACGCTCGGCGACCAGCCGGAGGCGCGCTATCCTGCCGCCCGGCGCGCGCTCGACGCGCTGGGATACGACTCCACGCTGTCGTACCTCGCCGAAATGTGCGCTCTCGTGCTGTCGGAAACGTCGCTGCTGCCGCACGTCAACCCCGGCGTGATGGATGCGGTTGACATCGCGCGGCTGCGTCGCGTCTCGGTCAGTCAGGGACTGATGCTGGAAAGTGCCGCCGAGCGGCTGTGCGAACGCGGCGGGCCGCACTTCGGCTCTCCCGACAAGCGGCCGGGCGTGCGTCTCGCAACGATCGCCGCCGCGGGCGCGGCCCGAGTGCCCTTTACCTCCGGCCTGCTGATCGGCATCGGCGAGACGCGCGCGGAACGCATCGACACGCTGCTGGCGCTGCGCCGTCGGCACCGCGAGCATGGCCACCTCCAGGAAGTCATCGTTCAGAACTTCCGCGCCAAGCCGGGCACGCGCATGGCCGGCGCCGTCGAGCCGGATCTCGACGACCTGATCTGGACGATCGCCGCGGCACGGATCGCACTGGGGGCGCACGCGAACGTCCAGGCACCGCCCAACTTGAGCGGCAATGCCTGGCACCGCCTGCTCGCAGCCGGGCTGAACGACTGGGGCGGCGTGTCCCCCGTAACCCCCGATCACGTCAACCCGGAGGCTCCGTGGCCACACCTGCGCGACCTCGACCAGCGCACCGAAAATGCCGGGTTCCGGCTCGTTGAACGGCTTGCCATCTACCCGGAGTATGTCGCCCGGGCGGAACGCTGGCTGGACCCGTCGCTCATCCGGGCAACGGTGCGGGCCGCCGATTCGAGCGGATTTGCCCGCGTCGATACGTGGTCGCCGGGCGGCACTCGCACGCCTGCCGCGCGTGATGTCCCGCAGGCGCCCGCCGCGTCCAGTGTCGACCCGACGATCGCCCGGCTCTGCGACCGCCCGGGCACGTACGACGAGGCCGAGGTCGTCCGCCTGTTTGCCGCCCGTGGCCCCGACTACCACGCGGTATGCGCCGCCGCGGACGCGTTACGGCGCGCAGTCTCCGGCGACCGCGTGACCTATGTTGTCAACCGCAACATCAACTACACCAACATCTGCTACTTCCGGTGCCGCTTTTGCGCCTTCTCGAAAGGCCGCCTGTCCGACGGCCTGCGCGGCAGGCCGTACGATCTCGCGCTTGAGGAAGTGGTCCGCCGCGCCGCCGAAGCCTGGCAACGGGGCGCTACCGAAGTCTGCATGCAGGGCGGCATCCACCCCGACTATACGGGTGATACCTACGTCGCTCTTGTCCGCGCCGTCAAAGCGGCACTGCCGGACATGCACGTCCACGCCTTTTCTCCACTGGAGATTCAGCAGGGGGCAGAGACCTCCGGCCGCACGGTTCCGGAATTTCTTTCCCTGCTGCGCGAAGCGGGTCTCGGCACACTGCCCGGGACCGCGGCAGAAATCCTCGACGACGACGTCCGGGCGGTCCTCTGCCCCGACAAGATCGACACGCAGGGCTGGCTGACGGTGATGCGCCATGCGCACCGCCTGGGTCTCAACACCACGGCGACGATCATGTTCGGCCACCTGGAAACGCCGAAGTCGTGGGCGCGGCATCTGCTGCGCGTGCGCGAGCTGCAGAGGGAAACCGGCGGGTTCACCGAATTCGTGCCGTTGCCGTTCGTGCATATGGCGGCTCCGGTCTACATGCAGGGGCACGCGCGCAAGGGGCCGACGTTCCGGGAGGCGACACTCATGCATGCTGTCGCCCGCCTCACGTTGCATCCGGAGATCGTCAGCATTCAGGCGTCGTGGGTGAAGATGGGGCCGGAGGGAGTCGCCGCATGCCTCGACGCGGGCGTCAACGATCTTGGCGGCACCCTCATGAACGAGAGCATCTCGCGCGCCGCCGGGACCGAGCATGGCCAGGAAATGCCGCCGGAGCGCATGGAGCGGATCATTGCCGACGCCGGACGCGAACCGCGCCAGCGCACGACGCTGTACGGCGAGGTCCCGGCAAGCCGCAGCGCGCGCGCCTATGCGGCGCCGCCGCTCGCGCCGATCGTGCAGACGCCTCCAACGCGGCGGGTCGCGTGAGCGCAAGCCGACGTCTGGCCGTTCTCGGTGGCACGGGCGCGGAGGGAAGCGGCTTGGCACTGCGCTTCGCCCATGCCGGCCACACGGTGACGATCGGCTCACGTAACGCAGCGCGCGGCGCAGCCGCGGCGGCGGACCTGAACCGCAAGCTTGCGCACCCGTCAGTATCCGGCACGGACAACGCCGCGGCCGCCGCGGCCGCCGAAATCGTTCTGCTCGCCGTGCCGTACGCCGCGCAGCGTGCGACCGCGCTTGCAGTCGCAGATGCGCTTGCGGGCAAGATTCTGATCGACGCGACCGTGCCGTTGAAACCGCCCCGGGTCGCGCGCGTGCAGTTGCCCGAGGGCGGCTCGGCGGTCGCCGCGCTGCAAGCCGAGCTTGGCGGGGCGGTACGCGTGGTCTCGGCCTTCCAGAACGTTTCCGCGCATCACCTTGGAGACCTCGCACACCCGATAGACTGCGACGTGCTTGTATGCGGCGACGACGCCGACGCGCGCCAGACGACGATCGACCTCGCCGCGTCCATCAACCTGCGCGCGTGGCATGCGGGGCCGATAGCCAATTCGGCCGTTGCCGAGGGTCTCACCTCGGTGCTGATTTCGATCAACCGGCGTCACGGGATCCCGGACGCTGGCATTCGCGTGACCGGCGTCGCCGCCGATGGCTGATGCGGCAGCTGCCGCTGCTGCAGCGGCGCCCGCCGAACTCACGCTCATCGGTTTGTCCGGCGTGCCGATGATTGCCCCGGGAGACGACCTTTCATCGGTTACCACCGAGGCCGCCGCCGTCTCAGGCGTCTCCCTTTCCAACGGCGATGTCGCCGTCGTCGCGCAAAAAATTGTATCCAAGGCTGAGGGACGCCTCGTTTCTCTCGCCGACGTAAGGGCGGGTCGGCGCGCTGTCTCGCTTGCGGCCGAAGCTGAAAAGGACCCGCGTCTGGTCGAGCTCGTGTTGTCGGAATCGCGGTCGGTGCTGCGCTGTCAACCCGGTTTGCTCATCGTTGTCCATCGGTCGGGCATGATCCTCGCGAATGCGGGCATAGACACGTCGAACGTGCCCGGGGACGACCACGTGCTGCTGTGGCCGAACGACCCCGACGCCTCCGCCGCTCGCCTGCGTGCCGGTCTTCGCCGACGGCTCGGAATCGAGGTCGGCGTTGTCGTCAACGACAGTGTTGGCCGCCCCTGGCGCCTGGGAACGGTCGGACTGGCGATCGGCGTCGCCGGATTGCCGGGCCTCGTCGATCTCCGCCAACGACCCGACCTGCACGGGCGCGAACTCCGCGTCAGCGAGACGGCGCTCGCCGATGAGATCGCCGCCGCCGCGTCCGTGGTGATGGGCCAGGCCGATGAGGGCCGGCCGATCGTGGTAGCGCGCGGGGTTCCCTACGCGCGGCGCGACGGCAGTGCCTCCGAGTTGGTGCGCCCTGCCGAACATGACCTGTTCCGCTGAGCCCATCGGATGATCCTCGTCCTCGCGGGTGGAGTCGGCGGCGCGCGGCTGGCGCAGGGGTTGGCGCGCGTGCTTGCTCCCGACGCGCTGTTGGTTGTCGTCAACACGGGAGACGATTTCAAGCATCTCGGCCTCTCCATCTCGCCCGACCTCGACACCGTGACCTACACGCTCGCCGGGCGCGGCGATCCTCGCACCGGGTGGGGTCTCGCCGACGAGACGTGGCACGTCATGGCAGCACTGGAGAGTTTGGGCGGCGAGACATGGTTCCGGCTCGGCGACGGCGACATTGCCACCCACCTCGAACGCACGCGCCGTCTTGCGGCCGGGGAAACCCTCAGCGCCGTCACCACATATCTCGCCGCACGCTTGGGCGTTGCCTGCCGCATCGCACCGATGAGCGACATGCCGGTGCGCACGCTTGTCGACACCGCGGAGCACGGTCGACTGGCATTCCAGGACTATTTCGTCCGCCACCGCGCCAAACCGACGGTTACCGCGCTCGCGTTCGACGGCGTCGAACGCGCCGTGCCGAGTCCGGCGTTCGCCCAGGCGCTTGCGGCCCCGTCCGTGGAGGCGATCATTATCTGCCCATCGAACCCGCCGCTCAGCATCCTCCCCATCCTCTTGATCGCAGGCGTGCGTCGCGCCCTTGGCCGCCGCCGCGCACCGCTCGTCGCGGTGTCGCCGATCATCGCTGGCAAGGCAATCAAGGGGCCCGCGGCGGAAGTCATGCGGAGCCTCGGGCACGAACCGACGGCGGCGGGCGTAGCTGCGTTCTACGGCGACCTGCTCGACGGCCTCGTCGTGGATCGTGCCGACGCGGGGTTGCGGATCGCGGGCAAGGCGGTGGCAGCGGTGGATGCAGTCATGCGCGATGCCGATGCGGCCGCGCGGCTGGCCGAGGAAACGCTGCGCCTTGCCCGCAGCATCTCCGGGCGATGAGCCTGTGGATCGTGGTCCCGGCGAAGGCATTGGCGCGCGGCAAGTCG
Source organism: Alphaproteobacteria bacterium (assembly GCA_965243325.1). Lineage (GTDB taxonomy): Bacteria > Pseudomonadota > Alphaproteobacteria > UBA7887 > UBA7887 > JANQOH01. The sequence goes on along the minus strand of CBDEUQ010000003.1, from coordinate 1,507,317 downwards.
CGGCTGGCAGCGGTGCTCTGCGATGCCGACCGACAGGCGCTCAGCCGCCGGTTTCTCGACCGGACGCTCGCCACGGCGGCGTGCTGCGTGCCGCTCTCCGTCATCCAGGTGGTCAGCGACGGCGCCGACACTCTCGAATATGCACGCGCGCTGGGCGTCGGCGCGCTGGCGCAGTCCGGCAGCGGTCTCAACCAGGCGCTCGACGAAGCGAGAGAGATCGCCCGACGCGCTGGAATCGACACCCTGCTCGTGCTCCCGAGCGACCTGCCGTTCCTTGCAGTCGAAGACATCGAACACCTGATCGATGTCGGCGCGGGACCAGGCTTACTGGCGATCGCTCGCGACGGCTCGCGCCGCGGCACCAACGCGCTGGTGCTGCCGAGTGCGGCGGCGTTTCGCTTCCGCTTCGGACCTGACAGTGCCACGGCCCACGCAGCAGAGGCACGCCGGCGCGGTTGGCGCGTCGTGACTGTCGATCGACCGCGCCTCGCCTTCGACGTGGACACGCCTGGGGACTACGCCGCCTTCGTCGCGCGCGATACCGCGGACTGACGGCGAGGGGTCGCACGCGCGGCCCGTTACGCCCACGCCTCCACCGTCGCGAGGTGATGCAACAGGCGCTCGCGCGCGGCTGGCAGGATGCCGGAGCCGGCGAGGTCGTGGCGGCGGAGGAAATGGCCGGTGAGACGCAGTCCGGCGCCGACCGCCTCGGGAGTTGGCGCGCCGGCGCCGATCAGAAACCCTGGCAGCGCCAGAAGGCGGTCGGCGTAACCGTCGCCGCCGGCGCGCGAGACCGCCCGCCCGGTGCGTGGCGAAACCCAGCGTAAATCGTCGCGCGCGCCGGTGGCGGCACAGCGGCTGAGGTCGAGGGAAAAGCCGATTTCCGCCAACACTCCGACTTCCCACCGCACGTAGGCGGCGGACCAGATCTCGCGCTCAGCCTCCGTTTCGAGCGTGTCCAGAAAGGCGATCAGCGCTCTGAACAATGCCTCGTGCGGCGCCCGCTCCGGCAGCACCGCATCGCACAGCGCGCACGCCGCAACGAGCGCCGCAAGCCGGCCTGCGTCGTCGAACAGGCGGGCGCTGCGCGCCCGCACCGTCTCGCCCGACAGCGTACCCAGATGCTCGGAGAGGCGGGCCCGCCAATGGCAGCGCAGTTCGGTGCCCGGTTCATAGCGTGCGCGCCGGCGACGTCCGCCGCCGCCCGGAACGAGGCCGGCGTGGCGACCGTGGTTCGCGGTCAACACATGCACGATCAGCGCCGACTCACCATGCCGCCGGGCGGACAACACTACGGCATCGTCTCGCCATTCCATGCCGCACTCAGAACCGCTCGCCGTCAGCCGGCAGGTCCCAGATCGGCCCGTCGAGGCCGTGCCGGGCGAACAGCGCCCGCGCCTCCACCGTCGATCGCTTGCGCCAGTTCTCGTCCAGATATGGCGCGTACCATTCGCGCGCGAACCCGGCAACGACGGGCAGCGGCCGGACATCGCCCTTCGGAATCCCCGTGCGCCCGCACCAAGGGTCGATGTCGGCCTCGTCGTCGAAGATCAGCATCGTGCTGCAGGCGTAGATCACGTTGTCCCAAACTTGGCGCATCGGCACCGGGAAATGCACGAAGAGGCCGGACTCCGCCACCGTGCCGTCCTCGACGTGCAGCGTCACCTGCCTGTCGCGGCCGCCGATCGCGGTCGCGATCGTAACCGCACCGCCCAGCAATCCGGCGATGCCGAGTGCGCACCACACGCAATTGCCCCACCACGCGTCGCCGCCCCGGTGCACCGAGACACCCGTCGGCGCAAGCGAGAACGGATGCGCGGCCCAGACACGCTCTCCGTCGGGGTGCAACACGACGCCGTGCGCGTCCGCCAGACGCCGCAAGCCGGCCTGCGCGGCCTCGCGCGAGCACCCGAGAAACGCGGCCAGCCCGTCGAGATTCGGCGCATGACCGGAGTCGACGATATGGCGGAGGATCGCGTGATGCACCGCGGCCACGTCCGGCGTTCCGTCAGGCATGGTAGTCGAGGCCCAAATCGCGGTACCGCTCCGGGTCCTTTTGCCAATTCTGGCGAACCTTGACGCGGATGAACAGATGTACCGGGCGTTCCAGCATGTGTCCGAGCTCGGCGCGCGCGTCGCTGCCGATCGCCTTGATACGCCGCCCCCCCTTGCCGAGCACTATCATGCGCTGGCTGGAACGCCGCACGTGGACCGCCTGGTCGATTCGTACGGCGCCGTCGGCGCGCTCGGTCCAGGCCTCGGTCTCGACCGCCGCGGCGTACGGCAATTCGCGGTGCAATTGCAGAAAGAGCTTTTCCCGGGTGACCTCGGCGGCGAGCAGGCGCATCGGCATGTCCGCCACCTGGTCCGCCGGATAGTGCCACCGACCGGCCGGCATCGCCGCGGCGAGCGCCGTTTCCAGGTCGGCCACGCCGTCGCCGGTTAGCGCGGAGATCATGAAAATCTGTGCCGCCGGCGCCGTTCCGTGCGTCGTCCGCAAATCGGCAAAGGACGCTGCCAGCCCGAGGAGGTGGCGGCGATCCACCAGATCGATCTTGTTGAGGGCAACGACCGCCACCCGGTTCATCGCCGCGACCCCATCCATAATCCGGCTTGCGTTGTCATCGATCCCGCGCCGCGCGTCGACGACGACCACGATCGAATCGGCGTTTCGCGCACCCTCCCACGCGGCGCGAACCATGGCTCGGTCGAAGCGCTTCCTTGGCGCGAAGATACCGGGCGTGTCGACGAAGACGATCTGCGTGCGGTCCGATATCGCGATGCCGCGCACGCGATTCCGCGTCGTCTGCACCTTCGGCGTAACGATGGAGACCTTGCTGCCGACCAAGCGGTTCAGCAGAGTCGACTTGCCGGCGTTTGGCGCACCGAGCAAGGCGACGAAACCACAGCGCTCCGTGGTCTTGTCAGCCATCGCCGGCGCGCAGGCGCGCGAGCAGCCGCGCCGCGGCGTCGCGTTCGGCGCGTCGCTTGCCCGCGCCTTCCGACTCGGCGCGGCCGTGCCGGGCGATCTCGACCGCGACGCGGAAGGTCGGCCGGTGATCGGGGCCACGGACCGACACCGTGTGGTACTGCGGAATGCCGAGACCTCGAGCCTGCGCCCATTCCTGCAACGCCGTCTTGGCATCCACCGGTGGCGTCTTCTGCGCAGCGATGCGCGCGCCCCAGTTGCGGTCGATGAACGCCGTTGCCGCCGGCAGGCCTCCATCGAGATAGAGCGCGCCGATCAGCGCCTCGCAGGCGTCGCTCAGGTTGGCCGAATTGTTACGACCGCCGCCCGCTTCCTCGGATGCCGACATGACGAGATGGCGGCCCAGGCCAATCTCTCCGGCCACGTCGGCGAGGGTCGCCGCGCTGACGAGCACAGCGAACCGCCGCGCCAGCGCACCTTCGTCCTCGGTGCCCCAGGCCGTCATCAGCCGGTCGGCGACGACCAGACCGAGAACCCGGTCGCCAAGGAACTCCAGACGCTGGTTGTTGACCGCGGCCATGGTGCTGCGATGGGTCAGCGCCTCGGCGAGGCGCGCCGGCGCCGTGAACGATACGCCAAGCGCGGCGGCAGCGGCGACAAGGTCCGCGCGTGCCGACGACGTCACAGAGAGCGGAAGAAGCGACCGAACCGCCAGTTCCAGAACTCCCAGAACCGCCCGTCAACCGAGATGAACAGCGTTTCCGCGCGTCCGATCAGGTTTTCCTTGGGCACGTAGCCGACCACGCTGAGGACGCGGCTGTCCTGGGAGTTGTCGCGATTGTCGCCCATGGCGAAGAAGTGCCCCTCGGGAACGACGTAGACTTGGGTGTTGTCGCCGTGCCCGTTTTCGTTCACGTCGAGCACGTGGTAGCTGACCCCGTTGGGCAGGGTCTCGACGTACTGTCGCACCGCATACGAGCGCCCGCGTTTGTCGGTATAGACGTAATCCTCGACGCGCTCCCGCTGCACCGGTCGATCGTTTATGTGCAGGATGCCGCCGCGAACGTGAATGCGGTCGCCGGGCAGTCCGATCAACCGCTTGATGTAGTCGATACTGGGGTCGGTCGGTTTGCGGAACACCGCGATGTCGCCGCGTTCCGGCGGGTCGTACCACAAGCGGTCGCCGATCAGATCGGCGCCGAAGGGGAACGAGTACCGACTGTAGCCGTACGACGCCTTGGACACGAACAGGAAGTCGCCGATGAGCAACGTCGGCACCATCGACCCTGACGGAATGTGAAACGGTTCGTAGGCGAACGTCCGCACCGCCATGGCAATGGCGATGGCCCACGTCACGGTTTTGAAAGTTTCCCACCAGCCGGCAATCCACGAGACAGCGGAGGCACGAAGGCGGCGCACCCGGTCAGCCTTGTCCTTCGATTCCGGCATGCGATGTCCGTTCATTCGGCGCCAGCCGGCAGCGCCGTGATGAGAACGATTGCGTAGGCGAGATCACGGTCGTCCGTCATCGAGATATCGATTTGCGCGGTCGCTCCGCCTGGGGTGAGTTCATCGAGCCTTGCCCGCGCGCCGCCCGTGAGGACGAGGATCGGCTTGCCGCCGGGCAGATTATCCACGCCAATGTCGCATAGATGGACGCCGCGGCGGAAACCGGTGCCGAGCGCCTTGGCACACGCCTCCTTGGCGGCGAATCGGCGGGCGTAGGAGTCGGCTCGCCGCGCTCGCCCGTCGCAGCGTGCGCGTTCGGCGGCAGTGAACGCACGGCGCGTAAACCGGTCGCCGAACCGTTCGAGCGTGCGCGCGATCCGCCGACTGTCGCACACATCGTGCCCGAGCCCGATCACCCGCGCTCCCGCGAGCGGGGACGGCGGTTCCGCGCGGTCACGCACTGTGCCGGCCGCTGGCCTCGGCGCGCGCCGAGTCGATGACCGAGCGCATGCGGCGGATGGTGCTTTCCAGCCCGCCGAAGATCGCTTCACCGACAAGGAAATGGCCAATGTTCAGTTCGGAGATGTCGAGGATCGCCGCGACCGCTCCAGCGCTGTCGAAGCTGAGCCCATGACCGGCATGGCATTCCAGTCCGCGGCTCGTCGCCTCTGCGGCGGCATCGCGCAGGCGCTCAAGCGCCGTCGCGCGCGCCGACAGCGGCGCTTCGCAGTACGCCCCCGTGTGCAGTTCGACGCGGTCGGCACTCAGCGCTTCGGCAACCGCAATCTGCACCCTGTCGGGATCGATGAACAGAGATACCTTGATACCGCCCTCCTGCAGCCGCCGAATGACGCGGCCGAGCCGATTGTGGTCGGCGGCGACATCGAGTCCGCCTTCGGTCGTCAACTCCGAACGCTTCTCGGGGACGAGGCACGCCTGGTCGGGGCGCGTCGCGAGCGCGATCTCGACCATCTCCTGCGTCGCCGCCATTTCCAGGTTGAGAGGAAGTTCGATGTCGGCCTTGAGGCGGCGGATGTCGTCGTCGGATATGTGGCGGCGGTCTTCCCGCAGATGCGCCGTGATGCCGTCGGCTCCTGCGGCGGCGGCTACGCGCGCAGCGCGGACCGGGTCGGGATGGCCGCCGCCGCGCGCGTTGCGGATGGTCGCCACATGATCGATGTTGACGCCCAATCTCAATGCTGGATTCCTCGATGCTCGGCTCATCCGTCCAGCACCTCCGGCCGCGTGCGCCGCCGTCGCTCGATTTGCGTCTTTCGCATGTGCTGATACCGCGCCACAGCGCGTCGAACAAGCCAGAACGAGACCAGCCAGGACCCGAGCGCCAGCGGGACCCCGCCGATCGCCATCGGCAGAAACACGGCGCCCGGGTTGTCGACGATGGACGCCATGGTGAACGCGTCCGGCGGCTGACCGTCGGCCGGAGCGCCAATGGCCCAGGCGCCGACGCGGTATGCGGCAAACCAGATGACGGGAAACGTCCACGGATTGCCGACCGCGGTTCCGATGGCAGACGCCAGGATGCTGCCCCCGGTTGCCCAGGCGAGAACCGCCGCGAGCACGAAGTGGAAGCCGATGAGAGGCGTGAACGACACCGCGACGCCGAAGGCGAAGCCGGCGGCGATGCTCTGCGGCGAGCCGGGCAGGCGGCGGACACGATGACTGAAGTAGACGCCGATGCGCCGCCATCCCGCACGCGGCCACACGATGTCGCGCAGGCGGATGTGCAGCGCCCGCGGCCGCCGTCCGAACATGGGCCGCGTTCCGCCTGCTCAGCCGCGGGCCCGTTCGACCTGAAAGAAGGCCGGGTTGGCGCGCAGCGCGGTGACGATGTCGGTGAGCTGGCGGACGTCGGCGACCTCCACGTCGACCACGAACTCGAAGAAGTCCGGCGAGCGATCGGTGTTCTGAAGGTTGATGATGTTGCCGTCGGCGCGAGCGATAACTTCGGTGAGCGCGTTGAGGCTGCCCGGCACGTTGCTCATCACGGCGACGATGCGCCCCACCTGGATCGGCGATGCCTCGCTGTCGGGGTCCCACGACAGGTCGAGCCAGCGTTCGGGCGCGTTGGCGAAACTCTCGAGGACGTGGCAATCGATCGTGTGCACCGAGACGCCCTGCCCCTCGACGAAGATTCCGACGATGCGGTCGCCCGATAACGGGTGGCAACATTCCGCCATATGGACCGCCATGCCCGGTGTCAGGCCCTTGATCGGCACGGCGTCGCCGGTACCGCGCCGCGCCGCGTGCCGGTGGCTCGTCGTGCGGGCCTCGATGAGGAGGTCGGGGCACATCGCCGTCAGCACCGCACTTGCCGCCAGCTCGCCACGACCGACGGCGGCGCAGGTTTCGGCCGGCTTTCCGTGGCCAAAACGGTCAAGCACGTCCATGAGCCTGCTGTCATCGAACAACCGGCCGTGGCTCCGAAAGGCTTTCTCGAGAATCGCGCGGCCCAGGCTGGCGTATTCGTTTTCGGACTGCTGGCGCACGAAGCGGCGAATACGCGCCCGCGCCTTGCCGGTGACGGCAAAGGACTCCCACTTCGGGTCCGGCGCCGGCACGCTGGAGCGCAGGATTTCCACCTGGTCGCCGTTCTGCAGGATCGTTCGCAACGGCGCCAGCCGGCCATTGACCTTGGCCCCGACACAGGTGTCCCCCACGTCGGAGTGGACCGCGTAGGCGAGATCCACCGGTGTCGCGCCGTTCGGCAGCGACACGATCTCGCCCCGCGGCGTGAAGCAGAACACCCGGTCGGTGTACATCTCGAGCTTGGTGTGCTCGAGCACCTCTTCGGCGTCCTCGGCATGCTCCACGATGTCCGTGAGCTCGCGCAGCCACCGGTAGCGGTGCCCGTCCTGTGGCGGCGCCTCGTCCCTTTCCTGCTTGTAGCGCCAATGGGCCGCGACGCCGAATTCCGCCACGTCGTGCATGTCGTGCGTGCGAATCTGAACCTCGGCACGGCGCTGACGGGGCCCGATGACCGCAGTGTGCAAAGACCGGTATTCGTTCGGCTTGGGCGTCGAAATGTAGTCCTTGAACCGCCCCGGGATCATCGGATAGGCGCCGTGCACCGCGCCCAGAGCGCGATAGCATTCCGCCGTGTCCGCGACGAGGACGCGGAATGCGATAACGTCGGCGATCTGCTCGAACGGAACGTGCTTCTTCTCCATCTTGCGCCAGATGGAATAGGGCTGCTTGGTGCGCCCGTCGACGTCGGCCTCGATACCGGCCTCGATCAACGTGCGGCGCAGTTCCCCGGCGATTTCGGGGACCAGCGCGCCTTCCTTCTCGCTCAGGAATTGCAGCCTCTTGAGCAGCGACTTCCGCTCCTCGGGATGGATCTCGCCGAAAGCGAGGTCCTCCAGCTCGTCCCGCAGCCGCCGCATGCCGATGCGCTCGGCCAGCGGCGCGTAGATCTCCATCGTTTCACGCGCGATACGCAGGCGCTTCGCGGCATCGTCCAGAAACCGCAGCGTGCGCATGTTGTGCAACCGATCGGCCAGCTTGACGAGCAGGACGCGGATGTCCTTCGACATCGCAAGCAGGAACTTCTGGAAATTCTCGGCCTGCCGGCGGCCATGCGACTGCAGTTGAATCTTGCCGAGCTTGGTGACACCGTCCACCAGGTGGCCGATCTCGGCGCCGAACATCGTGTCGATCTCGCCCTGCACGGCCACACCGTCCTCCACGGTGTCGTGCAGCAGACCGGTGACGATGGAGGCCGTATCGAGCCTCAGGTCGGCAAGAATGCCAGCGACCTCGATGGGATGCGACGCGTAAGCATCGCCCGAGGCGCGCCGTTGGCCCCGGTGCCGAATGGTGGTGAATTCGTAAGCGCGAAAGAGTATGTCGCCGTCGGCGTCGGGGGTAACGGCGAAGACCCGTTGGGCGAGCTCCGCGTACTGCGGCGGCGCCGGCGTGCAGGGATGCCGCTCGGTCGTTGCGGCGCCCAGGCTCACGGCCACCGAACGGGTCGGCGCGAGCGGGTGTCGGCGACCCGCTCGGCGGACGCCGACGCCCGTATCAAGCCTCGTCGCCGACCGCCACGACCGGATTGGCCGCGGTTTCGGACTCCACTACACCGCCGTTGTCGGCGACGGACGGGCCGAACACCGCGGCCGCGTCAAGCCCGCCGCGCGGTTTCCCTTGCACCTCCGCGAGGGCGAGTTCCTCATCCTCGTCGGGCTCGTCGATCTCGGCGTGCCGTTGCAGACCGTGCAACAAGGATTCCGCGAGCGCGTCCGGCGTCACGGTCTCCTCGGCGATCTCGCGCAGCGCGATAACCGGATGCTTGTCGTCGTCGTCGTCGACGGTCAGGTCGGCACCCGCGGAGATATCGCGCGCACGCTGCGAGGCGAGCATGACAAGCTCGAAGCGGTTGGGGATTTTCGTAACGCAGTCCTCGACCGTTACGCGCGCCATCGCCGTTGCTCCTCGCTGTAACTCGGGCTCGCTGTCCTCGCCGCCGCTTATATCCGAGGACGTTGGAAATACCAAGGCTGCGGCGGCGCGGCGTCGGGACCTCTCCCTATCGCGCGCCGGGGCGGGCGGGAGCGCCGGGCTCGGCCAAACGAAAGACAATCTGGTTCGGCGGCAATGCCGCAACCATGTCCGCAATCGGGCGTGGATCACACGGATGGCGCCAGTCGGGCGCAACCTCGGCGAGCGGCACCAGAACGAAGGCGCGCTCGCGGAGCCGCGGATGCGGGACCGCCAAGCCCGGTTCGTCGACGACCGCGCGGCCACAGGCCAGCAGATCAAGGTCAAGCGTTCGCGCCGCCCACCGCGCCTGCCGGGTCCGGCCGAACTGTCGTTCGACGGCGTGCAGGAGGCCGAGGATCTCGCGCGGCGGCCGGTCTGTGGCGAACCGGGCCACGGCGTTGACGAACCACGGCTGGTCGGAGGCCGGCACCGGAGCGCTGCGGTACCATGACGACACGCGCGGCGGCGCGCCGAACATCTCCCCCAGCGCCGCGAGAGCCCGCCGGCAGGTGACGAGCGGCGACGTCCCGTCCTCGGCCGGGAGGTTCGCGCCAACCCCGATCAGGACCGATTCCACTCCGGCCAAGCCTCCGCCGTCCTTGAGATGGCGGGCCGTATCGCCGACAGTAGGCTCGGACGGCCGCTCACCGACACCACGACGACGCACGGAGAAGCGCAAGAATGATTTCCTATCCTGATGAGCGTATCGCCATATTCGTCGACGGATCCAACCTCTACCACGCTGCGCGGGCGCTGGGGTTCGACATCGACTACAAGCGTCTTCTCGAGTTGTTTTCCGAGAAAGGACACCTGATCCGCGCGTTCTACTACACGGCGCTGCACGACGACCAAGAGTACTCGCCGATCCGCCCGCTCGTCGACTGGCTCGACTACAACGGCTACACCATGGTCACCAAGCCGACCAAGGAATACACCGATGCCCAGGGCCGCCGCCGCATCAAGGGCAACATGGACATGGAACTCGCGATCGACGCCATGGACATGGCCGCCTACGTCGATCACGTTTTTCTCCTCTCCGGCGACGGCGATTTCCGCCGGCTCGTCGAAGCCATCCAGCGCAACGGCGTCCGGGTCTCGGTGGTCTCCACGGTGCGCACCCAGCCGCCGATGATCGCCGACGAATTGCGGCGCCAGGCCGACAAGTTCATCGATCTGGCGGACTTGCAGGACGACATCATGCGCAGTCCGCACTACCGCCAGAGCCGCGAAGCCATGCGGTCGGCGCGCATGGCCGCCGCCGGCGATTACGACGACGAGACGGACAACGGAAACGACTACGACGAGTACCACGACGAGGACGGCGGCAACGCCGGCCGCGGTTGATCCCGGGGGCGGCGTTGGCCGGACCGCCGCCGGACTGCGCGCGCTGCACCCGCCTCGCGGCGTTCCGCCGCGACAACGCGGACCGTCTTCCAACCTATTGCAACGCTCCCGTCGCCGCGTTCGGCAGTCTAGATTCGCGTCTGCTCATCGTCGGTCTGGCGCCCGGACTGCACGGCGCCAACAGAACGGGCCGCCCCTTCACCGGCGATGGCGCCGGCGACCTTCTCTATTCGGCACTGTGCCGGCACGGTTTCGCCGCTGGCCGCTACGGCCGGGAAGCCGACGACGGCCTGGCCCTGATCGACTGCCGCATCACCAACGCGGTACGCTGCGTGCCGCCGGAAAACCGGCCGACCGGCGCCGAGGTGCGCGCCTGCCGCGGTTTTCTCGCCGCCGAGCTTGCCGCCATGCCCGGGCTGTCCGCCGTGCTGGCGCTGGGCCGGGTTGCGCACGCGGCAGTCCTCGCCGCGCTGGCGATGAAACCGGCGTCCTGCCCCTTCCGCCACGGCGCCGCGCACGTGCTCGACGCGGGCCGTACGCTGTTCGATAGCTACCACTGCTCGCGCTACAACGTGAACACGGGCCGTCTCACCCCGGCCATGTTCGACGCGGTCATCGAGTCGCTCAGGCGCGCGCTCGGCGTCGCGGAACGGCGGCCTCGAGGCGGCGTGCCGTCGGCGCAGCGAGGGTGCGGCGCCGACGGCGCCTTGCTATAACGCGCCGCGGCTTTCGGGGAGAGGGAGCGATGGCGGTTCGACACGACGATCTTGCGGCACTGACGGCGGCGATATTCGAGAACGCCGGCAGCGGCGAACACGAAGCGGAAACCATCGCCCGCCACCTCGTCGAGGCCAACCTCGCCGGCCATGACAGCCACGGGGTCATTCGCGTGCCCGCCTATGTCGGCTGGGTCGAGGCGGGCACCCTGGTGCCCAACCAGTCGATCGAGACCGTATTCGAAAACGACAGCATCGCGATCGTCGACGGCAATTTCGGCTTCGGCCAGGTGGTGGGCGAGCAGGCCACGGCGCTCGGCATCGAAAAATGCGCGCGCGCCGGCCTCGCGATGGTCGGGCTGCGCAACGCCGGCCATGTCGGCCGGGTCGGCGACTGGGCGATCCAGGCGGCGGACGCCGGCCTCCTGTCGATGCACTTCGTCAACACCTCCGGCGGCGGCATCCTCGTGGCGCCGTGGGGCGGCACCGACCGCCGACTGTCGGCAAACCCCATCGCCGCCGGCATCCCGGTGCCCGGACGGGGGCCGCTGGTCGTTGACATGTCCACCTGCGTGGTCGCCGAGGGGAAGATCCGCGTCGCCCGCAACAAGGGCCAGCCGGTCCCCGAGGGCGCGATCGTCGACGGCACCGGCGCGCCCTCGACGGACGCGGAACGGTTCTACACCGACCCCGGCGCCATCCTCGGCATCGCCGGACACAAGGGCTACGTGCTGTCGGTCCTCGTCGAGGCGCTTGCGGGAGCGCTGACGGGGGGCGGCTGCAGCAACCCCGACAACCCGACCGCCGACCGCGTGTGCAACGGCATGCTGTCGATCTTCGTCGATCCCGGGACCGCGGCCGGCGACTCGTTCGGCAGCGAGATGGAACGCCTCGTCGCATGGGTGCGGGCATCGCCGACGGCGGCGGGCGTGTCGGAGATCCTCATGCCCGGCGACCCCGAGGCGCGCACCCGCGCCGAGCGGCTTGCGCACGGGATCCCGCTGGACGACGCCACCGCGTCGCAGCTCGCCGACGCGGCGCGTGGGGTCGGCGTTCCCGACGCGCGCATCGCCGTTCTTGCCGGACAGGCGTGAGGGAGGGCCGGCCGATGCATGTGAACGCCGCGCCGCTGCGCGCCCTGGTCACCGACATCTTCGCCGCCGCGGGCTGCGACGACGCCGAGGCCGCGCGCGTCGCCGATTATCTCGTCGTCGCCAACCTGACCGGGCACCCGAGCCACGGCGTCATCCGCGTCGCCCGCTATATCGACTGGCTGAAACGCGGCTGGCTGCACCCCGGCCGGTCGATCGAGATCGTCCAGGAGGCGGCGAGCTTCGCCATCGTCGACGGCAACCTCGGGTTCGGCCAGACCGTCGGCGAGCAGGCGGTCGACCTCGGGGTCGCCAAGGCGCGGGCCTGCGGCGTATCGGTGGTCGGGCTGCGCAATTCCGGCCATCTCGGGCGCGTCGCCGACTGGCCGGAGCGGGCCGCGGCGGCGGGCATGGTGTCGATCCACTTCGTCAACACCTCGGGCCTCGGCGCGGTCGTCGCGCCGTTCGGCGGCGTCGACCGGCGCATGTCGACCAACCCGTTCGCCGTCGGCGTGCCGAACGGCGAGACGCCGGTGATCCTCGACTTCGCCACCTCGGTCGTCGCCGAGGGCAAGGTCATGGTCGCGGTCAACGGCGGCAAGCCGCTGCCCGACGGGGCGCTGATCGACGCCGAAGGCAACCTCACCGCCGATCCGGAGGCGATCTACGGCCCCATCACCGACAAGAGCCGGTTGAGCTCGCGCGGCGGCCGCGGCGCCATCCGGGCCATGGGCGAGCACAAGGGCTCGGGCCTGGCGATGATCTGCGAGCTGCTCGCCGGCGCGCTGACCGGCGGCGGCTGCGCGAGGGAAGGCGCCACGGTGCTCGAGAGCGCCATGCTGTCGATCTACATGGACGCGGCGGCGATGGACCCGGGCGGCTTCGCCGGCGAGGTCGCCGAGTTCGTCGCCTGGGCGAAGAGCGCGCGGCCGATCGACCCGGCGGCGCCGGTGCTGGCGCCGGGCGACCCGGAACGGCGCACGCGCGCCGAGCGCGAGGCTGCCGGCATCCCGCTCGAGGACGACACGCGGCGGACGCTCCTCGACATCGCCGAGCGCTACCAGGTCCGCGTGCCCGAGGGCATCGGCGGCTGAACGCGTCTCAGCGGGGGGAGCGGCCGGTTCGGCGGCTTGGCTGGGGGACCTGGATTCGAACCAGGACTGTTCGGGTCAGAGCCGAAAGTTCTACCGTTAAACTATCCCCCAGCGCGCGGGCGGCGGCAAGGTAGGAACGGCCGCCGGGGGGTGTCAAGCGGGCGCGGCGGACACCAAGCGTCCCTGCCCGTCGTTTTCCGGCCCTATCGGTCCCGGTTCCGGCGGGAGACCCGGTGCGGCCGGCGCGCGAGACACGTACATACCGTGAACATAGCACGGCCCGGGGCGTTCCGTCAACGCGGCCGGGACACGCACAGCGTCGACCATTCGCCGGCGTCGCGGCGGCGGTTGAGGACGAGCCCCTGCCGCCGGCAGGCGGCGAGCAGCGGCGGCGCCTGGGCGCGCAGCAGGCCGGAGAGGACGGCGACGCCGCCCGGCTCGAGCCGGCGGGCGAGCGCCGGGGCCATGGCGGCGAGCGGCCGGGCGAGGATGTTGGCGGCGACGAGGTCGTAGCGCTCGCCGCGGCGGCAGGCCGCGAAGCCGTCGCCGGCGCGGCACGCCACCGCGCGGGCGAGACCGTTCAGCGCCGCGTTGGCGCGGGCCACGGCGACGGCGGCGGGATCGTTGTCGACGGCGATGACGCGGCAGCGCCACAGGCGCGCCATGGCGAGCGCCAGGACGCCGCTGCCGCAGCCCATGTCGAGCGGCCGCGCGAAGCGGCGCCGGCGGGCCAGCGAGTCGAGCGCCTCGAGACAGCCGCGGGTGGTCTCGTGGTGCCCGGTGCCGAACGCCGCGCCGGCGTCGAGCCGCAGCTCCCAGATCGACGGCCCGGCCGCGTGATGGCCGCCGCGCAGGCGGAAGCGCCCGGCGCGCACCGGAACCAGCGCCGCGAGGCCGGCGGCGATCCAGTCGCGTTGGGGGAGCAGTGCCCAGGCGACGGCGGGAGGGGCGATTCCGCAGGCCGCCGCGGCGAGCGCCGCCGCCGCCTCGACGCCGGCGCGCGGGCTGCCGGCGGGGACCAGCGCCTCGACGCGGCAGAGGTCGCCCGCTGCGTAGTCGACGGACACCGCGCCGGCCCCGGTGTCGGCCGCGGCGAAGGCGGACTCGAACGCGGCGAGGTGGCGGCGATGCACGGTTACCGTCGCGGTCCAGGCGGGGTGGGTGTCAGTTCGGGTTTTCGGCATGGGAGATTTGAGCTCGTCTTGGAGGAACTGCGGTATCGCACGGGCCGGCGGGAGGGCCGTGTGTGTGGGCGGGCCCAGTCTCCACGCCGCCGCCGTGCCGCTTGCCCTGGACCCCGGATCTCCGCTGCGCTCCGTCCGGGGTGACAAACGAGGGGCGGCCGATCCCTTGATTGTCACCCCGGCCGACCGCAGGGAGAGCCGGGGTCCAGTCTTTCCCGGCGGCGTCGTGCCGCTGGCTCTGGACCCCGGGTCAAGCCCGGGGTGACAGGTTGGGGGCGGGCCGACCCCTCCACTGTCACCCCGGCCGACCGCAGGGAGAGCCGGGGTCCAGTCTTTCCCAGCGGCATCGTGCCGCTGGCTCTGGACCCCGGGTCAAGCCCTACTGGATTCACACATTTCCGGCTCCTGCCAGAGCGAGGTTGTAGCCGAGCTGTATGGTCCTGAATTCGTACAGCCCTTTCAGCATGACCACGGGCCCTGGCTTGCCGTAGTAGCCGGTCCAGCCGCCCAGGCGTGCGCAGACCCAGGCGGCGAAGGCGAGGGAGCCCGGCGGATGCGGGTTCTTCTGCCTTTCGGTCCCGCCCTCGAGCGTGGCCGAGACGGCTTCGAGGGCGGTCCTGTCGGCCTCGTCGAAGACGTCACTGAGCGGCCGCCCGCCCTCGCCGTCCCGGTCCTGAACGAGTTGCAGGCAGGAGACGCCGGCGACCAGCGTCATGGCGCAAAGGACCCGGAACGGGGCGGTCTCCATGGAGACCGCCTCGATGTCGAACCCCTTGGTCTTGACGGTGCGGAACAGCTGCTCGATCGTCCAGCGCCTGCGGTAGAGCCGGGTGATCCACCGGGCCTGGTCGTGCGTCTCGACCCGGTGGCTGGTCAGCAGCCGCCAGTGCGCGGGCTGCACCGACGCGGGCGGGTCGAGTTCGCGCGCCTCGACGAGGAAGACGGGCTGGGACTTCGGCGCGCCGGGCTCCGCGGGCCGGTGCCTCGGGCGCCGGAGCGTGACCGCGCCGAAGCGCACCGAGATGCGGGCCGTGCGCGCCTTCTGGCCGGGCCTGGCCGGCAGGTCCACCGCATGCGCCTCCTCCGGCCTGCCTTCCAGGCCGTCGAAGAGCTTGCCCCCGCCGTCGGCGAGGACGCGGTCCTGCGCCGCCCGAACCAGGACGTCCATGCCCTCGGGCCGGCAGGCGAACATCTCGTAGATGTCGCCTTCCCGGTCCGCCACCGCGGTCACGCGCGCCGCCCCCGCTTCCAGCAGGCGCGCGCTCTCCTGCATGCCGTCGAGCCAGCGCCGGCTCTGCTTGTCGCAGAGCGGCGCATGCTTCGACGCCTTCTCGCCGCCGCACCGCTCGATCACCTGCGTGGCGGCGAGGCCGAGAAGGGCCCCAGCCTCGGCCTCCACCGCGATCGTGGCGTGGCCGACCACGCCCGTGCCGCCGCCGCTGTCGCGGAAGGTCGTCGTGTCCTGTATCGCCAGCACATGCAGGCCCGCGACGCGGCCCGCCGTGCCCCGCGCGGCCTGCTCCACCACCCTCTCCACGGTCACCTTCCCGTTCCGCAGGAACCGCCCGATGCGCACCTCGCCGGCGCGGTTCCCGCCCACGCTGCGGACGGAAATGCCCCGCGGACCGCGCCTGACGAGCCGGTCGTGCAGGAACCGCCCGGCCTCGTCGACGCGCCGGTCCCCGAAATGCGAAGCCTCGCTGTCCATCGCCCGTCGCTCCCGTCTTCCATCCAACGCCGGGAACGGTATGAATCACAGGACACGGCTCAGGGGAATCCCCCCTTCAACACTCTCCGGAGGAGATGTGTGCATACGGTAGGGGTCAAGCCCGGGGTGACAGGTTGGGGGCGGGCCGACCCCTCCACTGTCACCCCGGCCGACCGCAGGGAGAGCCGGGGTCCAGTCTTTCCCAGCGGCATCGTGCCGCTGGCTCTGGACCCCGGGTCAAGCCCGGGGTGACAGGAAGGCGTGTGTGGACGGGGGCCCGGTTTCCCCGGCGGCGTCGTGCCGCCTGCCCTGGACCCCGGATCTCCGCTGCGCTCCGTCCGGGGTGAAAGGAAGGCGCTGCCGCTGGCGGGCGGGGTGCTCATCTGGTATGCAGCGCGGGTTCGCGACAGCCGGGCGGGGAGGATGCGGCATGAGTCAGACGCGCCACGTTCTGGTCATCGGACGTGTGCATCCGGCGGGGATCGAGCGTCTGAGGGCCGAGCCGGACATGCAGGTGAGCGTGATCGCGCAGGATCCGGACACGGTCGCGGAGCACATGCCGACGGCGGACGCCGTGATCGTCCGCACGGCGCGGATCGACCGCGGCCTGATCGCCCGCGCCAACCGGCTGGGCACGGTGGCGCGCCACGGCGTCGGCTTCGACACGGTGGACGTCGCCGCGCTCAGCGAGCGGGGCATTCCGCTCACCGTCGTCGGCGACGCGAACGCGCGCACGGTCGCCGAGCACACGCTGTATCTCATGCTCGCCGTCGCCAAGCGCGGCCTCGCCTTCGACCGCATGACGCGGGCCGGCGAGTGGCAGGGCGACGGCAGCCTGGTGGGCCACGACCTGTTCGGCAAGACGGTCGTCGTCGTCGGCCAGGGCCGGGTCGGCCGGCTGGTGGTCGGCCTGTGCCGGGCGTTCGGGATGCGGGTTCGCGTGTTCGACCCGCACGTGGATGCGGCGGCGATCGCGGGGCTGGGCGCCGAGCCGCTGGAGGCGCTGGCGGGGGGCCTTGCCGACGCCGACTACGTGACGCTTCACGCGCCGCTGGACGACGGCACGGCGCACCTGATCGACCGCGGGGCGCTGGCCGCGCTGCCGCGGCATGCCGCGATCGTCAACGCCTCGCGCGGCGGCCTCGTCGACGAGGCGGCGCTGGCGGCGGCGCTGGACGCGGGCGACATCGCCGGCGCCGGGCTCGACGTGTTCGAGACCGAGCCGACGGCGGCGGACAACCCGCTGTTCGGCCTCGACAACACGGTGCTGACGCCGCACGTCGCCGGGCTGACGGTGGAGTGCGCCGAGCGCATGTCGCTGCGCTGCGCGAAGAACGTGCTCGACTTCTTCGCCGGCACGCTGGACGCGGACGTAGTGGTGAACCGGGAGGTGCTGGGCGCCGGCGGGTAGGCGCGCTCAGCCATCGTCCTGGCGGCCGTCGTCGGGGCGGCCGTCGTCGGGGCGGTCATCGTCCGGGCGGTTGCCGGGGAGCGCGACCGCGAGCATCAGCGAGCTCAGGCTCTTGCCGTGCAGGTCCTGGCACAGGGTGCGGGTGACGCCGCCGCCCCTGACGTTGTCGACGACGAAATTGAGCGCGCCGAGGGCGGGCAGGGCGTAGCGGCGGACCGGCCCGTCGGCGACGGCGGCGAAGGCGGCGGCGACGCGCGCCCCGGTCAGCTCGCGCTCGAGCCGGGCGTAGCCGGCGGCGTCGTAGGCGACCACCGACACGTTCACCGTGCGGCCCTTGTCGCCGGCGCGGGTGTGGGCGAGGTCGCGGACGGTGGTCATGCGGCGACGACCTCGACCCGGGTGCGGACGAGCGCGCGCGGCAGCAGCACCGACTGCACGGCGAGGATCTCGCGCACGGCGCGCGCATCCCCCGCGCCGCCCTGCGGGCCGTTGGTGAGCAGCGTCTCGACCTCCCGGCCCACCGCCTCGGCCGTCCGCCGGTTCGCGCAGCGCCCTGAGACGCGCAGGCGCACCTCGTAGGGCTCGGGCCGCCCCTCTCCCGGGCCGTGCAGGCTGTCAAGCCCGATGAGGTCGACGCGCCAGTCTTCGTAGGCGAAGCCGCGGAGCCGCAGACGCTCGGCCACGACCTCGGCGGCGAGGCGGGCGCGGGCGACGGCGTTGGGCCCGGCGTAGGAGATCTGGCCCTCGCCGGCGTAGCCGTCGAAGTAGCCGACGCTGACCTTGTAGGTGGGCGTGCGCGGCCGGGCGCGGGCGCCGCTGACGCTTACCCTGTCGGGCGCCGCCTGGGCGAAGCGCACGCCGGTGGCGTCGAGCACGCAGTCGGGCGTGACGTAGGCGGCGGGGTCGTGCATCTCGTAGAGCAGCTGCTCGGTGCAGGTGCGCGCGTCGACGCGGCCGCCGGCCTCGGCGACCTTGCCGATGGCGACCGAGCCGTCGGCGCCGACGTCGGCGAACGGGAAGCCGAGCCGCGCCAGCCCGGCCACGTCCTTCACGCCGGGGTCGGCGAAGTAGCCGCCGGTGACCTGGCCGGCGCATTCGAGCAGGTGGCCGGCGACGGTGGCCTGGCCGAGCCGGGCATAGTCGTCGTAGGCCCAGCCGAGCTCGTGCAGCATGGGCCCGACGAACAGGGAGGGGTCGGCGACGCGCCCGGTGATGGCGATCGGCGCCCCGGTGGCCAGCGCGTCGGCCACGCCGTCGGCGCCGAGATAGGCGTTGGCCGCGGCCATGCGCGGCAGGATCGATTCGAGGGGCTCGCCGCTTTCGAGCAGGGCAAGCTCGCCGCGGGCGGCGACCGTCTCGGCCACGTCGTCGCCGAGGAGCACGGCGCAGCGCGCGTCCGCCGCGCCGCTTTCGGCGGCGACGGCGGCGGCGCGGCGGCCGGCGGCGAGCGGGTTGGCGGCGCCCATGTTGGAGACGACGCGCACGCCGTTGGCGACGCACGCCGGCAGCACCGCGCCCAGCCGCTCCTCGAGCAGCGGATTGGCGCCGTCGTGCGCGCCGCGCCGCATGGCCAGCGTCTCGCGCGCGATGGTGCGCTCGGCCAGGCACTCGAACGCGAGCCAGTCGACCGCGCCGCGCTCGGCGAGCTCGACCGCGGGCTCCCAACGGTCCCCCGCGAAGCCGGCGCCGCTGCCGATGCGGACGCTTGGTCTCGTCATGGTTGAGGTGCTCCGGTGTTCGTGTCGCTTGCGGTGGGACTATAGCGGAAAGCGGGGATGGGGCGTGCCACGGCTTCGACACCCGAGCGAAGCGGCGTTCGCAGGAATCGGCCCGGCCGACGCAATACCGCGACGACCTGCGCGCCCGCCGCTCAGCAGCCGCACTGTCTATCCGAGCTCGTCCGTAGCCGGGGCATGGCGGCGAGCCCCATCAGGCTCGTCCCGGGCGATCAAACGCTGAGCGTTCGATCAGCGCCCTGCCGTAAACGGCCGATATGCGCGTCGGAGGCGAACCGATACGGTTCGGGTTCACCAAGAACGCGCGCGGGCGATTCGGCCGCCAATGGGGATTAATTACGAGCACGCGAACCACGGTGAACGCCGCGTGCTCGCCGACACCACGGCTTGCGGGTCCCAGGTGGTCGTGTTTATGCGTGTTTCGGTGGAACCTCGGCAACTTCGCCGACGCGCCAAATGACCAAGTTGTCACCGCATTGCGGTGATGTACAGGCTACCAATCCACTCTCAGTCTTCGCGCCGCAAGCAGGTGAATCCGAACTGCTGATCCCCCGGCCTTTCGTGAGTTCTCGCTCCTTGAGGTCGGACCCGACGGCGCGATCAGGGCGGGCGCCGAAATCCTCATCCACCCCCGCTGCTAACACTGGACCGGACCTCCTAGCACATCTGTCTTCTTTTGTTTGATTTCCTCAGAATTGCATCCGCTTTCGCCGAAGCGCCAATAATCATTTCTTTTTTCAATATGTGACAATAATGTGAGAAGGGCCTCCTATAGCCCATCCCCGCGGCGGAAGCGGGCGAAATCAAACTCGTGTCCTCGAATGACACCGTATTATAGATTACCCTTTGACGCCTCCGCACGCAAGTCATGTCCGCCGGTAATCCAAGGTGGGTGCGCGGCTGGCGCCGATGCCTCCAACGGACGGTTCGGCGTCGGGGTTTGGAGTCAGGGTGTATCCCTCTCCCGGGGCCGCGCCTATTGTTCCAATGGATCGGTCCCGTGCAGATCGAGCAAAGCTTCTTCCGAGATGTCAACTACAATCTCGAGCCAGCTTCTTCTCTTCGGCCTGCCAATTGATGTCTGCAGCTTGTGCAAGCCCTCACCCGGCAATTCCAAACCGTGCCGCAACATGGTCTCTCGAACACTCTCCGCTTGGGTGAGCCAGTCTCTCCAGTAGTCGCGATGATCACTAAGCAGGTCGTCCTCTGAGAGTCCCTGTAGCCTCGCAAGCAGCTCTCGGAAGAAGCGCGAAGTAAAGAGGACTCGTCTCTTTAGATCTCTTCCGCCCCGTGGCATGAAGACCTGCGCTCGTGACTCCTCCAACTCGGCAAGCTCTTCCACTCTTCCTTGGTTATCTACGTTCTTCTTCAGGTACACCTTGACGGGAGCTCCAACGTCCACCGTGGGTGGCACCGCCAAACCGACCCGGGAAAAGTCCGCCAGGACAGCCTTTTGAATAGTCTGGGCAGCCATAGGGCGCATCGACGCGAAGAACGTGTAGGACTCGCCGTCCACCTGAAGACTTGAGCACTCCCCGAATTCATGACTCATCAAATCCTTGCAGTTCCACTTGATTGCTTTTGGACTGTTCTGGAAGATGAGCTCGCCCGCCAAAGCGTGGTCTTCGTGTAGTCCGCGAATATTCCCTCCGATTGTCAGGATACGAGTTGCCCCACGGTTACGGGGAACCAGATCGCAGTCGGGCGAAATCACCATGCGAACGCTCTTGAGATTCGGCGACACAAACAGATCGCCAAGGGCAAACCGTCCTCTCGGACGGCTTTCCCGAGAGTTGAACCGCAGACGATGGAAAAAACTGGCCAGCCTCGGAGATGGGAACGGGTGGGCACCTTCAATCGCTTTCGTCAAGGACCTGTCGTTCAGTCTGCGAAACTCGCAGGTCCTCCAGTCGACCCGGTCATCGACAATCGCACGGAGCGAGTCCCCCAAGAACCATTCCAGATAGTCAGCAAACGGTTCGCCTTCCTTGTAGAGGCGGAAGCGAAGCAGGTAGGCAAAGTCCTTGACATCGAATTCCCGCAGCTCCGAATAGAGTTGTTCGAGAGCCTTCTCTGCCCCAAGCTTCCAAGCCATCAGCGCCGTTTCAAGGACTCGTCCAAATTCGAAGCTACCGGAAGTGTCCATCAGCACGTCCGCAGCATCACCCGACGCGGTCAGGTCTTGCCCACTTCCCTGTACCCAATCTTTCAGCAGAAATCCAAATCGCAGAGCCATCACTCGATCTTCAAGGCGGCCCAAATAGGCACCCTTGCGGTCGGCCACGTCCTGAGAAGACATCAGGACAACCGCAGGGACTTGGTTGGGAAGCGCTTTCAGAATCGTCTTTAGCAGCTTGATCGATCGGTCTCTGTCTCCATCCCACTGACCTCTCGTAAGGTCCCTGGTCGTTCGCGCCGGCGGACTCAGGAAAAAGTCCATGAATATGAGATCAGGTTGCAGATCTCCAGAAGTGCGTAGAGCCTCGCGCGTCCCAACCTTTACGATCCTTGGGTCATCGCCGCACCGATGCAGAAGGTCAACTAACGGATCGAGGGCATCCAGGGCCGCACCCTTCGCCGCAGCGAAAACGCCGCCCGGGTCGACCACATCTGTTCGCGTGTCCACAAAAACCTGGTACAACGCGGCTAACGCTGCGGGTATAGCACTGTCATCCAGCTCGGTAGCATTGAGCGCATCAATGGCCGCTTCCCGGTCCTCCTCGGAGAGCGCGTGCTCGTTCACGTGCTCGCGCAAGTCGAAGTCGGTAGCCGACAATATGTCGAGCATATCTCCACCGAATTCCGGATCGAACTTCGGAGGATCGTATGCGTCGTCGATGACCAGAATCCTCTCGACAGAGCTGACCTTGAACGTCTCGATGATTTGCGGTGCGTAGTTCACGGCTATCCCATTTGTAGTACGAAGCCATTTACACGGTTTGGCCGGACGCGTCCGGGCTTCGACTCGGTCTGTAAGGACCAGTCGTGGTACTCGGCCATGTCACGGGCGATGAAAAGCCCGAGCCCCTTGCCCATACCCGAGGGCTTGGTCGTCACAAAGGGCTGGAATATCCGTTCCTTGCGCGACACCGGTATGCCGGGCCCATTGTCTCGGACCACAATGCAACGTTTATCTTCATTCACGATTACGGCCAGTTGCGGGTTGAAGCTCTCGTCGTACTCTGCCTGCCTCTTCAGCCAGTACGCAGCGTTCACGACTAGATTCTCGAGAATCTGAATAACCATGCCGCGCACGGCCCGGATCGTGAAGTCATCATCTGGAAGGTCGAGCACTAGTTCTATGTCGTGCCGGGCCAATTCCCTTTCGTGATTGCGAAGCACGTCTTCGACTAATTCGCACAGATCGAAGCGCGATTTCGTCTGACGCTTCTCCCCGGTCAGCTCATCGAATGCTGCCACGCGTTTGTGCAGCGTCTGTAGCTGATCCTTGAGCGTGGAGACGCTACGGGGCGTCGCCCCAACTTCGGAGATCACTTGCATCGTATGCGACACAGCCCGTTCCAGCTCATGGAAGATGAATTCGGTCATCAGACCGACACCGGCGAGGTAGACGAACTGCTCTCGGTCTTCAGCTGACTGCTTTTCCACCTCGTCCAGGCGACTCAGGACATCAAGCGCCTCCTCGCGCAGGTCCCTCGCCGTCAACACGATTTCCTCGATCTCTTCCTCATACTGGCCATCCAACATGCCGCGTAGGTCCGACACGGCCCGGACCAAGGTCTTTTCTGCGCGGAGGATCTGGTTGTTTTCCAGCTGTTCCTTACGGAACTGTAGTTTTTCCGCCCGATCCACCTCGTTGATGAAATTGCGCAACTCCACGTTGATGATCCACGTAACGAGCCTCTTCAGTGCGTCCGACACCGGAGACTGAACCAATCCCTCACGATTGGTTTGTTCGCTGAGGTACCGGTGCGGCGTGTCGATCCGGACGCGGCCAAAGACCTGCTGCCGGTTGAGCTTGAACCCCGACGAGGCAAATGCTTTCTTGTCCAGCGAGATCCAATCGTCATCCGGGTCACCGAACGGCAGCACTCTGAAACCGTACCTGTAGAGCATCGGTCCCCCGGACCACCGTGCAATCTCGGCACGCGTTGCTGTCTTGTTCTCCGTCAACCCCTCGATGGTGTCCACGATCCGGCGGTTGTACCAGTAGATTTCCATTTCGAAGCCACCGAGCCTAACCAATGCCTCCATGCTAATTGGCGTCTCTTCAAACGCCGCGTGGCCTCGTTTTGCGCGGCGCTTCCGTGTAGTTCGGTTAAGTGCCATCACCTCCGAGCCGCGGGCCTCGATGGTCATTGCGCGTTGCTTTTCCCGGTAATCCATTTTCCCCTTGATCACCGGATCGCTGCCATCAAATTCAAACTTCGCCCTGCAGCTCGCGTGGGCGTGCCTCATCAACGCCTTCGGTATCGAAGGAATCATCGCCCGCCGACCGTTGTGCCTCGCAACCAGCAGCCGGTTCGCCAGACCTGCCTCGAATGGGTCGATGAACCGGGCGATCTTTCCGTCCAACAGCTCATTGAAGCGAATCCAGGTCCAGTCCGCGTTCAGGCTGCGGATGCGTATCGTCGTGCCGTGATCGTTCCGGTCCCGCTTTCTCTTACCTCTCTCGGGAGTAATCTCGATATCCTGGACAAGCACGTCTTCCGAGTGGGAGAAGACGCCCCAGTCCACATCCAGAATATTCCAGTGCCGCTCCCCCTCTTTCGACGTTTCAACCGTCAACAGGTCGCCCAAACGCATCGCCGACAACCTGCCTATGCCCTTGTCCCCCAGGTTAGTCGCCCCTCTCTCGTTCTGCCTTCGTCGATGTCGCGTGCCGATACGTAGATAGACGTCACTAAGCTCTTCGAAGGACATGCCTTCACCGGTATCCCGAATCTCAATCGAGTTCAGCTCCGCGTAGTTTGCATCGAGTCTCTTGCGATACCTATCCCGGTCGGTCGTCCGATTCAGCTCGGCCAGGCACTCTTCGCATTCATCGCCTTCGTCCTCTTCCATCTTGCCGCGAAGGAACGCCGTCACCTCGGACAGCGCCTTTCCGGTCTCACGGAGCTGCCGTACCGCCTCCCAGTAGTCGGTATGGGCCAGGACGGATTTGACGTCGATTTCAACCTTGGGAGACCTTGCGTCCAGCGCGTTCTTAATCAGCTCGTAGAGCGCCACCTCGTCGGTGCTGATGAGCTCCTTACCCAACTCCAACAGGGTTCGCGCTTCGAACGAAAAGTTCATTTACTGCATCTCAGAGCGAACAAATCAGGCAACCGTCGTCGTGTTCTTCGGGACCGTCGTCACTGAAGACCTGGGCAAGAGTCAGATTCTCGCGCCGTTCCTTCCGGTGCACCGCCCGCCGTTCGTGCTCGCGTTTGATCGCCGCCATGCGATCAGGTCGTTCAAGCTCCTCCAGGCTCTCTTTCTCGTTCCAAGTGAACGTCCTACCACTCGGCTCGTAGGGCTTCTCGTACGCCTTGGCCTGCTCGAAAAGCTCCGGATGTGCCTCCTTCAACCGTACCCACTCGATCTTCTGCTGGTAGAAGCAGAAGAAACACCCGGATCGTGTCCTGCCCCACTGCGTATAGGGTGGGAGCCCGACACCGGAGCTTTGGAGGATCTCCTTGATGTCCGCCAGCTTCAGGCCGTCCTCTTGGAAAGGGTAGACCGCCTTGATGTTCGGCTTGTGGCTGATGTAACCCCCACGACTCTCGTCCGCCCGCAGGCCCACGTAGTTGATCACCGGATCGTCTCCTACGAATTCCTCGAACGGCTTGAGTTTCAGCATCTTCGTACACCAGCGCCGATGGTTCGAGGGGATCATGCCGCCGTAGATGTCGTACCAGTGGTCGAACCCAAAGTCCGCGTTCAGCCGATGCACGCGTGTCCCGAGATGGTCCTCGATGCGCTCCAGGTACTGGTAAGTTTCGGGCAGTTCCTTGCGGGTGTCGGAGAACACGTACTCCATCTCGGGCACGCGGTCGCGCAGGTAGATTGCGAGCGCGGCCGAGTCCTTGCCGCCGGACAGGCTGAGAATGTGTCGCGTCACTTGACGCGCTCCCGCGAATCCGCGTCCATCATCTCTGCGAGTAGGTCGACAAGCACCGCATCCGGGCGCTCGGTCCGGGCCAGCTCGTTCCGTATCCGAACCTTCAGGGCACCATCCTCCTCCAGTCCAACCCGCAGGAAAAGCGACCGCTCCTTTCCGTCGGAGGTCGTCAGGTGGATTGCCGTCACCGGGGCCGCTCGGGCCTTGCCCTCCCGGATGAGCGCAAGATACCGGGCGAGCTTTTGGGCCATGCCACGTATCTCGAAGCCGAAATGGTCGAGCAGCGTGTCGTTCCAGCCGTCGAGCCGCTTTCCCACGACCAGCCCGGCAACGCCATCGACCCAGGCTTCGTCGTCGACATCGTGCTTCAACGCGCGGTCAACGAATGCCCGCAGTTCGTAGCTCCCGAGCTCAAGCCGATGGGCTTCGTAGTCCAAAGCCATCTGTCTGCGCAGTTCACCAAGCGTCCGCGCTCCAAACGCTTGAAGGATGCTTGCCTTGACCTGACTGCGCAGCGTCGGCAATGCGTCGCCCAGCTCGGTCAATGCCCCGTCCAACTGGAGCGTGTACCGCTCGACGTCGATGCCGTCGGTTCCGACGGCCTCGCAGGCCCGGGGCAACTGATCGAGCATCAGCTCTATCGGCTCCCTCGCTTTTCGCAGCACGTCGCGAACGTCTTGCGCTGTCGGACCCACGGTCCTTGTACCCCGCGCGAACTCGGAGAGACACCCCCACCATCGGTACAGCGCCACCGCCACTTCCTTGACGTTGGCTCTCGGCCGCTCGTCAGCCCAGATCGACAGTGCTTCCACCAAGGCCCCCAGCACCTCCGTCTTCTCGATCGTGCCAATCTTGCGCAACGCGAAGTGCTTCGGCGACTTCGCAAGCCTCATGAAGTGCGCCCGGGTAATTTCCGGCTGGAAGCTCCCTCGCTCCATCAACGCGACGCTGCCTCGGTGGTGCAGCATGTACGCCGCGATCAGGAGCAGCGCGGGTCCGGCACGCAGGCCGACGGGCGGCTCGCCGAGCCCGGAGATCACCGCGTCCACCCCGACGCTTTCTCCGCCTTGCGCCATGCCGTCAATCCGTCGCCACGCCGGGCCCCAACCGAGAGGATCGTGCGGTCCGGGGTCCCGGAACTGCAGCCGGCCCTCCATTGTCTGGTGCATACCGGACGCATGGAACATCGAAAGGTAGATCGTGCGCTCCGGGGGCGCGCCCGTGAGACCCAGGAACTCCTTCTCCTCCTCGTCGAGCATACGGCCCAGCAGCTTCATTCGCGCGGCTGCGACGGCACTCGACAGCTTGTCGCGGTTGACCAACTCGTTGCGAAGAATCGGCGCCTGGTTGAACGTCCGGTCGCACACGTCGCTCAGAAATCGGTTCAGCCCGGCTCGTGACTCGATCGGTACCACAGCGCCTTCATGCAGCCACTCCACGCCCGGCTCAGCCGCATTCGCCTGGCCGAACGGCAGCAGGCGCCCCCGCAGCTCGTTCTCAAGATCCCGTATCCGCCGCTCGACCTCCGCCCTCGCGAATTCATCGATCCTCAGCTCGCCGCAGCTCGCCCGGACCCATCGCCAGCACGCGAGATCCCGCGCGATAGCGAGGTGTCGCGGTGTGATCGGCTGGACTCGAACCACCGCGAGGGGCCAGGCCCGCTGGGAGATGCGGGCAGCTTCCTCCCTGACCCGCGCTGGATCTTCGTCCGGATAGGTCGGTCGCACGACCACCAAGCCATCAGTCCCCGAACAGGTGTCGCCGATCTCTTCGCCGATCCGGACCGCAAAACTGCGAAGCGTTCCAGTGCGATGATAGTGCCGCTGCGCCACCATCGACCGCAGCGAGGTCACATGCGACAACTCCTCATCCAGACGCCTCATCTCAGGAACGGCCGTCTTTGCCTTGTCCATCCACCGGTCCAGATCCACGCTACTGTGCGCCCATAGGCTCCAATCCGACTGCGACTCCCGCCTGTGAATCACGCCCCGTTTCGCGAGCTCGACCAGAGCCCGCCTCACACCATCCTGATTATACCCAAGCAACCACGCGAGCGTGTCGACTTCCGCCGTCAATCCCGGCACCGGCTCTAATGCGGCGATCAGGCTCACTGCCTTCAGCACGCGCCGCGCTTCCACAGTCACGTCGCCGCACAGCAACAGGGCATCCTGGCCCATCTCCCAACGCTTCTCACGGTCCCTGCTCTGGAACCGCAACGACCCTTGCGATGCCAGATAGTCGTAGACGTCGTCTACTCGATACCAGTTTGCTCCACTGTAGTCCGTTCTGTGCGCAAACTCCTGGTACCCAAATGGCTCCGACGACTGCAGGAAGGCGAACAACGAGCGTTCGTTCTGGCCGAAGCGCCGTGAGCACGACCATAGACACGCAAGCGCACCCGGATGAAACGGGTATAGACGCTCGCCGGCTGCCACTAGATCATCGCTCGCCAAGGTGAACAGTCCTCGCTTGCCTGCCTCCCGGTAATGGGAACGGGCCGCGCCCTTAATTGCGCCGCCGTGTGCGCGCCAAGCGACCAGTGCCTCCGACACAAGATAGAGCAATTGCTCATGGCTCTCATGGAAGGAGATTTCCTCGTAACGCTCCGATGATCGGCGCCACTCGCCCTCAAGCCAGTCGCCAAGCGTCGCCATGTAGTCGGTAAATCGATGGTGCAGGAAACCTACAACAGCCATACCGCCGATTCGCGCTCCGCCTGCCCGCTCGGCAAGCCGCTGAAACACCGAAGGGTCTTCGCGGCTCGGATTGGATACCGCGAACTCCACGTACCGTCCCATTTCGTCGATCAGTAGAAGCAGCCCGCGGCCCTTCTCCGCGAACAGCTTCTCCGAGCAACCCTCCAGATGATCCAAGACTGCCTTCACGTCGGGTCCGGTCGCGGTGCCTCGCCTGTCCAGCTCCCGCCCCGCCGCAAGTGCCAACTCGTCGTTCTCGCCGAACTCGACTTGTGCGACATCCCGCGCTGCCGTCGCCAAGTCCGCCGCCAAGCTCGCGCGACGCCCCGCCATCACGATTGGCCGATAGGCTGGCACCTCTCGCCCATCCAAGAGATCACGGACGAGTTTCGTCGCAGGCCCGCCTTCGATTCCTTCCTGGAACAACCGCGCCAGCAGTAAACCGAATGACGACTTCCCCGAACCGTACGGCCCCGTCACCCGAAACGCACGCTGTGAGGACCCTTTGCCGAGACCATTCAGCACCCTGCGAAGGCCGTCCCGAACCGAAGGCGTGAGCACATAGCCTTCCAGCGATTGAGGATCTTCTAGGTCGCGGAGAATATCGACGGCCCGCACGTAGCGCCGCCCGATAGAGATCCGTCCCGCGATCAGCTCCCTTGCCACGCAACCTCCTCAAGGCGTTCCTTTACCTGTCCGTCGCCAACTACGTCCGTGCCGCCCGCTCCGTTGTTTCGCATCTCCATACCAGATATTCCGCACAGTTCCTCGAGGCACGCGAACAGAGACCCCTCGTCGAGCCGATAAACAACCCCGGGCGATCGTCGATCTACCAGCAGGCTCCGTACCGAGAGCGACCGGCTACCCGACGCCGTACCCTGCCAATAGTCGTTCAGCGCAAAGGCAAAGGCCCCGACATCCAGCAGAGGTTTCGGACCCCGCTTTACACTCACCAAGGTCTGCCCGTTTACCGCCGATGTCTCAATCAAGTGCAGTTCCTGGAAAGGACATCCGGAGGGGTCCTCGCCAGGTGCCGCCGCTTCGAAGCGTCCCCAATCGTAGGTGCGCAGCAGGATATCGACATGGGTGGTGGCCGTTCTATGCGTCACGGATCCCCTTGCCGCTACGGCCCTACTGCGAACGATGTCGATCAGCCGATCGCGAGTAATCTGCGCATCCTGCAACTCAAGGAACGTCGTGACCCACGCCCCCAACCCGGCATGCGCCGTCACAGTCCAGTGTAATCGCCAAAGAGAGCCGGGATCCTCAAGGTATGGGTCAATGCCCATTTCTGTGTCGAGCAGTCGCCTCGCCAACTCCGTATTTCTTGCTAGCCCGCGTTGTACTTGCAGCAGGCCGAAAACCTGCCCCCAAAACCGAATTGCCTTAACCATGTTGCTGCCGAGACCCAGCGTCAGGATCGCGCGTTCGTTCGTCGTGAAGAGCTCTTCGTCCTGCTCCACTGCCTCATAGAGCTTCGGCAGCCACCCGTACCTGCAGGTGAACGATTCGTGCCCAGAGAAGACGTGTGCACGCCCCCCTGAAGCGTCCCACCCACCATTGGAACCTGCGTATGCCGCCGCCAACTCTATTGCCCCCGCAATCTTGCCACCGCGATAGCCACCCTTGCCGCCGCATCGCGTACTTCTTCCGGTCCTGTTCCTCTCCCGAAGCCAACTCGCACTGCGCTTCGGACCCGATCGTCCTCCAAACCCATCGCCATCAGCACGGCGGATGGGCCGATGGAGCCCGACGAGCACGCCGAGCCGGTGGAGATTGCGACCGTCGGCAATTGCGCCAGCAGCGTTTCCGCGTCGACACCATCGAAGCTCAAGTTGAGGTTCTGGGCTACGCGCCGCTCTCGACTCCCATTGACCGCGTACATCACTCCCGCCATGTCCAATTGCGCCAGAAACGACTCTGCAAGCTTCGCCGCCCGTTTCTCGTCCCTTTCACGCTCTTGAACCGCCAAGGCGCACGCTTCGCCGAACCCTACGCAAAGCAGCGTCGGGAGCGTTCCAGGGCGAAGCCCTCCCTCCTGTCCACCCCCGGTCATCAGCGGCTTCAAGCGCGACACGTCTTCTCGCCGCGCACAGATGGCCCCGATGCCGGGCGGCCCGTAAATCTTGTGCGAGGACAATGTTGCGAAGGTGATGCCGACATCCAAGTCAACACGCACCCGGCCAATCGCCTGCGACGCATCCGTATGCAGCGGCACTTCCTGTCCGACGCACAGTGCTCCGATGTCCTCGATCGGCTGGATCGTTCCTACCTCGTTATTGACCGCCATAATCGAAACCAGGTCGGCATCAACTATCATTTCCGACAATGCATCGAGGTCCACCACTCCGTCTTCGTCGACCGGAGCGGTTTCCACCACTGCGCGCCCTTCTTCCGCACACTCCGCCGCTGTCCCGGTCACACAGGGATGCTCTATTGCGCTGACAACCAAGCGGCTTCGGTCACTCGCGAAGCTGCGTATAACGACGTTCGCAGCCTCCGTGGCGCTGGCAGTAAACACCACTCCTTCTGGATCGCCGTTGACCGCGTCCGCAACTCGTACTCGCGCCAAATCAATCGCCGCCGCTGCGTCCTGGCCAAACGCGTGCTCCCTCGAATGCGGATTCGCTGGTCGTCCCAGCCATGGCCGCATAGCCTCCAGAACCCTCTCATCGAGCGGTGTTGTGGCCTGATAGTCGAGGTATATCTTCGCCGTGGTCATCGGGAGCTTCCGTTCTCCGTGGCCCAGATATTTTCATGCCATACTGCCAAATGTTGCTCCACCTGCGGCTCAATGACGTTCCTTAGGTCGCCTGCCTCCGCAGCTCAATGGGGCGACGCCCGCCCAATTTGAGGCAGCTTCGCCTTCCTAAACAGCTTGGGGCGAAGCTAAAAAAATAATCGGTCTTTTGCCGAACCGGCAAACACGTTTTAGCTGAGTAATGTAGTCTTCCAATCCTTAAACATACTTCTGCCTGTTTTACTATGCTGACAGTGGCCGACACGGCTGCATCGCGTCAACCCCCGGTCTTGGCGCAATTTCTTCGGGCCCTGCCGTAAGACGGGTGAGAATACAGTCATCGCCCCGTAACCGCCCGACTTCAAGGTCCGGGGCCTTCGTGTCCTCGCCCGCCGGCATTCGCCAACCGGCCCGAGTTACGACGTGGTGCGCGGTGCCGCACCGGTGCCGACACGCCACCACCGCCCTTCCCATGCCCGCCCGGCTCGCGCATACTGGCGGGCATGGAAGGCTGGGTGGCACGCATCGTGGCGGTGGCGTTGATGGGCGCCGTGTGGGGACAGCCCGGGTGGGCGCGGCAGGACGATCCGAAGCTCGATTCGCTGTTCGCGGCGCTGCAGAGCGCCGAGCGGCCGGCGGACCTGTCGCGGATCGAGATCGAGATCTGGCGCATCTGGCTCGACTCCGGCGACGCGACGCTGGATGCGGTGATGGCCGAGGGCATCCGCGCCATGAACGACGGCGACCACGCCGGCGCCCTGGTCTCGTTCAACGTCCTCGTCGAGTCGGCGCCCGACTTCGCCGAAGGGTGGAACAAGCGCGCGACGCTCTACTGGCTGATGGGGGACTTCGAGGCCTCCATCGCCGACATCGACGCGACGCTGGCGCTGGAGCCGCGCCACTTCGGCGCCCTGTCCGGGCTGGCGATGATCCGCATGGCGCAGCGCCGCCCCCAGGACGCCTACGACGCGCTCAAGCGCATGCTCGCCGTCCATCCGCACGCTGAAAACGCGCGCCGCCAGCTCGAGCGCCTGGGGCGCCAGCTCGGCACCGAGGCCTGAACCGCCGCCAACGCCGCCGCCGGCGCGGCAGCCCCGCCGTTCCGCGCCTCGCCGGTCCGCTTCTTCCCGTTCCGGCTGTTCCGTTTCGGCCCTTTCCGGTCGGCGCCGCCCCCGGCGCCACCCTCAGCCACCGCGGGCGCCAGGCCGCGGCGTGGAGACGTGGGCGATGTGCAGCAGGTTGGTCGCCCCCGGGGTGCCGAAGGGCACGCCGGCGACGATGACCAGACGGTCGCCGTCGGCGGCGTAGCCGCGCTGGGCGGCGGCGCGGCAGGCGCGCTCGATCATGTCGTCGAAGTCGTGCGCGTCGTCGCCGTACACGCAGCGCACGCCCCACACCAGCGCCAGACGGCGGGCCATCGCGTGGACCGGCGTGAGGCAGAGCACGGGCATGTCCGGCCGCTCGCGCGCGGCGCGGAGCGCGGTCGCGCCGGACTGGGTGTAGGTGACGATGGCGGCGGCGCCGACGGTGTGGGCGACCTGGCGCGCCGCCGCGCTCAGCGCGTCCGCCGCGGTCGGCGCCGGCGCCGCGTGGGCGGCGTCGCGCATCTGCCGGTACAGCGGGTCGCGCTCCACCCGCTCGACGATGCGGTGCATCATGTCGACGGCCTCGACCGGGTAGGCGCCGGCCGCGGTCTCGGCCGACAGCATCACCGCGTCGCCGCCGTCGTACACCGCGGTTGCCACGTCCTGCGCCTCGGCGCGGGTGGGCTCGGGCGCGCGGATCATCGACTCCAGCATCTGGGTGGCGACGACGACGGGCTTGCCGGCGTCGCGCGCTGCGCGCACGATCCGCTTCTGGACGATCGGCACCTGCTCGGGGCGCATCTCGACACCGAGGTCGCCGCGCGCGACCATCAGCCCGTCGGCCTGCTCGAGGATCTCGTCCAGCCGCTCCACGGCGGCCGGCTTCTCGATCTTCGCCATCAGCGCCACGCCCGGCCCGGCGAGGCGGCGCGCCTCGGCGATGTCGTCGGCGCGCTGGACGAAACTGAGCGCCAGCCAGTCCACCCCGAGATCGACGGCGAAGGCGAGGTCGCGGCGGTCCTTGGCGGTGAGCGGCCCGAACGGCAGCGCGGCGCCGGGCAGGTTGACCCCCTTGCGGTCCGACAGCGTCCCGGCGACCGCGACCTCGGTGTCGGCGTGCGCCGCGCCGGCCTCCACCACGCGCAGGCGCACGCGGCCGTCGTCGAGCAGCAGGTCGAGCCCCGGCGCGAGCGCGGCGAACACCTCCGGGTGGGGCAGCGACACCCGCCGGGCGCCGCCGGGCGCGGGGTCGGTATCGAGGCGGAAGCGGGCGCCCGCCTCGAGCGTCGCCGAGCCGCCGGCGAAGGCGCCGATGCGCAGCTTCGGCCCCTGCAGGTCGGCGACGACGGCGAGCGGATGGGCGGCGTCGGCCTCGACCGCGCGTACGGCGGCGTGAAGCGCGGCGATGCCCGCGTGGTCGCCGTGGCTGAAGTTGAGGCGGAAAGCGTCGGCCCCGGCCTCGTAGAGGGCGGCGACGCGCTCGCGGGTCGCCGTCGCCGGACCGAGGGTGGCGAGGATCCTGGCGCGCCGTTCGCGCGTCTTCGCGTTCACGGCGTCGCGGCGGAGGCCGCGCCGGCGGCGGCTGCGGGCGGGGCGACGAGGACGGCGCGGAAGTCGTTGACGTTGGTGAGCGTCGGGCCGGTGACCACGAGGTCGCCGACGGCGGCGAAGAAGCCGTAAGAGTCGTTGCGCGCGAGGTGCGCGCGCGCGTCGACGCCGGCGGCGGCGGCGCGGCAGAGGGTGTCGGGCGCGACGAGGGCGCCGGCGTTGTCCTCGCTGCCGTCGATGCCGTCGGTGTCGCAGGCGATGGCGTGGACGCCGGCGAGGCCGTCGAGGGCGACGGCCAGCGCCAGAAGGAACTCGGCGTTGCGGCCGCCGCGCCCGGCGCCGGCGACGCGCACGGTGGTCTCGCCGCCGGAGAGAAGGACGCACGGCGCCGCCGCCGGCTGGCCGCGCAGCGCGACCTGGCGGGCGATCGCCGCGTGCACCCCGGCCACGTCGCGCGACTCGCCCTCGACCGCGTCGCTCAGGATCAACGGCCGGCAGCCGGCGTCGCGCGCCACCGCGGCGGCTGCCTCGAGCGCTCCCTGCGGGGTCGCGACGACGGCGAAGCGGCTGCGCGCGAGGCGCGCATCGCCCAGCTTCGGAGTCTCGTCGGCGGCCGCGGCGAGGCTTGCGGCAACCGCCGGCGGCGGCGCGATGGCGTATTTCTCCAGCACGGCGCGGGCGTCGGCGAAGGTCGTCGGATCGGCCACCGTCGGGCCCGAGGCGATGGTCGCCGGGTCGTCGCCGGGCACGTCGGAGATCGCCAGGGTCTCGACCCGCGCCGGCCACGCCGCCGCCGCCAGCCGGCCGCCCTTGATCGCCGAGAGGTGCTTGCGGACGCAGTTCATCTCCGAGATCGTCGCCCCCGAGCGCAGCAGGTCGCCGGTCACCGCCCGCTTGTCGGCGAGCGCGATGCCGGGCGCGGGAACGGCAAGCAGCGCCGAGCCGCCGCCGGAGATCAGGCACAGGGCGAGGTCGCCCTCGCCCAGCCCGCGGGCGGCGTCCAGCATGGCGCGCGCCGCCTCGAGCCCGGCGCGGTCGGGGACCGGATGGGCCGCCTCGACGACGCGGATGCGCGCGGTGGCGCAGCCGTGGCCGTAGCGGGTGACCACGGTGCCGTCGAGCTCGGCGCCGGGCCACGCGCGCTCGACGGCGCGCGCCATCGCCGCGGCGCCCTTGCCGGCGCCGAACACGGCGATGCGCCCGGGCGGCGGCGGCGGCAGGTGCGGCGCCAGCGCGACCGCCGGGTCGGCCGACGCCACGGCGGCGTCGAACATCGCGCGCAGCAGCTCGCGCGGCGGCCGTCTCATGCCCGCTCCCCCGCCCGCTCCGTCACCCGCTCTCTCACTCGAGGCGGATCGGCGAATCGGGGTGGAAGGCGGCGAAGGCGAAGGCGAAGTCGACGCTGTACGGGGCGTCGCGCCAGACGCCGTCGGCGCCCCGGCGCTCGACCGTGACGTTGCCGACGTCGGCGCCCTCGGCCACGATCGCCGCGTCGACGGCGGAGTTCTGCCCCGGCGTCCAGGCGAGCCGCACGTCGCCGGCGACGATCTCGCCTTCCGCGCGCAGGAGGGCGAGGCTCCACGCCTCGTCGCCGACGCGGACGACGCGGGCGAGCGGCGCGATCCCCACCGGCAGCGGGCCGTCGTAGAGGAACGGCGCGGCCAGCGAATCGTAGCCGGCGTAGGGGTTGCGGCCGTAGCGGCGCCGGTAGTCGGCGGTGAGCACCCTGCCGCCGGGAAGGCGGGCGCGGAAATTGGCGAACGATTCGAGCCGCGCCGGGACCAGGCGCAGCTCGGTGCCGGTGAGGGTGCCGACGATCGCCGTGCCGAGGAACTGCTGCCACCAGCTCTCGGTCTGGCGGTCGTACATGACGAGGTCGGAATGGCGCAGCCGCCCGGTGGTGCCGAAGTCGAGCACCATGCCGGCGGCGCGGCGGTCGAAGACGAGGGCGGTGTTGCACAGCGGGCAGTAGGTCACCGCCACCGGCGTGCCGCCGACGACGTCGTTGACGATCTCGTGCCAGATCAGCACGCGCAGCGGGTAGGCGCGGGCGTCGCCGTCGATGCTCAGGCCGACGACGGGCTCGGTGGGCGCGAGGATGGCCGCGGCGGCGTCGATCGAGACGAACGCGGGATCGTCGATGGCCGGGATTCCGTCGCGCGGCGGCCCGCCGGAGCGAATCTCCGACCAGTCGACCGCGGCGACGGAAAAGTCCGCCTTGGGGAACTCGCGCTCGAGCCCGGGCGGCCACGGGTTCTGGGCCGGCGCGGCGCCGGCGAGGACGGCGGCAAGGGCGGCGACGGCGACGACGGCGGCGGCGGGTCGGTGCATGGACTCCCCTGGCGATCGCGCGCCGGCGGGCCGGAGGCCGGGCGCGGCGCGGGGCATGGTACAGGATTCGACCGCGCAAAGCCGCGCCGCCTCTGCTATGCAGGGCGGAGTTCCGCACAGCCCGCCCGACGAACGAGGCCCCGCCATGATCCGTTTCCTCGCCACGCTCCTCCTTCTGTCTTCGGCCGCGCACGGCGCGGCGGCGTGCGAGGAGGCGCGCGGCGGCGACGCGCGGTTCGCCGAGGCGGCGCTGGCGACGGCGCAGGCGCTGGCGAGCGAGACGTGCGACAAGCCGCTCTACCGGCGCTTCGCCGCGTCGCGCTACTGGCGGCCGGAGCCCGGCTTCTACATGCGCGAGGAGGTCTGGGCGTTCGGCCCCGAGGACACGCGCGGCACGTGCTACGTCGACGCCGCGGCGAACGAGGCCGGCACGCCGGACCAGATCATCCTCCGCTGCCAGGCGGCGTACCGCTGCCCGGACGGCAGCGAGACGGAGCAGGAACCGACGGCGTGCGAGCGGGCGGAATGAGGGGACGGACACGGGAGGGGGTCATGAGGGCTGGAACGACGAGAGGACGGAACGGGCGCGGGGCGGCGGCGCTCGTCGCGGGGCTGGCGGCGTTCGCCGTCGCGGCGGCGGCGGAGGCGCAGGGGCGCGACTTCGACGCGGTCGAAATCAAGACGCACGCGGTCGCCGGCGCGGTCTACATGCTCGAGGGCGCGGGCGGCAACATCGGCGTCTCGACGGGGCCGGACGGGGTGTTCATGGTCGACGACCAGTACGCGCCGCTGACCGACAAGATCGTCGCCGCCGTGGCGGCGATCACGGACGGGGAGATCCGCTTCCTCATCAACACCCACATCCACCCGGACCACGTCGGCGGCAACGAGAACCTGGGCCGCGCGGGCGCCGTCATCGTCGGCCACGAGAGCATCCGCCGGCGGCTCGCCGAGGGCGTGTTCGGCCGCCCGCCCGTGGCGGCGGCGGGGCTGCCGGCGATCACCTTCGCGGACGGCGTGACGTTCCACCTGAACGGCGAGGACGTGCGGGCGTGGAAGCTGCCCGACGCGCACACCGACGGCGACACGCTGATCCACTTCACCGGCTCGGACGTCATCCACGCCGGCGACGTGTTCCGCACCACGGCCTATCCGGTGATCGACACGCGCCACGGCGGCACCTACCGCGGCACGCTCGAGGCGCTGGACGTCATCATCCGGACGGCGGGGCCGGACACGCGGATCATCCCCGGCCACGGCGTCGTCAGCGGCCGCGCGGCGGTGGCGGAGTTCCGCGACATGGTGGCGACGATCGGCGACCGCGTGGCGGCGCTGATCGCCGACGGCGCGTCGCTGGACGCGGTGCTCGCGGCCGGGGTCACCGCCGACTACGACGAGCGCTGGGACTACCGGCCCGGGTTCTTCATCACCAAGGAAGACCTGATCGCGACAATCTACCGGGAGCTGAGCGCGGAGGGGTAGGGGGCGGCGGAGAGAGCACAATTTTCGACCGTCAGGTCAGTTCCGTCTCGGTCACGGGGTGACCGTCCGGAAGCGGACGGCTCGGGCTAAGATGCTCGATGCACACGGCGTGGTCGGAGTGCATGGATATTCCGAGTTGCTCTAACGTCCCGAAGCGTTGGTCCTCAGCCGGTCGCACAGCCCAGCGGCAAGGGCTTGGCTCCACATGGCCGACACAGTTCTCCTCTGGACCGGCTGCAGGACCTCGTCGCTTTGGCTTTGGCCTTCCTCTTCGACTTCATCAAACCACTCCGCCGAGCCCTGACAAATTTTTGCCCGGTGATCGTCGATGATCGAATTGCAGCTCGTAGAATCCAAATTGAGGAATCCCAAGGCAGTATTGGCTTCCGGCCATCCGCTTGGATCCGTGACCGCGCCGACTTCGGCTGCCGTCATGCCAGGCTCCTCGCCGGCACAAGCCCTCTCCACCAAGTCGCTTCTAAGCTCCACCAAGTAGTTCCCAAGTTTGGTCCGACACTCCACTACCGCAATTTTCCATCTCTGGAACGGTCCCTGCCGATCCGTCCACACGCATTCCGGCTGCTTTAGCGCGGCCAATCCGCGAGAGCCAAAATCTTCTTTTTCATGCTGCATGATTTCATCCAGAAATTCCTGTATGTCCTTTGGGCTCTCGCCCCTTTCTTTGAGCCCCTGGCCAATTATCTGCACGACCTCGGGCCAATTGCGCGGTTTATCCCAGCGGGCTTTCCGAATATGTGTCAAGGTCAGGTCCACCGACCGCAAATCGGAAGCGTAAACATTGAAGCCGTTCAGACTCGTGCCCGATATATCCGCTCGCCGCAGGCTCGTTCCGTAGAAGTGTGCACCAGCCGCATCCGCGCCCTCAAGTTTGGCACGGCTTAAGTCCGCGCCGTAAAATTCCGCCCTATTCAGCATGGCACCGCGATACTCCGTTCTCTTCAGATCGGCGCCATAAAACTCCGCCCCGCGCAGGTCGGCACCGAAAAAATCCGACCTCGCAATATTGGCTCCGTGGAATTTCGTTCTCCACAAATTGCTGCCGAAAAATTTCATGCTACCTGTTACTCTGTGCAACTCGGCCTGCTCGAACCTTCCACCATAGAATGTTGCCCTCTCCAATCGGGAACCTCGAAGGTTGGCGCGACGGAAGTCGGACTCGATCGACGTCACGCCTTCAAAGCTCGAGTCCCAGAGATCCGCATCATCGAAACGTGTATGTTGCAGCCTTGAGTCGTCGAACACCGCTCCGGGCAGTTTGCCGTTCCTGAAATTAGCGCAATGGAGATCACTTTCTGCGAACTTGGCGCGCCAAAACTCGCTCGATTCGAACCAGCCATACCTCAGAGAACGGCGGCTGAGATCAAGTTCGCCCACAAATTCCCAAGCCTTGGCGGGGTCTTCCTTATTCTGAAGGTAGGCCGCCAAGATCTCGGGCGAACGCTCGCTTGCACCGATCGAGACATTCGGCAGGTAGAGATAGCGCCGCCACGTTCCGACAGTGCGTATGCCGCGCCTATTGCAGTCTTCCGTGCCCCACCAGTCTTCGAACACCCACTGGGTCGCTACGAATTGTGTTTCGGGAAACACGGGGTTCCGCTCCAGCCAACTGCCTGGAACCACGGCGATTAGCCAGGAAAATGCGACTGGTACAAGTAGCAAGAGCGAGAGGGTCACGGCGCCCCCCAATCCACCGAGGCGCTCCACCAACGATGGGCCCGTCGCTATCGACGCACGAATCTTGTCGAAAACTCCAAGGCGGAACATGAGAACTATCTGCATCGCCACATCAATGGCGATGGTGCACTGGTGAATGAGGGTAATGGACTCGCTCTGATATCGCAGAAAGCTCAGCTGCATCCAGATCAAGAGAAGCAGCGGGAGAATGAACATCGGCACCGCCACGATCACCAGTAACGCGAAGAGATTGCCGTATTTCTCCCTTTCATACGCCAAGTAACCAAACAGGCGCCAAAATGGCGGCGGCTTGCTGGCCGCAGGGCGGCCGGTCGTGTACAGAATGACTTGCAGAAAATCGAATGGAAACAAGAGCGCCGTCTCGGTCGATTTCTTGGTCAGTCCCTCGAGCTTATCGATTTCTTCGCGCAGCAGGGCTGCCACGTGTGCGAGCCGATTGAGCCGCAAGAACAGATTGAGGTGCAGTAGAAGAAAGATTATTGGCGCCGCAGCGTAGAACAGATCGATGGGAACACCGATCTGCATGAGGGGCAGATCCAGACGGTCTCTCTTCAACAACAGTAGATCATCGGTGCCCGCGACCAGAAGAGCTAAAAACAGTCCAACGACCAGAAACAACAGTAGATTGGCACGTGCAACTCGGGCTGTGTCGTTCGTCGACTGTCGTAGCTCTGAGATAGGAGTCATGGCTCTTTACCCTGAAGACCTATAGTCCCTCGGCCCGCGCCGTACCGACTGACCGTATCGCGAGACGGAGCATGGCGGACGTCCTAAGTGACGGCCAAACGCCGTGAGCGAGTGCTCCAGCCGCTCCTGACCAGGTCCCACAATCCGCGATAAAGCTTCTGTATGGCCGGATTGCCGAAACTCAGCACCGAAGCCGAACTTTTTCGATACCGCGGCGACCTCCGATTCCGCAGGCTGGCGACTCTCTTTACCGAAACCGGACCCGAATGCGCTCATTGCTTCCCCAGCCTTCGAACTGGATGACCGGCGCTTCCGGTCGGATCGGTTCTGCGGCCGCTCAAATGAAACCGCGGCATGCCCGTACGGACAGAAACACGGGCCTCGGTCACAGCGTTTCGCGGCATCTTCGGGATTGCACCCCGGCCGCCCCCATCGGTTGCAGCAAGCTCTCGCCGTCAAATCAGCAGGACCTCGCCAAGCAGACTGCGGATGCTAGCCGGGCCGCCTGTTTTCGCGCGTCCCCAACATTGGGGAGACAAGGCCATTTTTACGGTGTCTTGGGCAGGCCAAGGCCGTATTTGGCGGGGGCCCTTCAGTCCGGGCGTCGAACGGGCGCCCGTAATGGGCAGTTCCGTGTCTATGGCAAACGAAAACTCGACATTTCTGGCAAACGAAGATCCGACAGTTCGGGCATGAGCTTGTTCCCCCTGGCTCGGTGCCGGGGTGTTGAGCACGGTGCAGCGGTGCGCAACTGGCTTGGCGCAGCGAACGCCAAGAGTCTGGCGGCGCCAACCCGGTTGCCACAGCCCCGCCGAGACTACACCCTCACCGCCGCGTCTGGAGGGACGAACGCAAGCTCAAACGAGAAATTTCCGGTCAGAATTGACATGCACTCCTTCCAGGGTGGCACGAGTGAGTCCGCGAGTCGGGCTCGGGGCCGGTTCAGGCGACAATCGAGCGCGAACGGTGCGTGACCGACCCATTCATGTTGCCCCGGGGCTCAGGACAATCGCCGGGAGCCCTTGGGCTCCGGATCGTCATTGCGTTCTGTCCGGGGCAACAGCCCAGCGCGGAGTCTAGTCCGCGATCGCGTTCAACAGCGGCACAATCCCCGGTCGCGAAATCGAACCGGGTCACGGTCCGACGGCTCGAACGCGCGTGCGGGCAGCGCCGCTTACCGGGTCTCGCGATTCATGCCGCCGCGCCGGCGCGCAAGGCCGGCGGGATCAGCCAGTTCGCCCGTGGCCTACTTGTCGAGCCAGAAGGTGTCCATCCGCACGACGTCGTAGACGCCGAAGTAGTCGTACGGGTTGTGGCCCTTCACGTAGGTGTACCAGCCGTCGATGATCTTCTCCCAGGCGACCGGGAGCAGCGGCGGGTTGGCCTCCATCACCGCCTCGGCCTGGCGGATCAGCGCGAGGCGGCGGTCGGGGTCGACCTCGCCGTTGATGCGGGCCAGCAGCTCGGCGAACGCCGGGTCCTCCCAGCGCGAGTAGTTCTGCGGGCCGTCCTTCGCGTACCAGGTGTTGAAATAGTCCGACGGGTCGATGAGGGTCGACACGATGGCGCCGATCGACAGGTCGAAGTTGCCCGAATTGGTGTCGTCGAACCACACCGATTCGACCACGGTGCGCAGGTTGCACTGGACGCCGAGCGCCTGCATCAGCATCGCCTGGATGGCCTGCGACCAGAGCTTGAAGCTCGCCACCTCGCGGACCAGGAAGTCGAGCCCGCGGATACCGTCGGCGTAGCCGGCCTCGGCCAGCAGCGCCCGCGCCTCGCCGATCGCCGCCGCGGTGTCGGCCTGATAGCCGGGCCGCGCGGCGAGCTCGTCGGCCGGAGTCGCCACGTCGGAGAAGGGATAGGTGAAGCCGCCCACCATCATCGGCGCCACGTCGCGCACGACCTGGACGAGCACCGGCCGGTTGAGGACCAGATGCAGCGCCCGGCGCACGCGCGGGTCGGACAGCGGCTCGCGCCGGGCGTTGACCCACACCGCCTGGATGACGCTCTGGTAGTAGGCGGTGCCGTCGATGTCGTTGCGGGTGTCGATCACGCGGCGGGTCACCGGGTCGATCGCGCGCGCGTAGTCGGTGCGCCCCGACAGCAGCGCCGAGCCGAGCTCGGGCGAGAACGGCAGCCCGTGATAGAACTCGATGCCGTCGAGGTAGGGCAGGCCCTCCATCCAGTAGTCCGGGTTCTTCTCCATCACCCAGACCTCCTGCTCGACGCGGCGGCGGCTGCGGAACGGGCCGGTGCCCGGCACGTCGAGGGTCTTGCGCAGGTTGTAGCCGTTGTCCTCGAGCGTCTGCTTGCGGACGATGCCGTTCCAGCCGCTGGCGATCGCCGCCATGATGAAGGCCGGCGGCCGCGGGACGGCGAGCCGGAAGCGGACGGTGTAGCGGTCGCGCACGTCTATCGAGTCCACCGAGGTGAACAGGGCGCTGCGCGGGATGTGAATGCCGGCGGGCGGGCGGACGATGCGGTCGAACGTCGCCTTGACGTCGTCGGCGGTGAGCTCGGCGCCGTCGGAGAACAGCACCCCCTTGCGCAGGAAGAAGGTGTACTCCGTGCCGTCGGGCGAGATCTCCCAGCTGTGGGCGAGGTCGGGGACGATGCTCTGGCCGCTGTCGCGCGGGTCGCGGCGGACCAGGTTGTCGTAGAGGCAGCCCTGGCTGCCGAGGTTGTTGACCGTGCCCGATTGGTGGAAGTCGAGGTGCGGCGGCCGCATGGTGATGCCGTAGCGCAGCACGCCGCCGGACTTGGGATTCGGCTCGGGCGCCGCCATGACGAAGCCCTGGCCGTCGAACTCGAGCGGAACGGCGGCGCGGGCGGCGGGCCAGGCGAGGCTGGAGGCGGCGGCGACCGCCGCGGCGCCGTGCCGGAGAACGTCGCGCCGCGTCCAGGCGGCGGGTCGCGGGCGGAGTTTCGACATGCGGGCCTCCTCGAGCCTTTGCCGCGCCGGCGGCGATGTGCTGTGATCGCGCCGGGCGAACGGGCGGAGGCGCAGTGTGACCCAAGCCGGCGTCGTTGAACAGGTGCCGCCCGGAGCGGCCGCCGCCCCGGTGCTCGAGATCGAGGACCTGCAGACGCACTTCTTCACCGCCGACGGCGTGGTGCGCGCGGTCGACGGCGTCTCCTACGCCGTCGGCAAGGACGAGACGCTCGGCGTCGTCGGCGAGTCGGGGTGCGGCAAGAGCGTCACCGCGCTGTCGGTCCTGCGCCTCGTCGCCGATCCGCCGGGGCGCATCGTCGGCGGCGCCATCCGCTTCGAGGGCACCGACCTGCTGTCGCTACCGGAAGCCGAGATGGAGGCGATCCGCGGCAACGAGATCTCGATGATCTTTCAGGAGCCGATGACCTCGCTCAACCCGCTGTTCACGGTGGGCCGGCAGATCGGCGAGGCGGTGGCGCTGCACCAGGGGCTGTCGCGGCGCGGCGCCATGGCCGCGGCGGTGGACATGCTGCGCCGGGTCAACATCCCCGAGCCGGAACGGCGCGCCCACGCCTATCCGCACCAGCTCTCCGGCGGCATGCGCCAGCGGGTGATGATCGCCATGGCGCTGTCGTGCAACCCCAAGGTGCTGATCGCCGACGAGCCGACGACGGCGCTCGACGTCACCATCCAGGCGCAGATCCTGGCGCTGATCCGCGAGCTGCAGGAGACGCTGGAGGCGGCGGTGATCCTGATCACGCACGACATGGGCGTGGTGGCCGAGAACGCCGACCGCGTCGTCGTCATGTACGCCGGACGCAAGGTCGAGGAAGCGGCGGTCGACGCGCTCTTCGCACGGCCGGAGCACCCCTACACGCGCGGGCTGCTGGGGGCCATTCCCGACCTCGAACGGGCGGCGCGCGGGGCGGCGCGCGACCGGCTCGCCGAGATCGGCGGCACGGTGCCGTCGCTCGCCGCGCTGCCCGCGGGCTGCGCCTTCGCGCCGCGCTGCGGCCACGCCGACGACCGCTGCCGGCGCGAGCGGCCGCCGCTCGCCGAACGCCGGCCCGGCCACCGGGTCGCCTGCTGGCACGCCGGACGCCTGTCCGGAGGCGCGGCGTGACCGCGGGCGGGACGGCGCCGCTGCTCGACGTCCGCGGCCTGGTGAAGCACTTCCCCCTCCGCCGCGGGCTCTTCTCGCGCAGCGCCGGGCGCGTGCACGCCGTCGACGGCGTCTCGTTCCGCATCCGGCGCGGCGAGACGCTGGGGCTGGTGGGCGAGAGCGGCTGCGGCAAGTCGACCGCCGGGCGCACCGTGCTCAAGCTGCTGCAGCCGACGGCGGGACGGATCTTCGTGCACGGCGAGGACATCACCGACCTCGACACGCGGGCGATGGCGCCGTACCGCCGGCGCATGCAGATGATCTGGCAGGACCCCTACGCCTCGCTCAACCCGCGCATGACGGCGGGCGAGATCGTCGGCGAGCCGCTGCGCATCCACCGCGCCGGCGGGCGCGGCGAACGCGCCGAACGGGTGGCGGCGCTGTTCGAGCGCGTCGGCCTCGCGCCCCGGCAGCGCGAGTCGTATCCGCACGAGTTCTCGGGCGGCCAGCGCCAGCGCATCGGCATCGCCCGCGCGCTCGCCCTCGAGCCCGAGCTGATCGTCGGCGACGAACCGGTGTCGGCGCTCGACGTGTCGATCCAGGCACAGATCCTCAACCTGCTGGGCGACCTGCAGGACGAGCGCGCGCTGTCCTACCTGTTCGTCGCCCACGACCTGGCGGTGATCGAGCACATCAGCCACCGCATCGCGGTGATGTACCTCGGGCGCATCGTCGAGGCGACGGACCGCAGGACGCTGTTCGAACGCCCCGCGCACCCCTACACCGAGGCGCTGCTGTCGGCGATTCCGATTCCCCGCTCGGGCGCCCGGCGGCGGCCGCGGACGCTGCTCCAGGGCGACGTGCCGAGCCCCATCTCGCCGCCGCCGGGGTGCCGGTTCCACACCCGCTGCCCGCACGCCGAGGCGCGCTGTCGCAGCGAGACGCCGCTGCTGCGCGAGATCGCCCCCGGCCACCTGGCGGCGTGCCACCTGCACGACCGCGGCGCCGAGCCGCCGCTCCCCGGCCGCGAGACATCGGCGGGCGAAGCGGCTATATGACGCCGGTCCGGCCGCTCAGGCGGCCCGTCCCGGGGGACGCCGCATGGCCGCCAGCGCAGCGCCCGACGCGCCGATCGCCGACCGCTCCGAGCTCGTCGCCTGGATCGAGGCGGGCTGCAAGCCCGAGGCGGCGTGGCGCATCGGCACCGAGCACGAGAAGATCGGCTTCCGCCTGAGCGACCTGGCGCCGCTCGCCTACGACGGTGAGGACGGCATCCGGGCGATCTTCGGGCGGCTCAAGGCGCTCGGCTGGCAGCCGGTGTACGAGGGCGACAACCCGGTGGCGCTCAGCCGCGGGCGCCAGTCGATCACCCTCGAGCCGGGCGGGCAACTCGAGCTGTCGGGCGCGCCGCTGGAGACGGTCCACCAGACCTGCGACGAGGTGAACGGCCA
Organism: Alphaproteobacteria bacterium; assembly: GCA_965243325.1. Lineage (GTDB taxonomy): Bacteria > Pseudomonadota > Alphaproteobacteria > UBA7887 > UBA7887 > JANQOH01. The sequence goes on along the minus strand of CBDEUQ010000003.1, from coordinate 1,462,318 downwards.
TCTCGAGCAGCTCCGCCCCCTCGGCGAGGAGCTCGGAATCGGCTTCCTCGGCATCGGCATGCAGCCGAAGTGGCGGCGCGACGACATCCCGGTGATGCCCAAGGGCCGCTACGACATCATGCGCGCCTACATGCCGCGGAAGGGCGCCCTCGGGCTCGACATGATGCTGCGCACGTGCACCGTCCAGACCAACCTCGACTTCGACTCCGAAGCCGACATGGTGCGCAAGTTCCGCGTCGGCCTGGCGCTGCAGCCGGTCGCCGTCGCCCTGTTCGCCAACTCGCCGTTCGTCGACGGCAAGCCGAACGGCTACCTCAGCTACCGCACGCACATCTGGTCGGACACCGACCCGGACCGCTGCGGCGTGCCGGCGTTCGTGTTCGACGACGGCATGGGCTTCGAGGCCTACGCCGACTACGCGCTCGACGTGCCGATGTACTTCGTCCACCGCGGCGGCCGCTACGTCGACGTCGCCGGCCGCTCGTTCCGCGACTTCCTCGACGGCCGGCTTCCCGAGCTGCCGGGCGAGCGGCCGACGCTGGCGGACTGGGAGAACCACCTGAGCACGATCTTCACCGACGTGCGCCTGAAGCGCTATCTCGAGATGCGCGGCGCCGACGGCGGCCCGTGGCGCATGCTGTGCGCGCTGCCCGCCTTCTGGGTCGGCCTGCTGTACGACCGGACGGCGCTGGGCGAGGCGGAGGCGCTGGTCGCGGACTGGCGCCACGCCGACGTGGTGCGGCTGCGCGACGCGGCGGCGCGGCACGGCTTCGAGGCCGAGCACGGGAGCCGGACGCTGCGCGACATCGCCCGCGACGCGCTGGCGATCGCCCGCGGCGGTCTGCGCCGCCGGGCCCGGCTCGACCGCGGCGGCGGCGACGAGACCGGATTCCTGACCCAGCTCGACACGGCGGTGGCGCAGGGCCTGTGCCCGGCGCGCACGCTGCTTCGCGCCTGGCGCGGCGAGTGGGGCGGCAGCGTCGACCCGGTATTCGAAACCTGCGCCTACTGACCCCGCGGGGGCGGGCGGCGCGAAACGGAGCAGGGGAAAGGGCCATGTCCGACAGACTGACCGGCGAGGCGCTGGCGGCGGCGGTCGCCGAACTCGACGGCTGGACGCCGGCGGAGGGGCGCGAGGCGATCGTCAAGACCTACACCTTCGCCGACTTCAACGCCGCCTTCGGGTGGATGTGCCGGGCCGCGCTGATGGCCGAGCGCATGGACCACCACCCGGAGTGGTTCAACGTCTACAACCGGGTCGAGGTGACGCTGACCAGCCACGACGCGGGCGGCGTCAGCGACCGCGACGTGCGGCTGGCGAAATTCCTCGACAGCCTGTAGCGGCGCGGGCGGCGCTCTGGCTGGGGGCCGCCGGCGCCCTGGCCTTCGTCGCCGGCGCGGGCGCGGTGGCGCTCGGACCCGACTGGATGCGCGCCACCGCCTACGTCCACGTCACGCACTTCGCGGCGCTCGCGCTGGTCTTCCCCGGCGCCGCGCTGTGGGGGTTCGCGGCGGCGGCCGGGGCGCGCGGCGGCTGGTACGCGGCCGGCGCGCTGCCGCTGCTGCTCGCCTGGGCGTCGCTGGCATCGATCCACCCGCTGCTGCGCACGCTGCTGCTCGTCGCCGGCTTCGCCCTCGCCTTCGCCGTCGACTCGCGCGCCGCCCGGGCCGGACTGGTGCCGCCCTGGTACTTCGCCCTGCGCAAGAACCTGACCGTCGTCGTGCTGATCGCGCTCGGAGTCCTCGCGCTGGCGGCAAGTTGATGCGCGCGCGCCGCCGGTTGCCTATAGTCGCGCGGCAACGCGGCCGAGGAGGACGAGAGCCATGAAGTGGGGCGTATTCAGTCTGAGCCAGATTCCCGATCTCGAGCGGGTGACCCAGTCGTTCGACGACGACATGGCGTATTTCAAGCGCGCCGAGGCGCTGGGCTACGACACGGTGTGGCTCGCCGAGCACCTGTTCTCCAACTACGGCGTCGTCACCTCGACCCAGGTCTACGCCGCCGCGGTGGCGGCGCAGACGAGCCGCGTCAAGATCGGCACCGCGGTCGTCGTCATCCCCTTCAACCACCCGCTGCGCACCGCGTCGGACTTCGCGCTCGTCGACGTGCTGTCGCACGGGCGGCTGCTGTTCGGCGCCGGCCGCGCCTACCAGCCGCACGAGTTCCTCGGCCTCGACCTGCCGATGGAATCGAGCCGGGCGATGTACGACGAGGGCCTCGAGATCGTGATGCGCGCCTGGACCGAGGACAAGGTCGCGCACGACGGCACGTTCTGGAAGATCCGCGAGCCGGTCGAGGTGCTGCCCAAGCCGGTGCAGCGGCCGCATCCGCCGGTCTACCAGGCGTGCATCTCGCCCGACAGCTTCCGCAGCGCCGCGCGCCTCGGCGCCAACCTCCAGCTCGCCTCGCCGTTCAGCTACCGCACCTACCGCGAGGCGTGGATCGACAAGCTGGCCGAGAGCGTCGAGGCCTACGAGCAGGAGCGCGCGGCATGCGGGCTCGACCCGCAGGGCGGCGAGCGCATGATGCTGCTGCCGTTCTACACCGCGGCGGACGGCGCCGAGGCGCACGCGGTGTTCGGCGAACGGGTCGAGTGGTTCTACTCGAAGGTGACGAAGAACCAGCAGTCGATCGCCGACCAGCCGGCGGTGGTGAGCGGCTACGAGCTCACGATGTCGGAAAGCCAGAAGACGCTGGCGGGCGGCTATCTCTCGTTCGAGAAGCTGCACGAGCACGGGGCGGCGATCGCCGACGATCCGGCGGGCTGCGCCGAGAAGCTGATCCACCTGCGCGACCGGCTGGGAATCACCGAGTTCGTGCTGTGGCCGAACCTCGGCGGCATGCCGGCCGACCGCGCGATGCGCTCGATGGAGCTGACGATCTCGGAGGTCGCGCCGCGGGTCGAGGCCTCGGCGACGAAGGTGGCGGCGGAGTAGGCGCGGGATACGGGAGCGCCCGCCCGGGAAGCGCTTCGCAGCGGCCCGGCCGAGCCGCGACATGCGGGCATGCGGCGGCGGCGATCGTCAGGCTTGTGCGGAGGGCGGCAAGCGCTCCGCGAAGCGGCGCCGCGGCCCGCCGGCGGCCGGCGCGGCGGCTCTCGCCGTCGCCATCGCCCTCCTCCCGGCGACCGCCCATGCGGCCCTGGACGACGAGCTCCGCTTCGTCCTCAGCACGTTCTCTTTCCTCTTCTCCGGCGCGCTGGTCATGTGGATGTGCGCCGGGTTCACGATGATCGAGGCCGGCTCGGTGCGGACCAAGAACGCGTCGGTCATCTGCCTGAAGAACGTCGGCCTCTACGCCATCGCCACGATCGCGTTCTACCTGGTCGGCTACAACATCATGTACGTCGGGGTGGAGGACGGGGGCTGGTTCGGCTCGCTGACCCCCTTCCACGGCGCCTCGGAGGCCGAGCGGGCGCTGCTGAGCGGCGGCGGGTCGGCGTCCGGCGCCGCCGAGCGGGCGATCGGACGCGGGCACGCGGCGATGTCCGACTGGCTCTTCCAGACGGTGTTCGCGGCGTCCGCCGCGTCCATCGTCTCGGGCACGCTGGCCGAGCGGGTGAGGCTCGGCCCGTTCTTCCTCTTCGTCGCGGTGCTGACCGCCGTAATCTACCCGGTCGTCGGCGCGTGGACCTGGGGCGGCGGCTGGCTGGGCGCCATGGGCTTCGGCGACTTCGCGGGATCGACCGTCGTCCACTCGACCGGCGGCTGGGCGGCGCTCGCCGGGGTTCTCGTGGTCGGCGCCCGCACCGGCAAGTTCCGCGCCGACGGCACGGTGAAGCCGACCCCGCCCAACAACGTGCCGGCGGTGACGCTCGGCGTCTTCGTCATCCTGCTGGGCTTCCTGGGCTTCAACGGCGGCTCGCAGCTGGCGCTGGGCGGGGTCGCCGACGCGGTGGCGATGAGCAACATCATCGCCAACACCGTCCTGGCCGCGGCGGCCGGCGCGATGACCGCGACCCTGCTGTCGCGGCCGGTGTTCGGGCGGGCCCATCTGCTCGCGGCCCTCAACGGCGCCATCGCCGGGATGGTCGCCATCGCCGCCGGGCCGAACGTGGCGGAGCACTACTGGGCGGCGGTCATCGGCGCCGTCGGGGGCGGCATCTGCACGCTCGGCATGAAGGCGCTGGAACGGCTGCGGATCGACGACGAGGTCGGGGCGATTCCCGCCCACATGGGCGCCGGCGCCTGGGGGACGCTGGCGACGAGCATCGCCGCCGGCGGCAGCCTGCTGGTGCAGCTCGTCGGCATCGCGGCCATCGGCGCCTTCACGTTCGGGGTTTCGCTTCTCGTATGGCTCCTCATCGACCGGGCGCTCGGCGCGCGCATCTCGGCGCCGGTGGAGGCCCTGGGCCAGGACGCGGCGGAACTCGGTATCGAAGCCTTCCCGGAGTTTCTGCCGCAGGCCTGGAACGAGAGCGTGCTCGCGACCAGACCGCCGGCGCATGGCCGCCGGGATGGGGATCCGCCCGGGTCCTGACGCGAGCCGGCACGGCGCGAGGCGGTGCGGCGCACGCGGCGCGCCGGGGCGGATTGCCGTCGCATCGGGGACCTTATGCAGCCCGGTCGCTTCAGCCGATATCCGGCATCCGCGCCGCGACAGAAACTGCTATCCCCGTCGACCCCGGCAACGGTCCCGAATGGCTCAGTCCTCGCGACGTTGCTCCCGACGCGCACTTGCCCGTGCGCCGAGCGTTTCGAGACGATCCAGCCAGGCTCCGAAATGCGGGCGTTCGGCGCGCATGATCCCGAGGCCGACCTTCAGCGCCGCAAGCGTTCCGTGCAGAGGTTTCTGGTACGCGGGCATCAGCGTCGCGACGCGTCTGGACGGCGCGGTCGGGAAACGGCAGCGCCGCCGCCGGCTACAGCCGGGCCAGGCCAGGGCCGCTCCTTGTCGACTAGGACCAGCGCGCCGATATCTCCAGATCCTGTTCTGCTCTAATCTTCCGCTATCTGCTCGGCTATCGATAGAATCCATGAAACATCTTCTACGGTTGCTACGCAATCAAGTTGACCGTGTGCGATCTGCGATCGCATTTTGGATATACGGAACATTTCGTTTGCTTGATTCTGGTCAATATATCCTTCGCTCGCCAGCAGATTGACGAGGGCACTTGGGTTCAATGCCCGCGACCCCGTCGTTTCAATCTTTTCTCGAGCCACGGCTTCAACAATTGACCAGGCGAACAATATTGCTGCCCGTGGCTCCGTCGCCGAGACGGTCCGCGCTGCTTCGATAGCGTTCGTCGTGGCAACATTCGGTACTGGGGCCAACATCGGCTCCAGGGAGGAGAAATAGAAAACCCTTAACTCCCAGTCATCATGACCATGCAAGAGTGCGCGCAGTTCCTGAATCTTTGTTAGTTCCCTGTTTCCTTCTTTCCGAAAGACCTCCACCAACAGAGAAGGATATTTCCCAATCGCGATTGCATCCGGTCGCCTGTCCGCAAGGAACGGCGGCAAGTCAGCCGGACTTGGTTCTGCGATAACTTCGTAGCCCTCGGATCGCAATAGCGGCACCACGCGATCCAGTGCTATCCGCTCCGCTTCTGGTCCTGACAGGGTCATGTGGTCATTCTCCGCGAAGATCTGTTCCTACCCTGATATATACTACCGGATGTTCAGCGGCGAGAGCCGTCCCAAGTAATACAGTGGGCTCCCCTCTGATTTCCAAAGGCCGCTCGGGCTCGAACTTCTGAACAACGATACGATCAACCTGCTTGTCGTCCAAGTAGATGAATCGGCCCAGCGCATCAAGGATCGGCTTGGTGCAGTTGTCGATATCCGCTTGCATTTCAGCTTGTGGGAAAAAGTAAATTGTCACCGCTACCGGTTCCTCCAACGCGAAATGCCCCTCAGGCAGGAGCTGTCTCGCTGCATCGCGAATCCTTTGCCGCCATTGCTCCCTTGATTCAGGCTTCTTGGCCTGATGGCTCACAGCCGTTCCGTTTACGACGAACTCAAAAGGCAGCTCTGGGAACAAGATTCATTTCCAACTCGTTTCATTTGGCCGCATTCACGGGAGTCTGGTTTCGTTTCTCACGCTCACGTCTATGGCACATCGCCTCACGTCTAGTCGAACCCTTCGGCAGCTCCCGCAGCGGTGCTGTTTGCCGTCGCGATCCCAAGCGCCCCTGTGCGACGGCCACACAGAAATTCCTTGCCGTCAATGCACTTTTCCAAGTGTCCACCAGCGTTCTGCGAACAATCTGTGGTCGTCAGCATCAGGGACGGAGATATCGAGCTGATGCCTCAAGGGGTGCCGTCAACCCACACGGGTGGCCCTGCTCGCAACAGTATACCCATCCATGAGGCGACACACACACACCTATGTCGCCGGGATGACCACCCCGGCTGTCAGTTCGCGAACACTACTTCCCTGGCAGCCGGAGTCGTCGCTTCCCCTCCTCTCCGTCCATGGCCATCTTGAAGGAGGCCGCCACGCGGTCCGACGCCCGCTGTAGCGGGTCGTCGGCCAAATGGGCGTACCGCGCCGTGGTCTGCGCCTGGGTGTGACCGAGTATCCGCCCCGCCATCGGCAGGCTCTCTCCACCCATCACCGCCTCCGAGGCAAATTGTTGGCGCAAGTCGTGGATCCTCACGTCGCCAAGCCCGGTCTCCGTCCTGATGCGCTGCCAGCGGTGGGAGAGGGAGGCCAGACGCGACCCCGGCCTGGCGCCCCGGAGGACCCGGGGGACGCCCTCTTCCCGCGCGATGCCGTCGAGCACCTTCAGCACCGGTCCGGTCAGCGGCACCATGCGCGGGCCGGTCTTCGCGTCGCGCAGGCGCAACACCTGCGTCGTGCGGTCGACATCGTCCCACTTGAGGGAGAGGATTTCCCCGCACCGGCAGCCGGTCAGCATCAGCCAAACTGCTCTATCTGGCGCTCCGCAATGCCGGCATGCGATGGCGACGACCCATTGAGTGGACCGCCGCGATGGGCCAGTTTGCCATTCTGTTCGAAGATCGTTTTCCGGCCTCACCGCGCTGAGGCCGGAAAACGAAAATGCCTGCCAAACCCCTTGCACAGACTTTCGGACATACCCGAGGTATCCCGCCGTACCGCGTGCCACGATCTCGCACCGCCGCGCCGCTCGCGCTGGCGGGCGTTTCCCATCAGGCGGGGCCGCACCGACGCGAAGCCGCGCGCAACCAAGTGCGGCGCGAGGAGCTCGCCGACGAAGCGCTCTTCCGTCTGGCCCTCGACGTGAACGAGTATCCGCGTCACCGCCCGGACGCCCGCTCCTCCGGTTCCGGCACCGGACGGCCGCCGAATTCGTTCTTCTCCCAAAGCTGGCCGAGGCTGTAGTCCTCCAGCCACTGCTCCAGCCGCCCCCCATCCAGCCGGACGAAGCCCGTCGCGCCACGCGCGCGGCCGGCAACAAGCACTTCCTCGGGCTCGAAGTGATCCAGCAGCGTCGCGGACTGCGTAGCGAGGACGATCCGGGTTTCGACGGATGCCTGCCTGACAAGCGAAGCGAGCAGGGTTATCGCGTAAGGGTGCAGCCCAAGTTCCGGCTCGTCGAGGAGAACGACCGACGGTCGCAGCGCGGCAGGCTGAAGAAGCAGCGTCGTCAACGCGATAAACCGCAGCGAGCCGTCGGAAAGGGAGGACGCATCGAAGTAGGCGTCCGATCCCCGGTGCCGCCACTCGAGACGTATCTTGTCCTCGTTCAGCGACAGCGGTTCCAATTGGAGGTCGTGCAGGAACGGCGCCGCGAGCCTCACCGAGCGGCATATCAGGTCGTACGAGCTCTCGTGCTTCTCGCGAAGAAGGTAGAGAAACGCCGCGAGGTTCGACCCGCCCGGCCGCAGGCGGCGATTGTCGTTCACGTCTGCCGTCTTCTTCATGGGCGACGTCGAACTCGTGTCGTGAAAATGATAGAGGTCCCAGCCGTCCAGATGACGGCGCACGTGGCGGACGACGTCTCCCATCGCCGTCGTACCGCTTATCGCCGCCTCACCGTCGCGGCCGACGAGCGGTCGATCGTACGGTTTGCGGTGCCGCTCCCGATCCCGGAAACAAGCGACTTCCCTCTCCGGGAAAACGCCATCTGCATCGTCGGCGGCGAGGACGATTTCGTACTGGCTCCTCTCGCTTTCGAACGAGACGCGGATTTTCATTCGCGGCGTCGTCGCGGCGCCGAAGTGCAGGATCCTGTCGGCTCCGCCGGCGCGGGCGACGGCGTTTCGCAGGCCCCCGGCACGGATGGCGCGCAGAAACGAGAACGCGCCGATGAAATTCGACTTGCCGGAGCCGTTGGGACCGATCAGTACGTTGATCGGGCGCAACGCCAGCCGCTCGACACTGGCGATGCTCTTGAAGCCTTCGACGGTGATCCAATCGAGCCCGGCCATGGCACCGCCGGTTATACCGCAAAAGCCCTGGACCCCACGCCGGGTTCAGCGCGGCGGCTCGATTTTCGCCCGCACCACCTCGCCGTGGCGTTCGCACGCCGGCTCGGCGAGGGCGACGAACGCGCCGGCGACCGCGGCGGGCGGCGGCAGGGTCCCGGGATCCTCGCCGGGCATGGCGCGCGCGCGCATGGCGGTGCGGACCGCGCCGGGGTCGACGAGGTTGACGCGAACGCGCGTCTTTCGCGTCTCCGCCGCGTAGACGCGGGCCAGAGACTCGAGCGCCGCCTTGCTCACGGCATAGGCGCCCCAGTACGCCGGCGCGCGGCGACCGGCGCCCGAGGCGACGAAGACGACGCGCCCGGCGTCCGACTGCCGCAGCAGGGTGTCGAAGCTGCGTAGCAGCCGCCAGTTGGCGGTGAGGTTCACGTCCACGGTGCGCTCCCAGTCGTGCGGCCGGACGTGGCCGAGCGGCGCGAGGCCGGTCAGCAGCGCGGCGTTGCCGACGAGGATGTCGAGCCGGCCGTGGCGTTCCGCGAGCACGCCGCCCAGCCGGTCGAGGGCGGGGCCGTCGGTCACGTCGAGCGGCACCATCGTCGCCACGCCGCCCGCCGCCCCGATGCGCGCGGCGAGCGAGTCCAGCGCGTCGCGGTCGCGGGCGAGCGCGTAGACGTGCGCGCCTTCGGCGGCGAAGCGTTCGGCGACCGCGGCGCCGATGCCGCGCGAGGCGCCGGTGACGACGGCGACGCGGCGGGCGAGACGGGGTGCGCCGTCGCTCACGCGCCGGCGGCGAGCAGCGACAACTGCCTCGGCCGGTCGCCGCCGTCGCGGTCGCTCAGGGGAATCGGATAGTCGCCGGTGAAGCAGGCGTCGCAGAACTGCGGCTGCTCCGGGTCGCGGCCCTTCTCGCCCATCGCGCGGTAGAGGCCGTCGATCGAGATGAAGGCGAGGCTGTCGACGCCGATGTGGCGGGCCATCGCCGCGGTGTCCATCTGCGCCGCGAGCAGCTGGTCGCGGTCGGGCGTGTCGACGCCGTAAAAGCACGAATGGCCGGTCGGCGGACTGGCGATGCGCATGTGGATCTCGGTGGCGCCGGCGTTGCGCACCATCTCGACGATCTTGATCGAGGTGGTGCCGCGGACGATCGAATCGTCCACCAGCGTCACCCGCTTGCCGGACAGCGTCGCCCGGTTGGCGTTGTGCTTCAGCTTGACGCCGAGATGGCGGATCGAGTCGGTGGGCTCGATGAAGGTGCGCCCGACGTAGTGGTTGCGCACGATGCCGAGCTCGAAGGGCAGGCTGGCCTGCTCGGCGTAGCCGATCGCCGCGGGCACGCCCGAATCCGGCACCGGGACGACGACGTCGGCGGCGGTGCTGTCCTCGCGCGCCAGCTCGGCGCCGACGCGCTTGCGCACCGCGTAGACGTTGCGCCCCTCGATCATGCTGTCGGGGCGAGAGAAGTAGATGTACTCGAAGAGGCAGAAACGCTGCGGCGTCGGCGGGAACGGACTCAGGCTCCTGAGGCCGGAGTCGTCGACGACGACGATCTCGCCCGGCCGCACGTCGCGCACGAACGTGGCGCCGATGATGTCGAGCGCGCACGACTCCGAGGTCAGGATGGTGCCGCCGTCGAGGCGGCCGATCTGCAGCGGCCGCACGCCGAACCGGTCGCGCACCCCGATCAGCGCGCGGTCGGTGAGGATGACGAACGAATAGGCGCCGTCGACCTGGCGCAGCGCGTCGATCAACCGGTCGATGAACGTGTGCTTCGAACTGGTGGCGACGAGATGGACGATCACCTCGGTATCCATCGTCGACTGGAAGATGCAGCCGCGCGCCACGAGATCGCGGCGCATGCGGAGCGCGTTGGTCAGGTTGCCGTTGTGCGCGATGGCGAGACCGCCGACCTCGAGATCGGCGAAGATCGGCTGCACGTTGCGCAGCACGACCTCTCCCTGCGTCGAATAGCGCACGTGCCCGATCGCCCGGTCGCCGGCGAGCTGCGCGATGGTTGCCGGGTCGTTGAAATTGTCGCCCACCGGACCAAGCCCGCGGTGGTCGTGGAACGCCCGGCCGTCGTAGCTGACGATTCCGGCCGCTTCCTGTCCGCGGTGCTGCAGCGCGTGCATGCCGAGCGCCGTATGCGCGGCGGCGTCGGCGTGCCCGTAGAGGCCGAAGATGCCGCATTCCTCGCGCGGCCTGGCGCGGTTTTCGGGAGTGTCGTGCGGCGTGGCGCGCATCGCCCGCGTCAGCGCGCGGTTCCGGCGTCCGGCGCCGGCCCGGCGCCGTCCGCGACTCCGTCGAGCAGACGGGTCGGATCCTCGTCGTAGTCGGGGAGGACGCCCTCCTCCGCCGCGACGGGCGGCTGGGCCAGCAGCTCGGGGTCCGGCACCGCGTCGGCGGCGCGGCGCAGCCGGTCGCCCAACGGCACCAGGTCGGAGGGCGCGTCGGGCGGCAGTTTCATCAGGTCGTCGGGAATCAGGCGCTCCACCATGTCGGCCGAATACACGATCAGGGTGTACGACGCGGCGCCGGAGAGCCATTCGGGCGGCGATCCCTCGTCCTGATCCCAGATCGAATAGCGGCCGAGGAGAAACACCAGCGCAATGACGACGACGCCGCGCGCGACGCCGAAGAGAAAGCCGAGCGAACGGTCGAGCGTGTTGAGCGGGCTGTTGCGCACGTGCGAGGAGACGATGTGGATGATCAGCCAGAAGACCACGAGCGCGCCCAGGAACACGCCGCCGGCGGCGGCGATGTTCAACAGGACCCCCTCGGCGAAGTAGTCGGCGAGCCACGCCTTGGCAGTGGGGAAGTAGGTGTACGCCAGCACCGCGGCGCCGACCCAGCCGGCCACCGAAAGCGCTTCGCGCACGAACCCGCGATAGAACGCGAAGAACGCCGACAGCAGGACGAGCGCGGCAAGGACGGCGTCGACCAGGCTGAATCCGTCCATCTCCATCGCCCGCACCCGCCCTAGCGCGCCATGGCGCGGCGAACCGCCGGCTCGCCGAACATCGCCACGAGGTCGCGCAGCTTCGCGATTTGGATCCGTTCCACCTCCGGCGCCGCCGCCGGCGTCCGCGGCGGCGCGAGCGCCCGTCCGAACCCGAGCCTGGCCGCCTCCTTCAGCCGTACGTCGCCTTGCGCCACCGGCCGTATCTCCCCCGACAGACCGATCTCGCCGAACGCGACCGCGCCCTCCGGCACCGGCGTGTCGGTGAGCGACGAGACCAGCGCCGTGGCGACCGCGAGATCGGCCGCCGGCTCGGCGATGCGCAGGCCGCCGGCGACGTTGAGATATACTTCGCGGCCGCCGAGGGCAAGGCCGCAGCGGGCGTCGAGCACCGCGAGGACCATCGCCAGCCGCGCCGCGTCCCAGCCGACGACGGCGCGCCGGGGCGTGGTCAGCGGCGACGGGGCGACGAGCGCCTCGATCTCGACCAGCACCGGCCGGCTGCCCTCGACGCCGGCGAACACCGCCGCGCCGCTCACCGGCGCCGTGCGCTCGGCGAGAAAGAGGCCCGACGGGTTGGCCACCTCCTCGAGCCCGCCGTCGGTCATCGAGAAGACGCCGATCTCGTCGACGGCACCGAAGCGGTTCTTGACCGCGCGCAGAATGCGGAACCGGTGCCCGCGCTCGCCCTCGAAGTAGAGCACCGCGTCGACCATGTGCTCGAGCACCCGCGGCCCGGCGATCTGGCCGTCCTTGGTGACGTGGCCGACGAGGAGCAGGGCGATGCCGCGCCGCTTCGCCGCGTGGATCAACGCCTGCGCGCTGGCGCGCACCTGGGCGACGGTGCCGGGCGCCGAGTCGAGCGCATCGACCGCCATGGTCTGGATCGAGTCGACGATCAGCGCCTCCGCCGCGCCGGGCGCGTCGACCGTGGCGGCGATGTCGCGCACCGAGGTCGCGGCGGCGAGCTTGACGGGGGCGTCGGCGAGGCCGAGGCGGCGCGCCCGCAACCGTATCTGCGCTTCCGATTCCTCGCCCGAGACGTAGACCGCGCGCACGCCGGCGCGGGCCATGTGCGCCGCCGCCTGCAGCAGCAGCGTCGACTTGCCGATCCCCGGGTCGCCGCCGACGAGCGCCGCCGCCCCGGGCACCAGCCCGCCGCCGAGCACCCGGTCGAACTCGGCGATGCCGGAGGACAGGCGCGCCACCGGCGGCGTCGGCGCCGAGAGGTCCTCAAGCGCGAGCGGCCGGCCACCCGGCGCCGCCGCCGCGGCGCCGGGCGCGGCCTCCTCGACCAGCGTGTTCCACGCGCCGCACGCGTCGCAGCGGCCGGTCCATTTGCCGTGCGCCGCGCCGCACGACTGGCAGACGTAGGCGCTGCGGCCGCGCGGCGCCATCAGAGCGCGTGCAGCGCCATTTCGATCGGCCCTTCCGACCGCCCGTGCACGAACTGGTCCACGACCGCGTCGCCGCTGTCGTCGATGGCCGCCGTCGGGCCGCTCCAGACGATGCGCCCGCGGTGAAGCATGGCGATGCGATCGGCGATCTTGCGGGCGCTCGTCATGTCGTGGGTGATCGACACCGCCGTCGCCCCGAGGCCGCGCACGCAGTCTACGATCAGGTTGTTGATGACGTCGGCGACGATGGGGTCGAGGCCCGTGGTCGGCTCGTCGAAGAAGAGGATTTCCGGCTCGCAGGCGATCGCCCGGGCGAGGCCGACGCGCTTCTGCATCCCGCCGGAGAGCTCGGCCGGAAACAGCTCGCCCACCTCGGCGCCGAGACCGACCGTGGCCAGCTTTTCGAACGCCGTCTCGCGCGCCTCGGCGCGGCCGAGGCGGCGGCCCTGGACGAGGCCGAAGGCGACGTTCTCCCACACGCGGAGCGAGTCGAAGAGCGCCGATCCCTGGAAGAGCATGCCGAACCGGCGGTTGACCGCGTCGCGGGCGGCGCCGCGCATCTCCGTCACCTCGGCACCGTCGACGAGGATCCGCCCGGCATCGGGGTGCAGCAGGCCGAGCACGCACTTCAGCATCACCGACTTGCCGGTGCCCGAGCCGCCGATCACGACCAGCGATTCGCCGCGCCCGACCTCGAGATCGAGGCCGTCGAGCACGACGTTGTCGCCGAAGCGCCTGGTCACGCGCTCGAGAGCGATGATCGCCGGCGCGTTCATGCGGCGAAGAACAGTTCGGTGATGAAGTAGTTGGACACCAGGATCAGAATCGACGCGGAGACCACCGCGTTGGTCGTCGCCGCGCCGACGCCCTGGGCGCCGCGCCGGCTGTGATAGCCGTGATAGCAGCCCATCAGCGAAATGATCAGGCCGAAGACCGCCGCCTTGACGAGCCCCGAGACGACGTCGAGCGCCTCGAAGTTCCGCCACGTGTTGGCGATGTAGGCGGCGCCGTCGAAGCCGAGCTTGTTGACGCCCACGAGATAGCCGCCCATGACGCCGACCGCGTCGGCGACGAGAACGAGCAGCGGCAGCATGGCGACGCTGGCGACGATGCGCGGCGCCACCAGGTACTTGAAGGGATCGGTGGACAGCGTGACCAGCGCGTCGATCTGCTCGGTGACGCGCATGGTGCCGATCTCGGCCGCCATGGCGGCGCCGACCCGGCCCGCCACCATCAGGCCGGTGAGCACCGGCCCGAGCTCGCGGGTGATCGAGATCACCACCACGGTGGGGATGGCGCTCTCGGCGTTGAAGCGGCTGAACCCGGTGTGGCTCTGCAGCGCGAGCACCATGCCGGCGAACAGGCCCGTCAGGCCGACGACGGGAAGCGAGTAGTAGCCGATCTCGATCATCTGGCGGACGGTCGAGCGTACGTGGTACGGCGGCCGGAAGCAGTGGCCGATGCCGACGCCGGCGAACAGGCAGACGCGGCCGACGGTCTGCATGAAGGCGAGGAAGACGCGCCCGATCGCCGCCAGCGGGTTCATGCCGCCGACTCTCCCTCGTAGTGACGCGGAATGCGCCGACCCAGGCGGGTCAGCAGCTCGTAGCCGATGGTGCCGGCGCTCGCCGCCAGGTCGTCGACCGTGCGCCGGGGCCCGATCAGCTCGACGGCCGCGCCGACGTGCGCCCGCTTGGCGGGCAACGCCGAGACGTCGACGGTGATCAGGTCCATCGACACGCGCCCGACGAGCGGCAGTGGCGGGGCGGTCTCGTCGCCGGCGAGCACCGCGCTCGTCCGGCCGCCGAGGCAGCGCGGGAAGCCGTCCGCGTAGCCGACCGGCAGCGTCGCCACGCGGCCTTTCGCCACCACCCGGTGGGCGGCGCCGTAGCCCACCGTCATCGGCGGCGCAACGTCGCGCAGCGCGACGATGCGGGCCTCGAGCCGCACCACGGGGGCCATGGGATTCTCCGTTCCGGGAACGGGATTGATGCCGTAGAGCGCCGCCCCGGGGCGCACCATGTCGAAGTGGTAATCCGGGCCGAGGAACACGCCGGAGGAGTTGGCGAGGCTCGCGGCGAGATCGGGCCAGCGCCGCCGCAGGCCGCGCATGCGTTCGAGCTGGGCGGCGTTGAGCGGGTGGGCGGGCTCGTCGGCGCACGCGAGATGGCTGACGAGGAGCCGCGGCGCAAGCCCGTCGAGCCAGCGCGGCTCGGTCGCCAGGCGTTCGGCCTCGTCGGGCGCCATGCCGAGCCGCGCCATGCCGGTGTCGATGTGGATCGCCGCCGTCCGCGTCACGCCGTCGGCGCGCGCCAGCGCAGCCCACCGGGCCGCCGCGTCGAGATCGTTGAGAACGGGGATCAGGCCGTGGTTCGCGAACTCGGCTTCGGTGCCGCCGAATGCGCCGTTGAGCACGTACACCGCGGCGCGCGGCACGATGCGGCGCACGGCGCGGCCTTCGTCGAGCGTGGCGACGAAGAACTCGCGGCAGCCCTCGGCGGCGAGCGCCGGCGCCACCGGCCCGACGCCGAGGCCGTAGGCGTCGGCCTTGACCACCGCGGCCAGACGGGTCCCCTCGGCGAGGCGCGCCTGGAGCGTGCGGTAGTTGCGGCGGATGGCGCCGAGATCCACGGTCAGGCGGGCGCCGGCGCGCGCCGCGGCGCCGTTCACGCGGTGCGCTCCGGCAGGCGCTCGTCGCGGACGTAGTTGGCGAAGCTCGCGGTGTGGGCCTCGAAGCGCAGCTTGACGTTGCCAATGGGGCCGTGCCGCTGCTTGGCGACGAGGATGTCGGCGAGTCCGGCGCTGGCTTCGTAACGCTCCTGCCATTTGCGGTAGCGCCCGTCGAAGCGCTCCGGCGTTTCGTCCTGGCGCTGCTGCGGTTCGCCGCGTTCGAGGTAGTACTCCTCGCGGTAGACGAACATCACCACGTCGGCGTCCTGCTCGATGGTGCCGGACTCGCGCAGGTCCGACAGCATCGGCCGCTTGTCCTCCCGCTGCTCCACGGCGCGGCTGAGCTGGCTGAGCGCCAGCACCGGCAGGTCGAGCTCCTTGGCGATCGCCTTGAGGCCCTGCGTGATCTCGCTGATTTCCAGCACCCGACTGTCGTGCCGCTGCGACGGGCGCATGAGCTGCAGATAGTCGACGACGACGAGCGACAGACCGTGGCTGCGCTTGAGCCGCCGCGCGCGCGTCCGCAGCGCCGGCACGGTGAGCGCCGGCGTGTCGTCGATGAACAGCGGTGCGGCCGCGAGATCGCGGCTCGCGTCGACGAGCCGCACGAACTCGTCGTTGCCGAGCTTGCCGCGGCGGATGTGGTCCGAGCGCAGACGCGCCCGCTCGGCGAGGATGCGCGTGGCCAGCTGCTCGGCCGACATCTCGAGCGAGAAGAAGCCGACGACGGCGCCGTCCACCGGGCGCCGCGCGCCGGCGTCGTCGGCCTCGGTGCGGTAGTTCAGGGCGGCATGGAACGCGGCCGAGGTCGCGAGCGCCGTCTTCCCCATCGATGGGCGTCCGGCGACGACGATGAGGTCGGAGGGAGAGAGGCCGCCCAGCAGGTCGTCGAGATCCAGCAACCCCGTGGCGACGCCCGAAAGGCGGCCGTCGCGCTTGTAGGCCGCTTCGGCCATGGCCACGGCGCCGGTCAGGGCGTCGGCGAAGGGGCGGAACCCGCCGTCGGCGCGCCCGGTCTCGGCGAGCTCGAAGAGCGCCGCCTCGGCGCTCTCGATCTGCGCCGCCGCCGGCTCGTCGATGCGCGGGTCGTAGGCCGTGTCGACCACCTGCTCGCCGATGCGGATCAGGTCGCGGCGCACGCTGTGATCGCGGATCGTGCGGCCATAGTCCTCGACGTGGACGATGCTCGCAGCGCTCGCCGCGAGCCGGGCCAGGTACTGCGCGCCGCCCACCTCGCCGAGCGCGCCGTCGGCCTCGAAGAACGCCTTGAGCGTCAGCGGATCGGCGACCTGGCCGCGCACGATCAGGCTGCGCGCCGCCTCGAAGATGCGGCCGTGCACCGGGATATGGAAATGATCCGCCTCGAGGACGGTGGCAATACGGTCGAAGCTCGCGTTGTCGATCAGGATCGCGCCGAGCAGCGCCTGTTCGGCCTCGACGTTCTGCGGCGGCTTGCGGAAGCCGAGAACATCGCCCTCGTTCGCGGTGTCGGGTTCGACGACGAGCGGCACCGTGTTCATCGCCGCATTCTATCCCTGCGGCGCCGCGCGGCAGCCTGTGGAAATCCGAGAAATACGGGGATAAGGCCCCTCAGAAGCGCCCGGCCCGGTACGGGGCCAGCGGGACCGCGGGTTCGCGGCCGGCCACGAGGGCGGCGACGATCTCGCCCGTGACCGCGCTCAGCGTCAGCCCGAGGTGGCCGTGTCCGAACGCGAACGTCACGTTGGCGAATCGGGGCGACGGGCCGAGCACCGGCTTCGAATCGGGCAGCGCCGGACGATGGCCCATCCACTCGCGCCGCACGCCGCCGTCGAGACCGGGCAGGCTGGTGCGCGCGTGGGCCAGGATCCGCCGCACGCGGCGGTAGTCGGGCGGCAGGTCTAGGCCGCCGAACTCGACGCCCGCGGTCACCCGCAGCCCGTCGCGCATGGGACAGAGCGAGTAGTCGCGGTCGCCGACGACCACGGGGCGCGTGAGCCCCGGCCCGTCGGGCGGGTCGATGCTGACGTGGTAGCCGCGCTTCGCCTCGAGCGGCACCGACGCGCCGAGGGTGCGCGCCAACGGCCGCGACCACGCGCCCGCGGCCAGCACCACATGCTCCGCCTCGTGGCGCCCGTCGCCGGTCAGAACGGCGCGCGGCCCCGCGTCCGTCATGTCGAAACCGGTGACGCGCTCCTTGACGTGCTCGCCGCCGAGCGCACGGAAGGCGTCGGCGAACGCGCGGGTGAGCGCGACGGGCTCGGTGACGAAGCCGCCGTCGGAGATCAGCAGGCCGACCTCGAACTCGGGCGAGAGCGCGGGTTCCAGCGCCCGCAGGCGATCGCGGTCCAGAACCTCGGCGCGCACCCCGTACTCCTCGAGCATCTCGCGGTGCAGGTCCATCGCGGCGAACCGCCTGCGGTCGCGGAACGCATGGATGTAGCCGTCCGACCGCAGGAGGCCGGGGTCGAGGTCGTGCTCGCCGATCAGCCGGTCGTGCGCGGCCTTGGCGCGGCCGACCAGCGGCGCCATGTCGGCGGTGATGCGCCGATACGAGGCGGGCCGGCCGGCGGCGAGGAAGCGAACCAGCCAGGGCGCTACGAACGGCAGGTACCGCCAGCGCACGATCAGCGGGCTCAACGGATCGAAGAGCATCGCCGGGACGCGGCGCCAGAGGCCCGGCCAGCTGTAGGGCACGATCGAGCCGCCGGAGACGATGCCGGCGTTGCCGAACGACGTGGCCGTGCCCGGCTCGCGCGGGTCGATCAACACCGCGTCGTGGCCGGCCGCGCGCAACTGCAGCGCGCAAGAGGTCCCGACGACGCCGGCGCCGACGACCACAACCCGCCGCATCGCGTCCGCCACCGCCCTACTCCGCCGCCAGATCGCCGGCGGCGCGGCGTTCGGCCTCGGCAATGTAGTCGCGAGTCAGCGGCACCGCGTCCTGGCGGCGGGCGAGTTGAATCTGGAACACCACCATCCCCATGTGCCGGAACGACGCCTCGGAGCCGGCGAGATAGAACTCCCACATGCGGCAGAAGCGCTCGTCGTACAGCGCTCTGGCCTCGTCCCACCTGGCGTTGAACCGCCGACGCCAGGCGCGGAGCGTTTCCGCATAATGCAGACGCAGCACCTCGATGTCACAGATCACGAGGCCGCTGGCCTCGATCGCCGGGGCGACCTCCGACAGCGACGGTATGTAGCCGCCCGGGAAAATGTACTTGCGGATGAATGGATCCGTCGCGCGCGGCCGACCGGCGCGACCGATGGTGTGCAGCAACGCGACGCCGTCCGGCTCGAGCAGCCGCCGCAGCCTGGCGAAGAACTCGTCGTAGTGGCCGACGCCGACGTGCTCGAACATGCCGACCGACACCACGCGGTCGTATCGCCGGTCGTCGTCGCGGTAGTCCATGAGGTCGAAACGGACGCGGTCGCCGAGACCCGCCGCGGCGGCGCGTTCGTTCGACAGCCGGTGCTGGTGCTCGGACAAGGTGACGCCATGCACCGAGACGCCGTGCTCGCGGCCGAGATGCACGCCGAGGCCGCCCCAGCCCGAGCCGATGTCGAGCACCGACATGCCGGGTTGCAGCGCCAGCTTGGCGGCGATGCGGCGCATTTTGGCGACCTGGGCCGCTTCGAGGTCGAAGCCGGGGGCGGGAAAATAACCGCACGAGTACTGTTTGTTCGCATCGAGGAACAGGTCGTAGAACGCGTCGGTGAGGTCGTAGTGGTGGGCGACGTTGCGCCGCGCGCGTCCGGCGGGATTGTACTGGTGCAGGAGGCGGAGCGCCCGTCCGGCGCGTTCCCGGACGCGAATCCAGAGGGGACGCTTGCGGCCCTGGAGGTTGCGCGCCACGAGGCAGATCACGTCGTAGATGTCGCCGCCGCCCTCCACCGTGAGGGTGCCGTCCATGTAGGCTTCCGCGAGGCCGAGGCTGCCCTTTATGGCGATGCGGGCGCCCGTGGTCCGGGCGTGGAGCCGGATGGCGAGCGCCGGCCCGCTGCCGTCGCCGTAGTCGCTGCGCCGGCCGCGAGAGTCGATGACCGCAAGCTGCCCGCGTTCGACCGTGTAATCGAGCATCCGCCCGAGCAGCATCGCCGCCTCCCGCGTCCGCCGCCGCAAGTATAGCGCCGCCCGTCGGGCGACGAAAAGTGCGCGCCGCCGGCGGTAACGTCAAGAGTTATGTGTCAGGGAGACGGGGGTGCTGATTCCCTGAGACTTGTTTTCGTGGATGAATACCGCGTAGAGGACGCGGTCCATTGAGGTCCGGTCCTGGAAGGTTCCCATGGGCCGGGTTCGTCTGCGGACCTCCCGGAACCTTCGTTCGATGGCGTTGGTGGTCCTGACCCGCTTTCGCTCATCGAGGGTCCGGTAGCGGAAGCAGGTGAGCAGCTCGTCGAGATCGCTGCGCAGGCAGGCGACGGCCTTGGGGTAGGTGCTTTGCCAGCGGTCGGCGAAGCGTCGGGCGGCGCTCTGGGCCTTGCGGCGGCTCTTTGCATTCATGACGGCGTGGACATCGGCCTTGACGGCCTCCTGGTCGGCCTTGCGGACCTTGTTGAGGATGTTGCGCATCTTGTGCGCCCAGCACCTCTGAACCGGGATGCCGGGATAGACGAACGGCAAGGCAGCCAGCAGGCCCTTGCCGCCATCGACGCAGATCATCTCAAGGCCTTCGCCGGTGAGCCCGCGGTGGTACAGCCGGTTGAGGAACACTTCCCACTCGCGGGCGCCTTCGCTGACGGCGAGATGGAAGTCGATGATCTCCTTCTTGCCGTCGGGGCGGATGCCGAGCGCCACCAGGACCGGCCTCCTGAGCGCGCCGGCGCCGGTCTTGCGGGCCAGCACCACGCCGTCGAGCATCAGCGCCTTGTAGGCGTTCTTCAGCGGCCTGCGGTGGAAGGCCTCGACCGCCATGTCGAGCGTCTTGGAGACCCGGCTCACCGTCGCGGCCGAGACCGGGCGCCCGAGCAGGGCCAGCAGGACCTCGCCCACCTTGCGCGTCGAAAGCCCCAGCACGAAGCCGGCCAGGATGGCACGGTCGATCTCCGGCGCGCGCCTTGCGTAGCTCTTCACAACCCCGGTCGGGCAGAAGTGCCGGGTGCGCGGCACGTTGAGCTCGATGTCGCCGAGCTCGCTCAGCAGGCAGCGGCGGTAGGTCCCGTTGCGCCGGTCGCGCATCGCGCCGGCGTCGAGGTTGTCGAGCCAGCGATCCACCGCCTCGGCCATCCGGCCCTCGATGATCTCGGCCAGCGCCTGGCGGCCGAGCGGGCGGTAGCCCTCGCCCCAGTCCAGTCCGCCTGCCTGCATCTCCTTCACCACCTCAAAGGCCTGGGGTAGGCTCATGATCGTCGCAGCTTGCTGGGACATGCGGGGTGCTCCTGTTTGTGGTTGTCGTCACCACAGGGAGTACCCCCTTCCCACCTGACACATAAATTCTTACGTCACCCCGCCGGCGGCCGAGCGGAAGCGAGCCGCGATCGCGCGCCGTCCCCTCAGTCGCGCAGCAGGTCGCGCGTCTGCCGGCTTGCGACGGCCAGCATCGCGAGATCGAAGCGCGGCTGGCTGCGCAGATCGTCGCGCAGCCGGGAGGCGCGCGCGACGACGCCGCGGTTGGCCGCCGCCCAGTCCTCCGCCGTGCCGCCGGACTCGAGCGCGCGCACGGTCAACGTGGTCTGCTGACCGAACAGATCGTCGATCACCGCCGCCGCCGCCCGGCGCTGCCAGACGGTGCTCGTGGCGAGGCTCCTGGCCTCGCTGCGCAGCCAGTCCAGGCCCAGCAGCCGACCGATGCCGAAGAACGCCCGGGCGGCGTCGAGGACCGGGGCATCGGTAAGGTCGGCGGCCTCGACGATGGCGCACGCGGCGTGCAACGGGCGGGCCGCGGCTGCGGTGAAGCGGGCCAGTTCGCGCGGGACGCCCTTGTCGCTCAATCCGCGCGCGGCGGCGCCGACGGTCCGGCGCAGATCGTCCGGGAGGACCGCGTCCAGCCCCGCCGCGAGCTCGGCGATGCCGCTGCCGAACAGCGCCGCGGTTGCGCCGCAATCCTGCGCCTGCCGGTGCCGCAGAAACCACAGGATCGAATGTTCCATCACTCCGCGCAGCGCCGCGATCGTTTCCAGCTGCACCGCCGGCGGCACACGGCCGTCCAGGCTTTCGATCTCGGCCCACCGGGCCGGCAGGCCGAACGCCGAGCGGGCGACGACGTAGGCGCGCGCCACGTCGGCGGCCTCGCGGCCGGTCTCCTCGCGCGCCAGCAGCGCGAACGCCATGCTCGCGCGGTCGACGAGGCTGTTGGCGACGACGGTCGCGACGATCTCGCGCCGCAGGCGGTGGCGGCGGATGAACGGGCGGTAGCGCTCGACGAGGACGTCGGGGAAGTAACCCTCGAGGTCGCAGGCGAGAAATTCGTCGTCCGGCAGGCTGGACTCGAGCAGCGCGTTGTACAGGGCGATCTTGGCGTGGGCGTAGAGCACCGAGATCTCGGGCCGCGTGAGGCCGCTGCCGGCGGCGTGCAACGCCTCCATTGCCTCGTCGTCGGGCAGCGCCTCGACGCCGCGGTCGAGTTCGCCGGCGCGTTCGAGCGATTGCATCATGCGCTGCTGGAGATCGATGCGTCCGGACCCGAGCGACTCGACCACGCCGATGCCGAGCGCTTGCCGATAGTTGTCGGCGAGGCAGCGGTGCGCCACGGCGTCGGTCATCTCCGCCAGCAGCGCATCGCGGTCGGCGCGAGTCAGCGAGCCGGCGCTTTCGACGTCGCGGAGCAGGATCTTGATGTTGACCTCGCGGTCGGAGCAGTCGACGCCCGCGGAGTTGTCGATGGCGTCGCTGTTCAGCCGCACGCCGCGCCGCGCCGCCTCGACGCGCGCGCGCTGGGTGAGGCCGAGATTGCCGCCCTCGCCGACCACCTTGCAGCGCAGCGCCGCGGCGTCGATGCGCAGCCCGTCGTTCACCCGGTCGCCGACCTCGGCGTGGGTCTCGTCGCTGGCCTTGACGTAGGTGCCGATGCCACCGTTCCACAAGAGGTCGACGGGCGCCGCGAGCAGCGCCGAGATCAGCTCGTTCGGCGTCGCCGTCTCGCCGTCGAAGTCGAGCAGAATGCGGATTTCGGGCGTCAGCGCGAGCGACTTGGCGCCGCGGTCGAACACGCCGCCGCCGCGGGAGATCAGGCGCGTGTCGTAGTCGGCCCAACTCGACCGCGCGAGGCCGAACAGGCGCTGTCGTTCGGCGAATCCGGTCTCGGCGTCGGCGCCGGGATCGACGAAGACGTGGCGATGGTCGAACGCCCCGACGAGGCGGATGTGGCGCGAAAGCAGCACGCCGTTGCCGAACACGTCGCCCGACATGTCGCCGATGCCCACGACGGTGAACGGCTCGGTCTGCGTGTCGCGGCCCATGTCGCGGAAGTGCCGCTTGACCGCTTCCCAGGCGCCGCGCGCGGTGATGCCCATGCGCTTGTGGTCGTATCCCGACGAGCCACCGCTGGCGAACGCATCGCCGAGCCAGAAGTCGTAGTCCGCCGCAACGCCGTTGGCGATGTCGGAAAAGGTCGCCGTGCCCTTGTCGGCGGCGACCACGAGATAGGGATCGTCGCCGTCGCGGCGCCGGACCTCGCGCGGCGCGACGGCCTTGCCGTCGACCAGATTGTCGGTCACGTCGAGCAGACCCGAGACGAACGTGCGATAGCACGAGACCGCCTCGGCGAGGAGGGCGTCGCGGTCGCCCGCCGGCGGACGTTTGACGACGAAGCCGCCCTTGGCGCCGACCGGCACGATGACGGCGTTCTTGACCAGTTGCGCCTTCATCAGACCGAGGATTTCGGTGCGGTAGTCCTCCATGCGGGACGACCAGCGCAGGCCGCCGCGCGCGACCTCGCCGCCGCGCAGGTGGACACCCTCGACCCGCGCGGCATAGACGAATATCTCGACCGCCGGACGCGGCGGCGGCAGGTCGTGGATCCGGGTCGAGTCGATCTTGAGCGACAGGCGGGCGTGCCGGGCGCCGGTCCGGTCGCGCTGAAAGAAGTTGGTGCGCACGGTCGACTGGATCGCGTTGAGGAAGCGGCGGATGACCCGGTCTTCGTCCAGTCCGGCCACGGCGTCGAGCGCCGTCTCGACCCCCGCCGCCGCCGCCGCCTCCGCTTCGTCTCCGGTGCCCGCCGGATCGAACCTCGCGACGAACAGCTCGACGAGCCGGCGCACGATGCCCGGATTGGCGGCGAGGGTCTGCGCCATGTACGCTTGGCTAAAGGCGACCTTGGTCTGGCGCAGGTACTTGGCGTAGGCGCGCAGCACGACAACCTCGCGCCAGTCGAGCCCGGCACGGACGATCAGGCGGTTGAAGGCGTCGTCTTCCGCCTCGCCGCGCCACACCCGGATGAAGGCGGCCGCAAGCCGCTCCCCCGTCAGCGCGGTGTGGATTTCGCCGCCGGCGGCGACGCGCACTCCGAGGTCGTGAATCCACACCTCCGTCTCGCCGCCGGCGAGGCGATAGGGAAACTCGTCCACGACACGCAGGCCCATGTTCTCGAGCGTGGGCAGCACGTCGGACAGTGCGAGCTGATCGCCGCAGCGGTAGATCTTGAGGCGGGCGCGGCCCTCGGCCGCGTTGTAGAGATGGAGCGCGAGGCCGTCGCCGCGGCGCGCGGCTTCGATGCGTCCGATGTCGTCTGCCGCCGCATCGGCCGCGAACCGCTCGCGGTACGCCAGCGGGAAGGCGGCCCGATAGCGGCCCGCGAGGGCCGCCGCGGCGTCGCCGTCGTGCGCCGCGGCGAGCGCCGCGGCGAGATTGTCGTCCCAGCCGCTCAGCGCCGCCGCCAGCCGCGCTTCGATCTCTTCCGTGCGAAAGGCGGGCACCCTCCCCGGCACGGTCCTCACGATCACGTGCAGGCGCGCCAGCGGGTCGTCGCCGAGCTGCGTGAAATACGCCTGGCAGGTACCGTCGAACGCCGCTTCGAGGGTCTCCGACACCAATTTGCGCAGACCCGGAGCGTAGCGCTCGCGCGGCACGAAGACGAGGCACGAGACCGCCCACTCGAAGGCGTTGCGGCGCGCGAACAGGCGCACCCGCGGCCGCGTGTGCAGGTCGAGAATGCCGAGGCCGGTTTCGAGAAGCGCGTCTTCGTCGTACTGGAACAGTTCGCCGCGCGGAAGCGCCTCGAGCACGTGCAGGAGGGCACGGTCGTCGTGGCTCTCGGAGGGGAAGCCGGCACGCTCGCGAACGGCGGCGATCTTGCGCCGCAGCAGCGGCACCTCGGCCGGCGGGCGGTTGTGGGCGCGCGACGTGAACAGGCCGAGGAAGCGGTGGACGCCGACGACGTTGCCGGCGCCGTCGTAGCGCTTCACCTCGATCGAATCCATCGGAACCGGCCGGTGCACCGTCGATCGCCGCGCGCTCTTCGACACGATCAGCGGGTGCGGGCCGCGCAGCCGGGTCAGCACCTCGGGCGTGACCGGCCGGCCGGCCGCGGCGGCGGCGTTGTCGCTCTCCTCCGCACGGCGCATGAGTCCGAGCGCGGTGCCGGGGGCCCCTGCGAGGCGGCCGCCCGTCTCGTCGGCTTGCAGATCGTAGCGGCGATAGCCGAGGTAGGTGAAATGGCGGTCCGCGAGCCAGCGCAGGAACGCCGCGGTCTCGTCGAGGCCGGCGCATTGCGGCGGCGCGTTCCGCGCGACTTCCGCGCCGGCCCCGGCGAGGGTGTCGCGCATCGCCTCCCAGTCGGCGACCGCGAGACGCACGTCGTGCAGGACATGCCGCAGCCGGGAGGCCAGGGCATCGCCGTCCGCGCGGCTCTCCGGCCGGTCGATCTCGATGCGCATGACGGATTCGACCGCCCCCTCGTCGCCCGCGCCGTCGTGCGCGCGCAGGTCGTCGAGCCGGCCGGCCGCGTCGCGGCGCACCCGGTACATCGGGTGCGCGACGAGCCGGATCGTCACGTCCTGCCGGTTCAGTTCCGCGACCACGGAGTCGACGATGAACGGGCGGTCGTCGGTCACCAGCTCGACCGCCGAGTGCGGCAGCGGGCTGGCGGCTGCCGCGTCCGCGTCGCGAACGCGCAGCTTGTCCGTGCCGGGCGGGCGATCGGTCACGAAATCGAACAGGTCGCGGGCGCTGGCATACAGGTTCTCGACGCCGCGGCCGGCAAGGCCGTCCGACGCCCGGCGGCGATAGAAATGCCGCACGAAACGTTCGACCGCACCGCCGTGCCCGCCGCCGTCACGGCCGCGGGCGAAGGCGGCGACCCTCTCCGCAAGGTCCGGCGCGTCGTGCCTTTCGGTTCCCGTCATGGCGCTGCCCTTCCGCGGTGCCCCGGTGCGTCCTGGCGCGAACCGGCAGCTTGCGCAATTCCGCCGACGCATTCAGCAAAAAAGCGTGCCGCGGGCTCCCGGCCGCCGATGCATGGGATTTCCCGCCGAACGCTCCGGGACGTGCCCGCGGGAGCCCTTACCGCGGACCCAGATGCTCGATCTCCAGCTCGCCCCAATGCTGCTTCAGATATTCGGCGACAAGGCGCCGGTGACAGCGGTGCGGGCGGTCTTCGCTGCAAAGCAGGCAGCTTTCGTCGAGCATTTCCCTCGACACCGCCGTCTCAATCCGCCGCGCCTTCATCAGGCCGACGAACCGGGTCTCGTAGGCGGCCCAGCCGATCCGCCCGTGACGATAGTCGTCCAGCAACTCCTTCGTCGGCGCGAGGTCGGGCGCGTGCACGTAGTCGATCCCGCACAGCTCGCGCGCGAACCAGGCGAGATCGCCCCCCTTGGCGAAGCCGGCGAGCTGGGATCCGTTGCGAAGCCGCACGTCGACGATGCGCGCGACGCCCGAGTCGCGCAAAAGTCCGAAGAACCGTTGCGCGGATTTTTTCGTGAAGCCTATGGTCGATATCTTCATCGGCCCCGCTCCTCCCGCACGCTGTCGATGCGCCCCGCGGCCCGGTGGCCGACGCGCGCCGCCTGCCATGCGATCGCTTCCGCGACAAGTTCGTCGCGCGGTTGATGCCGGCGGAACAGGTCGCCGCCGGGCGCCAGGTCGAATGCGGCGAGCAACCGGTCCATGGCGCTGCGGTGCGGCTCCAGCCCGCCGTCCGCCAGAATGTGCGCCACGTCGACGCCGCGGTCGTCGAGCGCGCGGCCGACGAGAAGCGTCCGATGGCAATGAAGCGGCTCCCGCTCGGCGCACATCAGCGCGAGGCGGCGCCCGGGGGCACCCTGCACGACACGCTCCAGACCGGCCCGGAAGCGCGCCGTACGCGCGAGGCGGTCGTAGCGGATGCGGCCGTTTTCGTAGCACGAGCGGTCGTCGGACCGGCCGCCGAGCTCGCGGCCGAGATACACGTATCCGAGTCCGGCCGTCTCGAGCGCCGCGGCCAGCGGTTCGCCGTTGAAGTGGGGATTGAAACGGCTATAGGGCGCGGATCGCACGTCGGCGAGGACGGTCACGCGGTGCCGGGCCAGGAGTGCGAGAAAGACTTCGAGCGTATGGTTGGAGTGACCGATCGTGAGCACCGTGCCCCTACCGCGGTCCACGCCACTGCCGCCCGTCAAGTCTCGAAGATCGCAGCAACGGACTTGTGGTACGCGCCCTCGTACGGCTCTCCGAGGCCGACGGTGAGATGGCTTTCGCCGACCCGGTATGTCCCGTCGAGCTTCGCGAGGTATCGCCGCTCGTAAACCGGGTCGGTGACCCAGAACGCGTAGTCCACACCCGCATGGACGAACCGGGCCTGCACGCGACGCTTGGAATTGCCGAACGCCTCGCCGGGCGCAAACACGCAAAGATCGACCTCATCGACCCGGATCAGCCGCAGGGAGCCGGACAGTGCATCGGTCAATTCGGCCGGGACGCGGTCGTTGCCGCCATCGTAGGTGCTGTGACCGTCGATCCAGAGCCGTTCGACGGGATCGGCGAGAGCGGCAAGGTCGAGCGGCGAAACCGATCCCGCCCTTTCCCAGTACCGTTCCGGATCGAGCAGCCAGTTCTCGGTCTGGCAGCCGTCCGGCCTCGGCTCCAGGACCGGAACGTCGACGATGTCGAGCGGCCGGGGATCGCTCCCGTCCTCGTATTGCCGCTCGTACTCCGACACGTCCCCGCACTCGCGCGCGCTCACGGGCCGAATCCAGCGTCCGGCGCCCCTTTCCTCGGCCCACTCCCGGCCGGCGATGCACCGACCCGCCAGCTTCCGGGAGTTTGCGAGGCAGACAATTCGCTTGATTTCACTCATGGACGCCGGCCCCGGCAGGCAAACATCCGACCAACCCGATTTTCGTACAGCAGGCGCGGGGAATCCACGATCCCGTGCGTCGCGCGCCTGCCCAACGCGAGCGGGGCCGAGGCCTATTCCGCCGCCCTCATCACGAGCCGCAGCTCGCTTTCGTCGAGCAGGCTGTACTCGGGGAGGCGGCCGGACAGGCGTTCGCATTCATCGCGGATGATCGGCACGCCGTCGCCCCGCCGGTCCATCAGACGGGAACGGCCGAGGCCGCCCGGCGCGGGACAGCGCGCGAGCAGCGACACGACGAGCTCGTTCCGGCTGGCCTGCCTCAGGTGCAGGCTGTCGGGAGTGAGCGTGTTGGCGAGCGCGCCGGGAACGTAAAGTTCCAGGCGGTCCGCGAACAGGTGCAGGCGTATCCGCGAACCGGCCACCGAGTAGTCGCGGTGCGCGACGGCGTTCACCAGCGCCTCGAAGACAGCGCGCTCACTGAACTGCGGCCGCTCGGACCTCGCCGTCTCCTTCGCCGCCCGCACCAGCATGTTCCGCCGCACGAAGTGCAGGGCTTCGGCAACCTGTTCGTCGAGCGGCCCGCCGATATCGCGCGAATCGGTCTGGTAGTCGACGTCCGTCCGTTCTCCCGCGTAGCCGACCGCCTGGATGTACGCGTGCGGCAGCCAGCGCTGCGGCGCCCGCGTGCAAAGGAGCGCACCGGCGAGCGTCAGCCGCTCGGCACCGTCGCCGTCGTCGGCCACGATGCGAAGCTTGCGCAGCGTGTCTTCCGTGGGGCCCGCGCGGACGAATCGTTGCGTCAGCGCATAATCCAGATCCGACGGCGCGGTCCGGGGAACGACGGTCTCGTCGAACCGAATAAGGCGGGTGTAGCTGCGCTCCTGCATCAGCCGCGCGAGGGCATCGGGCGCCATCCTTCGCTTCGAGCTGCCGATCCGGCGGAAGTACCCGCCCGGGCTCGCGTGCACGAACAGGCTCGGCGCGATGTCGATCCGGATCACGGGAACCCACTCGCCCGACGAATCCGCGAGCGTGAGCTTGCGTATGTCGGCGTCGAGCGGCGGATTTACCGAGTCGTTGCAGATGTCGCGGACCCAGCCTTCGACGACGTCCAGGTCGTCGAGCGGGATGCCGATGACCTCCCGGCTCCGGTCGTCCACGCCGAGGACCGCGGTGCCGCCACGGCCGTTCGCCATCGCGGCCAGCTCGTCGGCGAAGTCGGCGCGCTGCGGACCCTTGACGCGTTGCCCGGCGATCTCCACGCGCTTGAGTTCGAGCCTCGAGTCTTCGCCGAGCCGGATGCGGCGGGCCAGCCCGGCGTCGTTCATCGCGGTCCCCGCCGGCGGCCGCCGCGCCTCGCGACGCGGCGAACGCCTTGCGGCCCGCCGTCGGAAGGAAAACGTCCGACGATCGGTCCGGCGACCGGTAGCCCCCGAAACATGAAGCTAGAACTGCGTTCTTGCGATCTTGCGCAGCAGGAAGTCGCGGAATGCGACGACGCGCTGCGATCCGCGCATTTCCTCGGGATAGACGAAAAAGGCATCGACGCGCGGCGATTCGATATCGTGCAGAACGCGCACGAGGGTCGGGTTCTGATGCGCCAGGAACGCCGGCAGCGACGCCAGTCCGATGCCGGTCTCGACGGCCCGCAGAATGCCGTAGGTGTTGTTGACCGTGAACGCGGGCTCGAGGTCCGGCGTGTCCTCGCGCGCCCTCTCAAGCAGCCAGTTGACGCCGCCGAACGGTTTCGGCAGCTGCTCGCCGTAGCTGATCAGGCGGTGTCCGGCGAGGTCGGCCGCGCTGCGCGGCGTGCCGAAACGCTGGAGATAGTCGCGCACCGCGAAGACGCCGAAGGTGCCGGTGAACAGGTGCCGCTGCACAAGGTCGGGCTGTCGCGGCGGCTGCACGCGAATGGCGACGTCGGCCTGGCGCATCGACAGGTCGAGTTCGGCGTCGGCGACGAGCAGGGTGACCTTGATCTCGGGGTAGTTGTCGAGGAAGTCGCCGATCTGGCCGGTCAGCCACATCGAACCGAAACCGACGGTCGTCGTGATCCTGAGCGGCCCCCTGGGCTGCTCCTTGCTCTCCGAGAGCATCGCCTCGGTCACCGCGAGCTTGCGGTACACCTCGCGCGTGGTGCGCAGCAGCAGCTCGCCCTGCTCGGTCAACAGCAGGCCGCGCGCGTGCCGGTGAAACAGGGCGACGTCGAGCGACTCCTCGAGCGCGCGGATCTGCCGGCTCACCGCCGACTGGCTCAGGTCCAGGACATCGCCGGCGCGGGTGAAGCTGCCGGAATCGGCGACGATGTGAAAGATCCTGAGCTTGTCCCAGTCCATGCGCGCTACTCGGCGGCCACGGCAGTCTCCGCCGTCGCCAGCCAACGCTCCGCCTCGAGAGCGGCCATGCAGCCCGTCCCCGCCGCGGTCACCGCCTGACGGTAGATCTTGTCCTGCACGTCGCCGGCGGCGAAGACCCCGGCGCGGCTGGTGGCCGTGCTGTCGGGCGCGGTGAGGATGTAGCCGTCGGCGTCCATGTCGAGCTGGCCGGCGAAAATCCCGGTGACGGGGGTGTGGCCGATGGCCACGAAGACGCCGTCGACCGCGAGCGCGCTCTCCGCACCGGTCGCGACGTTGCGCAGGCGCACGCCGTCGACCGCCGCCGGGACGCCGGAGCCTGTGATCTCTTCCACGACGCTGTTCCAGACGACGGAGATCTTCTCGTTGCGCCGCAGTCGGTCCTGCAGGATCTTTTCCGCACGCAGCGAATCCCGCCGGTGCACCAGAGTGACCGTGGACGCGATATTGGCGAGGAACAGCGCTTCCTCGACGGCCGTGTTGCCGCCACCGACGACGGCGACCGGCCGGTCACGGTAGAAGAACCCGTCGCACGTCGCGCAGGCCGACACGCCGAAGCCGCGGTAGGTCCGTTCGGACTCGAGGCCGAGCCAGCGCGCCTGCGCGCCGGTGGCGACGATGAGCGAATCGCCGGTGTAGCGCGCGCCGCTGTCGCCGACCGCGATGAACGGCGGGCCGGCCAGCGCCACCGCGGTCACGATGTCGTCGACGAGGTCGGTGCCGACCTTTGCCGCCTGCTCGGTCATCTGCTCCATCAGCCACGGACCCTGCACCGTGTCGGCGAAACCCGGATAGTTCTCGACGTCGGTGGTGATGGTCATCTGCCCGCCAGGCTGCAGGCCGTGGACGAGGCGCGGCTCAAGACCGGCGCGGGCGGCGTAGACCGCTGCGGTCAGCCCCGCCGGCCCGGAACCGAGAATCAGGACCCTGCTGTGCCGCTCGCCCGTCATGACCGCAACCATTCGCCCCGCGCCCATCATCAACATAGTGCGGCGGGCGCGCGATGACCATGCGGCGGTTGGCCGCGACCGGCGCATCGCGGTACGATGCGCGGCGATGGACGACGAAAAAATGCGCCAGGGGAACGCTCCGGATCGCGCGCCGGAGCCGCCGCCCCCCGAGCCCCCCGTCGAGATCGGCGGCGCGGACGGCCCCGAGCCGACGCGCTACGGCGACTGGGAACGCAACGGCCGCGTCAGCGATTTCTAGAAGACGCCGCTCGCCGCGGACATCGACGTATTCCGCAACTCCGAGGAACGGCCATGCCAACGGAAGGACCCGCGCCGCGTCTGGCGGTGCTGATCGACGCCGACAACGCCGTCCCGCGCCATGCGCGGCACGTGTTCGACGAGATCGCCACGCTCGGCGAAGCCGCCGTGCGGCGCATCTACGGCGATTTCTCGGGCAGCCGTCTCGCGGCCTGGAACGAGGCCGTCCGGTCGCACGCGATCGTCCAGCACCAGCAGCCCAACAATACGACCGGCAAGAACGCCGCCGACATCGCGCTCGTCATCGACGCCATGGACCTGATGCACAAGGGCAAGCTCGACGGCTTCTGCCTCGTCAGCTCCGACAGCGATTTCACCCGTCTTGCGCTGCGCCTGCGCGAGGAGGGACTCGACGTCTACGGCTTCGGCGAGCACAAGACCCCGGAATCGTTCCGCAACTCCTGCAAGCGCTTCATCTACGTCGAAAACCTGGGGGAACCCGCCAAGCCACCGGAGAAGACGGAATCGCTGAAGAACGCCCGCGCCCTCATAGCCAAAGCGATCGGCAACAGCGACGACGAATGGGTGCATCTCTCGGAGGTCGGCCAATCCATCCGGAACGCGACGCCGGATTTCGACCCCCGATCGTGGGGCTGCTCGAATCTGAGCGCGCTCGTCAAGAGGTTCGACAGGTTCGAAGTCCGCCAGAACGCGGGCGGCGGGACCTACGTCCGGCGCAAGGTCAAGGCCCGCCAGGACGCATAGCGCGCGCGGGACCGGGCGCGCCGACCGGGGTGCCGCGGGCGCCTGCCGTTCATGCCGCGCCGCCTTCACACGGGGTCAGCACGCAGCCGGCGATGCGCCAGGTGCCGTCGGGCTGCCGCTGCATGGGGTAGAGGGCGAGGAACGCCACGCCGTCCGCGTCGACGACCAGCACCTCCTGCACCGGCAGCGCGCCGGAGAGACGGAGTTCGCGAAAACTCACCTCGCGCGGGCGGTACACGGGGCGGTAGGCCGCGCGCACCATGGCGATGAAGGTGGACGGGTTGCCGAACTTCGCCTGGATGCCGGGAGCGGCGAAGGCGAAGGCGGCCTCCGCGTCGTCGCGCGCGAACGCCGCCAACTGTCCGGCGATCGCCGCCCGCACGGCGCGCCCGTCCTCTTCGCTCAGCGCGTCCGCACCTGCCGCCGGCGAAACCGCCGCGGCCACGAGCACGAAGGCAAGCGCGGCAAGGCAGGCGCCGGTCGCGCGGAGGGTCATCGCACGAAGACGCGCACCTCGCTCACGCTCACGCCCGCCGACGTCGTGAACGAGAGATCGAGCCGGTCGGGCGGCAGGTTCATCGCCATCATCGAGCGCACCACGCGTTCGGCGTTGGCGCCCGCCGCCTCGGCGTTGTCGGCGCTCGCCTGCGCCGAATCGGCCGCGGGCGCCACGGCGACGAGCTCGAACCGCGCGTCGGGGCGGCGCGCCAGGGCGGCGCTGAGCGCCTCGTAGAGCGCGTTCTCGTAGGCGACG
The DNA here is from genome assembly GCA_965243325.1 of Alphaproteobacteria bacterium. Taxonomy (GTDB): domain Bacteria; phylum Pseudomonadota; class Alphaproteobacteria; order UBA7887; family UBA7887; genus JANQOH01. The sequence goes on along the minus strand of CBDEUQ010000003.1, from coordinate 1,429,665 downwards.
TCGGCGCGGTCGAAGCGAATCGTGATGAGGGCGGCGGGGTCCGCCGGCACGGCGACCGGAACCGCCGCCGCCGGCTGGGCGCTCGCCGGCGGCAAAACGGCCGGCCGCAACGACTCGTCGCCGGCGGCGTGGCGCTCGAACGCAGCGCCGACGTCCGCCAGCAGGCGGTCGTTCTCGCCAACCGCGCGAGCGAGCGCGCTCTCGACGCCGACGATCTCGCTCTCGTCGACCCCGAGCGCCGCATGGACCGCGCGCGCGGCGCGCGCGGACTCGGCCAGGTACGCGGTCATGCCCCGGTTGGTCGCGATGCGGCCTTGCAGCTCGTGCAGGCGCGCCGAGTAGGCGGCGGCGACCGCTTGCAGGGCGCTCTCGGCCGAACGCCACTGGCCGATGAGGATCGGATCGTCGGGCGAAGCTCCGGCCCGCAGCCGCGCCCGGATCGCGCCGAGCGCCGCGTCGTACAGCGCCGTCGCCTCGGCGGCGCCGCCGGAGAGCCCCTGAAACTCGGCGCGCTGGCTGTCGATCAGCCCGCTCAACGCCGTCGTCTCGTTGGCCAGCGCGGCGGCGCGCAACCGCAGCAGATCCGACGGCACGCCGGCTATCGGCGGCCGGGGCTGCACCACCGCGGCCGGCGCCGCGGCAACCACGGGCGGCGGCGGGGCGGCCACGGGCGGTGCCTGAACGACGATGGGCGGGGGGGCGTCGAGCGGGTCGGCACCGGCGGTCGCGGCGGGCGGCGGCAACTCCAACCCCGCCGCGTCTGTGGACATGACCGGCCTCTCGGCCGGCTGCCATGGCGCAATGTCGCTCAGCGAGCAGGCACCGAGCCCGCCCGCCGCGAGACAGGCCAGGATGCGCCGCGAGGTCGTCTTGTTGATCGCAACCATCAGCCTGACGCGGACCTCCGTCGTTGTCATGCGGGAGCGACGCGGTATAGTCGCCCGGCGCTATCGTGCGCCTTTGCACTATCGTACGCCTTTGCAAGCGTAAACGGAACGCGCCGCAGGCGACAAGGGCGGCGCGACGGGGAGATCGAGGCCATGGCCCGTCTCGACGGCAAGGTGACTCTCGTCACGGGCGCGAGTTCGGGGATCGGCCGCGCGGTAGCGGTCCGTTTCGCGGAGGCGGGAAGCGACCTTGCGCTCGCCGCCCGCCGCGCCGACAAGCTCGCCGAGGCGGCGGCCAAGGCCGAGGCGGCGGGCGCCGCGGTCGTCGCCCTGCCGCTCGACGTCACGCAGGCGGACAACGTGGACCGGCTGTTCGCCGCCTGCCGCGAGCGATTCGGCCGCCTTGACCTCGTCGTCAACAACGCCGGCCGTTTCGACGGCGGCCCGCTGGACGGTCTCCCGCTCGCCGCCTGGGAGGCGGTGATCGCCACCAATCTCACGGCGCCGATGCTGTGCACGCGCGCCGCGATGCCGATCATGAAGGCGCAGGGCGGCGGCCGGATCATCAACATCGGCTCGATATCGGCCAAGCGCGTGCGCCCGGACATGGCGCCGTACAACGCCTCCAAGCACGGCCTGTGGGGGCTTACCCAGTCCACCGCGCTCGAAGGCCGCGCGCACGGCATCACGTGTTCGATGCTCAACCCGGGCAACGTTCTCGTCGAACGCCGCGTCGGCGGCGGCCGGCCGCAGGATTCCGAGCCGATGATCGCGGCCGAGGACATTGCCGAGCTGGCGCTCGCCATCGCCGCCATGCCGCCCCACGTCGAGGTGCTCGAAACCACGGTCCTGCCGCACACGCAGCGCTACGTCGGCCGGGGCTGAGCGCCGCGGTGACCCGTTTCGCGGCGGCGGCGCTCGCGCTCTGCCTGCTCGCCGGCGCCGCCGGCGCCGAGGACCCGGCGCGCGAACGCGAGTGGCGGCACGTGCGCGACGTGCTGTTCGGCGGCGTCGCCGGCTCGGCGTACGTCGCGGGCCGCGTCGCGCGCTGGCGGCAGGCGCCCGTGCTGGCGATGTTCGGCGCCGGGCCCGAGGACCGCGCGTTCGTCGCCGCCACGGTCGAGAGGTTCAACCGGGCGCTGCCCGGACGGGGGCTCGGGATCGCCGGCGGCGAACCCGGCGCGGCGACGATCGGCATCTTCTTCGCCCCCCGCCGCGACATGCCGGCCATCGCCGCGCGCTACCGCATGAACCGGTCCATGGCGATGCGGGGCGCCGGCTACACCGAGGCGCACGTGGGCTCCGGCCACGACCTGCACCTCGCCGTCGTGCTGATCCGCGACGAGCTGACCGGCGACGAACGGCGCGCCACGGTCGTTCACGAACTGTATCACGCGCTCGGGCCGGGCGGCCACTCGCGATGGATTCCGGCGAGCGTCGTGTTCGAGGACGGCGGCATGAACTCGTTCGCGACCGCGCCGGCGCCGGTCGACATGAAGGTGCTGGCCCTGCTCTATCGCCATCTCCGGCCGGGCGCCGACGAGGCCGACGTTCGCGCCGCCTTCGACGCCCACTGGTCCGACCTCGACCCCGTCACCGCGGCGGGCGACGCCGAATAGCCGGAGCGCGCGGCGGACCCGAGGCCGCGCGGGCCACGGCGGTCCCTCGCCCGCGACGCTTGCCCGCGATGCGCCGCGGGCGTATGACAGAGGCGGCCGCGTCCCCTTCGTCTAGCGGTCCAGGACATCGGCCTCTCACGCCGAAAACACGGGTTCGAGTCCCGTAGGGGACGCCAGCGCCGCCGGCGGCGCGGAACCGCCGCGGCGCCGGCATCCCCGTGATTCAGATCGGCAGTTCCGGGCCTTTCTCCACGTGCAGGTCGAAGGTGCCGACGCGGACGCCGTCGGCCGCGGTCTCGTCGAACGCCACGGTGATCATCCCGCGCTGCTCCGGCGGCGTGCCGAGATAGAGATTGTCCTTCTCGTTCAGCTCGTGGCCGGCAAAGTACATCTGCGTGGTGATCGACGGCGCCGTCGCCGGATGGACCTTGAAGTGAAGGTGCGGCGGGCGGACCCATCCGGGCGCCACCGGATACGCGCCGGGGACGATGGTGCGGATGCGCCAGGTGCCGTCCTCGCCGGTGTACAGGTGCGCGTAGCCCTCGAAGTTCGGGTCCAGAGGCTCCGGGTTGGGATCCCGCGGGTGCAGGTAGCGGCCCTTGGCGTTGGCCTGCCAGACGTCGATGATCGCGCCGCGGAGCGGCTTGCACTCGGCGTCGAGCACGCGGCCCCTGACCTCGATCACCTCGCCCTCGGCGCGGTTGCGGCGACCGGGCACGTGCGTCATGTCCCAGTCGTAGTCGTTGATGGCCACGGGGAAGAACGGCCCGTTGACCTGATACGGCGTCGCCATGCACGCGGCCTGCGCAGCCCGGCCCGCGGCGAGAAGTCCGGCACCGGCGGCGACGCCGCCGAGCAGCTTGCGCCGCGACATGGGCGCGTTACGTCTCATCATCGGGTTCCTCCTTGGAACGGTTGCGCCGAAAGGCTACCACAACTGCGCCCGGCGCGGAGCGGGGCGCCTTATTCCTCCGGCAGCGGCACCAAGACGTCCATCGACAGCGCGGGGGCGGCGGACCATTCGGCGAGCGAGCCGTCGTACAGGCGGGCGTCGGCGTTGCCGAGCAGGACCGCCGCCAGCCAGCCGACGGCGCTTTCGAGGCCGGAATTGCAGAACAGGATCTGCGGCCCCGCCGCCGGCACGCCCGCCGCCTGCCACAGACGGCGGATCTGGGCGGGGCTGCGGAAACGCAGGCCCCCGTCGACGACGATCCAGTCCATCGGCAGATTGACCGCGCCGGGGATGGTGCCCGGCCGCGTCAGGGCCGGCGAGCGGTTGATGCCGAGAAAGTGGTCGTTCGGCCGCATGTCGACCAACGGCACGCCGGCGGCCAGGGCGGCCTCCACCGCTGCGCGATCGACCACGATGTCGCCCTGCGGCGCGGCGCGGAACGGCACCGCCCGCGGCTCCACCGCGCCCACTTCGATGTCGTTCTCCCAATCCGCGGTCCAGGCCCCGATGCCGCCCTCGAGGATCGAAACCCCGTCGTGGCCCAGCCAGCGGAAGATCGTGTAGACGCGCGCCACCTCGGCGGCGGAGAACTCGTCCAGCGCCGCCGTCACCAGCACCACGTGGCTGTCGTTGCCGATGCCGAGGCCGCCGATCAGCGCTTCCAGGCGCGCGGCCGGCGGAATCATGTTTCCGCCGGTGCGCCAGCCGTCGCCGTAATAGTCGCTGTGCACCGCGCACGGGATGTGCTCGGCCTCGAAATTCCGGTAGGAACGGCGCAGGTCGAGCACGACGACGGGCGGGCTGCAGACGCGCGGCTTGAGCCATTCGACGTCGACGACCGGCGGCACCTCGGCGGCGGCGGCGGCGGCCCACAGCAGCGCCGCCGCAATCAGGCCGCGGCTAAAGGCGAAACCGGCCACGTTCCCCCCTCGCGGTCGGGCGGCCCCGGAGCCTTCGCCGGCGCCATTGGAATTTGCGATTCCGACTATAGCTTATCGTCCCCGGCCCGGGTTCCTATGTTGTGCGCGCCGCCCGCCGGGCGCCCGTGTCGGACGATGCGGTCAACGTCAATGGAGGAACTCTCATGTGGAGCACCCCTGTGGTTCGTGAGATCGCCGTTGGTCTCGAGATCAACTGCTACGCCTGCGCCGACCTGTAGGCCACACGATTCGTTCGTGGTCCCGCCGCCGGGCGCGACGACGCCGTGACGAATCGGAGGTCGCGACATGCACATCCGCGTACTCGGCTCGGCCGCCGGCGGCGGGTACCCCCAGTGGAACTGTAACCACCCGAACAGCCGCCGCGCCCGGACGGGCGACGGGGCGGCGCGCCAGCGCACCCAGTCGTCGATCGCGCTCAGCGCCGACGGCGAACGCTGGTTTCTCTGCAACGCCTCGCCCGACCTGCGTCAGCAGATCAACGACAACGACATACTGCACCCCTCCGAAGGGCTGAGGCACAGCCCGATTCAGGGGGTGGTGCTCACCAACGCGGACGTCGATCACACGGCCGGGCTCTTGAACCTGCGCGAGTCCCAGCCGCTCGCGCTGTACGCCACGGGCAAGGTGCTCGACGTTCTCGCCGCCAACAGCATCTTCAACGTCCTGAACCCGCAGTTCGTCGCCCGCCGGTCCTTCGCGCTCGACGAGCCGGTGGCGCTGCTCTGCCCCGACGGCAGCGAGTCGGGAGTCACGATCGTGCCGTTCTCCGTTCCCGGCAAGGTCGCGCTGTGGCTCGAGGACAAGGACAAGCCGGTGGCGCTCGGCGCCGTCGGCGAGGATACGATCGCGCTCGAGATCCGCGACGGCGGCGGCGCGACCAAGGCGTTCTACATTCCCGGCTGCGCCAGCCTTCCCGACTGGCTCGCCGAGCGCCTGCGCAAGGCGCCGCTGGTGCTGTTCGACGGCACCCTGTGGGTCGACGACGAGATGATCCGCGCGCGCGTCGGAGTCAAGACCGGCAAGCGTATGGGGCACATGAGCGTGTCCGGCGCGGACGGCACCCTCGCCGCGTTCGCCGACCTCGACATCGCGCGCAAGATATTCATCCACATCAACACCACCAACCCGATCCTGCTCGACGACAGCGCCGAGCGCGCTGCGGTCGCCGACGCCGGCTGGGAGGTGTCCTACGACGGCATGGAGTTGACCGTATGAGCCCCGACGCCGCCACCGTGGCCGACACCGCCGGCATCGCACCCACCCAGTGGTACGACATCGCCGTGCCGTCGGACCGCCCGATGCCGCCCGACGCGTTCGCCGAGGCCATGCGGCAGATCGGCCGCGAGCGCTACCACAGCCTGCATCCATTCCACAAACTCCTGCACGCGGGCGAGCTGGCGCACGGGCAGGTGCAGGCCTGGGCGCTCAATCGCTACTACTATCAGGCCAGCATCCCGCGCAAGGACCTGACGCTGATGGCGCGGCTCCAGAGTCCGGACCTGCGCCGCGCGTGGCGCAGCCGCGTGCTGGACCACGACGGCGTGGAGGTGGAGACCGGCGGCATCTCGCGCTATCTGCAACTCACCGAACGCCTCGGCCTCGATCAGGACTACGTCGTCTCGACCGCCGGCATCCTGCCGGGGACCCGGTTCGCGGTGGACGCCTACGTCCACTTCGTCGGCGAACGCTCGCAACTCGAAATGATCGCCTCGTCGCTGACCGAACTGTTCGCGCCGGCGATTCACAAGGAACGCATCGCCGGCCTCTCGCGGCACTACGACTGGGCCGACGACTATGCCCTGGCCTATTTCAAGAAGCGCCTGGGCGAGGCGCCGAAGGACGCGGAGTTCGGGCGCGACTACGTCATCCGCATGGCCGACAGCCGCGACAAGCAGGAGGCGGTGCTGAACGCCATCCGCTTCAAGACCGACGTGTTGTGGGCGCAGCTCGACGCGCTGTACATGGCCTACGTCGAGCCGGGCCTGATTCCGCCGGGCGCATTCGTGCCCCGAGGCTGAGCGGACGTGAGCGAACGCACGGTCATCGTGGAGGACAGTACGCCCAAGCTGCCGCGCCACGCCAAGATGCGCTTCGACAAGCCGCGCGGGCAGTGGATCATCCTGGCGCCGGAACGCGTGTTCGAGCTCGACCCGATCGCGCACGAAGTCGTAGCCCTCTGCGACGGCGAACGGACGCTGAGCGAGATCGTCGACGTTCTGGCGGAGAAATTCGACCAGGCCCCGCGCGACGTCATCGCCAACGACGTGACCGGCATGCTGCAGGGCCTCGCCGACAAGGGATTTATCGTGACATGACCCCCGATTCCGCACGCGAAACGACGGCCGTCGCCGAACGGCCGACGCCTCCGGTCAAGATGGTGCCCTACGCGGTGCTCGCCGAACTGAGCCACCGCTGCCCCCTGCAATGCCCCTATTGCTCGAACCCGGTCGAGCTCGAACGCGCGAGCGGCGAGTGCACGACCGACGAGTGGCGGCGCGTGATGGACGAGGCGGTCGACCTCGGCGTGCTTCACGTGCACTTCTCCGGCGGCGAGCCGACGGTGCGCAGGGATTTGGAGCAACTCGTCGCGCACGCGGCGAAAGTCGGCCTCTACAGCAACCTGATCACGTCCGCGGTGCTGCTCGACGAGGATCGCGTCCAGCGGCTCGCCGACGCCGGCCTCGACCACGTGCAGATCAGCTTCCAGGACTCGACCTCGGAGCTCGGCGACCGGATCGCCGGCTACAAGGGCGCGCTGGAGAAGAAGAAGAAGGCCGCGCGCCTCGTGCGCAAGGCGGACCTGCCGCTAACCGTCAACGCGGTCATGCACCGGCACAACCTGCACCACCTCGAAGACATGATCGAGATGGCGGTCGATCTCGACGCCGAGCGCATCGAGGTGGCGCAGGTCCAGTACTATGCCTGGGCGTACCGCAACCGGGCGGCGTTCCTGCCGACGCGCGAGCAACTCGACGAGGCGGTTCGCATCGTCGAGGAGGCGCGCGAACGGCTGAAGGGCGTGCTGACCTTCGACTTCGTCGTGCCCGACTACTACGCGCAGCGGCCGAAGTCGTGCATGGGCGGCTGGGGCCGGCAGTTCATCAACATCTCGCCGTCGGGAAAGGTCCTGCCGTGCCATGCGGCGGAAGTGATCCCCGGCATCACCTACGAGTCCGTGCGCGAAAAATCGCTGGCGGACATCTGGGAGCACTCGGACAGCTTCAACCGCTTCCGCGGCACCGACTGGATGCCCGAGCCTTGCCAGAGCTGCGACCGTCGCGAGATCGACTGGGGCGGCTGCCGCTGCCAGGCCTACATGCTGACCGGGGACGCGACGCGCACCGACCCGACGTGCGCCCTGTCGCCGGACCGCGGCGTGCTCGACGAACCGCTGAGCTGGGCGGTGCAGGACGCGCCGGACTTCGTCTACCGGCGCTACGGCAACCGGTAGACCGGCATGGGCGCGGGGCCGGCGGGGCCGGCGCCGGTCGACGCGGACGACGCCCGCGAATACTGGGCCGGCCGGGCGCCGTTGTGGCAACGCTACGCGCGCGAGATCGAACGCGCCAACGGGCGCTTCAACGCCCCTTTCGTCGAGGCGGCCGGGATCGGCCCGGGAATGCGCGTGCTTGACCTCGCCTCTGGCGCCGGCGAGCCGGCGATGACGATCGCCCGCGCGGTCGGCGGCGAAGGGTCGGTCGTCGCCACGGATCTCATCGCGGCGATGGTCGACGGAGCCCGGCGCCGTATCGCCGACGCCGGGTTCGCCAACATCTCGTGCAGGGTCGCCGACATGCAGGCGCTCCCCTTCGAGGACGGCACGTTCGACCGCGTGACGTGCCGTTTTGGCATCATGTTCGCGCCGGATGCGGTACAGGCCCTGCGCGAGGCGCACCGCGTCCTCGAACCCGGCGGCCAAGGCGCCTGGATGGTCTGGGGGCCGCTGGCCGACACCACGGTGTTCGTCGTCCTGCAACGGGAAGTGCGCGATTTCCTCGACCTGCCGCGCGATGTCGCGCTGCCGCAGTTCCGCTTCGGCGAACCGGGGCTGCTGGCCGGCGCGATGAGGGACGCGGGATTCGAGGACGTCGCCGAACACGAGCACCGTTTCGAGGGCCAGCCGCCGGCGGGCGTGCCGTTCTGGACGCCGAACCTCGAACTGGGGTTTGCCGACGAACTCGCGGGTCTCGCCCCGGACCGGCGCGCCGCGCTCGACGCGCGTCTCGCGGACGCGTTCGACGCGTACCGTTCGGGCGACCGCTACGCGATCGGCGCCCACATCCGCATCGGCGTCGGCCGCAAGGCCGGCTGAAAACGCCTCCCGGCGCCGCGTTCAGGCGGAGAGGCGCTCGCTGACGCCGGCGGATTCGCGCTTCTCGAGCATCATCTTCAGGCCGCCGCGCGGCTGGAGAACGACGTTGCCGACCGACTCGACCTCGCGGCCGGGCGGCACCCGGAGGTGCCACCGGCGGGCAACGGAGGCGAGGATCAACTGCGCCTCCATCAAGGAGAAGTTGTTGCCGATGCAGATGCGCGGGCCGCCGCCGAACGGGAAGTAGGCATGCTTCGGGCGCCCGCGGCTGCGCGCCGGGTCGAAACGCTCGGGGTCGAAGCGCTCGGGGTCGTCCCAGACCCCCGGGTCACGATGGGCGCGCCAGATATTGAGATTGACGATCGTTCCCCTGGGCACGCGAACGCCGGCGATTTCGTCGTCGACGGCGGCCTGGCGTGAAATCATCCCCACCGTGGGATAGAGCCGCATGGTTTCCTCGATGACCATGCGCGCGTACGGCAGGCGCGGGAGATCGTCGAGCCCGGGCGGGCGGCCGCCAAGGGCGGCATCGACCTCGGCGTGCAGGCGCGTCTCGACCTCCGGGTTCCGGTCGAGCGCATAGAACGTCCACACCAATGCGGTCGCCGTGGTTTCGTGCCCGGCGATGAACATGGTGACGACCTCGTTGCGCAGCTGACGATCGCTCATCCGCTCTCCGGTCTCCTCGTCCATGGCCAGCATGAACATGCTCAGGAGATCGCCGCGATCGCGCTCGTCGGCGCGGCGCTCGGCGATGATGCGGTTGACGGTGCGGTCGACCGTGCGTATCGCGGCGCGCGTCTCGGCGCCGGTGAGGCGCGGGATCCATTCGGGAATCCCGACGAAGTCGCGAAGCCGGAGTCGCTGGCGGTTCAACACGCGCATCGCTTCGCTGACGTCGCGCGCTTCCGCCTCGGCGAGGCGGTCGGAGAACATGGCGCGGGTTATGATCTTCATCGTCACGCGCGACATTTCGGACTGCACGTCGAGCGGCTCGCCCGCGTCGGCGAGCCCGTCCCAGCGATCGAGCATCTCGTCGGCGAGCGCCGTCATCATGTCGGCGAACTCCTTGATCCGCCGGTGATGGAACGCCGGCGCGGCGATCCGCCGCTGGCGGCGCCAGAAGTTGCCTTCGCTGGTCAGCAGGCCGCGACCGAGGACCGGTTCCAGCAGCGAGCGGGCGATCGGAGTCTTGCGATAGTTGTCGGCGTGGGTGACGAGAACGTGGCGGACGATCTCCGGTTCGCTCGCGGTGGCGACGCGATTGAACAGCATGCGGCGCGGCCGAAAGTCGCCGCGGCCGCCGGTGTTGCGGTAGACGGACACCGGGTCGTGGACGAGTGCGCGATAGGTCTCCAGAATACCTGGGCGTCGACCGGCCATGATGCGTTTCCCCGGACAGGATCCATGGTGCCCGCTCCCGGACTCGAACCGGGACGGCCCGCGGGCCGCGGGATTTTAAGTCCCGTGCGTCTGCCAGTTCCGCCAAGCGGGCACGTTTCTCATGGTCCTCAAGGTAGTGCGTCGGCCCGGTCCGCGCCACCGCGGAAGCCGGCTCCGGGCCAGAATCGCCGCCGGCGGGGCCGTGCGGGCCCTCAGGCCTCGCGCCGCTCGGGGTCGCCGCCGAGGTCGTCGACGATCCGCACGAGCTCGTCCACCGCCGTATCGAGCCGCGCCGCGTCCATGCCGCGCAGCACGAGGTTCGAGCCGTGCCGGCCGACCTGGTAGAACGGGTAGCTGCCCATGTCGATGTCGGGGTAGTCGGCCTGCAGCGCCTTCAGCGGCCCGGCCAGCGTGCCTTCGGGCAGATAGGCCGTCACCGTGCGCGCGGCCAGCGGCACGCCGCCGGGGATCACCTCGAGCGCCGCCTCGAACATGGCCTGCATGATCGACGGGACGCCGGCGAGCACGAATACGTTCTCCATGCGGAACCCGGGCGCGCCGGAAATCGCGTTCTCCACCAGCGTCGCGCCTTCCGGCGTGTTGGCCATGCGCAGGCGCGCCTCGTTCACGGCGATGTTGCGGGCTCGGAACTGCTCTTCGAGAATGGCCCGCGCGTCGGGGTTCACGATCACCGGCACGCCGAACGCCGCGGCCACGCACTCGGCGGTGATGTCGTCGTGCGTCGGGCCGATGCCGCCGGTGGTGAACACGTAGTCGTACGCCGCGCGGGTCTCGTTCACGGCGGCGACGATCGCCGGCTTGAGGTCGGGGATCACGCGCGCCTCGGCGAGGCGGATCCCCTGCTCGGAAAGCCGCCGGGCGATGTAATTCAGGTTCACGTCCGGGGTGCGGCCGGACAGAATCTCGTTGCCGATGATGAGCGCGCAGGCGCTCGGCTGCGGCGGCGTGTCGCTCATGATGTCCTCCCCGCCGGCACCATAACCCGGCGCGGCAGCGCCGCCAAAGCCCTCCTTGTGGCGGGTGACGTAAGAATTTATGTGTCAGGTGGGAAGGGGGTACTCCCTGTGGTGACGACAACCACAAACAGGAGCACCCCGCATGTCCCAGCAAGCTGCGACGATCATGAGCCTACCCCAGGCCTTTGAGGTGGTGAAGGAGATGCAGGCAGGCGGACTGGACTGGGGCGAGGGCTACCGCCCGCTCGGCCGCCAGGCGCTGGCCGAGATCATCGAGGGCCGGATGGCCGAGGCGGTGGATCGCTGGCTCGACAACCTCGACGCCGGCGCGATGCGCGACCGGCGCAACGGGACCTACCGCCGCTGCCTGCTGAGCGAGCTCGGCGACATCGAGCTCAACGTGCCGCGCACCCGGCACTTCTGCCCGACCGGGGTTGTGAAGAGCTACGCAAGGCGCGCGCCGGAGATCGACCGTGCCATCCTGGCCGGCTTCGTGCTGGGGCTTTCGACGCGCAAGGTGGGCGAGGTCCTGCTGGCCCTGCTCGGGCGCCCGGTCTCGGCCGCGACGGTGAGCCGGGTCTCCAAGACGCTCGACATGGCGGTCGAGGCCTTCCACCGCAGGCCGCTGAAGAACGCCTACAAGGCGCTGATGCTCGACGGCGTGGTGCTGGCCCGCAAGACCGGCGCCGGCGCGCTCAGGAGGCCGGTCCTGGTGGCGCTCGGCATCCGCCCCGACGGCAAGAAGGAGATCATCGACTTCCATCTCGCCGTCAGCGAAGGCGCCCGCGAGTGGGAAGTGTTCCTCAACCGGCTGTACCACCGCGGGCTCACCGGCGAAGGCCTTGAGATGATCTGCGTCGATGGCGGCAAGGGCCTGCTGGCTGCCTTGCCGTTCGTCTATCCCGGCATCCCGGTTCAGAGGTGCTGGGCGCACAAGATGCGCAACATCCTCAACAAGGTCCGCAAGGCCGACCAGGAGGCCGTCAAGGCCGATGTCCACGCCGTCATGAATGCAAAGAGCCGCCGCAAGGCCCAGAGCGCCGCCCGACGCTTCGCCGACCGCTGGCAAAGCACCTACCCCAAGGCCGTCGCCTGCCTGCGCAGCGATCTCGACGAGCTGCTCACCTGCTTCCGCTACCGGACCCTCGATGAGCGAAAGCGGGTCAGGACCACCAACGCCATCGAACGAAGGTTCCGGGAGGTCCGCAGACGAACCCGGCCCATGGGAACCTTCCAGGACCGGACCTCAATGGACCGCGTCCTCTACGCGGTATTCATCCACGAAAACAAGTCTCAGGGAATCAGCACCCCCGTCTCCCTGACACATAACTCTTGACGTTACCCTTGTGGCGCCCGGGCGGGCGGCCTATACCGCCCCGGCATGGACTTTCCCGACCCCCTCGTGCCGGGCCGGCTGATCGCCCGCTACAAGCGCTTTCTCGCCGACGTCGCGCTGGCGGACGGCCGCGAGATCACGGCGCACGTGGCCAACCCGGGCGCGATGACGGGCCTTGCCGAACCCGGCGCCGAGGTCTGGTTGTCGCCGGCGCGCAATCCGAAACGCAAGCTGCGGTGGTCATGGGAGCTGGTCCGCGTCGACGGCGGCCTCGTCGGGGTCAACACGGCGTGGCCCAACGCCCTCGTCGCCGAGGCCCTGGAGGCCGGGCGCGTGCCGGAGTTCGAGGGCTACGACCGCCTGCGCCGCGAAGTCCGCTACGGTCGGAACTCGCGCATCGATCTGCTGCTCGACGGCGACGGGCGCGGCAAATGCTACGTCGAGGTCAAGAACGTCCACCTGCGGCGCGGCGCCAGCGCCGCGTTCCCCGACGCGGTGACCAAACGCGGCGCGAAACACATGGCCGAACTCGCGGCGATGGCCGCCGCCGGACATCGGGCGGCGGTCTTCTATCTGGTCCAGCGCGCCGATTGCCGCGACTTCCGCATCGCCGGCGACATCGACCCGGACTACGACGCGGCGTTCTCCGCCGCGCGCCGCGCCGGCGTCGAAGCCGCGTGCTACGCCTGCCGGATTAGCACGACGGCGATCGTTCTCGACGCGCCGCTGCCGATCGTCGGCTGATTGGGATAAAGTGGCGCGGGCAGACACGAGGGAGCGACCGCAAGGCATGGAACGCGCGCGCACGTCCGCGCCGCGGCCCGCGGAAGGTCGGGCGGAACGCGGACACCCGATCAAGATCCACGGAACGGACGATTTTGCGGCGATGCGCCGGGCCGGGCGCCTCGCGGCCGAGGTGCTCGACTACATCGCGGCCCATGTCGAGCCGGGAGTCACCACCGGCGCGCTCGACCGTCTGTGCCACGACTTCATCGTCGCGCACGGCGCGGTGCCGGCGCCGCTCGACTACAAGGGCTTCCCCCGGTCGATCTGCACGTCGGTCAACCACGTCGTCTGCCATGGCATCCCCGACGACGCCAAGCGCCTGACCGAGGGCGACATCCTCAACATCGACATCACCGTCATCCTCGACGGCTGGCACGGCGACACGAGCCGCATGTTCTGGCTCGGCGCGGTGCCGCGCAAGGCGGAACGGCTGACCGACGTGACCTACGAAGCGATGATGAAGGGGATCGCCGCGGTGCGGCCCGGGGCGACCCTCGGCGACATCGGCCACGCGATCCAGAGCCACGCCGAAGCCCGACGCTGCGCCGTCGTCCGCGATTTCTGCGGCCACGGAATCGGCCGCGTGTTCCACGACGCGCCGAGCGTCCTGCACTACGGCCGCCCCGGCGAGGGCGCCGTGCTGCGCGAGGGGATGTTCTTCACCATCGAACCGATGATCAATCTCGGCCGCCACCCGGTGAAGATCCTGTCCGACGGCTGGACCGCGGTGACCAAGGATCGTTCGCTGTCGGCGCAGTTCGAGCACACCGTCGCCGTCACCGCCGCCGGCCACGAAGTGTTCACCGTCTCGCCCGCGGGCCTGCACCGTCCGCCCTACGGCTGAGCGCGCGATGGCCGCGCCCGGCACGGGCACGCCGCGCGCCGACCTCGCCGGCCACCGCGAAAGGTTGCGCAAGCGGTTCCTGAATGGAGGCCCGGACGCCCTCGCCGACTACGAGTTGCTGGAGATGGTGCTGTTCTCCGCCCTGCCGCGCCGCGACGTGAAGCCGCTGGCGAAGGCGTTGATCGAGCGGTTCGGCAGTTTCGCGCGGGTGGTGGCCGCCGAGCCGGAGCGCCTCAAGGACGTGCGGGGGGTCGGCAACTCGGTCGTCGCCGCGCTCAAGGTCGTCGAGGCGGCAATGCACCGGGCGCTGCGCGAGCGCGTCATGAAACAGCCGGTCATCGGCAGCTGGCAGGCGCTGCTCGACTACTGCACGGCGTCGATGCAGCACATCAGGACCGAGCAGTTCCGCATTCTCTTCCTCGATCGCAAGAACACCGTCATCGCCGACGAGATGCAGCAGTCGGGGACGGTGGACCACACGCCGGTCTACCCGCGCGAGGTCGTGCACCGGGCGCTCGACCTCGGCGCCAGCGCCGTGATCCTGGTCCACAACCACCCGTCCGGCGACCCGACCCCGTCGCGCCAGGACATCGACACCACGCGCAAGGTGATCGAAGCCGGGCGGGCGCTCGGGATCGCGGTGCACGACCACGTCGTCATCGGCCACCGCGGCCACGTGTCGTTCCGCACCCTCGGCCTGATCTGACCGGTTCAGGCCTTGCGAATGGCGGCGTAACGGGTCTGGTCCGCCATGAGGCCGGCCTCGAAGCCGGTCACGCGGCGGCGCAGGGCGATCTGCTCGGTCTCCTGGAACATGACGACGAACGGCGAATCCCGCTGCACGGCGCGCTGCAGGCGGCGGTAGATCGCGGCGCGGTCGCCCTCGTTGCCCGCCAGCACCGCGGTATCCGTCTGTCGCGTGAGCTCGGGAATCTCCCATCCGTTGCGCCACGCCAGCGTCCGTTCCCGCGCCTCGTCGCCGTTGTCGGGGTTCCGCGCGAACGTCGCGGCGTTGGTGTGCGGGTCGAGATAGTCGGGCCCCCACCGGCCGATGAAGATCTCGTGCCGGCGCGCGCGATAGCGCGTGAGCACCTGCTTGCCGGTGCCGGGCACGATCTCGAGGCGCACGCCGCCGGCCGCCATCGACGCCTGGATCGCCTGGGCGATCAACAGCGACACCGGGTCGGACCGCGCGTGCATGGAGACATCGAAGCCGTCTTCGAGACCGGCCGCCGCGAGCAGCGCGCGCGCGCGGCGGGGATCGAACGCGAACGGGGTCTCTTCCAGCGCCGCGAAGAACCCCGCCGGCAGGAACGCCTGGTGGACCCGGGCCCGCCCGGCCAGCAGGCCGTCGGCGATGGCGCGGTAGTCGACGAGGTAGCGGAGCGCCCGGCGCACGTTCGGCCGCGCGAGCATCGGGTGGCGCTGGTTGAGGCCGAGGTAGTGGATGCGCGCGCGCGGCACGGAGACGACGTTCACCCCGTCCGCCCCGGCGAGCGTCGCGATCTGGTCCGGGCCCAGGTTGCGCGCGGCGTCGACATCGGCGCGCTCGAGCAGCAGGCGCTGCACCGCCGGCTCGCGGATATCGCGCAGCACCACACGCTTGACCGCGCCGTCGGGGCGCCCCTTCGCGCCGGCGTCGAGCAGCACGAACTCTCCGGGCCGCCAGCGCTTGAGCGCGAATTCGCCGCCGCCGGCCGAACGGGTGCGAAGCCAGGCGTGCCCCCAGTCCTCGCCCGGATCGGGAACGGCGGCGCGGTCGATCACCGAGGCGATGCCGGCGCTCAGCGCGTTGCGGACCAGGGACGGCGCGTAGGCCGCGTCGAGCTCGAGGACGAACCGCCGGTCGTCGAGCGCCCAGATGCGCTCGGGAGTCAACCCGAACTGGGCGAGAATGAAGGCCGGCGCCTTGTTCAGCGCGACGGCGCGCCGGAGCGAGAATACCGCGTCGGCGACGCGGATCGGCCGGCCGCTGGCGAAGGTCATTCCGCGCCGCAGCGTGAACGTGAAGCGGGCGCCTTCGTGCGCCCAGCCGGCCGCGACTTCGCCGATCGGCGTGCCCGGATCGAGGGCATTCGGACGGAACAGGCGGGGGTACAGGTTGGCGACGATCTCGGCGCCGGAGAACTCGAAGACCTCGGCCGGATCGAGGCTGATCACGTCGTCGAGCGCCTTGGCCATGACGAACACCGAGCGCGGCGTGCCCGCCGGCGCGCAGGCCGCGGCGCCGGCAGCGAGCGCGAGGCCGAGAACGTTTCGCCGCGTCAGCTCGCGCACGGGGACCGGCGGGACGCGGGGCGGCTGCCGGGGAACATCGCAAGGCCGGCCGGGCCGGACCGCCGGCGCGCTCTGGTGCAAATGCCTACCGCACTGTTTGAACGCTCCATAGGCTTTCACATAGGGTCGTTTTTCTCCCGCAGCTTGGATCATTCATACAACACATCATCGTTAGTCCCAAGGAGCCGGGTTTCAACCATGTGCGGTTGCAAGTGATAGTCGATTCCGTAGTTGCAATTGGGGAATCGACGGAGATGCCATTCCATGCAAAGGGCTGCTCGACATGCGGACGGAGATTTCGGCGAGACCGACTGCTTCACGGCCGATCCGGGCCGCGTCATGGATGGGCAAGATTGCCGTGCCCGGAAGTATTCGTCGGAGAAATCGAAAATGACCTCCTCCGAAGGTGGACGGCGGGATGAAGGCGACGGACGTCCAGGTGGCGGGACCCATTGCCCGCTGACTTTGACCGGGTAACGCAAGAGCTGTCCGGTTTGCGATCGCCTCCACCGCCGATCTTCGGTTCCGATCGGCACCGCGAGGCGCCGAACGACCGCGCCGCCGCCGTCAGGGCGCCGTTCGCTCCCAGCCCGCGACCCCGCCTGGCACCGCCCGGAACAGCGGGTGCGGCAGAGCCGTATCCGCCGCCAACGCCGCATCGCGCCACTCCGGCGCCCGAGCGTCGAGCTTGCGGCGCAAGTGCCCCCACTCGAACGCGATCTGGCCACGGGTCACGTCGATCCGCCCGCCAGCGCGGTCGGGCGCGATCCTGCCGGCGTCGAACCGGTAGCCCCGTCGGACCGATTCCGCGTGCACCGCGCGAAGGTATTCGGCGATGAAGCCCATGGGCGAGGCTTGTTCCCGGAACCGCTCGAGCTGCGGATGCCGCCGGTAGCCCCTGGTCGCGCCGCGCAGCACGGCCTGGGCCAACAGCGCCTCACGCCACAGCGCCACCAGGCCCTTCGGATCGAGATATTTCGGATGCAGGCTCCACAGCCTCATCGGCCTGATCCCTCGCCGGACGGTGCCGCCGCCGGGCGACCCCGAGCCGCCACGCCGACGAACGGTACGGCATGGCGCAGGTGATCCTCCCCCATGGAACCGGTCCACCGTCAGGTTATGGAACGCGAGGGACCAGTGGATGCGCGTCGGTCAAGCCTGCCGTCTCGGTAGTGAAGCATGTAATCCCCATAAAACCCCAGTTGTTCAGGCCTTTTCTAACGAGGCTGTCCAACAACAAGGCGCCCTACGCCGCTAGTTCTCGCAAGGCTTACGCCGCTGCTGTGGCGTTTATGCGCGACCCTGAGACCGTAGTCCTTTTTTCCAGCCAACCACACATGCTGTCGATCCGAGAGGGCGAAGAGCGCTTCGTGAATATCCCTGAAACGCGATTCCATGAAGGGTTGACGCGACTCATCCGGGAAGTCGTTTTGCTTGTTGGCCCTTCGCGATACGTTTTCTTCGTCGTCAATGAGTATTTCAAACGCCCTGATAAGTGGCGCCGGGTCGTTTCCAAGTGTTGCAAGGTCTATGTTTGCGCCAGCGTCGGCAGCATTCTCGCCAACGAAGGAGAGAGCATCCCAGAAGCTCTCGATGCATTCTCGCGAGAAAAAATCGTCGAGAGCCCTATTGCGAGATACGAAGGAATGAAGCTTTTTGTAGCTCGCGATTTCCTGGTGGACGTACGCTTGGTGTTGCCTCCACAGTCCATTGCCGTCCCAAGGAATGTCGGCAATATCCAGCCAGCTTACATGGCGGGCATTCCCGTGGGCCTGCTGGAATTCCTGAAATATTCTAACGGTGGGAAGAGAACACGCTACATCGCCCGCGCGCTCTCGATTGAACGGCGTGAGATAGCAGATAGCTATGCCGTCTTTGTCGTTTCTGTCATATCCATACTTATTGCAAAGCCCGTTGAGATAGTTTTCGAGCTGTTTTTCCTTGGCCGAGTCCTTGGTCGTTTTGACCTCGATTCCCAAAAGGCGGTCACGTCTCTTGTCGAAGATACAGATGTCGATCCGCTTCCCGTCCTCCATCACATCCTCGGATTCGATTTTGGGTTCGACCGGAATGTCCCAGTCTTCCGGCGCGGCCAGTCTCCACACTGCTTCGAACAGCGATCGATTTCCTTCCGCGCTTACGCGTAACGCCTCCGCAAGAAATTCGGAATGAAAAGGCTCGATTCGGCGTGTAGTTCCCCCGATTACCTGGAAGATGTTTACGGTCTTCATTTGCCATACTCCCCATCATTCGGCGCCCTTTCGGGACGACATTTCCATCGGTTACCTGAGCGCCTTCCTGACTTGCTCGTATGCTGCCCGTCCCCGGGCCTGGTCCGAGCGGCGCTCACACTCCGCGCTTTCGATCCGCATACCCGTCTCCTTGCACGGTTTGCACATCTTGCACCCGGCGCGGCAACTACGCGTCCTGCCCCGTTTGTGGTGCATCACGGCGTCCTCGGCGCGGTGTTTGGCGCGGCCCCCTCGATCGGGGTCTCGAGTGCCGCCAGGGCCTCGTCGTGCCTGCGACGGCCTTCCCCCTGCGCTTCTTCCTGGGGCCGCCGGAGTTCCACAGCAGGCGGCCCGTTCGCTTTGCGGCGCGGAAGATCGTGACGATTCGGTCGATGTTCTGGGCGAAGGTCCAGACGAAGCGCAGGTCCTTGCTCCGATGGAACACCTCCACGAAGCGCATTTCGGCGTCCGCCTCGGTCTCGAATCCTTCCGCCATCGCCGTCGCGCCGAGCGTCGTGCCTTCGATCAGCAACGCGTCGATGTCGGCGGGCGGGTTGCCGACCAGCCTTTCGAACACCGCCGCCTTGCGGCCGTGGGCGCGGAAGTCTCCAGAATAAAGGACCCTCTCGCCATCAGCTTCGACCATGAGCGCATGCGCGTCGAAGGCGCTGTGATCTAACCGAAACGGCGTGATCCGGAACGGCCCGATTTCGAACGGCCGCCGGTCGGCGAGGAAATGCGGTTCGCGGAAGGCATGGCCGTTTGGCACTCAGGCGCGGGCGGCCGTGAGGATGCGGTGGGCGGCCTCGCCGATCCAGACGGGAATGTCGCGGGCCTGGCTGCCGGGTGGCACCGTCCTCGACCCGGTCTTGGCGCGTGCGAGGACCAGCCTGTCGCCCACGATCCTCCAGATACGTTGGACGCGGTGCCGGCAGTGGACAAAGAAGCGTTTGCCGCCCGACGGCAGCACCCGTACGCCGAAGCCCCCCGGTTTGCCGTCGCGGATGTCGCAGGCGGTCGCACCCAGCGCGAGGGCGCGCAGGCGGACGTCGGCAAGGGCCGTTTCGGGCATTTCCGTTCTCCCGGTCGCGGTTGCAGCCGGGGAAGGAGCCGTTGACGATTCCGTCCAACCGCAACGGAGTGCGGGAGAGAAAACTCCTTGTTTCAGTCAGTTATCATCGCAAGGTGCGCGCTCTGGTGTAAGCTGCGGCGGGTTCGCGAGGAACCCGATTGCGGAAACCGGGATCGAGGGTGGCGGGATGGCGGCAGGCCGGAGCACGGTTCGATACGGCGCGACGGAGATGGCGGCACGGCTCATCGCGTTCGACACGACGAGCCGCAACTCGAACCTGGCGCTGATCGACTTCGTCGCCGACTACCTCGCCGGCCACGGCGTCGCCAGCGAGCGGCTGTTCGACGCGTCGGGCGCGAAGGCGAACCTCTTCGCCACGCTCGGCGCCGCCGGCGACGGCGGCGTCGTGCTGTCCGGCCATACCGACGTGGTACCGGTGGACGGCCAGAAGTGGGCGACCGATCCGTTCCGGGCGGTCGAGCGCGGCGGCCGCCTGTACGGACGCGGGAGCGCCGACATGAAGAGCTTCGTGGCGGTCGCGCTCGCCCTCGTGCCCGAGCTCCTGGAGCGCCGCCTCGCGGTACCGGTCCATCTCGCGCTCTCCTACGACGAGGAAGTCGGATGCCTCGGCGCGCCGGCGCTGGTGGCGTATCTGCGCGGCGCGCCGTTCGCGCCGGCCGCGGCGATCATCGGCGAACCGACGGAAATGCGCCCGGCGAACCGGCACAAGAGCATCCATAACCTGCGAACCACCGTTACCGGGCTGGAAGCCCATTCGGCGCACACCGACCGCGGCGTCAGCGCGATCCTCGTCGCGGGGCGCCTGATCGCGTTTCTGGACGGCCTCGCCGCGCAGTTTCGCCGCGACGCCGATGCGAGCGGCGGCTTCGATCCGCCCTTCCACACGCTGCACGTCGGCACCGTCGACGGCGGCACCGCCGGAAACATCCTGGCCGGCCGCTGCTCGTTCCACTGGGAAGCGCGTCTCATGCCCGGCGGCGACTTCGAGGCCGAGGTGCTGGCGCCGTTCGAGGCCTTCGTCGAAGAGTCCGTGCTTCCCGACATGCACCGGGTCTCGCGCGAAACCGGGGTCGTTACCGAACGGCTGGTCGACGTCGCCGCGCTGCGGCCGGTACCCGGCTCGCCGGCGGAGACGCTGGTCCGTGCGGTCACGGGCGACAATCGGCCGGCGGCGGCGCTCTCCTTCGGCACCGAGGCCGGCCTGTTTCAGGACGGCGGCTTTCCGAGCATCGTTTTCGGTCCGGGAAGCATCCACCAGGCGCACAAGGCCGACGAGTACATCGCCCTCGACCAGATCGCCGCGTGCGAGGCGTTCATGCGCCAGTTGCTGGACCGTCTGCAAGCGCGGTGACCGCGGTCTCGATGCGCCGTTCGAGCAACGCCATGAACGCAGCCCGCGGCATGCCCGGCGCAATCGGGTCCAGCACGCGCAGAACGATCCGGCCCGGCCGCTTGAGGAACGCGTTGCGACCCCACACGGCGCCCGAGTTCAAGGCAATGGGGACCACCGGCACGCCGAGCGCCCGGTAGAGCGCCGCCGCACCGGACCGATAGGGGCGCGACGCTCCGGGCGCCACCCGCGTTCCCTGCGGGAAGATGACGATCTGGCGGCCGGCGGCGGCCGCGTCCGCCGCCTCCGCGAGCATCGTCTTCAGCGCGCGGGCGCCGCCGCGACGGTCCACCACGATCTGCCGGTTCTTGCGGATGAAGAGGCCGAACAGCGGGATCCGCGTGAGCTCGCGCTTCAGCACGTATGCCGGGTCGGGCAGGAGGCCGAGGAGGGCGACGGTCTCCCAGGCCGACTGGTGCTTGGCGGCGACGAGACACGTGCCTGAGGAAAGGCCCGCGGCGTTCTCGATGACGATCTCGACGCGGACGACCTTCCGCAGCAGCCAATCGGTCCACCACGCCCAGACGCGCCCGGCGCGGACGAATGTCCGTCGCGGCAACGCCAGCGCCGGAACCAGCGCCAGGGCGAGGGCCGCGGAGCCGCCGAAGAAGCCGAGGTTGAACGCGGCCGAACGCAGCCAGAGTCCCGTCACGGCCGCAGGCGCGCGAAGCGCAGCTTCAGGTATTCGCCGATCAGGAGGCGGGTCGTGCCCCAGTACCGCCACCACGCATCGAGGCGCACGTTCGACGGGAAGATGGGATAGCGCGCCAGCGCGACGTCGGGCATGGCGCGGCGGAACTCGACCTCGGCCCGCGGCATGTGATAGGCGGCCGTGACCAGCGTCAGGCGCTGGAACCCGTTCTCCTCGATCCACCGCGCCGTTTCCAGCGCGTTGCCGCGGGTGTTGGCGGCGGTCCGCCCGACGTCGATCCGCTCGCTCGCGAGCTCCGAGTCCGGGCGCGTCTCCGCGGCCAGCCGCGCGATGTCGGCGCTTGCGTGAACGCCGGAAACGAACAGCCTCGCCCCGGGCACCGCCGCGAGAACGTCGAGGCCGGCCTCGATGCGCCCGCTGCCGCCCGTCAACACCACGATGGCTTCGGTGTCGGCGATCCCGGGATCCGGTGCACGGGGCAGGCCGCCGGCAAAGCGGAAGAAACCGACCGCCGACTCGGCCGCCACGGCGAGGACGACGACGATCGGCAGCCATGACAGCGCTCTCTGCACTCTCTCCTACGGCATCCGCGCCAGCGATTTCAGGGCCGTTGCGCGCGCCGTCAGCACCGCCACGACGACGCCCGCGAGCGGCACGGCGGCAAGGATCGGCCAGTCGGCGAGCGGCAGCGCGAGATCCTGCAGGATCGGCGCGTCGAGCTCCCGCCCCGCGTGGCCCAGCAGGAACATCACCGCGAGCGCGGCCGACGCTCCCAGGATCCCGCCGCACGCGCCGAGCCACAGCGCGCGACGCTGGAACGCGCGCGCGACCTCGCGGTCGCGCGCGCCGAGCCAGTGCACGATCTCGATGGCGTCGCGGCGGACGGCGAAACCGGCACGCGTGGCGAACGCGACCGTGAGCGCGGCGACGACCGCGACGACGGCGAGAACGACGGCGATCACCGCCTGCGACGCGCGCGCGAGGTCGATGAGGCGCTCGACCCAGGTCATGCCGGTATCGAGGAGCGCGTCCGGCGCCGCCGCGAGCAGGCGGCGCTCCGCCGCCGTCCAGTCCATCGGCCTGTCGGGCTGGATGCCGACGTCGATCAGCACCGGCAGCGGAAGATCTCCCGGCAGGTCGAGACCGCGCAGCCACGGAGCCAGCAGCGCCGCCGTCCCTTGGGGAGACACGAGTTCGGCGCGCAGGACGCCCGGCGTCTGCCGCATCGCCTCCAGCGCCGCCGTTCGGACCTCCGGCGCGCTGTCGGCCGGCAGGGCGACGGTGACCACGGCGTAGTCGCCCGACTGCCACCGCTCGAGCGCCTCCTCCAGCGCCAGGAGACCGCCGAGCGCGAGGGTCGCGAAGAAGACCTGCATGGCGATCGCCCAGGCAACGAAACGGTCGCCGCCGCGGCCAAGCACGAGCCTCGTGTCAAGCCGCGCCATGGGCCGTCGCGCTCTCTTGTCGATCCGCATGCACCAGCCGGCCACCGTCGAGCCGGAAGCGCGAATAGGGGTAGCGCGCCACCAGTCGTTCGTCGTGGGTGGCGAACACGACGGTGGTTCCCAACCGGTTGAGCGACTCGAAGAGGCGCAGCACGCGCGCGCCGTTGTCCGAGTCCATGCTTCCCGTGGGCTCGTCCGCGAGCAGCAGGCCGGGACGGCCGATCACCGCCCGCGCGATCGCCACGCGCTGCTTCTCTCCCCCGGCGAGCATCGACGGCGGCACGTCCATGCGATGTCCGAGGCCCACCCATTCGAGCATCTCCTCCACGGACGTGCCGATGTCCTCGCGAGCGGCGCCGGCGATCCGCAGCGGCAGCGCCACGTTTTCGCGTACGCTCAGATGGTCGACGAGGCGGAAGTCCTGGAACACGATGCCGATCTTCCGGCGCAGCAGCGCCAGACGCTCGCGCGCCGCGCCCGACATTTCCTCGCCGAACAGGACGAGGGTGCCGCGGGACGGCCGGGTGCCGAGAAACAGCAAGCGCAGCAGCGACGTCTTTCCCGCACCGCTCGGCCCGGTGAGAAACGCGAAACTCCCCGGCGCGAGCTCGAACGTCAGGTCCTGGAGCACCTCCGGCCCGACATCGTAACGCATGCCGACGTTCTCGAACCGTATCATGGTCGCGGCAGACCTCCCCGCCCAGCTCTACAGGCCCGGCCGAGAATCGCACGGCGCCGCTCCGGTCGTCCACCTCGGCGACGGCGGGCGCGCCCTCGCGGCGGGGCGATCACCGGGCGCCCCTACGGTCGGCCGCCGTCGACGACGAACAACGACCCCACGGACGCCGACTGGCGCAGGATGATCAATGGCGCGTACTCCTCGGACCCGTACCAGCGCCTCGCGGCGTCGACATCGTCGAACTCGATGACGACGACGCGCGAACGCGGCGAGTCTCCTTCGAATGGCGTCACCTCGCCGCCGCGCGCCTTGTACCGTCCGCCGTACCGCTCGATGGTGGCGGGCACCTTCTCGCGGTACGCGGCGAAGCGCTCGGGGTCCGTGACGTCGATCTGGGCGATGACGTACGCAGCCATGGCCATGCTCCCTGGTTTCCGCCGGATGCGCGATCGTAACACGCGCTGCGGCGCTGCGGCGCAGGGCTCGACAAGGGCGGCCGAGTGCGGCGGCGGAGCGCGCGGTGCGGTGGCGGACCGGAGCGAGCCAGACGCCGATGACCCGGGGCGTCACCGACGCGACGGGCGGCGCAAGCGATTCCTCACCTTGGCACCGAAACCCGGACAACGCGGCGCGGCGCGATACGGGTCCGATTCAGGCCTCCGCCTACGCTCCCGGCGCGTCGCCGCTGCCGACGATGAACACCGATCCCTCGACGGCGGACCGGCGCAGAGCGATCAGCGGCTCATACTCCTCGGACCCGTACCAGCGCAAGGCGGCGTCCATGTCGTCGAACTCGATGATGGCAACGCGCGATCCGGGGGGCGTTCCCTCCAGCGACACCACGTCGCCGCTGCGCGCCCTGTACCGCCCGCCGTACCGTTCGATGGTCGCCACCACCTTCTCGCGGTATTCCGCGAACAGCTTGGAGTCCTTCACGCCAATCTGGGCAATGACGTAGGCTGCCATGGCAATGCTCCTCGAACTCGACCAAGGGTGCGACCATAACACGCGCGGCGTTATAGCGTTGAGCGGGATAACGTCGGCGCCCGGATAGGACCGAACCATGCGAAACCTGGAAAACACGGTGGCCTGGATCACGGGCGCGAGCAGCGGCATCGGCCGCGCCACCGCCGAAGCGCTGGCCCGGCACGGGAGCGCCGTCGTCCTCTCGGCGCGCAGCGAGGACGGCCTGCGCGATACCGCGGCGGCCATCGCGGCGCACGGCGGCGACGCCGTCACGGAGCCGCTCGACATTCTCGACGCGACGGCCGTGGACGCCGTCGCCGCGCGCATCGCGGACCGTTTCGGCCGCCTCGACATCCTCGTCAACAACGCCGGCATGAACGTTCCCCGCCGTCATTGGAAGGACGTGTCGCGCGAGGGGTTCGAGGAGGTCGTCGGCATCAACCTCAACGGCGCGTTCCACTGCGCCCGGGCCGCGCTGCCGGCCATGCGCGCCCGCGGCGACGGTCTGATCGTCAACGTCTCGTCATGGGCCGGGCGCTATGTATCGTCGGTCACCGGCCCCGCCTACAACGCCGCGAAATCCGCCGTGCTGGCAATGAACGAAAGCCTCAACCTGGAGGAGGGCGGCAACGGCATTCGCGCGTGCGCGATCTGCCCGGGAGAGGTGGCGACTCCCATCCTCGACCGCCGCCCGGCACCGCCGGACGCCGCAACCCGCGCCCGCATGCTGCAGCCGGAGGACGTGGCGGCGACGATTCTTCACGTCGCGCGGATGCCGCCGCGGGCGTGCGTGAACGAGATCGTGATCAGTCCGACGTGGAACCGCTCCTACCGCCGCATGATGGCCGCGGACGGTTGATCCCGCGCGGGGAGCCGCGCCGCCGCGGCGCGGCTCCCTCGCGTTCCATCAGATGTCGTAGCCTTTCTCGCCGTGGGCGATGAGGTCGAGTCCTTCGACCTCGGCTTCCGGATCGGCCCGAAGCGGCGCCACCAGATTGACCGCCTTGGCGATGACGAAGGTCAGCACCGCCGACCACGCGACGACGGCGACGACGCCGATGACCTGCGTGCCGAGCTGCCCGCCCATCGTCGTCTCCGACAGCCCCAGACCGCCGAGTGCCGTAACGCCGAAGATCGCCGTCAGGATGATGCCCGTCGCGCCGCCAACTCCGTGCACCGCCATGACGTCGAGCGAATCGTCGATTTTCAGCGCGTTCTTGACGATGCCGCAGGCGTAGAAGCAGACGATGCCGGCGATGAACCCGATCACGAGCGCGCCCACGGGACCGACGAAGCCCGACGCGGGCGTGATCGTCGCCAGACCGGCGATCGCGCCGGTGGCGATGCCGACGAGCGTCGGCTTGCGGAACCGGATCCACTCGATCGCCATCCACGTGAACGCCGCGGTGGCGGCGGAGATGTGCGTTACCGTCATCGCCATGCCGGCGGCGGCGTCCGCGGCGACGGCGCTGCCGGCGTTGAAGCCGAACCAGCCGACCCACAGCATGGCGGCGCCCATCATCACGAGGCCGGGGTTGTGCGGCGGGCGGATCTCTCCGGGAAAGCCCTTGCGCGAGCCCAGCACCCACGCGAGCACCAGCGCGGAGACCCCGCAGGTCACGTGCACGACGAGGCCGCCGGCAAAGTCCTGCACGCCAAGGTCGGAGAGCCATCCGCCGCCCCACACCCAGTGACAGACCGGGGCGTAGACCAGCAGCAGCCAGACGCCGGAAAACAGCAGCACCGCGCCGAAGTTGATGCGCTCCACATACGCGCCGACGATCAGCGCCGGGGTGATGATGGCGAAGACCATCTGGAACATGAAGAACACGGTCTCGGGGATGGCGAGACCGGACGCGAGCGCGCCGCTGTCCACGCCGGCGAGGAACGACTTCGAGAAACCGCCGATGATGGCGTTCACCGCGCCGCCGTCGGAGAACGCCAGACTGTAGGCGCACACAAGCCACAGGATCGAGGCCACGCAGCAGATGGCGAAGCAGTGCAGGAGCACCGACAGGACGTTGCTCGCGCGCACGAGGCCGCCGTAGAACAGCGCCAGACCCGGCATGGTCATGAACAGCACCAGCGCGGTCGACGTGAGGATCCACGCCGTGTCGCCGCTGTCCGCCGACGCCTCCTGCGCGAACGCGTCCGCCGCCGGCAACAGAAACAGCCCGACCGCCGCCAGGCATAGGAACAGCCGTATCGCTTTCATTGCATCCCCCTGAAACTCGGAAGCCCGACCCACCGCGCCGCGGCGACGCGGCGCGCCCTCAAATCGCGTCCGCGCCGGTTTCGCCCGTGCGGATGCGCAGCGCCTGCTCGACCGTGCTGACGAATATCTTCCCGTCGCCGATCTTCCCCGTGTGCGCCGCGGCCCTGATGGTCTCGACGACGCGCTCGGCCTTGCCGTCCTCCACGACCACTTCGACCATGAGCTTGGGCAGAAAGTCGATCACGTACTCCGCGCCGCGGTAGAGTTCGGTGTGGCCCTTCTGGCGGCCGAACCCCTTGGCGTCGATGACGGTCATGCCCATGACGCCCACTTCGGCGAGCGCGTCCTTCACGTCGTCGAGCTTGTGCGGCTTGACGACGGCTTCGATCTTCTTCATCGCTGTGCCTCCCGCAGTTCTCGAAACAACTACACAGTGTGCCAGAGAGGGGGCGGCGCGGCCATTACACGGCGACCAGTTCCAGGCAGTCGTCGCCGAGCGCCTCGAGCGCCACGAAACCGTCGCGCGCGGCGTAGTAGTCCGGCCGCGTCGGACGCTGGATGGCGTTGCTCACCGGGTTGTAGGTGACGTAGACGATGTAGCGCGTCCACGGGCTGAGATTGGGGCCCGACGCGTGCGCGAGACAGCCGGAGAAGAAAATCGCCGAACCGGCGGGGCCTTTCGGCGCCGTCATTCCGCCTTTCGCGACCAGCGTCTCCAGCGCCTCGCGCGGCAGCGTGCGAAGGGGCGACTTGCCGCCCGGAAGCGGCGAATCCACACCCTCCAGAATCCCGTCGCGGTGCGAGCCGGGGATCAGGGTGATCGGGCCGTTGTGCTCGGTCACATCGTCGAGAAACACCGCATAGTTCATCGCCACCGGCGCCGGCATGCCGTCATAGGCGCGCCACGATGCCGCGTCCTGGTGCCAGGGCCAGTCGAGCTTCCCCAGCGGGTCCTTGGCGACGATCTTGTACTGGTGGGCGTAAAGATCGGGACCGAGTATCTGCCGCGCCGGCTCGAGCAGCCGCGGGTGGCGCAGCAGGCGGTCGAAGAGCGGGCTGTAGCGCTGCATGGCCATGGCGAGGCGGAGCTCCCCGTGCTCGTCGCGCAGCACCTCGTCGCGCTCCAGCCCGGCGATGCGGTCCATCTCCTGGCGCAGCGGCGCCACCTCGCCGGCAGCGAACAGACCGGGCATGAACAGAAACCCGTCCTCGCGGAAGCGGGCCAGTTCGCTCTCGCTCAGCTTCATGTCGGCCAATCCCCATCCGCTCTTGCGGCCCGACCGTTGCATATCGCATTCCCGGCCCGCCGCAAAGGTCTGTCGCCGCGCGGCGCAACGTCTATGATGCCCGTCCGACAGGGAGAGAGGAACATGAGCCGCATCTTCGGCGCGGTCCGCCAGAACGGCTACGTGGTGCGCGACATCGAGGCCGCGATGCGGCACTGGAGCGAGGTCGCGGGAGTCGGGCCGTGGTTCTACGTCGAGCGAGCGCCGATCCGCGCCTTCCGCTACCGCGGCAAGCCTTCGCCGGTCGAGCTGTCGATCGCGCTCGCCAACTCGGGCGATCTGCAGCTCGAGCTCATCGAGCAGCGGAACGAGGCCCCCTCCATGTATCGCGATTTCCTCGAGGCGGGACACGAGGGATTGCAACACATCGCCTACTGGACCTCGAGCTTCGCCGAGGACCGGGCGCGGCTGCTGGCGGCCGGCTACCGGATCGGCCACGAAGGGCAGACCGGCGACTACGGCCCGTTCGTCTACTTCGACACGGAGTCGACTCCGGGGGCGCATCCCGGCGGCGTGATCGAGCTGTCCGACGTGGGCGGCCGCAAGGCGCGGCTGTTCGCCAGCATCGCCGCCGCCGCCGCCGACTGGGACGGCACCGACCCCGTCCGCCCGTTCCCCGCCGTCGCGTAGCTCAGCCGGCGCGCGGCATCACGCGGACGCCGGGGCGGACGCGGCGGAAGTCCAGCACGCGGTGATCGACGGGAACCGGGCCGGGCGCCGCCGCGACCAGCGTTTCCGCCGCGACGCGCGAGAAATCGGCGCGGAAATGCACCGAGCTCTTCACGACGACGACGGCCTTGTCGGCGGGCTCGACGCCGACGTGGCGAAAGATCTCCTGGTCCGCCGCCTGCATCTTGACGGACGACACGACGACGCCGATTCCGGCGATGTCGAGCAGGGCCATGGGCCCGAGCCTCATGCGCGCGCCGCGGAACATCGGCCCGGTGGCGGTGAACCGGCCGTCGCCGAGCGCGCGGACCGTGGCCGTCGCCTCGAGCGGCCGCTCGCCCAGCCAGCCGCGATCGGCGCCGAGCGACACCGCGACGCGTGCGCCGACGCCGGCGGCATGCGCCGCCGCCGCGGCGCGCGCATCGCACAGCGCGCCGATCACGGCATCGGGCGCCTTAGCCGCGATCAGCGCGCGCAGCATTCCGAGGGTGTTGGAATCGCCGCCGCCGCCCGGATTGTCCTGCGTGTCGGCGATCACCACCGGGCCGCGCGGCGCCTCCATGGCACGGGCGACGGCTTCGTCCGGGGTCCAGATCGGTCCGGCGAAGGCGCCCTCGGCGGCTTCGAACGCCCGCGTCAGCCGGTCCGCCTCCGCGTCCGCGTCCGCCGCCGTGTCGCCGTAGGCGAGCACCGAAGGCCCGACGGCGCGGATGTCGGCGGGCGGAAAACCCATGCAGATCGACGCCGACCAGACGCCGGCGCCCGGCGCCTCCAGCATGGCGTAGAGCGATCTCGCGGGCTCGATCATGGTGCATTGCCAGGGCAGCGGCGGCAGGAAGTCGAGCTTGCGAAACGCTTTCGCCGGCCTTGCGCCGGCGGCGATGCGTTCGAGGACCGGCAGCGTGCGGGCGCCCGTCTCGGCCATGTCGGTGTGCGGGTAGGCGCGGTAGGCCACGAGCGCGTCGGCCGCGGCCGCCATGTCCTCCGTGACGTTGGCGTGCAGATCGAGGCTGGCGACCAGCGGCGCCTCGCCGACGGCGGCGCGCAGCCGCGCGAGCAGAGCGCCCTCGCCGTCCTCGAGATGTTCGCAGACCATGGCGCCGTGCAGGTCCAGGTAGACCGCGTCGAACGGCCGCGCGGCGGCGACGTCGTCGAGCAGCATGGCGGCGATCCGCTCGAACGCGTCGCGCGTGACGTGGGCCGACGGCTCGGCCGCCGCCCACGTCAGCGGCACGACCTCGTGGCCGGCCGCGGCGGCGGCGTCGATGAAGCCGGCGATCGGCAGGTTGATCCCGGCAACCGCCGGCGGCAGCGCGGCGCCGCGCGACAGCGCCGGCCAGCCGCCGGCGCGCGCGAAGTCCTCGAACGCCGCCTTGGTGGGCGCGAACGTATTGGTCTCGTGCTGGAAGCCGCCGACGGCGATGCGCATGCGGCGTTGCTGCCCGCTGCGGCGCGCGTTGTCAATCGCCGGCGCACGCGGCAAGGCGCCGGCATCGTTCGTCAGCCGCGGGGAGCACGCGCATGTCCGAGCTGAAGTCGGAGTTTCTCTTCGAGATCGAGTTGACCGTCGGGGCGGCGCAGGACGCCGGCGACACGCCTTACGGGATGCGCCGCATCGTGGCGGTCTCCGGCGGGCAGTTTGCAGGACCGAAACTGCGCGGGACGGTGGAGCCGGCGCCGGGTGGCGACTGGCTGCTGCAACGCGCCGACGGCGCCTTCGAACTCGACGTCCGGGTGACGCTGCGCACCGACGACGACGCGCTGATCTACATGCGCTATCGCGGCATTCGCGCCGCGCCGCCCGCGGTCGCGGCGCGCCTCGCCGCCGGCGAGACGGTCGACCCGTCCGAGTACTACTTCCGCACCACGCCCACCTTCGAGACGGCTTCGGAAAAATACGGGTGGCTCAACCGCGTCGTCGCGGTCGGCGTCGGCGACCGGCGCCCGAGCGGGCCGCTCTACCGCGTGTTCGGCATCCTCTAGGCGGCGTCTAGACCGGGTCCCAGTCGAAGACGTCGGCGCTCACGTCGAGCGGATAGAACGACGCGGCGAGCGCCGGCGCCGCGTGGGCGGCTATGGCGGCCGGAGTCCAGCCTTCGCTCCGCTGCACCGACCGCACCGGGCGCGACTGGCTCATGAGGAAGATCTCGTTGTTGCGCACGGCGAAGATCTGGCCCGACACCTTCGCCTCGTCCGCGGCGTGGCTCGCGAGGTACACCGCCACGGGCGCGATCTTGTCAGGCGTCATCACCTTGAGCCGCTCGACGCGCGCGGCCTGGTCCGCGTCGGCGATGGGGATGGTGCCGATCATCCGGCTCCAGGCGAACGGCGAGATCACGTTCGAGCGGACGCCGAACCGCGCCATGTCGAGGGCGATGGACTTCGACAGGCCGACGATGCCGAGCTTGGCGGCGGCGTAGTTCGCCTGCCCGACGTTGCCGACGAGGCCCGAGGTGGACGTCATGTGCACGAAGGCGCCCGAACCCTGGGCGCGGAAGCGCGCCGCCGCCGCCCGGCTGACGTTGAAGCTTCCCTTGAGGTGCACGCCGATGACCGCGTCCCAGTCGTCGTGCGTCATCTTGTGGAAGATCGCGTCGCGCAGGATGCCGGCGTTGTTGACCACGACGTCGATGCGCCCGAAGGCGGACTCGGCACGCGCCACCATCGCCTCGGCCTCGGCGGCGTCGCTCACGCTGCCGAAGTCGGCGACCGCCGCGCCGCCCGCATCCTCGATCTCCCTGACCACCTCGAGCGCCGGAATCCGGTCGCTGCCCTCGCCGCGCTCGGTGCCGCCGAGGTCGTTGACCACCACCTTCGCGCCCTCGCGCGCCATGGCGACGGCGAACCCCCGGCCGATCCCGCGGCCGGCGCCGGTGACCAGCACCACCTTGTCCTGCACCATCCCGCCTTCGGCCATGTCGCGCTCCCCTCCGCTGCCGCCCCGCCCGGCGGCGGCCATCCTATGGACTCAGCACCGCGAGGCAAGCGCCGCGGCTACTCGCCTTCGCGGGCCGACTTCCGTTCGCGTTCAACAATGGTCGCCGGCGAATGCTTCCCGGTAAATGGCCTCGATGCGCGCGACCTCGTCGTCTGTCAGCGCAGCGAATTCCCTTCCCCGCCGGTGACGAGAAAGCGTGCCGGCATTCTGGTGCAGGAACCGGAAGAGCAGGTCCGACAGGCGGTCCGGCATATCGACGACCAGGTCGAGGTCGTTCCGAAACGCGTCGTACCGCTTCAGAAATTCCGCTTCTTGCGGCAAGTCCAGTTCGATGGTCCTCCGCACGCTGCCGTACAGGAACTCGGTTTGCGGCGTGGCATCGAAATACCGGTAAAAGTCGCCGGTATCGTTCAACACCCGAACGTTACCGTGTTCCGTCGGTTCCCACCGCACGAACGGCAGCAGGCGTTGCGAGTAGTCTTCGAGCGCAGCACGGTAGTCGTCGATCCGGTCCAGAATCGCCGCCGATACCGGAAATGCGAGTCCCGGCGGATTGAAACCGCGCTCGGCCAGGACGTGGTGAATCAGGTAACGGTGCAGCCGGCCGTTCCCGTCGTCAAAGGGATGAATGTAGACAAATCCGAAGGCCAGAACCGATGCGGCAACCACCGGGTCGAGCCGTTGGGCGGATTCCCGGTCGAACGCGACCAATCCTTCCACCAGCTGCGGCAGATCATCCGGTCGGGCGCTGATGTGGTCGGGGATCGGCGTGCGCGACTCGCGGTCGTGTTGACCGACAAAGCCGCCTTCGGTCCGCAGACCGAGATGAACGAAACGGTCGTCTCCGATCACGATGCGTTGCAGACGCAGGAGTTCGTCATGATCGATCGATCGCTGCCCGGCCTGGCCAATGGCGCGGGCCCATCGCCGGATGCGGTCCTGCGGAGGATGCTCGCCCTCGATGGCGAAGCTCGACTTCGAGTCCTTGAGAAGCAGGAAGGCGGCCGTACGCGCGAGCAGATCGCGCGGCACGGCGGCAATGGCCTGCTGCGCGCGCGCCTTCAGGTCCGTGGCGATGAAGCCTTCCAGCGCTTCGGTGCGGAACACCAGCGGACAAAAGGCCGGCGTGCCGGGCAGGTTGTTCTTGACCCGGTGCCGCGGGGACGTTCGCGCGGGGACGGCATATTGCCGGTTCGGATCGACGACAAGCGGGTAGGCCCCCCGGCCGGCGTTCGGAAGATCGAGCCGCGCTCCGGTGAGCCACTCATAGAGAAACCAGATACGCCGGGCGTAGGCGCCTGTCGGGTGGGCCCTGACCAGGTCGGCCAGAGGGGCCGGGCCGGTCGCGGCGAACAGCCTCTTGAGGACGGCCAGGTCCAGCCCCTCATGTTTCAGGGCGAAGACAAGATGACCTTCCAGGCTTGCATCCGGCATGTAGCGCGGCGAATAGATGCGCCAGCCGTCCTGCTCGATGAACCTGTGCCGTTCGCCAATGGCGCTGAGCTTCCGGGGAGGCGGCACCCGCAGATCGTATGCCCCGATCAGCGCGGCGTAGCCCGCCAGCGTCGCTGCCACGGGGAGACGTCGTTCCTGAAAGATCGTAACAGGACCCGAAAAACGATTCGGATGGGGATATTCCATGATGAAATGATTACGTTCCCGTAGTGACGCAAACTGGCCGCCCATTCCGTGCGAAACGATAACTGATAGAGAAAAACGGTAACATTTCCTCTATACGGTGAAAAGAAATAATTCTGGGGATTGAGCGGTGTGGATCGATTACGGCGCGCGCCGCCCTGGCGCGGCTATGGTACCTCGCTCCACCGTGTCAACGGCGACGGATCTGCCTCAGCGCCGGACGGCGCGCGGGTCGAGGGCGTCCTGGAGGCCGTCGCCGAGGAAGTTGAAGGCGATGACGGTGGCGAAGATCGCGAGGCCCGGCCACACCGCGAGCAGCGGCGCCTCGTAGATCGTCTCCTGCGCGTTGGTGAGCATGTTGCCCCAGCTCGCGATCGGCGGCTGAATCCCGAGACCGAGGAAGCTCAGGACCGATTCCAGCAGAATGACGTTGCCGACGGAGAGCGTCGTGGCAACGACGATCGGCGAGACCGCGTTCGGCAGGATGTGGCGGAACATGATGCGTCCGCCGCCGGCCCCCTGGCTCTTCGCCGCCAGCACGAAGTCGCGCTCGCGGAGCGACAGCGCGGCGCCGCGCACCAGCCGCGCCACCGTCGTCCAGCCGACGAGGGCGATGATGACGACGATGCGCCAGAGGCTGATCTCGGGCGCGGTCGCCAGATCGCCGGGCAGGCCGAGCTTCTCCAGGTCGATCGCCGCCAGCACGATCAGCAGCGGCAGCAGCGGCAGCGCGATCACCGTGTCGGTCAGCCGCATGAGCAGCGCGTCGAGCCAGCCGCCGTAGTAGCCCGCGGCCAGGCCGACGACGGTGCCGATCGCCGCCGCGATGGCCGCCGCCGCGAGGCCGACGAGCAGCGACACGCGCCCGCCGTAGAGCAGGCGCGCGGCGACGTCGCGGCCGATCTCGTCGGTGCCGAGCGGATGCGCCGGCGACGGCGGGCCGTAGCGCGACAGCAGATCCACGGCGTTCGGGTCGAGCGCCAGCCACGCGGCGAGCGCCGGCGCCGCCGCCGCGAGGACGGCAAGCGCAACCAGAACCGCGCCGCTGGCGACCGCCATGCGGTGCTCGAGAAAGCGCGCGAAGGCGAGGTGGAACGGCGAGCGCCGGCGCACCGCGCTCACCGGTAGCTGACGCGCGGATCGAGCCACGCGTAGCACAGGTCGGCCAGGAGGTTGCCGAGCAGGACCAGCGCGGTGGCGAACAGCAGGCTCACCAGCGCCATGTTGTAGTCGTTGCCGACGATCGAGTCGTAGATCAGCTTGCCCATGCCGAGCCAGCCGAACATGGTCTCGGTGATCAGCGCGCCCGAGAACAGCGTGCCGAAGCCGAGCGCGAGGATGGTCACGACCGGGATCATCGCGTTGCGCAGCGCGTGCGCGAAGACGATGCGGCGCGGGCGCGCGCCCTTGGCGCGGGCGGTGCGGATGTAATCCTGGCGCAGAACCTCCATCATCGCCGCGCGCACGAAGCGCGTGAGGCCGCCGACGCTGGCGACGCTGAGCACGACGACGGGCAGGACCAGATAGCGCGCGCGATCCCAGACGCCGGCCAGCCCTTCGCGCGCGTCCAGCCCGCCCATGCCGCCCGCGGGCAGCCAGCCGAGCTCGACCGCGAACAGCATGATGAGCAGGAGCGCGAGCCAGAAGACGGGAACGGAGATGCCCGCGAGCGCGAGGAAGTTGATCGAATAGTCGGCCAGCGAATACGGCCTGAGCGCCGAAGCGACGCCGACGGGCACGGCCACGGCGAGCGAGACGAGCAGCGTCAGACCCATCAGCCAGAGGGTGTTCAGCAGCCGCGGCCCGAGCACTTCGAGCACCGGGCGGTTATGGATGCGCGAATAGCCGAAATCGCCGCCGGCGGCCGCGGCGAGCCAGTTGCCGTAGCGTTCGACGATCGGCCGGTCGAGACCGTAGAGGGCCTTCAGCCGCGCCGCGTCTTCGGGCGTGAGGTCCGGGTTCGACTGGACCATGATGTCGATCGGGTCGCCGGGCATCAGCGCCATCAGCCCGTAGATCACGAACGACATGAGCACGATGACGACGAACGATTCGACGATGCGCCCGGCCGCGTAACGGGTCATGGCGCCTCGGGCCGATGGCAGGCGACCGCATGGCCGGGGCCGGCGGGCTCGAGCGCCGGCATCGTCCGTCGGCAGACCGGGACCGCCTTCGGGCAGCGCGGGTGGAAGGGACAGCCCGCCGGCGGCGCCAGCGGGTTCGGCACCTCGCCCGCGAGCGCGCGGCCGGGACGGCGCCTGCCGCGTCCCGGTTCCGGCACCGCGGCGCGGAGCGCGACCGTGTAGGGGTGGCGCGGCGCCGCGAACAGAGACGCGCGGCTCGCCAGCTCGACGATCCGGCCGAGATACATGACGGCGACGCGGTCGGCGATGAAGTCGACGACCGCGAGGTCGTGCGTGATGAAGAGATAGGCAAGGCCGCGCGCGTCCTGAAGGTCGCGCAGCAGGTTGAGAATCTGGCTCTGGATCGACACGTCGAGCGCGGAGACCGGCTCGTCGGCGACGATCGCAGCGGGTTCCAGCGCGAGCGCGCGGGCGATGCCGATGCGCTGGCGCTGGCCGCCCGAGAACTCGTGCGGATAGCGGTCCGCCTGCGATTCGTCGAGCCCGACCGCGCGCATGAGCGCCGCCACGCGCGCCCGCCGCGCCCGCCGGCCGCCGACGCGGTGGATGCGCAGCGGCTCCTCGACGATCGCGCCCGCGGTCATGCGCGGGTCGAGCGCGGCGAACGGGTCCTGGAACACTATCTGCACCGCGCGCCGGGCGCGCCGCCTTGCCCTGGCGAGCGGCGCGCCGCGGTAGAAGACGGCGCCGGACGTCGGCGGGTAGAGACCGCCGAGCACGCGGCCGAGCGTCGTCTTGCCGCAGCCGCTCTCGCCGATGAGCGCCAGCGTTTCGCCGGCGGCGAGCGCGAGGTCGACGCCGTTGACGGCGTGCACGACGCCGCGGCTCCGTCCCCAGGCGCCGCCGGAGGCGGGGAAGTGCTTGACCAGGCCGCGGCATTCGAGCAGCGCGCTCATGACCCTTCGAACATCAGGCAGGCGGCGCTGCGGCCGTCGTCCAGCGCGGCGAGTTGCGGCCGCGTCCGCCGGCATGCCGCGAAGGCCGACGGGCAGCGGTCGTGAAAGGCGCAGCCGGGCGGCAGGGCGGCAAGGTTCGGCACGGCGCCGCCGATCGCCGGCAGCCGGGCGGGCTGTGCGCCCATCCGCGGCAGGGTGGCGAGCAGCCCGGCGGTGTAGGGATGGTGCGGCGCGGCGAAAAGCTCGCGCGCCGGGGCGCGTTCGACGATGCGGCCGGCGTACATCATCGCCACGTCGTCGGCGATCTCGGAGACGACTCCGAGGTCGTGGCTGATGAACAGGATGGCGGTGCCGCGATCGCGCTGGAGCTCGAGCAGCAGCTCGAGCACCTGCGCCTGCACGGTGACGTCGAGCGCGGTGGTCGGCTCGTCGGCGATGAGCAGCGCCGGACGGCCGGCGAGCGCCATCGCGATCATCGCCCGCTGGCGCATGCCGCCGGAGAACTGGTGCGGATAGTCGCGCGCGCGCCGCGACGGCTGTGGAATCCCGACGCGGTCGAGCAGCGCGACGGCGCCGTCCCACGCCTCGCGGCGGCCGCAGCCGTCGTGCAGCAGCGCCACCTCGGCGATCTGGTCGCCGATGCGCCGCACCGGGTTCAGCGCCGTCATCGGCTCCTGAAAGACCATCGCCATGCGGCGCCCGCGGACCTCGCACAGGGCGGTCTCCGAAAGCCCGGAGAGGGACGCGCCGCACAGGCGCACCTCGCCGCCGGCCACGCGTCCGGGCGGGTCGATCAGCCCCATCACGGCGAGCGCGGTCACCGTCTTGCCGCAGCCGCTCTCGCCGACGAGCCCCAGCGTCCTCCCTGCGTCGATGCGGAACGACACGCCGCTCACCGCCGGCACGGCGCCGTCGCGGGTGTCGAACGAGACCGTAAGGTCGGAGACGTCGAGGACCGGGTTGCGACCGTTCACCGGCGCCGCGGACTCACTCGGCGGCCCGCCACTCTTCGATCCACATCGTCGTCGTCACCGAATGCCCCGTCGGCCGCACCTCTTCGAGCCAGCCCGGAAAGACGTAGGGCTCGACGCGGAAGAACAGCGGCAGCGCGGGCAGGTCGGTCGCGTAGAGCGCCTGGAGCTCGGCCCACAGCGGCAGGCGCGCGTCCGCGTCGAGCTCGCGCTCGATGGCGTCGATCAACGTGTCCATGCGGTCGCTGCGGTAGCCGGGATAGTTCTGGCCCGACCACCCGTTACCGGCGTGCGGGACCTGGTCGGACTGGAGGGTGCTGCGCGGCACCGTCTCGGGGAAGCTGAGCCAGGCGTACATCGACAGGCCGGGATTTTCGCGCCGCGCCACCGTCCGGCCGAAGAACACCCGCGCCGGCTCGTTGCGGATCGCGGCGTCGATGCCGACGCCGGCCCATTGATTCTGCAGGACCTGCTGCACCAGTTCGCGCGACTTGTTGCCCGCGGTCGTCATCAGCGTCAGCCGGAGCGGCTCGCCGGCGGCGTTGCGGCGCACGCCGTCGGCGGTCTCGCGCCACCCGGCATCGTCGAGCAGCGCCGCAGCACGCGCCGGGTCGTGGGCGTAGACCGGCACCGCGCCGCTGTAGACGCGGTCGAGCGGGTGGATGCTGGAATGCGCCACCGGCTGGTGCCCGCCGAACAGTTGCCAGGTCAACTGCTCGCGGTCGATCGCGTACATCAGCGCCTGCCGCACGCGGCGGTCGGCGAGGACCGGGTTGTCGAGATTCACGTCGATGTGCTCGTAGACGAGGCCCGGCCGGTACAGAACCCGGAAGCGGTCGCCGTGGCGGCGCTCGAACGACATCGCCTGCTCGACGGTGAAGCCGAGCTCGCCGGCGACGTAGTCGACCTCGCCGGACAAGAGGTTGGCTTCGAGCGCCGCGGTATTCTCGATCACGCGGACGACCACGCGCCGGAACGCCGGCGGCGTCCCGTACCACGTCGGGTTGGTCTCCAGCACCACGTGCGAGCCCGACGCGACCTCCGTAACGCGGTAGGGACCGAAGTAGAGGCCGGGATTGGTCGGGTCGGTATCGTAGAGCGTGCGGTGGCGGTATTCCGCCGGCTCCGCGAACGCCGCCGACTCGAGATGCCGCGGCAGGAGCACCAACCCGTAGTTGTTGTACTGGTAAGTCAGCCGGTCGATGTGGACGGTGAAAGTCTTGTCGTCGATCACGTCGATGGCGAGGGTGCGGCGGAAGTCCTCGAGGCCGGCGAACCCGGACATCTCGTGGCGCCCGACCTGCCAGGTGAAGACCGCGTCGTGCGCGCTCACCGGCACCCCGTCGCCCCACGTCGCGTCCGCGTGGATCGTCCACGTCACGGCGACGCCGGTGTCGCCGTTGTCGAGCGTCTCGCGGACCGCGAGCCCGTTCTCGAGGGTCGGGAGCTCGGTGCACAGCAAGCAGACCAGCTGCCAGTCCTGATCGTAGACCGTGATCGGCCGCAGGGCGGCGTTGAGCACGTAGGACTTGGCCAGCATCGAATTGATGTGGGGGTGCAGCGTGGCCGGGAACTGGGTGATGCCTATCGTCAGCGTGTCGCGGGCGGCGGCGGGCGCGGCCGCCGCGACGGCAAGCAGGACGGCGAGGAGCCTGAGCATCGACAGAGACCTCGAATTCGGCCGCGGGCGACGCCTTAGATAGCGTGCGCCCGGACGGATTGCGAGGGGCAGCGGCCGGAGACCCCGTCGCCCCGTCCGCTCCCGTCATGCCGGGCGTGTTCCATTGCCGTCCGGTCAAGCCCGGCGAAGGCGATTTCGTGCCGCGGGCGGCCTCCCCCACCTCTCGCCCCAGGCTTTCCGGGCGTCGAAGGCCCATGGATGCGCGTCGAACCAGGACAGTCCGTATGCCGCCGCGACGCGCAGCGCCGTCCGCAACACGGCGGCATCGGGATAGAGGACCGGAAACTGCGCCATGAGCTCCTCGGCCTCGCGGCGTGCGGCGGCCGGGTCGAGCAGCCGGTCGTCCGGCTTGCCCCACGACGCCGCGGCGACGAACTCGACGATCGACCGATGCGCGCGCGCCCGGTCGCGACGCCGTCGCGCAATACGCCGACCGCTATCCGCTGCTTGTCCGGGAACCGGGGGTCGTAGCGGCAGAAGACGACGTTCGTGTCAAAGTACCGACACGCGCATCCGCTCGCAGCCATGACCTTCCATGGCCTGCCAGAACCACGCCGAAAGGAGGTTTGTGTCCATGACCTCCGTCACTCCTACGCGTCCAGGGCGCTGTCCCTAGGTGAAAGCCTGTCGAGGATCGGCAAGCTTCTCGGCCACCAGAAAGTCCAGACTACCGCCCGGTACGCCCACCTTGCACGGGATTCTGTGAAGACTGCGGCGCAACGGATTTTCGAGAGCCTCGCTGCAGGCCTGGATTTTCCTTCGAATGTTTCCTAACCTAACCAAGCATACGGCAAACGAAAGCGTAAAGGGCTCTCCTTGCTTGAAAGCCTACCAATGGTCCGCAATCTCCTCCGTCACAAGACACCAACCACCATCACCTCCAACACCATCCAATTCGATTCCGACTCGTCAAGCGCAACCCAAGAATTACGCAGCCAGTGATTGCTCCGGTCTAACAAGGGAACGACCGACTAAGGGCGCCACTTCACTGTCATCCAAGACGGCCAGCTCACCCTCTGCCGCATTGCCAAGCCGAACTCTTTTTCCGGTGCTCATCTCCGAGCCTGCCAAACGTCGGCACATCAAGTCGGCGAGTGCACTATCTTCCACTGCGCACACAATCTGCCGCCCCGCATCTCTGAGGTGGGCCAGTACCTCGGCAAGATGAACTGCTCGAAAATCATCAACGTGCTGAACCGGATCGTCCAAGACTAACGACTTCCACCGGCTCCACGCGATCGATAAGTTAACCGAAAGAAGAAACGCCAAACCGGTTACTCGTCGTTGACCACTCGAAAAGACAAACTGAGGATTAATCTCGTCCCCAACTTGTAGCTTTAAAAAGCGTCGCACGTCTCCGCGAATATTGTATTCTATATCATGCCAAACAGGATGTGGCCGCAATCGTCTATATAGCTCAGACATCAAAGGAAGGACACGATCCAGCCTCGCATCAAGGGTCTCAGCAGCTGCTCGCCGCACCGCATCATGGATTGCCTTGGCGTTCTGCTTAGCAAGTCGCGCCCTACCGTGCCTCCGTTCAGCGTCCTCTACTCGCATCCTCGAGCTACCCACTTTCTCCTGTGTAGATACAAGCAAATGATTAAGGGACATCGTGTCAAGGAACCCAATGTGTGATGAAATGGCCTCCCGCTCGGACTGTAGATCGGAAACTCTCTCGGAAATATCATCTGAGTGCGCACCCAACAGACCCGCTGCTTCTAGACGCGCATCGTACTTCCTGACTCGCCCCAATGCTTCGTCACGTTTGCTGACCTCGATGCGGACCGCCTCTTTAGCGCGCGTGACCCGCTCCATGGCCTGATCCCGAGCCCGTTCCAACGCCGCTTGATCTACCGCTTGTTCGTCCAGATCCTTGGCAAACTTCAGCGCCACACCGAGTCCCCGCTCGAATTGCTCAAAATCAATCTCGCTATTGCAGAGCGGACAATGTTTTTTGTGCAGACCAATGTCTCTCCCCAACACCACAAGATGTTCTATCTGGCGTGCACGGCGAGCAAGGTCGGACGACGACGTATGGCTTCGCAACGCCTCAACATGTCTTTCAAACTCGGCTTCCGCATCGACAACCGCCATTTGCAGCCCATCTATGTTGGGTTCCAGTGTTGGAAGTTCCTGACGAATGCGTTCAATCGCTACCCACTCTTCCACCAGCTCACGAAGCTCACTAACGAGCGATACAATTTCGGCTAATCTCCTCCGTCCAACATTGCTGATTTCCTCTATTGGCGCAGTCGACTTCAGTAACTCCTGTAGAGCGGAAACCGCGTTCTCGAAAGCGATCGACTCGGATAACTGTGTTCGAACTCGGTCTAATTCAATTACACTGCTCCTCATTTCGACACGCATCGTCTCCAATTCGCGGGACGTAGACTCTAGTCTATCCGACGCTGCTGATAGCAATGTAGAACTTCTCCCAATCCAGTCATCTGCATCCGATGCGCCAATTGCTTCCCGCAATAGTGAATATCGATCAACATCCTTCAGATCGAGGCTAAGGCGGACAATGTGCTCATCTCGAATGATGGTTGCGTTGCATACTTGTTGTAGCGCTCCGGGTGGCGCAGCCTCTGCATCAACTAGCTTATCCAAGATGGAAGAAACATCTGTGTCAGCTGAGTTGTATGGCGTTCTTTTAATGCAGTGAATTGCAGAACCGTTGCGAAATCCAACCTCTACGTACCGGTCAACTTTTTCATCAGTATCACCACACCACCATATGTAATCCGTGACAGTCTCCCGAGCCGAAGTAGCGTCGAGATACTTCGAAATGGTTCCTGTCAGGGCAAATTCTATCGCGTCGCAGATTGTACTCTTTCCTGATCCATTTCGACCATCAATCACGGTATAAGCTGGGGAGAATTCTATTCTCACTGAATGCTTAAACCCCCTAAATCCGGATAGTTCA
Organism: Alphaproteobacteria bacterium; assembly: GCA_965243325.1. GTDB lineage: Bacteria > Pseudomonadota > Alphaproteobacteria > UBA7887 > UBA7887 > JANQOH01. The sequence continues at coordinate 1,387,528 of CBDEUQ010000003.1, read as the reverse complement.
ACGTGCGAAAGAATCATCGTCCTGACTCCAGTAACTGAGTCATAAAGGACTTCGGCGCATCTGCGATAAATCCATTCACTAACTCACTAGGAAGCTCTGACGTCCGCATGCGAATTTCATCTGCCATATCTATTGGTTCGAGTTTAGGAGCGTTTTGAATCCCCAGAAGAGGCAATAGCGCGAGGCGCAGCACATCAGAATCCTTCACTCCCGTTCTAGCAATTTTTCTAGTGCCGACAAGATTCTCTTCTATCGCCTGTAGCTTTACTCCATCATCAGGACTGGTATGATTGTCAGACAAGAGGACTGCGTATGTGTTCCAGGCCTTCTCGCCTGCTTGACGTAGTCTGAACTGCATCCCGCGTAGAACTTGGTCGCAGTTGGACTGCCACCGTTCCAGCAGGGAGGCAGAATCGATGTAAAGAAGTACAAATCCAAAGACAGTAGCGTTTTCAAAAATTACTACGCGGCCGCCACTTACCTGTAGTTCTCCGATACTATAGCCCTCGTTGACCAGCAGTTGGCGAACTGTTGCTTCGGTGTCGTTCATAGAGCTAGCTCCTCTACCGCGCCGTCGCGGGATAGCCAAATGGCTGCAGACCCGCGGACAATGGAATCACTACGGGAAGCTCTTGCGACGCTTGTCGGTAGGGACACTGCTTCTGCACCAACGGCGACGACGACATCTGGCGAAGCGGGTGGAGGTGTTTCCCGGGAGTAGATCGCTTCTACTTCGTGCAAGAGACTATTTGGGGCACGGAGTATTCGAATCGTACGGTCATCGATACACCAAAGGCTGCCCATAGGCGTCGCGCCACGCGCTCTTAGTTGAAGTACCGTCAAACCGAGGAGCGGTTCGTCTGGAGGCTCCCTCATTGTTGAAGGCGCATTCGGTTGGCAGCCTTCCAGATCCCGTCGAGTTTGCCACAATACTTCTGCTTGGTCAGATGTTGGTTCGAGCCAATGGTCTTCGGGTGCCTCACCAATCATTTCAACGTAAGCGCGCCGACCGACGCGAAGCACTCTTCGAATGAACATTCGCGAGAAACTTACGCGAAGGCTATTGAGGAACTCATCACCGGAGCAACGAACGTGACAGAACTCAGTAGACGCCCGTCGACCCAGGTCGTACAACATCGGCGCCTTTTCGGCGAATTCCCTACTTTCGCAGGGGTCGATGACTATCACTCTGGCTGGGTTGACTGTACCGATAGTGGATTCGAGAACCCGATTAAGGTAGTTCCAGTCAGTTGAATATCCGACAATCAACAGATCCCGATCTAACAACCTGACCCTGAGCCATTGACTACATGCTTCAAGTCTAGCTCTAAAGGGCTCTTTGCGTGTTTGAGCGGTGGCCCAAATCGTACTCTCTGGTCGATTCCAGCAACCATGGACCTTTAGCAGAGGTGATTCCTCTGGACGTATGCGCGCCACCTCGTCTCTGGTGGTCCCAGCAGCAATGTGTCCGTTCAGCATGCTGCCTGAGTTCTCAATTAGCGTATCGACGTTTGTAGAGACCGCCGTTGAGATTCCGCGAACGAAAAGAAGATCCGCAATTGCGTAGTGGCCCAAGTTGGGTTTGGAGGAAAATGCGTGAGTGTCTATGTAAGTTCTAAGGTAGACCGTATAAAGTTCTTCTCGAGCGAAGAAAAACTGCGCTTGGTCGTCAATTGATTCTGGAAGTGGTTCGCGGTCTGGTCCGAATCGGGCGTCATATTGCTCTTTGGCGCTTTCCGCTAGCTGGGCCGCACTGGGGATGGAACTGGGCTGTGCCATTGAAAGGCCAGCCCCACACAATAGAGCGAGACGATCGGCAAACACTGCATCAATTGCCTTCTGGATTCCGTCTTCGCGACTGATTTCGTTCATCTCGAGAAACCAGAAACAAATGCTTGGTTATTTGAATGCCGGCCGCCGGTGGCGGTTGGGTAGCGAACGCGGTAGATGGCGTGTGCGCCTAGGCGCAGATTCTGTCTGCGATGGCAAACTAGTGGATTGATTCCAACGTTTGGAACCCTCGGTTTCTGGCGGCGATGATGTCGTCGGGGTCCGCGATCCAGACGAAGGGCTTTGCCTCTGTCCGGTTGTGCTCGTCGATGAAGCGCTGGATGGCGTCGCGGAGTTCGTCGACGGAGCGGAACACGCCGTGCTTGAGCCGCCGGCGCGTCAGCTTGGCGAAGAAGCCTTCGACGGCGTTGAGCCACGAGCACGAGGTCGGGGTGAAGTGGAAGGTCCAGCGCGGATGCTTCTCGAGCCATGCCCGGACCGCCTTGTGCTTGTGGGCGGAGTAGTTGTCGAGGATGGCATGGATCGGCGTCCCGGCGGCGACCGTGCGTTCGATGCGTTCGAGGAAGCGCACGAACTCCTCGTGCCGGTGACGGGCGCTGTGCTGCGAGATCACCGTCCCCTCGAGCACATCAAGGGCGGCGAACAGCGTCGTCGTGCCGTGTCGCTTGTAGTCGTGGGTCATGGTGGCACCGCGCCCTTTCTTCAACGGCAGCCCGGGCTGCGTGCGGTCGAGTGCCTGGATCTGCGACTTTTCGTCGATCGACAGCACCGCCGCATGCGCCGGCGGCTCCACGTACAGGCCGACGATGTCGCGCACCTTGTCGACGAAGGCCGGATCGGTCGACAGCTTGAACTGACGCCAGCGGTGCGGCGCGAGACCGTGCGCCTGCCAGATCGTGCGCACCGTCGAGGCGGCCACGCCCGCGGCCTTCGCCATCGCCCGCAGTGTCCAGTGCGTCGCCTCGCCCGCCGGCGGCGTCTGCGTCAGGCGTACGATCGTCGCAACCCGTGCAGGCGACAAAGGCTTCCGGCCGGGAGGCCGTGTCTTGTCCCGCAGAAGCCCGTCGACGCCCTCTTCCATGAAGCGTTCCTGCCAGCGCCAGACGCACGTCTTCGACTTCCCCGTCGCCGCCATGATCGCCATCGTCCCCAGACCGTCGGCGCTGGCCAGGACGATCCGCGCCCGCCACACGTGCTTCTGCGCGCTGTTGCGATCCTCAACGATCGCACGCAAGCGGTCGCGATCCTCCACCGAAACCGTGAACGAAACTCCCCGACGCATCGCAACCGTCCCATGACAGATCGAACAAGGGAAACAATAAAGGACTCTTCCGTCAAATACAATCCACTAGATTACTCACTAAAACGTGTGGTTGCATTCGGCCCATCCAATGGTTGCGCGGGGCTGCGCAGATGTTCGCACGATCGACGGATCGGCGAAATCCCAACCTGTCCTGCCTGCAACGGAGGCAACTGTGGCCGGCAATTCGGTGTTGAGACGGCGATCGGTGGGTGGCGCCGCAGACTTCGTTCTGGTCGTACGATGCGGTGCGTCCGTTGGGCGCTTGGGTCCGTAAGCGGCGCGGAAGCGCTTGGAGCATTTGGTTTGCGCATGCTGGGGCGGTACTGTCGCGAGAGAAAATTCCCATCCGGCGATGTAAGGTACCCGCGCGCGACTGCAGATGTAAGGTACCCGCGCGCGACTGCACATGCGTTCGCATGAGTGGCAATTTGCACATTTTCCGACATCTCGTTTCTGCGATGCACATCGTTTCGGATGGCGCGGACCAGGCGGCCGCTCTCCGGTCGTACGCTCACGAGGGCATCCGGTTGACGGCATTGCGGAGCGTCCTTCCGGCCTTGAACGACGGCGTGCGCGAGGACGCGATGGCGATCGTCTCGCCCGTGCGTGGATTCCTGCCCTGGCGTGCTGCGAGGTTCCTGGCGGTGAAGGTTCCGAATCACGCAATTCTGACGGACTCGCCGTGCCCAAGGGCTTTGGCGATGATCTCGAACCAGGCACGGACCGCGGAGGCGGCTTCCGATTTCGAGAGCGACGTGCTGCCGGCGACATTCGATACGAGGTCCGCACGGTTCATGGGCGCGCCTCCAATTGTGTGCGGCGAGCGATGGTCGACGATGCGTCGCGGCTTGTCGAGCCTGCCCAGTTTCGGAGAGCCGATGCGTGTCCATCGAGACCGTCTTCCACCGTCCCGCCTGGAGGATGTTCGGCAGCTTGATGCCGGCGGCGATCATGTCCGGCGCCGCGCCAATCCGAGCACTGTGTCCCGAGAACCCTTCGACCAGCGCTTCTGGAAGTCCGGCCCGGCATGACATCTCCTTGAAACATCTCCTTGAAGATGCGCGGCACACGGCTCGGGTCGAGCCGCTCGCCGAGCGCGCCGCACTTGTGCACCGAGCGGAACCCGCGTCTTGGCTACGCAGTGAAACCACGTTCGTGTCAATCAGCATCCGGTCGGCCACGCCCGTAGAGCTCCGCGCGCGTCCAGCCGCGCGCGCCGGCGCGGCGCACGGGTCGCCCGGCTTCGCGCCCGCGCTGCCGGACGGGCGTCGGTGTCGAAACCCTCGACCGGCGCGCCGGCGCCGGCCGGAAGCACCCGGATGACCTCGCCCGCCTCCTCGAAACGAACATGGTCGCCAGGCCGGATCCCGTAACGGTCCGCGAGCGCCTTGGGCACGGTCACCTGGAGCTTGCTCGTCACCTTGGCCATGTCCTTACCATGGAAAGGACGCGGTCCTTGTCAACGGGAACGCGGGCGCCTCGCAATCCCCACCCAGGCCTTGCGGCTACCGCATTGCCCCGCAACGACGTCCCGTACCTCTTCCGCCGCGTCGATGAAATGCCCGCCGACAGGATCGCTCCGCCCGGGGAATGCGCACTGCCGGCGGTCACACGGGTTTCGGATCGGCCGGACGACACGCGAGCCGGAGCGGCCCCGGGCGTTTTCGCTCCCGGGCGCGGTCGCCCGACTCGCGAGCCCGCCGTGCGAGTTGACCCGACCGCGCGCGCGTGAAACGTTCCGCGGGCAACGGAACGGGGAGGGCTGAACGTGCGACTCGAGAACAAGATTGCGACGATCAGCGCCGCGGCGTCGGGCATGGGCCGCGCCGGCGCGCTGCTGTTCGCGCGCGAAGGCGCCAAGGTGGCGGTCGTCGATATCGACGGCGACGGCGCGCAGGCGGTCGTGGACGAGATCACGGCGGCGGGCGGCGAGGCGGTCGCGGTGCAGGCGGACCTGACGCGGGACGACGAGTCGCGGCGCATCGTCGGCGCGACGCTCGACGCGTTCGGCGGCCTCGACATTCTGTGGAACCACGTCGGCCACCCCGGCCCGGGGCGCGTCGAAGGCGTCGACATGGACGACTACGCGCTCGCCATGGACCTCAACGTGCGCACCGTGCTCGTGACCGCGACCGAAGCGCTGCCGGCGCTGCGCGCGCGCGGCGGCGGCACGATCCTGTTCACGGCGTCGATCGCCGGCCTCGCGGGGTCGCCGTTCAGCCCCGTCTATTCCGCGGCCAAGTTCGGCGTCGTCGGACTGATGCAGTCGATGGCCTGCCGCTACGGCCCGGAAGGCATCCGCGTCAACGCCGTGTGCCCGGCGCCGATCGAAACGCCGATGCTCGAGGTCTTCATGCTGCGCCCCGATACGCAGGGCGACCGCACCGCCAACCGCGAGAGGATGAAGACGGCGATCCCCCTCGGCCGCACCGGCGAGCCGGAGGAGGTGGCGAACGCGGCGCTGTTCCTGTGCTCGGACGAAGCGTCGTTCATCAACGGCGTGGCGCTGCCGGTGGACGGCGGCTATCTGGCGCGCTGAGCGGTGACCGTCCAGGAAGCGCGCGACCCGGCGGCCTTTCGCGACTTCGAGCGCGACGGCTGGCAGCGCGCCTCCGCCGCCTACGAAGACTACTGGGGGCGGGTGACGGCGCAGACCGTGGCACCGCTGCTCGACGCCGCCGGCGTCGGCGCGGGCACGGCGCTGCTCGACGTCTGCTGCGGCCCCGGCACGCTCGCGCGCGTCGCCACCGAGCGCGGCGCCACCGCGCGCGGCATCGACCTGTCGGAGAACTTCGTCGCCACGGCGGCGCGCAACTGCCCGGCGGCGCGCTTCGAGACCGGCGACGCCGAGGCGCTGCCGTTCGACGACGACGGGTTCGACGCCGCCGTCTGCGGCTACGGGATCATCCACCTGCCGCGGCCGGCGGCGGCGCTGGCGGAGATGGCGCGCGTCGTGCGGCCCGGCGGGCGCGTGGCGGCGAGCGTGTGGGCCGGCCCCGAGCCGGGGACCGGCCTCGGCATCGCGTTCGCCTCCATACAGGCGCATGCCGACACGTCGGTGCCGCTGCCGCACGGGCCGGATTTCTACCAGTTCAGCCAGCCGCCGGCGCTCGCCGCGGCGCTTGCCGGCGCCGGCCTCGACCACGTGTCGGTCGCGCGCGTCGAGCAGACCTTCGACAATCGCGGCCGCGGCGGCGACGCGCTGTGGGCGATGATCACCGACGCCGGCGTGCGCATGGCCGGCCTGCTGAGCGCCCAGACGCCCGAGCGCCGCGACGCCGTCCGCGAGGCGCTCGCCGCCGGCGTCGCGGCCCTGCCGGACCCCGACACGCTGCACATGCCCGCGCTCGTCGCCAGCGGACGCAAGCCGGGCTGACGACGGCGGGCGCCGCTACGCCGGACGGCCGGCGGCCTCCGCCAGGGCCTCCTCGACCGCGGTCAGCGCGGCCGCCGCCGCCGCGCCGTCGGGACCGCCCGCCTGGGCAAGATCCGGGCGCCCGCCACCGCCGCGGCCGCCGAGCGCGCGGGCGGCTTCGCGCACCAGCGCCACGGAGTCGAAGCGCGCCACCAGATCGTCGGTGACGCCGACGACGATGGCGCCCTTGCCGCCGGCGTTGCTCGCCACGGCCACCACGCCGGAGCCGATCGTGCGTTTCATCGCGTCGGCAAGACCGCGCAGCTCGCGCGCGGGCACGCCGTCGAGAGCGCGGCCGGCGAAGGCGACGCCGGCGACGTTCCTGGTCGGCGGCGCCGACGGACCGCTGCCCGCGGCGAGCGCGCGGCGGGTCTCCGCAAGCTCGCGCGTCAGGGTGCGCCGTTCGTCGAGCAGTGCCTGCACCCTTGCGGGCGCCTCGCCGGGCGGCGCCCGAAGCGCGGCGGCGACCGCCGCCAGCGCGCCCACCTGCTCGTCGACCCAGGCGATCGCGCCGTCGCCCGTCACCGCTTCGATGCGGCGCACTCCCGCCGCCACCGCGCTTTCGCCGACGATCTTGAAGAGGCCGATGTCGCCGGTGCGGGCAACGTGCGTGCCGCCGCACAGCTCGACGGAGAAGGCCGCGTCGGCGCCGCCCATCGACACCACGCGCACTTCGTCGCCGTACTTCTCGCCGAACAGGGCGAGCGCGCCGCGCTCGACCGCCTCCTCGGGGCGCATCAGAACGGTGGAGACCGGGCCGTTGGCAAGAATCTCGCGGTTGACCTCGGCCTCGATCGCGGCGATCTCGTCGTCGCCGACCGGCGCCGGATGGCTGATGTCGAAGCGCAGCCGGTCGGGGGCGACGAGCGACCCCTTCTGCGTCACGTGGTCGCCCAAGCGGCGGCGCAGCGCGGCGTGCAGCAGGTGCGTCGCCGAATGGTTGCGCCTGAGCGCCCGGCGCCTCCCGGCATCCACCGCGAGGCTCACCGCGTCGCCGACCGCGAGCGCGGCGCCGGCGACGGTGCCGCGGTGCGCGTGCAGGCCGCCGGCGCGCCTGACCGTGTCCTCGACGACGACACGGGCGCCGGAGGCCGGGGCCTCGATCGTTCCGCTGTCGCCCATCTGGCCGCCCGACTCGGCGTAGAAGGGGGTCTGGTTGGCGATCACGAGGATGTCCTGCCCGGGCTCGGCGCGGTCCACCGCGCGGCCGTCGACCGCGAGGGCGGCGATTTCCCCCTCCGCCTCGGTGACGGCGTAGCCGAGGAACTCGCTCGCGCCCACGCGGTCGCGCAGATCGAACCAGAGACGATCGGTCCCGGCGTCGCCGGACCCGGCCCACGACCGGCGCGCCTCCGCGCGCTGGCGCGCCATCGCCGTCTCGAATCCGGCCAGGTCGACGTCGCGGCCCTGGGGACGCAGCGCGTCCTGGGTCAGATCGAGCGGAAAGCCGTAGGTGTCGTAGAGGCGGAACGCCACGGCGCCGGGCAGCGCGGCGCCGTCGGCGAGCTTCGCGGTCTCCTCGCCCAGCAGGCGCAACCCGCGCGCCAGGGTTTCGCGAAAGCGGCTTTCCTCGAGCTTGAGAGTCTCGGCGACGAGGGCCTGCGCGCGCGCGAGCTCGGGAAAGGCGCGGCCCATCTCGTCGACGAGGGTGGGGACCAGACGCCACATCAGGGGCTCCTCGACCCCCATGAGATGCGCGTGGCGCATGGCGCGGCGCATGATCCGGCGCAGCACGTACCCGCGCCCCTCGTTCGACGGCATCACGCCGTCCGCGAGGAGGAAGGCGCTGGCACGCAGATGATCGGCGATCACCCGGTGCGAGGCGCGGTGCGGGCCGGCGGGGTCGCTGCCCGCGGCGTCGGCAACGGCGCCGATCAGCCGGCGGAAGAGGTCGGTCTCGTAGTTGTCGTGCTCGCCCTGCAGCACGGCGGCGATGCGTTCGAGGCCCATGCCGGTGTCGATCGAGGGCCGCGGCAGATCGACCCGCTCGCCGCCTTCGCGCTGCTCGAACTGCATGAACACGAGGTTCCAGATCTCGATGTAGCGGTCGCCGTCCTCGTCGGCGCTGCCGGGCGGCCCGCCGGCGACCGTCGGGCCGTGGTCGTAGAAGATCTCGGAACACGGACCGCACGGCCCGGTATCGCCCATGGCCCAGAAGTTGTCGGACGTGGCGATGCGAACGATGCGTTCCTCCGGCAGGCCGGCGATCCGGCGCCACAGGTCGAAGGCCGCGTCGTCGGTGTGATAGACGGTGACCCACAGACGGTCGCGGTCGAGGCCGAACTCGCGCGTGACGAGGTTCCACGCGAGCTCCACCGCGGTTTCCTTGAAGTAGTCGCCGAACGAGAAGTTGCCGAGCATCTCGAAGAACGTGTGGTGCCGCGCGGTATAGCCCACGTTGTCGAGATCGTTGTGCTTGCCGCCGGCGCGAACGCACTTCTGGCTCGTCACGGCGCGGCTGCGCGCGCGCGACTCGTTGCCGGTGAACACGTTCTTGAACTGCACCATGCCGGCGTTGGTGAACAGCAGGGTGGGGTCGTTGTGCGGCACCAGCGGCCCGGAGGCGACGATCTCGTGGCCGGCGGCGGCGAAGTAGTCGAGGAACGCCTGCCTGATCTCGCTGGTGCCGGAACCGGCCATCGCCAGCCTATCCGGCGGCGCCGACTTGGGCGGGCGCGGACTGTACGGCCTGCGTCAGGGCCGTGAAGTCGTCGATCATCAGGCGGCAGATCCGGCCGGGCTGGAAGTGAAGGTCGCCGATCTGGCCGACGGGGGTCACTTCCGCCGCCGTGCCGGTGAGAAACACCTCGTCGGCGCGCGCGAGCTCGCCCGGCATGATGACCCGCTCGACCACCTCGATTCCGCGCTTGCCGGCGAGGCCGATGACGCACTGCCGGGTGATGCCGTCGAGGAAGCAGTCCGGCGTCGGCGTGTGCAGCTTGCCGTCGATCGCGAGAAAGATGTTCGCGCCGGTGGACTCGGCGAGCCGGCCGCGCCAGTCGAGCATCAGCGCATCGTCGCAGCCCTCGGCCTCGGCGGCGTGCTTGGCGAGGGTGCAGATCATGTAGAGGCCCGCGGCCTTCGCCTTGGCCGGAATCGTCGCCGGATCCGGGCGCTTCCATTTCGACCACGCGAGCTTGATCCCCTTCAGGCGCGCGTCGGCGTCGAAGTACGACGGCCACTGCCACACGGCGATGGCGACGTGGATGGTGTTCGCCTGGGCGGAAACGCCCATCATCTCGCTGCCCCGCCAGGCCACCGGACGCACGTAGCCGTCCTCGATGCCATTCTTGCGGCATACGGCGTAGCACGCGGCGTTGATCTCCTCGACCGTGTAGGGAATCTCGAAGCCGAGCTGCCGGGCCGAGTCGAACAGCCGTTCGGTGTGGGCGTCCAGATGGAAGATCGCGCCGCCGTATACCCGCTCGCCCTCGAAGACGCTGGACGCATAGTGCAGGCCGTGGCTGAGAACGTGCAGCGTCGCCTCGCGCCACGGCACCATCGCGCCGTCGTACCAGATCCAGCCGTCGCGATCCTCGAAGTCGAGCATGACCGTCCCCTCTCCCACCCGCACGCCGGAGCCCGCCGGTGCCGACACCCGGCGTGCCCCACTGACGCCGAAACGAAACCCTTGCCCAGCGCGGTTCACGCTAGCAGACAAGGGTTGCGTTGGCTAACAGCGGCGTTCATATATGTCAATATGACTGACATAAAATCGCCGGTGAATCCGCTCTTCCTTCGGGAACAGGAGCTCGATCGGGGCACGGAGCTGCTGTTCTTCGCCTACCGCGACTTCATCGCCGAACCGGACCGCATCCTCTCGCCGCTCGGTTTCGGCCGGGCGCACCACCGGGTGATCTACTTCGTCGGCCGCAACCCGGCGATCTCAGTCGCCCGCCTGCTGGACATCCTGAAGATCACCAAGCAGAGCCTGAGCCGGGTGCTCGGCGACCTCGTGCGCAAGGGCTACATCGAACAGGCACGGGGGTCGGCGGACCGCCGCAAGCGCCTGCTGAGCCTGACCGACAAGGGGCGCGAGCTCGAACAGCGACTGTCGCAGGCCCTGCGCCGGCGCCTCGCGCGGGCCTATCGGGCCGCCGGCGGCGAGGCGGTCGAGGGGTTCTCGAGCGTCCTGTTCGGCCTCATGACCGAGGAAGACCGCGCCCGCTTCGACAGGCGTCACGCGCCATGAACGGCACCGCCGCCAGCGCGCCGGCGGCGGCCGCGTCCGGCGAAACCCCGCACGTGCTGGTCGTCGACGACGACGCCCGGCTGCGCCGGCTGCTGCATCGTTATCTCGGCGACAACGGATTCCTCGTGGTCACGGCGGCGGACGCGGCGGACGCGCGCGCCAAGATTGCGCACCTCGCCTTCGACGTCATGGTCCTCGACGCGATGATGCCGGAGGAAAGCGGCATCGCCTTCGCCCGCTCGCTGCGCCGCGACCGCGACCTGCCGATCCTCATGCTCACCGCGATGGATTCGCCGGAAGCGCGAATTGCCGGGCTGGAGAGCGGTGTCGACGACTATCTCACCAAGCCGTTCGAACCGCGCGAACTGGTGCTGCGTCTGCGCGCGATCCTGCGCCGCAGCGGACCGCCGCGACAGTACGTCCGCTTCGGCGACTTCTCGTTCGACCCGGGGAGCGGGGCTCTGCGGCGCAACGACGCGCCGGTGGCGTTGAACGCTTCCGAGGTGGACCTGTTGCGGGCGCTCGCCGAATGGCCGGACGCGGCGGTCTCGCGCGCCGCGTTGAGCGGGCGGAGCGGCGTCGCCTGGCGCTCCGTCGACGTGCAGATCAACCGTCTGCGGCGCAAGATCGAGCCCGACCCGCGCGGGCCGCGCTACCTGGTGACCGTGCGCGGCAAGGGCTACGTCCTGCGCACCGGGTGAACGGGCCGCCGTGCGCCAGCTGCGCGATTTCCTTCCCCGCGGCCTGTTCGGCCGGTCGCTGCTCATCGTCATGATCCCCCTCGTCGCCCTGCAAGCGGTCTCGGCGTTCATCTTCTACGACCGCCACTGGGACGACGTGGGCCGGCGCCTGGCGCTGTCCCTCGCCGGCGACATCGGCCTCCTGATCGACGCCATCGAAGCCCGCGAAGGGGTGGTAGACTCCAGATGGCTGGTGCGGCGGGCGCGCTACAACCTCGGCATCGAGGCGACGTTTCGCGCCGACGCCCGCTTGCCGGCGACGCCGCCGCACGCCCTGTTCGGCCCGGTCGACTGGATGTTGGCGCGGGTCCTGCCGGAGCGCATCGGCCACCCGTTCCAGTTCGACACCCGCAGCGTTCCCGACCGGGTGACCGTCTCCGTCGAGCTGCCCTCGGGCCTGCTGAGCGTCGCCGCGCCGCGCAAGCGCCTGTTCAGCTCGACGACGTACATTTTCCTGTTGTGGATGGTCGGCACCTCGCTGGTGCTGCTCGCCGCCGCGATCTATTTCCTGCGGCGCCAGATCGGCCCCATCCGCCGCCTCGCGGACGCGGCGGACAATTTCGGCAGGGGGCTGCCGGCGCCGGCGCTCAGGCTTCAGGGCGCGCGCGAGGTGCGGCAGGCGGCGCGCGCCTTCCTGCGCATGCGCGAACGCATCCGGCGCCAGATCGCGCAGCGCACCGAGATGCTCGCGGGCGTGAGCCACGATCTGCGCACGCCGCTGACGCGCATGAAGCTGCAACTCGCCATGGTCGCCGACGACGACGCGGCGCGCGAGCTCAAGGCCGACGTGGGCGACATGGAGCGAATGATCGACGGCTATCTCGCATTCGCTCGCGGCGAAGGCGGCGAGGAGGCGGCGGAGACCGACCTCGACGCGCTGATCGAATCGGTTTTCGCGGGCGCGCGCCGACGCGGCGGCCAGCTGTCGCTGGAGAACCGGGCGCCGGGCCTCAGACCCGCCCTGCGAGCCAACGCCATCGAGCGCGCGCTGACCAATCTCGTCGACAACGCGCTGCGGCACGGGCGGACGGCCGCGATCGGCGTCCGCCGTCGCGACGACTATGTCGTCATCGTTCTCGACGACGACGGCCCGGGGATTCCGGCGGACCGTCGCGAAGACGTCTTCCGGCCCTTCTTCCGCCTCGACAAGGCCCGCAACCTCGATACCGGCGGGGTCGGGCTGGGCCTCGCCATCGCTCGCGACGCGGTGCGCAACCACGGCGGCGACGTGGCGCTCGACGATTCGCCCCTCGGCGGTCTTCGCGTCCGCGTGACGCTGCCGCTGTAGCCGCCGCGTCACATGGTGCGGGGCCGGGTCTCCACGGCGAACTCGTCCTCCCAGCGGTAGCCGCGACGGATGGTCGGCGGCCGGCCGGCGAGCGCGAACGCGGCGCCGTCCGTATCCGTCGCCTCGACGCGCACGTGCCGCTGCTCCTCGGGAAGATCGAACATCAGGGTCGGGTCGGCAGCGACCGATGCCCACAGGCGCACGGTCGCGAGCGTGCCCGAGTCGCCGGCGACGGCGAGACGGTCGATGTAACGCTCGGGGACGACGGCGCCGGTGGCCGCGTCCACGGCGAGACCCGTATCCATGGGGTGGCCGATGCGGAGCTTGAGACGGCTGACTCCGTTCGGCCGCACGAACTGGCGCATGGCGATGTCGCCGACGGGATGGCCGCCGCCGCCGCCGGCCGAACAGCCGCCGGGCGTGGCGACATGGACGTCGCGGGCGACCACGTGCCACACGCCGTCGCCGTCGAGGGCCGCGGCGCGTACCGGGGTCGAGGTTTCGAGACGGATGTTGAGGCCCACCGCCTGGAGCGGGCGTTCCGCGTAGACGCGCACCACCTGCGGGAACGGATTGTTCTCGGCGAACAGGGCGAGCTCCCTGACAGCGAAGGGCGCGTCGGAGAAACCGACCACGACGGGCACGCTGGACGCCTCCTCCACGCGTTCGGGAAGGACGAGCTGGAAACTGTCGTCGTAGACCACTTCGGCCGCCGCGAACTCCAGGTCGAGAATGTCCTGCCACGCCTCGGTCGCGGGCGGTCCGGCGAAGGCGCCCGGGGCGGCGGCGAGAAACAGGACGGAGAGGCAGGCGGCACGGTTCGTCATCGGAAACACTCCCGTATCTGCGGCCGGCCGCGGTGGCGGCGACCGGCGACGATGCGATAGCGTACAGCAACGGGGCGAACGGCGGGAGGGCGACGGTGGTCGGAGTGGGTATCGCGGGCCTCGGCCTTGCCGCCGCGGCGCACATCAAGGGTTACCTCGCGCACCCGCGCGCGCGCCTCGTCGCCGTCTGCGACACCGACCGCGACCGCGCCGAGCGCGTCGCCCGGGAACACGGCGTCGCGCGGGCGTACACCGACTACGAGCGCATGCTGGCGCAGGACGACATCGATCTGGTGGACATCGCGACGCCGACGTGGCGGCACGCGCCGATGTGTCTGGCGGCCCTGGACGCCGGGCGGCACGTGCTGTGCGAGAAGCCGTTCTGCTTCAGCGTCGGCGAAGGCGAGGCGGTCGCCGCCAGGGCACGCGAGCGCGGCCTCAACGTCGCCGTGGGAGAAACCTACGTCTTTCACTCGTCGCACACGAAGGCGCGGGCACTCATCGAGGCCGGCGCGATCGGGCAGCCGGCACAGATCCGCCAGCGCCACGGCGCCTGGCTGAGACGCGCCGAACCGGCGATCGACACCGGGCCGGCGGCGCGCGACTGGCGTGTTCATCCGCGGCGCTCGGGCGGCGGCGCCTATCCGTGGATATTCGACCACGCGGTGCATTTCTTCGCCGCGGCGGAGTATTTCGCGCTCGACCGGCGGATCGCCGAAGTCTATGCCGTCGCCGGCACGACGGCCGCGGCGCGGCGCCGAGGCGCCGCGCACGACCCCTACGTCACCGCCGAGGCCGACATCCCGCTCATCGTCTACCGCTTCGCCGACCCGGCGTGCCAGGGGGTGTGGATGCGCGCCGAGCGGCTGAACGGCAAGTACGACCCGATGCGCGGCTTCAGCACCTGCATCGTCGGCGACGAAGGCATGATCGAAGTGCTCGGCGAAGGCGGCGGCGGTTTGTGCTGGCGCGGCGAGGCGCAGCATCTGCTGCTGCACCGCGAGGGAAAGGACACGCAGGCGTTCCGCTTCGACGAAGGCGGCGACGACGTGTGGCAGTCGGAAATCGCCTACTACAGCCGCGGCCACGCCGCCCAGGTGGGCGACTCGGTCGACGCGATCGTCGACGGCCGGGCGCCGCGCTACGGTGCGGCCGACGGCATCCGCGCCGTCCGCTGCACGCTCGCCGCCATCCGCTCGGCCGAAACCGGCCGTCCGGTCCGCGTGGCCGACGTGGCGGTCGACGACACCGCGTTCGGCGCGCCCGGCGGCGCGCCGTGAACGGCCGCGCGGGCGGTCAGCGCCGGCGGCGCAGGGCGGCGACGAGCCGGTCGGCGCAGGCGAGGCGGCGGGCGAGATGCGCCGTCGTCGGCCCGGAATCCTCGCTGTCGTCGTCGAGCCAGACCCGGAGCGCCGACAGGTAGATCGCCGCAAGACCCTTGGCGCGAAGCCGCCCGCGCGCGCCGTCGGAGGCGATGCCGGCGGCTTCGAGCATCGTGCCCATCGAGCACAGGAGCGCCGGACCGGCGCAAACGGCCGACAGCGGATCGCGACGGACGGCGCGCAGACCGTCGCGATACGGACGCAGGGAATCGAGCCGGCGCATGAGCACGTCGAGCAGGCGGTCGCGCGCCGGCTGCTCGCGGTCGTCCGACTCGGTGCCCGCGAGCACCGCCCGGTCGGCGCGGCGGCCGAGCGCGGCAAGGACCGCGTTCTTGTCGCGCCAGCGCCCCGCCACCTCGGCGAGCGGCAGGCCCGCGGCCTCGGCCACGTCGGCGAGCGCGAGGCCGCGCCAGCCGCGCTCCGCCGCGAGAGTCATCGCGGCGTCGACGACGCGGCCCTCGGTATCGGCGTTCTCGTCCATCCCGGCAACGATATGGGTTCGCGAGGGCGGCTTGCAACGGGCGGCGGCACCGCGGCGCGCCGTCTGCGGCGGACCGCTACGGCGCGCGGCGGTCGATCACCCGTTTCGCCTTGGCGCTGAAGCGCTCGAACTCTCCCGGCCGCACGGTCTCGAGGATCGGCTTGAGCCCGAGCCGCCGGTAGAGGGCGTCGGCGAGGCCGGCGTGCAGATCGCGGTCGGGGTGCTCGTAGCGAACCGTCAACGTCTCGGCCTCGCCGCGTTCCCTGCCGACTTCGATCCGCCATTCGGCGCCCGGCGCGAGGCGGCCGGCGAGCACGTCCTCGATCGCGCTCGGGTAGACCAGCGCGCCGCGCACCTTGATGGCATCGTCGATACGGCCGATCAGCGCCGTCGTCTGCGGCCAGCCCGACGCGTCGCGCTCCGCCGGCAGCGAAACGGCGAGGTCTCTCGTCCGGTAGCGGATCAGCACGCTGCCCTCGCGGTACGGCGTGCTCAGCGTGATCTCGCCGACTTCGCCGTCGTTCACCGGTTCGTCCGCGCCGGGGTACAGCAACTCCACCACGAAATGGTCCGTGTTGACGTTCAGCCGCCCGCCGAAGGGGTCCGCCGCGGGGGCGAACGCGAGAACCGGCCCGCCGGTCTCGGTCGCGCCGTACAACTCCTGCCAGCGGAAGCCGGCACCGAAGACGCCGGAAACGGCGCGTTTCAGGGAGGGGCTCGCCCCCTCCCCGCCGACGAGCCCCATGCGAAGCCGGCAGCCCGCGAGGTCCGCGCCGCATCGCGCCGCCGTCTCGGCCAGCAGGCGCATGTAGGAGGGCGTGGCCGCGATCAGCGTCACCGGCAGCTCGCGCAGCCATTCGAGAACCTGGACCGGCCCCGTCGGCCCACAGGGGACGATTCCGGCGCCGCAGGCGTGCGCGAGCTCGTCGAGCGACGGCGCCCCGATCCACAGGCCGCCGCCGTGGGTGTTGAGCAGGACCTCGCCGCTTCCGACCCCGATGCAAGCCGCCACCCGGCGATACTGCGCGCGGATCGCGTGCCGATCGCCTTCCGTGAAACCGACCATCAGCCGCGGCCCGGTCGTGCCGGACGTGGCCGCCACGCGGTACATCTCCGACAGCGGCCGCGCGCTCAGCGGCAGGCGGCCGAAAGGCGCGAGATCCGCCTTGCTGCAGGTGGGAAGCGCGCGCAGATCGAGGGACGCCGTGCCGCGGTGGAGACGGGCGTAGAACGGAATCTCCCGCCGCGCCCGCGCGATCGTCTCCCTGAGCGGCGCCTCGTGGCGGCCGAGCTCGCCGATCGCGGGCGCCGCGGCGTCACCCACGCCCCGGCCCCTCCTCCCGGCTGCGGCGGAGAAACGCGTCGCGATTGGCGAAGTAGTCTTCGGGCTCGACGCCGTAGCCCTCGGCCTTCATGCGGTGGTAGTCCTTGCCCAGCGAGACCGCGCGGACCTGCTTGCCGCCACCGGGCCGATAGCCCACGGCGTGGCGCGGCGCCGGCCCTTCGACCACGGTGTTGACGAGGCGGCCGAGACCGTCGACCTCCACCTCGACGACGTCGCCTGCCGCCATCGGCCGCGAGTGCCACGGCGTTCCGGTCAGCACGACGTCTCCCGGCAGCAGCGTGATGTGGCGGCTGAGGTCGGCGAGCAGGTAGTCGATCTCCCAGACCATCTCGCTCACCGCGCCTTCCTGGACGATCTTGCCGTTGAGCCGGGTGCGGACGGTCGAACGCCGCACGTCGACGCCGCTCACGAGCCCCGGGCCGATGGGGCAGAAGCCGTCCATGCCCTTGACCCGAAGCATGGAGCCGGCGTCGGTGCCGCGGAAATCGTGCGCGCCGACGTCGTTGGCCGGCGCGAAGCCGGCGAGGCCGCTCCACACCTCGTCGCGGGAGGCGTTCCGCAGCGGCCGGCCCACCACCGCGGCGATCTCTCCCTCGTAATTGAGCCAGTGACAGTCGGCGGGCCGCACCACGCTTCCGCGGTGGGCGTTGAGCGCGCTCACGGGTTTCGCGAAGTACGTCGGCGTCTCGCCGTCGAGGTCGCGGCCGAACTCGACGGCGCGCGAGCGAAAGTTGAGGTGCACGCAGACGATCTTTTCCGGCTCGCACGGCGGCAGGTAGACCGCGTCCGGTTCCGGCAGCCGGCGGCCGTCGGCGAGCGAGAGCGCCTCGCCGTCCGGCTCGCACCACTCGGGCCTGCCGTCGAGCAGGATGCGGCGGCGCTCCCGCCGGGGTCCGTCGAGAACGCTCACGGCGCGCCGCCGGCCGCGTCCCGCGGCACCGTCGGTTCCCTGCGCGTCATGCTCGCACCCTCCCGTCGACTCCCGGCGTGCCGCTCCCCGAGATCGAAGACGACGTGCGCCTGGCCCGTGCCCAGGGCGTTCTCGTAGGCGGACCAGCGCTCGCCGCGGGCCGTGCAGGCGCGGCCACCGAGGGCGCCGAGCAGCATCAGATAGTGGGCGAAGCGCCCTTCCGGCGCATGGCGGCGGTATTCGGGGTAGAAGTCGCATACGGCGCGATGGTCGCCGCGCTCCCAGCATTCGAGCACGTAGCGGTCCGCCGCCCGCGCCTCCGGGGTCACGACGTGAGCCGGATCGTAGTCCTGGTGGTCGAAGAGGCGCCGCAGCGGCCAGAACCGGTGCGACAGGCCGCCGCTGCCGAGAAGGGCGACGCGGGCGGGCGTGCGCGCCACCGCCGCGGCGATGGCCTCCCCGAAGGCGAGATAGTCGTCCGGCTCCGCGGTCTGGCACACGCCGACGGACAGAACCTTCTCGTCGCGGCGCATGTGATACACGAGGTTGACGGTGGGGTAATGGCGGGGCAGCGTCGGCGTAACGGCGTTGGTTACCCTTATCCCCCGTTCCTTCGCCGCCTTGCGGACCGCCTCGGCGAGTTCCGGCGCGCCGGCGTAGTCGAAGGGCACCTCGTGCATCACCCGCGGCAGCTCTTCGGAGGTGTAGACGCCCCGATGATGCGCGGCGCCGGCGACCACATGCTCGGTGGTGGTGAACCAGTGGGTATCGAAGACCACCCAGGTATCGACCGCGCGGGCCTCGAAGTGGGCCTTCAGGCGCCGGTACCCCTCGACCAGCGTGGTGTCCCGCCCGCCGCTGTCGAGCCGGCGCCGGACGTCTTCCGCCAGCATCACGGTCGGCACGTGGCCGACCACCGCCGCGCTCACGATCTCACCCATGCGGCGGGGCCGACGCGCCGTCGTTGCGGGCCGCCGCGTCGAGATGCGCCCAGAACGCCGGGACCTGGGCCCACTCGCGGTCCTTCTGCGCCGCGACGTGGGCGAGCGCGAAGGTGCGCGCCGCGGATGCGAGGTAGTAGCGCTCGTAGAGTTCGGTCCGCGCGCCGAGCGTCGAGCCGGCGAAATCCCACGCGGTGCGGAACAGGCGGCTTCGCTCCTCGGGGTCGCCGTCCCCGGCGCCCGGCAGGTAGCGGTCGAGCCACGGCCGCAGATCGGGCTGTTCGAACGCCGCTTTCGCGGGCGTCGCGAGGAGGTTGTGCGAACCGATGAGCCTGACGATCTCGTTCACCCGGGGCATCCACCCGGGCAGGGTGGGGCGGAGGGCCCGGAACGGGGCTTCGTCGCAGAACCACGCGCCGTCGCCGTAGTCGCGGGCGTCGGCCTCGGCCGCGCGGACGGCGGCGCGGGTCAGTTCGGCGTAGCTCCAGATCTCCCCGAGCATCCGCATCACCTCCGGCTCGCGGCTCCGGCCGACGGTCTCGGCCATGCGGCAGCAGAGCTCGTAGGCGAACTCGAGCTTCACCATCGCGCGGATGCTCGTCTGCTGCATGACGTTGCCGATCCAGCCCCGCGCCATGACCGCGTTGTAGGTGGCCGGATCGCCGTCCAGGAACACGCGGTGCCGCGGCACTTCCACGTCGTCGAACACGACGAAGGCGTCCTGTTCGTCGAAGCGGGACGAGAACGGCTTGTCGAACGGATCGGCGTCGATGCCGTAGTGGTCGCGGCAGACGATCTTGAGGCCCGGGGTCGACAGAGGAACCGAGAACACCAGGGCGAGGTCGTCGGCGTCCTTCGGGATCGGCTGGCCGGGATAGACGGCGAGCTCATCGGCGAACGGGCCGAGCGTGGCGAGGATGCGGGCGCCGCGCACCACGATTCCCTCGCTCGTATCGCCCGCCTTCCGCAGCGCCACCCGGCCGTTGACGCCGTCGTAGGGGGCGACGCGCCCGTCCACGACGGGATGGATGATGGTATGGGTCAGCGCGAGGTCCCTCTCGGCGACGCGGCGCTGAAAGGCGGCAAGGTTCCGGGCGCCCTCGGCGTTGCCGCCGGCGGCCCAGACCCCCCGCTGGGCGGCGAAACCGGCGAAGGTGAGGTTCACGTAGTCGGGCGTGCGCCCGAGCATTCCGACGCTGTAGCGCGCCAGCCGTTCGAGGCCGCGGTGGCGTCGGCGCAGGTCGCCGGCGCTGCGCGGGACGAGATGGCTGATGCCGGTCGGCCGGCTGGAAACCGGGTCGGCGGCGATGCACTCGTCGGCGTAGCGGTGCTGCCAGTCGAAGAAGCCGGCGATTCCGCGGATCGAGCCCCGGAAGGCGGGGTGCCCGGCGACGTCGCGCACCCGTTCGCCGCCGATCCAGACTTCGCGGCCGTCGCCGCGCAGACCGTCGACGTATTCCGCCCCGGTTCTTGCCCCCATGCCCTACCGGCGCCCGGTCCCGAACGACCCGCCTTCACCGGCCCCTGCGCGCGGCCGGCGCGCGGGCGCGCGGCCGCAGGCGCGCTCAGGCCGCAGGCGCATCCAGCAGGCCGCGGCCGGCGAGGTTCCCCATCAGATCGGAGACGCCGAACGTCCACGGCGGCGCCTCGTCGCAGTAGCCGACGCGGTTGACCAGCGCGCCGAGCGGCGGCGTGGCGATCACCACGATGTCGCCGGTGAGATGGGTAAAGCCGCGGCCGGCCTCGCCGCGATCCTCCGTCGGCGCGAACATGGTCCCCGTCATCAGCGCGAAGCCGTCGGGGTACTGGTGGTTCTCGTTGATCGTCTGCGCCACGAGGTCGCTCGGGGTGCGGCTCATCAGGCCCATCGACGAGGTGCCTAGGAGCGAGAACTGGTCTTCGCCCTCGACCGCGAGGCTGATGTCGACCCCTTCCAGGTCGTGCAGCGTGAAGGTCGAGTCGAAGAGCCGGATGAAGGGGCCGATCGCGCACGAGGCGTTGTTGTCCTTGGCGCGATTGAGCAGCAGGGCGCTGCGGCCCTCCATGTCGCGGAGGTTGACGTCGTTGCCGAGAGTGGCGCCGACGATCTCGCCGCGGGAGTTGACGATGAGCACCGCCTCGGGCTCGGGGTTGTTCCAGGTCGAGTGCCGCGGGATGCCGATCTCGGCGCCGACGCCGACGGCGCTCATCGGCTGCGCCTTGGTGAAGATCTCCGCGTCGGGGCCGATGCCGACCTCGAGGTAGGGCGACCACAGATCGCGCGCGACCAGCGACTCCTTGAGTTTGAGCGCCGCGTCGGAGCCGGGCCTGATGCCGTTGAGGCTGGCGCCGATCTCGGCGGCGATGGAGCGCCGGACCTCTTCCGCGGCGCCCGCGTCGCCCTTCGCATGCTCCTCGATCACGCGTTCCATGAGGCTGTCGAGAAAGGTGACGCCGGCCGCCTTGATGGCCTGCAGGTCGATCGGCGCGAGAAACCAGGGCTTATCCGGGTCGCGCGTGTCGGGCACCGAATTGGCGAGGATTTCGTCGACGCCGCCGATCCTCTCGGTGCTGCCGCCGCCCACGGCCGCGTGCGCCGGGTTCGCCGCGTTCATGAGGGCGGCGGACGTGGGCCAAGCGGCCGAAATGTCGTAGACCCCGGTCTCGGCGACGGCGACCACCGCCGGCCCGGACGCCGCCGGCAGCCAGCAGCGGCCGACCAGCGTCCCGCGCGCGCCGTCGTCCGGCAGCACGATCTTCGAATCGAGAACGAACTCCATGCTTCCCCTCCGCCGCACCGAACGGCCGGATACTGCGCGAAAAACCGCAGCCCGACAACGTCCTCCCGCGGGCCGCGGGCTTGGCCTCGACCGCGCCAGGGTTTAGTGTCCGATGTCCGGTCCGTGCAGACGGCGGGGGGCGCCATGAAAGTTCGCCAGGCCAAGTTCCAGATCGGCGCCATCGTCCGCCACCGCATCCATCCGTTCCGCGGCGTCATTTTCGACGTCGATCCGGAGTTCGCGAACACGGAGGAATGGTACCGCTCGATCCCTGCCGACGTGAGGCCGCGGAAGGACCAGCCGTTCTACCATCTGCTCGCCGAGAACGACGACACGACCTACATCGCCTACGTCTCGGAACAGAACCTTCTGCCGGACTCCGATTCCGGCCCGGTCGGCCACCCCGACACGGCGCGGATGTTCGACGGCCTGCGCGACGGCCGCTACGTGCTGCGCGCGAACCACGCCAACTGACTCCGATGCCGCCGCCCGCGGCCGACCGGACGCTCGACATCACGCGCTATGTGTGCCCGATGACGTTCGTGCGCACGAAGCTCGCGCTCGAAAGGATGGCGGCGGGCGAATGCCTGGAGGTCAGGCTGAACCCCGGCGAGCCGCTCGACAACGTCCCGCGCTCGGTGACCGAGATGGGCCACGAGGTCCTGTCGCTGGCGCCGGAGGACGACGCCGCAGGCGCCTGGCGCCTGCACATCCGCCTCCGCTAGGTGCTCGGGCGACTCGTCGTCGTTCGTGGCCTCGCGGCGAGAAGGTCGCTTGCGCCACCCTGGAGACCTCCCCCGTCACCTGACACGTGTCCGACAGAGCGGCCGCCACATCGGCCGTCGTCCCGCCTGAGAACGCCGAGTCGAGATCAAGGCCGCCCGGCGTTCCGGCTCTTGCGACAAACGCCCGTGTCTATCCCCCGTTCAGCTTGGTCACCACACGCCTTCGTCAGATCTGCAACAGAGCCAAACAGACTCCGTCATTCCCTTGGTGGCGGGAGTCCACGACAAGCGATCGGTCGGGGCCATTTCCACTGAGCAGGAGTCCATCGGCATGACGGCCCGTGGATGTGGCGAGCGGTGCGCGGGCGGTTCATGATTCCGATGGACCTGGGGACCAACCAGCAAGACACGACAAGGCAGGAGTTCAGGAACGATGAGTCAGCAACTGGCGATGAGCTGGACGGAGTGGTTCGCACACGATGGTATTGCCCTTGCCGGGCGCGTGCGCGGAGGGGAGCTGCGGGTGGACGAAGTGGTCGCCCAGGCGGTCGCGGCGGTGGAACTCCTGGACGCCCGGCTCGAAGGCGTGCTCGAAATCTTCGAGAACGTGGCGCAGGACGCCAATGCCGACCGGCCGGCGCGAGACGGCGCGCTCTACGGCGTGCCCCTGTTCCTCAAGGACCTCGGCTCACGCATGGCCGGGCGCACCCAGGAGGCAGGCTCGCGCCTGATGCGAGGCAACGTATCGGAAGTCACCGACCCGCTCGTCGAGAACTTCCTGCGCGCCGGCCTGATCCCGCTCGGGCGCTCGACCACGCCCGAGTTCGGCATGACCTTCGACACCGCCACCGCCCACCTCGATCGGACCAAGGTGACCCGCAATCCGTGGAACCTGGAGCGCACGCCGGGCGGCTCCTCGGGGGGCTCCGCCGCCCTCGTCGCGGCGGGCGTGACCCCGATCTCCATGGCCTCGGACGGCGGCGGCTCGACCCGAATCCCCGCCTCGTACTGCGGACTGGTGGGACTGAAGGCTTCGAGGGGGCGGGTCTCGATGCCGCAGAACCACAGCGAGTACACGTGGCGCATCGCAGTCGAGGGGGTGGTCACCCGCTCCGTGCGCGACAGCGCCGCGGTGCTCGACTACCTGCACCGCAAGCCGACCGGCGGCACCTTCTATCCCATGGCTCCGCCCGAAGGCTCCTGGCTCGAAGGGCTCGCGCGTGCGCCCGTGCGCCTCCGCATCGCGCTCTCCACCGGGCCTTGGGGCCGGGAAGGGGCCTGCGATCCCGAGATCGCGGCCAAGGTTCGGGAGTTCGCACATGTGCTGGAAGGTCTCGGACACCACGTCGAGGAGGTCGACGACGCGGATCTGTGTGACTGGCCGGCCATGTGGAAGGGCTACATCACCCAGTGGATCTGCTCCCGGATGAACTACCTGCCTCTGGCCGATCTACACGCCCCCGGCACGCCGCTCGAAGAGCTGCTCTCGCCCATCGCCTGGCGCCACGTCGAGGGCGCGCGCTCGTACTCCACTCTCGATCTGCTCCAGGCGATGGCCGACAACAACGTCGTGACCCGCAAGCTCGCAGGCTTCTTCGACCGTGCCGACCTGCTGCTCTGCCCCACCCACGCGATTCGCGTGCCGGTTGCGAACGGCCCCTACAGCCTCCTCCACGACGATGCGCTCGAAGCCTGGGTCGGGCGTCTCGCCGACGCCTGCCGCTACACCATGCCCGGCAACGAGGCGGGCCTGCCCGGCATCTCCCTGCCCGCGGGCTGGGACCGCGACGGCCTGCCGGTCGGCGCCATGCTCTACGCCGGACCGGGCCGCGAGGACCTGCTGCTCCGTCTCGCCGCAGTGGTGGAGGCCGAGCGCCCGGAGTGGTTCGCGCAAGCGCCGCCGGTCAGCGTGATCGCCTGAGCGACCCGAGTCTGCGAAGGAAGTGAGTTCATGCCGGCGGCCAGAACCAGCGCGCCCAGCCCGCTCCGTATCGCCTCGGTGACACCCGGCGAATGCCACGGCCGCATCGGCATCACGTTGTGTCCCGGCAAGACCGATCCCGACGGTATGTCGAGACACCATGCTCGGAATCTGGAGGCCGACCTCGACGCGATTGCGCACTGGGGAGCGACCGCGGTGGTCAGCCTGATCACCGACGAGGAGTTCGACGGCCTGTCCGTGCGGGATCTCCCCGAGGCGGTGCGGGACAGGCACATGGAATGGCTGCATGCGCCGATTCCCGATGGATGCCCGCCCGGTCGAGACTTCGAAGACGAATGGACGAGCGCCGGAGAGCCCATGCGCGATCGGCTGAGACTGGGCTTCGATGTGCTGGTCCACTGCCGGGGCGGCCTGGGCCGCGCCGGAACCGTCGCCGCCCGCCTGTTGGTGGAGCTGGGCGCGTCCCCGGACGAGGCGATCAGTCGGGTGCGAGACGCACAATCTCCGCACGCCATCCAGACCGCCGCGCAGGAAGCGCACGTGGCGCAATGTTCGATACGAGCGCCGTCCGTGCCATCCCGGACCGCAGCCGGCATCCGCGACCGGGCGCTCGGCGCCTTCCTCGGTCTTGCGATTGGCGATGCGGTGGGCACGACGCTCGAATTCTGTCGCCGCGATGCGCAGCCGCGCCTGGAAGACATGACGGGCGGGGGAGTGTTCAAGTTGCCGCTCGGCGCCTGGACCGACGATACGTCCATGGCGCTTGCGCTCGCCGATAGCCCGGACTCCGCTATTGCCGGATTCGGCGCGGCGCCGGCGCGGTGCTACGATGCCCGCGAAGGCGGTGCGAACGACAGGGGACCGGCGCGATGACGCCCGACGAGATTCTCTCCCACCCGGCGCGCGTGCTCGACCGGGCGCAGCGCGAGGCCTACTTCGCCAGCGGCTACGTCGTCGTCGAGAAGCTGATCGACGACGACTGGCTTGAGCGGCTGCGCGCGGTGACCCGCGAGTTCGTCGACAGGAGCCGCGCCGTCTCCGAGTCCGACGACACCTTCGACCTGTCGCCCGACCACGGCCCGGCGCGGCCCATGGTCCGCCGCCTCAAGGAGCCCGACGCGCGCCACCCGCTCTACTGGGAGTTCGCGAACGGCGTCATCGCCGACGTGGTCGCCGACCTCGTCGGGCCGGATGTCGTGTTTCACCACTCGAAGCTCAACTTCAAGTGGCACGACGGCGGCGACGCGGTTCGCTGGCACCAGGACATCCAGTTCTACCCGCACACCAACTACAGCCCGCTGACCGTGGGGACGTACCTCTACGACGCCGACGAGGACGACGGTCCGGTGGCGATCGTCCCCGGGAGCCACGAAGGGCCGCTCTATGACCAGTACGACGCAGACGGGTGCTGGACCGGCGCGCTGTCGGCGCGCGACGCGGCGGCGCTCGACCTGGGGCGGGTCGCGCACCTGACGGGCCCGGCGGGTTCGATCACGGTGCACAACTGCCGCGCCGTGCACGGCTCGCCGCCGAGCCGGGCGGCACGCGGCCGGCCGCTGCTGCTCAACGCCTATTCGTCGGCCGACGCCTTTCCGTACACGCCGAATCCGTCGCAAACGCACCACTACCGCTCCGTGGTGCGCGGCGAGGCGGCGCGCCACGCGCACCACGACCCGCGGCCCTGCCCGATCCCCCCCGACTGGTCCGGGGGCTACACCTCGATCTTCGCCGCGCAGGCGGGCGAGGCCGCCGCAGGCTGACGCCGCGGCGGCGCGCCGGCGTCGAGCAGCGCGATGAAGAAGCCGGAACCGGCCAGTACCCGTTCCAGCCCGGCCATCAGTCTTCATCGAACTCCAGTTCGGGCCCGTCCCCGAAACCCGTCCACGGCGGCGCTTTTCGCCTCCCGACCGCATATCGGCCCCGCACGCGGCCGTTGTCGTTGAATATGACGTAGATCCGCGAACGCCGATTCAGCGCCACCGTTTCGCCGACATCCGCCTTCACGGACTCGAGGAGATCGCCCTCGAACTCGTAGTTCTTCAGGAACGCGACGCTCGAGCCGCACTCCTTCGCGCCGTGGTTCTCAAGCCACGCATACATGCCTTCGTAATCGCCGCTGACCCCGAGGTCGTAGGACAGCCAGATCGCGCGTTGCAATTCACTCTCCCGAGGCTTTGCCGTAGCCTTCCGGCGAGGCGCCGCTCGCCGGGTTGCCGCGGAGCGTCGCGTAGTGGACGGGCGAGCCTTCGCGGGCGGGCGTCCATTCCACGTCGTCGAGAGCGATCGTCGAGCCGTGGTCCCGGTGGCCCTCGCCGAGAACCGGACCGGCCGCCGCGACAAGCGCGGCGGCGAGGGGCAGCGCTTTCCTCGTCGTTCGCTCGTCTTCTCGGTAGGCGAAAGGGTTCAGGCGGCGTGCGACTCCGGCGGCGTGTTGGCGCGGCCGAACGCGGCCTCCATCTCGCGGCGGATGCGGACGGCCGGGTCGGCGTCGTCGATTGCGGCGTCGGACCACGACAGGAGCTCGCCCTCGGCGATGTCGCGGGTGAGCGGCACGCCGCTCGCGAGGCCGAGCGGCAGGCCGCCTGAGGCGAGCGAGTCCGCCGCCGGAACCTGTCTGCCCCACACCATGTAGCCGCCCTCGCCGTCGAGCACCTCGCCCCTGGCGAGCGGCCGCTTGGCGCAGGCGACGACGTCGGAGCGAAAGCCGGTCGGGGCGCCCGTCGGCTCGCCGCGCAGCGCCGCCGAGGCGACCGACACGCCGAGTTCGAGGCCGATCATGTGCGTCGGCCGGTAGAGCGCGCCGTAGCGGAAGCTGCTGTCGGGCAGCATGCGGTATTCCTCGAAACAGTGGCGCACGTAGTCGTTGTCGGCCTCGATGACGACGAAGGTGCCGAGCATGAGGTCGTTCTCCACCGGCGAGCCGTCGCGGTGGAGCGAGGACACCACCTCGGTGGTGCCGGCGTGGGCGACGGCGCCGCCGGCGGCCGCCGGCTTGAGCGTCTCCGCAAGGTCGTAGCGCGAGCACGGCGGGAACGAGAGGCCGCCCGGCTGCGGCACGAGCCCGGTGGCGTTGCACACCGCCGTCATCTCGATTCCCGACTTGGTGCCGTCGATGAACGAGTTGAACATCTTGGGGTTCATGCCGCCGCGTTCGGCGGTTTCGCGGCCGAAGTGGAAGTTGTCCCACACCGTGTCAGGCGTCGAGCGATGGAAGTCCGGGTGGTAGCGCGTACCCTTGCCGGCGCAGACGACCTTGAAGCCGCACGCCCGCGCCCAGTCGACGTGCTCGGCGATCAGCGCCGGCTGGTCGCCCCAGGCGAGGCTGTAGACGACTCCGGCGCGTTCGGCGCGGCGTGCGAGCAGGGGGCCGGCCACGACATCGGCCTCGACGTTGACCATGACGACGTGCTTGCCGTTGTCGATGGCCGCGAGGCAGTGGCGGATGCCGACGCGGGGATCGCCGGTCGCGTCGATCACGACGTCGAGCGCCGGATGGGCGATGAGCGCGTCCGCGTCGCCGCCGATGTGCGTCGTGCCGTCCTCCGCCGCGCGGTCGAGGCCGGCGGCGGCGGTCTGCGCCTTCGGCCAGCCGGCGCCGCGGCAGTTGGCGTGCGCCCGCGCCACGTCGAGATCGGCGATGCCGAGGACGTGCAGACCCGTCGTCAGCCGCGCCTGGGCAAGGAACATGGTGCCGAACTTGCCCGCGCCGATCAGCCCGGCGCGGACCGGCGTACCCGCCTCGGCGCGCGCCGCCAGCAGTCTCGAAAGGTTCATTCCGCTCTCCCGCAACTCCGCGGCGAGCGTATCGGGCGCACCCCGGGCGGGCAAGCGGCGCTGCGGCAGGGATCGCGCCCGCCCGGTCGCGCGTTACCGGCTTCCCAACCCCTCTCCGAGCGTGGTGGCGTCGTGCCGTATCGTGTCGAGGCAGGTCGGTGCCGGGCCGTCCGGGCCGGACAGCGCGCCGAGATAGAGGGTGCCGCCGAGGCCGAGAAACGCCGGATGCCGGTCGCAGCCGAGGGTCGGGTCCGGAAGCTCGAGGGCTTCGGTCAAAAGCCCCCCGGCCTCGACGTCGCCCAGAAAAATCCGGCCCAGAGCGCCGCGACGAGCAGCGCCGCGCCGAGCAGCCGCGGACCGGCACCGAGAGACAGCAGCCGCAGCGAAGGAATGCGCCGCAACCTCATGCCGGCGCCCGGCTCATCGACGCGCTCCCGCGGCCGGGCAAACCGCCGCCGGCCCGCGGCCGCGGTCCGCGCCGATGCCTGCTCTCCGCGGGGCGGGGCGTCCCGCTCACGGTTACGCCGCGCCGGCTTCTGCGCATTGCGCGCACATGCCCTCGACCTCGACCGTGCGCCGCGTCGCGACGAACCCGACGACCGCCGCATTTTCGGCAAGCAGCCCGCCGATCCGCGGATCCTCGAGCTCGACCGAGGCCCGGCAGCTCCGGCAGATGAAGAAAAGACAGTCGTGCCGGCGCTCCGGATGGAGGCAGGGGACGTAGGCGTTCAGGCTCTCGATTCTGGAGACCAGATCCTGCGCCATGAGGAACTCGAGCGCCCGGTACACGGTGGGCGGTCCGACGGGCCGCGACTGGCCGAGGCCGACCGCTTCGATCAGCTCGTAGGCGCCGGTCGGCCGGCCCCTCTCCCAAAGCAGCTCGAGGACACGCCGGCGGAGCGCCGTCATCTGCACCCCGCGACTCTCGCAGATCGACACGGCCAGCGCGACCCGCTCGCTCGGCGAGTGCCCGCCGCCGCAATCCGGATCGGTGCAGGGTCGGGGTCGGATCGCCGGTTTCGCCATCGCCCGATCATGCCTTGCGCTTGGGAACGGCAACGTTATAACGTTCCATTTTTGATCGCAAGCGCGCCGCCGCGAGCGGCGCGAAGCTCAAGAAAGGTCAGCATATGGACCCCGCAGTCGTCGAGGCTCGGCCCCCGATCTTGCCGCGCGCCGTGTCGGGCGCACGCCGTCGGCCGAGCCGGTCGGAGGCTGAGGCTGCGGTCCGCACGCTGATCGAGTGGGCGGGAGACGACCCCGACCGCGAGGGGCTGAAGGGAACGCCGGGGCGCGTCGTGCGCGCCTGGGAGGAGTTCTTCGCCGGCTACGGCGAAGACCCGGCCGCCCTGCTGACCACCACGTTCGAGGAGACCGCCTCCTATGACGGCATGGTCGTGCTGCGCGACATCCGCCTCGAATCCCACTGCGAGCACCACATCGTTCCCATCATCGGCAAGGCGCACGTCGGGTTCCTGCCGGCGGGGCGGGTCGTCGGCATCTCCAAGCTCGCGCGCCTCGTCGAGGTCTTCGCCAGGCGGATGCAGATTCAGGAGGCGCTGACGTCGCAGATCGCGGACACGATCCAGACCGCGCTCGAGCCGCGCGGCGTCGGCGTCGTCATCGAGGCGGCGCACCAGTGCATGACCACGCGCGGCATCCGCAAACCCGGGGTCAGCATGGTGACCAGCCGACTGCTCGGCTGCTTCCGCGACGACCCGGCGACGCGGCGGGAGTTCCTGTCCATGGTCGCCGGCCGGGGCGGCGTCCCGCACGAGGGCTGAAGCGCGGGGCGGCGGGATGCGCCGGGACTCCGATCCTCCCGGATGGACGAACCACGGTCACGAGCCTTGCCGAGACCGCGCGATCGATATAGGGTCCGCGGCCATGAGCCCACGGATTTGCATCTGCATTTCACGACGCCGCGCCTGCGTACAGGCGGTCGCGGGCTCGTTCACTAGCACCACAATCTGAACAGCCGCGACCGTCGCCGAGAGGCGGGGGTCCACGTTGCTGTCCTTGTCCTCGGCGACCGGAGCGGGGAGGACAAGGCGATGTCAAGTTCAACGCCACAGGCAGACCGCACGGCACACGGCCCTTACGGGGCCCTCATGGAAATCACCCGCCGGCCGCCGATCACCTTCACGCACGGGCAGGGCGGGCGGCTGTGGGACAGCGACGGCAATCGCTATCTGGACTTCGTCCAGGGCTGGGCCGTGAACTGCCTCGGGCACGCACCGCCGGCCCTCACCCGCGTGCTGGCCGAACAGTCCGCCAGGCTGCTGACCTGCAGCCCCGCCTACTACAGCGAGCCGACGATACGCTACGCGGACGCCTTGACGGCCGCCGCGGGGCTGGACCGGGTCTTCTTCGCCAACAGCGGCGCGGAGGCCAATGAAGGAGCCATCAAGCTGGCGCGGAAATGGGGCGCCCGGCACCGCGACGGCGCTTACGAGATCGTCACCGTCGTCGATGGCTTCCACGGTCGGACCCTTGCCACCATGTCGGCCTCCGGCAAGGCCGCCTGGAACGAACTGTTCGAACCCAAGGTGGCGGGCTTTCCGAAGGTGCCGCTGAATGACATTGCAGCCGCCGAAGCCGCGATCACGGACGGCACCGTCGCCATCATGCTGGAGCCGATCCAGGGCGAGTCCGGCGTCCGGCCTGCCGAAGACACGTATCTGAAATCTCTGCGCGCCCTGGCGGACGAGCGGGGACTCCTGCTGATCCTGGACGAGATCCAGACCGGCATGGGACGGACCGGCGCCCTGTTCTGCTTCGAGCACACCGGCGTGCGGCCGGATATCCTGACCCTGGGCAAGGGGATCGGCGCGGGAACCCCGCTGGCGGCATTGCTCGCACGGGAAGAGGTCTGCTGTTTCGAGCCCGGCGACCAGGGCGGCACCTACAACGGCAACGCCCTGATGGCTGCCGTCGGCCATGCGGTGCTCGACCAGCTCACCGCGGAGGGTTTCCTCGCGCGCGTCCGCGAGGCGGGGGCGACGCTGCGGCGCGGCCTGGAGACCCTCAGCGGGACATACGGACTCGGCGGCGTGCGCGGCCGGGGGCTGCTGCTCGCCCTCGACCTGACGCCGCGGACCGATGGATTCGCCCTCGTCGAGAAGGCGCTGGCAGAGGGCCTGCTGCTGAACGCCCCCGCGCCCGACGCCCTCCGCTTCATGCCGGCCCTCAACGTGTCCGACGGCGAGATCGCCGAGATGCTCGATCTGCTGGACGGGCTGCTGGAGGGCCGATAGCCGGCGGCGGAACGCCGGCGCGACACGGGCGGCGAACGCAGTCAGGCGCTCCGGCGAACGATTGCGAGCGCCGCCGCCGTCGCCTCGCTGAGACGGGTCCTCTGTCTGCCCCGAGCATCGAAATTCTCCGGCGCGAGCCAGCGCTCGTAGGCCGCCTTCAACGCCGGCCACTCCTCGTCGATGATCGAGTACCACGCGGTGTCGCGGGTTCGCCCGCGGACGATGACCGCCCGGCGGAAGTGCCCTTCGTAGGTAAATCCGAAGCGCAGCGCGGCGCGGCGCGAGGGCGCATTCAGCGCGTCGCACTTCCACTCGTAGCGGCGGTACCCCAGGGATTCCAGCGCATGCCGGGCGAACAGGTACATCGCTTCGGTGGCGACGCGGGTGCCCGCGATGCGCGGCCCCCAGTAGATGTTGCCGATCTCGATGCATCGGTGGGCCGGGGCGATGCGCAGATACGCCTGCCATCCCCCGGCCCGGCCGGTGGCGCGGTCGACGACGGCGAAGAACAGCGGGTCCGGCGACGCCGCGGTGCGGCGCGCCCAGGCGTGGAAGGACTCCCGGGAGTCCGGCGGAAGCTCCGACATGTAGCGAAAGCGCGCCGCCCTTTCGGGCGGTCCCGAGGCGGCGAGAAGATCGTCGACGTGGCGTTCCGGGTCCAGAGGTTCGAGCCGCGTGTAGCGCCCTTCCAGCGCGCTGCGTTCCGGCGCATTTGCCGGACCTGCGTCGGCAAGCCGCGGCCCGATCGGAAGCCCCGTGGCGGCGTCGGTCTCGCGAGGAATCTGGCGGTCGTGAATACCCTGCACCATGTCCCGCTCCCGAGCCTCACCCCCGACCGTCGACGCCGGGCCTTGTCGCAGGGCGGCGGGCCTGCCGCAAGCGCGACGGCAACAGCTTCGATGTCCACCGCGGCGTCGAATGCGTCGCCACGCTCCGATGGCCGGTAACGATGCATTGTCCGGCACCGAGTCGCGCGCCTGTGCAGCAAGTCGTGGGAGGAGTTTGCCGGACCGGACGCACCGCGCCTGGATTTCGTCGTCGCGCTCCGCGACACGACGCAGAACCGGGCGCGCCCCGAGTTCGGTGACCCGCCGGTGTCAGCCTCGTCGCCGCTGCTCGATCCGGTCAAGTTCGCCGGCAGCGACGTCGAGAAGGGCGTGCTGCTCAACCAGCTCTACGGCAAGATCGCCCGCCGGCTCGAGAGCCCCGACAGCCCGCCGGTCGAAAGCCTGGACCGGCTGACGCTCAATGCAAATCCCGCCGCCACGCATACATTGAATGCGAGATCCCAGCCCGCAAATATTCAAGCGACGATCCCAGCTCGTTACAAGCAGTCCGCGTCTTCAGTTTCCTACGACAAAAACCCCTTCACTTCCGCGATAGCCTGCTTGACCTGTGTATTGGAGTATTTTGGTTTTAGATCCCTCACATGCTTCACCAATTTCGCCTCATCTTGAAAGTCATCCGTTTGCGCGTGTTGACGCAGATACGCGATCGTAGAAACAAGTTCCAGGTCTTTCGCCATTCGGCCGCCGAAAGTCTCCAATACCCGATCGATGCCAGCCTGATTCTCGCAAATATAATCCTTCCCCTTTCCGATCATTCGATCCGTGCGTTCGTTTGGCTCGATCAGATACCGGTTGTCTGCACGGACATATTGTATCTTCGCTCCACCGCTATTTGCGACAACGTCCAAATCTCCGGCGAGGCTGGCCGAATACGGTCCATAGGTGTAAAATGAGAAACGATAACCAGTGTCGACACCTGCCAGTGCCTGGATAAGGTGAACTGTCTTCTGAAGGGCCTTCTTTCCGAGTTTTTGACCAGTCTCCTCCGCTTTCCCGATCAGGAATGCAATCAATGCGTATTGGTCCGCTTTGCGGATTACTTTCGGCATGCCCCTTCATCCTCCCACATGTCTTCGAATCGCTTTCGCCGCGACTTGGCGCTTGTGTTCCGGCACGTAGAGTCGCCGCTGATTGACCCGTACCAGCCCTTTCACGACAGGCGACAGCGTTTGCAAAGGTACGGAACGTTCACCGCCGCCCGAAGTCCGCCACACTCTGATCTCCTCCGATCCAGCCTTGTACCAAGAATTCTCGGCGTCACGGACAACACATTCGTGCGGCTTCAGTTTATCCGCCAGTTCCTCCACAATATCCATTTCATCGTCAGTCACCATTTCCGCGGTCGCAAACACCATTCTATAGTGTTTCCTGTTCTGAAGAATACGGCCATGGTCGCCTGACCTTCCTTGGGAAATTATCCCGAGCACCTTCCAGTCGTCCCACTTAAGAAAATTATCCACAACGGTCGGAGGCGGAAAAACTCCGTCAATATCCTCAAGCAACTTTTTCAAACACTCGACAAGGTGGTAATCGTATATCGCCCGCGTCTTGTGGAAGTATAGTTGGGTGAACATCATGAAGCGAGCGATCAGCAATCCTTCCACCGCGTGGACGCCATCCTCTTCCACGCCGATGTGATGGCCTTCCGTTTCAGCGTCAGGGCAAAGGCGCAACGTGTTGATCACTCTGTCCAGATCGTATCGCCCGTATTGTACGCCTGCGTGATACGCATCGCGTAGCAAGTAGTCCATCCGGTCCGCATCCATCTGTCTCGAAACAAGATCTTTCCAGACGAGGGTGCCTGCGGAACGAGCTGGACCCTCAAAGATTTCAAGAATGTTTTCGACGCGAATCCCATTCAATTTCGACTCAATGTGGTTCTCTATCAAATCCGCCAAACACTGTTTTAATGCGGCCGCCGAGTAGTCTTCATGCTCATATGGGCCGGATCCGTCCGGCTTGTCGGGCAGAAGCTCTTCGGCAGCATGCGAGAACGGACCGTGGCCGAGGTCGTGCAGCAATGCGGCCAAACGCACGATTCGCCTCTGGCGTGCCAGGCTGCTGCCGTCAAATCCATAATCGTTACGAAGGATGTCGCCGCATTTGCGCACCAGCGCATCGAACATTCGCGATGCAACGTGCATGACCCCGAGCGAATGCTCAAATCGAGTATGCGTCGCGCCGGGATAGACCATGTCGGTCCAACCGAGTTGGCGAATCCTTCGGAGCCGCTGAAAGACGGGCTGGTTGATCACTTCCCATTCAAGTCGATTCAACCGAATGAACCCATGAACGGGGTCGCGTATCTCGTAGGGCTCTGACAGATCGTTCACACTACTTCCAAAATCTACAATGACAATCCGTGCGTGTTGATGAATATTGTCGAAGTCGAGCGACAAGATGTAGGGACGATGGCTACCATGGCAACCAACTTGCAACAACAAATATTACGTCACGGCCAAGAGATCGGTGCCTGGAATCCATGCCGCTTTCGACACACGGGCCAGCCGGCCGGCACCCGCTTCAGCGCGAGAGGATCTGGCTGAGGAAGTCCCGTGCGCTCGCATTTCGCGCCGGTCCTCGAAGAATGCCGCCGGCGGCGCAGTTTCGACGATCCCGCCTTCGTCCATGAAGACGACGCGGCGCGCGGAAATTCCGACGGGGTGCTCCGGCCGCGCGAGCGATGCATCGAACGCGGCGGGCGCTGGCCGGTGCGGGCAATCCGCCTATAGTACCGGCATGGACGACGACACGCTCGCGGTCACCGCCGGCCGCCACCCGGAGGCCAATTTCGGCCTCGTCAACCCGCCCGTCTACCACGCCTCGACCGTCACCTTCCCGAGCCTCGCGGCGCTCGAGGCGGCGGAGGCACGGAAGCTCGACGTGCCCTACTACGGCCGCAACGGCACGCCGGCGACCTTCGCCTTCGAGGAGGCGGTGGCGGCGCTCGAGGGCGGCCACCGCTCGGTCGCCGTCGGCTCGGGCAAGGCGGCGGTGCTGGCGGCGCTCACGGCCTTCGTCGAAGCCGGCGACCACGTGCTCGTTACCGACTCGGCGTACGGGCCGACGCGCGCTTTCTGCGACCGCTTCCTCGGCCGCTTCGGAGTCGAGACCACGTACTACGACCCGTGCATCGGTGCGGCGATCGCCGGCCTGATCCGCCCCGACACGCGGCTGGTGTTCGTCGAATCGCCGGGCTCGCTCACCTTCGAGGTGCAGGACGTGCCGGCGATCGCCGCCGCCGCGCGCGCCGCCGGGTGCGTCACGGTGATGGACAACACCTGGGCGAGCCCGCTGTTCCTCAAGCCGTTCGCGCTCGGGGTCGACGTCTCGGTGCAGGCGGCGACGAAGTACATCGGCGGCCACTCGGACCTCATGCTGGGAGTCGTCACCGCCGCCGAGGCGGTGCACGAGCGGGTGCGCAAGGCGGCGTTCGAGCTCGGCGCGCCAGCGGGGCCGGACGACGTCTACCTGGCGCAGCGCGGCCTGCGCACGCTGGCGGTGCGGCTCCGGCGCCACATGGAGAGCGGCCTCGCCGTCGCCCGCTGGCTGCAGGCGCAGCCGCAGGTCGCGCGCGTCCTCCACCCGGGCCTCGCCGACGACCCGGGCCACGCGCTGTGGCGGCGCGACTTCGCCGGCGCGAGCGGCCTCTTCGGCGTCGAGCTGGCGCCCGGCCCGCGAAGCGCCGCGGCGGCGCTGCTCGACGGACTCGAACTGTTCTCCATGGGCTTTTCGTGGGGCGGCTACGAGAGCCTCGCGATCCTCGCCGAGCCGGCGCGGGCGCGGACGGCGACGCGCGAGCGCTGGCGGCGCGCGGGGCCGCTGCTGCGCCTCCACGTGGGCCTGGAAGGCACCGACGACCTGATCGCCGACCTCGCCGCCGGCCTCGCCCGCTACGACGCGGCGCGCGGCGCGGGGGCGTGAAGCGCGCGGCCGGCCGTCGCCGGCGGTGCGAAATCCGGCCCGGCCCGCAATGTCCACAGCTACCAACCGGCCGGTCCGTGTCCGGATACGGCAGCCTCGCCGAAGCCGGCACTGCTTGACAAATTAAATTTACAACTTGTAAAAAACGCCGAGCAGATCGTCGACGAACGACGGAGGCCAAGATGGCCCGGCAAGATGCCGACGGGCGGGAACGCGAGCCCGTCCATGCGGAGGTCCTTGCCGCGGCCCGGAGGTTATGCCTCCGGGGGAGCTGGACGTTCAGGCTCCGGGATGTCGTCCGCGCGCTGCCGCATCGGAACGAACGCACGGTCCGCACGCACGTCGTAAGCCGGTGCTGCGCAAACGCGCCGAAGAACCATGCGCACCGGTGGCCGTATTTCGATCGCGTGGGCTGGGGGGTCTACGAGATTCGGCCACCGTTTCGCGGGACCCGCTCCGGCGGACGGGCCGACGACGACGCCGCGCAGGTTACGGATGCGATCGCCCGGCAATCGGCGATTCATGCCGTGGTCTCGGAAAGCGAAGGCTGGTACGTCGCGGAATGCTTGGAGGTCGCGGTCGTCACCCAGGGCCGGTCGCTGGACGAGATGATGGCCAACCTGCGGAGCGCGCTCGCGCTTCATCTCAGCGACGACGAACGCGCGCGGGCCGACCTCCCGCAGGCACCGCGACTCGTCGTGAATTACGAGACGGCGGCCCTTGACCTCTGATGCCCCGCCTGAAGCGGCTGACGTCGAGAGAGGTGGTGAGGATCCTCGGCGGTTTCGGGTTCGAGATCGTCTCCACCCGCGGCAGCCACGCCAAGCTCGTTCGCATATCGGCGTCCGGCGAACGGC
Organism: Alphaproteobacteria bacterium; assembly: GCA_965243325.1. Lineage (GTDB taxonomy): Bacteria > Pseudomonadota > Alphaproteobacteria > UBA7887 > UBA7887 > JANQOH01. Next base: position 1,350,827 of record CBDEUQ010000003.1, on the reverse strand, counting down.
AGACGCTGACTGTCCCGATGCATCCGCAACTGGCGATCGGCACGGTGCGCGCGATCTACCGGCAAGCGGCGCGCTTCCTCCCTGCCGCCGAGTTGCGGTCGAAGTTCTTTTCCGACTGAAACGGCGGCCGGTCGCAGGTATCGTCTCGACGCTGGCGGACGGAGACGGAGACAGGCAATGCCGAAACACCGAACGCGCGCGGTGTTCGCGTTCCTCGTCGCGCTTGCCGCGGCGGCGCCGGCCGCGGCCGACGGGGTCTCCTTCGCGACGGACGAGCTGTGGATCGAGAGCCGCGGCGAGCGCCACCGCTTCCGCGTCGAGCTTGCCGAGACCCCGGCGCAGCAGGCGCGCGGGCTGATGTTCCGCACCGACGTCCCGGCCGACTCGGGCATGCTGTTCCTCTACGGCGGGGCGAAGCACGTGGCGATGTGGATGAAGAACACCCTCGTCCCGCTCGACATGCTGTTCGTCGCCGCCGACGGCGCGGTCGCCCGCATCGAGCGCTGGACCGAGCCGCTGTCGCTGGCGTCGATTCCGTCCGGGGCGCCGGTCGCCGCGGTGCTCGAGCTGCGCGGCGGTACCGCCGACCGCCTCGGCCTCGCCGCCGGCGACCGGGTCGTGCACGCGTTCTTCGAGACGGCGGGGGCGGCGGACGGCGGCGGCTAACCGGGACAGGTCACGGGCAGACCGGGACGCCGGTCCGCCCGGCCATCGCCGACAAGCAAGTGTTGGCCTCGCCGGTCGCGAGCACCGGTCGCCATGCAAGGGGCGAGGAAGACTCGGAGGGCAAACTGGCATCGGACCGTTGCGCTGCTGTAGGCTGGCGCAGCCTTGGTTCGACGGGTCGAGCCCGACTGCGGTGGGGCTGCTCGGCCTTGCGTGCACGCCGGCCGCCCATCGACGGAAGCTGACGCAGCGCGGCTGCACGAGGAAGGGGCATACCATGACAAGAAGACCGTACGCGGCCCTGGCCGCCTTGACGCTCCTCGGCATGACGGCGACCGCTCACGCGGCCGACGTCACGGTCGGCTACCAGCTCGTGTACGGGCCGTGGAAGGCGAAGATGGAGGATCTCAGGGCAAACGGCCTCGGCGGCAAGACCATCGATTTCGTGCGGTTCACCTCGGGTACCGAGGTCATCAACGCCATGGCCTCGGGTTCGGTGGACATTTCGCTCAACGGCTCGTCGCCGACGGCGGCGGGCTACAGCCGAGGGGTCGATCTTCAGGTCATCTACATCTACGACAACATCAACGATGCGGAGGCGCTGGTGGTGAACGACTCCATTACCGCTCCGCAGGACCTCATCGGAAAGACGATCGCGGTCCCGTTCGGCTCCACGACCCATTTCCACATGATGTTCGCCCTCCAGCAGTTCAACATCCCGTCGGCGGAGCTGGAGGTGCTCGACATGTCGCCCCCGGACATGGTCGCGGCCTGGGAACGCGGGGACATCGACGGCGGGTTCGTGTGGGATCCCGCTCTCGGCCGCATGAAGGAGAAGGGCCGGGTGCTGCTGACGTCGGGCGACCTCAGCAATTGGGGCAAGGCGACCTTCGACGCGATGGTGGCGCGCAAGGGCTTCACGGACGAGAACCCGGACTTTGCCTGCCGGTGGGTGAAGATGGTTTCGTCGGCCGATGCCGACTACCGCGCCAATCCGGGCGCCTACGGACCGGGAACGGACAATGCGGCGGCTATCGCCGACAGCGTTTCCGGCAATCCGGATCGGGTCGGCGGCGTGCTCGCGCTCTACGACTATCCGACGCTCGAGGACCAGGTGTCCGGCACCTGGCTGGACGGCGGCGTGCAGAACGCGCTGCGGGCGGCGTCCGAATTCCTGGTGTCGCAGGGCAAGCTGGACAGTGTCCTCGACGACTATTCCGATTCCGCGACGCCGAAGTTCGCCCGCATGGTTCTGGACGGGAGCTGTTGAGCGGTTCGGGCCGCCTGGCGTTCGGGCCGGGCGACCGGGTCGGGGCCGCAGGCGGGCATGACCGCGATCGTCAGCCTGAACCGGGTCGGCGTCGAGTTTCCGGCGGTTGACGGGGAAGGCGTCGTCAGGGCCCTCGACGACGTGAATCTCGACTTCCGTGACAACGAGTTCGTCGTGGCCATCGGCGCGTCCGGCTGCGGCAAGACGACGCTGCTCAATGTCATCGCGGGTTTCCTCCGGCCGACTTCGGGCGAGGTTCTTCACAAGAACGACCCGATCCGCGGCCCCGGCCGGGACCGTGGCGTCGTCTTTCAGAAGCACGCGCTCCTTCCGTGGCTCAACGTGCTCGAAAACACGGAGTTCGGACTCAAGCTCCAGGGCGTTGCGAAGGCGGAACGCCGCTCCAGGGCGCGCGACTACCTGGCCCTGGTCGGGCTGTCGGACTTCGAACGCTACCCGGTCTATCAACTGTCCGGGGGCATGCAGCAGCGGGTCGGCCTTGCCCGGGCGTTGACCTGCGACCCCGACATGCTGCTCATGGACGAGCCGCTGGGAGCCCTCGATGCGTTCACGCGCGAGACCATGCAGGAGCTTGTCCTGGATGCGTGGAGGAAGACCCGGAAGGTGGTGTTCTTCATCACGCACAGCGTCGAGGAAGCCCTGTTCATGGCGACGCGGCTGATCGTGATGTCGCCGCGGCCGGGCCGGATCGCTCACACCTACGACGTCGACTTCTGTCGCCGCTTCTTCGAGACGGGCAACGCGAGAGCGGTCAAGTCGTCGCCGGACTTCATCGCGCTGCGCGAGGAAGTGCTGTCGATCGTCTACGGCGAAGAGACCGGCGACGCGCCGGCATGATCCGCGGACCGTTCAGACGGCGCGGGCGGCGGGCGGTGGAGCAGTACGGCGCGCCGGGGAGCGGCTCGGGCACGGCGATCAGCGTCGTCACGGTGGTCGCGATTCTCGGGACCTGGTGGTTGGTCACGCAGCTCGGGCTGGTCCGGCCGCTCTTCCTGCCCGCGCCCGAGATGGTGATCTCGAAATTCGCCAGGATCGCGTGCACGGAACACTATTTCGAACGGTTGTCGGTCGCGGTCGGCGTTATGGCGGAGGTCGAGGCGAAGTGCCACGGCTTCAGCGACCATGCGCTACACGAGCACATCCTCTGGAGCCTCTACCGGGTATTCGGCGCCTTCGCGCTCGCGACCGCGGCCGCGATCCCGGTCGGGATATCCATGGGCATGAGCCGCCATGCACGAGGGGTCTTCGACCCGCTGATCGAGTTCTACCGCCCGATCCCGCCGCTGGCCTACCTGCCGCTCATGATCGTCTGGTTCGGCATCGGCGAGTCCGGCAAGCTCTTCCTCATCTTCCTCGCCTGTTTCGCTCCGATCGCCATCAGTACCCGCGCAGGCGTGCGCTCGGTCTCGATCGAGCAGATCCATGCCGCGTACTCGATGGGGGCGAGCCACCGGCAGGTCCTGCGTCATGTGGTGCTGAAGGGCGCTCTTCCCGAGATTCTCACGGGCATGCGGGTGGCCATCGCCTTCGGATGGACGACGCTGGTGGCGGCGGAGATGGTGGCCGCCAAGGCCGGAATCGGTGTGATGGTGCTGAACGCGTCCCGGTTTCTCGCGACCGATATCGTGTTCCTCGGCATCATCGTCATCGGCGCCATCGCGTTCGGCTTCGATCTCGTCATGCGCCGCATCGAACGGTCCCTGGTGCCGTGGAAGGGCAAGGTGTGAAGCCGGCCGCGGCGCGCGCGGGGAACCCCGAATGAACGGCATCGCGGAAAGGAGGGGGCCGTTCGAGTTCGACCACGTCGCTCTGGGCGTCCGCGACACGCGGAAGGGCGCCGATTGGCTGGCGTCCAGGACCGGCGCCCGCGTCGTCATGACCGAGCCGGAGGACGGGCAGTGGTACTGGAGCGCGGTCCTGCCGCTTCCCGACGGGGCCATGCTGGAAGTGCTGGGGCCCAATCCCGCCCACCGGGGATTTCACCTCCTCAAGGCAATCCTGGGAGAATACGAGACGCCGGCGCCCGTCTTCTGGCATCTCGCCACCGGCGATTTCGACCGCTTCCGCGCGGTCGCGAAGGCGGCAGGGTCTCCGGTCGAGCGGGTCGAACGGCTGGACAACGACAGCCCGCACGGGCGCCGCACCTACACCCGCGGCATCGTCGGGCCGGGATTCCGCACCACACGGCCCTGCGTCATCCAGTGGATCGCCCGCCCGGATCGACCCGGGTTCCGCGGCGAACCCGAGTGTCGCGTCGTCGATTTCTCGCTCACCTCGCCCAAGGCGGCGGACCTGAACGGAACGTTCGAAGCGTTCGCGCTCGAACTCCGTGCGACCGAAGGGCCGGAGTGCCTGTCGATCCGGCTGGACACGCCGAACGGAGAGATCGGCTTCTCCGAACCCGGCCTCGTGCTCGAAGGGTTCGGGGCATTGTCGCGGTATTTGCGGCTCCGCCTGCTGCACGCATCCGGAGGCTAGCGGCGCCAGAGCCGGTCGGACGCGCGCGCGGCGCCCTCGGCGAGCGCCTCGAGCTTGGCCCAGGCGATGTCCGGGTCGACGTTGGGCAGTCCGGCGAACGTCGAGAAGCCGCAGTCGGACCCGGCGATCACGCGCTCGCGGCCGACGACGCCGGCGTAGCGCTCGATGCGCTGCGCCACCGTCTCCGGATGCTCGATGAAATTGGACGTCGAATCGATGACGCCGGGGATCAGCACCTTGTCGTCGGGCAGCGGGATGTCGCGGAACACCACCCACTCGAACTCGTGCCGCGGGTTCGCGCCCTCCAGGGAAATCGCCGCCGGCCGGGCGCGAAGGACGATGTCGAGGATGCGTTCGAGCGGAATGTCGCAGTGGTGCGGCCCCTGGTAGTTGCCCCAGCACAGATGCAGCCGCATGCGCTCGGGCGCGATGTTCCGGGTGGCATCGTTGATCGCCTCGACGTGGACGGCGGCGGCGGCGCGAAACGCCGCCTCGTCCTCGTGCTTGAACAGCAGGTGGCGCCCCATGGCGAGGTCGGGGGCGTCGATCTGCAACAGGAAGCCGGCGGCGACGATCGCCTCGTACTCCTCGCGCATGGCCTCGGCGACGGCGGCCACGTAGGCCTCGTGGCTCGGGTAGTGCCGGTTCTCGAGAAAGATCGCCACCACCCCGGGCGAGGCGGCGTTCAGGAACGCCGCGGCCGGCTTCGCCGCAGCGACGGCGGCGGCGAAATTCTCGAGGTCGGCGGCAAGCGGCGCGCCGTCGGCGGGCGCGACCGGGCCGATGCACGCCCTGGTGGACACCGCCGGCACGGTGCCGCCGATCTCGACGAGGCGGCGGCCGTAGCGCGGGAACTCCTGCAGGTCGCGCGCCGAGCGGCGCTTCCGCGCCTCGCCGCCGAAGCCGCTCAGACGCTCGGTGACGTAGGCCGAATAGCTGGGCTTGCTGAACTCGCCGTCGCTGACCGCGTCGATCCCCGCCGCGACCTGGCGCCGGACGACCTCCGCCACGTCCTCTCGGACGCGGGCGGCGAACGCCTCCGCCGCGCCCGTCTCGCCCGCTTCGCGGGCCTGGAGCAGAGCAAGAAGCTCCGGCGGCCGCGGCAGGCTGCCGGCGTGCGTCGTGAGAATGCGGTCGTGGCTCGGCAGGACGGACATGGGGCCGTCAAGCGGCGGCGCGCACCGCGATGTGTCTCTGCATGGCGGCGATGCGGTTCGCGTCGGACGGATGGGTGCTCATGAACTCGAGCGGCGCGCGCGCGGAGCGCTCCGCCATGGACTCCCAGAACCGCAGCGCCTCGGGCGCCGCGTAGCGCGCGCCGAGCATGAAGTCGACGCCGAGGCGGTCGGCCTCGTACTCGTGCCGGCGCGAGTACGGCAGGACGATGCCGAAGGTGACGCCGGCGCCGAGCACGGCGGCGACCTCGCGGGCGTGCCGCGAGTCGGAAGACGCCAGCGCGACGTTGGCGGCAACCATCATGCCCTGGGCGAGGACCTGCTGGCTGTAGCGTTCGGCGGCGTGGCGGCCGACGACGTGGCCGACCTCGTGCCCCATCACCGTCGCCACCTGGTCGTCGTTGTCCATGATGTCGAGGATGCCGGTGTAGAACCCGACCTTGCCGCCCGGCAGCACCCAGGCGTTGACCTGCTCGTCCTCGAAGGCGACGAACTCCCAGTCGTAGGTGTCGAGCCCGCGGCGGGGAAAGAAGCGGTGCGCCGCCTCAACGATGCGCCCCCCGGCGCGGCGCACGCGGGCGCGCGCCGCGGGGTCACGGGTCTCAGGGGTCGTCGAGCGCGCCTCATGCCAGACGCCGGCGGAAAGCTGCGCCAGCGCGCCGTCGGAGACCAGCACCAGTTGCTCGCGCCCCAGCGCCCGGTTCTGCTCGCAGCCGCCGACGGCCGCGCCGCCGAAGGCGACCACCGCCCCGGAGGCGAGGCCCTGCACGAGCTCGCGGCGGGTCATCCGCACCGTCGGGCGCTCGCCGTGCGGGCGCACCGCGCGCGCCGCCGTCATGACGGCCTCGGCCGCAACCGGCCGAACGCGACCGCCGCGCGCCGCGCCATGCGGCTCCCGAGCGCCGCGAGCGTATCGAACGCCTGCGCCATGCGGCCACGATAGACTGCCCGTCGCGCCGCGGGCAACAGGCTCACCGGCCACCGGCCGCGCCATTCTTCCGAACCGTAGAGGAACCCCGAGCCGATGGTGGGCGCACAAGGACTCGAACCTTGGACCCGCTGATTAAGAGTCAGCTGCTCTACCAACTGAGCTATGCGCCCCTCGGGGGAGATTGCGTACTAGCAGGCGGCGCCGCGCGGTGTCGAGGAGACCGCCGCGCGGCGCCGGATGCGCCGGCGGCTACTCGCGGTTCCCGAACAGCGCGAGCAGGAAATAGAACATGTTGATGAAGTCGAGATACAGGCTGAGAGCGCCGTAGATCGCCTTCTTCTCGGCCACCGCCGCGCCGTCGGCGGCGTAGTACGAGAGCTTGATCCGCTGCGTGTCGTACGCGGTCAGTCCGGCGAAGATCAGCACGCCGAGCACCGAGATCGCGAAGTGCAGCGCCGACGATGCGAGGAAGATGTTCACGACCATGGCGATCAGGATGCCGATCAGCCCCATGATCAGGAACGACCCCATGCCGCTCAGGTTCTTCTTCGTGGTGTAGCCGTAGAGGCTCAGACCGGCGAACGCGGCGGCGGTGATGAAGAACACCCGCGCGATGCTGGTGCCGGTGAAAACGATGAAGACCGACGCCATGGACAGCCCCATGACCGCCGAGAAGGCCCAGAATAGGGCCTGGCAGGCCCCGGGACTGAGCTTGTTGATCCCGAAGGACATGATGAGAATGAAGGCGAGCGGCGACAGCATCACGAGCCACTGCAGCGGCGTGCCGAAGATCGCCTGCATCATGGCCGGCGAGCTCGCGGTGAACAGCGCGACCGCGCCCGTCACCCCGAGACCGAGGCACATGTAGTTGTAGACCTTGAGCATGAAGGCGCGCAGACCTTCGTCGATGCCGGCCCGCGCCGTGGTGCCCACGCTCGCCATCATGGGCCTGCGTTCGAATGCCATCGTCAAACCTCGTCGTTCGGAACAGTGGGAGGCGCCCCGTTATATGGCTACCGGGACCGGCGAATCAACGCAGAACGCGACGGCGCGCCGTCTCGCGATGGAACACGTAGAGGCCGCTGCCGGCGATCAGCGCCATGCCGAGCGCGGCCTGCCCGTCGGGCCACTCGCCCCACAGGAGGCCGCCCCAGACGACCGACAGCGGCAGCGCCGCGTATTCGAGCGGCGCGATGTGCGCCGGCGGGGCGACGCGGTAGGCCTGCGACAGGCACCAGGCGCCGATGCCGATGAGGACGCCGCAGCCGAGCAGAAGCGCGATCTCGGGGCCGTGCGGCCACGACCACGCGCGCAGCAGGAACTCGCCGCCGACGTGGCCGCCGCCGGCGAAACGACCGTCGCCCGCGGCAACGCCGGCGGCGACGCTCGCCGCGACGAAGGCAAGGTGGACGTAGAACGCCATCGCCGAGGCCCGGTCGGTGCGACCCAGCCGGCGGGTGACGATCTGCAGCAGGGCGTAGGCGAGCGCCGCGCCGACGGGCAGCAGCGCCACCGGGTCGAGGGCGCCCGACCCCGGCCGCACCATGACCAGCACGCCCGCCATGCCGACGAGGACGGCGGCCCAGCGCCGCGGCCCGACGCGCTCGCCCAGCAGCGGCACCGACAAGGCGGTGATGAACAGCGGCCCGACGAAGAAGATCGCTGTGGCCTCGGCGAGCGGCATGCTCGCGATGCTCGTGAAGAAGCACACGCTGGTGACCAGCAGCAGCAGCGCCCGTAGCGCGTGCAGACCCGGCCGCCGCGTTCGCAGCAGCGCGGCGCCGCCCTCCAGGCGGAGAATCACGAGAGTGACGGCGATGGCGACGAGCGAGCGCGACAGCGTGATCTCGGGCAGCGGAAAGGTGTCGCTCAGCCACTTGACCAGCGCGTCCTGGAGCGTGAGCGCCAGCACCGCGGCGAGGATGCAGAGCATGCCGACGCGTTTCCGCCGGACGGCGTCGGAGACGGCGGAGCGGGGAACGTCGAGCGCCATGGAACGGAACCTCCGCCGCCGGGGAATGTGACCTGCGCGTGCGTCGACGGGCGGGCGCGACCGTAGCGCGAACGACGGCGCCCCGCCATCGCCTCGCGGCGGTTGCAAAGAGCGGTCGCGGGGAACAGCATGGACGGCGAGCCAGGGACCGTCGCCCCGTATCCCCTCCCCCCGAACCCACGGCATGACCGCACCCCGATCCGCACCGCCGCCGACCCGGCCCGGCTCGACCGGCGGGCGCGGCCTCGTCGTGCTTCAGGTGCTGCCGCATTCCGGCGCCGGCGGCGTCGCCGAGGAAGCGCTTCAGATCGCCGCCGCGCTCGCCGCCGACGGCGCGACGGCGCTGGTCGCGTCCGCCGGCGGGCCGCGCGCGGCGGAGATGGAAGCGGCCGGAGCCCGCCACATCCGCCTGCCGCTCGACAGCAAGAACCCGGCGCGCCTGTGGCGCAACGCGCGCGCGCTGGCGGACCTCGCCGCCGCGTGGGACGCGGACATCGTGCACGCGCGCTCGCGCGCGCCGGCATGGAGCGCGGAGGCGGCGGCGAGGCGCCTCGGGCGGCGCTTCGTCACCACGTTTCACGGCACCTACGGCCACCGTGGGCGCCTCAAGCGCGCGTACAACGCGGTGATGACGCGCGGCGACCGGGTGATCGCGATTTCGGAGCACATCGCCCGCCACCTGCGCGCCGTGTACGCGACGCCGGCGGAGAGAATCCGCCTCATCCACCGCGGCATCGACACCGCGCGCTTCGACCCGGCGGCGGTCGCGCCCGAGCGGCGGCGAAGGCTGCGCCTCGCCTGGGACTTCGACGACGGCCCGGCGATCATGCTGCCGGGGCGGGTGACCCACTGGAAGGGCCACGCGGTGCTCATCGAAGCCCTGGCGCGGCTCGGGCGCGCGGACGTGCGCTGCGCCCTGGTCGGCGACGATCAGGGGAGGCGCCGCTACCGCGGCGAGCTCGAAGCGCTGATCGCGCGCCTGGGCCTCGCGGCGCAGGTCCGCCTCGTCGGCCCGTGCACCGACATGCCGGCCGCCTACGCGGCGGCCGACCTCGTCGTCGCGCCGTCGACGGAGCCGGAGGCCTTCGGGCGCGTGACGGCGGAAGCGCAGGCGATGGCGCGACCGGTCGTCGCCGCGGACCACGGCGGCGGCCGCGAAACGGTACGCCACGGCGAGACCGGCTGGCTGGCGCCGCCGGGGAACGCCGAAGCTCTCGCCGAGGTCCTCGCGCGCGCCCTTGCGGCGCGCGAGCGGTGGCCGGAAATCGGCGCCGCCGGCCGCGCCCGCGTGCTCTCGCGCTACACCGCCGAGGCTATGTGCCGGGAGACGCTCGCGCTCTACGAACAGCTCGCGCGCTGACGCGCCGGCGCGGCGCATGCGGACCGCGTGTTGTGCGGCGTCGGCACTTGACCCCCGGCAGCAACGGGGCTCAATGCGCTATCACGCTGATCGGCGGCCGATCCAGGCGCCGAACGACAAGGGAGGATGAAAGCCGTGCCAGACAGCGGAAGCCGGCTCGAGTTCCACAGGCCGCGTGCCTCGAGGCATGCCGAGCCCGGTCTCGCGCGGCGCGCGGGCGCCGGGCTCACGTTCGCCGTCGCCGTCATCGTGGCGGCCGTCGCGCTCGCCGTCCCCGGCGCAGCGCGGGCGGAGAACGAGTGCGGTCCGCCCCAAGCGGGGACGCCGGTCGTGTGCTCGGCGTCGAACTACGACGCGGCCGCGGACGGCAACATCGTGTACCGCACCCGAGAGGTGGGCGGAGGCGATTTCACCATCCGGCTCGCCGACGGCCTTTCGATACGCTACGACCGCCACGACCCCGACGACGACCGGCTGTTCTTTTCCGACGGCGCTACCCCCCTCTACAGCGCCGTCAGGATCGAGACCGATGCGGACCACACGGGCGACATCTCGCTCTTCTCGTCCGCCGACGTGACCTCGAACGCGAGAGGGATCTCCGTCGCCCACTACGGCGAGTCGGGCGCGATGCGCACGGAAATCGAGGGCGGCTCGTTCTCGATCGGAAGCGACTGGCGGCGCGCGTTCGCCATCCACAGCTACCGTGGCGACCAATACGACGCGAGCGACGCGTTCAGCGGCGACCAGGATGTCATCGTCCGCGGCGTTGCCGTCGATGTGGAAGGGGGATGGGCCGGCATCATTGGCTCCCAAAGCGTCGACGGCGACCTGACCGTTGCCGTGCAGGACTCCGACATCGAGGTCGACGCCCGCTGGGCCACCGGCGTCTTCGGCTCCCATCGCGGCGCCGGGGACGTCGATATCGATGTCCAGGGTGTGAAAATACATGTCGGCGGGAGAAGCTCGATCGACGGAATCCGCGGCTATCATCGCGGCAGCGGACGAACCAACGTCTTCGTGCGGGACAGCACCATCGACGTCAGGGCCGAATCCAACGGAGCGAGCGGTATTTCCTTTTACTATTCGAGGGGAGAAGGCGGCGACCTCTCCTACGATATCCAGGACGTCGATATCGATGTCTCCAGCGTCCACGGCATCTACCACATGCACGAGAACGCGGAAGGCGGGCGGTATTTCGACGGCATCTGGGGCGGATACTGGGGCGACGAAGGCAACATTCGCGTCGACGTACGGCGCACCAACATCGTGACGAGAGGCGCCGACTCCGGCGGGATGTCCTTCATTCATGACAGGAACGGCGATATCGACATAGCCGCGCGCGACGTCCGCATCGAGGTCGAAGGCGACCGTTCCACGGCAATCGGCGGCGGCCAGCGCCACGCGGGCACGGGCGACATCGCCATCGACGTTCGCGATTCGACCCTCGCGGCGACGGGGGAGAGCGTCGCCGGAATTCGGGCGTTCAACTTCACCGGCGACGGCCGCATCGACATTCGCGTCGACGGCGGGACGGTCGAGGCGGAGGGCCCGGGCAGCTCCGGCATTCTGGTCGGCCTCACCGGGCGCCTGTTCGAGAACAGGACGGAGCCGATCGAGGCCCCCGCCCTGCGGGACGTCGAGGTGGATCCCAGCGACAACACGCGCCGGCCGGCCGCCGCGCAGGAGGTCCATGTGAACGGGCGCCTGTGGGGCGGCACGGGCGTGGGGGCGGGGGTGCGGCTTTACGGCGGCGGCCGGGTCGAGATCGGCCCCCGCGGCAGCGTCGGCGCAGACTCCGGGGTTGCCGTGCGGGCCGAGGGCGACGGGGCCGCGCTGCACGTCGGCGTGGTACTGGACGGGCGCCGGCCGGGCGAGGCGATCGCGGGCGGGATCAGGAACGACGACGGCCGGACGACGATCGTGGTCGACGGGACGATCCTGCACGACGGGATGACGGGCGCGACCGGGCTGCGGGCACCCCTCGGGGCGCGCGACGTGACCCTGGCGGCCTCGGCAACCGTCGCGGGGCGGGCGTTCGCGCCGGCGGATTTTGCAGTCTCCTGGGCGCCGCGCGCCGCGGTGTACGAGGCGCTTCCGGGGTTCCTGCTGCGGCTGGACCGCCCGGGGAGCGCCGGAGAGCGGCCGCGCCGCGCGGGCTCGCCCGCGTGGGTCCGGCTTGCCGGCGGAAGGGGCTCCTACTCGGCGGACCGCGCGAGCGTGGGCGCCGCGTACGACTTCGACCGCTTCGCGGCCGAGGCGGGGATGGATGCGGCGCTGTCGCCGTCCGGGGCGCTGACCGGTTCGGCCTCGCTGCGCCGCGTGCGGGGTACGGCGGACGTGTCCGCGCCGACGGGCGGCGGCGGGATCGCGGCGGACGGCGTCGGCGCGTCGCTGGGTCTCTCCTGGGAAGACGCCGCCGGCTGGTACGCGGGCGGCCGCGCCTCGGTGACGCGCTACGAGGCGGACCTTCGCGCGGACGGCCGGGGCCGGCTGGCGCCGGACGCGCGGGCCACGGTCCGCTCCCTCGGCGTCGAAACGGGCCGGCGCTTCGCCTTCGGCGGGGGCGCACAGTTGACTCCCCATGCGTGGCTGGTCGGCTCGGAGGTGTCGATGAGCGGGTTCGCGGACACGACAGGGACACGGGTCTCGCTCGACACGGCACGGTCCTCCGTCGCCGGGCTCGGCGTCGCCGCGGAAACCGCGCATGCGTGGGGCGGCGGCGAGCGCACGCTTGCCCTCCGCGGCCGCCTGGGCGTGGAGCGGGTGCTGGGCGATGCGGAGACGGCGGTCACGGTCTCGGGCGAGCGCCTCGGCTCGGAGTCCGACCGGACACGGCTGGTATTGGGTCTGGGCGGGACCTGGCGCGACGGCCGCTGGTCGCTGAGCGGCGAGGTCGCCGCAGCGGGCGCGGGATCGGACGACAGCGACTACACCGCGAACCTCCGGCTCGGAATGCGGTTCTGAGGTATTGTTCGCGGCGGCGGACTACTGCCCCACGCGGATCGGGTGGCCGTCGCACAGCGCCATGCTCGCGTGAGTGTGTCCGAGGACATGAATACGAACGTCCTCCGGTTCGGCACCCGCTCGGATGAGGCGTCGGGATCTTGCGGCTCGGCGATGCGGACAGTGAATCGACACGGGAAGTTTGGGCGTTCTTCCAAGACATGCGCTACCGGGGCCTCGACAATCCTCTGCTGGTGGTCTCCGACGGCGCGCCGGGGATCGTCAAGGCGATCGAGACCTGCTTCCCTGGCTCGGCGCGACAGCGCTGCCTTGCACACCGCATGCGGATACTCGCGGCCAAGGTGCCGGATGATGCCTGGCCCGAGTTGAAGGAGCGAGTCACTGCCGCCTACCGGGCCCGTCACGGGCCATTGCCCGTGACCTCGCCGAGGACGTGATCCGCGACTACGCCAAGGAGGTCCCCAGCGCCGTCCAGTGCATCGAGGATGACTTCGAGGCGTGCATCGGGCACTCCAGGGTGCTGATCAACCACCGCCGCCCCATCCGGACGACGAACCTGCTCGAGCGCCTGTTCCTCAAGGCGCGACGCCGCCTCAAGATGCCTTTCCCCATGCGTTCGGCCAACGGCCCTTCCTCAAGCTGAAATTCGCCGCCATGACCCACGTCAGCGAGCGCCGGCGCGCCATCCGGATCACCGACTTCGAACGCCGCCAGACGGCTGCAATCCGAGACGACCTTGACGCCGAATATCAGAAGCACGTCGGCCTCGCCGACGCTCCCAGCACCTCAGCTCACCCCGAGCAAATATCCAGCAGCTCCCGGACTTGACCCGGTCTGCACCTAGGTGTGACGGAACAGTTTCACGATCATCGGGAGGTAAGCGATCTTGTTAAAGCGTCGTAGCCGGCCGCCTGTTTTTTCGGTTTCTTTCGTCGTTCCTGCCTTTGCAAATTTCTAGATTTGTTCTCTAACGAGTCCACCTCTTCTACCTCATGTGGCTCCGGCTTGAACCACTACGGTCGTTCCTTGCCAACATGTAGTACCAGAGTATCGTCAGGTATGACTTCATCACGGTTTATGAAGTCAACTTCGATAGATTGGATTGGCGACTCGGAGCAGGGGATACGCTTGATTCTGGCGCCTACTTCGATCGGCGAGGTGCTCTCGACGCAATTTATCGGAACAAGAGTCGCCGAGTCATCGTACAGACGGACTTCATTCAGTGCGCCACGCAGAGCAATCCTAGCTTCGGAGGTTCTTCTTGTTTCCACTGTACCCGAAATTAGCCACACACCCTCGTCGCGTGTCTCCGCGTAACGTCGCGTTGCATGTTTCGGGTACACCTTCGTGTACACCCAACCTGCTTCTTCCAAAATTGTTTTGATAGTTGTTGCCAGTTCTAACGAATCTTGATCTCTGAATACTCTCATGTCGTACTTCTGCCCTGCATACGCCTTCAGCCTTGCAGCTAACATTCGCTTGGCTTCTGGCTCCATACGCCTCGGCGTTCTGATTTCGGTAATCTGTGCCTCTGCTCTATCTACTCTTTCAATAGTTTCGGATGCTTGGTCCTCGGTCTCGATACTGGCCCAGTAACCCAACCATCCCGAGGTTATTGCTGCAAAAAACAGAATGACAGCAAGGACGTCTGTGATACGTTGCCCTCTCTTTGTTGGTTTGCGGCGACCAACTCGGGAAGATGTTAACGACAAGCCGGCCGAAACCAGACAGATGACGAGAATCGTCGTGTACATGTTCGCGTACGCCCTATTCTTCGGGAACGGCTTGGATCGCTAGATTGCAAGTGAGCGGGATCTGCTCCCACTGAATTGGTCTACCACAAATGTGAGTGGTCGGAGGCGTAGTCGTGTTCGAGGGCTCCGACTATCGAGCCAGTCTACATGATTGCAGGTGAGCGTCAGAGGCCGGGTTCATCCGGACGGAAATGTCGGACCCTGGGGAGGAGGTCCGAGCTCGGACGGCCGTCGGCGGTCGCGGCCCAGCCGATGACGTCCGGGCGCCGGCCGAACAGCGCGAAGACCTCCCCGTCCCGGTCGGGGCCGGGTTGGAGGCCGCCGTCGACGCGCCATCCGTGGGCTGCGCCCGGTTTCAGCGCCGCCGAAGGCGCGGCAATGCCGTCGGCATGTTCCCGATGCCGCCGGGCGGCCTGCTGGCATGCCGGCCAGGTCTCCGGTCCGCCGGTCAGTGTTTCGCGAGGCAGTTCCGGTCGATGCGACGGGATTTCGCCGATGTCGACCGCCCAGAGGGCGCGGCGGACGGTGGCGAGATCCTGCGGGTCGCGGATCTCCTCGTGGCGGAGAAACTCCGCCCAGGCGCCGTCCGGGGTGTCGCAGAAGTAGTGGGTCAGCTCGCCCGGCGCGTTCCATCGGCCGGCGGATTGCGACGAATCCTCCCGCAGAAAGGGAAAACGGGGATCGGCGTGGCGATAGGCGATCACGTCGCCGGCGACGGCGCCAGTGCCCGGGAGAGATCGCGGACCCTCCGCGGGCCGTCGTCGCCCGGCGACCACTCGTTGCCGAGCGCCTGCGCGGGCGTGTCGCCGTCGAGCGGTTCGCGGGGCCGGTCGAACCAGCGCCGGACCCCGATGTCGTTGTACGCGCCGGCCAAGTCCCCGACGACGAAGGCGAGAAAGTGAAGCCGGGCGGCGATCGCGTCCGGGGTGGAGCGGCTGCCGGAAATGTAGCGCCGCGCACTGGACTGGGAGATGCCGAGGAGGCGGGTCAGCAGGTCCACGCCCAGGACGCCCTGCACGGTGCGCCATTCGTGCGCGGGGGCCGGGGACTGGTCGAGGGCCTCGTTGATCTGCTCCAGGAGCGTGGAAAGCCGGGCGGCATCGGAGCACGGCATCCGGTGAAGCTCGGCAAGGAAGCTGCGGCCGATGCCGGCTTCGGCCATGCCCGTTTCGAGCCCCTGAATCGCGGATTCGTCCAGGCAGGTGACGGGGCTCAAGAGCAGGCCCATCGCATCGGCGCGCGTCAGCGCCCCGACCGCCGCGGCGGCAAGCCTCGGGTCGTCGAACGGACTGCGAACGGACTGGATATGGAGATTCGTCATGGTCCGAATGTATGCCACGGCTGCGGTCGGCTCAATGCAGACTGAACCGGGCTGGTGCGGATTCCCTATGGAGCAGCGACGAGATCGTTGTCGATGCTGTCGCTAATCCGCGCCGCGGAGGCCTCTACGCTATCGCGGGCAAGGTGGGCGTACCGGGCAGTCGTCTGCGCCCGGGTGTGGCCCAGCCGCTTGCCAATCATGGGCAGTCCTTCGCCAAGCGCGGGCGCGAGGCAAAGCCGTGTCGGCGGTCACTCAGGCGGACATGCCCAATGGCGGCCTGTTCCCGCGCCTTCGAACAGAAAAGGTCCGGCCATGCCTGCGGGGGCCCGGCGGCCGTCCACCGGAAATACCGATCGGGACAACCGCGGCCGGCGGTCGAGAACGCCGCGTGCCGGCGCGTGCGGCAGACTCGATGGAGTTCTGTAATCGGCGGTGTGGTGACCCGACGGACCTCGTGCCGGCGCAATAGACGGGAGCGGCGAATGAGCGTTCGGACGGGGCGGTGGCCTCGGCCGCCCCGGTCGCTCCAGTGGCACCACGAGGCGGTCATGACGAGTTCATCGGCGGTCCGTCCGCTCCGGGGATAAAGTGCCGCCGACGACAAGGGACGGCTCATGTACTTCCTCTACTTCGATGAATCGGGCTCCCGCGACCCCTCCGCCGGCACCGTGGAGAAGCCGAAGGACCAGCTCTACGTTCTGCTCGCCGTCGGGATGTACGAGGGCCAGTGGCGGCCGTTCGAGACGGAGATTGCCGGGTTGAAGCTGGAACTCGCTGGCCTGATGTCAGGCCAGGGCAAGGGCCGGTTCGAGCTGGCCGACCTGCTGGCCTACAGCGTCTATCGCGCCTTCAAGGACGAGGACCTCGGCTATCCGTACTTCGAGAGGGTGCCGGGAACTTTTCCCGGCGGCGGCAGGGAACCGCGCTCGACGGACTGAAGGTACGGTCGAATGCGTGTCATCCTGCCGACGGCGGCCTACGGTCCCTGGCTCGCGGGCGAGGAAATCCCGCTCGAAGCGTATCCGGCAGCCGAAATGACTCCCCATCCCGTCAGCACGCTGGTCAACCGGATCGCCAACAACGAGCCGCGCTGCGTCGAGCCGGTCGCCTGATCCGACCCCGGGCCGCCCACGGCCCCCATTTCGGTCGCCCGACGGAAACAGCCGAGATCTGCACCGGTGCTCCGGCCCCGCTTCCCCACACCGCTCTGGGCGGCGTTCGGCAGGCCGGACCCCGGGCAAGGTCAAGCTCGTCTCCTGCCGAACCAGCGTGTTCGTGCCCAATGGGGAGACAATGTTGTCGGGCACCATACTCAACATGCCAAGGCCGGTCATGGTCATGCTGGTCCGACGGATTGCCGTCGATCACGTCTACCCGGGCCGCGGATCGGCTCCAACCAGTTCGTGGATGCCGCACGCCGCGGGCTTCCCGCGGCCGAGGTCATGGGCGCCCGCACCAACGTCGCGCAGGCCATTTACGATAAAGCAAAGGCATTCTGCGGCCGGTTCGGCTTTCGCCCCTCCCCGGACCGCGAGCCGTTGATGCTGCTCCTGCACATATCCAAACTTGGCATGCTCTTGTAGAGTATAAGTTGTGCTGTCGGCTTCGTCCCGCCGAGCGGCGCCATCGAGGCACCCACCAATGAGGCTCGTCCCGTGACCGTGACTGACACCGCGGCGGAATCCGGCGGCGGCAAATTCTTCGCCGATCTCGGCATCGCCGACGCCGATGCGCACATCGCGCAGGCCGAGCTTGGCGCCCGCATCGATGCCATCTTCCGCCAGCGCGGCATGAATCAGGCCAAGGCCGGGCGGCTGCTCGGCCTCGCCCAGCCCGGCGTCTCCTGCCTGCTCCGTGGAGATTTTCGGGAGTATTCGCTGGAGCAGCTGCTACGCCTTTTCACCACGCTCGGCCGGGATATCGACATCGTCATCCGCCAGCCGCGTTCGCGCACCGGGGGCAAGATGCGCGTCGCCGCCTCCGACGCAGGCTGACGGCGCCTTGCCGGCACGCTCCGTAAAATTTTCCCGCTGCGCCCCCGACCTGGCGGACGCGGATATCGGAGGCGCGTTTGTGCAGGGTCCGGCGGACCGGCACCCGCAGGCCGCCGGCGCCCGAACACTGCGCCTTTCCTTGCCGGCATCCTTGCCGCCGCCATACTCCTGACCTCGTCCACCTCCGGGACCCGGACCCCCGGCGACAACTGGCGCGGGCTTGTCGTCGTGCCGGAACATCGCTGTGAACCGTATGACCGCGGCGACTACCCCTATTCGCAGTCGCTCGAGGCCGGCATCGTCGCGTCGATGGGCGGGCGCATTTACGGACCCTACACGGGACGATATTTCGCAAACGCGCGCCAGACGGACATTGAACATATCGTCGCCTTCTCCGAGGCGCATGACAGCGGGCTCTGCGCCGCCGACGGCGCAACCCGCCGGCGCTTCGCCTCCGACCCGCTCAATCTCACCCTTGCGGCGCCTGCGGTGAACCGCTGCGGCATTTCCGGCAAATGCGGCCTGGACCCCGCCGAGTGGCTGCCGCCGATGAACCGCTGCTGGTTCGCGGGCCGCGTGGTCGCCGTCAAGCGCAAGTACGCCCTCACGGTCGACCCTAGTGAGGCACTGGCGCTGGAGAGTGTGCTGTCCGGCTGCGCCGGCACCGACATGATCTTCGCAACGGACCGCCCCAAGCCGGCGCCCGCAAGGCCAGCACCACGGACGCCGTCCGCGCCCGTCAAACCGGTCGATGCGCTGCGGCTCTGGGACGATAACGGCAATGGGCGAATTACCTGCAAGGAGGCCCGGCGGCACGGCATCGCGCCAGTGCCGCGCGGGCACGCCGCCTACCGTTTCATGCGGGACGCCGACGGCGACGGCGTGGTCTGCGAATAGGCGCCGTTGGCTCGGCGCCTGCCGAGGACGCTCTCCTCCGCCAAGCTACTTCTCGAGCGGGAAGGTCGCAGACCGTTATCATGCCGCGATGCAGCCCGACCGACCCTCACCGCGTCCCGGCTTGTGCCGCGTTGCCGCCGTGCTCGCGGCCGGCCTCGGGCGGCGGCCGCGCATCGGCCTGTTCGGCGGCTCGTTCAACCCGGCGCACGACGGCCACCTGGCCGTGAGCCGGCGGGCGCTGCGCGATCTCGGACTCGACAGGGTGTGGTGGCTGGTGTCGCCGCAGAACCCGCTGAAGCCGCCGCGCGGGATGGCGCCGCTGGCGGCGCGGGTCGCGGCGGCGCGGCGCATCGCCGGGCGCGGACGGATCCGGGTCGGCGCGATCGAGGCGATTCTCGGCACGCGCTACACGGTCGACACCGTGGCCGCACTCAGGCGGCGGTGGCCGCAGGCGCGGTTCGTCTGGCTCGTCGGCGCCGACAACCTGTCGCAGATGCCGGCGTGGCGGCGCTGGCCGGCGCTCTTCCGGGCACTTCCCATTGCGGTCTTCGACCGCCCCTCCTATTCTGCCAAGGCGTTGCGCGGACCCGCCGCCGCCCGGTTCGCGCGATTTCGCCGGGCCCGGCCACGGGGTCTGGCCGACGCCGCGCCGCCCGCATGGGCGTTCGTCGGCGGTCGGCCGCACCCGGAATCGGCGACGCGGCTCCGGTCGCTGCGCGAGACGGCGGAAACGGGCGGGGTCAGACGGGGGACCGGCCATCAGCGACGACAAGCCATCCCGATGGGCTGAGGCGATCCGGCGCATCGCGCTGGGCTCTCTGGAAGACGACAAGGCCAACGACATCGCCGTGATCGATCTCGTCGGCAAGACCTCCATAGCCGATCTCATGATCGTCGCCAGCGGACGGTCGGACCGCCACGTCACCGCAGCGGCCGAGCATCTGGCCGAGCGGCTCAAGAAGCGCGGGATGCCGCCGCGGTCGATCGAGGGTCTGCCGAAGGCAGACTGGGTGCTGATCGACGCCGGCGACGTGATCGTGCACATCTTCAAGCCCGAGGTGCGCGAGTTCTACAAGCTGGAAAAGATGTGGGCGATGCCGCTGCCGGAGCCGGCGGTCCGGTGAGCCCGCGTCCCGTCGTCCTCTGCATTCTCGACGGCTGGGGGATCGCGCCCGACGGGCCCGGCAACGCGATCACGCGCGCGCGGACGCCGTTCTGGGACCGGCTGGAGGCCGAGCATCCGCACGCGCGGCTCGACGCGGCGGCCGGCGCGGTGGGCCTTCCCGACGGCCAGATGGGCAACTCGGAAGTCGGTCACACGACGATCGGCGCCGGCCGGACGATCCTCCAGGACCTGCCGCGCATCGATCGCGCCATCGCCGACGGAACGCTTGCCGGCTCGCCCGTGCTCGGCGGCCTGATCCGCCGCCTGAAGGAGAGCGGCGGCACCTGCCATCTGGCCGGCCTGCTGTCGCCGGGCGGCGTCCACAGCCACCAGAACCACATCCTCGCGCTGGCGGAGATCGTCGCCGCCGCCGGCGTGCCGGTGGCGGTGCACGCGTTCCTGGACGGCCGCGACACGCCGCCGAGAAGCGCCGCCGCATACCTCGCCGCATTCGAGGCGCGCATCCGGAACGTGCCGCGGATCGGATTGGCGACGACGGGCGGCCGCTACTGGGCCATGGACCGCGACGGCAACTGGGACCGCACGGCGCGCGCCTGGAGCGCGCTCGTCGCCGGCGACGGCGCCCGCGCGGAGAACGCCGCGGCCGCGATCGCGGCGAGCTATGCCGCGGACGCAGGCGACGAATTCGCGGCGCCTGCGGCGCTCGGCGGCTATGCCGGCATGGTCGACGGCGACGGCCTCGTCATGGCCAATTTTCGCGCCGACCGCGTGCGCCAGATTCTCGCGGCGCTGCTCGACCCGGCGTTCGCCGCGTTCCCGCGCCCACGCGCACCCGTCTTCGCCGGCGCCGTCGGCATGGCGCGCTACTCGGCGGCGCTCGACGAACGGCTGCCGGCGCTGTTCCCGCCGATCGAACCGCTGGACACGCTCGGCGCCGTCGTCGACCGCGCCGGGCTGCGGCAACTGCGCACGGCGGAGACGGAGAAGTACGCGCACGTCACCTTCTTCCTGAACGGCGGCCGCGAGGCGCCGTTCGCGGGCGAGACGCGCCTCCTGGTGCCGTCGCCCAAGGTCGCGACCTACGACCTCGCGCCGGCGATGGCGGCGGAACCGGTGACCGACGGCGTGGTGCGCGCGCTTGCCGGCGGCGGCGTCCCCCTGATCGTCGCGAATTTCGCCAACACCGACATGGTGGGGCATACGGGCAATCTCGCGGCGGCCGTCGCCGCCGTCGAGACGGTCGACCGCTGCCTCGGACGCATCGCGGCAGCGGCGGCGGCGGCGCGGGCACGCGTGCTCGTCACCGCCGACCACGGCAACGCCGAGCAAATGCTCGACGCGGCGACCGGCGGCGCCCATACCGCGCACACCACGAACCCGGTGCCGGTCGCGCTCCTCGGCGACGATACGGGCACGCGGCTGCGCGCCGGCGACCTCGCCGACGTCGCGCCGACCGTCCTCGATCTGCTCGGCCTCGACCGGCCGGCGGCGATGTCCGGCCGGTCGCTGCGAGCGGCGACGCGGACGGGCGCCGAACGCCGTGCGCTGGCTTCCTAGCCTCGCGGCGGCGGCGGCGATGGCGGCCGCGCCGCCGCCCGCCGCCGCGGTCCCGGGACCGCCGACGGACGGCGGCGAGG
Source organism: Alphaproteobacteria bacterium (assembly GCA_965243325.1). Lineage (GTDB taxonomy): Bacteria > Pseudomonadota > Alphaproteobacteria > UBA7887 > UBA7887 > JANQOH01. The sequence goes on along the minus strand of CBDEUQ010000003.1, from coordinate 1,329,240 downwards.
CCGCGCTCGGCGTCCGGGCGCAGGAGATCGAGCGCAGCATGCGGGAGATCCGCGACGCGTCGATCGAGACCGCCGCCGCGGTGCAGGCGCGCGAGGCGGAGATCGCCGCGGCGGCCGCCGAGATCGCCGCGATCGACGCGCGCCGCCGGACGCAGCGCGCGGCGTGGCTCGCGGACCGCACCTCGCTCGCGCGGCTGCTCGCAGGACTGGCGCTGGTCGCCCGCAACCCGCCGGGTGCGGCGACCGGGCGGCGCGCGGAGTGGGCGGACACGGCGCGCGGCGTCGCCCTCATCGAGCGCGTCCTGCCGGTGCTCAAGGCGCGCGCCGACTCGGCGGCGGCGGAGGCGGCCGGGCTCGAACGCCTGCGCACCGAGCGCGCCGAGCGCGCGGCGGCGCTTAGCGAGGCGCAGACCGTTCTCGTCGCCGAGCAAACCCGCCTGCGGCGGCTTCTCGAACGCAGGTCGAGCGCGCAGGCGTCGCTGATGGTGCGCCGGCGGGCGGCGGCGGTCGACCGCGCGCGGCGCGCCGGCGAAGCCGACGACATGCGCGGGCTGATGGAACGCCTCGCCGTCGCCCGGCCACCGGCCGCCGCGCCGGCGCCGGGCGGCGGCGAGGCCGACGGCGAGGAACGCCGCGGCGGCACGGCGGTGCGCGCCGCGCTGCCGGGCTCGAGCCTGCCCTGGCCGGTGCACGGCACGGTGACGACGGAATTCGGCGACGATACCGACGGCGGCGCCAGCCCGGGCCTGTTCATCGAAGCGCCGGCCGGCGCCCAGGTCGTGGCGCCGGGCGCCGGCGAGATCGTGTTCGCCGGCCCGTTTCGCCGCTACGGCCGGCTGTTGATCATCGAACACGGCGACGGCTATCATAGCCTCATGTCCGGGTTCGCGCGGATCGACGGCCGCGTGGGCCAGGTCGTGCGGGCGGGCGAGCCGGTCGGCGTCATGGCGAACGCCGGCGGCGACAGCGCGACGATTCTGTACGTGGAGGTTCGCCGCGGCCGCCGCCCGGTCGATCCGATGCCGTGGCTGCTGTCGGACAGTCGAAAGGTTAGTGGATGACCCGTACGCTTTGCGGCCTCGGCGTCGCCCTGTGGCTGCTGGCCGCGGCCGGTGGCGCGACGGCGGCCGGTTCCGAAACCTACCGCCAGCTCAACCTCTTCGGCGACGTGTTCGAGCGCGTGCGCGCCCAGTACGTCGAGGAGGTTTCCGACGAACAGCTCATCGAGGCCGCGGTCCAGGGCATGCTGGGCGCGCTCGATCCCCATTCGGGCTATCTGCCGCCGCGCGAGTTCAAGGACATGCAGGTGCAGACCCGCGGCGAGTTCGGCGGCCTCGGGATCGAGGTGACGATGGAGAACGGCCTCGTCAAGGTGATCTCCCCGATCGACGACACGCCGGCATCGCGCGCCGGGCTGCAGCCGGGCGACCTCATCAGCCAGATCGACGGCGAGCCGATCATGGGCCTGACCCTGTCGGAGGCGGTCGAGCGCATGCGCGGCCCGGTGAAGTCGGAGATCACCGTGACCGTGCTGCGCGAAGGCGAACCGGCGCCGTTCGACGTGACCCTGATCCGCGACGTGATCAAGATCCGCTCCGTGCGCTGGCGCATCGAGGGAGACATCGGCTACATCCGCATCACGTCGTTCAACGAACAGACGCGGCCCGGCCTGACCGAGGGCGTGGAGACGCTGCGCGGCGAGATCGGCGACGGCATGAAGGGGCTGGTGCTCGACCTGCGCAACAACCCCGGCGGCCTGCTCGACCAGGCCGTCGCGGTCAGCAACGCCTTCCTGGAACAGGGCGAGATCGTGTCCACGCGCGGCCGGCGCAGCGAGAACGCGCAGCGCTACAACGCCGAGGCCGGCGACCTGCTCGACGGACTGCCGATCGTGGTGCTCATCAACGGCGGCTCGGCCTCGGCTTCCGAAATCGTGGCCGGCGCCCTGCAGGACCACGACCGCGCGGTGGTCCTGGGCACGCGGTCGTTCGGCAAGGGGTCGGTGCAGACGGTGATCCCGCTGCCCGGGGAGGGCGCCATGCGCCTGACCACCGCGCGCTACTACACGCCGTCGGGCCGGTCGATCCAGGCGACGGGGATCGAACCCGACATCGCCGTCGAGCGCACGACGATCGCCGCGGTCGCAAGCGAGGACCGGCGCCGCGAATCCGACCTGCGCGGACGCCTCGACGGCGACCCCGCGGCGGAGCCGGACGGCGACGCGGACGCCGGCGACCCGGCGGCCGACGCGACGCCGGACAGCGCCGACGCCGGAGACGAAGACGACGACGTGATCGACTACCAGCTGCGGCGCGCCCTCGACCTGCTGGAGGGCGTGGCGCTCTACAACAAGAAGGCGTGAGCGCCGGCGGCCCCGCCTACCGCGCGTGCGTCGGCATCATGCTGCTCAACGGCCGCGGGGAGGCGTTCGTCGGCCGCCGCGTCGACGCCCGTTCGGCGGCGTGGCAGATGCCCCAGGGGGGGATCGACCCCGGAGAGACGCCGCGCGCCGCCGCGCTGCGCGAGCTCGCCGAGGAAACCGGCGTGACCACGGTCGACATCGTCGGCGAAAGCGCCGTCTGGCACCGCTACGACCTGCCGGAGGCGCTGCGCGGCCGCATATGGAAGGGCCGTTACCGCGGCCAGAAGCAGAAATGGTTCGCGATGCGCTTCCTCGGGCGCGACGAGGAGATCGACCTCGGGGCGCACGAGCCCGAGTTTTCGCGCTGGCGCTGGGCGCCGCCGGCGACTCTGGCGGCGGAGGTCGTGCCCTTCAAGCGCGCCGTCTACGAGGCCGTGGTCGCCGAATTCGCGCCGGTCGTCGCGGCGCTGGCGCGCCCCGCGCGCGGCCGCTGACGGAGCCCGCTCAGGCGAGCGCCTTGCTGGCAATCTCCCAGGCGTCGCGTGACAGGCCCGGCGCGGCGAGAATCCGCTCCAGCGCCGCGCGCATCTTCGACCGGCGTCCGGCGTCGAACCGTCGCCAGCGGCCGAACGGTGCCAGCAGGCGCGCCGCGAGCTGCGGATTGCGGCCGTCGAGCGCCAGCACCCGGTCGGCGAGAAAGGCGTAGCCGGCGCCGGAGGCGGCGTGGAAGCGAAGCGGATTGCCGTCGGCGAAGGCGGCGATCAGCGCCCGCACCTTGTTCGGATTGGCCGGCGAGAAGGCTTCGTGCGCGAGCAGGGCGCGCACCCGCCCGAGCGTCTCCGGCAGGGTCGAGCGGGCCTGCACCGCCAGCCACTTGTCGACCGCCGCCGGCGCGTCCCGGAAGCGGTCGTAGAAGTCGGCGAGCGCCGCCTCGCGCGCCTCCCCCGGCTCGTCCGCGAGCAGCGCCAGCGCGGCGAAACGGTCGGTCATGTTGTCGGCCGCGCGGTATCGCCGGGCGACGAGGCCGCGCGCCGCCGCCGACGGCGCCCGTGCCAGATAGTGGAGCGCCTGGTTCGCGAGCGCCCGCCGGGCCGCCCCGGCGGCGTCCGGGCGGTATGGCGCATCGGTCCGGCTGGCGCGGTAGGCATCGGCGAGAGCCTGCTCGAGCGCGGCGGCAACGGCGCTTCGCAGGCCCTCGCGCGCCGCGTGAATCGCCTCGACGTCGACCACGGACATCCGGTCGGCGAGTACGTCGGCGCTCGGCAGGCGCAGCGTCTCGGCGGCGAGCGCCCGGTCTTCCGGCGCCCGCGCCAGCACGCCGCGCAACGCCTCGACGTAGGCCTCGGGACTGCGCGTCGGACGCGCCGCGCGGATGTCGTCCACCATGCCGAGAAGCAGGTCGAGGGCGAGCTGCCGTCCCGCGTCCCAGCGGCTGAACGGATCGTCGTCGCACGCCAGGAGGAACGCGAGCTCGCCCTCCCCGCGGTCGGCCTTCAGGCGCACCGGCGCCGAGAAACCCCGGTTGAGCGACGGCACCGGCGCCTCGTCGACGTCGACGAAACGGAAAACGTGCCGCTCCCCGGTCAGCTCCAGGACGCGGCTCGCGGCCGCCGCCGCCGCCGGCTCGCCCGCCAGCCGGAGCGGCAGCGGCCGGCCGCCGCGGCCGAGGAGGGCCACCGCGAAGGGCATGTGCAGCGGCTCCTTCTCCGCCTGGTCCGGCGTCGGCGGCGTGCGCTGAACGACGGTCAGCGCGTACGACCGCGCCGCGGCGTCCCATTCGCCCGACACCGTGACCTCGGGCGTGCCCGCCTGCGCGTACCAGCGCATGAAGCGGCCGAGATCGCGGCCGTTCGCGTCCGCCATCGCGGCGACGAACTGGTCGCACGTCGCCGCCTCGCCGTCGTGGCGGGCGACGTAGGCGTCCATGCCGCGGCGGAAGCCGCCGGGGCCGAGCAGCGTGTGCAGCATGCCGACCACCTCGGCGCCCTTCTCGTACACCGTCGCGGTGTAGGTAACGTCAAGAGTTATGTGTCAGGGAGACGGGGGTGCTGATTCCCTGAGACTTGTTTTCGTGGATGAATACCGCGTAGAGGACGCGGTCCATTGAGGTCCGGTCCTGGAAGGTTCCCATGGGCCGGGTTCGTCTGCGGACCTCCCGGAACCTTCGTTCGATGGCGTTGGTGGTCCTGACCCGCTTTCGCTCATCGAGGGTCCGGTAGCGGAAGCAGGTGAGCAGCTCGTCGAGATCGCTGCGCAGGCAGGCGACGGCCTTGGGGTAGGTGCTTTGCCAGCGGTCGGCGAAGCGTCGGGCGGCGCTCTGGGCCTTGCGGCGGCTCTTTGCATTCATGACGGCGTGGACATCGGCCTTGACGGCCTCCTGGTCGGCCTTGCGGACCTTGTTGAGGATGTTGCGCATCTTGTGCGCCCAGCACCTCTGAACCGGGATGCCGGGATAGACGAACGGCAAGGCAGCCAGCAGGCCCTTGCCGCCATCGACGCAGATCATCTCAAGGCCTTCGCCGGTGAGCCCGCGGTGGTACAGCCGGTTGAGGAACACTTCCCACTCGCGGGCGCCTTCGCTGACGGCGAGATGGAAGTCGATGATCTCCTTCTTGCCGTCGGGGCGGATGCCGAGCGCCACCAGGACCGGCCTCCTGAGCGCGCCGGCGCCGGTCTTGCGGGCCAGCACCACGCCGTCGAGCATCAGCGCCTTGTAGGCGTTCTTCAGCGGCCTGCGGTGGAAGGCCTCGACCGCCATGTCGAGCGTCTTGGAGACCCGGCTCACCGTCGCGGCCGAGACCGGGCGCCCGAGCAGGGCCAGCAGGACCTCGCCCACCTTGCGCGTCGAAAGCCCCAGCACGAAGCCGGCCAGGATGGCACGGTCGATCTCCGGCGCGCGCCTTGCGTAGCTCTTCACAACCCCGGTCGGGCAGAAGTGCCGGGTGCGCGGCACGTTGAGCTCGATGTCGCCGAGCTCGCTCAGCAGGCAGCGGCGGTAGGTCCCGTTGCGCCGGTCGCGCATCGCGCCGGCGTCGAGGTTGTCGAGCCAGCGATCCACCGCCTCGGCCATCCGGCCCTCGATGATCTCGGCCAGCGCCTGGCGGCCGAGCGGGCGGTAGCCCTCGCCCCAGTCCAGTCCGCCTGCCTGCATCTCCTTCACCACCTCAAAGGCCTGGGGTAGGCTCATGATCGTCGCAGCTTGCTGGGACATGCGGGGTGCTCCTGTTTGTGGTTGTCGTCACCACAGGGAGTACCCCCTTCCCACCTGACACATAAATTCTTACGTCACCCGCGGTGTAGAAGTTGTTGATCTCGATGTACGAATCGGGGCGGACGGGGTGCGCGAGCGGCCCCGAATCCTCGCGGAACTGGCGGGCGCGCAGGGCGCGCGTGTCCTCGATGCGCTTGACCGCGGGCGAGCGGGCGGCGGCGCTGAACTGCCGGTCGCGGAATACCGTGAGGCCTTCCTTGAGGCTGAGCTGGAACCAGTCGCGGCAGGTGATGCGGTTGCCGGTCCAGTTGTGGAAATACTCGTGCGCGACGACCGCCTCGACGAACGCGTAGTCGGCGTCGGTCGCGGTCTCGGGGTCGGCGAGAACGTACCTGGCGTTGAAGACGTTGAGGCTCTTGTTCTCCATCGCCCCCATGTTGAAGTCGGCGACGGCGACGATGTTGAACAGGTCGAGATCGTATTCGAGGCCGTAGGTTTCCTCGTCCCAGCGCATGGCCCGCTTGAGCGCCCCGAGCGCGAAGCCGCAGCGGCCCTCGTTGCCGCGCTCGACGTACAGGCGGAGCGCGACCTCGCGGCCCGAGGCGGTCACGAAGCGGTCCTCGACGACCGCGAGGTCGCCGGCCACGAGCGCGAACAGGTACGACGGCTTGGGGAACGGGTCGTGCCAGCGCGCCAGATGCCGGCCGTCGCCGAGGTCCCGCGTCTCGACGAGGTTGCCGTTCGACAGCAGGACGGGCGCCGTCTCGCGGTCGGCGATCAGCGTCGTCGTGTAGACCGCCATGACGTCGGGACGGTCGACGAACCAGGCGATGCGGCGGAAGCCTTCCGCCTCGCACTGGGTGCAGAACATGCCGCCCGAGCGGTAGAGCCCTTCCAGCCGGGTGTTGTCGGCGGGGCGGCAGCGGCTCTCGATCTCGACGACCGCGGTCTCGCCGGGGTCGGCGAGCACGAGCCGGCCGGGGGCGACCTCGTAGTCGTCTGCGGTCAGGGACACGCCGTTGACGCGCACCGAGTCGAGCGCGAGATCTTCGCCGTCGAGCACCAGCGGCGCCGGCGCGGCGGCCTCCCGCCGGGTCTCGAGCCGGGCGCGCACGCGCGTCTCCTCGGCGTCGAGATCGAACTCGAGCGCCACGCGCTCGACCCGGTGCGGCGGCGGCCGGTAGTCGGCGCGGCGGACCGGCTGCGGCGCGGCGGCGTCCATGGCGGCGGCGCCGGGCGGAGCTATGGCCGCCGGCGCACGGCGACCGGCAGGCCCACGTCGGGAGCGCCGCGATGCGCGCCGTCGTCCTCCGTCACCGAACAATCGAGCACGAATGCCGTCAACGCCTGCGCCCGTCTTCAACGAGGTCGCGCATCCTCAGCCCCGGACCGTCCGGCGGATGCGCCGCCTGAAACGCCTTCAGACCCTCGATCGCCGCGCGCACCCCGTCGTTGGCGCGGGGCTCGAACGGAATCAGTTCGGCCACGGGGCGATTGTGCCGGGTGATGACGAAACGCTCCCCATCCGCCACCCGCTTGAGCAGTTGCGACAGATGGGTTTTCGCCGCGAACGCGCCAATGGTGGGCATGCACTGCGCCCTTTGTCGGCGATACAGACTGGCATTCAACTAGACCAAACCAACTTCTCCATCAACCGTGCGCCCTGGTAGCCGGACCGTCGCCGCCGCGCAACCGACCCCGGGGTTCGGACCGGGACACTGCCGGCGAGCGGATTGACAAGCCGTGATTCCGTTATAGGATCTGCGGCCTTCCAATGCATCGTTTCCATAAGGGCCCGGGGTAGAGCGCGATGAAGATGCCGCTGCTGGCCGCCACTTGCGCGCTTTTCATCCTCGCTGCGGCGGAAGTCCGGGCCGGGGACGTCGCGGCGGGAGAAGCGAGGTATGCGGAGAACTGCGTCAACTGCCACGGCACGGCGGGGAAAGGCATGGCAAGTTTCCCATCCATTGCCGGCCGCGACGCGGACTACATCGCCGAACGCCTGGCGCAGTACCGGGCCAGAGAAATGGTCGGACCCAATTCCGCGATCATGATGTCGTTGACCGGGGAATTGTCCGATGACGACATCGCCAATCTCGCCGCGTACGTATCCGGGACCTTTCCATAGCCAGACCCTCGCGCCGGCCGTTCGATACGACTCGATACGCTTCGCTACCGGGCGGGGCGTCAGCGGCGGCAGTTGCGCGACTTCGGCACGGCCCGGCGGCGGCGGGGCGCCGCCCTGCCGGCCGTCGCGGGCGCATGGTCCCGGCCGCCCCCGGCTCCACCGGCAAGCGATGGGGCGCAACCATTTTCTCACCTGGTTGCTGACATCCCACAGGTGGGTGATTAGAACAATCCGCTGCAAGAAAGGAACCAGCCGGGCGCACGGTCCTTTCGATCGCCAGGCGGTGAACTTGACACCGCACCCCGGCGCGCTACCGTGCGCACGCCCGGAACCCGCCGGGCAAGGGGAAATCTTTTGGGAGGAACTTTCGTGAAAAGAAACCTGACCTTGTGGTCGCTCTGCGCGATCGCGGCTCCGCTGCTGTCCTATGCGACGCCGGTCGCCGCGGACGCGCACGGAAACGTGCCGAGCATCACCAATGCCACGGTGCTGTCCGGACTGGACAATCCGTGGGATATGGCCTTTCTGCCGGACGGAACGATGTTCTTTACCGAAAAGTGCCGCGGTCTGTCGGTGCTACTCCCCTCGGGCGACGTGAATGCCCTGTTGGGCATGAGCGGTACGGAGGGTTATTCCTCGACCGCGGACGACCTTTTCTGCGCCGGTCAGGCCGGGATGAACGGCGTCGCGGTCGACCCCGACTTCGCCGCGAACCGCCTCATCTATGTCTATTCGGCCTCCAGCTTGACCGCCCCCGGCACCAATCGGGTCATGCGGTTCACGGTCAGCGACGATCTGAGCGCGGTGGCCGACCGGACGGACATCGTCGACGACATCCAGTATAAGCCGGCCGCTACCGATCATCCCTTCGGCGGCCCCGGCGCGCACAACGGCGGGCGGCTCCGGTTCAACCCGGGCGACGGCTATCTTTACGTCACCACCGGCGACACGCATAACGGCGTCGTTCCGCAAAGCCCGACGCTCATCGGCGGCAAGGTGCTGCGCATCGACGGCGACGGCAACGCGGCGGCCGACAACGGCGCGCCGGAGGGCTTCGACTCGCGCATCTACACCTACGGCCACCGCAACGTGCAGGGCATCGCCTTCCGCCCGGGCACCAACGTCCCGGTGGTGGCCGAGCACGGTCCGTGGCATTCGGACGAGATCACCACGCTCGTGCCCGGCGGCAACGCCGGCTGGGACCCGCGTCCCAACATGGCCGGCCGCGGCGATTGTCCGGTGAACTACTGCGGCTACATGCCGAACCAGATGGAAGGCATGGATCCGGCGGAGCGGGCCGCCTTCATGTCGATGACCGACACCGCGACCTATCCCGACGCGATGCAGCCCGCCTGGAACAACAACGGCCTCTCCCAGGGTACGTCCTCGGCCGCCTTCCTGACCGGCGAGCAGTGGGGTGCCTGGGACGGCCGCCTGGCCGTCGGCATCATGGGGATCGGTTTCGGCGGCACGGCCGTCGGAATGCGCATCGACGTGGTCGACCTCGCGGAGGACGGCCTGTCGGTGAACGACGTCACCCCGATGCCCCTGCCGATGCCCGCCGGTCGCTTCCGGTCGGTGGTTCAGGGCCCGGACGGCAACCTGTACGCCGCCGCCGACCACGGCGACATCTACCGGCTCACCCCGAACTGAGCCCGCGTCGGCCGCACTGCCTCGCGGCGGTGCGGCCGACTCCGCGGCCTCGTCGGGGCGCTTCCCGACGACTGCGCCCCGACCTCGCCGCGACCGCTCCGGCGCCCCGCTCTTCGACGGCATCGAGAACCCGCGGTTCCGAATGGCCGCCGCAGCCGCGGTTGTGCGCCGGCGCGGCGGCGGCTAGGCTCGGTCCCGCACGAGCCGAAGGGGGGTTGCAACGATGCAGCGACTGACCGACGCCCAATGGCGCCAGTGGGCCAGCGACGGCTACTTCGTCGTCGAGGGAGCGCTCGACGCCGACGACGTGGCGCTGTTCACGAGCGAGGTCGACGCGATGCGGGAGAAGCCCGGCTGGGAGCCGATGGAGAAGCCGCTCGGCCACTACGGATGGGTCGACCGGGCGATCAACGCCGACACGGAAGCCTTCATGGACCGTCGCGACCTCATCGACTACCACGAGGCCTTCATCGACCTGATCGACCGCTCGCCGGTGTTCGATCTCGTCGTCGACATCATGGGCCCGTACATCTGCCTCAGCATGACCCAGGCCATCGTCCGCGCCTCGAACGACGGCTTCCGCGGCTATACCCACACCGACGGCGGCGAGGCCCTGCGCCGGCTGCGCGTCTCGGAGAGCAGCCGGCCGATCGCCATGAAGGCGATGTACCTGCTGTCGGACATCGACGGCCCGGACTGCGGCAACTTCACGGTGTTCCCGGGCAGCCATCGGCGTCCGTTCCCGGAGAGCGGCGAGCCGGTCCTCACTCCGCGCACGCCGGGCGCGGTGCCGCTCACCGGCAAGGCCGGCGACTGCATCCTGTTCTCGCACGCCCTGTGGCACGGCCCGTCGCCGAACACCTCGGGCCGCGCCCGCAAGACGCTGCTCTACAACTACTGCCAGATGTGCGTGCGGCAGTACGACTACGCCGAACGCGGCGCCATCCCGAACCGCTGTTCGCCGCGCCAGCGCCGCCTGCTCGGCGACCTCGGCTACGACTTCCGCCCCGGCTCGTACTTCTACGCGCCGGTGGACCAGGCCGAGGTGATCGCGAACGGAGGCGCGTCTACCGCCCGCTGAAGACGCCCGGACGACGCTCGACGAAGGCGCGCAACCCCTCCTCCGCGTCCTCGCTCGCGCGCAGCCGCTCCTGCGTCGCGCGCCCGTGGACGAACGACGCCTCGCGGCCGTCGTCGAGGGCGACGCGCGCGTTGGCGATCGTCGCCCGCACCGCGAGCGGCGCCTGCGCGGCGACGCGGCGCGCCAGCGCGAGCGCCCGCTCCTTCTGCTCGCCGGCCGGCACCACCTCCTGGACGAAGCCGAAGCGGAGCGCCGCCTCGGCGTCGAACTCGTCGCCGGTCAGCAGCCAGCGCATGGCGTTGCCCCAGCCGGCGCGGCGGACCATGCGGACCGTCGCCCCGCCCGTCGCCACCAGATTGCGCTGCACCTCGATCTGCGAGAACCGGGTGTCCGCGGCGGCGACCGCCATGTCGGCGGCGAGCATCAGCTCGATCCCGATCGTCAGGCACCAGCCCTGAACGGCGACCACCACGGGCTTGGTGCGGCGCGGCTCGCGCATGTCCAGCGGATCGATGCAGCCGTCGGGGAACAGCGGCTCGCCCGAGGCGAGATAGGGCGCGACCCTGGGCAGGTCGAGGCCGCCGGTGAAATGGCCGCCCTCAGCCCAGACCACGGCACAGCGGCAGCGCTCGTCGTTCTCGTAGGCCGTGTAGGCCTCGGCGAGGCCGCGCAGCATGGCGGGGGTGAAGCCATTGCGCTTCGCCGGCCGGTCGATGCCGATGAGGAAGATGTCGCCGTCTGTGTCCCGTACGATGCGGCCCTCGTCCGCGCCCGGGCGGTCCAAGTCCATCGATCCGCGTCCTTTCCTGACAGGGGCGGCGCAGTATGGCACGGTTGCGCGGCGAAACGGAGGGCAGGCGGGCCATGACGCAAGACGCGTTCGATCTCTCGGGCAAGGCGGCCCTGGTCACCGGCGGCAACTCGGGGATCGGGCTGGCGATGGCCGACGCGCTGGCGGCGGCGGGCGCCGCCGTCGCGGTCTGGGGCCGCGACCCGGACAAGACCGCGGCGGCGGGCGAGAGGCTGGCCGCGCACGGCCGGCCGGTGGCGGCGCGGGTCTGCGACGTGGCCGACGAAGCCGAGGTCGAGGCGGCCTTCGCCGACGCCCTCGACCGTCTCGGCCGCATCGACGCGTGCTTCGCCAACGCCGGCGTCTCGGGGCGCGGGGCGTCGTTTCTCGACATGACGGCGGCCGAATGGCGGCGCGTGCTCGCGGTCAACCTCGACGGCGCCTTCTTCACCCTGCGCGCGGCGGCGCGGCACATGGTCGCGCGTGGCGGCGGCGGCTCGCTCGTCGTCACCGCCAGCCTCGCGGCGACCGAGGGCCAGGCGCGGGGCGAGCATTACGCCGCGTCCAAGGGCGGGCTGATCTCGATGATGCGCGCGCTTGCGGTGGAGTTCGGCCGCGACGGCATCCGCGCCAACGCCATCCTTCCCGGCTGGATCGATACCGACATGACGCACGAGTGGATGCAGCGGCCGGCGGTGAAGGAGAAGGTGCTGAAGCGGGTGCCCGGCCGGCGCTGGGGCGCGCCGGCGGATTTCGGCGCCTGCGCGGTCTATCTCGCCTCCGACGCCAGCGCCTACCACTCGGGCGACACGCTGACCATCGACGGCGCCTACTCGCTGTTCTGACCGAAGGCGGCGCGAGCCGTTCGGAATCCCGCGCCGCTGCCGTCCGTGCCGGAACCCCGGACCGGTCCGTCAAGCGCGCTTGTCACCGCCTCCCGCGCCTGCCAGAGTCCACCCATGCCTGCCGCCTTCGACACCATCGCGGCCGTTCGCCGCCTGGAAGACGCCGGCTTGTCGCGCGAGGCCGCCGAAGCGATCACGGCGGGCGACCTCGAAGCCTCCGGGGCCGGGCACGACGCGCTGGCGACCAAGGCGGACCTCGCCACGCTCCGGGCCGACCTCGCCGCGCTCGAAACCCGGATGACATGGCGGATCGTCGGCTTCGTGATCGCCGCGAACGCCGTCCTCGTCGCGGCGGTCAAACTGATGCCGTAGCGTCCGAACAGGGGAACGAGAGGGCGCCGGGCGCGAGCCGCGGTCCGAGGATCGGGCCGACGACGGCCGAGGCCACGGCGGCAGCAGGCGCCGCCCATGCGACGCGCCGCCGGACGCCGCCGCCGGTTGACTCGCCGAATCGCACGGTCTAGGTGCAGGGCGGCACAGGGGGACGCCCGCATGTCCGAGGCCGGCCGGCCGCTATCGCCGCATCTGTCGATCTACCGCCCGCAGATCACCTCGGTGCTGTCGATCCTGCACCGCATCACCGGCGTCGGACTCGGCGCCGGCGCGCTGGCGCTGGCGGCGTGGCTCGGCGCCGCGGCGGCGGGGCCCGACGCGTTCGCCTGCGCGCAGGCGGTGGCCGGATCGGCGGTCGGGCAGCTGCTGCTGTTCGGCTGGACCTGGGCGCTGCTCTACCACCTGTGCAACGGCATCCGCCACCTGTTCTGGGATGCCGGCATGGGCTACGGCCTCGTCGCCGTCCGCCGCAGCGGCTGGGCCGCGGTCGGCGCGTCGGCGGCGCTGACGGTCGCTGCCTGGATCTACGGCTACGCCGTGCCGGGCACCCCGTGAGCGGCGTCGCGCACTGGCTCGCGCAGCGGGTCACCGCGCTCGCCCTGGTGCCGCTGGCCCTGTGGCTGGTGGCGTCGCTCGCCGGCCTCGCCGGCAGCGACCACGCGGCGGCGACGGCGTGGATCGCGCGGCCGCCGGTGGCCATCGCCCTCGTGCTCCTGCTCGCCGCGACGTTCTACCATCTCAAGCTTGGCCTGCAGACGGTGATCGAGGACTACGTCCAGGGCGCCTTCGCCAAGCCCTTCTGGCTGCTGGTCAACGCGTTCGCCTGCATCGCGCTGGCCGCCGCCTCGATTTTCGCCGTGCTCAAGATCGCGCTGGGGAGCTGAGAGCGATGCCCGAGGCCTATCCGATCACCGATCACGTATACGACGTGGTCGTCGTCGGCGCCGGCGGGGCCGGCCTGCGGGCGACGTTCGGCATGGCCGAGCGCGGCCTGAGGACGGCGTGCCTGACCAAGGTGTTCCCGACGCGCAGCCACACGGTGGCGGCGCAGGGCGGCATCTCGGCGGCGCTCGGCAACATGGGCGACGACGACTGGCGCTGGCACATGTACGACACGGTCAAGGGGTCGGACTGGCTCGGCGACCAGGACGCGATCGAGTACATGTGCCGCGAGGCGGTGCCGGCGGTGATCGAGCTCGAGCATTACGGCGTGCCGTTCTCGCGCACGCCCGAAGGCAAGATCTACCAGCGCGCGTTCGGCGGCATGACGACGCGCTACGGCGAGGGCATCGCCCAGCGCACGTGCGCCGCCGCCGACCGCACCGGCCACGCGATCCTGCACACGCTCTACCAGCAGGCGCTGCGCTGCCGCGCCGAGTTCATGATCGAGTATTTCGCGCTCGACCTGATCCTCGACGACGAGGGCGCGTGCCGCGGCGTGATGGCGTGGAACCTCGACGACGGGACGATCCACCGCTTCCGCGCCCACCAGGTGGTGCTGGCGACCGGCGGCTACGGCCGCGCCTACTTCTCCTGCACCTCGGCGCACACATGCACGGGCGACGGCAACGCGATGGCGCTGCGCGCCGGGCTGCCGTGCCAGGACATGGAGTTCGTGCAGTTTCACCCGACGGGCATCTACGGCGCCGGCTGCCTGATCACCGAGGGCGTTCGTGGCGAGGGCGGCTACCTGACCAACCGCGAGGGCGAGCGGTTCATGGAGCGCTACGCGCCGTCGGCGAAGGACCTTGCGTCGCGCGACGTGGTCTCGCGGTCGATGACGATCGAGATCCGCGAGGGCCGCGGCGTCGGCCCCGACAAGGACCACATCCATCTTCATCTGGAACACCTCGACGCCGACCTGATCGCCGAGCGCCTCCCCGGCATCGCCGAGACGGCGCGCATCTTCTCGGGCGTCGACGTGACCCGCGAACCGATCCCCGTGCTGCCCACGTGCCACTACAACATGGGCGGCGTGCCGACGAACCACCGGGGCGAGGTCGTGGCGCCGAACGGCGGCGACGCCGACGCCGTCGTCCCCGGGCTGATGGCGATCGGCGAGGCGGCGTGCGTGTCGGTGCACGGCGCCAACCGGCTGGGATCGAACTCGCTGCTCGACCTCGTCGTGTTCGGCCGCGCGGCGGCGATCCGCGCCGCCGAGACGATCGAACCCGGGTCCGGCCACGCACCGCTGCCGAAGGACGCCGGCGAGCCGGCGCTCGACCGCCTCGACCACCTGCGCCACGCCGACGGCGACACGCCGACGGCGGCGCTGAGGCTCGACATGCAGCGCACGATGCAGAACCACTGCGCCGTGTTCCGCACCGGCGAGGTGCTGCGGGAAGGGGCGGACAAGCTCGACCGGCTGTGGCAGCGGCGCGCCGACATCAAGGTCTCCGACCGGTCGATGGTCTGGAACTCCGACCTCGTGGAGACGCTGGAATTCGAGAACCTGCTGGCCCAGGCCGTCGTCGCCATGGCGGGCGCGCGCGACCGCGAGGAGAGCCGCGGCGCCCACGCCCGCGAGGATTTCCCCGAGCGCGACGACGCGGACTGGCTCAAGCACACCGTTGCCTGGCTCGGCGACGACGGGCGGCCGCGCCTCGGCTACCGCCCGGTGCACCTGCACACGCTGACCAACGAGATCAGCCCGATTCCGCCCAAGGCCCGGGTCTACTAGCCGCGCCGGCGCCCGCCGCCGCCGCGACAACCGCCGAAGGACGAAACGATGGCCGCATTCAGGCTCCCCGCCAACTCGAAGGTCGGCAAGGGGGCGGTTCACCCGGCGCCGGAGGGCGCGGCGCGCGTCAAGACCTTCGCGGTCTACCGCTGGGCCCCCGACGACGGCGCCAATCCGCGCATCGACCGCTACGCGGTCGACCTCGAGCGCTGCGGGCCGATGGTTCTCGACGCGCTCATCAAGATCAAGAACGAGATCGACTCGACTCTCACCTTCCGCCGCTCGTGCCGTGAAGGTGTGTGCGGCAGTTGCGCCATGAACATCGACGGCACCAACACGCTCGCCTGCACCAAGTACATCGCCGACGTCGCCGGCGACGTCGCGGTCTATCCGCTGCCGCACCTGCCGGTGGTAAAGGACCTCGTGCCCGACCTCAGCGCCGTCTACGCGCAATACGCGTCGATCCGGCCGTGGCTCCGGGCCGAGTCGCCGGCGCCGGACGGCGAGCGCCTGCAGTCTCCCGACGAACGGCGCGCGCTCGACGGGCTGTACGAGTGCATCCTCTGCTTCTGCTGCTCGACGGCGTGCCCCAGCTACTGGTGGAACGGCGACCGCTATCTCGGGCCCGCGGTCCTGCTGCAGGCGTACCGCTGGATCGCCGACAGCCGCGACGAGGCGGCCGGCGAACGGCTCGACGCGCTGGCGGACCCGTTCAAGCTCTATCGCTGCCACACCATCATGAACTGCACCAAGACGTGCCCGAAGGGGCTGAATCCGGCGCGCGCGATCGGCGAGATCAAGAAACGCATGGTCGAACGCCGCTGACCGGCGCTCCGCATGTTGCTGATGGCCGTCATGGTCGCCGCCGGGCTCGCGCTGCTGCTCGCCGGCGGCGAGTTCCTGGTTCGCGGCGCCGTCGGACTGGCGCGCAGCCTCGGCGTCTCGCCGCTGGTGATCGCGCTCACGGTGGTCGCGTTCGGAACCTCGGCGCCCGAGCTCGTGGTCAGCCTGCAGGCGGCGCTCGGCGGCCATCCGGACATCGTGCTGGGCAACGTCGTCGGCTCGAACGTCGCCAACATCCTGCTCATCGTCGGCGTCGCCGCGGCGGTGGGCACCGTCGCCGTGGCGCCCGGACTGGCGCGCCGCGACGGCGTCGTGGTCCTGGTCGCGACTCTCGTCTTCGTCGGCCTCTGCCTTGCGGGCGACCTCGGCTTCGCCGCCGGCGCGGCGATGGTCGCGGCGCTGGCCGTCTACACCGTCTGGTCGTTCTGGGCGGCGCGCCTGCGCGGCCGGCGCGCGGCCGCCGACGGACCGGCGCCGGCGCCGCGCCACGCCGGAGTCGCCGCGGCGACGATCGTCGCCGGCATCGTCGGCGTCCTCGTCGGCGCCCGCCTGCTCATCGACGGAGCGGTCGACATCGCCCGCATCGCCGGTCTGTCCGAGGCGGTCATCGGCCTCACGCTCATCGCCTTCGGCACGTCGCTGCCGGAGCTCGCCACCGCCGGCATGGCGGCGCGGCGCGGCCACGGCGACATCGCGCTCGGCAACGCGCTCGGCAGCAACCTGTTCAACATGCTGGGCATCGCCGGCGTGACGGCGCTGGCGGCGCCAGTGCCGGTGCCGGCGGAGCTGGTGGCGTTCGATTTCTGGGCGATGCTCGCCGCCACCCTGCTGCTGCTGTTCCTGATGCGCGGCGAGCGGCGGATCACGCGCCCGGAGGGCTGCGCGCTCGCCGCCGCCTACGCGCTCTACATCGTCGTCGTCGTCGCCGGGGTGGCGCCGCCGCACACGTAGAGACCGGCGCCCGACTCCCCTATGCTGGCGGCGACGGGATGGCGCGGAAGACAGAGCGGGAGAAGGACATGCGGTACGTCATAGTGTTGATCGCCGGCCTCGTCGTCGGCGGGCTGGTCGTCCATCTGCTGGCGCCGGACGGGGCGCCGCCGGACGGCGAGGCCGCCGTGGCCGGCGCCGAGAGCGCCGGCGAGTCCGGCACCAGGGTGCGCTGGAAGCTGGCGAGCGCCTACACCAGCGAGACGCCCATCCTCGGCGAGCTGATCGCGCGCTTCATCGACAATCTCGACGTGCTCTCGGGCGGCGACATCCGCATCCAGTACTTCGAGCCGAATGCCCTCGTGCCGCCGCTCGAGATCTTCGACGCGGTGGCGCAGGGTTCGGTGGACGCCGGCTATTCGACGCCCGGGTTCTGGGCCGGCAAAGACGCGGCGCTGCAACTGTTCGCCTCGGTGCCGTTCGGCCCGGCGGCGCCCGAGTACATGGCGTGGTTCTACCACGGCGGCGGCCAGGAGATGCTCGACGAGCTCTACGCCGCGCACAACCTGAAGAGCCTCCTGTGCATGATCTTCCCGCCCGAGGCGTCGGGATGGTTCCGCACGGAGATCAGGAGCGTCGACGATCTCAAGGGGCTGAAGATGCGTTTCTTCGCCCTCGGCGCGCGGGTCATGGAGAAGGTCGGGGTGTCGACCCAGCTGCTCGCCGGCGGCGACATCTATCCCGCGCTCGAGCTCGGCACGATCGACGCGACCGAATACGCGTCGCCGGCGATCGACCGCAATCTCGGCTTCCACGAAATCGCCTCGCACTACTATTTCCCGGGCTGGCACCAGCAGTCCACGTGGGCCGAGATCCTGCTCAATCTCGAAAAGTGGAACGCGCTCGACCCGCGCCACCAGCGCCTGTTCGAGGTCGCCTGCGGCGACATGGTGCGGGAGGCGGTGTCGTACGGCGAGGCGGCGCAGGTGCCGGCGCTCGAGTATCTCGAGGGGCAGGGCGTGCAGCTGCACCGCTGGTCGCCCGAAATGCTGCAGACCTTCGCCGATGCGTGGGACGAGGTGGCCGCCGAGGAAGCCGCGGCGAACGAGACCTTCGCCCGCGCCTGGGAGTCGCTCAAGGCGTTTCGCGCCCGCTACGCCACGTGGCGCGAACTCGGCTACCTGTAGAACGGAGACCGACATGCCCGAGATGCTTCACCACTACATCGGCGGCACCCGCGTCGCCGGCGCGAACGGCCGCCTGGGCGACGTGACCGACCCGGCGACGGGAGAGGTCGCGCGGCAGGTGCCGTTCGCCTCCGCGGCCGATGTGCGCCGCGCCGTCGAGGCGGCGCGGGACGCGCTGCCGGCGTGGGCGGCGACGACGCCCATCGCCCGCGCGCGGACGATGTTCCGCCTCAAGGCGCTGATCGAGGAGAACATGGACGGGCTCGCCGAGCTGGTCTCCGGCGAGCACGGCAAGACGGTCCCCGACGCCAAGGGCTCGATCACGCGCGGCCTCGAGGTCGTCGAGTTCGCCTGCGGCATCCCGCACCTGCTCAAGGGGGAGTTCACCGAGGCCGTGGGCACGGGCGTCGACAGCTACTCGATGCGTCAGCCCGTCGGCGTCTGCGTCGGCATCACCCCGTTCAACTTCCCGGCGATGATTCCGCTGTGGATGGCGCCGCTGGCCATCGCCTGCGGCAACACGTTCGTGCTCAAGCCGTCGGAGAAGGACCCGAGCTGCCCGCTGCGACTCGCCGAGCTGTTCAGCGAAGCCGGCGTGCCCGACGGCGTCTTCAACGTCGTCAACGGCGACAGGACGGCGGTCGACGCGCTGCTCGCGGACCCGGACGTGGCCGCCGTGAGCTTCGTCGGCTCGACTCCGGTCGCCGAATACGTCTACGCCACCGCCTCCGCGCACGGCAAGCGGGTGCAGGCGCTCGGCGGCGCCAAGAACCACATGGTGGTCATGCCCGACGCCGACCTCGACCAGGCGGCGGACGCGCTGATGGGCGCCGCCTACGGCTCGGCCGGCGAACGCTGCATGGCGGTCTCGGTCGCCGTCGCCGTCGGCGGCAGCGCCGAGCCGCTCATCGCGCGGCTCAAGCCCCGGGTCGAGTCCCTGCGCATCGGCCCCTGGACCGACACCGAGGCGGACATGGGGCCGATCGTCACCGCCCAGGCGCTGGCGCGCATCCGCGGGCTGGTCGATACGGGCGTGGCCCAGGGCGCCGAGCTCGTCGTCGACGGCCGCGACTACTCCTTGCAGGGCTACGAGAACGGCTATTTCATGGGCGGCTGCCTGTTCGACCGGGTGACGGCGGACATGGACATCTACAAGGAGGAGATTTTCGGCCCCGTCCTCGCCGTCGTCCGCACGCCGGACTACGAGTCGGCGCTCACCCTCGTGCGCGACAACCCCTACGGCAACGGCGCCGCGATCTTCACCCGCGACGGCGACGCGGCGAAGGACTTCGCGGCCCGCGCGAACATCGGCATGATCGGGGTCAACGTGCCGATTCCGGTGCCGGTGGCGTATCACAGCTTCGGCGGCTGGAAGCGGTCCAAGTTCGGCGACGCCAACACCCACGGCATGGAAGGCGTGCGCTTCTACACTCAGATCAAGACGGTGACGGCGCGCTGGCCCTCGGGCATCCGTCGGGGCGCGGAGTACACGATCCCCACGTTGCAGTGAGTCGGCGCGGCGGCGGCGCGGGTGACGGCCCGCTCGCCGGCTACCGCGCGCGACTCGGCGCCGGATCGCTCGCTCCCGACCCGGCCCAGCGGCGCGCGGCCGAAGCGCTGGAACGCCTCTACCGGCGGCTCGGGCGCGCGGCCCGGCAGCGCGGCGGCTGGCGGCGGCGGCTTGGCCTCGCGCCGGCGACGGCGCCGCCGCAGAGCGTCTATCTCCACGGCGGCGTCGGGCGCGGCAAGACGATGCTGATGGACCTGTTCCACGGCCGCGCCGCCGCGCTCCCGGGCCTCGCCGCGCGGCGGACCCACTTCCACGCGTTCATGGCCGACGTGCACGCGCGCCTTCACGCCTGGCGGCGGCAAAGCCGCGCCCGGGGCCTGCCGGCGGGCGCCGACCCCGTGCCGCCGCTCGCCGCGGCGCTGGCGGCGAAGGCCGCGCTGCTCTGCTTCGACGAGTTCGAGGTGCGCGACATCGCCGACGCGATGATCCTCGCGCGCCTGTTCGAGGCGCTGCTCGACGCCGGAACGACGGTGGTGACGACATCCAACCGGGCGCCCCGCGACCTCTATCGGGGCGGCCTCCAGCGCGAGCGTTTCCTGCCCTTCATCGCCCTCGTCGAGGCCCGGTTCGACGTTCTCCACCTCGACGGAGAGACCGACTTCCGCCTGCTCGGCCTGCGCGACGCGGCGGTGTACTTCTCGCCGCTCGGCGAGCGCGCGGCGCGGGCGCTCGACGCGGCGTTCGCGCGGCTTGCCGGCGGCGCCGGAACCGTGGCCGAGGAGCTTCGCGTCCTCGGGCGCACGATCGCCGTGCCGGCGGCCAACGGCGGCATCGCCCGCTTCGGCTTCGACGACCTGTGCGCAAGACCGCTCGGCGCCGCCGACTACCTCGCGCTGGCCAGGCGGTACCACACGCTGGTGCTGTCCGGCGTGCCCAGGCTCGCGCCCGAGAAGCGGAACGAGGCGCGCCGCTTCGCCAACCTGATCGACATTCTCTACGACCGCAACGTCAAGCTGATCGCGAGCGCAGACGCGGCGCCGGACTCCCTCTATCCCGCCGGCACCGGCGCCCTGGAGTTCCGCCGCACGGCGTCGCGCCTCGCCGAGATGCAGACGGCGGCGTACCTCGCGCGCCCGCACGCGCCGGACGAGGGGTAGCCGCCGGCTGCGGGGGCCGCCGGCCCGCGTTACGGGAGACGATCGTCAGAAGCGGCGGTAAAGCGTGGCCTCGAGCGCCGGCGGCAGATTGCGGTAGCGGTCGCGGATTTCCACCTTGAACCGTGAGGCCGCGGTGTCGCGAACGTCGAGGCCCGCGGTCCGGCGGACGGCGCCGTCGCCCGGATGGTGGATCAGGCCGAGATACGGGCGCACGACCCCGAGCAGAGGCCCAGTCCACAGGCCGTAACCGGCCTCTCCCCGCACGCCGAGGCCGGCTGGACGTCCCTCGGCGTCGGACATCAGGCGGGTGTCGAGATCCAGCCCGGGACCGCGGCCGAAGCGGTCGGGAGCGAAGCGGATGCCGCCGCCGAGACGCCAGGAATCCTGCTCGTGGTCGCCGAGGCCGAACGCCGCCGCCGCTGTCGCCGTCACGGCGAGGCGCGGGTGGAGAACGCCCGCGACGGACAGCGAGCCTTGCGCCTCCACCTGTCCTCCGGCGCCCCCGTCACCGGTCAGGCGCTTGTAGGCCAGGGACAGAGCAGGCGCTCCGGGGACGGGCGCGCTCCAGGCCAGCCCGGCGCCGTAGGCGCGGCCGCGCAGCGTCGGCAAGGAAGACGAGATTTGACCTCCGCCGTCGATCTCCAGGGCGAAGGACTCGAAACCCGCCTCCGCATCGAGCTCTCCGGAAAGCACTTCGGCCAGCGGGAGAGAGGCGCCCGCGGCCCAGGCGCCGAGCCGCACCGCGGATTCGGACCGCGACGGGAAGCCCGGGTCGTCGCGGTGGCGGAGGTGGCCCAGTCCGGCGCCCAGCGACATCCAGACGTGTCCGCCGGACGGCGCGTGCCATGCGGCGAAGGGATGGACGGAGACGATCTCGGTGTCGTGCTCGCCGGCGCTGTAGCCCAGCGCGGAAAGGCTTCCGGCAACACGATACTGAAGATCGGTTTGGGTGAGCGCTGCAACCAGGCCCGCCTGCCAGGCGCCGGCTCCCGTCTCGGCGCCGGCGCTCAGCGACCGGCTGGACCCGGTGTAGTCGAAGCCGCCGCTCAGCCCCGACAGCGAGGCGAAGTCGACGGCGGACGACAACGCGATTCCGGGCGTTCCCGCGGGAGGCCAGCCGCGCACGAGGTTCCGGACGGCGGCGTGGGCGACACCCACGGCATGGCGCGCGTGAACCGGCGCGAGCGTCGAGTGGACCGGGTTGGACGCCGTCGCGCCGGGCCCCGCGGGCGGTGCCGCGGGCGCGTCCGGACACCGGTATTCTCCTCGCCCGGCGTCCCAGTATGCGTCGTCGCGTACCGCGAGCGACCCCGTATCCAGCAAGTCGTCGGACACAGGGGGGCGCTTGTCATGGTAGGAGACATCGACACACAGGGTGTCCTGCACGACTCCCGAGAGGAGGACCTCGTAACGGAACGTGGTGGGCGTGTCGAATAGAGGGTCCACGCCGCTGTGGCGATAGGACAGTACGCGACCGACCGCTTCGAATACCAGGGGCGGCTGGACGTCCCGTAGGCGGTAAGTCTCGCCAACCGCTGCACCCACTTCGGGAATCGCATGTGGAAGCACAGCGAACTGTTGCAAGTTCGTTGTGTCGCGACGGAGAGGATGATCGCTCCGCGCGACGGTGCGCGCGCGAAACCGCCACTTCCCGAGATCGAGAGGATCGACGACGACCTCGATGCGCCGCGAGGCGACCTCGACGGGTTGCGAGCTGTCCGTCACCGAATACGTGCACGAATCCCGGAAGGGAGCGTCCGGAGTGCCGGCGAACACCCGGGTTGCCGGTGCAAAGGCCATCCCGGACGGCAGCGCCCCTCGGGCGCAGGACAGGAAGTACGCGTGCGGCTCGATTCCGCCCGAAGCGGCCGGGAGTTGGACGGAATGGTAGAAGCCGATATTGAGCGGCGGAACGTCGGCGGACGGCAGCTCAAGAGGCTCTCCAGGCCCAATGGCGATCTCGATGGCCTGCGAGAGGACACCGGGCGGCTGCGAACTGTCCGTCACCGAATACGTGCACGAATCCCGGAAAGGAGCGTCCGGAGTGCCGGCAAACACGCGGGTTGCCGGCGCGAAGGCCATCCCGGACGGCAGGGTCCCTCCGGCGCAGGTCAGGGAGTACGTGTAGCACTAACTTTCTTCGAAACTGACGGCTACATGATCGCCTGCGTACCAAACAGGACTCCGTTTCAGGTGTTTTATATCATATGGTAGATACGCTCAACAACTGTTTTGTTTGGTGATCAATTACGATAGAATTTGATTTCTCTGTTTCCGAAATAGTTGCATCCGGGTGTCGGGGTGGTGCTTCTATCATGGCCGGTTACTCTGGATTTCGTGGCGCCCGGAATAAAGGGCGCTATTGCAGCTATATCGGTACAGTTTCACTTTTCGCTCTCCATCAGGCAATATTCTATCGATCGGGCCGGGGGAGCACCATGACGGAGAGGGCGGAGGGCGAGAGGCGCAGCGGGCGTATGGTGCGGGCGACCGACGCCGAGTGGGCGCGCGTCCGGGAGGCCGCCGGGGCGGCGGGACTGTCGATCTCGGCATACGTCATGCGCACCCTGCTGGCGCGTCCGGAGCCGTCCGAGCCCGGCCTGCCGCCCGCCCTGGTCCGTCGCCTCGCGCGGGCGGTGCTGGTCCTCGAACGGGTGGAGCAGTTGCGCTTCGAGGAGCAGGGCGGCGACGACAGGTGGCGGGCGCTGGTCGAGGAGATCGAGGGCCGCATCGACCTGGATGCGGCGCCCGAATGAGTCTGCGATGAAGCTTGCCAGGGCACGCGGCATCTACAGCCGGCCGGAGACCTGGGAGCGGATCGGGCGCCGCGCGCGGCGGCTGCGGATGCCGATCTCGCGGCTGGTGGTCCGCTGCTGCCTGCGGGCGGCGGGCGGGGACGGGCCGGCGGAGATGCCGGGCCATCCGCTGGCGCTCGGCGAGGACGCCCAGCGCCGGCTTCTGGAAGACGTCCGGGCCGCCGTGCGCCCGGCGCGCATCGCGGTGCGCGCGCCGGGGCGGGGCGAGGCCGGGCTGTCGGTCGACGAGGCGGTGCGGTTCCTGCTGGCGGCGGAAGGGGCGCCGGAGCGATGACGAAGCCGCGCGCGAAGGCGGCGGGCAGGACGTACACGATCTCGGCGACGGACGAGGAGTGGGAGGCGATCCGGGCCGGCGCGGCGGGGGCGGGGAAGCGGATATCGGTCTGGGCGGTGGAGTGCGCGCTGACCGTGGACCCGCAGCCGTCCCGGCGGCTGGTCCTGGACGAGACGCAGCAGCGGTACATCTCCCGGTCGATGGACCGGCATGCACGGAGCCTGTGCGCGGACGCCGGCGGGCTGGCGGACGACCTGCGCGGGCTGCTGGCGGCGCGGCTCGGGACTATGGCCCGGCAGGGGCGGCGCGAGGAGGCTCTCGCCCTCTTGCACGAGACGTTCGGCGAGCGGCGCGCGGCGATCGTCGCCGCGGCGATGTTGCCGGAGACGGAGACCGCGACCGAAGTGGCGAAGAAGCCCGCGGAGACGCAGCCGACGAAGAAGCGGCGCCGCAAGGCGGACCGCTCCGACCGGAACCAGCGCAATCTGTTCTGAGGAGCGATGGTCGCGACGGTCCGCAACCTGACGTCCTCGTCGGCGACGTCGGAGTATTTCCGGCGCGACGGGGGCTATTACGCCGGCCGCGGCGAGGATGCGGCGGAGGCGCGCGCGAAGCAGGCGGAGCACCGGCGCGGGAGCGCCTGGTACGGCACCGGCGCGGCGGCCCTGGGACTGGAAGGCCGCGAAGTCGCGGCGGGGACGTTCGAGAAGGTTCTCCAGGGGCGGGTGCCGGGAACGGGCGTCCGGCTGGGCCGGCTGCGCGACGGCCGGCACGAGCACCGTCCGGGCTTCGACATCACGTTCTCTGCGCCAAAGACTGTCTCGTATTTTCCGGACCCGCCTCCGCTACGACGAGACACGCTACAGTACAGTAGATCGTTGAATATACGATATTATTCTCCCTGTCAGTAGAATCATCGCCTCTTGCAATTCCGCCGATTCCACGCTTGAATACGCCGCATTGCGGCACCCGGCCGTGTGCGGTTTGATTACGGCATGGTTCATGACTCGGAGGCGGCGATGCCGAAGCGGAGCGAGCTGAAGATCACCAAGCGCACCGTCGACGCGCTCTCGGTGGCGGACAGGGACGCGGTGTTCTGGGATCGCGACCTCCCGGGCTTTGGCGTGCGCGTGTACCCGTCGGGGAAGAAGGTCTACGTGGTCCAGGCGCGGGGGCCGGGCGGGCCGAAGCGCGCGACGGTGGGGCGCCACGGCAAGATAGTCGCCGAGGACGCCCGCCGCGACGCGGCCGCGATGATCGACCGCATCAAGCGCGGCGAGGCGGCGCGGCCCGCGCCGGCGAAGCCGGCGCTCACGGTGCGCGATCTGTCGGAGCGCTACATGAGCGGTCACGTGGCGATGCACTGCAAGCCGAGGACCGCGGAGACCTACCGTTCGATGCTCGACAACCACATCCTGCCGGCGCTGGGGACGATGCGGGTCAAGTCGGTGGAGCACGGACACGTGGCGGCGCTCCATCACGAGCTTCGCGGCACCCCGCAGTCGGCCAACGCGACGCTGCGGGTGCTGTCGCACATGTTCACATTGGCGGAGAGCTGGGGGTTCAGGCCCCGGGGGCGCAACCCCTGCCGCTCGGTGCGCCGGTACAAGGACGTTCCGCGCGAGCGGTATCTGACGCCGGAGGAGTACCGCCGCCTGGGGCGGGTGCTGCGCGAGGCCGAGGCGAAGGGCTCGGAGTGGCCGCCGGCGATCGCGGCGATCCGGCTTCTGCTGCTGACCGGGTGCCGGCGCGACGAGATCCTGACGCTCAGGTGGGAGGACGTGGACCGGGTGGCCGGGGAGATCCGCTTGCGTGACGGGAAGACTGGGCCGCGCATGGTGCCGCTGACGCCGGAGCTGGAGACGGTGCTGGCGGGGATCCCCCGGATCAGGGGCAACCCGTGGGTGATCGTCGGGCACGGGAAGGGGGAGCGGCTGAAGTACATGACCCAGATCTGGTACCGGCTGCGGGCACGGGCGGAGCTCGGCGACGTGCGGCTTCACGACTGCCGGCATTCGTACGCGAGCCGCGCGCTGGCGCTCGGCGAGAGCCTGACCATGATCGGGCGCCTGCTCGGGCATTCGAAGGTGGGGACGACGGCGCGCTACGCGCATCTGGTGCGCGACAGCGAGAGGCGGTCGGCGGCGAAGATCGGCGACAGCATCGCGCGCCACCTTCCGGCGAAGGAGATCGCGGCATGACGGCGCGTACGGTCACGATCTCGAAGCGCACGGTGGAGGCGCTCTCGGTGGAGCGCGACACGGTGTTCCGCGACCGCACCCTGACCGGCTTCTGCGTGCGGGTGTACCCCTCGGGCGGGAAGGTCTACATCGTGCAGATCCGGGGCCCGAAGGGCGCGAAGCGGGTGACGGTGGGCCGCCACGGGGTGATCTCGGCCGGCGAGGCGCGGGATCGCGCGGCGCTCGTCATCGCGCGGATCAAGGCGGGCGAGGACCCGGTTCCCGAGGCGCTGCCGGCGGGGCCGACGGTGGCGGAGGCGGCGGCGCTGTATCTGGAGAAGCACGTGGCGGTGCGTTGCAAGCCGAAGACGGCGAAGACGCTGCAGCGGGTAGTGGAGCGGCGCATCGTGCCGGAGCTCGGCGGGCTCGCGCTGGCGGCGGTCGAGCCGGAGCGGGTCGTGGAGCTGCACTACCGGATGCGGGCGACGCCGGCGATGGCGAACCTGGTGGCCGAGACGCTCTCGCACATCTACAACCTCGCCGAGGAGTGGGGGCTGGCACCGGTGGACGGCAATCCGTGCCGGCAGGTGATGAAGTACCCGTCGCACCGCCGCGAGCGTTTCCTGACCGCGGACGAGTTCGACCGCCTGGGCGGGGCGCTGTCGGAGCTGGAGGCCGGGGGCCGGGTGTCGGCCTACACGGTGGCGGCGCTGCGGCTGCTGATGCTGACCGGCTGCCGGCGCAACGAGGTCCTGACGCTTCGCTGGGAGGACGTCGACCTTGAGGCGAGGGAGATCCGGCTTCGCGACAGCAAGGTGGGTCCGCGCCGGGTGCCGTTGTCGCCGCCGGCGGTGAGCGTGCTTCGCGGCCTTGCGCGCATCGAGGACAATCCCTGGGTGGTGCCGGGGCGCAAGCCGGGCGCGCACCTGCGCGAGCTCGACGGGTGCTGGCGGCTGGTGCGCGCGCGGGCCGGGCTGAAGGACGTGCGGATCCATGACCTCAGGCATTCGTTCGCGTCGAGGGCGCTGGCGCTCGGCGAGAGCCTGCCGATGATCGCGCGGCTGCTCGGTCACCGCAGGGTGGAGACGACGGCGCGGTATGCGCATCTGGAGCGCGCGTCGGTCCGGGCGTCGGCGATGAAAATCGCGGCGAGCATCGGCGCGGACATCGTATAGGTCCGATCCCGGCGTCGTGCCGGTCACGCTTCCGGCCCGGCATCCATCGCATGTCACGAACGGCTCGCCATCGTACACCGCACGATCCGCCACGGTGAGAGAAGGCGCGGGGTCGTTCAGGCGCGCCTGACGGTCCACAGCACCTTGCCGACGATGTGGGCTTCGTCTGCGAGGCAGGTATAGGGGGTGTAGTCGGGGTTGGCGGACAGCAGCCGCAGGCGCGGCGGCCCGGGGTCGCGCGCCTTCTCGACGCGCTTGACCACGAGGCCGTCGCCGTCCCAGAGCACGAAGAGCTCGCCTTCGTCGGGGACGCGGCGCGCGGTGTCGACGACGATGCGGTCGCCCTCGCCCATCTCGGGCTCCATGGAGTTGCCGCGCACGCGGAGGATACGGAGCGCGGACGGATCGGCGCCGCCCTCGTAGCGGATCATCGCCACGGGGAGCTGCCAGCGGGCGCGCTCGGTGACGAACTCCGCGGCGAGCGTGCCGGGTCCGGCGGACGCCTCGACGTCGACCTCCGCGACGAAGGCGGAAGCCGGGGCGGCGGGCTCGGGCTCGGGTCTCGGCTTCCGGGTCCAGCGCTTGCGCGGCGGCACGCTGGCGTGGCGGAGGTCCTCGGGCTCGCATTCGAGGACGCCGGCGAGCGCCTCGGCGTCGCGCGCGGCGAGGGCGCGGGGCTTTCCGAGCTCGACGAAGCGGTAGACGTAGGAGTGGTTGCGGCCGATGGCGTCCGACGCCTCGCGCATCGAAAGGCCGCGCCTCCAGAGCAGGTCCTTGATCTTTTCTCGTACCGGGTCGCGTTCCATCGCGGGTCCTCGCGGGTGTGTCGTCGTGGGGCGTATCTTATCGGCTATAAGCAACTATTGTCAACGTCAAACGGCGCGATTATCGTCCGCGCCATGGATATCTGGACCGAGACTGACGGCGCCGCGGCGGACAGCCGGCAGGCGCTCATCGACGCCATCGAGGCGTACATCGCGCGACACGACGTGACGCGCACCGGCTTCGGCCGGGCGGCGCTCGGCGACGCCTGCTTCCTCGGCCGGCTGGCCCGGGGATCGGGCGTGCGGCTCGGCACCGCCGACAAGGTGCTCGTGCACATGGGCGAGGCGCCGATCCGGCCGCGCTTGCTCGCCGAGATCGAGGCGTTCATGGCGGTGACCCGCACCAAGCCTCACCTGTTCGGCGAGCAGGCGATGGGCGATCCGACCTTCCTGCTGCGGCTGGAGCGCGGGCGTTCGCCGACGCTCGCGACCGTCGACCGGGTGCGCGCCTCGATGGCGGAGCACGCGAGCGAGGCGGAGCGCGAGGCGATCCGGGCGGCGGTCGAGGACGGCGCGCCGGCGGTTCCGGTCGGCTGGGGCCAAGAGGAGGAGACGCAATTGAACGACGGCTACATGAACACGAAGGCGGCGGCGGCCTTTCTGGGGCTGAGCCACCGCACTCTGGAGCGCTACCGGGGCGACGGCAAGGGTCCGCCGTTCCACCGCTTCGGCACGGCGGTGCGCTACCGGCGCTCGAAGGTCGCCGCCTGCCCTCGACGGCGAGCGCGATGCGGTGCAGCCCGTCCTCGGGCAGCGTCTCGACGAAGAACACGAAATCCACCTCGTCGGGCAGGGTATCGACGGTCATGCGTTGGCTCCTCCGGTTGTATCGGGGCCGGCCGTCGCCGGGCCGGCTGTCGGTGTGGGGTGCGCCGACGGACGGATGCCCGCCGGCGGCACGTGCCACAGACGGGCCGGCGGCGGAACACGGGCCGGCAAGACGTCTCCGCGCCCCCGCGTGCGGGATTACTCCCATGCTGCAATGCTCATGATCGCCGGGGCGTCGGTGAGCACCTCGATCCGGTCGGGCGGCAACTCGCCGAAGGCAAGCGCGAGCGCGACATCCTCCCAGGAGTCGTAGGTGCCGTGCTCGTCGCCGGTGTCGAGGTCGACGACGGTGAATTGCGGCTCGTAGACCGGCATCGCCCGGAAGTACGCCGAGCGCTCATACGACTGGCGGGCGCACGGCTCGCACCGCGAGGCCCCCGGCGAAGGCGCCCCGCAGTCCGTGCATTGCCCCTGGGCGCGGCGCCTGGCGTACTCTTCGCGGCGGGCGGCGTTCTTCCTCGGATAGCGCGCGGTCTCGGCGAGGGCGCAGGACGCGCACCGCGAGCCGCCGTCGGTGGTGGGTCCGCCGCACGAACCGCACAGCCCGGCGGCCCTGCGGGAGGCATACAATGCCCGCTCGGCGGCACGGCGCGCCTCGCGACAGGGCTCGCAGGTCGAGGCGCCGTCCGTCGGCGGTTGCTTGCCGCACGCCGTGCACAGGCCGGCGGCGCGCCGGGCCTCGTCGCGCTTGCGGCTGCGCTCGCGGCCGATGCGCCGGCGGGTCTCCACCGGGCGCCCGCCGTAGAGCTTTCCCTCGGCCATGGCCTTCGCGTAGCGCGCCCGCTCGTCCGCCCGGCGCTTGTCGTTGCACGGCTCGCACTGGGTGAGCCCTTCCACGGCCGGGGCCTTCCCGCAACGCAGGCACAGTCCCGCGGTGCGGCGTTGTTCGACCTCCCGGCGGGAGCGCTCGCGTTCGTAGGCCCGGGCGTGCTCGGGGTCCCTTCGCGGGATGCCGGCCGCCCGGAGCCTCGCGTCGCGGGTCCGCCCGGCGGCACGGTCCTTCTCGGCGCACGGCTCGCACTGGCTGCGCCCGGGCTCGGGCGGGCGCTTGCCGCACTTCGGGCACAAGCCCTGCGCATTCCGCTCGGCGGTGCGCTGATGGTAGCGCGCGAGGTCGGCGGGCCGCCTCTTCTCGATACACGGCTCACACTGGGTGCGATGCGGCGCGGGCGGGCGTTTCCCGCACTTGAGGCACAAGCCCCTGGCGCGCCGTTCGGCGGTTCGACGATGCCAGCGCTCAAGGT
The DNA here is from genome assembly GCA_965243325.1 of Alphaproteobacteria bacterium. Taxonomy (GTDB): domain Bacteria; phylum Pseudomonadota; class Alphaproteobacteria; order UBA7887; family UBA7887; genus JANQOH01. Next base: position 1,299,129 of record CBDEUQ010000003.1, on the reverse strand, counting down.
CCCGCGCGCGCCTCGTCGCGATGTCCTGCTCGGTCATCGTGAGGTCCTCCCTGGTGGAGTGGCAGTGCTGTGGGCGAGGGACGCCCCGCTCAACGCCGGGCCGGCGGGACGTTCCTCTGAGAGGGCGCCGCCTACCCCTTCTGCCTGCGGTCGTGGAACATCGAGGTGGCGAGGTCGCCCCAGAGCTGGATTCCGCCCTTGATGCGAAGGCCGGTGCAGATGATGATCTCGGTACGCGCGGGGCGCATCTCCTTCACCTCCTTCAGGGTGGCGGTGGCGCGCTTGACGTTGCGCTTGCCGGTGTTCGTCTTGGCGGGCGCCTCGCCGGGCACGGGGCGGATGTCGCCGTCGGCCAGCGCCTTGAACCGCTCGATGACGTATCGCTCGTCTTCGAGGCCGCTGCCGAAGAAGTGCGTCAGGAACGTGGACGCCGTGTTGCGGGGAAACGCGATTGCTGCCGTCATGGTGCCGTCTCCGTCGTGCCGGTGGATGGGAGCGGCGGAGACGCCTCTCTCCAGGACGCCATCCGCCGCCCCGCTTCCGGTCGAACTCCACCTCCTGGCGGCGTGGGACGAGCGGGCGGCGAACGGAACGGAGGCCGGCGGGCCGGCCACCCGTGTGAGCGGCGGTGGTTACCCCACGGCCGGGGGCGGCATCGCTCGAACGGGTGCGGTCGGATCGAACGCCGTCATGTTGACGAAACAGACAACATGGACCAGCATGGCGTCACACGGGCAACGCTTGGGGGATGCCGCCATGACCGGGAGTGCGGACGGGAAGGTGCTCGAACTCGAGGGCGTGCTCCATGACGCCGCAAGCCATCTCGCTCCGACGCATGTCGCGGCGCTCCTCGCTCACCCCGATGCCGTGCGCTCGGCGCTGGCCGTGGCGGCGGAGGTGCTGTCGAGGAACGGGGGCGACGGGGAGACCGGGGTCGAGAGCGTCGAGGGTGCCGAGCCCGCTCTGGTCGGCGCCGCAGAGGCGGAGCGGCGCCTGTCGGCGCGCACCCGCGAGGGGGCGCCCGAAACGCTGCTGACCTCCGAGGAGCTGGCGGCGCGGCTCGGTCTCAAGACCCGCCAGTCGGTCCATGACCGGCTGAGGAAGGGCCGGATCGTCGGCTGGGAGGGTGCCCGCCGCGGCTACGTCTTCCCGGCGGAACAGTTCGATGACCGGGACCGCCCGCTGCCTGGTCTCGACCGCGTGGTCGGGCGGTTTGCCGACGGCTACGCGGCGTGGGTCTGGCTGACCACACCGCGCCCGTCGCTCGACGGGGAGACACCGCTTGCGCTGCTCGCCCGAGGCGAGACCGAGCGGGTGGCGGACGCCGCGCAGGGAGACCGGCAGGGCGACTTTGCGTGATCGGCGGCTACGACCCCGACCGGCTGCGCTCCGGGCTGCGCACGATCCGCCTCGGGCGCGTCTTCCGCGTGATCCATCGCGATCATCGCGACACGCCGCTCGCGGCGGTGCCGAAGGCGAGCCGGTTCAGCGACCCGCAATCGCGCTACGCGGTGCTGTACGCGGCGGAGTCGGTGCGCTGCGCGTTCTGGGAAACCCTCGGGCGCAACCGCTTCGCCCGGCGGCGGCGGCGCGAGTTGCCGAGGTCCGAGGCCGAGGCCCGGCTGGTGGTGTCCATCCGTTCCGAGCGTCCCCTTGCGCTGATCGACCTGCGCGGCGACGGGCCGGTGCGCATCGGCGCACCGAGCGCCGTCGCCCACGACGGCAACCACGCGGCGGGCCGCGCGCTCTCGGCCGCGGTCCATGGCGCCGTCGCCGAGGCCGACGGGTTCCTGTTCCCGTCCCGTTTTACGGGCGATCGCTGCGTGGCGGTGTTCGAGCGCGCGCTCGCCGGATTGCAGAGCACCGATGTTGCCGACCTTGTCCGGCATCCCGAGTTCCTGGAGGCTCTGGACGACTACGACATCGTGTTGACCGGCCCCCCGATGCGTTGGGAATGACCACAATGCGTTCACTCGCCGCGAATGCGCCTGAGTCGGCTACAACCGTACCGGGGCCAGGTGAGGTCTTTCGTGGCTGCGCACTCGAATCCGGTCGCTCCCGATTGGCTGGTTGCGGCGCTCGCCCGAGCGGGCGTGCCGCATGAGCGGTGATGGACCGTGGCGCGCAGGTTCGCATGGTCATCGATATACCCCCGGCCTCGCGCCCCGATACGGGCGGCGCGTCGGCGAGGGATGTCGAATCTTCGGCGAGAGGCGAAGGGGGGTGGAGCTGGAATTGCCGCAGGATAGGGGAAGCGCCACGTCAGGGCTGCGCCGCAGCGCGCCGGGGTTCGAATGACGCCGTGTCCGCTGTGATTACGGGGCTCGGACAGATTCGACTAACGAGGACATATTATCTCTTCTTATCAATATCTTAGTAGACTCTTGGTAAGATAACGGCCCCGAAGTCCGTCTCCCTGGCGGCGCTGCTGCCGACGGAGACGCGCCGGCGCGGCGACCGGGCGGCGGTGCGCGCGCACGACGAGGCGGTGCGGGCGACGCTGGGGTGGATCGAGGAGACGCTGCTCGAGACCAGGGGGTGGGATCCGGCGACGCGGCGGCGGCCGCGCACGCAGTCGCCGTCGATGGTGGCGGCGCTGTTCCGCCACGTGGCGAGCCGCAACCGCGACCCGCAGCTGCATACCCATGCGGTGGTGGCGAACATGACGTGCGGCGCCGACGGGAGATGGAAGAGCGTCGAGCCGACTCAGATCCACCGCAACGCACGGCTGATCGGGGCCTATTACCGCAACGAGCTGGCGCGGCGCCTGGCCGCGCGGGGCTACGCGATCGTGCCGGCGATGGCGGGGCGGATCCCGAGCTTCGAGATCGCGGGCTACGGGCGGGCGCTGAGAGAGGCGTTCTCGACCCGGCGGCGGGAGATCGTGGCCTGGGTGGACGAGAGGGGCCTGGAGCGGACCTCGGCGTCGTTGCAGACGGCGACGTTTGCGACGCGCAAGCGCAAGGCGGAGCCGGTGCAGGCGGTGCTGCGCCGGGAGTGGCTCGGACGGCTGCGGGCGGCGGGCCTGGATGCGGCGCCGCAAATGGTCCGGTCGCGGGAGCCGGTGGAGATGGCGGCGGCGGCGCCGCGGGCGCCGTCGGCGGCGCCCTCGGCGATCGAGATCGTGGGTCGCACGATGGCGCGGCTCGAGGAGCGCCAGCCGGTGTTCGCGGCGCACGAGCTGGAGGCTCTGGCGCTCGCCCACTCGCCGGGGTCACATTCGATCGCAGCGGTCCGCGAGGCGGTGGCGTGGATGGTGCGGGACGGCCACCTGGTGGAGGCCTCGCTGTCGCGCGCCGACCGGGCGTTCGTGACCGAACGGACGCTGAAGGCCGAGCGCAGGGTGATCGCGGCGATGAAGGCGGGTCTCGGCACGGCCGGGCCGCTCGCGGAGCGCGACTTGGTGGAGGCGCATCTCGAGGGCGCGGGCCTCATGCCGGGGCAGGAGGAGGCGGTGCGGACGATCCTTCTCGCGCCCGACCGGATCGTCGGGGTTCAGGGCCGGGCGGGGACCGGCAAGACGACGATGCTGCGCCACGTCCGGGAACTCGCGCAGGGCGGGCCGGTGATCGGGTTGGCGCCGTCGGCAGCGGCGGCGCGGGTGCTGGAGCGCGAGACGGATATCCAGGCGCGCACCCTGCAATGGTTCCTGACGCGCTGCCGGGGGGCGGCGAACGGCGGTGTGGACGGCAGGCTGAAGGCGCTGTTCGGCAATGCAGTGCTGGTGCTCGACGAGGCGTCGATGGTCTCGACCGACCAGATGCGCCAGCTGGTGCGGATCGCGGACGGTCTCGGCGCGGCGCGCCTGGTGCTGGTGGGCGACCGCAGCCAGCTTCGGGCGGTGGAGGCGGGTCAGCCGTTCCGGCAGTTGCAGGACGCCGGCATGACGACGGCGCGGATGGACGACATCCTGCGCCAGCGCAACCCGGCGCTCAAGGCGGCGGTGCTGTCGGTCCTGGAGGGCGATCCGGGCGCGGCGATGGAGATGCTGGGCGCCGGCGTGCACGAGGTGGACTACGACGATCTCGGCGTGAAGGCGGCGGAGGCGTGGCTCGCGCTCGATCCTGCGCGGCGCGACAGCACGCTCCTGCTGGCGCCGACGCATGCACTGAGGGAGGAGGTCAACGCGACGGTGCGCGAGGGGCTGGCGGCGGAGGGGGCGATCCGGGGCAAGGCGCTCCGCATCGAGCGGCTGGTCAATCTCGGCATGACCCGGGCGGAGAAGGGCGACGTGCGCAACTACCGCGACGGCGACGTCGTCGTGTTCAACCAGGACCTGGTCAACTACCGGGTGGGCAGGGACGATGTCCTGACGGTGACCGGGATCGAGCGCGACAGCGTGGTCCTTGCACACGCGGACGGGAAGCCCCGCCGTATCCGGCCGGCGGGCGGCGTGCGCTACCGGCTGGAGGTCTACGAGACGCGGGAGATCGAGATCCGCGCCGGCGACCGCATCCGCTGGACCCGCAACGACAAGGCGCGGTCGCTGGTCAACGGCGAGAAGGCGGAGGTCATGGAGATCGCGGGCGGCCGGGTGCGGCTCGATCTCGCGGACGGGCGGACGGTCTCGCTCCGGGCGGGCGATCCGCAGCTGCGCCACATCGACCATGCGTGGAGCTCGACGGTGCACGGCGCGCAGGGGTCGACGGCCGACCGGGTGATCGCGGTGCTCGATTCGAGCAACCGCGCGCTCACCGACCAGTCGACCTTCTATGTCGAGATCAGCCGGGCGCGGGACGGGGCGGAGATCCTCACCGACAACCGCGAACAGCTGATCGAGGTGCTGATGGCCGATACCGGCGAGCGCCCGACGGCGGCGGAGGCGGTCGTCGAAGGGATCGCCCCGGGCGATGCGGGGCCGGCGGCGCCGGTACCGGAGAAGGCGCCCGTCTGGACTCCGCTCGAGGAGTGGCGGGCGCTGGAGGCGGCGGCGCGGCGCGAGGCGACGGTGCTGTTCCTGGTCGACGGCTACGGCGCGCTCGTCGAACGCGCGCGCGGGCTCGCGGCAATGCCGGACCTTGCGGCGGCCGCCCGCGAGTTCACGGACGGGCTGCTCGCCTACGACCGCGCCTGTCGCGAAGAGGGCAAGGCGGCGGAGGAGTTCGACGGCCTGATCGGCGAGCATGCGGAGCGGCGGCGCACGCTGGATGCGGCGGCGGCGGAGCGGGCGGTGGCGAGCCTGGCGGAATACGGGGCGTGGCGCGAGAGGGCGGACCGGCTGGTTGCGAACGGTCCGGCCGTGCTGGCACTGCCGGCGGTGAAGGACACCGACATGGCCGGCGCCGTCGCCCACCGGCTCGGCCGCCGGCTCGACCGGCTGTCGGCCCTGCTCGACCTCGACGATGCCGCGCTCGCCTTCGAGACCCTGCGGGACGCGGTCGCGGAGCGGGCGGCGGAGGCGAAGACGATCCCGTTCCATGTCGAGGGCCACGGCGACCTTCTCGCGCAGGCGCGGGCGCTCTCCGGACTGCCGCGTCTGCCGGCCTAGCTGCGGACCGCCGTCGACGAAACCATCTCTCAAGCGGAGATCTGCGAAGCCCTTTGCGCGGGCATCGGCGCGCTCCGGGACAACATCGACAGACTGCTGGAGGAGCGCCGGGCGCTGGAGGCGGAGACCGGCCTCGATCCCCCCTCGTCGCTGGCTGCCCATGCCGGCTGGCAGAGGCGGTGCGCGGCTGCCGGTCTGGGCTGGCGCGCGATGCAGGGCGATCCGGGAACATGGAAGCCCCACCTGGATGCCCTGCAGGACGAAGCGACGGCGATCGGGACGGCGGTGCAGCGGTTCGAGGCGCTGCGGGGCTACGACCTGGCGTGGGCGCTGCTGTCCGGGTCGCACAAGGCCGTCGTGGACGAGGCCGGGAGGCGCGAGTGCCTGCCGTTCGACATGGAGGACTGGGGCGTCCTTGTCGGCCAGGCCCGCATGCTCGCCCATGGTCCGGGTGTACCCGACGGAGCGGCGCGGGCGGCGCGGCGGGTGCTTGACGAGGACACCCGCTGCCGCGAGGTGCGGAGGGAGATCGCGGCGTTCCTCGACGGCGCCCGGGCACACGGCGATTTCTGGGACGGTCTGCAGGACGACAGGACACGGCGGGCCCGGGTCGAGCCGGACGTCGCGACCATTGATCTGCCGGACTACCGCCCGCTCACGAAGCCGGAGCGGACGCTGCGGAAGAACGGACGGACGCTCCTGGACGACGAGGCGCGGTACGGCCCCCACCTCGCCCGGGTTCCGGAGGATCGCGAAGCCGTGCGGCGGGCGCTCGAACGGCTCGATGCGCACGACCTGCTCGACCGGTGCACCGATGTATCGAAGACGCTTCGCAAGACCGCGCGGGCGGCGGTCGGCCGGGGCGTCGCGCTGTCCGACGATGCGCCCTGCCGCAAGGCGCGGCGGCAGGCGCGCGGGCTCGCCGGGCGGGTGGATGTGGAAGGGGCGATGCGCCGCAGGCTGGAGACGGGGCTCGCCGAACAGGCCGACCTCGCGGTAGCGTGGCAGGAGTTCCTGCGGCTCGCACACGAGACGGCGCCGCTCGCCCGCGAACACGGGGAGATTTGCGAGGAGGCGGCGCGCCGCGGCGTCCCGCGCCCGCTGGCCGCGGGCTGGCGCGATTGGGAGGCGCGCGCCCGGGCGTTCGTCGACGCCGCGGCCTGGGCGCTGCACGGCGCCGGCGCGCTGCGCGGCTGGCGGGGGCTGACCGACCTGCCGGCCCGGGTCGGCAACGAGCGCGAACGCATGACCGGGCGCATCCGCCTTCCCGCGCACGAGGACGCCCGCCTCGACCGCATGCTGGAAGCGGAGGCGGCGCGTCTTCGCGATCCGGAGGCCGGTCATGGGTTCGGGCACGAGTGGTGGGGCCAGGAACCGCTGGCGGCCGGCGACCGGCTCGAACTGGCGCGCTGGCGGGACGGGTCCCGCCGCGAGGCGGTGGTGGTATGGCCCGGGGTCGACGGCGGCTGCGCGCCGGGCGCCAGGGTGGCGCTCCAATGGGCCGGGGCGGACGGCACCGCCGAATGGGTCGCCGCCCGCGAGCTCGCGGGATCGGGCGTCCGCCGGGCGTCGTGGAGCGACGAGCGGCTGCGGGACGTCGCGCTGGCGCGCGGCGACACGGCGCCTTCGGGCGACTTCTCTCTCGACTGCCGCAACGGCCTCGTCGCCGGCGACCGCGTGCGCTGGATCGAGATCGGCGAGGCGCGCGGCGCCGCGGACGGCCCCTCGGCGGGCCCGTCGATCGCGGTGACGGTGGAGGCGGAAGTGGAGGAGCGGAGCGTGGCGGCGCGGGAAGAGGAGGACCGCTGCAGGCTGCGCGAGACCTGGCGCTCCGACGGCGCGGCACTCGGCCAGCCGACCGTCCCCTTCGACCTGCTGATGGCCGGCGGCGCGATGTGCGCCTTCGGCAGCGACTGGGAGAAACGCGAACGCCGGCTGCGCGAACAGGAGGTGCAACGGCGGATCGTGCAGGAAGTGGAGGCGCTGAAACGGGAATGGTCCATCGGGTACAAGGTCGGCCTGCCGTAGGCCGCGCGGCGGGGAGCGAAGGACCGTGACCCTCGAGATCGTCAGGAAGTACACGCTGGAGCCGGTCGGGCCGCTGTCGCCGCTGGCGGAGGACGCGCTGCGGGCGGTGCGGCGGGACGAGGCCGACGACGCGGCGCGCACGATCTGCCAGCGCACGGTCGACTGGCTCCGCCACGAAAAACGCTGGCTTCTGTGCGACTGCCGGGACGGCGCCGTCATCGCCTTCCGCAGGCACCGGCGCCTCATCCTGCGTGCCGAGGCTGCCGCACATCCCAACAACCCATCTCCCGCAACAATCGGCGGTCGCCGTCGACCTGGTGCCGAATGCGGGTCAGGACTCGCGAGCAGGTCGCGCTCTGCAGAATCGCCAGATGCGCACAAGACGCGCCCCGCCGCCGCACGACGGCGGGGCGCTACGTCCGCGGCCGGTAGTACGGGCCGCGCGGGCGGTCTCGGCGCAGCGTCACTATCCGGCCTTCCCCCGACACTTCACGGCCTCGTTTCTTGAGGCCGCTGCTTCGTTCTGCTGCCGGCTGAACCGTTCGATGGCCGCCTACAGGAGCCGGCTGCGAATCTCCGCTTCCGCGAAGAACCTATCGAGCGAACCGCTCAGGCGCCACCGCACCTTGACGCGCGCGCCAGCCGGTGCGCACGCTCCTGCCTGCGACAACCGATGTGTCCTGCACTGTCGGCCGCCCGCCAAATGCGAGAGCCTCTACCCGGCAAGAGGCGGCTCCCCGCGTCACGGCGAATCGGCGGGACTCGGCGTTTTTCGCATCGCTTGTTGCAACGGCCCGGCACCCCGTGGCCGGGCCGCAGCGTAAAGCGGTGGAGGACGGCACAATGATCACCAGGCTGATTTTCGCACTGACGACCGCGCTCACGCTGACTGCTTGCGGTGGCGGAAGCGGCGGCGGCGGCGGTGGAAGCGGCGAGCCAATTATGAACACCAACCCCATACGCACGGCCGCCGGAGGCGAGCCTCTCAACCTCTCGTCGGGGCAGATCAAGGCGGTGGTCGCGCAACGGGTGAACGCCGCCGATACGTTGCTCGGCACCGATATTTTCACCATCGACGGCTCCCGGGTCACATCGACATCGTGCAGCGGCGCTGTGTGTCAAGCGAGCGGACTCGGCGTCGTCACCCTGTCGGACTTCGATACCGACGCCACCTACGAGGCGGTGATGACGAAGAACGGCGTGGCGGTCGTGCAGGGCGTGGAACGGGCCACAGGGGACGGCACCACGGCCGAGAGCCTTGTCTGGGGCGGCTGGCTCGACCATACCGGGTTTCTCGTCGGCGGCGTGTCCGACACTGACCCGGGCGGCTATGGCGAGGCCGTCGTCTACGGCCTGTCGCTCGGCAATGCCACCGGCAGCGTTCCGGTCAGCGGCAGCGCCACGTGGCACGGCATCATGGTGGGCTACAACTTCTCGCGCGAGGAAGGGCACCAGGGCGATGCGCTCTTGACCGCCGACTTCGCGGCCTCGAACATCGACGTGGCGTTCACCAACGTCCGTGACATCGAGACGGGCACCGCGCGTTCCGGCTTCCGTTTCTCCGACGTGCCGATGAGCGGCACCGGTTTCGCCTCGCACGTCGGAGGCCGGATCGAAGGCGCATTCTACGGCCCTGGACACTCCGAGACCGGCGGCATCTTCGAGCACGGCAACACCATCGGTGCCTTCGGAGCAAAGCGGCAGTAAGCTGCCGGACGAACCCAGTGTCGTTCCGTCCGAACGGCACGATATCCGAGGATCGATTCCCACACCGAGAACGATCCCTTTCCATGTCGAGGGCCACGGCGACCTTCTCGCGCAGGCGCGGGCGCTCTCCGAACGGCCCCGCCTCCCGGCCTGCCTGCGGACCGGTGTCGACGAAACCGTCGCGCAAGCGAATATCTGCGAAGGCCTTTGCGCGAGCATCGGGGCGCTTCGCGCCGACGCCGAAACGCTGCTGGAGGAGCGCGTGGCGCTGGAGGTGGCGGCCGGCCTCGATCCGCCCTCGACGCTCGATGTCCATATCGGCTGGCAGACGCGGTGCGCGGCTGCCGATCGAAGCTGGCGGGCAATGCAGGGCGATCCGGGACCATGGAAGCCCCAACTGGATGCGCTGAAGGAAGTGGCCACGGTGGTCGACCGGTTCGAGGCGCTGCGCGGCTACGACCGAGCGTGGGCGAAGCTGTCCGAGTCGCACGAGGCTGTCCCGGACGAGACCGGGAGGCGCAAGTGCCTGCCGTTCGACGTGGAGGACTGGGGCGAGCTCGTCGGCGCGGCGCGGCACCGGGAGTTCCGGGAGACGCTGCAGGAGGACCGCTGCCGGCTGCGCGAGACCTGGCGCTCCGACGGCGCGGCGCTCGGCCGGGTGGACGTCCCGTTCGACATGCTGATGGCCGGCGGCGCGTTGTGCGCCTTCCGCGGCGACTGGGAGAAACGCGAACGCCAGCTGCGCCAACAGGCGGAGCGGCGGCGGATCGTGCAGGAAGTGGAGGCGCTGAAACGGGAATGGGCCATCCGGTACAGGATCGGCCTGCCGTAGGCCGCGCGTCGGGGAGCGAAGGACCGTGACCCTCGAGATCGTCAAGAGGTTCAAGGGGGACCCTCCGGAGCCGACAGGGCGGCTGTCGCCGCTCGAGGAGGACGCGCTGCGTGCGGTGCGGCGGGACGAGGCGGACGCCGCGGAGCGCGAGATCTACCGCCAGGCGGCCACCCGGCTCCGCGACCAGAAACGCTGGCTTCTGTGCGACTGCCGGGACGGCGCCGTCATCGCGTTCAGCCTTCGTGGCTCGGGGATCGTCACGGTCAACCTGCCCGACGCATCGGTGCCGCACGCGCCGGATTGCCCCTTCGGCCTGCGCGACGCCGGAGACGACGCCGATGCCGCCGCGCTGGCGGCCGACCTCTTCCTGCCCGACGGCGGGGCGGCGCCGGGCGAGGGACCGGGCGACGGCGTCGAGCGGCCGTGGAGGGGCGGGCGGCCGTCCAGCCTGTCGCAGGTGCTGAAGACCATGATGCACGCGGCGGGGCTCGACCGCTTCGACGGCGCCGGCGGTGCGGCCGCGCCGGCGGACTGGCTGGCGGACTGCCGGCGCGCCGCCAGAGAGGTGCGCGTTGCCGGCGGCGTTCGGATGTCGGACATCCTGTTCACCGATCCCGCCACATGGGCCGCGGGCCGGGTGCCGGACGCGCTTGACGCGATCACCCGCGTCTGGCCGGGGCGCGGGCGGCCCTTCGTGCTGCTCTCGTGGCTCGCCCGTGACGTCGCCGAGCGCTGCATCAACCCGAAGCACCCCGAGGCAGGCCGCGTCGAGGTGCAGTCGAGGGTGGCGAGACCGGCCGTCGGCCGCCACCGCATCGGGGGGCCCTTCCTCTTCCTCGGGATCGTGGCCCGCGGCAGGGACGGCGGGGCCTGGGCGTGCCGCGCTGCCGCGGTGCAGCCCGTCCTCTCGCCGGAGATCCCGATGCCGGTGGATTCCGACAACGAGCGCCGCGCGCTCGCCGCGCTGCGCGGCGTCGCCGCCGGCCTCGCGCGCGACCCGGCGCTCAGCGACGCGCCCGGAGGACCCGCCCGGGTCGCGCTCGAGAAGCCGCTGTTCCCGCTCGTCGTGGACGGCCGCCCGTGCCTGCCCGACGCGGTCCTCACCGTCACCCGCCCGGGCGACGGGGGACCCCGGCGCGCCGGTCCGGACGGACCACTCCCGGAGGGTCCATTCGCCGACCGCGGCATGGCGCGGTACGTCATCGAGGTGATGGGGTCCGCCGACCCCGCATACGAACGCCGCAAGGAAATCACCCACGCCAGGATGCGGCGCATCGGCCGCGTCATCCGCATGGAGGCAAAACGCTTCGACAGCCTCTGGTACGACCTCGACACGCAGACCCGCATGATCGCCAGGCGCATCAGGGGGGATCTCCGGGCGCGGTGGAACCTGGCGTGAGCGACATGGCAGGAACCGGCGTTCGACGACAACGCCTTCATGCGGCCAGACCAGCAGGCACAGACCCGCCATCGATGCGGATCGGCGCTGAACGCCCGCGCTGAAGAACAATCGAGAGGGTCGGGCCGGCCATCGCCGCGCTCTCTTGAGCACCTGGAGCGTGTATTCTTCGATGCCGATTGGCCGATTGACAGCTGGAGGAAGCGATGGCGAGACCCGGGTCGCAATCCGGCCGGTCCGGTGAAGGCGCAGAAGCGCACGGCAGGCCGGGGTCGGGCTTAGCCGGGGCCGGCATCGCGCGGAAGAAGATACCGTTCGCCCTGCCCGCCGACCTGGGCCGCGCCCTGCGGCATCTGGACGACGCCGATTTCGACCGGCTGCTCGAATGCGTGACCGCGGAAGCGCGCCGCCGACGACGACAGGACAGCAGGACGGTCGGCGGCAAGACTCGCCGGCCGGCCGCCCGGGTTACTCCCGGGCAGGAACGCCTGGTGCTTGCGGCGTTCGAAGCCGGCCTCGGGCCGGCGGCAATCGCCCGGGAGTTCCGGGTATCCCGCACCCAGGTGGCGGCGGTGGTGGCGGCGGCGAAGACCGCACGCCGGTGAACGGTCTGCCGGCTTGAGGCTCTTGCTGAACAGCAGGCTCCGTGCGGACCGTCGTCCCGGCCGAGTGGTCTGGCGCGACGGGGGCCGCGGCCGCCCGTCCGCAGCGTTCCAGGGTGAACCTTGACGGAGACCGGGACGGGGATCGAATGAATGGAGTCGCGAGGGTCGTGGTCGTCGGACTCCCATCATGACGGATGAGCGCACCGACATTCCGCGCTGCGCGGATTGCAGGCATTCGGGTTCCGACCCGGACTTTGGCGACGCACAGATCACCTGCCTTCATCCCGACGTACTGGTGGAGAAAACCAGGGAACGATGGCATCTCGGCTTGCCCCCGGTGACGGAAGTCGAGGGAATGCCCTGCCGGATGAACCGGTCGAGCCGGAGTTATGGCAAGTGCGGACCGACGGCCACGCTCTTCCAGCCGAGGAGTCGTTTCTCCGTCGTGGAGTAAGGTTCCGGTCCGCCAACGGGCCGTCATGCGACCGGCATGGCCCTGTGAGCACTTGGTGTCGGGGATCGCGGTCAGACGAGGACCATGTGGGTGCCGACGAATTCGGTCTCGGGTCCCGGGTCCTTGTCCTCGAGAACGTGAGTGGCGACTTCGACCGGGTTGTCGTAGAGTTCGTCGAGCGTGTCGGCCCGTGTGCGTTCGGCGAGCCACCTAACGCCGGGCGCGGCGGTGGCGGACGCGGCCATGACGAGGCGAGGGTCGTGCCAGCCGCCGGGCGGCCTGTCGACGGCAAGCGGCAGCGCACCGCGACGCCGACGATTTGGCCGCTCTCCGCGCGGACGTTGAAGAACGCGAGCGCGGGCGCGATCGACGGGGCGACGGTGAATGCAGTGGCCGCCGGCCACGGGCGCGGCGCCCATGGCAGCAGCGCAATCGGACATGCGATGCGTTCGCCGCCGCCGGGTTGGCGGCCATCTCGATACGGCGGCTCGCCGGTGAGCTATGCTCGCTTCCCCGTCCGCCGGATGGCTATTGCCATGCAGCGTACCGCAGGATGAGCGGTTCGTCGCTGAGGATCTCGACCTCGTCGCGCGAGAGCTTCGCAAAGGCGAGGCAGGCGACGGCCTCGGCCTCGCTGTCGTACGTCCCGTGGTCCTCGCCCGTCGCGATTTCGATCACCGTGAAGCGCGCCGGCCACGCCGGCAGGCCGCGCCAGGCGTCCGAGCGCGCCCGCAACCGCCGCGCGCACAGCTCGCACCGCGACGCCCCCGGTGCCGGGGCGCCGCAGTCGGTGCATCGGCCGTGGGTGCGCCTGCGGGTGTACCGCCGGCGCTTCGCCGCGTTCTTCTTCTCCCGCGACACCCCCGCCGCCTGGCGCGCGGCGCAGCGGGCGCACCGCGCCGCGCCGTCGGCCGCCTCGGCGCCGCAGCCTGTGCATATGCCGGCGGCGCGGCGGGCGGCATACGCTGCCCGATCGGCCGCTCGCCTCGTCGTCAGGCACGGCTCGCACAGGATCGCGCCGTCGGCCGGCGGGCTCGCGCCGCACGCCCGGCACAGGCCTGCCTCGCTGCGCTTCCGCCGCCCCCGCCGCGCGACCTCGCGGCACGTCTCCGGGTCGCGTCCGCCGTAGCGTTTGCCGACGGCCCTGGCCTCCCTGTAGCGCTCGCGCTGGCGCGCGCGCCGAACCTCGGCGCACGGCGCGCACTCGCGGCGTCCGGGGACGGACGGCTCCCGGCCGCACGTTCGGCACAACTCCCGGGCAAGCCGTTCGGCGGTGCGTTCGCGCGAACGCTGCCGCTCGCGCGCCCGTGCCTTCTCGGGGTCCGCGTGGCGCGGCGTGCCGGCGGCCCGGCGCCTCTCGCCGCGGGCGCGCTCGACCTTCCGCCGCCGGTCGCCGCAAAGATCGCACCGGCGGCGGCCGGCCTCGGGCGGGACCTTCCCGCTCGCCGTGCATGGGCCGTTCGCGATCCGCTCTTCGGTGCGCTTCCGCACCCGCTCGCAGTCGCGCCGCTTTCCCTCCTGTGCGTCACGGTATGCCATCGGCGCCGTCCTCCCTCGTATCGATGTCGATGCGGAAGCGGGACGACCAGCGGATATCCTCCGCCGGACGCCCCACGGGATCGCCGCTCAGCCCCGCTGCCTGCGGTCGCAGAAAAGGCCCAGGGCCACCGCGCCCCAGGCTTGCCGCCCGCCGCGGGTACGCAGCCCGGTGCAGACGATGATCTCCGTGCGGTCGGGATGCATCGCCTCGACCTCCTTGCGCGAGACCACCGTGCGCTTCGCTTTGCCCCGACCCTTCGCGCCGGCCGGCCCGGCGGGGACGGGTACGATGTCGCCGTCCGCGCGCGCGCGAAACTTTTCCACCACGTATGTCTCGTCGGCCAGGCCGGTGCCGAACAGGTGCACCAGAAACGTGTCCGTCGTGTTGCCGGGCAATTCCATCGCTGCCGTCATGTCGCCCTCCATCCGTCGGTGATCGAAAACGGCAGCAGCGCCCCGACCCGGGCCTCCCGCCGCCGCATTCCTCCACCGCCAGACTCCAACTCTCTACGGTGCCGGCGGGCCGGCAACACCACCGGCAGACGGTACGCCTACGCGGCCTGCCGTGTTGACGTGTCGATGGGCTCGCCGTCGGCCCGGTATCGCTCCAGGCAGCGGGGGCCGTGGAAGACGGCGAGCGTTCCGTCGGGATACTCGTGCACCCGGACCGTGGCCTTGACGTAGTGGCGGCGGTGGCGGTCGGCGGGGAGCTGAAGGACCCGGCGCTTGTAGTGCACGGTATTGTCGTTTGAGACGGTGCGCTCCTCCTGGACGCAGAGAATGTCGTCGAGGTCGCCGGCGAAGGGGACGAAGGCCGAGCCCTCGGCCTCGGGCGTCACCTGGAAGCGGGCGTTGTGCTGGGGCAGGTAGACCTGCTCGAGGAAGCGGTTGGCCCCCTCGATCCCGCTGATACCGGCGAGCCTGAGTTCCTGCGGCAGGCGCTTCTGCAAGGTCCCGAACATGCGTTCCGAGCGCCCCCTGGCCTCGGGCGAATACGCCGGGATCAGCTCGATGCCGAGCTGGCCGAGCGCGCGCCCGACCCCCGCCTTCGCGGGGGCAGGCCTGGGTCGGGGTGTTCTTGTCCACCCTGCCGCCGGCCTCGGGGGTGTGCCAGTAGTGGCTGGCGCGGTCGGCGTAGAGCGAACAGAACAGCCCGCGGTTGCGGATCGCCTCGGACAGCCCCCGGAAGCTCGACATCGTGCCCTCCTCCTCGACGAAGAAGGCCGAGTAAATCTCGCTCGTGGCGTCGTCCATGGTGACGATCAGGTCCCACCAGCGGCCGGGAACCCACGCGTGCCGAGAGCCGTCCCCCGCCTTCGCGGGGGCAGGCTCTGATGCAGCATCATGCCGGGAACCGCGCGACGAGGCCGTTTGCGCCGGTGCGCCCCGCGGCGGGGGGCCGCGCGGGTGCGGCCGTGCGCCTGCAAGGTCAGACGCACCCAGTTGTAGCTGCGCTCGCAGCCATGATCGGCGACCAGCTTCTCGTGAAAGTGCCGGGCCGTGAAGTCCCAGTAGCGGGTGTCGAACAGAGACAGAACCTGCGCCACCTCATCCGCCGGCGCCCGCCGCGCCGACGCCCGCCCCAGCCGGCGGTCGTACAGACCCTCGGCCCCCTCCGCCTCGTAGCGATCGCGCCAGCGCCGAAACGTGCGCTCCGAGACCCCGAGTATCTCAGCCGCCTCCGACTGAGCCAGCGCCCCGCGCCGCGTGCGACCGTAAATCTCCTCGAACTTCATCAGCCTAAGCCCCTGTACCCGCTCCGTCCGACGCATCGCCTCCCCCTACACCGTGGAGGCGATCTAAACCGGACAGATCATCTGGTACATCGACCGGACATATCGTGTGTTACCGGTCACCGCGCCGCCGGTATGATACTGGCGCATGATATGATAATATGGCATGAATTCAACTAGGAGGGCATATCCAACCGGATCGCCAAGGGCAGCGGTAATTCGTGTGCCTCTCGCATCCGGTGGCGAAGGCACCGGATGCTCGCGCATTCCGGCCAACGAGGCGTTCGGCGGCATGCAGGAAACAATGAGAAACGTGACACACATCATTGGCATCATCGCTCTGGGATTCACGACGTCCCTGATTCCGGCGACAGGCGCGATGGCAGAGGACGGTCCCGTCAGTATCGGCGGCGCCTTCGGGGTGAACTGGGTTTTCGGCGACTACGACAATCGCCGGGGCGAAGGCCTCGGAGACGTGGACCTCGAGATGTACCGTCTCAACGCCGACCTGAACCACGGCAGCCTCACCGGCAGAGTGGAATACCGTTGGTACGACGGATACAGCATGATGCATACGGCGTGGCTGGGCTATCGGTCGGACGAATTCGGCACGGTGCGGGCCGGTATCGTCCGTGCCCCCTTCGGCCCCGGCGACTATGGCGTGTCGTCGAGCTGGTACTTCGACCAGCACTTCTACGTCGGACTCATCGACGACATGGACCTCGGGATCAGATGGACGACATCCTTCGGCGGCCTGGACGTCGATCTCGCCTATTTTTTCCAGGACGAGGGACACTGGGACGGGGACGGCAGCCTGGACAGCGCGCGCTACAGCTACGACCCCGTGATCTGGGGGAAGGCAAACGGGACGTGTCGCGCCGGCGACGACCGATGCGGCTTCACCGAAAACGGACAGGTCAACCTACGCGTCGTCTATCCGATGGACGGCGGCGGAGACGTGGGCGCGTCCATTCAGTACGGCAGGCTGGAAGGGACGAACGTCGACGACAGCAGCGCCGATCACTTCGCGGCTTCCGTGCACGGGACCACTTCGTTCGCCGATATGAAGCTCGTCTCCCAGTTGTCGTACTACAATTACGACATCGCCGGCGACACTCCCTGGGGAACCGGCGACCTGATCCCGATGGGAGCATACGAGTGGCCTGCGCTTGTCGCTTCCGAGGGATGGATTCCCGCTTTGTCGCTCCGCTACGAGGGAATCGATACGTCCGACCTCGCCTGGCTCGACAGCGTTACGCCATACGTGGAATGGAGTTCGATTCTGAAGCAGGTCGACGGTTTCAACGACTCTTCCCTGCTGACCATCGGGGCCAGCTGGTACTGGGGCGGGGCGTATGTGTACACCGACTTCGGACTGGCGGACGGCAACTTCTTCGTCGGACCCGGGGGCGACTTCGGCGCGAACGAGAACAACGAGCAGGAGTGGCGATTCAATATCAACGTCAGGTACTACTTCAATCTGTTCAAGTGATCGGGCCGCAATTTCCGTGGAAACAGTGCCCGATCGGAGGCATATCGAAACCGCTTGAACTTCAGGCCGCCGTGCCGGCAGTATCGGGGCGCGCGTATCGGGGCGCGCGTATTGGGGCGCGCGTTGCGGCGGCGGCGCTCCGGTGGTAACGTCGAGCGGACGATGGGGCCGGACGAAGCCCGTCCCCGCCAAGTTTCGGGGGACCCGGCCGATGAAGATTTTTTCCATTTCCAAAACCGCGCGGGCCGCCGGCTCGGCGGCGGCCCTGCTTGCCGCGCCCGCCGCCGCCGATTGCGGCCTCGTCACCGTGGCCGACATGAACTGGGCATCCGCCGAGTTCGCCGCGCATGTGGACCGAATCGTGCTCGAGGAGGCATTCGGGTGTGCCGTGAGCATCGTGCCCGGGGACACCGTGCCGACCGTGACGTCGATGACGGAAAAGGGCGAGCCCGACATCGCCCCCGAGACGTGGGTCAATTCCGCCGGCGAGGCGCTCGCCAGGGCCGTCGAGGAAGGCCGGCTGGTGTACGCCGGGAAGATTCTCGTGGAGGGCGCGCTGGAGGGCTGGTTCATCCCGCAGTACATCAAGGACGCCCATCCCGAGATCGAGACCATCGACGACGCGCTCGAGCGGCCCGACCTGTTCGTCCATCCGGAGTATTCCGACCTCGGCGCCGTCTACGGCTGCCCCTCGGGCTGGGCCTGCCAGTACGTCAACGAGAACCTGTTCCGCGCCTACGAAGGCGAGGAGAGGAGTTTCGAGCTCGTGGACCCGGGGTCGTCCGCGGGCCTCGACGGCGCGATCGCCAGCGCCTACGAGCGCGGCGAGCCGTGGCTTGGCTACTACTGGGCACCGACCGCCATTCTGGGCAAGTACCCGATGTACCGGCTGAGCTTCGGCGTCGCCCACGACGCCGAGCACTGGGCCGCGTGCACGTCGGTTCCGGAATGCCCCGACCCGAAGCGGAACGCCTGGGTGGAGCCGGACGTGTACACCGTGGTCACGGCAAGTTTCGCCGAGGCGGCCCCGGAGGCCGTCGCCTGGCTGGAGAAGCGCGGTTGGTCCAACGCGATCGCCGGCGACGTGCTCGCCTACATGAGCGACAACCAGCTCCTCGGCGAGGACGGGGCGCTGTACTTCTTGGAAAAATACGAGGACCTCTGGACGAGCTGGCTGTCGGAGGAACAGGCCGCGAAGGTGAAGTCCGCCCTGTAAGCGGCCCAGCAACCTCGATCTCCGGCCGTCCCGGGGGACTCCCGGCGCGATAGACCGTTAAACTTGGGTTAATGCGCCTGCACTCCCCGTGTTGGTCACGGGCGCTGTGCCGCGAGATCACGCCCCCCGGAATCGCATCCCAAGGCAGGCTCTCGGGCACGCCAAGAGCAGCGAACAGTGTTCTCGTGCCAAGCCCTTGTAGTCGCAGGTCATGGTGGCGTCACGCGCTTTCAACTATGGTTATGCACCCACTTCCAAGGGTCGGTTCGCGATGCGCCACGCCATGTGTTCCAATATGGCCATTGTCTCGGGTCGACGTTGACGGCATGGCTCCACATGCCGCGCTTGGCCCTTCGCGCCTCCCGCTCCGCGTTTGCGTATCGGTCGCTATAGGCAGCGATCGCGTGTCCCTCTCGGACGAGCCATTCCCCGATGTCCTTGCCCTTGCAGGTTACGATCCCCACTGCACGCCCGAATTTGTCATAGTCCTCGACCGTTACGCGAACCCGCTTGCCTCCGATCTCCTGGATCAACGTGCTCTTGACATGCTTTCCGTATCTGAACCAGTAACTGTCCCGATGTGTCTCTACCTGGTCCCACTCGGGCGTGTCGAGGTCGCCAAAACGTATCGCCTGCCCGGCTACATGGACGCCGTCGCCATCAGTCACATAGGCCTTTCCAGCGAGCGTGCCCGCGCGGTGCTGCATGCGGGCGCGAGGATGCCTGCGCTGGTGCCGTCTACACAACAATAGGAGAACAAAGTATAACCCCGCCGCCATGGCGAGAAGGACGGCCAGGAACTCCATCATTTGCGTCTCTCCGTTCCGTTTCGTATCCAATGACTATGGTAGGCGTAATGAGAAAAAAGCCCTAACTTCATATTTTTCAAGAGCCCAGGCTGAAAAAAGTCGCGACTGTGCTGAGCGCAGACCGTGGCGATGTGCACGGGGGCGATGTAGCTGCTGATCGGCACCGCAAAACAACTCGTCGATCCGCCGCATCAGCGCCAGCGTCTCCACTCTTGCCCGTCTACCTGTAGTACAGTTACGAGCCTTTGATCGACAGAAGACGGCATTGTCGGCTCAGGCTCAGTGACGGGTGATTGCGCACAACCGTTGCACAACTCTCGGCTCGAGTCATCGATCGGACCCGCGAGACAAAAATCCCGCTCCACGACCATTTCGCCGATCTTGGCATGAAGATCGCGAAACGGACAACTGCGCTAAGCGCCTTCGTTCAATCGCCGTCAAATGTCACCGTACTTTACGGTCGGCGGTCCTGGCGCTAATATGCTGCTCTCTCGTCACTGATCTTCTGGATTCCCAATGCTGTATGCTTGGTCTGGATGCCCTCTAAAACCGGACAGATCACTTGGTACATAAGCCGGACATATCGTCTGTTACCGACATCTGTCACGAATAGATGTTGCTAAGCGAAAGATTGACGGCTATGGTATCGATCAACCTTGAAGGTCATTTCGAAGGTAGGTTCATGAAACTCGATCTCGATATCGGAAGCTTTTTGGCCATTGTTGTTTCGGTCGTGGCGCTATTACATACAATTTTTTCTGACCGAAAATTAAGACATTCGGAATTTCTATATCGAAAAAACGAAAGATTGATGGATTTGCACGCTCAAATGACTCGATACAAAGACGAGCTTAACAATGCAAATGGAATGGCTGCAGAATTTAAGAAAGAAATAGAGGAGCAAGGATCGGCTTTTGGTTCGGACGAAAAAATGCTTGAGATGCTCGATAAGCTCCTTAATTCAGCGCTGGGAGCGGCCAAAGAATCCTACCTGCACACCCAACGGTATCGTTATATTTTCTCGAAGCGGGCCATGGCGACGATAACCAAATTGTTCAAGGATGTGGAAAATGCATACAAAGATAAACTCAGCGCTTCAGAAACGGTAGGGCGAGCCTTGAAGTTATTCAAGCACACAGATACTTTAGTGGAGATGGAATTGGAAAAGGTTGCGGATCAGTTACGATCCATAAGAAATTAGGCGCTGGTCACGCTTCTCGCAGTGCTATATGGGGGTCATCGTGGCGCGTACCAGCGCCATTGAAATGACCCATATCATCGGATAGATTCCACCGTTTGGAACCCTCGTTTTCTTGCGGCGATGATGTCCTCGGGATCGGCGGCCCAGAAGAACGGTCTGGCGTCGGCAGCGTTGTGCTCGGCGATGAACCGGTGAATGGCGTCGCGGAGTTCGCGGACCGAGTGGAAGACGCCGTGGCTGAGCCGCCGTCGCGTCAGCTTGGCGAAGAAGCCCTCGACCGCGTTGAGCCACGAACACGAGGTCGGGGTGAAGTGGAAGGTCCAGCGCGGGTGCCTCGCGAGCCAAGCCCGGACCCTGGCGTGTTTGTGCGTGGCGTAGTTGTCGAGGATGGCATGGATCGCGGTGCCGGCGGGGATCGAGCGCTCGATGCGGTCGAGAAACTTCAGGAATTCCTGATGGCGGTGGCGAGCGGCGTTCTGGCCGACAATGGTGCCCCCGGATCGGGTCCGGGGCAGGCTATCAAGCACGTACAGGGCCGCGAACAGCGTTGTGGTGCCGTGCCGCTTGTAGTCATAGGTCATGGTGGCGCAGCGCCCCTTCTTCAGCGGCAGGCCGGGTTGTGCGCGGTCGAGAGCCTGGATCTGCGTCTTCTCGTCGATCGACAGCACCACGGCGTGCGCCGGCAGCGCCATGTAGAGGCCGACAATATCTGTCAGCTTGTCGGCGAAGGCGGGCGGGATCGTTCGAAAGCTTGAACTGCCGCCAGCGATGCGGTTCCACGGCTTCGCGCATGAAGCGTTCCTGCCAGCGCCAGACGCAGGTCTTCGACTTGCCGGTCTCCGTCATGATCGCCGTCGTGCCCAGACCCGCGGCGCTGAGCAGGATGATATGCGCCCGCCACACGTGCTTCTGAGGGCTGTTCCCATTGGACATGACTTCCCGCAGGCGCCGACGGTCCGCCGCCGATACAGTGAAAGAGACACCTTTGCGCATGAGCCGCTGCCTCGTCGCCGTCCGAAAACGCGAAACCTCTCGGACTCTTCCGATAAAGTCAATCCACTAGGGAAAGGCGCCTTTCCACGGCGCACGCTACTTTCGTTGATATCGGCCGGCTACGTTGAGTGACACTCACCGGCTACGTTGGTGAAATCCGGCACTCTTGGAGAACAAATCGAAAAATGCTGATTTTTTGTTTTCACATTGTTAACTTGAGATGCAATGGCGCATCCACACTACCGGTAAGGAGGAATTCATGAAATACTTGTCTATCTTATCAATAGTTTTTTTGGGAATTTCTTTATCGGAGGCTTTCGCCACTCCCCCTCTATGCCCCAAAGCTTCCATGGGGAAAACCGTGCGAAGCAGTATATGGGCAGCACATGACATCGTGGGGGCAGCATTAGAAGATGTGGAAGAGATCAAAACGGAAATCATGAAGCTCAAGGGCGAGGATTTTGAACGAGATGTCCATTGGTGCAGAAGCCCTTCACAGCACAACTCTATAGGGTACACTGAGCAACAGAGTGTCTGGGCAACACATAACCTCGCGGCAATCTTGAAGAGCCGCCTGGAGGAGATCAAGGCGGACATAAGGGACCTTCGGGAACAACAGTAACGAGAACTTTTGCGAGGTGGCCGCTCCAGTATTGATTTTGGGACGGATACGGGCGCCCAGTCTCGGCGCCGGCCGGGCGCCCAGGGACCCGGTTCAGCTCCGCTGCCAGCGGTCGCAGGGAAGGCCCGTGGAGCGCGAACCCCAATAGTGCAGCCCGGAGCGCCGCCCGCGCACCTCCGTGCAGACGATGATCTCCTACGGCGTGGGGCGCATCTCCCGCATTGCCTCCCGCGTCGCCGTCACGCGCCTGCTCTTCCGCCGGCCCCGCTCCACGGCCGCGCCGCCGCGACCGCATGGCCTGATGCCGACGTCGACCGTTTCCTTGAACCTCTCGACGACGTAGCTGTCGTCGGCAAGGCGGCGCCCGAACAGGTGCGTCAGGAACGTCGACGCCGTGTTGCCGGGCTTCGCCATCGCCGCAAGGCTCCAACTCTTGATGGCGCCGGCCTGACGACAAGGAAACCGGCAGGCAGCATGCCCCGCCGGCCCGACCTTGGCAGGACAGTCATGAGTCATGAGGTTGCATTTGACCGCGGCTGTCGATACGAGTTCCCGCACTCTAGGGAGAAGTCATTCGGCATGACCGATCCGTTTTTGAGCCCGGGCGCCGGCAGGCGCGTTTCCGCGACGGTGAAATGGTACATTCCGGCAAAGGCATACGGCTTCCTCGCACCCGACGACGGCGCGCCGGACATCTACTGCCGCGCCCCGGCCCTGGCCGCGGTCGGCCTCGATACGCTGCTCGCCGGAGCGACGGTCGACTGCGAGACGGTTCAGGGTGAACGCGGCCCTGAGGTCTCGCGGATTCTTGCCGTCGACTTTTCCACGGCATCGCCCCGAACGGAGTCTTTCGCCCGTGAGCCCGGCGCCGGACGGATGGCCGACGAACCCGGTATCGGCGAGGCCGAAGCCGGTCCCGGGCGCCGGATCGCGGCGCTGGTGAAGTGGTTCGCGCCGACGAAGGGCTACGGCTTCCTGGAGCCCGAGGACGGCTCCCCGGACGTGTTCTGCCACATCAGCGCGGTCGAGGCATCCGGCCGGGACACGCTGCCCCAGGGCGGCGTCGTGACCTGCGAAATCGTGCCCGGCGACAGGAGCCCCCAAGTGTCGCGAATCCTCGCCGTCGAACCGCCGGCGACCGGGTACGGCCCGGCGGAACGCAGGCCGTCCTTCGATAGCGGGCATCCGGGTCCGCGGACCGGCGCTCCGGCGTCTGCCGCCGCGCAACTGCCCGCGACGGTCAAGTTCTTCGACCCGGCGCGTGGGTTCGGCTTCGTCGTGCCGGACGGCGGCGACCGCGAGGTTTTCGTGCATGCCAGCGTGCTGTTCCGCTCCGGCATGACCAACCTGGAGCCGGGGCAGCGCGTCTTCGTCCGGGCGGAACGCGTCCCGCGTGGCCTCCAAGCGACGGAGATAGAGCCGCTCTGAGCCGGCCGGGCACAGGGGCAATGCCGCAGCGGGTGAAAGCAAGAACGAACCGCACGCGCCGCAATCGGCGTCCGCGGAGACACCGGCAGATGGTGCGCCTCGTCGGCCCGATCGCACCGGGGCCGCCCTCGGGCTCGCGCCTCGCGAATTGGCGATGCAGCTTCTGTTTAGAGTCGAAAGGATTGTGGTCGTCGGAACCCCATCATGACGGATGAGCGCACCGACATTCCGCGCTGCGCGGATTGCAGGCATTCGGGCTCCTATCCGGACTTTGGCGACGCACGGATCGCCTGCCTTCATCCCGACGTACTGGAGGAGAACACCAGGGAACGATGGCATCTCGACTTGCCACCGCTGACGGAAGTCGAGGGAATGCCCTGCCGGATGATCCGATCGAGCCAGAGTTATGGCAAGTGCGGGCCGACGGCCACGCTCTTCCAGCCGAGGATTCGTTTCTCCGTCGTGGAGTGAGGTTCCGGTCCGCCGGCGGGCGGTCATGCGACCGGCATGACCCTGTGAGGACTTGGTGTCGGGGTGTCGGGAATGCCGGTCAGACGAGGACCATGTGGGTGCCGACGAATTCGGTCTCGGGTCCCGGGTCCTCGTCTTCGAGGACAGTCTTCGAGGACGAGAGTGGCGACTTCGACCAGGTTGTCGTATGCAAAATCACGGACGCCATCCCCGGCCGGCGTAACGCCGCCGCCCGCACACGGGCCAACGACAGCCGCGGCGTTCCGGCCATGGCGCTCATTCGCGGAGGAAATCGCGTGGGCGGCCGGGGCGGTCAGGTGTTGGTCGCGCTGCAGATGGGGCGATTCGGAATGCCGTCACATTCCCTCGACGACGATCACATCGGCGTTCGCCGACCGCTGCCGGATTTCCTTGAGCTCGGCGTACTCTGGTGAGTTGAGCCACGCGCGTGCCGCGGCGCCATCGTCGAACCGTACCACCACGACTCGACCGGGGGACCAACTGCCCTCGATCACTTCAACGCTGCCGCCGCGCACCACGTATTGACCGCCGTGAGCATCAACCGTGGCGCCGATCCGTTCCCGAAACTCCGAGAACGCGCCTTCATCGGTTATTTCATCATTGACGATCACGTATGCCGCCATGGGGTTTCCTCCTCAGCGTGGGAATCGATCCTCGGGTACCGTGCCGTTCGGACGGCACGACACGGGGTTCGTCCGGGTCCGAGCCTGCGGCTTGTGTAGCACACCGACGCCCTCGCGCGCCACCCCGCGTTAGCTGCGCAGGACCGGAAAGCCCGACAGCGGGTGGTCGAGGGTCTCGAACATTTTGCCGGTGGCGCGGGCGTAGTCGCGGGTCGTGTCGGCGTTTCGATGGCCGAGCGCGTTGCGGATCACCTCGATATCCGCGCCGCGCTCAAGAAGATGGGTGGCGGCCGAGTGACGCAGGCTGTGGAAAGTGTGACAGGGATCGATGCCGAGCTTGTCGCGGGCCTGCTTGAAGGCCCGGTGCAGGGCCTGGGTCGGCATGGGCCGGGCGGGCGAAGCGCCGTAGAATAGCCAGGTTACCGGCTGCGGCCAGATGTTCTTCCAGTAGCTGCGCAGGTAATGGATGACCCCGTCCGGCAACGGGGCCATCCGCTCGGCGCCGCCCTTGCCGGACGGGATGTGCAGGCACTTCCTGTCCGACTTGATGTCGCCGACCTTGACGCTGACGGTCTCGGAAACGCGAAGCCCGGCGCCGTAGGCGGCGATGAAGGCGGCACGGTGGCGGAGGTCGGGCGTCGCCAGGATCAGGCGCTCGACCTCCTCTGCCGCCATGTGGCGCGGCAGCGCCCGGGGCTTCTTTCGGTTGCGCAGCCCGGCCACGCGCTCGGGGTAGCCCAGCGTCTCGACATAGAGGAACCTGAAGGCGGCGAGCGTGGAGTTGGTCGAGGACGGGCTGAGGCCCCGGTCGATCAGTTTCAGGACCCAGTCGCGCAGCTGCTCGGCGTCCAGATCGGCCGACGAGGTCCCGTAATGCCTGGCCAACCGCTCGACTTCGAACAGGTAGGCGCTTCGTGTGCTCTCGGCCAGATTGGCGATGCGCATCTGCTCGATCATGCGCCGGCGAAGGGGGCTGCCCTTCGCCGCGCCGGCCGTTTTCCCGGTCATCATCGATTCTCCTCGATCATGACTGCGCGCCGCCGGACCGATCCGGCAACGGACCGTCGAGGAGATCGATGCTAAACGGGGAATATGAGAAGATTGTCGGAGGGCTCGAACCGGTTGGCCGGCACCGAAGACGCCATCACCAGGGCGCAGGCGAGAGCCTCAAACCGACAACTGCGCGAAGCGCCTTCGTTCAATCGCCGTGTCGCGGTAGGGACGCTGGTTTCCCAGCGCCCCCCGCGCGGATCCGGACGTGCGCGTTAACGCATCCGGCTCCTACCTCGGGTGTTTGACGGCAAACCGCGCTCCCGGCCAGGGGTGCCGGATCCGTGGCTTGGGCCAGTAACGATCCACGAGCGCCGTCAGCTGTTTCCAGCTGAACCGGCCCCGCTGCGACCGCCGACGCAGCACCTTCAGCCATATCCGTTGCAGGGCACGGATGAACTGCTCCAAGTGGGGGGAGCTGGTCGGGACGGCGTAGTAGTTCAGCCATCCGTTGACGACCCGTCCCAGCCACCGTGCGACCTCGTGGAGGTCGTGGTGCATACGCCGCCGCAGAACCTCCTTGATGCGCCGCAGAGTGCGCCTCACCCGCTTCGCCGCGGGCTTGCGTCCGAGCCCGAATCGTCCGCCTCTGGTCTTTCGGCAGTAGTGCGTGAGGCCCAGGAAGTCGAACGTCTCCGGTCGGCCCAGCCCTTTCGCCCGGCGGTTCGCGTCCGCGTGCCTGCCGAACTCAATGAGCCGGGTCTTTGCCGGATGCAGGGCCAGATCGAACTGGCCGAGCCGCTCTCCAAGCGCAGTCAGGAAGCGTTCCGCGTCCCGCTCGTGCTCGAACCCGACGACTACATCATCGGCGTAGCGAACGATGATGGCGTCTCCTTCTGCCCTTTCGGGCCGCCATTTGCGATGGAACCAGAGGTCGAGGACGTAGTGCAGGTACACGTTCGCCAGCACGGGCGAGACGTTCGCCCCTTGTGGCGTGCCCCGCGGAATGTCCCGCCACTGGCCATCGACCATGACGCCGGCCTTCAGCCACTTGACGATCAGCCGGATCACCCGCTTGTCCCCGATCCGGTGCTCAAGGAACCGGACCAGCCAGTCCCGCGAGACGGAATCGAAGAACGCCCGGATGTCACAGTCGACCACCCAGTTGACCTTCCGCCGGTCGATGGCGACGGCGAGCGCGTCCAGCGCGTCATGCGCTCCGCGCCCCGGTCGGAACCCGTAGCTGAAGCCGAGGAAGGCCGGCTCGTAGATCGGCGTCAGGATGATCTCCGTCACCGCCTTCTGGACGATCTTGTCCTCCAGCGCGGCGACGCCGAGCGGTCGTGTCCCGCCGTCCGGCTTGGGTATCTCTACCCGCCGGACCGGCGGCGCCCGGTACGCTCCGGTCTGTACGCGCCGGTGCAGGTCGAGCAGACGCTCTTCCAGCCCCTCCGCGTACTCAGCCCATGTCATGCCGTCCACCCCCGCCGCAGCGTCCCGCTTGATCGCGTGGAAGGCCCAGCGCAGCGCGTCGAGCGTGACATGGTGCAGGAGCGCCGTCAGTTTCTCCTGCGGCCTCCTCGTTGCAGCTTGCCGTATCCGCTCGGCGGCCTGGGTCACGCTTTCCCGGCCCTGTGTCCGGCGCGTGCTTTCGCTTCGCGGATTCCCCTTGGTCGAGGCCCTTCCCTCCACCGGCTCCGCAGGGGCGCGAGCCCCCTTGTTCGCCCGCTTCGACGGTACTATGGCCCCGTCCGACTTCTTCACTCCGTTCATCTCAGGCTTCGGATACCTCCTTCCCTTCGCGGCCTCGGAACGACTGCCGGGGCGAAGTGAAGACCTCCCAGGTCCCGGTGGTGGGCTTACATGCGTGCATGGGGTCTCAGACGCCGCGAAGCCCTTCCGCACCTCGCTGCTTCACGGTGCGGTCGGTGTTGCCTTCGACGCACTTGACCGTCTCGGCGCTTCGGATTACCTGGCTTTCGGCGCTCAATATCCCTGCCCGCATGCACCGCTACCGACGCTTCATCGCCGGCCTCACGACCGACAATGCACGGCTTGCGGAGAAACGCGGTTAGCTGCTCCTTTCGTTCCACGGGACTTTCACCCGCTACCCTTCCACCAGTTCGCCTGGCGCTCCAAGTGCGCCGGAATCTGCAGACGACCCCGAAGGTCTCCCTGATCTTCCGTACGATGTCCTGAACCCGCCAGCGCGTCACGCCGTCCCGCTCGAGATCGGGACCCGTCTCGATCCACGCTCCGACCTCGGCAATCTGCGCCTCCGTCAACCAAGCCGGAACCAGTCCGGCGAACGCGATATCGTCGGTCAGATCACCAAGGCCGGCGATGCCGGCCTGCGCAGGGCGCTCTACTAGTACTACAGTTGCGAGTTTTCCTGAATGGTGATCTATTCCGTTTGGCCTTTTCAGAGGATGGACGGAATGAGCGTTGCGGAGTGGTCTGGCTCTCTTGTGGAATGGGAACGGGAGCTGTGTTCATGGAAAGCCCGTCTGGGCCCGGTGTTCCGGCGTCGTCAGCTTCGTGAGACGGGAGGGGCGTTTCTGGACGGTCTTCTGTCGGGGATCGACCGCAAGACGGGCTGGATGATGGCGGAGCAGGCGGGTCTGGCCCGGCCGTGGCGGATGCAAGGACTTCTCGGGCGGAACCGTTGGGACGCCGACGCGCTGCGAGACGAGGTCCGCGCCTACGCGGTGGAGGCGCTGGGCTGCGCGGACGGTGTGCTGGTGGTGGACGAGACGGGCTTCGTGAAGAAGGGCCGTCACTCGGTCGGCGTTGCGCGCCAATACACGGGCACGGCGGGCCGCGTGGAGAACAGCCAGGTCGGCGTGTTCCTCGCCTATGCGGGCCGTTTCGGCCAGGCACTGATCGACCGTCGGCTTTATCTGCCGCGAGACTGGGCGGCGGACGGCGCGCGGCGCGCAAAGACAAGCGTGCCGGACGAAGTCGCCTTCGCCACCAAGCCGGTGCTGGCCCGCGCGATGATCGGCGACGCTCTCGACGCCGGCATTCCCTGCGCCTTCGTTCTGGCCGACGCGGTCTACGGGTCCGACAGCCGGCTGCGGCAAATGCTGGAAGGGCGGGGACAGAGCTACGTGCTGGCGGTGCGCAGCAACCACCATTTGAGGTTCCTCGCCTCGACCGGCTTGATCGAGACCGATCCCGCGACACTGGCCGACAATCTGGAGGAGGAGGCCTGGACGATCCATGCCGCCGGCGAGGGCAGCAAGGGCCTCAGGCTCTATGACTGGGCGCGCATCCCCATGCCGTGGCCCTGCCGGGGGGACCGGGAGCGCTGGCTGCTGATCCGCCGCTCCCGCAACGACCCCGACAAACGGGCCTGCTATCTCGTCTTCTGTCCGACCGGCACAACGCTCGCCGAGCTCGCCGGCGCGGCCGGTCTGCGATGGACCATCGAGGAATGCTTCCAGAGGGCGAAGGACGATCTCGGCCTCGACCATTGCGAGGCCCGCTCCTGGCACGGCTGGCATCGCCATATCAGCCTCGTCATGGCCGCCGCCGCCTTCCTCGCCAAACTCGCCGCAGACCTGCGCCGCGCCGCATGCAGCAAACGGAACGAAACGAGTCCCGCAACCGCAATCTCCGCCTGACGCTGCTCACTGCCCTCGTCCCTGCCGTTCCCGAAATCCGGACCCTCCTCGCCCGCCTCGCCTTCAAGCCTCCGCAAAGGCCTTCCGACATAATCCAATGGTCCCTCTGGCGACGAAAACACCAGGCAAGCGCCGCAATATCCCATTACAAACGACGACAAAACTCGCAACTGTAGTACTAAGCGGCGACGGTGATGCTGAACCGCGGGGCCCCCAACTGGTCAAAGGCTTGGGCGCTGCGCCTAGCGGTGCTGCGCGGCAGGAAGCGCGCGACCGTCGCGCTCGCCCGGCGGATTGGCGTGGTGCTTCACTGGATGTGGCGGGACGGCACCGAGTTCCGCTTCACCCGCGAGGCGGCGATTGCGCTCCAGACGGCATAGGCGCGGCTGCATCCAACCGGCCGGAAAGGAAGAGGAGGAAACAGCCGCGCCTGAAGGTGGCGATCACCGGTGTCCCCTCGCCGGGACGCGGTTCCCGATGATGCACGCGTCATGCCTTGTTTGCCGAACCGCCTCATCGCGTTCGAGCACGCCGACCAGATCGGCACTCGGGAATCGTCTTGGACCGGGCATGAAGTTGGCAGCCGCCCTGTGCTGACCACGGATGGAAGTAAGAGCCCGGCAACGGACACATCCCCGATCGTTACATTCCCAAGACCGCAAGACGTTCAAATCGAGCAACCCCGAACCCGAGGCGAGGTGGCCTCCGGAAGGGGAATTATATACTTTACCGAACGCCGGACTTAGCGTATATTGAGGTAAGGGCAATTGAAACAAGAGGTTGAGAGATGGCCAAGGGTCCGGGAAAGGCGCACAGGGAAGGCATCTCGCTGATTGAGTTGCACGACCTTTTCCCCGATGAGGCGACCGCGACCGGATGGTTCGAGTCGTTGGTTTGGCCCGATGGGCGTCACTGCCCGCATTGCGGGTCGTGTTCGACCGTCGAAGCGCCTGCCTCGAAGAAGCAGCCTTATTGGTGCCCGTCGTGCCGCAAAGGCTTCTCCGTCCGCGTCGGGACCGCCATGGAGCGGTCGAAGGTGCCGCTGCGGAAATGGGTGTTCGCGATCTATCTGGAGATGACCTCGTTGAAGGGCATCTCGTCGATGAAGCTGCACCGCGACGTGAAGGTCACGCAGAAGACCGCGTGGTTCATGTTGCACCGCATCCGCGAGGCTTGGTCCGCCGAACGTGAGGCGCTATTCTCCGGCCCTGTTGAGGTCGACGAGACCTATGTGGGCGGTCGTCGCAAGAACATGAGCAACGCGAAGCGGAAGGCGCTGGCCGGAACGGGCCGCGGCGGTGTCGGCAAGTCAATCGTCGCGGGAGCGAAAGACCGGGCGACGAACCGCGTATCCGCAACCGTTGTCCCCGGAACCGACAAGCCGACGTTGCAGCAGTTCGTGACCGACCGGACGGCGGAGACGGCCACGGTCTACACCGACGAGCACGGGTCGTATCTGGGAATGCCATTCGACCATGAAACGGTCAATCACGGCGTCGGCGAGTATGTCCGCGCCCAGGCGCACGTAAACGGGATGGAGTCCTTCTGGGCCAACTTCAAGGGAATTATATACTTGACCGGACTGGCCGCCGCAAGTAGCTGTCTCACCGACAGGCCAGCGCTACGCCGCAAGCTGTAGCTTCGCCCGCAGGTATTCCATACCGCGGTCGCCCTTCACGCGGTTGCACGATCCACAGAGAAGCTGAAGGTTTTTGAGGTGGTCGGTCCCGCCCTTCAGCCGGGCGATAATGTGATCGACTTCAAGGTTGCGCGGCTCAAAGTGCGTCTTGCAACCCGCGCAATATCCGCCCTGCTCGCCGTAGAGCGCGTTCTTGTGCATCCGGTATGGCGGCAGGTCGCCAAGGTCCGTCCGGCCGGGAATGTCCGTGCGCACGACGCCCCGGAAGAATAGCCCCAGTTCGTCGCGCATTCGCGATTGAACGAGCTCGGCGGCCTTCGGCGATATGTCGATCCCGGCCCATTGGCGGCCCGCGTCGTGCGCCGCTATGCACGCCGTCGCGCAGCCACAGAAGGGGTCGAGAATCGTGTCGCCGGGGTTGCTGCTGGCGGCAATGATGCGCTGTAACAGCGCCAATGGCTTCTGCGTCGGGTAGCCGACGCGCTCGTTGGCGTTCGGGTTAAGGATCGCGATTTCCCACCAATCGGGACAAGGCGTTCCCGCCGGCTCGTCCGTCGCTACCTGAAGGCGCTTCCCGTCGACAAAAACGGACTCTTGCCGCTTACCCTTCCATCGCCGGAGCGTGCCGGGACCCACAGGCACCGTCTGAACGTTGAAGCTGTTACGGTTGGGGGCGTAGAACAGAATTACGTCATGATTTCTGACGAATTGCCGAGCGCTCACGGACCATTTTCGATAGCACCATGCGATCTCGTTACGGAATGCCTTGCGCCCGAAGATCGCGTCCATGACGAGCTTCAAATAGTGGCTCATCGTCGGGTCGCAATGCAGGTAGATCGAGCCGTCTGGCTTGAGTACGCGTTGCATTTCGAGCAAGCGGGCCGCCATGTAGACGAGGTACGACTTGTCCGAGTCCGTCATGGCGGCCAGCAGAACGCGATAGAGCGTCGGATACTTACGCTCGATCAAGTTGATCCACTCCGCATCCACGTCACGGAATGTCCACGTGTCCTTGAACGCAGCGCCGGCGGCCTTGCTCCCGATGGGCGCGGCGTAGTTGGCTTTCGAGTTGAACGGCGGGTCCAGGTAGATCAAATCGACGCTGGCGCTGTTCATACCGCGCATGATCGGCAGGTTGTCGCCCGTCCAGATCGTCTGATTGGCCCAGTTCGGCGTGCCGGCGTTCGATCCCCGTGGCATGGCGCGGCCCTCCCGCGCCAAGCGAAGCACAGCCGCTATCGAGTGTCACCCGTGAACGTGCGGGATACGGCCCGGCAACCCAAGGCGAACCGGCTTACGCCCGCGCGCCGCTGGCCAGCCCGTTGTCCGCGATCAGCGTGCGGTACGTCAGCCGCTTGCCCGCCATGCCGGACGCGAGATCGCCCATTTGGTCGAGCGTATCGAGACCGCGAATGCCGTGCCGCGCGGCGAAGTCGGCGACGTACCGGCCCAGATGCTTCGGGCTGATCTTGTGGTAGACGCCCTTGTACGCCCGCCGCAGCGCCGCCCAGAACGACTCCATCCCGTTGGTCGACACCATCCCGCGCACGTATTCGCCGACGCCGTGGTTGACGGCCTCGTGATCGAAGTCGCGGCCCAGCCCGACGTAGGCGCTCGCCTCATCGGTGAACACCCGCGCGCCCGGCTGCGTATGCGCCCGCACGAAGCCTTGCAGCGTCGCGCCCGTCGTGTCCGTCACGACGCGGGCGCGCACGCGGTTGCTCGCCCGATCCTTGACGCCGACGACGGCGGTCTTGCCGTCCGTGCCGTGGCTCGTCATCGCCGCCCGCTTCTCCATCGGCATGTTCTTGCGCAGGCCGCCGAAGTACGCCTCGTCGACCTCTACCGGCCCGTCGAAGCGGTCATCGTCATCGCGGTCGAACGCCTTGCGGATGCGCTGCAACATGAACCACGCCGTCTTCTGCGTCACGCCGATGTCCCGATGCAGCTTCATCGAAGACACGCCTTTCAGGCTCGTCAGGTGCAGGTAGATGGCGATGGCCCAATCCCGCAGGCTCACCTTCGACCGCTCCATGACGGTCCCGATACGCACGCTGAAGTACCGCCGGCAGGCCGGACAGTGGTAGGGCATGGACTCTGACGCCGGAGTCTCCGTCGTCTCCGTCGAACCGCAGCGCGGGCAATGGCGGCCGTCCGGCCAGATACGCGCCTCGAACCACTCACGCGCCGCCTCATCCGTGGGGAAGCGGTCGAAAAGCTCCTTGACCGTCATCCCCTCTCGCTCGTTCCGCCCCGGTGCCTTCGCCATGGTCTCGCCTCCCTGTTGAGACCAATATGGGGCTTCCGGGCCGTCCGGTCAAGTATATAATTCCCAACTTCAAGCGCGCGTTCCAGGGCACCTTCCACAAGATCAGCCCGAAGCATCTCGATCGCTACGTGCGGGAGTTCGCGGCCAAGCACAACGTCCGGGAGGCGGACACGATGGACCAAATGGGGTCGGTCGCCGCAGGCATGGTCGGGAAGCGCCTCATGTACCGCGACCTGATCGCCGACAACGGGCTGGACTCGGGAGCGCGGTCGTGACCGAAGCGGAGAAAGATGCGGTGCTCGCCGCGATGGTCCGAGAGCGCCGTGAGCTGCGTCTGACTGCTACGTGCCTGTGCGAGAAACTTGAGAAGGCCGCCGCGGCGCTTCAAATGGCAAGCGGCATTGCGGACCGTGGCGCATCGGGCCTCGATAACGCACAGACCGCCGCCTTCGAGACCGTCGAGTACCCCTCGGCACCGGGGTTGCGTTCCATGGTGGCGGACCTCGAAGCGGCTCGCGAGCGCATCCGCATTATCGACGAACGGTTGGACTCGGGAGCGCGGGCGGGCTGAACGACGGCGCCCCGCCGGTGGTGGCCGAGCGGGGCGCGAGCGGTTCAGAGAGGATCCTTACCGGCGATGACCATGCCGGGAGGAATGACGCATGTCAATCAGCGGTGCTCGACGTTCAGCGGCGGTTGCAGTTCCTGAATCAGACGACGCTCAATTGCCGCCCGCGTTTCCTCGGCATCCTCGCGACGCGCGTGAACATGTGTCGCTCCCAACGCAACGGCCGCCGGCCAATTTTCGTGAGTGGGAAGCCGGCTGGCGAAACTACACGTCTGACCCACGTATACAGGCCGCCATGAACGAGCTTCTGGATGGTCTGTCTCCCGCGCAGCGAAAACGTATAGACCGGGAATTGCGGTCCAGTCGTCGCCGTGCTCGTACACGCCAAAGCTCCAGTCGAGCCACGTAGCCGAGCCAGCCATTACCGCCTCCTATTGCTGCCCAGGGCGCATATAGCCCCGCTTCTTGTTCTCGTACCTCAGCCCGGAGAGGGTGAAGGTGTTGCTCTTGAGGCGGTTGCAGGGCCCGCAGAGCAGCACGCGGTTCGAGACATGGTTCAGTCCGCCGTCCGAGCGCGGCGTGTTGTGGTCCAGCTCGAGATAGCGCGGATCGTCGAACGCCCGGTCGCAGCCCATGCATCGCGGTCCGTTCTGGGTTAGCAGGTAGTCGTACATCTCGGCCCGGCTCCAGACCGGCCCTTCCGGCTCCGCGACCCGCTCCTTCACCCGCAGGAACGGCGCGCCGGTCTCGCCGGCGTCCGTGCGCTCCGGGGCCTTCGCCGTGAACGTGACCTGTCCGAACAGGCCGACCTCATTTTCGAGCCGTGCGCGGACCAGCTCGTGCGCGCGTTCCCAGATGTCCATGCCGACCCACTGCCGTTGCAGCTTCTCGGCTGCTACGAGCGTCGTCGCGCAGCCGGCGAAGGGATCGCATACGATATCGCCTTCGTGACTGCTGGCGCGGATCATGCGCTCGTACAGGGCAAGGGGCTTCTGCGTCGGGTAGTTGACGCCGCCCTCGCCGAAGGCCGGCGGGATGTCGGTCCACAGGCTCGGTGCCACCTGCCCATCTGACAGGTACTTCTTGCGATACGGCCTGCCGCTGTCGGACCAGACGATCAACCCCTCGCGATCAAGCGCCTCGAGCTTTTCCCGGACCATCCGCCAGCCCCAGCGTGGCGTGTAGCCCCGATACTCGTAGGCGAGATTGGGCCTCTCTCCCATGGACGCTGTGCGGATAATCTCGTGGTGCCTGTAGCGGCCGTGGCTGTCCTCGTACCGATACGCCTTGCTGACGTAGGCCGGATCATGTGGGACGCGGATCGCGTTCCACGTCCTCTGGGTGCTCTTCGCGTAGTAGAGGATCGAGTCGCATATCTGCCCGAACCGCTTGGCATCGCTGTGGGCCGACGTGCGTTTCCAGACAATCTCGTTTCGGAAGTGGCTCCAGCCGAAGATCGCGTCCAGCACTGCCTTGAGATAATGACTGGCTGTGGCGTCGCAGTGCAGAAAGAGGCTGCCGGTGGGCTTGAGCAGCCGGTGCATTTCGATCAGCCGCACGGCCATGAAGCACATGTACGCGCCCATGCCGTCACTGTGGGCGTAGCGGGCGCTCTCGATGGCCTCCATGAGCCGGGGGTGATCGTCGGTGATCTGATCGGTCCACGACTCGTGAACATCCCGCTCCCACGACCAGCGGTCCTGGAAGCGGGCACCGGCGGCGAGGCTGTCCGGCGTCGCGTGAAAATCCCGGCCCTTGTTGAACGGCGGATCGGTCGCGATCAGGTCCACCGACTCGCTGTTCATCGCCCGCAGAAAGCGGAGATTGTCGCCGTGAAACAACGTCCGATTGGCCCAGTTGGCAACGGGCATGACGCGCCCCTCATGCGCTCGCAAAGGGCGATAGTATACTCTATGCTACGGGCCGTATCGACTTGGGAAGCAGGCCCATGACCACTGAAAAATCCCGGAAGCCCGTCGAGGTTCTCAACCCGCGCTACGCAGGCGCAACCCCAGAAGCTGTGGCGCGCGCCTTGATGCGGCACAAACCGCAGACCGTCGGACAGAAGGCCGCGCAGCCAGCACCGGACACCATAGCCACGGATCGTGTTCGGTCAAGTACATAATTCCCTCCGGAAGAGATCCTGAACAGTGTGCCGAGGGGCTTGCAGCCCGTCACCGGCGCCGAGGCTCGCGATCGAAAACCGAGTCCGGCAATCCCATGTTGAAGATTGTGCTTGACGGGGAGCGCCCCATTACGGAAGACATGACGTTGGCGGCCGACGCGCCGACCACGGACGGAAGCGGGAGCCTGGCGACGGACACTTCGGGGATCGTGTTTCTTTCTCAAGGCCGGAAGGGGGTGGAAATCGAGCAACCTTGAACCGAAGCCGGTACGGCCTCCCTGAGATCGGGATTCGTGACCGAAGGTATGCAACCCGCCGCAGACGTTGGAACTCGCGAACGACAAACCAGGTCGGGACGGTCGTATGTTCAAAATCGTGCTTGACGTGGAACGCCCCATTACGGAAGCCTCGCTCCCGCCTCGCGGACGGTCCGCGAGGCCGTCGAAGCCCTCCGCGTCGTAGCGCAGCACCCAATCGCGCAGGATTTGAAGGTCCATGCCCTGCGCTCGCGCCGCCTCCGTGCGAGACGCGCCCTCCATGATCATCGCCACCGCGCGCGCCCGCGCGGCCTGCTTCGCATCCCGGCAGTCCCTTGTCAGCTTGAGAAGCTCGTCCGCCGTGTGCTCCGTCCACGTTACCCGCGTCGCCGCGCCCATCGGCCTCCTCCGCCCGTCCCGATTCGATCGCCACAGTATATGGAGGCCGCACGGATCAATGCACAACATATTGATTCCGTGAGTCATTTTGGTCCGCGGTGGGTATCAGAAGTTGCCCAAGTCAACAAAGTTTCTTCTGACCGACGAACAGGCAGCAATCGTAGAACAACACGCATGCCCGATGGACCGACGAGCCAGCCCCGCTTGACGGCCGGCAGCCGAAACCGATGTGTCCACCTCGTTAGATCCCGCGCGTTACAAGGGGTGCCGCGTCAACCTCTGACCTCCGATTTTCGCTGCACTACAGCCTGCACGCCCCCGCATGCGGCGAAGACATTCGCAACGCGACCGGGAAGCCAAGCCGGTCTCATTCGTCTCCCAAATCCTGCCGGCCCGACCGCCCAACCGACTCGATGAAAGCGTAAAGGTTGACGGCATCGTCGGGCTTGCGAAGTCTGAACGTCATCCTGCCGCGAGCCTTGCCATCGTCAAGGAACGCTCGCAGGAACGTCACCGGGTCCAGCGAATAGGCGACGAACGTTTCCTCGTCCCAGGTCAGGCCTCGTTCCCCCGCCTCCACCAGTTCCTCGCTGTACCGGAAGCCTTCCACGGTGCCGGCCTGCTTCCCGATCACGCCGAAGAGGTTCGGTCCGGCTCTGGCCCTGCGGCCTGCAAGCGTGTTGCCGTCGTCATCAACGACCACATGGCAGATCTGGCATTGCGAGAACGCTCGCTTGCCGGCTTCCGGGTCTCCGACGCCGTCGCCTTCGGCGAAAGCCGAAGCCGCGGCGCAGGAGGCGAAAGCCGCAATAATCAAGGTGAGCTTCATTTCAAGTCTCCAACTTACCGGGTTGCCTCGTGGGCAGGGAATGCAGAGCGGAGCGCTGGACGAATTTGCCAACCTAACACACCCAGCGTGCACAACACGACGTCGGGGAACGGGTTTCATAGCCCGAACTGCTGCCTGATTCCCGCCATGAACGTCTCGTCATCCGCATTCCTTCGGTGGGTGAGCAGCGCTTCGGCGTCGGCCCCCGCTCTGTAGCGGAGCCGGCCCGAACCGTCCGTGACGGCATTCCAGACAACCTCGGCCACGAGCCCCGGCGCGGACTGCTCCGTCGCGTCGCTGGCCATGGATGCCATGAACGTGC
This sequence comes from Alphaproteobacteria bacterium, assembly GCA_965243325.1. Lineage (GTDB taxonomy): Bacteria > Pseudomonadota > Alphaproteobacteria > UBA7887 > UBA7887 > JANQOH01. Next base: position 1,261,444 of record CBDEUQ010000003.1, on the reverse strand, counting down.
CGACGACCGGCTGGTATTCCTCCATGGCAGGATCGTTGGCGAAGTCGAAACTGCGTCCGGAAAAGTCTGTCGCGATCATCCCCGGCTCCACGACCTTCACCTTGATCCCGACAGTCGCCAGTTCGTAGTGCATGGCCTCCGACATCCCCTCCACGGCGAACTTCATGCCATGGTAAAAGAGTGCCGAGGGGATACGCCATCTGGCCGCCGATGGAACTGATGTTGACAATGGTTCCGCACTTCCGCGCCCGCATGTGCGGCAGGACTTCCTTGGTCACCTCCAGGAGCCCGATGACATTGGTGTCGAACTGGCGACGAATGCGCTCCGTATCGAAGCTTTCGAGCGGCCCGTAGGCCCCGTAGCCGGCGTTGTTCAGCAGAGCGTCGATCATGCCGAAACGGCCTACGGCCGCGGCGACGGCAGAGGTTATCGAGGCCGGTTCCGTCACGTCCAGGCGCGTGACGAACACATTTTCCAGCGCGTCCAGATCGGTGCCGTCGTCTGGCTTGCGCATGGTGGCGGCCACGTTCCAGCCACGGGCCTCGAAATGCAGGGCGGTCGCCTTGTCAATGCCGGAGGAGGCGCCGGTGAAGTGTTGCGAGAGGTACAGGGGGCATCCACACCACCAAATTGAATTGGACTTATACAACGCCAGCCTTCCACGCTGCCTCCTGTCGAAGGGCTGCGGAATGCCGCAGTCCCCAGAGCAGGGGAGAAAACGATGAACGGCAGGACGTGTCAAGGTAACGGTAGGGCGGACGCCCGCGCTGCGGGGGGAAGGACCATCCGGCCCGGCGCCGGGTGGCGGAACCGCTCCCACGGCTCGGAGAGCACGCGGATGCGCTGGCTCAATGCCCGGTCGGTCGTTTCGGTCATGGCTGGGTCTCGATTCCATTCGGTTTTCTGACGCAAACCAGGCCCTCCTTGCGCCAGCCGACGATGCATCCCTTTCGGCGTAGGCGGGACCGTTGTGCGGCGGGCAGCTTCGATGCTGTGGCACGCCATAACAGTTTGGTCTATTGCGGTTCTGAGTGGGCGTGCGGAATCTCAGCGAAGTAGCCGGTGAATCTCAGTGGAAGTAGCCGGCGAATCTCAGGCGAAGTAGCCACCGGATCCCGGCTGCGGCGGCTCCCCGGAGCGAAGCGACGCTTGGCGGTTGGTTTGGGCTCCTCCCTTGGCGATGTTGGACAGCGATAGCCCGGCGCGGGTTTTGGCGCAAGCGCCTGGGGCATGGCGCGCGCGACGCGGGACCCTCACGAGTCGGAGCGGCGCGCGCGCCATGCCGCGGTGGGGGCCTTCGACAAGGCCACGGTCTCTCGCCACGGGGTGACGTAAGAATTTATGTGTCAGGTGGGAAGGGGGTACTCCCTGTGGTGACGACAACCACAAACAGGAGCACCCCGCATGTCCCAGCAAGCTGCGACGATCATGAGCCTACCCCAGGCCTTTGAGGTGGTGAAGGAGATGCAGGCAGGCGGACTGGACTGGGGCGAGGGCTACCGCCCGCTCGGCCGCCAGGCGCTGGCCGAGATCATCGAGGGCCGGATGGCCGAGGCGGTGGATCGCTGGCTCGACAACCTCGACGCCGGCGCGATGCGCGACCGGCGCAACGGGACCTACCGCCGCTGCCTGCTGAGCGAGCTCGGCGACATCGAGCTCAACGTGCCGCGCACCCGGCACTTCTGCCCGACCGGGGTTGTGAAGAGCTACGCAAGGCGCGCGCCGGAGATCGACCGTGCCATCCTGGCCGGCTTCGTGCTGGGGCTTTCGACGCGCAAGGTGGGCGAGGTCCTGCTGGCCCTGCTCGGGCGCCCGGTCTCGGCCGCGACGGTGAGCCGGGTCTCCAAGACGCTCGACATGGCGGTCGAGGCCTTCCACCGCAGGCCGCTGAAGAACGCCTACAAGGCGCTGATGCTCGACGGCGTGGTGCTGGCCCGCAAGACCGGCGCCGGCGCGCTCAGGAGGCCGGTCCTGGTGGCGCTCGGCATCCGCCCCGACGGCAAGAAGGAGATCATCGACTTCCATCTCGCCGTCAGCGAAGGCGCCCGCGAGTGGGAAGTGTTCCTCAACCGGCTGTACCACCGCGGGCTCACCGGCGAAGGCCTTGAGATGATCTGCGTCGATGGCGGCAAGGGCCTGCTGGCTGCCTTGCCGTTCGTCTATCCCGGCATCCCGGTTCAGAGGTGCTGGGCGCACAAGATGCGCAACATCCTCAACAAGGTCCGCAAGGCCGACCAGGAGGCCGTCAAGGCCGATGTCCACGCCGTCATGAATGCAAAGAGCCGCCGCAAGGCCCAGAGCGCCGCCCGACGCTTCGCCGACCGCTGGCAAAGCACCTACCCCAAGGCCGTCGCCTGCCTGCGCAGCGATCTCGACGAGCTGCTCACCTGCTTCCGCTACCGGACCCTCGATGAGCGAAAGCGGGTCAGGACCACCAACGCCATCGAACGAAGGTTCCGGGAGGTCCGCAGACGAACCCGGCCCATGGGAACCTTCCAGGACCGGACCTCAATGGACCGCGTCCTCTACGCGGTATTCATCCACGAAAACAAGTCTCAGGGAATCAGCACCCCCGTCTCCCTGACACATAACTCTTGACGTTACCCGCCACGGTCGCTCGCTTGCCACTCGGTCGGGTCGGGGGCATTCTGTTGCGGCAATCTTGGAGGCTGTTCGTTGCGGCAAGGAGTACACCCCTTCTCTGTTGCAATCCGTCCTCCTTGGGCTGGGCGGCGATCGTTTGCGGTGCGGTGGCGGGCGGCGCTGGCGGTCTTGGTGTGTGCTGCGGCGCTTGGCGCGTCCGTACCGCCAGCTTGGGCGGATGATCTTCCCCGATGGGACGCCGATGGCGCGCTACAGTTGACGCTCGCGGGCGCGGTGCAGCTTGCGCTGGCGCGCAACCGGGAGTTTCTGGATCGTCGCGAGGACCGCGACGTGCAGAGATTGTCGCTGGAGGTGGCGGAAGACCGCTGGGCACCCCGGTTCAGCTTGGGGCCCTTCGTCAGCCGCGACCGGCTGGGGGGTTCGGTTGGCAGCGGTGCGGAGATAAGTATCCGGGTTCCGACCGGCGGCGAGCTCGCGCTGCGCTGGGAAGAGACGCTTTCGGACCGGTTCGACGATTCCCGTTCGTGGGGCCTGAGCTTTTCGCAGCCATTGCTGAAAGGCGCCTGGCCGGCGATAGACAGCGTTCCGGTTCGCCGGGCGCGGCTTGAGGAGCGGATTGCCATCTTCGCGTTGCGCCAGACGGCCGCGGACTTGGTGGTGTCGACTGTGGCAGCCTATCGCACGTTGATCGGCGCGGCGCGGCAGGTCGAGATTGCGGAGGCCGCGTTACGGCGCGCGCGGGACCAGCTGGGGGCCACCCGCGCGCTTATCCGAGCTGGGCGGGTGGCGCGGCGCGAGGCGGTTCGTTTCGAGGCGGCGATCGCCAACCGGGAGCTTTCGCTGGCGCGGGCGCGCAACGGCCTGGATGCGGCCAACCTCGCCTTGGTGGGGCTGCTGGCGTTCGAGGAAACCGCCCGAGTTCGTCCGCTGGACCCGCTGACGATGGAGCGACGGGAAGTTGCCCACGCGCCGTCATTGGAGGAGGTGCTACGTCGGCGCGAGGACTTCCGCCAAGCGGAGCTGCGGGTGGATATCGCGGGAATCGAGTTTGCGGTTGCCCGCAACGGACTGCTGCCCGACGTGTTGCTCGGCCTCGAGATGGGTCGAGCCGACGCCGGTCGGATCGATACGACGGTGCGGATCGGCACGGCGATACCGCTGAACGATCCGGAGCGGGAGCTGGAATGGATGCGGGCCCGGACGGCGCTCCGCCAGGCGGAGCGCGGCCTGGCGGAGCTGCGGGCGTTGATCGGTATCGCGGTACGGCAGGCGGTGAACGACGCGACGGTGGGGCTGCGGCTAACCGAACTGGCCCGCGCGGCGCGCGAGCTGACAGAATCGAACCTTGCGATCGAGAGGAGGAAGTTCAGCGAGGGCCTGGCGTCGAGCTTCGCGGTGGCGGCATCCGAGGACGAGTTGCTGCGGGCGGAGCAGGCCGAGGTGGACGCGATCGTCGCGTACCTGGAGGCGCTGACGCAGCTTGACCGGGTTTCGGGCCGGACACTGGAGCGCTGGAATGTCCGGCTGGAAGCGGTGCCGCCGTGAGCGGCGGTAACGAAATTTATCGGTCCCTTCTGGAGGACCTTTCGGACGGCGTGATGGCGGTCGACTTCGAAGGCCGGGTGCGGGTCGCCAACACGGCTTTCTGTCGCATGTTCGGCCTCGACCGCCAGGCGTTAACGGGACGCGCCTTCAGCGAGGCGTTCGTCGCGCTGGAGGGTCTCGATGAATTTACCGAGGCGGTGTTCGACGCGATCGTGAAGCGTAGCGCCGGCGGAAGGCGGATCGTCGGCATCGTGGCCGGTGGCGAGCCGCGGTCGCTTTCGGTGACGACATCCTATCTCACGGCGGCGCGGGCGGGCGGGCCTGAACCGGTGGCGGTGATCGCGGTGGTGTCCGACATCACCGAGGTGAGAGAGTTGCGCGAGACCGAGCTGCGAATGGCGAAGGTCATCGAGACGCAGTTCGGCGAACTCCAGGATGCCTATCGCGATCTCGAGGCGCGCAACGACGCGATCCTGGCGATGCGGAAACGGGTCCGACTGACGCGCAGCGGCGCGATCGTGTTCGTGGCGGCGCTTTTTCTCGCTGTCGGCGGCTGGTACGCGCGTCCGCTGGATCTGCTGAAACCCATTGGTGCACTCGAAGCCGGCGCGGAGGCGGTCGATGCAGCGGCGCGGGCCACAATGACGCTGGAGCCGCGGCCGCTGCGTTCGACGCTCTCCCTGCGGGGCTCGCTGGCGCCGGGCCGTGTCGAGGAGGTGGTGAGCCCGCTCGAGGGCCATGTGACCGCGGTCCACGTCAGGCACGGGCAGCAAGTGGCCGCGGGCGATCCGCTGGTCGCGTTCGATACCGGCCAGCTCGTCGAGGCGCACCGGCGGGCGGAGATCGAACACATCAAGGCTCGCGACCGCCTCACGGCGCTCGAGGATTGGACGAATGGCTCCGAGATGGCGCAGGCCAGGCATGGGCTGCGGCGGGCTAGAAGCGCGCTCGACGACGCGGAACGCAGGCTGCGGAGGATCGGGTTCCTGCTGGACCAGGGTCTCGTTCCCGCCTCGGAGCGCGAAGCGGCGCAGCGCGGCCACGAGGACCGGAAGCTCGATGTCGAGGCGGCCGAGCGGGAACTGGCGGCGGTGGCAGCGAAGGGCAGCGCGGAGGCGAAACTGGGTGGTGCCACGGTAACAGCGCCCATCGGGGGGATCGTGACGGTCGAGGACGGCGCCCGGGACAAGCCCCTTGCACGGGGCCGTTCGGCGGCCGAGGGCGAGTTGCTGCTGAGCATTGCCGATTTGGGCCGCCTCTCGGTCGTGACCGGCGTCGACGAGGTTGACGTCAGGAAGATCGCGGCCGGCCAGCGCGCGCGGGTTACCGGGCCGGGGTTCCCGGGGCTACAGATCGAGGGGGCCGTTGCCAGGGTCGCATCGCAACCGGCGTCGGCGCAGCGCCGGAATGCGCCGCGGTTCGAGGTCGTCGTGGCCCTAGACCCGCTGGATGCGGCGGCCCGGGACCGGGTGCGGGTGGGGATGTCGGCGCATGTCGCGATCGTCGTCTACGAGCGCTCGCAGGCCCTGCTGGTCCCGATCGGTGCGGTGGAACGGGCCGGCGGCGAGGCATGGCTGCAGGTGCTCGACCGGTCCACCGGCACACCGGAGCGGCGCGCCGTCGCCCTTGGCATCACCACGCTGGACTCCGTCGAGGTGACGAAGGGGCTGGCCGCAGGCGAGAAGATCGTCCTGCCGGCGGGGGCCGGCGCAGGGCCGATCCGCGACGTGCTTTCGCGATGACGGCGCTGCGGGGCGCGCTGAGCTTGGTCGACGTCCGGAAATCGTATCGGATCGGGCCAGTGACGACGGAGGTGCTGCGCGGCGTCGACCTTGAGGTCGCGGCAGGCGACTTGGTATCGATCATGGGCCCGTCGGGCAGCGGCAAGACGACACTGATGAATATCCTCGGCCTGCTCGACCGCCCGAGTTCGGGCCGCCACGTCCTCGACGGGCGAAACGTATCGGGGCTGAGCGACGATGCGCTGGCGCGCCTGCGCAATGCGCACGTCGGCTTCGTGTTCCAGGCGTTTCATCTGCTGCCGCGGCTGACGGCGGTGGAGAATGTCTGCGTGCCTCAGGTGTACCGGGGCACGGGGCGCCGGGAGGCGCTGCGTCGGGCGCGGGCGATGCTGGAACGGATCGGAATGGGCGATCGCCTGGAGTACCGGCCGGATCAGTTGTCGGGCGGGCAGAAGCAGCGGGTCGCGATCGCCCGGGCGCTGGTGGGGGAGCCGGCGCTGATCCTCGCTGACGAACCGACGGGAGCGCTCGACGGCGACACCGCCGGCGAGACGTTGGGACTGCTGCTGGAGTTGAACGCCGAGCGGGGGGTGACGGTCCTGATCATCACCCACGACCCGGCGGTGGCGCGGCGCTGCGCGCGGCGGATGCGCATCGACGACGGCCGGCTCCGCGAGGAGCCCCCCCCCCCCGGGGCATCGCCGGGGATCCGACACTGCCCCGGGCGTGACGCCGGCAATGCCGGCCACGCTGTCGATCCTCGGCGCCAACGCGCGGCAGGCGGTCGACAGCCTGGCCAGGGCGCGGCTGCGCACGATGCTCGGCCTAGTCGGCATCATGATCGGCATCTCCTCGGTGATCGCGATGGTGTCGCTGGGCGAGATCGCCCGGGAGCAGGCGCGCCGGCAATTCGAGGCCCTCGGAACGGACATCCTGCTGGTCCGTGTCCCGTACGCGGCCGCCGGTTCCGAGACGATCGGTCTCGCCGACGCGGTCCGGCTCGCGGAAGTGGTCCCCTCGATCGCCGAGGCGGCGCCGAGGATCCCCGGGAACGGCGCATTCCGCCATGCCGGCCGGGCGGTCGGACAGGGAAGCGTTCAAGGGGTCACCGCCGCCTTCGCGGGCATCAACCGGCTGCCGCTCCAGGCAGGACGGTTCGTCTCTCAACTCGACGCGGACCGCCATTTCTGCGTCGTTGGCGCCGCCGTGGCGGCCGAGATGCGCCGGGCCGGCGCGCCGCGGATCGTGGGCGAGACCCTGGAGATCGACGACCTCCTCTTCACCGTCGTGGGCGAACTCGATCCACGGGCGGAGAACTACGCGCTCCCCCTCCAGGTGGAAGCCGACAGGTCCGTCTTCGTGCCGATCGGCGCCGCGGGGCGGGTGGCCAGCGATCCGGCGATCGACGTGATAGTCGCCCGATCGAGTGCCGGTGTCGACTACCGCACCGCGGTGGCGGACATCCGATCCTGGTTCCAGAACCGTTCGCCCGACCTCCAGCTGGACATCGTCGCCGCCAGGGAGCTGATCGCGCAGATGGAAGCGCAGATGGGAATCTTCACCCTGCTGCTGGGCGCGGTGGGCAGCATCTCGCTGATTGTCGGCGGGATCGGGATCATGAACATCATGCTGGTCTCGGTCGCCGAGCGACGTCGCGAGATCGCCATCCGCCGGGCGCTGGGCGCCCGGCGCCGAGACATCCAGAGCCAGTTCCTGATCGAATCGGTGATCCTGACCCTGGCCGGAGGCCTGCTCGGCGTCCTGCTCGGCCTCGCCGCGACCTGGGCGATCTGCCGGTTCGCCGGCTGGGCGTTCCTGATTTCCGGCCTGTCGGTGGCCGGCGGTCTCGGCACCGCCGTCTCGACCGGCCTCTTCTTCGGCTTCCAGCCGGCCCGCCAAGCGGCCCGGCTCGACCCCGTCGCCGGACTCCAGGCTGAGTGACCCGACACCCGACACGGCCAGGAAACATCACCTTGGCACATCTCCTGCGCCCGGCCGACCGCCAGCTTGATGAACAGCGGATCGGCGCGCAAGGCGTCGCAATCGTCGGCGTCTTCATAGCCGCAGGCGGTCGCGAACATGCGGAAGCGCAGCATCGCCGGCAGCGTGTGGACCACCCGCGCAGGCGCCCGCCACTCCCGGATGCAGCCGGCCAGCGCCTCGGCCAGACCGAGCCGGCGCTCCACCGCGCACAACAGGGCCAGTCCACCGTCCGACGAGATCGACCCGCCCGCGAAATCGGCGGTTACCTTCTTGCGTCGGACGGCTGTCGGACGGCACGGCGCGCACCTGTCGGACGGCTGTGGGACGGCTGGAAGTTCGAACGGGACGGAAGTATCTTCGGACATGGTGGACGTGGCGTTTTCGTTGCCGGGGCGGAACCTCGCTAGACAACGAATTTCTACCCCAGAACAACGACTTGCACCACGTTCGCCGACACCTCACCCCACCGTCATGAATATTCCGGGATACCGCTCATCGATTGTCCGGCCGGTTTTCATCGCGTACGCGATCGCCGTCCCGATCCTCTCGGCGGCGGCTTCCACGTCCCGATCACTGGCATGGGCGTAGCGCAGCGTCATCCTCGGGTCCGCGTGACCCAGCATCTTGGCGACCGTCGGCAGGGCGGCGCCCCGGGCCACGGCCTGGCTCGCCACAGTGTGACGGAGGTCGTGCAGGCGGACATCCTCAATCCCCGCTTCCTTCCTGGCCCGGTACCAGAACTGGACCTCCCGGTAACTTGGCCGTGCCGGATCCAAGGGCGACGGAAATACATAAGGGCTCCCGGTTCGCGGTTGACGGTCGAGGATGGCGCGGGCCGCCCCGCTCAGCCAGACTGTCCGCGGGCCGGTCTTCGTCCTGGTCAGCCTGAGCACGTCGCCGTCGAACTCGGACCATTTCAGCTTCACGATCTCGCCCCGGCGGCAGCCTGTGAGGAGGAGGAGTCGTATGATGTCGGCCTGCCGCCGGCGCGAGGGCTGCTGCTCGACCAGCCGGTCGAGGGTGCGGTGAAGCCGGTCGATCTCCCCGGTCGACAGGAACCGGGTGAATTTCGGGCGCGGGTTTCTCTTGATGCCCCGCGCCGGACTGTTCTCGATCAGCCCCGCGGCGACCGCCGCGTTGAGGATCTGGCGCAACAGCCGGAGCGCGTGGTTCGCCGCTCCGGGGGACGTCTCGCTGTAGGCATCGAACCAGCGTTCGATCTCCCGCCGGCCGATGCGGTCCAGCCTGAGCGTTCCGAAGGCGGGCAGAAGTTGTCTCTCGAGCATGCGGTCGACGTATTTCCGCCACGATGCCCCCATCCGGCTTCGCGACGCCGCGCTCCACTCACCAACGACGAATTCCCGAAACAGGGGGACCCCGGGCCGGTCCTTCGCGTTGCCCGCGCCGGCGGGCCGGTCGCCGTTCTGAAGCGCGACGCATTGCCGCCGCGCTTGCTCGACGGTCATCAGCACGGCCGAGCCGATGGTCTTCCTCACTGCCCGCCCGTTCGCCTGTCCGTGCCAGACGAAGCTCCGGTGCCCCGACGAGCGGACGCGCACTGCCAATCCGGCGACGCGGCTGTCCCGGATGAGGTATTCCGTCTCGCCCGGCTTGAGCCTCGCAACGCCGGCATCCGTCAGACGCACCAGCTTGCCGCCCGTCATCGCCGTTCACCGGCGAGTACGGGAGCCAGCGCGTCGACCGCCTCCCGCACGGAGGGGTCGGACACATGCGCGTATTTCAGGGTGGTGGATGGCGCCTCGTGGCCGAGCAGGCGGCCGACGGCGCGGATCGACTCGCCGCCGAGCAGTGCCGTGCTGGCGTAAGAGTGTCGGAGATCGTGCAGGCGGACATCCCCGAGGCCGGCCTGTTCCCGCGCCTCCGACCAGAAACCGTCCAGCCACTCCTGCGGGGTCCTACGGCCGCCCACGGGGAAGACCGATCGGGATGACCGCGGCAGGCGGTCGAGAACGTCCCGCGCCGCCTCGCACAGCCAGACCGGGCGCGGGCCGGTCTTGCTGTCCGGAAGATGGAGGTTGCCGTCCCGGTAGGAGCGCCATTGCAGGGTCAGGATCTCCGACTTCCGGCACCCGGTCAGGAGCAGAAGCCGGACGGCCGCCACGTGCAGCGGACGGTGCGCCTCGTGACGCTCGAGTACCACCGCGAGGCGGCGGTACTCCTCCGGGGACAGGAAGCGTTCGGACCGACCCTGGCGGTAGCGCCGAATACCCCTGCAGGGGTTGCTGTTCTCGGGACGGTATCCCCAGGCCTCCGCCTGCTCCATGATCACTGACAGGATGGGCGCTGAGCGGTTTGCGGCGGCCGGGGTTGCGTGGAGCGAGCGGAACCATGCCTGAACGTCCTCGCGGGTGATCTCCGCGATGGCGCGTCCCTCGAAGAAGGGCAGGATCTGTCGGCGAAGATAGATGCGGTTGACCTTGAGGGTCCCCGGCTTCCAGTGCCGCGCGTAGCGGGCGAAGACCTCTTCGGCTACGGCCTCCAACCCGATTTTGCCGACGTCCGCGTCGGCGGGCTCGCGGCCGTCGCGGAGGGCGGCGAGCATTGTCTTCGCTCGAGCCCGCGCCTCGGCTTCCGACAGGGAGGCCGCATCGCCCACGATCTTCCAGACCCGCCGTCCCCGGTGCTGGGCGTGGATGAAATACCGTTTCGTGCCGGACGGCATTATGCGGACGCCGTACCCCTTCAAATCGGCGTCGCGGACATCGCGGACCTTGTGGCGGGACCGCAGCGCGTCGATCCGGCGCTGGGTGAGGCGGACTGTCGGCATGGCGATGCCCCTCCGATCTGTTGCAGCCGGGTGCGAAAAGAGGTCGACTTTCGCGCCCGATGGCGATAGAAACGGAGAAAATATCGCAATGATTTCAACCCGTTAGCACCGCATGGTGCGCGAGTACGTGTACGGAGCATTGCCGCCCGTAGCGCGCGGGAGTTCGCGCGAATGGTAGTGGTTGACGTTGAGCAGGATGCGCCGCGGAACGTCGGCGGAAGGCAGCGCGACGGGGGACGCCGGGGAGCCCACGACGAGCTGGAGGCCGTAAGACCTGCTCTCCGGCTGGGTGTCGGAGTCGGTGACGACGTAGGTGCAGAAGAACGTCTTGCCGCTTTCGCCGACGGGCGCCGTGCCGGCGAGGATCCCCTGGTCGGGCAGGAGAGTCACCCAGCCGGGGCAGCCCTCGATGCTCGAGTCGTACGGAGGCACGCCGCCGGAGATCCGAAAGGGAAGCCGATGCTCGCGCGCCTGCCCGGGAGGAAACTCGATCCGGGGCAGCGTGCCGGCGCTCTCTCCCTCAAGCTCGATGGAAAGATCGCCGCTGCAAGCGGCAAGCGTAAGAGCGAAGGCAACCGCGACGGCGGGACTGGCTGGCTTCATCGGGCATGTCCGGTTGATCGCGTCGTCGGTGCGGCGGCCACGATGCTTTCGGGCCGCGGCGCGGCAGGTCCGGAAAGCGATGTTCAAATGGAATGGCAAACTGCCCCATTGCGGTGATCTGATCAACCGGCCGCGCCCCGCTCACACTCCCGCCTCGCATCCTTGGCGGGATTGTGAGGAGCGGCACCGCGCGCTTCCGTCCGCACGCCCGGTCGGGCCGACCGGCGGGTGGCCTGTCGATGCATTCATGCCGCCCCGCGATCAAAGATATGCCGCGCCGAGCAGCACGAGGCCGAGCGCCAGCCGGTAGACGACGAAGGGTGCGAAGCTCGCGCGCGCGAGCCAGCGCATCAGGAGGCTCACGGCGGCGAATGCGGCAACGGCCGAGAGGCCGGCGGCGAGCGCGAGGTCGCGCCAGCGGCCGGGGTCGCCGCCGGCGGCGAGCTCGAACGCCTGCAGCGCACCGGCGCCAAGGATGACGGGGATCGACAGCAGCATCGAGAACCGCATCGCGTCGAGGCGCGCATAGCCCAGCGCCCGCGCCGCGGTCACGGTGATGCCGGCCCGGCTGGTGCCGGGGACGAGGGCGAGCGCCTGCGCGCAGCCGACCAGAAGCGCGTCGCGGAGCGTCATCGCGCCGAGGCGGCGGCGGGCCGGCACGAAGCGGTCGGCGGCGTAGAGGAGGACGGCGCCCAGCGTCGTCGTCCAGGCGATCGTCTCCAGGCCGCGTAGCCCGTCCCCGCCCCACGCGGCGAGCGCCGCGCCCGCGGCGCACGCCGGTATGCTGGCGGCGAGCAGGTGGCCGAGCAGGCGCCGTCCTTCGTGGGCCCGACCGACCGCCGCCGCGGCCGCGGCGCCCGCGAGCGCCGCCACGTCGCGGCGCAACCAGAAGATCACCGCGACGAGGCTGCCGGCGTGCGCCGCCACGTCGACCGCCAGGCCCTGATCGGGCCAGCCGGTGGCGCGATGAATGAGCGCGAGGTGTCCGGACGAGCTGACCGGCAGGAACTCGGTGATCCCCTGAACGAGGGCGACCGCGAGAAGATGCAACGGTTCCATCGATGCGGTGCTCGATTTAGTACCGATCCGATACTATTTCATGGGGCGAGCTCTTGTGATACCGGAACGCCGGCGCGCGCCGGCGGCAACGATCCTCCATATAGGTCAATATAACTGTCATAAATAGACGTTTTTTCTGGCCGGCATGGGGCGGGTCGGCTATTCTCGGTCCGGGCACGGAGCCCGGCATGGCGGCGGTGGAGAGGGGAAGGACAACCGGCTGAATGACCAGCATGCTCAGATTCGTCGACGTCGCGCGCGAGATGCCGGACAAGCACGATGCCGGGCGCCGGCGCGCGAGCTTCGACGAGATCTACCGCGAGGTCGTCGCCGAGCGCGCCGCCGAGCAGGCTTCGCGCTGCTCGCAGTGCGGCGTGCCGTTCTGCCAGGTGCATTGCCCGCTCCACAACAACATTCCCGACTGGCTGATGCTGACCGCCGAGGGCCGGCTGGAAGAGGCGTACGAAGTCGCCGCCGCGACCAACAACATGCCGGAGGTCTGCGGCCGCATCTGCCCGCAGGACCGGCTCTGCGAAGGCAACTGCGTCATCGAGCAGGCCGGCCACGGAACCGTCACCATCGGCACCGTCGAACGCTATATCACGGACACGGCGTTCGAGCGCGGCTGGGTGCGGCCGCCGGCGCCGGCGCTCGAACGCGGACAGTCGGTCGGCATCGTCGGCGCCGGCCCGGGCGGGATGGCGGCGGCGGAGCAGTTGCGCCGCCTCGGCTATCGCGTGCACGTCTACGACCGCTACGACCGCGTGGGCGGCCTCCTGATCTACGGCATCCCCAACTTCAAGCTCGAGAAGCACATCGTCCAACGCCGGCACGCGCTGCTGGCGGAAGGCGGCATCGTCTTCCATACCGAATGCGAGATCGGCCGCGGTCTCCCCTTCGAGACGCTGCGCACGCGCCACGACGCGGTCCTCGTCGCCACGGGAGTCTACCGCGAGCGCGACATCAGGGTGCCGGGCGTCGGCCTCGATAACGTCGTCGCCGCGCTCGACTATCTCGTCGCCAGCAACCGCAAGGGCCTCGGCGACGCGGTGCCGGCCTTCGACTCGGGCGCGCTCGACGCCGCCGGCAAGCGGGTGGTCGTGGTCGGCGGCGGCGACACGGCGATGGACTGCGTGCGCACGGCGGTGCGTCAGGGCGCGCGGACGGTCAAGTGCGTCTACCGCCGCGACCGCGCCAACATGCCGGGGTCGATGCGCGAGGTGCGGCACGCCGAGGAAGAGGGCGTCGAGTTCGTCTGGCTCACCGCGCCCGAGGCGTTCATCGGCAACGGCGCGGTCGCCGGCGTGCGGGCGCAGCCGATGCGGCTCGGCACCGCCGACTCGTCCGGCCGCCAGACTCCGGTTCCCGTCGGCGGCGGCCAGTACACGATCGAGGCCGACCTCGTCGTCAAGGCGCTCGGCTTCGACGCCGAAGACCTGCCGCGGCTGTTCGGCCAGCCCGGGCTCGAAGTGACCCGGTGGGGAACCATCAAGACCGACCCGCGGTCGCTGATGACGAACCTCGACGGCGTCTTCGCCGCCGGCGACATCGTGCGCGGGGCATCGCTCGTGGTGTGGGCGATCCGCGACGGGCGCGACGCTGCGGCGTCGATCCACCGCTACCTCGAAGCTGCGGCGGGCGGCCGCGCCGCGGCGTGAAGGGAGGGCAGGAGGGGGCCATGAACGACCGTGCGCGTCTCGCGAAGAGGGGCCTCTACCGTCCGGCCGACGAGCACGACGCCTGCGGCGTCGGCTTCATCGCGGCCGTCGACGGCGAAGCGCGGCGCGACGTCGTCGAGGCCGGAATCGCCGCGCTCAAGGCGGTGTGGCACCGCGGCGCCGTCGACGCCGACGGCAAGACCGGCGACGGCGCCGGAATCCACGTGCAGATTCCGCAGGACTTCTTCGAGCAGCACATCACCAACACCGGGCACGAGGCGCGCGGCGGCCGCCTCGCGGTCGGCATGGTCTTCCTGCCGCGCACCGACCTCGGCGCGCAGGAAACGTGCCGCGTCATCGTCGAGACCGAGATCCTCAATTTCGGCTATTCGATCTACGGCTGGCGCCAGGTGCCGGTGAACGCCGGCGCCATCGGCGAGAAGGCGCTGGCGACGCGGCCCGAGATCGAGCAGATCATGATCGCCAACGACCGCGGCGCCGACGACGACCGCTTCGAGCTGGACCTCTACGTCATCCGGCGGCGCATCGAGAAGGCGGTGCTGGCGCTGCACATCACCGACTTCTACATCTGCTCGCTGAGCTGCCGCTCGGTCATCTACAAGGGCATGTTCCTCGCCGAACACATCGACGACTTCTATCCCGACCTCCGCGACCGCCGGTTCGTCTCCAACTTCGCCATCTTCCACCAGCGCTATTCGACCAACACCTTCCCGACCTGGAAGCTCGCCCAGCCCTTCCGGGTGCTGGCCCACAACGGCGAGATCAACACCCTGCTCGGCAACGTCGGCTGGACCCGGGCGCACGAGACGCGCATGGCGGCGGACGCGTTCGGCGACCGCATCGAGGACCTGAAGCCGATCGTCCAGGACGGCAGCTCCGATTCCGCGGCGCTGGACGCGGTGTTCGAGGTGCTCGTGCGCGCCGGGCGCAGCGTGCCCGAGGCGCAGGTGCTGATGATCCCGGAATCGTGGGAGGACAGCGAGTCGGTGCCCGACGCGCACCGCGCGCTCTACAGCTACGCCAACTGCGTCATGGAGCCGTGGGACGGTCCGGCGGCGGTCGCCGCGACCGACGGCCGCTGGATCGTCGGCGGCATGGACCGCAACGGCCTGCGCCCGATGCGCTACGCGGTGACGCGCGACGGCCTGCTGATCGTCGGTTCGGAAACCGGCATGGTGCCGCTGCGCGAGGTGGACGTGGTCGAGAAGGGCCGGCTCGGCCCCGGCAAGATGATCGGCGTCGACCTCGGCGCTGGCCAGCTGCTTCACGACGCCGAGCTGAAGGACCTCGTCGCCGGCGGGGCGCCCTACGGCGCCTGGGTGCGCTCGATCATGCCCCTCGACAGCCTCATCGAGAACCGCCGGAGCGAGGAGCAGGCGCTGTCGGCCGACGAGCTGCGCCGCCGCCAGGTCCTGTTCGGCTGGTCGCTGGAAGAGATCGAGATGATCCTGCAGCCGATGGTGGAGGACGGCAAGGAGGCCCTGGGCTCGATGGGCGACGACGTGCCCATGGCGGTGCTGTCGAGCAACTACCGCGGCCTGCACCACTTTCTGCGCCAGAATTTCAGTCAGGTGACCAACCCGCCGATCGACTCGCTGCGCGAGCGGCGCGTGATGACGCTGAAGACGCGGCTCGGCAACCTCGGCAACGTGCTCGAGCGCTCGGCCGAGCAGACCCGTCTGCTGCAGCTCGAATCGCCGGTGCTGACCAACGGCGAGTTCGCCGCCATGCGCGCCTACATGGGGCGGCGGGCGAGCGCCATCGACTGCACCTTCGACCCGGCCGCCGGCCCGAACGCCCTGTCGGAAGCGGTCGAGGGCGTCTGCCGCACCGCCGAGGACGCGGTGCGCGGCGGCTGCGAGCATCTGATCCTGTCGGACGAGAACGTCGGCCCCCGACGCGCGCCGATCCCGATGATCCTCGCCGCCGGCGGCGTCCATGCGCACCTCGTCCGCGAGAGCCTGCGCACCTACGCGTCGATCAACGTGCGCAGCGCCGAATGCATGGACGTCCACTATTTCTCGGTGCTCATCGGCGTCGGCGCGACGACCGTCAACGCCTACCTCGCGCAGGAGACGATCGCCGACCGCCACCGTCGCGGCCTGCTGCCGGGCAAGACCCTCGACGCCGCGCTCCACTCCTACAAGCGCGCCGTGGACAACGGCATTCTCAAGGTCATGTCGAAGATGGGCATCTCGGTGCTCAGCTCCTATCGCGGCGGCTACAACTTCGAGGCGCTCGGCCTGTCGCGGACGCTGGTGGCGCGGTTCTTCCCCGGCATGCCGTCGCGGATTTCGGGGATCGGTCTCGGCGGCATCCAGCACATGGTCGCGGCCCAGCACCGGCGCGCCGTGACCGAGGGCGTCACCATGCTGCCCGTCGGCGGCATCTATCGCTACCGTCACGGCGGCGAGGCGCACGCCTTCGACGGCCGCCTGATGCACGGCCTCCAGCGCGCGGTCGCCAACGATTCCTACGCCACCTACCGCGCCTACACCGAGGGCGTGGCGAAGCTGCCGCCGATCGCGCTTCGCGACCTGCTGGACTTCAGCCGCGCCGACGAGCCGACGCCGCTGGAGGAGGTCGAGTCGATCACCGACATCCGCCGGCGCATGGTGGCGCCGGGCATTTCTCTCGGCGCGCTGTCGCCGGAGGCGCACGAGACGCTGTCGATCGCCATGAACCGCATCGGCGCCAAGTCGGATTCGGGCGAGGGCGGCGAGGGCGCCGAACGCTACGTGCCCTACGCCAACGGCGACAACGCGTGCTCGGCGATCAAGCAGGTCGCCTCCGGCCGCTTCGGCGTGACCGCCGACTACCTCAACAACTGCCAGGAGATCGAGATCAAGATGGCGCAGGGCGCCAAGCCCGGCGAGGGCGGCCAACTCCCGGGCTTCAAGGTGTCGCCCGATATCGCGCGCCTCCGGCACTCGACTCCCGGCGTGACGCTGATCTCGCCGCCGCCGCACCACGACATCTACTCGATCGAGGACCTGGCGCAGCTCATCTACGACCTCAAGCAGATCAACCCCGACGCCCGCGTGTGCGTGAAGCTCGTCGCGCGCACCGGCATCGGCACGATCGCCGCCGGGGTGGCCAAGGCGAGCGCCGACACGATCCTGATCTCGGGCCACTGCGGCGGCACCGGCGCCAGCCCGCAGAGCTCGATTCGCTACGCCGGCATGCCGTGGGAGATCGGCCTCGCCGAGGTCAACCAGGTGCTGACGCTCAACCGGCTGCGCCACCGCGTGAAGCTGCGCGTGGACGGCGGCCTGAAGACCGGCCGCGACGTGGTCATCGCGGCGCTGCTCGGCGCCGAGGAATACGGCATCGGCACCGCGGCGCTGGTCGCCATGGGGTGCATCATGGTGCGCCAGTGCCACTCCAACACCTGCCCCGTCGGCGTCTGCACGCAGAATCCGAAGCTGCGCGAGCACTTCTCCGGCACGCCGGAAAAGGTGGTCAATCTGTTCAGCTTCCTGGCCGAGGAGGTGCGCGAGATCCTCGCCGGCCTCGGCGCGCGCACGCTCGACGAGGTGATCGGGCGTACCGACCTGCTGCACCAGGTCAGCCGCGGCAACGCGCATCTCGACGATCTCGACCTGAACCCGCTCCTGGTCCAGGCCGACCCCGGGTCGGAAGGCCGCATCAGCACCATCGCCACGCGCAACGCCGTTCCCGACACCCTCGACGCGCAGATGGTCAAGGACGCGCGGGCGCTGTTCACCGACGGCGAGAAGATGCAGCTCGCCTACAACATCCGCAACACGCAGCGGGCGATCGGCACGCGGCTGTCGTCGAACATCGTGCGGCGCTTCGGCATGGACAGGCTCCAGCCCGGCCACATCACGGTGCGCCTGCGCGGCTCGGCCGGCCAGTCGCTCGGCGCCTGGGCGGTGCGCGGGCTCAAGCTCGAGGTCTTCGGCGACGCCAACGACTACGTCGGCAAGGGGCTCTCCGGCGGCACGATCGTCGTCCGCCCGGCCACGTCGAGCCCGCTGGTGTCGAACGAGAACACGATCATCGGCAACACCGTGCTCTACGGCGCCACCGCCGGCCGGCTGTTTGCCGCCGGCCAGGCCGGCGAGCGGTTCTGTGTGCGCAACTCGGGCGCCACCGCGGTCGTCGAGGGGTGCGGCGCGAACGGCTGCGAATACATGACTGGCGGCGTCGCCGCGATCCTCGGCCCCGTCGGCGATAATTTCGGCGCCGGCATGACCGGCGGCATGGCGTTCGTCTACGATTCCGACGCGAGCTTCGAGCGGCGGGTCAACGCCCAGACCGTGCTCTGGCAGCGCATCGCGAGCCGCCACTGGCACGAGACGCTGCACGCGCTGGCGAGCGAGCACGCGCAGCAGACCGGCTCGCGCTTCGCCCAGACCCTGCTCGCCGACTGGGATCGCGAGATCGGCAAGTTCTGGCAGGTGTGCCCGTACGAGATGGTGAACCACCTCGAGCACCCGCTCGACGACCGCGCCGCCCAACGGCGCGCGTAGCTCAGAGGTTCTGGGCGCGGCCGTACTGGATCGAAACGCTTGTCGATCGCTTATCCCGGTTTGGCGAGTCGCAAACCGGTTTGTACGTCATTGGCGAACATCAAAATACGTCCCGCCCTTCCGCGGCCGCCGGGTGGCGCGGTCGTCCAACGCGAACCGGTGCCGTACGGCGCTCAGCCGGAAGGCCGGACGGTCGGCCGGCAGCGTTGGCTTCCTCGTGCCTCTTCCCCTACGGCCGCCCTGTCCGCGTTCTCCAGGCCAGCCGGACCTTGAGCCCGTTCAGATGCGACCACGGAATGACGCCCTTGTGCTGGAGCATGCCGACGACGATGCCCGGCGCAATGCCTTGCGCTTCGGCGAAGGCTTTGACGACATGCGCGCTGCGCGGCGCCGCGTTGACCAACTGCTGCCAGGCCCGGCGCGGAATCAGAACGTTGGACGCCCACTCGTTGGCTTCCGCTTCCAATTCCGCGTCGCCGCCGTGGGCCTCGTCGACGAAAATGCCCTTCTTGCTGTGAAGCAGAATGTGCGCCGCCTCGTGAAAGAAAGTGAACCAGAGATGGTCGTCCGACTTGTATCGAGCGGTCAACTGGATAACCGCCTTCCCGGGTGACGGCCACCAGGCCGCGCCGCTGAGCGCCGTTCTCGGCAAGGGTCGTACCAGTACCAGCGCAACCCCCGCCTCGTTGCACAGTCTCGCCGCCTGCCCCAAAGCCTCGACGATCGGCTTGCGCGTCAAGCCCCGGACGCCCCGCACCGCGCGCTTGAACCGGCCCTCGCTGTATTCCGCACAATCCTGGCTTTCGGCTTTCAATTCGCCGAGCCGTAGCCAGGTGGCCAATGCCGCCTCATTGCTCTTGAAGCTTGGGGAATGGCGGTAGGCCGCGTTGGCGAGCCCGTACCGGGCATTCCAGGCGGCGATGGAACCCACGCGAAAGAACGCGAGCAGCTTGGATACGGCATCGACGTCCGATTCCGGGCGCTCGAAACAGCCGCGCCTCTCAAGGTCCCGGATCGGGAAGGCCGCGATCCACTCCGCCGAAGCGGCGGCGTCTCGAGCTTCGGCATCACGCGCCCGACGAAGCCGATAGTCGGATTCGATCCCGATCCAGATACGGGCATCGACACCGAGCACCTTTTCGAATTGGAGCGCGGTTGCCGGTTCGAGAGGCGCCTTGCCCGCGACCAACTCACTGATCAACTTCGGTGAACGACCGCAACGCCGCGCAAACTCGGCGTGCGAAATTCCTTCGGCCTCCAGGCGTTCCCGGAGAACCCATCCGGGCGGAACCGCATAGTCCGGGCTGAATCGGTTGGTCGCCGTGGCCATTTGTCCGTCCTCCGTCAGTGATAGTCGACCACGTCGAGGACCGTGATCGCTGTCACCCGTTCGGCGTCTATCCCTCCATCGTCTTTGCGTGGGACCGGTTCGTGATTGACTTTGAAGACAAGTCGATGCGGGTGAACGAGATCGACCGCGAACTGTTCGTCCCGATCGCCGCTGAGCTGATGCCGTCTGTCCGGCGGGGTCGTTGGCACGACCGCCAGGCTGGGTGCCGCCCTGAGTACCGCCATCCGTAGCATGACGGTTCTCGCCATCCTCGCCCCGTAGGTCTTCTGAAGGGCGTCCGCCGCGTTGAAGGCCTTTTCGAGCTTGCGAGTACGGAAGGCGATATCCATACGTTTTTTATAAATCGTTACCTGATTGGTAACGATTTATACAATCTTGTCAAGAGGTGACTCGAGCGTCAGGTGAAATTGCCCGGCGGTGCAGCGTTTCGAACCGCCTCGTGTCGCTCCTCCCCCTCGCCACCCTGTCCACGCCCGCCCCTGCGCGCCGCTTCCTCGCGCGCGGCGGCGAGCTCGGAGGCGGGGTCGAAGGCGACGCCGAGGGGTTCGGCGACGGCGCGGATCAGCTTGAGCGCCGTCTCCTCGCGCAGCAGGCCGCGGTCGGCGGCGGCGGTCGCGGCGGCGGCGACCTCGGAGAGCGCCGAGGCGTGGCGCGCCGCGTCGCGCACCGCCGTCTCCGGCCACTCGACGGCCGGCGTGAGGTCCGCGCCGAGGTCGGAGCCGTCCGCCGAGCTCGCGGACGGATCGAGCCGGCGGCGGACGACGTAGGCCGCCACCTCCTCGAGGATCGCCGTCCATTCGCGCCGGCGCATCGCCAGGCTCTTGAACGCCGGCTCGCCCATCTCGGCGGCGGTGGCTCGGTTCACGTCGCCGCCGCCGCCGAACCAGTGTTCCGGCCAGCCAAAGCCGGAGAGCATGTGGTTGCGCAGCAGGCGCGCCGTGGCGCCCGCGTCCTCGCCGCCCAGGCCGGGGCTGAGCGCCGTCCAGCGCTCGGCTTCGTTGTGCACCCGCACCGTGCCCGGCGCCGGCGCCGCGATCTCGCGCGCCCGCCGCGCCACGTCGTCGGCGTCGGCGCCCGCCAGCGTCACGTCCCAGACGAAGGCGCGCAGGAAGTCGGCGCGGTCGGCCTCGCCCTGGAGAAAGCGCTCGTAGGCGTCGAGCCAGTCGGTCGCCGCGAGCAGATCGGAGCGCCCGCGCGCCGCCCCCATCAGGCTGTTGCGGCGGAAGAAGAACGCCTCGCCGCTCCGCATGGTCTCGCGGATGGCGCGCGCCGGCGCCGCGAACACGCTCTCGGGGCCGGCGACGACGGTGCGGTAGCGGCGGGCGTGGCCCTTGCGGTCGCGCCGCGTCACCACGCCGATCGGCTGCGCCGCGTTGTCGGGGTCGCAGACCACGGTCTCGATCCGCGCCGGGTCGAGATAGCCCAGGCGGACGTGGCCCGACTCCGGATCGGCGAAGACCGGCCAGCACTGCTCGCCGAACAGGGCCAGCTCGCGCATCATGCGCGGCAGGTTGCGCCGCATGTCGGTGATCGGGTCGCGCCAGAAGGCGTCGAGCCAGGCCTGCGCCTCGGCATCGGCGACGCGCAGCCGCACGCCCCCGGCAAGCAGCCAGGCGACCGGCAGCTCGACGAGCTGGCGCGCCAGCATGTTGCGCTCCCACAGGCCGGCGGCGCGCTCCAGCATCCGCGCCCGGCCCGGCGGCGACAGGTCGCGCGCGGCGCCGCCGAGCGGGCGCCACGCCGCCTCGTCCGCATCCACCGTGAGGCCGGCGGCCTCGCGCAGCGTCGCCGGCGGCGCGGACACGCCGCCCAGGAGGCGGATCAGGCGCTCGCGTATCATTGCCCGCCTCCCGCCGCGGGCGCGTAGGCGGCACGGACGGCGCCGGGCTCGCCGACGCTGACGCCGGCGGCGACCGGCGCCCCCGGCGCCGCCGCGGCGCAGGCGAGCGCCCCGGCCCAGAAGCGGTCGGCGTGGCCGTCGGGGCCGGCCCCGGACCCCGATCCGGGGTCGGCGGCGAGGCGCAGCGCCCCCGTCGGGCCGATTGTCTTGCGCACCGCGTGCAGGTCGGCGCGCAGCGCCGCGTCAGGCGGAATGCGGATCGTGCGGCGCTCGAACCGCTCGCGCAGCGCCGTCGCCAGATCGAGCTTGCGCGCGGCGCTGAAGTGAACCCCGTCCACGCGCATCCGGCCGTAGCGCCGCTCCATCCGCTCGACGGGCATCTCGCCGATTCCCGTGCGGTCGGCGGCGATGCGCACCGGACGGTAGCGCCCGACCATGTCGTCGAGCGCCGCCTCCTGCTCGGCGAACGTCGCGCCGCTGAGCGTGCGGATCTCGCGCGTCCACGCCACGTCGCCCGCCAGCTCGAGCGCCCACGCCGCCCACAGGTCGCGATGCCGGGCGATGTCGACGCCGATGAACGCGGGCCCGCCGGAGAACGCGCGCGCGTCGCCCGCGGCCGCGTCCTCGGCACCGACGATGAGGTCGAAGGGAAGCCACGCCGACGCCTCGTCGACCCACGCGCACTCGTACTCCTGCCGCCACAGGGCGTCGTCCGCGAGGCCGGCGCGCAAGGCCGCGACATCCGCCGGATAGCCCTCGGCGACGGCGTCGTGAATGGTGACGACGTGGCGCGACCAGCCGGCGCCGGTGCCGGTCATCAGCTCGTGGAACTTGCCGCCCGTGCCCCGCGGCGTCGAGGTGATGCGGATGCGGTGCCCGCGCGTGATCGCCGGGTAGAGCGCGGCCCAGATCCCGCGGCCGTCGCGGTGGAGCGCGAACTCGTCGAGGTAGACGTTACGGCTGTAGCCGCGCGCGGTGTCCGGATTCGCCGGCAGCGCGGTGACGACGTTGCCGCCGCCGGCGTCCCACTCGTCGGCGCGGAACGTCTCGCCGGCCACGTCGACTGCGCGGCCAAACTCGTGCAGGGAGAGGCCGAAGGCGTGCGCGTGCCGGCGGATTCCGGCCCGCATCGCCTCCCGCGCCTGGCGGTCGCCGCGCGACAGGATCAGCCACGGCGACGAGGCGCCCTTGGCGCGGGCGGCGGCGATGCTGTCGACGATTTCCAGCGTCGCGGCGAAGGTCTTTCCGACCTGCCGCGACCACATGCCGATCTTGAAGCGCGCGTGGTCGTCGATCCAGCGCCGCTGATAGGCGTAGAGGGACATCTCGGATGCGGTCATTCGGGCGGATCTCCGTTGAGGCCGTACACCTGCTCGCGGATGCGCCTGACCGCTTCGATCGACAGCCTTCGTTCGGCCTCGGGGTCGGCGGCGCGGGCGGCCTCGGCCTTTGCGCGGGCGGCTTCGTCGAGCGCCTTCCGGCGCTCGTCGCGCACGGCGGCGCCGGCGCGCGCGGTCTCGGCGAGCGCCCGCGCGGCGGCCGCGAGGTCGCGCAGACTGTCGCCGTCGGCGGCGAGCATCAGCTCGAAGAGACGCTCCTGGACGAGGCGCAGGCTGGCGTCGGCGACGGCGACGGGATCGTCGGGCGCCGCGGCGACGAGCGCCCGCGCCTGCTCGCTGGCGAGGCGGACGCGCTCGATGCGTCGCGCCAGCCGCGCGCCGTGGCGTTGCAGCGACTTGGCCGAGATCGCGTGGCCCTCGCGCTCCAGCGCCTCGGCGAGATCGGCGTAGCCGGCGAACCCGCGCGCGACGATCGCCGCCTCCAGCCGCTTGCGGACCGCAGCCGGCAGCGTCAGCACCCTCGAACGCCGCGGCATCGCTCAGTCGCCGCAGCGCGGGCGCGGCGGCCGGCGGATTCCCGGCTCGCAGCCGACCGTGTAGTCGACCACGTCGCGGCCGTGACGCGTGAGAGTCATGCGCCACGGCCCGGTCTCCTCCCGCTCGACGCCGAGCAGGCCGCGCGCCTCGAGATAGGCGATCTCGTCGCGCAGCTCGCGGCGTTCGACGCCAATGTACTCGGCGCGCGCCACGTCGAGCGCCATGCGGTCGGTGACGCCTGCCACGCCGCCGCGTCGATCATCGCCCGCGGATCGCCACGCCGATCTCGACGCCGGCGGCATCGCGCTCGAGCGCGTCGCCGACCGCGCCGGCGGCGCGCCACTCGACGGTGTAGTGCTCGCCGCCCAGCCACGGCGGCTGCGCGCCGGGCGCCGGCGCGCACGAGGCGAGCGCGGCGACGAGCGCCGGGACGGCGGGCGCGAGCGCGGCGGCGGCCGGCCTCATCGCCGCGCCTCGCGCGCCGGCGGGCGCGTGCCGAACCACCACAGCACGCACGCGGTGGCGAGGTAGAGCACGGTGTCGACGACGCGCGGCTTGAGGTCGAGCGTGTCCACGTCGCCGGCGCCGAGGGTGAAGTACACCGTGCCGGCGAGACCGACGAAGGCGCATGTCAGCGCCGGACGCATCAGCCCGCGCACCACGTCGACGGCGACCAGCCAGCGGCTGTCGCCGCGGCTCCAGCGCCTGCCTGCGTGCGCGTACGACGCCTCGAGCGCCAGCGCCTCGGCCGCCGCGGCCTCGCCTTCGGCCGCGAGCGCCGCTGTGCGCTCGGCCGACTCCGCCTCGATCCGCGCCTGCTCCATGTCGAGCCGGCGCAGCTCGACCTCCTGCGCGTGGCGCTGGCGGTTGCGAAACCAGTCGGCGGCGAACGACAGCGCGGTGCCGAGCAGGCCGGTGGCGCCGCCGGTCAGCAGCGCGAGAAACGCATCAAGCATCGACGATCTCCAGTTCGAAGGGGCGGCCGGCGCCCGGGTCCCGGACGGCCGCGAGCAGCAGGCGCATCGCGGTGCGGCTCGCCAGCACGGCGCGCTGGTCGCGCCCGCGCGCGCTCAGCCGCCCGCGGCGCGTTCCCGGCAGCAGGCAGCCGCGCGTGTGGGTGACGAGGCCCAGCGCCGCGTCGCCGCCGAGGTTGCCGGCGTGGAAGAGGATGTGGCTGCGCCCGGGCACGCCGGCGACCAGCAGGCAGCGGCCGAAGCGCGGCGAGACGTGCGGTGCCGCCCCGTAGGTCCCCGCCGGCACGCAGCTCTCGTTGCGCCGGTTGCCGCGCCACGGCGGCTCCATCGTGTGCAGCCTGAGCGCGCCGAGCGCGAGCGTGCCCAGCGTGCCGTGGTCGGAGGTCTCGTCGCGGATGAGGACGGCGCGGGTCATGGGCGTATCGAACCGCATTCCCCGCCCTCGCCGGCAGCGGACCATGGTCCGCCCGCCGCCGCGGCGTCGCGCCGGTAGCGGCGGGCGGTGCGGCGCGCAATGCCGAGGCGGCGGGCGATTTCGGTCGTCGTCAGGCCGGCCTCGGCGAGGTGGACCACCAGCGCCCGGCGCGCCAGCGGTACCGCGACCGCTTCGCCGCCGAAGCGGCGCACCACGGCGTGCGCGGCGCGGCGGCCGACGAGGTCGGCGAGCGCGCGTCCCGCTTCGCCGTCGAGGCGGCGCGGCACGTTCCAGCCGTCGTCGCCGCCGTGCGCCAGGGCGATTCCGCACGCCGCGGCGCGTCCGGCCGCGTCGGCGATCTCGGCGAGCACGCCGGGGAGCGCCGGCGCCGCCGGCGAACGCCCAACCGCGCTCACGCCAGCCCGTCGAGCGAGCAGTGGACGGCGCAGGCGTCGGGCTCGCCCGCGTGATCCTCGCGGCAGGAGTCGCACAGGCGGTTGTGCGCCCCCTGCGAGACGAACGGCGCACCGCAGGCGAGACACGCCCGCCGCGCCGGGCGCGGCGCGGCCGGCGGCGGCGAAACCGGCCGGCCGGAACACGCCGCCCGGGCGAGCGCCGCCAGCTCCGCCGCCGCCAGGCGGCCGCCCGCGAGATCGTCGGCGACGGTGCCGACGGCGCGAACGATGCCCGAGCCGGGACGCCCGCCGTAGCGCCGGCGGAGGGCGGCGAGCGGCTGCCGCGCGCCGGCCCAGGCGAGCGCCCAGGCCACGCGCCGGGCCGCCGGCAGCGCACCGTCGCGGCGCCGCGAGGCCAGCGCCCGCGCGGCGACGAGGTAGCGCTCCGCCACCGCCCGGTCGATCGCCGGAAGCGGGTCCGGATGCGCCGCCAGCGCGCTGGCGGCGGCGCCGAGCGCCGCGGCGATCCGCTCGCGCGACGCGATATGTCGTCTGTGCATCATAGTGCGCATAATATGCATGAAAGTGCATTTCTGCAAGCGCTTTCGTGCACGGAGTCCGCGGCGGCGGTCGCCGACCGGTCCGGCCGCTACGCGGTCCCCCGGGCAACCGCCGCGGCGATGCCGGAGGGCGTCGAGGACGCGGTCCCGACCGGGACCCTCTCCAGGCTGGCGCCCGCCGCGCGCCCCTGTATTATGCGCGGCCCGCGCCCGAACCCCCCGTTCCGTCATGGCCCGTTCCCTTCGTCCGCGCGACGCCGCGACCCTGATTCTCGTCCGCCGCGCCGGCGGCAAGCCGCAGGTGCTGCTCGGCCAGCGGCACGGCGGCCACGCGTTCATGCCCAACCGCTACGTCTTCCCCGGCGGCCGCGTCGATGCGCACGACCACCGCGTCGCCGGCGCGACGCCGCTGCGCGCCGACGTGCGCGAACGGCTCGAGCGCGCGGCGACTCCGGCGCGGGCGCACGCGCTTGCCGTCGCGGCGGTCCGCGAGACCTTCGAGGAGACCGGACTGATGATCGGCGCGCCGCTGGCGGGCGGCGGCGCCGCCGCGCGCCGCGACCCGTGGCCGTCGTTCGCCGCCCGCGGCCTCGGCCCGGCGCTCGGCGCGCTCGACTACCTCTACCGCGCCGTCACGCCGCCGGGGCGCCCGCGCCGCTTCAACGCGCGCTTCTTTCTCGCCGACGCCGCCGACGCGCGCGGCGACCTGGCGAGCGACGGCGAGCTCGTCGACCTGCGCTGGGCGGACCTCGACGGCGCGCTCGACCTGCCGTTGCCGTCGGTGACCCAGCTCGTGCTCAAGCTCGTCGCCGGTCATCTCGCCGACCCGCCGACGCCCGGCGAGCCGCGGCCGGTGCCGCGCTTCCGCTCCGTGCACGGGCGTTTCGTGTTCGACAGCGAGTAGGCGCGGTTTGACCGCGGGCGCCCGCGCCGTAGACTCGCGGGCGGACGGCGGCGGGAGGCGTCATGGGGGCGGCGGGACAGGCGGAACGGCTCGGCTTCGACGCCGCCCGGCTCGGGCGCATAGACGACTGGATGGCGCGCTACGTCGACTCCGGCAGGCTGCCCGGCGCCGCCGTCTGCATCCTCCGGCGCGGCGAGGTCGCCTGGCGGGCGCGGGCGGGGATGCGCGACGTGGACGCACGCGCGCCGTGGACCGACGACACGCTCGTCCGCATCTACTCGATGACCAAGCCGGTCGCCACCGTCGGCCTGATGACGCTGTACGAGGAGGGGCTTTTCCGCCTCGACGATCCGGTGGCCGACTACCTGCCCGAGCTCGCCGGCCTCGTCGCGCTGCGGCCGGGCGCCGAACGCCTCGACGATGTCGAGCCCCTCGCCCGCCCGCTCACCGTCCACCACCTTCTGACCCACACCGCGGGGTTCACCTACGGCTTCAACGGCGGCGTGCTCGGCGCCGCCTACGAGGCGCGGCGCGTCGGCTTCGGGCCGCGCGGCGCCGGCCTGGAGGCGGCGGTGCGCCGGCTGGCGGAGATGCCGCTCGCCTTCCAGCCCGGCGCGCGCTGGAACTACGGCGTCTCCACCGACGTCGTGGGCCGGCTGGTGGAGGTGCTGTCGGGGCGGACGCTCGACGTCTGCCTGCGCGAGCGGGTGCTGGCGCCGCTCGGCATGGACGACACCGGGTTCGCCTGCCCGCGCGCCGCGAGCGGCCGGCTCGCCGCGCTCTACGAGGCTCGCGAGGGCGGCGGCATGGCGACGGTGGAGACCGGCGCCGGGTCCGCCTTTCTCGATGGCCGCGTCGCCACCTTCTCCGCCGGCGGCGGCCTGATCTCGACGATGGCGGACTACGTGCGCTTCGCCGAAATGCTGCGCCGGGGCGGCGCGCTCGACGGCGGCCGCCTGCTCGCGCCGCGCACCGTGCGCTTCATGACGCAGAACCACCTGCCGGGCGATCTCGCCTCCATGGGGCAGCCGGTGTTCGCCGAGGTCTCGTTCGCCGGCGTCGGCTTTGGCCTCGGGTTCTGGGTCATGCTCGACCCGGCGCGGGCGCACGTGTCCGGCAACCCGGGCGACTACGGCTGGGGCGGCCGCGCGAGCACCGTGTTCCTGGTCGACCCGGCGGAGGAGATGGTGGCGATCTTTCTCACCCAGCTCCTGCCGTCGAGCGCGTATCCGCTGCGCAGCGAGCTGCGCGCCCTGATCTACCAGGCGCTGACCGACGAACCGCGAGGGAGGATGCCGTGAAGCTGTCCTATTTCATGATGCCCGTGCACCACCGCGACAAGGACTACCACACGTCGCTCGAGGAGGACGTGGAAGCCGTGGAGCTCGCCGACCGGCTCGGCTTCGAGGAGGTCTGGGTGGGCGAACACCACTGTTCGTCGGTCGAGCCGATCACCTCGCCGCTGTTGTTCATGGCCAATCTCATCGCGCGCACCCGGCGCATCAAGCTCGCCACCGGCGTCATCTGCATGTCGCAGTACCATCCGGCGCTGATCGCCGGGCACGCGGCGATGTTCGACCACCTCTCGCAGGGGCGCTTCATCATGGGGATCGGCCCCGGCGGGCTGCCGCCCGACTTCGAGCTGTTCGGCGTCGCCGACAAGGACCGCGGCGAGATGATGGTCGAGTCCATCGACACCATCCTCGAGATCTGGCGCTCCGACCCGCCGTACGACATTCGCGGCAAGCACTGGACGACGAAGGTCGAGGAGTGGGCGTACGACGACATCGGCCTGGGGCGAATGGCGAAGCCGTTCCAGAAGCCGCACCCGCCGATCGCGGTCTCGGCGATGAGCCCCGGCTCGGGCACCATGCGCCTCGCCGCGGCGCGCGGCTGGGACCCGATCTCGGCGAACTTCGTCGGCGCCTGGTCGGTCCGGTCGCACTGGGAGGCGTACGCCGACGAGTGCGCGAAGCGGAACCGGCAGCCGGACCCGTCGCGCTGGCGCGTCGCGCGCAGCGTCTTCGTCGCCGACGACGCCGAGGAGGCGGAGGAGTTCGTCAAGCGGCCGGGCGGCACCTTCGACTACTACTACGACTACCTGTTCCGCATCTTCGACCGCGCCGGGATGCGCGCGCTGGCGATCACCGAGCCGGGCGCCGACCCCGACGCGCTGACGCCGGGCGAGCTCGTGGACAAGCTGGTGATCCGCGGCACCCCGGCGCAGGTGACGGAGCGGCTGCTCGCCTTCCGCGACGAGGTGGGCCCCTTCGGCCATCTGGTGATGACGGCGCACGACTGGACTGACAAGCGCGCGATGAGGCGCTCGATGGAACTGATGGCGAACGAGGTCCTGCCGGCGCTGGCCCGCGCCACGGCCTGAGCGGGGTGCCGGTCTTCGACACGCATGTCGTCGTCGACTGGTCGGCGCGGTCGAAGCCGAGTCCCCGCCGGCCCAGCCTCGATGCGATCTGGTGGGCGGCGGTCTGCGGCGGCCGCGCGCTGGAGCCGCAATACGCCCGCACGCGCCGCGAAGCCATCGAGCGCCTTGGCGCTTTCGTGGCCGGAGAGCTGGACGCCGGCCGGCGTGTGCTCGCCGGGTTCGATTTCCCGTTCGGCTATCCGGCGGGCGTGGCGAAGCGACTGACCGGCGACGCTTCGGCGCTGAAACTCTGGCGGTGGCTCGCCGAGCGGATCGAAGACGGAAGCGACAACGCCAACAATCGCTACGCGGTCGCGACGCGCATCGCCCGCCATTGGCCCGGAACGGGCCCGTTCTGGGGCCGCCCGCGGCAGTGGGATTTCCCGGAGATACCGGCGAGGATGAAGGATCGCGCCTGCCGGGGCGAACACCCGCCGGAACGCCGGATCGCCGATCGGTGCGCCGCCGGCGCGAAGACCGTTTGGCAGTTGGCCTACGCCGGGTCCGTCGGTTCGCAGATCCTTCTCGGCCTGCCTGCGCTGAAGCGCCTGCTGGACGACCCGCGCATCGCCGGCCGCGGAGCGGTATGGCCGTTTCAAACCGGTCTGCGAACCGCCGATGCCTCGCACCCTCCGCTCGTGGTTGCCGAGATCTACCCCTCGCTCCTCCGGGGACGGATTCGCCGTTGTCGGCGGGAGGGGGAGATCCTCGACCGCGCACAGGTCCGCGTGAACGCAGCCGCCTTCGCACGGCTGGATGGACGAGAGCGCCTCGCGCCCCTGTTCGCGGGCCCGTCCCGTCTCGCTCCCGAAGAGCGCCGCCTGGTCGAATGCGAAGAGGCGTGGATCCTCGGTCTCGGCCACGAGAACGCTCTCGGCGGCGCCTGACCGCCGCCCTCCGTACGACGGCGCGACCGGGTGCTATACTCGTCCGGCAACGGATGGAGCCCGACGATGCTCGCGATCAGACTACCCGCCGACATCGAAAGCCGTCTCGACCGGCTGGCAAAGGCGACAGGGCGCACCAAGAGCTTCTACGCCCGCGAGGCGATCCTCGAACATCTGGACGATCTTGAGGATCTCTATCTCGCGGAACGACGTTTGGCCGACAACAGGGCCGGCAAATCGCGCACCTACACGCTTGAGGAGGTGGAGCAGGTGCTTGGCCTGGCGGATTGAATTCGACGCCGGCGCCCTGAGGGACATGCGCCGGCTCGACGACCGGGTTGCGCGCCGCATCGCTTCGTTTCTGCGCGACCGAATCCGCGTTCTGGACGATCCGCGCCGCTTCGGCGCCCCTCTCAAGCGCCCCGACGCTGCCCGATCGGCCCCGCTTTGGCGCTACCGCGTGGGAGATTGGCGCATCGTGGTGTGCATCGAGGACGATGCCTTGCGCGTTCTCGTCGTGAGGGTCGCGCATCGCCGACAGGCTTATCGCGGCCTCTGACACGCTCGTTTCGGACGCCGCGTTTCCTGGGGGGTGGTGGCGCCGCCGATCGCGGTTTCGGCGAAGATCACCGGCTTGCCCACTCCCCACTCACCCCGGCCGCGCCGCGCACACCATGTAGTTGACCGACAGGTCGCGCGTGACCGCCCAGCGACCGGCGAGCGGGCGGTACGAGAGGCCGGCGGTGTCCACCGGATACAGCCCGTTCGCGACGAGGCCGCCGATCAGCTCGCTCGGGCGGACGAACCTCGACCAACGGTGGGTGCCGCGCGGCAGCCAGCGAAGGATGTATTCGGCGCCCACGATCGCCTCCGCGAAGGCGCGCGCGGTGCGGTTGAGCGTCGCCGCGATCAGCAGGCCGCCGGGCGCGACCCGCGCCGCCGCGGCGGCGAGGAACGCCGGCACGTCGGCCGCGTGCTCGACGACTTCGAGCGCGAGCACCGCGTCGAACGTCTCGCCGCCCACGTCCTCGACGGCGCCCGTGCGGTAGTCGATGTCGAGCCCCGCCTCGGCGGCGTGGCGACGCGCCACGGCGATCGCCTGCGCCGCCGCATCGATGGCCGTGACGCGCGCGCCGAGGCGCGCCAAGGGCTCGGCGACGAGGCCGCCGCCGCAGCCGGCGTCGAGCACGCGGAGGCCGCCGAACGGCGCCAGCGCCCCATCGTCGCGGCCGAAGCGGGCGACCAGCATGGCGCGGACGAAGGCGAGGCGCGCCGGGTTGATGGCGTGCAGCGCCGCCTGCGGCCCCGTCTCGTCCCACCACTCGGCGGCGGCGGCGTCGAAGCGGGCGACTTCTTCCGGGTCGGCGGTCGGTCGGTCGCTCATGGCGTCCGCTTGTCGGAACGAAAGCGATGCCGTTATACCAGACCGCCCCCGGTGCGGCGGGCGGCGCAGGAGGCGGAGCATCCGTTGGCTCGCATCGTACAGAAATTCGGCGGCACGTCGGTGGGCGACCTCGACCGCATCCGCAACGCCGCCCGGCACGTCCGCGCCGCGGTCGAGGACGGCGACCGGGTGGCCGTCGTCGTCTCGGCCATGGCCGGCGAGACCGAGCGGCTCGACCGCCTCGCGCGCGAGACGGCGCGCCTCCACGACGCCCGCGAGTACGACACGGTGGTGGCGAGCGGCGAGCAGGTGAGCGCCGGGCTGCTGGCGCTGGCGCTCCAGGACGCCGGCGTGCCGGCGCGCTCGTGGCTGGCGTGGCAGCTGCCGATCCGCACCGACGGCCTGCACGGCAAGGCGCGCATCGAGGACATCGACACCGGCGACATCGCGCGCCGCATGGAGGAAGGCGAGGTCGCGGTGGTCGCCGGCTTCCAGGGCCTGAGCCCGAGACGGCGCCTGACGACCCTCGGCCGCGGCGGCTCGGACGCCTCGGCGGTGGCGCTCGCGGCGGCGCTCGACGCCCGCCGCTGCGACATCTACACCGACGTCGACGGGGTCTACACCGGCGACCCGCGCGTCGTTGCGAAGGCCCGCAAACTCGATAGAATCGCCTACGAGGAAATGCTGGAGATGGCCTCGCTCGGCGCCCGCGTCCTGCAGACCCGCGCCGTCGAGATCGCCATGCGCCGCCGCGTCACGCTGCGGGTCCTGTCGAGCTTCGCGGCGGGTACGGGCACGGCGCTCGTCGATGAGGACGAAATCGTGGAACAGAACGTCGTCAGCAGCATCGCCTACTCGCGCGATGAGGCGAAGATCACCCTCGCGCACATCGCCGACAGTCCGGGCATCGCGGCGCGCATCTTCGGCCCGCTCGCCGACGCCGGCGTGAACGTCGACATGATCGTGCAGAGCTCGTCGCACGACGGCAAGCGGGCGGACATCACGTTTACCCTCGGCAAGGCCGACATGGACCGCGCGGTATCGGCGCTCGAGGCGGCGCGCGGCGATCTCGGGTACGCCCGCCTCCTCGCCGACCCGGACGTGGTCAAGATCTCGGTCATCGGCGTCGGCATGCGCAGCCACGCCGGGGTCGCCCAGCGCATGTTCCAGACCCTGTCCGACAAGGGAATCAACATCCAGGCGATCTCCACCTCGGAGATCAAGGTGAGCGTGCTGATCGCCGAGGAGTACGCGGAGCTCGCCCTGCGCGCGCTGCACACGGCTTACGGTCTCGATGCCGAATGATACCGCCGGCGCCCGGCTGGCGGCCGGCTACGAACGTCTCGAGCGGCAGTGGGCCGGCGGCTGCGCGCTGCTCGGCAGCCGCTACGCGATCATGGCCGGCGCCATGTCGTGGGTCTCCGAGCGCGCGTTCGTCTCGGCGGTGTCGAACGCCGGCGGCTTCGGCGTCATCGCCTGCGGCTCGATGGGGCCCGACCTGCTGAGCGAGGAGATCGCCGCCACGCGCGCGCGCACCGCGGCGCCGTTCGGCGTCAACCTCATCACCATGCACCCCGAGCTCGAGGCGCTGATCGACGTCTGCGCCGAGCGCGGCGTGAGCCACGTGGTTCTCGCCGGCGGCCTGCCGCGCGCCGCGGCCGTCCGCCGCATCAAGGACTCCGGCGCCCGCGTCCTCTGCTTCGCGCCGGCTCTGGCGCTGGCGCGGAGGCTCGTGCGCATGGGCGTCGACGGGCTGATCATCGAGGGCATGGAGGCGGGCGGCCACATCGGCCCGGTGTCCACCGGCGTACTGGCGCAGGAGATTCTGCCCGCCATCGACCAGGTGCCGGTTCTCGTCGCCGGCGGCCTCGGCCGCGGCGAGGCGATCGCCGCCTACCTCGAGCTCGGCGCCGCCGGCTGCCAGCTCGGCACGCGCTTCGTCTGCGCCCGCGAATCGATCGCCCATCCGGCGTTCAAGAAGGCGGTCATCCGCGCCCACGCGCGCGACGCGCAGCCCTCGGTCCAGCTCGACCCGCGCTTTCCCGTCATCCCGGTCCGCGCGCTGGCGAACGACGCCTCGCGCCGTTTCGTCGCCTTCCAGCGCGAGGTCCTCGACCGCTACTCGGCGGGCGAGCTCGCGCTCGACGAGGCGCGGCTCGAGATCGAGAAGTTCTGGGTCGGCGCCCTCCGGCTCGCCGTGATCGAGGGCGATGTCGAGGCCGGGTCGATGATGGCGGGGCAGAGCGTCGGCATGGTCCGGGGCGAGGAGTCGTGCGCCGAGATCATCGCCACGCTGGTCGACCAGGCGGCGGCAGCGCTGGCGCTTCGCCGCGAGGCATGACCGCCGTCCAGCCCGTCGGCACGTCGCGGCGGCTGCTGCGCCGCCTGCGCGACGTGATGGCGGGGCGCGGCGGCGCGCAGGCCAGGCTCGACCGCGTGGTGCGCCTGATCGCCGCCGACATGGTGGCCGAAGTGTGCTCGTGCTACGTCATGCGCGCCGGCGACCTGCTCGAGCTGTTCGCGACCGAGGGGCTCAACCCGCGCGCCGTCCACAAGACGCGGCTGGGGCTGGGCGAGGGGCTGGTCGGCCACATCGCCGCGCACGCGCGTCCGCTGGCGCTCGCCGACGCGCAGTCGCACCCGCTGTTCGCCTACCGCCCGGAAACCGGCGAGGAGATCTACAAGTCGCTCATGGGCGTGCCGCTCCTGCGCGACGGCCGCGTCGTCGGCGTGCTCATCGTCCAGAACCGCACCCCCCGCCACTACCACGAAGACGAGCTGGAGACGCTGCAGGTCGTCGGAATGGTCGTCGCCGAGCTGATCGCCGGCGGCGAGCTCGTCGGCCCCACCGAGTGGCTGGCGCCCGAGGGCGGCACCGGCGGCCGCGGCCTCATCGAGGGCCGGCCGCTGGCGCGCGGCCTGGCCTGGGGCCGCGCCGCGATCGTGCGCGCCCGGGCCCCGATCGAGCGCCTCGTCGCCGACGACCCCGCGGCCGAGCGCGCGCGCCTCGCCGAGGCGCTGGACTCCATGCGCGAGGGGCTCGACCGCCTGATGGCGCGTTCCGGCGGCGCCGGCGCGGCGGCGCCGCGCGACGTGCTCGAGACCTTCCGCATGTTCGCCGCCGATTCCGGCTGGCTGCGGCGGATCGAGGAGGCGATCGACTCCGGCCTCAGCGCCGAGGCCGCGGTCTACCGCGTCCACGAGGACTCGCGGTTGCGCCTCGGCCAGGCCGCCGACGCCTACCTGCGCGAACGCCTCGCCGACCTCGAAGAGCTCGCCAACCGCCTGATCGACCACCTGAGCGGCCGCCACGGCGGCGGCGGGTCCGCCGACGGCGCCGACGACGTGGTGCTCGTCGCGCGCAACATCGGCGCCGCGCAGCTGCTCGAGTACGACCGCGCGCGGCTGCGCGCCGTGATCCTCGAGGAAGGCTCGCCCGCGGCGCACGCGGCGATCGTCGCGCGGGCGCTCGAGATCCCCATGGTCGGCCACGTCAGGGACGCCCTGGCGCGCCTCAGCGACGGCGAGACGGTGGTCGTCGACGGCAGCGACGGACGGGTGATCGTGCGGCCCGAGGAAAGCGAGATCGCGGTGCTCGGCGAGCGCGTCGCCGAACGCGTTCGCCAGCGCGCGCTCTACCGCCGCCTGCGCGACCTTCCGGCGCGCACGCTCGACGGCGTCGACGTGACCCTGGACGTGAACGTCGGGCTGATGATCGGCGCCGAGCAGTTCGACGAGCTCGGCGCCGCCGGCGTCGGCCTCTGCCGCACCGAGATTGCCTTCATGACGACGTCCCGCTTCCCCGACGTCGAGGAGCAGACCGCCCTCTACCGGGGGATTCTCGCCGAGGCCGGCGGCCGGCGCGTGGTCTTTCGCACCCTCGACATCGGCGGCGACAAGCGGCTGCCGTACCTGTCGGCGGGCGAAGAGGAGGAGAACCCGGCCATGGGCTGGCGGGCGATCCGCGTCGGCCTCGACCGTCCGGCCTTCCTCCGCCGGCAGTTCCGCGCGCTGCTGCACGCGGCGGCGGGACGCGACCTCCACGTCATGTTCCCCATGATCGCCACCGTCGACGAGTTCGACCGCGCCCGCGCCCTGCTCGACCGCGAGCGGGCGCGGGTGGAGGCGCGCGGCGAGCCCTGCGCCGACGGCCTCGTCGTCGGCTCGATGGTCGAGGTGCCGTCGCTGATGTGGCAGCTTCCGGCGCTGCTCGCGCGCGTCGACTTTCTCTCCCTCGGCAGCAACGATCTGTTCCAGTTCCTGTTCGCGAGCGACCGCGGCAACGCGGCGACCGCGCGCCGCTACGGCCTGTTCTCGCCGCCGGCGCTGTCGCTGGTGCGCCAGCTCGCCGCCGCCTGCGACGCCGCCGGTGTGCCGCTGTCGGTGTGCGGCGAGGTGGCGGGCGACCCGCTGGCGGCGATGACGCTGGTCGGCGCCGGCGTGCGCGCCTTGTCGATGTCGCCGAGCCGCGTCGGGCCGGTCAAGGCGATGTGCCGCAGCCTCGACACGCGGCCGCTCGCGCCGATGCTCGTCGCGCTTCGCGATTCGCCGGCCGACGATCTCGAGCCGCTGCTGCGCGCCTTCGCGCTCGACCACGCGGTCGTCGTCTGACCGCCCGGCTGCGCCAACGCGGCGGCGATGCGCCGCCCGTCGCCGCCTCAGGGAGCCGCCGGCAGAGCCAGCGGCACAAGCACGCCGATGCCGATGAAGGTGACGTCCTCGCGGTGGATGGCGCCGGCCTCCCATGTGAGCTCGCTGTCTCGCCGCCGCCACTGCACGATGGGCAGGGCTCCCCGGCGGACCCAGCGTCCCTGCGCGTAGTTGCCCGCGAGACCGGCGCTCACGCCGACGCGCCAGCCCTCGGCCACCTCCAGAGTGGCGACCAGCCCGCCGAAGGGACCCCAGCGCGAATGGGAGTTGTGGGTCATGCCGGCACGCCAGTGCAGCCATTCGCCTGCCAGCGATCCGCCGATGCCGAGCGAAGGGTGAAGGGTGCTGTAGTCCGCCTCCGAATCCGGATGGAAGCTCTTGATGATGGCGGCGTGCGTGTGCAGCGTCGGCTCGGCCGGAGCCGGCGCCGCGGTCGCCGCGAACGCCAGGGCCAGGATCAGAGACCGGATCGCCATGATCGTCGCCTCCGCGTCGGGCCGCGCCGGCGGCCATCCTACAGACATCCGGGCGCCGGGAGCCAGAACGGTCCGCCGGGCGGTCGCGTTTCTCCCCGCGGGCGCCGGGCCCGGGCGGCTGGCGCGGCGGTGTCGAGGATCGCCGGATCCTCCCGGTTCGGGAACCCGGCGCATCCGGCGAGCGGGCCTGGTTTCCGCCGGCCCAGTTCGGACAGCACAGTTCCAACGGCGCGAGGTGTCCGTCCCGCCCGGGCAACCGGCGCCGGTCGCGCGGCTTCGCGTCTCCCGTGCCGGAAGCCCGAACCGGGTCGCGATCCGGGGACTGTTAACGTCGACGGGGGATTTCTATATGCTGCAGGCTCGGCCACAGGCGTCAGGGACGTTCCATTGGCACAGTTCGAACCCTCCGATCCGACCGAGCCGGTCGATCTGGCCCGTTACCGAGAGGGCGGAAGGGAACATTACGTCGGCATCGGTGCGAGCCTGCGCGAATCGCGCCGGGAAACCGGACAGGAGTTGCGGGCGGTCGCCGCGGCGCTGCGCATCCGCCGCCTGCACCTGGAGGCGATCGAGGAAGGCCGCTTCGACGACCTTCCGGGGCAGGCCTACGCGCTCGGGTTCGTCCGCACCTACGCCGACTATCTCAATCTCGATTCCGACTGGGTCGTGGAGCGGTTCCGCGAGGAGCTGGCCCCCGGCGAGGACAGCCCGGACCTGAACTTCCCCGAGGCTTCGGCGCCGCGGTCGCGGCCGACGGCGGGACTCCTGGGCGCCGCGGTCGTGCTCGGCGCGGCGGCGTTCGGGTCCTGGTACCATTTCCAGGATCGAGGCGACGCGCCACGCGAGATCGTCGCCGAGGTGCCGGAGCACATGCTCGGCGACGCCGCGCTGCCGGCCACCGCCGACGACGCGGTTCCGACCTCGCCTCCGCCGGCGCCCGGACGGGCGGCCGACGAGCCGGCGCCCGGCGACGTCGCCGCGGGCCGGGAAGCGGTCGAGCCGGCGGCGGAGATCGCGCGAGCGAAACCGCGGGTCGCGGCGGCGGAGCCCGAGGCGGCAGCGGCGGGACCGGAGGCGGCCGGGGCGGCGCCGGCGGCGGACGACGCGCCGGCGGCAAGCGGCGGCGGGATCAGCGTCACGATGCTGCCTCCGGCCCCGGGCGGCGACGAGGGCCGCGTCGTGTTGCGGCCCCCGGCACCGGCCGGCGGACCGGCGAACGCGCCGCCGGCGGCGCCCGTTGGCGATCCGGCGGCGCCGGAACCGGACGCCGCGGTCGGACCGGCGGACGCGCCGATGGAACCGCCGACGGTGCAGTGGCCGGTGTTCTCCGGCCTCCCGGCGGCGTCGGGGCCGGTCGCGGCGGCGCCGCCGCGCACTGGCGGGAGCCGGGTCGTACTGCGGGCGGCGCGCGAAACCTGGGTGCGCGTTCAGGGACCGGACAACGAGACGGTGCTGACCCGCAATCTGCAGCCGGGCGACGTGTACATGGTGCCCGGCGGGTCGGGGTTCGTCCTGACCACCGGCAACGCCGGCGGCCTGGAGATCTTGGTCGACGGCGTGCTGCTGCCGCCGCTCGGCGCCGAAGGCGCGGTGCGCCGGAACATATCGCTCGACGCGGACGCGCTGACGGGCGGCACGCCGTGAGCGCCCGCGCCTGGCGCGGCATCGGGCGCCGGCAGGCGCGCCGCATCCGCGTCGGCGCCGTCGCCGTCGGCGGCGGCGCGCCGATCTCGGTCCAGTCGATGACCAACACGCCGACGGCGGACGCCGGCGCGACTCTGGCGCAGGTGCGGGCGCTCGCGGCGGCGGGCGCCGACATCGTCCGCGTCTCGTGCCCCGACGAGGACTCGACGCGCGCGCTCGCCGCCGTGGTCCGCGAATCGAGCGTGCCCATCGTCGCCGACATCCACTTTCACTACCGCCGGGCCATCGAGGCGGCAGAGGCGGGCGCCGCCTGTCTCAGGATCAACCCGGGCAACATCGGCGCCGCGTCTCGCGTGCGCGAGGTCGTCCGCGCGGCGAAGGACCACGGCTGCTCGATGCGCATCGGCGTCAACGCCGGGTCGCTCGAGCGCGCGCTTCTCGACCGCTACGGCGAGCCGTGCCCGGAGGCGCTCGTGGAGAGCGCCCTCGCCCACGCGCGGATTCTCGAGGACAACGACTTCCGCGAGTTCAAGATCAGCGTCAAGGCGTCGGACGTGTTCCTCGCCGTCGCCGCCTACCGCGGCCTCGCCGAGGCGTGCGACTACCCGCTTCACATCGGCATCACCGAGGCCGGCGGCAAGCTCGCCGGCACCGTCAAGTCGGCGATCGGCCTGGGCGCGCTCCTGTGGTTGGGAATCGGCGACACGATCCGCGTCTCGCTGTCGGCCGACCCCGTGGAGGAGGTCAAGGCCGGGTTCGAGATCCTCAAGGCGCTGCGCCTGCGCCGCCGCGGAGTCGACATCGTCGCCTGCCCCTCGTGCGCCCGCCAGCAGTTCCCGGTGGTGGAAACGGTAGCCGCTCTCGAGCGGCGTCTCTCCCACATCGACACGCCGATGACGCTGTCGATCATCGGCTGCGTCGTCAACGGACCGGGCGAGGCGCGTGCGGCCGACATCGGACTCGCGGGCGGCGGGCGCGGCACGCACCAGGTCTATCTGAACGGCGTCGCCGATCACCGCATCCGCGACGCCGGCCTGATCGACCGCATCGTGCGGCTGGTCGAGGACAGGGCGGCGGAGATCGAGCGCGAGGACGGGCCGGCGTCGGCCTGACACGGCGTGGATTTCGACCGCAAGCTCGAGCGGATCGTCGCCCGCGAGGCGGAGCTCGCCGATCGCCTCGGCGGCGGCGGCGTCGCGAACGAGGAGCGGGCGGCGCTGGCGCGCGAGTACGCCCGGCTCGGCCCCGTGGTGGCGCAGATCGCCGAACGCCGGCGGCTGCGCGACGAGGTCGCCGGTCTCGAGGAGCTGCTCGCCGACCCGGAGACCGACGGCGAGATGCGCGGCCTCGCCGAGAGCGAGCTCGCCGACTGCCGCGCCCGCGCGCCGGAGATCGACCGCGCGCTGCGCCTCGCGCTGCTGCCGCGCGACGAGGCCGACGACCGCGACGCGATCCTCGAGATCCGCGCCGGCACGGGCGGCGAAGAGGCGGCGCTGTTCGCCGCCGACCTCCACCGCATGTACCAGCGCTACGCCGAACGCCGCGGCTGGCGCTTCGAGGTGCTGGGGCTTTCGGAAACCGGCATCGGCGGCGTCAAGGAAGCGAGCGCGGCGATCAAGGGCGCCGGCGTGTTCGCGCGGCTGAAGTACGAATCGGGGGTGCACCGCGTGCAGCGCGTGCCGAAGACCGAATCCTCGGGCCGCATCCACACCTCGGCGGCGACCGTCGCCGTGCTGCCGGAAGCGGGCGAGGTCGACGTGAAGATCGACGACAAGGACCTGCGCATCGACGTGTTCCGCGCCAGCGGCCCCGGCGGCCAGTCGGTCAACACCACCGACAGCGCCGTGCGCGTCACCCATCTGCCGACCGGGATCGTGGTGTCGCAGCAGGACGAGAAGTCGCAGCACAAGAACCGCGCCAAGGCGATGCGCATCATGCGGGCGCGGCTGTACGAGCGCGAGCGCGCCGAGCGCGAGGCGGCGCGCGCCGCCGACCGCCGGGCGCAGGTGGGCAGCGGCGACCGTTCGGAGCGCATCCGCACCTACAACTTCCCGCAGGGCCGCATCACCGACCACCGCGTCGGCAAGAGCCTGTTCGACATGGCGGCGATGATGGACGGCGCGGCGCTCGACGATTTCGTCGACGCGCTGCTGGCCGAATCGCAGGCGGCGCAGCTCGCCGAGCTCGCGTGAGCGCGCCGCCGGCGACCGTCGCCGCGGCGCTCGCCTGGGCCGCGGCGCACCTCGGCGCGCGCGGGGTCGACTCGCCCCGGCGCGCGGCCCGCGTCCTCCTCGACCGCGCCGCCGGGATCGACCGGGCGCGCCAGCTCGCCCGCCCCGACGCGGCGCTCGCGGCCGCCGACCGCGCGTGCTTCGCGCATCTGGTGCATCGCCGCGGCCGGCGCGAGCCGCTGGCCTACGTCGCCGGCACGCGCGAGTTCTGGAGCCTCGACTTCGCCGTCGACCGCGCCACTCTCGTGCCGCGGCCGGAGAGCGAGACCGCGGTCGCGGCGGCGCTGGCCCGCGTCGGCGCGGCGCCCTGCCGCGTGCTCGATCTCGGCACCGGCTCCGGCTGCCTGCTGCTCGCGCTGCTCTCCGAATGGCGCTCCGCGTTCGGCGTCGGCGTCGACGTGCGCGCCGACGCGCTGGCGGTCGCCGCCGCCAACGCCCGCGCGCTCGGCCTCGCGCACCGGGCCGCGTTCGTCGCCGCCGACTGGGCCGGCGCCGCCGACGGCGGCGCGTTCGACGTCGTGGTGTGCAACCCGCCGTACGTCGAGAGCGGCGCCGTCGCCGGGCTCGCGCCCGAGATCGCCTACGAGCCCAGGTGCGCGCTCGACGGCGGCGCCGACGGCCTCGCGTGCTACCGCGCGCTCCTCGGCGGCGGCGCCCGAGCGCTCCGCGCCGGCGGCACCGCGGTGTTCGAGATCGGCGCCGGGCAGCGCGCGGCGGTGGCGCGGCTGATGCGCGCCGCGGGCCTTGGCGACTTCGCCGCACACCCCGACCTCACGGGTACGATCCGCTGCCTCTCGGCGCGCCGCGGCACCGCGTAGCCGGCACCCCCTCCCGCCCGCGCGCCGAAAAATGGCTGGACATCTCGGGCCGGGGCTTTAGTCTGCCGTCCGCCGGGGGCGCCCGGCCACCCCGGCGCATGTCGCCGGCGGCATTTGCGCCACGGGCCGGCGACGCTTGCGCGCCGGGTTACGGCAGGCGGCGGCGCCCTCGACTCAGTCGAATGACCCGAAAACCGGATCTCATGAAACCATCTTCGAATCCGAAACGTTATCGCGGCGGCAGGCCGGGCAACCGCCACCGGCACGGACTGTCTTCGAACTTCGAGAGCAACGGCCCCGACGTCAAGGTGAAGGGCAGTGCCACCCAGGTCCACGAGCGCTATCAGGCGCTCTCGCGCGACGCCCTGGCGTCGGGGGACCGCGTCGCGGCGGAGAACTATCTGCAGCACGCCGAGCACTATCAGCGGATCATCAACGCGCAGCTCGCCGCCCAGGCGGCGCAGGCCGAGGCCAACGGCGGCCACCGGCCGGCGCGCGATGCGGCGGAGCGGCCGCACCCGCACCGCAACGGCGAGGAGGGCGACCGCCGGCCGCGGCGCAACCGGCAGCGCGCGCCGGCAGCGGCGGCGGCACCGACGGCGGGGGCACCGACGGCGGGGGCACCGGCGGCAGGGGCGCCGGCGGCAGCCGCACCGACAGCGGCGGCACCGGCGCCCGACGCGCCGCAGCCCGCCGTGAACGAGGCCGGCAGCCCGGGCCCCGTCGAACCGACCGGCGCCTGAGCGGCCCGCCCCGGCCCCGGTGGCCGGGGCTGCAACGTGTCGCATGTCGATCGATTGTCGTTCGGCGAAGCCCCGGCGCCTGAGGAAGGGCCGAGGGCCGGTGCCGGATGGCTGGAGCCCTTGCCGGTGGGTCGATGAGATCCGAGAGTGGCCGCTTGGCCGTTCCCTGACAGGTACCGAGTTCACTCGGCTGGAGTAGGCGCTGGGCGAAATCGTCGACAGCGGCAGAGTGTCTCCCGCGGCGGTGGCTGCGATCCGTTTTGCTGATGTGACCTGCGTCCAATGGCCGCAATCCAACGGCTTCGTCTACTTGGCCGCGATCATGGATGCATGGGCGCGACGCATCGTGGGCTACGCACTTGGCAGAGGGATCGATGCCAGTCTCACCCTTGCAGCGCTCACGGCGCCGACCGCGAATCGCAATCCGCCGCCCGGGAGGTGTCCACCACTCGGACAGGGGCTCGCAGTACGTCGCCCAGGCCTGCCAGCCCTGCTCGGCGAACACGGCCTGATCGGCTTGATGGGACGACGCGGCAACCCCTACGACAACGCCATGATGGAAAGCTTCATGAAGACGCTGAAGGTCGAGGGCGTATATCCCATGGCCTTCGAGAGTGCCGATGACGTCGTGGGGCACCTGCCGCGCCTCATCGACCGCTACAACGAGAGACGCCTACGCTCAGCTCTCGGATACCCGAGCCCCAACCGCTTTGAGGAGGAACAGCCCCGCAGGCCGGTCAAAGCCGCAGCATGAAGCTGTCCGGCCCCAGGGGCCCACTCCACGGCGCGCCGGAACCGCGTAGAGCGCCTCGACGCTGACCTGGGCGCCCACATCGACGCCCACCGGCCCATTCTCGCGCAAGCCCTTGCGTAGCGCATTGACGTCGCCAACCACCCGAAATACACCGTGTCGCGGGCTCGGGCGGACGAGCTGACGGCGCAGGCCGCGGAGACACTCACCGACAAGGCGCGCTTCGGCATTCACATCGACGCCCAACTCGATCGCGAGGCTCGGATCGAGACTCACCCCGAGACGCTCGAGTCCATTCCGGCGCTCAATTTGCAGTTCTCCACATCTCTGGGTCTCGGCGCAAGAGCGCGGTCAATCCCCCGAGCCCGCGACCATGGTCAGAATCGAGCTGATCCCGCAGCCTGCGCTAGGCGCCAACATGGCCATCGGGTTGTAGGTACCGAACCGGACACGCAGGTCGCACCGCATGTCAGCCAACGCCGCGGCCGATCCTCGACCCGTTTGGAACCCACAGACTGCCCTGCCGGCCGTTGAAAGCATGTTCGAAACGATGGTGCAGCGCCTCGGCCCCGGGGCCCGTTCACCTCGACGAGTTCCCGGCGCCGCT
The DNA here is from genome assembly GCA_965243325.1 of Alphaproteobacteria bacterium. GTDB lineage: Bacteria > Pseudomonadota > Alphaproteobacteria > UBA7887 > UBA7887 > JANQOH01. Next base: position 1,218,015 of record CBDEUQ010000003.1, on the reverse strand, counting down.
CGTCGAAGGCTTCGAAACCCAAGTCAGGCGTTTCCGGGAACAGCATCGAGCGATCCGCGACGAAAACGATAACCTCGCAGCGTCTTCGGCCGGTGCGACGCGCGAACGGCAGCAGGAGCTTCTCGGCAATGCCGCCGCCGTCTCCCGTCGGCAGGCCGCCTTCGTCCAACTCCGAAAGGCAGCGGCCGAGCACCACCTCAAATGTGCCGGCCGGCTCTCGGACGCTGAAGTCGACCTCGACGATGAAATTCCTTACGATGCATCGGCACCGGGTTGATCGCCCCTTGTCGCTTCTCCGTCGTCCCCTCAGCCCATCTTCGAGGAGATCATGACCAATCCAAACCTGGATCAAGACGATTATACTCAAGAGACAAGTGCGCTCGGAGTGGTAACTTGGATTCTTTCCGGATTCATCTTTCTGTACATCTACTCCTTTATTGCTTTCAACATCGCCGACCTTGCTCCAGGGCGACCCTTCCAATTTGATTATTTGATGGACCTTGCCCAATTTACTTTTATCGTTTTATTCATCGTTGTTCTGGCCCGCAAAATCGTTTATTGGATGCTGCCGAAATTTGACCAACGCGTTCGAGTTCTGGTCTCGCTGACGCTAATTTATTCGATTGGACTTGGTTCTGCATATCTTGTGTCTGAGGTGCGAAGTTTAAATTCAAACATCAACTTCATATTAGCTCTCTTGTTTCTTCCGGCAATGATCTTTCTCGCGATTTTGTCTCAGCGCCTAGCACTACCAACCACCTCGACCATAGATGCTCAAAAGTTATCGGATCCACGATTGTCAATTTACGACTTTAGCGATAAGGAGTTTCTAGCGTGGTCCAACCTGTCGGAAAAGAAGGCGGCGGTAGTAACGGACCTCCACAGCAGGGCTGCCGATTTCTTGAATCGGGCAAGGCGAATTTTACTCATTATCATTCTTGTATTACTGTCTGCTGCATTATTTGTTGTATTCGCCGAAAAAATATTGGCCCTCGGGGCTGTCCAAGCAGATCCAATCGCCAAAATGGAATCAGAGCGGGATGTGGCTCACGATCGCATTTGGGAAATAAACCGCAATTTGGAAAAATTGGAAGACGAACAGCAATCCGACATGCTACTGTCGCCGGAGGTCCAACCTTCGGCCAGGCAACTTTACAACGATACTAGGGAACGAGAGCTCGCTTCTTTGGCAAAGGAGAATGATCGACTCGACAGGTTAGAAGATAAGATACTTGCGGCAAGAGAGCGAGTACACGAGGCTATCGTAACTCTTGGGTCCGCAGGTGGTGCGGGCGGATTGGAATTTTTGGTCGATCCTAGATTGATAGCTGCTGCAGTGGTGACACGACTAGGTGTAGCTCTCATCGCGGTATATTTGGTGCAAGTATTGTTGAATTTATATCGCTATAACACGCAAGTAGCCGCTCACTATAGGGCTCAAGCCGATTCTATTATTCTATCAGATCTCAGCGCATCGAAAATTAAATCGCTTCAGACAGCATTTCTGCCGGACGTAAAGTATGGAAAAATGCCGAAGGCTGAGCCAGCGAGGACAGCACGTAATGCGGTTCGCAATGCAAATCCGTGGACGAGACGTCGCCGAAGAAAGAAAAATGGGAAAACAGAAAGCCCTGTCGGTGAATAGCACACAGTCGGGCACCGTGCGTCAACGTCGATCCACCCCAACACGCTCACCCTCTGGCCGTTCGACTAAAGTGACCTTGATCCGACCGTCCGACGCTCCGAGCAGTCCCGATCACGGCGCGAGATAAAGATCAGTTTGGCGTTGGCGTCGAATTTACGGTCATCGGTCTTCGCCGGCGGTGAAATTATGCAATGTGGCCGTATCCGTCTGCTGTGCTGTTGGTTGGCGTGGAAGATTGACCCGCTACTGCAGTGGGCCCCTGGGGTTGGACAGGTGGATTGAAATGATTTGACTGATGCGCCCGGCATCCGAAGGATCGACGCCCATGGCAAAGCGCCGAACCCACCGCAACCTGCCGGAACCAGAATTTCGGGCGGAAGCTTCGCGAGGAACCGGACGAGGTCGGACGCCCATGCTGCTTGCGGCCCTCCGTGCTTCCGGCCGGCATGGCGGCGAAATCGGTGCCGGCGCTCCTTGACGGGCGTCGAGCCGGGCGGGGTGAGCGATTTCTTGCAGGGCGGCTCACCGCAATGTAACCCTCGCGCAATCCTGCCGGACGCCATTCCCGGCCGGACGGAGACGGGCGATGGCCGTCAGCGGCGGGAAGGCGCGGATCGCCGACCCGGCGCGTCTTCGCCGGCATGTCCCGCGGGAATGGCCGGGGCCGCGCCGCCGCCCGGCAATCGAAACGAAGGAGCCGCCCCATGTCCGCCGCCATCGACTATGACGCGCTGCTCGCGCCCGACGTGCCGCCGCCGGCCCCGCGCTGGAACGGCTTTCCGCCCTACAATTTCATCGGCGGCAACGTCGATGCCGCGAGCATGCCGGTCGAGGACATGATTGCGGCGACCGCCTCGGCGCTGCGGCGCGAAGGGCCGACCCTGGCGACCTACGGGCTGGAGAGCGGCCCACTCGGCTACCGGCCGCTGAGGGAATTCGTGGCCTCCAAGCTCCGGAAGCGCAGCGCGCTCTCGATCTCGCCGGACAACGTGCTCATCACCTCCGGTTCCAACCAGGCGCTCGACCTCGTCAACGAGATATTCCTGCGGCCGGGCGACACGGTGCTGGTCGAGCAGTTCACCTACGGCGGCGCGCTCGCCCGCCTGCGGAAGTCGGGCGCAAGGCCCGTCGGCATCCCGCTCGACGACGGCGGCATGCGCATGGACCTGCTGGCGGAGACCCTGGCCGCGCTCGCCGCCGAGGGCGTGCGGCCGAAGTTCATCTATGTCATCCCGACCGTCCAGAACCCCGGCGGCAGCATCATGCCCGAGGCCCGGCGCGCCGAGCTTCTCGGCATTTCGGCGGAATACGGCGTGCCCGTCTTCGAGGACGAATGCTACGCCGACCTGCTCTGGACGGGCGAGCGCCCGCCCGCCATCGCGGCGCTGGACGACGGCGACCGGGTGATCCATTGCGGGTCGTTCTCGAAGACCATCGCGCCGGCGCTCCGCGTCGGCTACATCGTCGCCAGGCCGGACCTGATCGGCCGCATGGTCGCCTGCAAGGCCGACGGCGGCACCGGCGCGCTCGAGCAGATGATGCTGGCCGAATATTGCCGCACCTGTTTCGATTCCCATGTCGACCGCGTGACCGGGCTTCTCAAGGAGAAGCTCGACGCCATGACCGGGGCGCTGGAGGAGCATTTCGGCACCGCGGCGGAGTTCGTGCCGCCGCAGGGGGGCATCTTCCTCTGGGTCTCGTTCCCGCAGGCCGTGGACGCCAGGAAGCTCGCCGCCGCCTCCGCCGCCGGCGGCATCGCGATCAATCCCGGCCCCGACTGGTCCGCCGACGCCGAGCCCGCCCGCTCGCGCATCCGGCTCTGTTTCGGCAATCCCACCGTCGGGGAGATCCGCGAGGGAGTCGGCAAACTGGCGGACATCTGCCACCGCGAATTCGGAATTCCCCTGCGCAGCGGCAATATCGAGCGGGGCTGACGGCAGCTCCCGACATGAGCGGCGCGCCGGACTTCGCGCCGGACCCGGACCGCAGGCTTCCGGAAAGCGCCGAGTTCGTCGTCATCGGCGGCGGCGTGGTCGGCGTGACGGCGGCGCTGACGCTCGCGGAATGGGGCTTGCCGGTGCTGCTCTGCGAGAAGGGCCGGATCGCCGGCGAGCAGTCGTCGCGCAACTGGGGCTGGATCCGCATCCAGGGGCGCGACCTCCGCGAGATTCCCCTGATGCTCGAATCCCAGGCGCTCTGGCGGCGCTTCGGCGAGCGGAGCCCGGCCGACTTCGGCCTCCGCCAGCACGGCATCGCCCACGTGGCCGAGACCGCGAAGGAACTTGCCGAGCGCGAGGCCTGGCTCGCCGCGGCGCGGCCTTTCCAGCTCGACTCGCGGCTGCTCTCCCCGGCCGAGACCGACGAGCTGGTGGGGCAGGACGGCCGGCGGTTCGCCGGCGCCCTCTTCACGCCGGGCGACATGCATGCCGAGCCCGCGCTCGCGGTTCCGGCGCTCGCGCGCCTGGCCTCGCAGGCCGGCGCCGCGATCTTCGAGCGAACGGCCGTGCGCACGCTCGAAACGGCGGGGGGACGGATCGCCGGTGTCGTCACCGAGCGCGGGACCGTCGCCTGCCGCGCCGTCATTCTTGCCGGCGGCGCGTGGTGCCGGCCGTTCATGGAGAACATGGGCCGCGCGCTGCCGCAGCTTGCCGTGCGTTCCCAGGCGCTGCGGACGGCCCCCGCGCCGCCCATCGCGCCGGGGCCCGTCGGCATGCGCACCGCGTCGGTGCGGCCGCGGCGGGACGGCGGCTACACGGTCGGGCGGGTGCACGCGGCGCGCTTCGACCTCATCCCGGCGGCGTTCTCGCATTTCCGGAAGTTCCTGCCCCTCTACCGGGACCGCTGGCGGTTCCTGCGGCTTCGCTTCGGGCCGGAGTTCTTCGGCGCCCTCGGCCGGCACCGCTGGGGGGCGGACCAGCTCAGCCCGATGGAACAGGCCCGCGCGCTCGACCCGCCGCCCGACCGGCGGGTGCTGGACGGAATCCTCGGCGCCGCGCGGAGCGTCTTTCCGCAGTTGCAGGGCGTGCCGGCGGTCGAGGGCTGGGGCGGCATGATCGACGTGACGCCCGACGAAGTGCCGCTGGTGGGGCCGGTTCCGGATCTGGAGGGGTTGACGCTCGCCGCCGGGCTCTCCGGCCACGGCTTCGGCCTCGGCCCCGGGATCGGGCTGCTCGCGGCCCAGATGGCGACGGGCCGGGAGCCGGCCGCCGACCCGGCCCCGTTCGCGCCCGACCGCTTCGACCGGCGCTGACGGCGCACCCGCCGGTGCGGCAGCCTGCTTGCTCGACGAAGAGAACAGTGCCATATTCTCCTCATACAATGAGGAGAATATGTATATCTGGGAGCGACCGGACTGGCCCAACCTTGGGTGGGACGACGGCGGGCTGCTTGAGGCGCTCGCGGCCGCGCGCCTGAAGCAAGGCCGGCTTCTCGGAAGCATGGCGAGCCTCGGCTTTGACCTGAAGCTCGAAGCGCAGCTCGAAGCGCTGACGGAAGACGTCGTCAAGAGTTCGGAGATCGAAGGCGAGGTTCTTGATCGCGACGGCGTCCGGTCGTCGCTCGCGCGCCGCCTCGGCGTGCCCGCGGCAGCGACCGCACCCGCGGACCGGCGGACCGAGGGCGTCGTCGAAATGATGCTCGACGCTACGGGGAACTTCGGAGCACCGCTGACGTCCGAACGACTGTTCGGCTGGCAGGCGGCATTGTTCCCGACCGGATATTCGGGAATGCGCAGGGTCAAGACGGGTGTGTGGCGCGACGATGCGGAAGGGCCGATGCAGGTCGTCTCGGGACCGATCGGCCGTCAGCGGGTGCGCTTTCGGGCGCCGCCTGCTCGGCGGCTCGCTGCCGAGATGCGGGCGTTCCTGGACTGGTTCAATCGCCGAAACGAACCCGAGGGCCTGTTGCGCGCCGGCCTCGCGCACCTCTGGTTCGTGACCGTCCACCCGTTCGAGGACGGTAACGGCCGTGTCGCGCGCGCGATCGCCGACCAGGCGCTGGCGCAGTCGGAAGGCTCGGAGCAGCGCTTCTACAGCATGTCGAGCCAGATCCGGAAGGAACGCTCCGACTACTACAACGCGCTCGAAAGCGCGCAAAAAGGCTCGCTCGACGTTACCGACTGGCTGGTCTGGTTCCTCGACTGTTTTTCGCGCGCGATCGATGGCGCCGAGTCGATGTGCGCCGATGTCCTGCGCAAGGCCGATTTCTGGCGACGCTACGCCCGTGAGGCGCTTTCCAAACGACAGAAGGCGGTGCTCAACAGGTTTCTCGATGGATTCGAAGGCAAGCTGACGGCAAGGAAATGGGCGGTGATCGGCAAATGTTCGATACCGACGGCGCAGCGCGACATCAACGATCTGGTCGAGCGAGGGATCCTTCGCCGCAATCCCGGAGGGAGCAAGAACACGAGCTATGACTTGGCGATGGCGCTTGCGCAGCAAGCGATAGACAATGGGAAACTACACCATGATCCGTAACGCCATGGTCTATTCCGCGATCATCCTGGCGATCGCCGCCCTCGGACTGGTGGCCATCTGGAATTACAACGAGGTGCTGGAACGCTACCGGAAAATCCTGGAGGCGGGAGACTGGATCGCAACCGTCGTCATCGTTCTCTCCGCACTTGCTCTCGTCACCTGCCGTTGGTGGGTGGTCGTGAATCAGGGAAGGAGGTCCCGCGCTTGCGATCCACCATGCACGGCTTCCGGTTGCCCTTATCCCACCAGCGACTGGAAGTGCATTACCGGTCTCTGGTTCAAGACCGACTTGTGCCTTGCACGACTCAAAGAACGCGACCCGCGTTTCGGCCCGGAAGAGCAATACCTGATCGCCAAAAACTATGTCGTGCACGCTCAACTGGATGGAGAGAACGTCCAGGAAATTGAGGTACCGGCAGGAGCGGTGACCGACCTTGCCTCCGTGCCTCGGGTATTCCGCTGGTATGTGGGCCGCGTCGGGCGGCACTTGGAAGCCTCCATCGTTCACGACTGGCTCTACGTCGCATGGCAGAAGTGTGGGCTCGCTCCTACGGACGACATGAGGCTGTTTTCGGACAAGGTAATGCTTGCGGCCATGCTGGCGTCAGGCATGGGCTGCAAGGCCCACGTCATCTATTGGACCATCCGGGTCTTCGGCACATGCATCTTCTACGGGAGAAACCGGAAGCCGCATGTTCTGGAGAAGGACAAAATGCCCGATTGTTGCCGTCACGAGCCCGCGAAGGCGCCGTCGAGCTGAAACGCCCCTCGCCAACCGCCAGAGCCCCTGCCCCGGGGATCGGATACGCGCGCAAACGTGCCGGCGAGCGGATGACTGTCTCCACGGCCTCGCGCCGGGGCCGCGCGCCGCAGCCGCCATTCCCCACCGTCCGCCACCGCGCCGGATAAATCGGCGCCCGCCCCTCGCCGCCCCTTGTGTTGCAAAGTTGCCACATTATATGCGTGGCCGTCGCGCCGGGCGACGGGGTGCAGACGGGGATGCGACGATGAATGCCGAGCGTTATACCGAGCGAAGCCGCGGCCTGATCCAGTCGGCGCAGGACCGCGCCGTCGCCGCCGGACACCAGCAGTTTACCTGCGAGCACGTTCTCAAGGAGCTGCTCGAGGACGCCGACGGCCTCGCCGCCGGACTGCTCGAGGCGGCGGGCGCGCGCCCCGCAACGGCCCGCGAGGGGGTCGAGCGCAGCCTCGCCGGGCTGCCGCGCGTCGAGGGCGGCGGCGCCGGCGGGCTGCACGCCGCGCCGGCGACGATGCGCCTCTTCGAGGCGGCGGAGGACCTCGCGCGCCGCGCCGGCGACCGCTTCGTGACGGTCGAGCGGCTGCTGCTGGCGCTCGCCGTCGCCAGGGACACCGACGCCGCGCGCGCCCTCGCCGACGCCGGCGCGACGCCGGACTCGATCGCCGCCGCGGTCGACCGGCTGCGCCGCGGGCGCACCGCCGACTCGGCGTCGGCGGAAGACTCCTACGACGCCCTGAAGCGCTACGCGCGCGACGTGACCGAGCTGGCGCGCGCCGGCAAGCTCGACCCCGTCATCGGCCGCGACGAGGAGATCCGCCGCGCCGTGCAGGTGCTCTCGCGGCGGACCAAGAACAACCCGGTGCTCATCGGCGAGCCCGGCGTCGGCAAGACGGCGATCGTCGAGGGCCTCGCCAACCGCATCGTCGCCGGCGACGTTCCCGAATCGCTGCGCGGCAAGCGCCTGCTCGCACTCGACCTCGGCGCCATGGTGGCGGGGGCAAAGTACCGCGGCGAGTTCGAGGAACGGCTCAAGGCGGTGCTCGCCGAGGTCACCGACGCCGCCGGCGAGGTCCTGCTGTTCATCGACGAGCTGCACACCCTCGTCGGCGCCGGCGCGGCGGAGGGCGCCATGGACGCCTCGAACCTGCTCAAGCCGGCGCTGGCGCGCGGCGAGCTGCACTGTCTCGGCGCCACGACCCTCGACGAGTACCGCAAGCGCATCGAGAAGGACGCGGCGCTGGCGCGGCGCTTCCAGCCCGTCCTCGTGGCCGAGCCGGGCGTCGAGGACACCGTGTCGATCCTGCGCGGCCTGAAGGAGAAGTACGAGGTCCACCACGGCGTCGCCATCTCCGACGGCGCCATCGTCGCCGCCGCGACCCTGTCCGACCGCTACGTCGCCGACCGCTTCCTGCCCGACAAGGCCATCGACCTGATCGACGAGGCGGCGAGCCGCAAGCGCATGGAGGTCGACAGCAAGCCGGAAGCGCTCGACGAGATCGACCGCCGCGCGGTCCAGCTCAAGATCGAGCGCGAGGCGCTGGTGAAGGAGAGCGACCCGGCCTCCCGCGACCGGCTCGGCAAGCTCGAGTCCGAGCTCGCCGACCTGGAGAGCCGGTCGGCCGCGCTCGCCGCCCGGTGGGAACGCGAGAAGGCGGAGCTTCACGGTGCGCAGGGCGTGAAGGAGCGGCTCGAGGCGGCGCGCGCGGAGCTCGACCGGGCGACGCGCGACGGCGACTACGAACGCGCCGGCGAGCTGGCGCACGGCGTCATCCCCGACCTCGAGGCGGCGCTCGACGGCGGCCGCCGGACCGCCGGCGACGACGGCGCGGCGCTGATGGTGAGCGAGCAGGTCACCGACGTCGACATCGCCAGCCTGGTGTCGCGGGCGACGGGCATCCCCGTCGACCGGATGCTCGAGGGCGAGCGCGAAAAGCTCCTGCGCATGGAGGAGGCGCTGCACGCGCGCGTGGTCGGCCAGGACGAGGCGATCGCCGCGGTCGCGCACGCCGTGCGCCGGTCGCGCGCCGGCCTGCAGGACCCCGACCGGCCGATCGGCTCGTTCCTGTTCCTCGGCCCCACCGGGGTCGGCAAGACGGAACTGACCAAGGCGCTGGCGGCGTTCCTCTTCGACGACGAGGCGGCGATGCAGCGTATCGACATGTCGGAGTACATGGAGAAGCACGCCGTGGCGCGGCTGATCGGGGCGCCGCCGGGCTACGTCGGCTACGACGAGGGCGGAGCCCTGTCGGAAGCCGTGCGCCGGCGGCCGTACCAGGTGGTGCTGTTCGACGAGGTCGAGAAGGCGCACCCGGACGTCTTCAACGTCCTCCTGCAGGTGCTCGACGACGGGCGGCTGACCGACGGCCACGGCCGCACCGTGGACTTCCGCAACACGCTGATCGTGCTCACGTCGAATCTCGGCGCCGAGGCGCTGGCGGCGCTGCCCGACGGCGCCGACGCCGGCGATGCCCGCGCCGAGGTGATGGCCGCGGTGCGCGCGGCGTTCCGTCCCGAGTTCCTCAACCGCCTCGACGAGACGGTGCTGTTCCACCGCCTCGACCGGGCGCAGATGGGCGGCGTCGTCGACATCCAGATCGACCGCCTGCGCGCCCTGCTGGCGGCGCGCAAGATCGACCTCGCGGTCGATCGGCAGGCCAGGGCGTGGCTTGCGAACGCGGGCTGGGACCCGGTCTACGGCGCCCGCCCGCTCAAGCGGACGATCCAGCGCGAGATCCAGAACCCGCTGGCGACCAAGCTGCTCGAAGGCGCGATCCGCGACGGCGACACGGTGTCGGTCGGCATCGTCGCCGGCAGGCCGGCGCTCGCCGCGCTCGGCGAGCGCGCCGCGTAGCCGCCGGCGGGGCGGTTTTCGAGGTCCGCCCCGCCGCGCCGTCTACTCGTCGCGGATGGTCGGCCAGATCTCGTCGGCCTTGGCGACGTAGCCGGGAATGTCCTGCTCCCAGCGCGCCTGGATGTTCTTGTTGAGATTCAGGTACAGCGTGCCGTCGACGACGGTCCACGCCTCGGGGTCGATTCCCGGCTTGTGGCCGAGGCTCACGCCGTAGGCGCAGTAGCCGCCGTAGGCGGGCGCGTACATCTCGGGATCGGCGGCGAACAGGTCGCGGTGTTCGGCGTTGGCGAAACGCCACGTCGCCCCCAACCACTCGTGCTCGAAATCGCTCGACCCTTCCACCGGCTCGCCCAGGGTGTGATAGGCGACGGCGTCGTAGCCCTCGATCGCGTTGCCGAAGAACGTCGTGTTGACCGGCCCGCCGGCGAGCGCGGGCGCCGCGGCGACGGCGGCGGCCACGGCCGCGGCAGCGACAATTCCAACCGCTCGAAGCATGATCCTTCCTCCTTGTATTGCAATTCTGTCCATGCTGCGGAACGTAGGTGGCCGGCGGCCGCGCGGCAACCGGGCCCGCCGCCGGCGGCGTTCACAAGGACTTGAGAAAGGCCACGAGATCGCCGCGCGCGCCGGCGTCGAGCGCGATGACCGCGGCGCGCGCCGCCGCCGCCTCGCCGCCGTGCCACAGCACCGCTTCCAGCGCCCCGCGGGCGCGACCGTCGTGCAGCAGCGCGGCGTGGCCGTTCACCGTCTCGAGCAGGCCGAGGCCCCACAGCGGCGGCGTCCGCCACAGCGCGTCGCCGCCGCCGGGGTCGGCGAGACCCGGCCCCATGTCGTGCAGGCGGAGGTCGGTATAGGGCCGGATCGTGCGCCCGCCGAAGGCGGCGACCGGCGGCGCCGGCGCCGTCTGCAGGCTCGGACGGTGGCAGGCGGCGCAGCCCGCGGCGGCGAACACGGCCTCGCCGCGGCGCACCGCCGGCGCCCGGGGGCCGCGCCGCGCCGGTACCGCGAGGCCGCGCAGATAGGCGACCAGCGCGGCGACTTCGGCCTCGTCGATCTCGCCGGGCAGGTCGAGCCCGATGTCCTCGCGCGCCGCGGCGACCACCTGGTCGCGCAGCGTCGCGCGCTCGGCGCGCCAGCCGAAGCGCCCCGGCCTGCCGCCGACCCACGACACGCGGCCCGCGCCACCGCCGCGCGGGGCCGCGATCTCCTCGTCGGCGACCGCCTCGAGCAGTCCGAGGCCGAAAACCGCCGGCGGCACGCGCGGCGAGAACGTCCCCGGCACGGCGCCGTCCGCCGTCTCGATCCGGTAGCGCGGCGCGCGCAGGCGGAACCCGGCGCCGTCGGCGAACCGCCCGGCGCGCGCGTCGTAGGCCAGCACCAGCCGGCCCTCCGGGCGCGCGCCGACCACCGCCTGGTCCTGAAGCTGGCGGCCGAAGCGCGGGTGCGCGCCGAACACCGCCACCATGCCGCGGGCCGGCCCGCGCGCGCCCGCGGCCGGCGGCGCCCCGCGGCCGTCGCGGACGTGGCAGCCGGCGCACGAGCGCCGGTTGAACAGCGGCCCGAGGCCGACGTCCCGCGCCTCGCCGCCGACCGCCTCCGGGCGCCACTGGCGGCGGAACAGGGCCCGGCCGGCGAGGAAGGCGGCGCCGGCGCCCGCGTCGAGCTCGGGCGCCGGCATCGAATAGGCCATCGCGTCGGCCCGCTCGACGACCCCCACCGCCGCCGCCGGCGGCGGCGCCGCGAGCAGCGCGAGGAGTGCCGCGACCGAGGTTCTCGTCATGGGGGCATTGTAGACGGTGGAAGACGGCCGGCGCGACGATCGCCCGACAACGCAGCCTTTTCCACGCCGGCCCCGCGCAGTACGTTACCGAAGTCTCTACGGAGCACCCCCATGGCCCACGCGACCCACCCCGGCGAGCATCTGGAAGAGTTCCTGACGGAGCTCGGGATCGCGCGACATCGTCTGGCAGAGACGACCGGCATTCCCGCCGCCGCATCAACGAGATCGTCCACGGCCGCCGGTCGGTGACGGCGGACACGGCCCTGCGCATCGGCAAGGCGCTGGGCACGACGGCTGTCTTCTGGCTCAACCTGCAGACCACGTACGACCTGGACGTTGCCCGGGGCTCGGTCCGCACCGACGCCATCGAGCCTCTCGTCCCGGCGCGGTCTGCAGCCGATGGCAGCATCGAGTTCTAGCGCCGGCACCACGCAGGCTTGTCCCTCCCTCCGGTCGACGATCTCCGACGGCCGTCCGACGAAAACGCCGGTGTATTCGCCGTTGACGAGCTGCCCGGGCGCAAGATTGACAGGAGGCCCGAGAGGGCATATGTTCGTGATATGTTTCGGCCGAAGGGTCCGTGCTGGCTTGCCGCTTGGGTCGCGTCGGACGGCGGACGACGCGACCTCGAGTATGCCGGCCTGAGAACGAGCAAATGAAAGCCGTCGGCAAGGCAGCGTTCCGCACATGGTGCCGCAATGGGTAGCAAGTCGACAATCGAGTGGACTGACGCAACCTGGAATCCGGTGACCGGTTGCACGAAGATCACACGTGGCTGCGACCATTGCTACGCCGAACGCTTCGCCGAACGATGGCGCGGCGTCGCTGGTCACCCTTACGAGCAGGGCTTCGATCTGCGCCTGTGGCCATCGCGCCTGGATCAGCCGAGGCGGTGGCGCAAGCCACGAAAGATCTTCGTCAATTCAATGAGCGACCTATTTCACAAACGGGTCGACCGCCGCTTCATCGATAAAATTTTCCAAACCATGGAAACGGTAGACCGCCACATCTATCAAATCCTGACGAAGCGCAGTTCCCTGATGAGAAACTACCTGCAGCGCAGGTACGCAGGCCGCTTGGTTCCTGGCCATATTTGGTGCGGCGTGTCGGTGGAAGACCAATCCTCGAGCACGCGAATCCAGCACCTTCGAGCGGCGCCCGTCTCCGTTCGCTTCTTGTCGATCGAGCCGCTTCTGGGCCCGGTCGGGAACATCGACCTCGACGGGATATCCTGGGTCATCGTCGGCGGCGAAAGCGGTCCGAAGGCCCGGCGCATGAAGGAAGAATGGGTTCGTGACATTCGAGATCGCTGCTCCCTGTTCGGCGTACCGTTCTTCTTCAAACAGTGGGGCGGAAGAACACCGAAATCGGGCGGACGAGAGCTGGATAAGATCGAGCATAACGCTATGCCGCAACACCTGACGGAGAGCCACGACCATGCCCTTCCAGTGGCATCCTGACGAAGCGCCGCCTCGCATCGAAGGGCACAGCAAAGCGAAACTCGATGTTTTACGCAGTTATCTTCGTTCGTATTTCGACAGGCTGAATGTAAATCCACAGCGTGAGGAATTTAAACTCGATTTGATCGACGGATTTGCGGGTGGCGGCACGTTTGCCGACGGTGGCGACGTCGTTTCCGGGACGCCGTTGATCATGCTCGAAGAAACGGAGCACGCCCGAAGAAGGCTGAACGCGAAGCGTATCAAGCCACTTCGAATAGATTGCAAATTCTACTTTGTAGACAAGGACGAGGCGCACACGGATCATCTTCGAAAAGCGCTCTCGGAGCGCGGATACAACGTGGACGACGACCGGATAATCGTGAGAAACAACGCATTTGAAAATGAAGTCGAAGGCATTCTCAACTCCATCCAGCGAAGACAGCCCCGTTCGGGTCGGGCGATCTTCCTGCTCGATCAGACTGGGTATTCCCAGGCGGCACTCGCGCTTGTTTCTCGCATCTTCAATGCACTACCGGCGGCTGAAGTCATACTGACATTTGCTGCGCACGCCCTCGTCAATCATCTGGCCCAGACGCCGCAAATCATAAAGTCGGCCGCACCGCTGCAACTGACCGACCCGCAGATACACGATCTGATTCAGCAAAAGGACGGAGCCGGAGGACGGGCGATCGCTCAGAGAACCCTGCGCGACCACCTGCGAACCGCTACGGGAGCGACTTATGATACTCCCTTCTTTATCCGGCCCGAGCAGTCTCGGCGAGCTCTTTGGTTTCTCCATCTTTCAAGGCACCCAACAGCTCGCGATGTCATGATTCAGCGACATTGGGACGTACAAAACACGTTTGAGCATTATGGGAGAGGTGACTTTGGCATGTTGGGTTGGGACGCCTTGAGGGATTCGGACACTCTTCCAATGTTCCAGTTTCGCAGTCTCGATGCGCGACAGATGCGCGAACAGCTTCTGGAGTCGTTGCCCAAGGAGCTGTTCGGCCTGGTATCCGAACAGCCAATCACCGTAGACGCAATTCGTCATGCGCTTGCGAACCGGACCGCGGCCCGCTTCGCCGATCTTGACGGGATTATTGTCCAACTCGTGGAGGAGAGAGAATTCGATATCCTCGGTCCGGAAGGCAGGACGCGGTCGCGATCGTTGAAGCAGTTGAGAGCCACGGATCGAATTGCGCTACCTTCGACGCTGCTGCTTCCGGGTTTGTCTCGCCGGTCTTGACGCTTTCGGCGCGATAGCGATGGCAATGGCGGCAATCCGTCTGACGATATCGGAGAAAATTGGCACTTCCTCCGGCCTGAGAGGGCGCCCGACGATGGCGCCCTCGCGGTAGGTACGTCTCGGCCGCCGCTCTCGGTTTGTCATTCGTTCCGATCATCGCCTCCGCTGTCGCCCACGGCGGGGCGACATGCAAGCGACGCGAGCAGCGCGACCGCAACCGGAGTTCGCCTCATTGGCGCATGGTAGCAGAGCGGTCGGCCGCGAATGCGCCGGCCGCCCCGCCTCGGGGCGGGCAGCGCGGGAACGCCACCGGTCGGGATATGTCGCGCGCGTGTCGCGCGCGTTGACGCCGCGCCGCCGCTTCCCTACCGTGGCCGCCTCGCCCGCAAGCCCTTCCGGAACGCCATGACGAAACGCGCAAGCGCGCCCGCGCCGCTGCAAGCGGTGCTGGAAGCGGGACATTTCGCCGTCACCGCCGAGGTCACGCCGCCGGTCTCGGCCGACCCGGCCGACCTGCTGGAGCGGGCTAGGCCGCTCGCCGGCGTCGCCGACGCGGTGAACGTCACCGACGGCGCCGCCGCGCGCGCCCACATGGCGGCGCTGGCGGCGGCGGCGCTCATGATCCGGGAGGGGATCGACCCGGTGATGCAGATGACGCTGCGCGACCGCAACCGGCTGGCGCTGCAGGCCGATCTGATGGGCGCCGCCGCGCTCGGCGTGCGCAACGTGCTGTGCCTGACCGGCGACCCGGCCGCCGCCGGCGACCAGCCCGAAGCGAAGGAAGTCTTCGATCTCGACAGCGCCGGGCTGATCGCCATGGTCCGCGCCATGGCGGAGCCGGGAACGCTGCCGTCGGGCCGCGCCGTCGCGGCGGCGCCGCGCCTGTTCGTCGGCGCCGCCGACAGCCCGTGCGATCCGCCCGCCGACTGGCGGCCCACCGGCCTCCTGAAGAAGCTCGACGCCGGTGCGCGCTTCGTGCAGACGCAGTACTGCTTCGATGTCGCGCTGATGCGCCGCTGGGTGGCGCGGCTCGTCGACCTCGGCATCGCCGAACGCGCGCACCTGCTGATCGGCATCGGCCCCCTGCGCTCGGCGAAGTCGGCCCGCTGGATGGACGCGAACCTCTACGGAGTCAGCGTGCCGGCGGCGCTCGTCGCGCGTCTCGAGGGAGCGGCGGACGAGTTCGAGGAGGGCATTCGCATCTGCGTCGAGCTGATCGAGGCGATCCGCGAGACGCCGGGGGCGGCGGGCGCCCACCTCATGGGGCCGCGCTCGGAAGCGGCCTCGGCCGAAGCGATCCGGCGCTCGGGCGTGCGCGAGGCGCGCGCCGGCTGACCGGCGCGGCGCCGCGCGGGCGCCGCCCTCACGCGGCCAGCCGGCGCAGCACGTAGGGCAGAATGCCGCCGTTCTGGAAGTACGCCACCTCGTCGTCGGTGTCGATGCGGCACAGAAGGACAATCTCGTCGACGCGTCCGTCGGCGCGCGCGATCCGGCAGGTCACGTCCATCGCCGGACGGATGTCTCCGCCGCCGCCGACGCCGGGGAACGACAGCGTCTCCGTGCCGTCGAGATCGAGGTCGCGGCGCGTCGCGCCGTCCTTGAACTGCAGCGGCAGCACCCCCATGCCGACGAGATTGGAGCGGTGGATGCGCTCGAAGCTCTCGACGATCACGGCGCGCACGCCGAGCAGCATCGGTCCCTTGGCCGCCCAGTCGCGCGACGACCCGGTGCCGTACTCCCTGCCGGCGACGACGACGAGCGGCGTGCCGCGCGCGGCGTAGGTGCGGGCGGCGTCGTACACGCTCACCGGCTCGCCGGCGCCGTCGATGCGCGTCCACCCGCCCTCGGTGCCGGGCGCGAGCTCGTTGCGCAGGCGGACGTTGGCGAACGTGCCGCGCATCATGACCTCGTGGTTGCCGCGCCGCGCCCCGTAGGAGTTGAAGTCCGCCGGTGCCGTGCCGTGCGACACGAGGTAGTCCGCGGCCGGGCTGCGGCCGGCGATACCGCCCGCCGGCGAGATGTGATCGGTGGTGACCGAGTCGCCGAGCATGACGAGGACGCGCGCGCCGTCGACGGCGTCGACTCCGGCCGGCCTGGCCGTCATGCCGGCAAAGTACGGCGGGTTGCGCACGTAGGTCGATTCCGGCCAGTCGTAGGTGTTGCCGGCCGGCGCGGCGATGTCCCGCCAGGCGGAATCGCCGCTGAACACGTCGGCGTATTCCGTGGCGAAAGTCTCAGGCACGACGGCGCCGTGCACCGCGTCGGCGACCTCGCGCGCCGACGGCCAGACGTCGCGGAGGAAGACCGGCCGGCCGTCGGCGCCGGTGCCGAGCGGCTCGCGCGTCAGGTCGACGCACATCGAGCCCGCGAGGGCGTAGGCGACGACCAGCGGCGGCGAGGCCAGGTAGTTGGCGCGGACGCGCTGGTGGACGCGGCCCTCGAAGTTGCGGTTGCCCGAGAGCACGGCGGCGACGACGAGGCCGCCCTCCTCGACGGCACGGTCGACCGGTTCCGGAAGCGGGCCCGAGTTGCCGATGCAGGTGGTGCAGCCGTAGCCCACGACGTGGAAGCCCAGCGCCGCGAGGTCGCCGTCGAGACCCGAACGGGCGAGATAGTCGGTCACCACCTTCGACCCCGGCGCGAGCGAGGTCTTGACCCACGGCTTGACGGCGAGGCCGCGGGCGCGCGCGTTGCGGGCGAGCAGCCCGGCGCCGATCATCACGCTCGGGTTCGAGGTGTTGGTGCAGCTCGTGATCGCGGCGATGGCGACGGCGCCGTCGGCGAGCGGCCAGTCGGCGCCGGCGACGGCCGTGGTCCGCGGCGCGCCGCCGGCGCGGCCGTGGTCGTCGGCGAGCAGGCGCTCGAAACCGGCCTTGGCGGCGCCGAGCGCGATGCGGTCCTGCGGCCGCTTGGGGCCGGCGATGCTCGCCTCGACGGTCGCCAGGTCCAGGGTGAGGACGTCGTCGAACTCGGGCTCCGGAGTGTCCGCGTCGCGCCACAGGCCCTGGGCGCGGGCATACGTCTCGACCAGCTCGCAGCGCTCCGGCGGCCGGCCGGTGAACCGCAGGTAGCGGACGGTCTCGGCGTCGACGGGAAAGAAGCCGCACGTCGCGCCGTACTCCGGCGCCATGTTGGCGATCGTCGCCCGGTCGGTCAGCGGCAGGCCGTCGAGCCCGGGACCGGTGAACTCGACGAACTTGCCGACCACACCGCGGGCGCGCAGCATGGCGGTGACGGTGAGCACGAGGTCGGTCGCCGTCGCACCCTCGGCCAGCGTGCCGGTCAGCCGCACGCCGACGACTCCGGGGACGAGCATCGAGATCGGTTGACCGAGCATCGCCGCTTCCGCCTCGATGCCGCCGACGCCCCAGCCGAGCACGGCGAGGCCGTTGACCATCGTCGTATGGCTGTCGGTGCCGACGACGGTGTCGGGAAAGGCGAGCGAGCGCCCGTCGGCGTCATCCGCCGTCCACACGGTCCGTGCGAGGTATTCGAGGTTCACCTGGTGGCAGATGCCGGTCCCCGGCGGCACGACGCGGAAGTTGTCGAACGCGCGCTGGCCCCAGCGCAGGAAGGCGTAGCGCTCGCGGTTGCGCGCCATCTCGATCCGCACGTTCTCGGCGAGCGCGTCCGGGGCGCCGAAGCGGTCCACCTGCACCGAGTGGTCGATCACCAGGTCGACCGGCACCAGCGGGTTGATCCGCGCCGGATCCTCGCCGAGCCGGGCCATCGCGTCGCGCATCGCGGCGAGGTCGACCACCGCCGGCACGCCGGTGAAATCCTGCATCAGGACGCGCGCCGGCCGATAGGCGATCTCGCGGTCCGTCCGCCGCGCCGCCAGCGCCTCGATGTCGGCGGCGCTCACCGTGGCGCCGTCCTCGTGGCGCAGGAGGTTCTCGAGCAGGACCTTGAGCGAGAAGGGGAGCCGGGCGACCGCGCCGATGCCCGCCTCCGCCGCCGCGGGCAGGCTGAAATAGTCGTATTCGCGGCCGCCCGCGACGAGCGTGCGGCGAACGTCCAGACCGTCCTGGCCGGTGCGGGACATGGTCGGAATCCTCCGGTGCGATTGGCGCGGCGCTGCCTAGCAGGTCGGCGGTGTCAAGTCGAGGGCGGCGCGTCGTCGTTCGCCGCACCAGCGGGCGCAAGGGCGTCGACGGCGAACCGCGCGAGCGCCGGCAGCACGCGCCCGCGCGCCTCGAGATGCGGCTCGTGACCGCAGTCGGGCACCAGCATGGTTTCCCTCGGACCGCCGACGGCGGCGGCGATGGCCTGCATCTGCGCCGGGGTGCCGTAGGCATCGTCGGCGCCCTGCACCGCCAGCACCGGACAGACGATCCGCCGCAGGTGGCCCTCGATGTGGAAGCTCTCGAACTCGGGGCTGGCCCAGACGGTCGCCCAGCCGAGAAAGGCGCCGTCCGCGTTGTCGCCGTGGTGGCGCCGGAGGCGCTCGCGCAGGCGCCCCGAGCGCCATGCGGCGACGGCGGCGGTGACGCCGTCCAGCGTCTTCTCCTCGACGAAGACGTGCGCCGCCAGCGCCGCGACTCCGCGGATGCGCGCATCGCCCGCGGCGGCCGCGAGAAGGGCGATCGAGCCGCCGTCGGAGTGGCCGACGAGCACGGCGTTGCGCACGCCGGCGCGATCGAGGACCTCGGGCACGACGCGCGCTTCGCGGTGCATGAAGTCGGGCGGACGCGCATACGGCGGCGGCAGCGGTTCCGAGGCGCCGTGACCGAAGCGGTCGTACACCAGCGCGCCACAGCCGGTCGTCTCGGCGAGGTGCGCCGGCACGTCCCGCCATTGCCCGATGCTGCCCGTGCCGTGGTGCAGGAAAACAAGCGTCGGTGCCGCGTCGCCCGCCGGCCCGAGCCATTCGGCGGCGAGCCGCCGGCCGCCGGCCTCGAGCGTGAGCGCGCGGCGGGCGCTCACCGCCGCCGAGGCGCGCGGCGCGCAAGCGTCACGGCGCGCGCGACGCTGCTCGACGCCCTCGGCCGAGCCGTCACCAGACTTCGCCGAACGGCCGGAGCTCCACGTCGAACGACCACGCCGAGCGGTCCTGGTGGGCGACGTGAAACATTTCGTCGGCAATGGCGGCCGGTCTGGCGAAAAAGTCGTCGGGCTTGCCGGGCGCGAGGCGCGGCCGGGTGGACGGCGTGTCGATCAGGGCGTCGACGGTGACGTAGGCCACGTGAATCCCCTTCGGCCCGAGGTCGCGGGCCATCGACTGGCAGAGGACACGCTGCGCCGCCTTCGTCGGCGCGAAGATCGGCGTATGCGCCTTGCCGCGGTGCGCCGAGGTGTTGCCGGTGACGAGGATGACTCCTCCGCCGCTTTCGATCATGTCCGGTACCACGGCGCGGCAGAGATAGAACAGCGCCGTCGTGTTGATGCGGAAATTGCGCTCGAGCAGCGTCGGGTCGGCCTCCAGGAACCGGATCCAGCCGCCGCCGACGGCGTTGTGGAGCACCACCTTCGGCGGTCCCATCTCGTCCTTGACCCGCTTCGCCGCGTCCACCAGCCGGTCGAGGTCGGCGACGTCGCAGACGTAGCCCCGCGACTCGGGCAGCTCGGCCTCGAACCGGCGCAAGCGCTCTTCCGACCGCGCCAGCATGGCGACCCGATAGCCGCCGGCCGCGAAGCGCCGCGCCGCCGCGCCGCCCGTTCCCTCGCCGAGCCCCGTGACCAGAAAGACCGGTTTGTCGCCGTCGCTCATGCGTGCCTCCGCGCCTGCCGCGTGGTGTGACGCACCTTACCAATTTTTCCGCCGTCGGCAGGGACTTGACAGGGACCGCTTTCACCCCGGTTGTTCGGCGGCGGCGTTTGGCCCTCTGCATTCACGCAAGCGATCGCGGGCGCGCCCCGCCCGCGGCCGGCCGGTGCGCGGCCCCGGGGGTCCGGTCCCGGCGATCGATGCGAGGAGGCTGGCTGGCGATGCGGCGCACGATGAAGGCGATGGTGCTCACCGGCCATGGCGGTCTCGACCGCTACGAGTGGCGCGAGGACTGGCCCGTTCCGGAACCGGGCCCGATGGAGGCGCTGATCGAGGTCGGCGCCTGCGGTCTCAACAACACCGACGTCAACACCCGCACCGGCTGGTATTCCCGGACGGTGACGGGTGCGACGACCGGCGCAGCCGCCGCCGGCGTGGACGAAGGCGCCGCCGGCTGGGGCGGGCGGCCGATCCGCTTCCCGCGCATCCAGGGCGCGGACTTGGTGGGCATCGTGGTTGAGGTCGGCAAGGGCGCCGATCCCGGACTGGTCGGCAAGCGGGTCATGGTCGATGCCTGGCTGCGCGACCGGTCGGACCCCGAGAACCCGGACAAGGCGCGGTATTTCGGGTCGGAGACGGATGGCGGCTTCGCCGAGTACGCCAGATGCGACACGCGCAACCTGGCCGCGGTCGAATCGGAGTTGAGCGACGCCGAGCTCGCGACCTTCTCCTGCTCCTGCACCACGGCCGAGGGCATGCTGAACCGGGCGGGCGTGGGGGCGGCGGACACGGTGCTGATCCCCGGCGCTTCGGGCGGGGTGGGCGGCGCGCTGGTCCAGCTTGCGAAGCGCCGAGGCGCGCGGGCGATCGCCATGGCCTCGGAGGCGAAACACGCGGAGGTGGCGGAGCTCGGCCCCGACCTGGTCCTGCCGCGCACGCCGGAAGACCTGCGCGCGGCGCTGGCGGGCGAGCGGGTCACGGTGGTTGCCGACGTCGTCGGCGGGCCCGCCTGGCCGGCGCTGATCGACGTGCTCGCGCGAGGCGGGCGCTACACCTGCTCGGGCGCCATCGCGGGACCCATGGTGCCGCTCGACCTGCGCGGGCTCTACCTGCGCGACCTCACCTTCACCGGGTCCACGGTGGTCCCGGCCCGGGTGTTCCGGGACGTGGTGGGGTATGTGGAGCGGGGCGAGGTGCGGCCGGTGCTGGCGGCGACGTATCCGCTGTCGGAGCTCCGCGCCGCCCAGCAGGCGTTCATCGACAAGCGGCACGTGGGAAACATCGCGGTCGTGCCGTAGGCCGGTTCCGCGGCAATCGGGCGCATTGCCGAAGGAGACGGCGCCCGTTTCCCTCTCGAGTTCGAGGGTGCGCCGCCCTGCAGCGCAGGTTTATCCAAAAGCCGTCGATGGGGCGGAGTCGGCGGCCGGCTCATGGCCTCGACGTCAGGAGTCGACAGGACGATCCTCCTTGACAATGTATCGAGCGGTTGCGCCCATGCGCTTCGATGATCGTGGACGGGTCTGCGGAGCGGAGCTGCCTGGGCCGCGGGCCCGACATCTCTGTTCGTGCGAATCCGGCGGCCCGCCCACCCGGTGGGGGAAGACGCTGTGGTGGCCATCCCTTCGGTTTCCGGCCTGGCCGGCATCTCTCCCGAACTGGTGGAGCGCATCAACCGCCCGACCGTCGATGCGGCCGGCCTGCCTAACGATGCCTATACCTCGTGGGACTTCCTGGCGCTTGAGCGCGACCGTCTGTTCTCGCCCGGATGGGCCTGCATCGGTCACGCCTGCACGATCCCCGGGCCCGGCGATGCGCGGCCGGTGGAACTCCTGGGCCAGCCCCTGCTCATGCTGCGCGACGAGACCGGCTCGGTCCGTGTCTTCCACAACGTGTGCAGCCACCGCGGCAACCGGCTTGCAAGCGAACCCTGCCGTTTCCCCACGCGGATCCGCTGTCCCTACCACGCATGGACCTACGCGCTGGACGGCGAACTTCTGGTCACCCCGCATGTCGGCGGACCGGGGCGGCACGAAAACGACGGCTTCGACCGCAGCGTAAACGGATTGAAGGCGGTACGCGCGGCCGTGTGGCTCGACCTCGTATTCGTCAACCTGGACGGCGAAGGACCGCCCTTCGAGCGGCACATCGCGCCGCTGGCCGAGCGCGTCTACGGGCTTGCCGACCGCGCCCAGATCGAACGGATGCGCCCCGCCGCGACCCATGGCAGCTTCCGGCTCGAGTTCGGCGGCAACTGGAAGCTCGTCGTCGAGAACAACCTCGAGAGCTACCACCTGCCCTTCGTGCACCGGGATCTCAACCGCCGTTCGCGCCTCCAGGACCACTACCACTATTACGGCGATGACCTGTTCGCGGGACAGGGGTCGAGCCTGTACCGGCCGAGCGCGGGCGAGGCCGCCGCGGGATTCCACCGCTTCGAGGGCTGGCCGGAACGGGTATCGGAGTACCCCACCGTGTTCCCCAACATCCTGCTCGGCGTGCACTGCGACCACATATGGTCCATCGTGCTCTTTCCGCTCTCGCCCGGGCGGACGCGGGAGTGCTGGCAGATCTACTATGTCGGGAAAACGGCCAGCGACCCCGCTCACGACGCGGCCCGCGCCGCGACGCGGGAAGCGTGGCGCAGGGTTTTTCTGGAGGATCAGGGCGTGGTCGAGGGCATGCAATGCGGCCGTTTCTCGCCCGCCTTCGCGGGCGGCGTGTTTTCCGGCGTCATGGACGAACCGACACACTACTTCCACAAGTGGGTCGCGAACCGGCTGGCCGCCTGACGGGGCGTCGAAATGCAGCGCCCGAGGTGATCTCCGGATTTCGTACCTGGGAGCGGTACTCGATCGGGGTTGCGGAATTCCGGTCAGCGCTCGGTCGCGGCGTACGAGGTTGACGAGGGGCCGGTATGTGTGGCGCCCCGGCCCGCCGCATTGCGCCAGCGGCAACGGATTGGAACCGACAGGCCCCTGCCGTCGCCCCGGTCCTCTGTCCCCTCATCCCGAGTAGCGGCGACAGCCGCGGATCGGGGGACGGTCCCTTCGACAAGAGGGATGCGCGAGCGGGCGGCGGCGAGGCTCGGGATTTCGCCTCCAGGACCGCGCCGCTCATCCCCCTGTCGTCATCCCCAAGAACGGAATCTGCACGCTCAATCCGATGACCGTCACCCTCTCGGCCCGCGCTGCCCCGAACTCCCAGACAAGACCGCGACCCGGGTCCTCCCACTGCACGATGGGCACCACGCCGCGGCGCACCCACTCGTCGCGGGGATAGTTGCCGACGATCCCGGCGCTCAGTCCCGCGCGCCAGCGTTCTGCCACCCGCCCCACGTGGCGGCGACCCCGGCGTCCGGCCCGAGGTGCGCGTGCGAGTGTCGCACCAGACCGGCGCGCCAGCGCAGCCATGGTTCGACCAGCGGTCCGGTCGCGCCGAGCCCCGGGTGCACCGTGGCGTAGTCCCGCTCCGAGTCCGGATGAAAGCTCTTCACGATCGAGAGGTTCATGCGCGTCGCCGCCTCGCCACCGGCCGGGGCCAGTCCCGCGAGCAGGACCGCAACGGAAAGTACCGCGCGCCACGCCACGGTCACGTCGACCTCCGTGCGAGCAACGCGCCGGCTGCGGCGCCGATAGCCCGGCGGATCGCGGGGGCCCTCAAGCCAGCATCGAGGTTTGGGGGCACGGACGCCGAGCGTCGAGGCAGGATGCGGCGAAACGCAACTTCAACCTCCGGAAAACATAAGAGGAAAACATAAAAACGTTATATCCGAAAACCGAAACTTATTGTTCGGCGCGTAGATTGACCGCCAATCGGCGCCGCAACATATTGATTTCGTTCAGAGTCAGGGGTCAATCTTCCACGTTGATCAACAATCAAAGGGAATCAACGTCTTGTCGAGTCGATCGGAACCCCATCCACGAGCCGATCAACATTTCCAAACTGGAGGCCTTGCTGCAGGTCTAATGATGTCCGCGCATGATTCGTGGCTCAAGAACAATGTTGACCCGGCTGTCAACGGCGGCGAGTGTCCGGGAGGACGAGCTTCCCCGCCTCGACGAGCTTTCTGAAACCGTCTTGAAACTGCGCTTGCCTGCCCGAACCTGGAAACGGCAGGCGCCCGTCGATGACGGGCAATCCGGCTGCGCGTAAGGTCTCGTATAGAGCGTCGTATACAGTTACCTTGATCAGCAGCACCTGCCTTGGAGCCAGGTTCGCGATTTCCCTAACCCGCGCGTCCGCCTGCCCGCGAAGCAACGATATCCTCTTCCGTGAACTTGTTCCCTGCGGTATGGGCTCCCTCAGGGCATCGATCAGCTTGCTACCGCCCGCTTGGAATCGGGTAAGCCAATCGCGCTTCCGCGAGCGTTCCTGCCCGGTCTCGCCAAATTCCTGGGGATAAAGGGCCCGCATGAGCGCGACCCAAAGATGATCGTGCTCGCGCACTTCGGGGAAATAGAAGTAACGCTCCAGCGCGCTCGGAGGAGCCTCCGCGACAAAGAGAATATCGACCGAGGCAGGCGAATACTGCCTGCCTGCTTCCTCGTATCTGTTCCGCGGCATGCCTTCGCCCCGTTTCGGTTAGTTCCGATCAAATGCCCGACGCACGTCTGTCTGGTGACAGGTGCAAGTCGGTTGTGTCCCCACAGGTGGTATAGGAGTCCCGGCTTCGGTTAGCAGCTGTGGACTCCCCGCCTCTTGTAACGTCGCTTTTGCGGGTTCGGTGCCCGCGATGACGTTGAAGCTGCGCTGGCGCTGGCGGAGCGATTTGGGTCTGGTTCGATATCGCCGGTTAAAGTGGCGCAGGCGACGGCGATGAGACGGTCGCAGATTCTTCGAAGCGCACGGGCATGGCCATGCCCCTGGCGCGAAGAGCGGCGTATATTGTCTTGCAGAGCGGGTCCCTCAATACGGCGATTCCGGCCCGGTGATTTGCATGGAAACGGCCTCCAAACATTCGGGTGCCGTTACCATCCGCGAACCACCGCAAACTGTTTGTCCACTACGTTCGTCGAATTCCTCTCACCCAAACAGCAGTTGCGTAAATCGAGTGGCACTATGCCTCAACAAGCCCGGCGAGGTCAGTACGGGCCCGCTTTGCGCTCACCTCCATGCTGCACATCAGCGACCTTCATATCCCGCAGCCAAATTTTCCACCTCCTCCATCACGCGCAGGAGATTGCCACCCCAGAGTTTTTCGATCTCGCCTTCGGTGTAGCCCCGCCTGACAAGCTCCAGGGTGACATTCGGTGATTCCCTGGCGTTGTTCCATCCTTCAATTCCGCCGCCTCCATTGAAGTCCGATGTGATGCCCACGTGATCGATGCCGATGAGGTTGACGGCATAGTCGACATGGTCGACGAGATCGCTGACCGACGCCCTGGGCCACCGCCGATCGATCTCGGCGCGACGCCCGTAGTAGACATCGCGCTCGGCTTCCGTCAGTCGAGCCCAGTCCGTCGCATCCTCCAGAGCGAATCCCGCCCGCAACGCCGCAAGCGCGTGTTGCTTCTCCTCGGGCACGGCACGCAGATAGGAATCGAATGCCACGATGGATATCACGCCGCCCTTTTGCCGCAGGGCCATCAAGGCCTCGTCGGACAGATTGCGCGGGTGGTCATGGACGCCGCGCACCGCGGAGTGCGAGGCGATCACCGGCGCGTGGGAGGCGCGGATGGCATCGAGGGTCGCGGGCATCGTCGCATGGGAAACATCCACCATCATTCCGAGTGCATTCGCCCGCGCAATCACGGCACGCCCGAAATCGCTGAGTCCGCCATGTTCGGACGGAGGTTCGTCCCGACGCCGACTGGGCCGCGCGGAATCCCCGATATCGTTGTGTCCGTTGTGCAACAGGCCCAGATAACGCACCCCGAAGCCGTAGTACGTCTCCAGCAGGTCAAGCTCCCCGCCGAGGGCAAAGCCGTTCTCCATGCCCATGAGGGCTACGCGCCGGCCCTCGCCGTGAATGCGTCGCACGTCCGCGGCCGTGAGCGCGAGGCCAATCCGGTCCGGATGCTGCAAGTCCGTCATGCGCCGGATCGCCGAGATCTTCACGAACGCGTCCGCAATGGCCCGCGCCCGGTCGGCCGGTTCGCGGTCACGCTGCGGCACGAACACGACGAAGAACGCGGCGTCCAGCCCGCCCTCCTCCATCCCGGGCAGATCCACCTTCTGCCCGGGCGCCCTGGCTCGTATCGGGTCGTATGCCGCGCTCCCAAAATCGGGCGGAATGTCCACGTGTGCGTCGATGGTGAGCACACGCGCGTGGACGGCCTCGCCTTCAGCCGGAAGCTCCGTCTCCGTCGCCATGGCAGTGGGAAGAGACAACGACGGGAGGGTAAGCGCCGCGCAGGCGAACAGGACGTTGAGCTTCATCGTTCAGTGATCCAGGCCTGCCATTATTCCGGAGGGAATCATCACGATCGCAAATTGCGTGGAGCGGGCGCCGGGGGCGACGAGAATCCGCATGTCGCGCCGCCGTTCGCGTCCGGTACTGGCCGAATCCCTTCCCAATTACCGCCGCGGCAATCTCCGCCAGCGGATCGCCGGGATTGTCAAACGTCGCAACAGGCCCCCGTTCTCGTGCGTCAGCGACTTCTGCGCGGAACTCGGCGCGGGGCCCGAGAGACAGATCCGTCCACATGAGACCCGCCCGCATGTCCGCCCCTTCCCGGGTTCCGCGTCCCCGTCGAGGGTCAGCTCCCCCTCGCGGCCGTCGAAGCGCGTCTGTACCTTGGGCCAGACCACCAACTACGCACAAATAGTAGTGATTCGCGGCCGTGAACAAACAGTTTCTTTGGATATGTGGATGAGGTGTACCCGACCCGGCAGTTTCGGCACGATCGGTGCCGCGCCTCCGCAAACACGCCGGGCGCGCGCAGAGGCTCGAACTGTCAATCGGCCTTCAACCTTGGGTCAGGCGTATATTTGGTGCAGTTGGGGATACTCGGCCACTAGATATAGGCAGCCGGAGGGAAAGGTTGCTGATGGCTTCGGCCGTTGAACAAATGAGGACGGTTGCCGAAAGGCCTGAAGACGGAACGGGTGGAGCTGCCCGCGGGCAGTGTCGTTGTCGTGGCCCGATCCGGAAGCGTTGGTGCAGTGTTGTTCGGCGCGCACGTTGGACGCCAATCGGCACGGCAACGTATCGATTTCCTTTAGTGCCAGGCGTCAGCCTTCCACGCCGACCGACGGCAGTTGACGAAGAAGCGCTAGTGTCCCGTTTCAGAAATTACCAGTCATTTCGTTGAGCTTGTGATTCTGTGCCCTCCGGTTCACCGGCATGGAGGCGCGGATGGCAGGCGGCAAGGCGGTAGGGATTGAGCTGAGCGACGAGGAGCGGGTTGAGCTGGAGCGTCGGGTACGGCGGCGCAAGTCGTCGCATGGAGCGGCGCGGCGGGCCCGGATCGTGCTCCTGGCGGCGGCCGGACTAAGCAACTCGGCGATTGCGGAGAAGATGGGCGTGTCGCGACTGACCGTCGGCACGTGGCGGCGGCGCTTCGCCGACAAGCGGGTCGACGGGCTCGACGACGAGCCGCGTCCCGGCGCGCCGCGCAAGATCGGCGACGACAAGATCGCCGAGGTGGTGACGCGGACGCTGGAGACGGTGCCCGACGATGCGACCCACTGGAGCCGTCGCTCGATGGCCCGGGCGACCGGCCTGTCGGCGACGACGGTTCACCGCATCTGGGGCGCCTTCGGCCTGCAGCCGCACTGGGTGGAGACCTTCAAGCTGTCGAGCGATCCGCTGTTCATCGACAAGGTCCGCGACATCGTCGGGCTCTATCTCGACCCTCCGGACCGCGCGCTGGTGCTCTGTGTCGACGAGAAGAGCCAGATCCAGGCGCTCGACCGCACCCAGCCGATGCTGCCCATGCAGCCGGGCCAGGCGGAGCGGCGCACCCACGATTACAGGCGCTGCGGCACGACCACCCTGTTCGCCGCCCTGGACGTGGCGGCAGGCACGGTCATCGGCAGCTGCATGAGACGGCATCGGGCGCGGGAGTTTCGCGCCTTCCTCGACGCGGTGGAGCGCGCCGTGCCCGCCGACCTCGACATCCATATCGTCATGGACAACGCTTCCAGCCACAAGACCGGACTGATCCAGAACTGGTTCGCCAAGCGGCCGCGCTGGCACCGCCACCTCACCCCGACCTCCGCGTCGTGGATCAATCAGGTCGAGCGCTTCTTCGCGCTTCTCACCGAACGGCAGATCAAGCGCGGCGCTCACCGCTCGACCGCCGAACTCGAAGTCGCCATCGAACGCTACATCGACATCTACAACCGAGACCCCCGACCATTTCGCTGGACCAGATCGGCCGACGACATCCTCGCTTCCGTCGAACGCTTTTGCCAAAGGACACTCAGCGTCCACAAGAAAGTTGAATAAAAACTTCTGCATCAGGACACTGGACTAGCCGTGCGCGGAACCCGGGAGCCGTTCGCGAGTAACCCGTCCGATCGTGCGATTTGTCTTGGCTGCGACGGCCCGGCGGCGTTACGGTCCCTCATGGGTATCCGTCCCGTCGGTGGCGCGGGAGCGGGATTTCGATTAGGGAGACGTCATGACCGAAAATCGTCAGGACGAGGCGCTGGGATTCGAAGCCTTCGAATTGCCTCCGGATCCGGCAGACGATTTCGAATGGGTTCCTGCGACGCCGGAAGTCGCGGGAGAACTCGCCGAACCGCCGGAGGCGGATTGGTGGACCGCCGGCACGAGCCGTCGCGCGTTCCTGCGTGGCGTCGTCTGCTCTGGCGTCGCCGTTTCGGCGTCCGCCTATATGTTCACCGTGCAATCGGGCGAAGCGCGCGCGGCGGTGCGCGGCGTCGAGCGCCTGATATCGCTGAACGTCAACGGCAAGACACGGCGCGTCGACGTGCCGCCCAGCGAGACGCTGGCCCAGACGATCCGATACCGGCTCGGCCTGACCGGCACCAAGATCGGCTGCAACCGCGCCGAATGCGGCGCCTGTACCGTTCTCGCCGACGACACGCCGATCTATTCCTGCTCGACGCTCACCCATCAGGCGCGCGGCAAGAAGATCGTGACTGTCGAAGGCGTCGCGGCGCCGGACGGCACGCTCCATCCGGTTCAGCAGGCGTTCATTGACGAACTCGGACCGCAATGCGGCTTCTGCACGCCGGGTCAGGTGATGGCGGCGGTGGGACTGCTCAAGAAGAATCCCAAACCCACCGTGGACGAAGCGCGCCGCGCCATGTCGGGCAATCTCTGTCGATGCGGTGCATACCCCCACTATCTCGCCGGCGTCATGCGCGCGGCTGAGAGGGCATAGGTCATGGCCTACACACTGCTCGGCAAGAACTTCACCCCGCCGGACATCCACGCCAAGGTCACCGGCGCGGCGAAGTACTCGGAGGACTTCCGTGCCGACGGCATGGTGTTCCTCAAGACCTACCCCTCGCCCATGCCGCACGCGAAGGTCAAGTCGATCGACGTCTCGGCCGCGAAGAAGATGCCCGGCGTCGTCGGCGTCATGCTGCCCAGCGAAATCAAGCAGCCCGAGGACGCGGGTCACGCAATCCTGACCTCCTACCCGGTGTTCGTCGGCCAGCCGATCCTCGCGGTCGCGGCCGAGACCGAACAGCAGGCGGAAGACGCGATCCAGGTGGTCAAGGTCGACCTCGACCCGCTTCCCTTCGTCACCGATCCGCTGGAAAGCCTGCGCCCCGACGGGCCGAACGCCCTTGTCGGCGGCAATGTCGCCAACCGGCGCGGCGTGGAACTGCAGCAGATCAAGTGGACCGGCAAGGACTTCGCCGAGGCCGGCGACGACAAGCTGCCGATGGGCAAGGCGGTGACGGTATGGAGCTTCGGCGACCTCGAAGCCGGCTTCGCCAAGTCCAAGGTCGTGGTCGAGGAGTCCTTCGTCAGCGCGGCCAACGCCCATCACGCGATGGAGCCGCGCTCGGCGGCGGCCTACTGGGAGGGCGGCAAGTGCCATGTCTGGGGCTCGACCCAGTCCTCGTCCTTCGCGGTGCCGAGCCTCGCCAAGTATATCGGCATCAAGCCGACCGACCTCAACCTGGTCAGCGAGTTCTGCGGCGGCGGGTTCGGCGGCAAGGCCTATTCGTACCCGTTGATGGCGCTGCCAGCGCTGATGTCGAAGAAGCTCAACGGGAGGCCCGTGCTGATGCGTGTAAGCCGCGCCGAGGAGTTCCTCAACGGCTCGGCGCGCGCGGCGTTCCAAGGCTGGGTCAAGATCGGCTTTGGCGCGAATGGCCGCGTGCTGGCGGTCGACAGCTACATCGTCCAGGACAACGGCTCCACCGCCGGGTTCTGGGATTTCCAGAACTTCGGCATGGCCACGTCGGTGATCCTGCAGCCGGAGGCCATGCGGTTCCACGGCATCCCGGTGCTCACCAACACCCCGCCCAAGGGGGCGCAACGCGGCCCGGGCGAAAACCAGGCGGCCAACATCCTTGAGCCGCTCCTCGACAGGGGGGCGCGCGAGCTCCGCATCGACCGGCTGGCGCTCCGCCTCGTCAACGCGCCGGGAGGCGGGCCGAACG
Organism: Alphaproteobacteria bacterium; assembly: GCA_965243325.1. Lineage (GTDB taxonomy): Bacteria > Pseudomonadota > Alphaproteobacteria > UBA7887 > UBA7887 > JANQOH01. Next base: position 1,187,573 of record CBDEUQ010000003.1, on the reverse strand, counting down.
GCAAGATCGGTCCCGAGCAGGCGCCGCTGACCAGCGCCTTCCTCAAGGAGGGGCTGGAACAGGCCGCCGCGAAGTGGGGCTATGCCGAGAAGATCAATCAGACCGGCAAGCAGGCCAACGGCAAGATCCGCTCCGTCGGCATCGGACAGGCCTATCACGCGGCCGGGTATAACGGCTTCGATGGGATGGTGCGGATCACGCCGGACGGCAAGCTCCACATCCATACCGGCGTCGGCAATCTCGGCACCTATTCCTACGCCGCGACCTCCCGCGTTTCTGCCGAAGTGCTCGGCTATGACTGGAACAACACGGTCATCGAGCGCGGCGGCACGCTGAAGGCGATGCCGTTCAACATCGGCCAGTTCGGGTCGAATACCTCGTTCACCATGACCCGGACCAACTACGCCGGGGCGATGGACGCCAAGCAGAAGCTGCTGGAGATCGGCGCGACGGTGCTGGGCGGCAAGGCCGACGACTACGAGCTCAGGAACGAGCGGGTCGTGGCGAAGAGCGGCTCGGGGGCGATCAGCTTCGCCGACGCCGCCAAGAAGGCGATCGAGCTCGGCGGCAAGTATTCCGGCCACGAGGTCGACGAAGAGCTGAACCCGCTGACCAAGGCGGCGGTCGACATGATCAAGGGCACCGGCCTGATCGGCGTCGCCCAGGACAAGCTGCCCAAGAAGGGGGTCGTTCCGGCGCTTTCCGCGGCGTTCATCGTGATCGAGCTCGATCCCGAGACCGGCAAGGTCGACATTCTCGACTTCATGGGCGTCGCCGATGTTGGCCAGGTGCTGCATCCGCAAGGGCTCGACGCCCAGATCCGCGGCGGCGCGGTGATGGGGATCGGCCTGGCGGCGATGGAGCGCTACATCTACGACCCGGCCTACGCACGGCCCAACGCCATCGGGTTCTACCAAGCCAAGCCGCCGACCTATCTCGACGTGCCGGCCGAGCTCGCCTCGCTCGCCGTCGAGGGTGCGGTCGACGAGCAGAACCCGGTGGGCGCCAAGGGGATCGGCGAGCCGGTCCAGGGCTCGGCATCGTCGGCCTATCTGAGCGCGGTTTCCGATGCGCTCGGCGGCCACATGTTCAACCGGGTCCCGGTCGTCGCGGACATGATCGTCAACGCGGTGGCGAAACGGCCGCAATCCTACAAGCCGTTGCAGGTCAACAACCAGTGACGGGCGGAATGGAGGCAGCCCAATGACCGACTATATGCACGCATTCGACCTCTACACGCCCGCCAGCCTGGAGGATGCGGCGAAACTTCTGGGCGAGCACGGCAAGGACGCCTGGATCGTCGCCGGCGGCAAGGACAGCTTCGACTGGTTCAAGGACCGGCACAAGCAGCCCAAGGCCGTCGTCGACGTTAGCGGGCTCAAGGAACTCCGCGGCATTCGCGACGGCGGCGATCATGTCGCCATTGGCGCGGCGACCACGCTGACGGAGATCGAGGACAGCAAGGTGCTGCGGGACGGTTTCCCGCTGCTCGTGCAGGCCGCAGCCAAGGTGGCGAGCCCGCAGATCCGCAATTCGGGCACCATCGGCGGCAATGTCTCGCAGGACACGCGCTGCACCTACTACCGTGACGGCTTCCCGTGTTACCGCGCCGGCGGCAATACCTGCTACGCCAACACGCCGACCGCGATGAACCGGGAGCATGCGCTGTTCGAGGCGGTGCGCTGCGTCGCGGTGACGCCGTCCGACACGGCGCCGGCGCTGGTCGCGCTGGGGGCGGAGATGGCGATCTCGCGCGGCGGCAAAATGCGTACCGTGCCGGCGGAGAAGTTCTTCATCGGGCCGGATGTCGACATCACGCGGATGACGGTTCTGGAGGCGGGCGACATCCTCACCGAGATCCGCCTGCCGAAGAAATGGGCCGGTGCCAGGTTCTATTTCGAGAAGATCGCCGACCGCGAGACCTGGGACTTCGCCCTGGTGAGCATCGCCATGGCGGCCAGGACCGAGGGCGGCATGGTGATGGATGTGCGCATCGCCTGCGGCGGTGTGCAGTGCACACCGAGGCGCCTGACCGAGGTCGAGGATCTCATGAAGGGGGAGAAGGCCGGGCCGGGGCTGGAGAGGCTCGCGCAAAGGGTCGCGGCGCGCGGCGCCAAGGCGCTCAACTTCAACCACTTCAAGATCCCGCTGATGGGCAACCTCGCGGCCCGCGCGGCACGCTCGCTCGCCTGAGGGCATGGAGGTCTTCGTCCCTGCCCGTGCTCGGGGCTCGATTCGATTGGGTCCCAATTCACTGAATTTTCGGCGTCCTCTTGACCGCGGCGATCGTCTTCCACCTATACCAGGGGTTCCTGATGCACGGCGTCCGGTCGATGATGCCGACGGGGCATGACCTGCGGGTCGCCTTCAAGCGCGAGCCCGAGGACGGCACGGTCAAGTACGACGTCAACCAGAAGCTCTATCACTGGTCGGTCGCGGCGACGATCCTGGTCCTCGCGGTCACGGGCTGCATCATGCTCGCCAAGATCGATACGCCTCTCTGGCGCCGCGACCCGGCGATCCTCTCCGACCGGGACTGGGGCGTCGTCTACGTCTGCCACGGGGCGGCGTCGCTGGTGCTGATCTTCTTCTTTATCCTGCATATCTATTTCGCCTTCCTGCCGGAGCACCGGCGGCTGCTTGCGACAATGATGCTGGGGTGCGAAACCTGGAGGCGTGAACGAACACCGGAGCGGCAGGCATGAGCGGTCCCGAAACGATTCGGACGCATATCGAGCGCATCGAGGAAGCCTACGAGTTCATGCTTGCATACGCCGCCCAGGGCCGCAGCGACGAAGGCGCGGGCCCGGACGGGGCACATATCCGGGCCTTCCTGACCCAGTTCGACGAGGCCGCCGCCGCGATCGTCGGAGACCTAGACACGGTGCCCGGCGCCGGGGACGAGGCCGCCGCGATACTGGCCGCATTGAAGGCGGACTCGGCAATCGTGTCGTCCGTTCTCCGATCGATGCTCGCGCGCGACAACATCTCCTCCGAGGCGGTGGACTACGCGAACGGGCTGATCTCTGTCCGCTCTTACCTGACGGGCCTGTTCTTCCTCGACAAGACGCTGTTGCCGTAATCCGGGCCGTCCCTCGATACGGCGCTGTCGCGCCTACTCGGGATGAGGGTGCTTCTATTGTTCCCTCACCCTGAGTAGCGGCGAAGCCGCTTATCGAAGGGCGCTCACAAAGGCCGGTTGACGAGCGGGAAATCGGGGTGTGTCCGAAAGTCTGTGTAAGTGGCGCCATGGGCGTTGCGCTTTCCGGCCTCAGCGCGCTGAGGCCGGAAAGCGCTCTTCGAACAGGATCGCAAATCGTGGCGCAGCTCATCGTGATCGATCAGATCCTCGTAGCCCAGCGCAATGCCGAACACCCGCTGACCCACCAGAGTGCGCAGCGCGTGTTCGATCAGCCGCCCATCGCGGCGATTCACGAAGCAGGCGGCGAAGCGATCGATCAGTCCGACCGCCCGATCGGTGGCGCCAAGCAGCAGTGCGCCGGCGTCCGAGGCCATCGCCCCGCCATCGAACGCGGCAACCACCGAACGGCCCTCGACGGGTGCAAAACCGAACCGATCCGCGGTACAGTGTGTGGGCATCGGGGACTTCCTCCGGTCCGGGATAAGCCTTTGTTGCAAAAAGCATTATCCCAAACCCGGAGCCCCGATGCAGCAACCGATCGAGAAATCCGGGCTAGCGGCCCGACGTCAGCACCCGGACGCCGAAGCCCTTGAGCTTGCCGTCGCGGATGTCGCGGGCGGTCCCGCGCGGCGCGAGGGCGCGCAGGCGGGCGTCGGTTAAAGAGTGGTTCTGGGCATTTCCGTTCTCCCGGTTGCGGTTGCAGCCGGGGAAGGAACCGTTGACCATTCCGTCCGACTGCAACGCAATACGGGAGAAAAAACGACCCTGTTTCGATCAGTTGGAACCGCCGGGCGCGCCGCGCGGTGTGTAGCGGACCCCGGGGGAAAGCCGGTCGCCGCGCGGAACGGCGCCGAAGGCCGTGAGTTCAGCGACCGCGGAAGACGGGAGCGCGCTTCTCGACGAAGGCGGCGGCGGCCTCCTTGTGGTCCTCGGTCATGCCGCAGCGCGTGTGGTGCATCGCCTCCTGATCGAGACACGCCGCGAGCGGCTGGTACTCCGCGGCGTTCATGTTGCGCTTCATGTAGCCGAGCGTGATCGAGGGGCCGTTGGCGAGCGCCGCCGCGGTCTCGCGCACCGCCGCGTCGAGCGCGTCGGCGGGCACGGCGCGGTTGACCATGCCGAGCGCCGCCGCCTCGGCGCCGCTGAGCACCGGCGCGAGATAATAGAGTTCGCGCGCCTTCGCGGTGCCGACGATCTTCGACAGGAACCAGCTGCCGCCGAAATCCCCCGAATAGGCCACGCGGGCGAAGGCGGTGGTGATCTTCGCCGTTTCGGCGGCGATCCTGAGGTCGCAGGCGAGCGCGAGCGAGAGACCCGCGCCCGCGGCGGCGCCGGGAATCGCCGCGATGGTCGGTTTCGGCATCTCGTGCAGCAGGCGCGCCGTCTCCATCGACCGGCGCAGCGAGCGGACCTTCCCCTCCATGTCGGATTCGACGAACTCGCTGCCCTCGGCCATCGCCTTCACGTCGCCGCCGGCGCAGAAGGCGCCGCCCGCCCCGGTGAGCACCACCGCGCCGACGGCGGAATCGTTGGCCAGCCGGTCCAGATGCGAAAGCATCGAGTCGAGCATCGCCGGCGACATGGCGTTGCGCCGGTCGGGCCGGTTCATGGTCAGTGTCGCCACCCGATCCTCGACGGCAACGAGCAGGTCCTGGGTCATCGCGCCTCTCCCTCATGTCTGCCGCGCGGCGCCCGCATGGCGCGTACCGGCGGCCTTCTATACACTCCGGCGCGGCAACGGGCGAACGGCCGAACGAGGGTGCGAACCATGGATGGCGGCGCTTTGTTGAGCGTTTCGCTCGACGACAAGTATACGCTCGACCACGGCCGGGTGTTCATTTCCGGCGTCCAGGCCCTGGTGCGGCTGCCAATCATGCAGCGCCGGCGCGACTGCGCCGCGGGACTGAACACGGCGGGATTCGTGTCGGGCTATCGCGGCTCGCCGCTCGGCGGCTACGACGCGGCTCTCTGGCAGGCGTCGCGCTACCTCGAGGACAACGACATCCTGTTCCGCTCGGGACTCAACGAAGACCTCGCCATGGCCGCGGTGTGGGGCACCCAGCAGCTCGACTTCGTGCCCGGACGCAAGGTCGACGGGGTGTTCGCCATCTGGTACGGCAAGGGCCCCGGCGTGGACCGGTCGGGCGACGCGCTCAAGCACGCGAACTTTGCCGGCAGCCACCCGAACGGCGGCGTGCTCGTCGTCTGCGGCGACGACCACACCGGCAAGTCGTCGTCGATGGGCCATCAGTCCGATCAGGCGATGATCGCCGCCAACATCCCGCTGCTCTACCCGGCAAGCGTGCAGGACTACCTCGACTTCGGCCTGCACGGATTCGCCCTGTCCCGTTTCGCCGGCACGCTCGTCGGCTTCAAGACCGTGAACGAGACGGTCACCGCAACCGCGACCGTCGCCGTCGATCCCGGCCGCGTCTCCGTCCGCCTGCCGGCCGATGCGCCAGAGGCGCCCGAAGGCGTGCACATCCGCCCCGAGTACGACCCGCAGGGGCAGGACAACCGGATCGTGCGCTACAAGCTGCCGCGGGCCCACGCCTACGTCCGGGCCAACCGTCTCGACAAGCCTGTTTTCGGCGCCGAGCGGCCGACGCGCCTCGGCATCGTCACCGCCGGCAAGGCGGTGCTCGACACGCTGGCCGCCCTGCGGCTTCTCGGTATCGACGACGCGGCGGCGCGGCGGCTCGGCATCGGCGTCTACAAGGTGGCGATGGTGTGGCCGCTCGAGCCCGAGGGCCTCGCCGCGTTCACCGCCGACTGCGCCGAGCTGCTGTTCGTCGAGGAGAAGCGCCCGGTCATGGAGGACCAGGCGAAGGCGCTGTTCTACAACCGCGAGCCGCGCCCTGGGATCATCGGCAAGCGCGACGCCGAGGGTCGGCCGCTGCTCCCCGCCGACGAGCCGATCGAGGCGGCGATGGTGGCGGCGGCGATCGGCGACCGGCTGCATCTCGCCGGCGCGATCGATCCCCGCACCAGCGAGCGGCTGGCCACCGTGCGCGCGCGCCTCGGACGCAACCTGCCGGCGCTGTCGGGCGGCGTCGTGCGGTCGCCGTTCTTCTGTTCCGGCTGCCCGCACAACACGTCGACGAAGGTGCCCGAAGGCTCGGTGGCGATGGCGGGCATCGGCTGCCACGGCATGGCGCTGCTAATCCCCGAACGCAACACCCTGCCGGTGCCCCACATGGGCGCCGAGGGCGTGCCGTGGACCGGCATGGCGCCGTTCACCGAGACGCCGCACGTGTTCCAGAACGTCGGCGACGGCACCTACGTGCATTCCGGCTCGCTCGGCATTCGCGCCGCGGTGCAGGCGGACGCCAACATCACCTTCAAGGTGCTCTACAACGACGCCGTGGCGATGACCGGCGGCCAGCCCGTCGAAGGCACGCCGAGCGTCGGCACGATCGCCCGCCAGATGCTCGACGAGGGCGTGAAGAAGGTCGTCGTCGTGTCCGACGCGCCCGAGAAGTTCCGCGGCCTGTCCGACGTTCCCGCCGGCGTCGACATCCATCACCGCGACGCGCTCGACCGCGTCCAGAGGGACATGCGCCTGATCGAGGGCGTGACGGGGATCGTCTACGAGCAGACATGTGCCGCGGAGAAGCGCCGCCGGCGCAAGCGCGGCGCGTTCCCGAACCCGCCGAAGCGCGCCTTCATCAATCCGCTGGTGTGCGAAGGCTGCGGCGACTGTTCGACCAAGGCCAACTGCGTGTCGATCCATCCGCTGGAGACCGAGTTCGGCCGCAAGCGCCAGATCGACCAGTCGAGCTGCAACAAGGACTATTCGTGCGTCAACGGCTTCTGCCCCAGCTTCGTCACCGTGCACGGCGGCGGCCCGCGCAAGCCGGCGCCGGCCGCGGTGCCGGAGGACGCGTTCGACGGCCTGCCCGATCCCGCGCTGCCGAAGGCCGACCCCGAGTGGGACACGCTGATCGCCGGCGTCGGCGGCACCGGCGTGATCACGGTCGGCGCGGTGCTCGGCATGGCGGCGCACATCGAGGGCAAGGGCGCCTCGGTGTTCGACATGACGGGCCTGAGCCAGAAGAACGGCGCCGTCTACAGCCACCTCAAGATCACCGACGATCCGGCGGCGGACCCGGCCGCGGGCATCGGCCTCGGCGAGGCCGACCTGCTGCTCGGCTGCGACATCGTGGCGGCGACGGCTCCGAGCGCCGTCCGCGCGCTGGAGCCGGGGCGCACGCGTGCGGTGGTCAACACCACGGTGACGCCGCCGCCGGGCTTCCAGATGGATGCCGACATGAAGCTCGACGGCAGCTTCCTTGCGCACGGGCTGGCGGAGCACGTCGGCGAGGCGCGGACGCACCGCATCGAGGCGACCGGGATCGCGCTGGCGCTGACCGGCGACACCATCGGCGCCAACACCTTCATGATCGGCTACGCCTACCAGTCCGGCGGCCTGCCGCTGTCGGCGGCGGCGATCGAGAAGGCCATCGAGATCAACGGCGTCGCGGTCCCGTTCAACGTCCGCGCCTTCCGGCTCGGCCGGCTCGCCGCGCACGACATCGCCGCGGTGCAGGCGCTGATGCCGCAGGCCGCGGTCGAGGACATCGCCACCGACCTCGAGACCGTCGTGGCCAGACGCGCCGCCTTCCTCGCGGCCTACCAGGACACGGCCTACGCCGCGCGTTACGAGGCCGCGGTCGAATCCGCGCACGCCGCCGAGGCGGCGTGCGGCGGCGGGGCGTTCGCGATGGCCGTCGCGCGCTATGCCTTCAAGCTGATGGCGTACAAGGACGAATACGAGGTCGCGCGGCTGTACACGGACGGCGAGTTCCAACGCCGCATCGACGCCGCGTTCGAGGGCGATTTCAAGCTGCGCTTCCACCTCGCCCCGCCGCTGCTCGCCGGCCGCGACCCGCACACCGGCGAGGCGAGAAAGCGCGAGTACGGCGCCTGGATGCTGTGGGCGTTCCGCGGCCTGGCCAGGCTCAAGGGGCTGCGCGGCACCGCGTGGGATCCGTTCGGCTACACCCGGGAACGGCGCGCCGAGCGGCGGCTGCGCGACGACTACCTCGCCGACGTGGAACGCCTGGCGGCGGGCCTGTCGGCGGAAAACCTGCCGGTTTCCGTCGCCATCGCCGAGATTCCCGAGCAGATCCGCGGCTTCGGCCACGTCAAGGAACGGGCGATCCGCGCCGCCGACGCGGAGCGGACTCGCCTGCTCGCCGAGCTCGAGAAGGGCGCCGCCCGCCGCCGCGCGGCGTGACGGCGGAAGGATCGGCAACGCGGCGCGACGCGCGCGCCTGCGCCGGATAACGCATGCGGCTCCGGCCCCGCCGGCCGTGCGGCGGGGCCGGAGCCGGGGCGCCTACTTGAGCATGTAGGACACCGCGTCGATTCCGGCCTGGGCGCACAGTTCGTCGTCGCTCGACGACGCGCCGCTCACGCCGATGCCGCCGAGGTGCTGGCCGTTGGCGTTGACCACCGGCAGCCCGCCGGCGAAGGCGGTGATGCCGGGGACGTGCGCGATGCCGGGAAGCGGTCCGGGATTGCCGTCCTTGCCGTAGACGAGCTCGGCGATCAAGCCCGTCGAAAACGGGAAGTTAGCGGACGTCCGCGCCTTCATCAGCGCCACCTCGATGCTGCCGAGAAAGGCCCCGTCCTGGCGCCGGAAGACCACGAGGTCGGCGCCGGAGTCGACGATCGCTACGTTGATCTTCCAGCCCTGTTCCTCGGCCATCGCGACGCACGCGTCGGCCATCGCCATCGCCATCTTGAGCGACATGGACGTATCGCCGCCGTGGCCGCCGGCGCTGGCGCCGCCGGCCGCCAGCACCGACATGAAGGCCCCGGCAACGATCGATTTCCCGAATTTCCGCATCTCTGTCTCTCCTTGTCAGAAACTGTTGGATGGATCCGCGCCTCGGCGCGGCGCCTCACTATAGCGGAACGGCGGACCGCTGCGCCGGTCCGTCAGAGCACCGCCTCGCCGATCACCCGCACCGCCTCGCGCGAGGCGCCGCGGAGCAGCATGCTGTCGACTTCGCCGCGGTCGCCGGCGGCCTTCCACGCCGCGAGCTGCTCGACGATGTGCTCCTTCGGTCCGACGAGCGAGGTGGCGTCGACAAGGGCGTCGGGGACCGCCGCCACCGCGGCGTTGCGCTGTCCGTCGAGAAACAGGTTCTGGATGTCCGCCGCCGCCGCGTCGAAGCCGAGGCGCTTGGCGTAGTCGTTGTAGAAGTTCTTCGTCCGGGCGCCCATGCCGCCGATGTACAGCGCGAGGTCGCGCTTGACCGGCAGGCGGCACTCGTCGATGTCGTCGCCCATGCTGACCCAGACGAAGGGTGCCACGTCGAACGCGGCCGCGTCGCGCCCGCCGGCGGCGAAGCCGCGCTCGAGCGACTCGGTGAGAGTGTCGCGCCGGCTGGGATCGATGAAGATCGGGAACACGCCGTCGGCGAGCTCGGCGGCAAGCCGAAGCCCGGCGGGCGTGATCGCCGCGGTGTAGATCGGCATCGCCGGATCGCCATGGATCATGCTCTTCAGCGGCTTGCCGAGGCCGGTGGCGCCGGGACCGTCGTAGGGCAGCCGATAGTGCTCTCCCTCGTACACCGTCGGTCCGTCGCGCCGGAGGATCATGCGTACGATCTCGATGCACTCGCGCACGCGCTGCAGCGAGCCGGCGTAGGGCATGCCGTGCCAGCCCTCGACGACTTGCGGACCCGACGGCCCGAGCCCGAGCAGGAAGCGCCCGCCCGACAGCTTGTGCAGCGTCATCGCGGTTCCCGCCGTCGCTGCGGGCGTGCGCGCGGGAACCTGCATGATCGCGGTGCCGACGCGGATCGTCGACGTCTGCGCCAGCACCCACGCGGCCGGGCTCACCGCGTCGGAGCCGTAGGCCTCGCTGCTCCACACCGAATCGTAGCCGAGCGCCTCGGCGTCGCGGATCGCCGCGATGTCGATCTCGAAGTTTGCGGACGCGAGACCCAGGAGAAGTCCAAGTTTCATGACGTTCCCTTCCGTCAGTCGTCGTCGATCGGAAAGCCGTAGAGCCGCGCCGCGTTTTCGCACACCACCTTGCGTCGCCGGGCGGCGGGAAGATGGCCGAGTTCCCGGGCGATGAATTCGCGGCTGTCGGGCCAGACGCCGTCGGGATGCGGGAAGTCGGAGCCCCACATCACGTTGTCCTCGCCGAGATCGTCGATCAGCTTGATCCCCACGGGATCCGACTGGTAGGTCGCGCGGCACTGCCGGTGCCAGTAGCGCGACGGCTTCATGGTCAGCGTCAGGTCGCGAAACTGGTCCTCCCATTCGAGGTCCATGTGCTCCAGGATGTAGGGGATCCAGCCGATGCCGCTTTCGCCGATCACGACGGTGAGCGACGGATGGCGTTCGAGGATGCCGCCGAAGATGACTTCCATCAGGAAGCGCGACATGCCGAGCTGAAAGCCGGTGATGAACACGGCCCAGGCCTGGCGCTGGCGCAGGCGCGGCAGGCCGTCGAGATTCGGCGGCGCGCCGCCGATGGTATGGAAGTGGATCGGCAGTCCGGTCGCCTCGACCGCGGCCCACAATGGCTCCCATTGCGGATCGTAGAGCGGTTCCATGTCGCGGGTGAGCGGCACTTCGAAGCCGCTCAGGGCGCCTTCCGCGCCGATGCGCTCGACCTCGCGCACCGCCGCTGCCACGTCGTGGCTCGGGATCGCCGCGATGCCGGCGTAGCGCGCGGGGTGGGTGCCGCAGAACTCGCCCAGCCAACGGTTGTAGATGCCCATCATGACGGTCGCCGCCGCTGGATCGCCGAGTCGCTGGGCGGCGCCGAGAATGCCGTAGAGCACCTCCCCCTGGACACCGTCGCGATCCTGGTCGGCAAGCCTGAGATCGGGGTCGGTCAGACGGCGGATACCCTTGCGGCCATCCTCGTAAAGCCCGGTCTCGGCCATGCGATCGGAACGGTGGATCTGGCCCGGCACGTACTCGCGGCCGGCGGAGCCCATGCCGTTCTGCAGGCCGAAGTAGGCGCCGTTGCGGCTTACCCAGACCGGCCCCTTCTCGCCCTCGGTCACGTAGGGCATGCGCTCCCTGAATGCCGTCGGCGCGTTGGCGGTAAACAGATCCGGCGGCAACCAGATCAGATCGATGTGGCAATCAGCCGATATCACGTCGTATTTCATGGCATCCCGGCGCACCGCCGCCTCCCTCGTCCGTCGTTCTATGCCCCGCGGCTGCGGCGCGCCAGCGTCTTCTCTCGCCGCCCCGCCGGGGCGTTGCATCACCGGGCCGACTTCACGGAGCTGACATGACCGCGATCCATATCCTCTTCAGCCGTTTCTCGGCGTTCTATTCGCCGTTGATCGCCACCTTCGCCCGACCGTTCCTCGCCGACGAGGGGCTCGAGGCCAGCCACGCGACGCTGCCCGCCGGGCGCACGGCGGCGGCGATGCTCGCCGGCGGCGAGGCACACGTGGCGCAATCGGCGGTCTCGCAAGGGTTTATGACGCTCGAACGCGGCGAGACGCCGGCGATCCGCCACTTCGCCCGCATCAACGACACCGACGGGTTCTTTCTCGTCGGCCGTGCCGCGGAGCCCGGATTCTCCTGGAGACATCTCGCCGGCCGGAGAGTGCTCGTGGACCATGGCGGCCAGCCCATGGCGATGTTTCGCTACGCCTGCCACCGTGCGGGCGTCGACTATGCGGCGATCGAGGTGGTCGACGCCGGCGGCCCGGACCGCATGGAGCAGGCGTTCCGCAGCGGCGAGGGCGACTACGTGCATCTGCAGGGCCCGGCGCCGCAGCAGCTTGCGGCGGACAGCGCCGGCCACGTGGTCGCCGCGGTCGGACGCGCGGTCGGCGCCTGCGCGTTCTCCAGCCTGGCGGCGACGCCGGAGTGGCTGGCGAGCGCCGAGGCCGCCGCCTTCATGCGCGCCTACCGCAAGGCCCGCGTCTTCGTCATCGACGCGCCGGCACCCGAGGTGGCGGCTGCGGTTGCACCCTGCTTCGACGGGATCGACCCCGCGGTCCTGCGCGCGACCATCGAGGCGTACCGCGGCCTCGGCTGCTGGACTCCCGGGGTCGACATCACGCGCACGGCCTACGAGTCGGCGGAGGACGTATTTCTCCACGCCGGGCTCGTGTCGCGGCGCCACGACTACGACGCGGTGTGCGCACCGCTGCCGGGGTGACGGCGCGGCCTCTCGTTGCGGCGGCCACGGCGGATTCATATACTCCGGCGCGCCGAACGCCCCCGATCGAAGCGCGACCAGGGAAGAGGAGTTCGCATGGCGGCCGAAGGGACGGGTACCGAAGCGCCCGGCGGGGGCGCGGGCGCGTCGGCGGGGCGCGCCCGCAAAGCCAGGGCGGCGGATGGAAAGTCGCGGCCGCGGCGCGGACGTGCGGGAGCGCGGACGCCGCGGCGTTCCGCCCCGGTCAAGCTGCCGAAGGACTACCGCCCGGCGGAAGACGAACCCTTCATGGGGCCCCGCCAGCGCGAATATTTCCGCCTGAAGCTCATGTGCTGGCGGCGCGAGATTCTCGCCGAGTCGCGCGAGACCATCGCCCACCTGCAGGAGAACAGCGTGCCGGAGGCGGACATCGCCGACCGCGCCTCGGCCGAGAGCGAGCGCCTGATCGAGCTCAGGACGCGGGACCGCGCACGCAAGCTGCTGGGCAAGATCGATGCGGCGCTGCAGCGCATCGAGGACGGCAGCTACGGCTATTGCGAGGAGACGGGCGAGCCGATCGGCCTGCGGCGGCTCGAAGCGCGGCCGATCGCCACGCTGTCGATCGACGCTCAGGAGCGCCACGAGCGCCTGGAGAAGACCTACCGCGACGATTGAGCGCGCGGACGGCTGGTGCCGCCTGCAAGACTCGAACTTGCGACCCTCGCATTACGAATGCGATGCTCTACCAACTGAGCTAAGGCGGCGCGCCGGCGCACACTAGGCGCCGGCATGGCGGCGCGCAAGGGCGGCGAGGTCTCTGCGTAGGTGCCGGGACCTCGGTGCCCGCACGGCCGCCCGCCTCACGCGGCGCGGGCGAAGAGACCGCCGTCGACGGGCAGGCACACGGCGTTGATGTACGACGCTTCGTCGCTGGCGAGGAACACCGCCGCGTTGGCCACGTCCCATGCGGTACCCATGCGCCCGGTCGGCGATGCCGCGTGGCGGGCGCGCGTCATCGCCTCGATGTCCTCGTACGCGCCGGCGATCTGGCCCCGCACCATCGGCGTGTCCATCAGCCCGGGGCAGATCGCGTTGACGCGGATTCCCTCGCGCGCGTAGCGCAGCGCAAGGCCGACGGTGAGCTGGTTGACCGCCCCCTTGGCCGCGTAATAGCTCGCATAGTCGTAGCCCGTGTAGCGCAGCGCGGCGATCGACGAGATGTTGACGATGGCGCCCCTGCCCCGGTCGAGCATGATCGGGACGACGTGCCGGCACGCGAGATAGACCCCGTGCAGGTTGAGATCGATCTCGCGCTTCCACGCCGCTTCGTCGAGCTCGACCGGGCCGCCCATCGCCGCGTGGCCGACGTTGTTGTGCAGGATGTCGATGCGGCCCCACGCCGCCATGGCCGCGGCGACGGCCGCGGCGACGCTGTCGTCGGCGGTCACGTCGCAGCGGACGGCGCGGGCGAGGCCGCCCTCGCCGGCGATGACCTCGCGGGTCTCCTCGGCGGCGCCGGGATCGATGTCCGCGCAGACGACGCGGGCGCCGTGGCGCGCATAGCTCACCGCGGACGCCTTGCCGTTGCCCCAGCCCGGCCCGGACGAGCCGGCGCCGAACACCAGGGCGACGCGATCCTGAAGCTTAGCCCCGTCCGCCATTGCCGTCTCCTTCCCGCCGCAGAAGTGCGCGCGTACTATCGCCGCATGAGCGATGCCCCCGCAACGCCGGAGCCCGTGCACGGCCACGCGCGCCTGTCCGAGGTCACCATGCACTACGTCGCCGCCGGTGCCGGCGAGCCGGTGGCGCTGCTGCACGGCTTCCCGCAGACGTGGTACGCGTGGCGCGCGGTGATCCCGGCGCTCGCGGCGCACTACCGCGTCGTCGCGCCCGACCTGCGCGGCCTCGGCGCCTCGTCGCGTCCCGCCGGCGGCTACCACGCGGCCCGCGTCGCCGAGGACGTGTGGGAGCTGATGCACGGCACGCTCGGTCACCGGCGGTTTCTGCTCGTCGGGCACGACTGGGGCGGACCGGTCGCGTTCGCGCTCGCCGCCGCGCGCCCCGGCGCCGTGCGCAGGCTTGCGGTGCTGGACGCCACGGTTCCGGGCGACGGCAGCGACGTCTTCGCCACCTCGCAGGGGCGCTGGCACCACGCCTTCCACCGCACGCCCGACCTGCCGGAAGCGCTGATCGCCGGGCGCGAGCGCCTCTACGTGCGCTGGTTCCTCGACCATTTCGCCGCCTATCCCGGCGCCATCGACGCTGCCGCGATCGAAGAGTACGCGCGCGCCTATGCCGAGCCCGGCGCCATGCGTGCCGCCCTCGCGTACTACCGCGCCACCCCGCGCACGGCTGCCGACAACGCGCGCGCGATCGCCGCCGGCAAACTCGCCATGCCGGTGCTGGCGCTCGGCGGCGGCGAGAGTTTCGGACGCCGCGAGCTCGTGCTCGAATCGATGCGCCGCGTCGCCCGCGACGTGCGGGGCGGCGTCGTCGCCGGCTCCGGCCACTTCATTCCCGAGGAAAAGCCGGCCGAGCTCGCCCGCAGTCTGCTCGCGTTCTTCGCCGGCGACGGCGCTACCGGCGGTTGAAACTCGGTGGCCGCTTCTCCTTGAATGCGGCGACGCCCTCGGCGGCGTCGGGGTGGTGATCGACCACCGCCGTGCGCGCGGCGATGTCGTCGAGCGCCTGCGCGAAGCCGGTCTCCGCGGCAATGCAGAGCGAGCGCTTGAGCAGGCGCATCGCCGTCTGCGGCCCCTCGGCCAGCTCCGTCGCCAGCGCCGCCGCGGCAGGGCGCAGACCGTCGTCCGCGACCACCTCGTGCACGAGCCCGAGGGCGTGCGCCTCGCGCGCGTCGACGATGCGCTTGCGCATGAGGAAATCCATGGCGCGCGCCAGGCCCAGGTGCTGCACCAGCAGGAAGTGCCCGCCTTCGTCGGGCAACAGCGCGAACCGCAGGGTGGCGCTGCCGAGGCGCGCCGAGGCGGCGGCGATGCGGAAGTCGCAGGCCAGCGCCAGCGAGAACCCCGTCTGGATGGCAATCCCGTTGATCGCCGCGACCGTCAGCTTGTCGAGGTCGCGGATGGCCCGGTTGAGCGATTGCGAGACCGTGCGCAGGCCGTCGTAGGTGCCGATGGCGCTGTCGTGCCCCGGCGGCAGCGGCGGCACGAGACCGGGATCGTCGGCGTAGGCGGTCCGATACCCCTTGAGGTCGTCGCCGGCGGAGAACGCGCGCCCCTCGCCGATGAACACGGCCACGCGCACCGCGTCGTCCATCTGGATCTGCGTCACCGTCTCGATCAGGTCGCGCTTCATCGCCGACGCCACGCCGTTCAGGCGCTCGGGCGCGTTGAACGTGATCCACGCCACGCCCGGCTCCTCGACGTGAACGGCGAAGCCGCGGAACGTTCCCGTATCCATGCCTGCCTCCCTCTCCCGTGTCTGGCCCGGACAGCCAGGGTATGACACAACCGGTCGAACGAGCGCGAGGGAAGACGAGATGTATCTGACCCAGGCGATCAAGCGCGCTGCGCAGGTTCGCGGCGACACGCTGGCCACGTGCGACGGCGAGCGCATGCGCACGTGGCGCGAGTGCGCCGGGCGGGTCGCCCGGCTCGCCGGCGCGCTGCGCGACCTCGGCGTCGCCGGGGGCGAACGCGCCGCCATCCTTGCCCTCAACGGCGACCGCTACTACGAGGCCATCTACGGAACGGTGTGGGCCGGCGGGGTTTTCGTGCCCGTGAACACCCGCCTCGCCGCGGCCGAGATCGCCTACTGGATCAGCGACAGCGAGGCGAAAGTGCTGTTCTGCGACGACACCTTCGCGCCGGTCGCCCAGCGGCTGGCGGACGAAGGCGCGATTCCGTCCGTGGACCACCTCGTGTGGATGGGGACGGGCGCCCCGCCCGAGGGCATGCGCTCGCACGACGAGCTGGTTGCCGGCGCCGCGCCCGTGGATGACGCGGGACGCGGCTACGAGGACCTGGCGGGCCTCTTCTACACGGGCGGGACCACCGGACGCTCGAAGGGGGTCATGCTGAGCCACCGCAACCTTGTCTTCAACGCCTTCAACACGCTGTCGGCACTGCGCCTCTCGACCGATGCGCGGTGGCTGCACGCGGCGCCGATGTTCCATATCGCCGACTGCTCCGCGGTGTTCGGCATCACCCAGATAGCCGGCAGCCACTACTTCATCCCGGCGTTCGATCCTGTGCTGGTCATGGAGGCCACGGCGCGCCACGGCATTACCGATCAGCTTCTCGTGCCGACCATGTGCAACATGCTGGTGAACCACCCCGATGTCGGCAAGCACGACCTGTCGAGCCTGCGGCATGTCACGTACGGCGCCTCGCCGATGCCGGAGGCGGTGATCGTCAAGGCGATGGAGGTACTGCCGGACTGTGCCTTCAGCCACGCCTACGGACAGACCGAGTGCGCGCCGCTGGTGACCGTGTGCGGACCGGAGTACCACGTCGTCGAAGGCCCCGACGCCCACATGTTCCGCTCGGTCGGCCAGGCGGTCGCCGGCGTCGAGATTCGCGTCGTCGACGAGGACGGCCGCGAGACGCCGCGGGGCACGGTCGGCGAAATCGCCGTCCGCGGCGCCAACGTCATGGCCGGCTACTGGCGCCAGCCCGAACTGACGGCCGACGCCCTGCGGAGCGGCTGGATGCACACCGGCGACGGCGGCTCGATGGACGAGAACGGCTTCGTCTACGTCGTCGACCGGATGAAAGACATGATCATCTCCGGCGGCGAGAACGTCTATTCGGCCGAGGTCGAGAACGCGGTGCACGAGCACCCGGCGGTCGCCGAATGTGCGGTGATCGGCGTGCCGGACGAGAAGTGGGGCGAGCGCGTGCACGCCGTCGTCCGCCTGAAGGACGGCGAGGCGGCGGACGAGGAGGAGATCGTGCGCCACTGCCGGGCGCGGATCGCCGGCTTCAAGTGCCCGCGCAGCGTCGCCTTCCGCAGCGAGCCCATGCCGCTGTCCGGCGCCGGAAAGATCCTCAAGACCGAGCTCCGCAAACCGCACTGGGAGGGGCGCGGCAAGCAGGTCAACTGAGCGCGTGGCGTTCTGGACGCGGCCGCGCGGACCGGGATACGCTGCCGCCGGGCGCGTGGCTCGCTCGGACGAGGCGCCGGATGACGGCGGGCGGAGGCCGATCCCCGGTCCGTTCCGCTCCGTGAAGGTTCGTATCCCTCCACACCCCCTCGCCGCACGTTGCCGTTCCGCGTCCGCGCCGACGGTGCGCCGCGACGGACATGACCAAGGAGCCGATCATGAAGAAACTCGTTGGACTCGCGTGTTTGCTGGCTCTGCTGGGCGGCGGGCAGGCTGCGGCGGACTCGTCCCCGGAGGACGTGCATTCGGGCCACATGGTGGCCGAGGCGATGCTGACGGCGCATTTCATCGCCGCCGCGCTGAAGGCGGGCATGGGCCGCGACGAAATCAACGCCGTGCTGTCGGACATCGCGGAGCGTTCGGCCATCGATGAATTCTGGGTCAGCGACGAGGAGGGGCGCGTCGTCTTCACCAACACCGGCATTGACTTTGCCTTCCCGACCGACGCGGAAGCGGGCACGCAGGCCGCACCCTTCGCCGCGCTCCTCGACGGTTCGAAGTCGGTCGTGATTCAGGGAGCGCGGGAGCGCGAATTCGACGGCAAGGTCTTCCGATACGTCGGCGTGGCGGGGATCGATCGGCCCCGCATCGTCCAGATCGGCATCGCCGCCGCCGAACCGGAGGCGCGGTGAACGCTGGCCTCCGGCCCTGGAACGCAGCGCGCTCGTCGACAATCGACAGATGAGAGTCCCGGGGGTCGCGAACGGCGATCCCCCCGTTTCCGGCCAACGCCGGATTCGCCGCGGCCGTTGCGTCCGGAACCGCCGCCGCGCTCAGATGTGCACGGCCTTTCCGAACGCGGCGAGCGCGGCCGCCTCCATCAGCGCCTCGTTCCGCGTCGGGTGCGCGTGGCAGGTGCGCGCGAGGTCCTCGGCGGCGGCGCCGAACTCCATCGCCAGCACCGCCTCGGCGATCAGCGCCCCGGCGTCGGCGCCGAGGACGTGCACCCCGAGCACGCGGTCCGTCCGCGCGTCCGCCAGGACCTTGGCGAAGCCCTCGGCATGGCCCGTCGTCCGGGCGCGCCCGTTGGCGGCAAACGGGAACCGCCCGCGCCGGTACTCGACGCCCGCCGCGGCGAGCTCTTCCTCGGTCTTGCCGACCCAGGCGACCTCGGGATCGGTGTAGACGACGGCCGGGATCGCGTCGTAGTTCACGCTGCCGTGTTCGCCGGCGAGGATGTCGACGAGCGCCGCCGCTTCCGACGCCGCCTTGTGCGCCAGCATCGGGCCGCGAATGACGTCGCCGATCGCCCAGACGCCCTCGACGTTGGTCCGGTAGCCCGCATCGACGGCGACGTAGCCGTCCTCGTCGAGCGCCACGCCGGCTTCCTCGAGACCGAGGCCGTCGGTGCACGGGCGCCGGCCCACGGCGACCAGGACGACGTCCGCCGTCATGCGCTCCTCGCCGTCGTCGCCCGCCGCGGGCGCCAGCGCCAGCTCGACGCCCTCGGGCCCCGCTTCCGCCGCCGTCACCCGCGTCGCCAGCCTGAACGTCATTCCCTGGCGCGCGAGCAGACGCTGGAAGCGGTTTGCCACCTCGCCGTCCATGCCCGGGCACAGGCGGTCGAGAAACTCGATCACGGTCACCCGCGCGCCGAGGCGCCGCCACACGGAACCGAGTTCGAGGCCGATGTACCCGCCGCCGATCACCGCCATCGTCTCCGGCACCCGCGGCAGCGCCAGCGCGCCGGTGGAGTCGACGATGCGCTCGCCGTCGACCGCGGCGCCGGCGAGCGGCGCCGGCTCCGATCCCGTGGCAACGACGACGTTGCGCGCCGCGACCGTGCGGCTGCCGCCGCCGGCGATGTCGACGGCGATCTCGCCCCGGCCCTGGAGGCGGGCGCGGCCGGTCACGCGCTCCACTCCGTTCTTCCCGAACAACTGCGCGATGCCGGCGGTGAAGCGGTCGACCACGCCGTCTTTGTCCGCCATCATCGCCGCGAGATCGAGGCGCACGCCGTCCACGCGGATGCCGTGCGCGGCCCACCCACGGCCGGCTTCGGCGTACCGTTCGGACCAGTGCAGGAGCGTCTTCGAGGGAATGCAGCCGACGTTAAGGCACGTGCCGCCCAGCGCCACGTCGCGTTCGATGCAGACGGTGCGCAGGCCCGCCTGGGCGGCGCCGATCGCCGCCGCGTATCCGGCCGGGCCGCCGCCGATCACGGCGACGTCGTAAGGCGCGTCGGCCATCGCCCCGTCCTCAGATATCGAGCATGATCCGGCGCGGATCCTCGATGCACTCCTTGATGCGCACGAGGAACGTGACCGCCTGGCGGCCGTCGACGATGCGGTGGTCGTACGACAGGGCGAGATACATCATCGGCCGCGCGACGATCGAGTCGCCGACCACGACGGGCCGCTTCTCTATCTTGTGCATGCCGAGAATCGCCGATTGCGGCGGGTTCAGGATCGGCGTCGACATCAGCGAGCCGTAGACCCCGCCGTTGGACACGGTGAAGGTGCCGCCCGCCATGTCGGCCACCGCGAGCGCGCCATCGCGCGCGCGGCGGCCGAAGTCGGCGATCGCCCGCTCGATGTCGGCGAAGCTCATGCGCTCGGCGTCGCGCAGCACCGGCACCACCAGCCCCTGCGGCGCGCCCACCGCGACGCCGACGTTGCAATGGTCCCGGTAGACGATGTCGTCGCCGTCAATCCGGGCGTTGACCGCCGGCTGTTCGCGGAGCGCGACGACGGCCGCCTTGACGAAGAACGACATGAAGCCGAGCCGCACGCCGTACTTCGTTTCGAAGGCGTCGCGCCAGTCGGCGCGCGCCCGCATCACCGCGCTCATGTCCACCTCGTTGAAGGTGGTCAGCATGGCGGCGGTGTTCTGCGCCTGCTTGAGCCGTTCGGCGATACGGCGCCGCAGGCGCGACATCGGCTCGCGGCGCTCGCCGGCGCCGGAGACGTCCGACGGCGGCGGCGGCGCGGCGGCCGGAGAGGGCTCGCCGGCGGCGGCCGCCGGCGGCGGCGTGTCGGGCACGTCCCCCTTGAGGATGCGCCCGCCCTTGCCGGTGCCTTCGATCGTCGACGGATCGATGCCGCGGTCGGCGACCAGCTTGCGCACGGCCGGCGACAGCGGCGGCGGCGGCGCGTCCGTCGGCGCCCCGGCCTCTGCATCCGCCTCGGCATCCGGCGGCGCCGGGGCGGCCCCCTCGGCGCCGGCCTCGATGCGCGCGATGACGGCGCCCACGGCAACGTCGTGCTCCGCCTCGACGACGATCTCGCGCAGCACGCCGGAGGCCGTGGCGAAGACCTCGAGATTCACCTTGTCGGTTTCGAGCTCGGCGATCGTCTCGTCGCGGGCGACCGCGTCGCCGGCGGCCTTGTACCATCGGGCGACCGTCGCCTCGGTCACCGACTCGCCGAGTTCCGGCACCGTCACGTCGACGAGCACGGCCGCCGCGGACGTCATGACGGCGCGGCGAGGGCGCGGCGCACGACGTCGGCCTGTTCGCGGCGATGAGCGCGCAGGGTGCCGGTCGCCGTCGACGCGGCGGCGGCGCGTCCGACGTAGGCGGCACGCCCGCCGGCTTCTCCGCGCTCCTGCAGCAGCGCCTCGAGCTGCGGATCGACGAAGGTCCAGGCGCCCATGTTGCGCGGCTCTTCCTGGCACCAGACCACTTCCGCGCCGGGATATTTCGCGAGTTCGACACCGACCGACCGGCCGGGGAAGGGTGTCAGCTGCTCGATGCGGACCAGCGCCACGTCGTCGACCCCGCGTGCCTCCCGCGCCTCGAGAAGGTCGTAATAGATCTTGCCCGAGCACAGGACGACGCGGCGGACGCCGTCGGCCGCCGGCCGCTCCGCATCGGGCAGCACGCGCTCGAAACGCGCGCCCGGCCCGAGATCGGCGAGCGACGAGACGGCGCGCTTGTGGCGGAGCAGCGACTTCGGCGTCATCAGGATGAGCGGCTTGCGGAACTTGCGGTGAATCTGCCGCCGCAGGATATGGAAATAGTTGGCGGGCGTCGTGCAGTTCGCCACCTGGATGTTGTCTTCGGCGTAGAGCTGCAGATAGCGTTCGAGCCGCGCCGAGCTGTGTTCGGGCCCCTGGCCCTCGTAGCCGTGCGGCAGCAGCATGACGAGGCCCGACATGCGCAGCCACTTGCTTTCGCCGGCGGCGATGAAGTTGTCGATGACCGCCTGCGCGGTGTTGGCGAAATCTCCGAACTGCGCCTCCCACAGCACCAGCGTGTTCGGATCGGCGAGACTGAAACCGTATTCGAAGCCGAGCACCGCGGCTTCCGACAGCAGCGAGTCGGTCACTTCGAAGCGCGCCTGGCCCTCGGCGATGAAATTCAGCGGGATGTAGCGCTCCTCCGTCCGCTGGTCGACGACCACCGAGTGGCGCTGCGAGAAGGTCCCGCGGCCCGAATCCTGCCCGCTCAGCCGCACCGGGTGGCCTTCGACGAGCAGACTGGCGAACGCGAGCGCCTCGGCGGTGGCCCAGTCGATGCCCTCGCCCGCGTCGAGCGCCGCCTTCCGCGCCTTGTTGAAGCGGTCGATCTTGCGGTGCGCCTCGAAGCCCTCGGGCGTGCGGCACAGCGCCGTGCCGATCTCGCGCAGCCGCGCGGGGTCGACCGCGGTGGCCCCGGCGCGGCGGTCGAGAGGCGCCGGGGCCACCTCGAACCCGGCCCACTTGCCTTCCAGCCAGTCCGCCTTGCGAACGCGCTTCGCGCGCGCCGCCTCGTACTCCTCGTCGAGATGCAGCGCGAACGTCCTGACCCGGCTTTCGGATTCGCGCGCCGTCAGCACCCCCTCGCCGACGAGGCGCTCGGCGTAGATCTGTCGCGTCGTCGGGCGGTCGGCGATGCGCCGGTACATCAGCGGCTGCGTGAACGCCGGCTCGTCGATCTCGTTGTGGCCGTAGCGGCGGTAGCAGAAGATGTCGAGCACCACGTCGCGGTGGAAGCGGTTGCGGAAGTCGGCCGCGAGCACCGCCGCATGTACCACCGCTTCGGGATCGTCCCCGTTGGCGTGGATGATCGGCGCCTGCACCGTCTTCGCCACGTCCGAGGGATAGGGCGAGGAGCGCGCGTACTTCGGGCTGGTGGTGAAACCGATCTGGTTGTTGACGACGATGTGCACCGTGCCGCCCGTGCGGTGGCCGCGCAGATCGGACATGGCGAACGTTTCGGCGTTGACGCCCTGCCCGGCGAATGCCGCGTCGCCGTGCATGAGCACGCCCATGACGCGGCGGTGCTCGTCGTCGCCGATCATCTCCTGCTTGGCCCGCACCCGGCCCATGACCACCGGGTTGACCCACTCGAGATGCGACGGATTGGCGGTCATCGACAGGTGCACGGTGCGGCCGCCGGCAAGGGCGCGGTCGGACGACGTGCCGAGGTGGTACTTCACGTCGCCCGAGCCCTGCACGTCGTCGGCGTGCGCGATGCTGCCCTGGAACTCGGCGAACACGTCGCGATAGTCCTTGCCCATCACGTTGGTCAGCACGTTGATGCGCCCGCGATGCGGCATGCCGAAGACGAACTCCTCGACGCCGCGGGCCGCGGACGAGCGGATGACCGCCTCGAGCGCCGGCACGAGGCTCTCCGCTCCCTCGATCGAGAAGCGCTTGGTCGCCGGATACTTGGCGTGCAGGAAGCGCTCGAACCCCTCCGCCCGGTCGAGCGCCCGCAGGATGTCGAGCTTCCGGTCGGGCGTGAAGACGGTGCGGTTGAGGCTGTTCTCGACGCGCCGCTGCAGCCAGGACTTCTCGTCCGGGTGCTGGATGTGCATGAACTCGATGCCGATGCGGTCGCAGTAGACCTGCTTCAGGGTCTCGAGTATCTCGCGCAGCGTCGCGCTCTCGCGCCCGAGCACGCCGTCGATGAAGAACCGGCGGTCGTAGTCGGAGTCGGCGAACCCGTAGGTCGCCGGATCGAGCTCCGGATGGTGCTTCTGGCCCTCGATGCCGAGCGGATCGAGGTTGGCGATGAGGTGGCCGCGCACGCGGTAGGCGCGGATCAGCATCAGCACGCGCAGGCTGTCGCGGATGCGAACCCCTTCGGCTTCGGCGCCGGCCGCCGGCAGCATGGCTTCCGCCGCCGCGGGCGGCATGCGGTCGAGATCGCCGAAGAGGTCGCGCCAACTCGGGTCGATCGCCGCCGGGTCGGCGCGGTAGCGCGCGTACAGCGCTTCGAGGAAGGCGGCGTCGCCGCCCGCGAGTACATCCAGATCGTCGGTCCGCACCGCCTCCTCCCGTGTCGTTCCGCGGCGGCCCAGGAGCGGACTTTACCCCTGCAAAGCCTCGAGCATCGTCGTTCCGAGGCCGGCCGGCGACTCGGCCACCGCGACGCCTGCGCGGCGCAACGCCTCGATCTTCTCCTCGGCGCCGCCCCGGCCACCGGCGACGATGGCCCCGGCATGGCCCATGCGGCGCCCCGGCGGCGCGGTGCGTCCGGCGATGAAGCCGACGACCGGCTTCGCGGCCGCTGCCGCGGCGATGTAGGCGGCCGCTTCCTCCTCCGCGCTGCCGCCGATCTCGCCGATCAGGACGACCGCCTCGGTGTCCGGGTCGGCGAAGAACATCTCGAGGCAGTCGACGAAATTCGTGCCGTTCACCGGGTCGCCGCCGATGCCGACGCACGTGGACTGCCCGAGACCCGCGGCGGTCGTCTGCGCCACCGCCTCGTACGTCAACGTGCCCGACCGCGAGACCACGCCGATCCGGCCCGGACTGTGGATGTGTCCCGGCATGATGCCGATCTTGCAGGCGCCCGGGGTGATCACCCCGGGACAGTTCGGCCCGATCAGGCGGGTCGGCGCGTCGGCGAGCACGCGCTTGACGCCGACCATGTCCGCCACCGGGATGCCCTCGGTGATGCAGACGACGAGGGCGACGCCCGCGTCCACCGCCTCGAGGATCGCATCGGCGGCGAAGCGGGGCGGCACGTAGATGACGGAGGCGTCGGCGCCGGTTTCCGCGACCGCGTCGTGCACGGTGTTGAACACCGGCAGGTCGAGGTGGGTGGTGCCGCCCTTGCCCGGCGTCACGCCGCCGACCATGCGGGTGCCGTAGGCGATCGCCTGCTCGGAATGGAAGGTGCCCTGCCGGCCGGTGAATCCCTGGCAGATGACCCTGGTCTCGGTGCCGATCAGCACCGCCATCACGCGGCCTCCCTGACCGCCTCGACGACCTTGGCGGCGGCGTCGCCGAGGTCGTCGGCGGAGATGATCGGCAGGCCGGAGCGCGCCAGGATGTTCTTGCCGAGGTCGACGTTGGTGCCTTCGAGGCGGACGACGAGCGGCACCTGCAGGCTGACGACCCGCGCCGCCTCGACGACGCCCTCGGCGATCACGTCGCAACGCATGATGCCGCCGAAGATGTTCACCAGCACGCCTTCCACGTCGGGGTCCGACAGGATCAGCTTGAACGCTTCCGTCACCCGCTCTCCCGACGCGCCGCCGCCCACGTCGAGGAAGTTCGCCGGCGCGCCGCCGTGCAGCTTGATGATGTCCATCGTCGCCATCGCCAGCCCGGCGCCGTTGACCATGCAGCCGATGTTGCCGTCGAGCTTGATGTAGCTGAGGTCGTGTCGCGCCGCCTCGCGCTCGCGCGGGTCCTCCTCGCTCTCGTCGCGCAGGTCGGTGATGTCGTCGTGGCGGTACAGCGCGTTGTCGTCGAAGTTCATCTTGGCGTCGAGCGCGACCACGCCGCCGTCGCCGGTAACGACCAATGGATTGATCTCGACGAGGCTCGCGTCGGTGTCGACGAACGCCTTGTAGAGCGCCAGCATCGACGCCGCCGCCTGCGCCGCCTGCCGGCCTTCGAGACCAAGGCCGTAGGCCAGCCGGTCGGCGTGGAACCGTCTCATGCCGGAGGCCGGATCGACGCTCACGCGGAGGATCTTCGCCGGCGCCGTCGCCGCCACCTCCTCGATATCCATGCCGCCCTCGGTCGAGGCGATGACGGCGACGCGGCTCGTCGCCCGGTCGAGCAGCACGCCGACGTAGAGCTCGCGGGCGATGTCGCAGCCTTCCTCGATGTAGACGCGGCCGACCTGCCGCCCCTCCGGCCCGGTCTGCGGCGTCACGAGAGTCATGCCGAGCATCGCCTCGGCCGCGTCGGCCGCCGCCTCGATCGACTTGACGACCTTGACGCCGCCGCCCTTGCCCCGTCCGCCGGCGTGGATCTGCGCCTTGACCACCCAGACGGGACCGCCGAGCTCGCGCGCCGCGTCCTCGGCCTCGGCGCGCGTATAGGCGACGCGGCCGCGCGGCACCGTGACGCCGAAGTCCGCCAGCAGCGCCTTGGCCTGGTACTCGTGAACGTTCATGCGCGCCGCCGCGCGCTCAACGGCCGCGCCGCCGCGCCGCCGGAGTCCGGCGCCCGGCGGCCGGGCCCTGGCGGCCGCGGCTCGCGGCGCGCGCCGCCAGCGCGGGCTTGTGCCCGGCGATCTTGCGCATGAGCGCGCGCGTGGTCTCCACGAGTTCGGCGACCGCCGCCACCGATGCGTCGAAGCGTGCACGCTCGTCGTCGTCGAGGGAAATCTCCACCACGCGCTCGACTCCGCCCGCGCCGATCACCACGGGCACGCCGACATAGAGGCCGTTGACGCCGTATTCGCCGGACAGATAGGCGGCGCACGGCAGAACCCGCTTCTTGTCCTTGAGGTAGGCCTCGGCCATCTCGATCGCCGACGACGCCGGCGCGTAGAACGCCGATCCGGTCTTGAGCAGGCCGACGATCTCGGCGCCCCCGTCGCGCGTGCGCTGCACGATCTCCTCGATGCGCTCGCGCGTGGTCCAGCCCATCTCGGCGAGGTCGGGCAGCGGAATCCCGGCCACGGTCGAGTAGCGCACCAGCGGCACCATCGAGTCGCCGTGCCCGCCGAGCACGAACGCCGTCACGTCCTCGACCGAGACGTCGAACTCCTCGGCGAGGAAATAGCGGAAGCGCGCCGAATCCAGGATGCCGGCCATGCCGACGACGCGCTCCGGCGGCAGCCCGCTCGCCTCGCGCAGCGCCCACACCATCGCATCGAGCGGATTGGTGATGCAGATCACGAAGGCGTCCGGGCAATGCTTCTTGATGCCGGCGCCGACCGCGTGCATCACCTTGCAGTTGGTGTCGAGCAGGTCGTCGCGGCTCATGCCCGGCTTGCGCGGCACGCCGGCGGTGACGACGACCACGTCCGCGCCCTTGATCGCCGCATAGCTCGTCGCCCCCGACAGGCGGGAATCGAAGCCTTCGACCGGCGAGGACTGCGCGAGATCGAGGCTCTTGCCCTGGGGAACGCCGTCGACGATGTCGAACAGCGTGACGTCGCCGAGCTCCTTGAGGCTGGCCAGGTGGGCCAGCGTGCCGCCGATGTTGCCGGCGCCGACGAGCGCGATCTTGTGACGGGCCACGGACACCTCCCGGACGGACGGAGCACGGCGGCGCCCCGGCTGATTGGCGCTACTTAGCCCCGATTCCGCCGCGCGATCAAGCGGCCGGGCGGACGCCGGGAGCCGTCGGCGAAATCTTGCGCCTCCCCGCCGCCGCGTGCAGGGTTGGACCGTGCCCGCGCGCACCGCGGGCGGCGGGAGGCGGCATGGACACGGTCTCTCTGCCGGTCTGGATCGTCGCCGTGGCCGGCGCACTGGCGCTGTGGAGCGTCCTCGACCATCTTCTGGTGCCGGGAGTGCGCTGGTTCCTGCGGCGGCGCCTCAATCGCGTCATTGACGAGGTGAACGCCCGTCTGCAACTGCGTATTCCCGCGTTCCAGCAGACCCGGCGCCGGGTGCTCGTCGACCAGATCGCCTACGACCCCGAAGTGATGGAGGAGATCGACTCCGAGGCGGCGGCATCCGGCACCCCGCGCGAGGTGCTGGTGCGCGAAGCCGAGCGCTACGCGCGCGAGATCGTGCCGTCGTTCAACGCCTGGGCCTATTTCCGCATCGGCTATCGCATAGCGCGGCAGGTGGCGCGGATTCTGTACCGCGTCCGCCTCGGCTACGCCGACGACGCGGCGCTGGCGCGGATCGAACCCGGCGCCAGCGTCGTCTTCGTGATGAATCACCGCAGCAACATGGATTACGTGCTCGTCGCCTACATGGCCGTGAGCCGATCGGCGCTCAGCTACGCCGTCGGCGAATGGGCGCGAATCTGGCCCCTGCACATGCTGGTGCGCTCGCTGGGCGCCTTTTTCGTCCGCCGCGGTTCCGGCAACCGCCTCTACCGCCGGGTGCTCGCCAGCTACGTGCGGGCGGCGACCGCGGGCGGCGTGGTTCAGGCGCTCTATCCCGAGGGCAGCCTCAGCCGCGACGGGCGGCTGGGGACCCCCAGGCTCGGTCTGATCAATTACATGGTCTCGTCGTTCGACCCCGACGGCGAGCGCGACCTCGTATTCGTGCCCGTCGGTCTCAACTACGACCGGGTCCTGGAGGACCGCTGGCTCGTGCAAGCGAGCGGCGGGCGCGAGCCGCCTCGGGGCAGGTTGCGAACCCTGGCGGCGGCGCTCCGCTTCGTCGGGCGCAACCTGGTCCTTGCGGCGAAGCGGCGCCGCTACCGCCTGGGATATGCGTGCGTGAACTTCGGCGCGCCGGTGTCGATGCGCGCGTACGCGCGGAGTCGCCGGGTGGACTTTCGCGCGCTCGAGCCCGCGGCGCACTTCGCGGCGGTGGAACGGCTCGGTGACGAGCTGCTGGCGGCGATCGCGGACATGATCCCGGTGCTGCCGGCGTCGCTGGTGGCGACGGTATTCCTTCGTTCCCCGGATGCCATGAGCGCGCTCGAGATAAAGGCGCGCGCACAGGCGTTGATCGACACGCTGGAGTCGCGCGGCGCTTACGTTCACATTCCACGGGCGGACCGGGACTATGCCGTCGAGGTCGGCCTGCGTATGCTGACGCTGCGGCATTTCGTCGAGGACGCTGGCGGGCTCTACCGCGCCAACGAGGCCGAGCGCGCCATGCTTGGGTACTATGCCAACGCCATCGAACATTTCCTGCGCGGCCGGAAGGGGTCCGGCCGCGACCGATAGCGTCGTGATGCACCGTCACGAGCATGGGGATCGCCGGCACGACGGCAACGCCCGGCGCATCTTCATTGCCTTGCTGCTGACGGGCGGGTTCACGGTGGTCGAGGCCGTCGGCGGTGTGCTGTCCGGGTCGCTGACGCTGCTGGCCGACGCCGGTCACATGCTCATCGACACGGTAGCGCTGTTTTTCGCCTGGCTCGCATTCCGGTTGAGCCGTCGCCCTCCCGACCGGGCGCGCACCTACGGCTACCACCGCCTCCCGGTCCTCGCCGCCTTTGCCAACAGCATCAGCCTGATCTTCATTGTCGGCTGGATTTTCTTCGAGGCGGCGGAGCGGCTGTTCGAGCCGGTCGAGGTGCTGGCCGGCCCCATGCTCGCGGTCGCGGCGATCGGCCTCGCCGTCAACATCGCCGCCTTCAAGGTTCTCCACGGCGCCGAACGCGACAACCTCAACGTCCGCGGCGCCCTCGTCCACGTGGTCGGCGACATGCTCGGCTCGTTCGCCGCGATCGGCGCCGCGCTGATCGTCATGACCACCGGCTGGACGCCGATCGACCCGCTGCTGTCGGTCGTCGTCGGCCTGCTGGTGCTGCGCAGCGCGTGGCTGCTGCTGAAGGACTCGGCGCACGTGCTGCTCGAGGGCGCGCCCGGGCACATCGACGTGACCGATATCGGGCCCGACCTCGTCGCACACGTCGCCGGCGTCGAGGACGTGCACCACATTCACGCGTGGTCGCTGTCGCAGGAGCGCTCTCTGTTGACGCTGCACGCGCGCATCTCGGCGGACGCCAGCCCGGATGCCGCCCTCGCCGCGATACGCGCGCGGCTCGCGCAGCGCTTCGACATCGGCCACGTCACGGTGCAGATCGAGCTCGAGGACTGCACCGACCTCCCGGCCGAAACGCCGGTCTGAGCGCTGCGGGCCGCGACGGCATCGCGGACGTCAGCCCGACGCGGCGGGCGTGTTCGACGGACCCCGTGTCGACCGGCGGGCAGCCGGGGCAACAGTTGAGGACGAACGGCGGCTGCCCCGCCCCAACCCGTCACCCCGGGCTTGACCCGGGGAGCAGCTCACAACGCGTGCGTCCGGAACGCTCAATCCTCAATGGACCGGCTCACATCTTCGTATTGGGGCATTGTCCAAGCCCTCAAAAAATTCGCGCCCTCTACGCGGTCAAGGGATACTGTCTTTTTGGAGGCAAATGACTTCGCCACGCGATTGACCGGTTGGACCGACGGGGGCCAGTACATCTGAGGTTCAATGATGCGGGGGAGCGCCTGGTTCTAGTCATTCAAGTGTGTCACCCCCACGCCTTCGAACCTGTGCACGAAGTCGGCACCGTAGGCCGAGGACGGGGTTTGGTACCCGATCTTCAATTCGCCGCACAACGCTCGCGCAGCCATTGCGATCACTGCCTTGGCCGTGAACCCGTAGGGATCAGGCACCCGCAGTCGTGCGGCCGCGCGCTCTCCGGCCATATTCTCGATTTCCGCAACGATGGTCACGGAGCTCGCTCGTCGATCGCGTTCGCTCGGACCAGCGGACCCAAGTCTCAGGCCGGCGCTCAGCATGCAGCGCACGAAACCCCAGCCAAGCAGCCGGCCCATCCATGTCAGGAAACGGACTTGGCCGTTGGCCTGGCTGTAGGTCTCGATGTTCGCAATCCCCGTCGACCGATACGCAGTGGCGACGTCGCCCCATGCGCTGACGAGGGCAGCCTTCGTTCCGTCCGCGAAATCAAACTCGTGACGCAGGCTGCCGGCCGCGACCTGCACGATCGCGCCGTCCCGACGGATGGGGAGGGTTCCGAGATTCTCGAGGATCGTGCGCAACGTGCCCCGGGAAAGACCGCTCCGGGGCGCAATGCCGAGCCGGATCCGGTAACCCGCATGCCGTGCGGCCAAACCGGCGATCAGGCAATCGCTCGCCACTACGTCGAAGCCGGCACCCGGCAGGATCATGACCTTCGCCTGCCTGGCTTCGGCGTCCCGGTTGGCGAGCGCTTCAAGCTCGGCGGCCTCACCCGTGATGTCCAGGTAGTGCGTTCCCGACTTGAGGCACGCATCGACCATTGGTTCGGCGGTGCGCGAGAACGGACCCGCGCAGTTCACCAGCACGGACACACCCTCCAGGGCCGACAGCAAACCGTCGGCGTCGTGCAGCGCAACGGCGCGGGATGCCAGGGTCCACTTGTTCGTCACCTCGGCGAGCTTCCTCGCATTGCGCCCGGCCAGCACCGTATGCAGGCCAGACCGGACGGCCTCGGCCACGACCAGTTGACCGGTATAGCCGGTGGCACCGTAGATCATCAGCATGGAGCGGCTCTCCCAATCAACGGATGAGGCACGGGCCAGGATCTTCTGTCATCCGCAGGCCTTCGCCTTCCAGGGCGGCAATCTGGGTCGTGGACTCATCAGCATGCGACGAGATGCGGATTGTGGCGATCTCGATCATGGGGAGGCAGTTGGCGGCGAATTTGTCGTAGCGCGTGGCGATGCGCCGGAACTGTTGGAGTTTGTTGAAGAATCTCTCGATCCGGTTGCGCAGGCAGTCTCGGTGGACTGGCTGGTCTGCCACGTCAACACACTTTTGCCCTTCATGCGCTTCGAGCCATTCGTCTCCACGACGGAGCCGGGAACGCCGGAGCGCCCCGCTTCAGCCGGTCGATGACCTCGGCCGCCTCCCGCCGTGCCTTCTCCACAGTGATGTCCTCGCACGAACCGAGCGAGACGCGATTCGGACTCCCGCTCCGCCGACGCTTCTGGACGACGTAGATTTTCCGGCCCGTGGCGTGCACGCGCACCCCGAAGCCGACGAGGTCCCGGACCCTGACCTTCGGCGAAAGCCTCACGATCATGGGCAAGCGTCTCGGGCACACCCAGGTGCATACGACTGCGCGCCTCGCCCGAGATTCAATCCAGACCCAGGCTGCTCGGACTACCGGAAGCATCGGCGGAAATCTGATGCCGGACAAAATCCCCAGACAAGCGAGTCAATGGTTCTCGCGGCACCCCAGAGCCACCCCAACGTTCTTGATGCTTGACATACAAGCTTGTCATCCTGCATTTTCCGGAAACGTTACCGGTTAGGATGCGCTGTCATGAAACCCGTAAATCTGAAGACTCAACAGGCGTCCCGCGTCTCCCGCCACCGCAAGAGGATCGCTACTGGCGGGGCCAAGCGAGTCGAAGTCACAGTACCTCTGCAAGACGCACCCCTCGTCAAGGCAATCGCTGGCGCTCTTCGTTCCGGCGGCGAGGAAGCTGAGCTCATCCGCCGATCCCTGCACCGGAGGCTGCCTGCCCCACGGGCGAAGACAGGCGCCGAGTTGGTCGCTTTCCTCCGTGCATCGCCTCTCACCGACGCTGACCTCGCGATCGAGCGCGACCGCTCCACGGGCCGATCTGCCGATCTCGCCTGATGGCCTTTCTCCTGGACACCAATGTGATCAGCGAGACCGTCAGGCCACGACCTGACACGACCGTGCTCGACTGGATCGAGTCTCGGAGCCCGGGCGACCTTTTCCTTGCGGCACAAACCATAGGGGAACTCGTCCGAGGCGCGTGGAAGGTAAGGGAACAGGCTCGTCGCGAACAATTTGAGAGATGGATCGAACAAGATCTGGCCCGGCAGTTCGACAGGCGCATCTTGCCGCTTGACGCGTCTACCGCAGCGGTCTGGGGGCGACTCATGGGGGACGGGGATCGCGCCGGCCACCGCCCTTCCGCGGCCGATGCGCAGATCGCAGCAACTGCCATTCAGCACGACTTGACCCTGGTCACGCGCAATGTGAAGGATTTTCGGAACTTCGATATTGGATTGCTCGATCCGTGGCAAAATATCGATGATGCCCAATAGGCCCTCGATCACTTTACCGGGATCCCCCACGATCGTAGGCGGAGGCCACCTTGCTTGATCGCATCACTGCTGCAACGGCCTTGCTGATCTATCTCATTGCCTCGACCGTCAACGCCGGGCAACACCCGTTGACTATCGGAACGATCAACTGAGAATGCCTGCGCGCATGCGCACCGGAGAGCCTGATGAGAGGCAGATGTCTCTGCCGCTCTCCCCGGTTCGCAACTCCGGCTTCCTATCCAACCACTGGCTTGGGCACAGGCTCCCACTTGAGCCGGAATGGGCTGAGGAGACCGGCGCAGCGAGGGTTGTCTTGGAGCGTCTCCCGTCTCTGTGGGGCGAGGAGAAGAACCGGGTCGAGCGCCATGGCGATGAGGCTGGCCTTGAGGAAAAGTTCATCCAACCAGTCTCCAAAGCCCCAGGCTGACAGCTGAAGTATCAAACATTTCTCGACCGCCATGAGCCCGACTACGCTCTGTTTCTCACTGATGACGATCTAACGGGCTGCTGAAGAACCCTCCATTTGGACCGGTTTGCCGGGTTTGTCCGGGATATTTGCGGTGCGGCGTGGGGACAGCCGCGTCGTTTCCGATCGGAATCAGCCTGCGCGGACGCAGCAGACCGATGAGTTCAGCCAACAGATCTTTACCCGCACGCCGTTCTTTCGCATTGCGCCCTCGATTCGTGAACGGGCTTCTTGCGACATGCGGATGCAGAGGAAACACATTCCATAGAAAACCGGTTCTTCAATTTGCTGCAACACAGACCAGACAACCTCCGCTGTTCGTTCAGAGATCGCCTCTCCCTTCGTTGGCCTCTCCACCTTCACGTCCCATCTGGCCGCAGGGGCAATCAAATTGACGTCATCGGTGAGCGCCAGTCCGGTCCGCCGCCCACCTCGATATCCGAGGTCTCGTCCCAGCCACGGAGAATCCACATCCTCTTCCACCGCTGCATTCAGCGTGGCAAGCAACGCTCTGCGTCTTGGGAGCGGAGCGTCGTCATGGTCATATACCGAGCACCGTTCAGAATGGGGATTGAACGCGTTCTCAAACTTCAACTCCCGAACGGCATCGACAAATTGACCCGGGGTCCAGGGCAAGCGGTACGGCGGTTCCTGGAAGCCCAGGCCCCGGCGCTCTTTTCGGTCAAGCCCGGGCAGGCTCGGGTGACGCCGCGGCTCGTCGAAGACGAATGCGGATCTTCACTGGCCGGAAACGCGAACCGGGCGGCGACCCGCGTATTCGGCGCCTTGACGCATCCGGGCCGATGTCGCCGAATGCCGGCGTCGGCGCGACGTCGCCGGCCGCCACGGAACACCTTACGGGAGCGAATCATGAACCGAATGCGGAGCCTGGCCGAAAGACGGAACGGTCCGAACATCCTCGCCGCAATGGCCTTGCTGGCTGTGCCGCTGCTGCTCGCCGGCCCCGTCGGCGCCGAGGACACGGACGACCGGTTGGCGGCGTTCAAGCTGTATACGAACTGCGAACCGTTCGACCTCCGCGTGGGCGGACTGCACCCGGAGGCCGAGAACATCGATCTGTCGCGCGAGGCGATCGTGGCCGCCGTCGAGAACCGCCTGAGCGCCGCCGGCCTCTTCGACCCGGAGTCCGATACCTACCTGTTCACCAATGTGAACCTCACGAGCGAGGCCTTCGACATCATCTTCGCGTTCAAGAAGCAGCTCTACGACGAGTATTCCGGCGAAACGCGTCCCGCCACCACGTGGGCAACCGGCGCCACCGGCACCCACGGCGGAAGCTCCGACAGTATTCTGGCCTCGTACGACAACTTCATGGACGAGTTTCTCGCCGAGTTCCAGCAGGTGAACGGGGAGGCGTGCGGCCAGCGATAGCCGCGCCGGGCGCCGGGTCCGAGACCCGGCCCGTGCGCGGGCGGCCTCGCCCGACGCCGCCCGCGCATCCGGCCGGGGCACGGATTTCTCCATACACGCGCGCGACGGCCGGGCATCGCGCTGGCGCCGCGGTCCGCTCTCCGGGACCGCGGACCGCGATGCCCGATCCCCGGCACCGCCTCCGGTCGGAACGGCGCCGGGCCGGCGTTTCCCGGCCGCCCTCGCTCAGGCCGGCGCCGGATCGGGCGCCACGCGCACCATCCTCTTGCCCCGGTTCTCGCCCGCGAGAAGGCCGATAAGCGCGCGTGGCGCGTTCTCGAGGCCATCCACCACGTCCTCGACGACCGCGATCCGGCCGTCTTCGACCCAGGTTCCGAGGTCGGCTTCGGCCTCGGCGTCGCGGTCGGCGAAGTCCATGACGATGAACCCCTCCATGCGCAGGCGCTTGACCACGACGAGGCCGGGCAGGTTGCGCGGACCGGTGGGCGCGCCGGTGTCGTACTGGCTCACCGCGCCGCAGCACACGACGCGCCCGCGCATGTTCATCAGGAACAGCGCGGTCTCCAGCACCTTGCCGCCGACATTGTCGAAATATACGTCGATGCCGTCGGGGCAGGCGGCGCGCAGCCGCTTGAACAGGCCGCCCTCGCGGCGGTCGATGCAGGCGTCGAAGCCGAGCGTCCGCACCACCCAGTCGCACTTCTCCGCCCCGCCGGCGATACCGACGACGCGGCACCCGAGGACGCGGGCGATCTGACCGACGTAGCCGCCGACCGAACCTGCCGCCGCCGACACCACGACCGTCTCCCCGGCCTTCGGCCGTCCGACGCCCACCAGCCCGTGCCACGCGGTCTTGCCGGCGATCCCGAACGCCGACAGGAGATGCGACAACGGCCGCCTTGGCGGCAGCTTGCGGGCGTCGCGCGCGGCGACCACCGCGCGGTCCGCCCAGCCCGCCTCGGCGGCGACGATGTCCCCCGGGGCGAGCGCGGCGTCCTTCGATTTGACGACCTCGCCGATGACGTAGGCGTGCATCGTCTCGCCCGCCTTCACCGCGGCGCGATACGTCGCGCCCTGCATCCACGCGCGGTTGGCCGCGTCGATCGAGATCAGGAGCGTGCGGATCGACGCCTCGCCGGCGGCGACCGGGGGCAGCGGCGCCGTTTGCATCTCGAAGTGGTCTTCGCGCAAGGCGCCGTCCGGCGTCTCGCGCAGCACGATCCGGCGACAGGCGGTCACGCCCGGCTCTCCGTCGCCGCCCCGGCGTCCCACGCGTCGCGCAGCGCCGGACGGGCGGTGAGACGGTCGATGTAGGCGCGGACGTTCGGCCGGTCGGACACGTCGGCACCGAGGCGTCCGGCGACGATGCACGCGTGCCCGGTCATGATGTCGGCGCCGCTGAACGCGCCGGCGAGGAAATCGCGGCCCTCGAGCGCAGCGTCGACAGCGCCGAGCATCCGCGCGAGCTGCCGCATCGAGCGGTCGACGTTGACCTGGTTGCGGCGCTCCGGGGGCAGCAGCACGGTCTCGACGACGACGATGTTGACGTGCGGCATGATCATGCCTTCGGCGTAGTGCAGCCATTGCAGGTAGGCCGCATAGTCCGCCGACTCGACGCCGGGCGCGAGCCGTCCGCCGCCATACCTCGCCAGCACGTACTGCACGATGGCGCCGGACTCGAAGATCGTCACGTCGCCGTCGCGGAGCGTCGGCACGCGGCCCATGGGGTGCACGGCGAGATAGTCCGGCGCGCGCATGGCCGGGTCGCCGAGCTTGAAGGTTTCGAGTTCGTAGTCGAGGCCCAGTTCGTTGCACAGCCAGACGATACGGACCGCGCGCGTGTTGGGCGCGTAGTAGATTTTCATCCGGGTCTCCCGTGATCGGTCGCGCGACCGCCGCGTCGGGCGCGGCAAATTGCGGTCGGCGAAGGATTGTGGGACGGTAGCGGCAGGATTCCTCGCAAGTCAACGCCGTCCCTCGGGCGGCTTTCCTTGATCGTCACCCGGAGAATGCCGCACGGCCGGAGGCGCGCGCCGCTGCGGCCGCCCGGCCGGAGGTTCGCATGAAGACCCGCATCACCGAATTGTTCGGCATCGCCCATCCGATCGTCCAGGGCGGCATGCACTACGTCGGCTTCGCCGAGCTCGCGGCGGCGGTGTCGAACGCCGGCGGCCTCGGGATCATCACCGGCCTCACCCAGCCGTCGCCGGCCAGGCTGGCCGACGAGATCGCGCGCTGCAGGGACATGACCGACAAGCCGTTCGGCGTCAATCTGACGTTTCTGCCGAGCTTTCGCGAGCCCGACTATCCGGGCTACATCGACGCCATCCTCTCCGGCGGCGTGAAGATCGTCGAGACCGCGGGGCGCAATCCACAGGCCCACCTGCCGCGCCTCAAGGAGGCGGGCGTGAAGATCATTCACAAGTGCACCTCGGTGCGCCACTCGCTCAAGGCCGAGACCATCGGCTGCGACGCGGTGTCGGTCGACGGGTTCGAATGCGGCGGCCATCCCGGCGAGGACGACATCCCCAACATGATCCTGCTGCCGCGGGCGGCGGAGGAGCTGTCGATCCCGTTCGTCGCCTCGGGCGGCATGGCGGACGCGCGGTCGCTGGTGGCCGCGCTGGCCATGGGCGCCGACGGCATGAACATGGGCACGCGATTCATGGCCACTCGCGAGGCGCCGATCCACGACAACGTCAAGCAGGCGATCGTCGCCGCGTCGGAGCGCGACACGCGCCTCGTCATGCGGCCGCTGCGCAACACGGAGCGCGTGCTCAGCAACGCCGCGTCGGAACGGCTGCTCGCGAAGGAGGCGGAGCGCGGCAAGGACCTGAAGATCGACGACATCCTGCCCGAGGTGGCGGGCGTCTACCCGCGCGTCATGATCGAGGGTGAAATGGATTCCGGCGTCTGGTCGTGCGGCATGGTGGCCGGCCTGATCCGCGACGTGCCCACGTGCCGCGAGCTGATCGACCGCATCATGGCGGAAGCCGAGACGCTCATCCGCGGCCGGCTCGAAGGCATGCTGTCGGCGGCTCGAACGGCGCCGGCCGGTGGCGACACCGAAGGAAGTTCGTTACCCCAATACGATCC
The DNA here is from genome assembly GCA_965243325.1 of Alphaproteobacteria bacterium. Taxonomy (GTDB): domain Bacteria; phylum Pseudomonadota; class Alphaproteobacteria; order UBA7887; family UBA7887; genus JANQOH01. The sequence goes on along the minus strand of CBDEUQ010000003.1, from coordinate 1,150,388 downwards.
CGGACACGGAAGAACGGGCGCTCACCCCCTCCCGCCTTGAGTGGAGCATTCAAGCGCGCCGTACCGCGCTTTGGCCTCGCTCCACGGTCGCCGAAAGTCCCTTACATCACCTCCCGGGATGCCAACTAACGCCCAAATCTAGGCACACGAGCCGAGCGGTCCTTCCCGTCCCCGCTGGCGGTCGACCGCTGCCTAACGCCGCAACGGACCGCGGGCGGAAGCACGACGCCGTATTGCACCCCGAAGTGCCGCGGAAATGCTTGAAAGGGGCTTCGGGTGGCACTCGGTCTTCGTGCGTTCTCGTGAATCACGTAACGGATGAACTCCTCCATCGACGCGCCAATCCGCCGAGCGTCGCGCCGGAGCCAGGACTCGTCCCCAGATTGATATCACGAACGATGATGCTGGTACCCATGCCGACGCCTCGTGTTCGGTCAGGAATCCGTCTACGGACCCTCCACCGTCAAGAAACTGGACCAAAGCCGTCCAAATCCAGCTTGCCGAACACGGAACTGCTGAGGGTTAGGGTCTCGGAAAAGTCTCTTCACGGTCGATAAGGAAGGCCCGCGCGGTGGTTTCAACACCGGAGATGCCTGTCGACAGAGTTTAATCCTTTTTCTCGGAGGAAGGCTCCCTGCGGAACTCGCACTCCTATTGGCGTATCCCATCCGCCTAAGCCATCGCACAGCCCTATGGTGACGAACAGCGTCGTACCACTCGAGTCATTTGCGGCGCTTCCCGCGACTCTTGAAGCGCCGTATGAATTCGGTCAGCAGGTGGACTGTCGTAGACGGATTTCCTCCTGATTTACCTTCCTCTTTTCTGCTTCTCACCGACGAAATAGCTCTCTTTACAGCAACGGCATATTTCTGTTCAATCACTTCCCTATCACCGAAGACCTTACTGCTGCCAGCGCTATAGTTGGGACATAGCCCGCCCAGCTGCCGCTGGCATTCCCGCCTCCCTAGTGGACCATTTTGCTCTTGGTAGTGGAGAATTCCCCAAAGCTCGAAACAAGGGTTCGAAATGGCCAATCGAATGCCGTTCCCGCGGGCCAAATCCCTTGCCTCGTCGAAACGGCTATGGATATCCCGGTCAAACATCGCCCACACGGAATCGTGTGTCGCGAGCGGGTCTTTCCTTGATTTCTCCGATTCTTCGATCGCTCGCTCAACCACTGTTCGGGGATCACCGCCAATACCAATCGGGATCACTGTCACGGATCGATCACAATGGATGCGACCGAACACCTTAAGATACTCAGGTTCGGTCAATACTCCTTCCGTAACAACCACAATGCGCGCGGCCGGACGGCGGTTGGCAGGTGGCCGGCCGATGCGTCTCGCCCGGCTCACGGTTCCGCCAACCTCCCATCGTCCCGCAAGTTAACAAAGAAATCGTCGCCCATCGGAATGCCCCCCAGGCGTCCCAGGCGGTAGGCCTTCTCAATGTCGTCGCGTGAGCGTAGCTTGAATTCAGTCAGTGGCGTGAATTGGGATTCACCCACGTGATTCTTGTCGGTCATCCAGATCTCATCCTGATTTATCAGACCGCTACCGAGTAGTGCTACGTCATGAGTGGAAAACACGAGCTGCGCACCATGCGGGTTAGAATCCTCCTTGGCGAAAAGCGAGACGAACGCCCGAGCCAAGTTCGGATGGAGGCTGGTATCCAGCTCGTCGATTACGAGCAACGATCCGCCTGCCAGCACTTCCAGCGCTGGAATGAGCAACGAAATCAGAGTCCGTGTCCCTTTGCTTTCCGTACGGTATCCGAAAGCCGCCGTCCGATCACCGACCGCCGAGTGCATGAAGCGCAGCCGCTTGTGGTGAAGCACTTCGTCTATCAGCGCTGCTTCATCGATTTGATTGTCCTCATCACCTTGACCAAGATGCTTCGAAATAACGCCAGCAAAATCGCGGACAAACTCCGCACGCTCTTCCTTGATTTCCTCGTCTTCGACATCGATATCGACAATTCCGATATCAGCTTGGCGTACCAATAGCAGCAGACGTTCCATGTGCTCGTAGTCAGATAGACGTTTTGCAGCAACGACGTCCCCCATGGCTTCCGCGCTCAGAATAACCGTCCACCGCTCTGCGAAATAGCGGTACAAATCAGTCAGCAGCGGATGATTGTTCTGGGCTCCGGCGGACAAAAACAGACTGTTTGGGCGAGTCAAGTTGGCAATTGTCCTGTTCTCGCCCCGAAGGTGACCACCGAAACTCACGCGGACCTTGCCGTCTTCGGTCTTACGCTCGAATAGAATTTGGGTGCTTTGCCGCTCCTTGCGCGTTATTCGATACAGCCACTCGCGTCGAAACTCCGTGTCCACGTACTCAAACCCATACTCGTACACGCTTTCGGAAGCGCGGGATTCGGATGAGTGGGGACTTTGCTCCAGTGTATCCCCTCCTCCCAGCGTAAACGTGCAGTCGAAGCGCGTTGGTTCCTCAATGCTTTTATCGTGGAGCCGAAATGGCGCCCGGGGAATTCGATCGGTGGCACCTCGTATGGTGTGCGATCGTACAATTGCTCGCCGAATCTCGTCCATAGCGTCAATGAGATTTGACTTCCCGGTCGCATTGCCACCGTAAAGAGCAACGATGGGAACAGCGTGCTCCTTCAGCGTCGGTACGGGGATGACCAGCCCTTTGCGCTTGATTCGCTTGGACGCACTCAAATACAGTTCCTGATAGTCTCGAATGGAGCGGTGGTTTGCGACTCCGAAGCGCAGCAACATGGAATTTTCCCAAATAGTGGCTATTCGAGCCGTATTCGGGCACTAAACGTGGTTATTTGTCAACGGTTAGAGAAAGTATACGTGCCGATAGCCGCGTCGGCATGCGGCGGCTAAGCTGGGGAGTGAGCCGGTCCGCCATGAGGTCATTATCCTGCGTAGGTCAACCGCCGCCGCGTCGAGACAAGATCCAGCGCAGCAGCCCCTTCGAACGCCGCAGAACAATCATCCATCGGGCGAACCACGTCGCCGCAGCCGTGCGAAACGCGGTCCAAGGTTCCCTAACCCCATGGCTCGATTGGCTTCGATGCGCCGCCTCAGGGTGGAATCGCCAAACCGCCCTTGGTTTGATCAATCTGTTTAAAGTCATCCGCCGACAGGTCCGCATCGCATCCCTCTGCCCGCGAATTCCTCCGTCCCGAGCAAGCCATGTCGGGTCAGACTCGGTAGGCCGTATGCGGCCGCTGCGCAATAACGAGCGTGTGCTCAGCAACGCCGCGTCCGAACGGCTGCTCGCGAAAGAAGCGGAGTGCGGCATGGTCGCCGGCCTGATCCGCGACGTGCCCACGTGCCGCGAGCTGATCGACCGCATCATGGCGGAAGCCGAGACGCTCATCCGCGGCCGGCTCGAAGGCATGCTGTCGGCGGCGGCCTGAACGGCGCGAAGCCTGTGGCGGAGGGGATGGGATTCGAACCCACGATACGGATTGTCTCCGTATAACGGTTTAGCAAACCGCCGCCTTCAGCCGCTCGGCCACCCCTCCGCGAGGCACGCGTTACTTACGCGCGCGCCGCGCGGGCTGTCAACGCGACGGCGCGCGCGCGGCGCGGCCCGCCGCGGCCGGACCGCCCACCAGCGCCGCCACGCGCCTGCGGAGCTCGGGGATCAGTTCGGCCTCGAACCACGGGTTGCGGGTAACCCAGGCGCGGGTCCGCCACGACGGATGCGGCAGCGGCAGGAAGTCGGGCAGATACCGCGCCCACGCGGCCACGGTTTCGGTGACGCTGCGCCCGCCGCGCGCGCCGAGATAGTGGCGCTGCGCGTAGGCGCCGGCGAGCAGCGTCAGTTCGACGTCGGGCAAGAGGGCGCGCAGCCGCCCGTGCCACGCCGGCGCGCACTCCGGCCTGGGCGGACTGTCGCCGCCGCGCGCGTCGCGGCCGGGGTAGCAGAAGCCCATCGGCACGATGGCGACACGCGCCGCGTCGTAGAACGTCTCGGACGCGACCGCCATCCAGCCGCGCAGGCGCGCGCCCGAAGCGTCGTTCCACGGAATGCCGGTCTCGTGGACGCGCGTGCCCGGCGCCTGGCCGACGATCATCAGGCGGGCTCCGGCGGCGGCGCGCAGCACCGGTCTCGGCCCAAGCGGCAGCGCCGCCGCGCACAGCGTGCACGCGCGCGCCGCCGCCAGCGCCTCCGCGAGCGACTCGCTCACGCGGCGCCCAGCGGGTAGCGCGCCACGCGCTCGTAGTGCGGGCCGTCGGCGCCGGCGAGGCTTTCGAAGAGGACGACCTCCTCGACCGCGAAACCGCCGTCTGCGACGGCGGCGATCTCGCCCGCCCGCTGCGCCGCGGCGTCCGCCGTTCTGCCGCCGAGGCGGGCGATCGTCACGTGCGGCGCGAAACGGCGGTCGTCCGGACCGAGGCCGGCGCGCGCGCACGCCGCGTCGACGCGCTTCTTCAGGTCCGCAAGCGCCGGCGCCGGCGCCACGCCCACCCACAACACGCGCGGGCGTCGGCCGGAACCGAAGGTGCCGGCGTCGGCGAGCCGCAGGTCGAATCGCGGCGCCCGCAGCGCGCCCAGTTCTTCGGCGATCTCGTTGGCCTGCCGGCGGTCGACCTCGCCGATGAAGCGCAATGTCAGATGCAGGTTCTCCGGCGCCACCCAGCGCGCGCCCCTGAGGCCGCCCTGCAGCGCCGCGAGGTCGGCGCAAAGCGCCGGCGGCAGCTCGATGCCGACGAAGAGCCGGTGGCTCATCGCCCGCCGCCGTCGCCGCTGTCGCGGACGGCGCGGGTGAAGCGCTCGACGTGGTCGAGCAGCGCGTCGCTCGCCGCCGCCGCCGCCGTCGCCTCGGCGGCGGCGACGGCCCGCGCCACCGCCGCGTGCAGCCGCGCCGCTTCCGGGACGCTCGAATGGCGGCGCCGGTGAACGTACCAGAAGCGCCGCGCGTGGCCCTGCGTCAGCATCGCCGCCTCGGCCGCGAACTCGTTGCGCGCCGCCTCGGCGAGCAGCCGGTTGAAGGTCCGGTCGGCGCGGGTGAAGGCGTCCCCGTCCGCCGCCGCGCCGGCGGCGTCGAACGCGCCCGCGACGCCGTCGAACGCCGCCGCCTCGCCGTCCGTGCGGCGCACGGCGGCGCGCCGCGCGAGCAGCCGGTCGATCTCGCGCCGTACCTCGAGCATGCGCAACTGCTTGTCGGCGTCGATACCGGCGACCAGCAGGCCGCGGCGCGGCAGCACGCGCACGAGCCCCTCGCGCGCCAGGCGCTGCAACGCCGCCCGCACGGGCGTGCGGCTCATGCCCAGGCGGCGGGCGAGCCGGTTGCCGGACACCGTCGCCCCGGCCTCCAGGACCTGGGTGACGATCATCTCTTCCAGTCGTTCGTAGGCCCGGTCCGCGAGGTTGCCGGGGCCGCTGCCGTCGGGCATCGCTTTCGCGAGGGTCGGTGCGCCGGTCGTCCGCCGGCGACCATAGCACACCGTTCCCGCCCCCGGGGTTGATCGCCATCCGCGGCGCGGGCAGAGTCCGGGCGTGAGGACGGTCTGGCACCATACGGCTGGCGCGTGGCTGCGCCAGCGGTTCGCTTTGCTCGAGCGCGAGCGGGGCCTTGCCGTGCGCATCGTCGCGCCCGACGACCGGGCGGGGCTCGTGTCGGCGCTCGCCGACGCCGAGGCGGTCTGGCACGTGCTGGCGCCGTTCGACTCGGCGGCGCTCGCCGCGGCGCCGGCGCTGCGGCTGGTCCAGAAGATCGGCGTCGGCGTCAACACCATCGACGTGGCGGCGGCGAGCGCGCGCGGCGTCGCGGTATGCAACATGCCGGGGACAAACAGCCGCGCCGTCGCCGAGATGACCCTGGCGCTCATGCTCGGCTGCCTCCGGCGCACCGTCGATCTGCACCGGCGGACGCGCGCCGGCGGCTGGCAACTGCCGCCGGACATTCCCGAGGGGCTGGGCGAGATCGGCGGCCGCGCGGTCGGCCTCGTCGGCTACGGCGCCGTTCCCCGCCTGCTCGCGCCGGTCCTCGCGGCGATGGGCGCGCGAGTGCTCTACACCGCCACGGCGCCGAAGGACGACGCGGCGGCGGCGTGGCGGCCGCTCGACGATCTGCTCGCCGAGAGCGACATCGTCTCGCTGCACGTGCCGCTGACGGTGGCGACCGAAGGCATGATCGGCGCCGCGCGGCTCGCGCGGATGAAGCCGGGCGCGGTCCTCGTCAACACCGCGCGCGGCGGACTTGTCGACGAGGCGGCGCTGTGCGCGGCGCTGCGGAGCGGACACCTCGCGGCCGCCGGCCTCGACACCTTCGCCGCCGAGCCGGTGCCCGCGGACGCGCCCGTCCTCGCGCTCGACAACGTCCTGGTCGCGCCGCACGTCGCCTGGCAGACCCGCGAGACGCTCGAACGCAGCCTCGCCGTCGCCGTCGAGAACTGCCGCCGGCTGCAGGCCGGCGAGGCCCTGCTGCACCGGGTGAACTGACGCGGCCGCCGCGCAATTCCCGAAGGAACCGCCCGTGCTCCGCCTCTACGACAACCGCACCTCCGGCAACGGCTACAAGCCGCGGCTCCTGCTCGCCCATCTCGGCATCCCCTACGACCGTGTAGAGATCGACATTCTGAAGGGGGAGTCCCGGACCCCGGCGTTCCTGGCGAAGAACCCCAACGGGCGCATCCCGGTACTGGAGCTCGAGGACGGCACCTGCCTCGCGGAGTCCGACGCGATCCTGTTCTATCTGGCGGAGGGGTCGCGCTTCCTTCCCTCCGGGCGGCTGGACCGGGCGCTCACCCTGCAATGGATGTTCTTCGAGCAATACAGCCACGAGCCCTTCGTCGCGGTGGCGCGCCACTGGATCCGGCATGTCGAGATGACCGACGACCAGCGCGCCCGGCTCCCCGCCCTGCAGGACGGCGGCCGCGCGGCGATTTCGGTCATGGAAGGCCATCTCCGCCGGGCAGACTGGTTCGGCGGCGAAGGAATGACCATCGCCGACATCGCGCTCTACGCCTACACCCACGTGGCCGGGGAGGGAGGATTCGACCTGGACGCGTGGCCGGCCGTGCGCGCCTGGCTCGACCGGGTGGCGGCGGAGCCGGGGCACGTTCCGATGGACGGGGAGGGTGCGCGCTGAGGCCGGACCCGGCGGAACGCCGCCGGCGAACCTCCGGCCCGCACGACCCCCGGCCGTCTTCCCCGAGCGGCGCGGGGTGCTACGGCGACGCTACCGGGCGGCGGTCGCCGAGCCGGCCGCCTCGAAGTGGCGGACGGCGGTCTCGAACTTGTCCCGGCAGCCCGTGTTGCAGAACCCGACCACGCGGCCGCCGTATTCGGTCAGCGAGTCGTCCCGAACCGGCTTGCCGGACCAGGGACACGTGTCGTTGATGCAATCGGCAATGTCCAGCACGTTCATCTCGCCCCTCATGCGTTGACGGCGATGCCGGGGACGGTATCGCCGCCGCCCGGGTCCTGTCCACCGCCGCACGGCGGGGTAACGTCAAGAGTTATGTGTCAGGGAGACGGGGGTGCTGATTCCCTGAGACTTGTTTTCGTGGATGAATACCGCGTAGAGGACGCGGTCCATTGAGGTCCGGTCCTGGAAGGTTCCCATGGGCCGGGTTCGTCTGCGGACCTCCCGGAACCTTCGTTCGATGGCGTTGGTGGTCCTGACCCGCTTTCGCTCATCGAGGGTCCGGTAGCGGAAGCAGGTGAGCAGCTCGTCGAGATCGCTGCGCAGGCAGGCGACGGCCTTGGGGTAGGTGCTTTGCCAGCGGTCGGCGAAGCGTCGGGCGGCGCTCTGGGCCTTGCGGCGGCTCTTTGCATTCATGACGGCGTGGACATCGGCCTTGACGGCCTCCTGGTCGGCCTTGCGGACCTTGTTGAGGATGTTGCGCATCTTGTGCGCCCAGCACCTCTGAACCGGGATGCCGGGATAGACGAACGGCAAGGCAGCCAGCAGGCCCTTGCCGCCATCGACGCAGATCATCTCAAGGCCTTCGCCGGTGAGCCCGCGGTGGTACAGCCGGTTGAGGAACACTTCCCACTCGCGGGCGCCTTCGCTGACGGCGAGATGGAAGTCGATGATCTCCTTCTTGCCGTCGGGGCGGATGCCGAGCGCCACCAGGACCGGCCTCCTGAGCGCGCCGGCGCCGGTCTTGCGGGCCAGCACCACGCCGTCGAGCATCAGCGCCTTGTAGGCGTTCTTCAGCGGCCTGCGGTGGAAGGCCTCGACCGCCATGTCGAGCGTCTTGGAGACCCGGCTCACCGTCGCGGCCGAGACCGGGCGCCCGAGCAGGGCCAGCAGGACCTCGCCCACCTTGCGCGTCGAAAGCCCCAGCACGAAGCCGGCCAGGATGGCACGGTCGATCTCCGGCGCGCGCCTTGCGTAGCTCTTCACAACCCCGGTCGGGCAGAAGTGCCGGGTGCGCGGCACGTTGAGCTCGATGTCGCCGAGCTCGCTCAGCAGGCAGCGGCGGTAGGTCCCGTTGCGCCGGTCGCGCATCGCGCCGGCGTCGAGGTTGTCGAGCCAGCGATCCACCGCCTCGGCCATCCGGCCCTCGATGATCTCGGCCAGCGCCTGGCGGCCGAGCGGGCGGTAGCCCTCGCCCCAGTCCAGTCCGCCTGCCTGCATCTCCTTCACCACCTCAAAGGCCTGGGGTAGGCTCATGATCGTCGCAGCTTGCTGGGACATGCGGGGTGCTCCTGTTTGTGGTTGTCGTCACCACAGGGAGTACCCCCTTCCCACCTGACACATAAATTCTTACGTCACCCACGGCGGCGCCGCGGACTCCGGGGTCTCGTACCGGGACACCGCCTGCGAGGCGGTAGTGGGTCGGTTTGAATTTCTTTGTCTTGCAGGGGCCACGCGGTCCGGGTTTCGGTGCCGCTTCGTCGACCAGCCGCACGATGTCCTCGATTTCCCACAGCCGATCCGTGACGCCGGCGGCCATCGCCGGGCTGATCCCGCTCAGGCTCTTGTGCCGGCGGCAGATCGTCCATGAACTCGATTGCGGTCATCCCGGAGCGATCTCCGACTTGCCACGGCGGGACCAGCTTGGCATCCGCACGGATCGCCGTCCAAGTCCGGACGTCGCCGGCTTCCGGCAGGGCGGACTTGGCACGAGCAACATTCTTTTCCTTCGCGTGGATGAAGGACCGGATTTCGTCGACCTGGATGCGCCGGCACGGCAGATCATGCAGCACCCTGTCCTGATGGTCGGCGCACGCCTTGCCGGCGTCCATCGACAGCTTGCTGACGGTGTTCTTGCTGACACCGGCCGGGTGGGCGGTGGCCCGGACGCTCTGGCCTTCCACGAGGCACGGGGTGATCGGCTTGCAGGTCTTGATATTTGACCTGTTCGTGCTGGAAATACAGATTGATTTCTGCAAAATGCAAGATATATTCTTGCAAAATGCCAATATAAATCAGGATATCCAGCATGATCTTCACTGAACCCGCCTTGTCAGCAGAAGACTGCAAGGTCCTGGAAATACTCGAGCGTCAAAGGGTTCGTCTGAGAATCACGACCCAGAACAACCCTCGCCGCTGGTATGGGACCCTTCGGAAGAGCACCCTTGCGCGCGCGATTCAGGGGTCGAATGCAATCGAGGGGTACAATGCCTCGATGGATGAGGCCATGGCGGCCGTGGAAGATGAGCCGCCGTTGGAGGAAAAGACAGAGGCATGGGCGGCTATCAACGGGTACCGGGCCGCAATGACCTATATTATGCAAGCGGTAGAGGATCCCTATTTCGAATTCAACAAACAGTTCCTCAAAAGCCTGCATTTCATGATGACGCAGTTCGACCTGTCGGCGCATCCGGGAAAATGGAGGCCGGGGGCGGTGCGCGTCGTGAACGATGAAACCGGCGCGATCGTGTATGAAGCACCCGACGTCGAAAAAGTGGACCCCTTGATCTGCGAACTGGTGGAATACCTGGACAACGAGGACCACCAATCCATTATAGTTGCCGCAGCAATGGCGCACCTGAACCTTACCATGATCCACCCGTTCAAAGACGGCAATGGTCGCATGGCACGGGCGCTGCAAACCCTTGTTCTCGCGTGGGAAGGAGTCATACACCCTCTCTTTTCCAGCATTGAAGAGTGGCTGGGCCGTAATACTCAGGAATACTACGACATTCTCGGTGCGGTCGGGAATGGGAGTTGGCACCCTTCTCACTCCGCACTCCCGTGGGTCAGGTTCTGCCTCAAGGCGCACTATCCGCAAGCGAATACGCTGATACGCCGGCACGAAGAATATGAGTCCGTTTTCGAAAGCATCGAGAAAATAATTGCCCGCGAGAAACTGATGGAAAGAATGACGATACCGTTATTCAATGCTGCACTGGGCTTTAGGGTGACTAATTCGAGATATCAATGGGAAACGGAAGAAAGTCCTTACGTTGCCGGTCGGGATCTCAAGGTCTTGGCCGAATCCGAAATTCTCATTCCGCACGGAGAGAGGCGAGGCCGATATTATACGGCAGGGAAAGAGCTCAGAGACGCAAGGCAAAGGGCACGACGTGACAGGACTGTTCTCGATCCTTACGAGCTGCCTGAGGTCTCGGGCGTCGAGTCTCCCCGGCTGCCGGGGCTTTGATCGACCGAACGTCGCTCTTCCGGGGGATGAAAGTCCTCCGGGTCTGTCGTGGCCTGGTCGACAATAGCCTTGGCGCGTTGATTCGTGTCGCGGGGTCTCTTCGGTCTGGCCATGTCCTGAACATGGCACGCCCCGACTCCGACGGCTGGGGTCAGGTCAACGGCTGGGATTTTCGAACTGACCTGCTGCCTGCGAGGCCGGCCGCTTGTATTCCAGTTGTGCCGCGGCTAGACTGCGCCTTTCGCGCCGGCAAGCCGGAGGGCCCGCATGGGCGTTGTCGATCTGGGGCGGCGGATCGAACTCCAGTCGATGGACCCGCACTTCCACGACATCTCCATCGCGCTCTACGAGCAGCGGGCGGGCGACGTGCACGAATACGTCGTCCACTCGTACAGCCGCGTCCCCGGCGTCGCGGCGCGTCTCGACGGCGCGGTCGCCGCGATGTGCGCGCTCGGCGGCATGGTCCCCGGTTCGGAGCCGCGCAGCGTGCGCTTCGTCTGCGGCGACGCGCACCGGCTCGCCACCCGTCGCCTGTTCCTCGACGCCTGCAAGGCGGCGCCCGACTCCGCCGTCGCGCCGCGGCCGATGGCGGTGGCCGACAAGAAGTCGGGCCAGACGATCCGCGCCGAGAGCCTCGGCGGCGGCCGCTACCGCCTGTCGGGCGAGGAAGGCGGCGACCGGCGGCGGGTGCTGGCGGTGGCGCGCGGCCTCGTGCGCCTCGCGGAGATGGAGGCTATGGAGGGGACGGACGACGAGGTCGCCTTCGCCTGCGGGACGGCGCACGACGCGCTGGTCGGGCTGCTGATGGTCCGCGCGCTCAACCTGCGCGCGGTCATGCGCGAGATCGAAATGCAAAGCGCCCGCGGCGTGCTCGCCGCGCCGAGCGCGCAGAACCCGTAGGGAGGCCGAGATGAGCGAACCGGCGGCGGCGATGACACCGCGCGAACGGGTGCTGGCGGCGCTGGCGGGCCGGCCGGTCGACCGCACGCCCGTGTGCAACCCGACCTCGGTGGCGACCGTGGAGCTTATGGATCTGGTCGATGCGCCGTTCCCCGCCGCCAACCGCGAGCCGGAGCTCATGGCGCGGCTTGCCGCCACCGGCTACACCGAGCTCGGCTTCGACGCCATCATGCCGGTGTTCTCGATCATCCAGGAATCCTCGGCGCTCGGCTGCAAGATGCAGTGGGAGCAGAAGGACAACTGGCCGACGGTGCGGATGCGCGAGCCGATCTGGACCGACGCCGACGACATCCGCATTCCCAACGACCTGCTGGTGCACCAGGACACCCGCTGCGTGACCGACGCGATCGGCATCCTGCGCAGGGAGTACGGCGACGAGGCGGCGATCGTCGGCAAGACCATGGGGCCGTGGTCGCTCGCCTACCACTGCTTCGGCGTCGAACCCTTCCTGCTGCTGTCGCTCGACGATCCCGGGCGCACCAAGCTCGTGCTCGACCGCCTGAAGGAGGCGACGATCCAGTTCGGACTGGCGCAGATCGACGCCGGGGCCGACGCGTTGACGCTGCCCGATCACGCGACCGGAGACCTGGTGAGCGGCGAGTATTACGAGCGCTATCTCAAGGATCTGCACGCGGAGTTCGCCGAACGCCTGCCGATCCCGTTGATCCTCCACATCTGCGGGCGCACTGTCGACCGCATGCCCTTCATCGCGGAAACCGGCATGGCCGCGTTCCACTACGACTCCAAGAACAAGCCCGGCGAGTCGATGGACGCGGTGGCCGGCGGCATCGCCCTCGTCGGCAACATCAACAACCCCGAAACGCTGTTCGCCCGCGGGCCCGAGGAGGTCCGCGCCGAGGTCGTCGCCAATCTCGAGGCCGGGGTCCAGCTGATCGCCCCCGAATGCGCGGTGCCGCTGCAGACGCCGATCGAGAACCTGCTCGAGATTCCGCGCACGGTGCGCGACTGGCACGCCGCGCGCGCCCCGGTCCACTAGGAAACGAACGCGCCATGCCCGAGCTCGGCGACATCGCGAACGAGATCGTCCGCGAGGAAATCGCGGAATACCTCGAACGGCCCGAGGAGATCGAACGCAACATCGCGCTGTTCTCGCGCGCCCGGCCGCTGATGCAGGACATCGCCGCCGGCATCATCGAGGGCGACGACGACGAGGTCGACGCGCTGACCCGGCGCGCCCTCGACGAGGGGATCGAGGCGCTCGAGATCATGGACGACGGGCTGATCGCCGGCATGGGGATCGTCGGCATCAAGTTCCGCGAGAACTTCATCTTCGTGCCCGAGGTCCTCGCCTGCGCGCGGGCGATGAAGGCGGGGATGGCGCACATCGAGCCGATCCTGTCGGCCTCCGGCATCGAGCCGATCGGCACCGTGGTCATGGGGACGGTCAAGGGCGACCTGCACGACATCGGCAAGAACCTGTGCATCATGATGCTGCGCGGCGCCGGTTTCGTGGTGCACGACCTCGGGGTCGACACGTCCGAGGACGAGTTCATCGAGGCGGTGGAAGAGCACGGCGCGCCGGTTCTCGGCATGTCGGCGCTGCTCACCACCACCATGCCCAACATGGGCAAGACCATCGAGGCGTTCATCGACGCCGACCTGCGCGACGACGTGCAGATCATGGTCGGCGGCGCGCCGGTGACACAGGAGTTCGCCGACGACATGGGCGCCGACGGCTACGGCAAGGACGCGCTCGCGTGCGTCGCGCTGGCCAAGGAACTGATCGCCGCCGACGCGTGAACGCCATGTCGCCCGACGACCGCAAGGCCGAGCTGCAGAAGAGGCTCGACCGCATCGGCGAGATCTTCGGCGACATGGTGGGCCACGCGGAGGTCCAGGCGCAGACTCGCTGCCCCTACCGCGACCGGCACGACAGCTGCACCGCGCACATCCGCTGCCGCCACCAGTTGCGGACGGAAGACGGTGCGCCGCCCCTGTGCACGCACGACGGCCGCTTCGACTACCGGCTGGCATGGGACAGCCGGCCCGGCGCCGACGAGCGCGCGCGCAAGCGCATCCGCACGATCCGCGAGCGCGCGGCGGCGCGCCGCGAGCGCGAGGACCGGTGAGCGAGGTCCGCCACGGCGGCGAGGCGAGCGAGGCGGTCGTCGGTCGCACCCTCTTCGACTACGCCGACGAATTCGCCGTGGAGGTGGCGACCTCGTGCCGGCGCACCGGCCGTTGCCACGAGTGCGTCGTCGAGGTGCATGAAGGGCTCGAGGCGCTCGGCCCGCGCGGCGAGGCGGAATCCTTCCTGCGCGACCCGTACCGCCTCGCCTGCCAGGCGGCGCTCGTCGCCGACGACGTTCCGGTGACCTTCGCGCCGCTGCAGCGCCGGCCGCGCATCGTCGTCCTCGGCGCGCCCGCCGCGCCGGCCGACGGCGCGCCGGCGATCGTGCGGCACGGCGACGAGGTGCGCCGCGACGGCGCCCGGGTCGACGACTACCGCGGCCGGATTCTCGGCATCGCGGTCGACCTGGGCACGACGACCGTGGTCATGGACACGGTCGACCTGGAGACCGGCGCCTCGGTCGAGACGGTGGCGTTCGAGAACCCGCAGCGCTTCGGCGGCAGCGACGTCATGAGCCGCATCTCCTACGAAGGCGCGGCCGGTCGGGGAGAGCTGCAGCGCGCCGTCGTCACGGCGCTCAACCGCGAGATCCGCAACGTCGCGCGGCGGCAGGGCATCGCGCGTCGCTACATCTACGAAATCGTCGTCGCCGGCAACTCGACGATGCGCGACATTCTCTTCGGCTACGACGTCCAGTCCATCGGCCAGAAGCCCTACCGCTCGACGGTCGAGCACGCGTGGCGCGCGGGAACGCGCGAAGGCACCGCGCTCGCGGTCGATGCGTGGGACCTGGGTCTGCGCCTCAACCGCCGCGCCCGCGCCTACGGCCTGCCGCTGATCGCGAGCCACGTCGGCGGCGACACCGCCGCCTGCCTCGCCGCGCTCGACATCCGCGCCCGCGCCGGCGAGACGGTCATGCTCATCGACATGGGGACCAACACCGAGGTCGTCGTCGCTGCCGGCGGGCGCATCGCGGCGGCGTCGTGCCCGGCCGGCCCCGCGTTCGAGGGCGGGCTCGTCGAGTACGGCATGCCGGCGGTGGACGGCGCCATCGAGTCGATCTCGCTCGCCGGCGACGGTCCCGAATTCCGCACCATCGGCGGCGCTCCGGCCGAGGGGCTGTGCGGCTCGGGCCTCATCGACCTGCTCGCCGAGCTGCGCCGGCACGGCACGATGACGGCGAAGGGCGTGTTCGCGGCCGACCGCAAGCGCTTCGCCATCCCGGTCGTCGAGGACCGCGGCATCCGCTTCTCCAAGCTCGACGCGAGCAATCTGGGCCAGGCCAAGGCGGCGAACTATTGCGGCCAGTACATCGTGCTGCGCGCGCTGGGGCTGGACCCGCAGGCGATCGACCGGCTCTATCTCGCCGGCGGTTTCGCGACCTACGTCGATCCGCGGAACGCCATCGACATCGGCCTGCTCGCGCCGGTCCCCGTCGAGCGCATTCGCAAGGTGGGCAACGCCGCCATCGCCGGCGCGCGCGCGGTGCTGCTGTCGGCGGCGGCGCGGCGGCGGACCGAGGCGCTGGTGAAGACCGTGGAGCACATCGAGCTGGAGACGACGCCCGACTTCTTCGAGCTGTTCGTGGACGGCTGCCAGTTCAAACCGATGCCGGCGTGCCTCGCGGCAGCGCCCGGGCGACGGAGGAGCGCATGAGACTCGACGCTGCGCCGAACGGCGAATTCGTCGTCATCGGCGAGAACATGCACACCACCCGCGTGGTGATGAAGCGGGGGCCGCGCTTCGTGGCCGAGGATTCGGGCGGGCCGGCGGTCAGCTACGCCGACGCCGAGGGGGCCGAGCGCCGGCTGCCGGTTCCCGAGTGGGCGCGGCGGACGCAGGACTTCGACGAGGGGCGCGTCAAGCACGTGATGATCGCGGTGCGCGGCGCCATGGACGGCGACGCCGAATGCGAACGCTACCTCAGGGCGATCGTCCGCGAGCAGGAGGCCGCGGGCGCCGACTTCCTCGACATCAACGTCGACGAGATATCGGTCAAGTTCGCGGAGCAGACGGCGGCGATTGCGTGGCTCGTCCGCTTCGTCCAGGGAATGAGCGCGCTCCCGGTGTCGGTCGACTCCTCGAACGTCGACATCATCGCCGCCGGCCTCGCCGCGTGCGATCCCAACGGGCCCAGGCCGCTGCTCAATTCGGCGTCGCTCGAGCGCATGGACGCGCTCGATCTGGCGCGCCGGCACGGGGCCGAGGTCGTGGTCACGGCGGCCGGCGACGCGGGCATGCCCGACGGTGCCGGGGAGCGCGTCGCCAACGCCTCGCGCATGGTCGAGGCGGCACGAAGCAAGGGGTTCGCCGATTCCGACATCTACATCGACCCGCTCTATTTCCCGATCTCGGTCGACGGCGCGTTCGGCGATCACGGCCTCGATGCGATCCGCGGACTCCGCGAACGCTTCGGCGACGGCGTGCACATCACCGGCGGCTTCTCGAACGTCTCGTTCGGCATCCCGGCGCGCAAGATCGTCAACGACGTGTTCATGATCCTGGCGGTCGAGGCGGGGGCCGACAGCGGCATCATCAACCCGGTCACCAGCCCGCCTCCGGCCGTCTTCGCCGCAGACCGCGAGTCGGAGAGCTTCCGCCTTGCCGCCGACATGCTCGCCGGGCGCGACGAACACTGCAAGGCCTACATCAAGGCGTGGCGGCGCAAGCGGCTCAAGCCGCTGTGACGGAGCGCCGGTGCGCGGGCGTTCGGTCGTGCCGATTTCGCGTAAGGGGGGCGTGCGCGCCACCGTTCTCTTCGGCTTTCTCGGCGCCGGCAAGACGACGCTGCTGTTGCACTGGCTCGACGCGGAGGCGCCGGGGGCGCTGATCGTCAACGAGTTCGGTACGCTCGGCATCGACGGACCGCGGCTCGCGCGCGCCAGGGTCGAGTTGGTAGAGCTCAGCGGCGGTTGCATCTGCTGCGAGCTGAAGGGGCCGCTCGGCGACACCGTCGACGCGCTCGCGGAAGAGGGCGTCGAGACCCTGTGGATCGAGGCCAGCGGCGTCGCCCGGCCGCACGACATTCTCGGCGACCTGGCCCGCCGCTGCACGCTCGAGGCGGCGGCGACGGTGGTCGACGCCGCGCGCTTCCGGACGATGGTGGACCGGCTCGGACCGTTCTACGCCGATCAGGTGCGGGGCGCCGGAACGGTCGTCGTTAACAAGATCGACCTCGCGCCGGCCGCCGAGCTGGAGGCCGTGCGCGCCGGCGTCGCGGACCTCAACCCCGGCGCCACGGTCGTGTTCACCGAGGGCGGACGGGTCGAGCGGACCCTCGTCGCGCCGCCGCCGGCGGCGGAAGACATCGTCGGGCACACGCACGCCTCGGCCGAGTCGTGCATCGTCGATGCCCCGGCGCTGTCGCGCGCCGCGGCGGAGCGGTTCTTCGCCCGCCTGCCCGACGAGGTGTGGCGCGCCAAGGGCTACGCCGAGATCGACGGCGCGCCGTGCTTCGTGAACTGGGCGCCGGGAAGCCTCGAGATCGCGCCCGCGCCGGCGCCGCCGCACCGCCACCTGGTGTTCATCGGCCGCCGCCTCGACCGCGACGCGCTGTCGCGCACGCTCGCCAGCGCCGGCTGACCGGTCAGCCGCACGCCGCGGCGGCGAAGGCGGCGAGGGTCTCGAACCGCGCGTCCCAGCGCGCGCCGGGCGCCGGCGCCGTCGCGCCGCCGGGGCGGCCGGCGCGGCGGTCGATCCATACGCTCTTCAAGCCCGCCGCCTGCGCCGGCGCGTGGTCGTGATAGAGGCTCTGGGCGACGTGCAGCATGCGCTCCGGCGCGACGCCGCGTTCGGCCAGCGCGTCGATCATGAAGCGGAAATTGTGCGGATCGGGCTTGTAGGTGCCGATGTCCTCGGCGGTGAACACGTGGTCGAACGCGGTGCGCAGGCGCCGCGCCGAGCGCGCGAAGCTCGCGCCGTCGACGTTGGACAGGATGCAGAGGCGGAAGCGGCGTTTCAGCGCCGCCAGCGCCTCGGCGCTGTCGGCGAACGGCGGCCAGTCGCCGACCGAGGCGGCGAACGCCGCGCGCTCTTGCCGTGACGCCGGCGCCCCGTGCTCCCCGGCGATCCCGTCCAGCACCGCCGCCAGCACTTCGGGATAGGGCGCGCCCGGCCGCGCCTGCTGGACCGCGGTCTCGTGACGCGCGAACGCCGCGAGGAAGGGTTCGTCGTCGGCCGCCGCGCCGACTCGCGCGCGCCACGGCGCGAGGGCGGCGAGCAGCCCCGTTTCCCAGTCGATCAGCGTTCCGTAGCAATCGAACGACAGAACCTCGAAGCCCTCGTAGCGCATCGTCACCGTCCTCGGTAAGCGTTGGCGAAATCGCGGAGCGCGCGGAACGACGCCTCGTCGCCGACCACGCGCGGCACCTTGTTCTGGCCGCCGAGCTTGCCGCGGCTCTTCATCCACGCGGCGAATCCGCCGGGCGGCATCGCGGCGACGCGCGGCGCGTCGAGGCCGTAGCCGCCGGCGCGGTGCGCCGCATAGTCTTCGTTGAGCCGCTCCAGGGTGGAATCGACGCTCGTGGCGAAGCGCGCGAGGCGCACGTCGCCGACCCCGGCCTCGGCGAACTCGACGACGAAGAGGTGTCCGCCGCGCGCGCCGGGGCGGTCGGAAAACAGGCTGCCGACGGCGAAATCGCTGACCGTCGCGCCGATCGCCGCGGCGGCGTCGGCCACCGCGCGTTCGAGCTCGGCGCCGATCACGTGCTCGCCGAACGCCGACAGCATGTAGCTCGTGCGGCCGGTGACCAGGACGCGCGGCGGGTCGCGCGAGACCAGCTTCACCGTGTCGCCGACCGCGTAGCGCCACAGCCCGGCGTTCGTGGTGACGACCAGCGCATAGTCCACCCCGGGCTCGGCGTCGCCGACCCAGTGGCACGTCGGGGAGGCGGCGCCGAGCTCGGAGACGGGGACGAACTCGTAGAAGATGCCGTTGTCCGCGAGCAGCCTGAGGCCGGCTCCGTCGGCGCCGTCGGCGACGGCGAAGAACCCTTCGCTCGCCGGGTAGACCTCGCGCGTCGCGGCGTCGCTGCCGGCGAGCAGGTCGGCGAAGCGCGCGCGGTACGGCGGCCACGCGACGCCGCCGTGGATCAGCAGCTCGAGGTCGGGCCAGACCTCGGCCAGCGGCCGGCCAGCGGTCTCGGCGAGGCGGTCGAAAAAAATCAGCAGCCAGCTCGGCGTCCCGGCGACCGCACGCACGTCGGCGCCCGGCGACCGTTCGGCGATGCGGTCGATCTTGACTTCCCAATCGGCGAGCGCCTCGAGCGCCCGCGGCGGGAACATCCGCGGGCGCGCCCACGCCGGCGCCGTCGCGGCGGCGATGCCGCTGAGATCGCCGCTGTGGACGCCGGCGGCCCGGCGGTCGAGCCCGGTCGAGCCGCCGAGCGTGAAGGCGCGCCCGGCGAGGACGCGGCTCCGCGGCCGGTCGGCGAGATGGTGCACCAGCACGTCGAGGGCGGCGCGCGCGTTGGCGCGTATCGTCTCGCCGCTGACCGGGATGAACTTGGTGACGCCGCGCGTGGTCCCCGACGACACCGCGAAGAAGGGGATCGTCCCCGGGCACGTGCAATCGATCAGGCGCGGAAAGGACCCGCGCCAGTAGTCGTCCCAGAAGGCGTCGTAGTCGCGCAACCGAACGCGCGCGCGAAAGCCGTCGAGGTCGCGCACACCGGCGAAGCCGTGGTCGCGGCCGAAGCGCGTCTCCTGCGCCCGGCCGACGAGGGAGAGGAGCAGACCCGCCTGCGTCTCGCGCGCGTCGAGCCGCCCGAGTCGCCCGAGCCGCCGCCGCGCGTACGCGCGCAGCATCCACGTCGCGTCGTACACGGTTCAGACGCCGGGCGCCGGCGCCGAAATCACGCGGCGATACCGAGCCGTACCGCATTCTCGGCAAGTTCCGATACTTCGTGAACCGCGGCGAGGGCATCGGCCCGAGAAATATGCGGCTTGAGTTTCGTCATACGCTCCGCCTTCTCATCAATCGAAGCGTACCCTTCCAGTTCGTCACTAACGTACAGAGCCGTTCCCAGACGTTCCAGATCGACAACTCCCTTGCCACCGAGCGCGCCGGCTATGAACGCGATTCCCCCCTCATATTTCTTCAGCGTTTTTGAAAACTTCCCTCGTATATATTCACTCTGAGACGTCGGAACAATCTGCGGCCCGTATGGCCAATGCACTTCGAGCTCCACCATTCCATCCGCTCGCAAGGCCGCCAGATCGTCTCGAAGATCGAAGCAAAATGGCCCGTGCTTGTACAGGATAAAATCATATCCCATCGAAACACCGCCGATTCGTTGCGCAAAAAAGGTCGCCTTCTGTACGTGTGTCTCCCCACACCAGCTCCCATTATCGCGCATTCTCTCGATCAGACGCGTCGTTAGCGCCGCCCTTCTCAACCTATCCACCTTCCTCCTCCTCTGACTGAATCTCCACGACAGCCTCTCGATTCGATGCCAGCCATCGGCGGACATCGTCGGCGAGCGACGCATCGACATACACATTGTCTATCGACAAAACTGGAATACGACTCAACGTTTCGGACATGGCGAGCGACGAAACGATCCGGTCGTCGCGCATTCTGACTGGGAAGTCCCGCGTACGATTCCTCTGGTTATACCTGTCATGACGAACCACGCCATTGCCAAACTGGCACTTCAGTGCTTCGAATACGGCTTGCCCTGCTTCCGGGTTCCTCTTAACGTCGTCAGGATTCCTTTCGTATACTCGCCTGAAATGCTCGCGCCGCATAATACGACGCGCGTGAATGTGGCCCACACTGTTTCTATCGAACGCTGCATTCCAAAGCGCAGTCGTGATCTCGCTGTCCGTCCGGTCAAGGTGGCCGTCTACATTCGTCGAGAAAACTCCGTCGCCAAGCCATTCCTTGAGAAAATCCTTGAGGTGGATATCGTAGATTCTACGTATATGATGAAAGTAAACTTGGGAGTACATGAAATAACGCGCAAGCATCAGAGCCTCTGCGGATTGAATTCCTCCTTCATCCATGCCTAGCATCGGTTCGTCGGACCCATTGCCGTCACCCACGCCAGGAGATGGAAGAATGCGTAAGGTATCGATCAATCTGTAGTGGTCAAACCTTCCGTAAGCGACTCCGACGTGATGGGAATCGCGAAGAAGATAGTCCATGCGATCAACTCCGAACGCGTCGCCCACGATGATTTCTGAAAGGATCGCATCCCAGTCGGAAAATTCGATATCCTTAGCGCCCTTCGGACCCACGGCCAGCTTCACGATATCCTCATGACGAAGCGGCGGCGTGATGGTTTCCCATATCGCTCGCATCTCCCCGCTGGAGATCACCTCTCTTGTTAATCGTTCATGATTCCATCCGTCCGGCAAAAGGTCTTCTTCAGCGGCATGGGAGAATGGGAGGTGACCGATATCGTGGCAGAGCGCGGCCATGCGTAGGACGCGTCGCCAGTATGCCCGCTGGTCCCCATGATCGAGAGGCCGAAGCAGCTTTTTCACGGGGTCCGTCACGTTGTCGGGGTCGGTGACCGTGTCGAAAACCCGGCTGGCGAGTTCCATGACGCCAAGGGAATGTTCGAAACGTTTGTGCGATGCCCCCGGATAAACGAGGTAGGTCATCGCCAACTGGTGAACGTCTCGCAGCCTTTGAAACGGCCGGGAGTTCAGAACCCGCCGTTCATCATCGTCCATACGGACGAAGACGTGGATCGGATCCCGAATCTCGTGAGCGTACCGCACCGTAGTCGAACCTTACGAGACTGGGCCGCAGTTCTCGCGTGAAAAGGAGCGCAAAACCGCGAATCGTTCGCATACTACTATCCGCCCTCCGCCTCGTCCTCGTAGTGGACCGTGGCGAGCGACAGGCGCGCGGCGTGGCAGAGGACGCCGGCGAACGTCTTGGGCTTCGAGTCGTCGAGCGCGAGGCCGGCGGCGGCATCCTCGCCCGGGCCGTCCGCCGCCGCGGCGCGGGCGAGGGGGCCCCGGCGCCCGGCCTCGCGGAGGGCGC
Organism: Alphaproteobacteria bacterium; assembly: GCA_965243325.1. GTDB lineage: Bacteria > Pseudomonadota > Alphaproteobacteria > UBA7887 > UBA7887 > JANQOH01. The sequence goes on along the minus strand of CBDEUQ010000003.1, from coordinate 1,128,791 downwards.
GGCGGAAGGCGGCGGCGGCGCGGTCGAGCAACGCATCGAAGGCGGGCTCGCTCGCCGCCGCGTCGTCGAACGCGGCGTAGAGGCGCACCTGCCAGCGCGTGACGACGCGCCACGTGCGCGAGGTGCCGACGCGCGTTTCGACACGGCCGACGCGGCGGACGAACGCCCCCGACAGCGCTCGCCCGCCGTCCGGAACGTAGAGCGCCCGCAAGTCGCTCGCGCGCGTGGCGCGGCGCTCGCGGCCGTGGACGCGGCCCATGCCGCTGACGGATTCGAGCGTGGCGACGATCCACGCCCGCATTGCCTCGGTGCCGCCGCCCGCTTCCCTCATCGCCATCGCCGAGGCCGCGGCAATGCCGCCGCTCCCGCCGGGCGCACCCGCCGCCCGGGCGCCGCGTCGAGCGCGAGCAGCTCCCGGTAGCGCTTGCGGTGCTTGTCCGCCAGTCGGGCGTAGCGGTCGGCGAGCGCCTGGCGGCCCACCGCCTCCGAGCCGATCGTCGAGTCGGTGTCGCCGGCGCGCCGCGCCGCGAGCTGGTCGAGCAGGCTCGCCGCAGCGAGCGCGCACACCGCCTCGCGGTCCGCCGGCGGGATCGTGTCGCGGCGCTCGTCGATAACGGGCGCCGCGGCGCCGGCCGCCCCGGGCGGGCGCGGCCGGTCCTCGGCGTAGCGCAGCACGGCGAGCGCCAGCGCGTCGTCCCGCTGGGCGGGCGAGATCGCGCCGGCGTCGTCGCGCACCAGCGCCTCGATCAGCGCCACGTAGTCGGAGCGCGGCATCGCCCCGGCCGCCTCAGGCGACCGCCGCCTTGTACAGGCCGCGGTGGTCGAGGACGTCGCCGCCGTAGACGTGGCGGATCTTGTAGGAAATCTTGTCGTGCGTGAATAGGCTGCCGACCGTCGGGTTGTCCTGCACGAACAGCTCGGGCTCCTCGCGCCCGTCGAGGAAGCCGACCTCGATGCACGGGATGTCGTCCGGATCCGCCGCGAGATACCAGTCGTTGGCGTCCGTCCAGTACCACACGGGCAGCCGCACCTTCGGTGCTAACTAACTGACGTGATTGTGCATTTTCCCCGTTTTCGGTGCAACCGGGCACGAGATCGAGCCCGGTTTCGCACCCCGATGCAACAGAACGGGGAGTCGCAGTCATGGCAGCCGTCCGCCTTACCCAGCGCCGCGTCGACGCACTCAGCTCCCGCCGCAAGGTGCGCGATGTCCGCGACGCCGAACTGAAGGGATACGGCGTCCGCGTGATGCCGTCGGGCGCGAAACGCTATTTCGTCCACACGCAGCACGAGGGACGCCGCGTCTGGAAGACTGTCGGCGACGCGGCAACGTTGACCGAGCCGGACGCGCGCGCCCGGGCCAGGGTGATGCTGGCCGCGCTCAGGGACGGCGGGGATTCCGGAACGCAAGCGCCCGGCGAGGCCCTGTTCGAGACCGTCGCCGAGGAGGTCTTCGTCCTCTATGGCCGTCGCTGGAAACCGCGAACCCTGGAGGTCAACCGCGGCTACCTTCGCTGCCAGATCCTGCCCTTCTTCGCCGGACGCCCCATCGCGGCGATCGCGCGCGACGAGGTCCAGAAGTGGTTCCGTTCGCTCCACGCGACGCCGGCGGCCGCGAATCGCTCCGCGCCGATCCTGTCGGTCGTCATGCAGCAGGCCGAGGCATGGGGATATCGCCCGGAGAACAGCAACCCCTGCAAGGGCGTTCGGCGCTACCGGCAGAGGCGCTCCGAACGCTTCCTGTCGCCGGAGGAATACCGCCGCCTCGGCCGGGTCCTGGACAACCATGCGGCGGACCATCCGCTGTATGTGGCGGCGGTCCGCCTGCTTCTTCTGACCGGGTGCCGCAAGTCGGAGGTCCTGACCCTGGAATGGCGCTTCTACCGGGATGGAAACCTCTACCTGGAGGTCAGCAAGACGGGCCCGCGCACGGTCTGGCTGTGCCGGGCGGCGCGGGAGACGCTCGATCGCCTTCCGCGCACGTCGCGGTGGGTCTTCCCCGCGGCGCGCCTGCGCGCGCCGAAGAGATGGCTCGACTACTTCTGGTCGCGGGTGCGGATCGAGGCCGGTCTGCAGGATGTCCGCCTTCATGACCTCCGTCATTCCTACGCGAGCATGGCGCTGCTGAACGGGGAATCGATCCGCGCCGTGGGCCGCCTGCTCGGCCACGAAAAACCGTCGACCACCCTGAAATACGCACACCTGTCCGACGCGTCGGTCCGCGAGGCGGTCGACGCCCTGGCCCCGGTCCTTGCGGGAGGTTCGGGATGACGGTCCGCAAAAGGGTACGCCTTACGGATGCCAGCCTCGCGAGGCTGAAGCCGGGCAGGACCGAATACATCGTCTGGGACAAGCGCATGCCCGGGCTGGGCGTTCGTGTACGCCCGTCGGGACATCGCAGCTTTGTCTGGCATGGACAGGCGAACGGGCGGGCGGTGCGGGCGACCGTCGGTCCGGCGGCGCTCATGACGGTCGAGGCCGCCCGGTCGGCGTGCCTCGCCCTTCAGAGTTGCAAGGCCCTCCCGGGCACCGTCGACGGGAGGGGTTCGCCCGGCGCTCCGCTGTTTCGAGTATTCGCCACCGGCGATTGGCTGCCGGCCGCTGGCGCACGATGGGGGTCGACGCGGCAAAGGGATGTCGAGCGGATACTGGAAACCCAGCTCCTGCCCGCCTTTGGAACGCTCCGGCTGGATCGCCTTCGGCGGCTCGATGTCGAACGATGGTTCGACGCCTACAGCAAGAGCGCGCCCGGCGGGGCGAACAACGCGCTCCAGGTGCTGCGCCAGATCCTGAACGCCGCGGTCGGCGCCGGCCTGATCTCCGCGAACCCGACAGCGGACATCGGGAGAAATCCGCGGCCCAGGCTCACAAGGTTTCTCTCGACCGACGAGATCGATCGACTTCACCGCTCGCTCGATCGGCTGGTCGACCAAAGGCCATCTCGGCGGCAACAGGCGGACATCATCCGGCTGCTGTTGCTGACCGGCTGCCGGAAAAGCGAAATCCTGACGCTCAAACGGTCGGAGGTCGACGGCAACGTCCTCAGGTTGGCCGATTCCAAGACGGGGCCGCGCACGGTATGGCTGAGCAAGGCTGCGCAGGTTGTCATCGCCCGCCAGCCGCGAACGAAGAGCGCCTTCGTCTTTCCCTCGCCAAGGCGCTCGGCAAGGCCACTGTCCGGTGATCTCGGTCTTTGGCCCCGCGCCAGGCGGGAGGCCGGGATCGAGGATGTGCGCGTGCATGATCTTCGCCATACCGTAGCCAGCCAGGCCGTGGCCAGAGGCGTTCCGCTGCCCACCGTCGCCCGGATGCTCGGGCACTCGCAGCCCGCCATGACGCTCCGATACGCTCATGTCGGGGATCGGGAAGTCGAAGGGGCGGCCGAGCGGGTGGGGATGAAAATTGCAGACGCCATGCGGTAGAGTCGGGGGGAGACGCGCCCTGCCTTAGGAAATTATAGCGAATAATCACATTTTGTTGATGCGCGCACCCGCGACCTGCGCTAACTTATAGTCACAAACGGAGGTTGCCGCATGACCGCCAAGACACCCGGAAAGGCTCACCGCAAGGGACTGACGCTCCTGGAGGTGGCCGCGATGTTCCATGACGAAGACGACGCGCGCGAGTGGATAGCCGCGCAGCGGTGGCCGGACGGGCCGCATTGCCCGCGTTGCGGGTCCGTGAACGTCCAGGTCGGCATCGCGCACAAGACGATGACGCATCGCTGCCGGGACTGCCACACGGGCAAGAGCAAGACGATGTTCTCGATTAAGACCGGGACCGTGATGGAGGGATCGAACCTCAAATATCGCGCTTGGGCGGTCGGCATCTACCTGTTCACGACGAACATCAAGGGCGTGTCGTCGATGCAGTTGCATCGCGCGGTGGGCATCAGCCAGAAGGCGGCATGGTTCATGCTCCATCGGCTGCGGCTGGCGTTTGAGGCCGAGGTCGGTCCCTTCACTGGGCCGGTGGAGGTCGACGAAACGCACATGGGGGGCAAGCGCAAGAACAAGTCGCTGTCGAAGCGGAAGGAGCTGACGGGCCGGGGCGCGGTCGACATGACCGCGGTTGCCGGTGCAAAGGACCGTGCGACCAACCGGGTCGCCGCGCGCGTCGTCGAGCACACGGACGGTCCGACCCTCAAGGGCTTCGTCCGCGAGCACGTGCAGCCCGGCGCGACGCTCTACACGGACGAGGCGGTGGCCTACAAGGGGATGCCCGAGTTCGACCACGAGGCGGTCAACCACAGCGTCTCCGAATATGTCCGCGAGATGGCTTCGACCAACGGTATGGAGAGCTTCTGGGCCATGCTCAAGCGCGGCTACCAGGGCATCTACCACAAGATGTCGCCGAAGCATCTTGACCGCTACGTGCAGGAGTTCGCCGGGCGGCACAACGCGCGGAACGCCGACACCATCGACCAGATGACCGGGATCGTGGCCGGCATGGAGGGCAAGCGCCTGCGCTACGCCGACCTGATCGCCCCCAACGGTCGAGACTCGGGAGCGCGGTCGTGAGTGACCTGAACTGGGTCAAGCCCCCGGTTCTTTTGCACCCTCGACAGCCAGTTTTGTGAGATCGTCCGGCATCTCAAGGCGGATGTAGAGGAGTTCAAAGCGCTTGCCGAGAACGAGAGCGTGGAAACCAAACTCGACGAAGATGACCGGTTCACGATCCGGCGGTGGAATCAGCCCACAGGGGGACGCGCCGACGTATCCGGAGAAATCAGCGTCACTTGTTCGGAAAAGACCATCGTGGCGCGGTCCAAAGGCCTGCTGATCGAAGTCACGCCCCAATGGGATCAGGAGACGTTGACGTGCGATTTGCTGGTCGACGGCAAGGCGACGCCGCTCTGGCAGATCAGCCAGATGATCCTCTGCGAATTTCTGTTCGGAAGATAGCGAGCCCAGCGCTCAGCGTGACGCGCCGAACGCCGCGGTGAGGTCCGACCGCTCCAGCGTGCCAGCCGCGCCCTCGTGACTCCGGCCGGTGAAGATGCCGGTGAGCCGGCCGGCGTCACCGCCGGTCTCCCGGAACGTGTTGCCGCGGACGGCGATGGTGTAGCCGAGATCGCCGTCGCGCCATTGGGACCAGGCCCGGTGTTGCGACCTCGATACGACGATTTCGGTGAAGTCTGCGCGGCCGGTCATCGTGGACAGAGCGACAGCGATCGCCGCGTTTCCCCATACCGAGTGCCGGTTCGGGGTGAGGCCGATCAGGTCGCCCTTCCAAGTTGCATTCCCGGACAGCGCCCGGTTGTCAGCAAGGTCTCTCGCTGGCAAATGTCCGTATGCCCAAGGCTCCGCATAGCCGTTCCGCAGCGCAACGCCGAACGCGGCGTGCGGGCTGCGGGCGGCGATGTGCAGCGACTCGCTCGACCACGGTCCGAAGTCCAAGGAGCCGCCTTGCAGGCGGCCGAAGAACGCCTGCAACGCCTCCCGGTCGACCGGATAGAGCAAGGACAGCGGCCGCCGCTGGGCATTCTGCCCGGCGTGGTGGATGTCCCCCGTCCCTTCCAGGATGCTGGCGAATTGCGCCGGGACATGCCCGAAGTCAGCCACGGCGTGCAGCAGCTCGTGCGCCAGCAGAATGGTCGCCTCGTTGTCCCGCGGGTAGGAGTTCGCCCCCCTGTTGAAGCCGATATAGCCCTTGCCGTTCCCGAGAGTGACGCCGAAAGCCGCCTTGTACTTCTTCGTCGGGCCACGGATGGCTGAGTAGACGGCCTCTGGGATCCACTCGACGTGAATGGTGTTCGCCAGTTCCTGGCCGGAGGCGCTGTAGGTGCTCACACTGACGTTCGCGCTCAAGCTCACGCTTGGCAACGGCGCGCCGACCTCGAGCTTTGCTCCCTCTGGCAGCGCGGCGTTGACGAGTTGAACGGCCCGTATCGTTCGCGCGACATCCTCGGCGCTGGCGTGTCCGATTACGCGCACCGTCGGCGGCGTCCGCCATGGCACCTGCGTGCGCACCGCCTCGCTCAGGTACGCGCCCACGGTCTCGCCGCCAACGCCGTCAAAGAGGCCGCCGTAGAGCCACTAGATGCCGTCCTCCCGATACCGCTGCCTCAGGAACCCGATTTGCGCGGTGCCCTGGTCGACGCCGACGAATAGGTGCTTGCCGTCGTGGTAGATCGGCATGTGTTCGGCATCTTCGGCACGCGGCGCAGCCAGGCCGACGATCTGGAAGTCTCCGCCGCCGGTTCGGAGCAGCGGCAGAAGATCGTCGGGCGCGGTCGACGAACCCTGTCCACTCGAAACAACCGCAGACGTGCCCTCCCCCGCTTGTGCGCCGTCCTGGACGAAGGCCATGCCGCGATCACCTTCGCCGGCGCAGCCGATCAACGAGGAAGCCGCCAGGGCGGCCGCCAAAATCGCTTGTCTGTCGATCATCCCGCGATCCCTCCCGTTGCCCTCGGGCCCGGCGGGTGCCGGGCCGTTGCAACCTTCACTGGAATCGTGAGAGCCCCGCCTATTCGCCATGGCGTGGGGAGCTACCCCGTGCCGGGATGCGGCTGTTCTATTCGACGGGCGACCCGACCAAGCGGGTCCAGCAAAGGTTGCGAGAGAAAGCCTGACGCCCATTCGGCGGCAGGTCAAAGGGTTTTGACGCGAAAATCCCGCGTGTATACTGCTCGCGCTTGTTGGAGCGGGAGACGGCGATGGAGACGTGGATCACGGTCGGCGGTTTCGTCGCCGTCCTAGCCTTTCTGTGGAACATGCAACGCGATTTTCACCGTGAAATCGCCGACCTCCGCGAGCGAATGGCGCGTCTCGAAGGTCTGCTCGATGGCTTCACCAAGCGCGAGGTCCCATCGGGCCATAGCTGACAACGCTCGGCGCCTTGACGACAAGGGAGAGGACGATGGCAGAACAACTCACCGTAGAAGCGCGCGAACAACTTACGCCTGAAGCGGGGAAGGTCCTCGACCAGATATCCGGCTTGAAGGGCAAAGAACCGCCCGCAGGAATCGCGGCTGGCCTTTGGGTCGGCGGCTGCCATTACGAACGAAACGCCGACGGAACGTGGACTGTAGTTCGCTGCTATGCGTGACTGATTCACGGGCGGAGGCGGGGCGCGCCCAGGCTCCTCGCCCGGGCGCGACGGGCACTTTGACCTCGCCGACGTCCGATACCGCACCGAACGGAAGGGCGAGGCATGGCGGACTCAGCTGTAGCGACTGAAGCGACGGGCCAGCCGACGCCGCCGCCCGCCCGGCTGGCGACGGAAGACTACGTTGACCGGCGGGCCGCCGAGCTCGAAGCGCGGTTGACGTCGCGACTCGTCGGGATCGCCGCGTTGATCGTCGCCGGCGTGAAGTTCATACCGCCGGCGTATTGAGAGCATGTATTCTCTCAAGGAAAACGCTGCGGGCAAGTAAACTAGCGAAGGAAAAATTCATGAAATACTTGTTCGTCTTATCGATAGTTCTTATGGCGGTTTCTGTAACGGGGGCTTTCGCTGATCCCCCTCTCTGCGCCAAAGCTTCCTTAGGGTACACCGCGCAAAGAAGTATATGGGAAGCACATAACATCGTCGGGGCAGCATTAGAAGATGTGGAACAGATCAAAAGGCAAATCAAAAAGCTCAAGGGCGAAGATTTTAAACGAGATGTCCATTGGTGCAGAAGCCCTTCGCAACTCAACTCCATAGGGTACACTATGCAAAAGAGTGCCTGGGCAACACATACCATAGCAGCAATATTGAAGAGTCACCTGGAGGAGATCAAAGCGGACATAAGAGACCTTATAGAACAGCAGTAGACGCGGTGGAGGCGTGTGCGCTGTCGGGAATCCCTTGCTGAGCAGGGGCTCCAGCCGATCCGAGATTTTTTTCTCACCCCAGCGGAGTCGCGAATTTCTGCGGACTTCGGTTTGGCGAAGAGGATGATCCGGCTATTTTCACCCCACGCTCGGCGGTGCTTCGGAACCGTTCGGCTACTGGGTGATTGCGGCACACAGAGCTGCGGACATTGAGTTACTGCGCATCGCGCGAGATGTAAGCAGAATTGTGCGCGACAATGCAACCCATTCTTTCACCGCCACGGTGATTATCCGATCATGCCATCATGCAGGACCTCACTTCAGGCGTAACGGAAACCAAGAGATAACACTGGTCACGACGTCACGTCTATGCCTGCGACAATCGGGTGGACGCTACAGCAGAAGTTCGTCCACTATCTGGATCCCATCGCCATCCCACAGCTTCTCCGGCAAGAACTTCTGGATCATCTGCGGATCGGAATGCGACCTGCAAGCTATCTTCAAAACCGATTACTCCCTTTGGAAGCGGAATCATGAAGCCATCTTCATCGTGCATGTGCGGCAAGATTATCCCAAGTCCGTACTTGTCAAGAATCCCAAGAATTTTCTGAACCTCGGGCAGTTCAATGGAATTCTTCGCACGCTGAATTTGCGTCGGCACAGGGCCACAATGGGTTTTGACTCCGCATTTCCAATGACCGCAGCCGCTATTGAGCTTTGGCTTACCACTCGATACATCCCACCGCCAACCTACTGGTCCACCTTGAGCGGCCGGATCTTCTGATTGAAGGTAGCTAAGTTGCAGTTCGTCTTCGAAGATAATCATTTCTTTGGGAATGGGAGTGATCGCCCCGTCTTTGTTCCGCATGTACGGTACGCCTACTCCCAAGCCGTACCCGCCAAGACGATGGATTGTGTTCTGGACCGTCGAGAGTTCGATGGCATGCATCGCACTCTGAATGTCAGGATGAATGGCTTCTGGCATGTTTATCCTCCAACTTCTGCACCGCCGTCACCCGGCGGCTGAACGGCTTCTCTTATCACACCGCAGTCGCGCCCGAATCGGATAAAAGGTGTCGCCATCGGGACTGCGGCCCCCGTTCCACCACATCGCGGTTGGGAGAATATGATGGCGACAACGGAGAAGCTACCCTTTTCCTGGCGGGCTGTCGAAAGCCTGCCGGACCTTGAGCGCCTGCGGCTGGTGCTCGACACCCTTCCCGACGAAGAGATCGTGGCTGCGCTTGACGCCGGGCGGGGCCGCGGACGCAACGATTATCCGGTGCGAGCGATGTGGCGCGCGCTGATCGCAGGCGTCGTGTTCCAGCACGCCTCGATCCAGTCGCTGCTGCGGGAGATGGGCCGCAACCCGGCGCTCCTGGAACTCTGCGGCTTCGACCCGCTGCCTTACCAGAGCGCGCCCGTGACGGAGCTGCGGGAGGGCAGCGAGGGAACGAGCGCGGTGATGCATCCGGCCCAGGTACGCTCAACGGTGCCCAGCCACTGGAACTTCTCGCGGTTCCTGAAGTGCGTGGTGCGGCTTGAGAAGCAGCGGGGACTGGTATCCGCAATGGTCGAGAGCCTGCGCGCGTCGCTTATCGAAGAGTTGCCCGACCTCGGCCTCCATCTCGGCTACGACGGCAAGGCGATCAAGAGCCACTCGACGGGCCGGGTTGCCGAGAACAAGGGGGAGACCTCCGACCCCGACGCCGACTGGGGCAAGCACGAGACGAGCGGGGTGCACAGCAAGACCGGCAAGATCTGGAAGAAGGTGAAGTCATGGTTCGGCTTCGGCCTCCACCTGATCGCCGACACCCACTACGAGGTCCCGGTGGCGTTCGAGGTGACGCGCGCGTCGGACTCGGAGATCAAGGTGCTCCCCAAGATGCTGGAGAATCTGTTCGCAAAGGTGCCGGAGATGGTCGAGCGCTGCGACGACTTCAGTGCCGACCGCAGTCTCGACAACGCTCCCCAGAAGAAGGAGCTCTGGGATAAGTGGGCCATCCGGCCGCTGATCGACACGCGCTTGATGTGGAAGGCCGAGAAGGAGGAGCCGGACTACGACCCGAAGAAGACGATCACGCGGGCGCTGTTCCCCAACCGCGCCGACGTCATGGTTCACGACGAGCGCGGCCGGGTGTCCTGCGCCTGCCCCCAGACCGGCGAGGTTCGCGCCATGGCCTTCCAGGGCTTCGAGGCCGACCGCGGCCTCTGCGGCACGCTGAAATACCGCTGCCCCGCGGCGGCCTTCGGCTTCGACTGCGTCGGCAGCAAGGCGTGCCACCGGGCGGGCGGAGTGGAGCCCGGCGAGTACGGCCGCATCGTGCGCATCGATCTCCACAAGCATGACCGGCGCATCTTCACCCCTACACCGTGGGGCAGCCCGTCCTGGCGGCGCGGCTACAACCGGCGCTCTGCGATAGAACGGATCAATAGCCGCCTCGACAACAGCTTCAACTTCGAGACCCACTACATCCGCGGGCTCGCCAAGATGAAGACCCGTGTCGGGCTGGCTCTGGCGGTGATGATGGCGCTGGCCCTTGGGCAGGTGCGGGCCGGCCACGCGGAGCGGATGCGCTCGCTGGTCGGTGCGGTGGCGTATATCGACACCGGCTGAGCGCTTGCCTGACCTCCGACATCGCCGCTCAACCCAGCCGCTTCCCGGCCGAGGACAAGCCGTGGCCATCCGTGTCGTGATGTTCCCGTAGAGTTCCGATCTCGCGTCTAATCGCTGCATTCTGCTCGCCCGGCGGGGATCAGGCAGTCGATATCCGGCCGCTAAAGATCAGCGTCACGCTGTCGAAAAACGCCACAACGCACATTCCTCCGGTGGTTTAAGGCTTTGGTCGTGAAAACGGCTCTGGTATACTGTCAGGGGCTCAAGTCAGCTTGCGAAGAGGAGCGAAAGATGGGCGCTAAGACGATATCCCAAAAGGCTCTACCGAAGCGCCGGACGATTACCATTCCCGATCAGAGCTACCAGCCGCCGAAGGCCGAACAGGAGCGGGAACACGACATGCCGGGCGCGAGCACTGAAACGATCCGGCGTGCGTTCTTCCGACCATTCAACGTCAAGCGGCGACCTGTCGAATGACGGCAGGATTGTGACTATTCGCTATAATTCCCCTGCCTTAGGTTGAGGGAGTAGCGGTTGTCCGGCGGCTTTCGCGCGATACCGGTGCCTCAATCTCGTCCGTAGGCCCCTTTCCTCGACCGGCATTACCCGGCGTCTTCGGTCGTACGGGCCTGTCCGCCACCCTGCCGGCCCGGCCTGCCCCTCGCGGGGGTCCGGTTGGCGCGTGCACGCCACCGACAGGGCTTCCCGTGTTGCCACCCTTCCCCTCTTCCATGCGTGCCGCCGCCACTACCCCGGCGGAACCGGCCGGTGCTCGTTTCGCTCGCTTCCCGGTCGGTGGCAGCCTTCCCCGAAGTAGCGATCGGGTCGGCTTCCGCGTCTTCACGTTTCGAGGCCTGCTCAGCGTTCACTCGCGTTGCGGCCCGCATGGTCGCTGAACCGCCTCGCGCGGTCCGTCTGTCAGAGTGCTTCGGACTATGTCGTTACCTCCATAATCCGCTCCGATAGCTACCGGCGGGAGCGAAAGTTGCCGGGCGGGATTCGCACCCGCTGGGGAAGGACGCCTTTCCACAGCGCACGCTACATTGGTGAAATCCGGCACCTACATGACGCCCGAGGAGGGGTAGAGCGGGGTCCTTGCGGGTAGGGCACCGGTCCGCTTCAATGCCGCGGCAGGCAATGCGGATCGGGAAGGGAGGCCCTTGACGCATGAACCACTTGATCAAGAGCGTGATCGGCGCCGTGGCTGGCAGCATGATGCTGGGGGCATGTGCCCCCGCGGTTATCGTCGATGCCAACGGCGACCGGACCGACTACAAGCCCGCATCGATGGTTGCACCGGCCTACAACCAGCCCGTCGCTTACACGGGCGGAAACGGGAGTGTCGGCGGTGCAACAACTGAACAGTCGGCGAAGCGCGTTCCCGTCGGATTGCGGAGGGACGCGGGCGGCTCTACCGCCAGCGAGACATTCGACATTCTCCGCGTCCATGCGAGCGGCGGGCCGTGGTATGGGGCATTCGGTGACTATTCCGGCGAACGACGTCTTGCACGGTTTGCGTCGCCGCCCACCGTCCGGATCACCTCTGGCGCGAGCGACCACGAACGGGCGTACGTTCACCACGCGGTCGCGCTACTGAACCGCGCTCTGCCCTACGACAAGCACTTGATCATCGGACCGGATGCGCCTCGCGACGGAGAATTGTCCAATATCCCAGACGGTCAAATCGTTGTTGAGTATTTCGATCCGGCAATCGGGCAATTCGAGGCGAGTGGAGCAGCTTACGTAGCGCCTGACGCTGATGGTCATGGCTTGGGTTCCGCGCGCGTGCAAATCAGCCGTTCCACCATCCCACCCCAGTCAGACTGGCAACTGGGAATCTACTACATCTCGACTCTCGTTCATGAACTCATGCACGCCGTCGGATTTGGCGGCCATGTCGGCGACGGCCGGTCCGAAACCCCGGAATCCGTTCTGAACTACAATTTTTCGGTCCTCCGTGATCCGCCGCCGGGATTTACAAGCTGTTGCGATGGGCCCTTCCTGCCGCCGCTGGACATAGCTGCACTTCAAGCGCTTTACACGAGGTTGGACGCATCGACGGAGCTTGGCGACCTGTCTATGGCCAGCCTGGGAGTGTGGGAAACCGACGGTCATTCGCTGGTCGGATGGCTGGAAACACCATCTCCTGTATTCGGAGAGTCGATTTGGATTGAGTTCGGCGTCACGCAACGCAACGGCGTGACCGTGCCTTGGGCCATAAGCGGCGGGCTCGGAAGCGGACATCCCGGCACCGTGACCGACAACGTTCTTGCCACCAATCGAGACCTGGCCGGCACCGTGACATGGTACGGAGACCTGCTGGGCTTCACCCCGTCTCTCCGGTCCGTTCGGGGTAATGCAGAAATCAGCGTCAACCTTGCCTCCATGAACGGCGAAGCCGGGTTCACCGATCTCCGGTCATGGTGGGTCGGCGTGCCTCCAGCCGAAAACGGGGCTGACGCGAGATGGGGCGACGGCGATCTGCACTACGCAATCACGGTTGCCGGCAACTACCTGCGCAGCACGGGCGGCGATGCCGGGGCCGTGAACGGCCACTTTGTCGGTACAAAGCATCAGGGCGTCGTTGGATCGGTCGAGCGTTCGGACCTTACCGCAGCGTTCGGCGCGACCCGCTAGTGTCCTGTTCGCGAAGTTCGCATCGTTGCGGAACGTTTGCGGCATTGGTTTCGAGGGTCCTAAGGCAGAAGCGCCTGATGGCCCTTCTCACTTGGTAAAATCCAACTACTTCTTGTCTTGAAGAGGAAGCAGGCATTGTTCGACAATATTAATCGATGAAATCTCCCATTGGGAAACAAACAAGTCAAGAAACCCCTCAAAATAACCCTGCCTTCGTTGCCGAGTTATTTCAAACACCTGTTCGAAGCGCCGACGGATCGCCAGTGATGGGTTAGAGCCAAGATCTTGGCCTTGAAGTGTCCCGTCCATCAGTGCTGGAAAGTCGCGTGTGTGATGAATTTGTAACCAGAGTGCATTGATTTTCTGCTCGGGATTCTGCAAGTCTTTCCTTGTAAACCTTTCCGTCGCTTCGTATTTGATTGTATATTTCTTCGTATTATCGAAAATGGCCATTAGTCGTGATCTTTCGTGATTGTAAATTTCTGTAGATAATCCTTTTGTGGAGAATTTTATTGAGTATAATCGCTTGAATTTTTCTAAATTCTCAAAGCGCCTTTCTCGGTAATTCTTGGTCAAAAAGCTCCATGCTACTTCATGGTTCCCTTTGCTAACAGCTTCCGTAAAGCCTGAAACTACGTGTCCCGGGTGTTTATATGCCCACCAGCCTATTCCTAAATATAACAAATAAATAGTGAGTGCAATTACAAACAGACTTGGTCGATTCTTCACCAATGACAGGAGAGAGGCAAGAATTTCTACAATCTCCTTCATAGTTTTAAGCTGCTCTCGGATAAAAGTCAGTGGCATCGTTTCGAATCCTCGTAGCACGAATTCAGGCTGTCTGCTGGTAGAAATGATGCTGTGTAATGTCCGGCTTCATAAGCTCGCACATTAATGATGCGATTGCGGCATTGGTTTCGAGGGTCCTGAGGCAGAAGCGCTTGATGGCGGCGAGGATGTCGTCGGCGGACTTGTGCCACCGAAACGGTTTTGGGGCTTCGTTGACGGTCTCGATGTATTCGGTGATGGTTCGTTCCAGTTCGACGGTGGAGCGGTGAACGCCGCGCAGGATCTGCTTGTCCGTCAGATCGGCGAAGAAGCGTTCGACCTGGTTGAGCCATGAGGCGGATGTTGGCGTGAAATGGACATGCCAGCGCGGACGCCGGGCGAACCAGTCACGGACCGTCTTGGTCTTGTGGGTCGAATAGTTGTCCATGACCATGTGGAACTCGAGATTGGGCGGAACGTTGGCCTCGACATGATTCAGGAATTTGCGGAACTCCGCGCTACGGTGGCGCCGGTAGCACTGTCCGATAACGCTGCCTGTGGCGACGTCAAGGGCGGCGAACAGCGAGGTCGTGCCATAGCGCTTGTAATCATGGGTGCGCCGTTCGACTTGGCCGGGTCGCAGCGGCAGCAGGGGCTGGGTGCGATCGAGGGCCTGAACCTGGGACTTCTCGTCCACACAGAGAACCAGGGCATGCTGCGGCGGGTCGACATAAGGCCCAGCGATGTCGCGCACCTTGTCCACGAAATACGGGTCCGCCGACAACTTGAAGGCCTGCGAGCGGTGGGGTTGCAGCGAAAAGGCCTGCCACATCCGGTGGATGGTCGACGGCGCATACCCCGTCGCCCGCGCCATTGAGCGCGTGCTCCAGTGGGTCGCATCGCGCGGTGTCTCCTCCAGCGTCTTGCGGATCACTTCGGCCACCTTGTCGTCCTCAATGCGTCGTGGACGACCGCAGCGAGGCTCGTCATCAAGGCCATCCAGACGTTGCTCCGCAAACCGGTTGCGCCGCTTCCTGGCGGTCTGATCGGTCACGCCCAGCGCCTTACCGATCTGAATATTGGTCAGCTCCTCGGCCGCCAGAAGCACGATGTGAGCACGATCCGAAAGCGCCCGCCAAACCTTGCGCCCTCGCGCCAACCGTTCCAGCTCGCTGCACTCGTCCTCACTCAGTTCGATCACCACTGAAGGCCGCATCGCCATGTTCCCTCATTCGCCGCACGATCTTTTACCATACGAACTTCTAGAACGGAACACTCGAGGGGTCTATCCCCGCGCGTGCGGGGGAACCATTTGGCCGGTGATTGCCGGTGACAGTCTCGAGGGTCTATCCCCGCGCGTGCGGGGGAACCTGCTGTTGCAGGTGCGGAAGCTACGCAGGCTGGGGTCTATCCCCGCGCGTGCGGGGGAACCCTTACTCGTACTGGCAAGGTTGATCCTGCCGCGGGTCTATCCCCGCGCGTGCGGGGGAACCGGCCGGGCGTCGTCATCGAGCCACGCGGCGCGGGGTCTATCCCCGCGCGTGCGGGGGAACCTTGCAGATGGCGACGAAGAATGATCCCGGGCCGGGTCTATCCCCGCGCGTGCGGGGGAACCGTAGACGAAGCGCTTCATGCGGTCCCCCATCAGGGTCTATCCCCGCGCGTGCGGGGGAACCTTAGTCTGCAGTCGGGCGGCTTGCTCGGGGACGGGTCTATCCCCGCGCGTGCGGGGGAACCCTCGCGACAGCGGCGTCGGAGAACATCAACGCGGGTCTATCCCCGCGCGTGCGGGGGAACCCCAGGGAGCGGAACGCATTCGGATCGAGCTGGGGGTCTATCCCCGCGCGTGCGGGGGAACCGCGCACCACAGGTGCCGGCGCCGGCCGATATCGGGTCTATCCCCGCGCGTGCGGGGGAACCGAGATGAGCGCGTGCGCATTTTAGCCTCCTAAGCGGGTCTATCCCCGCGCGTGCGGGGGAACCAGCGTAACGGGCGCGCCGGCCGGCGCCGACCGGGGTCTATCCCCGCGCGTGCGGGGGAACCCACGTCCTTGAAACGGACAGCCGCCCAGCCCGGGGTCTATCCCCGCGCGTGCGGGGGAACCATATGGTCTTACGGATCGACATCTCGCACCCTGGGTCTATCCCCGCGCGTGCGGGGGAACCGCTCTCGGACGCGATGTGGACGGCGAACGGCGGGGTCTATCCCCGCGCGTGCGGGGGAACCGGTACGCGCGCGGGGTGCGCATCGGCGGCCAGGGGTCTATCCCCGCGCGTGCGGGGGAACCGTCACCCGGGCGGACCAGAACCGCACGTCCGCGGGTCTATCCCCGCGCGTGCGGGGGAACCTTGTCGGTCTCGCGGTTGCCGTCGCCGTCGCGGGGTCTATCCCCGCGCGTGCGGGGGAACTTTGCCGTAGCCCTCCAGGACGACGGCTTCTGTGGGTCTATCCCCGCGCGTGCGGGGGAACCTCGCCGGATTGAAGCGAGGCGATCGCGATGGCGGGTCTATCCCCGCGCGTGCGGGGGAACCGAGTGCGGACACTTGGCACGGTTGCCCTTCTCGGGTCTATCCCCGCGCGTGCGGGGGAACCTCGGCGCGGATGCAATGTCCCTCCACTGCATGGGGTCTATCCCCGCGCGTGCGGGGGAACCGGGTATAGGTGTACAGCTATACGAGCTATTGGGGGTCTATACCCGCGCGTGCGGGGGAACCACTTTCGGACGTTTCCCTGACGATCAGTTGACGGGTCTATACCCGCGCGTGCGGGGGAACCTCTTTATTAAGGCCAACAGGCGCCCCGGGTCGGGGTCTATCCCCGCGCGTGCGGGGGAACCTCTTTATTAAGGCCAACAGGCGCCCCGGGTCGGGGTCTATCCCCGCGCGTGCGGGGGAACCGAGCTTGCCGCCACGCTGCGCGAGGCGGAAGGGGGTCTATCCCCGCGCGTGCGGGGGAACCGGCCTGGGCGATGGCGAGCTCGTAGCCGTACTCGGTCTATCCCCGCGCGTGCGGGGGAACCGTCGAGGATGCTACGGACGCCGAGGTCCAACGGGGTCTATCCCCGCGCGTGCGGGGGAACCTCCCGGGTCCGCGTTCGTCGTTGATGTCTGGTGGGTCTATCCCCGCGCGTGCGGGGGAACCCCATCGGGCCCGGGCGAGAGCAGGACCGCCTCGGGTCTATCCCCGCGCGTGCGGGGGAACCACACGCAGGCCGACACAGGACGCCGTCGACCGGGGTCTATCCCCGCGCGTGCGGGGGAACCTGCGTCGTGGATTATCGGCGTGGGTGTGAACAAGGTCTATCCCCGCGCGTGCGGGGGAACCAAGTACGGTGCTGCTGGGCAATTTGATCGGTATGGTCTATCCCCGCGCGTGCGGGGGAACCTCGAGCGAGACGATGCGGGTGTTCCGCGACCGGGGTCTATCCCCGCGCGTGCGGGGGAACCGGAGGCTGATGCGCGATGAGGCACGCCTGGCAGGGTCTATCCCCGCGCGTGCGGGGGAACCGGATAAAAGTGCGGACCGGGACTCGGGCGGGCGGGTCTATCCCCGCGCGTGCGGGGGAACCGCCCGGGTGTCGGGGATCGAGAACTGGTCCGCGGGTTTATCCCCGCGCGTGCGGGGGAACCGTTTTCGCCGTTGCCATACACCCGCACGACAAGGGTCTATCCCCGCGCGTGCGGGGGAACCTCTCGACCGTGAAGGTGAAGAGGCCGGCAAGCGGGTCTATCCCCGCGCGTGCGGGGGAACCTAGGGGGGGCGTCCATGAGCATCTTCGACAAGGGGTCTATCCCCGCGCGTGCGGGGGAACCGTCGTCGCAACCGTCCGATCTGCTGACGTCAAGGGTCTATCCCCGCGCGTGCGGGGGAACCATCCGGCTGTTGCGGCGACTGGCGTGCTCAAGGGGTCTATCCCCGCGCGTGCGGGGGAACCCGAACCGTCCGCGTAAATGTCACGCGCATTCAGGGTCTATCCCCGCGCGTGCGGGGGAACCTTCGCCACGAACGGCAGCACAATATCCGCCCCGGGTCTATCCCCGCGCGTGCGGGGGAACCGACCGCTATGCGCTGATCCGGCTCATAGTGTGGGGTCTATCCCCGCGCGTGCGGGGGAACCTAGTCCCCCTCACTAGGACGGATCGGGCTGTCGGGTCTATCCCCGCGCGTGCGGGGGAACCACTTTTCGGCGTGCAGCTGGGCGGCGTCTTCCGGGTCTATCCCCGCGCGTGCGGGGGAACCTGGGGCTGTGCTATCCGAAAGCCGCATCTAGTGGGTCTATCCCCGCGCGTGCGGGGGAACCTCGGCGCCGCGCGATGGTACCAAGATCATAGGGGGTCTATCCCCGCGCGTGCGGGGGAACCGAAGACCCACCCTCGAAGGAATACTGTGCTCCGGGTCTATCCCCGCGCGTGCGGGGGAACCACCAAGGCGGAAGGCGGCGGCACGTTCGGGCCGGGTCTATCCCCGCGCGTGCGGGGGAACCACAACGCACACTTCAATCTTCTTGATCGCAAGGGGTCTATCCCCGCGCGTGCGGGGGAACCACGATCTGGAGAGCGGCGCGGTGGCGGTCGTAGGGTCTATCCCCGCGCGTGCGGGGGAACCTTTCGCCCGCATGGTCGGCGTCAGCTCATGAAGGGTCTATCCCCGCGCGTGCGGGGGAACCGCTCGCGAATTCGAGCCAGACCTGGCCGAACCGGGTCTATCCCCGCGCGTGCGGGGGAACCTCTCGCCATTAAGAGCTTGATATCTCTACGATGTCAAACAACCGGGCGCGAAACGGGTTACGCAGGCTTGCGTTTTACGAGCAAAATGCCGTCGGCGTCCACGATCTCCTTCGGGGGCTCGCCGAGAGTCTCGATACGAAGATTTCCGACGGCATCCGTGTCGCGCCAGAGCATCACAATCGATCCGGTACCGAGCACCCCCCACCAATCCGAAAGCACGTTCCAGACCCGTCTTCGCACCCCCGTCGAGAGATCGGGCGCAGCGTAAACGCCGGGCGCGACTTCCAGCATGATGGAAGTCAGGAATCCGCGATAGCGGGCCTCGACGTTGCGGGTGACGACCACGGCCATCGGCATCGTTCGTTCAGTCCTTGTCCGGCGGTTCGGCAAACAGGGACTTGAGTCGACCGATCATCGCCGGAATGACCTGCTCGCCGGCGAGCGTGTGGCCGACCAGACGACGCGTGACACGCTCAATATTTTCCTCAGGGCGTTCCGTGACACGCCGGGCGGCACGGAAAGCGCACGGCACGGTTACCGAGTCGCGGTAGAGGTCGGCGATATCGAGCACGAAGGATTGTCCGGGGTCTTCGTGAACGAAGCCCAATTGCGGGATCGTCGCGGTGGCGGCAACGGCAATAGCGGCCGCAGCCTCCGTCGCACTGGAAGCGTGATTGAGCGCCTGGTTGGGAAGGTCCGCAGCCTGCGGGCGGGCGCGATCGTAGCGCCGCCCGCGCCACTCTACCCCGATCTGCCGTGCCAGCAGGCGGTAGCCCTCCTTCATGCGCGCTCCCTCGATGCCGCGCAGCACATCGAGGGAGCGATGCGGCAGAACCTCGCCCAACCTCCATGCGTACATGCGCCGCGCGACCGCGACTCGGCGTTCGCCGTCGGCCCACAGCCGCGCCTGCGCCCGCGCCAGACCCGATCGGTCGGGGATAAGGGGCGGCGCCGTATAGAGGCGGACTCCGTCTTCGCCCACAGCCGCCAACGCCGTGCGCGCATGCGCGAGCAGCCTTAGCGCGTCGTGGCTGACCGTTGATCCCGGCCCGAGCAGGATCATCGAAACGCCTTGCAGCGGGATGGCGTAGTCGCCCGGCCCCAACGCGTCCGCCGACGCCTCCCGGCGCTGGGCGAAGGCAAGCGTTCCGTCCCGCGCCGTCAATGCGCCGCGCGCAAGGTAGAGCAGCCCGGCCCTGTCCTTGTAGGGGACCCTCGCGCTGTCGAGACCGAGCCGTCCCTTCAGCATTCAGCCGGCCGGCGCCGGGCGATTCGGCGGCCGCAAGAGCAGCATGCCGTACCCATAGGCCCGGTGTCGCCCGACGCCGCGCGAGAGCGTTTCCGCGAACGCCGCGGGGTCGCTCACCGTCAGCACTCCCTGGATGGTCGCGTCCGGACCTTCGACACCGCGCTGGCCGCGGTCGACGCGGACGCGGTGAAACCGGGCGAGCCGACTCGTCGAGCGGTCCAGCGCGGCGGCGGGGGCGAGCCTTTCGGCCAACCAGTCGACGTAAACGTCCTGGCGGGTGCGATGTCCAGCCGCCATTCCGCCCGCCTGCACGTTCAGCGCTTCCCGCAGGAACGCGTCGACCTCGGCCCCGGCGCCGATCTCGATGCCGGACGACGTCCTCAGCGCACGTAACAGACGCCGAACGGGGCGCGCGCGCACGTCGAATCCGAGCCGCTGCCCAACGCGCCAGACGCCGGGCATGCGCTTGCTCTCGAGCCGCTCCACGGACAACACGCCGAGATGATCCGGTAGCGCGTACGTTTGGGCGGCGGTGCGCAGTGTGTCGGCTTCCAGAGCCGAATAAGCGTACAAATTGCCGCGGGTGCGCCGCGGCGGGACAAGCAGCCGGAACGGACGAAGCGCGCCGGGCCCCAAGGCCTCGGCGACGAGGTGATGCAGCGCGCGTCCCTCGTCGAACTCAACGCGCCCCCGGCCGCCGCCGGTCCAAAAGCGCTCGCGCGCCCACCGCGCCAGCTTGTCGGTGGCGACCGGGACCCGGACCAGATGGAGCGCCGTCATCCCGGGACCGCCGGGGCGACCCGGCCCTCGACCACGCGGCGCGAACCGCCGTGCAAGCCGGTGTGCCAGTTCCGCAAATCGGCCAGATCGACAACCCGCTCCACGCCGCCGCCGCTTGCGGGCCCGCTTCTCGACGGCCACATCGCCCGGACCGAACCCTCGCCGCGCCGAGGGATCGTACACAGGGCGTCGTGAGCGTTCTCGCCCGTCACCCAACGCTCGGGTTCGTTCGGGACGACCGGTGCCGCAGGAAGACACGGCTTTCGACCGAGGAACAGCGGCCGCGCCGGCCGTTTAAAGGCCTCCGCTACGTCATCGAGCGTCGGCGTGTCCTCCGCCGGCTCAAGCCGCAATACGACGCTTACCGAGACATCGGCGTGATAGTCCCGCGAACGCCGGTGCGGCGCGTCGTAGCTGGCCCCGTCCCGCCCTTCGGGGGCGCCGCGAGTCGTCCATCCCTTGTCGCTTTTCGCAAGCTGCGCGTTCTGCACGTCCGTGAGAAGCGCGCCCTCCCGATCGCGGCGCGCGGCGAAAACGAGCCGATCCTGTACCGCCTGATGCTCGGCGCGGTGAGACCAGCGCCAGCCGAGCGCATTGCCGATCAACCCCGTCAACATCGAGGCCGCGGGAAAATCGCGCACCGGACCGACCTGATCCACCGCGACGTCGCCGAAAGCCATCAACGGCGCGTCGAACCGCAGAACGAGCCAGCGGCGGCTCACGATTCCGCAGCCTTCGGCAACATCTTCACCCAGGTCGCGAGGTCCGCCAGCGACCCGCGCGTGGCTCCCGGGACGTCCGCATTCACCAGGGACATCACATATCGCTCCTCGCCGGTGGCATAGGCATCGTCCAGCTTGACGAGATGCACCGAGAGCGCGCCCACCGCCGCATCGACGCGAGGCTCGCTGGGATCGCGGTACGCTTCGGCCAAGCTGCGGGGCTGACGGTCGCCGGCCTCGAGCAACATGAAGCTCGCTCGACCGTACGGCGCGGTAGACCCTAGTTTCGCTCCCGGCGATACCTCCGCGATCAAATAGACGACGTTGTGCAGCACCTGCCCGGCCAACGCGGCGTTGCCGCTCAGATTTTCGACGAGGCCGGGCAGATCGACCACGACATATCCGTAGAACAGGCCCGACGTGAGTTCCGTCTCCTGAATGGTATCGGCCCCGGGCTCGTCGTCGGCGAGGTCGTCGACGGCCGTGAAGTAATCGCTCTCCGATTCCTCCTCGTGAACCGTGAATGCGTGCGCGACGTGCACGGGCGCGGCGATGTTCGCATCCGTATCCGACGTCACCATGCGGCCGAACAGGGCGGATACCAAACCGGCAGGCAAGGCCGCGCTTTCACGCAATGCTCTGATGTTCGGCCGAAAATCCTTTCTCCAAGCCTTCGCGCCCTCGGAAGCGGCCTTCGCGTCCCCCGCCGCCGTCGTTGCCAAGTCTTCCGCCTGAGTCCTCAGCCACTCGAGCTCGGGCTCCCCGAAAATCAGCGTTTGCCTCGTTTTCTTCTCCGTGCCCTTGTCGCCGTAGACCGCCATCTGGACCTCGGGTTCCAAGGCATCGACGACATCCTCGGGGAAGCGGCTGCGGAGCGGCTCGATTACCTTTCTCGTCACCAGCTCGCGCGACCGATATGCGGCTTTCGCGCCGTCGATCTCACTCAATGCGTGCGGATCGTCGGCAAACCGCCAATGCCGTTTGAGGCACTGCGACGACACGCGCGTGCGTAACGCGCCGCCGTAGGGCAGCCGTTTCGCCAAGCCGCTGTCGTCCCGGTTGAGAAGCGCGGCGGTGTAGGGCGTAAGCGTGTGGATTTGCAGAAAACGATGCGTCGTCATTCGGTCGTTCCTTCTTGGGATCGTTGAACGGCGCGGTCCAACCGCCGATAATACGGTTCGGCCAGCCGCCGTCCGTCGTCGGGCGCCAGCACCGTGAAAGCGATATCCACCACGTCGATCCCCGAGTCCTTCGCCTTGCTCCGGGCGATCGCGCGGGCCGCCCGCTGCAACAAGACCGCGCGCTGCGTACCGCGCGCCGCAATAAGCTGTGCAAGGCGGCGTTCGCTGTACACTGGCACCGGTGCCAAGCCTTCCTTCGAAGGCCAAGCGGGATCGCCGCCGTCGCACAAGACCTTGCCCAAGGGGCGTTTGCCATCGTGCAATTCGGCCCTGTCCGCGGGGTCTTCCTTCGGCGTCAAAATCGCGAGGATGCGAACGATGGCCATCCAATGTTCATGCCTGTCGGGCCGCCCCACGGTTGCCGGGTGTCGGGCCGCCAGCCTCCAGAACGCGGGCGCCGCCGTGCTGCGCTCCATTCGCCGCAAGTCCGACAGCGGACCGGGCGCCAGTCGCCCGATTTCCGCCGCAACCGCAAGTGCGGCCCTCGCTGGCGTTTCGTCACGCAGCGACATCGCTTCGCTCCCCTACAAACAATTCCCGACATACCGCGGTCCGTCGAAGCTTGCCGACGAACGCTCGGCGTGCGCGCGCCTCGGCCCTGGGCCGGAACATCGCCGGACAGGGCACGGCCGGCAGCGCCGCGTTCAATTCCGCCTTCGCCGCCTCCATCAACTCGTCAAGGAATGCTCGTTTGACGTGGAAAACCTTGTCGTCGCTGCTGGAAGCGACTGCAACGCGCCGCCACAAATGGCGGAAGAACATGCGGTCCGCCGCGTGATCGAACCGCTTCCGCGCAGGCCCGGCGCCGGAGTAGTGTTTCCTCTCGATTTTGTCCCGGTGCCCGCCCGCGGCGACCAAGGCCAGGGCGTTGCGGAGCGCGGCGTCGAAACCCTTGATCTCGTCCATCTGCGCCTTCGCGCACGTTGCTGCGGTCTCTGAAGAGAAGAACGGCACGACCGCCTCCGGAACTGGCACCACGCGGGACTTGAAACCCTCCGTCTTGCTGTTGCCACGCGAAAGAGCCTCGGCGACCAGCACCGTATCGCCCGGTTCGGCATCGCCGGCTTGCGCCAGAAACGGCCTCTCCCAGTCGCCGGAGAACAACAGCTTGCAAAGCTGCGTGTAGTCCATGTCGCCTGGTCCGATCGTAAAACTCTTGCCTTCCGCCCTGTGGACCGGCGCCCACGGATCGCCGACAACGCCACGGAATGCGCGCGCAGCCGTCCGAGGCCTCTTTGAGTTCGCCCGGATTGCCGACAACGCACCGCCCCCGACGGTCAAGCGCACGCGCCGGCAAACCTCAATGAACCACGGATCGAGAGTCCGGACGTCGAGTTGCCGGCCCTCTTCCCAATCGAGGCACCATAGCAGCGCCGGTCCGCCACCGGTCCCTATCGTATTGCGACGCCCACGCGCACGATCCTCGATTAACCGGCGAACGTCCCGAGTCCACCATCGTGACGGATCGACCGCTATTTCACCGTTTCGGGCCGGCGTAAGCCCGAGTAACGGACGGCTGGACGCACCGCCATTCATACGTGCTATGCCGTGATTGCCGACGCCGCCATAACCTTCCGAGGTCTGTAGCGAAACCAGCGCCAACACCCAGTGTTCCGCTCCAGCCCCTACCGCGACCCGTTGCTTGAGCTCGTGGTTTCGCGAGGTGATGAGCATGTCCAATCGGTCCGGGGTCTCGACGGGAGACCACTTGAGACCGCCGGGGTCCGGTGACTGCATGAAGGCCGGTTTCCGACGATCCTCCACGACAAGGCGCCACGGCGCATCGTCCGCATGATCGGGCGTGAGGTTTCGCAGACACGCCGCCCATTCGGCTTCGCTATCCGGGAACTCGAGGCGGTTCGCGGCATTCAGCGCCAGCGCACCGAGTTGCGCACAGAACATGTGCCACGCGGGCCTCTGGTGCGGGCGTAACGCCGGGAATCCGCGCACTTCGTTTCGGGACATCGCCGCGAACAGACCCGGAAGCGAAACTTTGTCGCCGCCGGCGACCGTCAAAATCGGCTCGGCGATAAGATTCATCGACAATTTCCCTTCTCAACAACCCCATGGTGGTATGGGGAATCCGTTGGACATGCCCGCATCGCACTAATCACGCCTGGTCTATCCCGAAGCCGTTTTCGGGAATCGTGAGCGGAGTCCACAGACAAAGTCACCGCACAGGTCAGGCGGCTGCCACCGATCCATCCGCCCAAACGCTTGACGAACTGAAGGTCGCAACTCAATCCGAACCGCATGGCATTCACCCGCATCGCAAAAGAAATAGCGCACTCACCCGCACTAATTACACCGTTTAATATTCTTCCGGACGGGGCCGTCAATACCGAATCAACGCGGCAACCGGGCAAGCCCTTCGCGCGAGTACCGAAATCGCCAGTCCCCGACCGACAGGCGGAAGCCGCTGTCCTCACGTTCGACCGCCGGTTCCGTCCGGTCGTCGATACCCCGACTCCAGCGCGCGGGCAACGCGATGCGAGTTACCGGAGAGCCGAACGGGCCGGCGGGTCGAGATGCAAGCGACAGAATAGCGCCCTCTTCGCCGAGCCGCGTCATGATTCTCTCGTCGGAGTTCGGGAACCTCAGCGTTTCGAGTCGATGGGTGCGATCCAGGACTATGAGCCCGGCAACCATCCGGGCGGCCGCCTCCGTGCCGCCGTGACGTCGGTCGTACTCCTGCCACCTCGGCCCTTTGGCCTTGAGCACGTCGGCGATTCGTTCGGGATGCGTGGCGCCTTCCACCAGCTCACGGTTCATCTCCGGTATTCGCCAGATGGAGCGTTCGTCGATCAGTCGTCGAGTCAGTTCCAGGCCGGCCAGGTCGCGATAGATCCCGTTGAAGCCGTCCTTCGAGTCCCATCCGCCCAGCCCATTCTCGAACGCCGGAGCGGCAAGGCGGTCCAGCCCGTCTTCCGGCAGCATCACCGATACGCGGGCGGTCTCGAAGCCTTCGGGACGAGGGAGGCGGTGCCGGTGGAGGCGTCCGATGCGCTGCAACAGCACGTCCACCGGGCAAAGATCGGAGATCAGGAAATCGGCGTCGATATCGAGAGATTGCTCCAGCGTCTGTGTGCCGACGACGATGCAACCACCCGCCTCCCGCGTGCGGTCGGCCGCGAGCGCGTCTTCAACTGCGTTTTCGAGCAGGACGCGGTCCTCCACCGCGAAACGGCCGTGGTGCAGCGCCGGTCCCGCGGCCACCTGCATAAGCAGACGTTCGGCGCCGAATTCCTCGACCGCGCGCCACGTCTCGACGGCCTTGGTCACGGTGTTGCGAATCACCAGCACCCGCGCGCCCCGCTCCGCCGCCACGATGGCGCGACGAGCCGCGCTGGCCGGGTCCATCGTCGACTCGGCGCCGATGTGCACCTCCTTCGGCCGCCCGGCCTCGCCCGGAGCCCGCGGCTCGTTTGCATCTGCCACCCACACCGCCGGATAGGGCGCGGCGCGCGCGGTCTCGAATTCGGGCAATGCCTCCCCGGTCCACCGAACGCGCGCCCTCGCGCCCAGCGTCGCCGACATCAGCATCGCATACCCCCCGATCTTCAGGTGCTGATCTAGAAGACGTCGAAGAACCTCCGTCATGTACGCGTCGGATGCATGAACCTCGTCGATCACCAGCAGGCTTCGGCCGAGCGCGCTGCCCCGAAGGTGCGCGTGCTTCACCTGAAGTCCCGCAAGCATCGCCTGATCGACCGTGCCGACGGCCACGGTCGCGGCGAGAAAGCGCGTCGCGTGCTCGGCTGCCCACCGCTTGGGGGCGGATTGCGCATCGTCGTCCCACCTCACCCGCCAGTCCGGCAGGCGCTGTCCCTCGAACTCTCCCGCGCGCAGGACGCCGGGAATCGCCAAGACGGCTTCGGGCGCGTCCGCTCCCAACGCCCGGCGCAGAGCGCGGTCGACGCGGCCGTGAAGCTGTTTGGCGGCGGCACGCGTCGGCACCGCGAAATAGAGGCTGGACACCCTGCTCGCAGCGAAGAGCCGGGTGAAACGCCACAGCGCTGCTTCCGTCTTTCCGGAGCCCGTCTCCGCTTCGAGAATCACCAAGCGGGCATCCGGTTCGCAAGCCCCGACCGCGGCTTGCGTCGGCCTTGGCTTCGGAAAATCCGTCAACTCCCCGAAATGCGGTGCCGGTCGCGCGGCGATGTGTCGGCTGTCGAAGCCGATCGCTTTCAGCGCCGGTTCGGCGGCGCGGCGCGACTTGACCTCGTATTCCAAATCGAAGGGAGCGCTGTACGGAAAGAACCTCGTATCCGAACCGATCCAGTCTGCCAATGCGGCCAACCCGGTTACCGCGTGGTGGAACAAGGGGCTGTTCGGCAACGGCGTTCTTTCCAGTTCGAACGCGGGGGCGAACCAGCGGCGCATGACATCGCTCATCGTCCGCGCTTCGGCCCGCCAGTCGTAGTGCGGGGTCTCGGGCGAATCCCATACGCCCATCGTCGGATTCGACACCGCCTCCACAGGGCGGCCGTGGTGCGCTATGGCCGCCGAGAAGAGCGGTCCGACCGCCTCTCCCCACGTCATTATCTGTTGCATCGTCTCATGAAAAGGATGATCGGACTGCTTGGCTGCCAGTAACAGAAACTCCCAGCTCTCTCGCAAATGTCCGCCCACCGGCCGGCGCGACAATTCGCGCGACCAGCCTTTGGCCTGAAACGCCGGGTGGAGTTTCCCGACATCGTGCAGGAAAACGAGTGCGGCAAGCCTCTGGCACAGAGTATCCCCGAGGCGCGCCTCGGCGGCCGTTTCCAGCCGGTTGCGGACCACCGGGAGTCGAAGCATCGCCGCGAACACGGCCGCCACGTCCATGCAGTGATGGGCGAGCGGGTGCGTCTCGCCGCTCTTTCCGTCGAACTTGCCCCAAGCCTGTCGCACTGCGTCAACTCCCTCCCGGCGAGAAATATTCGACTGCTCAGAGTTGACGCGAGGAATTGCCATCATGGTACCGTAGCTGGCTATAGCAACACTCCAGCTATCAGTGTCGTCGTCTGTCGCGGATTTCTGGCAGGCCGCGGGTCCGCGAGGCTCTCGCGGTGGACGACCTGCTGCCCGAGGTGCGGGAGAACGCGCTCGGCTTCCTGGTGCGGATCCGTCGGCAGAGGTCGTGGTCTGTGACGGGCTACCTGTCCGTTACGTTGGACACGAACATCAACGCGGTAACGGGGGCGTCAGAGTGCTTGGGCCGTCAACGGCCCGCCGGCCTTCATCAGCTCAGCGCGTCCTTCAGCGGCTTGCCCACCTTGAACGATACCCTGGACGACGGGCCGATAGCGATGCGTTCGCCGGCACGCGGGTTACGCCCCTCGCGGGCCGGCCGGTCGGTCCTCGAGAATCCGCCGAACCCGATGACGGAAATGTCCTCGCCCCGCGCCAGCGCCTCCGCGATGGCGTCGAAGACGGCGCCCACGGTGCCCACGGCGTCCCGGGCCGCCTGTTTCGCGATACCCGCCTCGTCCGCCACGCACTCGACGATCTCTGCCTTCTTCACTCGCTCGCTCCCCTGTTCCCGCTGACGACGCCGGGCGTGACCCGCAAGTCCCCGCCGCCCCTTTCCACCGTGACCGCCATACCGGAATCGCCGATCGAACCCGCGCCCGATCCCTGATCCTACCCGTCCAACGGGTCAGTCGCACTCTCGCCGCCGCCCGGTCGTTCGCCGCCGCGCGATGCGCCGGCGAAGGAGTCGGAGGCCGGCTGGGGTCCGGGCGGCGGCGGGCGCGGGGGAGACGCGCTGCCGCCGTTCCTGACCACCGGCACGACGGAGACATCATCATGCGGAGCATCGTAGCGTTGCGGGGCGGCACCCCGACGTACCTCGTTCACAATTTCGGCAACGGCCTCGACGGCGAAGACCGCTTCGTGGTCGAGCGCTTCAAGGCCTCGATCTGCGGCGACATCCGCCCCGTCCCTCCCGAGGGACAGAAGACACGAAGTCAGTGCAAGAAGGATCGCACGGTTGCCTCGCGCGCGGAGGTCGAGGCGCTGCGCCCGGCGCGCACGGAGATCATCGTCTGCACGGGCCTGGGCGGCACGGGGCGGCGCACCCGGAGCGGCAGACAGATCTGGGGCGACATCGCGACGGGCATCTTTCACGACCGCCGCCAGAGGGGCTGACAGGCCGCTCTTTCGGGCGTCCCGCCGGCGCCATGCCGGCGGGACGCCCACCGTCCGCAGCCCGGTCACGCCGGGAGAACGGCCCGACGGATCGAGGCCGTTTCGCCGCCGTCGACGTCGACGGCCGCCCGGCGTGGCCTATGGTGTCTGGCGATGGTGGCGAAGGTTCGCAATCTGACGTCGTCGTCTTCGACGGCGGAGTATTTCCGGCATGAGGGCGGCTACTACGTTGCGGCCGGGGGCGACCGCGAGGCGGCGCGCGCGAAGGCGGCGGAGCACCGTCAGGCGAGCGCCTGGCACGGCCGGGGCGCGGCGGCACTCGGACTGGAGGCGGGGGCTAAGGTTTCGGCAGCGACGTTCGAGGCGATCCTTCAGGGCCACGTGCCGGGGACGGACATCCGGCTGGGGCGCCGGCGCGACGGGAAGCACGAGCACCGGCCCGGTTTCGACATCACGTTCTCGGCCCCGAAGTCCGTATCGCTGGCGGCGCTCCTGCCGACTGGGAAGCATCCCCGCGGCGACCGGGGCGTATTGCACTGCCACGACGAGGCGGTGAAGGCGACGCTCGACTGGATCGAGGAGACGCTTCTGCAGACGCGGGGCTACGACCCTGCGACGGGCCGGCGCCCGCGCGTCAGGGCGCACGGCATGGCGGCGGCGCTGTTCCGGCACATCGCGAGCCGCAATCTCGACCCGCAGCTGCACACGCACGCGGTGGTCGCGAACATGACGCGCGACGGCGGGGGCCGCTGGAAGAGCATCGAGCCGACCGGCCTGCACCGGAACGCAACGCTGATCGGGGCGTACTACCGGGACCAGCTGGCGCGGCGCCTGATCGGCAGGGGCTATTCTATCGTGCCGGAGATGGCGGGGCGCCTGCGGAGCTTCGAGATCGCGGGCTACGACCGGCGGATCCGGGACGCCTTCTCGACCCGCAGGAAGCAGATGGAAGCGTACATGGACGAGCGGGGCTGGGACCATGGGCAGGCGGCGGCGCAGATCGCGGCGCTGGCGACGCGCAAGCGCAAGGCGGAGCCGCTGCACGCGATGCTGCGGACGATCTGGGCCGCCCGGGCCGGGGAGCTTGGAGAGGTTCCGGCGGTCCGCCGCGCACGTCGGCCGGCTCCGGCGCCGGCGGTTCCCTCGGCGCTGAAGATCGCGTGGCAGGCGATGCGGCATCTCGAGGAGCGGCAGTCGGTGTTCGCGGCCGGCCAGCTGGAAGCCCTGGCGCTCGGCCACTCTCCGGGGCGGCACACGCTCGGGGAGATACGCGACGCGATCTCGTGCCTGGTGCGGGACGCGCATCTGGTCGAGGCGAAGCCCGGACGCGCGACCCGAGCGTTCGTGACCGACCGGGCGCTGAAGGCGGAGCGCGCGGTGATCGCCGCGATGAAGGCCGGCGTCGGGAACGGCGTGGCGCTTGCCGCCGGGAACGCGGTCGCGGCGCGTCTGGCGGACGCCGGCCTCACCGCGGGTCAGGAGGAGGCGGTGCGTGCGATCCTGCTGACGCCGGACCGGGTCGTCGGCGTGCAGGGCCGGGCCGGGACCGGCAAGACGACGATGCTGCGCCACGTGCGCGGGCTCGCGGGGGATCGCGCCGTCATCGGCCTCGCGCCCTCGACCGCGGCGGCGCGGGTGCTGGCGCGCGAGACGGGCATGGCGGCCGAGACCCTGCAACGGTTCCTCGCCCGCTGCCGGTCGGTGGACCCCGGATCGGAGTCCGGGGCAGGCGGCGGGCCCGCGATCGGTCGTCTGAGGGAGCGCTACCGGGGCGCGGTGCTGGTACTCGACGAGGCGTCGATGGTCTCGACCGACCAGATGAAGCGCCTGATGCGGATCGCCGACGAGCTCGAGGTGGCGCGCCTGGTGCTGGTCGGCGACCGCGGCCAGCTGCGCGCCGTGGAGGCGGGCCAACCGTTCCGGCTGCTCCAGCGGGCGGGCATGGCGACGGCGGAGATGAACGAGATCCTCCGCCAGCGCGAGCCGAAGCTGCGAGGGGCGGTGGCGGCGGTGCTGGAAGGCGAGCCGGGCGAGGCGGTGGAGCTGCTCGGCAGCAGCGTGCACGAGGTACCCTGGGACGAGCTGGGGCGGAAGGCGGCGGAGGCCTGGCTCGCGCTCGACGCCGGCACGCGCGCGCGGACCCTGCTGGTGGCGCAGACGCACGATCTGAGGGCGGAGATCAACGCGGCGGTGCGCGAGGCGCTGGCGGCGGAAGGCGCGCTGCGGGGCCGCACGCTCCGCATCGGGCGCCTTGTCGGGCTCGGCATGACGCGCGCCGAGATGGCGGACGTCGGCAACTACCGCGAGGGCGACACGGTGGTGTTCAACCAGGACATGGTGAACTACCGGGTAAAGAGAGACGACGCGCTGACCATCGCCGGCATCGAGGGCGACCGGCTGCTGCTGCGCCACCCCGACGGCAAGCCGCGCCATGTCGCGCCGGAACGGGGCCGCACCCGCTACCGTATCGAGGTCTACGAGACGCGGCCCATGGAGATACGCGCGGGCGACCGCATCCGCTGGACGCGCAACGACCGGACGCGGGACCTCGTGAACGGCGAGCGGGCGGAGGTGACGGCGATCACCGGAACCCGCGTGCGGCTCCTGCTGGACGACGGGCGGGAGCTCTCGCTCGCGCACGACGATCCGCAGCTCCGGCACCTCGACCACGCCTGGAGCTCGACGGTGCACGGCGCGCAGGGCAGCACGGCGGACGGCGTGATCGCGGTGCTGGATTCGAGCATGGGCGCGCTTACCGACCGCTCGACGTTCTATGTCGAGATCAGCCGGGCGCGGGACAGCGCGGTGGTGCTGACCGACAACTGCGAGCAGCTGGTGGAGGTTCTGGAGGCGCATACCGGCGAGCGGGCGACGGCGCTGGAGGCGGCGGGCGAGGACATCGGCCCGGACGCGGAGGTCGCGGCGATCTTGCCGCAGCCGCCCGCGTGGTCGCCTCGCGACGACTGGACGGCGCTGGAGGAGAAGGCGCGGACCCTGGGCACGATCCTGTTCCGGGTGGAGGGGTACCCGGAGCTGATCGCGCGCACGCGGGCGCTGGTTGCCGGGTATCCGGACCTTGCCCCCGCGGTCCGGGAAGTGGCGGACGGACTGCTGGCCTACGACCGCAATGTCCGGGAAGGCGATGGCGGCGCGGCCGAGTTCCTGGGCCTCCTCGACCTCCACTTCGGCCGGCGGGCGGAACTGGAGCGCCGCGCGGCGCCGGACGGGCCGCTTGCCGGGCTCGAGGACTATCCCGCGTGGCGCCAGATGTCCGAACGCCTCGCGGCGAACGGCCGGGCCGTGCTGGAGGACGCGGGCGAGCGCGCCGGCGAGGCGGGGACGCGGCTCGCCGGGCGTCTCGACGACCTCGATGCCCTGGGCGTCCTCGACGATGCGGTCCTGCGCTTCGAGACGCTCCGCGCGGCGGTGGACCGCAGGGCGGCGGAGGCCGGCACGATCCCGTTCTACGCCGACGGCCACGGCGAACTCGTCGACGCCGCCCGGGCGCTGTTGCAATGCCGGCTGCTGCCGGCCGGCATGCGCGCGGCCGCCGACGAGGTCATCGCCGCGGCCGCGGCCTGCGAGCGGCGGCGGAACGACATCGCGGCCTTGCACGAGGCGACGGCCGGGCTGGTCGCGGAACACGGCGGGCTCGAGGCGCGCGCCGGCGACGGGCCGCCGACCGCGCTGGAGGAGTGGCAGGACTGGGCGGATCGCTCGGAAGTGGCCGCCGGGCGCTGGCAGGCCATGCTCGACGGGGCCGACGTCTGGCGACCCCATCTCGACCGGCTGGCGACGGAGCATGCCGCCATATCGGCCGCCGTCGGGCGGCTCGCCGACTACAGGGACCGGGACGAAGCGTGGGCGGCCCTGGCGGCGGAGCGGCTGAAGATCGTGAAGCGGGCCAAGGCCGCGGGCGTTGCGTGGTTCTATGTCGTGGGCTGGGCCGGGTTCGTCGCAAAAGCCGCGGCGTTCGGCGAACGGACGGAGCTGCCCGCCGCCGCGGCCGCGCTGGCGGAGGGTATCGTGAAGTACGACCGCGCCTGCCGCGAGGCGCGCGCCGCGGTCGACGGCTTTCTCGCCGACGAGCGGCGGCACCGGCGCGACTGGCGGACGCTGGAACGCGAGGCGGACCTCCGGCGGCGGGAGGAGGACGACCCGAACCTCTCGATGGCCGAGCTTCCCGGCTACGGCCCGCTGTCGGAGCGGGCGGCCGCGCTGCGGACCACCGGCGAGGCGATCCTCGCCGACGGGGAGACGTACGGCATCCATCTCGACCGGACGCCGGACGCGCGGGCGCGGATCGCGGCGGGTCTGAAGCGGCTGGAGGCGCACGGGCCGCTGGACCGCTTCGTCGCGGTGAGCGCCAGGCTGACGAAGACGCGCGCCGCCGCCGCGGCGCTCGGTATCCTGCCGTTCCACGACCCCGGCCATGGCGAGGCGGTCGCCGAGGCCGAGCGGCTGGCGAAGGAACGCGCGCTGGAGGCGGCGGCCCGGCGCCGGCTCGGCGAGGCGCTCGACGAGCACGCCGCCCGCGCCGCGGAATGGGCGCGGGCCGAGGCGCTGCTGCGCGACATGGCGATGCTCGCCAGCCGGCGGCGCCGGCTGGAAGCGAGGGCGAGGAAGGAGAAGGTTCCGCTGACGCTGCTGGCCGGCGCCGCCGACTGGCGCGCCGCCAACGGCCGCTTCGTCGAGGACGGGCTTTCTGCGCTCGACGACCGCGACCTCCGCGACGAGGGCCACTGGCGGAGCCGTCCGGCGGACCTCGAACGCATCGCGGAGGCGGTCGCGGCCGCGGAGCGGGACCGGCGCGTTCCCGAGGCGGACCGCGCGCGGATCGCCGACATGACGCGCGCGGCGGCGGCGCGGCTGCGCGATCCGGGCGCCGAACACCGCTTCGGGCGCCGCTGGCGGGGCGGCCAGCCGCTGGTCGAGGGCGACCGCCTCCGTCTCCGGCGCTTCCGGGACGGGCCGGAGAACGAGGCGCTGGTGGTCCGCGCGGGGTGGAGCGGCGGGCGGCTGGGGCAGGACAGGGTGACGCTGCGCTGGCTCGCCTCGGTGCCGGGCCACGAGCCCGAACGCATGGAGGAGGACATCCCCGCGCGGGCGCTCGCGGGCTGCGGGGTGCGCCTCGCGGACTGGGACGACGACCGTCTCAGGGAGGCGGAGCTCGACCGGCAACGCGGCGCGCCCACGGCGGGCTTCCCGCTCGACTGCAGGGGCGAGGTCTTCCGGGACGACCTGCTGCGCTGGACGGAACTCCTTCATCAGGAATACTGGGAGCGGCAGGCGCGGCGCCGGCGGCGCGACGTCCTGCCCGAAGTCGTGCATTTCGAGGGACGGCTCGTGGACAGGGGGGTGGCGTCTGCGCGGATGGACGACCCCTGCACGGTCGAGGTCGCATGGCGTTCGGACGGCGGCCCGGCCGGCGAGCGGCGGCTGTCCCTCGGCGCGCTGACCGGGCGCGGCTGCTGGCGGCCTCTCGGGGACCCCGGAGAGGAGGAGCTGCGCCGGGCGCGGGCGCGCGTCGAGACCCGGGAGATCGCGGTGGCGCGGCAGTTGCTGCTGGAACAGACGCCGGAACTGAGCATCCGCATAAGCTTGCGCCCCTGATGAGCCGGGCGGCGCCGGCGTGCGCTCCCCACTGTGCATGGTCGTCCCGGCAAGGGTTTGCCTCCCGTGGCCGAGGTGATGTAATCGACGGATGAAGCCGGTGGCGGTCGGGAATCGACCGGCTAAAGGAGACGTCCCTTCATGCCCGATGAATGCAGGCCCGAAGCGAGTCCGGACGCTCGGGTCTCCGGCGATCTCGGGATGTCGCGCGAACAGATGCTCGACCTCGGGCAGAAGGCGCTCGAGCTCGTGGTGGAGAGGATCCAGAGCCTGCCCGGGGAAAACGCCTGGGACGGCGAATTCCGCCAGGTTCTCGAGGACCGACTGTCGGAGGACCCGCCGGAGGACGGGCGGGCTGCCGCGGAGGTCATCGAGAGAGCGGCGCGTCAGATTCTTCCGTACTCGACGCGTCTGGATCATCCACGCTGCTTCGGCTTCGTCCCTTCGTCGCCCACCTGGCCCAGCGTGGTGGCCGACTTCGTGGCCGCCGGCTATCACATCAACGAATGCACCTGGCTGGTCGCGAGCGGTCCGAGCTACATCGAGCTGGTCGTCATCGACTGGTTCCGGCGTTGGCTCGGCTATCCCGAGGGCGCGGGCGGGCTCTTCACCAGCGGCGGCTCGGCCGCCAGCCTCGACGCCTTCGTCGCGGCCCGCGAAGCGGCGGGGCACCCCGAACGCGCCAGCGTCTACATGAGCGACCAGAGCCACAGCGCGCTTTCCCGGGCAGCGATGATCGTGGGCGTTCGGCGCGAGCGCATCCGCATGGTCCCGAGCAACGCCGACTTCCGCATGGACACGGATGCGCTCGCCCGGGCCGTGGCCGCCGACCGCGACGCCGGCCTCAATCCCATCGCGGTCGCCGCCAACGCCGGCACCGTAGGCACGGGCGCCATCGACCCGCTCGATGAGTTGTCCGACTTCTGCGCGTCAGAAGGCCTGTGGCTTCATGTCGATGCCGCCTACGGCGGCTTCGCGGTCGTGACCGAGCAGGGCAAGAGGCTGTTGAGCGGGATCGAACGCGCGGACTCGATCGGTCTGGATGCGCACAAGTGGCTCTTCCAGCCCTACGAGGCAGGCTGCCTGCTGGTGAAGGACGAGAAGACGCTCACGGACGCCTTCGCGGTCCGACCCGACATCCTTCAGGACACGGTCTGGGGAGCGAACCATCCCAACTTCTCGAACCTTGGATTGCAACTGAGCCGCTCGGTTCGCGCGCTCAAGGTCTGGATGTCGATCCAGACCTTCGGGATGGCGGCCTTTCGGCGCGCGGTCGCGAAGGGCATGGAGCTGGCCGCCAGTGCGGAAGCCTATGTTCGTGCGAGTGCGGTCCTGGAAGCCATGAACACGGCGACGCTGGGGATCGTGTGCTTCCGGGTCAATCCGGCGGACAGCGACCTCGACGAGGCGGAGCTGGACAAGGTCAACAGGATCGTGCTCGCGCGCATGTTCTGGGACGACCCCGCGTTCATGTCGTCGACGCTGCTGCACGGGACGTTCGCGCTCAGGATGTGCATCGTCAACCACACCACGACCTGGGACGACGTACGCGAGACGCTGGAGGCGGTCGAGCGGTTCGGGCGAGAAGCGCTGTCGAAGAGCGACGATCCCGCATGATGGTGCGCTGCCTCGGGTGTTGTCGCCCGACCGCAGACGGTACGATGCGATTGACCCGGCTATAGCGCGATAATCTGGGTGAGAGCCGCGCACTGCGGGGCGCTTGAAGGGGAACCGATGGCGATCGGCTGGACAGGCAGGCTTGTCGGCGCGCCGCCGGCGCATTTCGAGGGAGCTGCCGCGCTGCGGGTCCTCGCCGCTCGTCCAGTCCGCACGGTGGCGCCTTTCCCCGTCCGGCAGCTTCACACCCGGTGACGGCGGGGCCATGACTCTCGACCTGGTCAGGAATCTGGACGCGGAGGACGCCTACGACTGGATCCGGATGCTGGAGCCGGCCGAGGAAGCCGCGCTCCGCACGGTGAAGCGCGGCGGCGAGGTCGACGAGGAGATGCGGGCCCTCTATCTGCGCACCGTCGGCTCCGCCCGCGACGACGGTTGCTGGTTCATGTGCGACTGCCGTTCCGAGGACGGCAGGGGGCCCGTGATCGTTCCGCGCCAGGTCGCGCCGGAGCGGATTCATCTCGTCAACCGCCCAGGCGCGCCGCTGCCGCATGCCGGGCACTGCGTCTTCGCCCTGGCCGGGGACGAGAGGCCGGCGCCGCGCCGCCGGGCGCCGCAGGCCGCCCACGACGACAGGTTCGACCCGTTCGCGCCGGCGGAGAAGAAGTCCGCCGGGGACGGACCCCTGGGGCCGGCCGCGCCGCGGTCGTTCTCGGGACTGCCGGCGGGGTCGCGGCACCGGACCGCCGCGAACATGCTGCGCACGCTGATGCAGACGGCGCTGCTGAACACGCTCGACGGCGCAACGCGCTTCTCCTCGCCCGGCGGCTGGCTGCCGGAGATCGTGCGCGCGGCGGAGCAGTTCTTCGTCGCCGACGGCGTGCGCGCGCCGGAGTTCCTGTTCACCGACCCGGCGCAGTGGACGGACGGCAGCGTCGCAAGACGGCTGGAGGAGGCCGAGCCGGACTGGCCGAAGGGCGGGAAGCCGTACGCCATGCTCTGCTGGCTCGCCCGCGACCTCGGCGACCGGGAGATCAACCCGGCGAACCCGCGGGACGGCCGCGTCGCGGTCTCGTCCGAGGTCGCCGCCCCCAGGGTGTTCCGCAACCGGGTGCCGGGCCCCTGGCTGTTCCTCGGGATCGTGGCCCGCCCCGGCGGCGGCGGTCCGTGGCAATGCCTCTTCGCCTGGGCGCAGCCGATCGCCGCGCCGGACTGCCCGCTTCCGGTCGACTCCGGGCACGAGCGGCGCGCCTTCGAAACCCTTCGTCGCCTGATGCCCCGCCTGGAGGACGACACGGCGCTGCGGCGCGCGGCCGGAGCGGGCGTGCGGGTGCAGCTGGAGAAGCCGCTGACCCCGTTCGAGACCGGGCGCGGCCCCTGCCTGCCGGATTTCGTGGTCACCGTCACCCTCCGGGAGGCAGACGCCGACGCGGACCCCGGCCGTCCGGACGACGACGCCCTGGGGCGCCGCGCCTCCGCGCCCGGCGCCAGGGCGCGCTACGTCATCGAGGTCATGGGGTCGGACGATCCCGAATACGAACGACAGAAAGCCGACACCCACGGCCGCATGCGCGAGATCGGCCGCGTGTTCCGCATGGAGGCGAACCAGTTCGACTCGCGCTTCAACGATGTCGAGCGCCAGGGCGAGCGGATCGCGCGCGACATCGCCAACGACCTCGTCCGGCGCCTGAACCCGGCGGCCGAACCCCGATCCTGATTGCCGGCCCCGCCGGCGACGTCAAGCGCCGCCGGCCGGGTCGCCCGCGCCCACCGTGAACAGGTCGGGACCTTCGGCGGACCCCGCCGGCGCTTTCGACGGCTTCGGCGACTTCGATGCTTCCTCCGCATCCGGCAGGACCGCCGCTGCGACGATCGACGCGCGTTCCTCGCCGAGCACCCGGCGAAGCAGGTCGACCGCCCGCCCGCGCCGGCCGTCGCGAGCCATCGCCCCGAGCCGCAGCTCCAGCAGGGCGCGCATGTCGTCGGCGAGAGTCGACGACGCCTCGCCGCCGGAACGCATGTCGCGCGCGGCCGCCGCCGCGCTGCGGGCGAGGCCGCGCTGTTCCTCCGCATCCAGGACCAGCGGCCGGGCGGGCTCGGTATCCGGGAACGGGTCCACGGACAGCGCGCACTCGCAGAACCAGGCCGAGGCCGACTTGCCCCGCTCGCGCGCCCAGGCGCGGATACGCTCCCACTCGCCGTCGGTGAGCGACACCGTGTGGTTCATGCCGGACCTGCGGTCGCGCGGCTTCGTCACGGCGGACGGCCGCCTTCGGCAAGGCGCAGCATCGCCGCCGCCTCCCCGACCGACACCGCCGCCTCCGCCCCTCCCGGGGCGCGGACGACGAAGCGGCCGGACCGGGCCACGGACAGCGCGTCCTCGCACAGGCGGCGCTGGGCGGCCGCCGCCAGCACCAGCGCATGCCCGGTCGGTTCCGGGGCCTCGCCCACGCTGTCGTCCGCCGCGCGCCGGCAGCACAGCCAGCCGAAGCGCGAGAGCGGCATCCGGGCTTTCCGGGCCCGCCTGCGAATCCGCTCCCAGGTCTCCGGCGAACAGTAGACGCAGCGCGGCTTCGAGAGCTTCACCCCCGCCGCCCCCTCACCCGCTCCCGGCGTCTATCGAGCCCTTAAGCTCGCGCCAGTCGAGCAGCGCCCGCACGACGTAGTCGGAGACCGACAGCCGCTCCGCCTCGGCGTCCTCGCGGATCAGCGCCCACTCGGCGTCGGTCGCCAGCACGCAGCGCCGGCGGCGCTTCTCTCCCCGGGGCCTGATCGCCATTCTCGCCTCCCGTGCGGTCGCGACGGTCGCCGGTATCCATATAACCAGCACCAGACGGCAGCATCAATGGCGAGTTTCACCTATATAAAGCGTGGGCACATCAAGCCGCCACCGCATGCTATGCACTATGCCACATAATCCGTCCGATGCGACAGGCTATACAGCGGGTCAAGCTCATCCGACTCGGGCGGCTCCCGGTGCTCGTCTCGCGCACCGGCATTTACACCCGGGTGCAACAGTTTCCCCGCATGTTCGCACTGATACAATGGTCAATGTGCCATTGATTACATGTTTGGCATGTAGTCTATCATCCTGTATCAACACAGAGAAAGCGGAGAAATATCGCTCATCACGTCTGCATAGTTTACCCCGTGTGTTCGGTTGTTTAGTGCCACACGGGCAGCACGTCGAGCGACAGCGACTGCACGAAGCCGGGGTCGTTCTCGGTGCCGCGGCGAAAGAGGTCCGCCGCCGCGGCCTCGAGGTCCGGCGGCACCAGGATCGACCGCGGACCGATGCCCAGGCGGTCGCCCGAGTCCTTCTCGGTCTGCTTGAGCATGGCGACGCGCGCCGCGGCGAGCGAGTCCCGCGCCAGCGCCGCCGTCCCGAGATTGCCGTGGCCGGCGTGGAACAGCGTGACGCCGTCGTAGTCCATCGCCGGATTGCCCACGATCAGGTCGAGCACGAACCTGGCCAGCGTGCGCTGCGCCGCGCGCGACAGCTTGACCGGAATGCGCATGAGCGCCCCGGCGTCGTCGTTCTTGACGGTCTCCAGCGTCACGTCCTCGGTGCCGCCGCGCTTCGACGGCGCGTAGGTCACCTCCTCGTCGGTCGGACTGGCGAGCGCCGCGTAGGCGGCGCCCTCGGCGACCGCCGGCAGGTCGCCGTAGCCGCCCCAGCGCGTGCGGTGCTGGGTGCGGAAATCGGCGAGCGGCACGGTCGAGGCCACCCGCCGCCAAACGTCGTAGACGTTCGCCCGCCGGTAGTCGGCGATCATCCGCCGGGCGATCGCGTCGCCCAACACCTCGCCGAGCGAATTCGACGCCAGCGCCTCGCGCATCAGCGCCGGGTCGCACGCGCGCAGCCGGCCGCTGACGCGGACGTCGCCCGTCGTCTGCACGTAGGCCTCCTTGAGGCTGGTCATCGACCGGTCCGCCGGATCGAGCAGCGCGTCGAACATCTTCGCGACCTTCTCGTCGCGCCCCTCGGCGACCGCGGTGCGGCCGCTGGCGCCGAGGCCGGTGACGGCGCCGGCGTCGGCGGCGCGCGCGAGATAGGCGCGCTCGTCGGCGATGGCGCGCGCCGCCGCGCCCTCTTCCACCTCCGCCGCGTCGGCGAAGCGCGCCGCGAGGCGTTCGCGCGCCACCTCGGGCAGGCCGCTCGCGGCGATCTCGGCCCGCGCCGCGGCGCGGGCCTCGGCGCGGCGCACCGCCTCGGCGATGCGTGCGTCGACCGCCGCCGCGCTCGGGGACTCCGGCGTTGCCGCCGCCGGCGGCGTTTCGTGCGGTTGGCTCATGTCTTCCGTCCTTTCCTCGTGTGCGGAGGCGGGCGCCGCCTCGATCAGGTCGAGCAGCGCGCCGCCGGCTCCCGGTTCGACCACCAGATCCACCGAGTCGATGCGTTCGATGCGCTCGGCGATGCGCACCGCGCGGTCGCCGACGCGCCCGATGCGGGCGCGCGCCCGGGCGACGATCGAGAATCCCATCAGGTCCGCCATGCCGCGTTCCCATGCCCCGCGCAGCTTGGCGGCGACCGCGCCTTCGGGTTCGATCAGTTCGAGCTCGGCGCGCACCTCGCCGGGCGCCCCGTCGCGGCCGTCGACGAACGCCGGCGCGACGAGTCGGCCGATCAGGTTGCGCACGTCCTTGGCGCGGCCGGCGAGATGATCCTCGTCGGCACGCACCAGAACGCGGACCCCGTCGAACAGCGGCTCCGCATCGCGCAGCACCGCTTCGGGATAGAAGTTGCCGTTGGCGCTCAGGCCGGCGCGGATGGCGCGGATCAGCCAGCGCCCGCGGCGGCTCTCCGCCTCCCCGGCGACGAGCGACGCCCTCTCGCGCACGGTTCCTGCAACCGTGCGGAACGTGCTCTCGAACGGCTCCGGGTCAAAGAGCGCGGCGCCGCCGGCGCTCTCGGCGCAGTCGTATTGCGTGAGCGCGCCGCCTCTCTCGATCACGGCACCGCCGTCGAACAGCGCGACGACGTGCGCCGGCGGGCTTTCGCCGTCCGCCGGCATCGCATCGAGGGCGCGCCGCACCGCGTCGTGACGGCGCTCGAACGCCGCCGCCGCCGCGGGCGCGGGCGTGCCGGCCACGGCTACGCCTCCCCCTTGGCGACGCGGTGCTTGCCGCCGTCTATCGTGACCACGCTCCAGTGGCCGCCGCGGTCGGCGACCGCGAGGATCCGCTCCGCCGGCGTCCGGTATCCCGCCGCGCGTTCGGTTTCGCTCGGCTCGGTGCCGAGCGCGGCCGCGAGCGCAGCCGCGTCGGGTTCGCGCCGCCGCGGCGGCGTCGGTCTCTTCGTGGGCATGGGGTGCTCCCGCCGTTCGTTGCGTCCGGCGTCATGGGAGCACGGCGGCGGCGGGCGCGCACAGCGGACCATGGTCCGCCGCGGCGGCCGCCGCTAGGGTTTGCGCGGCGCGAGTTCCAGGACGACTCCGCGGCGGCCGAGCGGCAGCGGCTCGGGCGTCGCCGCGAACAGCTCGCCGTCCACGACCGACAGCACGTCGCCGTCGCGGTCGGTGAAGATCTCGACGCGCCAGACGGGCCAGCGGGCGTTGCCGTTCATGTCGATGGGGGGCGAAATCGCGAAGTCCGCGGGCAGCGAGAAGTCGCGCACGTACTTGTACTTCGGATCGTGTTCGACGCCGTCGCCGGGGTGGTAGATCTTGATGACCAGACGGTCGCCCGCGGCGACCCGCGCCGCGTGTTCCGGCACCGCCGAGACGGTGCCGCGGATGAACATGTCGCCGCCGTCTTCGGCCGCCGCCGCGGGCAGCGCCGCGGGCAGCGCCGCGGCCAGTACGGCCGCCGTCAGCTTTGCGGCTTTCCGGTCAGCCACTGATAGTAGTTGCGCAAGTTGTCCTCGCCGGTCCAGCCGGCGAAGGTGATGCGGGTGATGTTCCGGTGCAGGAACTCGATGCGTTTGTAGAACTCCACCGTGAAGCGGACCCTGACGGTCTGGCCCTGCCGCTCCATGACCTCGACGAACGGCGCCATCATGTCCTCGATGTCGTCCTCGACGACGAGCATGCACTTCTTGCTGTCGAGCAGCTCCTTCTGGATCGCCCCGAAGCTGGAGCTCCCCTCCGCGACGCGGTCGAGTGCGTGGGCGTAGTCCTCGGGCGTGGCGCAGAGCCAGCTCTTGTCGTGCAGCGTGATCCTCTCGTCGTGCACGCCGCCCGGCGCCATGCCGCCGTCCTCCGCCGCCGCCAGCGCCGGTGCCGCGGCCGCCAGCGCCGCGAGCAGCCCTATCGC
Organism: Alphaproteobacteria bacterium; assembly: GCA_965243325.1. Taxonomy (GTDB): domain Bacteria; phylum Pseudomonadota; class Alphaproteobacteria; order UBA7887; family UBA7887; genus JANQOH01. The sequence goes on along the minus strand of CBDEUQ010000003.1, from coordinate 1,086,729 downwards.
GTATCGAACCATCTGCGAGACCTCCTTGCTTGCCTGTTGCCGCGCCGCGGGCGGCGGTCAGTCGGCCACCCAGTCGGCGCCTTCGATCGCCAGCGTCTCGAGATAGGCGCCGATCTGCGCGATCTGGTCTTCGTCGAGATAGCCGCCGAGCGGCGGCATGAGGCCGATCAACCCTTCCTGGCCGTTGAGAATGGTGACGACGAACTGCGGGTAGCCGCGCTTGTACTTGGTCAGGTCCGCCGCCTGGTTCTCGAAGCGCGCATTGCCGTTGGCCTTGCGGCCGTGGCATTGCGAGCACCAGTTGACGAACAGGGGCTTGCCGGCGGCGATCGCCTCCTCGTCGCCCGACAGGGGGTTCGCCTTCGGGAACCAGCTCGCCGGGTCGTCGTCCTGCGCCGTGGCGGGCGCGGCGGCGGTCGAGGCGAGGGCGAAAGCCGCCGCGGCGGCGAGCGTTCGGGCGTTCGACAGGATGGTCATTCTTCTCGTGCACTCCTGTAGGCGATATCGAGCCGTCGCGGCCGCGCCCCGCGCCGGTCGTCGAGGTGTCGATAAACAGGAAAAAAAGGCGGGGAGCAAGCGCTCCCCGCCCCGAACGAACCCGCAGGTCTCGCTCTAGCGCAGCGAGAACGCGATGATGGCCGCGCTCTCCTGATAGTTGATCAGCTTGTCCTTGTTGAGGCTATCGACCGCGCGGCCGACGTACGAGCCGTGACCGGAGGCCATGGCGACGTACTGCGTGCCGCCCACCTCGTAGGAGACGATGCCGCCGTTATGGCCGGAGCCGTTGTTGAACCGCCACAAGAGGCCGCCGGTCTCGGCGTCGAGCGCCTCGGCCCAGCCGTCGGTGGTGGCGTTGAACAGCAGGCCGCCGCCCGTCGACATCAGCGCCGAGTGCGGGATGATGTCGTAGCGCTTCTCCCACGCGAGGTCGCCGGAGACCGGATCGCGCGCGGTGATGAAGCCATGCGTGGTGTCGCCCGGAGGGTTCGTGCCGATCCACTCGGCGGCCATGAAGGCCTGCGCGAACGGCTCGGTGATGCGCTCCGACGCGCCCGCGGTGATGTAGTCCGCACCGCCCTTGGGCGCCACGGTCAGCCACATGCACCACTCCTGGGTCACGCGGTAGAACAGGCCGGTCTGCGGGCTGTAGGAGCCGGCATTCCAGCTGTGGCCGCCATCGATGGCCGGACAGACGAGGGTCTTCTCGTCGGCCTTCGGCCACAACATGTTCTCCCACTGGCCGGTCTCGAGGTTGAAACCGGTGGTCCAGTTCTGGTTCTTCATGTCGGGATAGACGTTGATCGGCTGGCCCGTCTTCGCGTCGTGGACGTGGTTGAAGCCGTTCTTGCCCGGATGCAGGACGACCCGGCGGCCGTCGTCGGTGTCGATGATGACGTATTCGCCAGGCGCCGCGTCGTAGTCGTACGGGTCGGACGGCGCTTCCATGAAGTACCAGTTGAGCGCACCCGTATCGAGATCGAGCGCGATCGTGGCCGAGGTGTAGAGGTTGTCGCCCGGACGATGCGCGTCGGTGTTCGGGTCGCGGCAGGTGTCCCCGCAATAGTCGTAGTCGGGGTTCGGGTTGCCGGTGCCCATGAGGATCTGGTTGTTGACGAAGTCGATCGTGCCCGGCTGCCAGGAACCGCCGCCGCCGTACTTCCACGAATCGCCGCCCCACGTGGCCAGCGCCGCTTCGTCGCCGCGGCCCGTGGTGTAGAAGGTCCACTTGATGTCGCCGTTCTTCGGGTCGATGCCGAAGATCTTGCCCTCGACCGGATACTCGCCGCCGTTCTGGCCGACGATGTAGAGGTCGGAGCTGACGAAGGTCGCCGCGCCCGAGAAGCCCGCCGTCTCCTTCGTCGAATCGACGATCTGAACGTCCCAGATCACTTCGCCCGTGTTCTCGTCGATGGCGATCTGGCGGCCGTCGGCCGTGCCCATGTAGACACGCCCGTCGCCGACCGAAAGGCCGCGCGTGTGCGAGAAGAACGAGCGCGCGATCACCGCCTGGTCCTGCTCGGGAACGAAGGACCACAGGCGCTCGCCGGTCGCCGCGTCGAGCTTCCACACGGACGACGGGTTGTGCGCGACGTACATCTCGCCGTCGACCACGAGCGGAGTCGAGTGATAGCCCATGCGCACCTCGCCCGGCTGGAAGATCCACGCCGGCCGCAGGTCCGCGACGTTGCTGGTGTTGATCTGGGCGAGCGGGCTGTGGCGCCATCCCTTGTCGACCGTGCGATGATAGTGGCACCAGTCGCTGTCGGGGCAGTTGACGATCCGAGACGCGTTCGAATCCGCCGATGCCGGCGTATAGGCGAACGCCGCCACGGCTGCGGCGACCGCCGCCGTTTGAACCGATCGGACGATCGGCAGTCGGTATCCGGAGTCCATGCTGGATGACCCTCCCATATGCGTTGCAAGTCTGCCCCGCCCACACGGCGAGGCGGAGCCTTTCGACCGCCCAAGCTGACCGTCCATACCCGCGTGGCCGAACGTTCGCATAGCGCTCCCGTCCGGGCCGCCGCAACCAAGCTTTGGGTCGAAATACACCTTGTGGGCGCTTGTACCCGGTTCAAATCGGCGGCGTCAACAGAGTGTTTCGCTCCGTCGCCGCCGGGTCGGACCGTGCGGGGCGCCGCCGGCGATCAGGCCAGCAGCAGGAGCAGGATTCCCGCGACGATCAGCACGATTCCGGCGATCTCCGTGCGCGTGGACCGCTCGCCGAAGAACAGGGTCGAGGCGACGAAGGTGAACACCAGCTCGATCTGGCCGACGGCGCGGACGTAGGCCGCGTTCTGCAGCGTCATGGCGGTGAACCAGCCGACGGAGGTGATGGCGCCGCTCAGGCCGACGAGACCCGTCACCCGCCACGCGGCGAGCACGGCGCCGACCTGCCCGGGTTCGCGTAAGCGCAGGTAGAGCGCCATCGCCAGCGACTGGAACAGCAGGACCGACATCAGCGTGAACGCCGCCGGCATGAGAAAGCCGTCGGCGCCGAGCGACAGCGAGGCGGCGCGATAGCTCACCGCCGACAGGCCGAAGCCGGCGCCGGACGCCATCCCGATCAGCGCCGGCCGGTCGGCGAGGCGGCGGAACACCGACCACAGCGTGACCTCTGTCCGCGCCGTCGAGATCATCACCACGCCGCACAGGCTGACCAGGATCGCGACGGCGCCGGCGAGGCTCACGGCGTCGCCGAGCACGACGAGGCCGAAGATCGCCGTCTGCACCGGCTCGGTCTTCGAGTAGGCGGTGCCGACGGCGAAGTTGCGCAGCGAGAACAGGTGGATCAGCAGCGCCGTGGCGGCGATCTGCGACAGGCCGCCGACGACGATGAAGGCGAGGAACGCCGCGTTCGGCGCCGGCATCGGGCGATCGAACGCGGCGTGCAGGACGAGCACGTAGAGCGCCGCGAACGGCAGCGCGAACAGAAAGCGCGAGAACGTCGAGCCGGACGTCCCGAGGCTCGTCTTGAGATGCTTCTGCAGCGCCGAGCGCAGGTTCTGGAAGAACGCGGCGCCGACCGAGATCGGAATCCAGAGGTCCATGAACGGCGGCGGGCATGCGGGTCCGGCGCGCTTCCCGCCGCCGGCGGCCGCCCTTCAGCTCGTGTTGTTCGCCTTGTAAAGGGCAACCGCCTGCTCGAGCTCGTAATAGTCGTCGCAGCCGAACAGGCAGATGAGGTCGAGTTCGTCCAGGTGCTCCTCGGCGCGCGCGAGATCGCCCGTCTCGAGATAGGCCTCGCCGATGTAGTGGTGGGCGCCGGTGTGCGTCGGGTCGATGGCGAGCGCCGTGCGGTAGTGCTCGAAGGCGCGGTCGAAGTCCTGCAGCCGCCGGTGCACGTAACCGAGCTGGTTATGCGCCTCGGCGTCGTCGGGCCGCGCCGCCAGCGCCGCCTCGAACACGACGATGGCGGTTTCGTAGTCGCCGGCGTCGATCGCATCGTATCCGGCCTGCAGGTCCGGGCCCTGCGATGCCGGCTCCGCCTCCTCCGCCGGCGCGAGCAGGAGGTTGGGGGGGCGGTTCGCCGTCGCCGCCGTCGCGACCAGCGCCGCGCCGACCGCCGCCGCAACGAGGAAGGTGCGTATCATCGCGTCAAGTCTCCGCGCATGGATGCCGCGGTCATCATACGCGCCTCGGCCGCCCGCGGCCAGCGGCGGCGTCTTGCGGTGACGTAAGAATTTATGTGTCAGGTGGGAAGGGGGTACTCCCTGTGGTGACGACAACCACAAACAGGAGCACCCCGCATGTCCCAGCAAGCTGCGACGATCATGAGCCTACCCCAGGCCTTTGAGGTGGTGAAGGAGATGCAGGCAGGCGGACTGGACTGGGGCGAGGGCTACCGCCCGCTCGGCCGCCAGGCGCTGGCCGAGATCATCGAGGGCCGGATGGCCGAGGCGGTGGATCGCTGGCTCGACAACCTCGACGCCGGCGCGATGCGCGACCGGCGCAACGGGACCTACCGCCGCTGCCTGCTGAGCGAGCTCGGCGACATCGAGCTCAACGTGCCGCGCACCCGGCACTTCTGCCCGACCGGGGTTGTGAAGAGCTACGCAAGGCGCGCGCCGGAGATCGACCGTGCCATCCTGGCCGGCTTCGTGCTGGGGCTTTCGACGCGCAAGGTGGGCGAGGTCCTGCTGGCCCTGCTCGGGCGCCCGGTCTCGGCCGCGACGGTGAGCCGGGTCTCCAAGACGCTCGACATGGCGGTCGAGGCCTTCCACCGCAGGCCGCTGAAGAACGCCTACAAGGCGCTGATGCTCGACGGCGTGGTGCTGGCCCGCAAGACCGGCGCCGGCGCGCTCAGGAGGCCGGTCCTGGTGGCGCTCGGCATCCGCCCCGACGGCAAGAAGGAGATCATCGACTTCCATCTCGCCGTCAGCGAAGGCGCCCGCGAGTGGGAAGTGTTCCTCAACCGGCTGTACCACCGCGGGCTCACCGGCGAAGGCCTTGAGATGATCTGCGTCGATGGCGGCAAGGGCCTGCTGGCTGCCTTGCCGTTCGTCTATCCCGGCATCCCGGTTCAGAGGTGCTGGGCGCACAAGATGCGCAACATCCTCAACAAGGTCCGCAAGGCCGACCAGGAGGCCGTCAAGGCCGATGTCCACGCCGTCATGAATGCAAAGAGCCGCCGCAAGGCCCAGAGCGCCGCCCGACGCTTCGCCGACCGCTGGCAAAGCACCTACCCCAAGGCCGTCGCCTGCCTGCGCAGCGATCTCGACGAGCTGCTCACCTGCTTCCGCTACCGGACCCTCGATGAGCGAAAGCGGGTCAGGACCACCAACGCCATCGAACGAAGGTTCCGGGAGGTCCGCAGACGAACCCGGCCCATGGGAACCTTCCAGGACCGGACCTCAATGGACCGCGTCCTCTACGCGGTATTCATCCACGAAAACAAGTCTCAGGGAATCAGCACCCCCGTCTCCCTGACACATAACTCTTGACGTTACCCGTCTTGCCCCGGCGGCCGCCTCGCCGCTACGCTGCGCAGGGCCGGCACGGTGACCGGCGAGGAGACGACGATGCGGACCGAGGAGGTTCTTTCCCACCCCTGCCGGGTGCTGACGGAGGCCCAGCGCCGGGCCTATTTCGACGACGGCGCGGTGCTCGTCGAAGGTGCCGTCCGCGGCGCTTGGCTCGAGCGCCTGCGCGCGGCGAGCGCCGCCGCCGTGGACGCCGCGCGCGACCTCGTCGAGAGCGACGGCGCGCGCATTCTCGAGGACGGGCACAGCACCGTAGCTCCGCGCCTCAAGCGGCTGACCAGTCCGGTATCGCACCATCCCGAGTTCTGGGAGTTCGCCCGCGATTCCGCCGCCGCCGACGCCGCGGCCGACGTCGTCGGGCCCGACGTCAAGTTCCACCACTCCAAGCTCAACTACAAGTGGGGCCGGGGCGGCGACTCGTTCGACTGGCACCAGGACATCCAGGCGTGGCCGCACACCAACTACAGCCCCGTCACCGTCGGCGTCTATCTCGAGGACTGCGGCCCGGACATGGGGCCGCTGCTGGCGGTGCGCGGCAGCCACGAGGGGCCGTTGCACAGCATGTACGACGCCGAGCGCAACTGGGTGCTGCGCATCCCGGAAGAGACCGTGGCCGCCTACGGCGCCGACAGCGTGCTGACGCTCGGGGGCCCCGCCGGGTCGATGATTCTGCTCAACTGCCGCACCGTGCACGGCTCGCGCCGCAACCGGTCGGATCGCGCGCGGCCGCTGCTGCTCAACGTGTATTCGGCGGCCGACGCCTTCCCCTACACGGCCAATCCGATCCCCAGCGCCTACGCGGGAACGATCGTGCGCGGCCGGCCGGCGCGCCAGGCGCACCACGACCCGCGCGGCTGCGAAGTGCCGCCGGACTGGTCGCAGGGCTATGCCGGGCCGTGGCGCTATCAGCACCGGGGGCGCGCCGCCGCCGGGTGAGCGGCGCCTGGCGGGAGTACTACGAAAAGACCGGCACCGGTCCGCCGCGGCGCACCCTCGCCTTCGCGCTCGACCGCTTCGACGCCGCGCCGCCGGCGCGGCGCCGTGCCGTCGACCTCGGCTGCGGCACCGGCCGCGACACCGTCGCCATGCTGGCGCGCGGCTGGCGGGTGCTCGCCATCGACGCCGAGGCGGAGGCGGTTGCCGGGCTTCGCGGCCGCCGCGATCTGCCCGCCGGCGCGGCGCTGGACACGCGCGTCGCGCGCTTCGAGGCGGCGCGCTGGACGGCGTGCGCGCTGGTCAACTCGAGCTTCGCGCTGCCGCTGGTGCCGCCCGCCCGCTTCGCCGCCCTCTGGCCGCGCGCGCTCGCCTCGCTGGTTTCCGGCGGGCGCGTGGCGTGCCAGCTTTTCGGCCGCCGTGACGCCTGGGCCGGGGACGCGACGATGACGTTCCACTCGCGCGCCGAGGTCGAGGCGCTGCTGGCGCCGCTCGAGGTCGAGATGCTCGAGGAAGAGGAGACCGAATCGATCACCCCGCGCGGCGCCTTGAAGCGCTGGCACCTGTTCCACGTCGTCGCCCGCAAGCCGTGACGCGCGGCGGTGTTTCGCCGGGCCGTTTGACCGCGCCGCGCCGGCGGAGATAATGGCGCCGGTACGAAGACCGGAAGCGAGGGCGGGAATGATGAAGGCGGTTTGGTTCGGGGTTCTTGCGTTCGTCGTCGCGGGTGCGGCGGAGGCCGCGTGCCCGCAGGGGCCCGAGGGCAACCTGTGCAAGGCCGAGAACGGCGACCCCATGGCCATGTACATGGTCGGCCGCGAGGCCTACCACGCCGGGCGCGAGAGCGGCGACCTCGGCGAGGCCTTCGTCTGGGCGCAGAAGGCGCGCGACGCCGGCTACCGCGGCGGCCGAATGCTGCTCAAGATGGTCTACGTGCAGATGGGCGAGGGCACGCACAGCGACTACGTCCAGGCGCATCGCTGGCTGAGCGAGGCCATCGCCGCCGGCGAAGATTATCTGGAGGCGTGGCGCCGTCGCCTGGAGAAGAAAATGACCGCCGACCAGCTCGCCGCGGCGCAGCCGGCGGCGGAGTAGCCGCCCGGCGCCTACTCGGCGGCGTCGGCGGCGGCCTCGCCCTCCGCCTCGGGCTCGTCGCGCAGCTCGACGAGGATGTAAGTCGCCAGATCGGCCATCTCCCCCGGCTCGAGGAGTTCGCTGAACGGTGGCATCCCGCGATCCTGGCGGCCGTCGGTCAGGACCTGGACAATCTCCTCGGCCGTCAGCGGCGTGGTCCTGAGGTTCGCGGCGTAGCCGCCGTAGCCGGGTCCGCCCCGGCCGTCGGCCTTGTGGCAGCTCGTGCACAGGCCGAACGTCTCGGCGACGTCGCGCCGCGGCACGTCCTGGGCCGCCGCCGGCGGGCCGGCGAGGGCCGCGCCCAACAGCACCGATACGGCGCCGAACAGGAATGCGGCGCGGCTTGAGGTTTCGCGTCGTGTCGTCATGGGGTCCGCCGGAGGGTGGATGGGTAAAGAGGAGGGGGAGCGGACCGCCGGTCCGCTCCCCCCCGTTACCGTCCTTGTCGGTCCCGCGGAGTCTACAGCGAGAAGACGTAGAGGACGTTGCTCGGCACCGCGGTCTTGAGCTCCGGCGTCGAGTCGGTGAACCACTGCGGCCAGGCGCCGCCGAGGCCCACTTCGATGGCGATGTACTGCTTGCCGTTGACTGAGAAGGTCATCGGCGGCGCGTTGATCGCCGAGCCGGTCTCGAAGCGCCACAGCTCCTCCAGCGTCACCGCGTCGAGTGCGATCACCTCGCCCTCGGCAAGGCCGGTGAAGACGAGGCCGCCGCCCGTGGTCAGCATGCCGCCGAGCAGCGGGAAGGTGGTCTCGTACTTGCCGACCACCATGCCGGTGGCGACGTTGATCGCCGTCACGCTGCCGGTGATGCGGCCGTGCTCGCCCGAGAAGTCGAAGAACGGCGCGCCGCCGAGGAACAGATCGCGCGGCTTGTGCATGCCGGGAATCGTCACTTCGGCGAACGCCTTGTTGCAGCTCTCGATCACCGGGATGTAGTACAGGTTGGTGTGCGGGTTGTACGCCGTCGGGGGCCAGTTCTTGCCGCCGGTGTGCGCGGGGCAGACGAAGCCCTCGATCTCGCCGCGCCCCTCGGTGGCGTTGCCGCGCGCCGCGGCGGTGCCCGGGTTGTACGTCTGCACGTCCACGTCCGGGTTGTAGGACACCGGGCGGCCGTTCTCGTCGAGGCCGTCGGTCCAGTTCAGGCGCTTGACGAACTGGGTGCCCCAGATGAACTTGCCGTTGGTGCGGTCGAGCGCGTAGGCGAAGCCGTTGCGGTTGGCGTGCAGCACGGCCTGAACGAACTGGCCGTTGATCATGCCGTCGACCAGCGTGTGCTCGGCGATCGAGTCGAAGTCGTAGGGGTCGTTCGGCGTGTGCTGGAAGCCCCACTTGAACTCGCCCGTGTCGGCGTCGAGCGCGACCGAGCTGTCGGACCACAGGTTGTCGCCGGGACGGTAGGCGTTGTCCCAGTCCGGCCCCGGGTTGGCGGTGCCCCAGATGATGAGGTTGAGGTCGGGGTCGTAGGCGCCCGTCACCCAGGTGGTGGCGCCGCCCGTCTTCCAGGCGCCGTAGTCGTCCTTCCACGTCTCGTTGCCCGGTTCGCCCTCGCCGGGGATCATGTACGTGCGCCAGACGAATTCGCCGGTGCGCGCGTCACGAGCCTCGAGGTAGCCGCGCACGCCGAACTCGGCGCCGGCCATGCCGGTCACCACCGTGTCCTTGACGATCAGCGGCGCGCCGGTGATGACCTCGGCGTTGCCGGGATCGGAGACCTGCGCCTCCCACACGAGGCTGCCGTCGCGCTTGTCGAGCCCGATCAGCCGGCCGTCGATCACCGGGGAGATCACGAGGTCGCCGTACAGCGCGGCGCCGCGGTTGTTGATGCCGCAGCACGTCACCGTCGGCGCGTAGTCGCGGTCGGCCTTCGGATCGTACTTCCAGACCATCCGCGGTCCGCCGCTGCGCACGTCGAGCTTGGTGACGACGCCCCAGCCGGTGGTGAGATAGAGGAAGCCGTCCTCGGCGAGCGGCGTTCCCTCGAGTCCGGAGAACGGCCAGACGATCAGCTCGTCGCCGCCGCCCTGCGTATCGCCCATCGCCCACGTGAACGCGACCCTGAGGTCGTGCACGTTGTCGCGGTTGATCTGGTCCAGGCTCGAGAAGCGATGCGACTCGTAGTTGCCGTGGTGGTTGATCCAGTTCTCCGGCTCCGCCTCGCTGTTGACGAGACGTTCGTGGGTCACGTCGCCGGCGGCCGCGGCCGCGAAGAGTGCGGCGCCCGCCAGACCGGCGATGAACCCTGTTCGTTTCGCGTGGTTCCGCATCGTATTACCCACGCCCCCTTTTCCTGATTCTACTGAAGAGTCGGTGCTCGCCCGCCGGAAGCGGAACGGCGGCCGATATTCCACGGCTGCGCGCGCGCGGTCAAGCGGTTCCTGGGCGCCTGCAACCCCACGACGACATATCCACGGCTGCGCACGCGCGGTCAGGCGGTTGCTGGGCGCATGCAGCCCCACGACGACATATCGACGGCTGCGCGCGCGTGATCAGGCGTCATGCTCGCCGCGCCCGCGAGGACCGTGTTCCGCCGCGCCCTCGCGGGCGCTATGGTGCCGGACGCGACGGAGAGGGCGGCACGATGGGCGAGCCGATCGTTCGCGGCGGGACGCGCGCGCCGCATGTGCTGCCCGGCCGTGTCGCCTGGTCGGACCGGCCGGCGCCGGACATGGAAGGAGACGAGGAATGATTGCCTGGAAGACCGTGCGGAGAACGCCGGCTGTGGCGGCGTTCGCGATACTGGCGGCGGCGCTGCCCGGCGCGGCCGCGGCCGAGGACGGTCGCGAGTTGACCGTCGCCATCGTCAGCTTCCTCTCGGGGCCGGCGGCGGTGCACTTCGGCATCCCGGCGCGCAACGGCGCCGAATACACGATCGACGCCATAAACGCCGGCGCCGTGCCGGCGCCGTTCGACAGCGTCGGCCTCGCCGGCGCGCGGATCGTTCCCGTCTACGTCGACGAGGCGGGCGGCGCGGTGAAGCAGGTGGCGGAGCTGCGCAACCTCGTGCAGCGGCGCGGCGTCGACGTGGTGATGGGCTACATCTCGAGCGGCGACTGTCTGGCCATCCCGCAGACCGCCGAGGAGCTCAGGGTTCTCACCGTTCTTGTCGACTGCGGCACGCCGCGCGTGTTCGAGGAGGCGAGCTACCACTACGTCTTCCGCACCGGCCCGCACGCGGTCATGGACAACGTCGCCGCCGCCCGCTACCTGGCCGAGATGTTCCCCGACCTGAGGACCGTCGCCGGGCTCAACCAGAACTACGCCTGGGGGCAGGATTCGTGGAACGACTTCGTCGCCTCCATGGAGACGCTCAACGACGAGGTGGAGATCGTCGACGCGCAGTTCCCCAAGCTCTTCGCGGGCCAGTTCGGGGCCGAGATTTCGACCCTGCTGGCGCGGCGGCCCGACATCATCCACACGAGCTTCTGGGGCGCCGACCTTGAGGCGCTCATCAACCAGGGCGCGGGGCGCGGCCTGTTCGAGCGTTCCAGGGTGGTGCTGAGCGCGGGCGAGCATATTCTCCCGCGCATCGGCGACCGGCTGCCGGACGGCACGGTGATCGGCGCCCGCGGGCCGCACGGCGACTTCGCGCCCGACAGCGTGCTCAACCGCTGGCTGCGCGCCGGCTACGCCGAGCGCTACGACGCCCCGGCGAGCCACCCGGTCTACAAGTTCACCATGGCGCTCCTCGGCCTCAAGAAGGCCTACGACACCGCGGCCGCCCTTGCCGGCGGCTTCCCGGACGAGGAGCAGGTGATCGCCGCCTTCGCCGGGCTCGAGTGGGACAGCCCCTCGGGGCCGGTCAGGATGGCGCTCGCCGACGGCCATCAGGGGATTCAGGCCAACGCCATCGGCCTCACCCGCTGGGACGAGGACCTCGGCCGCATCACCGTCGAGAACGTGCGCCACTACCCCGCCGAGTGCGTCAACCCGCCGGCCCACATGGACGGCATTCCGTGGATCGAGGCCGGCTTCCCGGGAGCCGTGTGCGACTGAGCGGCACGGCGCCGCCGCGGCCGTTCACGGGAAAGCTCGATCGGGGCTCGGTGAGGTAAGGCGCCGTCCGTCCCCGGATGGCGACCCGGTCTTCCTCCGCCGCGCGGGGGAGACGCGGGGCGGGATATGCCGCGCCGTCGGCGCCGGCTTGCCGAGCCGGCCCGCTCGTCGAAGAGCCGGTGCGCAAAGGCGAAGACGGGTGGACGCGAACGGCGGCGGCAGGGACTCCGCGGTTTCGAACAGGCAGGCCGCTGCGCGGCGGGGCGTTGGTGGCACGGAGGCAAGACGCGGTACTCTTGGCCTGCGGGCCGCCGCCCGCGCGGGGACTCGCCGCCGTCCGCCAGGAGTCACGCGATGTTCATGCACCGCATCAAGCTCGAAAACATACTTTCGTTCGGGCCCGACGCCCAGGAGCTCGAGCTCCTGCCTCTCAACGTCCTGATCGGTCCCAACGGGTCGGGTAAATCGAATGTCATCGAAGCGATCGGCCTGCTGCGGGCAGCACCGAACGACGTCACGGCGCCGATACGCGAAGGAGGCGGGGCCGAGAACTGGATCTGGCGCGGCGAGCCCCCCATGGCGTGTGGGCGCGTGGAAGTGGTCGTGGGACACCCCTTCGTCGGCCATGGCGACCGACCGCTTCGCTATTCTCTCGCGTTCGGCCCGTCTTTGTTCGGAGAGGTCGAAATCATTGAGGAAATCGGAGACGTTACGCGAACCGGAGAGGAGGAAGACGGCACGGACCGTTACCTGGAGCGTCGGTACAGCAAGACCGTCTTGGCCTACCGCGACGAAAATGGAACGCAAGGTCGACGCGAGCCGCCTGGCGCGGAAATCAGACCCGACCGATCGATCCTGTCGCAGTTCAAGGATCCGTTTCAGTATCCCGAACTCACGTCGCTTGGCCATCGACTCGAACGTATTCGCTTCTATCGCGAGTGGTCGTTCGGCCGGAACACGCCGCCGCGGTTGCCCCAGAAAGCCGACCTCCCGAACGGCTCGCTTGCGGAAGACAGTCGGAACCTCGGCTTAGTTCTGAACCGCATTGAGGGCGATTCGGCGGCGAAGGAGAAACTTCTCGCTGCGCTTCGAAACCTGTATCGCGGCATCGACGACTACTACGTGCAGATCCAGGCCGGCAGCGTTCAAGTGTTTCTCAAGGAGGGCAACCTCCCGATTCCGGCCACGCGGCTGTCCGACGGCACTCTCCGCTACCTGTGCCTGCTCGCCGTCTTGTGCGACCCCGCCATGCCGCCGCTGATCTGTATCGAGGAACCGGAGCTCGGTCTGCATCCCGACGTTCTTCCGGGCCTCGCCGACCTGCTTCGGGACGCCTCCGCACGGTGCCAGATCGTCGTCACCACGCATTCGGACGCGCTCGTGGACGCGCTGACGGAGACGCCCGAGAGCATCGTCGTCTGCGAGAAGGAGAACGGTCAGACGACGCTCAGGCGTTTGAACGGAGACGACCTCGCCCACTGGCTCGAGAAGTACCGGCTCGGCGAGCTGTGGACCTCCGGCGAGATCGGGGGGACCCGCTGGTGAAGGTCAGGATCTACGTCGAGGGAGGAGGCGACGGCCGGGACTTGCGGACGAGGTGCCGCAAGGGCTTCAGCGCCTTCTTCGAGAAAGCGAGCCTTGCCGGACGGATGCCGCGTATCGTCGCGTGCGGCAGCAGGGAAACCGCCTTCGACAAGTTCCGGACCGCGTTCGGTGCGAGGAAAGCCGGGGAATTCGTCGTGCTGCTGGTCGACAGCGAAGCTCCCGTGGCGGACGGCGCCGGCCCCTGGCGGCATCTGGCGGGGCGCGACGGCTGGGAAAAGCCCCGCGAGGCGGCGGACGAACACGCCCACCTGATGGTTGAATGCATGGAGGCATGGTTCCTCGCCGACGCAGACGGCCTCGCCGGGTACTTCGGACGCGGCTTCAACCGCAACGCTCTCCCGCGCCGGGAAGAGGTCGAGCAGGTTGCGAAGGACGATGTGCACAGCGGGCTGAGAAACGCTACGCGCCGGTGCTCGAAGGGCGAATACGGCAAGGGGCGTCACTCCTTCGCCGTCCTGGAGCGGACCGACCCCGCCAAGGTTCTCGCTGCGTCGCCCCACGCCGAGCGCCTGATCGACACGTTGCGAGAGAAGGCGACATGACGAGAGGCTTCGCTCGGGCAGCAGGCGGAGACCGATGCGTCGTCGTTCACGCGCGCCGCTGTGTGGAGTGCCGCCGCAACGTCGTCGAAAAGGTGCGCCGCTACCCCGCCGCGTGCGTCAACCCGCCGGCCCGCATGGGCGGCATCCGGTGGATCGAGGCCGGCTTCCCGGGAGCGCGCTCAGACTGAGCGGGACGGCGGGCCGAACGGCCGTTCACGCCTCGCCCGACTCCCACGGAAGGGGAAAGCCCAACGCCGAGGCGACGGCGGCCTGCCGGGCGTCCAGCGTGGCGAACGCGAGGCCGGCCGGCCGCGGGGCGACGTAGAGGGCCGCCGCGACATGCCACAGGTCGGCGCCGCGCAGCGCCCCCGCGCCGAGCACGGCCGCGAATTCGCGAGCGAGCGTCCTGTCCGGCAGGATCCATTCGATCCCGGCGATCGCGCTCTCTCGGAACAGCAGATCCTCGCGCGCGCACGCCGCCCGCAACTCGGCTTCGAGCAGGTTGGAAGAGATGAGGCGGGAGAATCCGTCCAGCCGGTGCGCGTATGCCGCCGCACCGGGTTCGTCGAAGGCGATGGCCGCGAGCGCCGAGGTGTCGACCTACGCGACGCTCATTCGCCGCGTTCGGCGAGCAACCGCGACAACGCGCCGCGCCGGCGGGCGACCGGTTCGAGCGCCTGTCTGGGACGCGCCGGGCGGATCAGGACGCCGTCGCGTTCGAGGTCGCCGAGCCGCTCGTCGAGCGTCGGCGCCGGCTGCCGTTCGATCGGGCGTATCTCCGCCACCGGCTCCCCCCGGTAGCGGACGGTGACGGTCCGGCCCGCGCGTACGTGCCGGATGACCTCGGAAAAACGCGCCTTCGCTTCGTGGATCGAGTACTCGAGCGCCATGGCCGCGGTCTAACTGGTCAGACTGGTCAGACTGGTCAGACTGGTCATGACAACGGCGGCACCGGGCGGCTCACCGCCGGGTCCGCGCCTTCCCCCGCCCGGGCGCGATGAGCCAGGCGCCGAGCGCCGGCAGCAGCACGATGGCGCCGACCATGTTGACGAGGAACATGAACGTCAGCACCGTGCCCACGTCGGCCTGAAGCTGGAGCGGCGCCACGATCCACGTCGCCACCCCGGCGGCGAGGGTGAGCCCGGTGAGCACCACCGCGGCGCCGGCAGTGGCGAGGGTGCGCACGTAGGCGGTGGCGAAGTCGAGCCCCTCCTCGAGATACAGCCGCAGGCGTCCGTATATGTAGATGCCGTAGTCGACGCCGATGCCGATGCCGAGCGCGACGACGGGCAGCGTCGAGACCTTGAGCCCGATCTCCAGCGCCGCCATCAGCGCGTAGGCCAGCAGCGACACCGCCGCGAGCGGGACGACGATGCACACCGTCGCCGCCAGCGAGCGGAACGAGACGAGGCACAGGACGATGACGGCGGCGTAGACGTAGCCGAGGATCGGGAACTGCGCCGCCGCCACCTCCTCGTTCGTCGCCGCCATGACTCCGACGTTGCCGGCGGCGAGGCGGAAGACGATGTCGGGGTTGTCGTTCGCGGCGTTGAACGCCTTGACCGCGTCGACGACGCGCTCGATCGTCTCGGCCTTGTGGTCGGCGGTATAGACCATCACCGGCATGGCGCTGCAGTCGGCGTTGAGCAGGCCGCTGCTCGTCGGCACGTAGGTGCCGGTCTGCGCCAGCACGTACGGGTCGCGCGGCACCGTGCGCCACTTGAGGCTGCCTTCCTTCAAGCCTGAGGCGATGGCGCGGACGACTCCGGTCAGCGCGGCCACCGACTGCACGCCGTCCACGTTGCGCATGTGCCACTCGAAGCGGTCGAGCGTGTCCATCACGTCGTAGTCGATGCAGCCTTCCGGCTTCGTCTCGGCGATGACCGTGAACACGTCGACGCCGATCTCGAAGCGCTCGGCGATCGCCGCGGTATCGAGATTGTAGACCGAGGCGGGGCGCAGCTCCGGCACCCCGTGGTGCTGGTCGCCGATACGCACCTGCGGCGCGTAGACGGCGCCGACGACGATCAGCGCCGCCGCCGCGACGATCGCCGCCAGCGCCGGGCCGCGCCGGGCAACCCCCGCGAGCCGCCCCCACAGGCGCGCGAGGCGCCGGTCGCGGGCGCGCGCGGCGTCGCGGGCGCGGTCGTCGGTCCCCACCCACGACAGCAGCACCGGCAGCAGGCCGAGGTTGGTGAGGATGATGGCGGCGACGCCGAGGCTGGCGGCGACCGCGATCTCCTGGATCACGGGCACCGCGATGAGCGAGATGGTGACGAAGCCCACCGTGTCGGACGCCAGCGCCACCGCCCCCGGCAGCAGCAGGCGGCGCAGGCTCGTCCGCGCCGCCGCCAGCGGCGTCGCGCCGCCGAGCGCCTCGGCGCGCACCGCGCTGACCATCTGCACGCCGTGGCTGACGCCGATCGCGAACACGAGGAACGGCACCAGGATCGACATCGGGTCGATGCCGTAGCCGAGTCCGGCGAGCGCCCCGAGCTGCCAGACCATGGCGACGAGCGCGCACGCGAGCGGCATCACCGTCAGGCGCAGCGAGCGCGTGAACGCCCACACGAACGCCGCCGTGATGGCGAAGGTGACGGCAAAGAACAGCACCACGCGCACGGCGCCCGCGGCAATGTCGCCGACCACCTTGGCGAAGCCGATGACGTGCATGTCGGCGAAGGCGTCCATGCCTTCGCGCGCCGCCGCCGCGCCGCGGATGCGCTCGAGCTCGTCGGCGACCGCGAGATAGTCCAGCCGCTCGCCGGTGTTGGGGTCGAACTCCTGCAGCTTGGCGCTGACCAGGGCGCCGGAGAAGTCGTTGGCCACCAGCCGCCCGACGATGCCGGCCTTGACGATGTTCTCGCGCACCCGCGCAAGACCTTCCGCAGTCGGCTCGAAGTCGGCCGGCAGCACGTCGCCGCTGACCACCCCGTCCTCGACGACCTCGATGTAGCGCACGTTCGGCGTCAGCACCGAGTAGACCTGCGTCCGGTCGACCCCGGGAAGGAAGAACACCGAGTCCGTCACCTCGCCCAGCAGCGCGAAGAACTCGGGCGTGAACATGTCGCCGTCGCGCGCCACCACGGCGACGGCCACGCGGTCGGCGCCGCCGAAGGCGTCGCGGTACTGGAGAAAGGTCTCCATGTACTCGTGCTCGACCGGCAGCAGCTTGGTGAAGCCGGCGTCGACCCTGAGATCGGACGCGAGCCACCCCATCGCCAGGGTGACGGCGGCGAAGAAGGCGAGCGTCAGCCGTCTGCGGCCGAACACCAGCCGGTCGACGGCGCCGGCCACGCCCAATGCGCCCGCCGCCACCGCGCCTACTCGACGCCGGGAAGCGGCGAGATACCCGACTCGCCCAGCAGGACCACGCCGCCGCCGGGAACCGCCAGCGCGCCGGACAGCCCCTGCCGCGTCGGCAGCGACCGCGCCTCGACGCTGTGGCCGCCGTCGCGGCTGACGAAGACGGCTCCGGCGAGGCCGACGACGACGATCGCGCCGGCTTCGCTGCGCGCCGCGCCGGCCAGCGTCGCCGTCGTGCCGGTGGCGACCTGCGCCCAGCTCAGGCCGGCGTCGGCGGAGCGGAACAGGTGGCCGCGCAGCCCGGCGACGAGCACCGTGTCGGCGTCGGTCGCCAGGGCGGCGAACCACGAGCCGTGGTACGGCGAGGACAGCGCCCGCCACGTCGCGCCGTCGTCGTCGGAGCGGTACAGCGCGCCCGCCTCGCCGGCGAGGTATACGCGGCCGCCGCTGGCGGGAGCGATGGCGTTGAGGTGGAAGTCGTCCGCCCAGTCGTTGCCGGGCGTCAGCAGCAGCGGCGGCTCCTCCGCCTCGTCGCAGCCGTTGCGGCAGGTCCAGCTCTCGCCGCCGTCGGCGCTGGCGAGGAAGAGGCCGAAGGCGCCGACGGCGAAGCCGGCGTCGGCGTCGCGGAACCAGACGTCGAGCAGCGGCAGGTGCATCTCCGGAGCGTGGTGAACAAGGCGCCACGTGGCGCCGCCGTCGTCCGTGCGCAGCACGGCGGCGTCGTGGCCGACCGCCCAGCCGAGCCTCGCGTCGTGCATGTGCACCGCGGTGAGCAGCGCCCGCGCGGGCACCCGCGCCCGCGTCCACGACGCGCCGGCGTCGTCCGAGAACAGCACGTGGCCGCGCTCGCCGACGACGATGGCGCGCCCGCCCGCCGCCGCCCCGTCGGTCAGCAGCGCCGGCGCGGCGTTCGCCGTCCCGACCGCGGGCGTCTGCGACAGGAGGGTGGCCGCGGCGAGCGCGGCGGCGGCGAGCGCGCGCCGCGGCGCCGAACCGGGCCGCGTCAGCGCCGGCCCTCGCGGCGCAGCGCCGCCGGCGTGAAGTCGCGCGACGTGACGGCCACGTCGTAGGTGCACATCGGGTATTCGTTGTCGAGGCCGAGCGCCAGGTAGCGCCCCGCCTGGAGGTCGGTGTGCACCTCGAGCGTCGGCCAGATGAGCGGCTTCTCGTAGTAGTTGATGACGTGCCCCTCCTGCACCCGCCACAGCTCGTCGCGGTTGTCGTAGACGTCGGCGAGCAGGATCTGCCACGAGTCCTCGTCGATGTAGAACGTGCGCCGC
This sequence comes from Alphaproteobacteria bacterium, assembly GCA_965243325.1. Classification (GTDB taxonomy): domain Bacteria; phylum Pseudomonadota; class Alphaproteobacteria; order UBA7887; family UBA7887; genus JANQOH01. The sequence continues at coordinate 1,068,451 of CBDEUQ010000003.1, read as the reverse complement.
TTGTAGATGTGGCGCGCGCCCTCCTTGAGCGTCGCCTCGACCACCCACACGCGGTGCAGCTCGTAGCGCGTGTGCGCCGGGTCGACATGCAGCGGCGTGAGAATGTCGTCGAAGGAGAGGCTGTCGCTGTGCAGCGCGTAGGAGTTGTACGGCACGTAGAGCTCGCGCTTGCCGACGAGCGTCCAGTCGTAGCGGTCGACGGCGCCGTTGAACATGTCGAACTGGTCGGCGGTGCGCAGCCCGTCGGTGGTCGTGCCCGGGTTGTCGTAAGCCACGTTCGGCGCCCGCCGCACGCGCCGCTGGCCCGGGTTGTACGTCCACGCGTTGCGCGGCTCGCGGACCTGGTTCATCGTCTCGTGGACGAGCAGGATGTCGCCGGCGAGCCGGGCCGGCGCGAGGACCCGCTGCTTGAACAGGATCATCGTGTTGCCGAGCGCCTCCTCGGTCATGCCGGGGAGCGAGTAGCGGATCTCGATCTGGAGGCCGAACTTGACCATCGTGTAGGCACCGCCGCGGGTCACCGCCGCCTGACCGACGACGCACTCGACCGTCTCGCCGCGGTAGCGCAGCAGGTGGTTCCAGACCGCCTCCAGGCCGTTGGCGGGGATCGGGAAGGGAATGCCGATGACCGCGCCGCCAACGCCGTTGCCGCCGTCCTCGAGCCGGGCCGCGGCGGCGAACTGCCGCGTCGCCTCGTAGATGCGCTCCGGCGCCGAGGCGCTGCGGCGCGTCGGATAGACCGGCAGGCGGAACGTCGGATACGTCTCGAGCATGCGCTGATGCCCGACCGAGAGCCGGTCGCGGTACGCGTCGAGGTTGCCGGCGTCGATGACGAACAGCGGCTCGTCCCCGGCGTAGGGGTCGCGGTGGTGCTCGCCCAGCGTGTAGCCGCCGGGCGGCGCGACGATGCCGCCGGTCCATTCGGGGATGGTGCCCTCGGCGTTGCCCGCCCGTTCGCCGCCCAGCGGCGTCAGATCGGCGCCGAGGCGGGCGACCTGATCGGCCGTGAGATCGGCCGCGGCCGGGAGGGCGAATGCGCACGCGGCGACGAGCGCGGCGCCGAATCGAAACGCGGATGCTGGTCTGGCGCTCATCGTGACCTCGGAGTGACCTCAGAACGAGTAGGAGGCGGACAGCGAAACGAAGTCGCGGTCGCTGAGATAGTTCGTGTCGCCGTCGTAGCGGGTATAGCTCACGTCGGCGCGCACGCGGTCGAGCCAGCTCAAGCGGAGGCCCAGCGTCAGCGCCGTGCGGCCTTCGGCGAACGTGCCGCCGGCGCCGGGGCTGTTGCCGTTCACGTCGTGCTGGAACTGCGCATAGGGCGACAGCCGCGCCGCGCCGAGGGCGTTGTTGTAGTCGAACCGGGTGGCGGCGCGATAGCCGAACGAGGTGGCGTCGGCGACATCGCCGCCATCCTCGTTGCCCGGCGTGTCCAGCGGCAGGATCGCGGCGTCGGGCATGTCGTGCACGTGGACCAGCGCCGCCTCGGCGACGAACACCACGCTGTCGGCGCCGAGCGTCGGCCCGAACAGCCTGGTCGCCGTGGCCTGAAGCTGGCTCACGTCGCGCTCGACGTAGCCTTGCAGGCGCGTCCCCAGGCTGGCGAGCGCCTCCGGCGTCGGGGCGCCGGTCGACAGGGTGTCGATCAGCGGCCCCAGCCCCTCCTCGATCACCGACGCCTCGGTCCGCTGCAGCGGCGAATCGGGGCGGAACGAGTATTCGCCCTGCAACGCCCATCCGGTCGTGCCGAGCAGCGTGTTGAAGCTGAAGCCGAAGACCTTGAGATCCTCCGGGTATTCGACGAAATAGCCCGCCGTCTGCCCGTAGCGGTCGATCGCCATCAGCGGGACGATGCCGCCGAGAGCTCCCGCCACCTGGCCTCCGACCCCGTTGCGGATCTCGGTGGCGATCGTCTCCTGCACCTGCGGGCTGGCGAGCTGCTGCGCGACCTGCTGCGCGATTACGTCGTCGCGGTTCGGTATGCCGGCCGGAACCTGCGCCGTCACCGCCTGGGTCACCTGCTGCGTCACCGCGTCGGTCACCGCCGCGGTCACCGCCGGCGTCACGGCGCCGGCGATCGCGCCCGCCGTGGCGGACCCCGGCCTCGACACGGCGCCGGCCACGGCGAGGCCGCTCTGGAATCCCGCCGGCGTGCCGAACCGCGCGCTGACCAGCGGCACGCGGCTGTGGTGGTTGACGAAATAGAAGCCGAACTCGGTGTCGTTCAGGGCTTCCGAGTACCAGCGCAGGGCGACGCCCCATTGCCCGGCGTTGCCCGGCTCGCGGTCGGGGTCGCGCGACACGCCGAGCCAGCCTTCGTCGAACGCCGGCTGGCAGGCGGCGCCGGCGAACTCCGGCGGCGGCCCGGCGGAGACCGGTCGGCAGTCCGCGCCGACGGCGGCGAGATCGGCGTTGACGGCGGTGCTGATGCCGGGGATGGCGTCGTTGATGCTGCCGCCCCGGTCGGTGACGCCGGGAATCTCGGACAGGAACGCCCGCGTCCCGCCCGGCGCGGCGTAGTCGTTGGTGGCGAAGTATGTGCCCACCGGGTCGATCCGCGTCTCGGCCCAGCGGAACTGGTAGAAGGCTTCCGCGGTCAGCGTGTCGGTGGCCGCCACCGACACCGCCGCGAGGGGAACCGGCAGCAGGCCGTCGCGCAGCTCGGCGCCGGGCTTGCGCAGCCGCGCCACGTCGAACGGGTTGATGACGTTGATGCCGTTCTGGATGAACGTGCTCTCGCCCCAGTTGAGCACCTGGTTGCCGATGCGCGCGTCGATCGCCATGGCCCCCGAGTCGAAGGTGCCGGTAACGTAGGCGTCGAGGATCTCGGCGTCGCTGCCGGCGCGCGCCAGGGCCTCGTCCGACAGCGGCCTGTATTCCCGCGTGCCGCTCCGGTTCTCCAGATCGTAGAAGCCCTGGACCCGGGCGAAGGCGCCGAAGGCGCCGCGGTCGATGTCGATCTCGCTGACGAGGCGCGAGGTGTTGCTGACCAGGCCGCGGCTGTAGTTGCGCGCGCCGTCGTCGGAATTGACGCTCGTCAGGCTGTCGTCGCGATCGGCGACGCGGAACATGAGGCCGTGCGAGATCGTGGTGTCGATGCGGACCGACGACTCGCCGCTCCCGAACTCGGCCGCCGGCGCCGCGCCGGCGGCGCAGACCAGGAACGCGGCCACCGTCAGGCTGGAACGCGGCGGCGTGCAGCCACGGCGCGGCATGGCAGACATGGACGACTCCCCCGGACCGTTCGTGCGACGAAAAAACGATACAGCGGCGGCGGAAGCGTGGCAAGCCGACGGTCGCGGCGGGTAACGTCAAGAGTTATGTGTCAGGGAGACGGGGGTGCTGATTCCCTGAGACTTGTTTTCGTGGATGAATACCGCGTAGAGGACGCGGTCCATTGAGGTCCGGTCCTGGAAGGTTCCCATGGGCCGGGTTCGTCTGCGGACCTCCCGGAACCTTCGTTCGATGGCGTTGGTGGTCCTGACCCGCTTTCGCTCATCGAGGGTCCGGTAGCGGAAGCAGGTGAGCAGCTCGTCGAGATCGCTGCGCAGGCAGGCGACGGCCTTGGGGTAGGTGCTTTGCCAGCGGTCGGCGAAGCGTCGGGCGGCGCTCTGGGCCTTGCGGCGGCTCTTTGCATTCATGACGGCGTGGACATCGGCCTTGACGGCCTCCTGGTCGGCCTTGCGGACCTTGTTGAGGATGTTGCGCATCTTGTGCGCCCAGCACCTCTGAACCGGGATGCCGGGATAGACGAACGGCAAGGCAGCCAGCAGGCCCTTGCCGCCATCGACGCAGATCATCTCAAGGCCTTCGCCGGTGAGCCCGCGGTGGTACAGCCGGTTGAGGAACACTTCCCACTCGCGGGCGCCTTCGCTGACGGCGAGATGGAAGTCGATGATCTCCTTCTTGCCGTCGGGGCGGATGCCGAGCGCCACCAGGACCGGCCTCCTGAGCGCGCCGGCGCCGGTCTTGCGGGCCAGCACCACGCCGTCGAGCATCAGCGCCTTGTAGGCGTTCTTCAGCGGCCTGCGGTGGAAGGCCTCGACCGCCATGTCGAGCGTCTTGGAGACCCGGCTCACCGTCGCGGCCGAGACCGGGCGCCCGAGCAGGGCCAGCAGGACCTCGCCCACCTTGCGCGTCGAAAGCCCCAGCACGAAGCCGGCCAGGATGGCACGGTCGATCTCCGGCGCGCGCCTTGCGTAGCTCTTCACAACCCCGGTCGGGCAGAAGTGCCGGGTGCGCGGCACGTTGAGCTCGATGTCGCCGAGCTCGCTCAGCAGGCAGCGGCGGTAGGTCCCGTTGCGCCGGTCGCGCATCGCGCCGGCGTCGAGGTTGTCGAGCCAGCGATCCACCGCCTCGGCCATCCGGCCCTCGATGATCTCGGCCAGCGCCTGGCGGCCGAGCGGGCGGTAGCCCTCGCCCCAGTCCAGTCCGCCTGCCTGCATCTCCTTCACCACCTCAAAGGCCTGGGGTAGGCTCATGATCGTCGCAGCTTGCTGGGACATGCGGGGTGCTCCTGTTTGTGGTTGTCGTCACCACAGGGAGTACCCCCTTCCCACCTGACACATAAATTCTTACGTCACCGTCGCGGCGGTGTCGGTAACACACGGTATGTCCGGTCCATGTACCAGATAATCTGTCCGGTTTTAGATCGCCTCCACGGTGTGGAGGGAGGCGATGCGTCGGACGGAGCGGGTACAGGGGCTTAGGCTGATGAAGTTCGAGGAGATTTACGGTCGTACGCGGCGCGGGGCGCTGGGTCGGTCGGAGGCGGCGGAGATACTCGGGGTCTCGGAGCGCACGTTTCGGCGTTGGCGCGATCGCTACGAGGCGGAGGGGCGGAGGGGCCGAGGGTCCGTACGACCGCCGGCTGGGGCGGGCGTCGGCGCGGCGGGTGCCGGCCGACCGTCGTCCGGAATCCGCGCCTCGCACTCCGGAAGGCGGCGGCGAAACGCCGTTTGCCGCCGGTGAGAAAATCGCCCCATGAGTCGCGGTCAGGCATGGAATGAAGTCTCGTGCGCGGCTTCCGCCGCGCTCACAGCGGCTCGGTTCCCTCTCCGAGGGTGGCGAGATAGCGGTCGTAGCCGAACAGGCGGTTGCGCTTCCGGCCGGTCAGCTCGCGCGCTACGCCCAGCCGTTCGAGCGCGTTCATCCCGGCGGCGGCGGTCTTGAAAGACAGCCCCGCGCGGTCCGCGATGTTCTGGAGCGGCGCGACCGGGCGTTCCCGCAAGACGCGGTGAACGCGCAGCGCCGACCCCGCGCCGCGGCCGGTCCGCCGGACGCGCGCCTCGTCGTCCCGGAACAGCGACAGCAACCCTTGCGCCGTCGACACCGCACCTTCCGCGGTTTGCGTCACGCCGTCGAGAAAGAAGGCGAGCCACGCTTCCCAGTCGCCGTTCTCTCGCACGTCGTGCAGAAGCGCGTAGTAGTCGTCGCGACGCTGCTTGAAGTAGAGGCTCAGATACAGCAGCGGCTCGCGCAACACACCGTCGTGGCACAACTGGAGCGCGATCAGCATGCGCCCCACGCGGCCGTTGCCGTCGAGAAACGGGTGAACGGTCTCGAACTGCACGTGGGCGAGGCCGGCCCGCAAGAGCGCCGGCAGCCCCGCATCCCGCGCATGGAGAAAACGTTCGAGGTCCGACATGCAATCGGCAACCGCGTCGGCGGGCGGCGGCACGAAACACGCCGTCCCGGGCCGGCGGCCGCCGATCCAGTTCTGCGACCGCCGAAACTCGCCCGGCGTCTTGTCCCGGCCCCGCCCGCGCCGCAGCAGCTCGGCGTGGGCCTCGCGGATGAGGCGGTTGCTGAGCGGCAGCCCCTCGCGCAGGCGGCGCAGCCCGTGCTCGAGCGCGGCGACGTAATTCGAGACTTCGACGACGTCGTCGAGCGGCACGCCGGGCAACGCATCGTGTTCGAACAGCAGAAAATCGGACAACGAAGACTGCGTGCCTTCGATCTGCGACGACAGAACGGCTTCCTTGCGGATGTAGCTGTAGAGAAACAGGCGCGCGTCCGGGAGCAGCGCCGTGACGCTGTCGAGGCGGCCCAGCGCCAGCAACGCTTCCTCCAGCGGGCCTTGCAGCGCCGCGAGGTCCAGCGCGGGGGCGGGCGGCAGGGGCGCAGGCACGAACGCACGCACAGCCTCGCGGCCGACGAATGTTGTATCGTATCGGCCGGTCTCGCCGCGTTTCATGGCGGCGGAGCTTATTGGACGAAACGCAATAAGCCAAACCGTTATTCCAATTTACGTCGTAAATTGGAATAAGAGCGCCGTAGCGCATCGCTTGTTTACGAAACGCGAATACGGCGTGTCACTATTGTCGAAAAACGCCGGCAACGAAAATAACCGGATGGCCCGGCCATGCGCGCACCGCCGACGATCTTCTTGCGCGGGCGGCTTTCCAGATCTGATGACAACCGCAACGCGAGGCCGGCGCCGCGCACCGATCCCCTGTTCGGGCTGACCGCAGGCCGAGCCCGGAGAGCGGCCGCGACCCGCGCTCCCGGCAAACCGCAAACCCCTCAGGCGGTGGCGAGCTTGCGGATCGCGACCTTCTCGCGGCCCTGTTGCGCCTGCCGCGCCGGCACCGGAACCGGGCCGCAAGGTCGTCTGAACGGCCGCGGCGGAGCGCCGGGAGACGCGGCGGCCCGCATGGCTCACGCTTCGTACATGACCCGGACGTTTCGCGCCCGCCCCGTCAACGGCGGCCATACCCACCGCATCTTGTGGCGGAGCCGAACCGCCTCGTTCGCCTTCCACGGCTCCCGGCCCGGCCGGTTCTTGAGTTCGTGGTCCCTTGGGCTGTGGATGTCCGATCCGACGAGGGCGTGCGGGCGATGCCGTATCGGTGCCGACGTCATTTGCAGCGGCCGAGCGCAGCGCGCCATCGCCGAGTCCACCATGTCCAACGGCAGGTGGTCGTCGGGATCGGCACGCGCGGCGCGATGCCCGGAATGCGCCCTGCCGTGGCGCGGACGATCGGGTATCCGTATGCGCCCGGGCGCTTGCGGAGGATCGGGCGAAATTGCCGCCGGCACGGCGCGTGGCCGCCGGTCGCGTCGCGCCGGCGCCGCTCCCCTCGACGCGCCGGCGCGAATCCGGGACAGTGCCGCCGCATGTCGGAACCGCTCGTCGCGATCGTCTGCCTGCTGTTCGCCGCCGCCGCCGCGTGGGATGTCCGCCGCCGCCGCATCCCCAACGCCGTCCCCCTCGCCGCCGCGGCGCTGTTCGCCGTCCAGGCGTTCGCCGGCGCCGGTCCGGCCGCGCCGTGGACCCATGTCGCCGTCGGCGGGGCGCTGCTCGCCGCCGGGTTCGCTCTGTTCCTCACCGGCGGTTTCGGTGCGGGGGACGGCAAGCTGCTCGCCGCCGCCGGTCTGTGGATCGGGCCTCGCGACCTCGGTGTCTTTTTGTTCGGGATGGCGCTCGCCGCGGCCGTCCTCTGCCTGGTCGCCGTCCTGCCTTTCGCGGCGGCGCGTCGCATGCGCTCGAACCTGCCCTTCGCCGTCGCGATCGCGCCGCCCGCCGTCGCCGTCCTTCTCCCGCGCGTGCTCGCCCCGGGGGTCTGAAAGGCGGCCCGCGAACGCGCCCGCGCGCTACTCCGTTTCCGCCGTTTCGGCCGCGTGCCGGTCGGCGAACCCGGGGTCCATCATCTGCACGAACCGCCGCGCCGCCCGCGGCAGAAACGCGCTGCGGCGCAGGACGACGCCGTAGATCCGGGGCCGGATGAAGTGGGAAATCCGGTCGTCGAACCCGACCACGCTCACGCGGTCGCTCTCGGTGAGACAGAGATCCGGCACCACGGCGAGACCGAGGCCGGCCTCGACGTAGCGCTTGATCGTGTTCCATCCCGCGGTTTCCACCGCGACCGTCCATTCGACGTCGAGATAGCGGGCGATGACCTCCGCCATCGTCCTGCCGTAGCCGCCGGACGGCAGAATCGCCGGATGCGCCGCGATCTCCTCCGCCATGACCCGCTCGCGCCCCTCCAGCGGATGGCCGAACGGCACGATGAGCACGTGGTTCGAGGACAGGAACGGGCGGAAGTCCAGGTCCTTGGGGACGAAGTCCAGCGCGACCACCGCAAAATCGGCTTCGTGGCCGCGCACCAGCTTCAGCGTCCGCTTGGCGCCGATCGTCGTCACCCGAATCTCCACGTCGGGATACAGCGACCGGAACCGCCGGACATGGTCGGGAAGGATGAAGAGGGAGCCGGTCATCCCCGCCGCGATATGGACGTTGCCCGAAACGGTGTCGTTCACCTCGTCGGTGAAGGCGACGGGCAGGCCGTCCATGCTCCGCACCAGCGGCAGTGCTATGCGCTGCAGGCTTCTGCCCGCCGGCGTCAGCGCGATGCGCGGACCGTGCCGCTCGAACAGCACGGTCGAGAACTCCTCCTCCAGCGCCCGGATCTGCCGCGACACGGCGGGCTGACTCAGGGACAGCCGGTCGGCGGCCTTGGACATGCTCTGCAGTTGCGCCGCGTGACAGAACGCCCGAAGCTGCCGCAAGCGGTCCCGGGACTGGCCGTGTTCGTCCGACGTCACGAAAGTGCTCCTTACCTTCATGGCGGGATATGACGGGCCGACCGCGGTGCTGGGCGATAGCGGTCGGCGGCTTCGCGGCAGGGGGTAGGCGCCGACAGTCTAGGAAACTTTGCCCGCCGGCGTCAAACCGGAGGCCGCTCGGGTAACGTCAAGAGTTATGTGTCAGGGAGACGGGGGTGCTGATTCCCTGAGACTTGTTTTCGTGGATGAATACCGCGTAGAGGACGCGGTCCATTGAGGTCCGGTCCTGGAAGGTTCCCATGGGCCGGGTTCGTCTGCGGACCTCCCGGAACCTTCGTTCGATGGCGTTGGTGGTCCTGACCCGCTTTCGCTCATCGAGGGTCCGGTAGCGGAAGCAGGTGAGCAGCTCGTCGAGATCGCTGCGCAGGCAGGCGACGGCCTTGGGGTAGGTGCTTTGCCAGCGGTCGGCGAAGCGTCGGGCGGCGCTCTGGGCCTTGCGGCGGCTCTTTGCATTCATGACGGCGTGGACATCGGCCTTGACGGCCTCCTGGTCGGCCTTGCGGACCTTGTTGAGGATGTTGCGCATCTTGTGCGCCCAGCACCTCTGAACCGGGATGCCGGGATAGACGAACGGCAAGGCAGCCAGCAGGCCCTTGCCGCCATCGACGCAGATCATCTCAAGGCCTTCGCCGGTGAGCCCGCGGTGGTACAGCCGGTTGAGGAACACTTCCCACTCGCGGGCGCCTTCGCTGACGGCGAGATGGAAGTCGATGATCTCCTTCTTGCCGTCGGGGCGGATGCCGAGCGCCACCAGGACCGGCCTCCTGAGCGCGCCGGCGCCGGTCTTGCGGGCCAGCACCACGCCGTCGAGCATCAGCGCCTTGTAGGCGTTCTTCAGCGGCCTGCGGTGGAAGGCCTCGACCGCCATGTCGAGCGTCTTGGAGACCCGGCTCACCGTCGCGGCCGAGACCGGGCGCCCGAGCAGGGCCAGCAGGACCTCGCCCACCTTGCGCGTCGAAAGCCCCAGCACGAAGCCGGCCAGGATGGCACGGTCGATCTCCGGCGCGCGCCTTGCGTAGCTCTTCACAACCCCGGTCGGGCAGAAGTGCCGGGTGCGCGGCACGTTGAGCTCGATGTCGCCGAGCTCGCTCAGCAGGCAGCGGCGGTAGGTCCCGTTGCGCCGGTCGCGCATCGCGCCGGCGTCGAGGTTGTCGAGCCAGCGATCCACCGCCTCGGCCATCCGGCCCTCGATGATCTCGGCCAGCGCCTGGCGGCCGAGCGGGCGGTAGCCCTCGCCCCAGTCCAGTCCGCCTGCCTGCATCTCCTTCACCACCTCAAAGGCCTGGGGTAGGCTCATGATCGTCGCAGCTTGCTGGGACATGCGGGGTGCTCCTGTTTGTGGTTGTCGTCACCACAGGGAGTACCCCCTTCCCACCTGACACATAAATTCTTACGTCACCGCCGCTCGCGGCGCCCGGCGCCGGCGCCGGGCGCGTTCCCACCGCCATGCGGAACGCATACCGAGAATGACCGCACGTATGCATGAAAACTTTTCATGCGGCGGATAGTCTCGCGTTTCTTCTTCCGTTTGCCGTTGTCGCCTAGAAAAGGTCGGCCGTGGCGGATCGCGGCGTGGCGCGGCGATTCGGGCCGCACCCGGGAGAGGTGGGCGGTGCAGCGTTATCGGATATTGATACTGGTGGTCGTGTAGCAACTCAATTCAGCGAAAATGCTAACTTTGAGTTGCTTACGGTACTAAATAGGTCTCCGTTTCTATGTTTAGAATCCGGTAATTACGACACAAGTCAACTGTTTTGTTAAGCGGTCGTACACGATAGCATTTGGTATCCCTGTTTACGAAATTGTTGCATCCGGGTGTCGGACTGGTGCCGGCTTTTGGGCCGGTTGCTCCCGGAATCGCGGATGCCGGAGAAAACGTCAATATTGAATCCATATCGGTACAACTTCATTTTTGGCTCTCGTTCGGGCAGAATTATGTCGGTCTGGCCGGGGAGCACCATGGCGGAGAGGGCGGAGGGCGAGAGGCGCAGCGGGCGCATGGTGCGGGCGACCGACGCCGAGTGGGCGCGCGTCCGGGAGGCCGCCGCGGCGGCGGGCCTGTCGATCTCGGCATACGTCATGCGCACGCTGCTGGCGCGCCCGGAGCCGGCCGGGTGCAGCCTGCCGCCCGCCCTGGTCCGCCGCCTCGCGCGGGCGGTGCTGGTCCTCGAACGGGTGGAGCGGCTGCGCTTCGAGGAGCAGGGCGGCGACGACATGTGGCGGGCGCTGGTCGCGGAGATCGAGGGCCGCATCGACCTGGATATCGCGCCGGAATGAGACGCCGATGAAGCTCGCGAGGGCGCGCGGCATCTACAGCCGGCCGGAGACCTGGGAGCGGATCGGGCGCCGGGCGCGGCGGCTGCGGATGCCGATCTCGCGTCTGGTGGTCCGCTGCTGCCTGCGGGCGGCGGGCGGGGACGGGCCGGCGGAGATGCCGGGCCATCCGCTGGCGCTGGGCGAGGACGCGCAGCGCCGGCTTCTCGAGGACGTCCGGGCCGCCGTCCGCCCGGCGCGTATCGCGGTGCGCGCGCCGGGGCGGGGCGAGGCGGAGCTGTCGGTCGACGAGGCGGTGCGTTTCCTGCTGGCGGCGGAAGGGGCACGGGAGCGATGACGAAGGCGCGCGCAAGGGCGGCGGGGAGGACCTGGACGATCTCGGCCACCGACGAGGAGTGGGAGGCGATCCGGGCCGGCGCGGCGCGGGCGGGGAAGCGGATATCGGTCTGGGCGGTGGAGTGCGCGCTGACCGTGGACCCGCGGCCGTCGCGGCGGCTGGTCCTGGACGAGAAGCAGCAGCGGTACATCTCGCGGTCGATGGACGGGCTTGCGCGCAGCCTGTGCGCGGACGCCGGCGGGCTGGCGGACGACCTGCGCGGGCTGCTGGCGGCGCGGCTCGGGGCGATGGCCCGGGAGGGGCGGCGCGAGGAGGCTCTCGCCCTCCTGCGCGAGACGTTCGGCGAGCGGCGAGCGGCGATCGTCGCCGCCGCGATGATGCCGGAGACGGAGACCGCGACCGAAGCGGCAAGGAAGCCCGCGGAAACGCAGCCGACGAAGAAGCGGCGCCGCAAAGCGGACCGCTCCGACCTGAACCAGCGCAATCTGTTCTGAGGAGCGATGGTCGCGACGGTCCGCAACCTGACGTCCTCGTCGGCGACGTCGGAGTATTTCCGGCGCGACGGGGGCTATTACGCCGGCCGCGGCGAGGATGCGGCGGAGGCGCGCGCGAAGCAGGCGGAGCATCGGCGCGGCAGCGCCTGGTACGGCAGGGGGGCTGCTGCCCTGGGACTGGAAGGCCGCGAAGTCGCGGCGGGGACGTTCGAGAAGGTTCTCCAGGGGCGGGTGTTGGGGACGAGCGTCCGGCTGGGCCGCCGGCGCGACGGGCAGCACGAGCACCGTCCGGGCTTCGACATCACGTTCTCGGCCCCCAAGTCCGTCTCCCTGGCGGCGCTGTTGCCGACGGAGACGCGCCGGCGCGGCGACCGGGCGGCGGTGCGCGCGCACGACGAGGCGGTGCGGGCGACGCTGGGGTGGATCGAGGAGACGCTGCTCGAGACCAGGGGGTGGGATCCGGCGACGCGGCGGCGGCCGCGCACGCAGTCGCCGTCGATGGTGGCGGCGCTGTTCCGCCACGTGGCCAGCCGCAACCGCGACCCGCAGCTGCACACGCATGCGGTGGTGGCGAACATGACGTGCGGCGCCGACGGGAGATGGAAGAGCGTCGAGCCGACTCAGATCCACCGCAACGCACGGCTGATCGGGGCTTATTACCGCAACGAGCTGGCGCGGCGCCTGGCCGCGCGGGGCTACGCGATCGTGCCGGCGATGGCGGGGCGGATCCCGAGCTTCGAGATCGCGGGCTACGGGCGGGCGCTGAGAGAGGCGTTCTCGACCCGGCGGCGGGAGATCGTGGCCTGGGTGGACGAGAGGGGCCTGGAGCGGACCTCGGCGTCGTTGCAGAAGGCAACGTTTGCGACGCGCAAGCGCAAGGCGGAACCGGTGCAGGCGGTGCTGCGGCGGGAGTGGCTCGGGCGCCTTCGGGCGGCGGGACTGGATGCCGCGCCGCGGACGACCCGGTCGCGGGAGCCTGTGGAGATGGCGGCGGCGGCGCCGCGGGCGCCGTCGGCGATCGAGATCGTGGGTCGCACGATGGCGCGGTTGGAGGAGCGCCAGCCGGTGTTCGCGGCGCACGAGCTGGAGGCTCTGGCGCTGGCCCACTCGCCGGGAGCGCATTCGATCGGAGCGGTGCGCGAGGCGGTGGCGTGGATGGTGCGCGACGGCCACCTGGTGGAGGCCTCGCTGTCGCGCGCCGACCGGGCGTTCGTGACCGAGCGCACGCTGAAGGCCGAGCGCAGGGTGATCGCGGCGATGAAGGCGGGTCTCGGCACGGCCGGGCCGCTGGCGGAGCGCGAGCGGGTGGAGGCCCACCTCGCCGGCGCGGGCCTCACGCCGGGGCAGGCGGCGGCGGTGCGGACGATCGTTCTCGCGCCCGACCGGATCGTCGGAGTGCAGGGCCGGGCGGGGACCGGCAAGACGACGATGCTGCGCCACGTCCGGGAGCTCGCGCAGGGCGGGCCGGTGATCGGGTTGGCGCCGTCGGCGGCGGCGGCGCGGGTGCTGGAGCGCGAGACCGACATCCCGGCGCGCACCCTGCAATGGTTCCTGACGCGCTGCCGTGGGGCGGCAGCGAACGGCGGTGTGGACGGCAGGCTGAAGGCGCTGTTCGGCGGCGCGGTGCTGGTGCTCGACGAGGCGTCGATGGTCTCGACCGACCAGATGCGCCAGCTGATGCGGATCGCGGACGGTCTCGGCGTGGCGCGTCTGGTGCTGGTGGGCGACCGCAGCCAGCTGCGGGCGGTGGAGGCGGGTCAGCCGTTCCGCCAGCTGCAGGACGCCGGCATGACGACGGCGCGGATGGACGACATCCTGCGCCAGCGCAACCCGGCGCTCAAGGCGGCGGTGCTGTCGGTCCTGGAGGGCGATCCGGGCGCGGCGATGGAGATGCTGGGCGCCGGCGTGCACGAGGTGGACTACGACGATCTCGGCGTGAAGGCGGCGGAGGCGTGGCTCGCGCTCGATCCTGCGCGGCGCGACAGCACGCTCCTGCTGGCGCCGACGCATGCACTGAGGGAGGAGGTCAACGCGACGGTGCGCGAGGGGCTGGCGGCGGAGGGGGCGATCCGGGGCAAGGCGCTCCGCATCGAGCGGCTGGTCAATCTCGGCATGACCCGGGCGGAGAAGGGCGACGTGCGCAACTACCGCGACGGCGACGTCGTCGTGTTCAACCAGGACCTGGTCAACTACCGGGTGGGCAGGGACGATGTCCTGACGGTGACCGGGATCGAGCGCGACAGCGTGGTCCTTGCACACGCGGACGGGAAGCCCCGCCGTATCCGGCCGGCGGGCGGCGTGCGCTACCGGCTGGAGGTCTACGAGACGCGGGAGATCGAGATCCGCGCCGGCGACCGCATCCGCTGGACCCGCAACGACAAGGCGCGGTCGCTGGTCAACGGCGAGAAGGCGGAGGTCATGGAGATCGCGGGCGGCCGGGTGCGGCTCGATCTCGCGGACGGGCGGACGGTCTCGCTCCGGGCGGGCGATCCGCAGCTGCGCCACATCGACCATGCGTGGAGCTCGACGGTGCACGGCGCGCAGGGGTCGACGGCCGACCGGGTGATCGCGGTGCTCGATTCGAGCAACCGCGCGCTCACCGACCAGTCGACCTTCTATGTCGAGATCAGCCGGGCGCGGGACGGGGCGGAGATCCTCACCGACAACCGCGAACAGCTGATCGAGGTGCTGATGGCCGATACCGGCGAGCGCCCGACGGCGGCGGAGGCGGTCGTCGAAGGGATCGCCCCGGGCGATGCGGGGCCGGCGGCGCCGGTACCGGAGAAGGCGCCCGTCTGGACTCCGCTCGAGGAGTGGCGGGCGCTGGAGGCGGCGGCGCGGCGCGAGGCGACGGTGCTGTTCCTGGTCGACGGCTACGGCGCGCTCGTCGAACGCGCGCGCGGGCTCGCGGCAATGCCGGACCTTGCGGCGGCCGCCCGCGAGTTCACGGACGGGCTGCTCGCCTACGACCGCGCCTGTCGCGAAGAGGGCAAGGCGGCGGAGGAGTTCGACGGCCTGATCGGCGAGCATGCGGAGCGGCGGCGCACGCTGGATGCGGCGGCGGCGGAGCGGGCGGTGGCGAGCCTGGCGGAATACGGGGCGTGGCGCGAGAGGGCGGACCGGCTGGTTGCGAACGGTCCGGCCGTGCTGGCACTGCCGGCGGTGAAGGACACCGACATGGCCGGCGCCGTCGCCCACCGGCTCGGCCGCCGGCTCGACCGGCTGTCGGCCCTGCTCGACCTCGACGATGCCGCGCTCGCCTTCGAGACCCTGCGGGACGCGGTCGCGGAGCGGGCGGCGGAGGCGAAGACGATCCCGTTCCATGTCGAGGGCCACGGCGACCTTCTCGCGCAGGCGCGGGCGCTCTCCGGACTGCCGCGTCTGCCGGCCTGGCTGCGGACCGCCGTCGACGAAACCATCTCTCAAGCGGAGATCTGCGAAGCCCTTTGCGCGGGCATCGGCGCGCTCCGGGACAACATCGACAGACTGCTGGAGGAGCGCCGGGCGCTGGAGGCGGAGACCGGCCTCGATCCCCCCTCGTCGCTGGCTGCCCATGCCGGCTGGCAGAGGCGGTGCGCGGCTGCCGGTCTGGGCTGGCGCGCGATGCAGGGCGATCCGGGAACATGGAAGCCCCACCTGGATGCCCTGCAGGACGAAGCGACGGCGATCGGGACGGCGGTGCAGCGGTTCGAGGCGCTGCGGGGCTACGACCTGGCGTGGGCGCTGCTGTCCGGGTCGCACAAGGCCGTCGTGGACGAGGCCGGGAGGCGCGAGTGCCTGCCGTTCGACATGGAGGACTGGGGCGTCCTTGTCGGCCAGGCCCGCATGCTCGCCCATGGTCCGGGTGTACCCGACGGAGCGGCGCGGGCGGCGCGGCGGGTGCTTGACGAGGACACCCGCTGCCGCGAGACGCGGAGGGAGATCGCGGCGTTCCTCGACGGCGCCCGGGCACACGGCGATTTCTGGGACGGTCTGCAGGACGACAGGACACGGCGGGCCCGGGTCGAGCCGGACGTCGCGACCATTGATCTGCCGGACTACCGCCCGCTCACGAAGCCGGAGCGGGCGCTGCGGAAGACCGGACGGACGCTCCTGGACGACGGGGCGCGGTACGGCCCTCACCTCGCCCGGGTTCCGGAGGACCGCGACACTGTGCGGCGAGCGCTCGAACGGCTCGGTGCGCACGCCTTGCTCGACCAGTGCGTGGAGGTATCCGAAGCGCTTGTGCAAACCGGGCGGGCGGCAGTCGGCCACGGCGTCGCGATCTCCGACGATGCGCCCTGCCGCAGTGCGCGGCGGGAGGCGCGCCGGCTCGCCGGGCGGGACGACGTCGACGAGGCGATGCGCCGCAGGCTGGAGACCGGGCTGGCCGGACAGGCGGACCTCGCGGTCGCGTGGCAGGAGATCCTGCGACTCGCCGGGGAGACGGCGCCGCTCGCGCGCGAATACGAGGAGATCTGCGAGGAAGCCGCGCGTCGGAACGTCCCGCGCCCGCTGGCCGCGGGCTGGCGCCACTGGGAGGCGCGCGCCCGGACGTTCGTCGACGACGCGGCCTGGGCGCTGCACGGCGCCGACGTGCTGCGCCACCGGGGTGGACTGACCGTCCTGCCGGCCCGGATCGGAGAAGAGCGCGATCGCATGGATGGGCGCATCCGCCTCCCCGCGCACGAGGAGGCCCGCCTCGATCGCATGCTGGAGGCCGAGGCGGCGCGGCTTCGCGATCCAGAGGGCGGTCACGCATTCGAGCGCGAGTGGTGGGGCCAGGAACCGCTGGCGGCGGGCGACCGGCTCCAGCTGGAGCAATGGCGGGACGGGGGCCGCCGCGAGGCGGTGGTGATATGGCCCGGGGTCGACGGCGGCTGCGCGCCGGGCGCCAGGGTGGCGCTCCAATGGGCCGGGGCGGACGGCGCAGCGGAATGGGTCGCCGCCCGCGAGCTCGCGGGATCGGGCGTCCGCCGGGCGTCGTGGAGCGACGAGCGCCTGCGGGACGTGGCGCTGGCGCGCGGGGACACGGCGCCTTCGGGCGGCTTCTCTCTCGACTGCCGCAACGGCCTCGTTCCCGGCGACCGCGTGCGCTGGATCGAGATCGGCGAGGCGCGCGGCGCCGCGGACGGCCCCTCTGCGGGCCTGTCGATCGCGGTGACGGTGGAGGCGGAAGTGGAGGAGCGGAGCATCGCCGCGCGCGAAGAGGAGGACCGCTGCAGGCTGCGCGAGACTTGGCGCTCCGACGGCGCGGCGCTGGGCCAGCCGGTCATCCCCTTCGACCTGCTGATGGCCGGCGGCGCGTTGTGCGCGTTCGGCGGCGACTGGGAGAAACGCGAACGCCTGCTGCGCGAACAGGCGGAGCGGCGGCGGATCGTGCAGGAAGTGGAGGCCCTGAAACGGGAATGGTCCATCGGGTACAAGGTCGGCCTGCCGTAGGCCGCGCGTCGGGGAGCGAAGGACCGTGACCCTCGAGATCGTCAGGAAGTACACGCTGGAGCTGGTCGGGCCGCTGTCGCCGCTCGCGGAGGACGCGCTGCGGGCGGTACGGCGGGACGAGGCCGACGACGCGGCGCGCACGATCTACCAGCGCACGGTCGACTGGCTCCGCCACGAAAAACGCTGGCTTCTGTGCGACTGCCGGGACGGCGCCGTCATCGCCTTCCGCAGGCACGGCGCGGGGACGGTCTCCGCGGTCAACCTGCCCGACGCACCGGTGCCGCATGCGCCGGACTGCCCCTTCGGCCTGCGCGATGCCGGAGACGACGCCGATGCCGCCGCCCTGGTGGCCGACCTCTTCCTGCAGGACGGCGGGGCGGCGCCGGGCGATGGACCGGGCGACGGCGTCGAGCGGCCGTGGAAGGGCGGGCGGCCGTCCAGCCTGTCGCAGGTGCTGAAGACCATGATGCAGGCGGCGGGGCTCAACCGCTTCGACGGCGCCGGCGGTGCGGTCGCGCCGACGGACTGGCTGGCGGATTACCGGCGCGCCGCCCGGGAGGTGCGCGTTGCCGGCGGCGTGCCGATGTCCGACATCCTGTTCACCGATCCCGCCACATGGGCCGCGGACGGAATGCCGGAACGGCTTGACGCGATGGCCCGCGTCTGGCCGGGGCACGGGCAGGCCTTCGTGCTGCTCTCCTGGCTCGCCCATGACGTCGCCGAGCGCTGCATCAACCCGAGTCACCCCGATGCGGGCCGGGTCGAGGTGCGATCGAGGGTGGCGAGACCGGCCGTCGGCCGCCACCGCATCGGGGGGCCCTTCCTCTTCCTCGGGATCGTGGCCCGCGGCGGGGACGGCGAGGCTGGGGTGTGCCGCGCCGCCTCGGTGCAGCCCGTCCTCTCGCCGGAGATCCCGATGCCGGTGGATTCCGACAACGAGCGCCGCGCCCTCGCTGCGCTCCGCGGCGTCGCCGCCGACCTCGCGCGCGATCCGGCGCTCGCCGACGCGCCCGGAGGACCCGCCCGGGTCGCGCTCGAGAAGCCGCTGTTCCCGCTCGTCGTGGACGGCCGCCCGTGCCTGCCCGACGCGGTCCTCACCGTCACCCGCCCGGGCGACGGGGGACCCCGGCGCGCCGGTCCGGACGGACCACTCCCGGAAGGTCCGTTCGCCGACCGCGGCACGGCGCGGTACGTCATCGAGGTGATGGGGTCGACCGACCCCGCTTACGAACGCCGCAAGGCGGTCACCCACGCCAGGATGCGGCGCATCGGCCGCGTCATCCGCATGGAGGCGAAACGCTTCGACAGCCTCTGGTACGACCTCGACACGCAGGCCCGCCAGATCGCGACGCGCATCAGGGGGGATCTCCTGGCGCGGTGGAAAACGGCGTGAGCGGCATGGCTGGAAGCGGCCAACCGCGGCGCCGGCCCGGTTGCCGGTCGCACGCCGCCGTCGCGCCGCGCTCTTCACCACGACACGAATCGCGCCATCGGCGATGCGTCGCTGACGATCTCGACCTCGTCGCGCGAGAGCTTCGCAAAGGCGAGGCAGGCGACGGCCTCGGCCTCACTGTCGTACGTCCCGTGGTCCTCGCCCGTCGCGATTTCGATCACCGTGAAGCGCGCCGGCCACGCCGGCAGGCCGCGCCAGGCGTCCGAGCGCGCCCGCAACCGCCGCGCGCACAGCTCGCACCGCGACGCCCCCGGTGCCGGGGCGCCGCAGTCGGTGCATCGGCCGTGGATGCGCCTGCGGGTGTACCGCCGGCGCTTCGCCGCGTTCTTCTTCTCCCGCGACACCCCCGCCGCCTGGCGCGCGGCGCAGCGGGCGCACCGCGCCGCGCCGTCGGCCGCCTCGGCGCCGCAGCCTGTGCATATGCCGGCGGCGCGGCGGGCGGCATACGCTGCCCGATCGGCCGCTCGCCTCGTCGTCAGGCACGGCTCGCACAGGATCGCGCCGTCGGCCGGCGGGCTCGCGCCGCACGCCCGGCACAGGCCTGCCTCGCTGCACTTCCGCCGCCCCCGCCGCGCGACCTCGCGGCACGTCTCCGGGTCGCGTCCGCCGTAGCGTTTGCCGACGGCCCTGGCCTCCCTGTAGCGCTCGCGCTGGCGCGCGCGCCGAACCTCGGCGCACGGCGCGCACTCGCGGCGTCCGGGGACGGACGGCTCCCGGCCGCACGTCCTGCACAATCCCCGAGCGAGGCGTTCGGCGGTGCGTTCGCGCGAGCGCTTCCGCTCGCGTGCCCGCGCCTTCTCCGGGTCTGCGTGGCGCGGTGCGCCGGCGGTTCGGCGCCCCTCGTCGCGGTCGCGCCGCTTCCCTTCTTGTGCTTCACGGCATGCCATCGGCGCCGTCCTCCCTCGTATCGATGTCGATGCGGAAGCGGGACGACCAGCGGATATCCTCCGCCGGACGCCCCACGGGATCGCCGCTCAGCCCCGCTGCCTGCGGTCGCAGAAAAGGCCCAGGGCCACCGCGCCCCAGGCTTGCCGCCCGCCGCGGGTACGCAGCCCCGTGCAGACGATGATCTCCGTGCGGTCGGGGCGCATCGCCTCGACCTCCTTGCGCGAGACCACCGTGCGCTTCGCCTTGCCCCGGCCCTTCGCGCCGACCGGCCCGGCGGGGACGGATACGATGTCGCCGTCCGCGCGCGCGCGAAACTTCTCCACCACGTATGTCTCGTCGGCCAGGCCGGTGCCGAACAGGTGCACCAGAAACGTGTCCGCCGTGTTGCCAGGCAATGCCATCGCTGCCGTCATGTTGCCGTCTCCATCCGTCGGTGATCGAAAACGGAGGCAGCGCCCGCACCCGGGCTCCCCACCGCCGCAATCCCTCACCGCCCCTCTCCGCCTCTTGTGAGGACACGCAGTCAAGTGGAGAAGCAGGTTGGGTTCAGTGCATGACAGGCCCACTTTCCGGGTTGGTCCGATCGCCGGTTGGTTTGGCTTGCGGCCAAGTCGGAACGCTCTTCGCATCGGTCGCGCTTCCGCGCATGCCCACCTCTTGTCCGGGACGCCATGGATCCGGCGTTGCAACCGGAATCCGGCGGTTGGAGTGCCGGCAAGCGCGACCCCCTGACCCCTCGGAAGCCCGTTTCTCGAATGGTTACGATGCGGATCGACGCCGAACGCCCGCGCCGAAGAACACGCGGGAGGGTCGGGCCGGCCACCGCCGCGCTCTTGAGCACCTGGAGCGTGTATTCTTCGGTAGTGCTGATTGACAGCTGGAGGAAGCGATGGCGAAACCCGGGCCGCAATCCGGCCGGTCCGGTAAAGGTGCGGGAGCGTACGGCAGGCCGGGGTCGGGCGTGGCCGGCGTTGCGCGGAAGAAGATACCGTTCGCCCTGCCCGCCGACCTCGGACGCGCCCTGCGGCATCTGGACGACGCCGATTTCGACCGGCTGCTCGAATGCGTGACCGCCGAGGCGCGCCGCCGCGGACGGCAGGACAGCAAGGCGGTCGGCGGCAAGACGCGCCAGCCGGCCGCCCGGGTTACTCCCGGGCAGAAACGCTTGGTGCTCGCGGCATTTGAAGCCGGCCTCAGGCCGGCGGCAATCGCCCGGGAGTTCCGGGTATCCCGCACCCAGGTGGAGGCGGTGGTGGCGGCGGCGAAAACCGCACGCTGGTGAATGGTCGGCCGACTTGAGGCTCTTGCCGAACAACAGGGTCCGCGCGGACAGGCGTCCCAGCCGAGTGGTCTGGGCGACGGGAGCCGCGGCCGCTCGACCTCGCGCCGACCGAGGCGCGACCGAGGCGCCACGGCCAGCGGCTGTTGCGGCGTTACGCCTCGTGAAGATCGAGGCGGTCCGCGAATGGCGGAGGAGGAGGCTGCAGAAACGCGTTCCTCGCGGAGCCGGTTTGCAGGTTGTCGCGCCCTTCGACAAGACGTGCTATTCGATCCGGAATCCGACGGATTGCGCGGAAACGGGAGCGCATCGATGAACAAAGGGGAACTGGCGAAGCGCCTGGCAGGCCGGACCGGAATGAGCAGGCCGCGGCCAAAAATGCGGTCGACGGCGTGTTCGAGGCGATCGGTGAGGCCCTGGCAAATGGCGAGAAGACACAGATACTCGGCTTCGGCACGTTTGCGACGCGGAACCGGCCGGCGCGGACCGCGCAGAACCAGCGAACGGGCGAGAAGGTGACGGTCGCCGCTTCCACGGTGCCGGTGTTCAAGGCCGGCAGGCCTCTTCGACTCGGAGATCCAGATCGCGGCGCTCGGCAACCTGGTGTGGGACGAGATCAAGCCGCAGGTCGATCAGGTCGCGTTCCCCGACGGCAAGAAGCTGATCGTCCTGGCCAAGGGGCGGCTCGTCAATCTCGGATGCGCCACCGGCCATCCGAGCTTCGTGATGAGCGCGTCGTTCACCAACCAGGTGCTCGCCCAGATCGAGCTGTGGACCAACGGCGCCGCCTACGGGAAGAAGGTCTACACCCTGCCGAAGCACCTCGACGAGAAGGTGGCGGCGCTGCATCTCGCCAAGGTGGGCGCCCGCCTCACCCGGCTCTCCGACGCCCAGACCGCCTATATCAACGTCGACGTCGACGGGCCGTTCAAGCCCGACTACTACCGGTATTGACGACGCCCGCCGCACGACGACGCCCCGCTCGGCACGGGACGCGACCGTGAAGGGCCCGCCGGCCCCGGAACTCGTGAACGTCGTCTGCCTGAAGTGGGGCGACCGCTACGGCGCGCACTTCGTCAACCGGCTGTACGACGGCGTGCGCCGCAACCTCGGCCGCGAATTCCGCTTCGTCTGCTTCACCGACGATGCCGCCGGTCTGCAACCCGAAGTCGAGCCGCATCCGCTGCCGCTCCTCGACCTGCCGGAGCCCTTCCAGCGCACGACCTGGCTGAAGCTCGGCCTGTTCGCCGACGGATTAGCGGACATGCACGGCGATTGCCTGTTCCTCGATCTGGACCTGGCGGTCACCGGCGGCATCGACTGCTTCTTCGACTACATGCCCGGCAAGCGCTGCATCATTCACAACTGGATCCTGCGCCACCATGTATTCAAGAAGCGACCGGACGTCGGCAATTCGTCCGTCTTCCGGTGGCGCGCGAACTCGACGCAGTTCGTCATCGACAAGTTCCGCGCCGAGAGGGACTGGGCGCTGGCCCGCTTCCACCCGCCGCAGACGTATCTCACCTACGGTCTCGGCGAGAAGTACTGGTGGCCGGAGCGGTGGGTGCGGAGCTTCAAGCGCCATGCCGTGCCGCTCTTCCCGCTCAATCTGGCGCGGGCGCCGAGACTGCCCGCGGGGACGCGAATTCTCGTGTTTCACGGCCGCCCCGATCCGGACCAGGCGCTCGTCGGATGGCGTCCCCGGCGCCTCCACCGGCGCTGTCTGCCGGCGCCGTGGATCGCCGAGCACTGGCGCGAGGCGTCGCGGGATGGCCCATGATCCGCGCAATCAAGCGGGCGCAAGGCCGGGACCGAAATCCCGGCGACACCCCTCGGGCAGCGCCGTCAGGCCGGTGCAGCCGGTGAGCGCTCAACGAAGGCCGGGATCGAAATCCCGGCGACACGCCCTCGCGCGCCTCGACGGACAGCGGCAACTGCCACACCGCTCAACGAAGGCCGGGATCGAAATCCCGGCGACACGCTCCGCCCCTTGCCCGCGGTCGGGTCGTCCTCGAACGCTCAACGAAGGCCGGGATCGAAATCCCGGCGACACCTCCGGCCGTGAACGCACCGCGCACGGCGAACCGCGCTCAACGAAGGCCGGGATCGAAATCCCGGCGACACCGGCCTCGCCGCCGGGCACGAGATTGCACTTGCGGATCGCTCAACGAAGGCCGGGATCGAAATCCCGGCGACACGTCTTGGCGGCGGCAGCCGCTACCGTGCCGTTCGACGCTCAACGAAGGCCGGGATCGAAATCCCGGCGACACCCCAGTCGTGCCGGCGGACGTCCTCCAGGAACCAGACCGCTCAACGAAGGCCGGGATCGAAATCCCGGCGACACACCGATGGCACCACCACGCTGAACACCGGCGGCATCGCTCAACGAAGGCCGGGATCGAAATCCCGGCGACACCGGCGCAGGGATAAACCTAAATCCGGCAGTTGGCGGTCGCGAGCGTCCTCTTGGCGTGGTCTGGTCGGTCGGTTTCGGGGTCGCTTTCAGCACGCTGGCGCGGCCCGAGGGGGCGGCAGCCACGGTGGCCGGCCCGGTTCGCGACCGTGGAGGTACTTCCTGAGCGCTTCGGCCAGGATCCGGCGCCAGCGATCCTCGGCGCTCAACTGCTCCGCACTTTGCGCGAGGGCGTGGAAGAAGCCGGCGATCCGCCGCAGGGCCGCGGCCACCGCCTCGCGCCGCCCGTGGTGGGAGGTCACCGTCAGCCGGGTCTGGCCGGCATGTCGGGTCTGGCGGGCGACGCCGTGCAGGAGCAGCGGACGGCTGGTGATCGCCTCGCGGTGGCGATCGGGATCGGCGAGGCGCACGAACAGGCTCCACCAGTTGTAGACGAGCGCGATCAGCCGGGCCATGTGGCGGCAGCGCGTCAGATCGCGCGTGGTGAAGCCGCCCCAGCCCCACTGGTTCTTCAACTCGTCGAAGCCGTTCTCGGCGTCGGCCCGGTCGCGGTAGAGCTGGGCCACGGAGCGCACCTCCAGATCGAGCGAGGTCGCGAGGACCGCGAACTCCCACACGCCGGTGCCGGGCCGCGTCTCGCTCCAGAACAGCTCGCCCTGGGCGTCGTCGCCGCGCGTCAGCGCCAGCGTAGCCGGAAGCCGGCGGCGCAGCACCACCACCCGGCGAGACCGGCTCCAGCCCTGCAGGCGGAGCTCGGCCCCGATCCCCGACCAGCCCTGGCCCGCGTCCTCCCATTCGTCCCGCGCCATCTGCCGCTCGGCAAGCCGGCGCGCGCCCCTGGTCAGGCGCAGCTTGAACAAATGGTCCAGTCCCGCCGCCTCGCACGACGCCATGTTGCCCTCGCTGCCCCAGTCCTTGTCGCCCCGCACCAGGCGCGGCCAGCGAGGACGGCCGAGACGGTCGAGCAAGGCCCACAAGGACGGCGCCGCGCGCCGCGAGCGGTGACGGTTGCCCGGCGCAACCTCGACATCCAGAACCAGCCGCGTGCCCGCCATCAGGAACGCATGGCAGGCGTGCGAGGGACGGCCCGGCTTCTTCGGGTTGTAGCTCACCACCGCCCCCTCCTGATGGCCGTAGAGCGGCTTGATCGTGGTGTCGCAGTCGAGAACCCAGGGCTCGCTCAGCAGCGGACGGACCGTGTCGTCGAGATGGCCCTGAAGCCACGAGGTGCCCTCTTCCGCTCCGATCCGCTCCACACCGCGCCGGACCGAATCCTCGCTCGCGACCTTGCCCATCCCCAGAAGCGCGGGGTTCACCCCGTCGCCGCGCAGCGCCGTGATGTGCGCATAGCGCGACTGGCCCGCCAGAACCGACAGCAGCACCGTGCCCAGAATGTCCCGCTTCGCCGGCGCGTTCGGGCTCGTGTAATGCAGCGGGCAGTCCGCCACCAGCGCGTCGAAACGGCCGCTCACCTTCAGGTATTCCGCGAAAAACGCCAGATGGCCCAGCGCCGTCACCGCCGCATCCGGGTCCCACTCGACGTGGACCGCGCCGCCGAAGGTGTCCACCTTCACGGCGTCTCGGACGACATCCCGCGCAGCGCCAGGACCATCACCCGCAGGGTGACCCTCACGGGCCCCTCCAAATCCGCTCATCCCCGTAGTCTACAAGGGCCGCGGCGATTCCAGACCACCATCAACTGCCGGATTTAGGATAAACGATGTCGTCGCCGTCAAGCGCCGCTCAACGAAGGCCGGGATCGAAATCCCGGCGACACGCGCTGCCCGAGAACCTGCACGTCGGGGGCTTGCTCGCTCAACGAAGGCCGGGATCGAAATCCCGGCGACACTCGTAGATCACGTCGGTCGCGCGCATGTCGTCCGCCGCTCAACGAAGGCCGGGATCGAAATCCCGGCGACACGTGCAGACGGAGGATGAGGTCGAGCGCGTCACGCTCGTCGCTCAACGAAGGCCGGGATCGAAATCCCGGCGACACCCTGCGCGGGCGTCACGCCATTCGCCGCACCCAGGTTCGCTCAACGAAGGCCGGGATCGAAATCCCGGCGACACTGCTAATCGCGTCAGGTAGCGGTCCACTCGCGGCGATTATGCTTCAATCCGGTCATCAAGACGCCGAAGAGCGGTCGAGTTGCCCGATCATTGAGCATCGGCGGAGGTTCGTGGCATGATTCCAGGGTTCGAGCACGCCAAATTTTGCACACTCGAGCCTGCGGTCCGATAAGCACCGAAGGTTCGCAAAATTCTCAGACGACCCACGGCTTGCCGAGAGCGTGGTCCTGACAACGGCCCAAACGCAGTGTCGCGGCGTCAATCCCGCCGGGGAAACGGTAAACGAGCACGGAATCGCGGTCACGGTCAATGATGTCCTCTATCTCGCCGACAAGCCGGGCCAGCCTCACCTTGGAGAGGCGGCATTCGAAGACCGAGAACTGCACTCGCTGTCCATACTTTCCGCAGACGTCCGCGACACGCCTGAGACGCGCGGCTCCCTTGGTGTCGGTATCGGCGATGTCGTAGGCGACCAGTATATCCACGGGCTATTGGAGAACGAACGGCGGGTACGAAGCGAGGTCCCCGCGCAGATGACGGGCGAGCAAGGTCGCTTGCACCGATGGTATCGCCCATCGGCCCACTGGCCGCCCGAGGATCAGATGAGGAACTTCGGTCTCTTTGTGGTCTTCCCATGCCTTGATCAGGGCGGTCCTCGCATCGTCGCTCAGGTAAACGCCGCCGCCCGGCGTGTAGTCGAAGCTTGCCGGCCCAATTTGTCGGCGGCGTGCCAAAGACACCACGAACCGGTCGGTCAACGCACGCAATTCTTCCGCCAAGTCGAGCGCAAGGGAAGGTCTGCCTGACCTCGGGCGGTGGAAGAACCCCATCTGGTAGTCAAGACCCACGCTTTCCAGCGCGCCGGTGCATTCGGTAACCGCCAACCCGTAGCAAAAGCTCAGCATTGCATTGATCGGATCTCGCGGCGGTCGCCGCGTTCTCGATGAGAACCTCAGTTCGGTCGTTGCCACGACCTGTTCCAGCGCCCGAAAGTAAATCCGGGCCGCGTCGCCTTCGATACCGCGTATGTGGTCGCCCGTCCCCGCGTCCACGAGCCGCGCGATTCGTTGTCGGATTTGTTCGCCTCGGTCGGCAAGGTGTTTGCTGAGAACCGCGTCATTCTCGT
Source organism: Alphaproteobacteria bacterium (assembly GCA_965243325.1). Lineage (GTDB taxonomy): Bacteria > Pseudomonadota > Alphaproteobacteria > UBA7887 > UBA7887 > JANQOH01. The sequence continues at coordinate 1,042,128 of CBDEUQ010000003.1, read as the reverse complement.
CGCGCGACCAGCGGCCGACCACCCTCCGGCTGTTCTGCAGTTTTGCCGCAACGATCGCTCTCGACAAATCGAGCGAGCGGGCATCGTCCGCGACGGCTTCCAAGAGCGCCTTGCGGAGATGGACGTTGCCACTGGTCGAGCCGGTCACGAGAAAACGGATGAAGCCACTCCGATGCAAGGCCGCGACGCGTACGCCACGTCGCACGCATGCATCCAGCGCCTAGGTGGTGACCTGCGCTCCCCCCAGCAGCACCACGGCATCAATCGCCTCGAGTGGAATGCGCTGGCTCCCGTCAGGCGACGAAACCGTCAACGATCCCCGGCGATGCTGAACGCGGGCACGGTGGTTGCGTACGTACAGGGTGCTCAGATGTCGCATCCGAACACAATGCTGGACATATACTGCTGAACCTTGCGAGTCGAAGCGGTTACCGCAGGCAAGCAGTGGTGCAGGAGTTGGCACTCGGCACACCGCTCGTCGTTCGCGGCGTCCGGCAATTCTGCGGTCAGAAGTTGCTCGCGAATCGCAGTGACGGTGGCCGTCACCTGGTTCCGCAATGTCGCGGTAAAATCAACCTCTACGCGCCGCCTCGTACCCCTGTACCAGACGCTGCCGGATGGAACCGGGACGCCAAGCATTTCTTCCAAGCACAGCGCCTGCGCGCAGAGTTGGAGATTTGCGGCAAGGCCATGCGCAACGCCGGATTTGTACTCTACCGGCCAGACGGAGCCGTGGTCCATCTCGACTACATCGGCTCGCCCGGACAGTCCCAATGACTCCGACCAGAGCGGAATGCCGCGCAGTACCCGACGGTCCCGTTCCGTGCTATGCCTCCCGTCGTCCACTCGCCGGTGCACTCGTGTGCCTCTGACGGTATGGGCATTGTCGGACCATACGCCGTCGCAGTGGATCAGCGCGCACTGACGCGGACAAAACGCGAAGTGTTCGATGGCGGAGATCAAGATGACGGGCTCGGGCGTCACAGCATCTCCGATCCGATGGCTCTGGTGGGGTCCGCCGAAGCCCTGCGCCGATATTGAACGCTTTGCCACGCGGCGTGGACGCCGAGGCTCGCCCAGCTTCGCTTGCGCCACGGGCTCCAAGTGTCCAACAGTGCGTCAATGCCGGCGGTGTCGAGCGGCTGCTGCCATGCGGGCCAGACAAACCGGCGCTGCCCGTTGCCCCCCCTTCGTTTTCTCCACCCACGCTGCCGCCAGTCCGGATCGCCGCGGCGCCGGTCCATTCCTCGGCCTCGTACCGGCAACACCGCCAACCCGAAAAACGCCAGCAACTCGACCACAGGTTCGATCCACGAATCCGAGGCGTCCGCCAAAGACCCCAGTCGCGTGCAGTCGAACCCCAAGCCGTTGTTCTTTACTCGATTCGCCCGTCCGGTGAGCGATTCGCGCAGGCGATCGTCGCCGATCGTCCCGATCAGTCCATGAATCTTCAGGAGCCGATGGTGCAGCCACTTCGTCGTTCCCGGGCCCGCCGGGTCGAAGGGAGCGTGCGCAACCTCGTTGTTCTTGCTGACGCTCAAGTCCGTCATGGTCGAGGAAAGTGCCCAGGCCTGCCGGTGACCTCGAGCTCTCCTCGCTCGCGCGACGAATTGTTCCACCGTTACTTTCCGTGCCAATTCTCCGGCGCCGTTCCATTGCCTTGCGATTGGCAAGTCGCGCAGGAAAGCTTCGCTCGGCCATGCGTCGGCCAGCACTTCAACCGGATCGAGGTCGGCCGCCGAAAGCACCGCCACGGGCGCCTCGCCCACGGTCCAGCGCAGGCGAATGCGGCCGTCGAGTACCGTCGCGCCGACGGCTGCGAGCCAAGCATTGACCCACGAAGCTTGAAGTCCCGGACAGGTAAACGATTGCATCAGATCGTATTCGCCGTTCCATCGACGCCTGCCGACACAGCATGGTCGGCTCGAACGACGATGGCCTCCAGCAGGGACAGTCCCCACGGCCCCAACTTTGTCTGCAACCTCCGGAAGCGGCCCGGTTGCTCCCAGTCGACCGCAGCGAGGCTCGCGTCCGCGGCTACCGATACGCCGTCCACGGTTCCGCTCACAACGCCCGCCGCTTCGTCGGTCGCCGGTCGTACCAGCGGCCTTCCTTTCCCGTGATGGCTGATCACCAGATGAACCAACAGGTCCCGTTGAAGCCGACTGCCCCAGGCGGGCTCACGATCGAGCCACGCGCGTACCAGCCGTGCCGAAAGTTCCTCGTGGCGCCCCCCTCTGGGCCAACCCGAAGACACGCGCATCGCTTCCCAGCGGTGCCGTGGCACGGCCGATTTCGCGAGAAATGCGCCGGATTGACGTCCCGGATCCAGCCACCGCTGAAACCTTGGGTCGGCCTTGCCGATATCGTGCAGCGTTGCGGCGCGCTCGACCGCTTCTAGCAGATCGTCCGGCAGGCCGATCCGCTCCGCCAGCTTCCTTGCCCGGCTCCCCACCTGTTCGCAGTGCCGGTCCAGCTCCACGGCGGCCGGACCGAGCGAAAGTTCGTCGAAGTCGTCGCTGGGTGCTTCCCGGTCGGGCCGCTCGACAGGCAGGCGCGGTACTTCGTTACGAGGCTGGAGAACGCGCGGGCGCAATCGGCCGACAAATCCCGTCCATTCCTCGTTCTCCCATCCCTCGGGAAGGGGCGCGCCCTCGAGTGCGGCCAGGATTTCCGCAACCGCTTCCAACCGGTCTGCTTCGTCGATGTCGCTGTCGTCGTCGGCAATTCCTAGTGCCGCGTCGACAAGCCCACCGACTTCCGCACCGCACAGCCGCCGGATGGCGACAGCGTCCAGCGGTAATCCGAGGTTGGCAAGCGAGTCGTCCGGGACGGTATTGGAAGCTGCGGGTTTCCAACCGAACCGGTCCATGCATCCCTGGTCGCTGGCGATCACGACTCGGTCGCCGGGACGCAGGTCGTGGACGGAAACCTCCTCGATCGTGACGCTGTCCGGTCCCAATCGGCACACCGCGCCGTTCCCGAGAGCCTCGCGCGCTTCCGCCAAGGGTACTTCTAACGCCTCGCGATCCATGCCCCGCGGCCACAGTCGTTTGCCCGGAGCCGGAACGTGGGCGCGCCAGAGCAAGCTCACCGACAACCGGAATGCGGCGATGCCACTAAAGTAAGGTTCCACCGGTGCTTCGCCCTCCGGCGGTGTCGTGGTCTTTGTCCACTCGTACAGCAGGCCGGGAAGGACCTCCGGCGCACGGCCGGGGTTGTCGAGCGGCGGTCCCAGCACCGAAGCGACCGACCGCGGACGGAGGTCGACGGTTCCGGTAGCGCCGCCCGCACACGATTTCCGCAGCCGTGCAAATACTTCCGCCGGTTCCCGCCCGTACACCGGCCACATGTCCGCATCCGCGCCTTTCCCGTCACGAGTTCGGACCGGCGGCGCATGGACGTACATTGCGCGAGCGTGAGGAAAACGTCCGAGGCGGTTGAGCCGGCCCAATCGCTGCGTGAGTGCCCGAACGCCGCACCCTTCGGTGACGAGGTACTCCGCGTCGATGTCGGCACCGACTTCCAAGGTTTGCGTCGCCACCACGATCAGATGGTGCCGGCGCGGTGCGTTCGCCGGGCGGGCCGTCGCCATTCCGTGTTCCGGGTCGAGTATCCGGGCACGGATTCGGGCTGCCTCGCGTTCGCGCGCGAGTCCCGTGAGAAGCAGGATCTCCGATCCGGGAAACGCCTTGCACAGGCGCGCGAACGTCTTCCGCGCCGTCTTCGGCGTATTGGCGAATACAAGGCACGCGGTCGGAGCGGACGCCTCCTGAATGAGCGAAACGGCGGCTTGCGCGAGGCTGCTCGCCGTTTCGCCTTTGGCGACATCGACTCGAAGCGGCTTCGCCGCGTTCAGTCGCCGACAAACGACCGGATGCGCTTCGTCGTCGTCATCCAGGTCGAATCGTTCGCATTTCGCCGCATTTCCCGTCGCGGTCAGCGCGACGACGGTCGGCTGCGAGCGCGCCGTACCGAGAAATACCCTTGCTTCCGGAGTGCATTCGGCGAGCGCGGGGATCAACGCTCGCAGGTGGTTTGCCAAGTGCGCCTCGTCGAGCAGAACCAAACTGTCGATTCCCGCCATAGCGGCATCGACGGAGCGCCGACTGGAGCCGTAGCCTCGGAATAGCAGGCGTGACGCGTACATCGGCAATGTGCAAAGGACAACCGTCGGTCGCGCCGGGTCGGCAGGTGTACGCGAGACGATGCCACCCCGAAGGCTGATCACGTCCAGCGGGGGCGCGGCCGGATCGACCCACAGGAAGCGGAGCCGGTCAGCGATACACTTAACGACGCGGCACTTGGCGGCGCCCAATCCCGCGGATTCCGGGTCGCGTAGCATTGTCGCGATTTTTCTTGCGTGTTCGGCGGTCGAATCCACGAGAAGGCGCCGGTTCACAACCCACCAGATGCGCGTTGGCGCGGTGCGATGCGCGGGCGCTCGGTCTGCTTGCGACGATAACCACCATATTGCGATGTCAAGGCAGGCGGTCTTGCCAAGACCCGTCGGCACGCCGACCTCGGGCGGCCATGGCTCGTTCCTCGCGACACGGTTCGCAAGGCGCGTCTGCCAGGGGAACGGATCGCGTCCGTTGACGGCATGGTAGAATTCGCCGAACGTCGGCAACGGCGGAATCCGCGCCGGGTCGGCTGGCCGTGCCCCGTCTACGGGCGTCGACCTTGCGTCAGCCATTGACAGGCACGCAGAGGCCGAAACCGCGCTGTCTCCCCGCGCCAACGACGACCGGTCCCGTCACGGGATCGGCAAAGCGGAACTCGGCGTGGGAGTAGGGCAGCGCCGGGCGTCCGGGGCGGTTGACCTCCGCCGGCGCCAGATCGACGGCGCCCGGGAGCAGAGGCGTGCGGCAAGAGCGAAAGCCAATCGGATCGGGAAGGCCGGCGTGACGGCACCAGCGCGCGGCTTCCGAGAGGCCGGGTACGCCTCGCCTCTCGTGGATCACGGGGAACGCCGTCACCCAAGTCGGCGATGGCCCCTGCCAGCGGCGTGGATTCACGGCCCAGGGCCGCAGCTCCTCGTCCAGGCGCGGTTCCACGGACGCCTCGATGCCTCGCCCGACGAGCGCGTCGATGGAGAAAGCCGCGTCGCGGGCCTTAAACTGCTGAGCGCGATCGAAACCCGGCGGCAACCAAAGGGCGAGTCCGTGGATGCGGCCCCGAGAGCGCGGAAAGCCGACGTCGGGCAGCGCCAGGTAGCGGGCGAGATCGTAGCCCCGACTCCTGAATCCGTGGCCGTGCAGGATAGCCGGCGGCTCGTTGTGCATGCGCTGGTATCGGCTGAGGACGGCTTCTTTGAACAGCGTGGTAACGGCGGAAAGCCGCCTCCCCGACAAGGCCGGAAATAGGCGTAGCCAAGCCACTACTTCTCCACGTCCTGTCTCGCGACGGCCGCCGGGCGACCGGTAGGTTGCCCAGTGAAGGAGCGTCGGAAACTGCGACCGGCTGACCGAGGCCCCGCGTTGACGCCAAGCGTCGTACATCCGATCGAGTGTCAGGGTGTCGCCCGGCTGCGTGATAGCGATACGAACATCGCCTTTCGGATCCGGCACGAACGCTTCGAACGGCGAAGCGCCAAGCTTCTCCGTTGCCACACGGACACGGACTGGGGAGTCGGAAGTGCCGAGATAGCCGATCCTCGCGGCCCGCCGACGGAGTGCGGCAAGAGTATCGTCGTCCGGCGCTTCCACGTCCCAGCAATATACGACGAACGGATCGCCGGGGACCACCCGGACGCCGCCTCGATACAGGGCCGCCTTTCTGGCGACATATTCGTGGTGCGTCGCCTTCCTCGCGGAGTCGCCGTGCTCAACGACGAATCGGGGCTCGAGCACCTGATGCGATGGATCGCTCCGGGCGTGGATCGTCGGTGGCGGGAGCCGTTCCAGCCAGGAAAGTTCATGGCCGTCAGTGACACGGGTGGCCTGCCGCGTTCCGTCGGCTGCGACGAAGGAAGCGAATAGCCGGGCCGGGGACGGAGGCCATTCGCCTCTTGTCAACTCTCCGGTGACAGCGGTGCCGCGCGGGTCGCCGCGAAAAGTCCCGTGCAGGAATTCGACGCTTATCGCCAGCATCAGGCGAGGGGAGGCCAAGTCGACAGGATCGCCGTCCTGAGGTTTTCCTTCGGAGTCAGCCGCTTCGCCGGCGTTCCCCAGCCGTCGAGCGGCACGCCGCAGGACGCCGCATGTTTCCTCGTGGACTCGAGAAGGGCGCAAGTCGTTTCGACGCTGCCGAGGTTGACTTCCGTGTCGCCATTCGCACCAAGCCAGGTCACAGTGGTCGATCTGGGTCGAAGTTCGGCGCCCGAGCGTAACGCGAATCCCCGGCCGAAGGCGAACTGGTGTGCATGAAGCCCGAGGGCCACAAGCAATGCCCGTACTGCCGCATCCGCCTCGTTCGAATCTCCTCCAAGACTCACGCGCCTGAGTTGTGCAAACGACACCGTGGCGCGCTGTGTCACACGCGCGAAAGACACAGCCGCCGTGGGAGCGTCGTTCCGCATGAACGGCACTTGCCCGTGGCCGATCTCGGAGAGCTTTTCGTTCTTCTCCCCCGCAACCCTCCTGCCGCTTGCCACAGTCCATGTTGTGCGGTCGTCACGATTGGAAGTCACATCGTCGGTGGTATTAAGATTAAGGGGATCTCCCTTGAGCCCCATTCCCTTGGTCTGCGACGAGGCCGGTCGCCAGCCGACGATTTCCGAGACCCACGCACGCGCGTGCTTGGTGTTCTGGCGCTTCTTGCCCAAATGGGACTGCCAGAAGCCATATAGCAGCGCCTGAGGAAACCACCCAATCAAGGGGCCGCAGGTCTGCGCCGTCGCACCGAATATCTCCCGTCCCAGTCTTGTCTTGATAAAGTCCTCCCCGTCCAGTTTAGCATCGCGCAGATAGGCGTCGGCGTTGCGGTGAGGAAACTGAAGACTCGACAGAGAGCGGGGCAAATGCGCAGGAAGGTACGAAAGCTCCGAAAGGTCGAGCAGGAGCTCCGGTATCGAGGTCGAGTCGCGGCTCCTCCGCAAAGCTTCTTCAAGGCGATTTGCCTGCGACGGGACGTTGTCTATGACGATAACCTGCGTCGGCTCATCGTCGGCGGGAGAGGCCCACCGGCGATCGAGCTGATAGGTTCCTCCTTCGTAAACCGCCGGCTTGACCGATCCGCCGGGGCCGGACAAGGGCTCCAGATCGCTGTCAATTCGGATGCCGTTCTCGAATGAATCGTCGGTGCACCCGTCCAGGAGGGTTTCGAGGTCAATTTCGTCAGGCATTATGTTTCCCCACATATCCAACTCTGTGTCCGCTCTTGCCCAGGCCGGACGGCGACCGAAACACATAGAGCATATTACGCATACCACAGACGTCGACAATTCGACGGACGCAATTGTTAAAATACGGAACGACGCTGACACCTTCCGCGGAGGCGGGGGTGCGCCGTGACGGCGGCGACGCCGAGACAGGTTTCGGCCTCGACCTGGGCGGCGGCATTGCACCTTCGGTTCCGATGCTCGGCCTGAAGGCGGCGATTCGCAGGCGCGGCCTTCTTCGCCACGCCTCGAAGGGCTTCCGCGAGCGCGGGGTCTCGGGGTCGCTGTGGTGGCGGCAGAGGCCGGACTCGGACCGTGGCGCCACGCTGTCGCTGACCCAGACCGTGGGCGGGGCGGCCTCGGGCGGCGCTGACGCGCTGCTGTCGCGCACGACGCTGGAGGGCCTCGCGGCGAACGAGAATGCGGCAATGATGACCTCCGGGCGCGTCGTCTGGAAGTGAATCTCGGTTACGGGCTGTCGTCCTTCGGCAACCGCTTTACGCTGACGCCGGAGGCGGGCGCCGGGTTCGCCGATACCGGGCGCGACTACCGACTCGGCCTGCGGCTATCGCCGGCCGGGGGCGCCGCGGCATTCGAGCTCTCCTTCGAGGCTCTCCGGCGCGAGGCCGCCAACAACGACGGCGGCTCCGGTTCGGTCGCGGAGCATGAGGTCGGGTTCGGGGCCACCGCGCGATGGTGAGGACGGACCCGTTTCTCTGCCGGCGCGGGGCGGCATGAGGGCGCGCGCGTCAGGCGCGGGGAGGCTCGGTAACGACACCTTCCACTCGGCCACCGTACCGCGGCCGCCCGCCATGGCCGCGTGGATCGGCCTGCCGATGCGTTCGGCGGCGGCTTCGACATCGCGGTCGCCGACATGGGCGTAGCAGAGCGTCATGCAGACATTGGAATGGCCGAGCAGGCAAGCGACCGTCGACAGCGCGGCGCCCCGGGCCACGGCCTAGCTTGCCACGGTATGCCTGAGGTCGTGCAGGCGGACATCCTCGATCTTGGCTTCCTCTCTGGGGCGTCTCCAGAGCGTCACGTCGCGGGTGCACGGCCTCGCGGGATCTTTCGGCGACGGAAACACGTAACGGCTCGCGCCTCGCGGCTGGCGGTCGAGGATGGCCCGCGCGGGCTCGCTCAACCACACGATGCGCGGATCGGACCCTTTACGAGTCGGAGCGGCACGTTTGTTGCGCACCGATCAGCGTGATAAGCTATTCAGGTAACATAATGCTGCGGGGCAATAAAAATGGCTTTTATATATTTAGCTTGAAACAGCAGGCATTCTGACCTATATTGGGGTTGGGGCAATTGCGCCCTGAAGGACCCCTCGAATGGCACAGAAAGGCCCCGGCAGAGCGCACCGCGAGGGCATCTCGATCATGGAGCTGAACGAGATGTTTCCCGACGAAGCGTCGGCGGTTGCGTGGTTTGAGAAGATCCGCTGGCCGGACGGGGAACGGCATTGCGCGAAGTGCGGATCGGTCAACACCCGCGAGATTCCGAATGCCAAGCCGATGCCCTACTGGTGCGGCGACTGCAAGTCGTACTTCTCCGTCCGGACCGGGACGATGATGGAGAGCTCCCGGCTCCCGATCCGCAAGTGGGTGTTCGCGACGTACCTCTACGTGACGAACCTCAAGGGCGTCAGCAGCGTGAAGCTGCGGCGCGACATCAAGGTGACGCAGAAGACGGCGTGGTTCATGCTGCACCGCCTCCGCGAGGCCTGGGACCAGAGCGGCCTTGAGCGGTTCGTCGGCCCGACCGAGGCCGACGAGACCTACATCGGCGGCAAGCGGAAGAACATGCCGAAGAGCAAGCGCAAGGCGCTCAGGGGCCGTGGCGCGGTCGGCAAGTCCGCCGTGGTCGGGGTCAAGGACCGGGCCAGCAACAAGGTGGTCGCCCGCCACGTCCCGGCCACCGACGCCGCGACTGTCTCCGGGTTCGTCGCCGAGCAGACGGAGCTGGGCGCCACGGTCTACACGGACGAGTCGACGGTCTACAACCCGCTCAAGTCAGCCTACCGCCATGAGACGGTCAACCACTCGGCGAGCGAATACGTGCGGGGCGATGCCAGCGTGAACGGCATCGAGGCGTTCTGGTCGATGTTCAAGCGGGGCTTTCACGGCACGTACCACAAGATGAGCCCGAAGCATCTGGACCGGTACGTCGCGGAGTTCGCGGCACGCCACAACATCCGGGACGCGGACACGATCGACCAGATGACCGCGGCGTTCACGCAGATGGTCGGGAAGTACCTCGCCTATGCCGACCTGATCGCGGACAATGGCCTGCCCAGCGGGGCGCGGTCAGCCTGATTGAGCGTCCGGCTCGGGCGGCTTCAGTTCCGCGAAGCCGTTCTCCATGTCGCTCCGGAGACGTCTCCGTTCCTCCGCCGCCCCGGAGAAACCGGCTTCCATGTCGGCCTCGAGGCGCTTGACGTCTTGCTTCGTGGCCATCGTCTCGCGGATATCGCGCGTCTCGGTTCGGAGCGCCTTGACTTCAGTCGTCAACGGCTCGACGGCGCCTTCGACCGCCTCGGCGAACACCTGCCGCATCGCTTGAGCCAGCAGGTCAACGCTTCCGTTCAGCTTGTCGTCTCCGGCCATGACGTCACTCCCTGCGCATCTCGCGCGATCGTTGCCCATCTCGGGCGATCCTGCGGCGCGGCCGCATCAACAAGATAGGGTGCAGCTTAACACCTAGCCGCCGTTCCTTTGTAGCCAGAGCCCGCATGTACGCGTGCCACCACCTAAGCTCCAAAGCCCAGAATGCCAGCACACGCACTCGTTTCGCGTCATGGTTTCGTTTCGCACAAAGTGCCTCTCCCTGCGGCAGTGATCCAACACCTCTTCCACCTTCATGCTGTAAGAGCCGTCCCGAACGGACTCTTCGTGAGTGCTCGCAGGGGTGGCCAAACTCAAAGCCAGAATCGTCGCTGCGGTGATCGCGTTCCTCATCAGCTCCCTACTCTTGGTTGATGCGTGTCGAGCATGGGCCAGTATACGCGCAGTTTATTGGCCGCTACAATATCAGCGAGACGCGCCGAACGCTGCGGTGAGGTCTGAACGCTCCAAGGTGCCGGCGGCGCCTTCGTGGAAGCCGCCTGTGAAAATGCCGGTAAGCCTGCCGGCGTCACCCCCGGTCTCGCGGAATGTGTTGCCGCGGACGGCGATGGTGTAGCCGAGGTCGCCATCGAGCCACTGCGACCACGTGCGGTGCTCGGAGCGCGAGACCACGATCTCCGTGAAGTCGGCGCGCCCGGTCATCGTCGCCAGCCTCACGCCGATAGCGGCGTTGCCCCAGACGGAGTGCCCGCTCGGGGTCAGCCCGAGCAGGTCGCCCCTCCAGGTCGCGCTCCCGGACAGCGCCCGGTTGCCGGCAAGACCTCTCGCCGGCAAATGGCCGTATGCCCAAGGCTCCGCGTAGCCAGAGAAAGCCTGACGCCCATTCGGCGGCAGGTCAAAGGGTTTTGTCGCGGAAAGTCCGCGTGTATATTGGGCCCGCTTGTTTGAGCGGGAGACGGCGATGGAGACGTGGATCACGGTCGGCGGTTTCGTCGCCGTCCTAGCCTTTCTGTGGAACATGCAACGCGATTTTCGCCGTGAAATCGCCGACCTCCGCGAGCGAATGGCGCGTCTCGAAGGGCTGCTCGATGGCTTCACCAAGCGCGAGGTACCATCGGGTCGTAGCTGACAACGCTCTGCGCCTCGCCGAACGGCAAGCCGCATTGAAGGCCAGATATCCCTGGTCATCGAAACGTTATCGACGACCGGGAACCTGTAGGTGTGAAGTTTTGTAGGGGATCCAGCGCCGCCCATGACTCGGCGCCTTGAGGACAAGGGAGAGAGCGGAGGTTCTGCGGCTTCTGCAACAGATCCTCGGCGGGGAAACCGAGTCCGAAACGCCGCCGCCCGACGAGGAACCGTAGGGACGCGCGACAAGCGCCGCGCGCGAGGAGTCGGCCATGACGGAAACGGGCAAGCTGATTGTCGCCATCGTCGGCACTGGCCTTGCCGTGGGCGGCTCGACATTCGCCGGCATAGGCTGGGTCCGCGACGACATAGCGGAAGTCCGCGCGGACGTGCGGAGCCTCGCCACGGAAGCTGCTGCCGATCGGCGGGCGCATCAATCCGCCATGGATACGTTCCGGCTTGAGATGCTGCGCCTTGCCGAACGGCAAGCTCGCGTCGAGGGCCAGCTATCCCTCGTCACCGAGTCGCCTCCTCCGGGCCGCGAGCCGCAGTAGAGGCGCTCACGAGCGAGCAGGCCATGCCCACTCATTCAGGTCGACGCCGTACGATCGCCGCGCTTCTGGCCCTTACCGCGTGCGCGTTGCTGCCGGCGCCGCTGTCGGCACCGGCCCAGGAGGCGCCCGAAGATCCCGCCGCGCACGTGCAGGATGTGGAAATGCCGCGCGAGGTACGAGTCCTCGTGCAACGCGGCCTCGCCTTCCTCGGCTTCGATCCCGGCCCCGCCGACGGGCTCTTCGGCCCCAAGACGCGAGCGGCGATCTGGGATTGGCAGACGGCTAAGGAACTCGACACGACGGGCTATCTCACGCTGCCGGAGGTGGAGACGCTGGCGACCATGGGCGCGGAGGCCAGCGAAACGCTGGAAGTGCAGATGGACGAACCGGCCGCGCGGGAGTCCGCCGATACGGAAGCAGAGGATGCTGCGGCTCCGAGCGGATCGGACAATCAGGTTCTCTACTTCCCGACGTGCGGCACGGACGATGCGAGACCAGACGGTTGTTGGGCCGCGCTGTCGGTGCCGGCGGAATGCGTCATGTGGTGGCCGGAGCACTGGTTCGACACCCTGGACAGGGTGGTGGCGTCCACCTGGTCCGGCGAGTGCGATGAGTCGTCGCGTGTGACCGGGCGGGGCACGCTTACCCAGCGGCTAACGTCGAAGCGGGACGACGGCAGCGTTGACTTTTTGGAGGACCGCTCTTCCGGGGCGTTCGTCGAGGGGAAGAGGCACGGAAAATGGACTTGGTACGATGAGGACCGCCACACAATTGAGGGTGCCTTCGTCGGCGGTTTAGAGCAGGGGCATTGGGTCGTCCGATTTCCCGATGATGGCTGCGCGCTGGAAGGCCCTTTCGTAAATGGTTTAATGCATGGTCAATGGCGCTTGGACTGCGACAGCGGCGATCCCGATGTGTACGAGTATCGCCACGGAGAGAAGCTGGAACGGTAGGAACCGGCGCCCGACTCGGCTTGCGGCGCCCTCCGGCGGGGCTCGTTCATGTCGACTGGCACCGCCAGCTTTCAAGCTAACAACATATTCACCATAAAAATCGCACGCCGAACAACAATCAGCGCCGCGGCATGAAGAGAGGGACGCCGGTCGACGTCTTCATCCGATGTCCGCGAAAAACGAAGGGGCCATAGGAGGAGAAGATGAAGAAGGCCGCCTGAGACATACCCCCGGCGGAAGCGCCAAATGTCAGCTGATTTCCCTATCTAAACAGTCAACGAAGGAAAATGCCTGTGCCAAATATATTCGAGAAAGCCATCTTGGATGCGGCTATGTCCGCGCAAAGATTCCACATAGAAATGTCGGGAAACTATCTTTGGTATTCGCATGAATCGTACCTTCAAAACTATATAGCCATTGAAGTATTTAAAAGTCTTGGTTTTCAAGTTTATGTTGATCCTTCACCTAAGAAAATTCGCGACAGCTCTGATTTAAAGAGCAAAAGGCCGCCGCAGAATGTTACCCAAAGATTCGACCTCGTCTTCTGGCGCAAGGCTGAGAACCGACTCAAGGCGGTCATTGAAGTAAAACAGGCATGGAAGCAATCTCCGGTTATCAGTGATGTCAACAAGGTATCAGACTATATTACAAAAAAAGATGCCGGTGGTGCTACCGGCTATGTTCTGTATTACACCCACGGCGATACGCAATTTATAGTTAACAGATTCAACAGAGTAAATGACACAATGCGCAATCGATCAAACCTCCACGGATTGGTACATCCGATCGACTCTTACATCTGTGAATTAGACGACCCTCCTTGGGGTTTCGCTCTATTTCGTTGTTGACCACGCTAGAAACTCGTGTGATCCTACCTATTCGGGTCTTCAGGCGGGTGAGCTAGTGGACCGCATTTGACGGAAGAATCCTATATTGTTTCCCCTTGTTTGATCTGTCATGGGACGGTTGCGATGCTTCGCGGGGTTTCGTTTGCGGTTTCGGCGGAGGATCGCGACCGGTTGTCCCCCTCCCCAACGGCCCGACCGATGTTCATTGCGCATGCGATCGCTTGCCCGATTCTTTCCGCCGCTGCTTCGACGTCCCGATCGCCGACATGGGCGTAGCGCAGGGTCATCGTCGGGTTGGCATGCCCGAGCATCCTGGCGACCGTCGACAGCGCGGCGCCGCGGGCCACGGCTTGGCTCGCCACGGTGTGCCTGAGGTCGTGCAGGCGGACATCCTCGATCCCGGCTTCCTTTCTAGCGCGTCTCCAGAGCGTCACGTCGCGGGTGCACGGTCTCGCGGGATCTTTCGGCGACGGAAACACGTAACGGCTCGCGCCTCGCGGCTGGCGGTCGAGGATGGCCCGCGCGGCTTCGCTCAGCCACACGGTGCGCGGTCCCGTCTTGCTGTCCGCCAGCCTGAGCACGTCGCCGTCGACCTCGAACCGTTTCAACCCGACGATCTCGCCCTTGCGGCAGCCGGTAAGGAGAAGGAGGCGGACGATGTCGGCCTGCTGTTCCCGCGACGGCCGTTCGTCGACCAGCCGGTCGAGCGCGCGGTGAAGCCGCTCAATCTCTTCGACGGACAGGAACCGGGTGAGCCTGGGACGGGGGTTTCTCCTGATGCCCTCCGTCGGATTGGCGGCGATGGACCCGGCGGCGACGGCGGCATTCAGGATTTGCCGCAGCAGCTGGAGCGCGAGATTGGCCCCGCCCGGCGCGGTCACGCTGTAGGCGTCGAACCAGCGTTCGACGTCGCGCCGCCGGATGCGGTCGAGGCGGAGCGCTCCGAACGCCGGCAGGAATTGCTTGTTCAGCATCCGGTCGACGAACCTTCGGCGCGATGCCCCCATTCGATCGCGGGAGGCCGCGCGCCACTCGCCCAGCACGAAATCGCGGAACAGGGGGATATTGTTTCTGAGCTTCCCGGCATCGGCGCGTCCCGCGCGGGTCTGAAGCGCCATGCATTCCCGCCGCGCGTCCTCGACGCTCATCAGCGCGGCCGGGCCGACGGTCTTCCGGACCGCCTGCCCGTTCTCCTGTCCATGCCAGACGAAGCTGCGATGCCCGGACGGGCGAACCCGGACGCCGAGCCCCGCCATCCGGATATCCCGGACGATGTATTCCGTCTTGGCCGGCTTCAGCCTCGCGACGCCCGCGTCCGTGAGCCGAACCGTCGTCCCGCCCCTCATCCCCTGTCTCCCGCGAGGACCGGGGCCAGGGCGTCGACAGCGTCGCGCACCGACGCATCCGACAGGTGGGCGTATTTCAGGGTGGTCGACGGCTTTTCGTGGCCGAGCAGGCGGCCGACGGCGCGGATCGATTCCCCGTTGAGCAGCGCCATGCTCGCGTAGCTGTGTCTGAGATCGTGCAGGCGGACATCCGCGATGCCCGCTTCCTTCCTCGCCCGGGACCAGAAACCGTTCAGCCATTCCTGCGACGTACGCCGGTTCTTCATCGGGAAGACGAACCGCGTTCGGCGCGGCAGACCGTCGAGCACGTCCCGCGCGGCCCGGCACAGCCAGATCGTGCGCGGGCCGGTCTTGCTGTCGCCTAGGTGGAGGTTCCCGTCCCGGTAGAAGCGCCACTCCAGGGTCAGGATCTCCGACTTCCGGCACCCGGTCAGGGCGATGAGACGGAGCGCCGCCACGTGGAACGGACGGTCCGCTTCGCGATTGTCGAGTGCCCGGCCGAGGCGGCGGTATTCCTCCGGCGACAGGAAGCGTTCGGAGCGTCCCTGCCGGTAGCGCCGGATGCCCTTGCAGGGGTTGCTGTTCTCGGGACGGTATCCCCACGCCTCCGCCTGTCGCATGATGGCCGAGAGGATCGGCGCCGAGCGGTTCGCGGCCGCTGGCGTCGCGTGGAGCGAGCGGAACCATCTCTGAACGTCCTCCGGGGTGATCTCCCCGATGGCGCGTCGCTCGAAGAAGGGCAGAATCTGGCGGCGAAGGTAGTTTCGGTTCACGGACAGCGTTCGCGGTTTCCATCGCCGGCCGTAGCGGGCGAAGACTTCCTCGGCCACGGTCTCGAAGGGTGTTTCGCCGGACGTGTGTGGACGCCCCTGGTGACGCAAGCATTTTCTTCGGTCGGTTCGGTGCGCGCGGTCAGGTGCTGTCGTGTGTCCGGCCTCTCTATGCGGCACGTCACACGCCGCGGGCCCTCATGGAGATGCGCGGATCGGGTCCATATCGCTTACGCGAGCTCGAAAGCTCTGCGTCCGGAGACTGGTTTTCCCGATCCCGTCTCGATCGACCGTTTGCCCTTGCCTTTCCTCAGACCTGCCCGCGTCCCCGACAGCGACCCGCCCGACCGCCCTCTCAGGCGGCGGCGGGAGCCCGGTAGCTCTCCTTCTTCGTCATCAGCGCCCAGACGATGCGCGCCATCCGGTTGGCCAGCGCCACGGCGACGAGCATGCGCGGTTTGCGCGCCAGCATCCTGGCAAGCCATGGGTCGTTCGTCCTGCCGCGCCGAGCCGCCCAGCGAACGACCGCCATGGCGCCCGTGATCAGCAGCCGCCTCAAGTCACGCTGGCCCATCTTCGATATCTTGCCCAGGCGCGGCTTGCCGCCAGTCGTGTGCTGGCGCGGCACCAGGCCGAGCCAGGCGGCGAAGTCCCGGCCGCGCCGGAAGGTCTCCATCGGCGGCGCGAAGGACTGGACCGCCATCGCGGTGATCGGCCCGATCCCCGGCACGGTCATCAGACGGCGCGCCTCCTCGTCCTGCCGGGCCACCGCCCGGATTTCCTCTTCAAGGCCATCGATCTTCTCGCCAAGCCCGGCAATCTGGTTCAGCAGAAGGCCGGCCAGATCGTGGACCGCGTCCGGCAGATCCAAGTCCGGGTCTTCAAGCGCCGACGCCAAGCGCCCGACATGGGCCGGACCCTGGGGAGCAACGATGCCGAACTCCGCCAGATGACCGCGCAAGGCGTTGATGGTCTGGGTGCGCTGGCGTACCAGGAGATCACGCGTGCGGAACAGCATGCCCCGGGCCTGCTGCTCGACGGTCTTCACAGCCACAAAACTCATCGTCGGGCGCGATGCTGCCTCGCAGATCGCCTCCGCATCCGCCGCATCGTTCTTCTGTCGCTTGACGTAAGCCTTCACGTAGGCCGGCGGAACCAACTGCACCGCATGGCCCAGGCGGCTGATCTCGCGGCCCCAATGGTGCGCACCGCCGCAGGCTTCCATCGCGACTGTGCAGGGCTGCTGCGAGACCAGAAACCCCAGCACCTTCGCCCGGCTCAGCTTCTTCCGGAACGCGACCGATCCATCGGGCCGCGCGCCGTGAAGCTGAAAGCTGTTCTTCGCGAGATCGATCCCGATCATGCTAACCTGTTCCATGGACGCCCCTTTCCTCTCTTGGCGTTTACGACACCGCCAACTTGGCACATTGCGATGCCGTCGGGAGGGGCGTCCACTCCATCGCTTCCGTTCCGGGCTCGACGCCGTCGCGGAGCGAGGCGAGCATCGCCCTGGCCCGGGCGCGCGCCTCGGCCTCGCTCAGTGTCGCCGCATCGCTGACAGTCTTCCAGACGCGGCGTCCCCGGTGCTGGGTGTGGATGAAGTAGCGCTTGGAGCCCGACGGCATCACGCGGACGCCGTAGCCCTTCAGTTCGGCGTCGCGGACATTGCGCGCCTTGCGGCGGGGCTTGAGGGCGTCGACCCGTCGCTGGGTGAGGCGGATTGCCGGCATCGCGATACGTCTCCGATCTGTTGCGGCGGGGTGCGAAATGGGCTTTCCTTTCGCGCCCGACGGCGATAGAAACGGAGAAATATCGCCACTTATTCAGACGCTTAGCACCGAAGGTGCGTGTGGTCGTGTTCTGCGTCCTGCCGGTGGCCGGCGCCTTTCTCTTCGCGCTGTCGTTTCTGACCGGCGACGCCGCGCCGCCGGCGGAAGCGGCGACTGCCGCCGCGCCGGCGGCCGCCGAGGCGCCGCCGCCGCCCGAGACCGTCGCGGTTCTCGCCGCGGCGCGCGCCCTGTCGGTCGGCACGCTGCTCGGCGACGAGGATCTGAGGGCCGTCGAGATCGAGCGGACGGCGTTCCGCCCGGCGCACTTTCCCGCCGACGACGCCGACGCGTTGCGTGGCCACGCGGTGCGGGAGACCCTCGCGGCCGGCGACGTGCTCGTGCGCTCGGCGGTGGTCGGGCCGCAGCAGAGCGGCTTCCTCGCCGCCGTGCTGCGGCCCGGCGCACGCGCCGTCACCGTGCGCGTCGGCGCCGCGACGAGCCACGCCGGGCTGATCGACCCCGGCGACCGTGTGGACGTGATCCTGTCCGCCGAGCTCGATGACGACGACCTCGGCGGCAGCGCGCTGGCGCGCACGATCGTCGAGGATGTTCGCGTCGTCGCCGTCGACCGCGTCGTCGCCGTCGACCGCCGGATCGCCGCGGACGCGGCGACGGACGACGTCGCGCCGCGGCGCGACGAGATGATCACGGCGACCCTCGAGGTGTCGCCGGCGCAGGGAGACCGTCTGGTGCTCGGCGAACACGAAGGCCGGCTTTCGCTCGCCGTCCGCCCGCTCGCCGCGGGGCCCGAACCGCCGCTGCGCGCGGCGGTGGACCTCGCCAACCTGCTGCTTCCGCCGCAGGCCGAAGTCGTCTCGGCGCCGCCACCGGCCGAACCGGTCACGATGCCGCCGAAGACCGTGCGCATCTTTCGCGGCGTCGAAGCCGCCAGCGAAATCTCCTTCGCTCGCTAGAGCCATGCGTTCCGGCCAGCTTTTCACCCGCGCCGCGGCGCTCCTTCCCGATGCCGTCCGGCGGCGGCTTGACGGCGAGGCGGCGCTCGACTGGGCGGCGCTCGAGCACGAAGACACCGCGGCCGCGCTCGACGACGCGGCGCGGCAGCCCCGGCAGCTGCCCGAACCGGTGGAGACGCTCGCCGCCCGGCTGATCCGCGACGTCGGAATCGCACCCGCAGACGTTGCCGCCGGCATCGAGCGCCGGAGCGCCGCCGGCGCCTGGATCGCGCGCGTTTCGCTCGAGTCCGAAGGCGAGACCTACCTCGTCCGCCACGAACTCGGCGGCGAGGTTCACGCCGCGGTTCGCCCCGAGGCGATCGCCGGTTACGCGACCCTGGCCCTGGAGCTGGCGACCGCCGCGCACTACGCCGGCGAGCGCTGGCTCGACGCCGGCGAGCGCCATCGGACGAACGGCGACGCGGAGCGCGGCGAGCTTTCGCGCTGCGCCGTGGGCATGCGCGCCCACCTGCGCGCCCTCGCCGAAGACGGCGCCGACCGGCCGTCGACCGCGGCGCGGACGATGCGCGCGTTCGAGCGCGCCTGGAACACCCAGGATCTGGAGACGCGGGCCGCGCTCGCGGGCATGAGGCTCGGCGGCGCGCTCGGCGCGCGCGCGCCGCGGCGCGCCCCGTATGCGCCGGCCGCAAGCTACCGGCTTCACGCCTGCGACATCGGCGAGCTGCGCTGGCTGCGGGCGCTGGCCGAGCGCGCCGCGGCGCGCGAGAGGCCGCGCGCGGCGGCCGCCGCGAGATCGGCGGCGGCGGACGGGCGGCCGGCGATGCTGGAGCTCGGATCCGACCCGGCGACCCTCGTGCCCGAGACCGAAACGGCCGAGCTCGGACGCGCCGCCGCCCGTCTTTCCGGCGCAGTGCGACGGCGCCTGGGAGAGACCGGCGGTCCGGGAATCGTGCGCGCCCTGGCGCGCCTGGAGAATCCCCGCGGCGGCGCCGGATTGCGCGAGGAGTTGCGGCAGGCGGCGCCGGGCGCGCCGGAGTGGCTCGAGGAGCTGGCGGCCCTGCTGCTCGCCGACACCGGCGCGCAGACCCGCGCCGGCCTGCGCACGGCGTCCCTGCGTGTCGGCCGGGCCCCGGAGCCCGGCCGCGGCTACCGCGCGACCGAGAGCGGAACCGGCGCCGCGGCGGCGTTGACGCCGCTCGCGCTGGTCGAGCAGGTGCGCCTGGGTCTCGCCTTCGCGCACGACGCGACGGCGGCGCTGACGACCCTGCAGGGCGTCGGGAAGGAAGGCGACTGGACGC
Organism: Alphaproteobacteria bacterium; assembly: GCA_965243325.1. Lineage (GTDB taxonomy): Bacteria > Pseudomonadota > Alphaproteobacteria > UBA7887 > UBA7887 > JANQOH01. The sequence continues at coordinate 1,022,597 of CBDEUQ010000003.1, read as the reverse complement.
TCGGCGAGGCCGAGACCGGACGCAGCGACCTGCGCGCCGACGAGCGCGACACCCTGGAAGCGGCGCGGGAGATCGGACACGCGCTCGAGCGCCTCGGCCAGGATTTCGCCGAGGCCCACGGCGAGCGCCCGCAGAGCGCGCTGGAACAGGCGGCGACAGCGGCCGCGGCGCTCGAGACGATCGGGCCGACGCTGCGCGTCGCTGCCGGGTGGCCCGGCGGCGCGGCGGCGCCGGACCCGCGGGATCCGGAGGACGTGGCGCGGATCGTCTCGGTCGCCGAGGCGCTGCACACGGAGATCCGCGCCGTCTCCAACCGGCTCATCGCCGGTTGGATCGCCGACGTTCACGCCTGAGCCAACCGCCGGCCGGCCGCCGCCGCCCCACCCGTCGCGCCCCGCGGGCGGGCGAATCCGCCCGTTGCGGCCGCGGCGGGCCCCTCGTACAGTCGGTTTCGTGCACCCTCTCTGCGCCGTTTCGAACGAGCCCGCCGCGCGTTCGGGATGCGGCGGGCGCGCGTTGCGGGCGTGCATCGCGCTGCTGCTCCTCGTGCCGCTTCTGTCGACGCCCGCCGCGGCGGGCGAGGTTCCCGACGATGTCGCGGCGATCCTCTCTCTGGTGCTCGAGGGGCGCGACGCGGATGCGCGCGCCGCGCTCGCACCGTTGCTCGAACGCGAGCCGGAACGCCCGTACGTGCGGCTCCTGCACGGCATTCTGCTGGCGCGCGAAGACCGCGGGCGCGAGGCCGTCGCGGTCATGGAAGACCTCCGGCGCGACGCCCCCGACATTCCGGAGGTCTGGAACAATCTCGCCGTGCTGTACGGCGCCGAGGGCCGGCTCGACCGCGCGCGCGACGTGCTGCTCGCGACGCTGGAACGCTGGCCGGATTTCGCCGCGGCGCACGAAAATCTCGGCGAGGTCTACGCCCATCTCGCGCATCGCTCCAGGGAGCGCGCCGGCGAGCTGGACGCCACCGGCGGCGTGTCGCCGGCGGCGCTGGAGATGGTCGCGAGCCCGTCGCGAGACGGATCCTGCATCGTCGCCGAGGGCATCGGGGACGCCGCCGCGGCCGCCGCGGCCGCAGCGTGGCTGCGCGAACGCGGCGCGACCGCCGTGGACGTCCGCGCGCGGCCGCGGTCGGTCGCGCACTACCGGTTCTACATCGCGCCGCTGGCGAGCCGCGCCGCCGCCGCCGCCCTGGCGCGCGAAATTCGCGGCCGCGGCGTCGGCGACGTGGGGGTCATCGGCGCCGGCGCGCTTGCGAACGGCGTGTCGCTCGGCGTGTTCCGGGTCGCGGCGAACGGTCAGCGGCGCGCCGAGGCGCTGAGAAGCCTCGGTTACGCCGTCGAACGCGCCGTCGAGTGGAAGCCGGTCGACGCCTGGGCGATCGAGGCGCGGAGCGGCGAAACCGCGGACGCGCTGCGCGCCGCCTGGACCGCCCGCAACGCGGCCTGGCCGATCGAGGTGGTCGACTGCGGCTGACTCGCCGGCCGGCGCGGTGGGCGGACCGCGGGAATGCGCTAGTTGACTCGGGTAGCGTCACTCTGTTCGGGACGTCAGTGGTGCGGATGCTGCCAGCCGCAGTCGCCTGTATTTCGCGCGCCGCCGCGGCGGCGGCGCTGCTCGTTCTCGCGTCGTGCGCCGGCCGCCCCGACGACGCCGGGGACGCCCGCCAGGGCGGCGCGGCGCTCCGCGACGCGCTGCCGGTGGCCGCTGCGGCGCTCGCCGGCGGACAGCCCGACGCCGCGCGGCGGCTCTACCGCTCGCTCGCGGAGCGGTTCGGCGGCGCGCCGGAGCCGTATCTCGGCCTCGGCTACATCGCCTTCCACGACGACGATTTCGAAGCCGCCGAACGATATTTCGTGCAAGCTGCGGAGCGCGCCGAGGCCAAGTCGGAGCTTGGCGCCGCGGCGCGCCTCGGCGCCGGGCGGGCGGCGCTCGCGCGCGGCGGAACGGACGGCGCGCGCGAACACTTCGCCGCCGCCGCCGACGCCGCCAGCCCGGCGACCGCGGCGTGGGCGTTGAACGGCCTCGCCGTCGCCGCCGCGCTGGACGGCGACTGGGAGGCCGCGGCGGCCCGCGGCATCGAGGCGGTTCGGATTTCGGCGGACCATCCCCGCATCGCGGCGAACCTCGTGCGCGCGCTCGCCGCGTCCGGGCGGACCGACGAGGCGGCCGAGCTGTACGCCGCCCGCGCCGAGTCGGACTGGGCCGACGGCGACGGCACCGAGCTCGTCCGCGCCATCGACGCCGCGCGCACCCGTGACGACGCCCGCCGGCGCGCCGCGCGCCGCCTTGCCCGCGGCCTCGCGCTGCACCTTCCGGCACTTGCGGCGCCGGCGCTGCCACCGCTTCGCGCCGGTCCGCCGCCGCCGACGCGCGGCTTCGCGCTCGGTTTCGCCGGGCCGCCGGTCGCCGGGCCACCGGTCGCCGAGGCGCTGCCTCCCCGGGCGCTGCTCGTCGGCGAGCCGGGGCCGCCCGTCGGCGGCGACGCCCCGGCGACGGCCGGGGACCCGGCGCCTCGGCGACCGGCGGCCCGCGCCGCGGCGCCCGGGGTTCTGGTCGTGCCGCTCGGACAGAGCCGCCGTCTCCATCTCGACGGCGAGGCGACGGCGGTGCTCGTCGCCGCGCCGGAGGTCGCCGACGTGCAGTTGCTGACACCCGACGTGCTCTACGTCATCGGCCGCAGCATCGGCCGCACGACGGTCGTCGTGCTGGCGGACGACGAGCGGGCGCGCGAGCGGGTGGTGTCCGTGGTGCTCGACCTCGATCCGCTGACCGCCGCCCTGAACGCTGACACCGGTCTCGCCGGAGTCCGCGCCCGGCACCTGCACCGCGGCGTGGCGCTGAACGGCGAGGTCGCGTCCGCCGAGGCCGCCGACCGCGCCATGCGCGTCGCCGCCGCCGCGCTGCCCGAGGGCGTGGCGGTGGAAAACGAGCTGCGCATCGCGGCGCCGCAGCAGGTCAACCTCGAAGTCCAGATCGCCGAGGTCCACCGCTCGGTGACCGAGGATCTCGGGATCAACTGGGAGGCGTTCGGCTCGCTCGAGGGCGCGGCGTTTCGCTTTCGCCTCGGGCGCCTCTGGTCGACGCCGGTTCCGGGGCAATCCGAAATCGCGATCGTCGACGGCACGCCGGCGGCCTCCTTCGAGCTCTCCGACAGGCTCGACTTCGGCGGTCTCGGGCAGGTCCGCATTTCCGCCATGATCGACGCGCTGGCGACGGCGGGGCTGGCCAACGTGCTGGCCCGGCCGAACGTGACCGCGGTCACCGGCGAGACCGCGTCCGTCTTTTCCGGTGGCGAGTATCCGCTGCCGACCGGGTTCGAGGACGGCGTGATCATCTTCGAATACAAGAAATACGGCGTTCTGCTCGACTTCGTGCCGACGGTCCTCGACAATGGACGGATCGTGCTGACCGTGCGCCCCGAGGTGTCCGAGCCGTCGCTGAACCGCTCGGTGCAGCTCGTTGGCGTGGACATTCCGGTCATCAACGTGCGCCGGGCCGAAACCACGGTGGAAGTGGGCGACGGCGAGTCGATCGTGATCGCGGGGCTGTTCCGCAACGCGTCCAACACGGTGGAGTCCGGGCTGCCCGTCCTCAAGGATGTGCCGGGCGTCGGCGCGCTGTTCGGCCATACCGCGGTGCGCAGCGACGAGCTCGAGCTGATCGTGGTCGTCACCGCGCGGCTGACCGGACCGTCCGCGGCGCGCGTCGACGATGACGGCGGCGGACCGCTGGCGACCCGGCGCGCGGAAGGCTATCATTACTAGGCTCGTCTCTCATCCGCCGCCCCGGGAGCGCCTCATGCCGAGCCTTCGTCCTTCCCAGCGTCCGGCCCGGCGTCCGACCCTGTGTCCGGCTCTTCGGCCGGTCCTGTGTCCGGCGCTGGCCGCGGCGGTGCTGGCGGCCGGCGTCGCCGCCGGCTGTGCGCCGCGGCTGGCGGAGCGGCACGAGTATTTCTCGCAGTCCGGTTCCGCGTCGGATGCCGAAACCGCGGCGGTCCTCGTCCGCTACGGCGCCCTGCAGGAGGCGCAGCACGCCTGCGCGGCGGTGCCGGCGTACGCCGTGCGCGCCCTTCTCTGCCCCGACCCGGCGCGCCTCCCAGCCGTCCGCGGCGCGATATCGAACGCATACCGGCGTTGGGTGGGCGACGCCGTCCGCGATCTGCCGCCGATTTCGGCCACCGCCCAGGGCGCCGCGGGCGGCTGACGCGCCGCTCCGCGCCCGGCCCCGCATCCGGCTATGGCGGCGACATCGGACGGCGCTCGCGGGCGGGCGTTCGCGGCCGACCCGCGGACCGAACGGGCGCTGCTCCGCGGGCTCGAGGGGCGCGACTTCCGGGTGCGTCGCGGGCGCTTCGCCGCGGCCCTGCAAGCGCTGGCGACGGAGCCGTCCTCGCCGCTGGTCCTCGTCGATCTCGACGACACGCCGGACCCTCTGGCCGCCGCCGCCGAGGTCGCCTCGGTATGCGCGCCCGGAACGGCGCTGGTCTTCGTCGGCTCCGCCGACACCGCAGACGTCGCCCGCACGCTGCTCGCGCGCGGCGCCGCCGACTATCTCGTCAAGCCGGTCTCGCCGGCCGCCGTGCGCGAGGCGTGCGCGGCGATCCTCGACGGGCTGCCGGAACGCACCCGTGCCGGTCGCGTGGTCGCGGTGTCCGGCAGCGCCGGCAGCGGCGTGTCGACCGTGACCGCCGCCCTGGCGCGCGCCGCCGCGGCGCACGGCCGCAGCGCCGCCGTGGTCGACCTCGACCCGGCGTCGAACAAGCTTGCCGGCCTGTTCGGCGTGCCCGCCGCGGACGGTCTGCCCGCCCTGCTCGACGCCCTCGCCGCCGCGCCGGCGGTCGACGGCGACCTCGTCGACGGCGCGAGCGCCGCGGCGGCGGACGGCATTTCGCTGATCGCCTGGCGCGCCGACGGTCCGCTGCCGCCGCCGCCGGCCGCGGCGGCGGCGTGCGCGCTGCTGGAAGCGCTGGCCAACCGCGCCCACACGGTCTTCGCCGCCGGCCTGTCCGACCCCGAGGTGCGGCTCGAGGTCATGCGCCGCGCCGACACGCGCATTCTGCTCTTCGAGCCGACCTTGCAGAGCGTCGGCGCGGCGGCGCGCTGCTTGGCGCTGCTCGGCACGCAGTACCCCGTGCTCCTCGCGCAGAGTCATTCGCGGACGCGCGCCGCGGCGCTGTCCCGCGCCCAGATCGGCTACGCCCTCGCCGACCGGCGCCCGGACGTCGTCGTTCCCTTCGATCCGGCGTTGCACGCGGTCGATGCGCGCGGCGCACGCGGCGCCCGCCGCGAGAGCGCGGCCTGGCGGGCGGCGCTCGGGCGCCTGATGGAGCAGGCGGTGGAAGGTCCCGCCGGCGCCGCCTGAACGCAGCGGCGGCGCCCGGCCCCGCCGGCCGCGGAGGATACGTCTACAACCCGTGCGGGGATTCGGGCCAGTGGTCGGGATCCGCCGTCTGAATGAACCGGGTCGCCGCCAGCGACAGGAAGGCGTCGCGGCGCATGATCACGCCGTAGGTCCTGGGCCTGACGAAGCCGTAGATTCGTTCTTCGAACGGGATGACGCGCACCCGGTCGCTTTCGGTGACGCAGAAATCGGGAACGACGGCGGGTCCGAGGCCGGCTTCGACGTAGCGGATGGTCACGTCCCAGCCCATCGCCTCCATGGCGACCTTCCATGTGAATCCGAAATGCCGGGCCGCGCTGCCTGCCAGGTCCCGGGTGAACGTGCCGACGGCCGGCATCACCGTCGGGGACGTCCCCACATCGTCCACCGTTATCGCGTCCCGCCCGGCCAGCGGGTGGTCCGGCGGCGTGACGAAAACGTAGCGGGACGACTGAATCTTTCGGAAGGATATGTTCTCCGGCACGACTTCCATCGCGCCGATGCCGAAGTCCGCCCTCCGGTCGAGGATGATGCGCACCGCGTCTCTGCCGGCGACGGTCGTGATGTGCACCCGGACGTCGGGGTAGCGTTCCCGGAACCGCGCGATGTACCGGGGAAGGACGAAGGCCGAGGAGGCCATCCCCGCCGTGATGTGGATTTCGCCCGACACGGTCCGGCGGACGTCCTCGGCGAACGTCTCCGGCAGGCGATCCATGCTCTCGACCAGGGGCAGGGCCATGCGCAGGAGGCGGCGGCCGGCCGCGGTCAGCGAGATGCGCGGGCCGCGGCGCACGAACAACGCCGTCAGGAACTCTTCCTCCAGGGCGCGGATCTGCCGCGACACGGCGGGCTGCGTCAGGGACAGCCGGTCCGCGGCCTTCGACATGCTTTGCAGCTGTGCGGCGTGGCAGAACGCCCGGAGCTGCCTCACGCGGTCTCTCGCATGGTCGTCGCGGTCAGAGATCAACGCAACGCCCTCACTCGTACGCGGCGCTTATGCGGGGAATATGCATTTCTTATGCATAACAAAGTTTCATACGCACAATGATGCAGTGCCCGTGGAGGAGAAAGGCGGCGGCGGGTATACAGACGACGGTCTTGGAAGGGACAGGGAGGCGTGGATGCCTTTCCGGACGCACCGCTTGGCGGCGGAAGCGCATCGTGTTCCGGCGGTAATTCTCCCTCTCCTCCCCAACGTTCGGGATGAGCGTTCTCTGCATGGTGAATATTCATAGAGCGCATGTCAACCCATCCCGGCGTTCCTCGGGTTTCCGCCGCCTGTGGGCGCGGGCGCGCCTCTTTGTCCACGACCGGAGCGGCGCCTCGACCGTCGAGGCGGGACTGGCGATCGCGGCGCTGATCTGCGCCTTCTGCCCGCTGGCCGAGATCGCGCACGGCGCCTGGAGCGAGGATCGGATGGAACGGGCGGCGCGGGCCGCGGCGCATGCCGTCGCCCTGATGCCTCAGCCCGCGGCCAGCGCGGCGGCGCTGCGCACCGTGGCCTGCGGCGCGATCGGGCGCGAGCTGGACATACCGGGAGGATGCGGCGCCGGCTGGACCGTCACCGTCGAGGCGTACGCGAGCCCGGCGGCGCTGCTCGCGGGCACCCCCCGCCCGCCGGGCACGGCGTTCGGCGGCGAGGACGGCGACATGGTCGCCGTCAGCATCGCCTGGCGCGACGCGGCGCAGGCGAACGCCGGCGACGGCGCGGCCCCGGCGCGCGTCGCCCTCGCCGTCGCCCGCAACGAGAGAGCCGTGGAATGAGGCTGCCGCGGCGCGGCGCGGCGCGTTCGTTCGTTCGCCGGATCGACGGCGGCGCGACGCTCGAGCTCGCGCTCGGCGTGGTGACGCTGCTCGCGGTCGCTTCCGTCACCTTCGACCTGTACACGCGAATTGAGACGGACTCCGCCGGCGCGCGCATGGCCGCCGCCATGGCCGACTACGTCTCGCGCGAGACGGCGCCGGACGGCGACCAGATGGTCGCGCTCGGCACCTTCCTGCGCGACCGCGAAACCGGCGACCGGGTGGACCTGGTGTATGCGGTCACGTCAATTCGCCAGGCGGCCGGCGATCCGCTGCCGCCGCCCGCGGTCGATTGGGTCGATACGATACGCTTGGGAACTGCGACCGAGACGGACGCGCTCGCCCGCGCCTGCGGCACCTTCGGCGCGGCGGGCGCGGCCGCCGTCCTGCCGCAGGGTTTCGCGATGGCGGCGAGCGACGCCGTCGTCGTCGCCGAGGTCTGCATGAAGCTCCGCGCGAGCGAGACTCTCACGAGGCTGTTCGCCGCCGGCAATATTCACCGTCTCCACGCCTTGCCCGTCCGCCAGCTCGACACGCCGTTGCCGGCGCCGGCCTACGCGCCGGCGGAAACGACGTAGGCGCACCGGCTTCGCACGGGCGACGCCACGGAAATGACCGCGCCGGCGCGGTTCGCCGGCAATTCGCCAACGAGTCGAAAGACCGAGGAGTACGACGATGAACGCAAGGTATCTGTCGCGGCGGCTGCGCCGGTTCGTCAGCGCGCGCGAGGCCGTGTCCACCCTGGAGTACGCGATGCTGGTCGGGCTGATGGCCGTCGCCATCGGCGCCGCCATCGTGACCTTCAGTAACGACGTTCAGACCGCGATCCTCGCCATCGGCGACAGTGTCGATGATATCGCACCGACGGGCCTCGGCACCATGCCGGCTGCCGACACCACCGCAAACTAGGCCGGCCGTTCAGCGGCGAGCGGCGCCCTGGCCGCGGCGCTCGCCGCCGAACGCCTTCATCGCATCCCCGATCCGCCCGTGGATCGGAGAGCTGGTTGAGACCGCATGTCTTCTCGACACGTTGACCGGACGCCGGGCCTCGCTGTGGAACGCCGGCCGCCCGGCCGCCGGAGCGGTGCGCCCTGATGCCGCCCGATCCCGCGGCCGCCGGCGGACCCGGCGCGGAACCGCCGACTCTCGCCTTCGCGACCGACGCGGCGTCGGAGGACGCGCTGCGCGCCGGGCTGTCCGACCGCGAGAATCCGCAGGTCTGGACCGGCACCGTCGACGCCGCCGTCGCCGCCGTCGAGCGGGCCGGCAACCCGGCTCCGCGGCTGATCTTCGTGGACCTCGACGGCACGCCCTACCCGGCGGGCGCGATCCATGAGCTGGCGGCGGTGTGCGAGGTCGGCACGTCCGTCGTCGCCCTGGGCACCGACGGCTCCGCCCGCTTCAGCCGCGAGGTCCTCCTCGCCGGCGTCAGCGACTATCTCATCAAGCCCGTGAGCGCCGCGGCGGTGCGCGCGGCGGCGGCGAACGCGTTCCTCTCCGAGGAGGCGCAGCCGGAGGGGAGCTGCGCCGTCGGCTTCGCCGGCACCGGCGGCAGCGGTGCCACCACGCTGGCCGCCGCCCTGGCGCTCGCCGCATCCGGGCGCGGACGCTACGTCGCCGTGCTCGACCTCGGCCGCACCTTCGCCGCGCTGCCGTTCATGCTCGACGTCGAGCCGGCGCCCGGCCTCGATCAGCTCCTCGACACCGCGGCGGGCGGCGCGCCGGACCCCGGTATCGTGGACGGCATGGCGGCGGCGCGTTCGGACCGGATCGCGGTCTACGGCTACCGCCAGAGCGCCGAGCCGCCGCAGCCGCCGCAGCCCGCCGCGGTGCGCTGGCTGGTCGGTCAGCTCAAGCGCCGCGCCCATCTCGTGGTGGTCGACGGAATCGACGACCCGGCGGCGCGGCTCGCCGCCCTTGCCGACTGCGACCACCGGGTTCTCGTCGTCGAGCCGACCCGTTCCGCGGCCCAGCGCGGGGCGCGCGTCCGCGCGCTGCTCGGGCCGGAGCGGCCGGCGATTCTGGCGCGCAACCACACCCGGGCGTTTCGCCGCCGCGCCGGCGCGAGGACGTGGAATGCCGCCGGCCTGCCGGCGCCCCAGGTCGTCTCGCCGTTCGATCCGTCGGTGCCCGCGCTCGCCGACCGCGGCTGGCCGAAGGGCCGGCTGCCGGCGGTGCTGCGCCGCTGCGCCGGCGCGCTCGCCGATCTCGTTATTCCGCCGCCCGGCGGCGTGGCGGCCAGAGCGGCCGCCGTCGCCGCCTGAGCCGCCGCGATGCGCGCCCGCGCATTCGGCCGCCGCTCGACCGCGTCCCCCCCGCGGTCGGCGGCGGCGGCGGCGCCGGTGGCCGCGGTTCCCGAGCCACCGCCCGCCGCGCCGGCGCGCCACGCGACCGCCGACGCCGTGATCGCCGAAGCCATCGCCAGGATCCATCCGATCGTCGTCAAGTCGATGGACATCGCCAAGGTGGCGGAGCTCGAGAGCGAGGCGCTGGCGGCGCAGCTTCTCGCCTTTCTCGAGTCCGAGGAAGCGGGCGCGCCGGACTTCGGCCCCGTGGACCGGCAGCGGATCGTCACCGGGCTCGTGCACGACATCAAGGGACTCGGGCCGATCGAGCCGCTGCTGCTCGATCCGGAGATCTCCGACATCCTGATCAACGGCCTCCACTCGACCTACGTCGAGCGGCGCGGCCGGCTCGAGCGCGTCGACCTGCGCTTCCGCGACTCGAACCATCTGCTTCACATCGCCCGCAAGATCGCCGGCGCGGTCGGGCGGCGGGTGGACGAGTCGAGCCCCATGGTCGACGCCCGTCTGGCCGACGGGTCGCGGGTCAACGTCATCATTCCGCCGCTCGCGCTCGACGGCGCGGCGATCTCGATCCGGCGCTTCACCATGCCCGGGACCGACCTCGATCAGATGGCCAGGAACGGCGTGCTGTCGCCGGCGATGACGGCGCTGTTCCGCATCGCCGTGCGGGCAAGGCTGAACGTTCTGATCAGCGGCGGCACCGGCGCCGGCAAGACGACGTTCATGAACGTGCTGTCGCGCGAGATCGACGCCGGCGAACGCCTGATCACGATCGAGGACGCCGCCGAGCTCCGCCTGCAGCAGCCGCACGTCGTCCGACTCGAGACCCGCGCCATGAGCGCCGAGGGCCGCGGCCTCGTGACCATGCGCGACCTGCTGGTGAACTGCCTCAGAATGCGCCCCGACCGCATCATCGTCGGCGAGGTGCGCGGCGCCGAGGCGGTCGAGATGCTGCAGGCGATGAACACCGGCCACCCCGGCTCCATGTGCACCCTGCACGCCAACACGCCGCGCGACGCGCTGATCCGGCTCGAGAACATGCTGATGATGGCGGGCACCGACATGCCGCTGGTGGCGCTCCGGCGCCAGATCGCCTCGAGCGTCGACCTCGTCGTGCAGCTTTCGCGCCATCGCTCCGGCCATCGCTGCGTCACCAGCGTCACCAACATCGCCGGGATCGAGAACGACGTCGTGACCACCGAGGAGATGTGGCGCTACCGGCCCGGCGGCGAGGGGCACGTGTTCGAGACCTCGGGGCGGCAGCCTTCGTGGATGGACCAGGTCGATGCCGCGGGGCTGCGCGAGCCGTTGCTCGCGGCGCTCAAGACCGATCCGCGGATCGGCGAGGGGGACGGATGAGCCCGGCCGCGCTCGCGCTTGCCGGCGGCGGGCTGGCGCTTCTCGGCACCGTCGCCGGGCTCGCCTGGCTGCGCGCCGAGGGCCGGGCGCTGCGGCGGCGCCTGGGGCAGGTCGCGGCGACGCTGTCCGGCCCCGCCGCCGCGTCCGAGGACTCCGCGGGCGTCGAGAGCGTCTTCCGGGTGCAGCAGAAGCGCTCGCCCCTCGCGCAGTGGTTCCGCGAGCGCATCGAAACCCGCTATCCGCTGCTCGACGCCCCGCGCGCCGCCGCCAAGGCGCTCGGAGCCGGCGTTCTCGGCGCCGTCGCGTTCTGGGGCGCGCTGCTGGTGGTCAAGGCGGGCGGCGAGGTGTGGACGATCCCCGCCTGCGCCGCCGCCGGGGTCGCCGCGGCGCCCTATTCCCTGGCGTGGATGCAGGCGCGGCGGATGACGGAGTTCATCCGCGATTTCCCCGAGATCGTCGACCAGATCGTCCGCCTGTCGGCGGCCGGCGTGCCGCCCCTGGAAGCGCTCGCCGCGGTCGCCGAGGACGCCCCGCCCACCGTCGCGCCCGCCTTGCGGGAGGTTCACGACGGACTGGCGGCGGGCCTCGATTCCGACGCCGCGCTCTCCGCCGTCGCCGAGCGCCTGCGGGTTCCGGAATTCACCATGTTCGCCGCGGTCATCCGCCTGCAACGGCGCGCGGGCGGCGGCGTCTCGGCGGCGTTTTCTAACCTGGCGGCAACCCTGCGCGAACGGCGCCAGACGGCGCTGAAGGCGCGCGCCGCCACCGCCCAGACGCGCCTGACGCTGCTCGTGCTCGCGGCCCTGCCGGTGGTCGTGCTCATCGGCCAGAAATTCACCGCGCCGCAGTCGGTCGACATGCTGTTCGGCACCGACCAGGGCACGAGCCTGTTGCGCTGGGGGGCCGGCCTGATCGTCGTCGGGCTCCTGGTGGCGCGAAGCCTCGCCGCGCGCAGCGTCGAATAGGCGCGGCGCCGGGCGCGAAACGGAGAAGAGGAGACGAGCCGCGGTGTCACCCCGTATGTTGATTCTGGTCGTCGTGGCGGTCGTCGTCTGCGGCGCGATTCTGCTCTTCCTCTCCATCCTCATCATTCAGGAGTCGAAGGGCATGCTCGCGTTTGACCGGCGCCTCGCGGTGCCGAGAGGTCTGGCGCGATCGGCGGCGCCGGCGCCGCAAGAGCGCCGCGGCGGCGGCCGCCCGCTGCGCACGGCAGGCGTCGCGCTGCTGCGCGCCGGCTCGATGCTGGTCCCCGTCGGCGCCGGGGAGCGGGAGAAGCTCGCCGGCGTTCTGCGCCGCGCCGGCTTCCAGCAGCGCGACGCGCTGTCGCTGTATCTGTGCGCCAAGCTCGTCGCTTCCGCGGCGGCAGGCATCGGCGCGGGGTTCGCGGCCTCGGGTTCGTCGGTGCTCGGTCAGCACGGATTCCTCGTCGCGCTCGCCGCCACCGGCGGATTGATCGTCGGCGGCATCGTGCCGGAATACGTCCTGCGCTTCCTTGGCGCGCGGCGCGAGCGCCGGATGTCGGCGGCCCTTCCCGACGCGCTGGACCTCATGGTCATGTGCGTCGAATCCGGCCTCACGTTCGACCGCGCCCTGGCGACGGTGGCGGTGGAGCTCGCCGCCATCGAGCCCAATCTGGCGCGCGAGTTCCTGATGATGGAGGCCGAGCTCCGCGTCGGAGCGAGCCGCCGTGCCGCGTTGCAGGACTTCCTCGAGCGCACCGAGCTCGAGGGGCTGCGCGACCTCGCGACGACGCTTCTCCAGAGCGACCGCTATGGCACCCCCCTGGCCCAGGCGCTGAAGAACATCGCCGCCGGACAGAGGTTCCAGCGGGCGGCGCGGATCGCCGAACGGGCGGAGCGCCTGCCCGTGCTGATGACCTTCCCGATGCTGATGTTCGTGGTCCCGGGGACCATGCTGCTCGTGGCGGGACCGGCGTTCCTGAGCGCCCTGAACGCGCTCAGGCAAGTCGGCCGGTAGCGCCGTGGACACGCCCCGCCACGCGCTCCGCCCGGCCGCCGCCCGGCCCGCCCGCCGCCTCGCCGGCGCGCTCGCCCTCGTCGCGAATTTCGCGCTCTGCTCCGGCGCCGGCGCCACCGCCAACGTGGTGCGCGACGAGCCGATCAAGCCCATCCCGGAAACGGTGAACGTGGACGCGGCCAAGGCGGCGCTCGGCCGCGCGCTGTTCCACGATCCCCGGTTGTCGAAGGACGACACGGTCTCGTGCGCGAGCTGCCACGAGCTCTCGTCCGGCGGCGACGACGACCGCCGCGTGTCGATCGGGATCGAGGACAAGGAAGGCCCGATCAACGCGCCCACCGTGTTCAACGCCGGTCTGAACTTCCGGCAGTTCTGGGACGGGCGGGCGAACGATCTGGAGGCCCAGATCGACGGGCCCGTGCAGTCCCCCATCGAGATGGGAAGCCTGTGGCCCGAGGTCGTCGCCAAGCTCTACCGCGACGACGAGTATCCGGCGCTGTTCGGGGAGTCCTATCCCGACGGGATCAACCGGCGGAACGTCAAGAACGCTCTCGCCGAGTACATGCGATCCCTGATCACGCCCAACAGCCGTTTCGACCGCTGGCTGAAGGGCGACGATGCGGCCCTCGACGACTGGGAAAAGCGGGGCTACGCCCTGTTCAAGGACTACGGCTGCGTATCGTGCCACCAGGGCGCGAACGTCGGCGGCAACATGTTCCAGGTCTTCGGGGTGATCAACGAGTACTTCAAGACGCGCGGCAACATCACCGAGGCCGACCTCGGCCGCTACAACGTCACCGGGAATGTCGAGGATCGGCACGCGTTCAAGGTGCCGAGTCTCCGCCTCGCGGCGCTGACCGCGCCCTATCTCCACGACGGCAGCGCCGCCACTCTGCGGGACGCGGTCGACGCCATGTTCACGTTCCAGCTCGGACGCGAGGCGCCCGACGGGGACAAGGAGGCGATCGTCGCGTTCATCAAGACGCTCGTCGGCGAATCCCGGGAGTTGACACCATGAAGGAGTTGACACCATGAAGTCCGGCGCGATCGTTCTGGGTATCGTCGTCTCGGTCGTCCTCTTGGCCGCCGCAGGCGCTCTCTACGTCACCTCCCCGAGCAACGGCGCGCGGTTTTTCCGCGACTCGGTCGACTTCGTGCGCCAGATCCAGAACCTGTCGTCGGACTGGAGCGTCGAGCTCGCCCGCGTCAAGTCGGATCCGCTCGCCGATTTCGATTCGCTCGCCGCCTTCGTTCCGCGCATGGACGCTCTCAGGAACGGCCTCAGGGAGTCGGCGCGGCGCAATCCCGACCTGCCCGACCGGCTTGCCGGGGACCTCGCCGCCTACCTCAGCTCGGTGGAGGCGAAGGAGGAGCGGGTCGAGCGTTTCAAGACCGGCTACGCCATCGTGCGCAATTCCGCCCGCTATCTGCCGCTCGCGGCGGCGAACGTGACCGAGCAGGCCGGCGCCGCCGGCGATCAGCTCCTGGCGCGGGACATTTCGACCCTCGTGCAGGACATGAACCGCTATCTCGCCCGTCCGACCGATGCCGAGGAGCAGCGCCTGGCGGCGGAATTGCAGCGGCTCCTCGAATCCAGCGTCGCCTACGCGCCCCCGCTCGCCAACGCCCTCGCCAATCTCCTGTCGCACGCCGAAGTGCTGCTGGCCCGGCAGGGGCCCACCGAGGCGCTGTTCCAGGCCGCCACGTCGGACGAGATCTCCGTGCTGACGGACCGCCTGGCCGAGGACCTGGAGTTCGAGATCGGCCGCATGCAGTCCCTCGCCGTCTGGTACGAACGCGGCACGCTCGGCGTCATCGCCGCGCTGGCGCTGTTCTGGATACTGCTTGCGTTCCATCAGGGCAGGCGCGGGCGCGCGCAGGCACCGGCGCCGGCGGCGACCGCGATGCCGGCGCCCGCGCGCACGCCGGCTGCCGCGCCGGCGCCCCGGCGGATCGATCCCGTGCCGCCGCCGCCGCCCGTTGCGGCCGTCGCCTCCGCGGTTCCAGATCTGGTGGCCGAAAGCACGCTGGCGCGGGATTTCGTCTCCGAGTGCGTCGCCGGCAACCTCGCCGACACGGCGAACCGGATCGCCACCCGCATGGGCCGGTTGCGCCAGGCTCAGAGCGAAATCCGCAGCGCGCTGCAAAACGCCGAGGCCGGCGTCGACTCGCTCGACGGCGCCGATGTCGACGAGAACATGGAAACCGCCGTCGCCATCGCCTCGAGCGTGCAGCGCGAGGCCAACGCGATCGCCGACCTCGCGAAACGTCTCACCGTCTCGTCGCGAAAGCCGAACGGACTCGACGACCGCGCCATGATCGACGTCAACGCCTGCGTCGACGAGGTGATCGACGCCGTCGGCGCCGAGTCGGTGGCGACGGTGGTGAAGAAGCCCGGCGACCTTCCCGACGTCTTCGCGTCGAAGATCGAGCTTCGCCTGATGCTGGCGAAGATCGTCGAGAACGCGATGGCCGCGGTCGAGTCCGTGACGGACAAGAAGGGCGCGATCATGATCGACACGGCGAGCAAGGGCGACGAGATCCTGATCACCGTCATCGACAACGGGGTCGGCATCTCCATGGACAGGAGCAAGAACATCTTCAAGCCGTTCTACACCTCGCGCGACGGCGCGATGGGCATCGGGCTGACCCTGGCCGACCGTCTGGCGAAGAAATACAACGGGAGCATCCGGATCAATTCGTTGACCGGCCAGGGAACGGTCGCCCGCATCACGCTTCCCGCCGGCGCCTCGGGCTCGTGAACGGCGCGGGAATTCCCGGCGCCGCCGGGCGCCGTCAGACGCAGAACGCCGCGTAGAGTCCGTCGCCGCCGCCGGGCCGGACGACGGCGACCTTCTCGATGCGCCAGTACCGCGTCAGGCCGATCAATCCGTCTCCGGCCTCGGGCGGCGGCTCCCCCGCCATGAGGAACACGGTGCCGCCCTCCTGCGCCGGAAAGTCCGCCGCGCGGTAGAGATCGGCCTGGGCGATGCGGCGTTCGAAGCGGTCGCCGGCCCCCGCCACGGCGCCCGACGCCGGATCGTAGGTCTCGCTCTTCTTGAGATGCAGGCCGGAGACGCCGAACGTCTCCAGATGCCGCGCCGCCATGAGCGCGGTCGGGCCGCGGCCTGAGCGCTCTTCGGTCATCGGCAGGGTGCCGTGGCGGCGGCCGCCGGCGATGCCGCGGCAGTCTCGCGAAGAAAGCGGCGCCACCGTTCCCCGTCTTGCGTTCCCGGGCGGGCGTGCATGTCGGCGGCGATGGGAACTTTCTCCTTCAACGCTCTCCCTTCCGCCCGCGCGAACCGGATCTTCGCCGGGGACCGGAACTCGCCCGCATTTAGCATCGTTCGACACGGGTCCAAGGGAAACAGAGAGACCATACTAGGGTAGACCTGTCTCTCTATCCGGTCAAGAAATTCCTGCGGTTTGGACAGCCCGAAACGACGAATCCCCGCGCCCTTGGCAGCACCCGCCGGCGTCGAGCAAGCGCGGGGCGTCGAGGAATTTTCTCTTTCCCGGCTCGCTCGGATCGACAAGAAAGGAATGGTGTGCCCGGCGAATGTTGCAAGCGCCCATGCTCTCGAAGTCGCATGGCGCGAACTGCGTTAGCGGATGCGGCCGGTCGTTCAAGTTTCTCCGACGGTCTGTCGCGGCGCCGGCGGTCCCCGAAATCCGGATTGGAGGCGGCGATTTAGGTCTCGTCGCGAGCGGAGAGAACGGTTCGGAACTTCAATGAAATGCGGCGCCGTCCTGTATTTTTCCGTCTATAGGGTGCTGGGTCGGCGTACGTTCTAAGCCGAATTGGTACTTGCCATACCGATAGTGTGATTGGTCGGTCTCTTTTCCCATTACGTAGCGGTGCGTGTAGCCCATACATTGCGCAAGCGTGGCGTCTTTGGCGATTTGATAACCGGCATTCTTCGGCTTGAGGCGGCGCTCGGAACCTACTGCGCGTATCGCCTTTCTGTATCGGACGCGGAGCGCCGGGGGCACGACCGGTATCCCCCTATTCGTCCGCCGCCCCGCTCACGTCGTCAGTGTCGAGCTGGCCGGAGATGCGGCGCCGCAGGTGCGACCACGAGATGCCGACCGCGAGCACGGTGGAGAGGACGAGCAGCCCGATCCACGTCATCGGCGTCACGCTCGTCGGCTCGAGCAGCCCGAGGTCGACCAGCAGCCATATCAGCGCGGCGAGGAACGCCACCACGAGCGCCGCGCCGACCGGCCCAATCGACCGCCACGTCGCCCGCAGATAGATCACGTAGACGATCAGCAGCGCCAGCCCGACGACGATCTTCAGCGGCTCGATGCCCGAGTCCGACTGGACCAGCCAGTGATAGTAGGAGAAGCGCGTCGGGTTGAACGTGCCGAACACCACGACCACGGCAACGGCCCAGCGGACGGCGAAGTTCTTGGAACCGAAGGTCCGGGCCACGGCGCGCTCTCGTCCGCCGGCGGCGCGGCGCTATTCGTCGCGCTGCGCCCGCTTCCGCGCCAGCTTGCGCGTGCGCCGGATCGCCTCGGCCTTTTCGCGCGCCCTCCGCTCGCTGGGCTTCTCGTAGGCACGGCGCATCTTCATCTCGCGGAAAATCCCCTCGCGCTGCATCTTCTTCTTCAGCGCCCGCAGCGCCTGGTCGACATTGTTGTCACGAACGAGAACTTGCAAACGTCGATGTCCTTCTCCTGTCCCGCGGCCGCCCGCGGGCGCTGGCTTGTAGCACGCGCGCGCCCGGCTGTGAAGGACGGCGGCGGCGCGGCCCTCCCCGCCGGCGCGGCCGTCGCGCGCCTCCCCCCGTTTTGACCGCCACGCGGCGCCGACGCATAGTGCCGGCCATGGCCATACTCAAGATCGCCCGCATGGGACATCCCGTGCTCGCCCGCCGCGCCGAGCCGGTCTGCGACCCGACGCATCCGGACGTCCGCCGCCTCGTCGCCGACATGCGCCACACGCTCGCCGACATCGGCGGCGCCGGCCTCGCGGCGCCGCAGGTGCACGTGCCGCTGCGCATCGTGATCTTCGAGGTCCCGACGGACGCGGACGCGGAGGACGAGGGGCGCGAGCCGGCGCCGCTCGCGGTCCTCGTCAACCCGGAGGTCGAGCCCCTCGGCGACGAGACCGCCGTCGACTGGGAGGGGTGCCTGTCGCTCCCCGGCCTGCGCGGCGCCGTGCCGCGGCCGAGCCGGGTGCGCTACCGCGCGCTCGGCCTCGCGGGCGAGACGATCGCGCGCGAGGCGGACGGCTTCCACGCCCGCGTCGTGCAGCACGAGTGCGACCATCTCGACGGCATCCTTTATCCGATGCGGATGACCGACATGGCGAGCCTGCATTTCGTGTCCGAGATGGCCCGCAATCCGCGGCTCCGCGCGGCGCCCGGCGCCGGCGATGCTCGAGGCTGAGCGCGCCGCCGTCCTCGCCGCGGCGCTGGCGCGCGCCGGCGCCGAGGGCTGGACGTGGTCGGTCGTCGAACGGGCGGCGGCCGACGCCGGCTTCGAGCCGGCGATGGCGCGGCGCTGCTTCCCGGCCGGCCTCGGCGACTGCTTCGACGCCCTCGCCGCCCGCTTCGACGAAGGCGCCGCCGCGGCCGCCGCCGGCGATGCCTTCGTCGGCATGTCGGTGCGCGCGCGCATCGCCGCTCTCGTCCGCGCCCGCCTCGCCGTCATGGCGCCGCACCGTGACGCCGTCCGCCGGCTCGTGGCGCTGGCCGCCACCCCGGCCTGGGCCGGGCCGGCGGCGCGGCGGACGCTTCGCACCGCCGATGTCCTGTGGCGCCTCGCCGGCGACACCGCGGTCGACTTCGGCTACTACACCAAGCGCGGCCTGCTCGCCGGCGTCTGGGGCGCGACGCTGCTGTGCTGGCTCGACGACGACAGCGAGGGTTTCGCGGCGACGCACGCCTTTCTCGACCGCCGCATCGCCGGCGTCCAGCGCCTCGGTGCGGCGCGCCGGCGCGCGGCGCGCGCCTTCGCCGCGCTCGACGCGCCCCTCAGGGACGCCTTGCGCCGGGCCGGGTCCCGCTTCAGCGCTCCGGCAGCTTGAGCCGCGTCACGTGGCCCATCTTGCGGCCGGGGTGGGCTTCCGCCTTGCCGTAGACGTGGAGCTTCGCCGCCGGATCGGCGAGCCAGCGCCGCCAGTCGTCGATCCGCGTCCCCAGCAGGTTCTGCATCTCGGCGTCGGCGAGGCGCGCCGTCGAGCCGAGCGGCAGCCCGCAGACCGCGCGCACCGCCTGCTCGAACTGGCTCGTCGCGCACGCGTCCAGCGTCCAGTGGCCCGAGTTGTGCGGCCTGGGCGCAATCTCGTTGACCAGCACCCGGCCGTCGCGGGTGACGAACATCTCGACCGCGAGCAGGCCGACCGCGTCCAGCGCCCGGGCGATGGCGAGCGCGGCGGCGCGCGCCGCCTCCGCGGTCGCGCCGTCGATGCGCGCGGGCACGCGCGTGGTGTCGAGGATGCCCCCGCTGTGGCGGTTCTCCGCCGCCTCGTAGACCGCCACGGCGCCCCCCGCGCCGCGCGCGACGAGGACGGAGATCTCGCACGCGAAGTCGACCCGGGCTTCGAGAATCCCGACGTCGGCGCCGAGCGCCCGCCACGCCGCCGGCGCGTCCGCCGCCGCGTCGACCGGCACCTGGCCCTTGCCGTCGTAGCCGAGCCGCGTCGTCTTGAGAATGCAGTCGCCGCCGAGCCGCGCCCGCGCCTGCGCCACGTCGTCCGGCCCGCGGACCGCCTCCCAGGCGGTCGTGGCGACGCCGATCCGGGCCATCAGGCCCTTCTCCGCCAGGCGGTCCTGCGCCGCCGCGAGAACCTCTGCGCCGGGCCGCACGGGGACCTCTGTCGCGGCGCGTTCGAGCGCCGCGAGCGGCACGTTCTCGAATTCCAGCGTGACCACGTCGACTGCGGCGGCGAAGCGGTCGAGCGCGCGTTCGTCGCCGTAGTCGGCGACGGTCGCCGCGGCCGCCACCTCCGCTGCCGGCGAGTCGCGTTCCGGGCAGAAGACGTGGGTGCGGTAGCCGAGGCGCGCGGCGGCGAGCGCCAGCATGCGCCCGAGCTGGCCGCCGCCGAATACGCCGAGCGTGGCGCCGGGCGGGATCGGCTCGGGCCGGCGGGCGGGCGCGGTCACGCGCCGTCCGTCACGCCGGGTCGGTCGGCCGGTCGGCGACCGCGTCGCTTCGCTGCTGGCGCCACGCCGCCAGCGCGCGCGCCGCGGCGGCGTCCCCGAGGGCGACGATGGCGGCGGCGAGGAGGGCGGCGTTGACGGCGCCGGCGCGGCCGATGGCGAGCGTGCCCACGGGCACGCCGGCGGGCATCTGGACGATCGACAGCAGGCTGTCGAGGCCGCCGAGGTGCTTCGACGGCACCGGCACGCCGAGCACGGGCAGGGCGGTCTTCGCCGCGATCATGCCGGGCAGGTGCGCGGCGCCGCCGGCGCCGGCGACGATCGCCTTGAGGCCACGCCCGGCGGCGGCCTCGGCGTAGCGGAACAGGCGGTCGGGCGTGCGGTGCGCCGAGACGATGCGGGTTTCCGCCGCGATGCCGAGCTCGGCGAGCGTGTCGGCGGCGTGGCGCATCGTCTCCCAGTCCGACTGCGAGCCCATCACGACGCCGACGAGCGGCGGGGAGTCCATGCGCGAAGCCCCGGCGGCGGCCGGTCAGGCGATGATGTCGGGTACGAGCGTGCTTTCGATACGGCCCATCTGGTCCTTGATCGCCAGTTTCCGCTTCTTCAGTCTGAGTATCTGAACGTCGTCGTAAACGCCGCCGTCGGACATTTCGTGAATCTGCTTGTCCAGCACGGAGTGCTCCACGCGCAGTCTTTCGAGCTGCTCGACCATCGTCTCCCGGTTCATCGGCGTCCGCGACCTCTTCTTCGACGATTGACAGGGGTGGCCTGCGACCATAGCAGACGGCGACTGCACGGGGAAACGCCATGTCCGCCGCGGGCGACGATTTCGAGACCTGGTCCACCGCGCTCTACGCCGCGCCCGGCGTCGCCGAGACGTGCCTCGGCTGGCAGGACCGGCACGGCGCCAACGTCAATCTGGCGCTGTTCTGCTGCTGGGTCGGCGCCACCGGCCGCGGCCGTCTCGGAGCCGGCGACTTCGCCCGTCTCGCCGGCGCCGTCGCCGCCTGGCACGGCATGGCGGTGGCGCCGCTGCGGGCGCTGCGCCGGGCCTTGCGGGCCCCGCCTCCCGAGGCCGACGCGGCGGCGGCGGAGGCGCTGCGCGCGCGCGTCAAGGCCATCGAGATCGACGCCGAGCGCATCGAGCAGGCTGCGCTCGCGGCGTCGCTCGCGCGCCCGCCGGCGGCGGCGGGGCGCGAGCGCGGCGCCCGCGACGCGGCGCACAACCTCGCCGGCTACCTCTGTTTCGTGCGCGCGCCCGAGGACCCTGCTGCCGTGGCGCTTCTGGCCGCCGCGGCGGTGGGAAGTGAGGCAGACTAGGATCCTCGTCTCGTTGGCGCAGGACGCGCCGGCCAGGCGGGAAACGGTTCGACGCGCACCGCGGCACGAGGTAGGTTCGGTCCCGCGCCCACCGCCGTAGAATCCGCGCAGCACGGGCGAAGCCGAACGGAGCGAGCGATGTCCGGGACGGAAATTACCTTCGAGGTCAGCGAAGACGAGCTCGACGGCGGCTATTCGGCCAGCGCGCTCGGCTACGGCATCCACACGCAAGGCGATACGCTCGACGAGCTCCGGCACAACGTCGGGGAAGCGGTGGACTGCTACTTCGACGACGCCATGGAGCGCCCGCGCCTCATCCGCTTGCATTGCGTGCGCGACGAGGTGCTGCGCCAGCTCGACCTGCGCTGACCGCGCCCTCGTATCTGCCGGATTTCCTGTCGCGCGGAGGGGGTTGAAGCCGTCGCGGCGTCGGGCGGCGCTCCTCGTCGCCCGCATCGGGGCCGGCGAGGAGCCGCTGCCCCTGCCGCTCGCCGCCGTGACGACGGCGGTCCCACGGTGTTCGACCTCGCGGCCCGCTGCCTGGAGGAGCATGTCGCGGTGCGCCTGAAGCCCGGCTCGCAGATGCTCGTGGGAATTCTGAGCCGCTGCCACATCCTGCCGGCGCTCTTCCGGATGCCGCTCGCGGCGGTTTCGCCCGGCAGTTTGCTGGACCTCTTTTCGGTTAAGAACGGCCGCCACTGGCATTTGACTCAAATCATGATAGCATAATTTGCTGTCACGAACGCCGTGATCGTGCTGTCGGCCGAACGGGAGTCGCCATCATGAGCACAAGCCTTACCGTCCGCGACATCGATCCCGGCGACAAGTCCTGGCTCAGGCGCGAAGCCCGCCAGATCGGGGTGTCGATGGAAGAGCTGGTCCGCCGCCTGATCCATGAGAAGCGCACGAAGACCGAGCATCGCCTGAAACCTTCCGAGGCGTTCGCGCGGCATTTCGGCGAGAAGCACGGCGTGGAGCTTCCGCCGACGGTCCGTCGCGGCTATGAGCCGCTTTCCTTCTCCCCCGAGGAGGAGGAATGACCGCACCGCTCGCGTGGCTCCTGGACACGAACGTCGTCTCCGAAATGATGCGGCCGCGGCCCGAGCCCCGGGTCGCCGCTTTTCTGGATTCCATCGCCGACGAGGGCCTTGGACTCGCCGTTGTCACCGTCTGGGAGGTGCTCGACGGGATCGGCCGGATCGATCCCGGCCGGCGGCAGCGCGACCTCGCCGACCGCTTCCAGGATCTTCTCGACGAGCTGTTCGAAGACCGGATCGTCGATTGGTCCCTGGCCGACGCACGGGCATGCGCGCGGATCATGGAAGACAAGCGTCGGCGCGGTGAGCCGCTGGACGACCATGTACCGGATGCTTTCCTCGCGGCGACGGCGTCGACGCGCCGGCTCGCTATCGTGACCCGGAACACGGGCGAGTTCCGCAACACTGGAATCCAGACCGTGGATCCTTGGGCCGCCGAGCCCCGGTGAACGTCGTTCCGGACAAGAAACATTGCCGAATGGTCCGAATGGCACGGATCGCAAGATCGTTCGTCGTCGGAATGGTCATTCGGGGCACGCTTGGCCGTAGTCGCGTCAGGGCATGAGCGAACGCATACCCCACGACGTCGACCGGACCCCGGAAGAAATCGCCCGCGACCGATCGAAACCGCCCGGGGGGCGAGTCCATACCAAGGCGCGATACCCTCGGACCGGCCAGGCGTCTCGTGGACCGGCTCACTCCCGACAGAGCGTCAATTTTCCACGCTTGACGACACGCGCCGGGAGAGGGAGCGAAGGCAGAAGCGGCGGCGCCGGCCGCCGGCGGGCCGTCAGCGCCGCGGCAGGCTGTCCGCCGCCAGGACCTGCCGAACCAGATCGACCTGCCCCGATGCGCCCAGCTTGCGGTAGACCTGCTGGATCGTCCAGCGCACGTAGCTCTCCCGCCAGCCCGCGGCGGCGGCGATCTCGCTCACCTTCAGCCCTTCGGCCAGCAGCGCCGACATCCGGCCCTCCGACGGCGTCAGGCCGAGCGTCGTCGCCACCCGCCGGGCGTCGATGTGCGGCCGGCGCGCCGGGTCGACCATCAGCGCCAGCGCCACCACCCGGCGCCCCCCGAAGTCCGCCCGCCCGTCGCCCACCGGGCTCACGTGCAGCGCCAGCCGCGACCGGCCCGAGGGGCGCTGCACCGTCATCGAGCCGCCGCCCGGAGCCTCGCCCCACATCTCCGGCAGCGCGCGCGCCAGCAACCGCCGCAGGCGGCTGCGGTCCGCCGGCAGGACCGCGTCCAGGGCGCCGTCGCGATCGAGCAGCCCGTCGCCGCGGCGCAGGATCTCATGCCCGCCGTCGTCGAGGAGCTGCTCCGCTTCGATTCCCCGGTGCAGATCACCATCCGGCGTGCGCGTTCCGACTGCGCGGTGAACGGGTTCGAGGTCCGCGCCCGCGACAACCTCGCCGTCCTGGTCGGCGCCGCCAACCGCGACCCGGACGTGTTCGACGAGCCCGACCGGCTCGATGTCGGCCGCGCGCACTGTCCCCACCTCTCGCTTGGGCGCGGCATCCACCACTGCCTCGGCGCGCCGCTTGTCCGCCTGGAGGCCAGGATCGCGTTCCGGACGCTGCTGGAGCGCTTCGCGCGCATCGACCTGCTCGGCCCGCGCCCGAAGTACCGCGACGGCATCGTGCTGCGCGGCCTCCGCTCCCTGCCGCTGCGCTGCCGCCGCGCGTGAGGGGGGTCGGAAGACGCCCCGCCCGCCGCCGACCCGTCGCCTATCGCACCCGGGCGCTGCCTGCGGACCGCGCGCCTACCGCCGTTTGGCGCCGAAGGCGCCGGCGATGCCGGACTGCTCGAAGATCCCCGCCGCCTCGGCGTGGTTCGGACCGAAGAAGCCGCCCTGGATGCGCGTGCCCGTCGGGCCTCTTGCGAAGGTCCCGTCCGGGCCGACCGCGAGGTTGAAGAAGAGTACCGCCTCGACCGTGTGCGCCGTCCCGCGGTCGATGTTCCTGATGCCGCCGAACGCGACGTCGAGGGAGGGCTCCGGCGCGCCGACCCAAAAGGGGAAGTCATAGGTCAGGACCGCGTCCCCCACGAGCCGCTCGCCCCGGGCGTCCCCGCTGACGGGCGTTCCCACCATGAGGCCGGACCAGGTCGCGGTCCCGGGAACGGGTCCCGGAAGGGTTCCTGCAAGCTCGCCGACGGCGATCCCGTACCGGACGTCGACCCTGCCGGCGTCGCCGGACTGGCTCTCGTGGAGGACCGCGAACGCGCTGTGCTCCATCCAGGCGCCGAGGCTGGCAAGGTCCGCGCCGGTATGCGTCGAAGACTCCTGCACCAGCGTGATGCCGTGCTTGGAGCCGATTGCGGTGGCGGCGCCGTGCCTGAGGGGGGTGTTGGCAAGATCGATCGTATCGACCGAGCCGCTCAACGGATCGGTCAGTGTGCACTGCGCTCCGCCGCACTGCGTCAGGAGACGGAAGGTCGGAATCTCCGCACTGCCGGTCTCCCCGTGCATCGTGGACAGGATCAGGGAATCGGCGCGGGGGAAGATGTCCAGGCCGCGCGCCTGTGCCGCCTCCGCCGTTTCCGTCGCCGCCGACAGGCCGGTGAGCGCCCTGATCTCGTCCAGGGTCGGCGTCCGCTCGGACACGGACTCGCCGCCCCCGCCGCAGGCCGCGAGCGAGAGGGCGGCCGCCAGCGCCGGGCCGCAGGCAGAACGTCGTCTCATGCCGGTCTCCCCCGTTGCCGCCGGCGGGCAGCCGTCACTCGGCGCCGCGCCTGCCGCCGAAGGCCCCCGCGATGCCGTCCCGCTCGAATATGCCGCCGACCTCTTCCTCGCCGGGGCCGTAGAACCGGCCCGAGATCGTGTCGTCGGGAGCGTTCCGGCGGGCGAAGCCGCCGTTCTCCACCGCCATGCCGCGCCACGCCATGTCGCGCCACGCTTCGCCGGTCTCGACATTGGCGATATCGGTGAACGCGACCTCGGCCGTAACGGCATTCGCCCCGAATTCGACCGTCACGTCGGCGTCGCCCCGGACGACCTGGCCGCGGCCGGGCGTCGCGCGCATGTCGCGGCCGAGCATCAGTCCTTCCCAGCGAGCCGAGCCGTCAACTGCGCGGGGATTCTCCCCCGTCGAGAAGCCGAACGAATTGCCGAATGCCACCGTCGTGCCCCGGTCCGGCAGGGAATCGTCCTTGAAAAGGTAGGATTCCGTGCTGAACAGGCTGTGGTCGAGCCAACCGCCGTACACGTGGATATCCGCCCAACCCAACGATGCCTCCTCCACGACCAGGCGCACGCCGCGCCGTTCGCCGAGCAGGTCCAGCTCGAGGGAGTCCACGCTCGCTTCGTCCGATCGGAACGAGCGTTGGAAGGCGACCGTGCAGGTATCCTCCAGGCACCTGGCGCCCACCCGCTCGACCGCATCGTCGGTTCCCGACCAGCCGAGATGGTCGGTCGTCAGGATCGCATTCGAGCCGCTCACGATCCGTGCATACGCGGACCGCGCCAGCTCGTCCGCCGTCGGCGGCGGTGGCGGCTCGGGCGAGGCGGTGCAGGCCGCCAGCGCCAGCGCGACCGCGGACGCCGCCAACGCGCTCGGGAATCCTCTTCTCATCGGACCCTTCCCCGGATGGTCCTGCGCCGGCGGGGACAGGAACGGCAGGCGGCCGGTCATGGCGCGGACCTCCGCCGCCCGCCGAACGCACCGGCGACGCCGTCGCGCTCGAAGACTCCACCGACCTCCTCCTCGTCGGGGCCGTAGAACCGGCCCGAAACCGTGTCGTCGGGGGCGTTCCTGCGGGCGAAGCCGCCGTCCTCCACCGCCATGCCGCGCCACGCCATGTCGGCCCATGCATCGCCAGTCTCGATGTCGACGATACCGGTGAACGCGACATCCGCCGTGACCGCACCCGCCCCGAACGCGACAGTCACGTCGGCGTCGCCCCGGATCGCCCGGCCGCGGCCCGAAGACGCGCGCACCTCGCGGCCGAGCATCAGCCCTTCCCAGCGGGCCGAGCCTTCGGCGCTGGGGTTATCCCCGCTCGAGATCCCGAGCGAATAGCCGAACGCCACCGATGCCCCCGCGCTGGGGCCCGCCTCCTCGCCGAACCGGGTCAGCCGCGTGGCGAACAGGCTGTGCTCGAGCCATCCGCCAAGTGCCTCGTAGTCGTTGCTGTCTGCCGCGAGGTCCTGCCGAAACAGGCCCACGCCGCGGCGCTCGCCAAGCAGCGTCAGCTCCCAGCCCGAGCGCTCGAGGCCGAACCGGCCCGGCTCGCTCAGGGACCAGAACCCGATCTGGCAGGTGTCGCCCCGGCAGGTCGTATTCGCCCGCTCCACGTCGTCGTCCGTGGCGAACCAGCCGAGCCTGTCGCCCATCAGCAGCGTGTTCGCCGCGTCCACGGTCGCCTCGTGCCTCTCCCGCGCCTGCTCCTCCACCGTGGGAGGCTCGACCGTTCGGGCACAGGCCGCGAGCGCGAGCGCAACCGCCAGCACCGCGATCGAGAGTGCCGTTCTCATCCCGTCTCTCCCTTTCGCCGGAGCCTCCAGGGTCCTCTCCCAACCCGCCGTGCGGCACCGTCGTTCGGCGAAGGGACACGGCCGGCAATGTCGTGCGCGACGGTCGGGGCCGTCGAACCCTGTTTCATCCCGGCGCCGGAGGCCGGCCCCGAAAACGCACCGGCTTTCGGCCGCGGCACGGCGCATCACCCGCAAGTCCCCGGCCCGCAACGCAAATCCCCACCCACCTTGAAGGAACTCCGCGAGCCGGTAAATCCTTCGAAATTGAAGGTGGGGGGAGCGCGTGTCGGGAGCGGATAGGGGCGGCAGACGCGGAAGCGCCGGCCGCCGCCGGGACTATGGCGAGGACCGCTGCCGGCTTCCCGGCACGGTCGACGGTCGGGCCTGTGTCGTGGTCTGCACGCTGCGCGGTTCGGCCGTTCGCATCGTTTCCGCCCGCAAGGCCAATCCGAAGGGGGTCGCGGACTATGAGCACCACGCGCGTCAGCGTTGATCCCGACGATCCTGCCACCTTCCCGAAGGGGCGCATCGATCCCGCCAGGGTGGACGCCACCACCGAGGCGGAGATCGCGACGCAGGAGCGGGAGAACGAGGAAGAGGCCATGCAGGACATGGCGCGGTATGCGCGCCGCATCCGGCGGCGGCTCGGTCTTTCGCAGACCGGGCCGGCGCGGCGCATCGACGTGGCGCACTAGACGATTCGCAACTGGGAGCAGGGCAAGCACTGCCCGACCGGCGCGGCGCGCGCCCTGCTCCGGGTGCTCGACAGGGCCCCGGAGACCGCCCTGCGCGTCCTGTGAAACGGGCCCGCGCGGAGTGCGTGAAGCCGGCGGCGCGATACCGATGACCGACGGCGGCATGGAGACGGGGATGACCCCCCATCCGGGCACCTTCATCCGGATCGAGGCCCTTGAGGAATTCGGCTTGAGCGTTGCGGCGGTGGCGCGGAAGCCCGGCGTGCGCCGGGCGGCGCTCTCCGAGGGCATTTCCCGGCCCGCCGGCCGGCGCAACCACCTTCGTCGCCCTGTCGGCCCCGTCGGGCCCGGCCGTCATGGCACGCTCCCGGTGGCGGGGGATCGGTTGCACCCCGGCCGCCCACGTCGGCCGTTTACGGCTCCCGCCTGGCCCCGAAGGCGCCGATGTAGCCGGCGGTGTGTCGAACACGCCCCGGCCTCTTCGTGCGCCGGGCCGTGGAAGCTGCCTCCCAAGTAGTCGGTGCCGGCCGTCCCCGAGGCGAAGCGCCCGTCCGCGAGCGGCATGTCCGCCCAGCCGGGCGCCCCGATGGCGTGGCCCGGCACCTCGATGGCAACCCCGATCCGGGGCCGCGACAGGTCCGCGACGGTCGCCGTCGCGGTGCCCGTGAGCCGTTCGGCCGCGCCCGTCGGGCTCGCCTCCGCGATGCCGGTCCAGGTCGCGCTCCCCGTCCCCGCCGGGTTCGTGCCCGTGGCGTCGCCCACGGCGTACGCCTGCGCCGTCGAGAAGTCGCCGCCGTACGCCGTCCCCTCGATCGTCCCCGACATCGAGCCGGCGCCGAGCGCCAGCACCGCGAAGCCGTGTTCGCCCCAGAATCCGTAGCTCGCCACCTCGGACGAGGCCGTCAGGGTCAGCCCGGGCAGCGTCTCCGAGACCGCGATGGAATCGAGTCCTTCTGGAGCCTCCTGAAGCATGGCTACCGCGGGACCTACCACCACATGAGCGCTAAGCACTTAGACCGTTACGTGACTGAGTTCTCGGGTCGCCACAACGACGGTGAGCGCGACACCATCATTCAGATGTCGCGAATCGCACAGAGCATGGTCGGCAAGCGGGCCACCCGCGAAACGCTGACGGCATAACGCGCTAACCAGCGAAAATTTAACGATTTTTATGCTGACCGCGATGCCTTGAGATTGACGCGTCCCCTCACAACCATCCATTGTAGATTGAGACGAAATGGGTGCAGCCTCCCCAGAGACTGCACCCTGCCCCGCACTCCGATGAGGTCACTACGGGACGGCACCATAAATGGCACCTGCATTCTAGCGTCGGCGTCCGGCGGCCTCAAGCCACGATGGCGAAAGGAGGCGATTTGCCTTCCACCAAGTGCCGCCCAGTACGGCGCGGCAAGATGCCCAGCTCGAAGAACTTGCCGGTGAAGTCCACACGCGCTCGACCCCCAAGAAGTTGGGGAAAAAGTGCTAACATCCAGCAGGCGGCGGGGCTAACTCAGCACCGCCGCTCGCATAAGGCGACGCCATAAGGATTTCATTGATGCCTGATCTTGCGGGGAAGAAAACAGCCTATTACGGGTTCGCCGGGGTCATCGAACCCGGGTCAGCGACAAGAATAGCTTCAGCGTTCAACATCGCTGTCAACAATGGTTATGACGAAATCTATCTCTGCTTTAGTTCAACAGGCGGCTATGTTGCTGATGGAATATATCTGTACAATCACATCACATCGCTGCCAATAAAGACCACCATGCACAATACCGGCACTGTGGCATCAATCGCGACAGCAGTATATGTGGCTGCTAGCGAGCGATGCTGTTCAGAACATGGAATATTTATGATGCACCCGACAGAAATGCCGCAGCAGAACAATATGCGGTCCGAAACGCTCCAATCCCTACTGGATGCGGCGTTGGCGGACGATCAGCGCACCGAAAACATCCTGCGCCAGCGCACGTCTATTCCTAGGGATGTCCTCACCGCCCGACGCTTCAAGGAGGTTCATATCACTCCGGAGAAGGCGGTCGAATTCGGTCTCACCCACACTGTCTGCGATTTCACGC
Source organism: Alphaproteobacteria bacterium (assembly GCA_965243325.1). Classification (GTDB taxonomy): domain Bacteria; phylum Pseudomonadota; class Alphaproteobacteria; order UBA7887; family UBA7887; genus JANQOH01. The sequence continues at coordinate 993,048 of CBDEUQ010000003.1, read as the reverse complement.
TCCCAAAGGGGAACGAAATTCTTCAAATCTAGGTTTCTCCGCTGCATTTCGCCCGTTTGCCTCAGGACTTGCCAATGCCACGTCCAGTGCCGTCGCCGCCCCGTTCAGCGGGCTCGCTCCGCTCAGCACCTCCTCGCGTGACAGCCCACCCAAGAGCGTCCGGCGAGGCGTCGATGCTCACGCCCTCTTCCATGTCGGCCTCGGTAGGTTGGTGAGTGGCCGGGTCGGTGGCCTTCAGGTCTCGGTCTGCCATCGCCTCCCTCCGTGAAGCTCTGTCCACACGATGGTAGATATGGGGCTTAGCACGTCCGTGATCTTCTGTCGCAAATTTTTTGCGCCCCCCTACACGCCCCGACATGGACATTCTCACCGCCGGCACGGCAGTAGCCTTCGGCACTTTTCGATATAATTCCCTTTGTTTTCAGGGGCCTCGCGTGTTCACGGCAGTTGAGTCAATTCGCCGATCTTGGGTCGGACGATCTCGAATGCACGGATGGGCTGGTCCGGACGCAGGTGCGACAGCGCGATCGGCCGCGCCGTCAACTCCACGAGTTGCAGGCGGACGGAGTTCGCCGCCTTCGGCACGAACACCGGCTGAATATCGAACAGGCCGAAGTCGTGCCGCCCGGGCCCGGAGCCGCTGTCATTGGCGGCGATCCGCCGAAACTCCAATTCGAGCTCCCGGTCTTCCTTCCTACCGCGGCTCTCGAAGATGACATGGGCCGTCCTGCCATGCTGCCCCTCCTCGCTCAACATGGTGTGCAGCTGCTCCATGCAAAAGTGAAATGCCAGCTGGTAGCGATTCCGGGCGCTGGCATATCTCGCGCGCAGGCCGCGTTTGTCGATGACGGCCGCGAAAATCGTCGTGGGCGCCGCTTCGACCAGCCGCCTGAGAATGCTATGGAACCGCCCGCGCAATCCCCATTCGGTCAGCAAGATTGCGAACGGCCCCTTGCTCTCGCGGATGTCGTGTTCGTGCAGGACAACCGCATCGTGCCCCCAAATGCCGAATTTGAAACGCTGAAAGGCGGGAATGACGCCGGCGACGTAGTCGGCCTTTCGCACGACACAGAGGACCAGCGCGAACACCGGGTATTGCGGATCGACGGCGACAATCCCGTGATCACCGCTCTCGTCCGCGTATAGCGCGAATTCCGAGAAATCCGTCACCCCGTCCCTCTAATTCCTTGTCACTGAAGGCAATTGTCAACTTATTCGGTGATGGTCTGCCGGCACAGCCGCCTGAACGAAATGTCCGCGCCCGCACCAGACGGATTCCGCCTAAAATAGCCGCAAATGGTGGGCCTCAGTCTGATGGGAACCTCACCAAGCGATAAGGCGCGGCATCCGATGGCCGCTCGTCCAGCCACTCCATCGTACCTTGGACGCCGCCGCCCCGCGCGTGTTGCGTCGCCGACCCGCGGCCGGCTCCAACCGTGCGCATAGCTTCATCGCGGGGAGAGGGCTGGCTCCGGCTCTTGTCCGCAGATCGACCGCCGATCGGCCTGTCGACCGTCTCCCGCGCCTCCCCCTTCGACGCGAGGACGGAAATGCGGGCTACCGCCGCCGCGGCGCCTCCCCCCAGCGGTGCACGCCGGTGGCGTCGAGGCCGAACAGGTCGAGCACGCGGCCGAGCGTGTGGTCGATCATCGCCTCGAGCGAGGCGGGCCGCGCGTAGAACGCCGGCACCGGCGGCGCGATCGTGGCGCCGAGTTCGGCGAGGCGCGTCATGTTCGCGAGGTGGATCGCGTGCAGCGGCGTTTCGCGCACCATCAGCACCAGCGGCCGCCGCTCCTTCAGCGCCACGTCGGCGGCGCGGGTGAGCAGGTTGCCGCAGGTTCCCGTCGCGATCTCCGACATCGAGCGCACCGAGCACGGCGCGACGACCATGCCGAGCGCGCGGAACGAGCCGCTCGCCGGCGCCGCGGCGAGATCGTCGACAGCGTGGCGGGCGTCGGCCAGCGCCGCCACCTCGGCGATCTTGCGGTCGGTCTCGTGCGCCACCGCGATCTCGGCGGTGCGGCTCATCACGAGATGGCTTTCGACCGGCAGGCCGCGCAGGATTTCCAGCAGGCGGATGCCCCAGATCGCGCCCGAGGCGCCGCTGATGCCGACGATGAGCCGCGGATCGGCCACGGCTTCAGGCGGCGCTCATCCCGGGTCCGTCTCGCCGGCGACCGGCGGCGCGTCCGCGTCCGGCGCCGCATTCGTCGCGGCCGCGGCTGCGGTTTCGGCGCCGCCGCCCTTGGCCCGCCGCCGTTCCTCGCGCCGGCGGGCGCGCGCGCGCTGCTCCTCGAGGTCGGTCTGCGTGCAGATGCCGATCAGCACCGGGTCCCGCGCCTGGATGTTGCTGATGTTCCAGTGCGTGCGGCCGCGCACCGCGGTGACGGTCGGCTTCGTCGTGCCGACGAGCTTGCAGATCTGCGAGTCGGCGAGCTCGGGTGCGTACTTGAGCAGCCAGGCGATGGCGTCCGGGCGGTCGCTGCGCTTCGACACCGGCGTGTAGCGCGGCTCCTTGCGGCGCGGCGCGTCCGGCACGCTCGGCTCGAGCGCTTCCAGGCGCGCCGCCGGGTCCGCCTCGCAGCGCGCGATGTCCTCGCGCGTCACCTGGCCGTTGGTCACCGGGTCCAGGCCGACGATCCCGACCGCCACCTCGTCGTCGGCGATCCCCTGCACCTCGAGCCGGTGCATGGCGCAGAAGTCCGCGATCTGATCGAACGTCAGCGTCGTGTTCTCGACGAGCCAGACCGCCGTCGCCTTCGGCATCAACGGCTGAGCCATTGCGCACCCCCGTCCGTTGCCCGGCGCGAATATAGGTACGCGGACGCCGCCGCGAAAGCCCGCGCGGCTACGTCGTCAGGACGATCTTGCCGATGTGCGCGCTCGACTCCATGAGCGCGTGCGCCGCCGCCGCCTCGGCGAGCGGGAACGTGCGGTCGATGACGGGCTTCACCCGGCCGCGCTCGAGCAGCGGCCAGACGCGCTCGCGGAGCGCCTCGGCGAAGGCGGCCTTGGTCTCCACCGGGCGCGGCCTGAGCGTGCTGCCGGTGATCGTCAGCCGCTTCCCCAGCACCTGCGCGAAATCGACCTCGCCCACCCGTCCGCCCATGACGGCGATGACGGCGAGCCGCCCGTCGGCGGCGAGGACGTCGAGGTTGCGCGGCGTGTAGTCGCCGGCGACGATGTCGAGCACGACGTCGACGCCGCGGCCGCCGGTGGCCGCCTTCACCGCGGCGACGAAGTCCTCGCGGCGGTAGTCGACGGCGCGCTCGGCGCCGAGCGCCTCGCAGGCGCGGCATTTTTCGGCGCTCCCCGCGGTCGCGAACACCCGGGCGCCGAAGGCGTGCGCGAGCTGGATGGCGCACGTCCCGATGCCGCTCGAGCCGCCGTGGATCAGCACCGTCTCGCCGGCGGCGAGGCGGGCGCGCTCGAACAGGTTGGGCCACACGGTGAACAGCGCTTCCGGCAGCGCCGCCGCGGCGGTGGCGTCGAGGCCGGCGGGGATCGGCAGCGCCTGCGGTGCCGGCGTCAGGCAGAACTCGGCGTAACCGCCGCCCGGGGTGAGCGCGCACACCGCGTCGCCCGGCGCCAGTCCGGCCGCGCCCGGCCCGCACGCGGCGACCCGGCCGGCGACCTCCAGGCCCGGCAGGTCCGAGGCCCCCGGCGGCGGCGGATAGCGGCCCTGGCGCTGCATCACGTCGGGCCGGTTGACGCCGGCGGCGGCGACCGCGATCAGGATCTCGCCCACTCCGGGGCGCGGCACCGGCCGGCGCGCCGGCACCAGCCGTTCGGGGCCGCCCGGCGACGCGATCTCGACGACGGCCATGGTCTCGGGCAGGTCGCTCATGGCCGGCGACGATACGCGCACGCGCGCGCATTGCAACCGGCGCCCGTTGGCGTACCCTCGCGGGCGATGGCCGCGTTCGACGACGACGACGCCAACCGCCCGCCGCGCGACGGCGGCGAGTTCCCGCGCAAGCTCGGGCCGATGTCGCTCGAGGCGCTGGAGACCTACATCGCCGCGCTCGAGGCCGAGATCGCGCGCTGCCGGGGCGAGATCGAACGCAAGCGCCGCCTGCGCGACGCCGCCGACAGCGTCTTCGGCCCGAAGCCGTAGGCGGGGCCGGGCGCGCGCGCCGCCGAATCGATCGTCACGGAAGCCCGTCTTGGATGGGTGACGCCCTACCGGCGCGCGCGCCGCCGAATCTCCGAAAGCAATGCTTCGATGCCCGCAACCGCGGCCGGACGGTCGAGCGGCGTTGCCGCAGGATCGCTGGGAGCGTAACGGAATTGCACGGCGTAGGGCGTACACTCCGCGAGAGGGCGGAACCGCGCGACATCGACGCCGCCCTTCTCAAGCGACGCTAGCAACAGTGCAATAGAAATACCTCACAATCCTATGTCGCCGCGAACTCGGTTAGTTTTCCCAACAGTTCTCGCATTTCGGCCGGTACCTCCTCGACACGCGCAGCATTGACTATTCCGGCCATCGTCACGCTAACACCATACCGTTCTTGCAAATGCTGATTGATTGCCGATAGAGCGGCCTTCGCTGGCACCAACTCAAGTCTTCTATGAATGCCCCACTCCCACTCGTCCTCGAACGCCTCCAAAGCCACCTGATTCGTGGTCTCCTCAGACTCACCCGACGTCGACCCTCGAATATACCGTCGGCGCGATGCGATGAATTGCGACGCAGTATAACTTTTCTTCTCCGCCGCAAACGCTCCCAATATTTCCCCACATTCATCTACATATTTTAAGTCGATTGCTTTCCGCTGCGCGCGCTCCTTTACCCGTTTGCGGGCTGCACGATCGATCGCCTCTGGGACGAGCAGAAAGCTCTCCACCTCCTTGCGTCTATGGATAATTACGAGGTCGCAAAATTCACGGCAACGCCGTTCGATGGCGTCGCATTCCGCATTCGATCGAAAATCTCGATCCAACACCACGGCCGCGCGGACATTGCTGCCGAGCGTCAGTTCAATCCCTTTCTTCAAACTTCGCGCACGGTCAGGATTAAAGCCCTCTATTGGAATCACGGCAAACCCTGCTCGATTGCTCACCTCATTGTGATTGAGTTTGCGCGCGTACTTTGAGAATACCTGAAAGTCCTTACCCTCCACGAACACGACGTGACGTGTCTTCGCCAATTGCGTAAGTATTGGGTTTAGGTTGGAACCCAAGCTCGAGAAGACTTCGGCCAACTGAGTCGGATCCTTGATGCGTATTGCGGACCTTTTGCGTTTGTCAATCAGCACGATCTGATCGGCCTCAGCCTCGGAAACGATTTCGGTCGAGTGAGTAGCAATGAGGATATCAGGACCAAGTTCTCCAAGTATGTTCAACAATTGTCGCTGCAAATCAGAATGGAGATAAATGTCTGGTTCATCGATTAAGAAAATCGATGAATCTTTCGACTTGACGAGATGCGTGAGCATTTGACACCAGACCTGGAACCCAAACCCCGCCCAACAAATCTCCCTCGCTCTCCGGTCTTCCGGACAGAACATGTTGAGTACAGGCTTCTCATGGGACGCATTCAGCTCGGGTTTCTCGATGTCCATGCCACTCCAGGTCTCGCGGAGTATGTCTCGAAACGAGTCGAAATCGTCGGGATAATGATACCAGATATTCCTAAAGTTTCGCGCGGCTCGATAGTTGAATAAGGCCAAGCGTGCCGCCTCCCTTTCGTACAGTCTCTCATTATGCTCGACAGGGCCAAGAATTGGAACGAAACCGATGGGGCAGTTGAAGGCCGACTTGAATTGTCTGGGCGATCTGACCGCTCTGACAGGATTGTCAGCGATCATGTAACATACCCCTTCTTCCGGGAAATAGAGCATGAGTTTCCTGTTTCCCGTCAGCGAAAAGGTCACAGACGCAGGTTTAGTGTCGTCGTAGTTGAAGAAAATGTTCTCTTCAGCGATTGACAGCGCCGCGAGGTCCACAGAATAACCCAACACCTTGCCTTCGGGCCCATCGACGAATTGAGGCTTCCGAGTGTTGGCTTTGCGTAATCCTGCAGCGAGGATCCGAAAAGCAGCGAGGATCGTCGATTTTCCAGCGTTGTTTGGTCCGACCAAGATGTTGAATTGCCGCAGATGCAGCGTGAATGATTTGAACGCCTTAAATTGCCGGAATGCCACTCGATGATATCGTAGAAGTTCTGGCATCGTCGCTACGCGATTCTAGTTGGGTATGGAAGCCAAAACCTCATCCTAGAATTCATCACGTCCGTCAACATTTTAACGAGGGCGGCGAAATCTCTTTCGGCCGTCGCCAGCAGCGCGGCCGCCTGCTTATCGTCGCCGATAGAGCACCCGGCCTTCCCGCAAGGCGCGGGCCAGGACGTGGTTCCGCGAGGCGCGCCATTACTCCACTTCGTCGTGGCTGTAGACCAGAACGTCCGTCGGAACGTCGAAGCCCGCCAGCGCGCGCCACACCCGCGCCGCCTCGGCGCGGCGGTCTCGTCTGGGGCCGAACGGCGCCGCTTCCACGACCACGAGGTGGATGTCCGAGTCCGCGGTCGCCTCGCCGCGCGCGCGTGAGCCGAACAGGATCACTTCGTCGGGATCCACCTCGGCCACGATGGCCCGCACCATGTCGTCGAGAACGGCTTCGCTCACGTCGGTCATCCCGCGGCCCCGCCGGCGTGCCCGCGCCCGCGTTGCACTCCGGGGCCGGCGCACGAAGACACGGAGGTGCGGACGGGCATCGAGCGCTCGATCATCGTCGCCCGTACGGATAGCGCCATTCGTCGCGCACGGCAAAGTCCGCATGCCCGCGTACCCGTCGTGCTTGACACGTCCGCGGCGGGATCGTTCCGCCCCGTCCGCTCACCCCTCGACCCTCGCATCGGGCTCGCCGGCGGCGAGGGCGTTCATCCAGGCGAGGCAGAGGTCGCGCGAGCGGTAGCGGCCCCACGCCTTCGTCTCCCGCTTCTCTACGATGGGGAAGGTCGAGAAGACGTAGCGCACGTCGTCGCGGCCGGTCACGCCGTAGAGGTGGAAGAACAGCGCGTCGAGCTTCGCGCGCAACTCCAGACGGCGCTCCTCGTCCCAGACGAACGGCGGCGGAACGCGGCCGCGCGCATCGACGCGGCCCAGATCGCGCGCGAACGGCGCCATGTCGTGCGCCGTGAATGTCAGTTCCAGCACCGCCTCGCGAACGATCTCGCCCGCGGTCTTGGGGCCGAAACGAACGGTGCGGTAACGGTCGGGCGGGACGACGGGAAGCTGTTCGACGATGAACCAGTTGAGGTGCTGGCCCTGAATCTTCTGGCGCGCGACGTAGTCGAACGGAATCGAGTTGAAGTTGGCGAGCAGTACCGCCGCGTCCGCCGCGGCTCCTCCTTCCATCGACACCACGGGGAGTGTGTTGCCGGCGCCGGTGCCGGGTATCAGCGCGGCGATCATGGACCGGACGTTGGTCGGCGCGGTGACGTCCTTGAAGGCCAGCAACCAGGGCGCCGTCGGGAACGCGGTCCGATCTCTCGGCACCCAGTACTGCGGTTCGGGCATCCAGTCGGGGTCCGCGTGCTGTGCCGGGGTCGCGCGGGCGGGCTGCGCCGGCCGGTGCAGGTTGGCCGGGTTGACGCGGATGCTCGCGGCGCGGTGGTCGTACGCCTGCGCCATCATGCCCTGGTACAGCGGCACCCATTCGCCGGACGGGCTCTCGAAGCGGTTGCCGGCGACGGGCCAGGCGCTCTCGTTCTCCTCCAGTTCCGCGCGGGTGCGGAACAGGCCAGAGTCGTCGGTCATGTCGAACATGCGCGTGTAGGTCACCGGCCACGTCCTCGCGGCCTCGCCGGACGAGCGGTCGACGAGCACCGGCAGCCGGCCGTAGATGGCCGCAGTCAGCTTCGCGTCGCGGCGGGTGCGGAAGATCGGCGCCGTGCCGGTGTTGGGATTGACGCGGGCGAAGTCCGCCGCCGTCAGCCGGAAGCGGCGCTCGGGGTCGTCGATCTGGCCGGTATCGTGCAGGAAGAAGGCGTATTCGGCCGTCTCCCACGGTCGCCGCGGGCTAGCGACGAAGACGCAGAACTTGAAGCGGCTGTCCACGTCCGGGAAGAGGCCCCGCTTGTTCTCGAAGTCGTAGAACGCCTTCAGCCGCCCCTCGGTCGCCACCGCCCTGAAGAAACGCGCCGCCGTCTTGTCCGACGCGATCCCCGACGGCACGAGCAGCCCGACCGTGCCGCTGGGCTTGACCAGCGCCATCGCGCGCTCGACGAATAGCGCGTAGAGGTTTACTTCGCCTCCCGAGAGCAAGGGGTAATCGCCCGATTTCCGGGCGACGAGCGCCGCCGTCTCGGTACGCGTGCGGGCGGCGGTCCAGTCGTGGGCGAGCGGATCGCCCGCCCGCTCCAGCGCGGCGACGATCCGCTTGCGGTCGGCCGCACGCGGCGTTTCGGCGATCTCCCGCCGCCGCACCGCGAACCATTCCACCTGCTCGGGTTTCACCCGGTCCCACGGCGGGTTGCCGATCACGGCGTCGAAACCGCCCTCGCGTACGGCGCTTGCCGGGTTCGTCCACACGCCGGGGAACGCCGCCTGCCAGTTGAGGAAGCGCTCCTCCGCGAAGAGCGCCCGCACCTCCTCGAGCAACTCGGCGAAGCGGCGGGCCTCCGGCTCGTCGGACCCGATCTCCGCCGCGCCGCGGGCGATGTCGACGGGGTCGCCGAGCTGGCCCGCGAAGAACGCTTGCACAGCGGTCTTGGCCTCCTCGTCGCGAGGCGCCAGCCAGTCCAGCGCGTGGACCAGCGAAAGCAAGGCGTCGAGCGGCGCCGTCCGCTCGCTCACCTCGCCGTAGATTTCCGCCGAGCGGTCGGCCTCGGCGATCTCTGCGTCGGTCAGCGCCTCGACCGTGCGCATCGCGTCGGCGGCCCCGCGGGCGCGTGCCAGCGGCTCGTGCAGGAGCAGCGGCGTGCCGTACGCCTCGGCGCGTTCGATGCCGCCGCGAACCCAGGCGCCGAACAGGCTGTCGCCGCAGCGCAGGTGGTGGTCGAGGAAGCTGAGCGGCGCGCCGACGGTGAACGTGTGCAGCCACAGCGCGACCTTGGCGAGCTCGACCGCCATCGGGTTCTTGTCGACGCCGAAGACGCAGCGCTTGAGCACCATGCGGCGGACGACGTGGCGGTCGTCGAGGCGCGCCGCGTCCACCGTCCAGCCGCCCGCTTGGGCGTTCGCCAGCACGGTCTCGCGGATGCCGGCGATGCGGTCGACGAGCGGCGAGCGGTACCCGTCCGCCAGCGCCTCGGCCTCGGCCACGGCGGCAATCGTGCGGTCGGACAGCCAATCGACGAGGCCGACGAGAAAGTGCCCGGAGCCCATCGCCGGATCGCACATCCTGAGGCGAAGGATCGCCTCCGCCGGGTCGCGCTCGGCGAGCGCCGCCGGGTCAGCCCCGCCGGCGGCCGCCTCGCGAAACGCCCGGACGCGTTCCTCGATCGGCGGTCCCAGCGTCTCGCGCAGGACCAGTCCGACAAGCTCGTCCGGCGTGTAGTAGCTGCCCGAGCTCTTGCGCGCGAAGACGTTGGGGCGCACGGCGATGTCCCCGCCTTCGCGCACGAACTCGTATTCCAGCAGGCGCTCGTAGATCGAGCCGAGCTGGCGGACGCGGAGGTCGCGGTAATTGATGTAGCGACGGCCTTCGGGCGCGGCCTCGAACGACAGCGCGTCGACGACGTCCGCCATCGTGTCGTCGGTGAGGCTGACATTCGCGAGCAGCGGCGCCCGCGCGGCGTCGAACAGGCCGCCGTTGTACGGCGGCAGGCCAAGCGCCGCGTCGCCGCCGCCGACCGCGCGGCAGAGGTCGCCGACCGCCGACCAGTAGCGGGTGGCGACCGAGGAGAAGGCGATTTCAGCGTCTTTCCGGCGCTTTACGTCGGCGCGCACGCGCTCGCGCAGCGCGTACTCGCCGTAGCGGGCCTCGCGCACGGGCAGCAGGCCGCGGTCCTCGGCGTAGAGCAGGAACAGCAGCCGGTACAGTAGGACCAGCGCCGCTTCGCGCACCTCCGTCAGCGGCGCCTCGGGCGCGACGGCGGCGAGGGCGCGGGCAAGGATCGGAAAGACGCGGCCGAACACCGTGTCGGACAGGCTGGCGGCAACGCGCTCCTCGTGGAAACGCCCCTGGTCTATCGCCCGCCGGTGGAAGGTCCGCGGGTCCGCCGTACCGGGCAGGAAGGCGTCGCGGCGGAAGACGAGCAGGAACAGCTTCAGCGCGTGGCGGCGCTCCGAGTCGTCGAGAGCGAACAGGTCGCCCTCGCGGCCGGCGCCGAGGAGCGCCGCGAGGTCGATCTCGAAGAACTGCTCGGCGACCGAGCGCGCCCCTGCGAAGTAGAGCCGCCAGTAGCGGCCGTGGGCAAGGATGCCCCAGCGCGGCCCGCCGGTGGCGAGGTCGCCGGCGCGCCGGAGGTAGCGCAGCATCTGCGTCGACGGCGCGGTCTCTTCGTCCGGCCGCCCGGAGCGGCGGTCGAGCGGGCGTTCCCAGCGCTTGGACTCGACGAGCGCGAGGCCGAGCTCTTAGCGCCGCCACTCCTCGGGCAGGAGGTTGGCGCGTGCCTTCGCCTCGTCGTCGGCGAACAGCAGGCCGTCGGGAACGTCGGCGCGGCCGTGCGCCGAGAGGTTCTGCTGGCGCAGGTGCGCGGTCCAGCCGAGGCGTTCGAGAACCGGCCAGATCAGATCGTCCTCGGTCTGCGTCTCGTTCGCCGTCCCCGCCGTGGGGAAGCGCGCGAAGATCGCCCCGAGGTCGCGTTCGAGGACGTCTAGCGCCGCCTCGTCGAGTGCCTGCCAGTCCGCCGTCTCGGCGATGGCATCGCCGAGGAAGTCGCCGGCGAAGAGGCTGCCGCGGACGACCGTGTCGAGGCGCGCGCGTTCGAGGGGCACGGGCTGCGACGCAGCGAGGAAACCGCGGGCGCCGGCCCGGAAGGCAGTCGGGGTTCCGGTATCCCCTTTGTGCCGCGCCCCTACTCCGCCGCCTCGCGCGCGCGGCCCGGAAGGGTGCCGCGGACGACGTAGGCGAGCGTGTCGACGACCTGCTCGGGCGTGCGGCAGACGGCGAGCGCGGCGGCGTCCACCTCCTTCAGCGCGTGGTCGAGCGCGGTGTCGTGCAGCGTCACCAGCGCCTTGCCGAGCGCCGCCGCCGTGCCGGCGTCGAAGGCGGCGTTCCACTGCCGGTAGCGGTCGCCGAAGCGCACGACGACCACGTCGGCCTCGCCGATCAGCGTGCGCGTGCGGATGGCGTTCATCGCCGCGCCCTTGCGGTCGTGCCAGAAGGCGTCCGCCTCGCTGCCGAGGATGACGGCGCCGCAGTCGTCGGAATCCGCGTGCACGCAGTTCGGCGCGTCGAGCCGCGCCGGCAGGCCGGCCGCCGCGACGCCGGCGGCGATGCGCCGGCGCCAGTCGGTGTGGATCTCGCCCGACAGATACACCCGCCACGCCCTCTCGCCCATGACCGCTCCCCCGCACTCGTTCGCGCCCGCGTTCGCGCCGCACCCTATCCCGGCCCCTGCGGCGCGTCCAGCCGCCGCCCGCCTATTTTACAAGAAAGGCATGTAAATATCGCGCGGCGGCGACGCATAGGGACGGAAATCCGCGCGCAGGGACACGTCGGATTCGAAACCCCGGCCCGCCGCCCGACGCGGGCCGGCGCATTTTTCCGTCGCCGCGCGTGGCGCGCCCCTCTATGATGCGCGCGGTATCGGGCCGCCCCCCGGACGGAACGCGACGCGCGCCGCATGCGATTCGGCGCCTGTCCCCGTTGCGTGCCGGCCGCGGTCGCCAATCGATGACAGGGAGCCCATGAACGCGATTCGATACGAAGCCCCCGCCACCGTCGACGACGCGGTGGCGCTGCTCGCCGCGGCCGGCGGCGACGGCCGCGTGCTGGCCGGGGGCACCGACTTGCTGGTCCAGATGCACGCGGGAGCCGTGCGTCCGGGCCTGATCGTCGACGTGAAGCGCATCGACGAGATGTGCGCCATCACCGCACGCGACGGCGAGATCCGCGTCGGCGCGGCGGTCACCGGCGCCGAGATGGGCGAGCACGCGGCGCTCAAGGCGGCGTGGCCCGGCATCGTCGAGGCCGTCGAGCTGATCGGCTCGACCCAGATCCAGGGCCGCGCGAGTGCGGGCGGCAACCTGTGCAACGCCTCGCCCGCTGCCGACAGCGTGCCGGCGTTGATCGCCGCCGGCGCGGTGTGCACGGTGGCCGGCCCCGGCGGCCGGCGCGACCTGCCCGCCGAGGCGGTGTGCACCGGCCCCGGCCAGACAGCGCTGGAGACCGGCGAGATCGTCGTCGACTTCCGCCTGCCGGCGGCGTCGCCTGGAACCGGCGACGCCTACCTGCGGATGATCCCGCGCACCGAGATGGACATCGCGATCGTCGGCGCCGGCGTCTGTCTGAGCGTCGACGGCGACGGCATCGTCAGCGCGGCGCGCGTCGCGCTCGGCGCCGTGGCGCCGACGGCGCGGCTCGTCCCCGAGGCCGGCGCGGCGCTCGTCGGCACGGCGCTTGGCGACGACGCGCTGGCGGCGCTCGACGCCGCGGCGCGCGCCGCATGCGCGCCGATCGACGACAAGCGGGGCACCATCGCCTACCGGGTCAAGGTCGCGGGCGTGCTGGCGCGCCGCGCGGCGGCGATCGCCTACGAACGTGCGAGGAGCGACTGATGGCGCGGCACCATATCGAGACGACCGTCAACGGCGAACCGGTGGAGTTCCTGTGCGACACGCGGCAGACCCTGCTCGACGTGCTGCGCGACGAGCTGCACATGAACGGGACCAAGGAAGGCTGCGCGTCGGGTGACTGCGGCGCGTGCAGCGTGATCCTCGACGGGCGCCTCGTGTGCGCCTGCCTCGCCCTCGGCGTCGAGGCGCACGGGCGCGAGGTCGAGACCATCGAGGGGATGGCCGACGGCGACTCGCTGCATCCCGTGCAGCAGGCGTTCCTCGAGGAGGCGGCCCTGCAGTGCGGTTTCTGTACCCCCGGCTTCCTGGTCGCGACGAAGGCGCTGCTCGAACGCGACCCCGACCCCTCGGAGACCGAGATCCGCTACTGGCTGGCCGGCAACCTCTGCCGCTGTACCGGCTACGACAAGATCGTCCGCGCGGTCCAGAGCGCGGCGGCGGAAATGAGAGGAGCCTGACCATGAAGAACGGCAATTCCGGATATCGTGTGGTCGGTACGCGGCCCATTCGCCCCGACGGCGTGGACAAGGTGACGGGGCGGGCCAAGTTCGGCGCCGATCTCAACCTCCCGGGGATGCTGCACGGGCGCGTGGTCCGCAGCCCGCACGCTCACGCCCGCATCAAGTCGATTGACACCACGAAGGCCCGCGCCCTCCGCGGCGTGAAGGCGGTGGTGACGAGCGCCGATTTTCCGCCGCTCGAAGGCGCCGAGTTCTTCTCCGCCGGCGAGGCGCAGGTCAACTTCCGCGACTTGTCGTCGAACGTCATGGCGCGCGACAAGGTGCTCTACGACGGCCACGCGGTCGCCGCGGTGGCGGCTGTGAGCGCTGTCGTCGCCGAGCAGGCGGCGGCGCTGGTCGAAGTGGAATACGAAGTGCTGCCGCACGTCATCGACGTCGTCGAAGCGATGGCCGACGACGCGCCGGTCTTGCACGACGACCTGTTCACCGACGGCGTGACGCCGACGCCCGACAAGCCGTCGAACGTGGCCAAGCGCATGGAGTTCAAGCTCGGCGACGTGAGCGCCGGCTTCGCCGACGCCGACGTGACGATCGAGCGTTCCTTCACTACCGAGCCGGTCCACCAGGGCTACATCGAGCCGCACGCCGTCGTCGCCGACACGTCGGAGGACGGCCAGATCCAGATCTGGTGCTCGAGCCAGGGCCAGTTCATGGTGCGCAACTACACGGCCAACATCCTCGGGATCGAGGCGGCGCAGATCCGCGTCATGCCCGCCGAGATCGGCGGCGGCTTCGGCGGCAAGACCCTAGTCTATCTTGAGCCGGTCGCGGTGCTGCTGTCGCAGCAGGCGGGCCGGCCCGTGCGCATGACGATGACGCGCGAGGAGGTATTCCGCGCCAGCGGCCCGACGTCGGGCGCGGCGATATACATCAAGATCGGCGTGACGAACGACGGCCGCATTGTCGCCGCCGAAGCGAACCTCAAGTATCAGGCCGGCGCCTACCCCGGGTCGCCGATCGGCCCCGGCTGCATGACCGCGTTTGCGCCCTACGACCTGGAGAACGTCCTCGTCGTCGGTTACGACGTGGTGACCAACCGTCCGAAGGTCGCCGCCTATCGCGCTCCCGGGGCGCCGATCTCGGAGTTCGGCGTCGAGAGCGTGATCGACGAGCTCGCCCGCAAGATCGGCATGGATCCGATCGCCCTGCGCGAGAAGAACGCCGCGAAGGAAGGTACGCAAGCGGCCTACGGGCCGAAATTCGGCCCCATCGGCTACGTCGAGACCCTGGCCGCCGCGAAGAGCCACCCCCACTACAATGCCAAGCTGGGTCCGAAGCAGGGACGCGGCTTCGCCACCGGATTCTGGTTCAACATCGGCGGCGAATCGAGCGCCGAGGTGCACATCAACGAGGACGGATCGGCGACCGTGGCGACGGGGAACCCGGACATCGGCGGCAGCCGCGCATCGATGGCGATCATGGCAGCCGAAGTGCTGGGCATCGACGTGGCCAAGGTGCGGCCGATCGTCGCCGACACGAGTTCGATCGGCTACAGCTTCCTCACCGGCGGCAGCCGCGTCACCTTCGCCAGCGGCATGGCCGTGGTCGAGGCGGCGAAGCAGGTCGTCGACGAGATGCGCGGACGCGCCGCGAAGATCTGGGACATTCCGGTCGACGCGGTGGTGTGGGACAACGGCAAGGCGCGGCCGACGAGCAGCAATGCCGGCGACTTCGAGCCCCTGTCGTTGGCCGAGATCGCCGCCGGCTCGGCGGCGACGGGCGGCCCGATCAACGGCCACGCGCAGTTCACCGCGCGCGGCGCCGGCCCCGGCTTCGGCGCCCATATCTGCGATGTCGAGGTCGACGAGGAGACCGGCGCGGTGACCGTACTGCGTTACACCGCGGTGCAGGACGTCGGCACGGCGATCCACCCCGCCTACGTCGAGGGCCAGCTTCAGGGCGGCGTGGCCCAAGGCATCGGCTGGGCGCTCAACGAGGAGTATATCTACGACGAGCAGGGCCGACTCGAGAACCCGGGCTTCCTGGACTACCGGATGCCGGTTGCCTCGGATCTGCCGATGATCGACACCGTGCTCGTGGAAGTGCCCAACCCGCGCCATCCGTACGGCGTGCGCGGGGTCGGCGAGGTGCCGATCATCCCGCCGATGGCGGCGGTGGCGAACGCCATCGAGGACGCGATCGGCATTCGGATGACCGCTCTGCCCATGTCGCCTCCGCGCGTCGTCGAGGCGCTGGAGAACGGCGGCTGAGGCGAGTGACGGCGAGAGCGGGCGCCGTGCCGCGTGTCGTGCTGCCGGCCGGAGTCGGCCGGCAGTTCGCCGGCGGCGAGACGGAAATCGACGTCGAGGGAGAGACCGTGCGCGACCTGGTGCGCGGTCTCGAAGCCAGGTTCCCCGGCATGGCGGCGATGATCGAGGAGGGCATGGCGATCGCCGTCGACGGCGAAATCCTGCAGAACGCCATGCTGGAGGCAGTCGGCCCCGACAGCGAGGTCTACCTGCTTCCGAAAATCGGCGGAGGAACGGGATGATCGGTCCGGAACAGGTCACGTTTTACCGCGAGCGCGGATATCTCATGGTCCAGGACGTGCTCGACGCGTCGGCGGTCGCCGAGTTGCGCCGGGTCACCGAGGAGGTCGCCGCCGGCGCCCGCGGCCTCACGGAGCACAGCCAATTCCTCGACCTGGAAGCTAGCCACACGCCCGAGCGGCCGCGCGTACGGCGCATCAAGACGCCGTATCTCGCGCACTCCTTCTACCGCGGCCTCGCCGCCGACCGGCGCATCACCGATATCCTCGCTGCGCTCATCGGCGAGGACATCCGGATGCGCCCGGGCGGCAAGGTCAACATGAAGGCGGCTGGCTACGGCGCCCCTGTCGAGTGGCATCAGGACTGGGCGTTCTACCCGCACACCAACGACGACGTGCTGGCGGTCGGCATTCTCATCGACGACATGACACTCGACAACGGCCCGTTGATGATGCTGCCGGAGACGCACAAGGGGCCGGTCCATGACCACCACGCCGACGGAGTGTTCTGCGGCGCCATCGATCCGGAGTCGACGGCGATCGACTTCGGCGCGGCGGTGCCGCTGACCGGCCCGGCCGGGTCGATCACCATCCACCACGCGCGGCTGATCCACGGCTCGGCGCTCAATCGCTCGGCGGCGCCGCGTCGCCTGCTGCTGTTCGAATACGCCGCCGCCGACGCGTGGCCGTTGGCAGGGACCGAGGACGTGGGCGACGTCGCGGCGTTCTGCGGGCGCGTCGTCCGCGGGCGTCCGTGCCTCACGCCCCGGCTCGCGGACGTGCCGGTGCGCATGCCACTGCCGAAGGCGGTGCACCAAGGGTCCATCTACGAGAACCAGCGCACGCTCGAACATAACTATTTCGATCACGCCGCAGCAGCCACGCCGGTCGCCGCCGAATAGAACGGCGCGTGGGACCGATGCTGCGGTCGCTGCGCGCCGCGTTCGTTGCCGCACTTGTCGTTCCGGCAACTCCGGCCGCGGCCGACGTTTCAGCGATGCAATCGACGCTTTATCTGCGCGCGGGCACCGTCGTCGACATGTCGGACGGCGCGCGTTTTACCGACGCGGCATGCGCGCGCGCGGTACCGGTGCCGCTATACGGCTGTGGCCGCGGCAACGACGGCGCACCACTCAGCACGCTGGGGAACTTCGGTACGGCGGGCGGCGTCGAACTCGGCCTCGGCCTTGCCGCAGCACCGGGCGTGCGCATCGAAGCGGTCTTCGGCTACCGCCCTCGCTTCTCGTTCGCCGGCCGCGCGAACTTCAGCCAGCTTGCGCCCGATGTGCCGCAACGGGCGTCGGCCAGCCTGTCGTCGCTGTCCGGTATGCTCGCCGCATACTTGGACCTCACGGCGTTCGGCGCGCCCCGGCTCGGTTCGGCCGCACCTTTCGTCGGCGCCGGCGTCGGCGCCGCGCGCATCGTCGTTGGCGATATGCGTCTTGAATTCCCGCGCACGGTGACCGTCGTTCCGGATGGAGAGCGGACCGGGTTCGCCTGGATGCTGACGGCGGGGATTTCGGCGGCACTGGGGCGTGGCGCGGCGCTCGACGTCGCGTGGCGCTATACGGACCACGGCACCGTCGAGACCGGCCGCGGCACCGGTTTGGTCGTCTGGCGCGATGGCAGCCGTGTGCCGCTGCCGCTTCCCGACCTTGGCCCGACACGAGCGAATCTGCGCAGCCACAGCCTCGCCGTCTCGCTACGGCGGCCCTTTTGAGAGCGGGCGACGCTGCCGGTGCCTGCACAACCCGCTGCGCAGACGAACCGCATGCCGGGCCTTGGGCCCTCAAACGAGCGATAGTGCGCGATGTTGCCCGAAGGCGCCGAGATGGCTGAACCAGAAAGACTCGCACTCGCTTGGCATCCGTCGCGCTTCGCCTCAGGGCTGGCCAGCGGTTGTGGCGACTGACCCTTCTGCGGCTGTCTGATCGTGCATTTGCTCGCTGCGGCACCGGGGACGGTCCTCGACGGCTCCGAAGCGGTCGATCTCGGCCAGACACCTGGCGACATCGCAGTGCTGAGCGCTGCAGACACCGAGCTTGCGGCGCTGTCCGCAGCGAACGAGGACGGTGCGCCGGAGCTCCGGCTCGCCAATCTGCTACGGCTCGGCCACAATCTCTCGGTCGACGTCTACGTTGAGTCCGTGGTCGCCAACGCACGCCTCGTCGTCGTGCGGCTGCTTGGAGGCGTGGCCTACTGGCGGTACGGAGTCGAGCGTGTTGCCGAATGCTGCCGCGACAACGGAATCGCCCTCGCCGTCCTGCCGGGCGACGATCAGCCCGACGCCGAACTTGCGCGGCTGTGCACGCTGTCGGCCGCCGCGTCGCAGCGCCTGTGGCTCTACTGCGTGCACGGCGGCAGCGCCAACTATCACAACTTCCTGCGCTACGCCGCGCACCTCATCGGAGAGGCGGCGGAGTGGGCGGAGCCAGTGCCGGTGCTGCGCGCCGGTGTCTACCGACGAGACGCGGCGGCGCCAGGCACGGCGCTGCCGTCAGGAGGACCGACGGCAGCGCTGGTGTTCTACCGCGCGCTCTATCAGGCCGGTCATCTCGCGCCCGTCGATGCGCTGGTCGCGGCGCTCGGCAAATGCGGCATTGAGACGCTGCCCGTATACGTCTCGAGTCTCAAGGATCCGGTTGCCGCCGGCACGCTCACCGCGCTGCTCTCCGAAACACCGCCCGACGTCGTCCTCAACGCGACGGGGTTTGCCGTCTCGCGCCCTGGCGAAGCACGCACCCGGTCGCCTCTCGACGGCGGCGACGCACCGGTGCTGCAGGTCGTCTTCGCCGGCGGCACCGAACGCGCGTGGCGTGAGGGTACACACGGCCTTTCGGCGCGCGACATCGCCATGAACGTGGCGCTGCCCGAAGTCGACGGGCGGATTCTCGTCCGCGCCGTGGCGTTCAAGGCGGAGGCGGCGTGGGACGCGCGCGCGCAGTGCTCCATCGTCGGCACGGCACCGGTGGCAAACCGGATGGATTTCGCTGCCGCCCTCGCCGCGGCGTGGGTACGGCTGCGCCGTACCCCGCCCACCGGCCGACGGATCGCGTTCGTTCTCGCCAACTATCCTGCACGCGACGGCCGCGTCGGCAACGGCGTTGGCCTTGATACGCCGGCCGGCGTCCTGCGGGCGTTACACGCCCTCGCCGCGGCGGACTACGTGGTCACCGACCTGCCGAAGAACGGCGACGAGCTGATGCGCCGTGCCATCTCCGGCCGCGACGCGGCGCGCTGGCCGCTCGCGCGCTATCGGCGCGCCTTCGACCGGCTGCCGCAGGCGGTGCAGCATCTTGTCGCCGCGCGCTGGGGTGCCCCGGAAGACGACCCACTGGTCAGCGGCGGTGAGTTCCGTCTGCCGGTGCTGCGCTTCGGCAACGCCGTATTGGCAGTGCAGCCCGCACGCGGCTACGGCATTGATCCGGCCGCGACGTACCACGATCCCGATCTCGTGCCGCCACACGGCTATCTCGCCTTCTACGCGTGGATGCGCGAGGCGTTCGACGCGCACGCCGTCGTTCACTTCGGCAAGCACGGCAACCTCGAATGGCTGCCCGGCAAGTCCATCGCGCTGTCGGAGGACTGCTTCCCCGAAGCCGCGTTCGGCGCCATGCCGCACCTCTACCCCTTCATCGTCAACGACCCCGGCGAGGGAACCCAGGCCAAGCGGCGCGCCGCCGCGGTGATCGTCGATCACCTGACTCCGCCCATGACGCGTGCGGAAAGCTATGGCCCGCTCGCCGAGCTCGAACGGCTTGTGGACGAGTACTACGAGGCGGCCGGCGTCGATTCCCGTCGTCTCGCGTTGTTGCGCGGCGAGATACTCGACCTCGCGCGGAACACCGGTCTTGACCGCGACTGCGGCATCGCCGAGCGAGATTGTGCCGACGACGCCCTCGCCAAGCTCGACAACCACCTCTGCGAGCTCAAGGAAATGCAGATTCGCGACGGTCTGCATGTCTTCGGAGTCTCGCCCGAAGGTAAACAGCGCACCGATCTGCTGGCAGCGCTCGTGCGCCTTCCGCGCGGCCGTGGCGAGTCCCTGCCGCGGGCGCTCGCCGCCGACCTTGGACTCGAAGGGTTCGACCCGCTCGACTGCGAGATGGCAGCGCCATGGCAGGGACCGAAACCGGCAGCGCTCGCGGCCGAGGGGAGCGACGCATGGCGCAGCAACGGCGACACGGTGGAGCGCATCGAGCGACTGGCGTCAGGGCTGATCGAAGGTCGCACGGCGGCACCTGGCGCAGCGTCGGCAGCGGTGCTGGAAGATATCGAGGCCTGCCTCGCCCCGGCGCTGGATGCCTGTGGCGGGGCGGAAATAGCCGGCCTTCTTGACGGCCTCGACGGCCGCTTCGTATCGCCCGGCCCTTCGGGGGCACCGACGCGGGGACGCCCGGACGTGTTGCCCACCGGACGCAACTTTTACTCGGTGGACACACGCACGGTGCCGACCCCAGCGGCGTGGCGGCTCGGTTGGCAGTCGGCAGACCTGCTGCTCGCGCGCTACCGTCAGGAGCATGGCTGCTGGCCGACAACGCTGGCGATCAGCGCCTGGGGCACCGCGAACATGCGAACGGGCGGCGACGACATAGCTCAGGCGCTGGCCTTGCTCGGTGTTCGGCCGACGTGGGAAACCGCTTCACGGCGCGTGACCGGCTTCGAAATCGTGCCGCTGGACGTGCTCGACCGGCCGCGAATCGATGTGGTGTTCCGCGTATCCGGCTTCTTCCGCGATGCCTTCCCGGCACAGATCGACCTGCTCGACTCGGCGGTGCGTGCGGTCGCCGCGCTCGACGAGGCCGCCGCGGGCAATCCGCTCGCGGCGCGCGTGCGTGCGGAAATTGCCGGCGCGACAGACATGGAGGCAGCGGCGCGGCGCGCTACCTGGCGCGTATTCGGCTCGAAACCCGGTGCCTACGGCGCGGGATTGCAAGCGCTCATTGACGAGAAGGGCTGGGAAACCGACGCCGACCTCGCCCGTGCCTATCTTGCGTGGGGCGGCTACGCCTACGGGGCAGGAATCCGCGGTGTTGCCGCACACGGGCTGTTCGAGGCACGTCTCGGCGCCGTCGACGGGGTCGTGCAGAATCAGGACAATCGCGAGCACGACCTGCTTGATTCCGACGACTATTACCAGTTCGAGGGAGGGCTCGCCGCCGCCGTACGTCACTTCGGCGGCCGCGCCCCGACCGTCTACCACAACGACCACTCGCGCCCCGAACGGCCGCGCATTCGGAGCCTTGAGGAGGAGATCGGTCGCGTGGTGCGGGCGCGCGTCGTCAATCCGAAATGGATCGCGGGAGTCATGCGCCACGGCTATAAGGGGGCGTTCGAGATCGCCGCCACAGTCGACTACCTGTTCGCCTTCGCCGCTACCGCGCGTTGTGTGTCCGACCATCATTTCGACGCGGTGTATGCGGCGTTCGTCGACGATGAGGCGGTGCGCGCGTTCATGTACCGCTCCAATCCGCACGCGGTGCAGGAATTGGCGGCGCGTCTGCTCGAAGCGCAGGAGCGGGGCCTTTGGCAGCCGCACCTCAACAGCGCGCGTGGGCGGCTCAAGACGATGGCGGAGGGAGGGAAATGAGCGGCGAGAGGGTCGACGAGGAGGCGTTCAACGCACGGGCCAACGAAAAGGCGCGTCGCAAGAAGGCGGCGCGCCAGCGCATGCTCGCCACCAAGACCATCGAGAAGGGCCTGCTAATCGTCCATACCGGCAAGGGCAAGGGCAAATCGACCGCGGCATTCGGCCTCGCCATGCGCGCGATCGGCAACGGAATGCGCGTCGGAATCGTGCAGTTCGTCAAGGGCAAGTGGCAAACCGGCGAGCGCGCGGTCCTCGAGCGCTTTCCCGACCAAGTAACGATCCGTACCATGGGCGAGGGATTCACGTGGGAGACGCAGGACCGAGCACGCGACATCCGCGCCGCCCGCGCCGCGTGGGCGGTGGCGGGGGAAATGATCGCCGCCTCCGCGTGTCCCGAACCGGCATGGCACATGGTGATCCTCGACGAACTCAACATCGTCCTGCGCTACGACTATCTGCCGCTGGACGAGGTTGTTGCCACGCTGGCAGCCCGGCCGCCCGGCCTGCACGTGGTGGCCACGGGCCGCAATGCCCGGGACGCCCTAATCGAGGCTGCCGACCTGGTGACCGAGATGACGATGGTCAAGCACCCCTTCCGTGCCGGCGTGAAGGCGCAGAAGGGCATTGAGTTTTGACTGCGGCGATCATGCTGCAAGGCACCGGCTCGGACGTCGGCAAGTCGCTGCTGGTCGCCGGCCTTTGTCGCGCGGCCACGCGGCGAGGCCTGCGCACCCGCCCGTTCAAGCCGCAGAACATGTCGAACAACGCCGCAGTGACTGCGGACGGCGGCGAGATCGGGCGCGCTCAGGCACTGCAGGCGCGGGCCTGCGGTGTGGCGCCACGGCGCGACATGAATCCGATCCTGCTCAAGCCGCAATCGGAGGTCGGCGCACAGGTTGTGGTATGCGGCACGGTGCGCGGCAATGCCCGCGCACGTGACTATCAGGCGATGAAACCCGGCCTGCTCGACACGGTGCTGGACAGCTTCGCGCGGCTCGCCGACGAGGCCGATCTCGTGTTCGTTGAAGGTGCGGGAAGTCCGGCCGAGGTCAATCTGCGCGCAGGCGATGTCGCCAACATGGGGTTCGCTCGCGCCGCCGGACTTCCGGTGGCACTGGTCGGCGACATCGACCGGGGCGGCGTGATCGCCCAATTCGTTGGCACCTGGACCCTGCTTGATTCTGCCGACCGGGCGCGACTCGCCGGCACGATCGTCAATAAGTTCCGCGGCGATGCCGCGTTATTCGACAGCGGCCTCGCGGCGATCTCGGCGCACACCGGGCTCGCGAACTTCGGGGTGGTGCCGTGGTTCGAGGCCGCGGGGCGCCTGCCGGCGGAGGACGCTATGGCGGTCGCTCGATGCCGAGCGCGCACTGGCGCGGCGATCCGTATTGCCGTACCGGTGTTGCCCCGCATCGCGAATTTCGACGACCTGGACCCGCTGATTGCCGAGCCGGACGTGTCACTGGACATGCGCCGGGCCGGCGCCGCGCTGCCGGGCGACGCCGACCTTGTTCTGCTGCCGGGCTCAAAGTCGACCCTTGCCGACCTCGCGGCGCTACGAGCGAATGGCTGGGACATCGATATTCGGGCGCATGTTCGCCGTGGCGGTGCCGTCCTCGGCCTGTGCGGCGGCTATCAGATGCTCGGCCGCACTGTCGCGGATCCAGACGGCATCGAAGGGGCGCCTGGACGCGCCGACGGGCTCGGATTGTTGCCCTGCGAGACCCGCCTCGCCGGCGGGAAGACCCTGCGGGCAGCTGTTGGCCGAGACCGCACGACGGGCGAGGAGGTGCGCGGCTACCGCATGCACGCGGGCGTGACAGCGGTCGATACAAATGCAGGCGGAGCCGTGCCGATGCTCGACCTCGCGGACGGCCACGATGGCATTGTGTCGCGCGATGGTCTGGTACAGGGCTGCTACCTGCACGGCCTGTTTGCCGCCGATGGCTTCCGCCACGCCTTTCTCGATCGTTTGCGCCGGCGCGCACCCAGCGGCGTCGCCTACGAGACGGAAATCGAAGACACACTCGACGCGCTCGCCGACCACCTTGAGGCCCATCTCGCCGTCGACCGTCTGATTGAAACCGCCCATGCTCGCCCATAGACCGGCCAGCGTGGCAGCGAGCACGGCGGCGGCGCGACGCAGCAAGGCGGCGGCGGCGCGGACATCCGCACCTGTCGCGACACGGCGGCCATCTCCGAGCCACGGGTCGTCCGAGACGACGCCGCCGTATCTGCGTGGCCCGGCCAGCGCGAGGCCAAGCGCGCCGGCTAGCGCTGCTTCCGGCCAACCCGCGTTCGGAGAACGGTGCTTGGCCGCGTCACGCCGCATGACGCGCCACGCGGCGCGGCGCCACGACACCATGCACAGCAACGCGCCCGTCAGGCGCGCCGGCAACCAGTTTGCGACGTCGTCGAAGCGCGCCGCAAACTGGCCGAACGCCGCGTACCGAGGCGTTCGATGGCCGAACATGCTGTCGAGCGTGTTGACAGCCTTATATGCCGCGAGCCCAGGCAGACCCAGGAGCGCGTACCAGAATAGCGGCGCGACGACTCCGTCACTCAGGTTTTCACCCGCGGATTCGATAGCTGCGCGAGCCACGGCGCCAGCGTCAAGGCTCTCGGGATCCCGGCCGACGATACGCCGAACACGCGCGCGCGCAGCTTCGACGCCCGAGTCGAGCGCACGCGCGGTGGCGAGGACCTCATCATGCAGGCCACGCCATGCGATCAGTGTGCTGGCTGCGGCGGCTTCGACGAGCCATCCCCACGGAAGCGCATGGGTACCGCGAGCCATGAGCCAGCCGGCCACCGCCGCCGCCAGGACGAGACCGGCGGCCAGCCCCGCCCCGCGCAGCGCCCTCCGGCCGCCACAGTTCAACCTTGCCTCAAGCGCGCCGGCGACGCGCCCGAAAGCAGCCACCGGGTGCGGGACAGCGCGGTACAGACGGGGCGGATCGCCGACAGCGGTGTCGATCAGGAAGGCGAGCAAGATCGTGGGCGGCGCCATGCGTCGACCATGCGCGCACGTGCCGGAAGACGTCAAACCGGGTGGAGCGGGGCAATGAGCCGCAAGACGGGAGTCATGATTTGCGGCCACGGCAGCCGCGATGCGGACGCGGTGGCTGAGTTCGCCGCGGTTGCGCGGGCGGTCGCCCGGCGGCTGCCCGGTCGCGTCGTCGAGTCGGGTTACCTCGAATTTGCACGCCCAATCATCCGTGACGGGCTTGAGGCGCTGCATAACGCCGGCGTTGAGCGCATTCTCGCGGTCCCGGGGATGCTGTTCGCTGCCGGGCACGCGAAAAACGATATCCCTTCGGTGCTTAACGCCTGGGCGGACGAACACCCGAGCGTGCGCGTCGATTACAGCCGCGAGCTGGGGATCGACCTTAAGTTGGTCGCGGCCGCTGCCGACCGCATCGAGCAGGCGGTCGCTGCAGCCGAGGCGACGAGGCGGCGGCATGAGATCAGGCGCTCCGACACCGCGCTTGTCGTCGTCGGCCGCGGCGCTTCCGACCCGGACGCCAACGCCAACGTTGCGAAGGTCATGCGCCTGGTCTGGGAGGGACTCGGCCTCGGTTGGGGTGAGACGGCATACTCCGGCGTCACCTTCCCCGTCGTCGGCCCGGCGCTGGAGCATATCGCGCGCCTCGGCTACCCGCGCGTCGTCGTCTTCCCCTACTTCCTTTTCACCGGCGTCTTGGTTAAGCGCATTTACGCCGCCGTCGACCGCGCCGCCGCCCTCTACCCCGGCATCGAGTTCGTCAAAGCGCCGTACCTGAACGACCATCCGAAGGTTGTCGATACCATGATCGAGCGCGTGGAAGAGATCGTTGACGGCCGCAACGCGATGAATTGTCGATTGTGCAAATACCGTGCGCCGATGCCCGGCTTCGAGGACGAGGTGGGCCTGCCGCAGACGAGCCACCACCACCACGTCGAAGGCATAGGCACCGGCGGCGCACCTGCCCACGCGCACACCCATGCACACCATCCCTACCCGCACGCCACCCATCCGCTCGGGCCGGCGGGCGCGAAGGAGCGGCGGATGGCGCGGTGACCTGGTTGCGCGATCCCGCTGAAATCTATCGCCGTTCGTTCGAGATCCTCCGCGGCGAGGCCGCGTTCGACTTGCTGCCGGAAAGCCTGGTGCCCATCGCCGCTCGCCTCGTACACGCGTGCGGCATGACCGATATCGTGCCCGACCTCGCCTATTCCGACGACGTGGCGCCAGTAGCGCGTGCTGCGCTCGCCAGCGGCGCGCCGATCCTCGTCGACGGGCGGATGACCGAAGCCGGTATCGTCCGACGTCTCCTGCCAGCCGACAACGCGGTGGTCTGCACGTTGAACGCGGTGTCTGATGGTGGCGGGACAACACGTTCGGCCGCGGCGGTTGACCTGTGGCGCCCATTTCTCGCTGGCGCCGTGGTCGCCATAGGCAACGCGCCGACGGCGCTTTTTCGACTGCTGGAACTCCTCACCGCAGGTGCCCCCAAGCCGGCGGCGATCTTCGCCTTTCCCGTTGGCTTTGTCGGCGCGGCTGAAGCTAAGCAGGCATTGTGCGAGGCGCACCTCTCGGTGCCGTTCCTCACATTGCGCGGCCGCCGCGGTGGCAGCGCACTTGCCGCCGCAGCGGTTAACGCACTGTGAACGCTTGGCTCGCCATCGTCGGCATCGGCGAGGACGGGGCTGAAGGGCTCGGGCGGCACGCGCGCGATCTCGTCGCCAATGCCGAAGTGCTGGTTGGAGGAGCACGCCACCTGGCGATGGTTCCCGACGACGGACGCGAGCGCTTGACGTGGCCGCGTCCGCTCGGGCCGGCGCTCGATTTCGTGCTCGCCATGCGACCGCGGCGCGTGTGCGTTCTCGCCACCGGCGATCCGATGCATTACGGCGTCGGCGTCCCCCTTGCGCGCCGCGTGCCGCCCGGCGAGATGGTCATCGTACCTGCACCGGACGCCTTTGCGCTGGCGTGCGCCGAACTCGGCTGGCCACGCACCGAGGTTGAGACTGTCACGCTGCACGGCCGACCACTGGCAACGCTCGCCGCGTGTCTTCGTCCCGGCGCGCGCCTGCTTGCCCTCAGTCACAACCACACCACTCCTTCGGCCGTTGCCGCGTTTCTCACTGAACGGGGCTTCGGCAGCAGTCGGATGACAGTGCTCGAACGCATGGGCGGGTCGCATGGCCGGCGCCGGGAGCGTGCCGCGCACGAGTGGGCTCGCGGCGATGGTAACCCGGACGGCATCGCCGATCTCAACACGATTGCCATCGTCTGCGTTGGTCCGCCGGGCTTGCCATGCGTCCCCGGTCTCGCCGACGAGGCCTACGAGCACGACGGCCAGATAACCAAGCGCGAAGTGCGAGCCGCCACCGTCGCGGCACTCGCACCTGGCCCTGGGGCGCTGCTGTGGGATGTCGGCGCCGGCGCGGGGTCAGTCGCGATCGAATGGCTCCGCACACACCGACGTTGCCGCGCGGTCGCCATCGAACGTGACCCGAACCGCCGCGTGCGCATCCGCCGCAATGCCGTTACGCTCGGCGTTCCTCAACTCGCGGTCGTCGCCGGCGACGCGCCTGCCGCACTTGCCGCCCTTGAGTCGCCCGACGCTGTCTTCATCGGCGGCAGCGTCGCCGATGAGGCCGTATGGGACGCCTGTTGGCGAGCACTGCGCTCGCACGGCCGACTGGTTGCCAACGCGGTGTCCGTAGCCGGTGAGATGCGTCTTTTTGCGCGGCATGCACGTCATGGCGGCTCGCTCACACGCATTGCCGTCTCGCGCGCCGAGACCCTGGGCGGCGGTCTCGCGTGGCGGGCACTGAGGCCCGTGACGCAACTCGCGCAGACCAAGCTGTGACTGGCGCGATCTACGGTCTCGGCGTCGGCCCCGGCGACCCGGAGTTGCTCACTCTCAAGGCGCTGCGCCTGCTGCGCGCTGCGGCGCTCGTCGTCTACCCCGCGCCCGAGCGGGGCGCCAGCCTGACCCGCGCGATCGTGGCGCCCCATCTCTGCGCCGGCGGCGACGAGATGGCCATCCGCGTGCCGATGACCGCGGCGCGGTTCCCGGCGGATGAGGTTTACGACCGTGCCGCCGCCGCGATTCTCACGCGTGCCGCGGCGGGCGACGATGTGGCGGTGCTCTGCGAGGGCGACCCGTTTTTCTACGGCTCGTTCATGTATCTGTTCGCGCGCCTCGCCGACCATGCGCCCGTGGAGGTGGTACCCGGCGTGTCGTCGCTGACCGCTTGTGCCGCCCGCCTGGGTGTCCCTCTGGCTTCGCGCAACGACGTTCTTAGCGTCGTCCCCGCGGGTTTGAACGATGACGAATTGGCACGCCGGTTCGCCTCCGCCGACGCCGCCGCGGCGATCAAGGTAGGGCGGCACTTTGCGAGGCTCCGCCGCGTACTCCATGAGTTGGGTCTCGCGAAGCACGCGGGCTACATCGAGCACGCCACGCTCGCGAACGAGCGCGTCATACCGCTGGATGCCGTAGATCCGGCCAAGGTGCCATATTTCTCTATGGTTCTGGTGCATAAACGGGGAGTGGCGTGGAGATAGCCGACCCACCCTCCGATCGCCGCCGTCGGCGCCGGTGTTCTGGACCGAAGATGGCCAGGACGCATCTCTCAAGGCGTCCCGGCCACCCGGTCCCGCCGCGACGGGCATGGAGGCGCCGCAGCGGATCGTCGTGTTGCTTGCCGTCCTCAGCCGCAGGCGGCGTCGAAGTTGGCCGGCAGAACGAACACGGTCACGTCGTCATCTCCCGCTGTCGCGTCGCGCGCGAACAGCTCGGGCATGATGAGCAGATGCTCGCCGTTGTCCATCTTGCGTAACGCGATGTCGGCCCGACCGGTCAACTCGGCGTCCACGGTAAGCGACGTTGCCGACTGGCCCGGGCAGTTGACGGCGATGACAACGTCCACGCCGCCCTTGATTTGGGTGTTGAGCATCGTTCCACCGTCGGTGAAATCGAGGCCGTCAAGCGCGCCGAGATGTCGGTCCAACAGTTCCGGCAGCGTTCCATCGACATCGTCGAGCGCATAGATTCCGCCGTTCGCCGGGTCCGGAGCGCCGGCGACGGGTCCCACGGTGTTGACGTAGATCCTGCCGTCGATAGGCGAGACCTCAACGCCGTCCGGGTTGCCCGGAATTGCCGTGAACGTCGCTGCCGTCGGCGCTTCGGTGCCATCGGCATAGGCGTCAAGCGACTCGTTCGGAATCTTCCAGATGCCGCGGCGACCCTCGAACGGCGGATCGAACTGGGCGCCGCCGAATTCCGTATCGACAACATGGAGGTTGCCGGCGTCAACGAATGTGAGCGCGTTGGTGAGCGCCACAGGCCCGCCGTTCATCTCGTGGAATACCGAGCCCGAGCCCATGTCGATCGTGCCGAGCACGTTGCCGTCGACGTCGAACGCCAGGACGCCGGTGCGCAGCCGAGCGCCGTCGGTTACCACGGCACCCTCGGAGTCAACGAGCGGCGCGGCGCCGATGCAGACGAAGATCGTGCCGGCGGGGAACTTGCCGGTGGCCACGTTCAGAACGGCCATGCCGAGCGGTGCGGTCAACCCATCGATCAACCGCTGCGCGACCATTTCGAGTTGACCGGATTCGGTCACCGCGAGCTTGCTGATATATCCCTCGCCTTCGGTCCAACCGAAGTTTTCTGCGCGGTCGCCGATTTCTGCCGCGTTGCCGACGAACACGTGCGCGCCATCGGCGGAGAAGGTCGCGCTCTCCGCGTTGTCAAACATGGAAAGAGTCTGGATCGCGGTCGCGGCGACCGGATGTGCGAATGCGCGTCAAAAAGATGTGGCAAATGGAATAGACCACACGTCCGACGCCGCTTGACGGATATGCCCGCGACGGTACCAAGTTGACCGATGTGGATAGCTCAAATCGGCAATACTCTGACGGTTGCAACCGTCGTGTTACCGCGCCCGGTTCGGCGCATTGGGCGGTGAGCGCGCACCCGGCTGTCATCGTCGTTCTCCGTGCGCGCGGGCTCGGCATGGCGCGGCGCGTGGCCGCTGCACTCGACGGTGCGTGTATCCACGGCCTTGTGGGCCGCATCGATACTGCCGACGTCCACTTTGAAGATGCAGGCGCGCATTTCCGCGCTCTATTCCGCTCCGGCACTCCGATCGTCGGCGTGTGCGCGGCCGGGATCATCGTCCGGGCGCTGGCATCCACACTAAGCGACAAGCGTGCCGAGCCGCCCGTGCTCGCACTCTCCGAGGATGGCGCGCATGTTGTACCGTTGCTCGGTAGCCACCGTGGCGGCAATCGTCTGGCGCGACAGATCGCCGAGACACTGGGTACGCACGCGGCGATCACAACCGCGGGCGATGTTCGGTTCGGCGTCGCACTCGACGATCCACCGCCGGGCTGGACTCTCGCCAATCCTGGGGACGCGAAGGCGTTCGTTGCCGCGTTGCTCGATGGCGCGCGGGTTCGTGCTTCAGATCCACCACCGTGGCTGACCGACAGTGCGCTGCCCTTCCACGAGTCGGGCTCCCTCGCTATCGCCGTCGATGACGGTAAGGGTGCCGCGGCGCCGAATACACTCATCTACCATCCGCGCAGGCTCGCGCTTGGAATCGGCTGCGAACGCGGCACTGCGCCGTCGGCGGCGGTTGCGCTCGCCGAGGCGGTGGTCGACGAGGCAAACGCCGCACCCGAGGCGCTGGCATGCGTCGTCTCGCTTGACGTCAAGGCTGACGAGGCGGCTGTGCACGCCGTGGCCGAGCGCTTCGGCGTGCCGGCGCGGTTCTTTTCCGCGGCGCGACTCGAGGAGGAGACGCCGCGACTTGTAACGCCTTCGCACGTCGTGTTCGCGGCGGTCGGCTGCCATGGCGTCGCCGAGGCAGCAGCGCTGGCGGCGGCGGGACCGGCGGCGGCGCTGACGGTGCCGAAGCGCATCGTCGGCACGGCGACCGCGGCGCTCGCGCGCGCGCCCGAAGTCATCGATGCCAATGCGGTCGGCGTGCCGCGCGGACAACTGGCGATCGTCGGCATCGGCCCCGGAGGCGCCGACTGGCGCACGCGGGAAGCGGCGGAGGTGCTTGCTTGCGCGGAGGATGTGGTCGGGTACCGTCTTTATCTCGACCTGCTGGGACCGGCGCCGCGCGACCAGCGTCGCCATGCGTTCGCCCTTGGCGATGAGGAGGCGCGGGCGCGCTCTGCGCTCGACCTCGCGGCGCGCGGCCGGCGGGTGGCGTTGGTGTCGTCGGGCGATCCCGGAATCTACGCCATGGCGGCGCTCGTCTTCGAGTGTCTCGACCGCGAGACACGTGCAGACTGGCACCGCGTCGCGATTTCGGTGATCCCCGGGCTCTCGGCGTTGCAGGCGGCAGCGGCGCGGGCAGGCGCTCCGCTCGGCCACGACTTCTGCGCGATATCCCTGTCCGACCTGATGACGCCGTGGACCGCCATCGAAAGACGGCTGCGGGCGGCCGCGGCGGCGGATTTCGTCGTCGCGATCTACAACCCGGCTTCGACGGCTCGCCGCGGCCGGCTGGCGCAGGCGCGCGAATGCCTCCTCTCCTCGCGCCCGCCGACGACCCCGGTGGTGGTGGCCCGCAATCTCGGTCGCGCCGGCGAGACCGTGCGCCGGACCACGCTTGCCGCGCTGGACGAGAAGGACGTGGACATGCTCACCGTCGTGCTCGTCGGCGCGACGACGACGCGCACGGTACGCGGCGCAAAGTGGATCTACACGCCGCGCGGTTACGCGACGGACGGATGACGGTCCATTTCATCGGCGCCGGCCCGGGTGCCGCGGACCTCATCACGGTGCGCGGGCGCGACCTCATCGCGCGCTGCCCGGTATGCCTCTATGCCGGGTCGCTGGTGCCGCGCGCCGTCGTTGCCGCCGCGCCCGCGGGCGCCCGCGTGGTCGATACGGCGCCGCTGACGCTCGACACCATCGTCGAGGAGATGCGCGTCGCCGACGCGGAGGGGCACGAGGTAGCGCGCGTGCATTCCGGCGATCCCTCGTTGTTCGGCGCCATCGCCGAACAGACCCGCCGGCTCGATGCGCTCGGCATCGCCTGGGACGTGACGCCCGGCGTGCCCGCGTTCGCCGCGGCCGCCGCGGCGCTCGGCGTCGAACTGACCGTGCCGGGAGTCGGCCAGACGGTGATCCTGACGCGGACCGCCGGCAAGGCATCCGCGATGCCGGCGGGTGAGGATCTGGCGACGCTCGGCGCATCGGGTGCAACGCTGGCGCTGCACCTGTCTGTCCGAAACCTGCGAATCGTCGAACGCACGCTGACCCCGGTCTACGGCGCCGACTGCCCGGTCGCCGTGGTTCATCGCGCGAGTTGGCCCGACCAGCGTATCGTCCGGGGAACGCTCGCCGATATCCGCGCCCGCGTCCGCGCCGCGCGCATCACCCGCACGGCGCTGGTGCTCGTCGGCCGCGTCCTCGATCCGGGAGCGTTCGCCGACAGCGCCCTCTACAGTCCCGCCCACGCGCACCTGCTGCGTCCAAAGCGCGGGTGAACGCGGCGCGGCGAGGACCAGTGGAGCCGAATCTCCTGCGGCTTGGCGTGCCGGCGCCAACGGTTCGGCCTCGATGCTTCGCCGTTCGACCCCTCGGCAACATTTAGCTATTTTCTGGCGACACGACCACAAAATGTAGTATCTATACGCATAGTAATTGGACGCGGCGCGACGGCGGCGGGGAGCGAACTATGCGGATCGAGCGATATTTTACCGAGGGCGGCGCTTCGCCCTACGACGGCATTGCGTTCCGTACGGCCGCGAGCGAGATCCGCAATCCCGACGGATCGATTGTCTACAGCTGCAACGATATCGAGGCGCCGGCGGACTGGTCGCAGATCGCCATCGATATCCTGGCCCAGAAGTACTTCCGCAAGGCCGGCGTGCCGGCCGCCGACGAGGCGGTGCCCGAGGAGGGAGTCCCGGACTGGCTCTGGCGTCGCCGGCCCGTCAACAGGACCGATCGAGGCGCCGAATCGAGCGCGCGTCAGGTCTTCGACCGCCTCGCGGGGGCCTGGACCTATTGGGGATGGAAGAGCGGCCACTTCGATGGCGAGGCGGACGCGCACGCCTTCCACGACGAACTGCGCCATATGCTCGCCCGCCAGATGGCGGCGCCGAACAGCCCGCAATGGTTCAACACGGGGCTCCACTGGGCCTATGGCATCGACGGGCCGGCGCAGGGCCATTACCACGTCGACGAGCGGACCGGCGACACGGCACCCTCGACCTCGGCCTACGAACGGCCGCAGCCGCACGCCTGCTTCATCCAGAGCGTCGCCGACGACCTCGTGAACGACGGCGGAATCATGGATCTGTGGGTGCGCGAGGCACGGTTGTTCAAGTACGGCTCGGGGACGGGCTCCAACTTCTCGGCGATCCGGGGCGAGAACGAGCCGCTCTCGGGCGGCGGCCGTTCGTCCGGGCTCATGAGCTTTCTCAAGATCGGCGACCGGGCGGCCGGCGCCATCAAATCGGGCGGCACGACGCGACGCGCCGCGAAGATGGTCGTCGTCGATGTCGATCACCCCGACGTCGAGGCGTTCATCGACTGGAAGACGCAGGAGGAACAGAAGGTCGCCGCGCTCGTCGCCGGTTCCCGGCTTGCCGAAAAGACTCTCAACGCCATCGTCCGCGCGTGCCGCGCGGGCGGCAAAGAGCGATTCGATCCGGCCGACAATCCGGCGCTGAAGAAAGCGATTCGCGCGGCACGACGAGCCGCCGTCCCCGAAGCCTGTATCCAGCGAGCGCTCCAGTTCGCCCGCCAGGGATACACGGAGATGGCGTTCGCCACCTACGACATCGACTGGGATTCGGACGCCTATCGCACCGTGTCGGGCCAGAACGCCAACAACACCGTGCGCGTGACCGATGCGTTCATGGAGGCCGTGCTCGCCGGCGACAAATGGCGCCTGCTGCGCCGCACCGACGGTGCGGTCGCCGAAGAGATCGACGCGCGCGACCTGTGGGACCGAATGGCGCTCGCGGCGTGGCAGTCGGCAGACCCGGGCATCCAGTTCGATACCACGATCAACGACTGGCACACCTGCCCGGACTCGGGACGCATTCGCGCGTCGAACCCGTGTTCGGAGTACATGTTCCTCGACGACACGGCGTGCAATCTGGCGTCTCTCAACCTGCTCGGGTTCCGCGGCGCTGACGGAAGCTTCGACCTCGACGGATTCCGTCACGCGGTGCGGCTGTGGACGATCGTGCTCGAAATCTCGGTCGCGATGGCGCAGTTCCCGTCACGCGAGATCGCTCGGCGTTCGTACGACTTTCGCACCCTGGGCCTTGGTTTCGCCAATATCGGCGGTTTGCTGATGACGTCCGGTCTCGCCTACGACAGCGACGAAGGCCGCGCGTTGTGCGGCGCAATTGCCGCATTGATGACCGGCGTCGCGTATCGCACCTCCGCCGAGATGGCGGCAGCGCTCGGCGCTTTTCCGGCCTACGCGCCCAACCGCGACGCGATGCTCCGGGTGATCCGCAACCATCGCCGAGCGGCGCTTGGCGAGCCCGAGGGTTACGAGGCGCTGCACACCTCCCCGGTGGCGCTCGACGCCGAGAATTGCCCGATCCCCGGCCTCGCGGCACAGGCGGCCGAGGCGTGGGACGAGGCACTCGCGCTCGGCACGGCGCACGGCTTTCGCAATGCGCAGACCACGGTCATCGCACCGACCGGCACCATCGGCCTCGTGATGGACTGCGACACCACGGGAATCGAGCCCGATTTCGCGCTGGTCAAATTCAAGAAGCTCGCGGGCGGCGGCTACTTCAAGATCATCAACCGTTCGGTGCCGACGGCGCTCGCCGCGCTCGGCTATTGTGAAGACGAGATCGCGGACATCGTTGCCTATGCGGTGGGCAGCGGTTCGCTCGCCGAGGCGCCAGGCGTCGACCACGCCCGATTGCGCGAAAAGGGCTTCGACGAGGAAGCCATCGCACGCGTCGAACGCGCTGTCGGCGACGCGTTCGACATCCGCTACGCGTTCAACAAATGGAGCCTCGGCGAGGCGTTCTGCACGCGCACCCTGGGCTTGGAGACGGCCGCGCTCGACGATCCCGGCTTCGACATGCTCTCTGCGATCGGTTTCGACGCGACGGAGATCGAGGCCGCGAACGCGCACTGCTGCGGCGCCATGAGTCTGGAAGGCGCGCCGCATCTGCGCGAGCGGCACCTGCCGGTATTCGATTGCGCGACGCCCTGCGGGCGCCGTGGCGTCCGCGCGCTCGACTGGCGGGCGCACATCCGCATGCTGGCGGCGGCGCAGCCCTTCGTCTCCGGCGCCATTTCGAAGACGATCAACATGCCGAACACCGCCACCGTGGAAGACTGCCGGGACGCCTATCTGATGTCGTGGCGGCTGGGTCTGAAGGCCAACGCGCTCTATCGCGACGGTTCGAAGCTGAGTCAACCGTTGAACGCCGCCATCGATGTCGACGACGAGCGTGACGAGGAGAACGAGGCGCCGCCGGCGCCGACGGTGCGGGAAATCGTGCACCAGGCGATGGCTGCCCGTGCCCGCTTGCCGCACCGACGCAAGGGCTACACGCAAAAGGCCACGGTCGGCGGCCACAAGGTCTATCTGCGTACCGGCGAGTACGACGACGGCCGACTCGGCGAGATTTTCCTGGACATGCACAAGGAAGGCGCCGCTTTCCGCAGCCTGATGAACAACTTCGCCATCGCCGTGTCGATCGGCCTGCAGTACGGCGTGCCGCTCGAAGAGTTTGTGGAGGCCTTTACCTTCGTCCGCTTCGAGCCTTCCGGCATGGTCGAGGGCAACGACCGCATCCGCATGGCCACATCGATCATCGACTACGTCTTCCGCGAACTTGCGGTCTCCTATCTCGACCGCGACGACCTTGCGCACGTGCGGCCCGACGACCTGCTGCCGGACGCGGTGGGCCGCGGCAAGGCGGAGACCGTGCTCGACGCGGCAACGGAACCCGCCGCGGAGTCGTCGAACATCACCTCGTTCGTCAGCCCGGGATTCGTGCGGCGGCGGTTGCACGTGGTCGAAGGCGGTGCCGCGCGGACTCCGTCACACGCCCCGCCCTCCGCCGCATCGTTCGCCAGCGGCCGACTCGCGGTTGCGGCCGAGGCACGGATCAAGGGCTACGAAGGCGACCCGTGCGCCGACTGCGGCAACTTTACCCTGGTGCGCAACGGCACGTGTCTGAAATGCGAGACGTGCGGCGGGACGAGCGGCTGTTCGTGACGCCGGCGACCACCATCGCCGGCGGGAAGGATCCGGGCGGTTCGCCGACTAACCACCGCGCTTCTGCGGGGCGCGGCGAACGTGCAGTTCCCTGAGCTGGGCGTCGGAAACCTCACCGGGAGCACCCATGAGCAGGTCTTCCGCCTGCTGATTCATCGGGAACAGGATGACCTCGCGGATGTTCGGCTCCTTCGCCAGCAGCATGACGATACGGTCGATCCCCGGTGCGATGCCGCCGTGCGGCGGAGCGCCGTATCGAAACGCGCGCAACATTCCGCCGAACTGTTCCTCTACCGCCTCCGGCGGATAGCCGGCGATGCCGAACGCCTCGATCATGATGTCCGGTCGATGGTTCCGAATAGCCCCCGAGCTCAGTTCCACGCCGTTGCACACGATGTCGTATTGCCAGGCGAGGACATCGAGCGGATTCCCGGTCCGCAGCGCCTCCATGCCGCCCTGGGGCATCGAGAACGGGTTGTGGCTGAAAGCTATCGCGCCGGTCGCGTCGTCACGCTCGTAGAGCGGGAAATCCACGGTCCAGCAGAAGCGATAGACATCCTTCTCCAGGAGGTCGAGCGCCTCGCCGAGGCGGGTGCGCACGCTGCCCGCGAACCGTGCCGCCTCTTCGGGCTTCATGCAGACAAAGAACACCGCGTCGCCGGCGCCGACCCCCGCGGCGCGGCGTATCTCGTCCTGCGCGTCCTCGGGCACGAACCTGGCTATGGGTCCCTTGCCGCTGCCGTCAGCCGGATTGAAGACGATGTAGCCAAGCCCCGGTGCGCCCTCGGCACGCGCCCAGTCGTTCAGCCTGTCGAAAAAGCTGCGCGGCCGCGCAGCAGCGCCCGGCGCGGGAATTGCGCGCACCACGGCGCCTTTCGCGATCGCGCCGCGGAACGCGTTGAATGTGACGCCGTCGCGCAGGAACGCCTGCGTCACGTCGGCGATGCGGATCGGGTTGCGGAGGTCCGGCTTGTCGGTACCGTATTCGAGCATGGCGTCGGACCAGGCGATGCGCGGGAACGGCGGCGGCGTCACCGGCCAGTCGCCGAACTCCTCGAACACGCCGTGCAGCACCGGTTCGATGGCGGCGAACACGTCGTTCTGAGTGACGAACGCCATCTCGACGTCGAGCTGGTAGAACTCGCCGGGGCTGCGGTCCGCGCGGGCGTCTTCGTCGCGAAAGCACGGCGCGATTTGGAAATAGCGGTCGAACCCGGCGACCATGATCAGTTGCTTGAACTGCTGCGGTGCCTGCGGCAGGGCATAGAACTTGCCGGGGTGGAGCCGGCTCGGCACGAGGAAGTCGCGCGCGCCTTCGGGGCTTGACGAGGTGAGGATCGGCGTCTGGAACTCGTTGAATCCCTGCGCGATCATGCGCCGACGAATGCTCGCGATCACGGCCGACCGCAGCAGGATGTTGCGCTGCATCGCCGCTCGCCGGAGATCGAGAAAGCGATAGCGAAGGCGGGTGTCTTCGCCGTAGGTCTGGTCGCCGGCGACCTGCATCGGCAGGACGTCGGCGTTCGATTGCACCACGAATTCGGCGATGCGGACCTCGACCGCACCTGTCTCGAGACGCGGATTGACCGTGTCGTCGCTCCGCGCGACGACGCCGCCGGAAACGGTGACGACGCTTTCGGGGCGCGCCGCCTCTACGGCGGCGAAGTGCGCACCGTCGCGCTCGACGACGCACTGCGTGACACCGAACCCGTCGCGCAGGTCGACGAAGAGCAGGTTGCCGTGGTCGCGCTTGCGGTGGACCCAGCCGGACAGGCGCACCGTCTCGCCGACGTGTTCGGGTCTGAGCGCGCCGCAGTCGTGCGTTCGATATGGATGCATGGCGCGCGGATCATAGAAGCCGCGACGGCGGGCGCAAGACCGCGCGCGGGGTTGTCAAGCGCCCGCGCCGCGCCGTACGTTCGCCGCGGCCGGAGCGGGGAGGCGCCGACATGCACCTGGTGCAGTTGACCACAGAGACGGGCCGGCGCGCGGTCGGAGTTCCGGAGGATGGCGGTGTCCTGCGGCTCGTCGACTCCGCCGACCGGGTCTACGATCTCGCGCTGGCCGCGGCCGAAAGCGGCGAGCCGCTGGCCGAGACCGTCGCCGCGCGCCTCGGCGATACGGTGGAGTCGTACGATCGGGCGCTCGACGACGGCCGGGTTCTGCCGCCCATCGACCACGCGGACCCGGCGCACTGCCTCGTGACCGGCACCGGCCTCACCCATCTCGGGAGCGCCCAGGCGCGCGACGACATGCACGCCAAGCTCGAAAGCGGCGACGCACTGACCGATTCCATGAAGATGTTCCGCGCCGGACTCGAAGGCGGCAAGCCGGCCGCAGGCGCGATCGGGTCGGTGCCCGAATGGTTCTGGAAGGGCGACGGCGACGTCGTCGTCGGCTGCGGCGCGCCGCTCGATCGCCCGGGGCACGCGCTCGACGGGGGCGAGGAGGCGGAGGTCGCCGGAATTTACGTCATCGACGGCCGCGGCCGACCATGCCGGATCGGTTTCGCGCTCGCCAACGAATTTTCCGACCATGTGCTCGAACGGCAGAACTACCTGCTGCTCGCGCACTCGAAGCTCAGGCCGTGCGCACTCGGCCCCGAACTTCGGCTGGGTCCGCTGCCCACAGCGGTCACGGGCGCCGTCCGGATCCGGCGGGGCGATGCGGTGCGGTGGCAGGGCGAATTCCTGAGCGGCGAGGACAACATGTCGCACTCCATCGCCAACCTCGAACATCACCACTTCAAGTATGCGCGCTTCCGCCGCCCGGGAGACGTTCACGTCCACTTCCTGGGCGCCGGCGTTCTGAGCCACGGCGCCGGTATCGCCGCCGAGGCGGGCGACGTGTTCGAGATCGACGTCCCGGCCTTCGGCAGGCCGCTGAGAAATCCGTTGCGCGTGCACGCCGCCGGTCCACCGGTCGCGGCGCACCCTCTTTGAACGGCCGCCCGGACCGCGGCGCCGGTCGATGAACCCGATCGTGGAAACCGACGCGCTCGCCGCGCTGTGCCGCGAGTACGCCGCCGCACCCTTCGTTTGTCTCGATACCGAGTTCATGCGCGAGAAGACCTACTACCCGCGTCTGTGCCTCGTGCAGGTATCGGGGCCGGATGGCGAGGCGCGCACCGTCGACCCGCTGGCACCGGACCTTGACCTCGCGCCCCTGCTTGCGCTGCTCGCCGACGGGAACGTGTTGAAGGTGCTGCATGCCGGCCGCCAGGATATCGAGATATTTTTCCACCTGACCGGGCGCGTGCCGGCGCCGCTGTTCGATACGCAGGTCGCGGCGATGGTGTGCGGATTCGGCGAGGCCGTGGCCTACGAGCGGCTGGCGCGCAAGATCGCCAAGGCCGAGATCGACAAGTCCTCGCGGTTTACCGACTGGTCGACGCGCCCGCTTACCGAACGGCAAACCACGTACGCGCTCGCCGACGTCGCCCACCTGCCGGCGATCTACCGCGCGCTGGATGCGCGGCTCGCGGCGACGGGCCGGGAACCGTGGCTCGCCGAGGAGCTCGCGACGCTCACCGATGCGGAGACCTATCGGATGACCCCGGAGCACGCGTGGCGACGGATCAAGACGCGCATGACGAAGCCGCGCTTCCTCGGTGTGCTGCGGGAAGTGGCGGCGGCGCGCGAACGCTTCGCGCAGGAACGCGACCTGCCGCGCAATCGGGTGTTGCGCGACGAAGCGTTGCTCGAAATCGCCTCCCACCAAGCGGCGACCCCGGAGGAACTCGGGCGCATTCGCGGCGTGACCGGGGGATTGGCGAAGAGCGCATTCGGCAAGGCGCTGCTCGCCGCCGTGGCACGTGCCCTGGCGTTACCCGAAGACCGCTTGCCGCGCGTCGCCAAGCCGCCGCCGACCCCGCGCGGGGCGGGACCGATGGTCGAACTGCTGAAGGTGCTGCTCAAACTGTGCTGCGAGGAGAACGGCGTCGCGGCCAAGCTCGTCGCCAGCACGGCCGACCTGGAACGTCTTGCAGCCGACCCGAACGCCGATGTCGCGGCGCTGCGCGGCTGGCGGCGCGCATTGTTCGGCGACGACGCGCTGGCGTTGATGCGCGGCGACCTGGCGCTCACCGCCGACGACGGACGCCTTGCCCTCGTCGAACTGGAGGCCTAGCCCGAGCCGACGCGGGCGCACGCCGCTACAGCGAGTTGAGAAAGGCGAGGAGGGCGGCGCGCTCGTTCGCGGGCAAGGTTCGGAACGCCTCGCGCGCGCCCGCCGCCTCGCCGCCGTGCCAAAGAATCGCCTCGGTCAGATTGCGCGCCCGGCCGTCGTGGAGAAAGAACGTATGGCCGTTGACCGTTTCGGTAAGGCCGATTCCCCATAGCGGCGCCGTGCGCCATTCGCGGCCCGACGCGGCGCCCTCGGGACTGCCGTCCGCGAGGCCTTCGCCCATGTCGTGCAGCAGCAGATCGGTGTACGGCCAGATGAGCTGTCCGGCGAGGCCGGTCTCGGGCCAGTCGCGCCGGGTCGCGTGCTTCGGCGTATGACAGGCTGTGCATCCGATATCGTAGAACAGCGCCTTGCCGGCCAGCACCACGGGAGAGTCCGCGTCACGGCGCGCCGGGACCGCGAGGTGCCGGCTATAGAAGACGATTGCGTCCATGATCTCCGCCGACGCTTCGAACCCGCCGTGGCGGGCACTGTCACCGTGGACGGCGCCGATGCACGCGGTCTGCGCCGCGGTGCAGTCCCCCCACGGATGCGGCGCGAGCGGGTTGGAAACGCCGATGTCGCCCGACATGGCGGCCGCGGCCTGGTCGGCGACAGTGGCGGTTCCCGCCTTCCAGCCGAAACGCCCGACCGCGAGCCGTTGCCCGGCGGGACTCCAGGCGCGGTTGACCCGGCCCGAGATGCCGTCGCCGTCGCCATCGAACGGATCGGCGCGCGCGGCGATATCCTCCTCGGCGATCGCCTCGAGCAGGCCGAGACCGATCATGGGCGGCGCGACGCGGGGGCTGACCATGGTGTCCGGGTGCAACGGGCCGTAGCGCGGGTCAGCGATGCGGTACCGCGGCGCGCGAAGGAACGCCTTCGTGCCATCGGCGAACGTTACCGGCGTTTCGCGGTAGACGATCTCGAGGCGCCCTTCCGCGCTCAGGCCCGGAACCGAGAGGTCCTGCAACTGACCGCCGTAGACGGGCTCGGGGATCGTGGCGGCCGCGAAGGACGCCAGACGTCGGCGCTCGCGCCCGTCGCTCGGCGGCACCGACAGACGCAGCAGCATCGACACCGTACTGTCGTCAGGCCCCGACGGAGGATGTCCGCGCCCGTCCTTGAGGTGGCAGCGCTGGCACGACCGCGCGTTGTAGAGCGGCCCGAGCCCGTCGGCGGAATCGGTCGAGGCGGGGGCGACGACCCAGTTACGGCGAAAAAGGCCGTTGCCGACGAAGAACTCGCCGCGCTCGGCGAACGAGAGTGTCGCCGAGGGCATCGAGAACGCGTCGCGATCGAACCGTTTGCGGTTGGTCGCGGTGCCGCCCGAAAGCGACTCCCACATCTCCGCCGCCGAGAAGTCGTCCGTCGGCGCAAGGATCGCCGCCCGCTCCTCCGCGTCGGGCGCAGCGGCAACGGCGAACGCGCATGCCAGCGGCGATGCCGCCAGCAGCAGATACCGAAGACGCGAGCGCATGGCGTTCCGAGGCGGCTTACTGGAACACGGCCTCGGGGTTGTCGAGACTATCGGAACCCTCGAAGGCCAGCGCGCCGACGCCGAGCGCCGGGCCGAAGCGCTCGATGACCGCGGTCTGGGCGACCAGCGCATCGACGACAGCCTGCACCAACGCGTTGCCCTCCGCGTTGCCCTCGCCCAGCATCTGATCGTAGGCCATGGTGCCGCCGTCCGCCGCCGCCTTCATGGCCCGGGCGGCCCCGACCGTAGCCGCCAGCCGCTCCTGCATGGCCGCATCCAGCGCCGGGTCGCGCTCGGCGATCAACGCCGACAGGCTCGGACCCTCGACGATGGCGCCGTCGGCGCGTTCGTAGCGCCCGGTGTAGACATTGCGGATGCCGACGATGTCGTAGAAGTGCGAGTTGTGCGTGTTGTCGGAGAAGCAGTCGTGCTCTTCCTCCGGGTCGTGCAGCATGAGGCCGAGGCGCATCCGTTCTCCGGCAAGCTCGCCGTAGGAGAGGCTGCCGAGGCCGGTGACGATGGCGGCGAGCCCCGCCTCGACGCTCCCCCGCTCGAGCCCGGCGCGCGCGGGGCCGCCGGGGCGCCAGTTCGCCGCCATCTCCTCGAGATCGGCGACGAGCAGGGTTGCGGCAGCAGCGAGATACGCTCCGCGACGGTCGCAGTTGCCGCCCGTGCAGGCATCGCCGGCGGCGAAATCGGTCCACGGCCGCGCGCCGGCGCCGGGGCCGGTCCCGTTCAGGTCCTGGCCCCAGATCAGGAACTCAACCGCGTGGTAGCCGGTCGCCACATTGGCTTCGACGGCGTCGATCTCGTGCAGCGACCGGATCAGCGCGCCGTCGATGACCGAGGTATCGATCGTCTGTCCGCCCAGGGTCAGCGACGGATTGGCGACGACGTTCGCGGTGTAGTAGAGATTCTCCTCGCTCTCGCCGCCGTAGAGGCCGCCGTCGACATAGTCGATCAGCCCCTCGTCGAGCGGCCAGGCGTTCACGCGACCCTCCCACTCGTCGACGATCGCGTTGCCGAAACGGTAGACCTCGGTCTGCTGGTAGACCGAGCGCGCGGCGAGCCACGCATCCTTCGCGGCGCGGTGCGTCTCATCGCCCGGCGCCGCGAGAAACGCGTCGACGGCCGCGGCCAGCGCGTTCGCCGTGGACAGCGAGTCCTCGTATCCGGCCTGCGCGATGTCGGCGTAGGTGTCGAGCACGGCACGCGCGTCCACGCCCGCCGGCGACGGCGCGGCAGCGAGTCCGGCAACGGCGGCGGCGGCGACCGCGCTTCCGGCCTTGCGCGCAGGAACGGTCATGACGGCTCTCCCGAGTGAACAACTCGGCGAGACCCTAGCAGCGGCACCGGCGACACTGCAAGTCATTCGCATTCGCGGTGCGGGCGACGGCGGGTGCGAAGTCCGTCCGTTGCGTCCCTTCCCGTCCCTTACCGTCCCTAGCGGTCGCGGCGGGCGATGCGGCCGACCGCGGCGGGAGAAAACGTATAGCGAACATACAGCGTCGGCATGCGGTCTGTCAACGCCGGCGGGGGACGGCTATTCCGCCGCCGCCGCGGCGAAGCGGGCGGCGAGCGCCTGCCGTTCGGCCTCGAACTGCGGCGGCACGCGGTCGCCGTAGCGCGCGAACAGCCGGCGCTGCGCCTCGGCCTCGTTCCGCCCCGCGGCGCCGCTCATGTCCATGATTCCGGCAAACGCCGCCGGCGCGAAGCCGAGCCCCTCCCAGTTCAGGTCCTCGTAGCGCGGCACGAGGCCGAGCGGACCCTCGACCGCCGCCGCGGCGCCGGCGACGCGGGCGACGATCCATTCCAGCACGCGCATGTTCTCGCCGAACCCGGGCCAGAGGAAACGTCCCGCCTCGTCCTTGCGGAACCAGTTGACGCGGAAGACCTTGGGCGGTGCCGCGAGGCGCGCGCCGAGCGCCAGCCAATGGCGCCAGTAGTCGGCCATGTCGTAGCCGCAGAACGGCAGCATCGCCATGGGATCGCGGCGGATCGCCGCCTGGTCGGCGGCGGCGGCGGTCGCCTCCGAGCCCATGGTCGCCGCGCTGTAGACGCCGTGCGCCCAGTCCCGCGCCTCGTAGACGAGGGGAAAGGTGCGGCTGAGCCGGCCGCCGAAGACGAAGGCGTCGACGGGCACGCCGTCGGCATCCTCGCGCGCCGGATCGGCGCTCGGACAGCGCTCCGCAGCGCAGGTGAAGCGCGCGTTGGGGTGCGCCGCGGGGCGGCCGCAGCCGGGCGTCCAGTCGTCGCCGCGCCAGTCGACCAGATGGTCGGGCGGCTCGCCGTCCAGCCCCTCCCACCACACGTCGCCGTCGTCGGTGAGCGCGACGTTGGTGAAGATGGTGTCGCGCGAGATCATCTCCATCGCATTCGGATTCGTCTTCCACGACGTGCCGGGCACGACGCCGAAGTAGCCGGCCTCGGGGTTGATGGCGCGCAGCCGGCCGTCGGCGCCGGGCTTGATCCACGCGATGTCGTCGCCGACGGTGCGGACCTTCCAGCCGGCGTAGCCCTGCGGCGGGATCAGCATGGCGAGGTTGGTCTTGCCGCAGGCGCTGGGAAACGCCGCCGCGACGTAGGTCTTCTCGCCCCGCGGCGATTCGATGCCGAGGATCAGCATGTGCTCGGCGAGCCAGCCCTCGTCGCGCGCCATCACCGAGGCGATGCGCAGCGCGAAGCACTTCTTGCCGAGCAGCGCGTTGCCGCCGTAGCCCGAGCCATAGGACCAGATGGCCCGCTCCTCGGGGAAGTGGACGATGTACTTTTCCGCGTTGCACGGCCACGGCACGTCGGCCGCGCCGGGCGCGAGCGGCGCGCCGAGCGAGTGCACGCACGGCACGAACGGGCGGTCCACCCCCAGCGCGTCGAGCGCGGCCCGGCCCATCCGCGTCATGATGCG
The DNA here is from genome assembly GCA_965243325.1 of Alphaproteobacteria bacterium. Lineage (GTDB taxonomy): Bacteria > Pseudomonadota > Alphaproteobacteria > UBA7887 > UBA7887 > JANQOH01. Next base: position 948,976 of record CBDEUQ010000003.1, on the reverse strand, counting down.
CATGCTCGCCGCGACGTAGGGCGAGTCGGTCAACTGCACGCCGAACTGCGCCATCGGCGACGCGGGCGGCCCCATGCAGAACGGCACCACGTACATCGTCCGGCCGCGCATCGCGCCGTCGAACAGGCGGCGCAGCGTGCGTTTCATCGCCGCCGGATCGACCCAGTTGTTGTCGGGGCCGGCGGCGGCCTGCGTGCGCGCGCAGACGAACGTCCGCCCTTCGACTCGCGCCGTGTCGGACGGGTCCGAGCGGGCGAGAAAGCAGCCCGGCCGCTTCTCGGGATCGAGCCGGATCAGCGTCCCCGCCGCGACCATCTCGGCGCACAGCCGGTCGTATTCCTCCCGCGAGCCGTCGCACCAATGGATGCGGCCGGGGCGGGCGAGGCGCGCGATTTCCTCCACCCAGGCCGCGAGCGCCCGGTGTCCGGTCCGGCCCTGGTTCGCCAGCATCGCCCCCTCGCCGATTCCGTTCCGCCACCGTGAACGAAAACGGACATATCGACAGCCCGGCGGGGCTGTCAATCGTTCTGCGGCGGCAAGCCGGCGACCGCGTGCGGCCGTCGAGGGCGAACGAGGCCGGCCGGGACCGGCAGAACGAGGCCGGCCGCTTGCGCCGCCTCCGGTTTCGGACCACCGCCGCCGACGGATTCGGGGGTGTCGAGCGTCGGCCCGACCGAGAAAACACCCTTTGAACCTGAACCGGATGATGCCGGCGGACAGCGACGGCGACGCGGTGCGGGCGGGGCTTATCGAGAAGGCCCGGGAGTTCCGGCGCGGAGGAAGCGAGATCTACCGACCCGCCCGAGGAACGGGACGCGGGCGAAGGACCGGCACGCCCGGCCTCGCGGCGGGTTCGCGCGAGGGTTCGGTTCTTCCGCCGCCCGCCGTCCTCACCCCGGCGGCCGGGCGGCGGTGGCCATGAGGCCGCCGTCGACGACGATCTCGGTGCCGGTGACGTATTTCGATTCATCGCACGCGAGGAACAGCGCGGCGTGCGCCACGTCCCACGCGTCGCCCATGCGGCCCATGGGCGGCTGGCGGTGGCGCGCCGCGACCAGCGCAGCCGCATCGCCGCCGGCGCGCTCGCCGGCGAGGCGGTGCTCGACCAGCGGCGTGTGCATGAGGCCCGGCACCACGGTGTTGAGGCGTATGCCCTTCCCCGCGTAGGCGACCGCGGTCACGCGCGTGAACTGGATCAGCCCCGCCTTGCTCGCCGCATACGCCGCCAGGTCATGGCCGATGTGGCGCAGGCCGGCGATCGACGCCACGTTGACGACGACGCCGGCACCCTGGCGCTCCATGACCGGCAGCACATGCTTGCAGGCGAGATAGACGTAGCGCAGGTTGGTGTCCATCTGCCGGTCCCACACCGCCTCGTCCATTTCCACCGGCCCGCCGGGCGCCGAGCCGCCGACGTTGTTCACCAGCACGTCGATGCGGCCGTAAGCCCCGAGACACGCCGCGACCGCCTCGCCGACCGCGGCGCCGTCGGTCACGTCGGCCGCGTGGACGACCGCCTCGCCGCCCTCGGCGGCGACGATCCGCGCCGTTTCGGCGGCGGCCGCGGGGTCGCGGTCGACCAGGAACACGCGCGCTCCCTCGCGCGCGAACAGCACGGAAGTGGCCTTGCCGTTGCCCCAGCCGGCGGCCACCGATCCGGCGCCGAGGACGAGGGCGGCGCGGCCGGCCAGCCGCGTCAAGACGAAGCGCCGGCGTTCGGGCCGAGCACCGCCCGGCGTTTCATGAAGGCTGCCAGCGTTTCGAAACGGCGCATCACCACGTCTCCCAGCATGTTGCGGTCCTTCGGCGCGTGCCCCAGCCGCAGCGATTTTCCGCATGCGCCGAGGGCGAGCGGAAAGCGTCCGACGACCCCGGGAACGCCGCCGGACAGCGTCTCGCCCAGCCTGAGAGCCATGCCGACGCAGCGCGCCCGCGCCACCGCGCCGTCCGACATGAGTCTCTCCGCGGCGCCGAGCGCGCCGGCTGCCTCGCGCCCGGTATACCGCGCGAACACCGCGCGGGCGAGGAAACAGCGTTCTTCGTGGCTTACATGCAGGGTCGGTGCGTAAAGCACCTCCGCGCTCGCGTGTTCGGCGCGGTAATCCGGGTGCGCCCGCCAGCCGATTCCGGCGAGCAGGCAGGCGGCGCGACGGAGACGGCTTTCGGCTTCGGCTTCGTCGGGAAACAGCGCCGACGTCCACGCGAACAGGTCCACGCCGTATTCGGGAAAGCGGGCGGCGCGCGCGGCGATGTCGCGGCACGCGGCGAGCAACGGATCTTCCCCGCGCACCGCCTTGGGCAGCCGCGCCTGGGCCAGCCCCTCGCGCAGGCCGTGCGCCGAGAAAACGACGTGGCGCGGGCGGGCGGCGTGCAGCAGGCGTTCCATCGCCAGCGCGGCGAACGGCAGGAGATCGAGACGCCGCCCCGGCACGCCGCCGAGGCGGGCGAGCGAGTCGCGGCTCTGGTTCGCCACCAGCGCGGCGAGACTCGCGATGTCGCGCCGCCGCAGCCGGTAGTGGTGGATGACGCGCAGCGGGTACGCCTGCTGCGCCATGTGGGCGCGGGCGAGCGCCCGCCAGTTGCCGCCGACGGCGTACAGATCGGCGCCGGCGGCGTGCTTGAGCCAGGGCAGTCCGTCAAGCGCTTCGTCGAGGATGCGGCGCGCCGCGGCGCGGTCTCCGTCCGCCGCCACTGCGAGGTTGAGCGGGCCGAGCGGCAGAGTCGCGTGTTCGGCGGCCGCGCCGTCGGCGAGGCGGACGAGCTCGAGGCTGCCGCCGCCAATATCGCCCATGAGGCCATTTGCGCCGGGCATACCGCCGAGAACGCCGGCGGCGGCAAGCCGCGCCTCCTCGGCCCCGGACAGCACGCGCACCGCGAGCCCGGCGCGGTCGGCGACCGCGCGCACGAAGTCACCGCCGTCGGCAGCGTCGCGCACCGCCGCGGTCGCCACCGCGTCGACGTGCCGCACGCCCATCGCCGCGAGCAGCGCGCCGAAACGCTCGAGACTGGAGAGCGCCTCCGCAACGCCGCCGGGATGGAGCCGACCGGTGCGGGCGACGCCGCGTCCGAGGCCGCACAGGACCTTTTCATTGAACAGCGGCAGCGGCACGCGGCGAAGGCCGTCGTAAACCACGAGGCGGATCGAGTTCGAACCGATGTCGACCACGCCGTGACGCGCCGCGCCGCCGGCAGGCCGCGCATCCGCCGCCGCGCCTGCCCGCCCGGCGGCGGAGACCGCGGTCAGAACGTGCCCCGGAAGGCGCCGCCGTCCATCAAGAAGTGCTGGCCGGTCACGAAGCCCATCTGCGCGCCGCACAGAAAGGCGCAGGCGTCGCCGAACTCCTCGGGCCGACCGAACCGCCCCGCCGGATTCAACGCCGCAACCCTGGCGGCGAACGCGGCTTCGTCCTCCCCCGCCTGCTCGGCGCGGAACTTGATGTTGCCGCGCAGGCGGTCGGTATCGAACGGGCCCGGCAGGAGACAGTTGATGGTGACGTTGTGCTCCACCGTCTGGCGCGCCAGCCCGGCGACGAAGCCCGCGAGCCCCGTGCGGGCGCCGTTCGACATGCCGAGCTCGGGGATCGGGCTCTTCGTGGCGCCGGACGTGATGTTGACGATACGGCCGAACTTGCGCGCGATCATGCCGTCGACGGTCGCCTTGATGAGCTCGATCGGCGTCAGCATGTTGGCGGTCACGCCGCGGATCCAGTCGTCGCGCGACCAGTCGCGGAAATCGCCTGGCGGCGGGCCGCCGGCGTTGTTGACGAGAATGTCAGGCTCCGGGCACGCGGCGAGCAGTTGCCGCTGCCCTTCCGGCGTCGTCACGTCGCACGCGACCGTCGTCACCGCGACGCCGGTTTCGCCGCGAATGTCCGCCGCGGTCGCCTCCAGCGTCTCGGCGGTGCGTCCGTTGATCGTCACGTCGACCCCCTCGCGCGCGAGCGAGAGCGCGCTCGCGCGCCCGAGCCCCTTGCTCGAGGCGCACACGATCGCCTTGCGGCCCGACAAACCCAGATCCATCGTCATTCTCCTCCGGTACGGTCTTGCTGGTCATTTGCGAACAGGTGCTCGCGGACGAACGGCACGGTGATCGCGCGCTGCTCCCGGCAGGCGGCGCGATCCAGCAGCGCCACGACCCGCCGCGCCGCCGCGAAGGACCGTTCGATGCGGGTGACGAGATAGTCGATCGTCGCCGCGCCGACAATCGTTTGCCGGTCGGCGAACAGCTTGACGAGCACGGCGGCGAGCAGCGCGTCGTCGGGCGCGTCGATCGCCACGGCGGGGAGCGAGACGATGCGCGAGCGCAGGTCGGGCATCGCGACCGGCCAGCGCGCCGGCGGCACCGCCGCCGCGAGAAGCAGGCTGCCGCGGCGTTCGGCGAGCGCGTTGTAGACGTGGAACAGCGACCGTTCGTCGAGGCGCTCGCCGACGTCGTCGATCGCCAGCGCGCGCATGTCGCCGGCGAGCGCCGCGGGCACGAGGCGGGCGAGGTCGTGCATGGCGACCGGCCGAGCGCCGCTGCGCCGGGCCCAGATCGACAGGAGATGGGTCTTGCCGCAGCCGGGCGGGCCGTGCAGCACGAGACCGGCCGCCGGCCAGTCGGGCCAGCGGTCGATCCACGCGGCGGCGGCGCGGTTGGAGGCGGCGACGTGGAAATCGCCCGCCGCGCGCGCGTCGCGGACGCCGAAGGCGAGAACGCCCTGAGCGCCGCGGCGGCTCACGGCGTCGTCTTTTCGCCGCGAAACAGCCGGCTGGCGCGGTACCGCTCGATCGAGAAGCGCGTGAGCTCGCCGATGATCGCGGCGGCGGGGACGGCGAGCAGCACGCCGACGAAACCGAACAGCGTTCCGCCCGCGAGCAGCGCGAACATGACCCACACCGGATGCAGGCCCACCCGCTCGCCCACCAGCTTCGGCGTGAGCACGTAGCCCTCGACCACCTGCCCGGCGGCGAAGACGGCAGCGAGCAGGAACAGGTGCGGCGTCCAGCCGAACTGCAGATAGCCGAACCCCGCCGACAGGACGAGGCCGAGCAGCGAGCCGACGAAGGGAACGAACGAGACCACGCCGGAGATCAGGCCGACGACGATCCCGTAGTCGAGGCCGGCAAGGTGCAGCGCAACGGCGTACGCGGCACCGAGGATCAGGCAGACGAGGGCCTGGCCGCGGACGAACCCGGCGAGCCGCGAGTCGATCCGCCGCACCTGTTCGCGCACGGTCTCGGCGTGGTCGCGCGGCAGCAGGCCGTCGACGTGCGCCACGAGGCGGTCCCAGTCGCGGAGCAGGTACCAGGCGACGACCGGAGTGACGACCAGCAGGCCCAGCAAATTGAGAATTGCGATGCCGGAGCCGTACAGCGCGGCGGCGGCCGACAGGCCCCAACGGGCGAGCGCCTTCTGCAGCTCCGCCAGGGCCTCGTCGACCTGCTCCATGCGCGCCGCGTCGAGACGGTCGGACGCCAGGGCGGTCAGGTCCGCCAGGCCCGCGCGCACGGCCTGGAACAGGTCCGGCAGCCGTTGCGCGAACCCCGCGATCTGCCCTTCGATCAACGGCACGAACAGAAAGAGGCCGGCGGACAGGGCGGCGAGAAAGCCGACCAGGACGAGGGTCGTCGCCAGCGCGCGCGGCAGGCCGTACGCCTGCAGCCGGTCGGTCGGCGGGTCGAGCAGATAGGCCAGCGCCATGCCCGCGACGAACGGCAGCAGGATCGCCCGCAGCGACGCCAGCGCCACCGCCGCGGCGACGAGGACGCCGAGCCAGAACAGCACCCTGCCGGACACGTTCACGCCGGCGCTGCGGTGGGCGCGCTGCGGCTCATTCGACGAGGAAATCGTCGAACAGCGTCTCGGCGGGCGGCGCCGATTCGGCCGGGCGCCGCGGCGCCGCGGGCACCGCCGGTGCGGGACCGGCGTCCGAACCCTCCGCGGACGACCCGACGGCGATGCGCCAGCGGTCGGCGTCGTCCGCGGCGAGCGCGAGGCCGCGCGCCGCGAGCGCCGCCCGCAGCCGCTCCCGGGTGCCGAGATAGTGCAGCGTCACCGCGGCCTCGGCGACGCTCAGGCTGTGCACCTCGACGCGCTCGACCTGGCCCAGGGCGGCGAGGCCGCGGCGGAGCGCGATCCAGGCGTCCAGCCCGCCGAGGCCGGCCACCGCATCGAGGCGCTCGGCGCCGCCGGTGCCGAGAAGATTCCCGGCGATCCAGCTCCTCTCAAGCGCGCCGGCAAGCGCCGCAGCGGCACGGAGGTACGCCTCGGGGCCGTGGAAGTCCGCCGGCGCGGGCGCGGTGACCGGCGCGCGATGGGGCGCGACCTCGACCGCCACCGATTCGCCGCCGGCCACCGGCCGGGCCACGGCCACGAGGACGCCGGCGGCGTCGTAGCGCTCTGCGATGGCATCGAGCCGCGCTTCGTCGCCGGCCAGCGCCTGCGACGCCGAGATGTCGGCGAGGTCCGCAAGCTCGCCGTAGGGCAAGGCCAGATCGAGCAGGCGGTGGCGCCAGTCGAGATCGCGCCACGCGGCGCGCCACGGGTGGGGCACGTCCCACAGGTTGGCGCCGGTCTCGCCGACGAGGACGGGAAGAACGAGCAGCGGCGGGCTGCGGGTCTCGGCGTGGGACACGCCGGCGCCGCGCAGCGCCTCGCGCACCGCGGCGGCGTCGAAACGAACCGTGAACTCACCGATGTAGCGCCGCTCCGAGCGGCGCTCGTTCGTCACCTCCCAGCCGCGCACGAGGCCGGTCAGCGCCGCCGCTTCGGCCGGCGGCAAGCGCTCGTGATCGGCGGGAAGGGTGAGCTTGCGCAGCATGCGTTCGAACGCGCGGATCCCGGCCTCGGCGACGGCGACGTCCTGCGCCGCCTGAGCGCTCTCCGCCTCCGCGTCGACGACGATTCCGGCGACCGCGAACAGGTCGTCGGCAGCCGCCGGAACGGCCGGAACGGCGCACGCGATTCCAGCCGCCGCGGCACGGACGACCCGGTCAAGGCGCATTGCAAACCACCCTCGTTACGGTATTGTTCGCCGTGTTCGTGCGCCACGATACCACGAGCGATTCTCCCGGGCATCCGTCGATGGGCCGCGCCGCGGCGTCTGCCGCCACCGCGCCTCGTCCCTCACGCCCGGGGCTCGAGCCGGGTTGACGCGAGGGGCCGCGGAAGCGGATCGATTCGCCGGAAATGAGACCGCCGGAGCATCCTTACCGCTATGCCGGCGCGGGCGTCGACATCGACGCCGGCGCCGAACTGGTGCGACGCATCGCACCGCTCGCGGCGCGGACGGCGCGCCCCGGCGCCGACGCCGCGCTGGGCGGGTTCGGCGGCATGTTCGACCTCGCCGCGGGCCAGTGGCGCGACCCGCTGCTCGTCGCTGCGACCGACGGCGCAGGCACGAAGTCGATGCTCGCCGCCGAGGTCGGCCGGCACGACGGTATCGGCATCGATCTCGTGGCCATGTGCGTCAACGACCTCGCGGTGCACGGCGCCGAGCCGCTGTTCTTCCTCGACTACTTCGCGACGGGCGCGTTGTCGGTCGAGACGGCGGCGGCCGTGGTCGCCGGGATCGCCGAGGGGTGCCGGGCGGCGGGGTGCGCGCTGATCGGCGGCGAGACGGCGGAGATGCCCGGGCTCTACGGCCGCGGCCACTACGACATCGCGGGTTTCGCCGTCGGCGCAGTCGAGCGCGACCGCGTGCTGCCGCGGCGCGACGTGTGCGCCGGCGACGCGCTGATCGGCCTCGCGTCGAGCGGCGTCCACGCCAACGGCTTCTCGCTGGTGCGCCGGCTCGTCGCCGACCGCGGCCTGTCCTGGGCCGCGCCGGCGCCGTTCGACCGCGGGCGTTCGCTGGGCGACGCGCTGCTCGAGCCGACGCGAATCTACGTTCCCGCGGTCCGCGCCGCGTTGCCCGCAGGGATCAAGGCGCTCGCGCACGTCACCGGCGGCGGCCTTGTCGACAACCTGCCGCGCGCGCTGCCGCCGGCGCTCGGCGCCCGTATCGACCTCGACACGTGGCCGGCGCCGCCGGTGTTCCAATGGATCGCCGGGGACGGCGACGTCGGCCGCGACGAGATGCTGCGCACGTTCAACTGCGGAATCGGCATGGTGGCCGTGACCGCCGCCGACGCCGCCGGCGATGCGGCGGCGGCGTTCGCGGCGGCGGGCGAGACGGCGTACCGGATCGGCGAGGTGACGGCGAAGCCCGGCGTGACGGCGGCTTGAGCGCGCGCCGCCTCGCCATTCTGATCTCGGGACGCGGATCGAACATGGCCGCGCTCGTCGAGGCGTGCCGGACGCCCGGGTTCCCCGCCGAGCCCGCCGTCGTGATCTCCGACCAGGCGGACGCGGCGGGCCTCCGCCTCGCGCGGGACCGCGGCGTGGCCTGCGAGGTGGTCGAGCGCCGCGGCCACGGCGGGCGCGAGGCGTTCGACGACGCGCTCTCGGCCGCCGCCGCAGCGCACGGCGCCGACCTCGTCTGCCTCGCCGGCTTCATGCGCCTGCTCGGCGACGCCTTCGTCGCCCGCTGGCGCGACCGGCTGGTCAACATCCACCCGTCGCTGCTGCCCGCCTTCAAGGGCCTGAACACCCATGCGCGGGCGCTCGCCGCCGGCGTGCGCGTCGCCGGCTGCACCGTGCACTACGTGCGCCCGGCGGTGGACTCGGGCCCGATCGTCGTCCAGGCGGCGGTGCCGGTGCACGCGGACGACGATGCGGAGCGCCTGGCTGCCCGCGTGCTCGCCGCGGAGCACCGCATCTACCCGCTCGCGGTGCGCTGGATCGCCGAGGGCCGGGTCCGCGTGGCGGACGAAAGAGCGGTCGTCGAGGGCGTTCCGGCCGCGGCGGGCGCGCTGGTCAATCCGGCGGCAGGCGGCTGAGGCGCTCGCGCCGGGCCGGCGGCCGGCCGTACCAGATTGCGGATGTCCGATCCCGCGTCCCGCGGCGTTTCCGTGCGTCCCGGGGCCGGGGGCGAAGAGACGCCGAATCGACCGCCTCCGAGACTCGCGGCAACGATGGCGGCTGTGAATTCGGGGCGTCATTGCCGTCCCTCCGTGCCGGGCGCAACCTGGCGCAAGAAGCGGTGGACGCCGCGTTTGACCCCCGCCGCGCCGTCGTGTAGGGTTCGCCCGCCCGGCGGTCTACGCGCCGACACTCCTCCGCCAAGCCGCCATCGGATCCGCCGCGAACCCCGGCGGCACTCCGCTACGCACCGCCGGCGCGGCGACTCTCCCCCTCACCCGCCGGCCGCGCCCGCGGCGCGGCCCGAAGCTCCGGCAACAGTCCATGAATCTCAGAGAACTGAAACGCAAGAAGCCGACCGAGCTCCTGGCCTACGCCGAGGAGTGCGGCGTGGAGAACGCCAGCACGCTGCGCAAGCAGGACCTGCAGTTCGCGATTCTCAAGCAGCTCGCGGAAAGCGACGTCTCGATCTTCGGCGAGGGCGTGCTGGAGATCCTGCAGGACGGTTTCGGCTTCCTGCGCTCATCGGAAGCGAACTACCTGCCGGGACCCGACGACATCTACGTGTCGCCGAGCCAGATCCGGCGCTTCGCGCTGCGCACCGGCGACACCATCGAAGGCGAGATTCGCCAGCCGAAGGACGGCGAACGCTATTTCGCGCTGCTCAAGATCAACACCGTCAACTACGAGGGGCCGGAGAAGGCGCGCCACAAGGTCAATTTCGACAACCTGACCCCGCTCTATCCCGACCGGCGGCTGCGCCTCGAGATCGAGGACCCGTCGATCAAGGACATGAGCGCCCGCGTGATCGACCTCGTGGCGCCCATCGGCATGGGTCAGCGGGCGCTGATCGTCGCGCCGCCGCGGACCGGCAAGACGGTGATCCTCCAGAACATCGCGCACTCGCTCGCGGCCAACCACCCCGACGCCTATCTCATCGTGCTGCTGATCGACGAGCGGCCGGAGGAAGTGACCGACATGCAGCGGTCGGTGCGCGGCGAGGTCATCAGCTCGACGTTCGACGAACCGGCGACGCGCCACGTCCAGGTCACCGAGATGGTCATCGAGAAAGCCAAGCGGCTGACCGAACACCAGCGCGACGTGGTGATCCTGCTCGACTCGATCACGCGCCTCGCGCGCGCCTACAACACCGTCGTCCCGTCTTCGGGGAAGGTGCTGACAGGCGGCGTCGACGCGAACGCCCTGCAACGCCCGAAACGCTTCTTCGGCGCCGCGCGCAACATCGAGCAGGGAGGCTCGCTGACGATCATCGCCACCGCGCTGATCGATACCGGATCGCGCATGGACGAGGTCATCTTCGAGGAGTTCAAGGGCACCGGCAATTCGGAGATCGTCCTCGACCGCAAGCTCGCCGACAAGCGCACCTTCCCGGCCATCGACATCGGCAAGTCGGGAACGCGCAAGGAAGAGCTGCTCGCCGACAAGGGCGAGCTGTCGAAAATGTGGGTGCTGCGCCGCATCCTGACGCCGATGGGGGTCACGGACGCGATGGAATTCCTGCTCGACAAGCTGCGAGCGGCGAAGTCGAACACCGAGTTCTTCCGCTCGATGAACCAGTGAGCGCGGCGCGGCGCCGGACGGGGCGCCGCGCGGCCCGTCCGGCTCCGGCGGCCCCCTACACGGAGAAGACGGTCGATCCGGTCGTCCTGCGGCCCTCCAGGTCGCGGTGCGCCTGCACCGCGTCGGCGAGCGGATAGCGGTTGTTGATCTCGATCTTCACCTTGCCGCTCGACACCATGCCGAACAGCGCGTCGGCGCTGTCGACCAGCTCGGCGCGCGAGGCGTTGTAGACCATCAGCGACGGCCGGGTGAAATAGAGGCAGCCCTTGGCGGCGAGCAGGCCGGGGTCGAACGCCCCGACCGAACCCGACGACTGCCCGAACGAGGCCATCAGCCCGCGCGGCGCAAGACAGTCGAGCGAGCCCTCGAACGTCGTCTTGCCGACCGAGTCGTAAACCACGGGCACGCCCTTGCCGTCGGTGATCTCGCGCACCCGCTCGGTGAAGTTCTCGCGCGTGTAGACGACCGGATGGTCGCAGCCGTGGGCGCGCGCCAGCGCCGCCTTCTCCTCGGTCCCCACCGTGCCGATCACCGTCGCGCCGATCGCCTTCGCCCACTGGCAGGCGATGAGGCCGACGCCGCCGGCGGCAGCGTGGAAGAGGATGGTGTCGCCGGCCTTCACCGGATACGTCCGGCGCAGGAGATACTCCACCGTCATGCCCTTCAGCATCATCGCCGCGGCGGTCTCGTCGTCGACGCCGTCGGGGATCCTGACCACGTTCGCCGCGGTCATCAGGCGCACCTCGGCGTAGGCGCCCATCGGCGGCGAGGCGTAGGCGACACGATCGCCCGCCGCGAGATCGGCCACGCCCTCGCCCGTCGCCTCGACCGTGCCGGCACCCTCGAGCCCCGGCGTGAACGGGTACTCGGCGATCGGATACAGACCGCTGCGGTGGTAGGTGTCGATGTAGTTGAGGCCGACGGCGCCGTGGCGGATGCGGATCTCGCCGGGACCGGGATCGCCCACGTCGATCTCTTCCCAATTCATGACCTGCGGGCCGCCCGTCTCCCGGGCGCGAATGGCGTGAGTGCTCATGGCTGGTCGTCTCTCCTTCGGTTTCAGGACTGGTTGCGGCCGGCGGCCGCAGAGGCGGGCCATCGCATCCGGGCCGCTTCGAACGCAAGCAGGCGGCGCTTGGTGTCGCCGCCGCCGGCGCCGCTGTAGCCGCCCAGCCCGCCGCCGGCGGCGACGATGCGGTGGCAGGGAACGACGATCGGGATCGGGTTGGCGCCGCACGCCCGGCCGACGGCGCGGGGGGCGCTGCCGACGTCGCGGGCGACGTCGCCGTAGGTCCTCGTCCGGCCGTAGGGCACGGCCTCGAGCGCCCGCCACACGCGCCGCTGAAACGGCGTGCCCGCGGGCGCCAGCGGCAGCGAAAACGTTTCGAGCCGTCCTGCGAACCAGGCCGAGATCTGCGCCACGGCGTCGGCGAGAACGCCGTCGACCGCGCCGCCGCCGCGGAGCGCATCGCACCAGGAGACCGCCGTCACCGCGGCGCCGGCGGCGACAATGCGCAGACGCCCGACGGGCGTGTCGACGAACGCCGCGTTCATGCGGCGCGCCGCTGCAACAGGCGGTCGAGCGCGTCCGCGTCGGTCACCGGCGGCGAGCACGTGCTGCCGCTGCAGACGTAGGCCGTCGCCTTGCCGTCGATCTTCGTCTTCCCCGCCGCCGGATGGCCCGGCGCCAGCGACGCGCCGTCGGCGATGGCGACAAGCGTGCGGCCGGGCAGGCTGCGGCCGTGGACGCGCGCGAGAAGCGCCCGCGCTCCCGGATCGTCGTCGTCGCCGACGACGACGATCTGAATGCCGGCGATCGAGTCCTCGACGCCGTTCATGAACGTGCAGGCCGACCCCGGGCCGCCCACGAGCTGGCCGGAGAACGCCGCCGTCAGCCGTTCGGCGCGGGCGCGGTACGACTCGTCGCCGGCGAACGCCCACAACGCGCCGAGGACGCCGAGCATGGTGCCGTTGCCCGACGGCGTCGCGGCGTCGACGGCCGATTTCGCCCGCACGATGACATCGCTCACGTCGTCGGCCGTCTGGAAGTAGCCGCCGCCGTCCGAATCCCAGAAGTGCGCATCAAGCGTCGCCGTCCAGCCGCGGGCGCGCTGCAGAAGGCGGGGCGCACGGTCGATCTCGTAGAGGACCAGCGCCGCGCGCGCCATGTTCGCGTAGTCCTCGAGCATCCCCGCGTGCCGCGTCCGGCCGAGGCGCCAGCTGTGGGCGAGGCGCGCGCCGCCGTCGGCCGCACCCATCGTCCGGACCACGGCGTCGAAGGCGCGCCGTGCCGCGTCGATCCACGCCGGTTCGGCGAAGGCCGCGCCGGCGCGCGCCAGGGCCGCGATCATCAGGCCGTTCCAGTCCGCCAGCACCTTGTCGTCCCAACCCGGCCGCGGCCGCGTCTCGCGGTGCTGCCGGAGGCGAAGGCGCAGATCGGCGAGGCGCGCCTCGTCGCCGGCGTCGGCGAGCGCCGGCACGCGCAGGCGGTTGAGGACGTTGTGGCCTTCCCAGTTGCCGCCCGCGGAGACGTCGTAGGCGGTCTTGAAGAGGCGCGCGTCGGCGCCGAGGACGGACTCGATCTCGCGTTCGCTCCAGACGTAGAAGCGACCCTCCTCGCCCTCGCTGTCGGCGTCGAGCGTCGCCGCGAAGGCGCCCGAGTCGGCGACCATCTCGCGCAGGGTCCAGTCCACGGTCTCGCGAACCCGCGCCTCGAACAGCGGCTCGCGCGTGCCCTGCCAGACCAGCGTGAGCAGGTCGACGAGCTGGGCGTTGTCGTAGAGCATCTTCTCGAAGTGCGGCACCAGCCACAGCGGATCGGTGGAGTATCGCGCGAAGCCGCCGCCCAGATGGTCGTAGATGCCGCCCTGACACATGCGCTCGCAGGTGACGACGACGGCGCGCGCAAGGGCGGCGTCGCCGGTGCGCAGGTGGGCGCGCCACAAGGCCTCGAACACGGCGGTCTGGGGGAATTTCGGCGCGCCTTGCAGGCCACCGAGCGTGGCGTCCGTCATGCGCAGCAGCGCGCGGGCGACCTCGTCGAGGCGAGCCACGCCGATTTCGGCGCCGGCGGGCGCTTGCGACAGGCGCGCGAGCCCGCGGCGCAGGCCGTCGACGTTCTCCCGCAGGCGCTTCGGCTCCCCGGTGTAGATGCGGTGGATCGTCTCCAGGACCTGGGGGAACCCCGGACGCCCGAAGCGCGGAGTGGGCGGGAAATAGGTGCCGCCCCAGAACGGCTCGCCTTCCGGGGTGAGAAACATCGTCAGCGGCCAGCCGCCGTGTTCGCCGAGCAGCGCCAGCGCGTGCTGGTACACGGCATCGAGATCCGGGCGCTCCTCGCGGTCGACCTTGACGTTGACGTAGAGCGCGTTCATCTGCGCCGCGATCTCGGGGTCCTCGAAGCACTCGTGCGCCATGACGTGGCACCAGTGGCATGCCGCGTAGCCGACCGACAGCAGGATCGGCCGCCCGGTCTCGCGCGCGCGAGCGAAGGCGGCGTCTCCCCACGGCATCCAGGCAACGGGGTTGTCCTTGTGCTGGAGCAGGTAGGGGCTCGTCTCTCGCGCCAACAGGTTTTCCGCCATGGCCTCCTCCGCGCTGGGCCGCTTGCGCGGACCGCGTCTTCGGCTACAGTGGCCGGCAACTTACAGTCGACCAAGCGTGCGAGGGAAGCCGTGGCCGCCGAGAACGCGGGGCTCGCCCCCTACTACCGCCTGCACGTCTTCTGCTGCACCAACGTCCGCGATCCCGCCGATCCGCGCGGCTGCTGCGACGCCAGGGGCGGAACGGCGCTGCGCAACTACATGAAGGCGAAGGCGAAGAAGCTCGGGATCGCGGGCGTGCGCATCAACGCCGCGGGCTGCCTCGACCGCTGCGAGCACGGGCCGGCGATGGTCGTCTACCCCGACGGCGTGTGGTACCGCTGCGAGACTCGCGAAGACGTGGACGCGGTGCTGGAGGACCACGTGATCGCCGGCCGCCCCGTCGAACGGCTGATGCTGCGCCCGGACGAATGACCGCCCGCGCGTGAGCGCCGGCGACACGATTTTCGCACTCTCGTCCGCGCCCGGCGCCGCCGGCGTCGCCGTGATCCGGCTGTCGGGCGCGGCGGCGGGCGGTGCGCTCTCGGCGCTCGCCGGGCGCCTGCCGCCGCCGCGCCGCGCCCGCGTCGCGGCGCTCTCCGACCCGGCCTGCGGCGCGCCGCTCGACCGCGCGCTCGTCCTCTGGCTCCCCGGGCCGGCGAGCTTCACCGGCGAGGACGTGGCGGAGCTTCACTGCCACGGCGGCCGCGCGGTGGTCGACGGCGTGCTCGACGCGCTCGGCCGCCTGCCCGGGCTGCGCCTCGCCGAGCCGGGCGAGTTCTCGCGCCGCGCCTTCGCGGCGGGCAAGCTCGACCTGACGGCGGCGGAGGGGCTCGCGGACCTGGTGGCGGCGGAAACCGCGGCGCAGCGGCGCCAGGCGCTGCGCCAGCTCGACGGCGCGCTCGGCCGCCTCTACGACGGCTGGCGCGAACGCCTCGTGGGCGCGCTCGCGTTCGTCGAGGCGGCGCTCGACTTCGCCGACGAGGACCTGCCCGCCGGCGCCGTCGACGAGGCGCGCGCCGCAGTGGCCAGGACGGCGGCCGAGATCGCCGCCCACCTCGCCGATGGCGGCCGCGGCGAACGCCTGCGCGCCGGCGCCGAGGTCGCGGTGATCGGCCCGCCGAACGCCGGCAAGTCGAGCCTCGTCAACCGCTTGGCGCGGCGCGACGTGGCCATCGTCAGCGCCCAGCCGGGGACCACGCGCGACGTGGTCGAGGCGCGCCTTGATCTCGGCGGCGTGCCCGTCACCGTCGCCGATACCGCCGGGCTGCGCGCGGCGCCGGGGGAGGTCGAGCGCGAAGGCGTGCGCCGGGCGCGGGCGCGGGCAGAGAGCGCCGACCGCGTGCTCGCGGTGTTCGACGCGACGACCTGGCCCGCCATCGACGCCGACGTCGTGCGCGGTCTCGAAGCCGGCGGCATCGTCGTCCTCAACAAGCGCGACCTCGTCGCCGGATGCGATCTGCCGGGCCGCGTCGCGGGTTGGCCGGCGGTCGCCACCTCGTGCCTGACGGGCGACGGTCTCGACGCGCTGGTAAGCACGCTCGCCGGCCAGCTCGGCGGCGGCGGGGACGGCGGGGCGCCGCTGACCCGGGCGCGGCACCGCAACGCCCTGGAACAGTGCGCGCAGGCGCTCGACCGCTTCGCCGCCGCGGGCGAGCCCGAGCTCGCCGCCGAAGACCTTCGCCTCGCCGTCCGCGCGCTCGGCCGCATCACCGGCCGGGCGGACGTGGAGGACGTGCTCGATGCGGTCTTCGCGAGCTTCTGCATAGGAAAATAGACCGTTTCACGTGAAACGGCCGGCGCCGCCTTGACTCGGTCCGGGCCGCTTCCCAGAGTGCCGGCCATGCGGCGCGCGGACGTGATCGTGGTGGGCGGCGGCCACGCCGGCTGCGAGGCGGCGGCGGCGGCGGCGCGGCTCGGTGCCCGGACCCTGCTGCTCACCCACGACCCGGCGACCGTCGGCGCGATGTCGTGCAACCCGGCGATCGGCGGCATCGCCAAGGGGACCGTGGTCCGCGAGGTCGACGCGCTCGGCGGGCTGATGGGCCGCGCCGCCGACCGTGCCGGGATCCAGTTCCGCGAGCTGAACGCGCGCAAGGGGCCCGCGGTGCGCGGGCCGCGCTGCCAGGCCGACCGGGCGCTGTATCGCCGCGCCATCGCCGGATTGCTGCGCGAACGGCCGGGACTCGCGCTCGAGCGCGCCGCGGTCGGCGACCTGATCGTAGGCGCGGATGGCCGCGCCGGCGGCGTCGTCCTCGAGGACGGGCGCGAGATCGCCGCCGCCGCGGTGGTGATCACCAGCGGGACGTTCCTGCGCGGGCGGATCCACGTCGGCGAGCGCAGCGCCGCCGCCGGGCGGGTCGGCGAGGCGCCGGCGACCGCGCTCGCCGACACCGTCGCGCGGCTCGGCTTTCGCGTCGGACGCCTGAAGACCGGCACGCCGCCGCGCCTCGACGGGGCGACGATCGACCGCGCGGCCCTCGCCGTCCAGCACGGGGATTCGCCGCAGCGGCCGTTCTCCTGGCTGACGGACTCGATCACGACGCCGCAGACGGTCTGCCACGTCACCCGCACCACGCCGGCGACCCATGCCGTCGTGCGCGCCAACCTGCACCGCGCGCCGATGTTCTCCGGCGCCATCGAGGGCCGGGGCCCGCGCTACTGCCCGTCGATTGAAGACAAGGTGGTGCGCTTCGCGGACCGCGACGGCCACCAGATCTTCCTCGAACCCGAGGGTCTCGACGACGACACGGTCTATCCCAACGGCATCTCGACGTCGCTGCCGGAGGACGCGCAGGCGGCGATGGTGGCGACGATCCCGGGCCTCGAACGCGCCGTCATCCGCCGGCCGGGCTACGCCGTCGAGTACGACTTCGTCGACCCGCGCGAGCTGCGCCCGACACTCGAGACCCTGCGCCTGCCGGGGCTGTTCCTCGCCGGGCAGATCAACGGCACGACGGGCTACGAGGAGGCGGCGGGCCAGGGTATCGTCGCCGGCCTCAACGCCGCGCTCGCGGCGGGCGGCAGCGCGCCGTTCGTGCTCGACCGGGCGACGGCGATGATCGGCGTGATGATCGACGATCTCGTGACCCTGGGCACGCGCGAGCCCTACCGGCTGTTCACCGCGCGCGCCGAATACCGCCTGAGCCTGCGCCCGGACAACGCCGACCTGCGGCTGACCGGCCTCGGTGCGGCGATCGGCTGCGTCGAGTCCGAACGGGAGACGCGGTGGCGGGCGAAACGGGACGCCATGGACGACGCGCGGGGGCGGCTGGCGGCGAAGCGGCTGTCGCCGCCGCAAGCGGGCCGGCATGGCCTCGCCCTGCGCGCCGACGGCCGGATCCGCAGCGGCCTCGATCTTCTGTCGATGCCCGATGTCGACTTCGCGGCGCTGGCGCGCGTGTGGCCGGATCTCGCGGCGTGTCCGCCGGAGGCGCGGCGGCAGATCGAGACCGAGTGCCGCTACGCCGCCTATCTCGAACGCCAGCGCGCCGAGATCGACGCCTTTCGCCGCGAATCCGCGCTGACGGTGCCGCCCGACCTCGATTTCGGGCGCATCGGCGGCCTGTCCTCGGAGGCGCGCGAAAAGCTCGCCGAGGCGCGGCCCGATACGCTGGCGGCGGCGGCGCGCATTCCCGGCGTGACTCCGGCGGCGGTGGCGGCGCTTCTGCGTCATCTGCGGCGCGGCGGCAACGCCCGCGCGGCGTGAGCGGGGCACCGCTGAGCGAGGCGGACTTCGCGCGAATCGGCGGCGTTTCACGTGAAACAACGGCCCGCCTCGCGCGCCATCTCGACCTGCTCGCCGTCTGGCAGCGCCGCATGAATCTCGTCGGCACGGCCAGCCTAGACGATCCGTGGCGCCGTCACGTCCTCGACAGCGCGCAGCTCGCCGCGTTCCTTCCCCAGGGCGGCGTGCGCGTCGTCGACCTCGGCAGCGGCGCGGGGTTTCCCGGCCTCGTCATCGCCATCGTCGCCCGGCACCGCGGCGTCACGGTGGACCTGATCGAGAGCAACGAGAAGCGGTGCGCCTTCCTCGACGCGGCCGTCCGCGCGACCGGCGCGCCGGCGCGCGTGCATCGGGCGCGGATCGAGTCCGGCGCCGTCCCGCCCGCCGCCGCGGTCACCGCGCGCGCGTGCGCGCCCCTCGGCAAGCTGCTGCATTACGCCGCGCCCTACGTGGCCGACGGCGGCCGGGCGATCTTCCCGAAGGGCCGCCGCGTGGCCGACGAATTGACCGCGGCGCGGCAAGACTGGAAACTGACGTACACGTCGCGCCCGAGCGCGAGCGACTCCGGCGGCACGATCTTGATCATCGAGGCTTTCACCCGTGCCGACGGCCGATGACGCAGCCGCCGCGGTGCGCGTCCTCGCCGTCGCCAACCAGAAGGGCGGCGTCGGCAAGACGACGACGACGATCAATCTCGCGACGGCGCTCGCGGCGCTCGAGAAGCGCGTCCTCATCGTCGACCTCGACCCGCAGGGGAACGCCGGCACGGGCCTCGGCGTCGAGGCGGCCGGCGGCGGACGAACGAGCTACGACCTCCTTGCCCGGCCCGACGCCGTCATGGCCGCGGCGGTGCCGACGGCCGTCCCCGGCCTGTCGCTCGTTCCCGCCGACGTCGACCTCGCCGGCATCGAATTCGAGCTGATCGGCGCGGACGACCGGATCCACCGCCTGCGGCGCGCGGTCGCACGCCTGCGGAACCGCTACGACTACGTGTTCATCGACTGTCCGCCGGGTCTCGGCCTGCTCACCCTGAACGGCCTCGCCGCCGCCGGCGGCGTTCTGGTGCCGTTGCAGTGCGAGTACTTCGCGCTCGAGGGGCTGACCCAGGTCCTGCAGACGATCGAGCGCGTGCGCGCGCGCTTCAATCCGTCGCTGACGCTGGAGGGTATCGTGCTCACCATGTTCGACACACGAAACAACCTGTCGCGGCAAGTCGCCGCCGACGTGCGCCGGCATCTCGGCGACACGGTGTTCGAGACGACCATCCCGCGCAACGTCCGCATCGCCGAGGCGCCGTCGCACGGCAAGCCGGTCATCCTCTACGACGTCCGCTGCGCCGGGTCCCGCGCCTACATGGACCTCGTGCGCGAAATGCTCCACCGCGAGCGAGGCCGGGCCGCGGCGTCGCGGCCGGCGGCCGGCGGCGACCGATGAGCGCGCCAAACCGCGGTCTCGGTCGCGGCCTCGGGGCGTTGCTCGGCGACCCGTCGGCGGTGCACGGAGGGGGACAGCGCCTTGCCCCGATCGCCGACGTCGCGCCCGGCCCGTTCCAGCCGCGCCGCCGCTTCGACGACGCCGAACTCGACGCCCTCGCGGAATCGATCCGCCGGCGCGGCATCGTCCAGCCCATCCTGGTTCGCCCCGACCCCGAGAACCGGACGCCGTTCCAGATCGTCGCCGGCGAACGGCGCTGGCGCGCGGCGCAGCGCGCCGGCCAGCACGAGGTGCCGATCGTCGTCGCACGGCTCGACGACCGCGAAGCGCTGGAAATCGCCATCGTCGAGAACGTGCAGCGCGAGAATCTGAGCGCGCTCGAGGAAGCCGAGGGATACCGCCGGCTCATGGACGAGTTCGGCGGCACCCAGGAAACGCTCGCCGAGGCCGTCGGCAAGAGCCGCAGCCACATCGCCAACACGTTGCGGCTTCTCGGCCTGCCCGACCCGGTCAAGCGGCTCATCGACGACGGCGCCCTCAGCGCCGGTCACGGCCGCGCCCTTCTCGGCGCCGACGACGCCGAGGCTCTGGCGCAGAAGGTCGTGGCGCGCGGCCTGAACGTCCGTCAGACCGAGCGTCTCGCCGCGCGGCGGGGCGGGGCGGCGAAGCCGCCGGCGAGGCGGCGCGCGAAGAGCGCCGACGCGGCCAAGCTGGAAGAGGAGCTGAGCACGGCGCTCGGCCTCGTCGTCCACATCGACGAGCGCGGCAATTCGGGCCAGCTGCGGATCGACTACCGGTCGCTCGAACAACTCGACTTCGTGATCGAGCGCCTGCGCATCGGCCCGCTGCCGGCGCTTCACCGCGACGCGTGACGGCCGCCGCGGCGCCCCGCCTGCGCGATGCGCATCACCGCGTGCGCGCAGACGACCGCCGCAGGCGCGCCCGTGGTCTTGCAGGCGATCTCGGCGGCGAGCAGGACTTCCATCGCGCGCGCGATGCCGGACGGCGACCAGCGCGCGAGCTGCGCCGCCACGCTCGCCCGGCGCCGGAAGAACACCGGCGGCCGCAACGCGCCGACGGCGGCGTGCGGCGAGGCGCCGTCCCGCACCCTCCCGGCCGCCAGGTGCAGCCGCTGGAAATGCCGTTGCAGGCCCGCCAGCACCCGCACGGGGGACACGCCGTCGGCGGCGAGCTTGTCGAGCGCGCGGCCGGCGCGGCTCCGGTCTCCGGACGCCGCCGCATCGGCAAGGTCGTCGAGCGTCGCGTCCGCCGCGTCGCCGACGCATGCCAGCACGTCGCCGTCGTCGATCGCCGGCGCGTCGCCGACGTACAACGCCAGCTTGTCGAGTTCGCCGAGCGTCGCCTTCCGGTCGGCGCCGAGGCGCGCGAGCAGGACCTCGCAGGCGGCCGGCGTCGCGGTCTTGCCGTGCTCGGCGAGGCGGTCGCGGACGACTCCGCGCAGCGCCGCCTCGTCGTCGTCGTAGCAGGCGATCGCGGCGGCGTTGTCCGCGGCCTCGAACAGCGTGCGCAACCGCGAACGTCGCTCCAGCGGTCCGGCCTCGACGACGACGAGCGCGCCGTCCCCCGCGGATTCGAGCAGCGCCGCGCACGCCGGCGCCACCTCGTTGCCGGCGCCGCGCACGCGGACGAGACGGCGGCCGCCGGTCATCGACAGCGCGGCGGCTTCGTCGACCAGCCGCGCCGGATCGTCGGCGACGACCGCCGGCGCGAGGTCGGCGACACGGAAGGGGTCGTCGAGCGATCCGACCGCGGCGCGGCCGAGCCGTTCGCCGCGGTCGCGGACGAGCCCGCGGTTGGGACCGTACAGCAGCACGGCGGCGATGCCGGGGTCGGGGGCCTCGACGAACCGCTCGCCCCGCGCCGGCTTGACGATCATCGCGCCCCGATCCGGTCGAAATAGAACGCGAGACGGGTCACGATCTGCCGGCTCACGCTCCGCGCCACGTCCTTCATCGCCTTCTGCTCGGCGACGAGCGTCGAAACGTTGCCGTGGGCGACCGTGTTATAGCTGGTCTCGGCGCTGGCCCGGCCGCCGGTGAGCCGGCGCCCGTCCGCCTTGGAAACGAGAACGTAGTCGGCGTCGAGATTGAGCAGGAAGCGGCGAATCTGCGCGTCCTGCTCGGTCACCTGCGCGCTGGCCACGGTCGCCACGTTGACCGACAGGGCGTAGCGGGCGCCGTCGAGCGACCGCGGCGCCAGCTCGTCGAGCAGGCGGTTGCGCATCTCGAAGCCCAGCGGACCCTCGATCGGCCGGACCTCCACCGCCGCCAGCGCGGCGACGACAGCGGCGCCGTCGGCGTCGCCGTAAAGCGGCCGAAACCCGCAGCCCGCGACCACGGCGAGCGCCGCCGCAGCGGCCAGCCGCAGCAGCCGGTCAGACCACGACATTGACGATCCGGCCGGGGACGACGACCACCCGGCGGACCGGCTTGTCGTCAATCGACCGGCGCACCCGCGGTTCGGCGAGCGCCTGTTCCTCGACGACTGCCGCGTCGGCGTCGGTCGCCACCTCGATCGTCGCGCGCTTGCGGCCGTTCACCTGCACCGCGACGACGACGGTCTCTTCCGCCACCAGGGCCGGATCGGCCTCCGGCCACGGACGGAGGCAGAGGAAGTCGTCGTATCCGAGGCGGCGCCACAGGCCTTCCGCCAGATGCGGCGTCATCGGGCCGATCAGCAGGACGATCGTCTCCAGCGCCTCGCGCAGGACCGGTCCGTCGCCGCGGTACTCGGCGACGGCGTTCGACAACTCGCGGATGCGCGCGACCGCCTTGTTGAGATGGAAGCGCTCGAGATCCGAACTCACGCCAGCGATCGTGCGGTGCGTCGCGCGCCTGAGCTCGCGCGCCGGTCCGTCGACGTCGGCGGGGATCGGCGCACCCGGCTCGCCGAGCGCGGCCGCCGCCTCGGCGACGAGGCGCCACAAGCGCTGGACGTAGCGCGACGCGCCCTCCACCCCGGCCTCCGTCCACTCGAGATCGCGCGCCGGCGGGCTGTCGGACAGCATGAAGAGCCGCGCCGTGTCGGCGCCGTAGCGCTCGATCATGTCTTCCGGATCGACGACGTTGCGGTGCGACTTGCTCATCTTGCGCGACCGCCCGACGGTCACCGGCGCGCCCGTGTCGCGGCGGCGTGGCGTGCCGTCGCCGTCGCGGGCGACCTGTTCGGGATACAGCCACGTCCCGTCTGCATCGCGATAGGTCTCGTGGCACACCATGCCTTGCGCCAGCAGGCCCGAGAACGGCTCGTCGAACGACACGTGGCCGGTCCGGCCGAGAGCGCGCATGAAGTAGCGCGAATAGAGCAGATGGAGGACGGCGTGCTCGATTCCGCCGATGTACTGGTCGACGGGAAGCCATCGCTTCATGGCCGCGGGATCGAGCGGGACGTCGGCATCGGGGCAGGCGAAGCGCGCGAAGTACCACGACGAGTCGACGAACGTGTCGAAGGTATCGGTATCGCGCTCGGCCGCGCCGCCGCAGTCCGGGCAGGGGGCGCTCTTCCACGTCTCGTGGCGTTCCAGCGGGTTGCCCGGCGTATCGAAGCGGACGTCCTCGGGCAGCAGGACGGGCAGATCCTCCTTCGGCACCGGCACCACGCCGCAGCTCGGGCAGTGCACGACGGGGATCGGACACCCCCAGTACCGCTGACGCGACACGATCCAGTCGCGCAGCCGGAAGCTCGTCTTGCCTTCGCCCTCGCCGCGCTCGGCGAGACGGGCGACCGCCGTCCGCTTCGCCGCGGCGACGCCGAGGCCGTCGAGGAAGTCGGAATTGATCAGCACGCCGTCGTCGGTGTACGCCCGCTCGTCGACGGCGAAATCCGGGCCGGCATCGTCGGGACGGACGACGACGCGCACCGGGAGTCCCTGCGCCCGGGCGAATTCGAGGTCGCGCTGGTCATGCGCCGGCACGCCGAAGATCGCGCCGGTGCCGTATTCCATCAGGACGAAATTGGCGACGTAGACGGGCAGGACCCGGCCTTCGACGAACGGGTGAACCGCCTCAAGTCCCGTCTTGTAGCCGCGCTTCTCGGCCGTCTCCAGCGCCGCCTCGGACGTGCCCTGGCGGTTGCATTCGGCGATGAATGCGGCGAGCGCCGGGTCGTCCTGCGCACACTCCGCGGCCAGCGGGTGGTTCGCGGACACGGCGCAGAAGCTCGCGCCGAACAGCGTGTCCGGCCGGGTGGTGAACACCTCAAGAGGGTCGTCGCGGCCGGCGAGGCGGAAGCGCACGGTGGCGCCGTGCGAGCGGCCGATCCAGTTCTCCTGCATGGTCCGCACGGATTCGGGCCAGCGCTCCATCGCCGCGAGCGAGTCGAGGAGGTCGTCGGCGAAATCGGTGATGCGGAACATCCACTGCGGCAGCGTCCGCTTCTCCACCACCGCGCCCGATCGCCAGCCCCTGCCGTCGATCACCTGCTCGTTGGCGAGAACCGTGCGGTCCACCGGGTCCCAGTTGACCCAGGCTTCGGCCCGATAGACCATGCCCTTTTTGAGCATGTCGAGAAACATCGCCTGCTCGTGGCGGTAGTAGTCGGGCGAGCATGTCGCCACCTCGCGCCGCCAGTCGTAGGACAGGCCCATGGACTTCAGCTGGCGGCGCATTGTGGCGATGTTGTCCCACGTCCAGCGCGCCGGATGGATGCCTTCCGCCATCGCCGCGTTCTCGGCCGGCATGCCGAAGGCGTCCCACCCCATGGGGTGCAGCACGTCGAACCCGCGCGCGCGCCTGTAGCGGGCGATCACGTCGCCGATCGTGTAGACCCGGACGTGGCCCATGTGGATGCGGCCCGACGGATACGGGAACATCTCAAGAACATAGTATTTGGGCCGGGAATCGTCGCCGGACGCGCGGAAGCAGCCCGCGGTCTCCCATGCCGCCTGCCACTCGGCCTCGGCCTGCCGGGCGTTGTATCGCGCCATGAACGCTGTCTCCGGAATGTCCGCCGCGGGTTCCTATCCGCCGCCGGGCGCGGCGGCGACCGTCAGCGCACCAGGGCGGTACCGATGCGAAGCTGGCGCGCGCGCGTCAGAATCGTATTCTCCAGCGCGCTCGCCACCGAGGCGTCGATGGGGGCATCGCGCCAGTTCGCGCCGTCGTCGGAGACCTGCCGGAACACGGCGACCCGCACGCCGTCCGCCCGCAGGGCGCGCTCGAGAATGTACGCCGTCGCCTTGAAGCGTTCGCCTGGTGCCGCCGGAGGCGCATACCAGTCGGTGATGATGACACCGCCGAAGGGGTCGGCCGCGGTCAGGGGCAGGAAGGACAGCGTATCGAGCGTGGCGCGCCACAGGAAGGCGTTGACGCCGATCCCCGCGCCGCCGGCTGCCGCCGCCCGCGCCGCATCGTATTCGGCGCCGCCGAAGAGGACGATGCCGTCGCCGCCGAACAGGCTCTCGCCGGCCGCGCTCGGCCCCGGCCTCGTCTCGTAGGTTCCGATCGTGGCCGGGTCGTCCGACGGATAGTCGGCCTGGACGTCGACTCCGCCGAGGCGATCGCAGGCCGCCACCGCAAGAGACGCCGCGAGCACCGAGGCGCCGCCAAGCGCCGTCCACCGCCTATCCGACACCGCCATTTCGGCCTTCTCCACGCCCGCCGTCCCGGAACGCGCCCGCGACGGCGCTGCCGGGCGGACGCGGCCGGAAGTATAGCGCGCGCGCCCGGCTTTCGATACCGTCAAAACGGCTTGACGACGGCCAGGACGACGATCACCGCCATCAGGGCCGCCGGCACCTCGTTCGCGATCCGAAAGAAGCGCGCCGGCCGCCGGTTGCGGTCCGCCTCGAAGTCGCGCCACCACCGCGCCATGAACCCGTGCAGGCCGGTCATCGCCAGCACGAGAGCGAGCTTGACGGCCAGCCATCCCGCGCCGGCGGCGGTTCCCGGGGTTACCGCCAACAGCAGGCCGAAGGTCCAAGCGGCGAGCATGGCCGGAGTCATGATCAACCGCAGCAGCCGCCGTTCCATGACCTTGAAGACCTCGCTCTGCGTCGAGCCCGGCTCTGCGGCGCAGTGGTAGACGAAGAGCCGCGGCAGGTAGAGCAATCCGGCCATCCACGCGATGACGGCGATGACGTGCGCCGCCTTCAGCCACGGATAGGCGTCTGTGGCCAGCGCGCTCACCTCCCCGCTCCTGCGTAGCACGGGCACGCGGTGAACGCCGCCGGACACGCGCGCGCCCCAGTCCCGTTGACCACACCGGCCGTCTCCAGCGCGATCCGGACCTGGCGTTCGAGCGCATCGACGAAGCGGCTGTGCGTGCCGATGGCGGGAACGCGCACGTAGCGCACGACGCCCGCGCGCTCGGCCAGCGCGCGGTACTCGATATCGAGCTCCACCAGCGTTTCGGAGTGTTCCGAGACGAATGCGATGGGCGCGATCACGACGGCGCGACCGTCGCGCCCCGCGCGTTCGATCTCGGCGTCGGTGGAGGGCCCGATCCATTCGAGCGGACCGACGCGGCTCTGGTAGCAGACCCGCCAGTCCACGTCGTCGTGCGCAAGCCGGTCCACGATAGCCGCGGCGGTCCGCTCGACCTGCCAGCGGTAGGGATCGCCGCGCTCGACGATCCGCTTCGGCAAGCCGTGCGCCGACAGCAGCAGCCGCCAGGGGACGCCGGGCCGCAGCGTCGCCGCAGCAGCGTCGATCATCGCCACGTGCGCCGCGACGAAGCTCGGATCTTCTGCGTAGCAGCCGACGGCCGCGATCGGGACGTCGATGCCGACGCTCTTCGCCGCGCTGCGCCACGCCGCCAGGGCCGAACCCGTCGTCGTCGTGGAGAACTGCGGATAGAGCGGCAGCAGGACGACGCGGTCGGGTTGCCACGCCGCAACGTCCCGCGCCACATCCTCGACGAACGGGTGCCAGTAGCGCATGGCGACGAACACGCTGACGGTGCCGAGGTCGCCCAGCCGCACCTGCAGCGCCGCGGCCTGGTCTTCCGTCAGACGCCGCAGCGGCGACCCTCCGCCAATCTTGCGATATATGTCGCGCGCCGTCTTCGCCCGCCGAGCGGCGATCCAGCGCGCGAGACACCAGCGCAACGGCTGCGGCAGCGCGATGATCGCCGGGTCCGCAAACAGGTTCCGCAGGAACGGCTGCACCGCGGCAAGGCTGTCCGGCCCGCCGAGATTGAACAGGACGACGGCGACACGGCTCATCCGTCCGGATCGGCGCGCAGGAGCCCGGCCAGCGCCGCGACGTGGTCCGGCGGCGTACCCGGAAGCACGCCATGGCCGAGATTGAAGATCCACGGGCGCCGACGGAGCCCGCGCCGCAGCGCCGCGACCGACGAGGCCAGGGTCTCGCCGCCGACGAGGAGCGACACCGGGTCGAGATTGCCCTGCACCGCCGCGCCCGACGAAGCCAGCGCCGCTGCCTTCGCCACGGACACGGTGGTGTCGAGGCTCACCGCGTCGACCCCGGTGCGAGCGGCATAGCTATCGTAGTGATACCCGGCGCCACGCGGGAACCCGATCACCGGCACACCTGGATGCGCGGCCTTGACCGCGGCGACGATGCGCGCCACCGGCTCGACGCACCAGCGCTCGAACGCCGGCGACGGCAGCACGCCGGCCCAACTGTCGAACACCTGTACCGCCTCGGCACCGGCACGGATCTGCTCCACCAGATGATCCGCCACCGCCCCCTCGAGCAGCGAGATCAAGCTGGCGAAACTCTCGGGATCGCCATAGGCCCAAGCCTTGACGCGGGCGAAGTCGCGGCTGGACCCGCCCTCGACCATGTAGGTCGCGAGCGTCCACGGCGCGCCGGCGAAACCGACGAGCGCGGTTTGCGGCGGCAACGCGGCGCGAACCCGAGCGATGGTCTCACAAACCGCCGACAGACGCCCGGCGGGCGGTGCCGCGCTCAAGCGGGAAACCGCGGCCCGGCCGGGTTCAAGCGCCTCGAGGCGCGGCCCGGCGCCGGCGGTGAAGCTCACCGCCATGCCCAGGGCGTCGGGGATCACGAGAATGTCCGAGAACACGATCGCAGCGTCCATGCCGAAGCGGCGGATCGGCTGCAAGGTCGCCTCGGCGGCAAGCGCCGGGTCGTAGCAGAAGTCGAGGAAACCGTCGGCCTCGGCGCGCAGCGCGCGATATTCGGGCAGATACCGCCCCGCTTGCCGCATGAGCCAGAATGGAGGCACCGCAGACGGGACGCCAGCCAGCACGGCCAGCAGCGGCTTGGCCGCGCCGTCGGTGTTTCGCTCCATGTCGCCGCCTGTCTCCATGCTGCCGCGCTGGTCCGCGAGTCGGTGTGTCTCTCTATATCTGAGTTAGAAGAGAACCAAGAAAGATGGATTGTCGTTGTTTCGGTGGATTTCGGGGATTATCTGTTTTCCACGAGCAATGCACGGCCCAGGGGCCCGCTTTCTCTGACCCGAGAACGGAACCGCTCGAACGATTCACATGTGAACTGACGATGCAACACGCCGGCGCAACTGGCCGGAACCGGTCCGAGCAGTGCGTCTTGCGCAGTTCGACCGGGCCGGTCGCAAGAGTATCCACAGACTCGTGCACACCTGCCATTTGCACCTGATTTCGGATTCGACCGGGGAGACCGTCACCGCGGTCGCCCGGGCGGCGCTCGCGCAGTTCGAGCAGGTCACGCCGATCGAGCACAGCTGGTCGCTGGTGCGCACGGAGCCGCAACTGGAGAAGGTGCTGGATGCGGTTCGCCGCGACCCCGGCATCGTCCTGTACACGCTGGTCGAACCCACGCTGCATGCGACGCTGGAGGAGGGTTGTCGGGAGATCGGGGTGGTCTGCATGGACGTGCTGGAGCGCGTGATGTCCGAGTTCGGTCGCGCGTTCGGGACCGAAGGCGGCCACTCGCCGGGTCGCCAGCACCTGTTGGACAGCGAGTACTACCGGCGGATCGAGGCGATGCAGTTCGTCATGGCGCACGACGACGGGCAGTCCCTGGGCGGCGTCCGCGACGCCGACGTTATCCTCGTCGGGGTGTCGCGGGTGTCGAAGTCGCCGACCTGCATGTATCTGGCGAACCGGGGAATCAAGGCCGCAAACGTGCCGTTCGTGCCGGAGGCGCGTTTCCCCGACCAGGAGATCGCCGACGCGGGGCCGCTCGTCGTCGGGCTGACGGCAAGTGCGGACCGCCTCGTGCAGCTGCGCCGCAATCGTCTGCACAGCCTGGGCGAGCGCGAGGGCAGCGCGTACGCCGAACCGCGGGCCGTTCGCGACGAGGTGAGCGAAGCGCGACGGTTGTTCTCGCGCCGGCAGTGGCCGGTGATCGACGTGTCGCGGAGATCCATCGAGGAGACCGCGGCAGCGATCCTCGAGCTGCTCCGTAGCCGCACGGAGAGGGTCCGGCCGTGGCCGGCGGACTGATCCTCGCCTCGGCGAGCGCGGCGCGGGGGGAATTGCTGCGCTCCGCGGGCGTGGCGTTCGAAACGATTCCCGCCCGCATCGACGAGGCGAGCGTACGCGAGTCGATGCGGGCGGAGGGAACGGCGGCTGCCGACACGGCCGCGGCGCTAGCGGCGCTCAAGGCGGTGAGCATTTCGTCGCGCCACCCGGACGTTGCGGTCGTTGGCGCCGATCAGATGCTGACGTGTGGCGGCCGCTGGTTCGACAAGCCGCCGGACCGGGACCACGCGCGCGGGCAGCTGGCGGCGCTGCGGGGTCGCGAGCACCGTCTGGAAACCGCGGCGTGCGTGGCCCTCGGCGGCAGCGTGATCTGGCACCACGGCGAGTCGGCGCGAATGGTCATGCGCCCCTTCAGCGACGCCTTCCTCGATGCCTATCTCGACGCTTGCGGCGACGACGTGCTCGCCTGCGTCGGCGCCTACCGGATCGAGGATCTCGGCGTCCAGTTGTTCGCCGCCGTCGACGGCGACCACTTCGCGATCCTCGGCTTGCCGCTGCTGCCGCTGCTCGACTTCCTGCGCGAGCGCGGGGAAATCGCGCGGTGATGCTGTCGGGCCGCTCGCGGATCGCCGGAATCGTCGGCTGGCCGGTGTCGCACTCGCGCTCGCCGCGGTTGCACGGCTACTGGCTTCGGCGCTACGGGATCGATGGCGCCTACGTTCCGATGGCGGTGCCGCCCGGCCGCGTGGCCGAGGCGCTGCGCGCACTTCCCGCACTCGGATTCGCCGGCGCGAACGTGACCGTGCCGCACAAGGAGGACGCGCTCGGCGCGTGCGATTCGATCGACGCCCACGCGCGCAGAATCGGTGCCGTCAACACCGTGGTCGTCGACGACGACGGCGCGCTGCGCGGCAGCAATACGGACGGCTACGGGTTTCTCGAGAGCCTGCGCGGCGACGCCCCCGGCTGGCCGTCCGGCCGACCGGCGCTGGTGCTCGGCGCCGGCGGCGCGGCCCGCGCCGTCGTCGTCGCGCTGGTCGACGCCGGCTGTCCCGAGGTGCGAATCTGCAATCGCACGCGGGAACGGGCGGAAGTGCTGGTCCGCGACTTCGGCGCCGGCTGCGTCGCGGTATCGTGGACAGACCGCGCCGAAGCGGTTGCCGGCGCCGGCGTCGTCGTGAACGCCACGTCGCTCGGCATGGAGGGGAAACCTGCGCTCGACGTTCCGCTCGACCGATTGCCGGCGGACTCCGTGGTCGCCGATATCGTCTATACGCCGCTGACGACGCCGCTGCTCGCCGCTGCCCGGCAGCGCGGCGCCCGGACGGTCGACGGTCTCGGCATGCTGCTGCACCAGGCGCGTCCCGGCTTCGCCGCCTGGTTCGGCACCGATCCGGCGGTGGATCGGGACCTGCGCGCGTTCGTTCTGGAGGACCTGGCATGACGGACCGGAGGCCGCTGCGGCTGGGCCTCACGGGTTCCATCGCCATGGGCAAGAGCGAGACCGCGCGCATGTTCGTTCGCCAGGGCGTTCCGGTGTTCGACGCCGACGCCGAGGTCCACGCGACCCTGGCTGCCGGCCGACCGGGGCACACGGCGGTCGCCGCGGCGTTCCCGGAGGCGGTGCGGGACGGCGAGATCGACCGTCAGGCGCTCGGCAAGCGGGTTTTTGACGACGCCGACGCGCTCAGGCGGCTCGAGGCGCTGCTGCACCCGCTGGTGGGCCGGGCGCGCGCCCGCTTTCTGCGCCGCGCCCGCGCGCTCGGCCGGCCGGTCGTGGTGCTCGACGTGCCCCTGCTCTTCGAAACCGGCGGCGAGCGCCGCTGCGACCGCGTCGCCGTGGTGAGCGCGCCGCCCGCAGTGCAGCGCCGCCGCGCGTTGCGCCGGCCCGGCATGACGGCGGCGAAACTGAAGACGATCCTCGCCCGGCAAATGCCCGACCGCGACAAACGCCGGCGCGCCGACTTCGTCATTCCGACCGGTCTCGGCCGGCGAGAGACCTTGCGGGCGGTCCGCCGCATCCTCAGAATGGTTGCGCCAGCCTGAGGAGACCCAATGCGCGAAGTCGTGCTCGACACCGAGACCACCGGTCTCGACCCCGCCGCCGGCCACCGCGTCATCGAGATCGGCTGCCTCGAAATGGTCCACCGCATCGCCACCGGCGCAACGATGCACCGCTACGTGCAGCCGGAGCGCGACGTTCCCGAGGAGGCGGTTCGCATTCACGGCATCACGGCGGAAAAACTCGCCGGCGAACCGGTATTCGCCGCGATCGCCGACGAGCTGCTCGACTTCCTCGGCGAATCGAGCGTCGTGGCGCACAATGCCCAGTTCGATATCGGATTTCTGAACGCCGAGCTCGAACGCGTCGGCCGGCCTCTCATCGCGGCGTCGCGCGCCGTCGACACGGTGGCGATCGCGCGGCGCAAGTTCCCGGGGGCGCCGGCGAGCCTCGACGCGCTGTGCAAGCGGTTCGGCATCGACAACTCGGCCCGCGTGCGCCACGGCGCGCTGCTGGACGCCGAGCTGCTCGCGGACGTCTACGTCGAGCTCGTCGGCGGCCGCCAGCCTGGTCTGGCGCTGACGGTCGGCGCCACACGGGCGCGGACGGCGGCAGCAACGGCAACGACGGTCGTACGACCGCCGCGGCCGCACGCCCCGACGGCGGCGGAGATCGCCGCGCACGAGGCTTTCCTCGCCTGCATGGAGGACCCGATATGGCGGCAGTGAACCGGCCGGTGCGCGCCGCGAGCGCGTGGTGCGGCGCCGATCTCGAGCGCGACCGGCGGTGGGAGTTCCCTCTCGACGACGGCCACCGCGACGAACTGCGGGCGGCCGCCGCGGCGGCGCTGGACGCGGGCCTTGCGGTCGGCGACATCGATGCCGACGCGTTCCCGCTGCCCCGCCTGTCCGGCGTTCTGTCGCGTGTCGGCGACGAGTTGCGCGACGGAAGGGGGTTCGCCCTGCTGCGGGGGTTTCCCGTGGAGGACTGCGGCCGCGAGTCGCTCGAAGCCATGTACTGGGGCCTGTGCAGCCACGTCGGCGTCGGTTTGACCCAGAACAGCGACGCGGGCCTCATCCACTACGTCACCGAGGGCCCATTGCGCCCGAGGCAGGGGAAGCGCGGCGTCGGCTTTCCGCGCAAGGCGCCGCTCCACATCGATCTGACGGACGTGGTGTCGCTGCTCTGCGTCCGTCAGGCTCCCGACGATCCGCCGAGCTGGGTGGCAAGCTCGACCGCCGTCTACAATGCCCTCGTCGAACGCCGGTCCGAGCTGCTCCCGTGCGCCGCGCGAGGCTTCCCGTGGGACCGCATGGACGAGCACGGCGCCGGCGAGTCACCGGCGTCGGAGTATCGCGTGCCGGTGTTCAGCCGCATCGGCGACACGGTGTCGGCGCAGTACAACCGCAACTGGATTTCCTGCGCCGCCGAGCGGAGCGGACGGGGTTTCACCGACGAGGAGACGGCGCTTCTCGATTTTATCGACGAAGCGGCGCACGCGGCGCGTTTCGAATTTTCGTTCGGCGCCGGCGACGTCCAGTTCTGCAGCAACTACACGGTTTTTCACGGCCGCCAGGGTCACGCCGTCGAGGCGGATCCGGATCGTCGCCGCCTGCTCATGAGAATCTGGCTCGACGTCCCCGGGTTCCGGGACTTCGCCGACGAGGCGATCGTCCGCTACGGCAACGGCCGCCACGGCCAGATCGGCTGGACCGCGGCGGAACTGCGCAGCGGCGCCAACCGGCTTCCGCGGCGGCGCCGGCCCGACGGAGCCATAGATCTGGCACCGTCATGAGCCCGGCGGCGGCTCGCCGCGCGCGAGGCGCGGCAGGTCGCCCCAGAGCCCCATGGCGTGGCGCATGAGAAGCCGCTTGAGCCCCGGCCGACGGTTCACCGCGGCAAGACCGACCCGCCGCGCCGCGGCGACGGGCGCGGACGAGCCGGCGAAGAGGCGATTCAGGCCGTCGGTGGCAAGGCTCATCGTCAGCGAGTCGAGCCGCCGCCAGCGCTGATAGCGGACGAGCGTCCGTCCGCCGCCGATATCGAGCCCCAGCCGGGCGGACTCCGCCGCGCAGTCGGCGAGCGCGGCGAGATCGCGGATGCCGAGATTGAGGCCCTGTCCGGCGATTGGGTGGATGGCGTGCGCCGCGTCGCCCGCAAGCGCCAGGCGGCGGTCCGTCAGGCGCCGGGCGCGGACGGATTCAAGGGGGTAGTGCCAGCGCGGCCCGGTGAGCGCCACCGCGCCGAGGTAGTCGGTGAAGCGGCGGCGGATCTCGGCGAGGAAGTCGTCGTCGTCGAGCGCGAGCATCGCCGGTGCCGTGTCCGCGCGCTCGGTCCACACGAGCGAGGCGCGGTCGTCGGACAACGGCAGGATCGCGAACGGCCCGGCGGGCAGGAACCGTTCCTGCGCGATCCCACGATGCGGACGTTCGTGCGCGACGGTGCAAACGATGGCCGTCTGGCCGTATCTCCGCCGGTCGACCGCGATCCCCGCACCGGCACGCACCGCGGAGGCCTTGCCGTCGGCGCCGACGAGGAGGCGCGACGCGATGCGGCTGCCGTCGTCGAGCGTCGCGCGCACGAGCGGGTCGCGCGTCAGGGTCTCGATGCGGTGCGGCGCGAGGTGGACCAGCCGCGGGAGCGCGCGCGCGCGTTCGTGGAGCGCCCGGCGCAGGATGCGGTTCTCCACCATGTAGCCCAGCGGCCCGAGGCCGAGGTCGGCGTGGTCGTAGTGGAGGTGCAACGGCGAGGCGCCGTCGCTCACGCGGATCTCGAGGATCGGCTCGGCGTGCGCCGCCAATGCCGGCCAGACGCCGATGCCGTCGAGGATTCGCGCCGATCCGGCGGAAATGGCGGACGCACGGCCGTCGAACCCGGCGTCGAGCCGCGTGTCGGCGGCGCGCGCGTCCACGACGACGGTCGACAGGCCGCTGCCGGCCAGGGCGCACGCGAGTCCGAGGCCGACGATCCCGCCGCCGACGATCAGCGCGTCCGCGTCGTACGTCGGGGAAGACATGGCGAGGCCGCCGGCGCGCGCTCCGGTTTGCCCGCGGCGGCGGCGGCGGCTAGACTGCGCCGGCCGCACCCGTAGCTCAGCCGGATAGAGCGCTGCCCTCCGAAGGCAGAGGTCATAGGTTCGAATCCTATCGGGTGCGCCAGCCGGCCGCCATCATCCCCGCAGCTCCCCGCCGGCCGCCTTGGCCACCCGGGCGACGACCGCATCGACCACGGCCTGGATCTCTTCGTCGGTCGGCGTACGGTCGCGCGGCACGATGGCGAACGAGACCGCGAGCGATTTCCGCGACGGGCCGACGCCCTCGCCGCGATAGTCGTCGAACAGCGCGACGTCGGACAACGCGAACTTGCCGGGCACCTTGCCCGACATGCCGCGCACGCAATCGAGAAGGGACGCGGCGGGCAGGTCCGCGGCGACGACGAAGGCGAGGTCGCGGCGGACGACCTGCAAGTCGGAGACCGACAGCGCGGGACGCGCGGTGCCGACCGCCGCCCGCGCGACGGGCAGGCCGTCGAGGAAAACCTCGAACGCGGCGACGGGGCCGGAGACATCGAACGCGGCGGCGGTGCGCGGGTGCAACAGACCAAAGTGGGCGATGACGTTGCGCGGTCCGAGCCGCAGCACGCCGGACTGGCCGGGGTGGTACCAGGCCGGCGCATCGGCGGCGGCGCGCAGGCGCTCGGCGGGACCGCCGAGCGCGGCGACGAGCGCCAGGGCGTCGGCCTTGGCGTCGAACGCGTCGACCGCCCGCGGTGCGGCGAGCCAGTGACGCGGGCCGCTGGCGCCGCAACGGATGCCGCCGGCCGCCGTGGCCTGATCCTCCGGTGTGTCGCCGGCATAGATGGGACCCACCTCGAACAAGGCGAAGTCGGCACGGCCGCGTGCCATGTTCCGCGCCGCGGCCGCGGCGAGATTCGGCAGCAGGCTCGGCCGCATGTCGGACAACGCGGCGCTGATCGGGTTCGCGAGCCGCAGCTCCGGCGCGCCGCCGCCGAAGCGCCGCGCCGCTCCGGTGCCGAGAAAGGACCAGGTGACGCATTCGTTGAAGCCGCGGGCGGCGAGCGCGCGGCGAGCGCGGCGAGCGCGTTTCTGCCGGCGATCGAGGCCGGGTCGGGCCACGGTGCGCGCCCGCGGCAGCGGCACAGGCGGGATCGCGTCATAGCCGACGACACGCAGGACCTCCTCGACGAGGTCGGCTTCGCCGTCGATGTCGTGGCGCCACGACGGGACACGGCACGCGGTGCGTCCGTTCTTCGTCTCGGGCGCGAAGCCGAGCGCCGCAAGTATGCCGGCGGCGCGATCTTCGGCCACGTCGAGGCCGCCGAGAGCACGGATTCGCGCCGGATCGAACGGAATGCGCCGGTCGTCGTCCGGCGCGGTCCCGGCGACGACGGGATCGCTCGCCTCGCCGCCACACAGCTCAAGGATCAGCCGGGTGGCGCGTTCGGCGCCGGCAGCCGCACCGGCCCTGTCGACGCCCCTCTCGAAGCGGTAGCGCGCTTCCGACTCGATCTGCAAGCGGCGGCCCGTCGCCGCCGTGCGGACGGGATCGAAGTAGGCGGATTCGATAAAGACGTTCCGCGTTGCCTCCGTGCAGCCGGTCGCCTCGCCGCCGATGACGCCGGCAAGCGCGACCGGGCCGCTGTCGTCCGCGATCACCGTCATCGCCGGATCGAGCGTGTAGGTCTTGCCATCGAGCGCGGCGAGCGTCTCGCCCGGGCGGGCGAGACGGACGTGGATGCCGCCCGAAAGCCGATCGGAGTCGAAGACGTGCAGCGGTCGCGCCCGCTCGCAGGCGAGCAGATTGGTAATGTCCACCAGGGCCGAAATCGGCCTCAGGCCGATGGCACGCAGGCGGTTCTGCAGCCACGCCGGACTCGGACCGTTGCTCACGCCGCGAACGTGGCGTCCGACGAAATGCGGACAGGCGCCGGCCGCGTCCGGTGCGAACTCGAGCCGCACGCCGACGGGGCTCGGGCCGGTGCCCGCAACCCTGGCGACCGGCGGGGCAACGAAGCGGCCGACGCCCGCGGCGGCGAGGTCGCGCGCGATCCCGAGAACGCCGAGGCAGTCTCCCCGCTGCGGCGTGACGGCGATGTCGATGACGGGATCGTCGAGACCGGCGAAGTTGGCGAACGGCGAGCCGACGGGTGCGTCGTCCGCGAGTTCGACGATGCCTTCGTGCTCGTCGGAGAGACCCAGCTCGCGCTCCGAGCACAACATGCCGGCGCCGGTTACGCCGCGAATGGCGCGCCGTTCCAGCGTCGCTCCCGTTCCCGGGATGCGTGCGCCGATGGGCGCGAAGACGCCCTTCATCCCCGTACGCGCGTTGGGCGCGCCGCAGACGACGTCGAAGGTGCCGGCGCCCGTGTCGACGCGGCAAACGCTGAGACGGTCGGCGTTGGGATGCGGGGCCGCTTCGACGACGCGGGCAACGACGAACGGGGCCAACGCCGCCGCGCGGTCCTCGACCGTTTCGACCTCGAGACCCAGCATCGTCAGCCGCGCGGCGACCTCGTCGGCGGACGCGCCGGTTTCGAGGTACTCCCCGAGCCAGCCCAGGGTGAGTTTCATCGCCGCCCCGCTACCTGCTCAGGCCCTGGCCGAGCGTGGGCACGTCGAGCGCCGCGAATCCGTAGTGCCGCAGCCAGAGGAGGTCGCAGTCGAAAAAGCCGCGCAGGTCGCGGATGCCGTACTTCAGCATGGCGAGGCGGTCGATCCCCATGCCGAACGCGAAGCCCTGATGCTCGGCGGGATCGAGGCCGCAGTTGCCGAGCACGCGCGGGTGCACCATCCCGCAACCGAGAATCTCCAGCCAGTCGTCCGCCTCGCCGCCGAGATGGCCGGCGCGGAACTCGCCGTCCTTCATGTGGCAGCCGATATCGACTTCGGCCGACGGTTCGGTGAACGGGAAATAGCTGGGCCGGAACCGAAGCGGGATGTCGGCGACCTCGAAGAAGGCGGCGACGAAGTCGACGAGGCAGCCCTTCAGGTGCCCCATGTGCGCTTCGCGGTCGATCATCAACCCTTCGAGCTGGTGGAACATGGGCGTATGCGTCATGTCGTAGTCGCAGCGGTACGTGCGACCCGGCACGACGATCCGATGCGGCGGCGGTGCGGCTATCATGCTGCGGATCTGCACCGGCGAGGTGTGCGTGCGCAGCAGGAGGCGGCTGCCGTCCTCCTTCTCGGGAAAGTAGAAGGTATCGTGCATTTGCCGCGCCGGGTGTTCCGGCGGGATGTTGAGCGCGGTGAAGTTGTGGAAGTCGTCCTCGATGTCCGGCCCCTCGGCGACCGAGAATCCCATGTCGGCGAAAATCTCGGTGACTTCGTCGAGGACCTGGCTCACTGGATGCACGGTCCCGGCGCTCTCCGGCCGCGCCGGTGCGGTCACGTCGACGGTTTCGGCGGCGAGCCTGGCGTCCACGGCAGCCTCGGCGAGCGTCACCCGCCGCGCCTCGATCGCATCGCCGAGGGCCTTCTTCACCACGTTGAGCGCCTGCCCGGCGGTGCGGCGTTCGTCGGCGGCCATCTTCGCGAGGCCGCGCATCAGCGCGCTCAGCTCGCCCTTGCGGCCGAGCGCGGCCACCCGCACGGCCTCGAGCGCCTCGAGTTCGTCGGCGTCGGCTATGGCTTGCAGATACGTGCCGCGCAGCCGTTCGGCGCGGTCGGCGACCGACATCGGCGCCTGCGGATCAGGCCGCGAGCGCCCCGCGGGCGGCGGCGACCAGTTCGGCGAACGTGTCCGGGTCGCGCGCCGCGATGTCGGCGATCACCTTGCGGTCGAGTTCGACCCCCGCCTTGGCGAGGCCGTGGACAAAGGCGCCGTAGGTCATGCCATGGGCTCGCGCGCCGGCGTTGATACGCTGGATCCACAGGCGACGGAACGCGCGCTTGCGGTTGCGGCGGTCGCGGTAGGCGTACTGGCCGGCCTTCTCGACCGCCTGCCGGGCAACGCGAACGGTGTTCTTGCGCCGGCCCTGATAGCCCTTGGCCGCCTTGACGATCTTGCGGTGGCGGGCGTGCTTCGTCACGCCCCGCTTGATGCGCGCCATGTCCCTGTAATCCTCAGCCGTAGGGCAGGAAGTGCTTCCTGACCGTTCGTGCGTCCGCGTCGGCCATGATCGTCGAGCCGCGCCCGTTGCGAATGAACTTGCGGGTCCGCTTGATCATGCCGTGGCGCTTGCCGGCCTGGAAGGTCCGCACCTTCCCCGACGCGGTCAGGCGAAACCGCTTCTTCGCGCTGCTCTTGGTCTTGAGTTTCGGCATCGCCGCTTCTCGTCGTCCGTGTCGGCGGCGCTCGGGCGGCCCCCGGAAGCCGGGGTTATAACGACCGGCCGGCGCCGCCGCAAGGGTGCCGGCCGGCTCAACGCGGCGCCAGCACCATGGTCATCTGACGGCCTTCCATCTTCGGAAACTGCTCGACCTTGCCGATCTCGTCGAGCTCGACCTTGACCCGGTCGAGAACCTGGACGCCGAGGCCCTGGTGCGCCATCTCGCGGCCGCGGAAACGCATGGTGACCTTCACCTTGTCGCCTTCGCCCAGGAACTTGACGATCGAACGCATCTTCACGCCGTAGTCGTGGTCGTCGATGCCGGGGCGCATCTTGATTTCCTTGACCTCGATCGTCTTCTGCTTCTTCCGCGCCTCGGCGGCGCGCTTCTGCGCGTCGTACTTGAACTTCCCGTAGTCGAGGATCTTGCAAACCGGCGGTTGGGCGTTGGGCGAGACCTCAACGAGGTCGAGGCCCGCATCGCTCGCATAGTGCCGCGCCTCGCGCAGGGCGACGACGCCGATCATCTTGCCGGTACGATCGACCAGCCGAACCGGGTCGGCGTCGATCTGTTCGTTGGCCCTCGGGCCGTCCCGCTGCGGCGGCAGCGGCGGATGGAATCTGGCTATGCCGCAACTCCTCTACGTCTTGCAAACCCGTCCTTGTCCGCGCGCCAAGGCCGCGGCACGCGCCTGCGCCTGCCTCCCGCCCGGATGCCATGTCCGGCGCCGTTCGGGGGCTCGGCCTGCAACAGCTCGGGAAAAAA
The DNA here is from genome assembly GCA_965243325.1 of Alphaproteobacteria bacterium. Taxonomy (GTDB): domain Bacteria; phylum Pseudomonadota; class Alphaproteobacteria; order UBA7887; family UBA7887; genus JANQOH01. Next base: position 910,299 of record CBDEUQ010000003.1, on the reverse strand, counting down.
CCCCGCTCTCATACCGCCCGGCTACCCGGAACGGCCGCCTCCGCAACGAGTGTAGAGACCGCGTCGTCGAGCGCAAGCACTTCTTGGCGGCGGTCGCCCAGGCGGCGGAGCGACACCGTGTTCTCGGTCGCTTCGCGCTTCCCGACCGCAGCGATGACGGGCACCTTGGCGCGGCTGTGCTCGCGCACCTTGTAGGCGATCTTTTCGTTGCGCAGGTCGCGTTCCACGCGCAGCCCGGCCGCGGCGAAACGCTCCGCGACGGCATCCGCGTGGGCATCGCCGTCGTTCGTGATCGTCGCCACGGCGACCTGCACGGGCGCGAGCCAGAGGGGCAGCCGGCCGGCGTAGTTCTCGATCAGGATTCCGATGAAGCGCTCGAACGACCCGAGGATCGCGCGGTGCAGCATGACCGGGCGGCGGCGGGCTCCGTGTTCGTCAATGTAGCTCGCGTCGAGCCTGTCCGGCAGCACGAAGTCGACCTGCAAGGTGCCGCACTGCCAGTCCCGGCCGATGGCGTCGCGCAGGACGAACTCGAGCTTGGGGCCATAGAACGCGCCCTCGCCGGGGTTGACCGCCGTCGCCAGCCCGGCGGCGGCACAGGCTTCGCTGAGTGCGGCCTCGGCGCGATCCCACACCGCGTCGTCGCCGACCCGCTGCTCGGGCCGGTCGGCGAACTTGACGCTCACGTCGACGAAGCCGAAATCGCGGTAGATGTCGAGCAGGAGGGTGCAGAAACGGGCGGTCTCCGCGGCGATCTGGTCTTCGGTGCAGAAGATGTGCGCATCGTCCTGCACGAAGGCGCGCACGCGCATCAGCCCGTGCAGGGCGCCCGACGGCTCGTTGCGGTGGCAGGCGCCGAATTCGGCCATGCGCAACGGCAGGTCGCGGTAGCTCTTGAGGCCCTGGCGGAAAATCTGGACATGGCACGGGCAATTCATCGGCTTGAGCGCGAGAACGCGGTTCTCGGTCTCGGCGGTGAACATCTGCTCGCGGAACTTCTCCCAGTGTCCCGACTTTTCCCACAGGCCGCGGTCGACGAGCTCCGGCGTGCGCACTTCGACGTAGCCCGCGGCGTCGAGCTTGCCGCGCATGTAGTCCTGCGCCGTGCGGTAAAGCGTCCAGCCCTTGGGATGCCAGAAGACGCTGCCCGCTGCCTCCTCCTGGAAGTGAAACAGGTCCATCTCCCGACCGAGGCGGCGGTGGTCGCGCTTCTCGGCTTCCTCGAGGCGCCGGAGGTAGGCCTTGAGGTCCTTCTCGTTCGCCCACGCGGTGCCGTACACGCGCTGCAGCATGGCGTTCCGCGAGTCGCCCCGCCAATAGGCGCCGGCGACCTTGAGAAGCTTGAACGCGTTGCCCAGCCTGCCGGTCGAGCTCAGGTGAGGCCCGCGGCAAAGGTCGGCGAAAGCGCCTTGGCGGTAGACGGTGATCGGCTCGCCGTCCGGCAGGTCGCGAACGATTTCCGCCTTGTAGGACTCGCCGATGCCTTCGTAGTAGGCGACGGCCTCGTCGCGCGGCCACACTTCGCGCGTCACCCGCTCGTCGCGGGCGACGATGTCGCGCATCCGCTCTTCCAGGCGCACGAGGTCGTCCGGCGTGAACGGCTCGTCGCGGGCGAAGTCGTAGTAGAAACCGTCTTCGATGACGGGGCCGATCGTGACCTGGAGGTCGGGCCACAGCTCCTTCGCCGCTTCGGCGAGAACGTGCGCGGCGTCGTGGCGGATGACCGCGAGCCCGTCCTCGTCGCGCGCGGTCACCATCGCCACGCAGGCGTCGGCGTCGATCTCGCGCGCGAGGTCGCGCAGCTCGCCGTCGACGCGCGCGACAAGCGCCGCCTTCGCCAGGCCCGGACCGATGTCGGCCGCGACCTGTTCCCCGGTGACGGGACGGTCATAGCGCCGGGTCGCGCCGTCGGGCAGGGTGATGGTGATGGGCCGGGTCATGACGGGGCGGGAAAATGGGCGGCGCGTCCGGGGCTGTCAACTCCGGCCGTGGCCGCGGCGCGGCTTGCCACGGTGCGGCGCAAGGCTATAGTGCGCGCGGCCCGGGCGCGTAGCTCAGCGGGAGAGCACCACGTTGACATCGTGGGGGTCGCTGGTTCAATCCCAGCCGCGCCCACCATGCCCCCTTTTCCGCCGCTCGCGCCGTCAGCGGTCTCCCCGCAGCCGGTCCAGCGCGCGGCGCACGGCGCGCCCGGCGGCGCGCGGGCGGTCCGGGGCGCCGGCGATCCGGCGCGCTTCGGCGGCCGCGGCGCGGGCTGCCTGCGCCGACTTCTCGCGCACGGCGGGGTTGGCCGCGAGCTTGCGCGCGCCGAGGCGGACGAGGCCGGCGAGAAACGGGTTCACAGCCCGCCGGCGACCGCGTCGCGGTCGAGTCCGCGCGTGCCGATGAACACCAGCCGGCTCTCGCGCTTCTCGTCCGGGCGCCAGTCGCGGTCGAAATAGTGCTGAAAGCGGTCGCCGACGCCGTGGATCACCAGGCGCATGTCGCGCCCCTCGACGGCGACCACGCCCTTGACCCGCAGAATGTCGTGCGCCCTGGCGAGATCGCGCAGGCGTGCGATCAGCGGCTCCGGCTCCAACGGGTCAGGCAGGTCGAGATGAAAGGCGGCGAAGTCGTCGTGGTCGTGCTCGCCGGCGTCGTCGTGGTGCGACGGCCGCCGCGCCAGATCGTCCTCCGCCGCCGCGTCGAGACCGAGGAGCACGGCGCGCGGCACCGTGCCGTGAGTGCCGCGCACGAGCTTGACGCCGGGGCGCAGCCGCCCGCCGACCGTCACCTCCAGCGCCGCGAGCTCGTCGGCGTCCACGAGGTCGGTCTTGTTGAGCAGCACCATGTCGGCGGCGGCGAGCTGGTCCTCGAAAAGTTCCTCGAGAGGGCTGTCGTGGTCGAGCGTGTCGTCCGCGGCCCGCTGCGCCTCGACCGCCGCGACGTCGGAGGCAAACCGGCCGTCGGCGAGGGCGCGCGAGTCGAGCACCGTCACCACGCCGTCGACGGTCACCCGGGTGCGCACCTCGGGCCAGCCGAACGCGCGCACCAGCGGCTTCGGCAGCGCCAGGCCCGAGGTTTCGACGACGATGTGATCCGGCGCGTCGGCGCGCCCGAGCAGGGTCTCCATCGCCGGCAGGAACTCGTCGGCCACGGTGCAGCAGATACATCCGTTGGCGAGCTCGACGACATCGCCCGCGCATTGCGGGTCGCCACAGTCCTCCAGCAGACCGCCGTCGACGCCGACCTCGCCGAATTCGTTGACGATCACGGCAATGCGCGCGCCGCCGGAGTCGGCGAGCAGGTTGCGGATCAGGCTGGTCTTGCCGGCGCCGAGGAAGCCGGTGACGACGGTCGCCGGGATCTTCGCCGCCATCGCCGTTCAGGACGCGGCGGCGAGGGCTGCCGCGGGCAGCAGGCCGAGCGCCGTCATGCGCCGGCGCAGCTCGCGGTCCTGCGCCTCCGACAGCGGCGCGCCGGGCGGGCGCGGCGTGCCGCAGTCGATCCCGAGGCGGTAGCCGACCGCGGCCTTGAGGATCGGATGGAAATGGCCGATTTCGAAAAACCGGACCACCTCGTTGCCTTTGTCCTGGGCGGCGAGCGCGCGGTCCATGTCGCCGGCGGCGAACGCGTCGCGCAGTTCGACCCAATATTCGGGCGCAACCCCCGGCCAGCCGTCGACCACGCCCGCGGCGCCCATGCTCAGCGCCGCCAGCGTCCAGTTGGAGCGGCCGATGAAACAGGCGAGACCCATGGCGACGAACCGCCGCACATGCCCGAAGTCGAGGGCCGAGTGCTTGAGCCCGGCGAGCTGAGGCACGCGGTCGCGGATCGTCTCCATCAGCGCCGGCGTGATCTCGACGCCGGTCGCGCTCGGCAGGTTGTAGGCGAAGAACGGAAGGTCGGTGGCGGCGGCGACGGCGCGGTAGTGCTCGGCGATCGCGGCGTCGGTCTGGCCGTAGAAGAAGGGCGGGACGCAGCAGATCGCATCGACGCCGGCGCCGGCCGCGTGCTCGGCCATCGCCGCGGCGCGCCGTGTCGTCGGCGCGCCGACGTGCATGATCGTTCGCGCACGACCGGCGCTCTGGTCTACGACGATTTCGGCGATCCGGTTGTTCTCGACGTCGTCGAGCAGCACGCTCTCCCCGCTGCCTCCGGCGACCCAGAAGCCATCGACGCCGGCCTGAATGTTGAACTCGACGACCTTGCGGAACGCCTCCTCGTTCAAGGCGTGGTCCGCCGTCATCGGCGTGATCAGCGCCGTATAGACGCCGCGAAACTCATCCATGTCGCACCTCCGGCCAGAGTGCGGCGATACTGATGCAAAGCGCCGCTTCCGGCAAGGCGTCCGGCGATCCGCGACCCGTTCGTCCGCGGTCTCGGCGAACTCACTCGCGATCCGCCGGCGCGCCGTCCGCCCACCACCGGGCCGCGAGCCCGTCGACGACTCCCCGAAATTGCAATGTGCCGGCGATCCACACCGGCTCGCATCCGAGTACGTCGGGCGGGCACGTGCCGCAGCGCCGGCGCAGCGTCCCCACCCTTGCCGCGAATGCGTCCGTGATCCGGTAGCGCGCGGTGCGTCGAATGCGCGGCGAACCCGTCACCTCGAGGGTCAGAAACCCGCCCGCCGCCGCTTCGATCTCGCGCGTCGTTACGTCGGCCGGGAGCCAGGCGTGGTAATCGTCGTTCCTGTTGGTCAGGGCGATCCGTTGGCGTGCAACCGGCGCGGAGACCGTGCTGCCTCCCAGCACGATGCGGGCTTCACGCCAGGAAACGTCGACGTCTCCGGACAAGAGATTCCCGAGCAATCCCAACCAGAAGCCGACGGGATTGTATTCGAGATCCGCCAACTCCGGGTCGTCGGGGTGTTTGGGGAACGACACGATGACCAGGAGGGGCATAGTTCCTTCGCCGCATGACATCTCCAGCAGCATTCCCGACCGCGGAGGCAACAACGACTCGCACACGCCTTCGACGCACGTCATCCCTACCCACTGAGACGGGTCGTCGAAGACGGGCTCGACGTGCTCCGGCGCGAGATTCAGCAAGTGACCCCTGCCGTCGTCGCTGACGACATAGTAGGTGTTGTCGTCGCCCCCGACGGTGTCGGCACCGTCGTCCGCCGCCGGCGCCGCGGCGGGCAGAACGGACAGGCAGGCCGCGACGAGGACGCGTCTCGCCCGCTTCGCGCCCGCGCCGCCGCCGGCCCGCCCGTGTCTCATGGCTTCAGCACGTAGCGGCCGACGACGCGCCCGTTTTCGAGGTCGTCGACGGCGGCGTTGGCTTCGGCGAGCGGCCGCGGCGTCGTCGGGATCGGCGGTACCTTGCCGGCGCGCACGAGGTCCATCAGCGCGTGCATCTCGGGCAGCGTGCCGACGTAGGAGCCGCGCAGCGTGAGCTGCCGCGGCGGCACCGTCGGCAAGGCGAGCGGCAGCTTGCTGCCGCCGTACAGGCCGACGACGACGTGGGTTCCCGCCTTGCGCAGGACGTCGATGCCGAACTTCGAGCTCGCCGCGGCGCCGACGAAATCCAGGGTGGCGGCGGCGCCGCCGCGCGTGAGTTCGATGACCTCGCCGACCGCATCCGCATTCGCGTTGTCGACGGCGCGGTCGGCGCCCGCGCCCTCGGCGGCCTGGCGCTTCGTCGCGTCGATGTCGGCGACGATCACCGGCCCGTCGTAAAGCGCCCGGGCGATATGCACGGCATTGAGGCCGACGCCGCCGGCGCCGATGACGACGATCGCGTCGCCCGGGGCGATGTCGCCGATCTTGGTCAACGCGCCGTAGGCGGTAATGCCCGAGCACGCGTAGGTGCACGCGAGATCGGTCGGCACGGCGCCGTAGTCGACGAGGTAGCGCGGGTGGGGCACCAGGACATGGTCGGCGTAGCCGCCGTCGACGCGGGCGCCGATGAATTGCGGCGCGCCGCACAGGTGTTCGCGCCCCGTGTCGCACCAGTCGCAGGCGTCGCAGCCGATCCACGGGAAGACGATGCGCCGGTCGCCGACCGCGACGCCCTCGGCGTCGGGGCCAAGTGCCGCCACCTCGCCGACGGTCTCGTGGCCCAGGGTCAGCGGCAGCGCCGCCCCGCGTTCCTCCAGGCTGAGCTTCTCTCCGTCCCCGAGGTCGAAGTAGCCGGCCCGGATGTGCACGTCGCTGTGGCAGACGCCGGCCGCCTCGACGCGAAGCAGCACCTGCGTGCCCTCCGGCGTCGGCGTCGGGTAGTCGCGCGCTTCCAGGGGCCGGCCCCAGGCGGTGATCTGCTGGCAGTGCACCGTTCGCTCTCCTGTACCGGTTCGCCGCCGGCCGGCGGCATCGAGTCAGTCGGCTGCGCGATCGCCCGACATGCGGTCACTCGGCGGGCGCGGGGGGCGTCTCGTTGCGACCGAAGACGAAGCGCTCGACGATGTCGAACTTGCCCTCGAGGCGCGAGACGCGCTGGTCGAGACCCTGCACGTCCTTGCGCAGCTCGCCGATGTCGCCGCGCAGCAAACCGATGTCGCCGCGCAATTCGGTGCGCAGCGCGTCCATGTCTCCACGCAGTTCTGTGCGTAGCGCGCCCATGTCCCCGCGCAGCGTGTCCATGTCTCCGCGCAGTTCGGTGCGCAGCGAGCCCATGTCGGTGCGCAGTTCGCCGCTCAGCGTCCCCATGTCGGTGCGCACGCCGCGCAGGCCCGTCAGCAGCAGTCCGCCGAGGGCCGCGCCCACGGCGAGGATCGCGATCAACTCGGCGCTCATGACACCCCGCTCTCCGGTCGGCGACGCCTGCAGCGTCCATCGCCGCCGAGTATACCGGCACCGCCGGGCGCGTTCACGCGCGCCGCCCGGCCGGGCCCTCCGCTTGGCGCGGCGCGGCAAAGGTCGTAGACAGGACGCCACTCGCCGGCGACGGAAGCGACAGGGCATGACGGTGCTGGACAGCGCGCTCGATACGCGCGCGCCGGAGTTTCGCGACAACGCAGAGCGCGTCGCCGCCCAGGTGGCGGATCTGCGTGCGCACGTCGCGGCCGTCAAGCAGGGCGGCGGTGCGCGGGCGCGCGAACGCCACACCGGGCGCGGCAAGCTGCTGGCGCGTGAGCGCGTGCGGGCGCTGCTCGATGCGGGCTCGCCCTTTCTAGAACTGTCGCAACTCGCGGCGCACGGCATGTACGACGACGCGGCGCCGGGCGCCGGCATCGTCACCGGCATCGGGCGGATCGAAGGCCGCGAATGCGTCGTCGTCGCCAACGACGCGACCGTCAAGGGTGGCACCTACTTCCCGATGACCGTCAAGAAGCACCTGCGCGCTCAGGAAATCGCGCGCGAGAACCGTCTTCCGTGCCTCTATCTCGTCGATTCCGGAGGCGCCTTCCTGCCGCGGCAGGACGAGGTGTTCCCCGACCGCGAGCATTTCGGGCGCATCTTCTACAATCAGGCGACCATGTCCGCGGCCGGGATTCCGCAGATCGCCGTGGTCATGGGCAGTTGCACCGCAGGCGGCGCATACGTGCCGGCGATGGCAGACGAAGCGGTCATCGTCCGCGGGCAGGGCACGATCTTTCTCGGCGGCCCGCCGCTCGTCAGGGCGGCCACCGGGGAGCGGGTGTCGGCAGAGGATCTCGGCGGCGCCGACGTGCATACCCGCACGTCCGGCGTCGCCGACCACTACGCGCGCGACGACCGCCACGCGCTCGCGATCGCGCGGCGCATCGTCGCCAACCTCAATCGGCCGAAGCCGGCCGCGGTGGAGATGGCCGAGCCGGCGGATCCGCTCTATCCGCCCGAGGACATCTGCGGCCTGCTCCCGGCCGACCTTCGCCGCCCCTTCGACGCGCGCGAGATCATCGCGCGCCTCGTGGACGGCAGCGCGTTCGACGAATTCAAGCGGCGGTACGGGACGACGCTTGTCTGCGGCTTCGCGCGCCTCCACGGTTATCCCGTCGGCATCGTCGCCAACAACGGCATCCTGTTTTCGGAATCGTCGCTCAAGGCGGCGCATTTCATCGAGCTCTGCTGCCAGCGCCGCACGCCGCTGATCTTCCTCCAGAACATCGCCGGCTTCATGGTCGGCCGGAAGTACGAATCCGGCGGCATCGCCAAGGACGGCGCCAAGATGGTCGCCGCCGTCGCCTGCGCCCAGGTGCCCAAGCTCACGGTCATCGTCGGCGGATCGTTCGGCGCCGGCAACTACGGCATGTGCGGCCGCGCCTACGGCCCGCGGTTCCTGTGGATGTGGCCCAACGCGCGCATTTCGGTGATGGGCGGCGAACAGGCGGCGACCGTGCTCGCCACGGTGCGCCGCGACGGGATGGAGGGCCGCGGCGAGACCTGGCCGGCGGCCGAGGAAGAGGCGTTCCGGCAGCCGATCCTCGAGCAGTACGAACATCAGGGCCATCCCTACTACGCCAGCGCCCGGCTGTGGGACGACGGCATCATCGACCCGGCACAGACGCGCCGCGTCCTCGCCCTCGGCCTGTCGGCGGCGCTGAACGCGCCGATTCCCGAGCCGCGATTCGGCGTATTCCGCATGTGAGCGCCCGATGGAGACCGAGTCATGACCGACGGCGACCGCTCGATCGTCCTCACGCATCATCCCGGCGGCGTCGCCCGCGTCACCCTGAACCGGCCGTCGGTGCACAACGCGTTCGGCGACGCGGAGATCGCGGCGCTCGACCGGACGTTCGCCGCCCTCGACGCCGACGACGGCGTGCGCGTCGCGGTGCTCGCGGCCAACGGCAGAAGCTTTTCGGCTGGCGCCGATCTCGACTGGATGAGGCGCACCGCGGGGTACGACCGGGCCGCGAACCTCGCCGACGCGCGGGCGCTGGGGGCGATGATGCACCGCATCGACACCCTGTCGAAACCGCTGATCGGCCTCGTCCAGGGGCCGGCGTACGGCGGTGGCGTCGGCCTCGTCGCCTGCTGCGACGTGGCGATCGCGGCGGAGGCCGCGGCGTTCGCCTTCTCCGAAGTGCGGCTCGGGCTGATCCCCTCGGTCATCAGCCCCTACGTCGTCGCGGCGATCGGCGCGCGGCAGGCCCGGCGCCTGTTCGTCACCGGCGAACGGTTCGACGCCGCCGAGGCGCGCCGCATCGGCCTCGTCCACGAGGTCGTCGCCGACGGCGACCTCGAGGCCGCCGGCGCGCGCGCGGCCGCGCGCCTCGCCGCCAACGGACCGCGGGCGATGGCGGCGGCGAAGGACCTCATCGCCGCCGTCGCCGGCCGCCCGATCGACGGGGCGGCGATCGACGAGACCGCGCGCCGCATTGCGGATATGCGCGCCGGCGACGAGGGGCGCGAGGGCATCGCCGCCTTCCTCGCCAAGCGGCCGCCGGCGTGGGCGGCCGAATAGGGCCCGGCGCGGCGTGTTCGAACGCGTCCTGATCGCCAACCGCGGCGAGATCGCATGCCGGATCGCGCAGACGGCGCGGTCGATGGGGGTGCGCACGGTGGCGGTCTACGCCGAGGCCGACGCTGGCGCCCGCCACACCCGGCTCGCCGACGAGGCCTGGGCCATCGCGCCGGCGGCGCCGGAAGAGGCCTATCTGCGCGGCGATCTCATCGTCGACATTGCCCGCCGCGCGGGCGCGGAGGCGATTCACCCAGGTTACGGGTTCCTGTCGGAGAACGCCGATTTCGCCGCCGCGTGCGCCGCCGCGGGACTCGTCTTCATAGGCCCGTCGCCGGCCGCGATCCGGACGATGGGAGAGAAGGACGCGGCGAAGCGCCTGATGGACGAGGCCGGCGTTCCCGTCGTCCCCGGCTACGACGAGGACTCGCGCGATCTGAAGGTGATGGCGACGCAGGCGCGCCTGCTCGGATTCCCGGTTCTGATCAAGGCGGTCGCCGGCGGCGGCGGCCGCGGCATGCGGCGGGTCGACCGCGAGCTCGACCTCGGCGAGGCGGTCGCCGCCGCGCGGCGCGAGGCGCAGGCGGCGTTCGGCGACGACCGCCTGATCCTGGAGAAGTTCGTCTCCCGCCCGCGCCACGTCGAGGTCCAGATCTTCGGCGACACGCACGGCAACGCGGTGCACCTGTTCGAGCGCGACTGTTCGGTCCAGCGCCGTTACCAGAAGATCGTCGAGGAGGCGCCGTCGCCGGCGGTGACGCCGGCGCTGCGCGAGGCGCTCGGCGAGGCGGCGGTGCGCGCGGCGCGGGCGGTCGACTACGCCGGAGCCGGCACCGTCGAGTTCATCCTCGACCGCGGCGGCGACTTCCACTTCATCGAGATGAACGCCCGCCTGCAGGTCGAGCACCCGGTCACCGAGGCGATCACGGGCATCGACCTCGTCGCCTGGCAGCTACGCATCGCCGCCGGCGAGCCGTTGCCGCTTGCGCAGCACGAGATCGGCCACGCGGGGCACGCCATCGAGGCGCGACTGTGCGCCGAGAATCCGGCGCGCGGCTTCCTGCCCGCCGCCGGGCCGCTGGTCCACTTCCGACCGCCGTCCGTGCCGGCGGCGGGAGCGGACCCCGCGCCCGTGCGTGTGGACACCGGCTTCGCCTCGGGCGACGCGGTCAGCCCGCACTACGATTCGCTGCTGGCCAAGGTCGTCGTTCACGGCCCCAGCCGCGCCGCCGCGGTGCGGCGGCTCGCCTGGGCGCTCGCCGAGACGGAGCTCGTCGGCGTGCCGAGCAACCTCGGCTTCCTGCGCGCCCTCGTCCGCCACCCGGCTTTCGCCGCCGGCGATCTCGACACCGGTTTCGTCGAGCGCCACGGCGCCGGGTTGCAGCCCGAACCCGCGCCCGCGCCGCCGCTGGCCCTGGCGCTGGCGGCGCTGTTCGTCCTTCTCGACCGCCGGCGCCGGGCGCGAACCGACGCCGCGGCCACCGCCGACCCGCACTCGCCGTGGGCCGCGGCCGACGGCTGGCGCCTCAACGACGACGCCCGCGAGACGATCCGCTTCCTCGACGGCGACACCCCGGTGGCCGTCGCCGTGCGCGAGACCGGGGCCGGCATCGAGCTCGCGCTTCCCGACGGAGAGGTTCGCGCGGCGGGCGAGCTGGCGGCCGACGGTCTGCGGGCGTCGATCGGCGGCATCGCGGTCCGCGCCACCGTGGTGCGGCGCGACAACGACCGCGGCGGCATCCGCCTCACGGTCATGACCCGCGACATGACGCACGATCTCGACGTCGAGAGCCCGCTCGCGCTGGCGCCGGCCGCGGAGGCGGACGACAACCGGCTGACCGCGCCCATGCCCGGCAAGATCACCCAGGTGCTGTGCGAGGACGGCGCGCGCGTGGCCCGAGGCGCGCCGCTGCTCGTGCTGGAGGCGATGAAGGTGGAGCACACGATCGCCGCGCCGGCCGACGGCCGCGTCGAGCGCCTCCGCTTCGCCGTCGGCGACCAGGTCGCGGAGGGCGAGCGCCTGGTCGACTTCGCCGCCGCCGAGGGCGCGGCGTAGCGGCGCGCCTCAGCGCGCCCGCCTGAGCGCGCGCTGGTCGAAGTCGCGGTCGCCCAGGCCCTGTGCGAAGACGAACGGCTCGAACGTGATGTCGGTCGACTTTCCCGTCTGGTGGTTGATCATCGACAGCAGGTGGGCGCGCCAGTGCCTGTCGCGATAGACCTCGTAGTCGGCGAACGTCAGCGTCTTCAGATGCGCGTCCTTGCGGTCGTAGAAGAAGATCTGCCAGGGACGGTAGGCCTCCTGGTCGGCCCACAGCACCTGCCGCGTGTAGCCGGAGTTCTCGTCCACGGGAAACCGTTCGACGACCCAGCATGCGAGGGACTCGGCGCCGGGGCACGGTTCGTCGCGGAGCCAGCGGTAGGTGTACTTTTCCACCTCCTGGCTCGACAGGTCCTCGTAGGAGAACTCGCTGCCGACGAACGATCCCGACCGGTTGGACGAGCTGATGCGCTTGACCCGCTTCAGCGCCGGCAGGTAGAGCCACTGGTCGTCGTCGCCTACCTTGTGGGTGTGCGTGAGCAGCGCCGTCCCGCGCACGTCGGCCGGCATTTCGAAGGTCGACAGGCTCTTGTCCCCGTCGTCGTGGAGCTCGAGCGTCCGCGTGCGGAAATGGCGGACGCTCTCCTCGCCGTGGCGGTTGCGCAGCACCATCGTCATGGTGACGTCGGAGTCGCCGAAGCCGCGATCGCGCTCGACGCCTTCCAGGGAAATTCGCAGGCCCTTCTCTTCCGGCGTTTCCGCCGTCGCCGGCCACGCCGGCAGGCAGGCGGCGAGGACGACGCCAAGCCGGACAAGCTGTCTCATCGTCTGCGTCCCTCCAGTTTCATCAGCAGCGGCGGCAGGAACAGGAAGTCGGCGGCGAGCGCGAACGAGATCGTCACCGCGCTGAGCAGCGCGAGGTCGGCGTTCACCTTGAAGCCGGAGGTGGCCATGACGAGAAAGCCGGCCACGAGGCACGTCGACGTGACCCACAGCGCCATGCCCACCGTCTTGAACGCGTAGCGCGTCGCCGCCACCGGGTCCATGTTCTCCTCGCGCCGCGCCCGCAGGTACTTGCTGAGGAAGTGCACGGTGTCGTCGACGACGATGCCGAGCGTCACCGCGGCGGCGAATGCGATCGCCAGCCCCACCTCGCCGACGAGATAGCCCCACAGGCCGAACGCCATCGCCGCCGGGAACAGGTTCGGCACGAGGCTGACCAGCCCCACCTTGACGCTCCGCAGCGCCACGATCAGCACGAACGAGATCAGCACCAGCGCGAGCAGCGAGCCGAACAACATGGCCTCGATGTTGCGCTCGGAAATGAAGGAGAACATCAGCGACAGCCCGGTGCCCTGCGTCTGCAGCGCCGGCGCGTTCTCCGCCAGCCACGCTTCCGCGCGCGCGTTCAGGTCGCGCATTTCCGCCGACGACATGTCGACGACGCTGGCGCTGACGCGCGTCGCCGACTTGCCGACGTCGATCGTGCTGTTGAGATCGAGGCCGAGCGGCAGCGACAGCTCGTAGAGCAGCAGGTACTGCGCCGCGAGGTCGGCGCTGTCCGGCAGGGCATAGAACGCCGGGTCGTCGCCGTGCAGGTTCTCGTTCAGACGCTTGACGATGTCGGTCAGCGCGTAGACGTGGCGGACGTTCGGCTGCGCCCGCAGCCACTCCGCGAAGCGCTCGAGGCCGGCGAGGAACTCGGGGTCGGACACGCCGCCCTCGCGGCCCGCGGGGACCGAATACTCGAGCACGTTCAGCCCGGTCAGGCGTTCCTGCGCGAAGTCCGAGGCGATGCGGATCGGGAAGCTGTCGTCGAAATACTTGACGAAGTCGTCGTCGAGCGTGATCCGCGTGGTGCCGATCGCCAGCAGGGCGATGACCGCGCCCGAGACCCAGATCAGGATCCCGCGGCGGGCGATGACGAACTCGGAGAACCCCGTCATCGCGTGCGCCGCCAGACGCCCGCCGCGGCGCCGGCGCGCCGGCAGCACCGCCATCGCCGCCGGCACGAGGGTGAGGGAGAGGACGAAGGCGATCATGACGCCCCCGGCGACCATGTTGCCGAGCAGGCGGAACGGCGGTGCGTCGGAGAAGTTCAGGCTGAGAAACCCGATCGCCGTCGTCGCGCTGGTGACGAACACCGGCGGCAGATTGACGCGCAGCGACTCGACGATCGCGTCGTGTTTCGAGAACCCCTCGCGCAACTGCTGCTCGCACGTCACCATGACGTGCACGCTGTGCGCGATCGCCAGCGTGAGGATGATGATCGGTGCACCGGACGTGCCGGCGTTCAGGATGACGCCGAGCCAGCCGGCGACCCCCAGGGTCGCGACCACGGTGAGAACCACCGAGACGAGTGCTACGACCGTCCACAGGACCGACCGCACGGAGACGCCGACGATCAGCAGAATCAGCAGCACCATGATCGGAAACCGCGTCGCCATGTCCTCCTGCGGCACTTCCGAGAAGGCGATGCTGAACATGACGCTGCCGGTCAGATAGAGGTCGATGTCGGGGTACGCCTCGCGAAACTCCGCCGCGCGGGCGCGCGTGAACGCGACGATCTCGGGCACCGCGTCGCGCTCCCTCTGCGTCATCGCGTCCACGTCCTCGTTCGGCAACACGACGGTCACGTTGACCGAGGTCACCGACCCCTCCTCGTCGACAAGCCGGTTGACGAGCGTCGGCCGGTCCAGGACGACCGCGCGCGCGGTGGCGAGATCCGCGTCCGTCGCGCGCCCGGCCCCGGGGTACATGTCGGAGACGACGAGGTCGTCGCCGTCGGCGCGCGTCCACTGGAAATTGGTGATCGAATCGACGCGCTGGGAATAGGGCGTTCGCCAGGTCGCCTCGGTGAGCCAGTCGATCGCCTCCATCGTCCGGGCTGAGAAGACGTCGCCGTCGCGCGGCGCCAGCACGTAGACCACGTTCTCGTTTCGCGAGTAGGTGTTCTCGAAGCGCTCCAGCGCCTTGAGCTGCGGGTTGTCCTCGCTGAAGAACACGCGGCTGTCGGGGTTGTCGGTGAGGTGCCGCGTGCCCGCCGCGCAGGCGAACGCCGCGAGCAGGCAGAGTACGAGGACGGGCCAGCGGTAACGGACCAGAAACCGGCCGTAGGCGTATTCCCTCAAGGCAGGCGCCCTGCGCACGGCCGTTTCCCTCAAGGCGGGTGACCCGCGCTCGGCCATGTCCTGCGTCCCCCGTTCCGGTGCGTCGTGCGCGGACACTATGCCGGCGCGCGACGGCGGTCAAAACCGATCGCGGTCGCCGGCTACCAGCCCTCGATCCAGGGCCTGAGGTCGAGTTCGTGGGTCCACGCGTTGCGCGGCTGGGCGTGCAGGTTCCAGTAGTTTTCGGCGATCGCCTCCGGGTCGAGGATGCCGCCGCGGTCCCTGAGCGCGTAGCGCTCGGGAAACATGTCGGCGATGAACTCGGTATCGATGGCGCCGTCGATGACGACATGGGCGACGTGGACGTTCTTCGGCCCCAGCTCGCGCGCCATGCTCTGCGCCACCGCGCGCAGCCCGTGCTTGCCGGCGGCGAAGGCGCTGTAGCCGTCGCCGCCGCGCACGCTCGCCGTGGCGCCGGTGAACAGGATCGTTCCGCGGCCGCGGGGGACCATATGGCGCGCCGCCTCGCGGCCCAGCAGGAAGCCGCCGTAGCACGCCATCTCCCACACCTTGCGGAACACGCGCGTCGTCGTTTCCACGACCGGGAAGCGCACGTTGGCGCCGATGTTGTAGACGGCGACGGCGATGGGGCCGATCTCGCGCTCGACGCGCTCGACGAAGGGCACCATCTCGTCCTCCTCGCGCGCGTCGACGCCGAAGGCGTGCGCCTCGCCGCCGTCGTCGCGAATGCGCGCCGCGAGGGCCTCGAGCTGGTCGAGGTGACGGGCCCGCCGGGTGACGACCGCGCGGTACCCCTCGCGCGCGAACCGCCGCGCGATGGCGCCGCCGGTGGCGTTGCCCGCGCCGATCACCAGAACCACCTCGCCCGTGCTCACGATGCTGCCTCTCCCGTCCGTCGCTGCGCCCGCGGGACCTACACCAGCCGCGCCGGCGGCACAACGGCCGCCGCCCGCCGTCACGCCGCCGCGTCGCGGGCGAAGGACGCCACCGTCCTGAGGCAACCGTCGAGCGTCTCTCGCCATCGCCTACACCCTGATCGAGACCGCAAGGCTCAACGAAATCGACCCGCAAGCATGGCTCGCCCGGATCCTCGAGCGCATCCCCGACTACAAGATCAACCGCGTCGACGAGCTGCTGCCGTGGAACACCGCGCCGGCAGAAGATCGGGAAGCCGACGCCTGAACTCGCCAGGGCAGTCAGACCGGACGTGTGTGGACGCCCCTGGTGACGCAAGCATTTTCTTCGGTCGGTTCGGTGCGCGCGGTCAGGTGCTGTCGTGTGTCCGGCCTCTCTATGCGGCACGTCACACGCCGCGGGCCCTCATGGAGATGCGCGGATCGGGTCCATATCGCTTACGCGAGCTCGAAAGCTCTGCGTCCGGAGACTGGTTTTCCCGATCCCGTCTCGATCGACCGTTTGCCCTTGCCTTTCCTCAGACCTGCCCGCGTCCCCGACAGCGACCCGCCCGACCGCCCTCTCAGGCGGCGGCGGGAGCCCGGTAGCTCTCCTTCTTCGTCATCAGCGCCCAGACGATGCGCGCCATCCGGTTGGCCAGCGCCACGGCGACGAGCATGCGCGGTTTGCGCGCCAGCATCCTGGCAAGCCATGGGTCGTTCGTCCTGCCGCGCCGAGCCGCCCAGCGAACGACCGCCATGGCGCCCGTGATCAGCAGCCGCCTCAAGTCACGCTGGCCCATCTTCGATATCTTGCCCAGGCGCGGCTTGCCGCCAGTCGTGTGCTGGCGCGGCACCAGGCCGAGCCAGGCGGCGAAGTCCCGGCCGCGCCGGAAGGTCTCCATCGGCGGCGCGAAGGACTGGACCGCCATCGCGGTGATCGGCCCGATCCCCGGCACGGTCATCAGACGGCGCGCCTCCTCGTCCTGCCGGGCCACCGCCCGGATTTCCTCTTCAAGGCCATCGATCTTCTCGCCAAGCCCGGCAATCTGGTTCAGCAGAAGGCCGGCCAGATCGTGGACCGCGTCCGGCAGATCCAAGTCCGGGTCTTCAAGCGCCGACGCCAAGCGCCCGACATGGGCCGGACCCTGGGGAGCAACGATGCCGAACTCCGCCAGATGACCGCGCAAGGCGTTGATGGTCTGGGTGCGCTGGCGTACCAGGAGATCACGCGTGCGGAACAGCATGCCCCGGGCCTGCTGCTCGACGGTCTTCACAGCCACAAAACTCATCGTCGGGCGCGATGCTGCCTCGCAGATCGCCTCCGCATCCGCCGCATCGTTCTTCTGTCGCTTGACGTAAGCCTTCACGTAGGCCGGCGGAACCAACTGCACCGCATGGCCCAGGCGGCTGATCTCGCGGCCCCAATGGTGCGCACCGCCGCAGGCTTCCATCGCGACTGTGCAGGGCTGCTGCGAGACCAGAAACCCCAGCACCTTCGCCCGGCTCAGCTTCTTCCGGAACGCGACCGATCCATCGGGCCGCGCGCCGTGAAGCTGAAAGCTGTTCTTCGCGAGATCGATCCCGATCATGCTAACCTGTTCCATGGACGCCCCTTTCCTCTCTTGGCGTTTACGACACCGCCAACTTGGCACATTGCGATGCCGTCGGGAGGGGCGTCCACTCCATCGCTTACGTGTCCACCAACCGATGGTGGATACCATCGACCTCTGGACCTTCCCATCGGAAACTGCGCCTTCAAACACGCACCCCGCAAGGCCGGGTACGCCAAACGCTTACCCTTTGGCGAAGGTCACCGAGACGACGCCTGGTCAGATTCAGCACAACCAACTGAATCATAGCCGAATAAAGGGTCCGACGGTCCTCCATTCGCGGGTATTCCAAGCCAGGGAATGGCGCCTTGCCACGACGCACTGACTCTTTCGGAAAAACGCGTCTTCGAAGCTCCCGGAGCGATTCACCGTTTGCGCCGCCGCATGAACGTCACACCCGTCCCCACCACGACAATCGTCGCCGCCCCGATTGCAGCAAGCCAGTACTCGAGCACCGAACGGCCCGTGCGGGCCCGATCAACGTCCGCGCGACGCCCCGTTCTCCCGCCGGCGAGGTCTGGTCCGCTTCTCGTGTCCCGGTTCGTGGTCTCCGCGTTGCGTCGTCCCGAGCGGCCCTGAACGCCGCTCGGCTTCCCAATCTCCGCTGTCGGCATTTCCTCATTGCGCCGTCCGCTCCGAAGGGGCTCGGATTCTGCACCCAATGCCATCGCGTCGTCGAGGCCGGCAGTATCGCCATGGCCCATTCCCTGTTGGGCGTTCGCCGGCGCGCCAAGGGCGATGACTGCAGCAACGACCATAGATGCAAGGAGCGTCGATTTCATGTTCGCGCGTTCATTTCGTTCGAACAAATCTCACGCTTTGGGCAATTCCGCCCCGGATTGTTCACGCCATGGCGTTGGGCGGCGTCACGACTGCCCAAGGCAGCACGTCGTCACTCCAACTTCGACTGTGCACAAGCAGTCCGCGATGCCCAACGCGCCATTCCCGAAGGACTGACACTCCCGGACTCTATTCGGACTGAAACATGGATCATGCAATGGACAAGACCCTGCACAACGAGGCCGACTCCGGGAAACAGTTGCGCCCGGGAGCCGTGCCCTTCCTTCCCGCACTTGAGGCACCGGACCGAGAGCCAAGCTGAATCCTCGTCGGCGAAGTGCAGGCCGTACGGACAAGAACAACCCCCAGGAGTCCTCCCAAGCCAACCGCGTCGCCGATCCCGATACCGGGAGTTGACGCGTCCGGTGCTTCCGTCGGACCCCTCAGAGGATGTAGCCGCTTTCGTCATGGAGGGCGAGGTCGAGGCCTTCTTCCTCGTCCACCTCGCTCACGCGCAGCCCGATCACCGCATCGAGAAACTTGAGCAGCACAAAGCTAACGACGAACGTGTACAGGCCGGTGGCCACAACTCCAAATGTCTGAGCGACAAGCTGGTCGCCGATCCACGCATTTCCGTCCCCGAACCCCGTGCCTCCAAGCGCCTCCGCACAGAAGATTCCGGTGAGCAACGCACCGACGGTTCCTCCGGTGCAATGAATGCCGAAGACGTCAAGCGAATCGTCGTAGCCGAGGGCGGCCTTCAACCTGGTCGAGGCGACAAAGCAAAGGATGCCGGAAACCATGCCGATTACAACTGCTCCCATCGGCCCCACGGAACCGCTTGCGGGCGTAATCGCAACCAGCCCCGCAATTGCTCCCGAAGCAATCCCGAGCACAGTGGGCTTTCTCTGTGTCATCCATTCGCTGAACATCCAGGCGAGGGCGGCAGATGCGGTGGAAAGCTGGGTTACCGCCATCGCCATGCCGGCGGTACCATCAGCCGCGAGGGCGCTTCCCGCGTTGAAACCGAACCAGCCGACCCACAGCATCGCCGCCCCGACGACGGTATACCCGAGGTTGTTCGGCGGCATCGGGACGCTCGGATACGACTTGCGCTTGCCTACCGCGATGCACGCCGCAAGGCCCGCGATGCCCGCGTTGATGTGCACCACCGTTCCGCCCGCAAAGTCCAGGATCCCAAGCCCGCCGAGCCAGCCCCCGCCCCAAACCCAGTGTGCAATCGGCGCGTACACGGCCGTTACCCACAGACCCATGAACCAGAGCATTGCGGAGAATTTCATGCGCTCGGCGAAGGCGCCGACGATGAGGGCAGGGGCGATGATCGCGAACGTCATCTGGAACGTCATGAACACGGTTTCCGGAATAGTGCCGCTGACTGCATTCACCGTCACACCGGAAAGAAACACCTTGTCGAACCCACCCATGAAGCCGTTTCCCGCATCAAACGCGATGCTGTATGCCCAGAAGGCCCACAAGATGCTCGTCAGCGCCGTGATGGCAAAGCATTGCATCAACACCGAGAGCACGTTCTTGCTACGCACCATGCCCGCATAGAAAAGGGAGGGAATTGTGTAGCAAAATCCGCAAAACCTCTTGCGGCCCGGCCTGCGGATGATTATATATAGTCCGCAACACGGGAGCGCCGACATGCCGAAAGCCAAGGGGACAGCCGAGACGATCAGCATCACGCAGCTTCTGCGGATGTTCCCCGATCAGAAAACGTGCATCGCGTGGCTTGAGCGCGTGCGCTGGAACAACGAGCCGGCGTGCCCGCATTGCGGTTCCTGCGACAAGATCAGCCGCCCCAAGAGCAAGCCGCATACGTACTGGTGCGGCGACTGCCGGAAGCAGTTCACGGTCACGACCGGGACGATCATGCACGCGACGAAGACGCCGCTGCAAAACTGGATCGTCGCGATCTACAGCGTCATGACGGCGCGCAAGGGCGTGTCGGCGATGCAGTTGTCGAAGGAGCTTGGCGTCCAGTACCGGACGGCCTGGTACATGCTTCACCGCATTCGGGAAGCGTGTGTCGGCGGCACGTTCCAGCTCGCCAGCGTCGTCGAGATCGATGAGGTCTATATCGGCGGCAAGGAAGCGGCGAAGCACGCCTCGAAGAAGCTGCGGCCCGGCGGCGGCCCGGGCGGCAAGGTCGCGGTCATGGGCGCGCGGGAACGGGGCGGCGAGACCGTGGCAATGCCCGTCAGGAACGCCGACGGCGCGACGGCCCGTGCGTTCGCCGCCGACAACGTGGAAAGCGATGCGACCGTCTACACGGACGAGTCCAGCATCTACGCCGGGTTGCCGCAGGATCACGACGCCGTGAACCACAGCGCCGGCGAATATGTCCGCGGGCCGGTGCATACCAACGGGATCGAGGCCGTCTGGGCGGTGCTGAAACGCTCGATCCACGGCACTTGGCACCATGTCTCGCCCAAGCACCTGCATCGCTACGTCAACGAGGCGACGATGCGGCTGAACGAGGGCCGGTGTGCCGCCGACACCATCGACCGCATGGACGCGCTGGTGCGCGACATGGGCGGCCGGCGGATCAGCTATCGGGAATTGGTGGCATGAGCGATTTCGACTGGGTTGAAGCCCGCTCCGAATGCACGGTCGACAAGGAGTTCGACCGGCTGGCCGACGCCGTGCAACGCGATCTTGAGCGGCACAACGCGATCAATCCCGGCATGGCGCAATGCCAGCGGTTCAACTCCTGCCCGGACGGCGCGTTCTATGTGGAGCGCCCGCAGGTCCACCGCGTGGTCTTCAGCAAGGAGCGGGGCCGCATTCATATCGTGCGCTGGGCGTACACAGGAAATCCAACGCCGCTGATGGCCTTGCGTGTCCGGTTCGGCGAGGACGGGAAGTGCGTTCTGACCGACGAAGACGGGAAAGAGTGGAAGCCGTGGCAGGTCCGCCGCAAGGCGCTTGAGGAAACACTATTCGGAGCGGCCCCGTGAGCGATGCGGCTGCGAAATGGCTTTTCGAGCGGCGGAAATGCACCCTGGCCACGGCCTTTTCTGCCATTCGCGCGTTCGTGCAATGCTACGTCGACGCCAGCAATGACATGCAGCCGGAACGGGAAAAGAAATTCCCGTATTCGCTGAAAGATGAGCTTGCGCCGCGCCGCATGTTCGTCGCCACCGGCTTCCCGTTCGGCACGGCCCGCCCAGACGACAGAGTGACGGTGAATTTCGTTCTGAACGAGAACGACATCACCGTCTCTTACCCGCAGAAACCGCCGGCCCGGGAATTGCCGGATTTGGTCATCACGCAGAAATGGGACGCGCGCAAGGCAACCTGCGTCCTGTGCCTCCACGGCCAAACGTGGACAAATCAGCAGGTCAGCCAAATGGCGGCCGATCCGCTGTTCTTCGTCTAGCGTCATGCCCGCCCCGAACTTTGCCAGCGGCACGGTGTGGACGGGCGACAACCTGCCGGTCATGCGGGGCATGAACGATGCGTGCGTGGATCTGATTTACCTCGATCCGCCGTTCAACTCGAACAAGCACTACGAGGCGCCGATAGGGAGCAAGGCCGCCGGCGCGGCGTTCAAGGACGCATGGACGCTAGACGACGTAGACGTGTGCGAGCACGGCGAGCTCGCCGACCGGAACCCGGCGGCCTATTCGGTGATCGAGGCCGCGCGTCAGGCACACGGCAAGGGGATGCAGTCGTACTGCATCATGATGGCCGTCCGGCTGCTGGAGATGCGCCGCGTGCTCAAGCCGTCCGGCTCGATCTATCTGCACTGCGACCCCACCGCTTCCCACTACCTCAAGCTGCTGATGGACGGGATTTTCGGGCGCGCCCGATTCCGCAACGAAGTGGTTTGGCAGCGGTACGGCTCGCACAACGACGCCGGCCGATACGGGCGCGTGACCGACGCGCTGTTGTTCTACGCCGGACCCGGCGCAACGTGGACATCCCCCCGCTTGCCGTTGTCCGAAGACGACATTGCAAGACGGTACACGAACTCGGATGAGCGCGGCCCGTACACGACATCGCCGCTACACGCACGCACCCTGACGGGCGGTGGATACCGCTACACGTGGAAGGGGATCGCGGACGTTTGGAAATTCCCGCCGGAGCGCGTTGAGGAACTGGAGCGCGAGGGCCGAATACACTGGCCGAAGAAGGGCCGAATGCCGCGCCGGAAGGTGTACCTGTCGGAAAACCCCGGTAAGCCGCTGTCCAATCTCTGGGCGGACATCAGCATCGCGTCGGCAAAGGAGCGTGTCGGCTATCCGACGCAAAAGCCGCTCGCGCTGCTGGACCGGATCATCACCGCGTCCAGCAACCCCGGCGACATGGTGCTCGATCCCTTCGCAGGCTGCGCGACGGCGTGCGTGTCCGCCGACCGGCTACAGCGGCAGTGGGCGGGGATCGACCTGTCGCCGCTGGCGGTGAAGCTGGTCAACGAGCGCATCGCCGGGGATCGCGGCCTGTGGGGCGGCGCAATCACGCCGGACGGGCCACCCAAGCGCACGGACCTCGGCGACCTGCCCAACTACCGGACGCACCGGCACCGGCTCTACGGCGAGCAGGAGGGCGTCTGCGCGGGCTGCGAGACGCACTTCCCGTTCCGCGTCATGGACGTCGACCACATCATGCCGCGCGTGAAGGGCGGGACCGATCACCCCGACAACCTGCAACTGCTGTGCTCCGGCTGCAACCGCTCGAAGGGCGGCAGGACCATGGCCGAATGGAGGGCAAGCCAGTGACGCGGAAGCGGAAGGCGAAGGCGGGGCAGATTGACCTTGCGGCGTTTGCCGAGACGGAGCGCGACCCCGTGACGAGCGGCGATGTCGAGTCCGTCATGCGGCAGGTGATGGAGCACCCCGCCCAACCCGTGCGCAAGAGCGAAAACCGGGAGCCGTCGAAGGAGGAAATGGGGCAGCGGTGGAAGCTCGTGCGGGAAGAATGAGCTTCCCGTCTGCGGATTTTGCTACACAATTCCCAAAAGGGACAACCCGGGGATGGTCATGAACAGGACGAGCGCCGTCGCGGTCAGCATCCACGCCGTGTCGCCCGGACTGACGACGTCGGCCCGGCAAACGCTGGGCGCGAGGAATGCTACGCTGCCGGTTACCACCGCCCTCATGCGGTTCAACTGAATGGACTTGGTTGCCACCTGGAATCCTCTCTTAGTGTCCGGGAATTTTCACTAGCGCCCCCGATGGAACCGACCGATTCACGTCGGGCTCCTGACCGCGAGTGTCCTGAATTGCAACGCACGCACCGGCGAAGCCTCACCCCGAAGAATCACTCGCTCCGCGAAGCGAGCCGTGGTTCTGTGGAAGACGTGTCGCCTCCAACCGGTCCGTGTCGACGGTTGAGCAAAATCGTCACCCCGAATGAGGTGTCCGCGCGAATCCGCCGGCTCCGGAGTGCGTTGGCCCCGGTGATCCCGCATCGGCATCCGCCAATTCGTGCAGCCACCACCGACCTTGGCCAGGTTCTTGATGACTTGCGCGTCCGTACCCAAAACGGCCTCGGAATCAAGGATCCATCTCCTCGAAGTCAGGCCGGACGGTGGCCTTCCGCCTCAGTCATCGGTGGTTGCCGAGCCAGACTCGTTCCGCCTCAGGTCAGCAGTGAACACCTGACAGAGGCGATGGACGGACTCGTTCAATTGTGCAAGCTCTTCGGGACGGTCGATCGCGACCCGCCCCACCTGTTCCCCCTGGACCGCGCGCTCCGCCATCTTGCGCACCACGTTTACCGATTCGGAGAGCCGTCGAGCGTGCCCGCCGACGAGGAGTACCGCTAACACGACAATTGCGAACGCCATGACGGCGAGCGCGACGACGAGCGTGACGCGCCAGCCACGAAGTGCATTCTCGATCTCACGAAGGGCGCTGATGTGGTCGAGTACCCCGGCGACCGGACGCTGGAGGATCACGAGCCAATCGAAGCCGGCGAAGCGTTGAATCACCGGCGCGTACGTTTCGCGGCCCCCGGTACGCGCGTAACCGGTGAGCCACGTTTCATCCGTCGCGAAGCCCGCGCGCGCGTCGCCGAAAGCCGCCCGGATTAGCGGTACGCTGTGCTCGACGAGGTTGAGGTCGGGATTCATGATGCGCTCCTTCGCGTGCCCCGAGTTCGTCTCCGCGATGAGCGCACCGCCGCCCGTCGCTACGATGACCCGTCCGCCCGAAAGGGTCTCGGCCGTCCGATCGGCGATGCGTTGCACCGGCTCGATCGCCAGCACGGACTTCAGCACGCCAAGGGGGTGCCCGGTCGTCGGCTCGTCGATTCGCACCGCGATGTCGAGGGACCAATAACCGGCAGATTCGTCGTACTGCACTTCGCCGACCGCGATATGGTGGCTCCAGGCGTTGTGCCACCACTCCTCGTCCGACTGAACGAAGTCACTCGTCGGATTGGTCAGCGCGACGTTGAAACCGTTGCGGTCGGTAAAAGAGACTTCGGCGAAGTACGGCGAGGTGACAACCTGCTGGCGAAGATAGGTGTCCGCCTCCGCCCATTCGCCGAGGCTCTTGGCGGTCTGGAACCGCTCTTCAATCGCGGCGATCGGCATGTCGACGAGTCCCTCGCGAACATGTGCTTCGTGCGCAGCCCGCGCGGCGTCCATCACAACCTCCGACGCGGCCCACGCCTTCGCCTCGCCGATGCGCTCGACGAAAAAAGCGTCGAGCTGCCGAGCGACATCGCCCGCCTGCGACATGACGTCGGATCTCGGGATGTCGCGCGCAAGTGCCTTACGGCTCTGCTTGAAGCTCAATTCGATGACTTCGAGATGGTACTCAAGCACGAAGAACTCGACCGCGCCCACCAGCGCAACCGGGACCACGATGCTTACAGCGACGAGCTGCACGAACTGTCGGCGAAGATTGGGCCCGCGCCGGCGTGGGGGCGCGTCGGTGACGGCAATCGCCCCTGAATGCGGGTGGGCTCGTAGCGCCCCACGGTAACGTCGGTTCACGGTACGCTCCTGAGCTATGGTCGCAAGTGGTAAGCGGACTAGTCGGGACGTGCGCGGTGTTCTTGCTGAAGTCGAAGTCGGAATCCCCATTCATGTCCAGCGTTGCCAAAAAGGTGTACATGTAACGTTCGCCGGTCGTGTTGACTACGGTTGCGCAGTAATAGTCTTCATTGGATTTCCTAGGGATTGCGGATTCCTACGCGCTTGACGGCGATTCCTGGAACACGTGACCGCGGTTCCTACGATACTTGACCACGATCCCGAGCTGATTTGGCTCGGCCGCCGAGGCGCTTGTTCTCTCCCGGTGTGCGGTGTTGATGCTCCCCTGGTTGAAGACGGGGGCTGGCCATCGGCCAGCCAGTTGCGAGTGTAAGCGAGCCGCGTTCGAGCTGCAGCGCGGTGTGGGGCGCGGCGGCAAGCTCCTCAACAAGCATGCCGTCGCGCGCCCGGAGCGTGCCGGACCGGCCGGCGCCGCAGGCGCCCCACGACCCCGGCCGTCAGGCCGGGGCTTCCTTGTTGTCATCGCCGTTGAGCGGCGGTGGCGGAGCTCGGCGAACGGGCCGTGCAGGGGCGCCTGCGGCTGCGCGTGGTGCCGGTGGCGCTGCTCGGCGAGGCGGCGGCGCTCCGCGCGGCAGCTCCACCGTCATCGCCCGCTCGACCAGGTAGCGCGATATCGACAGACCCGCCGCGTCCGCCCGTTCCCGCACCCGCTCCCACTCCGCATCGGAGCAGGACAGGGAGTGGACCATGGTCGCCGGGCTCCGGCGCCGCCTCATTGGCGCGGCACCCGGCGCAGCGACGCGGCCCGTTCCAGGAAGGCCAGCGCCTCGAACATCGAGACGTCGCATCCCGGCAGGCGCGCGTACATCGCCCGCGCCCAGCGGTCGAGGAGCGCGATCCTGTCGTACTGGGTTCTCTGCTCTTCCTCGCTCAGCGCCAGCAGAGTGTCGGGCCTCTCGTCCCCGTCGTCCGCGAGCGCGCAGGCGATCACGAGCGGCGAGGTCCGCATGCCCGCCGAGCGGGCCCGCCCGGTCATCTCCGCCCACTCGGCCAGGCTGCAGCAGATGCTGCGGCGGCGGGCGCGGATCACGACGGGGTGTCGCCGGCGGCGGGGCGCCCGGTGCGTAGTCTCAGCCCGACCCTGCGGGCCGCCGCCCGCCGTTACGCCGCCGCGTCGTGGGCGAAGGACGCCACCGTCCTGAGGCAACCGTCGAGCGCCTCTCCCCCTTCGTCGCGCAGCGCGGCCTCGCGCAGCCGGCGAAGCCAGTCGGCCGCGTCGGCCCGTCCCTCGAGCATCGGCAGGGCGGCGAGCACCTTGTCGAACTTCGCTCGGCCGCGCGCGCGGGTGTCGGAATAGCCCTTGATCAACCGCCGGCAGTTCACGATCTCCGCCGCCAGGGCGCGGTCTCGCGGCGCCGTCTCCAGCGCCAGGTCCAGCCAGCGTTCGAGATGCGCGCTCTCGACGCGGTGGCGGAGGGTGGCGCGCCGCCAGCGCCGCGCCGCGGCGAGAACGTATAGCGCGACGAACGGGAACAGCCTGTCGGTCCGCACGCGCCGCCCCTTGTCGATCCGGCGGTGGATCCAGCCCGCGAGCCGCGGCCGCGCCTCGATCCAGGCGCCCCAGGCCGCGGGCATCGTGCCGCAGAGCTCCTCCACTCCCGGATGCAGGAACTCGGTGATGCCGGCCACGTCGCCCGCATCGAGTGCCATCGCCCGCCGCACGCGGTCGAACCGGGACCGGCGGGTCTTCAGGTCGGCGACCCGGATGACGTCGTCGTAGACCATGGCGTTGGCGAGGTGCTTGGCGGCGGCGACGGAAAGCGCGAAGTCGCCGGCGTCCAGCGCCACCACGCGGTCCAGGCGGTCGAGATACTCGCCGCCGTAGGCCGGGTCCTGGAAGTCGACCACGTGCCGCAGGCCGTGGGCCGCCATCGCCCGGACCGGGTCCGGCAACCGCGCGCGGCGCGCCTCCAGCGCCGTCCACGCCGCGACCAGCCGCGCCGGACCCCGCGGTCCCTCGCCGCCGGCGCTACGGGGCGCCGGCGCGTCGTCCGCGTCGCCCGCCTCGCCGGCCTCGAAGGCGCGAAGGCTCGCCGCCGCGCCGCGGCCCGATGCGGCGACCACGTCGACGAAGCTCTGCCGCGGAAAGGGCAGCGCCCGCGCCGCCGCCAGCGCGCCGAACAGGCTGGCCGAGATTACCGAGCCCGCCCGCACCGCCGCCCGCTGGTAGTCGGCGGCGACGAGGCGCTTCGCCGCCGACCGCATCGACCCCAGGACCTCGGCTTCGGGGGCCCGCCCGTCGCCGGGCACGGTCTTCTCCGCTACCGCGTGGACGCGGTGGGTGGAGGCGACGAGCGTGGTCCGGTCCGGGGTCACGAACCCCCGCATCACCGCGCGTCCGGCCTCCATCAGTTCGGCGGCGACGAGGATGTCCACGTCGCCGGGCGAAGGCGCCAGGGCGAAGACCGGCGTGCGCTCTCCCGCCGGCGACATTTCGAGGTAGTAGATCGTCGCCCCGGTCCGTTGCGCCACTCCGGCCACGGCGGTGGACTGGACCCGCCAGCCGTTGGCTTCGGCCAGCGCCACCAGCCAGCCCGTGAGCACGCCGCCGCCCTGGCCGCCGACCGCGAGGATGGCGAGTTTGATGACCTCCGGCGGGTTCACGGGCCGTCCCCGAACACCAGCCGCCGGCGGTCGCGCCGGGCCTGCAGCCAGCCGATCGCGGCGCCGCGGATCCGCGCCGCGAAGCGCTCCCGCGCGCCGGGGTTGCGAACGATGTCGACGCGGTGAAACGAGGGGCAGAGCACCGCGGCGTCGGCCACCTCGCCGCAGTTGCCGCAGCCGACGCAGCTCTCGTCGATCGCGGCGACGGGATCGTCGCGCAGGGGGTCGTCGAGCGGCTTCACGGTGAGCGACGGGCAGCCCGAGAGCCTCATGCAGGCATGGTCGCCGGTGCACACGTCCTCGTCGACGCCGAAGCGCGGCACGACCACGCGTTCGCCCGCCGCCACGGCGGCCTGCCGCTGCGGTCGCTCCCGCCGCTGCCGGTTCAGCATGCATTCGGACGAGGCGACGATCACCTTCGGTCCGGCCGCCGGCGTCGTGAGCGCCTCGGTCAGCGTTTCCTTCACGCGGCGCACGTCGTAGGTCCGGTCGATCTGCCGCACCCATTCGACGCCGAGGCCTCGCACCGCGTCGGCGATCGGGTGTTGCGTCGACTTCGACGCGCTGGCGGCGCGCGACGACGGCACGTCCTGCCCGCCGGTGGCGGCGGCGTAGAAATTGTCCACCACCACGATCACGTCGTCGCTGCCGTTGTAGACGGCGTTGCCGATGGAGGAGGCGAGGCCGTTGTGCCAGAACCCGCCGTCGCCGATGAAGCTGATCGAGCGCCGTCCGCCGCCGCCGTCGAACCCCGCCGCGGATGCCGGCCCGAGACCGTAGCCCATGGTGGTCGAGCCGATCTCGAAGGGCGGCAGGATCGAGAACAGGTGGCAGCCGATATCGCTGGCGATGTGGTGGGGGCCGAGCTCCGCCTCCACCAGTTTCGTGGCGGCGAAAATCGGCCGCTCGGGACAGCCGGTGCAGAACCCGGGCGGCCGCGGCGGAACGGCGGCGGACAGTGCCGGGTCCGCCGCGCCCGCGTCGCCGCTCGGCGGCATCCGGTGCGCGGCGGGCAGGAGCGGCGCCGCATGGTCGCGCAGGAAGCGGGTCACCCCCTCCATCAGCACCGCGCCGGTGTATTCGCCGGCCGCGGGCAGCGCGCCCTTGCCCGCCAGCGTGCACGCGGCGCCGGCGCGATACAGGATGGCGGCGATCGCGTCCTCGATGTAGGCGGGCTGGCCCTCCTCCACCACCAGCACCGCCTTCTTGCCGCCGCAGAACGCCAGCACCTCGGCGTCGACGAGGGGGAAGACGACGTTGAGGACGAGGAGCGGGATCGCGCTGTCTCCCCAGGCGTCCGCCAGCCCCAGACGTTGCAGCGCCCGGACCACCCCGTTGTACATGCCGCCCTGCAGGACGATGCCCACCTCGCCGTCGCCGCCGAAGCGCTCGTTCAGCCCGCGCTCGCGGACGAAGGCAAGCGCCGCCGGCATGCGCTCGGCAATCTTCTCCATCTCGTGGCGGTAGGTGTTGGGTGGCAGCACGACGCGGTCCGTCCGCCGCCGCGGGCTGGCCAGCGCTTCGCGCACGGTCAGCGGCGGCCGCCGGTTGTCCCGCGCCTCGAAGGCGCCGTAGACGTGGCAGGCGCGGATCCGGAGCTCCAGCATGACCGGCGTGTTCGAGGCCTCGGAGAGCGCGAATCCGTCGCCCACCGCCTTCACGATGGAGGGCAGGTCGGGGCGCGGATCCAGCAGCCAGATCTGCGACTTGGCGGCGAACGCGTAGGTGCGCTCCTGCATGATCGAGGAGCCTTCGCCGTAGTCCTCGCCGATGATCGCGATCGCCCCGCCCGTCACGCCGCCGGAAGAGAGGTTGGCGAGCGCGTCGGCCGCCACGTTCGCGCCGACGGGCCCCTTGAAGGCGACGGCGCCGCGGATCGGATAGTTGACCGACGCGGCCAGCATGGCGGCCGCCGCGGCCTCGCTCGCGTTGGCCTCGAAATGCACCCCGAGCTCGTTCAGAATCCCCTCGGCGTCGGAGAACACGTCGAGCAGATGCGAGATCGGCGCGCCCGGATAGCCGCCGACGTAGCCGACGCCGTTTTCCAGCAACGCCTTGGCGGTCGCCAGGATTCCCTCGCCGCGGAACTCCTGTCCCGCCCCGAGACGCAGATCCTGAACTTCCCTTGCAAACGAGCGCTCGGCCACGGGCGCTGCCTCCTCCTCGCGTTTCGACGGATTATGCACGTTTTTCGCGTGCCGGCACCGGCCGCCGGCCGCCGCGAAGGGGTTCCGGCCCGCCGCACCCGACACTATGCTGCGCCCGCCGCCGGCGACGGGCCGGCGGCGGCTCCCGTGACCGACCGGCAGGGACATGACCGCCGACTACGAGACCATGAAGCTCACGCGCGACGGCCGGCTCGCCCGCCTCGAGCTTGCCCGGCCCGAGCGGTTGAACGCGTTCGCCATGACCGGCACGCGCGAGCTTCTGCACGCCGCCCGCGCCGTCGCCGCCGACGAGGCCGTGCGCATGGTGGCGATCAGCGGCGCCGGCCGCGCCTTCTCCACCGGCATCGATCTCAAGGATCTCTCCGCCGGGGCGATCGAGCCCGCCTATTTCGACATGTGGGACTGCGCGCTGCGCGAGTTCGAGACGATGGACAAGCTCGTCGTCTGCCTGATCCACGGCTACGCCATCGGCGGCGGATTGCAGCTGGCGCTGGCCTGTGACATCCGCGCCTGCACGAGAACGGCGAGACTCGGCCTGCCGGCGATCAAGGAGGGCCTGATCCCGGGGCTCGGCACCTTCCGCCTCGCGCGCTACGTCGGGCTCGGCCGCGCCAAGTCGCTGATCGTTCGCGGCCACATGATCGACGGCGTCGAGGCCGAGCGCATCGGGCTGGTCGACCATCTGGTCGGCGAGGACACGGCCGCCGCCGAATTCGAGGACTGGCTCGCCGAGTACGCGGCATCCAATTCCGCCGGGTCCCGGGCCTCGAAACGGATGCTGGTCGACTGTTTCGACCTCGGCTGGGACGCGTTCTTCCACAAGTACCTGGTGGAGCAGGGCAGGGCCATGGAGACGCCGGACTTCGCCGAGGCCATGGCGGCATACCGCGCCGGCCGCGATCCGCGCTGGGGCTAGCGCGAGGCGCCGGCCGCGGGCGCGGACGGCAGGTCGGGGCGCCGCGCAAAAGCGTAGAAGACGGCGGAGACGGCGACCAGCCCGGCAAGGAAGAGGAACAGGGCGGCATAGGCTTCCGGCGAGTGCGCGTCGCCGGCCTTCGGGTAGCGGCCGACGATCCAGCCGCTGGCCGCCTGGATCACGCCCGAGCCGGCGAAATTGAACAGGTTGGCGGTGGTCAGCCCGCGGCCGACGAGGCGGTCGGGAAACAGCGCCCGGATGTGGCTCAGCATCAGCGCCGCGTAGCCGCCGAGCAGCCCGATCAGGCAGAGGGCGACGGCGGCCGCCGCCGGTCCCGCCACCAGCCCCGCCGCCAGCGCTGCGTAGATGACGCACGTCGCCGCGGCGCCGGCGAGGACGACGGTCTTGTTGGCGCCGATGCGGGCGCCGAGCCATCCGTAGGACAGCGATCCGAGCATCAGCGCCACCGCCATGGCCATCATGATCTCGGCCGCGCCGACCGCATCCTGACCGTGGACGTGGGCCAGGTACGGCGCGCCCCAGAGCGCCAGCAGCGCCATGATGGCGCTGTAGGCGCACGCGTTCAGCGGCAGCAGCAGGTGGAGCTGGCGGTTGCGGAGCACCGTGCCGACGCCGCGGATGGTCTCGCCGAGCGTCTCGCGCCGCCCGGCGGCGGCCGGCGCCCCGGGTGGCGCGTCGCGCACGCAGGCGAAGGTGAGCGCCGCCGCGGCGACGGTGACGCCGGCTGCGAGAACGAACGCGCCGCGCCAGCCGAGCCACGCCGCACCGAGCGCGAGCGGCGTCGTCGACGCGAGACTGCCGAGGCCGCCGACCGCCAGCATGAACCCGGCCATGGCGGAGAAACGGCGCGGCGGGAACCAGCGCGCGAACGCCACCAGCGCTCCCATCAGGCCGGCGGCGCAGCCCAGCCCGATCAGGCCGCGGCCGAGAGCGAGAACGGCGAACCCGTCCGCCGCCGCGAACACCAGAGCGCCGAGCGCGGCGATCAGCAGCATGCACGCGTTGACGCGCCGCGGGCCGTAGCGGTCGAGGGCGATGCCGAGGGGAATCTGGGCCGCCGCGAAGACGAGAAAGTATATGCCGCCGAGCGTGCCCAGCGCCGCCGCCGACAGCGCCATCGCGCGCGCCAGTTCGTCGCCGATGACGCCGATCGACGTGCGGTAGAACATGCTGAGCACGTAGCCGGCGCACAGGACCGCGACGACGACGGTTGCCTGGCGGCGGCGCGCGGCGCGGGAGCGGGGCGCGGGGCGGGTCATGCGGATCGTTCGGCGGCGCCCGCCTCAGGCGGAGAGGCGCTCGAGTTCCTCGAGCGACGGCGCGAACCAGAGCGCGCCGGTCACCGCCTTGGAAAACGCCGTGAGCCGGTCCCTTATGCCGTCCTCCGTGGCGCCGAACATGCGGCGCAGGAGAAACTCGTGCCGTGCCGCCTCGCACGAGAAGGCGAGGAAGTAGAGGCCGTGCTCGGCGATGCCGCCGTACGGAAAGCTGCGGCGGTAGATCGTCTGCGCGACGCCGTCGCGCACGGCGTCAGTGCGGCTCAGGTGCGCGTCCCGAGGCATCGCCGCGCCCCGGAGCTCGATGCTGTCGGCCTTGGTGCGGCCGATCGTACGCTCCTGTTCGCGCACCGGGAGAGCGAGGAACGCCGCGAGGTCGTGCCGCCACTTCTGCGTCAGCACGTGGCTGCCGCCGGCGCCGGGGGCGCCTTCGGGCACCAGCGCGGCGGCGCGCGCCCGCTCGCCCTCCGGATTGGCGGTGCCGTCGACGAAGCCCGTGAGGTCGCGCGAGTCGCGGTAGACGAACCCGGCGACCTCGAGCCGGACGCTGCCGCCGAGCGCCCGGGCGGCGGCCATGGCGGCGTCGAACTGGCGGTCGCGCCCCGCGCCCTGCCACCACACCAGCACGTCGCCGGCGGTGTTGGCGACACCCGGGATCGCCGCCAGGTCGGCGACCGCCGCCTCGCCGCCGAGCCGCCGGTAGGCGTCGGCGCCGAGGGCGACGACGGTGTCGCCCTCCAGCGCCTCGCGCACCGCCGCCAGCGCCGTCGCGGTCAGGGCCGGAGCGCGGAACTCGAGCGCGAGCTGCAGCGGCGCTGCGGCGGCGAAAATGCCCGGCTGCGGTGCGGTCATGGCGGCCCTCCGTCGCTGAGCCTATAGCACCCGCGGGCGTCGGCGGCGACAGCCCCTTGCCAGCGGCGCCGCGATGGCCGATACGTGGTTCCGTCGGAGGCCGGCCTCGCGGGCCCGTAGTTCAGCTGGTCAGAACGCGCCGCTCATAACGGTGTTGTCGCAGGTTCGAATCCTGCCGGGCCCACCACGCCGCCGGCGCCGTCCCGTTTCGGTTGGTCTCGACCGCAACTTCGCCCCGCTCGAAACGCCGCCCGCGACACGCCGCCGTCCGACGTTTGGGGCACGAAGGCAGGCGTTTGACAAGCCGCGGCGGTGAACCTAGGTTGTCGCGCCCTGCGCCGGCGCCTGCAGCCTCGCGGGCGATTAGGGACGGGCAGGTCGCATGAACAGTCCGAACGCGCTGCTATACAAATGGCTGACGATCAACTCGTTCGCCGCACTGCTGCTCTACGTGGCGTGGCTGCGTGACTGGATCGCGCTCGTCATCGAAAGCGATGCGAGCTATCTCAGCTTCGTCATCGGCGTCGTCTTTCTCGTGTTCTGGGCCACGAGTTCGTTCCACATCGTGAGCCTCAACCGCGAGATCGTCCTGTTCAGCAAGCGCGCCGCGTCCGGGCTCGCCGCGAGCTATATCGACAAGCTGCGTCTCAAGGCGGCGCGGGCGGCGGGCGAGCGAGTCGACCAGGGCATGCTCGCCGGCGCCCTCAGGGCGCGCCTGTTCCTGCCCATCCAGATCATCAGCTACGTTGCCAACGTCCTGATCCTGCTCGGCCTGATCGGCACCGTGGTCGGCTTCGTGATCGCCGTGAGCGGCCTCGGCGACAGCATTGCCGGCGGCACGAACCTGGAGCGGGTGCAGGGCGTGCTCGGCCAGATCGTCACCGGCATGGGCGTGGCGCTGTTCACGACTCTCGTCGGCGCCATCCTCGGCGGCCTGTGGCTCGAGATTCACTATCAGATGCTGTCGCGCGCGGCCGGCGGCCTGGCGATCGAGATCGTCGAGTACGCGGACATCGAGGTGATTCCCGATCTTGCGGCGGCGCCGTCCGGAGAGATGCCGGCGGCGGGCACCGCAGCCGAGTAGCGCCGGGCGATGGTCGACTTCGACGGCTTCTCGATCCACAAGCAGGAGCCGGCGGGCATCGCGTTCCGCGACGTGCTGTTCCTGATGGTGTTCAGCCTCGTCGTCGTCATCTTCCTGCTCACCTTTCTCATCAACCCGGTCCAGAAGCCCGACGAGGTCCCCCTCAGGACCCAGATCCTGATCGAGATCACCTGGCCGTCGGGCACCGCCTACGACATCGACCTGTGGGGCATGGGGCCCGACGGGGTGCCGGTGGGCTGGGGCATCTTCGAGGCCGGCCCGTCGCTCAACCTCGAGCGCGACGATCGCGGCAAGATCAACGACACGTCCGAACTGAACTACGAGTGGATGTCGATCCGCACGCGCGACGCCGGCGAGTACACCGTCAACCTGCATCTCTACAACGAATACAGGGAAGCGCTGCCGGTGCCGGTGAAGGTGCGCGTCACCGGCAAGGGCGACCTCGGCGAGATCTACAGCGAGGAAATCCTGCTCACCCGGCGCAAGGAAGAGGTCACGGTGGTCCGCTTCACGCTCGACCAGGACGGCGACCTCATCGACGACAGCATCCACAACCTGTACAAGTCGATCATCTCGCAACGCTAGGGACTCCGGCATGTCGGAACTGATGGTCACCATCGTCCTGTACGCGCTGTACGCGGCGACCGTCGCATTCCTGTTCGCCATGCTGTTCATCCGCGACTGGCGGCGCTGGTGGCTCCGCCTCGCCACCGTCGCCGTCGGCGCCGTCGCCATCGCCTATCCGGCCGCGGTCGCCCGCACGACTCTGGGCTATCCCGACCCGTGGCCCGAGGACGGCCGCTACACCCTGATCGGCTGGCAGATCGACGAGCCGAGCCGCGCGATCTACGTGTTCCTCGAGCGCCCGGGCGAGGTGGAGCCGCTGCACTACCGGATTCCCTTCGACCTAAGGAGCGCTATTGAGCTGCAGGACGCGGCGATGGAGCTGAGCACGTTCAAGGAGAAGTCCATCGATATCCGGCGCGACCCCGAGACCGGCGAGGTGGCTTACGAGCTCACGCTGGAGAAGCGGTTCTACGGCGACTACAGACGGGACGGATAGACATGCCGGGTTTCGACAACGCCTTCGACCATTCCTCGCTGCTGGCGGCGCACGTCGCGTGCATCGCCGTCGTCATGCTGGCGGTCCTGTGGCGCAAGCGCTGGCTGCGGCCGTTCGCGGTGCTCGCCGGCGCGGTGGCGCTGTGGCTGCCGCTGTTCGCGCTGATGGATACGCTGGGGCAGCCCAACCCCTACCCGCCCGACGGCAACTACAAGGTGATCTCGTCCAAGCTCGACAAGGACACGGGCCGCTTCTACATGTTCCTCGACACTCTCGGCATCGACCCGACGCCGCGCGTCTACATGATCCGGTTCGATCCGGACGAGTACGAACGATTCGAGGAGACGGCGTCCGACTACGAGCAGCAGGTCGTGCACCTGTCGAGCGGCGATGGCGACTACGAGGTCGTCTACGTCGACTACGAGCCCCCGGACCTGCTGAAGGACGGCCTCATGCGCGGATGGCAGGAGCCGCGCGAGGACGACTGACGGCGCCGCGGGCGGGCGGGCGCGCGGCCGCGTTTGCCGCCTGAGCGCTCGTGGCCTCGGCGGGCGCGTCTTCGAGGCGGTTGCCGGGAGTGGCGACGAAGTTGGGCGGGACCCCGTGTCGCACCGAAATCCATGATCGGCAAGGAGGCCGGCGCGACCGCGTGATCGACAGTCGGTATTGAGGTGAGCGAAGTATCGGACCGTTTGGCTGTCGGCGGCGCATCGCAAGAGTGCGCAGGCGCAACGTGCGCTCCGCGGCGCGATCGGGTGCGGGATGGGAGGCTCGAAGCGGCCGGTTCGCCGGGTCCGGTGTTTCGGACGGCCGCAGCGCGGAAGGGGGCAGGCGGGCAGTTTTCGAGCGGCGGGGCTTGGGGCGTCGGATGATTACCTACCTGTCATGCAGCAGTTGCCCTCGAGCCTCGGGCTGGACCGCAATCGTCGGTTCTGGTCGCGCTGGCTGTTCCGGTCGGACCACGTCGAGAACGCCGCCAGGATCCTGAACAGCGGCCGACTGCTGTCGCGGGCGGCGGCCGAGCGGGGAGGGCTGATCACGGTGGACAGCGGGAGCCCGCAGTACGTGGGGCAATTGCCGTCGCGGCACAGGAACCTGGTTCGTCTCTACTTTCGCCCGCGTACGCCGACGCAGTACGTGAACGAGGGCATTCGACCCCGCGGCCGGGTCCAATACGATGCGGATTACATACTTGACTAGCGGCCCCCGTGGCACAGGGTGCGGCCGATTGGCCAGCGCTTCGCAATCATCGAGTCCAGGGAGCCATACCGTTTCTCGCGGAAAGCGTATGGCTCCCAGCCTTCCTTGGCGATCAGGATAACGAGGCAGCAAAGAACCATATCGGCCTCCCGAGTACGGCGCCGCCGATCACGAAGTACAGCGCCAGAACGAACACGACCCGGCCGACGATGGCCCAAGGCTCGCGCTTGAGGTCTTGGGGGTGCGGAAATGTCGGTTGGGCGCAGCAAGCCGATAACCATGAGGCAGCACACGAAAGCCCCAGCGCCCACGAAAAACGGCCAGTAATCCATCGTGGATCAAGGTGATCCAGCGATTGACACGAACCGCGTCGCGTCAGTTACAGCTTTGATTCAGGAATTTCTCTATCTGATCGTCGCTTGCGCCAGCAAGGCGAAGGACAGACTTGGCATATTCTGGCGAGTGCTGCGCATTTTTCCTGACCGCGACACGTCGTGTATTGCCGCGAAGTTTGTAGATGCTCACGCGTTCTGTCTGCCGCTTGTGCGTGTAGTTGAGCTGACGCCGTAAGAAATTAGTGAGGGCGTCGTTCGGAACCATAAGGCGCGCCTTGTGCGGTGAGTTCCCAAGGGATAGCAAAGTTGATCCCGTCCTCGACATCGTGTCTGTCCGGCAGGCTTTCCGCCCGCCATCCGCGATCCATCAGGAACTGCTCAAGCTCGCCTTCCTCGAACAAGTCAACGAACAAGGCGAAGCTCGCCTCGGAGATCAGGCTGTGAAGCTCGTCAAGGCCGTTGCCCTCGATCGACAGGCCCAGCGCTTCGCACTCGGCGACCCACCTGTTGCCGGCTGCGCACTTCGTGGCTCGCCACGAAACCGCAGCCTTCACGTTGATCGATACCGTGGGCATGATCTGTCTTCCTCCCTGCTGAACGGTCAACGACGCCCTTGTTGCGCGCGCTTGGTCGTCGTCGGCGCTGCGAGGCCAACGTGGCGTGCCCTAGCCTCCGGTGTCAAGCGGCCCGCGGCCGGTACTTCGTGCCCGGCTTCGGCGGCTCCGGCGTCCGCGCGATTTGGGCTGCCCTCGACGAACGTGCCGAAAGGGCCCGGTAACTCAGGACGAACCGCTACGTTCCGGCGGCTCTTCCGCTCCATACTCGGCGGTCAGCTCTTCGGCAAGCTGGGTGTCAGGCGGGTTGGGACGGTGCCGCAGCACCAACTTCGCCAGCGCTTCCGGCGTCGTATCCATGGGCGGCACGACGACGGGCTTGGGGTTCATGCAGGCTTCCCGATCAGGCGCTTGCAATTTCGGGACTCTTGCGGGCATTCCCCGACGGCCGGCCCATCCACCGCTCAGGCGGCGACCTCCACCACTGCCGCCGTGCATTGCGGAACCGGAACCGGCTCTCCGTGTTCGCGCAGGCTCTCGATGTGCAGAACAATGGCCGTTCCGATCTCCCGGATGGCTTCTTCGCGGGTTGGCCCCGTGGCCACGCAACCGGGCAGATCGGGCACCCAGGCGGCGTAGTTCCCAGGCGCCTTCTCGATCACGATCGTGTACTCCATCTCCATCCTCTTCATGTCCCTGAGAGCCGGACGGGTCCAAATCAGCGTCCATGTCATATTCCGAGTTCGGCGCGCAGTGCACTGTCGGTGACCATGTCGCCCGCTTCAAGGGCGCGGCGGCCCTCGTCGAGAGCCTCGCGGTCGCCCACGCTTAGCGATTCGGTTGCCTCAGGGGCGTTCAGGAGCGCCTGAAGGAAGGGATTCCCGTGCCTGGCCAGAAACTCCAGGTAGCGTTCGGCGGCGTGGAGTTCGTCCGACGGAAGGGCGTCCACCAGTCGGTGCAGCTTTCTTTGACCTCGGTTGCCATGGCGGTGTGTCCGTCAGCAGCGATCATTCCAGAACATCACGAAACCTAGGGGGGCCGGGTCAACTACGCTCTCAAATCCCGCCGCGATCGGCTGCGCGAACGCGGTCTACAGACGACTTCGCAAGTCGCCTGCGAAGCTCAGGCGGCGGCGTCGGCGGGCGGCGGCCCGGCGAGGGCGCCGCTCGCGCGCATGGACGAGATCGCCGCGTCGTCGTAGCCGTGCTCGGCGAGCAGGGCCGCGCCGTGCTCCCCGAGTCCGGGCGCCGGCGCCGCGAGGTTGGCGTGCGCCGTCTCCGGCAATCCGGGAATCCGCGGCACGGGGACCGGCCCGACGCCCGGCTGGTCGAGCGCCGGCGCCGCGGCGACGGCGCCGGCGTGGGCGTCGTCGAGCCAGTCGCCCGGTGTGTTGACGGGGTTGCACAGGACGCCCGCCGGTCTCAGCGTCTCGAGCCATTCCGCGGTCGTCCGTCCGGCCAAGGTCGCGCCCACGATCGTCGTCAGCTCGTCCGCGCGCTCGGCGCGCGCCGCTCCGCTGGCGAAGCGCGGGTCCGCGGCCAGCTCGGGCCGGCGCAGCGCGGCGCATAGATCGACGAAGTGGGACTCGCGCACCAGCGTGACCGCGATCCAGCCGTCCTTCGTCCGATAGCTTCCCGCCGGCACGTTCGGCGCTCGCGGCGCCCCGCCTTCGAGGCGGGCCTCGACGAGTTTCGTCGCCAGCAGCGCGGCGGCGCCCTGCATGAGGCTGACGTCGATGAGCCGCCCCTCGTCGCGCCGCGCATAGAGCGCCGCCGCCACCGCCTGGAAGGCGTACATCGCGGTCGCGCTGTCGACGAGCACGAAGCCGACGCGGCGCGGCCGCCCGTCGTCGTCGCGGTTGATCGCCATCAGACCCGAGTACGCCTGCAGCACCGTATCGGTGCCCGTGCGGTCCGCGTACGGCCCGCGCCCGCCGTAGCTCGACACCGAGACGTAGAGCAGGCGCCGGTTCAGCGGCCGCACGCTGTCCCAGTCGAGCCCGAGCCGCGCCGCGGCGCCCGGACGCGCGCTCTGGATCGTCACGTCGGCGCGCTCGATCATGCGGAGCGCCGCCGCCCGCCCATCGGGCTTCTTGAGGTCGAGCGCGATGCCGCGCTTGCCGCGGTTGACGGCGAGCGACAACGCCGTGTGGTCGCCGTGGCGCGTGCCGAGGCCGCGCGCCCAGTCGCCCTGCGGCGGTTCGATCTTGATCACGTCGGCGCCGTGCGCGGCGAGCAGAAAGCCGCAGCCCGGCCCGGCCACGCCCTGGCTCATGTCGACGACGCGGATGTCCGCGAACGGCCGTTCGTAGCTCGCTTCGGGCATGGTCTTCCTCTACGGCGCCGGGTCCGCAAAAGAAAGAGGGCGGCGCATCGCGCCGCCCCCGGGTAAGGTCGGTGAAGAACGTGACGTGGTCAGAAGTTCACGTTGACTCCCGTGAGAACGACCGTCGAGTCCTCGGTGTTGCCGTTCACGTCCCATTCGTTGCCGACGAGGTCGGCGTACCACTTGAGGCCCGGCGCGACCGCGTAGCCGATCTGAAGCGCCCAGCCGTCGAACGTGCTGTCGAGGGACGTCGAGCCGGTAATCATCTGCTCGGCGTGGGCGTAGGAGATCTCGATGCCGTAGGGACCGAAGCTGTAGGTCGCGTCGAGCGCCCAGCCCGAATAGTCCTGGCTGTCCCCCGGCAGCATGTTGGTGTCGCCGTAGTCCCAGAACGTCGCGCCGGTGGTGAAGCCGGCGTGGGCCACCATGCCGCTGATCTGGAACATCTCGATACCACCCAGGGTGGTCGAATTCGCGTTGTCGACCGCGTCGTCGCTCATCGCGCCGACGGCGGACACGGTGACGGTGGAGCCGCCCATGTCGCCCTTCCACTGGGCTCCGTAGCTGATCACGTCCTTGTGCTCGCCGTCGCCGGCGGTCAGGCCGGTCTTGGCCTGGCCCCACGGGCTATTTGTGGGCGTGTAGGTGACGCCGGCCTGGAAGCCGTTGAACACCGGCGTGAAGTACGTGATCTTGGTCTCCCCGGCGTCCCACCAGTGCGGGTTCTGGATGTTGGTGATGGCGCCTGGCGGCGCGACAATGTACGCCTTGTAGGAGAAATCGAGGCCGCCGTTGCCCTTGTACTGGCCGGCGACGTTCAGGTTGAGCGCGGTCGCCGCGCCGATCCACGTGCCCGCCTCGATCGAGCCCCAACTGCCCTTGACGTACAGGTACTGCCGGCCCAGCCCGCTCATTCCGAGGAGGTCGATGTTGTTGAAGCCACCGTTTTCTGCCCCGCCTCCGCCGGCCGCGAGTCGGATCTGCGCGCCGTAGGTGAGACCGTTGTCAGCGGTCATCTCACCATTGAAGTACACGTCGGCCCAGCGGCCGGCAACGAGGCCGCTGTCCCTGTTCACCTCGTCGTTGGCGGCGCTGTTGTTGGCGAACCCGCCCTCGAACGACGCGTTGATCGCCGCCGACAGGACCGGAGTCCCCTCCTCGTCGCGAGACTGCAGCGGCATGGCGACGGCGCTCGCCGCCATGGCCGATACACCGACCACCGCCGTCGTGCTCAAGAGAAACCATTGGACTTTGTATGCAGGCGGCTTTCGATCCCTGCCGGGCGGTGCGCAAAATACGCTTTATCAATGCATTGCGGGATTTCGTCGGAGCTTGCACCCGACGGCCCGGAGGGCGGTAGGGTGCAATTCATCGTCCCGGTGTTGACCGTACGGTTGACTCCGGAACATGGTTTCCCTTCGCTTCACGCCATGCCAGCGC
Organism: Alphaproteobacteria bacterium; assembly: GCA_965243325.1. GTDB lineage: Bacteria > Pseudomonadota > Alphaproteobacteria > UBA7887 > UBA7887 > JANQOH01. Next base: position 869,639 of record CBDEUQ010000003.1, on the reverse strand, counting down.
GCAACCGCAAGCGGACGGCCAAGATCAAGACGACGCTCACCCGGCGCGTCGTCGACGCCCTCCGGCCCACGGACAAACCGTGGATTGCGTGGGACGACAAGCTCACCGGCTTCGGCGTCCGCGTCCACCCGTCCGGCGCCAAGTCCTTCGTCGTCAACTACCGGGCCGGCGCCGGCGGACGGGCGGCGCCCAACCGTCGCGTCGTCATCGGCCGCCACACCGCGCTCGCTCCTGCACGGGCGCGGCGTCTGGCGCAGGAACTCCTGGGCCGCGCGGCCGGCGGCAGCGACCCGGCGGGAGCGCGCGCGGCGCCGACCCTGGGAGAGGCCTGCGAAGACTACATGGCGGCCGGCCGCGGCCGCCGGGAGAGCACCCAGAGGCATTATCGCGCCCTCGTCCGCCTGCATCTGGCCGGGTGGCTGGCCCGCCCGCTCGACGCGATCGAGCGGCGCGACGTGGAAGCCCTGTTCGACGACGTCACCGAACGGGCCGGCTGGTCGGCGGCCAATCAGACCGTCACCCTGCTGCGCGCGTTCTATCGCCGGCCCTGCATCGACTGCGAGGGGCTGCGCAATCCGGTGGATCTCTGGCTCGCCGGCGGCGGGCGGCTCCACCCTCCGACGCGACGGCGCATCCCCACGCCGGCGGAAGTGCTGCCGCGCTGGCGCGCGGGCATCGACGCCGCGGTGCGCAATCCGGTAACCCGCGACGCGCTGCGGTTCGGACTGTATACCGGTATGCGCCGCAACGAGGTGCTCACGCTGCGCTGGGAGCGCGTGGATGCCGCCGGCATGACCTTCCGGATCGAGGAAACCAAGACCGGCGCGCCGTTGCTTCTGCCGATCACCCGGCAGCTCGCCGCATTGCTGGAACGCCGGGCCGGCGGCGCATCGCCGTGGGTGTTCCCGTCGCCGACCAGCGCCTCGGGCCACATCGAGAACGTGCAGCACCTCAACGGCCCGATCGGCGCCGCAGGCGGCGCGAAATTCTGGTTCCACGCCTTGCGGAACTGTTTCATCACCGTGGCCGAGCGCAACCTGCTGCTGCCGCGCGGCCTGACCAAGCGGCTCGTCAACCACGCGCGGCCCGGCGACGTGACGGAGGGCTACGCCGCCGACTGGTCGATCGAACAGCTCCGCGACCACGCCCAGCGAATCGCCGACCGGATCGACGCGCTGGCGGCGGGCAGGCGGGACGCGCCGTAAGCGTCGCGCCAGCCTGTGCCCGACCTGATATGTGACTATTTTGTCACGCTCTGCCTTCAACAGGCCACACTCCGGCGCGAAAACATTGATTTGGCGGCCCATAAACTGTCTGATCCCCCGTCTTGCATCGCACGAGGGTGGCGTTCGCACCGTTCGGGTGTAGATTCCCAACGCATAATTTCTCGATGCGTCACGTGCTGATACAAGTCGTTCGTCTCCCGTTACAGTGTTTCATTACAGCGACTTGTGTCGGGATGCAAGGCGCAATCCATGGCGAAGTCGTGACACATTTCGAGCGGCCCCGAGACGCGTAGTTGCAATCTGGGAACTAACGCGGTATGGCGGGCTTTATTGGTAGCTCGACTGGGGCCGCGTATGGCGAATGATTTCCGTTTGAAGCGCACCAAAACCGGACACGACGGCGACGTATTTGCATTGAGGCGCAGCATCGGCAATATGAGGTTTGCAACAGGTGGTTTGCGCACCTCTAGTGCTCCAGCGAGGCGGCGCAGGCCGTTCGGTACGGTCGTCCGAGCCATGCCGCAAGCGGGTCGCCGGGCTCGCCGTAATATGAGGAATGCAACAGGCCTCTTGAGCACTTCCAGTGCTCCTGCGGGGCGGTGCAGGGCGTTCGGCACGGTCGTCGGAGCCATGCCGTGAGCGGGTCGCCGGGGGCTCGCCGCACCCAGCACGCGGTGATGGCGACGGCAAGCGAGTGGGCGCGCATTCGCGACCTGGCGGCGCAGGCGGGCATGGACATCTCGCGCTACGTCGTGCACCGGGCGACGGTGCCGGACCCGCTGCCGGACACGGTGATGCGCCGCGCGGTTCGCGAGCTCCTGCTGCTCGCCAGGATCGAGCAGCAGCGGATGGCGGATCTGGGGCTGGAGGAGCGTTGGCAGGCGCTCGGCGATGCCGTCGATGCGTGGCTCGACCGCGAGGCGGAGTTCGACCGCCTGACCGATCCCGGCGCCGCCGAACGCTGGCGGGCGGTCTCCGGCAGCGCCGATCCCGAGGGCGGCCCCGCGCCGCGGCCCTGAGCGATGGCGACAGTGGTGCGCCGCACGCTGCGCTGCAGCCGGGCCGAGAGGGCCCGGATCAGGGAACGCGCGGCGGCGCTCGGCATGCCGGTCTCCGGATACCTGGTTGCCTGCGCGCTCCACGAGGACGCGGGCGGGCCGCGCCGCGGCGAGCCGCAGCGGCTGGCACTGTCGGAAGAACAGCAGCGGACCCTGTACGCGCGGGTGGAGGAGATGGACCGGGTGCGCCGGGCGCTGGGCGAGTCGCTTCCGGGAACCGGCCTTTCCGTGTTCGGAGCGATTGCCTTCATGCAGCGGGCGGTGCAATCGCGCCGGGACGGCGGGTGATGGCGCCGCGCCGCGCGACGCCCCCGGCGCGGATCGCGATCTCGTGCCTGGAATCGGAGTGGGAACGGATCCGCGAGGTCGCGCAGAGCCGCGACGTGTCGATCAACGATCACGTGATCTCCGCCGGGCTGGAGGTGGAACTCGATCCGGCGCAGCCGGATGCGCCGGCCCTGGTCTTGAGCGAGGCGGAACAGCGCCGGCTGCTCGACCGGGTGGACCGCATGGCCGACAGCCTGCTGTCGGCGGCCTCCGGGGGTTCGATCGACCGCCTGCGACAGTCGGTCGAGCTGCTGCTCATGACGACCCTGCGCGACCTTGTGCGGCAGGGCCGCGGGCACGAACTCGGGCCGCTGCTGGCGGCGGCGTTTGGCGCCGACGCCGGGCCGATCGTTGAACGCCAGTTCCGGGAGTGGATGGCGAGCGAGCCGCCGCTGCTCGGCTGACCGCCCCTGTAACCGTCCCCGGGCGGCGGGGCGCGGATCGCCGTCCCGACTGCCGCACTTCATATGCCGATGCCTCGGTCGTGGGAGGGCCCGAGGTGCGGCGTCGGGCTCTGCTCCGGGGTTTCCCGCGGCGGGTCGAGCACGCGCGCGCGCCGGGCCTCGTCGGACCAGGCGGCGCGGAAGCAGCCGCGCGCGGTGACCTCCTCCACGGTCCGCCGGATCGCGCTGCCGGGTTCCGGCGCGCCGGAGCCGGAGACGCGGATCACCCGGAGCGCGATCTCGTGCCCGCCGGGTATCGCGGTCCGCATGGCGACCACGGCCTCAACCGTCCGCACCTCTCCGGTCCGGCCGGCGGCCTCGGTCCAGGCGATGCGGTCGCCCTCGACGGGCTCGGAACAGGCGAGCGGGCAGGCGGCGCCGGGCACCGAGTGCTGCCGGGCGGCTTCCAGCCGCCGCAGCCCCTCGTCGGACCAGGCGGCGCGGACGCATTCGCCGTCCCGCAGGGCCCGGGCGCCGATCTCGACGATCCGGTCCGCGTCGCCGGGAGCGGCGCCGTCCCCCGGCCCCACGATCCTCAGCCGCAGCGTGTCGCTCGCGCGCCTGCCGCCGGTCTCTCCCGGGAACGTCACCGCCGCGTGGTGCACCGCTTTACCCGCGCGCCAGGCGATGCGGTCGCCGGCGACCAGGGGCTCGTCGCCGGTCCACGCCATCCCGCGTAGCGGCGCGGGCGACCGGGCGAGGCGGGCGGTTTCCTGCCGGATGGCCGCCCGGACCGCGGGCAGGACCGCGGCCTCGCGGAGGCTGGCGGTGTCGGCGTCCCGTTCGTGCGCGCCGGTGAGTCTCCGTGCCGCGGCGAGCTCCTCCTTCCAGCCACGGTCGCGGGCGAGCCACTCGGCGGCCTCGCGGCGTGCCGCGTCGGGCAAGACCGCGCGGCTCGTCAGCGCTCGCGCCATATCCGTCGCGCGGGCGTAGCCCTTGGCGTGCAGCGGCAGCGTTTGCCGGCGCCTGGCCCGCCCCTCGACTGCGGCCGCAAGCGCCCGGAAGTCCGCGATGCCGTCGCGCAGTTCCAGGGTCTCCAACCGTTCGAGCACCTCCCGGACGCGGCCCCGGAGCCGCGGCATGGCGGCGAGCCTGGCCGCGGCCTGCATCGTTTCCCGCGCGTCGGCCGGGGATTCTGCCAGAAGGTTCCGGCCGGCCGCGCGAAGCTCCCGCGAGCGTTGCCGCCAGGCCGCGATCCCGTCCGGAGAGGGGGGGTCGAGGTCGCCGGCTCCTTCGTCCCGATCCGCGCGCCGTTCCAGGTGCCGGGCGCCCTCTTTGAGAAACGCATGGACGGGAGCGGTCTCGGCCTCAACGCGCGCACCGTGGGCGAGCGCCGCATCGACCGCCTCCCGCGCGTCCCGCGAGAGGTCCGCCTCGCCCCGGAGCGCCTCGGCGCGATCCCGCAGAGCCTCCCATGCCGGCAGGTCGGCCGGATCGGCGCGTGCTTCCAGGCCCTGCCGGGCGACGCTCCGGTCGAGTTCCATGAACATCCGCGACCGGAGCTCCTGCACCTCCGCCCCCAGCGCGTCGACGGCCTCGCGCACCCGTTGGCGTTCGTCGGCCGCGCGCGACAGCCGGACGCGCGCCGGATCGTCGAGCTTCGCGCCCTCGCCCACGCCGAGCAGCCGCAGGCCCTCGCGGCGAAGCGCCTCCGCCCGATCGATCCGCGGGTCCGGATCTTCGGCCGCGGGCTCGGCCGCCTCCAGGCACCGCCGGCAGTCCCGCAGAAACGCCTCGATCCGGCGGCCGGCCGTCTCGTGATCCGGGCGCAGCCGGTGCGCCGCGTCCGGGGCGGAGGGCTCGGTTGCGGGGGTCCACGCCTCGACCGTCCGGCGGACGGCTTCGGGGAGCTCGTGGCGCCCCAGCGCCTTCGCCCGCTGGACGAGCCGCGCCGCCCCCGCCATGTCCCGGGGATCGATCCCCAGGCTACGCGCGTCCGCCTCGTAACGGGCGGCCGCCTCGCGGAACCGTTCTCCCTCGTCGAGCCGGAAGCCCTGCGCGATGCGCCCGAGCGCGGCCGCGATCCGCCCGACGAAGCCCGGGGTCTCCTGCATCCGGCGTCCGGTCTCCTCGAGCGCCGCGCCCTCGGCCAGCCACGTCGCATGCTCCGGCAGCACGGATACCGGCAGGCCGCGCGCCTCGGCCGTCCATTTTAGGAGAGGCCGCCGTCGGCAGTGCATGTCCGCCTCGTGCACGAAGGCGAGCGCGTCGCGCCGCCGTTCCACGATGCGGGCGTCCCGCCGCCGCACCTCTTCGACGAAGCCCTGCATCTCCGGCGGCAGATCCGGGCCGCTCGCAAGCGCCTCCACGCCGGTCACGATCCGGGCGTAGCCGTCCATGCGGTCGATCCCGGCATTCTGCGCCTCGGCCCGCGCCAGCAGCGCGCGCCAGTCGTCCCGCAGATCGCGCAGCATCCAGGCCGCCGCATCCGCCGGACGGGCCGGCCGGCCGGCCTCTCCCACCGCCTCCCGCGCGGTCAGGCGCGCGCCGTCGTTCTCCTCCAGCGCCTCCTCCAGGCTCTCGCGGTTGTCGGTCACCAGCACGAAGCGGTCCCGCGCCCGGCTCGCCTCCACGTAGAGCCCCGCCAGCCCCGTCAGCCGGCCGTGCCCAGTGTCCAGCACGCCGATCGCCGCGTCCCGCGTCATGCCCTGCGCCCCGTGCACCGTCGTGCTCCAGGCGTGGTCGATGTGGCGGAGCTGCGGGTCGTCGCGGGCCAGCGACAGCGGCGTTCCGCCGCCGAGGTCGAACCGCACCCGGCGGGAATCGATCCCGAGCACTACAGCCTCCCCTCCGTTGACGAGACCGCGCCGCTTGTCGTTCCGGGTCCAGCGGACCCGGTCGCCGGCCCGGATCCGGATGCGCGCCGTCTCGTAGACCCCGAAGCGGTAGCGCACCCAGCCGTCGCCCGGCCGGATGCGGACCGTGCGACCGGAGGCGTGTTCCAGAAAGACGAACCCGTCGTCGGCGCGGACGATTCGGCAGGCATCCCCTTCGTCCACCCGCAGCGGCGGCACCCGCGAGTGGAAGATCACCACGTCGCCCGGCTCGTGGTTGCGGACGTCCGCCCTCTGGGCCGCCGTCAGGTGCCGGTTCACATAGCGCTCGATCTCGATCTCGCGGCCGTGCAACACTCCCTCCCGGCCCAGCGCCTCGCGCACCGCGTGGTGGATCTCCGCACGGATGAAGTGGGTGGGCGCGATGATCGCCGTCGCCGCGCGCCGCTCCGCGTCGAGCGCGAGCCAGAGCCGGGCCGCCTCCGCGCCCAGCTCCTCGTGCGGCACCTCGCGCACCTCGCCCAGCCCCCGTGCCGCTTCCGCCACCCGGCCCTGTTGCAGGGCCTCCACGGCACGCTTGAGGCCGGGATCGCGCTGGCGCAGGATCTCGTCCATCCCGGCCGTCGCGATGCCCGCGTCCTGCAGGGCGCGGAACGGCTCGCCGGCACTGACCGCGCGCAGCTGGCCGCGGTCGCCGACCAGCACCAGCCGCGCGATGCGCAGCCGCTCCGAAATCCGCATCAGGAGCTCCATCTGCGCCGTCGACGTCATCGACGCCTCGTCCAGCACCAGCACCGAGCCTTCGTGCTCGCGCCGCGCGCTCGCCATCTTCTCCGCATTGCCGATGTCGCCGTAGCGCGTCAGGAACCATTGCAGGGTGCGCGCCCTGGCGCCGGTCTCGTCCGCCAGCACCCGGCCCGCCGCCGCCGACGGCGCCAGCAGTACCGCCGTCCGCTCGCCGATCAGGCCCAGCGCCTCGCGCAGCATCGTCGTCTTGCCGGTCCCCGCCGCGCCCTGCACCGCGACGATCCGGTCGCGTGACAGCAGGATCGTGCGCACCGCCCGCCTCTGCCCCTCGGTGAGAGACGTCCGCGCCATCCGGTGCGATACGCGCGCTTCGTCCGTCAACGCCTCCGCGGCGCCGATCCCGTTGCGCATGCGGGCCACGATCTCGCGCTCCGAGCGCAGCGCGGCGTCGGTCACGAAGGCGCGCCCGCCCCGCACCCCGGCCTCCACCAGGTGGCCGTCGGCCAGCAGGCCCGTCACCGCCGCGTCGATCTCCCCGAGTTCGTGCCGGCCCGGCGCGTGGCTCAGCGCGATCGCCCGGATGTCCCTCTCCCGGAACACCGACGCGCGCTCCGCGAGATGGTCCACCGCCCGCCACACGATCTCGCGGACGCCGAGCCCCGCGGGCCCGGGCCGCAACGCCTCCTCCGTCCGCACATAGGGCCGGCCCGGGGACGTCCGTCGCGACCGGCGCCCGGCGCGCTCGCGACCCGGCCGGGCGGGGGCGCGGTCGTGGGCAATCCCCTCCGCCCGCGCCTTCCACTCCGCCTTCAGCGTGTCGATATCCCTGTCGACCTTGCGCTTGCGGGTGATCAGCGCCGCCTGCTGCGTCAGCGCCGAGCTGTACGGAAGACCGTGCGCCTCCAGCCAGGCAAGGATCTCGCGACGCCGCGACGAGAACGCATCCAGCATCTCGCGCGGATAGGCGGCAATCTCGAAGCCCGGGACCCCGCCGATCATCGTCGCCTCCAGGCGGAAGCCCAGCGCGATCAGCCGCCGCGCCAGCTCCTGGCGGTAGTAGGCGCCGATCAGCTTCACGTTGCGGCGGATCTCCGTGGGCTCCATGCTCCGCCACTCGCCGGCCCGGTTGCGCGTCATGTTGGCGAGGATGCAGTGCGTGTGCAGCTGCGGGTCCTGGTCCCGGCTCGTCAGGTGCCGGAACCCCGCCGCCACCAGGCCGTCCGCCGCCACCCGCGGGCGCCGCCGCGTCGCCGGATCGTAGCCGCGCGTCTGCAACAGCGCTGCCTCGATCCAGTCCAGCGTCGAGCGAACCGCCGCGTCGTGGGCTCCCTGCACCCGCCGGTTGCCGTAGAGCAGCGCCTCCAGCGACACGGACTTCGGCGCCGACAGCGTGAGATCGAGCCCCGGGCGGTGCTCGTGCTCGCCGTCGCGCGCACGGCCGAGGCGGATCTCCGTCCCCGGCACGTAGCCGGCGAGGACGCGCTCGAAGGTCCTGGCCGAGACGTGCCGCGGCAGGCCCAGCGCCGCCGCCCCCTCGCCGTGCCAGAAGCTCGCCCGCCGGTGCCGGGGGTCGTTCTTCGCGTAGTAGCCCTCGCGCTCGAAGTACGCCACCGTCGTGGCGGCCGAGCCGAGTTCGGTCAGGCTCGCGACCACCGGAGCGCCTCAGCTCGCCGCGACACGGATCGCCGCGCCGACCGTTGCCGGTCCGGACCGACTCTCGTTCGCTCCCCTGGTGGAGCGTGATCCTGCCGGCGGTGGCTCACGGGTGCTTGACGGCGAAGGTGCATCGGATCACCTGCTCCGTCTGCCAGGACTCGAGCATGCAGTCCTTGACCTCCTCGCCGTAGCGGTCCCACACGCCGTCCTTCCAACCCCCGGTTTCGTCGTAGCGCTTGATGAGGCCGTACTCGTTCTGGCCCATGGCGCCCGCGAACACGAGCAGCGGCATGGCAAGTACCAGCGCCGGCGTCGTCCAGCGCCGCGTCGAGGTCAACTCGCGCCGGATCGCCGCGCGCACCTCCGACCGTCCCTCGTCGAAGCGCTTCAGAAACGCCGCGCCCGCCTTCTCGAGCTTCCTGGCGGCGCCGGAGGTCTGCTCGGCGGAGACGCGCTGCGCGGCTGCGTTCCCGGCGAGGGCCTCCCCTGTCCGATCGGTCCACCCCTCCAGAAGCCGCTCCAGCCGGGCCACCATATGGTCGCCCGCGTCGAGCCGGGCCGACAGCGCCTGCATCTCGGCGCGGCCGGCCTTCGCCTCGGAGATCCATGTTCCATAGTACCCGGCGAGCTCCTGCTTGACCGCCGCCAGCTCCGACGATCTGCGGTCGAGGCCCTTGGCGGTGGTGTCGAGCGTGCTCACGACCCGGTCCAGCCCCTGCTCCAGTATCTTCAGCCGCGCCACCGCCGCGTCGAGATCGTGCCGGCCGCCCTTCAGCCCCTCGATCTGCTTGCCGGTCGACGCCAGAATCTCCGAAATCGCCGCCTTGATGTCGTTCACCCACTCGGTCGCCGCGCCGATCTGCTCCGCCTGCCCGGCAATGGTCCGGGCCGCCGCGGCAAGATCGGCCGCGCCGGCCGCCGGGGCCGCGACCTTCGCCTCCAGACCCTCCAGCAGGGCCAGAATCCGCCGCTGCACCGCGTCGGACGATGCAGGCGTCCCCCCGGGCCGGCCCGCAGGGTCCAACGGCTCCGTGCGCCCCTCCGCCGCAGGCGGGGCGGTCCCGGGCGGCGGCGAGGCGCCCGCACGCGGGCGGCGCGGCTTCTGCCTGCCGCCCGCCGGCGCTGTTTCGTCCTTCGTCAGACCGAACAGAAGACCCCGATCCTCATCCGCCGCCGGCGGCTCGTTGCCCTTGTTGTCAGTGGAAGTCATGGCGCGCCCCCTTACGGACATGCGGACGGTACGTCGGCATTGCCGGCCCCGGCGCCGCTCCCCGATCCACGGTGTCGTGCGGCGGCGGCGTTCGAGCCCTTGAAATTAAAGAGAATCGTGACGTTGTCACGCTGGTCAGCGTTCAATCTGCGCGCCGAACAATGGACAGTGTCAGCGGATGCGCCGACAAGGTGCTTGAGCAAAGCACTGAATGCGGACTGAGCCGTGAAAGTCATGGCGCGCGAAAATGATCGCACAGTCAACGTCGCCTACGCTGTTCCACTTTCACGCCGTCCCGCGCCGACCCGCTTTTTTGAGTCCCACAGGTTTCGTGTGTAGTGGCAATGCGGGTAATTCGAGCAACCGAGGAAGCGGCCGCGCCTGCCCATTCTGGGGTTCAGCCAGCCGTCGCAGACGGGACAGCCCTCTATGGACCCCCCGCAATCTCGACAGCGGAAAGCCTCACCGGACTTGACGGGAAGGCCGTTTCCGCAGCGGGGGCAGGCAGACACTGTGTGCTCGCAAAGCGGAAAGTTGGAGCAACCGTAGAAAACGCCTCCGCTGCGGGCGTTTTCGCGGCGCACCAGCCGCCCGCCGGTACATCGCGGACAGGACACGTCGCCCTCCGGCGGACGGCCAAAGACACTGACGTCGTAACCACCGTCGATCAGCTCCGTCACGAATTCCGACGGTGGGCCGCCGTCGGCCAGGAGGTACACCCGCCGGCGTGCCCGGGTCATCGCCACATAGAGCAAACGCCGCTCCTCGGCATTCGGATGGGCTTCCGGCGCTGCCAGCACCAGATCGAGCAGCGGATCGTCGGCGATTTCGGCCGGAAACCCGTACTTCCCCGAGTGGAGACCGAGGACCACCGCATAGTCGGCCTCGAGACCCTTCGACCCGTGCACTGTCTTCCAGGCGAAGCGCAGTCCCGGAAACTGTTTCGGCAGCGCCCCCAGATGTCGGGGCTCCATATGGCGGTAGCGGCCTATGAGCAGCACCTCGGACGCACCGTCGTATCGGCGTGCGTCTTCCGCGATTCGGTCGAGAGCCTCCTTCAGAAGAGAGAGTTCGTGCTCACCCTGAAGCCCGATACAAACCGCAGGCCCAACCACCTTGCGCGTCGCGCGGACCGCCTTGCGGATTTGCTCAGGGTTGCGCAGCACGAATTCGGCGGCGACCGTCGCGATGCGGTCGGCGCAGCGGAACGTCGTTGGGAGGTCGATGCGCTCGAACGCGCCGAAATGGTCGCCAAACTCCCGCAGGACCCCGATGTCAGAGCCGGCGAACCGGAAAATCGCCTGCCAGTCGTCGCCCACCGCGAACAACTGGGATCCCGGCGAGCTGTCGAGCATCGCCTTCAGCAGCCTCGCGCGGGACAGCGAGATGTCCTGGAATTCGTCGACCAGGATATATCCGAACGGGCTTCGGTAACGTCCTGCCTCCACGAGATCGGTCGCTCGGTTGATCATGTCGTGAAAGTCGATTTCCCCGGCGCGGGCGAGCGTATCCTGATAGCGGTCGAAGATCGGCCGGAACACCGAGAGAAACGCCTCCGCCCGCTTCCGGTCGCGGTGGGTGCGGGCATGCTCCGCAACGTCGGCAAGGGACAACCGGCTACCCTTGAAGTGTTGCAGGAATGTCGCCACCAAACGCGTGAACGGGTCGATCCGCCCCTGTCGCTCAAGAGCCTTGAACACGTCCCCGCCCGAGATTGGCGAGTGGGCCACCCCGTGGGACTCAAGCTTCTCCATCAGGTTTCCGAGCAGCCTGCCGCCGGCCCTTTCGTAACTGAAGGTCTCGATCAGGACGGTGCCGTGCTTGGCGTGGACGCGGCGTTTCCATTCGATGTCTCGCAAATATTGCTCGCGGTCGACGAAAGGCGCCGTGTTCCCGGAGGCGTCTACCCCGAAGTGCTCGATATAGATGCCGTGCTCAGGAAGAAGGAAGTCCGGTTTGTACTGGCGCTTCTCCGACGTCGCCAGATCATGCTCATACGGGGCTTCGTACTCGTAGGCGATGCCATGGAGGTAGAGAAAGTTCGCAATCTCGCATTCCTCGAAGCTGCGCACCACGTCGCCCTTCAGAGAGCGGATGTCGAACTTCCGGATATAGTCGTAGTACTCGCCCCAGTTTCTGAACTCCTGCTGGCTCTTGTATGGCGCGAAGCCGTCCCGGAACCATTCAACCAGCGTGGCCGAAAGGCCGGGGTCGGTAAGCTGATCCGCCACGATTTTCTTGAGCAGGTCGAACAGGGCGCGGTTGTTTTCTGCCGTCGTGGCGAGCGCAGGGGCTTTACCTGTGGCTTCTCCAATGATCGCCATGCCGAGGCTGTGGAAGGTGCGCACGGTGATGTCGCGCCCAATTGCGGTGCCAAGGCGCTTTTTGATCCGTTCTTCCATCTCCTGCCGAGCATCGCGCGCGAAGGCGAGAAGCAGCAGTTCGGAGGGCTTGCGATACCCCTTTCGGACGAGCCAGCCCGTCTTGGCTACGATCACCGAGGTCTTGCCGCTGCCGGCCGCGGCGACAACGAGGTTGCGGCACTCATCGATCACCACCGCCCTGCGTTGTTCCTGCGTGAGCGGACGGGCCTCGATGCGGTCGAAGAATTCGCGCGAGCGGACCAACTCGTTGACGACGAACGCCTCGTTGGCCTTCGCCTTGATGTCGCCCGACGCTGCCAGAAACCCGAGAATACCCCGCAGCATTCGGACGTCGGGAGCTTCCGACAGTGCTTCCGGCCACCGCGCCGCGAATCCGGCGGCGGCCCTTTGCGCCTCGGCCTCGAGATCGCGAAGTGCGTCGGCGGAAAGGTACCTGGGCGGATCGGCCAGGTCCGTCAGCCGGCCATGCACGGCGCGGAGCGCTTCCCGCCGCAGCGCAAGCGTACGGCGCCACCAGTCGCATCTCGCAGATTCGAGCGTAACCGCAAAAGCGTTTGCTTCCGTTTGTGCCAAGCCCGAAAACTGCGCGGTCCCTGCGGCATGGCGGACCCGAACGCTGGAATAGACGCGCCCGCCCGTTACCTCGACCAAATCCACGTCACCCAGCGATATGTCGGCGCGACGTGAACCGAACAGCAGCCGAACCACTTCGGCGTTCACCCATCCCGCCCTGGCATGACGCGGATGCAGGATTGCGAACACTATCCTGGCGAGGCCGGTCCGCTTGGTCTCACACAATGTGTCCGCAATTTCCAAACTCGGTCGATTCACGGGTCATCCGCCGTGTAGTGATGTTGTGCGGTGCAATGCTTCCTCTTCCCGTCCCATTCGAATCACCATCCAGTCGCGGGGTGTGGGTGGCAAGCACGGCGCCAGGCTGTGGTCCAGTATCACGGTTGCGGCCGCAGAGCGTCGAGCGTCGAACGTTCGTAGCGCTCCGTCCAGATACGCCGCTATGTAGAGCTCTACATAGCGGCATACCGTGCAATGAGCGGTTCGTCGGCGACGATCTCGACCTCGTCGCGCGAGAGCTTCGCGAAGGCGAGGCAGGCGGCGGCCTCGGCCTCGCTGTCGTACGTCCCGTGATCGGCGCCCGTCGCGATCTCGATCACGGTGTAGCGCGCCGGCCACGCCGGCAGGCCTCGCCAGGCGTCCGAGCACGCCCGCGAGAGCCGCGCGCACGGCTCGCACCGCGACGCCCCCGGCGCCGGAGCGCCGCACGACACGCACAAGCGCCGGGCGCGCATTCGAACGTACCGCCGGCGCTTCGCCGCGTTCTTCTTCTCCCGCGACACCCCCGCCGCCTGCCGCGCGGCGCAGCGGGCGCACCGCGCCGCGCCGTCGGCCGCCTCGGCGCCGCAGCCTGTGCATAGGCCGGCAGATCTCCGCGCGGCGTACGCCGCCCGTTCCGCGGCCCTCCGAATCGTTAGGCACGGCTCGCACAGGATCGCACCGTCGGCCGGCGGGCTCGCGCCGCACGCCCGGCACAGGCCTGCCTCGCGGCGCCGCTGCCGCGCCCGCCGCGCGGCCTCTCGGCACGTCGACGGGTCGCGTCCGCCGTAGCGCTGGCCGGCGGCCCTGGCCTCCCTGTAGCGCTCGCGCTGGCGCGCTCGCCGAACCTCGGCGCACGGCGCGCACTCGCGGCGTCCGGGGACGGACGGCTCCCGGCCGCACGTCCTGCACAATCCCCGGGCGAGGCGTTCGGCGGTGCGTTCGCGCGAACGCTGCCGCTCGCGCGCCCTCGCCTTCTCCGGGTCCGCGTTGCGCGGCGCGCCGGCGGTCCGGCGCCCCTCGTCGCGGGCGCGCCGCTTGTCCGTTGCGTCCCTGTACGCCATCCCATTTCCTCCGCGTCACGGCGCCGGTATCGTTCGGAGTGCGCCCGGCCGGTCGGTGCCGGCCGGGCGTCTCCGGGCAGTCGCCGTCAGCGCCGCCCGCGGGCGGCGAAGATCCCGGCGGCGCAGCCACCCCAATATTGGATTCCACCGCCGCCGCGGACGCCGGTGCAGACGACGATCTCGTCGCGCGCCGGGCGCAGCTGGCGCACGGTGCGCCGCGAGACGCGCTTGCGGGTCTCGTCGGGCTTCGCGCGAATGTCGCCGTCGGCGGCCGAGCGGAAACGCTCGACGGTATAGCGATCGTCGTCGAGGCCGCGCCCGAACGTATGGACGAGATAGGTGTTCGTGTGCGCGCTCTCGCGGAGCGTTCTGGCCGTCTGCATCGCAAGCCTCCCTTGCGTCGGGTTGCCGGCGGCCGCCATGCCCCACCGGACACCCGGCCGCCTGCCCGGCCGAAGCCCCTCTCCAACTCTTCGTCGGCGCGGCGCGCAGTGCGGACAGGTGGAGACACGGAACCGCAGCAAGGACGACGACGGTCGCGCCGCTTTCCGGGACGCCTCGACTCCGCGAATCCAGCTTCCACCATGCGGAGCCAAGCGACGGAGTTGGGTGCTGGCTGCCGCCGGAGACTCATCGCGCGCCGGCGGCAACGATCCGTCGGCGCGCACGTCCATGCCGCGCCCATGAACGACGGCGCACAGGCCGGAACGGTTGCATATCGCTCCGTCGTCGGCGACAACGGGCGGCATGGCGGGAACGAACAAGAAACTGATGTCGGCCGTCGAAGCGTATTTCGCCGAGCTCGTCCGGGTGCACGCGTCTGGCGGCGCGACGGGCGAGCGTTCGACCTACGGCCCGCTCCACGGATTGCTGAGCGCCGCGGGCGCTGCGCTCAGGCCGAAGGTGCACTGCGTTCTGGAGCCCGCCGACCTGGCCGCGGGCCATCCCGATTTCGCGCTCTACGCCGCCCGGCAGATGCAGAAGGGCCGCGCACGCAAGGGCCAGCTGCCGGAGTGCGGCGTCGTCGAGGTGAAGCCGCTCGACGACGATGCCTGGGTGACGGCCACGGACGGACGGGCGACCCGACAGAGCGGGACGCCTGTTGCGATTGCAGGAGCGATGGTGGGTCCAGTGGGCAAGCGTGTCAACGCCGATGATCAAGGCGTTGTCGGCCGGTACCGGGCTAACGATTGCGGCGGGAGCCGTTTGGCAAGGTCAAGTTTATGCGGGCGGCCGGCCATCATAGAGGACGCAACGCAGTTGAACGGGCGAGAGCCGCAGCCGCCCAACCGGGCATGGCCTCGGCGGTCCAAGATGTCGTCTCCCCGAGAATCGCGACCTCCCGATGCGGCCGGTCGGGATCGGCGTTGTCGTAGAGCATGGCAATGTCCGCCCGCAAGATTGCTGCGGGCAGGTTGGCGCGCGACCGCTTGAACCGCCGCCTCGCGTCTGCTTCCGCAACATCGTGGCCGCCGAGCGCGACCCGGTTTCTGATGCGGTCCAGCGCCAGTTCCAGCGAGCTGACGGACACGAAATGCAGGACGATCCAGTAGTCTTCCCGCCGCGCCGCGGTCATGTGGCGGAAAATGCCGGAGCCGGCGAGGGTGTTCTCCACCAGATGCGTCCGCCCGGCGCCGAGCGCAGCCCTCTGCCGGCGCACCGCCTCGCGCGCCGCCTGTCCGGGGCTACCGAATCCCTGACGGCGCGCGATCGCATCAGGATCGATGATGTCGACCCCGCTGAAGCCGCTCATACGCGTCAGGGTGGACTTGCCGCACCCGTTCGGGCCAGCAACGACGGAAAGCGTGGGCATGACCGCGGAAAGGGATCGGGTCAGGCGGACTCCCGTTCAGGCTGCCTGAGCACCCGGTCGCCGTCCCTGGTGCGCGCAATATAGGCGCCGTCCGACCGGACGCCATAGAGCGTGCCGCCGGCCGCAAGCTGGTCCGCGAGATCCGCCTTGATCTGGTCGCGCCAATCCTTCGGGAAACCCGGAATGTCAGGCGGCGGCGCGGCTCTTTCCCAGTGCTTCGGCATGATCCCGATTTTACCTTCGCCTTGCGCGCCGTTCAATCTGCCAGATTGTGGGCAAGCGCTGCGGAGGCCCCACCTACCCCGGAATAGAGAGAGTGGCGTTCGATGGCGCTTTCGATTTTCTGGTATCGCGGCAGCGTGCGTTCGACGAGCCGCCGGATGCGGCTATGACGAGGCCGGGGGTCGCGCCGGCCGCCGGCCGGTCGACGGCAAGCCGCAGGGAGACCGCGGTGCTGACGATGGCGATCCGGGCGCTCTCCACGCCGACGTTGAAGAACGCGAGCTCGAGCACCAGCGCGATGTGACAGACGATGCGTTCGCGGCCGTCTCGCTTCGGCGGTTCGCCGGTGAGCCATGCTCGCGTCCCCCACCGCCGGTGGCTCTTGCCACGCGGCATCGTGCCATGGCCGATTCATCGCTGAGGATCGAACGATGCGGCGCCGGATCGGCGACCCGTGATCGCGCGTGCTTCTTCCCCGGATGCGGCATGCCATCGGCGCGTTCTCGTTCGTGTCGATGCCGAGTAAGCGAAGCATCCGGGATAGTCAGCTGCGCGGATCAATCGGGCAGCGACTCGAACGGATCGATCGCGGGGATGTCGAGCGGTGCGAAGTGCCGGATGTTGCGGGTAAGGACCGTAAGTCCGAGGACACCCGCCGTCGCCGCTATGGCGAGGTCGGCAAAGCCCGGCGTCTGGCCGGTGGCGCGCGCTTGGTCGATGAGCAGGCCGGCGTGGCGGGCCGCGGGGCCGTCGAACGGCATCACCTTGTCGCCGTAAAGATGGAGAACGACATCGAGCCAGTCGTCGAGGCGGTCGGCCCGCGCGGGGGCGCCGGTTCGTCTCAGCTTGGCAATGCCGTCGCTGATTTCGGCCACCGTGACGGTGGACAGGAACAGTTCGTTGGAACGAGCGTCCAGCCAGTCGGTCAGGGCGGCGGGGCTTTCGCTACGACCGGGCGCCCCCATGGACAGGACGTTGGTGTCCACCAGGAACAAGGCGGACCCTACAGTCCAGCGTCGCGTGCCGGACTCGAATCGCGCGGCGGAATGTCGCCTTTTTCAAGCCCCGAGGCGGCGAGCAGGCGGCCGAACGACGGGACCCGGCGAAGGCGGTTCCATTCGTCAAGGCCGACGAGGACCGCCCGGGGCTGTCCCCGGCGGGTGATGACGGCGGTGTCGCCCTTCGCCGCCCCCTCCACCAGGGCCGACAGTGTGGCTTTGGCCTCGCGCAGTTGTACGGTTCGCATGATGTCCTCCGGGACCAATGTAGTCACAATAGCGTGCGGCACCGCATCGGGCAATCAACGCCCGGCGTCTGGTGGCGACCTCGGCCTCGCTGTCGCATGCGCCGTGGCCCTCGCCGGTACAGCTATGCTGCGCCGATGCCCGGTTCGATACCCGACCCCGGCCCCGCAGCGCGCCTGGAGGCGGACTGCCAACCCGACCTCTTCGACGAACGCGGGCGGGCGGATGCCAACCCGCGGCCGGAAGGTACCGCCAGGCCGTCGCCGGCGACTCTCGGCGACGACGATCTGGTTGAGCGGCTCGCCGGCGCGGGCCCGTCGGATATCGACGCCCTGTGCGCGGAGGTCGTCGCGCGGTCGCTGCCGTCGGCGGTTCCGGCGCTGGAGCGGCTATGGCGGCGCTTCCGCGGCTTCGGCATCGACCGGCCGCTGCGGGAGCAGTGCGCCGTGCTGGAGACCCTGGCGCGGCTGGGCCGTCCCGATGCCCGTGCCGCTCTGAGGCGGCTCGTTCTCTCGGCAGGCCTCCCCGCCTCCCTGCACCCTGCGGCACTTCGCGCCGCCGCCGATGCGGGGCTTGGCCTTCCTGCTTCGTTCGTTGCCGGCTTCCTCCGCCACGCCGACGCGGCGGTGCGCCGGGCGGCCTTCGACCTTGCCGCCGGCGCGAGGGTGCCGGCGTCCCGGCTTCGCGAAGGCCTGTCGGACCCGGACGCACCCATCCGGCGCACGGCGGCGGTCGCGCTGGCCCACCGGGGCGATACCGCCGGCCGGGAGGTGCTGCTCGCCGAACTCGTCGACGCGCCCTCGACGGCGATCGTCGAGGCGTTGGGCGCGCTCGGCGGCGACGAGGCGATCGTCGCGCTCGGACGCTGCGCCATGCGCCACACCGCCCTCGCACCGGGCGCGATCGCAGTCCTGCGCGAGATCGGCGATGCCAGGGCCGACCGGCTCGCCGCCCGGCTGGAGGCGGATCGCGAGCGGCCGATCCAGGGCAGGGCGCCGTGACCTCCCCGGCCTCCGACGACGGCGAGGCCGCGCGCATCCGCGCCCGGCTCGCCGGCCTTGCCGAGGAACGGGCGTCGCTCGAGGCGCGGCTGGCCGAACTGGAGACGGACCGCCCGGCCGCGCCGGACCAAGGGGCGGTCATCGGGTCGCCGGTGACGGACCGCTCGCCCCCGGAGGCGAAGATCGCGCTGTTCCGCGCGCTGTTCGCCGGCCGCGAGGACGCGTTCCCGCGGCGCTGGGAGAACGCCCGGACGGGGAAGGCCGGCTACGCGCCGGCATGCGCCAATGAGTGGAAGCGCGGCCTGTGCGGCAAGCCTCGCGTGCGCTGCGGCGCCTGCCCCAACCGGGCCTTCCTGCCGCTGACCGACGGGGAGATCGCCGCCCACCTGCGCGGCCGCCGGACCGTCGGCGTCTGGCCGATGCTCGCGGACGGGACCTGCCGGTTTCTCGCGGCGGACTTCGACAAGGCGACGTGGCGCCGCGATGCCGGCGCCTTCCTCGACGCGTGCCGGTCGAAGGACGTGCCGGCGGCGTTGGAGCGCTCGCGCTCGGGGAACGGCGGCCATGTCTGGATATTCTTCGCTGAAGCGGTACCGGCCGCGCTGGCGCGGCGGCTCGGCTCGCATCTGCTGACCGAGGCGATGGCGCGCCGGCCAGACATCGGGTTCGGCTCGTACGACCGGTTCTTCCCGAGCCAGGACACCGTGCCCGAGGGCGGGTTCGGTAGCCTGATCGCGCTGCCCCTCCAGGGCCGCCCACGCGCGGGCGGCAACAGCGTGTTCCTCGACGCGGACCTCAAGCCCCATGCCGACCAGTGGGCGTATCTGTCGTCGCTGCGGCGCCTGCCGCCGGCGAAGGCGGAGTCGATCGTCGGCGAGGCCGCCCGGAAGGGGCGGATCGTCGGCCTGCGCCTGCCGCTGGAAGACGCCGAGGACGGGGAGCCCTGGACCGCGCCGCCGTCGGGGCGCCGGCCCCTGCCGCCGGTCCCGGGGCCGCTACCGGAGCGGATCGGGGCCGTTCTGGGCGACCGGCTCTACGTTCCGCGCGCCGGCCTGCCGCCGGCGCTCGTCGACCGCCTGGTGCGCCTCGCGGCGTTCCGGAACCCGACGTTCCACGCCGCGCAGGCGATGCGGCGTTCGACGTGGGGCATACCGCGCATCGTGGCCTGCGCTGAACTGCTCGCGCATCATGTCGCCCTGCCGCGCGGCTGCCGCGGAGACCTTGAGGCGCTGCTCGAGGAGCACGGCATCGGGCTCGACCTCCGCGACGAGCGCAATCCGGGCCGGCCGCTGGAGACCGCCTTCGTTGGCGAGCTGACCGCCCCGCAGCAATCTGCCGCCGACGCGCTTCTCGCGCATGAGACGGGCGTGCTTGCCGCCGCCACCGGCTTCGGCAAGACGGTGGTCGCGGCCTCCGTCATCGCCGCGCGCGCGACGAACGCGCTCGTCCTGGTCCACCGCCGACAGCTGATGGACCAGTGGCTCGCCCGTCTGGGGACATTCCTCGATCTGCCCGCGTCGGCCATAGGGCAGGTCGGCGGCGGCGTGCGCCGTGCCGGCGGGATCGTCGATGTCGGGGTGATCCAGAGCCTGGTGCGCGAGGGCGAGGTCAACGACACAGTGGGCGACTACGGCCATCTGGTGGTCGACGAGTGCCACCATCTCCCGGCGGTGAGCTTCGAGGCGGTGGCGAGCCGCGCGAAGGCGAAATACGTGCTCGGGCTTTCGGCGACGGTGACCCGCCGGGACGGGCGCCATCCGATCGTGTTCATGCAGTGCGGCCCTGTGCGGTACCGCACCCGTGCGAAGGCGGAGGCGCGGCGGCGGCCGTTCCGCCACCGCGCGGTGCTGCACGCAACGGCCTTCCGCCTGCCGGAGGACGCCGGCACGGAGCATCCGCCGATCCAGCGGATCTATGCCGCACTGGCGGCGGACGGGGCGCGCAACGACCTGATCCTCGACAATGTGCTGGCGGCGCTGGAGGTCGGACGCTCGCCTCTGGTGCTCACCGAACGCCGGGACCATGCGGACCGTCTCGCCGGTCGGCTGGAGGGCTTCGCCCGCAACGTGGTGCTGCTCAGGGGCGGGCTCGGCGTGCGGCAGCGGCGCGAGATCGCCGAGCGGCTCGACGCCATCGCCGATAACGAGGAACGGGTGCTGGTCGCCGTCGGGCGCTATGTCGGGGAGGGGTTCGACGACGCCCGCCTCGACACGCTGTTCCTGGCGATGCCGGTCTCGTGGAGGGGCACGCTCGCGCAGTATGCCGGGCGGCTGCACCGGCTCCATCCGGCCAAGCGGGAGGTCGTGGTCCACGACTATGTCGACCATGCAGTGCCGGCGCTCCGGCGGATGGGCGAAAGGCGCATCCGCGGCTGGCGCAGCCTCGGATACGCGGTCGATGACGGCGGCGGGCTCGGTCTCTGAGCCTGCCTCGTGCGCCCTGGACGGAAGCACGACGGTCCCGACAAGCGATGCGGCGCCGGTGCGCCGACCTGCGGTCGCGCGCGCCTTCCTGGGGTTCCCATACCCCCTCGCCGCGGCCTCCGTCGCGTCGTGCGCCGACAGGCGCTTCGCATCGAAGCGCTCCAGCACATCGCAAAACTTCTCCATCCTGCGCTCCTGTAGCCACGTCGTCTGGACCATCCAGGCACCTCCTCGAGGCACCGTGCCGGACAAACCGTGTGCTACCTAAACCGGACAGATCATGTGCTAACGACAACCAAGATGTCGAGCACATTCTGAGTTGACCGGTTTATGTACCAAATGAATTGACCGCTTCTGTTGATGTTGGGCCTGTGGGGAAGTGGTCAGGCGCGCAGCGGCTGTCCACTTGTCCACAGGCCTCCGGCCGGTCGCGTCGAAGCGGGTTACGCGGCCTGCCGTGTTGGCGTGTCGATGGGCTCGCCGTCGGCGCGGTAGCGCGCGAGGCGCCGGGGTCCGTGGAAGA
Source organism: Alphaproteobacteria bacterium (assembly GCA_965243325.1). Lineage (GTDB taxonomy): Bacteria > Pseudomonadota > Alphaproteobacteria > UBA7887 > UBA7887 > JANQOH01. Next base: position 848,693 of record CBDEUQ010000003.1, on the reverse strand, counting down.
CGGCGAGGGTTGCGTCGGGATACTCGTGGACGCGGACCGTGGCCTTGACGTAGTGGCGGCGGTGGCGGTCGGCGGGGAGCTGGAGGACCCGGCGCTTGTAGTGCACGGTATTGTCGTTTGAGACGGTGCGCTCCTCCTGGATGCAGAGAATGTCGTCGAGGTCGCCGGCGAAGGGGACGAAGGCCGAGCCCTCGGCCTCGGGCGTCACCTGGAAGCGGGCGTTGTGCTGGGGCAGATAGACCTCCTTGAGAAAGCGGTTGGCCCCCTCGATCCCGCTGATGCCGGCAAGCCGGAGTTCCTGCGGCAGGCGCTTCTGCAAGGTCCCGAACATGCGCTCCGAGCGCCCCCTGGCCTCGGGCGAATACGCCGGGATCAGCTCGATGCCGAGCTGGCCAAGCGCGCGCCCGACCTGGGTCGGGGTGTCCTTGTCCACCCTGCCGCCGGCCTCGGGGGTGTGCCAGTAGTGGCTGGCGCGGTCGGCGTAGAGCGAACAGAACAGCCCGCGGCCGCGGATCGCCTCGGACAGCCCCCGGAAGCTCGACATCGTGCCCTCCTCCTCGACGAAGAAGGCCGAGTAGATCTCGCTCGTGGCGTCGTCCATGGTGACGATCAGGTCCCACCAGCGGCCGGGAACCCACTCGTGCCGTGAGCCGTCCTGGTGCAGCATCATGCCGGGAAGCGCACGACGAGGCCGCTTGCGCCGGTGCGCCCCGCGCCGCGGGGCCGCGCGAGTGCGGCCGTGCGCCTGCAAGGTCAGACGCACCCAGTTGTAGCTGCGCTCGCAGCCATGATCGGCAACCAGCTTCTCGTGAAAGTGCCGGGCCGTGAAGTCCCAGTAGCGGGTGGCGAACAGAGACAGAACCTGCGCCACCTCGTCCGCCGGCGCCCGCCGCGCCGACGCCCGCCCCAGCCGGCGGTCGTACAGACCCTCGGCCCCCTCCGCCTCGTAGCGATCGCGCCAGCGACGAAACGTGCGCTCCGAGACCCCGAGTATCTCAGCCGCCTCCGACTGAGCCAGCGCCCCGCGCCGCGTGCGACCGTAAATCTCCTCGAACTTCATCAGCCTAAGCCCCTGTACCCGCTCCGTCCGACGCATCGCCTCCCTCCACACCGTGGAGGCGATCTAAAACCGGACAGATCATCTGGTACATGGACCGGACATACCGTGTGTTACCGACATGCTAACGACAACCAAGATTGCGTCAAGGGTTCGTAGAAAGTATACTACTTTCTACCGTGGCGGGCTCCGGAGCTAGAGATGGTGGACGACAATGAAATCGCAACGCTGCCGGTGCGCCACACGGCGGTGTGGATTGCCACCGCGGATGTCGTCATCGGAGCTCTGTTGTAGATGGCGATAGAAGGAAACTCTGGCGGCTGGAACGCCCTATCCTCCGTTTGGACGTTGCTTGCATCTGTGGTTGCTGTCTTGGCCGCTCTTGGGGCCGTCGTTGGATTGGTATTGGACAACTTCGCGACTTCCGGCGCCCTACGATGTGCCGAAAAGAGGCTAACCATAGTCGAATACCAGATCCTGGCGGCGAATTACTACGCACGGTACCTGAACGCAAAAGGCAACGTCACCTATGCCGCAATCCCAAACATTGAAGGTTGGCAGGTTTCCTCGGACTCAGAATCCCTAACCTTCGTTGCTGGCGAAGAAAGGGGCAAGGCAATGGTTTACTGGCGAGAACTGAAGAACGCTGAAGCCGCGGCAGACGAAGCCACGAGGCTCTACAGAAAAAATTGTGAAACCATCACCGAGGAGAAATGAACCATGCGCCGAACCATCGTAACCGCTCTCTACGCCGTCGTTTTGGCACTATCAATGCCAATGCTGGCCAACGCAGGGCCGGAACGTGCACAAGATCTTTTGGAGTACGATCCTTAGGGCCGGGACAGGGGGAGGCGGCACGAAGGGCAACGAAAACCCCGTTTTCAAGGGCGCAACGCCGGGTAGCCTCGCGCGTGTACTCATACGTCGCCCATGGGCGACGTAGCCAAACCGAGGGGCCGCAAATCCTCACCGCCCTCTCGGATTCCGCCGGTTTCCGTTGATATGTGTACCGACATGCTATACACACAGCCGTGATCCGCAGCTTTCGTCATCGAGGCCTCAAGCGGATGTATGAGCGCGCAGATACGAGCAGAGTTAGGATCCGAGCTTTCGGATCGTGTAGCACTGGCGCTGGCTGACCTCGACGATGCATGCAAGCCCTCCGACCTCGACTTGCCCGGCTACCGGATTCATCCGCTGAAGGGCGATCTCAAGGGGTACTGGAGCATCTCGATTTCGGGAAACTGGCGCATGTCCTTCCGCCTTGCGGACGGCGACGCCTACGATGTCGATCTGGTTGACTACCACTGACGGGAGCCATGAGCATGCCGATGATCGATCCTCCCCATCCCGGACGCGGTGTTCGCGAAAACTGCCTCGAGCCGCTCGGCATGAGCGTGACCGAAGCGGCGCGGGTGCTGGGTGTCGCGCGTCATACATTATCCCGGGTTGTCAACGGTCACGCGGGGATTTCGCCTGAAATGGCGATCCGTCTCGAAAAGGCAGGCTGGTCCAATGCAGAGTTCTGGCTACGACGCCAAACCACTTACGATCTCGTGCAGGCGCGGAGACGCGAGGACCAAATCGAAATGCAGCCGCACCGGCCACAGTCCGTCGCGTAGCACTGCTCTCTGCCCGACAAGCTGCGTTGGGTCTCACTGCCAGTTGGTAGATCAGGAGCTACCAATTGTCAGTCTGTTGACCGCCAATCATCATGCCATACATTCCCAATCGGCAGAAACAGGGAAGTGGCTCGCATGTACGACCACCTGCTGGAGCGCAAAGCCGAAGAAGCCCTCTCGGACACGCTGGTCGTTCTGATCGTGGGCCCGCGCCGAGCGGGGAAAACTACCCTAGTCCGCAAGATCGGCGGAACGGACCGCACCTATATTACACACGACGATCGAACGACTGCTCGACGCCGCGCAATCCGATCCGGCCGGTTCCGTTCGCGGCCTGAACGAGGCGACCATCGATGAGATCCAGCGTGCGCCCGACCTTCTCCTGGCGATCAAGAGGTCCGTGGACGAGGACTATCGGCCTGGCCGGTTCCCTGCTGACTGGATCGGCGAACGTCATGACGCTGCCTCGGCTCGCGGACAGCCTGGCGGTCCGGATCGAGACCCCTCGCCTGCTGCCCCTGGCACACGCTGAAATCGCGGGTACGAGACCGACATCCCTTGACCGGCTGTTCGCGGGCGAACTCCAAGGCACCGGGCAGGCAGCCGTCGGCGACGATCTCGTCCGGATCGTGCTCGCGGGCGGGTTCGCCGAGGCCCTGGCAGGGGCAAGCGAACGGCGAACGTAGCGGTCGCCGCGAGCGAGCATATTGGACGCCTACCTCATGAGAGTTTCGATCCAAGCCAAGGCCCTACCCACGTAGGGTACGAGCTCTCGAATTAGCATGAGAATCCCCGCCGCCTCGCGTGCTCCCCTCACGATTCCCCAGACTCTCCTGAGGGCATTCGCAACCGCTGCTTTAGCCGCGCCGGGATCAGATCCGTCGCCTCGGACGAGCGCATTCCGTGCGCCTTCCAAGTAGTCCTCGGCGCGACGGCGATCATGCGCCGAAATGTCCAGTCGTTCCATGGCTGCCTTCAGCCGATCCAGAATCTGGAGAACTTCATCCGTTGCCACCGGAGCATGCGCATCGAACCAGTCCCGGAACATCGTTCCGCTGATGCGATAGGATGCTCCTACCTGCTCGATCACTCCGTGAGTCGCGAGCACTGTGAGCGCATCGCTCACCTTCCCGGGACTTACGCCTCCGCCCGACGACTCAGACAACTTGGCCGACAGCTCGGCAGCCGACATCCCTCGGTCGGCCTGCGCCGACAGGTACGCGTAAGTGCTCCGCGTCACACTCTCGAATACGTCGAGCCACCGCGCAAAGTCATTGTGCTCGTGCTGGAACGAATCCGCCGCTCCTTGGACCACCTCGCCGTCCAGGTTCCGGGCACCGGGACATCAGAGCCTCTGCAGTACACCCTGAAGCAAGTACGGGTGGCGCCCTGTCAACTCCAGGAGCCGCTCTTTCGCACGGCTCGGCATTCCATCACGGAATCCGACTTCTATCAAGGTGTCCACGTTCTCGGCACCGAGAATCCCGAGATGCACTGTTGCCAGCATGTTGAACGGTGACCCTCTATTGATAACGCCCTCTGGATCATTCACGCCGGTAACGACCAGGCGAAAACCACCGCGCATTTCGTGGTCCATGACCAGATGCCGCAGGTTCCCGAAGAAGACGTCACCGTAGCCATTCTCCTTCAGCCGCTCAGCAACAGTATCGATTTCGTCTATTAGTATCGCGACCATCCAATCGCCGCCATAGCGATCCGTCAGGTCGTTTCCCATACGTTCTTTCAACGCGGCCCTGAACGCGGCGTAAGGCTCCTCTTCACGAGCAAATGCGCTCCACCGATCCCCTTTCAATTCCGTTATCATCGCCGTGAGGATCTCGCGAAACAATACGCCGGGAGAAACTCGATCAAGCGCGTTCACATGGATCGGCACCGGCACCACCGCCTGTGCCGAGGATTCGTTTGGGAGACGTCGCTCCAGAACCTTGAGGATCGAGGTCTTCCCGCAGCGCCGACCGCCGATGATGCCGAAATGCTCCCCTCGATTCGTCATGCCCTCGATGACTCGCCGGGGTAGATCGCCAACGTAATGGTGACCCGGGATCTGATACCGATACGGATTGTCATTCATGCGCACTGTTCCGTCGCAAGCCAGTACTCGAACAGTTTCGGCGAGATCTCGACGCTGCTCCCGCCGGTCACCAACCCGAAGTTCTCCAGATCCGTCAGAGCTTGCTCTTGGCTGGGCCGGAGCCGCGACTCGCTCAGTGGCCCCGATCCGACGGCGATCCGTCTCAGGAACTCGATCTCTTCGATTCGCAGCTCTTCGTGGATTTGCTTGTACACCCTGCCGATCAGATGCGACCGCATCGTGATCCTGATGTTGTCCGCCGTACGCTCCACGCAATCGGCCGTGATCCGAGTGCGCCGACCCTGCTCGCATGCGTCGCTGGCGAACAGGCGCGCGACGAAGGGATGGCCGCCACAGTAACGGTAGAGGAGCCGCAGCGCTTCCGGGTCCCAGTGAATTCCTCGCCATGCGCCCAACTCGCGGATCATGGAGTCGCATTCGTCGGTGGGTAGAGCGCCGGCGTACACTTCGCGAAATCCCATGAACATCGGATTCTCTCCGGCGCCGGCGGGAAGGCGGTTGATCCGATTGACGTCGGGCCGCTTGGCGATCACCACCAGCACCACACCCTTCAACTCCTGGGCGAGTGCACGCAAAACTCCCAACACGATCCTGCCTTCCACGAGCAGATCATGGTTCTCGTTCGAGTCGGTGAAGGGAAGCAGGGTTTCGATCTCGTCGAGGATGATGACGAACGGCTCCGAGCGAAGCGCCTGCCACGCGCCAATCAGGGATCGCAGTTGGGTGCCGCAGCCACCGCCGGCGTCGCTGTCGGCCCGAACGTCGAACCGGTTCCGGAGGTCGCTGCGCAGCTCTTCGGCGATGCGCCGGAGGAGCTGCGCGGCCGATTGGCGGTCGAGCTCCTGGCAGTTGATACTGACGACCGGGGCTCCACCGAATCTCAGCCGGAGTTGGTGCGCCAGCGAGGTCTTGCCCGTCTTGCGGAGCCCGAAGACACCGACGTGCTGACCTTGCGACAACAGACGCGGAATGGTTTGCAACTGAGCGGAACGACCAAAGAACAGAGTCGGATCCTTGACCGGGACGCTCTCGAAGTAGGGATCCTGACGAGTTACGTAGAGGTCCTTCGCTGCGTTCACCTCCGCATCGACGGTACCGTGCCTGAGCGCCCGCTCCAGCGTCGCCAGAGCCATCGGAACGACGTCGACCCGGTGAGCCGCCTTGATCCCGTACGCTTCCCTTGTTCGTTCGTGCAGCCGATCCGAGTCGGGGTGCGGCTCAATCAGGAACAGCAGCGGAACACCCTTCGAACGCCCGGTACGCCCGGTACGCCGTGCCAGAGCCGACGTCACATCGTCGGGGCCGTTGGCGTTCAGGACCGCAAAGTGGTGGGTGGCTTTCCTGTCCCCGAGCAGGAGCGCGTGTCTGGTCAACTTGCGTTGCACATCGTAGTCGTTGGCTGCCGTGAAGAACTCTTTCATCAGCGCGAGTGGGTCGCGACGCTGCCGCAGGGCCTGGATCGTGATTCCCAGCATGACGAGGACGAGGCCGCCCGAGACGACCGGCAACCAATTCATTCTCTCCCATACCATGCGCAGCTCCTCCGGGCGGATGTCGGGATCCTGCCGTTGCAACGCGGCGTAGAGATCCGGTTCCCGAGGGTCGAGGCGCAATACGTCCCGGTACCACTCGAGCGGGTAGACGGGACAGGAGCTGGCGCGGAGAAGGAAGCGGAAGATGTGGCATAGATGGCCGTCGAAGCGAATGCGCACGTGACGCTCGGCGCCGGAATTGGCGACGTAGTAGAGACGTTCCGGCCGGAACGCGACCCACCTCCGTCCCGGAAAATTCAGGTATACCATCTCGGGGGTCACTATCGTGGAGTTCGGTCGACCGATCTGCCATGTGCGCAGCCATCCCTCGTAGGCGGCCGTGGCGATGCGCGTGCCGTCCGGGCTGTACGCCACGGAATTGACGAGGCCGGCGCCCGTTATCGTGATCTGCGAATGACCCGTGTCGGCATCCCAGATCCGTACCGTCCCGTCATAGCTACCCGAGATGATGTTCCCGCCATCCGGGCTGTACGCCACGGAGTGGACCGCTCGCTGATGCCCGAACAGCTCTCTCAGCTCATCCGTATGAGTCTCCCAAATCCGCACCGTCCCATCATCAGCACCAGAGGCGACAAACCTGCCATCCGGGCTGTACGTCACCGAATGGACCTCAGCGCCAACCTCGATCTCTGCCGTTTCGGATCCGGCGTACGCATCCCAGATCCGTATCGTGTTGTAGTGGCTGACCGAGGCGATGCTCCGTCCGTCCGGGCTGTATGCCACGGCTCCGACCCAGCGATCGGGGTCGTTCATGGCAAGCAACTCTTTGCCCGTTGTGGCATCTCGGATCCGCAGCGTCCCATCGCCGGTGCTGCCCGAGGCGATGCGGCTTCCGTCGGGACTGAAGGCCACCGAGTTGACGACCCCTTGGTGGCCCTCCCATACGGCTCTCAGCTCACCCGTATTGGTATCCCATGTCCGCACCCTACCGTCATAGCTCCCCGAGACGATACTCCTGCCGTCCGGACTGTAAGCGACCTGCGGCCGGATCGGATCGTCTCCCCCCACCACTAGCAACTCTGCGCCCGTATCGGCAGCCACGACCCGTACCGTCCTGTCACTGCTGGCTACTGCGATGCTGCGGCCGTCCGGGCTGTACGCTACCGATGAGAGCCCTTCCTCGTCGCCCGCCAGGACGGGCATCAGTTCGCCCGTGTCGACATCCGAGATCCGTACTGTCCCGTCGTGACTGCCGACGGCGATGCGGCTGCCGTCCGGACTGTACGCTACCGCGTTGACGCCGCCTCGGTGGCCGGGCAGTACGACTGTCTCTGCGCCCGTGTCGGCATCCCAGATCCACACGACTTCACTGCGGCTGCCGGTAGCGATTCGGCTGCCGTCAGGGCTGTACGCCACCGACGAGACCCAGCGCGCATCGTCGCTCAGGCCACCCGCCTCATGTCCCGTATGAGCGTTCCAGATGCGCGCCGTCCCCTCACCGCTAACCGTGATGATGCGGCTGCCGTCAGGGCTGTAAGCCATTGACGAGACCCAGTCCGCACTGTTGCGTAGCCTGCTCGCCTCATCGCCTGAGTACGCATTCCAGATCCACACCCCGTCGCTTCCGCCTGACGCAATGAAGGCGCCGTCGGGGCTGTAGACCACTGTGTTGACGCGGTCTGCATGGCCGGTCAGCACCGCCGTCTCTGCACTCGTATGCGCGTGCCAAATCCGTACCGTCCCGTCATCGCCGCCCGAGGCGATGCGGCTGCCGTCGGGGCTGTAGACCACTGCGTTAACGCCGTCCGTATGGCCGGTCAGTACCGCCGTCTCTGCGCCCGTGTGCGCGTGCCAAATCCGTACCGTCCCGTCATCGCCGCCCGAGGCGATGCGGCTGCCGTCGGGGCTGTAGACCACTGCGTTGACACTGCCTGCGTGGCCGGCCAGTAACGCCGTCTCCTCGCCTGTACGCGCGTCCCAAATGCGCACGGATCCTGCACCGTCGCCGGCGGCGACGCGATCGCCATCAGGGCTGTACGCCACCGACAGGACGAATGCTCGGTGACCGATCTGCGGCACGAGCTCTGCGCGGACGAGGACGGGCGCGACACCAGTGTCCGCCTGTGCCGGTGCCGGAACGGGAAGAGCGGCAACGACAGCGGTCGCGAGCGCGGCAAAGATCCCAGCGGGCAACAACCTTGCCTGCCGACAAAGGCGTGGTTGAACGGCCCCTTCACCCGTCCGCCATCGAGACGTTTGGCGACACTGAGCAGCGTCCAAGTCCATCTCTTCGCACCGGTTTGCATGCCTCAACATTCCGCTTGGCGGAAATCCACCGCCGTTCAGCGTAAATCGTGATCGTCGTGAACCCCGTTCCCCGGCGGCTGCCCTGGCTCTCGACCCCCACTGAGCAGCCCGAATTAGCCTGACGATCAGTTCGCATACTGTAGCCGGCTGCCCTCGCAGAGGCCACCTTGATCCTGGGTAGGGTGACGTAAGAATTTATGTGTCAGGTGGGAAGGGGGTACTCCCTGTGGTGACGACAACCACAAACAGGAGCACCCCGCATGTCCCAGCAAGCTGCGACGATCATGAGCCTACCCCAGGCCTTTGAGGTGGTGAAGGAGATGCAGGCAGGCGGACTGGACTGGGGCGAGGGCTACCGCCCGCTCGGCCGCCAGGCGCTGGCCGAGATCATCGAGGGCCGGATGGCCGAGGCGGTGGATCGCTGGCTCGACAACCTCGACGCCGGCGCGATGCGCGACCGGCGCAACGGGACCTACCGCCGCTGCCTGCTGAGCGAGCTCGGCGACATCGAGCTCAACGTGCCGCGCACCCGGCACTTCTGCCCGACCGGGGTTGTGAAGAGCTACGCAAGGCGCGCGCCGGAGATCGACCGTGCCATCCTGGCCGGCTTCGTGCTGGGGCTTTCGACGCGCAAGGTGGGCGAGGTCCTGCTGGCCCTGCTCGGGCGCCCGGTCTCGGCCGCGACGGTGAGCCGGGTCTCCAAGACGCTCGACATGGCGGTCGAGGCCTTCCACCGCAGGCCGCTGAAGAACGCCTACAAGGCGCTGATGCTCGACGGCGTGGTGCTGGCCCGCAAGACCGGCGCCGGCGCGCTCAGGAGGCCGGTCCTGGTGGCGCTCGGCATCCGCCCCGACGGCAAGAAGGAGATCATCGACTTCCATCTCGCCGTCAGCGAAGGCGCCCGCGAGTGGGAAGTGTTCCTCAACCGGCTGTACCACCGCGGGCTCACCGGCGAAGGCCTTGAGATGATCTGCGTCGATGGCGGCAAGGGCCTGCTGGCTGCCTTGCCGTTCGTCTATCCCGGCATCCCGGTTCAGAGGTGCTGGGCGCACAAGATGCGCAACATCCTCAACAAGGTCCGCAAGGCCGACCAGGAGGCCGTCAAGGCCGATGTCCACGCCGTCATGAATGCAAAGAGCCGCCGCAAGGCCCAGAGCGCCGCCCGACGCTTCGCCGACCGCTGGCAAAGCACCTACCCCAAGGCCGTCGCCTGCCTGCGCAGCGATCTCGACGAGCTGCTCACCTGCTTCCGCTACCGGACCCTCGATGAGCGAAAGCGGGTCAGGACCACCAACGCCATCGAACGAAGGTTCCGGGAGGTCCGCAGACGAACCCGGCCCATGGGAACCTTCCAGGACCGGACCTCAATGGACCGCGTCCTCTACGCGGTATTCATCCACGAAAACAAGTCTCAGGGAATCAGCACCCCCGTCTCCCTGACACATAACTCTTGACGTTACCCCTGGGTAGGTAGTCGATCCCGGGTAGGGTGTTCTGTCGACTCGTGTCCTTGGCAACTCCGCGACCACGCTCAGCGAATCGCCGACCGGACCGACGCGCTGGCGGCGGGCAAGCGGAACGCGCCGTAAGCGTTGCGCCGGCCTGTGTCCGACCTGATATGTGACTATTTTGTCACGCTCTGCCCCCAACAGGCTACAGGCCGGCACGAAAACATTGATTTGGCGGTCCATAAACTGTCTCATCCCCCGGCGTTCTTGCATCGCATGAAGTTGGCGTTCGCACCGCTCGGTTGTCCAGCGGATGGGGCGGTCACCGGCTTCTTCTGGGGGGGGGTCGATGACATACCGGCCCTGTATTTCGGACCGAGGGGCCGGGTCCCACCGGCCGATAACGTGGGGGATTTACGACGAATGAAAAGGTTTCTCTTGAGTACGACGGCGGTGGTCGGCGTGTCGGTCATGGCGGCGGGCACCGTCGCCATGCCGCTGCAGTCTCGCGACGAGGAGGGGACTCCGGTCCTGTCGGCGGCGATCAACGCGTCTTTCGAGGGCGGGTTCGCCAACAACAGCGCCGCCAACGACGACGATAACCGGGACAGCGGGCTCGTTGCCGGCCGCTGGGCCGACGTGTACTTCAACGGTGAGATGACCGCTGACAACGGTCTCACCTACGGCGCGCAGATCCGCCTCGCGGCCGGCGGGGGCGGGAACGCGAACAACATCGACCTCCTCGGACACAGCGGGCTGGGCCGGCAGTACCTGTACGTCAAGGGCAGCTGGGGGTCGATCGAGGCGGGCACGTGGATCGGCGCGGCGACCGGGCTCAACCTGAACGTCGCCGGCCAGTACAAGGGCAACGGGGGCCTCGATTTCTCTTACAAGACGTACTTTGTCGTGCCGCCAGGCGGGATTCATCACATCCAGAACCCGCACTGGTGGGACGCTGGTGAGACCAAGATTACGTACTACACGCCGGTTTTCAACGGCTTCCAGGCCGGCGTCACCTACACGCCCACCGATAGCCCGTGGGGCTCAGCTAAGTACGGCACGACCGCCGGCGATGGCGAGGCCAAGGACGTGATCAGCTACGGAGCCCAGTGGAAGGGCGACATGGGCGGCTCCTCCGTCATCGTGTCCGCCGTCGGCGCGATGAGCGACGACGCAGTCTGCGCCCCCAATCCTAACAAACCATGCCGATCCGACATCGGCTGGACCGGGCCGGGGACCCGGCAGGGTATCGAGATGTTCCAGATCAGCGGCATGGTGAGCCACGCCGGCTTCTCCACCGGCGCGACGTTCTGGGATTACGGAGACACCTACAGGTTGCCGGGGGACAGCCAGGACTATTCGGGCTGGGCGCTCGACGCGACCTACAGCTTCGGCCCCTACGGCATCGAGATCTCCTACGCCCATGCCGAGAAGGTGGTCAGCGGCATGGAGGCCATCGACAGCACGTTCGACGGCTGGGCGCTTCAGATCGGCTACGCCGTGGCGCCGGGCCTCAAGTGGTACGCCGACCTCGTCGGCAACGAATGGGACGTGATGCGCAGCGACGGCTCGAGGAGCACCGAGGACTCGACGGTCGTTCTCACGGGAGTCAACGTGAACTTCTGACCGCGAAGCGCTCTTCTACCGACCTTACCGGGGGCGGCGCGATGCGCCGCCCTCTTTCTTTTGCGGACCCGGCGCCGTCGAGGAAGACCATGCCCGAAGCGAGCCCCGAAGCGCGCTACGAGCGGCCGTTCGCGGACATCCGCGTCGTCGACATGAGCCAAGGTGTGGCCGGGCCGGGCTGCGGCTTCATGCTCGCCGCGCACGGCGCCGACGTGATCAAGATCGAGCCGCCGCAGGGCGACTGGGCACGCGGCCTGGGCACACGCCACGGCGACCACACGGCGATGTCGCTCGCCGTCAACCGCAGCAAGCGGGGCATCGCGCTCGGTCTCAAGAAGCCGGCGCCAGCTCGATGGAGCGGCCACCAAACTCATGGCCCGCGGAGACTGCCTCCGCGGGCCGCTCCATCTCCGAGCGCCAGGCCCGCCGCGACAATCAAATTCCTGAAACCTGTCGCGCCGCGACAATCAAAACCAGAAAGGGCTTGAAATCGACGACCCGCAGGGGAATCCTCTCCTCTCCTCTCCTCTCCTCTCCTCTCCTCTCCTCTCCTCGCCGCTGCCGCCGGGAATCTCATCCTATTTGACGCGCAGCTCTCACCCAGATTGTCGTTGCGCCAGGCGCGCTCTCCCGCATGCCGTCGAGCCAGCGCCGGCTCTGCTTGTCGCAGAGCGGCGCATGCTTCGACGCCTTCTCCCCGCCGGACCGCGCGATCACCTGCGTGGCGGCCAGGCCGAGAAGGGCCCCTGCCTCGGCCTCCACCGCGATCGTGGCGTGGCCGACCACGCCCGTGCGGCCGCCGCTGTCGCGGAAGTTCGTCGTGTCCTGTATCGCCAGCACATGCAGGCCCGCTACTCGGCCCGCCGTGCCCCGCGCGGCCTGCTCCACCACCTTCTCCACCGTCACCTTCCCGTTCCGCAGGAACCGCCCGATGCGCACCTCGCCGGCGCGGTTCCCGCCCACGCTGCGGACGGAATTGCCCCGGGGACCGCGCCTGACGAGCCGGTCGTGCAGGAACCGCCCGGCCTCGTCGACGCGACGGTCCCCGAAATACGAAGCCTCGCTGTCCATCGCCCGTCGCTCCCATCTCCCATCCAACGCCGGGAACGGCATGAATCACAGCACACGGCTCATGGGTATCCCCTCTTCAACACTCTCCGGAGGAGATGTGTGCATACGGTAGGGACCGAGGCCGGGGGAACCATTGTCGGCCAGCACGCCGCTCACCACCGCCATCAGGAATTCCTGAAGTTTCTCGACCGCATCGACCGCACGATCCCCGCCGGCACCGCGATCCATGCCATCCTCGACAACTACGCCACGCACAAAAACACCAGGGTCCGGGCCTGGCTCGCGAAGCACCCGCGCTGGACTTTCCACTTCACCCCGACCTCGTGTTCGGGGCTCAGCGCGGTCGAGGACTTCTTCGCCAAGCTGACACGATGGCGGCTCAGGCACGGCGTCTTCCGCTCGGTCCGCGAACTCCGCGACGCCATTCACCGGTTCATCGCCGAGCACAACGCTGCCGAGGCAAGACCGTTCTTCTGGGCCGCCGATCCCGAGGACATCATCGACGCAAGAAAACGAGGGTTCCAAACGTTGGAATCAATCCAGAAGCTTCAACCTTCAAAAGTGACGAGAATTTCCGGGACTGGAATTTGTGGCATAGGGCTCGTGGCTTTCTGCGTAGGTCGTGACACTTGCCATACAGCCCCCTCCGAATACAACGACCTCTTGGTTCCGGCTATGCCGGCTCAGGGCGGCACTCGAACGCATCTTGGTGTTCGTTCGTGTCGGACCCTGATTGGACTCGGTACTTGAGTGCGCACGTCGTGACATCTGGAGGCAAGTCGGGCTTCAAGTGACGAGTTTTCGGAAGGCTGATGTGCAATCGGCCCGAAGTGCTGGGTCCGAACGTCATTGATTGGTTGTTCGTAGGATAGATGTCGATGTCGATGTCTTTGGTTTCGGTGCTGCTGGACAGGACAATCCATGCGCGCTGTTCGATTGTACCGTTCCGCTCACCATCGTTACGTACATCCAGGGTCCACCCTGCCGGGTTGACGATGATTCGAATCTCCTCTCGGTCGACGAGTGCGCGCGCCATAAGCGTCACCAGCCCGCTGATGATAAGCGCACTGGAAAGGGTACCGAGCGCAATGATGATTGCAGCCCATATCGGAATAGGTAGGCCCCTGTAGTTCGCAGACGCTTCAGCATTGGCAACGGGTGGTGCGCGCTTTCTTGAATCGTCAGACATTTCGCAGAACCGTCTCTGTAGTCATGAGTGAGTGCTGCCCGACCAACCGGCATTATGACAGTTTGGCGGGCTCAAGCCAATATCCGGTCGCCAAAACCGGCGGGGCGCTGACGGAAACCGCCACAGTGCACAGGCCTCCGGTAGGACTGCCGCAGGAGCTGGGAGGTATAGACCCTCTTGCCCTGCCGCGAGGCAATGACGGCGATGTGCATGCTCTGGGAACCGGACATGGAAACTGCCTACGTATGGCAAATCATCGGCTATGAAGGAGCCTGCGGAGGCGTTCCCCGCGGCCCGTGACGGGATGACCTCTGTGCCGCGCCGACGCGGGGCTGGTCCACGCTCGCCGGATGCTGCGCAGCACCCCGTCATTTCCCGTGCAATGCACCCGTTCCACCGCCATCGGCGACCTGGTCTCTACCAATGGGAACTCACGGCCGTGAAGAGGATCAAACGGGTGCGTTATCCGGGCGATCCGCCGCTCGACGCATCCAAGGGATCCAGTTGAGCGCTCAGTCCCATGACCCGCGCCATCGCGGCGCCGACCCGCTCGGACGCCGCCTCTATGTCGCGGTCGGCAAGGTGCGCGTATCGCAGCGTCATCTTCACGTTGGAATGCCCGAGGAGGCGGGAGACCACCGGCACCGGCACCCCGTTCATGACCGCGTGGCTGGCCATGGTGTGCCGAAGATCGTGAAGGCGGACATCCTCGATGCCGGCCTCGCGTCGGACCCGATACCAGAGCCAGAGATCGTGACCGCGCGGCCGCGCGGGATCGAGCGGAGAGGGAAATACGTAGGGGCTTGCGCCGCGAGGCTGCCGCTCGAGTATGGCGCGTGCCCGGCTGCCGAGCGGCACCGTCCTCGGCCCGGTCTTGGCATCGCCGAGGACCAGCCTGTCGTCCTGGACCTCCGACCAGCGCAGGCGCACGATCTCGTTCTTGCGGCATCCGGTCAGCAGAAGCAGCCGCACGATGTCAGCCGGATGCCGGAACCGCTCTCCCCGTCCCGCCTCCTTGTCGAGGACCTCATGGAGGCGGGCGACCTCCTCGCGCGACAGGAAACGCGTCAGCGCCGGGCGCCGGTTCCTCCGGATGCCCCGCGTGGGGTTGGCTTCGATGTGGCCGCATGCCACCGCAAAGTTCAGGATCTGCCGCAGGAGCTTGAGCGCATGGTTGGCATTTCCCGGCGCGGTGCGGCTGAAGGCATCGAACCAACGCCGAATGTGCGCCGGGGCGATGCGGTCGAGCCGTTTCGACCCGAACGCCGGTAGCAGTCGCCCGACGAGCGCGTACCTCGCGCCTCGTTGCGTCGACGGCTTGTACCTGTCGAAGTGCGCCGCCTTCCACTCGCCCGCGACGAAATCCCCGAACAGCGGCGCCGGCGGCGCCGACTCATCGGTTCGTTCCGGCTTCGGACCGGCCTCCCGGGCATGGCATTCCCGGCGCACCGCCTCAATGCCCCGCACCGATACCCGCCCGAGCGAGACGCGCTTCGTGCGGTCGCCGACATGCTCCAAGAGGACGTAGCTCCGCCCGCCGGTCGGGCGAACACGGACCCCGAGCCCGGCGACGCGGCTGTCCCAGACCGTATACTCCCGCTCGTGCGGCCGCAGGCGGGCGATCGCGGCGTCGGTAAGCCGCATGCGTTTCGTCCCCGCCATCGCTCAGGTTCCCCCGAGGACGGCGCCGACAGTCTCGGCGGCCTCCATCGCCATCGCGTCGGCGGGGTGCGTGTACCGGAGGGTCGTCTCCGCCTTCCGGTGCCCCAGCAGCCGGCCGATGGCGAGCACGGTCTCGCCGCACCGCAGGGCAAGGCTCGCGTGGCTGTGACGAAGATCGTGGAGGCGGACGTTCCGCAGGCCCGCCTCGTCCCGGACCCGGTGCCAGAGCTCGTTGAGCCAGCTATCGCTCCTGTGTCTGCCCCGGCCGGATGACGGAAACATCCAGGCGCCGGTCCCGTCCAGGGAGTCGAGGATGTCCCGCGCCGGCCCGGACAGCCAGACCGTCCGCGGGCCAGTCTTGGAATCGCGCAGGAACAGACGGCCCTCGCGGTAGTCGGACCGGCGCAGCGTCAGGATCTCACTCTTGCGGCACCCGGTGAGCAGGAGCAGGCGGACGATGGCGACCTGGTGCGGATGGCGCACGGCATGGGCTGCCAGACGTGCCGACAGGCGGCGGATTTCGTCGTCCGACAGGAACCGCTCGCGCCCCTTGCGGCGGTTCCTGCGGATGCCGCGGCAGGGGTTGGAGCCCTCCGGCCTGAGACCCATCGCCTCGGCCTCGCGCATGATGACCGAGAGCACCGGCATCGAGCGGTCGGCGGCGACCGGCGTCGCGTGCAGCAAGGCGAACCAGCGGCGGACGTCGCGGCGATCGATGTCGGCAATTGGGCGTCCGGCGAAAGACGGCAGGATATGTTTCCGAAGATAGCCCCGATTCACACGGAGGGTACCCGGCTTCCAGAGGCGCTCGTGCTGTCGGAACACAGTTTCGGCGACGCTCTCGAAGACCGTATCGCCGGGCGCCGGCAAGATACTCTCGCCCCGTCGGATCGCGGCGAGCGTCTCGGTGGCACGTGACCGCGCCTCGGCAAGGCTCACCGTCTCCGCATCGCCCACAGTCCTCCAGATGCGCTCGCCGCGGTGCTGACAGTGGACGAAGAAGCGCTTGCCGCCCGACGGCAGCACCCGGACGCCGAAGCCGCCGAGCTTGCCGTCCCGAATGTCGTAGGCGGTCGCTCGCGGCGCGAGGGCATGCAGGCGGGCGTCGGTCAGGGCCGTTCTGGGCATTTCCGATCTCCCGGTTGCAGTTGCAGCCGGGGAAGTAACCGTTGACGATTCCGTCCGACTGCAACAAAATGTGGGAGAGAGAACGGCCTTTTTTCAACCAGTTAGCACCGCATGGTGCGCACACCGGTTTTCAACGGCTTCCAGGCCGGCGTCACCTACACGCCCACCGACAGCCCGTGGGGCACGGCTCCGATTGCCCACGAGGGCGGCTGGCCCGCCGGCGACGGCCAAGCGAAGGACGTGATCAGCTACGGCGCCCAGTGGAAGGGCGACATGGGCGGCTCCACCGTCACCGTGTCCGCCGTCGGCGCGATGAGCGACGATGCGGTCAACAACGCGATGTCGACCACCACGCACGGTATCGAGATGTTCCAGATCAGCGGCATGGTGGCCCACGCCGGCTTCACCACCGGCGCGACGTTCTGGGATTACGGAGACACTGGCACTCTGCCCGGGGACAGCCAAGACTATACGGGCTGGGCGCTTGACGCGACCTACAGCTTCGGCCCCTACGGCGTAGAAATCTCCTATGCCCATGCCGAGAAGGTGATTATCGGCATGGAGGCCATCGACAGCACGTTTGACGGCTGGGCGCTTCAGATCGGCTACGCGGTCGCGCCGGGCCTCAAGTGGTACGCTGACCTCGTCGGCGCCGAATGGGACGTTAAAATCGGCGACGGCATGAGGCGCACCGACGACTCGACAGTCCTTCTCACGGGAGTCAACGTGAACTTCTGACCACGTAGCGCTCTTCACCGACCTTACCGAGGGCGGCGCGATGGGCCGCCCTCTTTCTTTTGCGGCGCTGACGACGATCATGGGCGCGATCTTGGCCGGACGGACGACCGCGGAATGGCTCGAGACGCTGGGACGGGCGGGGCTCCTGTGCAACCCCGTCAACACGCCGGGCGCCTGGCTCGACGACGCCGGCGCCGTCGCCGCGGCGCCGGCGTCGTCGAGCCAGGCGTCGGGCCGGTCCCCGTGCCGCGGATTCCCGGGTTGCCGGAGGCTGCGCACGCCAACCTCGCGGCGCCGGCGCCCGGACTCGGGGAGCACGGCGCGGCCCTGCTCGCCGAGCATGGCTACGATGACGCGGCGATCTCGTCCATGCTCGTCCATGCGCGCGAGCGGCGCGCTCGCCGGGCCGCCGCCCGCCGACGCTGCCGCCTGAGCTTCGCCGGCGACTTGCGAAGTCGTCTGTAGACCGCGTTCGCGCAACCGATCGCGGCGGGATTTGAGAGCGTAGTTGACCCGGCCCCCCCTTGACCGACATCATGGGCGTGCTCCACCTTCGCCTAAAGGAGATTTGACAGTATGTGGAAATGGTTTGTAGGCCTTCCCATCATATACATAATTCTCACTCTGCTGGTATGGTATGCTGTTGGCCAAGGCCCAGCGGCACTTTCTGCCATGATATTTGCCGCGGCTCATACCGCTGTTGTTGCTCGGCAAGAGTGGCGAACGGCAAAAGCTGTAGAAGATGACGACTCTCTGTTACGGAATCCAGACGAAGTTTCTACATATTGGTATTATGTTGCTTTAGTTCCAGCGGTGTTGATGTTTATGTTAATTGGCGCAATGTCGATTGGGATAATACTAGCGCAAATTGGAGAAAATGGCACGTGGACGAAAGAAGACGCCAGTAAACTTATGCCAGTCGCAATTGCATTTAGTTGTTTGGCACATCTTGCAGGCGGCGTCTTGTGTGGAAAAATTGTCCCAAGATCGCAATACACTGTTTCTGCCATGGTATCCGTGACAGCAATTGGCGTCGTTACCATTGTCGTCTTGACAGTGGTATCCGTTTTCGATCAGAGAAGCTTGGAATCGTCTGAATTATTTTCAGTAATGGCATGTACAATTCTGTACTTGCTGATGGCATTGATTGGGACGCGCTTCGCACTAGGCCCAATGGAAATCAAGTTGAGGTAAGGACTGGATCGCTTGCAGACGGAAGCGAAAAGATTGCTGCACAATAGGGAGTCTCGGCCATAGCGGATTCAGCCTAAATCCGGCAGTTGATGGTGGTCTGGAATGGCCGCGGCCCTTGTAGACTGCAGGGATGAGCGGATCTGGAGGTGCCCGTGAGGGTCGCCCTGCGGGTGAGGGTCTTGGCGCTGTGCGGGGGGTCACCTGCGAGGCCGTGAAGGTGGACACGTTCGGCGGCCCTGTTGACGTCGAGTGGGACCCAGATGCGGCGGTTGCACCGCTGGGCCATCTGGCGTTCTTCGCGAAATACCTGAAGGTGAGCGGGCGCTTCGACGCGCTGGTGGCGGACTGCCTGCTCGTCTACACGAGCCCGAACGCGCCGTCGAAGCGGGACATTCTGGGCACGGTGTTGCTGTCGGTCCTGGTAGGCCAGTCGCGGTATGGTGAGCGTTTACCGTGACTGGCCTTGTGGCGTGTCTGTTTGAAGCCTCAGTTTCCGATGGGATGGTTCGGAGGTCGATGGTGGGCACCATCGGTTAGCCCGACTTCCGCAACTCGGCCCGCGTTTCGGGTAAGCGATGGAGTGGACGCCCCTCCCGACGGCATCGCAATGTGCCAAGCTGGCGGTGTCATAAACGCCAGGATAGGAAAAGGGGCGTCCATGGAACAGGTTAGCATGATCGGGATCGATCTGGCGAAGAACAGCTTTCAGCTTCACGGTGCGAGGCCCGATGGATCGGTCGCGTTCCGGAAGAAGCTGAGCCGGGCGAAGGTGCTGGGGTTTCTGGCCTCGCAACCGCGCTGCACGGTGGCGATGGAAGCCTGCGGCGGTGCGCACCATTGGGGCCGCGAGATCGGCCGGCTGGGCCATGCGGTGCGGTTGGTTCCGCCGGTCCCCGTGCCGCGGATTCCCGGATTGCCGGAGGCGGCGCACGCCAACCTCGCGGCGCCGGCGCCCGGACTCGGGGAGCACGGCGCGGCCCTGCTCGCCGAGCATGGCTACGATGACGCGGCGATCTCGTCCATGCGCGCGAGCGGCGCGCTCGCCGGGCCGCCGCCCGCCGACGCTGCCGCCTGAACGGCGCCGGCGACTTGCGAAGTCGTCTGCAGACCGCGTTCGCGCAGCCGATCGCGGCGGGATTTGAGAGCGTAGTTGACCCCGCCCCCTTGACCGACATCTGATCGAAAGCGTGACCCTGCTATGTTGGTCGCGAGGTTCCCGACCGCGCGAGCGCGCGGCGGCCGGAAGTGCAGCCGGGGAGGTCTTCAGGGAGCGAACGCATGAACAAGTCGGATATTGTCCGCGAGGTGGCGGCCTGAGCCGGACTGAGCCGCACGGACGCGGCCGGCGCGGTGGATGCGGCGTTCGAGGCGGTCACGGAGGCGCTTGGCCGGCGGGAGGAAGTGAGGATCGCCGGGTTCGGCCAGTTCGCCACCCGCTCCCGGCCGGCCCGTGCGGCGCGCAATCCGCACGCGGGTTGAGTGAGTCTGTAGCGGTGGAGGCTTTGACCGCGCCGACGTTCAAGCCCGCCAAGGCGCTCCGCGAGGCCGTGAACGCCGGCGTCACCTCATGAGCCCGGTCGGGCAGGCGGCGCTGGAGTTCGTCATGTGTCACCGTTGAAGTCCCTGCCGAATGCCCACGGTCCGTGATGCAATCCGCCTCGTCGAACGTGAGGGCTGGTCGCTGGTCCGGGTCAGGGGTAGTCATCGCCAGTACCGACATCCCGACAAGCCGGGGACGGTGACGATAGCCGGCAAGGCCAGCGACGACCTTCCCCCGGGCACCTGGGCCAGCATCCGGAAGCAGGCGGGACTGACGAAGTGAGGATGGAGATGGAATACACGATCGTGATCGAGAAGGCGCCTGGGAACTACGCCGCCTACGTGCCCGATCTGCCCGGTTGCGTGGCCACGGGGCCAACCCGCGACGAAGCCATCCGGGAGATCGGAACGGCCATTGTTCTGCACATCGAGAGCCTGCGCGAACACGGAGAGCCGGTTCCGGTTCCGCAATGCACGGCGGCAGTGGTGGAGGTCGCCGCCTGAGCGGTGGATGGGCCGGCCGCCGGGGGATGCCCGCAAGAGTCCCGAAATTGACTGCGGTCACTTCCGGTATGGAGTCGATCGCGCAACCCTTCCGTCTACGAGTAGTCGACAATGCCGCGCTGACACGGCGAGTCCACCGCCCAGGGTGCAAAATCCGGTGACACTTGACGGGGCGATTCCGGCGTGACTCGACGGTCCGGACCTGGCTCGGAGATGCGCCGGCGTCCGGAGCACCCCCGGGCCGTTTCTCTTCATGGCACTGCCTCCTCGGTCGATGGACCGAAACGAGGAGGCAGGGGCTCGATGAAGAGGATCGGCATGAACGACACCAAGGACATTCTTCGACAGCGTCACGGTCTTGACTTGACGCGCGACCGGATCGCGACGGGGTGCGGGGCGAGCCCGGGCGCGGTGTCGCACGTTCTGGAGCGCGCGCGCCGGTTCCAGGCCGAGCTGACGCGGTTCAGATCGAGGGCCTGAGGGTCGAGACCGTATCTCCAGCCGGTCTGGACGTCCCAAGACGACCACCGGTTGTCGTGTTTCCGCTTTCCCGGTAAAGATTTCCGGGAATGGAGGATGCGATGACCAGCACCGAACCATCTCCCGTCACCCAGTGGCGCAAGCGCCGCCAGCGGCAGGGCTTTGTGCGCGTCGAAATTCAGGTTCGGAAAGGAGACGCTGCGCTCGTGCGCGATGTTGCCACGGCGCTGGTCGATCCCGAGCGCGAGACCGAGACGCGCGCCATCCTGCGCGAGAAGATCGCCGTGCCGCGCTCCGGAGGGCTCAAGGCACTGCTGGCCTCGGCGCCGCTTGAAGGGATCGATCTCGAACGTCAGCGTGACTTTGGACGTGACGCCGCCCCATGACTTTCCTGATCGACACGAACATCATCTCGGAAGTTCGCAAGGGTGAACGCTGCGACCCAGCCGTCGCGTTGTGGTGGAGCGGCATCGCTGAGGACGATCTGTGGCTCAGTCCCTTGGTGCTGGGCGAGATCCGTAAGGGCGTGGAACTCACTCGCCACCACGATCCTCAAAGGGCCGAAGCGCTTGACTCGTGGCTCTCCGACATAATGTCGAGCTTCGGCAATCGTGTCCTGCCCGTCGATTCAGCCGTTGCCGAGCAATGGGGCAGGATGAATGCGATCCGACCGCTTCCGGTTGTCGATGCGCTCTTGGCCGCGACGGCTAAGGCTAACGGCCTTACCCTCGTGACACGCAACGTCGCTGACGTGGCGGGATTGGACGTGAGCCTGCTGAACCCGTTCGAAGCTTGAACAGGGGCGGATCGGCTTATGCTCGGCCGTAATCGAATCCCGGCACACCAAGCCCCTCGGCCGATCCGTCCGGAGAGACGCGTTCGTACATCCCATCTGGAACGGAAGGCGATCATCCACCTGCGTCAGTCGACGCATCCAAGGGGTGCAGTTGAGTCCCGAGTCCCATGATCCGCGCCATCGCGGCGCCGACCCGCTCGGCCGCCGCCTCTATGTCGCGGTCGGCAAGGTGCGCGTATCGCATGGTCATCTGCACGTTGGAATGGCCGAGCATGCGCGAGACCACCGGCACCGGCACCCCGTTCATGACCGCGTGGCTGGCCATCGTGTGCCGAAGATCGTGAAGGCGCACGTCCTCGATGCCGGCCTGGCGTCTGACCCGATACCAGAGCGAGAGCTCGTGAGCGCGCGGCCGGGCCGGATCGAGCGGAGAGGGAAATACGAAGGGGCTTCGGCCGCGAGTCTGCCGGTCGAGAACGGCGCGGGCTCGGCTGCCGAGCGGCACCGTCCTCGGTCCGGTCTTGGAATCCGCGAGGACCAGCCTGTCGTTCTGGACCTCGGACCAGCGCAGGCGCACGATCTCGCTCTTGCGGCATCCGGTCAGCAGAAGCAGCCGCACGATGTCGGCCTGATGCCGGAACCGGTTTCCGCGACCCGCCTCCTTATCGAGGACCTCGTGGAGGCGGGCGATCTCCTCGCGCGACAGAAAGCGCGTGAGCGCCGGGCGTCGGTTTTGCCGGATGCCCCGCGTCGGATTGGTGTCGATGTGGCCGCATGCCACTGCGAAGTTGAGTATCTGCCCCAGGATCCCGAGGGCTTTGTTGGCATTGCCCGGCGCGGTGCGGCTGAAGGCGTCGAACCAGCGCCGGACGTGCCCCGGGGCGATGCGGTCGAGCGGCTTCGATCCGAACTTCGGCAACAACTGCCCAGTGAGCAACGACCTCGCGCCTCGTTGTGTCGACGGCTTGTAGCGCTCGAAGTGCGCCGTCTTCCACTCGCCCGCGACGAAGTCCCGGAACGAGGGAGCCTTCCGGCGGGGCACCTCCGGCTCCGGGGCTTCCGGAACGGCCTCCCGGGCATGGCATTCCCGGCGCACCGCCTCGATGCCGCGCGCGCGCACCGGCCCGAGCGAGACGCGCTTCGTGCGCCCGCCGACATGCTGCAAGAGGACGTAGCTCTGCCCGCCGGTCGGGCGGACACGGACCCCGAGCCCGGGCACCCGGCTGTCCCAGACCGTATACTCCCGCTCGCGGGGCCGCAGGCGGGCGATCGCGGCGTCGGTGAGCCGTACGCGCTCCCTCCCCGCCATCGCTCAGGTCCCCCCGAGGACGCCGCCGAGTTTCTCGGCGGCGTCCATCGCCATTGCGTCGGCGGGGTGGGTGTACCTGAGGGTCGTCTCCGCCCTCCGGTGCCCCAGCAGCCGACCGATGGCGAGCACGGTTTCGCCGCACCGCAGGGCGAGGCTCGCATGGGAGTGGCGCAGGTCGTGAAGGCGGACGCCCCTCAGGTCCGCCTCGTCCCGGACCCGGTGCCAGAACTCGTTCAGCCAGCCATCGCTCCGGTGTCCTCCGGTTCGTAACGACGGAAACATCCAGGCGCCGGTCCCGTTTAGGGAGTCGAGGATGGTCCGGGCCGGCGCGGACAGCCAGACCGTCCTGGGGCCGACCTTGCTGTCGCGCAGGAACAGACGGCCCTCGCGGTAGTCGGACCGGCGCAGGGTCAGGATCTCGTTCTTGCGGCATCCGGTGAGCAGCAGGAGCCGGACGACGGCGACCTGGTGCGGACAGCGACCGGCATGGGCCGTCAGGCGTGCCGACAGGCGGCGGATCTCGTCGTCCGACAGGAACCGCTCGCGCCCCTTGCGGCGGTTCCTGCGGATGCCGCGGCAGGGGTTGGAGCCCTCGGGCCTGAGGCCCATCGTCTCGGCCTCGCGCATGATGACGGAAAGCACCGGCATCGAGCGGTCGGCGGCGACCGGCGTCGCGTGCAGCGAGGCGAACCAGCAGCGGACGTCCTTCCGCTCGATGTCCGCAATCCGGCGTCCGGCGAAATACGGCAGGATCTGGTTGCGCAGATAACTCCGGTTCACATCGAGCGTGCCCGGCTTCCAGAGGCGTTCGTGCTGTCGGAACACGGTCTCGGCGACCGCCTCGAAGAGTGTATCGCCGGGCGGCGCGGCGCCCTCGCCCCGCCGGATCGCGTCGAGCGTCTCGGTGGCACGGGACCGCGCTTCGCGAACGTCCATCGCCTCGGCGTCTCCGATGATCTTCCAGATGCGTTCGCCGCGGTGCTGGCAATGGACGAAGAAATGCTTGACGCCTGACGGCAGCACCCGGACGCCGAAGCCGCCGAGCTTGCCGTCGCGGATGTCGTAGGCGGTTGCGCGTGGCGCAAGAGCGCGCAGGCGGGCGTCGGTAAGGGTCGTTCTGGGCAATTTCGTTCTCCCGGTTGCCGTTGCAGCCGGGGAAGGAACCGTTGGCGATTCCGTCCGACTGCAACTCATTGCGGGAGAAAAAAACGACTATTTATCAATTATTTAGTACCTCTCGGTGCGGGTTCGGGTGTCCGGCGGAAGGGGCGGTCGCCGGCTTCTTTTGGGGGGGGGTCGATGAGAACCGGCCCTGTATTTCGGACCGAGGGGCCGGGCCCACCGGCCGATGACGTGGGAGGTTTACGACGAATGAAAAGGTTTCTTTTGAATACGACGGCGGTGGTCGGCGTATCGCTTATGGCGGCGAGCGCCGTCGCCATGCCGCTCCAGTCTCGCGACGAGGAGGGAACGCCGATCCTGACGGCGGGGATGAACGCGTCGTTCGAGGGCGGGTTCGCCAACAACAGCTATGCCGACAGCGCGAAGCACCGGGACAGCGGCTTCGTCGCCGGCCGCTGGGCCGATGTGTACTTCAACGGCGAGAAGACCGCCGACAACGGCCTCACCTACGGCGCGCAAATCCGCATCGCGGCCAACGGAACGGACGTTGACCTTGCCGGATTGAGCGGCCTGGGCCGCCAGTACATCTGGCTCAAGGGCAGTTGGGGGTCGATCGAGGCGGGCACGTGGATCGGCGCGGAGACCGCGCTCAACCTGAACATCGCCGGGCAGTACAAGGGCAACGGCGGCCTCGATTACTCCTACAAGACGTACATCGTCGCACCGACCGGCTACATCGAGCGTAGCGTAAACCCGCACTTCTGGGACGTCGGACAATACAAGGTGACGTACTACACTCCGGTGTTCAACGGCTTCCAGGCCGGCGTCAGCTACACGCCCACCGTAGATGGCGGCAAGGATGGCACGACCGCTGGCGACGGCAAATTCAAGGACGAGATCGGCTACGCGGCCCAGTGGAAGGGCGATATGGGCGGCTCCACTGTCACCGTCTCCGCCGTCGGCGCGATGAGCGACGATGCGGTCGACAACGCGAAGGGGACCATCCGGCACAGCGTCGAGATGTTCCAGATCGGCGGCATTGTGAGTCACGCCGGCTTTTCCGCCGGCGCGGCCTTCTGGGATTACGGAGACACCGGCACCCTGCCGGGGGACAGCCAGGACTACACGGGCTGGGTGCTCGACGCGGCCTACAATTTCGGCCCCTACGGTGTCGAGATCTCCTATGCCCATGCCGAGAAGATGGTGACCGGCATGGAGGCCAGCGAAAGCACGTTCGACGCTTGGGCGCTTCAGATCGGCTACGCGGTCGCGCCTGGCCTCAAGTGGTACGCCGACCTCGTCGGCGCCGAATTTGAGGTGAACGGCGAAACTGCCGACTCGACGGTCGTTCTCACGGGAGTCAACGTGAACTTCTGACCAAGGAGCAATCTTCGCCGGATTCATCGGGGGCGGCGCGCGATGCCGCCCCCGATTTTTTTCCCCACGCCGTCAGCCGGCGTTGCGGCGGCTCGGCCGTGGACGGTGCAACGCACCGCGCGCATCGGCGCGGCGCGGTGTTGACTCGGTGTTGATTCCCCGAGCCGCTACGCCTGCCCGCCGTCGGGCGAAACGGGGCGGCGGCGGTAGCGTGCGAGGTATTCGGGCACGATCGCCTCGAGCGCCGCCGGCTCGATTCCGAGGTCGGCGAAGCGGGCGATCTCGGGATCGTCGCTCACCACGTTGTCGCGGCGCAGCATCGCGATCTGGTCGCGGGTCAGCGGCGGGTCGGGCAGGAGCTCGAAGAACCGCGCCTTGAACGCCAGCACGGCCTCCGGCACCGGCACCAGAAACGCGCGCCGGCGCGTGGTGGCGAGAACGAACGCCAGCAGCTCGCGGAACGTGTAGACCTGCGGCCCGCCGAGCTCGTACGTCCGCCCTGCCGCGTCGGCGCGTTCGGCGGCGCGCGCCAGCGCCTCCGCCACGTCGCCGACGTAGACGGGCTGGAACTTCGTCCGCCCGCCGTGGACGAGCGGCAACGCCGGCACGAGCCGCGCCAGGCGCGCGAAGCGGTTGAAGAAGTCGTCCTCCGGGCCGAACACGATGCTGGGGCGGACGATCGCCGCCGCCGGAAACGCCGCCCGCACGGCAGCTTCGCCCGCCGCCTTGCTGCGGCCGTAGGCGGCGGGGGACGCCGCGTCGGCGCCGATCGCCGAGACGTGGACGAGGCTTCGCGCGCCCGCCGCCCGCGCCGCCTTGGCGACGCGCTCGGCGCCCTGCGCGTGGACCGCCGCGAAGCGCTGCGCGCCGGTCTCGACGAGGATTCCCGCGAGGTTGACCACGAGATCGGAGCCCTGCACCGCCGCCGCCACCGTCGCCTCGTCGCCGATGTCGGCGGCGACGGGCAGCACCTGGCCCACGTCTCCCATCGGCTTGAGGAATCCGGCGCGCCCGGGATGGCGCACGCCGACGACGACGCGCGCGCCGGCCGCCGCCAGCCGCCGTACCGCGTAGCGGCCGACGAAACCCGAACCGCCGAACACCGTCGCCTGCGACACCGGCATGACCGCGGCCCCTTCCGCTTCCCTCCGGCGACCTTGCCCGACCCGCCGCGGCCGCGCCAGCGCAAAGTGCGTTGACAGGTTCCCGCGGCTCGCGTACCCAGCGGGCGCGCGCCGGCTCCGCGGGCGGGGGGCGCGGCATCGTCCGGTCGGGCCCAGGTGGCGGAATTGGTAGACGCGCTGGCTTCAGGTGCCAGTGGCCGCAAGGCCGTGGAAGTTCGAGTCTTCTCCTGGGCACCAGCCGCCGCGCCGTCGCGGGCGGCGTCGGCGTGACCGTCCATCTGCACCGCTACGACCTGCCCGACGGCGTCGCGTTCGACGGCGACATCGCCGTGGACACCGAGACCCGGGGCCTGCGGCCGCACCGCGACCGGCTGTGCGTCGTGCAGCTCTCGGCCGGCGACGGCGACGCCCATCTCGTCCATTTTCCGACGCCCGACTACGCCGCCCCCAACCTCAGGCGGACGCTCGCCGACGGCAGCCGGACGAAGATCTTCCACTTTGCGCGCTTCGACGTGGCCGTCCTCCGCCACACGTTCGGCATCGAATGCCGGCCCCTCTACTGCACACGGATCGCGTCGCGGCTCGCGCGCACCTATACGGACCGCCACGGGCTCAAGGACCTGGTGGGCGAGTTCTTCGGCGTCGCGCTGTCGAAGGAGCAGCAGAGCTCCGACTGGGCGGCGGCCGACCTCGGCGCGGCGCAGCGCGCCTATGCCGCGGCCGACGTGCTGTATCTCCACCGGCTGCGCGAACGCCTCGACAGCATGCTGACGCGCGACGGCCGCGCCGACCTCGCCGCCGCGTGCTTCGCGTTCGTTCCCGTTCGCGCCGCGCTGGACCTTGCCGGCTGGCCCGACGAGGACATCTTCGCGCATTGATTCGCCCCGCCGTTTCCGCCATGCTTGCGGCCGCCGTTGACGGGGAACCGGGGTCCATCGCCGCGTGACCGATATTGTGCTCGACCGGGGCAGCGCGGCCGTCGACGGAATCGTCGCCGCGGGCCGCCGCGTACTGGAGACCGAGGCCGCCGCCTTGCGGCGCTTGGCGCGCGCGCTCGACGGCCGTTTCGAAGCCGCGGTAGAGACGCTCGCGCGCACCGCCGGCCGGGTGATGACGACGGGCATGGGCAAGTCCGGCCACGTCGCCCGCAAGATCGCGTCGACGCTCGCCTCGACGGGCACGCCGGCGGGCTACGTTCATCCGGCGGAGGCGCGCCACGGCGACCTCGGCATGATCGCCCCCCGCGACACCGTGCTCGCGCTGTCCAATTCGGGCGAGACGGCGGAGCTGAACGCCATCGTCGAGCACGCCGGGCGTCACGGAATTCCCCTCGTCGCCATCGTCGGCCGCTCGGGCAGCGCGCTCGCCGACCGCGCCGACGTGGCGCTGGTGCTGATCGACGCGCCGGAAGCGTGCCCCAACGGCCTCGCGCCCACGACCTCGACCACCATGGCGCTGGCGCTGGGCGACGCCCTCGCGGTCGCCTTGATGGAGCGCGCCGGGTTCACCGGCACGGCGTTCCGCCTGCTGCACCCGGGCGGCAGCCTCGCGGCGCGGCTGACCACCGTCGCCGACCTGATGCACGAGGGCGAGGCCGTGCCCCTCGTCGGGCCGGACACGGCGATGAGCGACGCGGTGATGGAGATGACCGCCAGGAGCTTCGGCTGCGTCGGCATCGTCGACGGGGGCGGCCGGTTGCGGGGAATCGTCACCGACGGCGACCTGCGCCGTCACATGGCCGCCGACCTGCTGTCGCGCCGGGCCGCGGACGTGATGACGCCCGAGCCGTGGACGGTCGCGCCGGACTGTCTCGCCGCCGAAGCGCTGTTCATCATGAGCACGCGGAAGATCACCGCGCTGTTCGTCGTGAACGACGGCCGGCCGGTGGGCATTCTGCATTCGCACGACTGCCTGCGCGCCGGGCTGGGCTGAGGTCGGAGCGATGGCGAGGGATCGGTTCCTTCAGCGTTGGAGCGCCGACGGGAACATGCGCGAGGCGATCCGCGCCGAGGCCGGCTGGCGTCGCCGCCTCGGGCTG
This sequence comes from Alphaproteobacteria bacterium, assembly GCA_965243325.1. Lineage (GTDB taxonomy): Bacteria > Pseudomonadota > Alphaproteobacteria > UBA7887 > UBA7887 > JANQOH01. The sequence goes on along the minus strand of CBDEUQ010000003.1, from coordinate 819,756 downwards.
ATGCGGGCGCTGTTCCCCGCCGCCGCCGCCGGCGTCGCCGTCGCCGTGGTCGCCTGGCCCATGGTGAACGGCGCGGACCATCGCGTCGACGTGGCGCTCGGCGCCGACGGCATCGAGATCGGCGACCGCGACGAGGCGGTTCGCCCGCGCTTCGAAAGCACCGACTCGTCCGAGCGGCCCTATACGGTGAACGCGGCGCTGGCGTGGCGGCCGCAGACCGGCGCCGGCCGGGTCTTCCTCGAAGGCCCCGAGGCCGACCTCACGGGGTCCGACGGCGGCCGGATGACGGTCGCCGCCGACCGCGGGATACTCGACCGCGACCGGGAGACGCTGCACCTCAGCGGAGGAGTCGACGTGTGGACGGAATCGGGGCTGGAACTGCGCACCGATGCGGCGCGGTTCGACCTGCGCACCGGCCGGGCGACGACCGACGACCGGGTGCGCGGACGTGGCCGCTGGGGCGAGATCGACGCGGTGGGATGCGTCTTCCTCGCGGGGCCGGGAGACCTTCGCTGCGGCGGGCGTCCCTCCGCGGTCCTGCATCCGGGCGAGTTCGAGGGCGGCGGCTGATGCGGCGGGCGGCCTTCCGGGCAGCCGTCGCGGCCGTGGCGCTCGCGGCCGCCGGCCCCGTCGCGGCGCAGCTCGAGATCGACCCGAACGCGCCGGTCCAGATCAGCGCCGACGAAATGGAGTGGAAGAACGAGGAACGGATCGCCGTCGCCCGCGGCAACGCCGACGCGGTCCAGGGCCCCTACCATCTGCACGCGGATCGCCTGACCGCCCATCTCTCGCGCGGCAGCGGCGCCGACGGCGCGGCGGCGGAGCGCATCCGGCTGATCGAGGCCGACGGCAACGTGCGCCTCGTGACCCCGGAGGAGGTCGCCAGCGGCGCGCGCGGCGCCTACGACGTCGAGAAGGGGCTGGTCTTCATCGAGGGCGACGTGGTGCTCACGCAGGGCGCCAACGTCGTGCGCGGCGACAGGCTGGACATGAACCTCGGCACCGGCGTCAGCCGAATCACGGCGGGTGCGTCGCCCGGCGGCCGGGTGGCGGCCGTCTTCGCGCCCGGGTCGGACGAGGACGGGGACGAAGGCGCGAACGGGGACGCGGACGAGTGAGCGAAGCCGGCGAAGGCGCGCGTCCGGCGATCCGCCTGGTTTCGGCCTCGGGGGGGCTCGTCGGGCGCCATCTCGGCAAGAGCTACCGGCGGCGGCCGGTGCTGCGCGACGTCTCGGTATCGGTGCGGCGCGGCGAAGTCGTCGGCCTGCTCGGGCCGAACGGCGCCGGCAAGACGACGTGCTTCTATCTCATCACCGGTCTGCTTGCCGCCGACACGGGGAGCGTGTCCATCGACGGCCACGACGTGACCGATCTGCCGATGTACCGCCGCGCCCGCCTTGGCGTCGGCTACCTGCCGCAGGAAGCGTCCTTCTTCCGCGGCCTCACCGTCGAGGACAACATCCGCGTCGTCCTCGAAGTCGTCGAGCCGGACCGGGCGCATCGCGAGGCCGCTCTCGACGACCTGCTGGCCGAGTTCCTGATCGACCACCTCCGGCATACGCCGGCGCTGGCGCTGTCCGGCGGCGAACGCCGCCGCGTCGAGATCGCGCGCACGCTTGCGGCGAAGCCCGGCTTCATGCTGCTGGACGAGCCGTTCGCCGGCATCGACCCGATCGCGGTCGCCGATATCCGCGACCTCGTCGCGCATCTGAAAGACCGCGGGATCGGCGTGCTGATCACCGATCACAACGTGCGCGAGGCGCTCGATATCGTCGACCGCGCCTACATCCTGCACGACGGCGCGGTTCTCATGGAAGGCTCGCCGAACGAGATCGTCGCCCACGAAGAAGTTCGTCAGGTCTACCTCGGCGAGCGTTTCCGGCTCTAGGAGCCGCGGCGGTGGCCGGCGCGCTCAGGCTGGAACGGCGGCTCGGGCAGTCGCTCGCCATGACGCCGCAACTGCAGCAGGCGATCAAGCTGCTGCGCCTGTCGAGCCTCGAGCTGCGCGCCTACGTCGATCGTCAGATGGAGGAGAACCCGCTGCTCGAGTGGGCCGGGCCGGACGATACCGCCGCCGCCGGGGCGGCGGACAAGGGCGGGGCGGCGGAGGCGGACGGAGCCGCGGCCCCGGACGACGCGGCGGACGACCTCGGGCCGGCGGCGCACCGGCCGGGCCCGCGGCCGGGCGCCGGGGCCGCCGGCGGCTTGGAGGAGACCCTCGCCGACCGCAAGGACCTGCGCCGGCACGTCGGCGAGCAGATCGCCGTCGACGTGGCCGACGCCGCGGAACGGCTGATCTGCGGCCACCTGATCGACTCGCTCGACGAAGCCGGCTGGTTCGCCGGCGACCTCGGGCAGATCGCAGAGCGCCTGGGCTGCGCGCCCGCGCGGGTCGAGAGCGCGCTGGCGCGCGTGCAGGCGTGCGACCCCGTCGGTGTCGGCGCACGCAGCCTGCGCGAATGCCTGGCGCTGCAGCTCGCCGACCGTGGCCGGCTGGACGCGCCGATGGAACGCCTGCTCGACAACCTTGCGCTCGTCGCCCGCCGCGACCTCGCCGGCCTGGCGGCGCGCTGCGGCATCGACGAGGACGCCGTCGTCGAGCGGGTGCGGGCGCTGCGCGCGCTCGATCCGAAGCCGGGCGCGTCGTTCGAGACCGCGCCCGTCCAGACCGTGGTGCCGGACATCCATGTCCGGCCGCGCTCCGACGGCGGCTGGGCGGTGTCGCTGAACGGCGACGTGCTGCCGCGGGTCCTGATCGACCGCCGCTACCGCGCCCTCGTCGACGGCGGCGCCGACGCCGCGGGGACGAGCTACGTCCGCGACCGGCTTCAGCAGGCCAACTGGCTGTTGCGCGCGCTCGACCAGCGCGCGGCGACGATTCTCAAGGTCGGCACCGAGCTGGTCCGCCGGCAGGACGGGTTCCTGTGCCACGGAGTCCATCGCCTCAGACCGCTCACGCTGCGCGACGTCGCCGAGAGCGTGTCGCTGCACGAGAGCACGGTGAGCCGCGTGACCGGCGACAAGTACATGGCCACGCCGCGCGGCACGTTCGAGCTCAAGTACTTTTTCTCAGCCGCCATCCCCGGCGCCGACGGCGATGCCGACCACGCCGCCGAGGCGGTGCGCCAGAGGATCCGTGAGCTTATCGACGCCGAACCGGCGTCGGCGGTGCTGTCGGACGACCGGCTGGCGGCTGTCCTGCGCCAATCGGGTATCGAGATCGCCCGGCGCACGATCGCCAAGTATCGGGAATCGCTGCGAATTCCATCGTCGTTCGAGCGCCGCCGCGCGAAATCCGCGCGTATCTGACGCCTCCGCGGGGGGCCGGCGACGGCCGCGCCGCACCGCGTCCGGACCGGCGGTGACGTAAGAATTTATGTGTCAGGTGGGAAGGGGGTACTCCCTGTGGTGACGACAACCACAAACAGGAGCACCCCGCATGTCCCAGCAAGCTGCGACGATCATGAGCCTACCCCAGGCCTTTGAGGTGGTGAAGGAGATGCAGGCAGGCGGACTGGACTGGGGCGAGGGCTACCGCCCGCTCGGCCGCCAGGCGCTGGCCGAGATCATCGAGGGCCGGATGGCCGAGGCGGTGGATCGCTGGCTCGACAACCTCGACGCCGGCGCGATGCGCGACCGGCGCAACGGGACCTACCGCCGCTGCCTGCTGAGCGAGCTCGGCGACATCGAGCTCAACGTGCCGCGCACCCGGCACTTCTGCCCGACCGGGGTTGTGAAGAGCTACGCAAGGCGCGCGCCGGAGATCGACCGTGCCATCCTGGCCGGCTTCGTGCTGGGGCTTTCGACGCGCAAGGTGGGCGAGGTCCTGCTGGCCCTGCTCGGGCGCCCGGTCTCGGCCGCGACGGTGAGCCGGGTCTCCAAGACGCTCGACATGGCGGTCGAGGCCTTCCACCGCAGGCCGCTGAAGAACGCCTACAAGGCGCTGATGCTCGACGGCGTGGTGCTGGCCCGCAAGACCGGCGCCGGCGCGCTCAGGAGGCCGGTCCTGGTGGCGCTCGGCATCCGCCCCGACGGCAAGAAGGAGATCATCGACTTCCATCTCGCCGTCAGCGAAGGCGCCCGCGAGTGGGAAGTGTTCCTCAACCGGCTGTACCACCGCGGGCTCACCGGCGAAGGCCTTGAGATGATCTGCGTCGATGGCGGCAAGGGCCTGCTGGCTGCCTTGCCGTTCGTCTATCCCGGCATCCCGGTTCAGAGGTGCTGGGCGCACAAGATGCGCAACATCCTCAACAAGGTCCGCAAGGCCGACCAGGAGGCCGTCAAGGCCGATGTCCACGCCGTCATGAATGCAAAGAGCCGCCGCAAGGCCCAGAGCGCCGCCCGACGCTTCGCCGACCGCTGGCAAAGCACCTACCCCAAGGCCGTCGCCTGCCTGCGCAGCGATCTCGACGAGCTGCTCACCTGCTTCCGCTACCGGACCCTCGATGAGCGAAAGCGGGTCAGGACCACCAACGCCATCGAACGAAGGTTCCGGGAGGTCCGCAGACGAACCCGGCCCATGGGAACCTTCCAGGACCGGACCTCAATGGACCGCGTCCTCTACGCGGTATTCATCCACGAAAACAAGTCTCAGGGAATCAGCACCCCCGTCTCCCTGACACATAACTCTTGACGTTACCGGACCGGCCTGCCCGTTGACGGCGGCGGCCGTCACCGGTATCGTTCGCCTTCTTGCGATTGCGGCGCGCCGGCGGCGTCAAGGCTGCGTTCCCAGGCGGCATTCGAACATATCGGTACCCATGCAGGTCTTCGTCAGTGGCAAGCATATCGACGTTGGCGATGCCCTGCGCGGCCGCGTAGAGAGCCGTCTCGCCGCCCGCGTCGGCAAGTACTTCAACCATGCGCTCGACGCGCAGGTGCAGTTCTCGAAATCGCGCCACGTCTTCCGCAGCGATATCTCGGTGCATGCCGGGCGCGGCATCTCGGTGCGCGCGCACGGCGAGGCCGACGCGATCCAGGCGGCGTTCGACATGGCGACGGAGCGTATCGAGAAGCGTCTCAGGCGTTTCAAGCGGCGCCTGATCGACCACCACGGCCAGCGTCCGCCGACGGACGACGATGCGGACGAGGTCGCGCGCCAGACGGTGCTCGCGGCGGAGAACGAGGACGAGCCCGAACCGGGCGCCGGAGTCGACGGACCGGTCACCGTCGCGGAGACGACGACGCCGATCCACAACCTCACCGTCAGCGAGGCGGTGATGCGACTCGAGCTTGCGCAGCTTCCGGTGCTGATGTTCCGCAACAGCGGGAGCGGCCGCTACAACGTCGTCTACCGTCGCGACGACGGCAACGTGGGGTGGCTGGATCCAGCGGAGCGCGGCTGATGGAACTCGGCGAGCTGCTGCGCCCGGAGGCGGTACTGTCCGACCTCAAGGCGACGGGCAAGAAACAGGCGCTGCACGAGCTCGCGAAGCGCGCGGCGGCGCTGACCGGCATCGGCACTCGCCGCATCCTCGACGTGCTGCTCGAACGCGAGCGTCTCGGCAGTACCGGCGTCGGGCTGGGAATCGCCATTCCGCACGCGCGGATGGCCGAGGTCGACCGTCTGTGGGGGTTGTTCGCCCGCTTCGAGACCCCGGTTCCGTTCGACGCCATCGACGACCGGCCGGTCGACCTGATGTTCGTGCTGCTCGCGCCCGACACGGCCGGCGCCGATCATCTGAAGGCGCTTGCGCGCATCTCGCGCCTGCTGCGCGACAAGGCGCAGTGCTCCAGGCTCCGGGGCGCCAACGGCGCGGACGCGCTGTACGCCGTCTTGATCGAGCCGGGCGCGAGCCACGACGCGGCCTGACCCCGCGCGAGCGGCGGGCGGGGCGCCGGCGATGCCCGACACCCTCGTCCACGCCACCTGCGTGTCGATCGCCGGCCGCGGCGTTCTCCTTCGCGGCCCTTCGGGCGCCGGCAAGTCCGACCTGGCGCTGCGTTTGATCGACGGCGGCGCTCGTCTCGTCGCCGACGACCAGGTGGCGTTGCGGCCCGCGGACGGTCGGTTGATCGCGGCGGCGCCGCCGGCGCTGGCCGGCCTGCTCGAGGTCCGCGGCCTCGGCATCGTGCGGCTGCCGGCGGGCGAGCCGGCGCCCCTGGCGCTGGTCGTCGAGCTCGACCCGGCGCAGCCCGTCGAACGGCTGCCCGAGACGCCGGTCTGCACGCTCTGCGGCGTCGAGCTTCCCGTCCTCTGCCTCGCCGCGCGGCACGCGTCCGCGGCGGCGGTGGTCCGCGTCGCCGTGCGGCTCGGGCCGTGACCGCGATCGAGCGGCTGTGCCTCGTCACCGGCATGTCCGGCGCCGGGAAATCCGCCGCGCTCGCCATTCTCGAGGACCTGGGGTACGAGGTCATCGACAACCTGCCGGTGCGGCTCGTCGACGGCGTGCTGTCGGGGGCGGCGGAGAGCACGCGCGGCCTCGCGGTGGGGATCGATGCGCGCACGCGCGACTTTCGCAGCGAGACGGTGCTGTCGACGGTGGAGGCGCTGCGCGCGCGCGGCCGCCCGAGCCTGTCGCTTCTGTTTCTCGACTGCGACGACGCGGTGCTCCAGCGCCGCTTCGCCGAGACCCGTCGCCGCCACCCGATGGCGCGCGACCGGCCGCCCGCCGACGGCATCCGGCGCGAACGGCTCCTGATGGCGCCGGTGAAGGCGCGCGCCGACTCGGTGCTCGACACGTCGCTGCTCGGCCTGCCCGACCTCCGGCGGCTGCTCGGCGCGCGCTACGCCGCCTCGCCCGCGGCGCTCTGCGTCTTCGTCTCGTCCTTCGGGTTTCGCCGCGGCGTGCCGCGCGAGGCCGACTTCGTCTTCGACGTCCGTTTCCTGCGCAATCCCCACTACGATCCCCGCCTGAGCGCGCTCGGCGGCCACGACCCGGCGGTCGCCGCCTTCGTGTCGGAAGATCCGGCGTTTGCCGTCTTCGTCGACCGGCTGGCGGCGCTGCTGGCGCCGCTGATGCCGCGCTACGCCGAAGAAGGGAGGCCGTATCTGACGCTCGCCATCGGCTGCACCGGCGGCCGCCATCGCTCCGTCGTCGTCGCCGAGCGCCTGGCCGAGCGCCTGCGGCGGAACGGCGCGGTCGACGTCGCCGTCCATCACCGCGACATCGATCTCGCCCGCCCGCCGGCCTAGCGCGAGATTCCCGTTGCGGCGGCGAGGACCGTGACCGTGGCGAGAAAGGCGGGGTAGTATGCCCGGGCGGCCGGGAGGGGGCGCACGGCGATGGTAGGCATGGTTCTGGTCACCCACGGCCGTCTGGCCGAGGAGTTCGTCCTGGCGACCGAGCACGTGGTCGGCCCGCAGGAGGCGATGCGCAGCGTCTGCATCGGGCCGGACGACGATCTCGAACGGTGCCGCGACGCCATCCTGCAGGCGGTGGCGGAGGTCGATCGCGGTGGCGGCGTGCTGCTGCTGACCGACATGTTCGGCGGCACGCCGTCGAACCTGGCGATATCGATCATGGAATCGGCGGACGTCGAGGTGGTCTCGGGCGTCAACCTGCCGATGCTGATCAAGCTGGCGAGCCTCGGCCCCGACTCGCCTCTCGACCGCGCCGTCGCCGTGGCGAGCGAGGCCGGACGCAAGTACATCAACGTCGCCAGCGAGGTCCTCAAGGGCGAGCCGGCATGACGGCGGCGCCGGGCAAGGCTGACGCCCGCCGGGTCGTCGTGGCCAACCGCAAGGGCCTCCACGCCCGCGCCTCCGCGCGCTTCGTCAAGCTCGCGCAGACGTTCGACGCCGAGGTCACGGTGTCCCGCAACGGCGCGGCGGTCTCGGGCCGTTCGATCATGGGGCTGATGATGCTCGCCGCCGGTCGCGGCGATGCCCTCGAGCTGGCCGCCGTCGGTCCCGAGGCGCAGGCGGCGCTGGACGCGCTCGAGACGCTGGTCGCCGAGCGTTTCGGCGAGGACTGACGCCGCCGCCCGCTTGCCGCACGCGGCACCGCCGCATATATGGGGCTATCCCGCCGCCCCCGCGTCCGCGCCTTTCGTCGGACCTTCGCCGGAGATTCCGAATGACCGCCGCTGCCGACTACGAGGTCGCCGATATCGCGCTTGCCGACTGGGGGCGCAAGGAGATCGAGATCGCCGAGACCGAGATGCCGGGCCTGATGGCGCTGCGCGAGGAGTACGCATCGCGCCGGCCGCTTGCCGGCGCCCGGATCGCCGGCTGCCTGCACATGACGGTGCAGACCGCGGTCCTGATGGAGACGCTGCGGGCGCTCGGCGCCGATCTGCGCTGGTCGAGCTGCAACGTCTTCTCGACCCAGGACCACGCCGCCGCCGCCGTCGCCGCGGCGGGGATGCCGGTGTTCGCCTGGAAGGGCGAGACCGAGGCGGAGTTCTGGCGCTGCATCGACCGCACGGTCGAGGGTCCGGGCGACTGGCGCCCGAACCTCATCCTCGACGACGGCGGCGACCTGACGAAGGTGATGCACGAGACGTATCCGGCGCTCATGGCCGGCGTCCGCGGGCTCTCGGAGGAGACCACCACGGGCGTCCACCGCCTGTACGAGATGGAGCGCGCGGGCACGCTCGCGGTGCCCGCGATCAACGTCAACGACTCGGTCACCAAGTCGAAGTTCGACAATCTCTACGGCTGCCGCGAAAGCCTCGTCGACGGCATCCGCCGCGCCACCGACGTGATGCTCGCCGGCAAGGTCGCGGTCGTCGCCGGCTACGGCGACGTGGGCAAGGGGTCGGCCGAGTCGCTGCGCAGCGCCGGCGCCCGCGTTCTCGTCACCGAGATCGACCCGATCTGCGCCCTGCAGGCGGCGATGGAGGGCTTCGAGGTGGTGACCATGGACGAAGCGGCGCCGCTCGGCGACGTGTTCGTGACCGCGACCGGCAACATCGACGTGATAACCCTCGACCACATGCGCGCCATGCGCGACCGCGCGATCGTCTGCAACATCGGCCATTTCGACTCGGAGATCCAGATCGCGGCGCTCGGCAACCTGGTGTGGGACGAGATCAAGCCGCAGGTCGATCAGGTCGCGTTCCCCGACGGCAAGAAGCTGATCGTCCTGGCCAAGGGACGGCTCGTCAATCTCGGATGCGCCACCGGCCATCCGAGCTTCGTGATGAGCGCGTCGTTCACCAACCAGGTGCTCGCCCAGATCGAGCTGTGGACCAACGGCGCTGCCTACGAGAAGAAGGTCTACACCCTGCCGAAGCACCTCGACGAGAAGGTGGCGGCGCTGCATCTCGCCAAGGTGGGCGCCCGCCTCACCCGGCTCTCCGACGCCCAGGCCGCCTACATCAACGTCGACGTCGGCGGGCCGTTCAAGCCCGACTACTACCGGTATTGACGACGCCCGCCGCGCGATCTGCACCAAAGCGGCTGCTACGATCGCAGGGTAAATTGGCCATGTGCAGGAGCGGCCAGTGATCGACGACAGCCGACCGCCAATCTCGTGCTACATCCGCACGCGCAACGAAGCGAGCCGGATTGTGGCGACCTTGCGCGCCGTATCGCCGGTCGTGCGCGAAGTCGTGGTGGTCGACTCGGGATCGACCGACGACACGGTCGCGATAGCGGAAAAGGAAGGCGCCCGGGTCATCAAGCAACCGTGGTTGGGCGCTGGCCACCAGAAACGCGTCGGCGAGGATGCCTGCCGGCATGATTGGCTGCTGGACCTGGACGCCGATGAAGTCGTGACCGACGAACTGGCGCGCGAGATCCGGGCCTTGTTCGCGAATGATCCACCCGACGCGGACGCCTACCTGCTGCGCCTGACGTTCGTCGATCCAACCGGGCGGGTCTGGCGGAAGGCGCGCGCCCCTCACCGCGCCAAGCTCTACGATCGGCGCGTCGTCCGCATGCCTGCCCACGGTGCTTGGGACCAGTTCCGCGTTTCCAAGGAACTCCGCGCGCGCCGCCTCCGCGGACCGTTGTTGCACCACGCGTTCGACGACATCGGCCATTTGTCGCGCAAGCAAGGAAGCCACGAAGCTCGAAGATTTCCACATCTGGCCGAGCCGCGATCTTCCTCGACCGCGCTCAGGGTCTATTTCGGCCTGCCGGTCTTCTTCTTGCGCGATTATCTCGTGCGCCGGCTATGTCTCGAAGGAGGGGTGACGTAAGAATTTATGTGTCAGGTGGGAAGGGGGTACTCCCTGTGGTGACGACAACCACAAACAGGAGCACCCCGCATGTCCCAGCAAGCTGCGACGATCATGAGCCTACCCCAGGCCTTTGAGGTGGTGAAGGAGATGCAGGCAGGCGGACTGGACTGGGGCGAGGGCTACCGCCCGCTCGGCCGCCAGGCGCTGGCCGAGATCATCGAGGGCCGGATGGCCGAGGCGGTGGATCGCTGGCTCGACAACCTCGACGCCGGCGCGATGCGCGACCGGCGCAACGGGACCTACCGCCGCTGCCTGCTGAGCGAGCTCGGCGACATCGAGCTCAACGTGCCGCGCACCCGGCACTTCTGCCCGACCGGGGTTGTGAAGAGCTACGCAAGGCGCGCGCCGGAGATCGACCGTGCCATCCTGGCCGGCTTCGTGCTGGGGCTTTCGACGCGCAAGGTGGGCGAGGTCCTGCTGGCCCTGCTCGGGCGCCCGGTCTCGGCCGCGACGGTGAGCCGGGTCTCCAAGACGCTCGACATGGCGGTCGAGGCCTTCCACCGCAGGCCGCTGAAGAACGCCTACAAGGCGCTGATGCTCGACGGCGTGGTGCTGGCCCGCAAGACCGGCGCCGGCGCGCTCAGGAGGCCGGTCCTGGTGGCGCTCGGCATCCGCCCCGACGGCAAGAAGGAGATCATCGACTTCCATCTCGCCGTCAGCGAAGGCGCCCGCGAGTGGGAAGTGTTCCTCAACCGGCTGTACCACCGCGGGCTCACCGGCGAAGGCCTTGAGATGATCTGCGTCGATGGCGGCAAGGGCCTGCTGGCTGCCTTGCCGTTCGTCTATCCCGGCATCCCGGTTCAGAGGTGCTGGGCGCACAAGATGCGCAACATCCTCAACAAGGTCCGCAAGGCCGACCAGGAGGCCGTCAAGGCCGATGTCCACGCCGTCATGAATGCAAAGAGCCGCCGCAAGGCCCAGAGCGCCGCCCGACGCTTCGCCGACCGCTGGCAAAGCACCTACCCCAAGGCCGTCGCCTGCCTGCGCAGCGATCTCGACGAGCTGCTCACCTGCTTCCGCTACCGGACCCTCGATGAGCGAAAGCGGGTCAGGACCACCAACGCCATCGAACGAAGGTTCCGGGAGGTCCGCAGACGAACCCGGCCCATGGGAACCTTCCAGGACCGGACCTCAATGGACCGCGTCCTCTACGCGGTATTCATCCACGAAAACAAGTCTCAGGGAATCAGCACCCCCGTCTCCCTGACACATAACTCTTGACGTTACCCGAAGGAGGCTACGGTTTTCTCTTTTCCCTTACCACGGCCTATAATCACTGGCTCCGTTACGCCATGCTCTACGAGCGAAAACTGAAGAAGCCGGGGAAGACGAATTAGCGCGTTGGAAGGCGGTCGCCGGCGTATCCGCCTTCGTTGCCTGTCGGCGCCATGGATTGCCGACCGCTGGCGGGAGGCGACCAGGGGCATCCCATGATCCGAGAGGTCAAGCGGGCGCTCGGCATTCGCTTTTCCGCCAAGGCACTGGTCCGCCACCCCGGCGTCTGGCTCCGTCAGACGGGATACGGGTTCCGCGGCTTTTCCGAGCTTGCGGCCGAACTGCTCGAACGGAGGAGCGCGAGCATCATCCAGGTGGGCGCCAACGATGGCGAAGCCAACGACCCGCTCGTCGGCACCATCGACCGCTTTCGCGAGACGGTGCACAAGGCGCTGCTCATCGAACCGCAGGCCGATGCGTTCGCCCGCCTCCGGGCGCGGTATCGCGGCGCGCCCAACGTCGTCTGCCTGAACGCCGCGATCGACCGCGAGACCGGCGAACGGACGCTGTATTCGGTCGACGGCGGGGCGGCGGCGGCGTTGCGGAAGGGGGTGACGAACCGCATCGCCTCGTTCGATCGCGCGCACGTGGAACGCTTGCTGAAGAGGCGGGACCGGACGCTGCCGCCCGCGGTCGTCGCATCGGCGATCGTCAGCCTCACCATTCCCGTCACGACCCTCGCGCGCGCCGCCGCGGGAGCGGGAATCGCACGGCCCGACATCCTGCTCGTCGACGCGGAAGGTTTCGACGGCGAGATCGTCGACATGGCGTTCGACCTGGGCTGGCGGCCGGAGCTCGTGCAGTGGGAACACAGCCACCTGGCCCCGTCGGACCGGCGGCGCCTGGCGCGCCGCCTCGCCGGCGAAGGCTACCGCCTGTGGGCCGATCACGCCGACATCTGGGGACGGCGGCCGCACCCGAAGTAGCGCGGCCGCCTCCGAGCGCCTATGCGACGTCGATCACCAGCTTGCCGAAGTGGCCGGCGGCACGCATGTCGCGGTAGGCCGCGCGGGCGTCGTCGAAACCGTACGCGCGCTCGATGACTGGTTCGAGGCGGGCCGCCTCGATCGCCCGGTTCATGGCCTCGAACATCGCCCGGCTGCCGACGTAGATGCCGTGAACCCTGAGCGACTTGCGCATGATCGCCGTGGGGTTGACCGCGCCTCCGGTGAGCACGCCGATCAGCGCCACGTGGCCGCCGACGCGGGCGGCGAGAACCGAACGCTCCAACGTTCCCGCGCCGCCGACCTCGACGACGTGGTCGACGCCGGCGCCGCCGGTCATCTCCAGCACCGCGTCCTGCCACTCGGGCACCTCGCGGTAGTTCAGCGTCCGCCACGCGCCGAGCGCCGCCGCGCGCTCGCGCTTGGCGTCGCTCGAAGACAAGACGATGGCGCGCGCGCCGTGCATCGCCGCGAACTGCAGCGCGAAGATCGACACCCCGCCCGTGCCGATCAGGAGCACCGTCTCGCCCGCCTTCACCCGGCCCTTCTCGACGAGGGCGTGCCACGCGGTCAACGCCGCGCAGGGCAGCGTCGCCGCCTGCCGGTAATCGAGATGGGCGGGGATCGCGACGACGCCGTCTTCCGCGAGCACGGCGTCCTCGGCGAGGACGCCGTCGAGCGCGCCGCCGAGGGCGCTCGCCATGGCGTCGGGGGTGATCCCGCCGTCGTTCCAGCGCTGGAAGAAGCAGCTCGCGACCCGGTCGCCGGGCTTGAACCGCGACACCCCGGGGCCGACCGCGGTGACCTCGCCGGCGCCGTCGGAATTCGGCACCCGCGGGTAAGGCAGGTTGCGCGCGGCGGGCGACTCGACCGTCAGCAGGTCGCGGTAGTTGATCGACGAGGCGCGGACCCGCACGCGCACCTCGCCCGGACCGGGTTCGGGAGTCGGGCGGTCGGCGAGCGACAGCGCATCGACGCCGTCGGCGGAAACGATTTCCCAAGCGCGCACCTATTCCTCCTCGGGTCGGCCGGACGCACGCGCGCACCATAGCGGCGCCGCGGCGACGCGAGAACCGCGCCCGGCGCAGGTCTCCCATCCTCCGCCGCGCCGGCGCGGGATAGCGGAAAAAACGACATCGGCGCCCGATTTCGGATAGCGCGCCCGCGCGCCCGCGCGCACATTCGGCGCATGATCAATTCGTTTACGGGACCCACCCGCGAGCCGGCGCCGGACGGCGACCGGCTCTGGACCGCCGTCGTCGACCGCGACCGCGCGTTCGACGGGCGCTTCGTCTACGCGGTGACGTCGACGGGCGTGTTCTGCCGGCCGAGCTGTCCGAGCCGCCGCCCGGCGCGCCGGCGCGTGCGCTTCTATGCCACGCCGGCGGCGGCGCGCTCCGCCGGATTCCGCGCTTGCCGCCGCTGCCGGCCGGAAACCGGCGACGAAGCGGTCCGGCGCGCGTGCGACGCGCTTGCCGCCGCCGCCGGACCCGACGGCAGCGGTTCCGTGCCGGCTCTCGGCGCGCTTGCCGCGGCCGTGGGCCTTCGCCCGGACCGGCTCCGCAGGCGCTTCAAGGCGGCGCTCGGGCTGACGCCGAAAGCGTTCGCCGACAACCTGAGACGCGACGCCTTCCGCGCCGGTCTGAAACGCGGCGAAGGCGTGTCCGCGGCGCTCTACGGGGCCGGATACGGCGGACCGAGCCGCGTCTACGAGGCCGGCGGCGCGCTCGGCATGACCCCGGCGACCTACGCGCGCGGCGGCCGCGGCGCCGAGATCCGCTACGCGCTGGCGGACTGTCCGCTCGACAGGATGCTCGTGGCGGCGACCGCGCGCGGGATCTGCGCCGTCTACTTCGGCGCCGACGATCGCGCGCTCTGCGGCGAGCTGGCGGCCGAGTTCCCGCACGCCGCGCTGGCCCGCGACGACGAAGGGCTCGGCGCGCTCGCCGCCCGCGTGGCGGCGCATCTCGGCACCGTGCCCGTGTCCGGCGACATCTCGCTCGACGTGCGCGCAAGCGCCTTCCAGGCGCGGGTGTGGCGGGCGCTGCAGGACATCCCGCGCGGCGAGACCCGCACCTATCGCGAGATCGCCGCCGCGATCGGGGCGCCGCGCGCGGCGCGCGCCGTCGGCCGTGCGTGCGCGACCAATCCCGCGAGCCTGGTGATCCCGTGCCACCGCGCCGTCCGCGCCGACGGCGGCCTGGGCGGCTACCGCTGGGGCCTCGAGCGCAAGGAGCGCCTGCTCGCCATCGAGCGCGGCCGCTAGGGGCCGCCGAGGGCGCTAGCGTGCCCGGTGAGCGGCCAGCGCCTGCCAGTCGAATTCGATGCCGTGGCCCGGGCGGTCGGGGGCGGTCGCCATGCCGTCGACGATGGCGATGCGGTCGGCCATGAACTTCTCCAGGCCGAAACCGTGGACTTCGAGATACGCGGCGTTGGGCGCCGCGGCGAGAAGATGGACGTGCAGGTCGTGGGCGCCGTGCGACATGACCGGCAGCCCGTGAGCCTCGCAGAGCCGGGCGACCTTCATGAACGGCGTGACGCCGCCGCAGGTCGTCAGGTCCGGCTCGGGAAAATCGACCCCGCCGGCGACGATCAGGGCGGCGAACTCGGCCAGCGTGTGCAAGTTCTCGCCGGCCGCGAGCGGCACCAGTCCGAGGCGGCGCAGGTGCGCGTAACCGGCCACGTTGTCCGGCCCGAGCGGCTCCTCCACCCACACGAGATCGAAGTCGCTGAGCGCGTGCAGGGCGCGCACCGCCTGGTCGACGCGCCACGCCTCGTTGGCGTCGGTCATCAGCTCGATGTCGGGTCCGAGATGCTCGCGCATGGCCGCGACGCGGGCCACGTCTTCGGCCAGTGTCGGGCGTCCGAGCCGCATCTTGACCGAGCGGAACCCCTGCTCGATGCTGCGGCTCGCGCCGGCAAGGAGCTGGCCGAGCGGGAAGTTGAGATCGATGTTGCCGGCATAGGCGCGCACCTCGGGGTCGTGCCCGCCGAGCAGGCGCCACAACGGCTCGCCGAGCATCCGCCCGCGCAGGTCCCAGAGCGCCGTGTCGACGGCGGCGAGCGCGAACGTCAGCGGCGCGCCGCGCCCGGCGTAGTGATGCGCCCGCCACATGCGCTGCCACAACCATTCGATTCGCCCCGGGTCGGCGCCGCGCAGAATCTCCGACAGCGTGCGCTCCACGATGGTCGCCGCAGCCGCCCCCTGGCCCGGCATCATCACCGTGTAGCCCGAGCCCTCGGCGCCGCCGGAATCGCGAATCCGCGAGACCACCATGTCGAATTCGCTCATCACCCCGGTGCTCGCCGCCTGGACGGGAGTCGGCAACGGCAGGCGGTAGAGATCGGTCTGGACGTGCTCGATGGTCATGGCGGGCCTTTCACCGGAATGCGGGCAGGACTCGACAAATGCTACCACGCCCGTTTGCTGCCCGGCAGGAGCGCGATGCGGCGTCAGGACGGCGGCGCGCGGTCCTGGTTGCGCCGTGCCTGTTCGTAGACGGCGGCGATGACGAGCGACGTCGCCGCCGTCCAGGCGGCAACGAGCGCCAGCTGCACGATTTCGCCGGCCAGCGGCGCACCGAGCGCCAGTCCGACCGCGCCGGAGAACACGGCCAGCACCATGATGCCCAGGAAGCTCACGAGATAGACCGCGAACACGGGCCACCATCCAAGCGCCATCACCGCGCGCCAGCTCGCCTGCATCGCGGCCACCGGGCCGAGCCGGCTTTCCATGATGACGTAGAACCCGAGCGAGAAGACGACCGCGGCGAAGATGCCGGGGATGACGAGCAGCAGCATGCCGCAGAACACGGCCGCGCCGTAGAGCAGCGCGAAGGGCACCAGCGCCGCCAGCCGGGCGAGTCCGGCGAAGACCAGTGCCGGCGACGCCGCGTCGCCGCGCAGCAGGCGCAGGGTGAACAGGCAGAAGCCGGCGCGCAGGACCACCGCGACGACGAGCAACCCGATCAGCCAGGGCGCGACCGCCGCCGCGCCCGGCACCGCGGCGGCCTCATCGCCGCCGATGGCCAGACGTTGAAACGCGGCGGAATTGGCCACGAAGACCGAAAGCACGTAGACCGCGCCGCCGACCCACGCTCGCCATGGCGCGCGGCGGAACGCGGCGACGCCGTCGTCGACGGCCCGGCGCAGGTCAAGCCGCTGCGGCGGCGCCCGGAGCGCGGCCGGGGCGGGTGCGGCGGGGGGCGCGGCGCGCGCGAAGTGGCCGGCGAACTCGACGAAGCTCGCCGCCGCCGCCCAGTCGTCCATGCCCTTGCGCCAGACCCGCGTGTCGGGCCCCACCGTGCCGTCGGCGATCATGTCGAGCACGTCGGCGCGCGAGAACGGTCCCCGGGCCTCTCCGTCAAGAGCGACGTGCCAGCCGCCGGCGTCTCCCGCGGCGTCAGCCGCCGGCATCGTCGAGCGCCGCCCGGCCCTGCACGTACATCGATGCGAACAGGCCGGAGAGGAACATCCACGCCAGAGCGGCGGCAAACAGCAACAGGCCGCCGGCGCTCACGAGCCGGACGACCTCGACCCGCCCCTGCGGCTCGCCGCCGGCGGCCGCCGTCCAGCCGAATTCGAACGCGAAGCCGGCGCCGCCGAACGCGACGCCCAGCAGGACGACGGCCAGGAAGACGGCGCCGAGGCAGCGAAGCCAGCCGAGACGCCGGACGGTGCGCAGGCTGTCCCAGGCGGCCACGAACGGGCCGATGCGCCGATCGACGATCGTCAGCGGGGCAAGCGCGAGACCGACGGCGAGAAAGACTCCGGGAACGACCAGCGCCGCCATTCCGGCAGCGGTGGCGACCAGCGCAAGGACACCGAAGGCGATCAGGGGCAAGGGGCGCCGGGCGCCGGCGAACAGCAGGGCGATTCGCGCCGCTTCGCCGCGCACCATCGCCAGCGTCGCCGCGCAGACGCCGCCGAAGAGAATGCAGATCAGGACGAACGACGCGCCGAGGCCGAGCCATGCGGCTCCTTCCGCCGGAAAGATGGACCCGGCGGACTGTCGCGTGGTCCACACCGCGGGCGCGCCGACGGCGACGAGCGCCAGCGCGCACACGACGGCGAACAGGACCGTGCGAATCGGATCCTCGATCAGCACCCGGAACGCGTCGCCGAAGGTCCGCCGGAACGACAGGCGCCCGGAGCCCGCCGCGGCGGCGGCCGGCGGCGGCTCGCCCGGTTCGGCGTCCGCCGCGCGGGCGCGCGGCGTGCCCGGGGCAGCGCGCAGCAGGGCGGCGATTTCCGGAACATGGTCGGCGAACGTCCAGTCGGCCATGCCGGCGGTCCAGACGTAGGTTTCGCGATCGATCCCCCCGGCCCGCACCATTTCGTCAATGGTGGCGATTTCGTAGGGCCCCTGCGGAGCGCCGTCGATGAGAACGTGATAGGCCATGGCCGCCTCTTCGCGCCCGCCCGACGCTATCGAATCCGGGTCAGCCAGTAGGAAGCCGCCCAGACACAGCTAGCCGCCGACGCCGACAGCAGGACGACGATCAGGCCTGCGGAACGGACGGCGCCGAGGCTGTACGGGGCCAGCGCGGCCGGCAAATGGGCGGCGAGAATATCCGTCGCGTTTTCCTCCAGCAACAACCAGCTCATGGGGCCGAGAGCGGCGACCGCCGCGACCAGCACACAGACCGCGAGACCGCCGAACCAATTGAGACGGAGGCCGCTCGGCAGCCGGCTTTCGTGCGCCATGGCGGCGAACGGAACGGCGAGCGCCCACGGTGCCAGCGACAGGCCGGCGGCGAGCGCGAGTCCGTCGCCCGCGGGCGAGCGCAGCCACGGCGCGAGCCAGGTGTGGACCGCCAAGGCCGGCGCGCCGACGAGCGTCGCGGGGGCCGCGCCGGCGACCAGGCCGCGGACGGGATGCACGAAACCCGCCACCAGATCGCGCACGCGCGCCTCGCCGTCGGCGGCGATGCGGCCGCAGAACCGCCACCACCCCGCAAGGGCGAGACTCGCGAGCAGGGCGGTCGCGACAAGCGTGACCGCGCCGCTCGGGCTGAAACTGATGACCGCGGCATAACCCGCGACAATCAGCGACAGCGTGAAGGCGAGCCCTGCCGCCAGCCGGAAGATCGCGCCGGACCAGATCGTCAGCCCCGAGGAGAACGACTCGGCCACCATGAGGTATGCTTAACCTCCGGACCGGCGGCGGACAAGGCAGGCATCCGTCGCCCGCGGCACGCGGGAGAGGCGCGGCGGCGATGGCGATACTGTTCGCGAGTTCCGTCGACGACCCGGCGGCGTGGAGGGCGGCGTTCGCGGCCCGGGCGCCGGACGTCGACATGCGCGTGTGGCCGGAGACGGGCCACGTCGCCGACATCGACGCCGCCCTCGTGTGGCGGCCCGAAGCCGGCATGCTGGCGAGCCTGCCGGCGCTCAAGGTGGTGTTCTCGCTCGGCGCCGGCGTCGATCACATTTTCGCCGACGACGCGCTTCCCGGAGTTCCCGTCGTGCGTCTCGTCGATCCCGCGCTGACGAGCCAGATGGTGGAGTACGTGGCGCTCGCGGTGCTTCACCGCCACCGCCGAATGGACGAGTACCGCGCGTTTCAGGCGCGAGAGGAATGGCATCAGCTTCCCGCGTGCGACACCGCATCGCGGCGCGTCGGCATCATGGGACTCGGAGAGATCGGCCGCGCCTGCGCGAGCGCGCTCGCCGGCTTCGGCTTCCCCGTCGCCGGCTGGCGCCGCCGGCCGGGGCGGGTCGACGGCATCGCGTGCTTCCACGGCGCCGACGGTCTCGCGCCGTTCCTGGCGCGGACCGACATTCTCGTCTGCCTGCTGCCGCTGACTCGCCAGACCGAGGGCATTCTCGACGCGGCGCTGTTCGCCCGCCTGCCGCGCGACGCCTATGTCGTGAACGCGGCGCGCGGCGGCCTCCAGGTCGAGGCCGATCTGATCGCCGCGCTCGATTCGGGCCGACTGTCGGGTGCCTGGCTCGACGTGTGCCGCCATGAGCCGCTGCCGCCGTCGAGCCCGTTGTGGCGGCACCCCAGGGTCACGCTGACGCCGCACATCGCCGGACAGGTGCTGCCGGAAACGGCGGTGGAACAGGTCGCGGACAATCTCCGCCGCGTGCGCGCCGGCCACGCCCCGCGCCATGTCGTCGACCCGGCGCGGGGCTATTGAGCCGCGCCGACGAACTCCCGCGCCGACGGCCGCGCGCCGCTTTGCCGCCCGTCGCCCGCGCGGTAGACTGCGGCGAGGAACGGCTCGGGGCGCGGAGGGCCATGGGCGCCGCAGGCATGGCGAAGCGCATCCTGCTCGTCGAGGACGACGAACCGCTGCGCGAGACGCTCGTCGAACAACTGCGCCTGCACGAGGAATTCGACACGGCGGAGGCGGCGACCGGCGCCGAGGCGCTCGACCTCGCACGCCGCCGGCGCTTCGATCTCGTGCTCCTCGACATCGGCCTTCCCGACATGGACGGGCGCGACGTTTGCCGCCATCTCCGCGGGAAGGGCGTCAAGACCCCGATCGTCATGCTCACCGGCGCCGACACCGACGCCGATACGATCCTGGGTCTCGACGCAGGCGCCAACGACTACGTCGTCAAGCCCTTCCGGCTCGGCGTGCTGCTGGCGCGCATCCGCGCGCAACTGCGCCAGCACGAACTCAGCGAAGACGCGGTGCTCGCCATCGGCCCCTACAGCTTCCAGACCGCGAACAAGATGCTCGTCGACGCCGAAACCGGAAGGAAGGTGCGCCTGACCGAGAAGGAAACGTCGATTCTCAAGTATCTCTACCGCGCCGGCGACAGGACGGTGGGCCGCGCCGTGCTGCTCGACGAGGTCTGGGGCTACAACGCCGCCGTGGCCACCCACACGCTGGAGACGCACATCTACCGTCTGCGCCAGAAGATCGAGCGCGACCCCGCGGCGGCGCGCATTCTCGTCACCGAGCCCGGCGGCTACCGGCTCGCGCGGTAGCCGCCGGCCCGCCTTCAGGACCCCATGCGCGGTTCGGCGAGGCGTTCGAAAGCGATCGTTCCGGTGAGGTCGGCGCTCCGCACCGCGTCCGGCGCCGGCTCGATCCGGCACAGCGCGACGAACTCGCTGACCGAGGCGATCTGCGCGTTCGGCGCCTGCACCGTGGCGCGGCCGACGAGGCGGGCCCGCCAGCCGCCGTCGCCGTCGCGCTCGTAGGCGGCGGGAGGCGAATCGATGGCGACGAAGGTGTAAAGCCGCAGGCGGTCGCGTTCCGCCGCCGGCAGGCTCGCGCGCCACGACCGCGTCCATGCCGGTGCGTCAACGCCGAGAAAGCGGTCGTAGAGCAGCCGCCGGCAGGCGCCCGCCGCCTTGCCGCGCGGGCGAGCGTCAACGCGCGCGCGCGTTCCGCCGGCGTCAGCGCCGCCGGGCCGAGCACTTCCGCGTCGGCGAGGACGTCGGGCCGCTGCGAGTCGCCGCGCGCCTCGACGGTCCCGCGGAACCGCACCTTGCCGCCGACCGCCGCCAGCGTCGGGTCGGCCGGGCGGCGAAGATGCAGCGCCAGGTCGTGGCGCGCGCGCGGCCGTCCGGGCCGCATCCGGAGCAGGAGGGTGTCGCCCCTGCGCGCCGAGATCGTGCCGTCCCACACCGCCGTCTTGCCGCGGCAGCGCTCGGCGAAGACGCTCGCGCCGGCGTCGGCGCCGTTGCGCCGCGTGTTGCCGGCGCAGTCGTTCCAGAAGGCTCGCCACGCCATCGCCGACCCCGGCAAGGCGACGTAGCCGCCGGTGACGAGGCGGTTCGCGAGCGCCGCTCCGGCTTCGTGCCCGAACGCCTCCAGCGGCGCGGCGAGCGCCATCGCGTGCTCCCAGGCCGCGGCGTCGAAGGCGGCTTGCGCGCGCGTCGCCGTCCGTTCCACGAAGTCGTCGAGCCGCGCGCGGCTCGCAGCGTAGCTCGGGTCGATCGCGACCGCCTCGTCGATGGCGGCGAACGCGCCCGCGAAATCGATCGCCGTGCCGAGGCCTTGCGCCGCCATCAACGCCCGCAGCTCGTGGCCGCGCGGGTTTCCGGCGTCGGCGAGCGTCTGCGCGAGGTGCCAGGCCTCGGCGTAGTCGCGTCTGTCGTACGCGGCGAGCGCGCGCTCCTCATCGCTCTCGAAGCAGCCGCCGGCAAGCAGGCAGGCCGCGACACAGAGCATTCGCCGGACAGTCCCCAAGCCGGCGCGCCGCCTCAGCCGGCCGGCGCCGCGCCGCCGAGCTCGAAATCGTCGGCGTCGAGCAGTGCCGTGAACCGCAATCCTTCGGCGGCGAACGCGGCGCGCGCTCCCTGCAGGCGGTCGACGACGGTGACGACGTGATCGACGATGCCGCCGGCATCGCGGATGGCGCCGACCGCCTGCATCGCCGAGCCGCCCGTCGTCGTCACGTCCTCGACCACGGCGACGCGGCACCCCGCCGGCAGGTCGCGCTCGATGCGCCGCCGGGTGCCGTGATCCTTGGCCGCCTTGCGGACGCAGAACCCTTCCACCGGCCGGCCGACCTGGCCGCTGCGCACGACCGCCGCCATCACCACCGGCAATGCGCCCATCTCGAGACCGGCGATGAAGCGCGGCCGCGGCTCGCCCAGCGCCTCGAGCACGAGATCGGCGACCAGTCCCGCGCCCCGGGGGTGGAACGTGGTCTGCTTCATGTCGAAATAGAACCGGCTCGTCGCACCCGAGACGAGCGTCACCTCGCGCCCGACGATCAGCGATCGATCGGCGACGAGGTCGCGAAGCGCGTCTCGGGCGGCCGTGTCGACGGGCATGGCATCCGTTGCAGCCGATAGCGGTTCCCGGCCCAGCATAGCGCCCCTACCGCGCCGCGGCACGCGGCGCGATGCGGCGGTAGCTGAGCGCTTCGCCGACGTGGAGGCGGGCGACCGTGCCTGCGCCTTCGAGGTCGGCCAGGGTACGCGCGACCTTGAGAACGCGGTGGTAGCCGCGTGCCGACAGCCGCAGCCGGTCGACCGCCTGCGAGAGCAGGGCGCGTGCGGGCGCATCGGTCGCCGCGGCCGCCTCCAGCGCCTCGCCTTCCGCCGCCGCGTTGGTGCCGGCGGCGCCGCGGCCGTCGGCCGACGCGTACCGTTCGCGCTGCGTGGCGCGCGCTTCGGCGACGCGCGCCTGCACCCGCTCCGACCCTTCGGCCGGCGGCGGCAGGGCGAGATCGGCGGCGGACAGCGCCGGAACCTCGACGTGCAGGTCGATGCGGTCGAAGAGCGGTCCGGAAATTCGCGACTGGTAATCCGCGGCGCAGCGCGGCGCCCGCGTGCAGGCCTGGGTCGGATCGTCGAGATGGCCGCAGCGGCACGGGTTCATCGCCGCGACGAGCTGCACCCGCGCCGGATAGGTGAGGTGCGCGTTGGCGCGGGCGACGGTGACGGTGCCCGTCTCGAGCGGCTGGCGCAGCGCCTCGAGCGCCGGGCGCGGGTACTCGGGCAGTTCGTCGAGGAACAGCACGCCGAGATGGGCGAGCGAGACCTCGCCCGGCCGCGCCCGGGGACCGCCGCCGACCAGCGCCGGCACCGAGATCGAGAAATGCGGGTCGCGAAACGGCCGGCGAACGATGAGACGACCGCCGTCGAGGCCCCCGGCGACACTGGCGATGGTGCTGACCTCCAGCGCCCCGGCCGCGTCGAGCGGCGGCAGGATTCCCGGCAGGCGCTGGGCGAGCATCGACTTTCCGGCGCCGGGCGGCCCGGTCATCAGCAGGTTGTGCCCGCCGGCGGCGGCGATTTCGAGCGCCCGCTTGGCGGTCTCCTGGCCCTTGATGTCGGCGAGGTCGGGCAGGTCGCCGCCTTGGGCGGGCGCCGCCGGACGCGGCAGCGACAGCAGCTGCGTTCCCTTGAAGTGGTTGACCAGGGCAAGCAGCGACTCCGCCGCCAGCACGTCGGCGCCGTTGGCCCACGCCGCCTCGCCGCCCTGCGAGCCGGGGCAGATCAGGCCGCGGCCGGCGGCGTTGGCGGCAACCGCCGCCGGCAGTACGCCGGGCACGGCGCGCACGCGCGCGTCGAGCGCGAGCTCGCCGAGCGCCGTGTAGCCCTCGATCGCATCGGCGGGAATCGCGCCCATCGCCGCCAGCAGGCCGAGCGCGATCGGAAGGTCGAAATGGCTGCCTTCCTTGGCCAGGTCGGCGGGCGCCAGATTGATCGTGATGCGCGCTATCGGCAGCGAGACGCCGAGCGCGGCGAGCGCGGCGCGCACCCGCTCGCGCGATTCGGCGACCGCCTTGTCGGGCAGGCCGACGATCGCGAAGCTGAACATGCCGCGCGCGATCTGCACCTGCGTCTCGACGTCGACGACGTCGATACCCTGAAACGCGACCGTGTGACAGACGGCCACCACGCGCCGTTCAGACCCGCGACTCGATGGCGTCCCAGACCAGCGCCGCGACGCTGACGCCGTCGAAGCGGTCGATCTCCTGGATTCCGGTGGGCGAGGTGACGTTGATTTCGGTCAGCCAGCCGCCGATCACGTCGATGCCGGCGAAGATCAGGCCGCGCTCCTTGAGCGCCGGGCCGACGGCGGCGCAGATTTCGCGCTCGCGGTCGGTGAGCGCGGTCTTCTCCGCCCGGCCGCCGATGTGCATGTTCGAGCGCGCCTCTCCCGCCGCCGGCACGCGGTTGATCGCGCCGGCCGCCCGGCCGTCGACGAGGACGATCCGCTTGTCGCCCTCGCGCACCGCCGGCAGATAGCGCTGGACGATGACCGGCTCCGGCCGGATGTCGTCGAACAGCTCGATCAATGCGTTGAAGTTCTCGTCTTCCGGGCGGATGTGAAACACGCCGGCGCCGCCGTTGCCGTACAGCGGCTTGACGATGACGTCGCCGTACCGTTCGCGGAAGGCCAGGATACGCTCGCGGTCGGCGCTGACCAGCGTCTCGGGCACGAGACCTCCGAATGCGGTCGCGAACAGCTTTTCCGGCGCGTCGCGCACCGCCACCGGATCGTTCACGACGAGCGTCTCGGGGTGCACGCGCTCGAGCAGGTGGGTGGCGGTGATGTAGGCCATGTCGAACGGCGGGTCCTGGCGCATCAGGACCACGTCGAGGTCCGCAAGCTCGATCGTCTCCTCCGGGCCGAGGGAGAAATGATCGCCCGCCCGCCGACGCACGCGGAGCGCCTGAGCCGTGGCGCGCACCGCGCCCTCGTCCAGCGACAGGGCGCGCGGCGGATAGTGCCAGAGGCGGTGGCCGCGCGCCTGCGCTTCCAGGGCCAGCGCGAACGTCGAATCGGCGTCGATGTCGACGGCCTCGATGGGGTCCATCTGGATCGCGACGCGGAGGCTCATGGCGGGTTTGCGACGCGCAGCGGATCGTCCTTCAGCAACACGTGCATCGCCGCGCTGCGGATGTAGTCCAGGTCCCGCGCATGGGCCGCGACGCGATCGCGTTCCCGCGCGTCCTGCGCGATTCCCAGGACATGGACGGAGCCGTCGGCGACGGCGATGGCGAAGTTGAAGTCGCGCACCGCCCCGTCGCCGATGAGACGGGCGCGCAATTCGGCTGCGACCCGGCGGTCGCGCGTCGCGTCGACGAGCGACAGATCGCCGATGCGTATCTCGTTGATGACCCGTCTCACGCCGTCGACGCGCCAGGCGATCTCCGCCGCCTCGTCCGCCCGGCCGCGGTCGACGACGATTCCCGTCAGCAGCACGCGGCCCTCCATCACGTCGACGTTCACCGGGCGAAACAGCTCGTCGATATGGGTCTGGAAATATTCTTCGACGATCCCGGTCTTGATGGCGACGTCGCGGACGGCGTCTTCGATCGAGCGTTCCTGCACCGCCGCGAAGCCCGCGCTCACGCCGGCGCGCACGGCCACGTCGGCGGGCGAGCAGGCGGCGGTGCTCAATGCCGCGACGAGGGCGGCTACGGCCGCCAGGCGTCGGGCAGATGAACAGGCCAGAGGAAGCGGAGGTTCGGCCACGGTTGCACCACGATGATGTCGAAACGGCCCGACAGTGTGCCGAAGCGCGGGTGGCGCGCAAGGAACATTTCGGCCGCCCGCACGATGCGGCGGCGCTGCCGCGCGCCGGGGTGCGCGGTTTCGTCGCGCATGCCGGCGCGCGCCTTGACTTCCACGAACGCCAGCACCGCGCCGCGGCGGGCGACGATGTCGATCTCGCCCACCGGGCTGCGCCAGTTGCCCGCGACAATCCGCCAGCCGCACAGCCGCAGGCGCCAGCGCGCGAGCGCCTCGGCGCGGCGGCCGAACCGCCACGCCCGCCGGCGCGCTTCAGCGCTCCGCCGCACCGCCCGGGCTCGCGCCGCCGTCCCGGAGCGCGACGGCGCGCGCGTAGAGCACCCGCCGCGGCACGCCCGTGTCGGCCGAGACCTGCCGCGCCGCGTCGCGCGCGGTCATGTCGGCGAGCGCGCCGGCGAGCCTCTCGTCCACGTCGGCCCAATCGATGTCCGCCGCGTCGCGCGCCGGCGGCGGGCCGACGACGAGGACGATCTCGCCCCTCGGCCGCGGCAGGGCCGCAACCTCGGCGGCGAGCGCGGCCAGCGTTCCGCGGCGGACCTCCTCGTGGCGCTTGGTCAGCTCGCGCGCGATCGCCAGCGGCCGGTCGCCGAACGCCGCCGCGAGATCGTTGAGGGTCGTTGCCAGCCGACGCGCCGACTCGAACAGGATTACCGTCATGTCGAGCGCCGCGAGCGCGGCCAGCGCCGCCCGTCGGGCGCCGCCGCGCGGCGGCAGGAACCCGGCGAAGACGAAGCGGTCGCACGGCAGGCCGGACACGGTGAGCGCGGCGACGACGCTGGACGGGCCGGGGACCGCCGTCACCGCGATGCCGGCGTCGATTGCGGCGCCGACGAGCCGGTATCCCGGGTCGGAAATCAGCGGCGATCCGGCGTCGCTTACCAGCGCCACCGCGCCGCCGCGCTCGAGCGTCGCAAGCAGCCGCGGCAGGGCGCGCGGGGCGTTGTGGTCGTGGTAGGCGGCGAGACGCGCCTCGATGCCGTAGGCCTTGAGCAGCCTTCCCGTCCGGCGGGTGTCCTCGCAGGCGACGATGTCGGCCGCGGCCAGGACCGACCGGGCGCGCCCGCTGAGGTCGGCGAGGTTGCCGATGGGCGTGGCGACGACATGGAGGCCGGGGGCGCATTTACTTGCGCCCGCGTCCGCGCTACCGTCCCCTCCCGTCGCCGAAGGCGGGGTCGTTATGGACGAAAGCGGCTTCGAGACCATGGGCGTGACGCCGCGAATGCGGCCGCGGTTTCCGGTTGCCGTGGCAGGAGGGTTGCTGCTTGCCGCGCTTGCCGGCTGTGCCGACACGGTACCGCCCGAGGAGCCGGCGGCGCAAGACGAGCCGCCGGTCGCCGCCGCGCCGCCGCCGGTCGCGGAGCCGGCGCCCGAGCCGGCGAAGGCCCCCGAAGTCTTTCGTGCCGCGCTGCTGCTGCCGCTGTCGGGGCCGCGTGCGGCGGCCGGCCGCGCCATCGCCGACGCCGCCGAACTTGCGCTCTTCGACCGCGCCGATCCGTCGTTCGTCCTCCTGCCGAGGGACACGGCGGGTACGCCGGCGGGCGCCGAGGCTGCGCTGCGGAGCGCTCTCGCCGACGGTGTCGATGTCGTGCTGGGGCCGCTGCTCGGCACCGCCGCGCGCCAGATCGCGCCCGTTGCGCGCGCCGCCGGTGCGCCGGTCGTCGCCCTCACCAACGACCGCCGCGTCGCCGGCGGCGGCGTTTGGGTCCTGGGTCTCACTCCGGGGCGGCAGGTGGACGCGGTCGTTGCCTGGGCGCGCGCGGAGGGCCGTGCCCGCTACGCCGCCCTCGTCCCGCACGGCGCCTACGGCGATGCGGCGGAGCGCGCGCTCGGCCTCGCGGTCGTGCGCTACGGAGGCGCGGTGGGCGACGTCGTCCGCTATCGGCCGGAAGCCGCCGGCCGGGACAACGCAGCGGCCGAGGCGCTGGCCTCGGCCTTGGCCGATCCGACGCGCGGATTCGACGCTCTGCTGATCGCGGCGTCGGGCGACACGCTGGCGGCGCTGGCGCCGCTGCTGCCCCATCATGGCGTCGATTCCGCCGACGTGCGGTTTCTCGGCGTCGGGCCGTGGCGCGATCCCGCCCTCCTCGGCGAGCCCGCCCTCGTCAATGCGGTGTTCGCGGCACCCGACGCCGCCGCGGCCGGCGACGATGGCGCGTTCGCCGCGCGCTACCGCGACCTGTTCGGTGCGCCGCCGCCGCGCGTCGCGGCGCTCGGCTACGACGCGGTGGCGCTCGCCGTCGCGGCCAGCGGGGCGGTCGACACCGCCGCGGCCCTGGCCGACCCGGCCGGCGTCCGCGGCGCCGCGGGCGTGTTCCGTTTCGGCGACGACGGCATCGCCGAACGGCGGCTGGCGATCTGGCGCATCGCCCGCAACGGTTTCGAAATCGTCGTCCCGGCGCCCGAAAGCTTCGACGTTCCCGCCTTCTGAAGTCGTCTTGCCGCCGGGCGGTCGGCCTCCTACCCCGGCGCCGGCCGCGCGCGCTGGTTGTAGAGGATGGCGCGGCGGCGCGCCTTCTCCTCGTCCGACAGCTTGGCCGGGTCCTCGCCGAAGTCGGCCCCGGCGGCCATGCCCGCCTTGACGCCGGGACGCGCCGACATCTCTTCGAACCAGCGCTTGAAATGCGGGAACTCGTCGATGTCCTGTCCCTGCACCCGCCACCCTGCCGTCCACGGGTACGAGGCCATGTCGGCGATGGTGTAGTCGTCTCCGGCGAGCCACGGGCGGTCCCAGAGGCGGTTGTTCAACACACCGTAGAGCCGGTTGACCTCGTCGTCGAAGCGGCGGAGCGCGTGCGACTGGTCGCCCGCGGACTCGCCGAGGCGGGCGAAGTATCCGCGCTCGCCGGTCTTCGGCCCCTGGTTCGCCATCTGCCACATCAGCCACTGGTTGACCTCGTGGCGGCCGCGCAGGTCCTGCGGGTAGAACCGCCCCGCCTTTTCGGCGACGTACATCATGATGGCCGCCGACTCGAACAGCGCCACCGGATCGCCGCCGTCCGCCGGCGCCGGGTCCACCATCGCCGGCATCCGGTTGTTCGGGCAAATGCGGAGGAAGTCGGGCTCGAACTGGTCGCCGCGGCCGATGTTGCACGGCACGAGGCGGTAGTCGATTCCGCATTCCTCGAGCAGGATCGTCACCTTCTTGCCGTTCGGAGTCGGCCAGTAGTGCAGGTCGATCATGGCGGGGGTCCCCTCGGCCGGTCGGCGCCTACAGCGCGTCGACGATCAGCATGTTCCTCGGCGTCGTCGCCGCCTCGCGGATCGCCTTCAGCGGCTGGTAGTCCGGATCGTTCATGAAGTCGTCGATCGCCTTGCGGTCGGGGAAGCGGAAGATGACCAGCCGGGTCGGATTCCAGTCGCCGCGCAGAACCTCGAAGGCGCCGCCGCGGGCGAGATATTCGCCGCCGTGCTTGGCGACGAAGGCCGGCGCCTTCTCCAGATATTCCTTGTACGACTCGGGATCGTGGACCTCGGCGTCGGCGATCATGATGACGGGCATGACGAGTTTCCTTGGCTGAATTCCGGCGCTAACTGACCAGCCGCGCGACGACGGAGTCAAGGCGCCGCCGGCCGGCCGCGGTGGCGCGCAGGCCGGCGTCGTCGAGCTCGAGCAGCCCCGCCGCGGTCAGAACCGCGAGCGGGCGCGAATCGAGCGCCGCCTCGGGAGCGTCGCCCACGCGGCCGACGAAGTCATTGCGCGCGACGCCGCGCGCAAGCCGGAGGCCCATGAGCAGGAGTTCGTCGCGGCGCTGGCCGGCGTCGAGAGGGGTGCAGCGCCGGCGGCCGTGCCCCCGGCGGCGGACCGCGGCGAGCCATCGTTCCGGGTGCGGCCACGTTTCCGTCGCCCACAGCGCCCCCTCGCGCGTCACCCTGCCGTGCGCGCCGGGGCCGATGCCGGCGTAGTCGCGGTAGCGCCAGTAGGCGAGGTTGTGGCGGCACTCGGCGCCGGCGCGCGCGTGGTTCGAGATCTCGTATGCCGGCAGGCCCGCCGCCTCCGTGGCCTCCTGCGTCGCCTCGTACAGCGCCGCCAGCGTCTCCTCGTCGGGCATGACGAAGTCGCCGCGCCGCCGCGCCGCGTAGAACGGCGTGCCCTTTTCGATCGTCAGTTGATACAGCGAGATATGCTCGCCCGCGAGGCCGAGGGCGCGCGCGAGCTCTTCCCGCCACGCGGCGACGGACTGTCCCGGCCGGCCGTAAATGACGTCGAACGAGGTGCGCCGGAACAGCCGCCGCGCCGTCCGCGCCGCCGCCTCCGCCTCCGCGGCGTCGTGCCCCCGCCCGAGGAAGCGCAAGGCGAGGTCGTCGAGCGCCTGCACGCCGAGCGACAGCCGCGTGACGCCCGCCGCCGCCATGTCGGCGAGCGTCGCCGTCTCGGCCGAGGTCGGGTTGGCCTCGAGCGTGATCTCCGCGTCGTCGGCGAGCGTCCAGCGTCGGGCCGCGCGGTCGAGAAGCGCGGCCACCGTCGCCGGCGCCATCAGCGACGGCGTGCCGCCGCCGAAGAACACGCTGGTGACCGTGCGGCCCGGCAGCGCGTCGGCCGTGCTGTCGAGCTCGGCGACCAGCGCGCGGCGCCACGCCGCGTGGTCTGTCGCGCCGGCCACGTGGCTGTTGAAGTCGCAGTACGGGCACTTGGACAGGCAGAACGGCCAATGGATGTAGACGGCGAGGGTTTCCGGTGCCGCGAGGGGCGCGTCAGGCGGCATCGAGGCACGCCGCCGTCAGCGCCGCGAACGCGCGGGCGCGGTGGCTGATCCGGGCCTTCTCCGCCGGGTCCATCTCGCCGAACGTGCGGGTCTCTCCGGCGGGCACGAAAACGGGGTCGTAGCCGAAGCCTCTCGCGCCTCGCGGCGGGAATGCGAGATGCCCGTCCACCGTTCCCACGAAGGTTTCGCAATGGCCGTCCGGCCACGCCAGCGCGAGCGCGCAGACGAAGCGCGCGGGCGGGCGGGCGACGCCGGCGAGCAGGCGTTCTAGCCGCGCCATCGCGGCGCCGAAGTCGCGCTCCGGTCCCGCCCAGCGGGCGGAGAGGACGCCCGGCGCGCCGTCGAGCGCGGCGACCGCCAGACCGGAATCATCGGCGAGCGCCGGCGCCGCCGCCGCGCCCGCCGCCGCCCGCGCCTTGAGCTCGGCGTTTTCGGCGAAGGTCTCTCCCGTCTCCTCGGGCTCGGGCAGGTCGAGGTCGCCCGCCGACTCGACGCGCCCTACCCGGGACGCGAGCAGGGCGCGGATCTCCTCGACCTTGCCGGCGTTGTGGCTCGCGACGACGAGCCGCCCGCCGTCAAGCTGCCGCGCCATCGCGCTCGCGCACCGCCGCTTCGATCGCCGCGTTCTGGAGTGCGCAAAGCCGCGCGCACGAGGCGGCGGCGAGGTCGAGCAGCGCGTCGAAGCGGCTGCGGTCGAACGGCGCCTCCTCGGCCGTGGCCTGCACCTCCACCAGCCGGCCGCGCGCGGTGATGACGAAGTTCGCATCGGCCTCCGCGTTCGAGTCCTCGGCGTAGTCGAGATCGACCACCGGCGCGCCCCGGTACAGGCCGCACGAGACGGCGGCCACCCGATCGGCGAGCGGCACGCGCTCGATGAGGCCGTGTCGGGCGAGGTAGTCGAAGGCGAGGTGCAGCGCCACCTGGCTGCCGGTGACCGCCGCGGTCCGCGTGCCACCGTCCGCCTGGATGACGTCGCAGTCGAGCCGGATCTGGCGCTCGCCGAAACCGTCGAGCCGCGTCACCGCGCGCAGGGCGCGGCCGATCAGGCGCTGGATCTCGAGCGTCCGGCCCGACTGGCGGCCGCGCGCCGCCTCGCGGTCGGTGCGCGAATGCGTGGACCGCGGCAGCATCCCGTACTCGGCGGTCACCCAGCCGCGCCCCGAGTTGCGCAGGAACGGCGGCACGCGGTCCTCGACCGTCGCCGTGCACAGCACGTGGGTGTCGCCGAAGCGCGCGAGGCACGACCCCTCGGCGTGCTTGGCGAAGCCCGGCTCGAGGCTGACGCGGCGCATCTCGTCGGGCGCGCGGCCGGAAGGGCGCATGGTGCGGGCTCCTGATCGTCCGGTGCGGGGCGCGCGACCCTACGCCGCCCGCGCGCCGCCGTCCATGCCGTGCCGGCATCCATCGCGCAGGCGCGGCGAAGCGTCGCTATCGACGGCGGGTTCGCCGCCCGCAGCTGCGCGACGGGTCCGGACGGTCGGTCCGGGATGGTTTCGACACATCCGGGTGCGGTGGCGCCGGGGTCCCCGCCGTCACAGGTCGTCGGCATGAACCGCCGGCGGCAGGTGGGCGGAGTCGAGGCAGCACCAGTCCACCGGTTCGAGGCCGAGATCGGCGAACAGCGGCCGCAGCACGGCGACGCGGCGGAACGGCAGGGCCGCCAGCGCGTCCGACTCGCCGGCAGCGGTCGCCGCCGCTAGGCGGTCGACCGCCGCCGCAAGGTGCGCGAAATCGCCGGCCACGGTCACCGTCGCCGTGGCCTCGCGGGCGCCGTCCGGCCACGCGATCTCGACGCGCCGCACGGCGCTGCCGTCGGCAAGCCGCGCGCCGAGGCCGGTGACCGTGTCGCGCAGGGCGAAGCCGAGGCGCCAGCCGCCGCCCTCGCGGCGGAGCGCGCCGTCCGTCAGCTCGAGCCCGCCGGGCGCCGCCGATCCCGCCCGCACGCGGCCGATGATGCCGCCCGCCGCGCCGTCGGCGGCGATGTCCGCGCGCCCGGCGAGCTTGAGTCCGCCGGGCGCGCCGGTGCAGCGGAAGTCCACCGCGCCCGCCGCCGCCGTCACCCGGCACGCCGCGGCCAGTCGGCGGACGCCCGCCGCGGCGCCGGCAAGGTGGGAATCGAGCCGCGCGATGTCGACCGGCGCGAGGAAGTCGCCGAGACCGGCGACGACGGCGTCGATCCACGACGGCTCGACAGCGACCGTGCCGGCGAACGGCCGCGGCACCCGCCAGACGGCGCGCGGCGGGCGCTCGTGCAACGGCTCCAGCGCACCGTTGAAGTGGAGCGCCGGCGGCGGCGTCCACTCGATCCGTTCGACGAGGCCGGTCTCCAGCGCGCTGCGCCCGGCGCCGTAGCCGGCGCGCGCCAGCGGGTCGAAATCGGCGATGTCGGAATCGAGGACGGCAACGCCGTCGGGCCAGCGCGCGCGCCACCCGCGCATGAGCGCGCGGCCGAAGCGGGCGCGCGCGCCGTCGCCCGGGTCGGCGAGCTGGTAGCGTGCGCTCAGGCGGTAGCGCAGGGCGGACACGAGGCCGTCGCGGCGGCAGGCGATCGCCTCCGCCGGGCCGCCGGCGGCGGCGCAGCCCTCGTTCCAGGCGCGCTGGTAGGCGGCGAAATAGGTCGCGCGATCGGTCGAGTCGTCGAACAGCTCCGGCACGTCGAAGGGAACGCGCGCCGGAATGCCGTAGAACTCGTCCGCCTCGTCCAGCAGCAGGGCGGCGACGAAGTTGCTGTTGTTGGTCTCCGCCCACGGCTGCTCGGCGTAGATCGCCGCCTGGTTGTGGTGGCAGGCGAGGCACAGGCCGCGGTCGGCGTAGCCGACCCGGGGCGTGCCGCCGGCGCGGTAGTCGCTCACCACCTGGTATTCGAAGCGCCCCGCGGCCTCGTTGTACGAGACCACCTCGAGCACGTCCGACAGCGGCTGGTAGCCGACGTAGAGCCGGTCCTTCAGCATGAGGCCGGACACGCCGGGAGCGGCTTTCGGGTCGGTATCCACGGCACCGACGGCGCGCGGATAGCGGAAGTAGTGCGGCGCCGCGGCGTTGCGGTGCAGCGAGCGGCCGATGGGGTGGAGCACGCGCTTCATCGGCTCGCGGTGCGCCGGCCCGAGGTGCGACGCGATGCGCTCGACGAGCGCCTCGAACGGCCACGGCACGTCGAGCACCCAGCCGCCGCCGCTGCGGACGGCCATCGCGTGGTCGAACAGCGAATGCCCGACGGGCGGCAGGTCGGGCCCGCGGGTCTCGAACGAGGTCAGCGGCTCCGGCGCCGCGGCCGCGGCCGGCAAGGCCGCGAGTCCGGCCAGGATGGCGAGAACGAAAACCGCCCGCATCGCCGCTCTCCGTGCTTGCCCGCGAAAGGTTCGCCGGCCACTATGGGCCGCAGCGGCGGCGTGTCCAGGGTTTTGCCAGGATCGCGAAGGAACGGAGCGTGGCGATGGCGCGGTTCGACGTGGTGATCAAGGACGGGCTGATCTTCGACGGGACGCGGATTCCGCGCTACCGCGGCGACATCGCGGTGGCCGGCGGCGTGATCGCTGAAATCGGCCGCATCGACGCGGCCGACGGGGCCGAGGTCATCGACGCCGGCGGCCTGCATGTGGCGCCGGGCTTCGTCGACCTCCACACGCACTACGATGCGCAACTGTTCTGGGACCCCTACTGCTCGCTGTCGGGGTGGCACGGCGTGACCTCGGCGGTGATCGGCAACTGCGGCTTCGGATTCGCGCCCGTACGCCCGGCGCTGCGCGAGAGGGCGATGCTCACCATGACCCGCGTCGAGGCGATCCCCTACGCCGCGATGAGGGAAGGTCTGCCGTGGGACTGGACGACCTTCCCCGAGTTCCTGGACAGTGTCGAGCGCGCGCCTAAGGCGATCAACCTGCTTCCCTACATGCCGCTCGGGCCGGCGCTGATCTGGACCCTCGGCCTCGACGACGCCAAGGCCGGCCGGCTGCCCAGCGCGGCCGAGCACGGCGAGCTCTGCCGCCTCCTCGACGAGGCGCTCGACGCCGGCGCCTGCGGCTGGTCGGCGCAGCGCCTGATGCCCGACGGTCCGTCGGCGGTGCAGCTTGACCACGACGGCACGCCGATGGTCACCGACGTGATGCACGACGAGACCTGCGAGGCGCTGGCGCGCGTTCTTGGCCGGCGCAACGAGGGCTTCATGCAGATGACCATCTCGTCGGGTTCGTACGAACGCGACCGGGCGCACATGGAGGCGCTGTCGACGCTGAGCGGACGACCGTTGATCTGGAACGTCGTGCAGGCCTACGACCACAAGCCCGAGGTCCACCGCGACTCGCTGCGCTGGCTCGAGACCTGCCGCCGCCGGGGCCTGCGCGTCTACGGCCAGGGAATGACGACCGATGCCGGCTTCGCCTTCACCTTCGAGGACTGGAACCTGTGGGACGACCGTCCCGCTTGGCGCGAGGCCACGGTGGGGACGGTCGCCGAGCGCCTGGCCAAGCTCGCCGACCCCGAGCGCCGCCCGGCGCTGCGCCGCCAGGTTCCGCGCACCGCCACCGGACCCATCGACGACGTGCTGATCACCGGCCCGGCGACTCCGGCGCACGAGCGCTGGCGCGACCGGACGGTCGCCGACGTCGCCCGCGCGCTCGGCAAGCACCCCGTCGACGCGATGCTCGACATCGCCGTGGAGGAAAACCTGGAGACCGAGTTCTACGCCCTGCCGCCCAACGTCTCGAACGACCACCTCAGGGAGATCGTCGACAACCCGTGGGTCCTGTTCGGCGTCTCGGACGGCGGCGCGCACACCAAGTTTCTCACCGCCGGACGCTACCCGACCGAGACGCTGACGCGCATCGTCCGCGAGCACGGGATGATCGGCCTCGAGGACGCGCACTGGCGGCTGTCGGCGCTGCCGGCGATGGTCGCGGGGTTCACCGACCGCGGCGTGCTCAAGCCCGGCGCTCCGGCCGACATCGTGGTCTACGACTACGACAATCTCGAGGTTCTGCCGACCGAGATCGCGCACGACCTGCCGGGCGGCGAATGGCGCCGCGTCCAGCGCGCCCGGGGCTACCGCGCGGTGCTCGTGAACGGCCGCGTCACGATCGCCGACGACCGCGAGACCAACGCCTGTTCCGGCCGCCTGCTGCGCCACGGCGGCGGCACACGCGAGATGCGCCGCGCGGCCTGACCGTCGCGCCGCCGCCGGAATCGCAGCGCTCATGCCGCCGTTGAAAAACAAGCGCGCCATCGCGGACCGCCGGAGCTTGAGCGCGGCGCTGGCGGCGTGCGATCCCGGCGCCGGCCGCGAACCGGCGCTCGAGCGGCTCAGGCAGGCGCTGGACGCCGGGCGCGCCGAAGTGCGCCGGCGCTTCGACGCCGACGGGCACGGACCGAAGGCGGCGGCGGGACTCGCCTGGCTCGTCGACTGCCTGCTCGTCACGCTGTTCGACCACGTCGCCGAACGGGTGTTCCCCGAGCCCAATCCGACGGCGGCCGACCGCCTGTCCCTGGTTGCCGTCGGCGGCTACGGACGCGGCGAGCTGGCGCCGTTCTCCGATGTCGACCTCCTGTTTCTCACGCCGTACAAGACCACGCCGCGCGGCGAGCAGATCGTCGAGTACGTGCTCTACATGCTGTGGGACCTGGGCCTCACGGTGGGCCAGGCCACGCGGTCGATCGACGAGACCGTCGCCCGCGCCCGCCGCGACGTCACGGTTCGCACAGCGGTTCTGGAATCGCGCTACGTGTACGGCGACCAGCCGCTCTATCTCGAGCTGAGGCAGCGCTTCGCGCGCGACGTGGTCGCCGGCGGCGCCCGCGATTTCATCGTCGCCAAGCTCGAGGAGCGCGACTCGCGCCACAAGCGCATGGGCGACTCGCGCTACGTCGTGGAGCCCAACCTCAAGGACGGCAAGGGCGGGCTGCGCGACCTGCACACGTTGTTCTGGATCGCCAAGTACCTCTACCGCGTCGAGGACGTGCGCGAGCTCGTCGCCCACGACGTCTTCACCGAGGCCGAGTTCCGCATGTTCGAGCGCGCCCACCGCTTCCTGTGGAGCGTGCGCTGCCGTCTGCACTATCTCGCCGGCCGCGCCGAGGAGCGCCTGACGTTCGACAACCAGATCGCCGTCGCCTCGGCGACGCAGTACGCCGAGCGCGAGGGCAGCCTCGACGTCGAGCGGTTCATGAAACACTACTATCTGATCGCCAAGACCGTCGGCGACCTGACGCGCATCTTCTGCGCCGCGATCGAGGCGGAGCACGTGCGCCGGCCGCTGTTCCGGGTGCCGCGATGGGGTGCCCTGCGGCGCGAGGTCGACGGCTTCCGGCTCGACCACGGTCGCGTGACGGTCAAGGACGACGACGCCTTCGAACGCCGCCCGCTCGACATGCTGCGGCTGTTCCACGTCGCCCAGGCGCGCGGCCTCGACGTGCATCCGCACGCCCTGATGCTGATCACGCGGAATCTCGCGCGCATCGACGCGCGGCTGCGCGCCGATGCGGAGGCCAACCGCCTCTTCGTCGACATGCTGACGAGCGAGAAGGATCCGGAGACGACGCTGCGGCGGCTGAACGAAGCCGGCGTGCTGGGCCGCTTCATCCAGGCGTTCGGGCGCATCGTGGCCCAGACCCAGCACGACATGTACCACGTCTACACGGTCGACGAGCACACGATCCGCGCCATCGGCATCCTCTCGCGCATCGAGAGCGGCGCGCTTGCCGACGAGCTGCCGCTGGCGACCGGGATCGTCCACGAGGTCCTGTCGCGCAAGGTCCTGTACATCGCCCTCTTCCTGCACGACATCGCCAAGGGGCGCGGCGGCGACCACTCCGAGATCGGCGCCCGCATCGCCTACAGGCTGGCGCCACGGCTCGGCTGCACCGCGGAGGAAACCGAGACCGTGGCCTGGCTCGTCGAGCGCCATCTCCTGTGCTCGAACGTCGCCCTCAACCGCGACATCGAGGATCCGCGAACCATCGAGAACTTCGTCGAGATCGTCCGCTCGCCGCAGCGTCTTCGCCTGCTGCTCGTGCTCACGGTCGCCGACATCCGCGCCGTCGGGCCGAACGTCTGGAACGGTTGGAAGGGTCAGCTCCTGCGCGGCCTGTACTACCGTGCCGAGGCGGCGATGACGGGCGGCGGCACGCTCGCCGACCGCGCCGAGCGTCTGGCGACCGCCAGAGCCGCGCTCGGCGAGGCGCTCGCCGACTGGCCGGGCGAAGAGGTGGATGCGTTCGTCGAGCGCGTCTACCCGGCCTACCTGTTGAGCTTCGACGCCGAGGTGCACGCGCGCCACGCGGCGATGCTGCGCCGCGCCGACGCCGGCGGTGCGCCGCTCACCGTCGAGACCCGCATCGACGCATTCCGGTCGGTGACCGAAGTGACGATCTGCGCCCCCGACCATCCGGGCCTGTTCGGCGGCATCGTCGGCGCGATGACCGCGTGCGGCGCGGAGATCGTCGATGCCCGCATCTTCGGGACCCGGGACGGCATGGTGCTCGATACTTTCTGGATCCAGAGCATGGACGGCAAGGCGTTCGACCGGCCGCAGAGCCTGGCGAAGCTGGCGGCGACCGTCGAGATGACGCTGGCCAAGGATTTCAAGCCCGAGTTCCGTCTCGCCGAGCGCGAGCAGGCGTCGCGGGCGAGCCGCCTCTCGGTCTTCACGGTGCAGCCGCGCGTGCTGATCGACAACCGCGCGTCGGCGTCGCATACGGTCATCGAGCTCAACGCCCGCGACCGCGCGGGCCTCCTGTTCGACGTCGCCCGCGCGCTCGCCGACCTCAGGCTTTCCATCGGCAGCGCCCGCATCGCCACCTACGGCGAAAGCGCCGTCGACGTGTTCTACGTCAAGGACGTGTTCGGCATGAAGGTGACGGAACCGCGTCAGCTCGCGCGCATCAAGGACGCCCTGCTCGCGGCGGTCCGGGAGGGCGTGGTCGCGAGCCGGGCCGAGGCGGTGGCGGCCGAATAAGGACGCGCGCGTGGCCTTCGTCCGTTCTGCGGCCACCGTCGGCGCTCTTACGCTCGTCTCGCGGATCTTCGGCTTTCTCCGCGACATCCTCATCGCGCGCTACGTCGGCGCCGGCGTCGTCGGCGACGCCTTCTTCGTCGCCTTCAAGCTGCCCAACCTGTTCCGCCGGCTGTTCGCCGAAGGCGCCTTCAACCTGGCGTTCGTTCCCCTGTTCGCGCAGCGCGTCCGCGCTCAGGGCCGGGCGGCGGCGCTGGCGTTCGCCGGCGAGGCGATGGCGGTGCTGCTGTGGGCGCTGATCGGCGCGGTCGCGGTCGCGGAAATCGCCATGCCGTGGCTGATCCGCGCCGCGGCGCCCGGCTTCGCCGACGAGCCGGCGCGGTTCGCTCTCGCCGTCGCGCTGACCCGCCTCACCTTTCCCTACCTTCTGTTCGTCTCGCTGGTGACGCTGCTTGCCGGGGTCCTCAACGGCGTCGAGCGCTTCGCCGCGGCGGCGGCGGCGCCGATTCTCCTCAATCTCTGCCTCATCGCCGGTGTCGTCGTCTTCCGCGATTCGCTGGCGACGCCGGGGCACGCCCTCGCCGCCGCGGTCGCCGTCGCCGGCGCGGTCCAGCTGCTCTGGCTCGTCTGGAACTGCCGGCGCGCCGGCCTGCTGCCGCCGCTGCCGCTGCCGCGGCTGACGCCGGGCGTCAGGCGCCTGCTGGTCCTCGTCGCGCCGGCGGCGCTCGGTGCCGGCGTCCAGCAGCTCAATCTGCTGGCCGACGTCATCATCGCCTCGTTCCTGCCCGCCGGGTCGATCTCGTACCTCTACTACGCCGACCGCGTCGTGCAGCTCCCGCTCGGCGTCGTCGGCATCGCCGTTGGCACGGCGCTCTTGCCGACCCTCGCCCGCCAGGTGCACACCGACCCGGCGGCGGCGGCGGCAAGCCAGAACCGGGCGCTCGAATATGCGCTGCTGCTGGCGCTGCCGGCGGCGGCCGCGCTCGCGGTCATCGCCCGGCCGATCGTCCAGGCGCTGTTCGAGCACGGCGCCTTCGACGCCGCCGCCACCGCGGCGACCGCTGGGGCGCTCGCGGCCTATGCCGCGGGGCTTCCCGCGTTCGTGCTGGTGAAGGCGCTGGCGCCCGGCTATTTCGCCCGCGAGGACACGCGGACCCCGGTCAAGATCGCGGTCGGTTGCCTCGTCGTCAACGTGGCTCTGAGCCTGGCGCTGGTCGGTCCGCTGGCGCACGTCGGCATCGCGCTGGCGAGCGCGGTGTCGTCGTGGCTCAATGCCGGGCTGCTGGCCGCCGGGCTCGTCCGCCGGCGCCACCTCCGCCTCGATTCGCGCCTGCGCCGGCGGCTGCCGCGGATGGCGCTGGCGGCGGCGGCGATGGCGGTCGTCGTGCGGCTTGCCGCCGACGCGCTGGCTCCGTGGTTCGCCGGCGGGCCGGCGGCGGCGGCGGCGGCGCTCGCCGCCGTCGTCACCCTCGGCGTCGGCCTGTTCGCGCTCGCGGCGCAGCTTTCCGGCGCCGCCCGCCTCGGCGATCTCCGGCGCTCGCGCCCGGGCGCTCCGCCGCCGGCCGAAAGTGCATGACGATCGGGGCGGCCGGCGTGTATCTAGGCGGCGCGACGGAGGGCAGCGATGGCGCGAATCTTCTCGGGCGTTCAACCGACCGGCAATCTGCATCTCGGCAACTACCTCGGCGCCATCCGCAACTGGGCGCGCCTGCAGCACGACTACGAGTGCCTCTATTGCATCGTCGACCTGCACGCCATCACGGTGCCGCAGGACCCCGCGGAGTTGGCGGCGAACACGCGGGAAGTCTGCGCCGGGTTGATCGCCGCCGGAATCGACCCGGCCGCCAATATCCTCTTCAACCAGAGCCGGGTGGCCGGTCACGCGGAGCTCGCGTGGATCTTCAACTGCGTCGCCCGCCTCGGCTGGCTCAACCGCATGACGCAGTTCAAGGAGAAGGCGGGCAAGCAGCGCGACAACGCCACCGTCGGCCTCTACGCCTATCCCAATCTCATGGCCGCCGACATTCTGCTCTACAAGGCGACCCACGTGCCCGTCGGCGAGGACCAGAAGCAGCATCTCGAGCTCGCGCGCGACATCGCCCAGGCGTTCAACAGCATGTTTTCCGTCTCCCTGTTCCCGCTGCCGGAGCCGATCATTCTCGGCGCCGCGGCGCGGGTGATGAGCCTGCGCGACGGCACGAAGAAGATGAGCAAGTCGGACCCGTCCGAGTTCTCGCGCGTCAACATGACCGACAGCGCCGATGACATCGCCCTCAAGATTCGCCGTGCGCGCACCGACCCGGCGCCGCTGCCGGACTCGCCGGAGGGCCTCGAGGGAAGGCCGGAAGCCGCCAATCTCGTCGGCATCTACGCCGCGCTCGCCGACCGTCCGACGGCAGAGGTCTGCGCCGAGTTCGCCGGCGGCGCGTTTGCCGGGTTCAAGGCGCGGCTGACCGAGCTCATGGTCGCGTCCCTCGGTCCGATCGGCGCCGAGATGCGCCGCCTCACCGCGGATCCGGCCGAGATCGACTCCGTGCTGAGGGACGGGGCGGAGCGGGCGCGAGCGCTCGCCGCGCCGGTGCTGGCGGAAGCGAAGCGCGCGGTCGGGTTCGTCGACGCCTGAGCGCGGCCGCCGGCGGCCGCGGTAGAGGAACCGGTCGAAGCACGGACGATGGATATCTACCTGCCGATCGCCGAGATGTCGGTCAATGTCTTCCTTCTGCTTGGCATGGGAGCGGCGGTCGGGTTCCTGTCGGGGCTGTTCGGAGTGGGCGGCGGCTTCCTGATGACTCCGTTGCTCATCTTCTCCGGCGTGCCGCCGCCGGTCGCCGTCGGCAGCGAGGCCAACCAGATCGCCGCCGCCTCGGTCTCGGGAATGCTCGCCCACGCGCGCCGCGGCAACGCCGATTTCCGCATGGGAGCGGTGCTCCTTGCCGGCGGTGCCGCCGGCTCCGTCATCGGCGTGCTGATCTTCCGCGCGCTGCGCGCGGTCGGCCAGATCGACACCGCGATCTCGATCGCCTACGTCGCCTTTCTCGGCATCGTCGGCCTGCTGATGGCGGTGGAGAGCGCGAACGCGATTCTGCGCCGCCGCCGCGGCGCGCCCCGGCGGCGGTTGCGCCAGCACTACTGGGTCCACGGCCTGCCGCTGAAGATGCGGTTCCGCCGCTCGAAGCTCTACATCAGCGCCGTGGTGCCCTTCGGCCTCGGCATGTTCGCCGGCGTCCTGTCGGCGATCATGGGCGTTGGTGGCGGATTCTTTCTGGTGCCGGCCATGATCTATCTCCTCGGCATGTCGACCTCGATCGCCATCGGCACCTCGCTGTTTCAGATCATGTTCGTGACGGCCATCGTCACCGTCCTGCACGCGGCGACCAACCAGACGGTGGATCTCGTGCTCTCCATGCTGCTGCTCGCCGGTGCGGTCGTCGGCGCGCAGTTCGGCTCGCGCGCCGGCGCCGGGTTGCGCGGCGAACAGCTGCGCGGCCTGCTCGCGCTGCTCGTGCTTGCGGTCTGCGGCAAGCTCGCGGCCGATCTCGTGGTCGAGCCCGACGAGCTCTACTCCGTGGCGCCGGCGCTCGGATGACCCGCGCGCTCGTCACCCTGCTGGTCATGGCCGCGGCCGGCGCCGCCGACGGCGCGCCGCTGACCGCCGACCTGAGCGACCACCGCATCGAGATCACCTCGGGCTTCACCGGCGCCGAGGTGCTGTTGTTCGGCGCCCGCGACGGCGCCGGCGACGTGGTCGTCGTTCTCCGCGGTCCCGCGGCCCCCGTGGTCGTGCGGCGCAAGGCCCGCCGCTTCGGGCTCTGGCTCAACCGCCGCCAGGTCCGGTTCGAGGACGCACCGGCGTACTACGCCGTTGCCGCCAACCGCCCGCTCGCCGAGATCGCGCCGCCGGCGCTGTTTGCCGAACACCGCGTCGGCACGGAGTACGCGGTGCCCGCGCCGGCCGACGCCGCCGCCTCCGCGCCGGCATTCCGCAAGGCGCTGATCCGCGTGATGAAACGCGACGGCCGCTACCGGGAAGAGCCGCGCGGCGTCGCCTTCGTCGACGGCCGCCTGTTCCGCAGCACGTTCGCGCTGCCGGCCGACGTGCCGCCGGGGAACTACCGCGCCGACGTGCTGCTGATCGACGACGGGGTGCTGGCGGCGCGGCGGACGGCGACGCTCAGGATCGGCAAGATCGGGTTCGGCGCGGCGATGTTCGACTTCGCGCACTCGCGGCCGCTGGTCTACGGCCTTGTTGCCGCCGTCGTCGCGCTGCTGGCAGGATGGGCGACCGACATGGTGTTTCGGAGGCGGTAGAGGGTGGCCGGATCGGATCGCGAGTCGCGGCGGCACGAGGCGGGGCGCGTCAAGTTCCTGGTCTGCGTGGACGACAGCCGGGATTGCCGGGTCGCCCTCAGGTTCGCCTGTCTCAGGGCGCGCAACACGAATGGATACGTCGTCCTGCTGCACGTCGTCGAGCCCGGCGACTTTCAGCACTGGATCGCGGTCGAGAAGCTGATGGAGGAGGAACGCCGTGACGAGGCGGAGGCGCTGCTTCAGGAGCTGGCGGCGGAAGTGCACGATTTCGCCGGTGTGCGCCCGGTGCTGGCGGTGCGCGAAGGGCGGCGCGCGGAGGAGATCCTCAAGCTGATCGAGGAAGACCCCTCGATCAACATTCTGGTGCTTGGCGCGGCGCCCGAGGGCGAAGGGTCGAACGAGCTCGTGCGCGGCCTCTCGGCAGAGCTCACCAAGCGTCTGACGATCCCGCTCACCATCGTCCCCGGCAACCTCACCGACGCCCAGCTCGACGACATCACCTGACGGGCCGGGGGTCGATTCGGGCGATGGCGGCGGGGTGCGCCGCACCCGCCGCCTTGACCGCTCCGGAGCCTTCCGCTAGCCCGCGCGGATGATCTACGAAAGCACGCGCGGCGAGGCGCCGCGGCTCGACTTCGAGGCGGTGCTGACGACGGGCCTCGCCGCCGACGGCGGCCTCTACGTGCCGGCGCGCTGGCCGCGGCTGCCGGCGGCCGAGCTGGAGGGCCTGGCGGGCCGGCGCTACGCCGATGCCGCATTCCGCGTCGTCCGTCCGTTCGTCGGCGACGCCGTGGCGCCGGGCACGCTCGCCGCCATCCTCGACGACGCCTACGCCGCGTTCGGCCGCGACGATGCGGCGCCGCTCGTGCAGATCGGCGACGACGCGTGGCTGCTCGAGCTGTTCCACGGTCCGACGCTGGCGTTCAAGGACTATGCGCTGCAGGTTCTGGGCCGCCTGTTCGACCGCGTGCTGGAGCGCCAGGGCGCCCGCGCCGTCGTCCTCGGCG
The DNA here is from genome assembly GCA_965243325.1 of Alphaproteobacteria bacterium. Taxonomy (GTDB): domain Bacteria; phylum Pseudomonadota; class Alphaproteobacteria; order UBA7887; family UBA7887; genus JANQOH01. The sequence continues at coordinate 776,483 of CBDEUQ010000003.1, read as the reverse complement.
CCACCTCGGGCGACACCGGCTCGGCGGCGATCCACGCCTGCCGCGGCCGCGCCAACGTCGACATCTTCATCCTCCACCCGCGCGGCCGCATTTCCGACGTCCAGCGGCGGCAGATGACGACGACCGGCGATGCCAACGTGCACAACATCGCCGTCGACGGCACGTTCGACGACTGCCAGGCTCTGGTAAAGACGCTGTTCGCCGACCCGGGGCTCACGCAAGGCTTGCGGCTCGTCGCGGTGAACTCGATCAACTGGGCGCGCATCGCGGCGCAGATCGTCTATTACGCGACCGCCGCCGCCGCGCTCGGCCTGCCGTCCCGGGGCGTGCGGTTCGCCGTGCCCACGGGCAATTTCGGCGACGTCTACGCCGGCTACGCGGCGCACCGCATGGGCGTGCCGGTCGTCGGCCTCGTGGTGGCGACCAACCGCAACGACATTCTCGCCCGCTGCCTCAACGGCGGTGTCTATCGCCCGGGCGGCGTCCGCCCGACCCTGTCGCCGAGCATGGACATCGAGATTTCGAGCAATTTCGAACGCCTCCTGTACGATCTCTACGACCGCGACGGCGCGCACATCGCCGATCTGATGCGCCGCCTCGCCGCCGACGGCGGCTTCGCCGTGGACGGCGCGCGCCTCGCGGCGGCGCGGCGGCTGTTCCGCGCCGCGCGCGTCGACGAGGACGAGACCTTGCGGACCATTGCCCGCGTCCACGCCGACACGGGCATCGTCGTCGATCCGCATACCGCGGTCGGCATTGCCGCGGCCGCCAGGGTGCCGGACGGGGACGGGCGGCCGCTGGTGCACCTGGCGACGGCGCACCCGGCCAAGTTTCCGTGCGCCGTGACGCGGGCCATCGGCCGCCCGCCGCCGGTTCCGCCGGCGCTCGCCGGGCTCGCCGACCTGCCGGAGCGCTGCGATGCGCTCGCCCGTGACCCGCGAACGATCGCCGACTATATTCGCGCCAGGGCAAGGTGAGGGGAGCGATGGACGCGAAAGGCGCTGCGCCTGCGGTCCGTGTCAGCACGCTGGAAAGCGGCATGCGCGTCGCGAGCCAGTACATGCCCGGGCTCGAGACCGTGTCGCTCGGCGTCTGGGTCAACGCCGGCGCCCGCAACGAGTCGGCCGACGTGAACGGCGTTTCGCATCTTCTCGAACACATGGCGTTCAAGGGCACGCGGCGACGCGATGCCTTCGCCATCGCTGCCGAGATCGAGGCCGTGGGCGGGCACATCAACGCCTACACCTCGCGCGAGCACACCGCCTACTACGCCAAGACGCTGAAGGAGGACCTGCCGCTCGCGGTCGATCTCCTGGGCGACATCCTGCTCAACTCCACGTTCGCGGACGAGGAGCTCGCGCGCGAGAAGGACGTGGTCATTCAGGAGATCGGCCAGGCCAACGACACGCCCGACGACATCGTGTTCGACCATTTTCAGGAGGCGGCATACCCTGGCCAGTCGATCGGCCGGCCGGTACTGGGCTCGACCGACCGCATCTCGGAGCTCGACCGCGGCGCGCTCAAGGCCTATCTCGGAAGCCGCTACACGGCGCCGCAGACGGTCCTCGCGGCGGCCGGGCGCCTCGACCACGACCGTCTGGTCGCGCTCGCGGAGGAGGCGTTCGGCGCCATGCCGCGCGCGCCCGCGCCGGCGGTCGACGAAGCGCGCTATCGCGGCGGCGAAAGCCGCGTCGAGCGGGCGCTGGAGCAGGCGCACCTCGTGCTCGGCGTCGAGGGCGTGGCCTACGAGGATGCCGCGTTCCCCGATCTGCAGGTCCTCTCGAACCTGCTTGGCGGCGGCATGTCGTCGCGCCTGTTCCAGGAGGTGCGCGAGAAGCGGGGCCTGGCGTACTCGATCTTCAGTTTCGCCACGAGCTACGTCGACGGCGGCCTGTTCGGTGTCTACGCGGGAACCGGTCCCGACGAATGCGCGACGCTGGTGTCGGTGATCTCGGACCAGCTCAGGGCCGCGGCCGACCGCATCGACGACGACGAGCTCGGCCGCGCCAAGGCGCAGTTGCGGGCCGGCGTTCTGATGTCGCTCGAAAGCCCCTTCTCGCGCTGCGAACAGATCGCGAGGCAGATGCTCATCTACGGCGAACCGAAGGACGTGGGCGAGACGGTGCGGCGGATCGACGCCGTCGACGCGCGCGCGGTGCGCGAGTGCATGGCGCGCCTGCTCGCCGGCGGGCGGCCGACCGTCGCGGCGCTCGGCCCCCTGGCCGGGTTGCCGGACTACGACGCCGTCGCTGCCGGCCTGAACTGAGGAGGCGGCCTGTGGTCGAAACTCCGCCGGCGGAAGAGGAGGCGACCGTGCTCGACGCGCGTGGCCTCGCCTGCCCGCTTCCGGTCCTCAAGGCGAAAAAGGCCATGCGCCGCGTACCCCCGGGCGGCCTGCTGCGGGTGCTCGCGACCGATCCCGGAGCGCCGGCCGACATCGAGGCCTTCTGCCGCGTGACGGGCCACCTCCTCGAGGAGTCGGGCGAGCGGGACGGCGCCCTGACCTTCCTCATCCGCGCCAGGGCCGCACGCGCTCCGGAGGCCGCGCCGTGATAGGCCTCTTCAAGACGTTCTCGGAGTTGATGCGCGGCAAGCCGCTGGTATGCGGTCAGGTCTACCTGCGGCCTCCAGCGCGCGGCGACTGGACCGCGTGGGTGGCGCTGCGCGCCGCGAGCCGGGCGTATCTCGAGCCGTGGGAGCCGTCGTGGAGCGGCGACGCGCTCACCCGCAAGGCGTTCATGCGCCGGCTGCGCGTTCACGCCATCAACAGCCAGACCGACAAGGGATACGCCTTTCTCATTTTCTCCCGCCGCAGCGACGATCTGGTGGGCGGCGTGTCGCTCAACCACGTGCGCCGCGGAATCGGCCAGAACGCCAGCGTCGGCTACTGGATCGGCGAGCGCTACGCGCGCCACGGCTACATGACGGACGCGCTGGCCGGGTTGCTGCCGTTCGCCTTCGACAGCCTCGGTCTTCACCGCATCGACGCCGCCGTGCTGGAACGCAACGCGGCGAGCCGGCGCGTGCTCGAAAAGGTGGGCTTCACGCGCGAGGGCGTGGCGCGCCAATACCTGCGCATCGACGGCGAATGGCAGGATCACGTCATCTACGGCATGCTGAGCACCGACGCACGGCCGGCTCCCGTCGAGGCGGTCGCGCAGCCGCCGCGGCGCGAGCGCCGCTTCGCGCGGAAGTTCGACCACGCGCTCACGCGGACGCTCAAGCTCAAGTCGGGCTCTTAGGCGTGTCCGGCGGCGCTGCTCAACAGGGCGGGGTCGACGCCGACCTTGGCGACCGCGCGGCGCCATTTGCCGTCGTGGTCGCGCCCGAACACCAGATCGGTGTCGGCGCCGACGTGGAGCCAGCCGTTGTTCTGGATCTCGGTGTCGAGCTGGCCCGGCGCCCAGCCGGCGTAACCGAGCGCGAAGATGGCGCGCTCGGGGCCGGACCCCTTGGCGATGGACCGCAGGACGTCGACCGTCGCCGTCATCGCGAACGCGTCGTCGACCTGCATCGTCGCGTCGGATGCGTAGTCGGGCGTATGGAGAACGAAACCGCGCGCCGACTCGACCGGGCCGCCGAAATGGACCTGGACGCGCTCGTCGAGTTCGCCGCCCTCGACGGTGAAGTCCATCTGCTTCAGGAGATCGGTGAAGCTGATGGAATCGACGAGCTTGTTGACCACCAGCCCCATTGCGCCGTCGGCGCTGTGAGCGCACATGAAGACGACGCTGTGCGCAAAGCGGGGATCGACCATCTGCGGCATGGCGACCAGCAACTGGCCGGCGAGATATCCGTCGTGGCTCCCGATCGAGGTCATCGTCCCATAAGTACGCGCCGTGTCGGGCATTGGCAAGATCGCGCGGGCCGCCCCTCCCCCTCCCGGCGCCGCGCCGCCCGCATCGGCGCGGCGGCCCTGTTGCTGCCGGCGCTGGTCGTTGCCGGCGGCGCCCTGGCCGGGGCCGGAGAATGGGCGAGTACCGACGTGAGCCAGGTGCGTTTGATCTCCGCCACGGCGGCGGTCGGCAGCGGCAAGGACATACGCCTCGGCCTGCAGTTTCAGCTCGATCCCGGATGGAAGATCTACTGGCGCAGCCCCGGCGATTCCGGCTCGCCGCCGATGCCCGACTTCGGCGAGTCGGAGAACGTCGCGGCGGTCGATGTCGCGTGGCCGGCGCCGCAGCGGTTTCTCGAGCTCGCCGATCTCGAGACCGCGGGATACACGGGCGAGACCGTGCTGCCGCTCAGCCTCCGCGTCGCGCGCCCCGGCGAGGCGGTGCGCGTGCGCGCCACGGTGCCGTACCAGGCGTGCGAGACGATCTGCATCCCCTACGTCGCCCAAGTGGCGCTCGATCTTCCCGAGGGCGATGCGGGCGCCACCCCCTTCGCCCGCGTGATCGACCGCTACGACGCGCGGGTTCCCGGCCCGCCCGACGCCGCCGGAGTCGAGGTGATCTCGATCGGCGTCTCCGGCGTCCCGCCGAACGAACGCTTCGAGGTCGCGCTGCGCTCGCCGATCCCGTTCGAGGCGCCGGCCCTGTTCGTCGAGGCGGCGTCGCGCTACCGGGTGCCGGCGGGCGCGGTCTCCATCGGCGCCGGAGGCACCGAGGCGCGGCTCGCCGCGCCGGTCGAATCGCGCGGCGGGGAGAGCCTCGTCGGGCAGGCGGTCGTCGTCACCGTCGCCGACCGCGGGCGCGCCGTCGAAATGCCGGTGACGGTCGCGGCCGTCACCTCGGCGCCGTCGTCCGGGTCGCTGTGGTTCATGCTCGGCATCGCGCTGCTCGGCGGGCTGGTGCTCAATCTCATGCCCTGCGTGCTGCCGGTCCTGTCGTTGAAGCTGCTCGGCGCCGTCGGCCACGGCGGCGCCGCGCCCGGTCGCGTGCGTGCGAGCTTCGTCGCTTCCGCGGCCGGCATCGTGGCGTCGTTCCTCGTGCTTGCCGGCGCCGCCGTCGCCGTCCGGCTCGCCGGCGGCGCCGTAGGCTGGGGAATTCAGTTCCAGCAGCCCGTGTTTCTCGTTTTCCTGGTGCTGGTCCTCAGCCTCTTCGCCTACAACCTGTTCGGCCTGTTCGAGATCGGATTGCCGGGGTGGCTCGGCGACGCCGGGTCGCGCGTCGGTGCCGGCTCCCGGTCGGGCGGCGCCGCGCTGGGCGGACATTTCGCCGCCGGCGCCTTCGCCACCCTCCTCGCCACGCCGTGCTCGGCGCCGTTCCTCGGCACCGCGGTGAGCTTCGCGCTGAGCCGCGGCGCGGGCGAGATCCTGGCCATCTTCGCCGCGCTCGGGACGGGCATGGCGGCGCCCTATCTCGCCGTCGCCGCGTTTCCGCGGCTGGTCACATGGCTGCCGCGGCCGGGGCGCTGGATGCTGTGGGTGCGGGCCGTGCTCGGCGCGGCGCTGCTCGGCACGGCCGTGTGGCTGGTGTCGGTTCTCGCCGCCCAGGCCGGGGCCGGCGCGGCGCTCGCCGTCGCCGCCGTGTGCGCCCTCGCGGCGGCGGCAATCCGCATCGCGCGCCGCCCGGGCCGCCTGCGGCCGGTTGGCTTCGGATTGCTGGCGGCGGCCGTGGCGGCCGCCTTCCTCGCGCCGGCGCTGGCGCCGCCGCCGCACCCCGCGGCCGAGGCGGCGGTGGGGGACTGGCGACCGTTCGACGCCGGGGCGCTGCGCGCGGCGCTGGCGGACGGGCGCACGGTCTTCGTCGACGTGACGGCAGACTGGTGCGTGACGTGCAAGGTCAACAAGACTCTCGTCCTCGACAGCGAGCCGGTGCGGAGCCGGCTGGCGCACCCGGCGGTGGTGGCCATGCGCGCCGACTGGACCCGGCCCGACCCGGCGATTTCCGCCTATCTCGCGAGCTTCGACCGCTACGGAGTCCCGTTCAACGCCGTTTACGGCCCGGGCGCGCGCGCCGGAATCGCGCTGCCCGAGCTGCTGCGGCCCGATGCCGTGATCGCCGCCCTCGAACGCGCCGGCTGAGACGAATTTCGTTTTCGCCGGGCGCGTCCGGGGGGTATGTATGCGGCGGTCGCGGCCGCGGGCCGCGGGTCTGGTTTTTGGGAGACACGGCACATGACGATCAAGGTCGGCGACACGGTACCCGACGTTTCGCTCCGCCACATGGGCGAGAACGGCATCGAGGAAATCGCCACGAACGAACTGCTCGCCGGAAAGACGGCGGTAATCTTCGGCCTGCCGGGCGCCTTCACGCCGACATGCTCGGCGCAGCACGTTCCGGGCTACGTGAACAACGCCGACGCGCTGCGCGCCAAGGGCGTGGACGTGATCGCGTGCGTTTCGGTCAACGACGCGTTCGTAATGGGCGCGTGGGCGAAGGACCAGGGCACGGGCGACAAGGTGATGATGCTTGCCGACGGCAACGGCGACTTCGCGTCGGCGACGGGTCTGGTGCTGGATGCCAGCGGTTTCGGCATGGGCAAGCGGTCGCGGCGCTACGCCATGGTCGTGCGCGACGGCACGGTGAGCGCGCTCGCGCTCGAGGACGGCGCGGGGCTCGACGTTTCGGCGGCCGAGAAGATTCTGGCGCAGCTATAGCGCGGCGGCGCCGGCCGCGCGGGCGGCGCACCGGGCCAGCCGGTCGACCCGTTCGTTCTCGGGGTGCCCGGCGTGCGCCCTGACCCATACCCACTCGACCGTGTGCCGTTCGCGCGCGCGGTCGAGGTCCTGCCACAGGTCGCGGTTGCGCACCGGTTTGCGCCCCGCCGTGCGCCAGCCGTTGGCCTTCCACCGCGGGAGCCAGGACTCGATTCCGTCGCGGACGTAGCGGGAATCGGTGTGCAGCCGGACCGAGGCGGGCCGGGTCAGCGAGTCGAGCGCGCGCACGGCCGCGGTCAGCTCCATGCGGTTGTTGGTGGTCTCCGCCTCGCCGCCGCTGATCTCCTTCTCCGCCGTGCCGTAGCGCAGCAGCGCCGCCCAGCCGCCGGGGCCGGGATTGCCGAGACAGGCGCCGTCGGTGAAGACCTCGACGCGCACGTCAGTCGAGGCCATAGGCGCCGGGGCCGTTGATGCCGCGGTGAAAGCGGAGCTTGCGCCAGTACTCCAGCGGATCTTTCGGCGCCACCAGCGCCCCCGCCGGGCGGTGCAGCCAGTCGTGCAGACGGGTCAGCAGGAACCGCATCGCGGCGCCGCGGCAGAGCAGCGGCAGGGCCTCGAGCTCGGCCGGCGAGAGCGCGCGCTGTCCGCGGTACGCCGACAGCAGGTGGCGGGCCTTGGTGATGTTGAACTCGCCGTCGGGTTCGAAGCACCACGCGTTCAGGCACACCGCGAGGTCGTAGGCGAAGAAGTCGCGGCAGGCGAAGTAGAAATCGATGATCCCGCTGACCGCGTCGCCGCGGAAGAACGCGTTGTCGGGGAACAGGTCGGCGTGGATGATTCCCTGCGGCAGCGAATCCGGCCACGCCGCCTCGAGGGCCGAGATTTCGTCGTCCAGCGCGCCGGCCAGCCCGGGCAGGACCTCGTCCGCGCGCGCCGCCGACGCCTCCAGAATCGCCCGGAACCCGGTGACCGACAGGTCGTTGGCGCGCGTGCCGCTGAAATCGCGCCCCGCCAGATGCAGGCGGGCCAGCACGCCGCCCAGGGCATGGCAATGCGCCGGCCAGATCCGCCGCGGCCAGACGCCCTCGAGAAAGCTGACGATGGCCGCCGGGCGGTTCGCGAGCTCGTGCAGCACGGCGCCGTCGCGCGCCGCCACCGGGGTCGGGCAGTCGATGCCGCGGGCCGACAGATGGCGCAGCAGATCGAGAAAGAACGGCAGGTCGGCCCGACGCACGCGCTTCTCGTACAGCGTCAGGATGAAGCGCCCGCGCTCGGTGAGCAGCAGGTAGTTCGAGTTCTCGACCCCCTCGGCGATTCCGACGAAGGAAATCAGCCCGCCGAGGTCGAACGTGTCGAGAAAGCGCCTGAGCTCCGCGTCCTCTATGTCGGTGTAAACGGCCACGCGCCCGTTGTAGCCCATTCGGCGAACGCTTGGCGCGTGCCGCGCCGTCCTCGGCCGCCGCTCCGCCGTTCGGCGGGCGCGGCCCGGCGTTTGCGCGCCTCCACGCGTGTGCCATAATCCGCCGCCGGCCGCCGGGACCACAGGAGCGCCGCGATGACCGAACCCGTGATCGCCCGCGAGGAGCCGAACGACGTGGCGCCGCGGGCGGCCCGCGGCGTTTCGTGACAATCCTCGGGCGCGGGCTCGCCGTCGCCGCCGCGCTGGCGCTCGGCGGCTGCGATGCGATCGACCGGCTTCGCGGCGACGACGTCGTCCTGCCGTGCCCGGCCGTGCGCGTGGTCGGCGACGGCGACACGTTCCCGCGCTTCCGGGAAGGCGCGGCGGCGGAGCCGGGAAACATCGTGCTCACGGGGCGGATCGTGGCGTTCGAGTCCGAGTGCGACTACGACGACTCCGACGATCCTGCGAGCGGCATGGTCATGCGGGTCTCCGTGCTGGTCGGCGCCGAGCGGACCGTGGCGGCCGGCGCCGCGGCGGCCGCGCCGCTGCCGTGGTTCGTCGCCGCGATCGGGCCCGACCGCGGCGTGGCGAGCAAGGAGACCTTCGCCGCCGAGATCGGCTTCGACGGACCCGAGGCGCGGGTCGCGCGGAGCGAGCCGCAGGACGTCGATCTGCGCTTTCCCTCCGGCGCCGTCCTGCGCCCCTGGGAGTACGAGGTGCTGATCGGTTTCCAGCTCGACCGGCAACAGCTTGAGTATCTGCGTCTTCGGCGACCTTGACGCCCGGCGCAGGGACGCCGCATGAGAATCGACATCGTTTCCGACACCGTGTGCCCCTGGTGCTACGTCGGCAAGCGGCGCCTCGAGCGGGCGCTCGCGGCCTCGGACGTCGGCGAGCCGGAGATCGTCTGGCATCCGTTCCAGCTCAACCCCGAGATGCCGGCGGGCGGCATGGACCGTGCGGCGTACATGGCGGCGAAATTCGGCGGCACGGCGCGCGCGCGGCGCGCCTACCGCATGGTCGAGGAGGCCGTGGCGAGCGAGAATCTGACGATCGACTTCGACTCCATCCCGCGTACGCCGAATACGCTGGATTCGCACCGCCTGCTTCACTACGCGGCCGGCCGGGGCGTGCAGACCGCGGTTGCCGAGGCGCTGTTCCAGGCCTACTTCGAGGCCGGCGCCGACATCGGCGACACGGCCACGCTGGCAGCGGTCGCGGGCGCCTGCGGCCTCGACTCCGCGGCCGCGCGCGACTGGCTCGACAGCGGCGCCGACGCCGAGTTCGTCCGCGACCGCGACAGGCGCGCGCGCGCCATGGGGATTCAGGGCGTGCCGTGCTTCATCGTCGACCGCCGCTACGCCGTCTCCGGCGCCCAAGATCCGGGAGTGTTCCGCCAAGTCTTTTCCGCCGCCGTCTGCGGCGAGGCTGGAGGCGCGCGGGCGGCGCCTTGACGGCCGCACGGCCCGGCGATCCTCGCGGCCGGTCGCGGCGGTTTCACGCCGGCGTGGCGGCCAGTTCTTCCGCCCGCGCGAGGTCGTCCGGCGTGTTCACGTTGAAGAACGGATCGCCGTCGGCGCTCGGGAAGTCGACCCGGGCGACGCCGTGCCGCGCCGTCCACGCGTCCACCTTGCGCACGCCCTCGACCTCCAGCGCGCGGCGCAGGTCGGCGCGGAGCGCGACCGCCCAGAGGCCGAACACCGGGTGCGCCCGCCCGCCCGAGGCGGCGCACGCCAGCGGCCGGCCGGGCCCGAGCGCGCGCGCGAGGCGCGCCACCGTGTCGCGGGGAAGGAACGGGGTGTCGGCGGCGAAGGTGGCGACGTGCGTCGCCCCGGGCGCGTGCGCCGCCGCCCACTCCATGCCCGCGAGCACGCCGGCAAGCGGCCCCGGGCGGCCGGCCACGCCGTCGCGGACGACGGGCAGATGCCAGCGGGCGAAGCGCGCCGGGTTGCCGTTCGCGTTGATCGCGAGCCGCGAAACCTGGGGCGCCGCGCGCGCGACGACGTGCGCCAGCAGCGGCCGCCCGGCGAGCGGCAGCAGGCACTTGTCGCCGCCGCCCATGCGCCGCGACCGGCCGCCGGCGAGCAGCACGCCGACCGGCCGGTCGCTCACGCGCCGTCCTCCGGCGTGTCGTAGATCAGCCGCTCGGTCCCCGACAGCGCCATGAAGCGCCGGCCGCGGGCGCGCCCGATCAGGGTCAGTCCGGCCTGGCGGGCGAGGTCGACGCCCCACGAGGTGAACCCCGAGCGCGAGATCAGGATGGGAATCTCCATGCGCACGGTCTTGACGACCATCTCGCTCGTCAGTCGCCCCGTCGTGTAGAAGATCTTTCCCGCCGCCGACACGCCGTTCAGCCGCATGTAGCCGGCGATCTTGTCGACCGCGTTGTGGCGGCCCACGTCCTCCATGTAGACGAGCGGCCGGTCCTCCTCGCACAGCACGCATCCGTGGATCGCGCCGGCCGCGAGATAGAGGCTCGGCGTCGCGGTGATCACCTTCGACAGCGCGGCGATCCACGAGGTGTGCAGCCGCGCCTGCGCCGGCAGCGCGACCGTCTCGAAGCTCTCCATCAGGTCGCCGAACGCCGTGCCCTGGGCGCAGCCGGAGGTGCGCGTGCGCTTCTTCAGCTTGTCCTCGTAGTTCGTGGCGCGCGCGGTGCGGACGACGACGACCTCGAGGTCGTCGTCGTGGTCGACGGCGACGATCTCGTCGTCCGCGGTCAGCATGTTCTGGTTGGCCAGGAACCCGACCGCGAGATAGACTGGATAGTCGCCGATCGTCATGACGGTGACGATCTCCTGGTCGTTGAGGAACAGGGTGAGGGGGCGCTCCACGGTAACCCGCGCCTCGACCGGCCGGCCGTCGTGGTCCAGTCCGCGCACCGCTTCGGTCAAGCGCGGGTCGTCGGGGTCGGGCCTTACCAGGTAGTCCGCCATCGGCTCAATATGGCTCCGCCGGCGCCGGCGTCAAACGCGCCGGCGGGGGCGGGGACGCGACGCAAACCGACGGACGGGCGCGGCGATGCTGATTACCTTCCTTGACGACTCGGTGCCCTTCGACGGTCGCACCCCGGACGAGAGGCCGCTCGGCGGCGGCGAGAAGGCCGTCGTCGGACTCGCCGACGCGCTCGCCGCAAACGGCCACATGGTGCGCGTGTTCAACCGCTGCGCCGAGCCGACGGTCCTGGACGGGGTGAGCTGGCTGCCGATCGACACCTGCAACGCGGCGCACAGCGACGTGCTGATCGCCCACCGCGACCCGGCGCTGCTGCGCAAGATCGCCAACGCCGGCGGCCGCGCCGTGCTGCTGTCGGCCCCCGGCGATACGGTGACCGGCGCCGCCGCCGAGAACTGCCTGCGCGAATACCGCCCGACGATCGTCCTGCAGGGCATCGCCCACAGCCAGACCGTGTCCCCGGCGCTGCAGACCCTGTCGGCGGCGACCGTCGTCATGGGCGTGGCCGCCGGGTTCCGCGAGGCCGCCGCCATGGCGCCGGCCCGCCCGCCGCGCGCCGTCTTCACCGGCCACCCCCTGCGCGGGCTCGAATGGCTGCTCGACGTCTGGTGCGACAAGGTGCATGCGCGCGTGCCGTGGGCCGAACTGCACCTCTATTCCGGCCTGCTCGCCGCCGGCGAGGCCGGCGCCCGTCTGCCCGCGGCGGTGGCGCCCCTGCTCGAGCGGGCACGCGAGGCGGCGGCGCGCGGGGTGCGCATCCGGCGCCCCGAGGCCGACCCGGCGATGGTCGATGTCTACCGCTCCGCCCGCGTCCACCTCTACCCGTCGAGCTCGCGCGACGTGCTGTGCCACACCCTCGCCGAATCCCAGGCCACCGGCCTCCCCGCCGTGGTCCGTCCCCTCGGCGCCGCCGACGAGCGCATCCGCAACGGGCTCACCGGCTTCGTCGCCGCCAACGCCGACGCGTATGCGGACTACACGGCGCGCATGCTCGACGACGACGAAGTGTTCGGGCGCCTCAGCGGCGAGGCGCGCGAGCGCCAGCGCGGCGTAAGCTGGGATCGCGCCGCGCGCGATATCGAACGCCGCTTCGAGTGACCCCCGCCCCTCGCGGCGGACCGCAAGAACCTGCTATGCATGAAGGCGCGGGCGGAACGACGGAGGGCGAGGGCGGTGGACGACAGTGCGAAGCGGTCGGCGAGGGGTTGGGAGCCGGAAATCGCGGAGCTGCGCCGGCGCGAGGCCCTGGCGCGCGAGATGGGCGGGCCGGAGAAGATCAAGCGCCAGCACGACAACGGCCGCCTCACCGTGCGCGAGCGCATCGACGCGCTGATCGACCCGGGCAGCCTGCACGAGATCGGCACCATCGCCGGCAAGGCGGAGTACGGTGCCGGCGGCGGCCTCGAGGCCTTCCGAGCCTCCAACGTCGTGTTCGGCCGGGCCCGCCTCGACGGGCGGCGCGTCGTCGTCGTCGGCGACGATTTCACGGTGCGCGGCGGCGCCGCCGACGCCGGGATCAAGGCCAAGCAGATCGCCGCCGAGCAGATGGCGAACGAGCTGCGGCTGCCGCTGATCCGCCTCGTCGAGGGTACCGGCGGCGGCGGCTCGGTGCGCTCGCTGGAGAGCGACGGCTACACGTACGTACCCGCGAATCCGGCGTGGGATTTCGTCGTCGACAACATGGGGACGGTGCCCGTGGTCGCCCTCGCGCTCGGGCCGGTCGCCGGGCTCGGCGCGGCGCGGGTGGCGGCCAGCCACTATTCGCTGATCGTGAGGGAACGGGCGCAGATGTTCGTCGCCGGCCCGCCGGTGGTTTCCCGCCTCGGCAAGCCGGTGACCAAGGAGGAGCTCGGCGGCAGCGCCATCCACGTGACCAACGGCGCCATCGACGACGAGGTGGAGAGCGAGGAGCAGGCGTTCGCATGGACGCGCCGCTTCCTCTCCTACCTGCCGTCGTCGGCGTTCGAGCTGCCGCCGCGCGCCGCGTGCGAGGATCCCGCGGACCGGCGCGAGGACTTCCTGATCGAAGCGGTGCCGCGCAACCGGCGCAAGGTCTACAAGATCCGCCCCATCGTCGAGGCGGTGGTCGATCGCGGCAGCTTCTTCGAGATCGGCCGCCGTTTCGGCCGGTCGCTGGTCACCGGCCTCGCCCGCCTCGACGGCTGGCCGGTCGCCGTCGCGGCGTCGGACCCCTACGTCTACGCCGGCGGCTGGACGGCCGACGCGGCGCAGAAGCTCACGCGTTTCGTAGAGCTCGCGGAGACCTTCCACCTGCCCGTGGTGCATCTGGTGGACTGCCCCGGCTTCCTCATCGGCGTGCAGTCCGAGAAGGCGGGCACCATTCGCTACGGCGTGCGCGCGCTGTCGGAAGCATGCTGCATACTGCACCTCCATTATTCCGTCGAACACCGGGGCAGATTTCGGCTTTCGTCACGGGCCGCATCGACTTGCCTGCCTGGTCGGCGGGAGATCGGGAACCTCGAACAGGTATTCCGGTCTGTCGTTGTAGGCATAACCGCGCAGACGCCCGGCCCTGCGCCATTTTTTGATGGTGCGGATCGAGACGGTGAGCCGGTCGGCGGCCTCATGGATCGTCAACAGCCCACGATCGCGAAGCCGCTCGTAGCGTGACCTGAGAGACCGATTGTGGCGGGTTGCTGTCACCAGCTTCGGGGTAAAGGCATGGCCATGCCCGGTTCGGGATCCGCGCGTATTGAGGATCGACGCAATCTCGCCATCCGTGTGGTCATCCAACAGCCTGTCGATCTCGGCAACGATCTCATCGCTGGTCCTGCGGATTTCATACACGCGTGGATCCGGCGTCCAGATGAGCTCTCTGGTCGCGCCGCCGCGCAGGCGCACTCCCAGGCTCCGCGTGGCCTTGGTCAGCGTCACGTCCTCGATCAGCAGCCGCGCCATCCGCTTGCGCTCGCGGTGCGGCGTCGCCGGATCGTTCCACAGGCGGGGGAAGTCTCTGGCCAGCTCAAGCACTCGCTTTCGTTGCTCATCGTCCAACCCCCGGTCAGGCTCGGCGCGGCTGCGATCGAGCTCGTGCTGCGCCTCGTCCAGGGCCCGGAGTTTCGCGTTCCATTCCGCCTCCAGCACGTCGGCGACCATCCGGTTGTCGGGATGGGTCTGCATGAACCGTTGCCTCGCCAAGTCCGCTTCCTCGCGGGCGCGCTGCACCTGTTGGGAACGCCATAAATCGGCCTCCTCGGCGCGGGCCGTGAGCTCGTTCTGCACTTGGAGCGCGACGTCCAGCGTGAGCGGTGTCACCAGTTCCACCAGCAGCTCGCCGACCGCGCGATCGATGGCGCCGCCCGATACGCCCTGACACACGCTGCCGCTCGCTGTCTCGATCCCTTCTCTCTGGCACACATAATCGGGATATTGCCGTCCTTTACGGGTGCGGTAGCGGACCGTCATGCTCCGGCCGCAGACGCCGCAGATGGCCAGGCCCTGCAGCAGTGCCGGTCCCTCGCGCGGGGGGCTGCGGCGCTTCGCTTCGTAGGATTGCGCATTGTTCCGGAGTTGCAGTTCGTTCTCCTCGAACCGCTCCCAGGTGATGTAGCCCGGGTGCGCGTCGCGCAACAGCACCGTCCATTCCTCGCGCGCCAGGCGCCTGTGCTCGACACCGCCGCCGGGCCGCCGGCGGCGCCGGGTGCGGCCGTACGCGAAGGCACCGGCGTATCGCGGGTTGTGCAGCGTGTTGATCACCTGCGAGAACTTCAGCCGCTTCCAATGCAGCTCGCCCTTTTGCGGTCCGCTGAGAGGACGGTGGGGGAACAGCAGCTTCTCTCTGTTGAAGTGCTTCACCGTGGCCTGCGCGGAGCCGGTCCGGGTGAAGGTGTCGAACAGCAGGCGCAGGCCGTGCTGCACTTGTTCGTCGGGGTCGAGCACCACCTGGTCGAGCGGGTCGTAGACCAGCCCCACCGGCAGAGGAAGCTTCAACTCCCCGCGCTTGGCCGCGTTGAGCGTCCCGCCGCGCAGCCGGGCGCGCATCATGTGCAGCTCTGCCTCGCTCATCGTGCCTTTAAGCCCCAGCAGGAGCCGGTCATTGAAGTCGACGGGATCGTAGACGCCGTCCTCGTCGAGGATCAGTGTCTCGCTCAGCGCGCAGAGCTCGATCAGCCGATGCCAGTCGGTGGAGTTGCGCGCGAGACGGCTGACCTCGAGCCCGAGCACGATGCCGGCCCGGCCCATGCCGACCTCGGCGACCAGGTGCTGGAACCCCTCGCGGTCGCTGTCGGCGCCAGAGAGGCCGAGATCGCGGTCGATCACGACGATGTTCTCGGTCGGCCAGCCCAGCGCCACGGCGCGCTCCCGCAGCGCGTACTGGCGGCGCGTGCTCTCGCCATGGTCGAACACCTGCTGCAGGCTTGACTGGCGCACGTACAAGTAGGCATCGCGGCTCAGATGGCCCGTATCCACCTTCTGATGGGCGCTGCTCATGCCGGCTTTCCTTCCATATGGCCGTTGAGCATGGCGATCAGAATGTCGATCGCCGACGTCTCGACCCCGGTGGGCAACGGCCCGGGCGCGGCCCCCGCGCACGCGGCCGCCGGCGGGGCGGGCAGCGCGGCGAAGGCATGCAGCCAGGCCGCGACGCCGCGCAACGCCACCACGCCGCTTCCGTGGCGGTCGTGGACGGCGCCGGGCTCGACGGCATGACGGCGCATCCGTTCGTACCCCTGTCCGTAGGCCGAAGGCTCCGCCGCCGGGAGCGCGGTGCAGGGTGGGTTGTGCATCGTCATCGTTTTTTTCCCCGCGCCAGGGCGCGGTCGATGCTGCTGCGATGGACCGAGACGCCGAAGCGGTCGCGCACCAGCTCGACCATCTCGGCGGCGGTCAGCTCCGGCCGTTCGCTCTTCGCCGCCCGCAGCGCCTCGACCACCTCGTCGCTGAGCTTGTGGGGCCGGCGCGGTCCCGGCCGGTCCGGCAGCAGGCCCGGCAGGCCGCCGGCCTCCCATGCGCGCTGCGCCTGATACCAGGTCGGCCGCGAGACGCCGAAGCTGGCGGCGGCGTGGCTCACTGGCACGCCGTCTTCGCGCACCCGGCGCAGCATCTCGTACTTGACCTGGAGCAGATCGCGCGGGTCGAAGAACGCATTGGACACGAACAGCTCGTCGCGCACCGCCTCCGCGTTCGGGTTCAGGCAGCCATGCTCCTTGAGGGCGCGGGTCTTGGCGTCGGCGGGGCGTCTGGCCATGGCGCGGGCTCCGTCGGAAAAGGAATGTAAGTATATTTATGCACATTCCCAACGCCGTATCAACCCCTTTCTTCCTCTTTATGATCGGAAACTCCATGCTATACTTCACATAATAGCCAGAAGACGCCGTCTTCCTGGCCGTCAAGATGCCCTGTATTCCCCGTTTATGTGCAAAAACATTCTTACACATTCGGCAAAATCTCCTTGACAGTCTCCGCCCCGTTATCGTTCTCCCGCACGGTGCGGTCGTCCCCATCCAGGCTGTCCAGCAATGCCGCCAGCGCAAACAGGTCCGAGAGGCGGAACGCCGACCGGCCCGCCGACACGCGCACAAACGGATCCTCGTCCGCTACGCTGGTCCAAGCCTGTCGGATGCTGCGCAGCGTCCCGTCGTCACTTGGGTATCGAAGCCACGCCACTCCCATGATCGTCCAGTTCTCAATCAGCTCGAACTCGCGCCCGTGAAGAGGATGAAACGGGTGCGTCACCCGAAACCGCCGACCCTCAACGCATCTTGAGCGTGCAGTTGACCGTGTAATCCCGGCGCTCTACCAGGCGACCGTGCCGTGGTGTTCGGTCATCATGCGCAAGGCGTTCGGCGTCGCCGGCGCCGGCCACGACAACCATACGCGCTACCATTACCGCTTCGCATGGCCGTCGGGAGACTGGGGCTCGCTGCCGGTCGAGGGCGGTATCGAGGCGGCTTACAAGGCGGATCTGGAGAAGTCGGACGACCCGGAAGCGATGATGGCCGACATCTTCGAGCGCCTGGAGGCCGTGCGCTCGCCCTTCCGCACCGCCGAACGCTACGGCGTCGAGGAGATCATCGACCCGCGCGACACGCGGCCGCTGCTGTGCGAGTTCGCCAACATCGCCGCGCCGCTGCGCACGCCGGGCAAGCCGAGCTTCGGCCCGCGCCCCTGAGGCTCCGTCTTACTTCGCGAGTGCGCGGCTGCGGTCGGTGGCGGCGCGTACGGCGGCGATCATCAGCGGCGCCAGCCCGGCGTCCCCCATCAGCACCTCGAGCGCGGCCGCGGTGGTGCCGCCCGGGCTGGTCACGTTGCGCCTGAGGGTCGCCGCCGGCTCGTCCGAGGCGACGGCGAGCGCTCCGGACCCGGCGACCGTCGCGCGCGCGAGGCGTTCGGCGAGCGCCGGGTCGAGCCCGGCGGCGGCTCCGGCTCCGGCGAGGCACTCGATCAGCAGGAAGACGTAGGCCGGGCCGCTGCCGGAAACGGCGGTGATCGCGTCCATCGCCGCCTCGTCCTCGATCCACGCCACCTCGCCCACGGCTTCGAGCAGTCTCGTGCACAGGGCGGCCGTATCGGCATCGACGCTTCGGTTCGCGCACGCCACGGTGATGCCGCGGCGGACCGCCGCCGGCGTGTTGGGCATCGCGCGCACGATCGCCGCCCCGGCGCCGAGGCCGGCGCCGAGCGCGGCGAGCGTCGTGCCCGCGGCGATCGACAGGAACGCCGGCGGCCGCGATGCGGATGCCGGCGGCGCGTACGCGGGCAGCACGGAGCCGATGATCTGCGGCTTCACGGCGAACAGGACGAGCGCCGGCCGCGACGGCGCGGCCCCCGGCTCGGCGACGACGCGCACGCCGTGGCGGTCCCGCAGCCCCTGGGCGGCGGCGGCGTCCGGCTCGACCACCGTCACTTCGGCCGCGGTCAGGGTGCCGCCGTCGAGCCAACCCGCGAGCAGCGCGCCGCCCATTTTTCCGCCGCCCACGAGGACGACGGTCATTCAGGCTTCTCCCTCTGTCTCGATCAGCGACGCGGCGATCGCGCCGTCGGCGTCCTCGCCGCCCCACAGGACGAACTGGAACGCCGGGTAGTAGCGGTCGCACTCGGCGCGCGCGGCGTCGACGACGTCCTCGAGCACGCAAAGCGCGATCGGCGCTTCGCTGTCGCCGACCAGCGTATGGCGGAAGGTCGGCCAGCCGCCGTCGGACCACAGCTCGAAATGGCCGAACAGCAGGCGCTCGTTGATGCCGGCGAGGAGGGGATAGACGGCGTCCCGGCGCGACCGCGGCACGCGCATGTCCAGCGCGCAGGTGATCACCAGCGACCGCGCCTCGGTCCGCGACGCGAACCAGAGTTGCAGATCGCACCACTGGCCGGAGAGACGCGCCGCGATCTCGCTCTCGCCGCAACGCTCGTAAGCCCAGTCGTGCGCGTCGACAAACGCCTCGACCAGGTCGATGGGGTCGCCCGGCAGGTCCCGCTCGATCGCCGCTATCCCGGCCAATGCCCAACTCCTCGGCATCGTATCGAAGATATTGTGGACCATCATGCAAGAAACCACAACATCCGGGGATTAGCGGATTCCATCGCCGCGCGCAAGCGGGTCGCGACCGCGGCGGGAAATGGCGCTCAACCGTCCGCCGCGAGGTCGCCGTCCCGGGGCTTCCCCGCCGCCGCTTCCAGCGCCGCGACGCGCTCGCGCAGCGCCTCGTTTTCCTCGCGCGCCTTGGCCGCCATCGCGCACACCGCCTCGAACTCGTCCCGGCGCACCACGTCCATGCGTTCGAGCGTGCGCTCGAGCGCCTCGCGAATGCGGGCTTCCGCCTCGTCGCGCAGGGCGCCGGCCGCCGACACGGCGCCGCCCGCCACGCGGGCAAGATCGTCGAACAACCGGCCTTCCTTCTGCATGGTCCGCCCCCCGCGGCGGCGTTCCTTGTGTCCGCACCGCCGGTCTTATAAACCGCCGCCATGACCGCGGTCACCGGCGGCGCCGGATTCATCGGTTCCAGGCCTGCCGCCGCATCCGGCGAGCGGACGCAGCGAACCGTCGTCGACAGTGTCGACCGCCGGGGAGCGCGGCGCAACCTGCCCGGGCGTGCGCGCCGGCGATGACGGGGCTCCCGTTTCCCGGGATCGATCCGGTCGCGCTCGAGATCGGGCCGCTGGCGATCCGCTGGTACGCGCTCGCCTACATCGCCGGCTTGCTGCTGGGCTGGCGCTACGTGCGCTTTCTCTCGCGCCGCGGCCTGGCGTCGCTCGACGCGCGGCAGGTCGACGATCTGATGTTCTGGATCGTGATCGGCGTGATCGTCGGCGGGCGCGTCGGCTCCACGGTGTTCTACGATTTCGCCGGCTTCGCCGCCGATCCGTGGCGGATTTTCCGCATCTGGGAGGGCGGCATGTCGTTTCACGGCGGCCTGCTCGGGGTCGTCGCCGCGCTGGCGTGGTTCGCGCGCAAGGAACGTGTGCCGGTTCTCTCGGCGGCGGACACGATCGCGGTGGCGGTGCCCATCGGGTTGTTCTTCGGCCGCGTCGCCAACTTCGTCAACGGCGAGCTGTACGGCCGCGTCTCGGACGCGCCGTGGGCCGTCCGCTTCCCCGCCGGCGGCTCGGTTCCGCGCCATCCCAGCCAGCTCTACGAAGGGGCGCTGGAGGGCCTCGCCCTGTTCGCGCTTCTCGCGTGGCTCGCGCACGCGCGCCGCGCATCTGCCCGCCGCGGCCTGCTGACGGGCGTGTTTCTCGCCGGCTACGGCGCGGCGCGCATCGCCGTCGAGTTCGTTCGCGAGCCCGACGCGCACATCGGCTTTCTCGCCGGCGGCGTCACCATGGGTCAGGCGCTGTCGGCGCCGATGCTTGCCGCCGGCGTCTGGCTTGCGGCGCGCGCGCTGCGACGGCCGCCCGCCGCCGCGGCGTGAGCGCGCTCGCCGACCGCCTGCGGCGCGACATCCGCCGCACGGGGCCGATCACGCTCGCCCACTACATGACGCTGGCGCTGGGCGACCGGCGCGACGGCTACTACGCCGGGGCGGGGCGCGGGGATCCGCTCGGGCGGGCGGGCGATTTCGTGACCGCGCCCGAGATCAGCCAGATGTTCGGCGAGTTGATCGGCGCCTGGTACGCCGACATCTGGCAGCGCCTCGGCGCCCCCGATCCCGTGCTTCTCGTCGAGCTCGGGCCGGGCCGTGGCACGCTGATGGCCGACCTGCTTCGCGCCGTCGCCCGCGTGCCGGGGTTCCGCGCCGCGGCCCGCATCCATCTGGTCGAGATCAGCCCGGCGCTGCGACGCGCCCAGCAGGCGGCCCTCGGCGCGGCGCGGCCGGTCTGGCACGAGTCGCTGGCGACGGTGCCGGAGGGGCCGCTGCTGCTCGTCGCCAACGAGATGTTCGACGCGCTGCCCGTCCACCAGTTCGTCGCCACGGCCGAGGGCTGGCGCGAGCGGCTCGTCGGCCTCGACGACGACGGCGGCCTGGCGCTGCGCCAGGCTCCGGGTCCGACGCCGGCGGCGCGCGCGCTGGCGGCGCTCGGTCGGCCGCCGCGGCCCGGCGCCGTCGCCGAAGTCAGCCTCGCGGCGCTGGCGCTCGCCGGCGAGATCGGGCGCCGGGTCGCCGACGGGCCCGGCGCGGCGCTGATCGTCGACTATGCCGGCGGCGGCGGCTCCACCCTGCACGGCGTCCGCCGCCACCGCCGCCACCCGCCGCTGGACTTGCCGGGAGCGGCGGACCTCTCGGCGCGCGTCGACTTCCCGGCGCTGGCGCGCGCGGCGCGCGAGGCCGGCGCGGCGGTATGGGGCCCCGTGAGCCAGGGCGCCTTTCTCGAGGCGCTCGGCATCGGCGTGCGCGCCGCGCGTCTCAAGCGCTCGGCGCCGGACGCCGCCGCCGCGGTCGACGCCGCCCGCGCGCGCCTCACCACGCCGGACGCGATGGGCGACCTCTTCCAGGCGCTCGCGCTCGGCGCGCCGGGGGCGGCGGCACCGGCCGGCTTTCCCGCGTGAACGCGCCGGCGCCGATGCGCGCGGCCGCCCTGTCGGCGCTCGACGGCGTGGCGCACGGGTTCTTCACGCGCCGCGGCGGCGTTTCGCGCGGGCTTTACGAATCGCTCAACTGCGGCCCCGGTTCCGGCGACGACCCCGCCGCCGTCGCCGCCAACCGCGCCGCCGCGGTCGCGGGGCTCGGGCTCGGGCCGGCGCCGCTGGTGACCGGTCGCCAGGTGCACGGACGCGACGTTCTCGTCGTCGACGGCGCGCCGCCGCCGGTGACGCCGCGCGTCGACGGTCTGGCCACGGCGACCCCCGGCATCGTCCTCGGCGTGCTCGCGGCCGACTGCGCGCCCGTCCTCCTCGCCGACGCCGAGGCCGGCGTCGTCGCCGCGGCGCACGCCGGCTGGCGCGGCGCTCTCGCCGGCGTCGTCGAAGCGACGGTGGCGGCGATGGTCGGGCTCGGCGCGCGCCCGGCGCGCGTCCGCGCCGCGGTCGGTCCGTGCATCGCGCAGGCGTCGTACGAGGTCGGCGACGATCTCCGCCGCCCGGTCCTCGGCAACGACGAGGCCGACGTGCGCCACTTCCGCGACGGTGTGCGGCCCGGACGCTGGCAGTTCGACCTTTCGGGCTACGTCGCCGGCCGCCTGCGGGCCGCGGGCGTGGCGGCGATCGAGGAGGCCGGCGTCGATACCTGCGCCGATGCCGGGCGCTTCTTCAGCTACCGCCGTTCGCGCCGCCGCGGCGATGCCGACTATGGCCGCTGCCTCTCGGCGGTCGCGCTCGCGCGCTGAGCCGTGCCCTATCTCGCTTGGATGCTGATCGCGTTGGTCGCGCTGACGCTGGTCATGTGCACGGTGTCGTGACGCGCTGGCCGGCGCTCCTCGCGGCGTGCGCGCTGCTGGCGGCGTGCCAGGCGCGGCCGCTGGTGTTCCAGCCGGCGCCCGACACCGCGGCCGACGCCGCGCGCCTCGCCGAGCACGCCGACTTCGCGGTCGACGACAAGCTCGGGGTCTTCGTTGCTGGCGTGGACGGCGCGCTGCCGGCGCTCGATACGGCGCTGAGGGGGGCGCTCGCGGAGCGCCTGCTCGCGCTCGACGTCGTCGCGAGCGTGCGGACGGCGAACCGGGCGAGCTACGTCCTCCAGGCCGCGTCGCGGCCCTCCGCCGGCGACGGGCGCCTGATCGCGTGGAGCCTGATCGACCCCGCCGGCCAGCCCGTCGCCCTCATGGACCAGGCGGTTCCGGGCGGTCGGGTGGCGTGGGAGCGGGGCGGGCCGGACTTGGCGGAAACGCTGGCGGCCGCCGCGGCGCCTCGCCTCGCGGCGCTGATCCGCACCGACGAACCCGCGTCTGCCGCCGTGCCGCCGCCGTCGGCGATCGCCGTCGCCGCGGTCTCGGGCGCGCCGGGGAACGGCGGCGCCGTGCTCGCCGACGCGACGCGCGCGGCGCTGGTCGCCGCCGGTTTCGAGGTTGCCGCCGCCGCCCCCGGAGCGTTGCGCCTCGTCGGCGACGTCGCCGTGCACGCACGCGGCGCGCGGCAGGTGCTCGTCGTCGCCTGGCGTCTGGCCGGCGCCGACGGGACGGAGATCGGAGCGTTCGAGCAGAGCGGCCCCGTGCCCGGGAGCGGCCTCGACGGCGCCTGGGGTGCGCTCGCCGACGCGATCGCGCGCGGCGCCGCGGAAGGCGTCGCCCTGCTGCTCGCCGACGACGGACTCTAGCCCGCGTTTCTCGCCACCTTCGCGCCCGTCGACCCGCTCCCCGCCGGTCGCCGCGCCGGTTTGCCGGCGGCGGCGGATCGGCTAGATTGGCGCCCGCTGCCCCGGCGCGGGAGCGGAACGGAAAGCGCGAAACCGGATCCATGAAAATCGTCGCGGGCAACAGCAACCGGCCGCTGGCCGAGGCGGTAGGCGCCTTCTGCAATCTGCCGTTGGTCAACGCGAGCATCCGGCGCTTCTCCGACCAGGAAGTGTTCGTGGAGATCCACGAGAACGTCCGCGGCGAGGACATGTTTCTCGTCCAGTCCACGTCCTATCCCGCCAACGACAACCTGATGGAGCTGCTGGTCACGATCGACGCGCTGCGCCGCGCCTCGGCCCGGCGGATCACCGCCGTGGTGCCGTACTTCGGCTACGCGCGCCAGGATCGCAAACCCGGCCCGCGGACGCCGATTTCGGCCAAGCTGGTGGCCAATCTGATCACCACCGCAGGCGCCGACCGGCTGCTCACGATGGATCTGCACGCCGGCCAGATCCAGGGCTTCTTCGACATCCCGGTCGACAACCTGTTCTCCGCACCGGTGATGGTCGCCGACATTGCGCAGTCGTTCCGCAGCGAGGACCTCGCGGTCGTTTCGCCCGACGTCGGCGGGGTGATCCGCGCGCGCGCGGTGGCGCGGCGGATTGACGCCGCCCTCGCCATCGTGGATAAGAGGCGCGAACGGGCCGGCGTGTCGGAGGTGATGAACATCATCGGCGACGTTGCCGGGCGGCCCTGCATCCTGATCGACGACATCGTCGATTCGGCGGGCACGCTGTGCAACGCAGCCGTCGCGCTCAAGGAGGCGGGGGCGACCTCGGTCTTCGCGTACGTGACCCACGGTGTGCTGTCCGGCGGCGCGGTGGCCCGGGTGGCGGCGTCGGAACTTTCGCAACTGGTGATTACCGACACCATCGAGGCGACGGAGGCGGTTCGCGTGGCGGGCAACATCCGCGTGCTGTCGATCTCGCAGTTGATGGCCGAGGCGATGCGCCGGATCAGCGAAGAGAGCTCGGTGTCGAGCCTGTTCGACTAGACCGGCGCCGCAGGAACGAGGAGTGTGACATGGCCGACATGGCGACCTTGGCCGCCGAGCCCAGGCGGGTTCGTGGCAAGGGCGGCGCGCGGGAACTCCGCCGCGCCGGGCGTATCCCGGCGATCGTCTACGGCGGCGGCGCGGCGCCGTTGGCGGTGTCGGTGGACGGGCACCGGCTGGGTCAGGAATACGGCCGCGGGGGCTTTTTCAGCCGCCTCTACCAACTCGATGCCGGCGACGGCGCGGTGCGTGTTCTGCCGCGCGAGGTGCAGGTCCATCCGGTGACCGATGCGCCGCTGCACGTGGACTTCCTGCGGCTCGCCGCCGACACGCGGATCGATGTCGAGGTGCCGGCGGTGTTCCTCAACGAGGAAGAGGCGCCGGGGCTCCGGCGCGGCGGCGTGCTCAACGTCGTACGCCGCGCCGTCGAGCTCAACTGCCGCGCCGACTCGATCCCCGAGACGCTCGAGGTGGACCTGAGCGGCCTCGAGATCGGCGATTCGCTGCACATCTCGCACGTGACCCTGCCCGAGGGCGTGCGGCCGACCATCCGCGACCGCGACTTCACGATCGCCACGATCGCGGCGCCGACGGTGATCGCCGAGGTCGCCGAAGACGAAGACGTCGACGAAGAGGAAGAGATCCCCACCGTCGATGCCGAGGCCGACGACGGCGAAGCCTGACCGACGCGCGACGGACGGCTCGTGCTCCTGTTCGTCGGCCTCGGAAACCCGGGCGCCGGATACGCGTGGAACCGGCACAATGTCGGCTTCATGGTGGTCGACTCGATCGCCCAGGCCTACGGCTTCGCGCCGTATCGCGCGCGGTTCCACGGGCTGCTCGCCGACGGCCGCATCGACGGCGCGCGCGTCCTCGCGCTCAAGCCCGCGACCTTCATGAACCGCTCGGGCATCGCCGTCGGCGAGGCGGCCCGGTTCTACAAGCTCGACCCCTCCCAGGTCGTCGTGATTCACGACGAGGTCGACCTCGTGCCCGGCAAGATCCGCGTGAAGACCGGCGGCAGCAGTGCCGGGCATAACGGACTGAAGAGCATCGACGGCCACTTCGGCAACGGCTACCGGCGCCTGCGCATAGGCGTCGGCCACCCCGGCGACAAGCGACGAGTGCAGTCCTTCGTCCTGCGCGATTTCTCGGCCGAAGACCAGGTCTGGCTCGACGCGCTGGTGCCGGCGATCGTCGGCGCGGCGCCGTATCTCGTCCGCGGCGACGACCCCGGTTTCATGAGCCGCGTCGCGACGGCGCGCGACAAGCGGGCGCGGGAGGCCGCCGATGGGGTTTAGGTGCGGGATCGTCGGTCTGCCGAACGTCGGCAAGTCGACCCTGTTCAACGCGCTCGCCGGCGCCGCCGCGGCCGAGGCGGCGAACTATCCGTTCTGCACGATCGAACCCAACGTCGGCCGCGTCCCGGTGCCCGACAGCCGGCTGGGCGAGATCGCCCGCGTGGCCGGCGCCCCGCGCGTCGTGCCGATCCAGCTCGATTTCGTCGATATCGCCGGCCTCGTCGCCGGGGCGAGCCGCGGCGAGGGGCTCGGCAACGCCTTCCTCGGACATATCCGCGAGGTCGATGCCGTCGTCCACGTCCTGCGCTGTTTCGCCGGCGACGAGGTGAGCCACGTCAACGGCGCCGTCGATCCCGTGGCCGACGCCGAGGTCGTCGAGACCGAGTTGATGCTCGCCGACCTGGCGAGCCTCGAACGCCGCGCCGAGTCCTGGGCGAAGCGCGCCCGCGGCGGCGACGACGAGGCGAGGACGATGCTCGCCGTCGCCGAACCGGCGCTGGCGCTGCTCGCCGAAGGCCGCCCGGCGCGCGAGGCGACGGTCACGGCCGACCGGATGCTGGCGTGGCGGAGCCTGCACCTGTTGACCGCCAAGCCCATGCTCTACGTCAGCAACGTCGACGAAGCCGCCGCCGCTGCCGGCAACGACGCCTCCCGCCGTGTGGCGGCGATGGCGGCGTCCCGCGGCGCCGAGCACGTCATCGTCGCCGCCGACATCGAGGCGGAGATCGCCGGGCTGGCCGATCCGGTCGAGCGCGCCGGGTTTCTGGCCGGACTGGAGCTTGCCGAGCCGGGCCTCGACCGCTTGATCCACGCCGGATACCGTCTGCTCGGCCTGATCACCTTCTTCACCGTGGGGCCGAAGGAGGCGCGCGCCTGGACGGTGCCGCGCGGCACCCCGGCGGCGGCGGCGGGAGGCGTCATCCACAGCGACTTCGCGCGCGGTTTCATCTGCGCCGAGACCGTCGCTTGCGACCGCTTTACGGAACTGGGCGGCGAGCAGGCGGCGCGCGCGGCCGGCGCCATGCGCCAGGAGGGCCGCGGCTACCGCGTGCAGGACGGCGACGTGATCCGGTTCCGATTCAACGTCTGAACGACAGGAGGGCGCGATGGGTGAGATGCGCGGCGAATGGGTCGACATGACGGCGGCCGACGAACACCGGTACCGGGCCTACCGGTCGCCGGCGGCGGGAGAGCGCGGCCGGCGCGGCGGCGTGGTGGTGATCCAGGAGATCTTCGGCGTCAACGAGCACATCCGCGGCGTCAGCGACGGCTTCGCCGCCGAAGGCTACGAGGTCTATGCGCCGGCGTTGTTCGACCGCACCGACCGCGGCGCCGAGTTCGGCTACGACGATGCCGGGATGCAGGCCGGACTCGCGCTGATGCGGCGCTCCGACCTGACGAACGCCGTGCTCGACGTCCAGGGCTGCGTCGCCGCCATGCGCAGCGCCGGCGCGGTCGGCATCGTCGGTTTCTGCTGGGGCGGACGGGTGAGCTGGGTCGCGGCATGCAAAGCCGTCGGCGTCGCGGCCGCGGTGTCCTACTACGGCGGCGGCATCCACGAGCACGTCGACCTGCAGCCGAAGAGCCCGGTGATGCTGCACTACGGCCGCGAGGACGCGGCGATCCCCATGGAGCACGTGGAGACCGTCCGCCGCGGCCATCCCGACATTCCCTGCCACGTCTACGACGGCGCCGGACACGGCTTCAATTGCGAGGCCCGCGGCTCCTACGTCGAGGCGGCGGCGGCGCTGGCCATGGAGCGCACGCTCGCGTTCTTCGCCGAACACGTCGGTTGAGGGCGGAGCGATGAGGCTTCTACTCGCACTGTCGGTCGCGCTCGCCGTTGCCGCGTCCGCGGCGCACGCCGCCGAGGTCACGATCGAGGATCTCGTCGTGGGCGAGGGCCGCGCCGCCGCCCCCGGCGACCGGGTCAGCGTGCACTACGACGGCCGTCTCGTCGACGGCACCCGCTTCGACAGCTCGCGCGAACGCGGCCAGGCCTTCGTCTTCCGCCTCGGCGAGGGGCGCGTGATCCGCGGCTGGGAGATCGGCATTCAGGGCATGAAGGAGGGCGGCACGCGGCGGCTCACCATCCCGCCGGAGTACGCCTACGGCAGCCGCGACCTCGGAATCATCCCGCCCTACTCGACGCTGGTGTTCGACGTCGAGCTGCTGCGGATCGAGTAGTGGCGGCGTCCGGCGAAACGCCCGCCGTCGGCATTCTCGGCGGCAGCGGGATCGACGATCTCGACGGACTCGCGGACAAGCGGTGGGAGGCCGTCGACACGCCGTGGGGGGCGCCGTCCGACCGGCTGCTCCATGCGACGCTCGACGGCCGGCCGCTGGTGTTCCTGCCGCGCCACGGCCGCGGCCACGCCATCCCGCCGACGGAGATCAACTTCCGCGCCAACATTGACGCGCTGAAGCGGGCCGGCTGCAGCGAGGTGATTTCGCTGAGCGCGGTCGGCTCGCTCCGTGAGGACCTGCCTCCCGGCGCCTTCGTGCTCGTGGACCAGTTCATCGACCGCACCTTCGCGCGCGAGAAGAGCTTCTTCGGCCGCGGTCTCGTCGGCCACGTGTCGATGGCGCGCCCGGTCTGCGGGCGGCTGGGCGACCGTCTCGTCGCCGCCGCCGCGGCAGCCGGCATTCCCGTGACCCGCGGCGGCACCTACCTCGTCATGGAGGGACCGCAGTTCTCCACCCTCGCCGAGTCGGAGCTCTACCGGTCGTGGGGCTGCGACGTCATCGGCATGACCAACATGCCCGAGGCCAAGCTCGCCCGCGAGGCCGAGCTCTGCTACGCGACGGTCGCCATGGTCACCGACTACGACTGCTGGCATCCGCACCACGACGACGTGACGGTGGAGGCGATCATCGGCGTGCTGATGGCGAACGCCGACAAGGCGCGAAGCCTCGTCCGCCACGTCGTGCCGCTGCTGGGCGCCGACGGAGGCGCCTGCGACCGCGGCTGCTGCAACGCGCTCGACACGGCGTTGATCACGGCACCCGATGCGCGCGATCCGGCCCTCGTCGCGAAGCTCGACGCGGTGGCCGGGCGCGTCCTCGGGGCCGCCGGGGACGGGTCCGCCGGTTAGCCGGGCGGGCGGGCGCGTGCGATACTTCCGGGCCAGTTTCCGAAACCGGAGGTCACGCCCCATGCCCCTCTTGCCCTTCGTCGAGTACGAGGACGCCGGCCCCGAGGTTCGCGCCGTCTACGCCGACATCATGCGCGCCCGCGGCACCGACTGGATCAACAACTTCTGGAAGGTGCTGGCGAACCATCCCGAGACTCTCGCGCGCGTGTGGGAGAACGTGAAGACCGTGATGCGCCCGGGCGCGCTCGACCCCCTGGTCAAGGAAATGGTCTACGTGGCGGTGAGCGCGACCAACAACTGCGAGTACTGCATTCACAGCCACACGGCGGGCGCCCGCGCCAAGGGCATGACCGACGAGATGTTCGCCGAGCTGATGGCGGTCGCCGCGCTGGCGAACGAGACCAACCGCCTCGCCAACGGCTTCCGCGTCCCCGTCGACGACGCGTTCGCGGGCGTCCGCGGCTGAGCCGCCCGCCGCCGGGCGGCTCAGGACCCGACGATGCCGCCGTCCCTGCGCGTGATGACGACGGTGGCGTCCCGTGGCACCGTCGCGCCGTCGGGCACCGCGGTCTCCACCGGGAAGTTGGTAAGCCTGGGGTCGCCTCCGCCCGGGTGCTGGACGTTGACGAACATCGTGCGCCGGTCCGGCGTCGTGGCGATGCCCGTGATCTCGTCGCCGGCGACGCCCGTGAACAGCCGCTTCAGCGCGCCCGTCGCGGTGTCGGCGACCAGAAGCTGGTTGTTGAGGCCGT
The DNA here is from genome assembly GCA_965243325.1 of Alphaproteobacteria bacterium. Lineage (GTDB taxonomy): Bacteria > Pseudomonadota > Alphaproteobacteria > UBA7887 > UBA7887 > JANQOH01. The sequence goes on along the minus strand of CBDEUQ010000003.1, from coordinate 747,713 downwards.
CCTTCTGGCGGCCGTCGGTCTGGACGAACAGGCGGCCGTCGGGGTCGGCCCACAGGCCGTCCGGGTCGGAGAACGATTCCTCGGTGCCGTGCGTGCCCTCCGCCACCCGGAAGACGTCCCACGAGAACGCCGTGCCGACGTGCTCGTCCGTGTCGCGCCAGCGGACGATGTGGCCGTCCGGATTCGGTGCCAGCGGGTTGGCGGGACCGGGCGCCGTGCGAGCCCTGTTGTTGGTCAGCGACAGGAAGACGTGGCCGTCCGGGCCCACGGTCGTCCATTCCGGGCGATCCATCGGCGTCGCGCCGACGGCGCCGGCCGCGAGTCGCGCGAACGTCAGCACCTCGGCCTCGTCGGCGAGGCCCTCGGCACGAACGGCGGGGTCGGCCGCCGTCAGCGCGTGCCATTCGCCGCTCCCGTCCTCGTGGAACCGCGCCGCGTAGAGCGTGCCGCGGTCCAGCGGGCTTTCGCCGCGCCCCAGCATGTCGCGCCAGTCGTCGGCGGACACGAACTTGTAGACGTGCTCAAAGGCCTCGTCGTCGCCCATGTAGACGACGACGCGTCCGCCGCGGCCGACGACAACCGCCGCGCCCTCGTGCTTGAGGCGGCCGAGCGCGGTCCGTTTCACCGGCGTGTGGGCGGGGTCGAACGGGTCGATCTCGACCACCCAGCCGAAGCGGTTGGCCTCGTTGGCGTAAGCCTCCGCGCCGAGGTCGAAGCGCCGATCGAAGGCCTCCCAGCCGAAGAACGAGGGGCCGCCGCGCAAGCCGTAGCGCGCCTGCCTCTCGTCCGGTTCGAACGCGCCCGCCGCGGCGCCGAAGTACAGGTTGAAGTTCTCCTCGCAGGCGAGGTAGGTGCGCCACGGCGTGACGCCGCTGGCACAGTCGTTGAACGTCCCGGCCGCCGGGTTGCCGGCGCGCGTCGCGAGCCACGGGCCGGCCGCCGCCGGGCCGGCGAAGGCGACCGGCGTGCCGGCGTGGACGCGGCGCGCGAAGCGGCTGTCCATTGTGCGCCAGCGTCCGAACGCGGCCTCCTCGATCTCCACCACCGAGACGCCGACGGCGTGCTGGGCGGCGCGCACGTCGGCGAGGCTTTCAAACGCCGGCTTGCCGAGCACGTGCGCCGTCATGCCGAACTCGTGGTTGACGACGAGCAGGCCGCGGCGGCTGCCGTCGACGGGAAAGAACGCCATGCCGTCGTGGCCGATGCCGATCTGCCGCGCCTGGTCGGCGGCGTTCGGCGGATGGCGGAAGTCCGGTCCGCCGGGGACGAGCGGCTCGCCCCACGGGATCAGCACGCTGTAGCGGTAGTCGGGCGAGATCGTCGGATTGGGCCCGCCGCCCTCGGCGACCGGCACCGGCCGGAAGCCGACCGGCGCAGCCGCCCCGCGCGCCCCCCCCCCGCCGGCCGGGCACGAGAAAGCCCGCCGCCGCCGCGCCGCCGCCGGCGAGCACCGCCCGCCGCGACACGATGGCGCGGAAGGTGCGGTTGTGGGCCGGGTCCCCGCCGCGCATCGCCACCTCCTACATGTATTCCCTGACCAGCGTTTCGGCGATCTGGACGGTATTGAGCGCCGCGCCCTTGCGCAGGTTGTCGGCGACGACCCAGAGGTTGAGGCCGTAGGGCACCGAGGTGTCCTCGCGCACCCGGCTCACGAAGACGTCGAACTCGCCCACGCAGTCCACCGGCGTGACGTAGACCTCCTCGTCCGGGTTGTCGATCACCTGGATTCCCGGCGCCTGCCGCAGGGCGTCGCGCGCCTCCTCCGCGCCGATCGGGGTGTCGAACTCGACGTTGATCGCTTCCGCGTGGCCGACGAACACCGGGACGCGCACGCACGTCGCCGAAACGACGATTTCGGGATCGAGGATCTTCTGCGTCTCCTGCATCATCTTGCGCTCCTCGCCGGTCGAGCCGTCGTCGGCGAAGCGGTCGATGTGGGGGATGGCGTTGAAGGCGATGCGGCGCGAGAACGCCTCGGGCGCGTGCTCTTCCTGGAAGTAGATCTTGCGCGTCTGGTCGAACAGCTCGTCCATCGCCGCCTTGCCGGCGCCCGAGACCGACTGGTAGGTGGCGACGACCACGCGCCGGACGCGCGCGATGTCGTGCAGCGGCTTCAGCGCCATGACCATCTGGATGGTCGAGCAGTTGGGGTTGGCGACGATGTTGTGCTCGCGGAACCCGGCGAGCGCCTCCGGATTGACTTCGGGAACGACGAGCGGCACGTCGGGCTCCATGCGGAAGCGCGAGGTGTTGTCGATGACGACGCACCCCGCCGCCGCGGCGACCGGTGCGTAGATGTCGGACACCTTCGCCCCCGGCGAGAACAGCCCGAGGTCGACCCCCTCGAAGTCGAACGTGTCCAGGGGCCGGACCGTGAGGACCTCGTTGTCGCCGAACGACACCTCGCGCCCGGTCGAGCGGTCGGACGCCAGCGCGAACACTTCGTCGACCGGGAACTCGCGCTCGGCGAGGATGGCGAGGATCTCCCGCCCGACGTTGCCCGTGGCGCCCGCCACGGCGATGCGATAACCCATCCGCTTGCCGCCGCGCGCCGGCGCGGCCTCCGTGCTATGGTGGCGTGAAGGAGAAACGCCGATGGTTCCGGAATGCAGCCGCTACGCTGACTTCTGGCCGCACTACCTCGCGGAGCACAGCCACCCCGTCAACCGCGCCCTGCACTACCTCGGCAGCAGCCTCGGGCTCGCCCTGCTCGCCGCCGCCGCGATCCTGGCCGACTGGCGCCTGCTGCCGGCGGCGCTGGTCGCCGGCTACGCCTTCGCCTGGGTCGGCCATTTCCGTATCGAGCGCAACAAGCCGGCCACCTTCGGCTATCCGCTCTGGTCGTTCGTCAGCGACTTCCGCATGCTTGCGCTGGCGGCGACCGGCCGTCTCGCGCCGGAGCTCGCGCGCCACGGGATCACGCCGTCAGGGTTTCGAGGGCGCCGATAACCGCCTCGCCCATCGCCGCGGTGGAGACCGCGGTCATGCCGTCCTGGACGATGTCCGCCGTCCGCGTGCCGTCGGCCAGCGTCTTGAGGATCGCGGCCTCGACGAGGTCCGCTTCCGCGGCCAGGTCGAAAGAGTAGCGCAGCATCATCGCGAACGACGCGAGCATGGCGATCGGGTTGGCCTTGCTCTCGCCGGCGATGTCGGGCGCCGAGCCGTGCACCGGCTCGTACAGCGCCCGCCGCCGGCCCGTCTCGTCCGCGGCGCCGAGGCTCGCCGATGGCAGCATGCCGAGCGAGCCGGTGAGCATGGCGGCGCAGTCCGACAGGATGTCGGCGAACAGGTTGCCGGCGACCATCACGTCGAACTGCGCCGGCGCGCGCACGAGCTGCATCGCGGCGTTGTCGGCGTACATGTGGCGGAGCTCCACGTCGGCGTACTCGCGGTCGTGCAGCGCCTGCATGTCCTCGCGCCACATCTGGCCGCTCTCCATCACGTTGGCCTTCTCGACCGAGTGGACGAGGTTGCGCCGCTTGCGTGCGAGCTCAAAGGCGACGCGCCCGACGCGCTCGACCTCCGGCGTCGTGTAGACCTCGGTGTTGACGCCGCGGCGCGTCCCGTCGGCGCGCGTCTCGACGCCGCGCGGCTCGCCGAAGTAGATGCCGCCGGTCAGCTCGCGCACGATCATGATGTCGAGCCCGCGCACCACCTCGGGCTTCAGCGTCGAGGCCTCGGCCAGCGGCTCGAACACCGTCGCCGGGCGCAGGTTGGCGAACAGGTCCATGTCCTTGCGCAGGCGCAGGAGGCCGCGCTCCGGCTTCACCGCGAAATCGAGCTCGTCCCACTTGGGGCCGCCGACGGAGCCGAACAGCACCGCGTCGGCCTCCAGCGCGAGGTCCATCGTCGCGTCGGTGAGCGGCGTGCCGTAGGCGTCGTACGAGGCGCCGCCCGCGAGCGCTTCCTCGGTCTCGAAGCTGACCGCCTCACGCTCGCCGAGCCAGTCGATGACCTTGCGGGTCTCGTTCATGACTTCCGGGCCGATGCCGTCGCCCGGCAGCAGCAGCAGCTTCCTGTTGCGCGCCATCGCGTGTCTCCTCCGCTCGCTCTTCGCCGTCCCGCCGCTCAGCCGTGAAGCCAGGGCTGCGCCGCTCGCTGCCCCGCTTCGAACGTGTCGATCGCCGCCGCCTTCTGCAGTGTGAGTCCGATGTCGTCGAGTCCTTCGAGCAGGCAGTGGCGGCGGAAGGGGTCGATCTCGAAGCCGATCGCCGTGCCGTCCGGCGCCGTGATCGCGCACGCTTCCAGATCCACGGTGAAGCGCGCGTTGTCGCCCTGCTCGGCCTGGGCGAGCAGCGCCTCGACCGTTGCCTCCGGTAGCGTGACCGGCAGGATGCCGTTCTTGAAGCAGTTGTTGTAGAAGATGTCGGCGAAGCTCGGGGCGATGACGCAGCGGATGCCGAAGTCGAGCAGCGCCCACGGCGCGTGCTCGCGGCTCGACCCGCAGCCGAAATTCTCGCCCGCGATCAGCACCTCTGCCTCGCGCCACGGCGGCCGGTTGAGCACGAAGTCGGGGATCTCGTCGCCGTCGGGCGTGAAGCGCAGGTCGTTGAACAGGTTGGCGCCGAGGCCCGTCCGTTCGATCGTCTTGAGAAACTGCTTCGGGATGATGCGGTCGGTATCGACGTTGATCATGCGCAAGGGCGCGGCGATGCCCGTCAGCGTGCGAAACGGTTGCATGGGGGTCTCCCTGTCGCGCGCCCCGGCCGTCCGCCGGGTCAGGCGAACTCGCGGACGTCGGCCAGCCGGCCCGCCACCGCGGCGGCGGCGGCCATGGCCGGGCTGACGAGGTGGGTGCGGCCGCCGCGCCCCTGGCGGCCCTCGAAGTTGCGGTTCGACGTCGAGGCGCAGCGCTCGCCGGGCTCGAGGCGGTCGGCGTTCATCGCCAGGCACATCGAGCAGCCCGGCTCGCGCCATTCGAAGCCGGCGTCCGTGAACACGCGGTCGAGCCCCTCGCCCTCGGCCTGTTCCTTCACGAGGCCGGAACCGGGGACGACCATGGCGCCGACGCCGTCCGCCACCCGGCGGCCGCGGGCCACCGCGGCGGCGGCGCGCAGGTCCTCGATGCGCCCGTTCGTGCAGCTGCCGATGAAGACGCGGTCGATCGCCACGTCGACGAGCGGCGTGTTGGGGCGGAGCGCCATGTAGTCGAGCGCGCGTTCGAGCGCCGCCCGCTCGCCGGCGTCGTCGACCCGCGCCGGGTCGGGCACCGCGCCCGTGATCGGCGCCACGTCCTGCGGACTCGTCCCCCAGGTCACGTGCGGCACCAGGTCGCCGCCGTGCACCGCCACCTCGCGGTCGAAGACCGCGCCGTCGTCGCTCGGCAGCGTCCGCCAGAAGGCTTCCGCCTGCTCCCAGGCGCCGGCCTTGGGCGCCATCGGCCGGCCCTTGAGATAGGCGAACGTGGTCTCGTCGGGCGCGATCAGGCCGGCGCGCGCGCCCGCCTCGATCGTCATGTTGCACACCGTCATGCGGCCTTCCATCGACAGCTCGCGGATGGCCGTGCCGGCGTATTCGATGACGTGGCCGGTGCCGCCGGCGGTGCCGATGTGGCCGATGATGCTGAGGATCACGTCCTTCGCCGTTACCCCCGCCGGCAGGGCGCCGTCCACCGTCACCCGCATGTTCTTCGGCCGCCGCTGCAGCAGCGTCTGGGTCGCCAGCACGTGCTCGACCTCGCTCGTGCCGATGCCGAAGGCGAGCGCGCCGAAGGCGCCGTGCGTCGCCGTGTGGCTGTCGCCGCAGACGATGGTGGTTCCCGGCAGGGTGAACCCCTGCTCGGGGCCGATGATGTGGACGATGCCCTGGCGCACGTCGGCGACCGGCAGATAGGGAACGGCGAATTCGGCGCAGTTCTTCTCCAGCGTCTCGACCTGCAGGCGCGAGACCGCGTCGGCGATTCCCGCCCGCCGGTCCGCCGCCACCGTGGGCACATTGTGGTCGGCGACCGCGAGCGTGGCGTCCGTGCGCCGCACCGGGCGCCCGGCCGCGCGCAGGCCGGCGAACGCCTGCGGGCTCGTCACTTCGTGGACGAGATGGCGGTCGATATAGAGAAGTGCCGTGCCGTCGTCCTGCGTATCGACGAGATGGCTGTCCCAGATCTTGTCGAAGAGCGTGCGCGGTGCGCCCACGGCTCAGCTCTCGGCCGGCGCGCCGGGGCGGGAATCCGCCGCCGCCTTGCGCCCGGCGCGACCGCGCTCGTCGCGCTTCTCGGCGATGCGCGCCGCCTTTCCGGTCCGTCCGCGGAGGTAATAGAGCTTGGCGCGCCGCACCGCGCCCCGGCGCATCAGCTCGATGCGCTCGACGAGCGGCGAGTACAGCGGGAACACGCGCTCCACCCCCTCGCCGTACGACAGCTTGCGCACGGTGAAGTTGGAGTTGATGCCCTTGTTCGAGCGCGCGATGCACACGCCTTCGAACGCTTGCAGGCGCGACCGCGTGCCCTCGACGACGCGGACGCTGACGCGCACCGTGTCGCCCGGGGAGAACGCCGGGATCTCCCGGTTCTCCGTCAGCCTGGCGATCTGTTCCCGTTCCAGTTGCTCGATAACGTTCATGACCGTCTTCCCGTCGTCAGCGCCGTCTTGCGTTCACTTCTCGCCGCTCTCGCGGCCGCGCCACAGGTCCGGCCGCCGCGTCCGCGTTCCCCGTTCGCGCTGCTCCCGGCGCCAGCGGCGGATCGCCGCGTGGTCGCCGGACAGCAGCACCTCCGGCACCGCCCGGCCCTCCCACACCCGGGGCCGCGTGTAGTGCGGCTGTTCCAGGAGGCCCGACTCGAAGCTTTCCTCCTCGAGGCCCAGCGGATTGCCGACCACACCCGGACGCAGCCTGACGCAGGCGTCGATCACCGCCATCGCCGCGAGTTCGCCGCCGGAGAGCACGAAGTCGCCGAGGCTGACCTCCTCCAGCGCCCGCGCGGCGACGACCCGCTCGTCGATGCCCTCGAAGCGGCCGCACACCAGCACCACCTCGTCCATGCCCGACCAGCGGCGCACCGCCGCCTGATCCACCGGCCGCCCGCGTGGTGTGAGGCAGATACGCGCCTGCCCGCCCCCCGCGGCCACCGAGTCGATCGCCGCAGCCAGCACGTCGGCGCGCATCACCATGCCCGGACCGCCGCCGAAAGGCGTATCGTCGACGGTCGCGTGTTTATCGCGCGCGAAGCGCCGGATGTCCACCGTTTTGAGACTCCACAGCCCGGCGTCGAGCGCCCGTCCGGCGAGGCTCGCGGCGAGCGGGCCGGGAAACATTTCGGGGTAGAGCGTGAGCACCGATGCCCGCCACGCCGGCGCGTTCACGGCGCCGCCGCCGCGAGCAGAGCGTCGAGGCCCGGCAGGCCGGGCGGCGGGTCGATCGTCAGGCGTCCCTCGGCGAGCGCGACCTCGGGCACCGTCTCGCGAGTGAACGGCAGCATGACCGATGCGCTGCCCGGGCCGCGGATCTCGATCACGTCGCCGGCGCCGAAGTCGTGCACGGCGGCGACGCGGCCGACCACGCGGCCGGCCGTGGAGCCGCCGGCCAGCGTCGCCGCGAGGCCGATCAGGTCGACGTGGTAGAATTCGTCGGCGCCGGCGGGCGGCAGGTCGGCGCGGGCGACGTAGAGCCGCGTGCCGCGGAGCGCTTCCGCCGCCGCCCGGTCGCCGACCCCTTCGATGGCCGCGATCGTGACCTCGGCGCGCCGTTCGAGGACCGTCAGACGGACCGGCCGGCCCGCGTCGTCCTCGAGCGCCGCGAAGCCGGCGACGGCGGCGGGGTCGGCGGTGAAGGTCTTGAGCCGCACGGCGCCGCCGAGGCCCTTCGCCCCGGCGACGGCGGCAACGCACGCACGCGTCTTCGGCCGTTCCATCCCGGCGCCCCGGGCGGCCCGCCCGCGGTCAGGCGTCGGCTTGGGCCGCTGCTGCCAGGCGTTCCTGCGCCTTCTTTCCCGGCTGGCCCTTGATCGGGTTGTTGCCCGGCGGCGGCATGGGCGCGAGCTCGGCCTTGCCGAGAAAGATCGCCACCCGGTCGCTCGGCCGGGCGCCGTGCTCGAGCCAATAGCGGACGCGGTCGGCCTTGAGCAGCACGCGGTCGGGGTCGTCCTTCGGCCGCAGCGGGTCGTAGGTGCCGACGCGCTCGATGAAGCGGCCGTCGCGCGGGCTGCGCGAGTCCGCCACCACGATGCGGTAGTGCGGTCGTTTCCTGGTGCCGGTGCGGGCCAGGCGAATGCGTAGGGTCATCCGGGCGTTCTCTCCTTGCAGAGGTTCCTGAGTTACCGGGCGCCGGGGAACGGCGGCGCGCCCGCCATGCCGGGAAGTCCCGGAATGGCGCCGCCGCGGCCGCGGCCTTCCATCTTCTTCATGCGCTTCATCATCACCTGCATGTCCTTGAGCTGCTTCAGCAGGCGGTTCACGTCCTGCACCGTGGTGCCCGAGCCGGCGGCGACGCGCCGCTTGCGCGAGCCGTTCAGGAGCTTGACGTGGGTCCGCTCGCGCGGCGTCATCGACGAGATGATCGCTTCCTGGCGGCGCAGTTGCCCGTCGTCGATGCGCGCCTCGGCGAGCTGGCGCTTTGCCTTGCCGACCCCGGGCAGCAGTCCGAGCACGCCGTCCATGCCGCCCATCCTGCGCAGCTGGCGCAGTTGCGCCGCCAGGTCGTTCAGGTCGAGGCGGCCCTTGGCCAGCTTGCGCGAGAGCTTCTCGGCCTCGTCCCGTTCGGCCGTCTCGGCCGCTTTCTCGACGAGCGAGACGACGTCGCCCATGCCGAGGATGCGCGAGGCGATGCGCTCGGGGTGGAAGTCCTCCAGCGCGTCGAGCGTCTCGCCGGTGCCGACGAGCTTGATCGGGCAGCCCGCCGCCGCGCGCATGCTCAGCGCCGCGCCGCCGCGGCCGTCGCCGTCGATGCGCGTGAGCACGATTCCCGTAGCGCCCGCGCGTTCGCGGAAGGCGCGGGCGATGTTGACCGCGTCCTGTCCGGTCAGCGCGTCGGCCACGAGGAGGGTCTCGACCGGCTCCGCCGCGGCGCGAATCCGCGCCAGCTCGGCCATCAGCGCTTCGTCCACGTGCAGCCGCCCCGCCGTGTCGAGCAGCACCGCGTCGTAGCCGCCGAGGCGCGCCGCCTGCATCGCCCGCCGGGCGATCGCCTCCGGCGGCTGGCCGGGAACGACCGGCAGCGCGTCCACGCCCGCCTCCGCCGCGAGTTGCGCAAGCTGTTCCTGCGCCGCCGGGCGCTGCACGTCGAGCGACGCGACCATGGTCTTCTTGCGGTCGCGCAGCGTCAGGCGCCGGGCCAGCTTCGCCGTCGTCGTCGTCTTCCCCGACCCCTGCAGGCCGACCATCATCACCGCCGCCGGCGGCGCCGCCGACAGCGAGACCGGCACCGGCTCCGCGCCCAGCATCTCGACGAGGCTGTCGTGGACGATCTTGACGACCGTCTGCCCCGGGGTGACGCTCTTCAGCACTTCCGTGCCGGTCGCGCGCTCCCGCACGCCGTCGATGAACGACCGGGCGACCGGCAGCGCGACGTCGGCCTCGAGCAGCGCGATCCGCACGTCGCGCAGCGCCTCGGTCACGTCGCTCTCGGACAGCGCGCCGCGCCGCGTCAGCCGGCCGAAGATGTCGCCGAGCTTGCCGGAAAGGGTGTCGAACATGGTCACATGCGGCCAGGGCGCGCACCGGCGCCCGTCCGCGCCGGCGCCTGCGCCGAAGTGGCGGCACCTAGCGGCAACGCGCGGCGGTTGTCAAGGCGCCGGGCGGAGCGGCGTTTGACGCCGGAAACGGCGTGCTGTAACGGGCGGGTGCAGGAAGTCCCGACGTCGGGTGGGTTCGCCGCGGCCGACATGAAGCGTTTTCTGCCTGTTTTCGCCGTCGCGCTGGCGGCATGCGCCGGTCCGGCCTCGGGCCAGGACGTCCCGCGGCCCGTGAAGCTGATCACGGTGGAAGCCCCTTCCACGCGCGTCACGCGGCCGTTCTTCGGCAAGGTCGTCGCGAAGCAGACGGTCGACCTCGCCTTCCAGACCGCGGGCCAGATTGTGCGCTTTCCCGCGGTCGAGGGGCGGATCGTCCCCGCCGGCGAAACGATCGCCCAGCTCGATCTCGAGCCGTTCGAGCTGTCTCTGGAGCAGGCGCGCCTGCAAAGGGACCAGGCGCACAGGCGTGCGGAACGCCTGAAGACGCTGCAGGGGAGCGCGGTCAACCGCGTCGCCGTCGAAGACGCGGAGACCGATGCCGGGCTTGCCGAAATCGCCCTGCGCAACGCGGAGTACGCCCTGGATCACGCCACCCTTTACGCGCCGTTCGATGCCCTGGTGGCGAGCCGCGCCGTCGCCAGGTTCACGACGGTCAACGCCGGCACGCCGGTCGTCCGCCTCCACGACATGTCGGAAATCCGGATCGAGATCGACGTTCCGGAAGTGCTGTTCCAGCGCGCGGGCCGAGATCCGGACGTCTCGGTGGTCGCGCAATTTCCCGCCGCCGAGACGCTGTTCCCGGTCGAAGTGCGCGAGTTCAACGCCGAGACGTCGCGGATCGGCCAGACCTTCCGGGTCACGTTCGGCATGGCCCCGCCCGACGGGCTCAACATCTTTCCCGGCTCCTCCGTCACCATCCTGGTGACGCTCGAGCTGCCGCGTTCGCGCGTCGTCCTTCCGGCTTCCGCCGTGGCCGTCGGCGCCGATGGCGCCACCTCGGTGATGGTCTTTCGCGAGGTCGAGGGCGACGAGGGCGTCGTCGCGGCGAGGCGGGTGACCCTCGCGGTGGGAAACGACGGCGAATTCGAGGCGGTCGAAGGCGTCGCCGTCGGCGAGGAAATCGTCGCGGCCGGGGTCGCTGCCCTGCGGGACGGCGCCAGGGTACGCCGGTTCCGCGGGCTGCCGAACTGAGGGCGGCGTCATCGGGATCGCGCGCGGCAGCATCGAGAGGCCGCTTCCGGCCTGGATGATCGTCATGGTCTGCCTCGTCGGCGGGGTCTGGGGGTTCCTGACCCTCGGGCGGCTGGAGGATCCCGCCTTCACGATCAAGCAGGCGGTGGTCGAGACCCGCTACCCCGGGGCGTCGGCGCAGCAGGTTGCCGAAGAAGTCTCCGAGCCGCTGGAATCGGCCATCCAGAAGATGGGCGAGGTGGAGCGGATCGCGTCGGTCAACCGGCCCGGCGTGTCGGTGATCGACGTGCACGTCGACTCCGCGTTCGACGGTTCCGAGCTTCCGGCGGTCTGGACGAAGCTCCGGGCGCGGGTCGGGGACGCGGCGGAGCGGCTGCCGCCCGGGGCCGGAGCCCCGCGGGTGAACGACGGCTTCGGCGACGTGTTCGGCATCTACTACGCCGTCACCGCCGAGGGCTTTTCCGACGCGGAGAAGCACCGGCTGGCCGCATTCCTCCGGCGCGAGCTGCTCGCGGTCGAGGGCGTCGCCGACGTGGGAATCGAGGGCCTCCCGGAAGAGGCCGTCTTCATCGAGCCGACGCCGGCCCTTGCCGTCAATCTGGGCGTCCCGCCGCAAGCCATCGCCGACGCGATCGCCAACGCCAATTCCGTGGTCGACTCCGGGTCGACCGATACGGCGCGCATCTCCGCGCCCGCCGGATCGGACACCGTCCGGGAGATCGCCGGCCTTTCCGTCGGCGTCGGCGGCGAGACGATCAATCTCGCCGACATCGCCGAGGTGAGCCGCGGCCGGCAAGCCGATCCCGGCCTGATCGTCCGGTTCGACGGCGTCGAAGCCTTCACGATCGGGGTCGCGGGCCTCGCGACGGAGAACATCGTGGCCGTCGGCGAGCGGGTGGAGCGGCGTCTCGCCGAGCTCGATCGGGACATTCCCGTCGGCGTCGAGCTGCACACGATCTACCGCCAGCACCGGGTGGTCGAGGAGGCGTCCAACGACTTCCTCGTCAACCTGGCGATGTCCGTCGGCATCGTGACGATCGTGCTCGCCCTGTTCATGGGGTGGCGCGCGGGCGCCGTCGTCGGGACGACGCTTCTCCTGACGGTCCTCGGCACGCTCCTGTTCATGAGGATCTTCTCCATCGAGATGGAGCGAATCTCGCTCGGCGGCCTGATCATCGCGATGGGGATGCTGGTGGACAACGCCATCGTGGTCGCCGAGGGCATGCGGGTCGCCATGCTGCGGGGCAGGTCCTCGCGCGAGGCCGCCGGCGAGGCGGCCTCCCGAACGCAGGTCCCGCTTCTCGGGGCCACCGTGATCGGCATCATGGCGTTCGCGGGCATCGGCCTCAGTCCCGACTCGACGGGCGAGTTCCTGTTTTCGCTCTTCGCCGTGATCGGCATCTCGCTCCTGCTATCCTGGATGCTCGCGGTGACCGTGACGCCGCTGCTGGGCCACTACGTCTTCCGTCAGGGCGGCGGTGCGGAAGGGGCGGCCTACGGCGGCCTTCCGTTCCGGGCTTACGGCGCGCTCCTGCGCGGCGCGCTGCGGCTGCGCTGGCTGACGATCGCGATCCTGGTCGCGCTGACGGCGGCGTCCATGTTCGGTTTCGCCCAGATTCGGCAGCAGTTTTTCCCGGACTCCAACACGCCGGTCTTTTTCGTCCACTACAAGCTGCCGCAGGGGACCGGCATCCGGCGCGTGTCCGACGACCTCGCGAAGGTGGAGACGTGGCTGGCCGCGCGCGAGGACGTCGAATCCGTTTCGACCTTCGTCGGCCGGGGGGCGTCGCGCTTCATTCTGACCTATGCGGCCGGGAAGCCGAATCCGAGCTACGGACACCTCATCGTCCGCACCCGGACCCTCGACCGGATTCCAGGCTTGCGGGCCGATCTGGAGGCTTTCGGCCGCAGTGCCTTCCCGGAGGGCGAGTTCCGCACCCGGCGTCTGGTTTTCGGCCCGGGCGGCGGCGACCCTGTCGCGGTCCGTTTCTCCGGCAGCGATCCGCGAGTTCTCCGCGAGTTGGGACAGGAGGCCATCGCCCGGATGGCGGCCGCGTCGGACGAGCTGAAGGACCTTCGAACCGACTGGCGCGAGCAGGAGCTGGTCATCTCGCCCGTCTACGCCGGCGGCCGCGCGCAAGCCGCCGGGATCGCGCGCGAGGACATCGCGTCGACGCTCAAGTTCGCCACCGACGGCATCCGCGCCGGCGTATATCGGGAAGGCGAGCGGCTGATCCCGATCGTCGTGCGCCTGCCGCGCAATTCCGGGCTCGGCCTGAGCGACCAGATGGTCTGGTCGGGCACGGCCGCCGCGTTCGTTCCCCTTGAACAGGCGATCGACGGCTTCGTCCACGAGGCGCAGAACACGCTGGTTCACCGCCGGGACCGCGCGCCGACCCTGACCGTGTCGGCCGACATCCCGCCCGGCAGGACGGCGGCCGAGGTCCACGCCGCGATCCGCGACACCGTCGAGGACATGCCGCTGCCCCTGGGCTACCGGATGGCATGGGGCGGGGAGTTCGAGGCCTCGGGCGATGCGCGTTCCGCCCTCGCGGGACGGTTGCCCGTGAGTCTCATCGTCATGGTGCTGATCTCGATCCTCCTGTTCAACGCCCTGCGCCAGCCGCTCGTCATCTGGCTGCTGGTTCCCATGGCGGTGAACGGGGTCGCGATCGGGCTTCTGGGAACCGGGCTGCCCTTCACCTTCACCGCCCTGCTCGGGCTGCTCAGCCTGTCCGGGATGCTGATCAAGAACGGCATCGTTCTGGTCGACGAAATCGATTTCGTTCGCCGTGGGGGCAAGGCGCTGGAGGAGGCCGTCGAGATCGCCTGCACGTCGCGCCTGCGCCCGGTGGTCCTGGCGGCGGCCACCACCATCCTCGGCATGACTCCGCTGCTGAGGGACGCCTTCTTCGTTTCCATGGCGGTGACGATCATGAGCGGGCTGGCGTTCGCGTCTCTTCTCACCCTGGTGGCGGCGCCCGTCCTCTACTGCGTGCTGTTCGCGGGCGATGCGCGCCGCGCCGGTCCCGCACCGCCGCCGGCGTGAGGGAGCCCGCCGTCGAACGAGTCGCCGGCGCGTATTGGCACCGCGCAAGGGTCAGGGCCGACTCCGGCGGCCGGCACCGCGCCGGCGTCCCGGGGACGGCCGCCTTCCGCGGCGCCTTCGCGGAAGCGTCCGCCCCTACCACGTATCGACGAAGGCGTGCTTCTTGCCGCTGCGCGCCGCCGGCGGCGGCACGCGGCGCAGGCCGTTGGCGATCCACCGGCGCGTGTCGGCGGGGTCGATCACGTCGTCGAGGCCGCCGCCCGCCGCCGCGTTGACCGCCTTGGCGCGGTCGTAGGCGCTGGCCACCCGGCGGTCGAATTCGGCGCGGCGCGCCTCCGCGTCGGCGATCGCCGCCAGCTCGTCGCGGAAGCCGAGCTTGACCTCGCCCTCGATGTTCATGCCGGCGAACTCCGCCGTCGGCCAGGCCACGGTGAAGAACCCCACCAGCGAGCTTGCGCCGCACATCGCCTGCACGCCGAGGCCGTAGGCCTTGCGCACGACGACGCCGAACAGCGGCGTCGTCATGTTGGCGCCGACGTTGAACATGCGCACGCTGTGGCGCACCAGCGCCGTGCGCTCGGCGTCGGGGCCGACCATGATCCCCGGGCAGTCCATCAGGCTGAGCACGGGAATGTCGAAGGCGTCGCACAGTTGCAGGAAGCGCGCGCCCTTGTCGGCGCCGTCGGAATCGATGGCGCCCGCCAGATGGTGCGGATTGTTGGCGATGATGCCGAGCGGCTGTCCCTCGACGCGCGCGAACGCGGTGATGATCCCGATGCCGAATGCCTCGCGCAGCTCGAGCACCGAGCCTTCGTCGGCGATGGTGCGCACGATCTCGCGCATGTCGTACAGGCGCACCCGGTTTTCCGGCACGATGTGGCGCAGGCGGCGCTGGTCGGGCGCCGTCCATTCGCCGACCGGACCCTGGAAGTACGAGAGGTACTTCCGCGCCGCCGCCACCGCCGCCGACTCGTCCGGAACCAGGATGTCGACGACGCCGTTCGGCGCCTGGAAGGACATCGGCCCGACCTCTTCCGGTGTGTAGACGCCGAGCCCGCCGCCCTCGATCATCGCCGGGCCGCCCATCGCGATCGTCGACGCCGCGGTGGCGACGATAACGTCGCAGCACGCGAGCAGCGCCGTGTTGCCGGCGAAGCAGCGGCCGTTGTTCACGCCGACCAGGGGCACGAGGCCGCTGAGCTTCGAGAACTGCGTGAAGGTGTGCGTGTCGAAGGCGACTCGCGGCCCGGTGTCGTCGTCCCCCGGCCGGCCGCCGCCGCCCTCGGAGAACAGCACCAGCGGCAGCCGGAACCGCGCGGCGAGCGAGAACATGCGGTCCTGCTTGTAGTGGTTGCGCCGCCCCTGCGTGCCTGCGAGCACCGTGTAGTCGTAGGCGACGATGGCACAGCGCGCGCGCTCGTCGTCGAACTGCGCGCCGTTGATCGTCGCGGTCCCGGCCACCACGCCGTCGGCGGGAGTCCGCCGGCGCAGATACGCCATGTCGTGCCGCTGGTGCCGCTGGGCGACGATCAGCGGCCAGTACTCCTGGAACGACCCCGGATCGACCAGTTCGCCGATGCTCGCGCGCACCATGCGAAAGCCGCGCCCGTGGTGCCGCGCGACCGCATCGGGCCGGTTCTCGTCCAGCGTCGCCGCGTGCCGGTCGAGCGCTTCCCGAAGGTCGGGGCGGATGCGGTCGGGGTCCTCGTCGGCGCGCGCGGCGGCGGCCGCGCCCGCGTCGGAACCGGTCTCCTCGATGAAGACGATGGGGTGGCCCTGGCGCACCACGTCGCTCGCCGCCATGGTCACGGCGCGCACCGTGCCGCCGCGGTCGGCGACGACGACGTGCTCCATCTTCATCGCCTCGACGACCGCCACCTCCTGCCCCGGGCGCACGACGTCGCCGACGGCCACGGCGATGTCGACGATGGTGCCCTGGATCGGCGCCGCGAGGCCCTTCGATCCGTCGGGTCCCGCCGCCGCGGTCGCTGCCGCGGCCGGCGCCGCCGCGGCGGCCTTGACCGCGGCGTCGTGCGCGAACAGGGCGAGCGGATCGCGGCTGTCGACGCGCGCGCCGGCGTATCCGTCGCCGGGCTCCGCCGTATCCCCCTCCGGCGCCGCCGCGTGGCGCGCCGCGCGCCGCGGCGCCGCGCGCGCCAGGTCGGCCATGTGCTCGTCCACCCAGCGCGTGTGCACGCGCCACGCCGCCACGTCCGCGTGCTCCAGAACGTTCAGGAGGAAGGCCACGTTGGTGTCGACTCCGGCAAGACGGAACTCGCCGAGCGCCCGCCCCGTCCGCGCCGCGGCGTCGGCGACCGTTCCGTTCGGCGCGTGCCCGACCACCTTGGCGAGGAGCGGGTCGAAGGCGGCGTTGACCCGGTAGCCGGCGTAGCCGCAGCCGTCGGTCCGCACCCCCGGGCCGCTCGGCGGCTCGTAGGCCGCCAGCGCGCCGCCGCCCGGGCGGACGGTGCCGTCCGCGCCGATCGTCTCCATGTTCACCCGCGCCTGCACCGCCGTCCCCCGCGGGCGCACGGCATTCGCGTCCGCGAGCCCCAGGGCGGCCAGCGACTCGCCGCCGGCGAGGCGGATCTGCGCCGCCACGAGGTCGACTCCGGTGACCTGCTCGGTGACCGTGTGCTCCACCTGCAGGCGCGCGTTCGCCTCGATGAAGACGAAGTGCCCGTCTTCCCGCAACAGGAATTCGAAGGTTCCGGCGTTGGCGTAGCCGGCGCGCTGCGCGAGGCGGAGCGCGGCGCCGGCGATCGCCTGGCGCAGCGCGTCCGGCAGGTTCGGCGCCGGCGCCACCTCAACGATCTTCTGGCGCCGCCGCTGCAGGCTGCAGTCGCGCTCGCCGAGATGGACCGCCGCGCCGCCGCCCTCGCCGAGGATCTGCACCTCGATGTGGCGCGCCCGCGGCACGTGCTCCTCGACGTAGACGTCGCCGCGGCCGAACGCCGCCGCCGCTTCCGACCGGCAGCGGCGCCAGGCGGCGGCGACTTCTCCCGCCTCGCTCACCGTCCGCGTGCCGCGGCCGCCGCCGCCGGCGACCGCCTTGATCATCATCGCCGCGCCGGGGCCGAGCGACTCGAGGAAGCGCCGCGCCTCGTCCTCGTCGACGGCGCGGTCGATCCCGCGCGCCACCGGGACGCCCGCCTCCGCGGCGGCGGCGCGGGCGCGCGTCTTGTCGCCGAACAGCTCGAGATGGCGCGCCTCGGGGCCGACGAACACGAGCCCCGCCGCCGTCACGGCGCGCGCGAAGTCGGCCCGTTCGGCGAGGAACCCGTAGCCGGGGTGCACCGCGTCGCAGCCCTGGGCGAGCGCCGCCGCGACGATCGCTTCGACGTCGAGATAGGCCGCCGCGCCGCGCCCCGGCAGCGCCGCTGCCGCGTCGGCCATGCGCGCATGCAGGCTCGCGGCGTCGTCGGCGCCGTAGACCGCCACCGCGCGCATATCGAGGTCGGCGGCGGCGCGGGCGATGCGGATCGCGATCTCGCCGCGGTTGGCGATGAGCAGCGCGGAGACGGGCATGAGGGACCTCGCGGGGCGTTCGGCGGCGGCCGGCAAAGCTTATCCCGGATTCCGCGTCGGCGGCAGACGGACGAGGGGCACGGGGCGAAGACCGCCTCCGGGTACGCCGCCGCCCCGGGGAGCGGGGCCGGCGGGGGATCCGGGGAGTCCGATGATCGCGTGGCACCGCGTCGAGGCCGCCGTCCATGCGCTGGCGCCGCGTCTGCCGCACGGCATCCTGCCGTGGATGCGCCCGCCGGCCACGACATGCCGAGGACGGCCGCGGAGCGGGCGGCGCGGCGCTGGAACCCGCCGCACCATGCTGTCGAGCACGTTGTGTACCTGTCGAATCCGCGCAATTTCGTTATGGTAGCGCCATGTACCCCACAGTACCCGTCATGCTGCCCGCCGTATGGCTGTTTCGCCGGGGCGAGCCACATGTCCATGATCGGCCTGCCGTACCGGGACGGCATGACGGCGGCCCTTGGCGGCGGTCTGTCATGCGCGCGGCCGGCTACGTCCTGATACTCGCCTGCAACTGTCTGCTCAACGCCTGCGGAGGCCCCAACCCCGGATCGGCGACGACCGGCCTGACCCTCGATCCCGAACGGGTCGCGGCGGGCCTCGACCTCGCGGCGAACCTGCGCGGGTACCAGTTGAGGACCGGAGGTGCGGCCGGCCGGCTTGCCAATTCCAACTACGAAGCCTTTGACGAGTGGGAGATGCCCCCGGTCCCCGGCTTCCCCGTGGCCCTCGGGCGCCATCGCGTCGACGGCACCGACAACGTCAAGGTGACGTACAGCAACAAGACCGAGCGCGAGCACTTCTTCGGTCACGGAGGGCTGGAGTTCGGGTACTACATACGGTTTCAGGACGATGCGCTGATCGTCTATCCCTACGCGCATTCCAACTACCCCTTCGGCACGGTCGAAAATGTTGCCGGCAGCGCCGGCTACGCCGGCGCCATGGTCGGGCTGTACGAGCACCGCGGTGCCATCCGCCGCGCCGGGCCGTTCGCGGCGGATGCAGCCTTCGAGGTCGATTTCGACGCCGACACCCTGTCCGGGACAATTGCCGGCTTCATGGACGGCGCGGGCGCCATCATCGATCCGGACTGGTCCATCGAGTTGTTTTCAGACGATCTCGACTTCGACAGCGGAACCGGCTTCAGCGGCGAGGAGCCGATCGTCTATCATTTCCACCATCCTCAGGTCGCGGACGGTCGATCGTCGCATGTCCTGCCGCCCGAGTACCTGTCCGGCGAGTTGTTCCACACATTCGACAACGGGGCGGTTCTCGGGTCTTTCGGCGCCACGCGCCGGGACGACGAGGCAGGTCCTTAAAGATCTGTAATCGATCCGTCTTTTGCGGGATTCATCGGCCGAACGGCCGGTCGCTTGCCGACGTCCGGGCGCCCGGCGAAGCTGCGTATATGCACGAAGCGGATTCCCGGGGTCCGGCCGCAGCGCCGCAGGACAGCCCAGGGTGCATCGTGCCGGCTCCGCTGGCCGCCGTCGATGCGGAAATGGCCGACGGGACCGCGATCCGGATCCGCCGGCACGCGATCCGGCCGGGCCGCGTATCGTTCTCGGCCATGCGAACGGCCCCTCGGCGGTTCCCTCGGCGCTGGTGGTCGGCGGCGTCGGCCTGAGCTTCACGGCGGACCTCGACGCCGCGCAGCCCTTCCGCTTCGTTCTGCCGCACGCGCCGCCGACGGTCCGCGTCACCCGGCACGCTTGAGGACCGGAACCCCGGGGGGAGCGGGACCGGCAGGCGGTCCTCCGCGACCTTGCCATCCGCCGGCGCGTGGCGATGATGCCCGGCCATGGCGGACGGAGCTCTCCGGTGACGGCGCTCACGGGCGTTCGTGCGGTCGAGGTCGGTGACGGGGTTGCGCTCGGCTATTGCGGCGCGCTGTTCGCCGCCTGCGGCGCCGAGGTGGTGAAGATCGAGCCGCCGGAAACGGGCTGCGCGACCCGGCGGTTGCCGCCGCTCGCCGCCGGCGTCGCCGCCCCGGAGGCGAGCGGCCTGCACGCGTTCCTGAGCGCGGGGAAGAAGAGCGCGGCGCTCGATCTCGGCGCGCCCGCCGATGCCGCGCGGGTGCGCGCCCTCGCCGCCGGCGCCGACGTCGTGCTCGAGGCGCTCGGCCCCGGCCGGGCGGCCGAGTTCGGTCTCGACCGCGGCGCGCTGGCGGCGGCCAATCCCGCGTCGGTGGTGGTGTCGCTGAGCTGGTTCGGCGCCGACGGCTCGCGCCGCGGCTGGGCCGGCAGCGACGCCGTGGTCCAGGCGCTCGCCGGCTTCCTCTACCCCATCGGGCCGGAGGGCGGGCCGCCGGTCGTCCCCGGCGGCTGGAACGCGCAGATCACCGGCGCGCTCGCCGCCTTCGTCGCCGCCGCCGCGGCGTTGATCGGCGTCCGCGCCGGCGGCCCCGGGGCGTGGATCGACCAGTCGATCCTCGAAGCGCAGATGGCCTACACCGAGAACGCCGGCGTGCGCGCGGCGTACGGCGGCCCGCCCGCGGTGCGCCAGGGTCTCAACCGCTTCCAGCCGACCTATCCGCAGACGATCTGGCGCGCCGCCGACGGCTGGATCGGGGTCACGGCGCTGACGCCGGCGCAGTGGCGCGCGTGCTGCGAGCTCGCCGGCGCGCCCGAGCTGATCGACGACCCGCGCTTCCGCACTGCGCACGACCGCAGCGCCTGCACCGCCGAGCTCGACCGCCTCCTCGCGCCGCGGTTCCGTGCCCGCCCGGCGCTCGAATGGTTCCACGAGGGCCAGAAGCGCCGCGTGCCCTTCGCCCTGGTGCCGGAGATGGCGGACCTCGGCCGCCTCGACCATTTTCGCGCCCGCGGGCTGCTGGCCGAATACAGTCACCCCGACCTCGGGCGCTTCCCCGCCGCCGCCGTGCCGTGGAAACTCTCGCGCACGCCGCTTTGCCGCGGCGGCGCGGCGCCTCGTCTCGGGGCGCACACCGACTCCGTGCGCTTCGCCGCGGCTCCGGCCCGCCGCGTCCCGGCCGCCGCCGCCGAGGGCGCAACCGGCCCGCTCGGCGGTATTCGCGTGCTCGACTTCACGATGGGCTGGTCCGGCCCGCTGGCGACCCGGCACCTGGCCGACAATGGCGCCGAGGTCGTCAAGGTCGAGTCGTGCCGGCATCCCGACTGGTGGCGCGGCTGGGAGCACACGCCCGAAAGCGTCGCCGCGATGGAGCACGAGAGGAGCGCGGCGTTCAACCAGGTCAACCGCAACAAGCTCGGCGTCGCCATCGATCTCGCGACGCCGCGCGGGCGCGCCCTCGCGTTGCGGCTCGCGGCGCGCGCCGACGCCGCGATCGAGAACCACGCGACCGGGGTCATGGATCGGCTCGGCCTGTCGTTCGACGCGCTCCGGCGCGCCAATCCGGACATCGTCATGCTATCCCTGCCGGCGTTCGGCGCCGACGGGCCGTGGGCGGGGTACCGCGGCTACGGCTCGACGGTCGAGCACGCCGCCGGCCTGCCGCACCTTACGGGAGAGGCCGGCGGCCCGCCGGTCCAGACCCACGTCGCCTACGGCGATGCGTGCGGCGGCCTGAACGCGGCGGCGGCGCTGCTTGCCGGCCTGTACCGCAGCCGCGGCGGCGACGGCGGCCAGCGCATCGACCTGTCGCAGGTGGAGTGCATGCTGCAGCTCGGCGCCCACGGCCCCGTCGCCCAGGGTCTCGCCGGCGCGCCGCCGCCGCGCACCGGCAACCGGCACCCCGTGTTCGCGCCGCACGGCTGCTTCGCCTGTGCCGGCGCCGACTCGTGGCTCGCCGTGGCGGTGACCGACGACGGCCAATGGCCGGCCCTGTGCCGGGTGGTCGGCCGGCCCGACCTCGCCGCCGACGCGTCGCTGGCCACGGCCGCCGGCCGCCGCCGCCGCGAGGACGAGATCGAGGCGGCCGTCGCGGCGTGGACGGCGACGCAGGACGCCGACGCGGCCATGCGGCGGTTGCAGGCGGCGGGGGTCGCCGCCGGCGCGGCGCGGCGGCCCGGCGATGCGCTGCACGACGAGGGCTTGCGCGAGCGCGGCTTCTGGATCGACCTCGAGCGCGCCGTCGTCGGCGTCAGGCCGCATCCGGCGACGCCGTGGCGGATCGACTCCCGCCGGGCGCCGCTCCGCCGCCCGGCGCCGCTGCTCGGCGAGCACAACGACGCCGTCCTCGGCGGCCTGCTGGGCCTCGCCGGGGCTGAGATCGCGGCGCTCCGCGACTCCGGCGTCATCGGCGACCGCCCGACGCCGACGGCGCGCGGTTGAGCGCTGTGCGGTGAGCGCCGCTGCCGTCGTCGTCGTCGTCGCCGGGCCGACGGCGGGCGGCAAGTCGGCGCTGGCGCTGGCGCTCGCCGAGGCGCTGGCGGGCGACGGCCGGCCGGCGGTGATCGTCAACGGCGACGCCATGCAGGTCTACCGCGAGCTTGCGGTGCTGACGGCGCGGCCGGGCGCCGCCGAGCGCGCGCGCGTACCCCACCGCCTCTACGGCGCGGTGCCGGCGGCGGAGACGTGCTCGGCCGGCCGCTGGCGGGCGCTGGCGCTGGCCGAGATCGCCGCTGCCCACGCCGCCGGGCGCCTGCCGCTGGTGGTCGGCGGCAGCGGCCTCTACCTGAGCGCGCTCGAACGCGGCCTCGCGCCGGTGCCGCCGGTGCCGGCCGCGGTCCGCGCCCGCGCCGACGCGCGCCATGCCGAACTCGGCGCGCGCGCGTTCCACGCCGAGCTGGCGGTGCGCGACCCCGCCTCGGCGGCGCTGGCGGCGGGCGATACGCAGCGCGTCAAGCGCGCCTGGGCGGTGCTGGAGGCGACCGGCCGGACGCTCGCCGCGTGGCGGGCGGAGGTGCACGCGCCGCTGGCCGGCCCGGTGCTGCGCATTCTGGTGCGCCCGCCGCGCGCCGCGCTCTACCGCGCCTGCGATTCGCGCTTCCGCGCGATGATGGCGGCGGGCGCGCTCGACGAGGTGCGGGCGCTCGAGGCGCTGGCGCTCGACCCGGCGCTGCCGGCGATGAAGGCGCTCGGCGTGCCCGAACTGCGCGCCCACCTCGCCGGCGCACTCGACCGCGGCGAGGCGGTGGCGCGGGCGCAGCGGGCGACGCGGCGCTACGCCAAACGCCAGCTCACGTGGTTTCGCCGCCGCTACGCCGCCGACGTGACGGTCGTCGAGGGCCCGCCGCCGCCCGCCGCCGCGGTCGAGGCTTGCCACGCCGCCGTCCGCCGCGTTCTGTTGGCCGGTTGACGCCCCGCGCGCGGCCCGTGGTCAATTCTCACGAAGTAGCGCATCATTCTCTCACCCTCGGGAGTTCTTGATGTCGACCACCGCGATCAACACGCCGCGCTACGCCCGCCGCCTCAAGGCGGCGGGCGTCCCCGATCACCAGGCCGAGGAGATGGCGGACGCGCTCGGCAACGAGCTCGTCGAGCAGCTCGCCACCAGGGACGACCTTGAGAAGGCCGTCACCAGGCTTGAGGGGACTCTCGCGCCGATGAAGTGGATGATCGGCTTCATCCTTGCGTTCGAGGTCGCCATCGCCTGGCGCGTATTCGTGTAGCACGCCGCCCGCCGCCGCGGTCGAGGCTTGCCACGCCGCGTGCGTGCGCGTTTTATTGGCCGGTTGACGCCCCGCGCGCGGCGGCGCCTGCTCATGCCGCGGGCGCGCGCGGCGGGGTGCGGAGGGAGACGGCGATGAGCCTCACCGGCAGCGAGATCGTGATCCAGTCCCTGGTCGACCGGGGCGTCGAGGTCGTCTTCGGCTACCCCGGCGGCGCCGTGCTGCCGATCTACGACGCGCTGTTCCGGCAGAACCGCCTGCGCCACATCCTGGTGCGCCACGAGCAGGCGGCCGTGCACGCGGCGGAAGGGTACGCGCGCTCGACCGGGCGCGTGGGCTGCGTGCTCGTCACCTCTGGTCCCGGCGCCACCAACGCTGTCACCGGCCTCACCGACGCGCTCATGGACTCGGTGCCCCTGGTCTGCCTGACCGGCCAGGTGCCGACGCACCTGATCGGCAACGACGCCTTCCAGGAGGCGGACACGGTGGGCATCACGCGGCCGTGCACCAAGCACAACTACCTGGTCAAGGACGTGCGCGACCTCGCGCGGATCCTCGCCGAGGCCTTCCACGTCGCCGCCGCGGGGCGGCCGGGGCCGGTGGTGGTCGACTTGCCGAAGGACGTGGTCAACGACACCTGCGACTACGCGCCGCCCGACGGCCCCGTCGTGCCCAAGGCCTACCGGCCGCCGCGCACGCCGGACTCGGCCGCCGTCGCCGAGGCGGCGGCGCTGCTCGCCGGGGCCAAGCGGCCGATCGTCTACGCCGGCGGCGGAGTCATCAATTCGGGCCCGCAGGCGGTCGCCCGCCTGCGCGAGCTCGTGCGCGCCACCGGCTTTCCCGTCACCCAGACCCTGATGGGGCTCGGCGGCTATCCGGCGACCGGGCGCCAGGCGCTCGGCATGGTCGGCATGCACGGGACCTACGAATCGAACATGGCGATGCACGACTGCGACGTGATGCTCGCGGTCGGCGCGCGCTTCGACGACCGGGTGACCGGGCGCCTCGCCGACTTCTCGCCCGATTCGCGCAAGATCCACATCGACATCGACCCCTCGTCGATCAACAAGAACGTTGCCGTCGAGGTGGCGCTGATCGGCGACGCCGGCGAGGCGCTCGCCGGCCTCCTCGACGAGTGGACGCGGCGCCGCCACGCGCCCGACCGCACGGCGCTCGCGGCGTGGTGGCGGCGGATCGAGGAGTGGCGCGCGGTCGACTGCCTGCGCTACGACGCCGATACCGAGACCATCAAGCCGCAGTACGCCCTCCAGCGCCTTCAGGCGGCCACCGCCGGCCGCTCCGTCTGCTTCACCACCGAGGTCGGCCAGCACCAGATGTGGGCGGCGCAGTTCCTCAAGATCGAGGAGCCGATGCGCTGGATGACCTCGGGCGGCCTCGGCACCATGGGCTACGGCTTTCCCGCCGCCCTCGGCGTGCAGGTCGCCCACCCCGACGCGCTGGTCGTCGACATCGCCGGCGAGGCGTCCTTCCTGATGAACATGCAGGAAATGTCGACCGCGGCGCAGTACCGGCTGCCGGTCAAGGTGTTCATCCTCAACAACGAGTATCTCGGCATGGTGCGCCAGTGGCAGGAGTTCTTCCACGGCGGCCGCTACGCCGAGAGCTACACCGATTCGCTGCCCGACTTCGTGCAGCTTGCCGAGAGCTTCGGCTGGCTCGGCCTGCGCGCGACGCGCCCCGACGAGGTCGACGACACGATCGCCCGGATGATCGCGCACGAGGGTCCGGTGCTCGTCGACGTCCGCGTCGACAAGACCGAGAACGTGTTCCCGATGATCCCCGCCGGCGCCGGGCACCACGAGATGAAGCTCGCCGGCGACGACGCGGTGCCGGCGCGCACCGAGGAAGGCATGGTGCTGGTGTAGCCCCGTCCGCCGCGCGGCCGGGTCGCGCGGTCAGATGAAGAGCAGCCCCTCGAGCTCGTTCTCCGCCCAGGCGATGGCCTCGTCGTGCGACTCGCCGCCCTGCGTCACCCGGGCGACGAAGTTCGCGTACACCCCCTGGGTCGAGATCGCCGCAGCGATCTCGGGCCGCGCCGGGTAGCCCACCGCCATCTGCACCTCGTCGCCGCGCACCGGGTAGTTGTAGAGCACGCCCTCGGGCGGCCCGGCCGTGGTCCAGATGTCGTTGCCCTCGTAGAACGATTGGATCGTCGGCAGGTCGTAGCCCTGCGAGGCGCGCACCACGCGGTCGACGACCGCGCGCTCGTTGACGTGCAGGAACAGGTCCTTGGCCGCGGCGATGTTGGGCGAGAAGTCCCACACCCCCCAGAAGAACACGCCGCCGGCGCGGTAGCGGCCGGCCGGCCCCGCCGGGGCGTCGTGGTGCCACAGCTGGCGCCCGACCTCCGGGTTGTCGCGCAGCGCCACCGCCCACGCCGACGGCGGATTGAAGATCGACGACCCGCGGCCCGAGATGATCCAGCGGTTGTTGCCCGCGTCGTCCCAGGCGTAGATTCCCGGGTCCATCACCGCGGTCAGCCGCTGCATGTAGTCGAGCGCCTCGCGCGTCGCCTCGGAGTCGACCACGATGTCGTCGTTCTCGTCGATGAGGGTGGCGCCGTAGGACGAGAACACCGCCGCCAGCCACTGGTTGCCGTCGGGCGTCGGCGACACCGGCGCGCCGAACGGGGCGCCGGCGGCGTGCAGCGCCGTCGACGCGGCGAGGAAGCGCTCCCACGTCCACGTCGCGGTCAGCGCCGGGTCGCGCTCCGGCCCGCCCGGGAACATCGCCCTGAGGTCGAGGCCGGCGTGCTCTTGGAACAGGTCGAGGCGCGAGACGGTGGGGTACGTCGGCGCGCCGTTGGGCGCCGGCACCGCCCGCCACACCCCGTCGAGGCGGGCGAGGAATTCGACCGACGGCACGAACGGGCCGTGGCGGGCGCCGATCTCGGCGATCACGTCGTCGACCGGCGCCAGCCGCTGGCGGAAGATCGACGGCATCCACGTCGGCAGGCTGTAGACGTCGTGCCCGGTGCCGGCGCGCGACTCCGCCTGCGCGGTGAGCAGCAGCTTGTTGCCGATCGAGGTGATGAAGTCCACCCGCACCTCGACGTTGTTCGCCGCGCCCCATTCGAGGCAGACCTGCTCCATGACGTCGTTCGCCCCTGGGATCCAGTGGTCCCACAGGCCGAGCGCCAGCGAGCCGGCCGAGTGCGCCGTCTTGACGTAGGGGGCCGCGATGCCGGCCGCTGCCGCCGCGGCAGCGTGGCCGAGAAACCGGCGGCGGGTCGGTCGAGTCGGTGCCATGCGCGTTTCCTCTCCCGTGCCGCGGCGCCGGCGCGCTCAGCCTCGCCGCGCGTTGGCCGCGGCCGTCATGGCAGGAACGTCGGCAAGCCGGCGACGACGGCCGTGTACATGCCGACCATGGTCGCGGTTCGCAGCGTGAGCCGGGTTTCGATCGCCGCCAGTTCGGCCTTCAAATCGGCGTTGGTGACGAGGTCGCCCGGGCCGCTTGCCTCGATGCTGTCCGCCGCCGCGAGTGTGTCGAACGCCTGGGCCATGCCCGTCTCCTCGCCCGCCACCGTACCACGGCGCGGCGACGGCGGGAACGAAACGCGGCGGGGCGCGTCCGACCGGGTCAGACCCCGGGGAAGCCGCGGTAGAGGGCGCTGTGGTCGCCGCCGTGGTTGGGCCGCCCGGGCTTCGTCAGGCACTCGCCCCGCGGCCCGTAGATCGCGCGCTTCGGGTCGCGCTCGCGCCACGTCAGGTTGAAGGCGGCGTTCGTCGCGAAGAAGCGCATGTCCGAGTAGGGAAGCCGGTCGTGGACGAACCACGCCAGCGGCCGCCAGTCGCCGGTATCGCGCCAGCCGGCGGAGTTGACGAACCACGGGATCACGATGCACGCGGTCGCGCCCATGCGGCCGTCGGCGTCGCGGCGGTCCCAGATGTGGCGGGCGCGGTTCCTCTCGTTGCTGGCGCAGCTCATCCCGTGGGCGTTGCCGAAGCCGTTGACGGCGGGCGACCGGTAGGCCGAGCGCACTGTGATCGCGCCGAACGTCTCGCGCAGCGGCTCGAGCAGCGCCTCGCACAGCCCGCGGCCCGCCGCCAGCGCCAGCTCGGGGTCGTCGGGGACGTTGGCGATGCCGTGGACTTCGGCGACCTCCGAGTGCAGGAAGTCGCGCATGAAGAAGTGCGGCGACAGCCGCTCGCGGCCGAGGTCCTCCAGTGCCCGCATCGCCGCCCGGTCGGGCGCCCGCGCCGCGGCGTCCCGCGCCGCCGCGGCGAGCCGGGCGAGCGCCGGCCGGCGCTTCACAGCGTCTCGACGAGCTTGCGCATGTCCTCGCCGATGCGCGCGAGGCCGGCCTGGTAGATGAAGCGGTCCCAGCCGATGCAGAAGTGGCGCACCCCGAGGTCGACGTAGCGCTTGGCCTGCTCCGCCTCGGCGATCTCCCAGCGCGGCTGGATGCCGTATTCGAGCGACTTGGCGATCACGCGCTCCTCGAACGGGCGGATCTCCGGCGTGCCCATCAGCCCCGGCTGGCCGCGCGAGAAGCCGAAGTCGGCCGGCCCCCACTGCGTCATCGCCACGCCCTTGTCGCGCGCCGCGGCGAGCACCGCGTCGATGTCGGCGAGCGCCGCGTCCTTCTCGATCATGATCGTGAGCAGCACCGATTCGAGGTCCTTCAGGTACGCCGTCGGGTCGTAGCTGCCGAACCCCGGGCGGCGCAGCTTGACCCCCATCAGGCCGCGCGTGCCGGGGGTGTCGGGGCGGATCGCGCGGTGGCACGCGGCCACGTCGGCGGGCGTGCGGACGTCGGTGAACAGCACTGCCTTGAAGCCGGCGCCGAGCGCCGCCTGCGCCCAGAACCCCTGCCCCTCCTGGTCGAGCTTGATCATCAGCGGCAGCCCGGCGCACTGGCCGGCGCGCGCCAAGTGGTACAGGCGCTCCATGTCGAAGGTGGAGTACTCGGCGGCGAACTCGCCGTAGTCGAACAGGCCCGTGTCGCCGACGATCTCGGCAATGTCCGGGTCGGACGACAGGAAGTGGGTGCCCACGGTCGGTGCGCCCGAGGCGAATTTTTCGTACAGGCCGTTGCCCATGATCATCGCGGCGGTCCCTCGCGTGGCGGTTCCGGGGTCGGGGGTGGACGGTGGACCTTAGGCGGCTACGATGCGCCCGGCAAGATAGCGGAGGAGGACGCGATGGCGATGGCGGATTACGGGACGGCGCTGGTCACCGGCGCCTCGGCGGGAATCGGCCGCGCGGCGGTGCGCGCGCTCGCCGCCGCCGGCCTGACGGTGACCGCGGTGGCCCGCCGCGCCGACCGGCTGGAGGCGCTGGCGCGCGAGACAGGGGCGGTGCCGCTGGCGCTCGACCTCACCGACACCGACGCCCTCTACGCCGCCCTGGCGCCGCTCGAGATCGACGTGCTCGTCGCCAACGCCGGCCTCGGGCGCGGCATGGGCGACTTTCTCGCCGCCGGGCGCGGCGACATCGACCTCACCATCGACACCAACGTGTCGGCGTTCCTGCACACGCTGCGCGCCGTGCTTCCGGGGATGCGCGAGCGCCGGCGCGGCCACGTCGTCACCATCGGCTCCGTCGCCGGCCTCTACCCCCTCCGGTCGCCGATCTACGGCGCCTCGAAGGGCGCCGTGCGGCTCGCCTCGCAGAACCTCCGCCTCGACCTCGCGGGCAGCGGCGTGCGGGTGACGGAAATCTGCCCGGGCCGCGTCGTCACCGAGTTTCTCGCCGGCGCCGTCGGCGAGGAGAAGGCGCGCGAGACCTACGGCGCCTTCGCCGAGCTCGAGCCCGAGGACATCGCCGACGCGATCGTCTACGCCGTCGGCGCGCCCTGGCGGGTAAACGTCTCGACCGTCGAGATCGTGCCCACCGAGCAGGCGTTCGGCGGCGTCCGCATCGACCCGGTGGAACGCTGACCGGCCACCGGCGCCGGCTTCTTCATCCGTTGACGTCGCAGCCGATGAAGTCGCGCCCGTGCGCGCGGCACGCCTCCAGCACCGAGAACGAGCCGGCGGCGGGGTCCACCACCGTGTCGCCGGGGTTTGACACCGCCTCGATCAGCCGTCCCTGCAGGCCGACGGGCTTCGGGTGCACGCCGCCGCCGCGCACCGCCGCCTCGCGCCAGACGTCTGGGATGTCGTGCCGCTTCCACACCCCCTTGGCGCGGCGCGGCGGCTTCTGCAGCACCAGGACGTGCTCGCCCCGCCGGCGCGTGCGGTAGCCCATCCCGATTCTTCCCTTGTCCCAGGTGACCATGTCGACGACTTCGAGCGACGTGCCGGCGAGCCACGCGCCGATTCCGGTGCACAGGTGGAACTTGTCGACCCACAGGAAGAGGTGGCCGCTGGGCATCAGGACCCGGTCGATCCCGCGCACGAAATCGGGGATCTCCATCGTCATCTGCGGCAGCGCCGTCCGCTTCCTGCCCCGGCCTACGCCCTCGTTTCCGTAGGCGAGGCGGTCGAGGACTCCGCGGTACTGCGGGTCGAGAAAGGCGGCGGGGAACGCCCCGTCCGGCAGCGCGGCGAGCAGGTCCAGCCCGTTCATCCTGAGGCGCGTGTTCGCCGGCAGGTGCGCCGGCAGCGCGGCCTCGGGCCGGGCTATGTCGCGCGATGCCGAGTAGACCGACACCGCCGCCGGCCTCAGCTGGCCGCCGTGCACACCGGCGGCGCGGCGTAGTCGAGCCCGAGCAGCCGGAAGTAGTTCTCGCCGAGCGCGATGTTGCGGAACGCGGCGTCGTCGAGGTGGCGGAGGACGCGGCTCGTCGCCTCGAGCTCGCCGCGGTACACCTCGAAGGTCTTGTTGCCCGAGGCGACGAAGTCGGTTCCCGGCAGGATGCGGTCGGACCACGCGTTGAGGAAGGGGACGTAGCGGGCCCGCATCGCCGGGTCGGAGAAGTAGTGGTCGTCGATCACCCGCCACGAGATGTCCAGCCACAGGTTCGGATGGCGCTCGAGCAGCCGTTCCAGCGCCGCGACGTGCGCCTCGGCGTCGATGGCGACGAGCTCGCGCGACAGGCCGAGGTGCATCCAGACGATCTTGTTGTCCGGGTAGAGCCGCAGCGCCTCCTCGATCCACGGCAGGTAGCGCGTCGGCTCGGCGTCGCTGCCGAGGTCTGAATGGATGGCGATCGGAATTCCCCGCTCGCGCAGCACGGCCATGAACGGCGCCCACTTCGCGATCGTCTCCAGCGGCACCGCCAGGTGGCCGTTGCCGAACAGCGCCTGCTTGACGAGGTTGACCTCGCCCATCCAGCGGAAGAGGCCGGGAAACTCGGTGTCGAGCAGCGCCATGCCGGCGAGCACCGACTCGGGGTTGGCGAGGTTGGGGAACGTCATCGACAGCGTCAGGTGCACCGCGTCCGAGCCCTTCGTGACGTAGTTCATGGCGTTCACGAAGTCGTTCTTGAGCGTCGGCTCCACCGGCGTGCCGAGACAGTCCAGATAGTAGGTGCACGGCGAATCGACCGGCAGCATCTGGCCGATGCCGTAGACGTTGGCGAACAGGACGCCCGTGTCCTCGAGGTAGCGCACCACCTCCTCGAACGGCAGCGCCGGGCCGCCGAACGGGCGGAAGTGCAGGTGCGCGTCGACGACCGCGGTCCCCGGCCCGGCGGCGCGGTCGTAGCAGGCGCCGCCGCCGGCGCGGAACGCCTCCAGCGTCGGCTGCGCCGCCGCGGCCGGCGCGCCCGCGTCCGCGGCGGGCTCGAACGTGCAGCCGGCGAGTCCGAGAAGGGCGGCGGCCGCCAGCGCGGCGCGCGGTCTTGCGTTCGGCACGGCGGTGTTCCTTCCCTGGTCCGGCGAAAACGGCGCCCGCCTCCGCCGGACATATCGCAGATTCGCCCGCCGCTGGCTATCCCGCCGGCGCGGACAGGGCTGGTGACCCGGTTTGATTGCGCGACCGACGGGAGCGGTGCAACGCTGCCGGGACCGTCGTGTCCGCGAGCGCTTCAAACCGGGACTCCATGCGCAAATTTGCCTGCGCATAGGCGCAACTATACTTGCGCATAGGTCTCCAATGTTGCGCGTAAGCCACGGGAATCGGCCGGCCCCGTTTCCGGGGTATCGGCGCGCACCCGCGGCCTTGCATGCGGCATGGCGGCGTTCTTCCCCGGTCCGGCGTAGGCGGCGCCCCGTCGCCGCCGCGATCCCCCGTGTCGCCCCCGCTATTTCCAGTGGGCGTCCTCCGCCGGATCGAAGGCGAGCAGATCGTCGAGGGACATCGCCTTGTATCCCCGCTTCAAGGCCTGGAACCGGGCCCGCAGCCTGTCGCGCTCGGCATCCTGTTCGGGCGTATTCCGCCCCGCCAGGCGACGCTGGATCTCGTCGTCCCAATCGTCGGCAGCGTAGGCGTTCGTGATGCGCGCCCGCGCCTCGTCGCGCGTCTCGTTCACGAGGTCGCGCCGGCGCTCTCCCGCGGCCGCCCTGTCGCAGGCGTTCCTGATGGCGGCCCATGTCGGCTTGTCCGAAGCGGCGGCGTCGGTGTCGCCGAACACCTGCAGCAATTCCGGCGTCGGCACCATGAACTCCGGCGGGTTCCACCCATAGGTCCGCCACCGCGCCCAAGACGTGCACACCGCCTCGACGATCCCGCCGGGCCGCGACGCCGGGAGAACGCCGTACGGCAGGATAAGGCTGGCCTTCTCCTGGAGAGTCCGAATGCCCAGCTGAAACTGGGCGACGGTCATGTACCAGAACGGATTGGAACCCTCGCCCGGCACGACCGGCGTTATGCGGCGCCAATTTCGCATCAGCCGCCACGCAGCCGGAACGACACGTTGCCCGGCGTCGTGTCGGCGAGAATGGCATCGGCCAGCGCGGCGGCGGTTGTCGACTGACTGCTGGTGTACGGCTCCGATGAGTCCGAAAAACTTATCGTGACGCTCTGCCCTTCGTAGGTCACGGTGAGTTTCAGGTTGTCCTCCACCGACGATATGAAATCGGTGCCGACAGGCGACATGTCGATCGAGCACCGCCCGGGAAGTGATTCCGAACTGTTTCTGATCAAGACGCGAGTTACGTTCGCGAATTTGTAACCGCCGTCTATGAGATCACTTGAGATTGTGCCGGAATTGCCAGTCATCGCCAGAACCGGCGTAAATCCGACGCGCCTTTCCCACGCGGATGTCCAGGAGATGTCCAGCTTCGGCCCGGCGGGCGCCTCGACCGTCACCGTCACGTCGTCGGAATCGCTCACTCCGTTGTTCGTGACCGTCTTCCGCCAGACGATGGTCCGGTCCGCCGTGACCGTCGGAGCGTTGAACGTGGGGCTGGCGGCTGTGGTCGAGGAGAGCGACCCGCCCGTGCCGCTCACCCGGGTCCAGGCGATCGACGTGGCGCCGGAGCCGTTGTTGACCGTGTCGGCGCCGCCGATCCCGACGCTGCCCCCGCTGGCCACGGTCTTGTCCGCGCCGGCGTTCGCCGACACGGTTGTCGTCGTCGGCGGTGGCGACGGCGGCGCCGTGCTGTCCGTGACCGTGAAGGCCTCCGTATCGCTGGCCGTATCCGAGGAGCCGCTCCGCGCGTTCGTGCCGGTGCCGGTGGCTGTGACGGTGCATCGCACGGTGACGGTCTTGCTCGCGGTCACCGACGGTGCGGTGTAGGTCACGGAGCTGCCGCTGCCCGAGATCGCGCCGCCGCTCGCCGTGACGACCGCCCAGGCGTAGGAGAGGCCGTCGTAGGTGCCGCCGGAGACGCTGGCGGAGAGCGTCCGCCTCGCTCCCTCGCCGACGCTCGAAACCGCGGCGATCGTCACCGTCGGCGCCGAGGCCGCGGGGAGCTCGGGCGGCAACGGGGTCGTGCCGCCGCCCAGGTTGATGTTCCCCGCGCCCTGGATGCCGTAGACCTTGAGCAGCCGGATGTTGTCGTTGCGCCAGTGCCGCAGGTAGAGGGTGCTGCCGCTGCGCGACAGGCTGGCGATGTTCAGCGCCTTCGAGTGCGACGCCGCCAGCGCCAGGGCGATGCCGTTCGTGTTCGGCGTCGTCGATGTCGGGATGCCGCCGACGGGCACCGCGGTCATCGACAGCACGGCGTTCTGCGGCAGCGGCGACGCATAGGCGTTGGCGCCGACGAAGGCCAGGCTGTCGACCTCGTCGAGGCCGGCCAGCGCGATCGCCGCCGTCGTCCCGGTGATCCGCACGTCGCCGTTCCACAGCTCGGCCCACGTCCGCGGCCGCGTGTTGATCAGCTTGCCGGCGGCGTCGGTGCCGAGCCCCTCGTCGTCGCCGATCAGGATCTGGTCGGCGCGGATGCGCACCGCCGTGCCGGAGAACGTGCCGTCGTCGTAGGCGGCGAGCTCGAGGTTGCCGGCGGCGTCTCCGGCCTTGGCCCTGAGCGCGACGATGCTCGCGAGACGGGTGCTCAGGTCCTCGCCCACCTCGCGGCTGACCGTCGCGTCGAGACCGGCGATCGTCTCCTCCGCGTCGGCGGCCGAGCCGGCGGCCGCGGTGGCCGAGAGCGCCGCCGCCTGGGCGCTGCCGTCGGCGGCCTCGCGCGAGGCCGCGGCCTGCGTCACCGACGTCGACGCCTGGCCGGCCGAGGTGGCGGCCTCGGTGGCGCTCTCCTGCGCCGCCGCGGCGCGGGTGCCGGAGAGGGTGGACGAGGCCAAGGCGCTCTGCGCGTGCGTCGAGGCGCTCGCGGCGCTGCCCGCGGCGCCCGTCGCCGAGGCCGCCGCCGCCGTGGCCGACGCGGCCGCGGCCTCGGCCGAGCCGTCCGCCGCCGTCGCCTCCTCGCTCGCCGTCGTCGCGCTGCCCGAGGCCGCGGTGGCCGAGCCGTCCGCGGCGGTGGCCGAGGCGCCGGCAGCGAGCGCCCTGGCCGTCGCCCGGTCGGCCTCGGCGCGGGCGTCGGCGACGGCCTCGTCGAGGTCGTCGAAGGCGGGGTTGTCGCGGATCGCGGCGGCCACCGCGTCGAGCACGCTCTGCGGCGCGACGTAGGGCTCGCCCAGCCTCGCCGTGATCCGCGCCTCGCCCGCCGCCGGCGACGAGGCGCCCGTCCGCATCGCGCCAGCCGCGCGCGAAGGCGCGGAAGACCGCCGCCGGGTTCGCGGACGGACCGCGCCCCACCGGCGTGTCCGGAGTCCACTCGCCGAGCGGCGCGTTCCAGACCGGCACGTTCTGCGTGACCAGTGCCGAGAGGCGGTCGAGGCGGCCGTGGAGCTGGCCCGAGGCGCGGATGCGCACCCCCAGCCGGGTGTCGGCGCCGCGGTCGATGTCGCTCTCCTGGTAGCTCCTGAGAGCCGCCCACGCGAGGTCGTCGAAGGTGCGCGTGTCGTCGGCCGGCGCCGCGACGCGGCGGACCCGCACCTCGTAGGCGCCGGGAGACGGCAGCTCGGCCGAGAAGCCGCGGCGGACCGGCGAGGCGTCGTCGTTGGCGATCTCGATCCGGTACGCATTCCACGCGCCGGAACCCCGCCGCCGCCACCCCCACTCCACGGGCACCGCGTGGCTCTCCTGCTCGCCGCGGTCGCCGATCCGGAAGACGCGCCCGGCGACGTCGATCTCGACCCGCGCCGTCCGCTCCGGCGTTGCCCGGACGACCCATTCGGTGTCCTCGAGCGCCGCGCCGGGCGTCGTGTCCACGTCGTCGTGGACCAGCGTCAGCCGCTCGCCCGGCGCCGCGGTCTCGGTCAGCACGCCGTCGTAGTCGGCGAGCGCCGTCTCGCCGAGGCGCAGGTCGGCGATGTCCAGGTCGCCGACGCCGAAGGAGAACTGCTGGAACAGGTCCTGCTCGCCGGCCTCGTCGAACTCGGTGTACTCGCGCCCGCAGAGGTCGGGGAACATCCGGTGCGAGCCCAGCACGAGCCGCATCGGCTCGTACGCGCGGGCGCGGTTCTGCCCGGCGGCGAGGCTCCACACCTCGTCGGCGGGCGCCGGCCCGGCGAGCGTCGGCGGCGCCGGTGGCGGCGCCAGCGCGTTGACCACGAGGCTGCCGCCGACGAGGATGCCGGCCGACAGCACCGCCCCGCCGAGCGTGCCTGCGGCGAAGGCGGTGCCGGCCAGCGCCGGCAGCCCGGGCACGGCGATCGCCGCCGCCGCCACGCCGATCGTCAGCAGAACGCGCAGCGGGTCCGAGTCGTCGCCGCCGGCGGCCGCGGCGCGCACGACGACGGCATGGCCCGCCGCCGGCGTGCGCGCCCAGTCCGCGGCAGCGACCGGCCGCCCGTCCAGCGCCACCGCGACGCAGTGCGCGACTTCCGCCGGCGGTACCGGCAGCGCGAGCGCCAGGGCGTCGGCCACCGTCGCCCCCGCTGGCGGCGCTAGCGCCCGCGTCTCGCGCCCCGCCGCCGTCACCGGATGCGGCCACAGGTCGACGACGAGCATCGGGCCCGGAGCCGCGGGAAGGCGCTCACGGGGCCTTAAAGGGGCCTTTACGAGGGCGTTCACAGCGCCCCTCCCTCTCTTATCACCCCGGGCTTGACCCCTACCGTATGCACACATCTCCTCCGGAGAGTGTTGAAGGGGGGATTCCCCTGAGCCGTGTCCTGTGATTCATACCGTTCCCGGCGTTGGATGGAAGACGGGAGCGACGGGCGATGGACAGCGAGGCTTCGCATTTCGGGGACCGGCGCGTCGACGAGGCCGGGCGGTTCCTGCACGACCGGCTCGTCAGGCGCGGTCCGCGGGGCATTTCCGTCCGCAGCGTGGGCGGGAACCGCGCCGGCGAGGTGCGCATCGGGCGGTTCCTGCGGAACGGGAAGGTGACCGTGGAGAGGGTGGTGGAGCAGGCCGCGCGGGGCACGGCGGGCCGCGTCGCGGGCCTGCATGTGCTGGCGATACAGGACACGACGACCTTCCGCGACAGCGGCGGCGGCACGGGCGTGGTCGGCCACGCCACGATCGCGGTGGAGGCCGAGGCTGGGGCCCTTCTCGGCCTCGCCGCCACGCAGGTGATCGAGCGGTGCGGCGGCGAGAAGGCGTCGAAGCATGCGCCGCTCTGCGACAAGCAGAGCCGGCGCTGGCTCGACGGCATGCAGGAGAGCGCGCGCCTGCTGGAAGCGGGGGCGGCGCGCGTGACCGCGGTGGCGGACCGGGAAGGCGACATCTACGAGATGTTCGCCTGCCGGCCCGAGGGCATGGACGTCCTGGTTCGGGCGGCGCAGGACCGCGTCCTCGCCGACGGCGGGGGCAAGCTCTTCGACGGCCTGGAAGGCAGGCCGGAGGAGGCGCATGCGGTGGACCTGCCGGCCAGGCCCGGCCAGAAGGCGCGCACGGCCCGCATCTCGGTGCGCTTCGGCGCGGTCACGCTCCGGCGCCCGAGGCACCGGCCCGCGGAGCCCGGCGCGCCGAAGTCCCAGCCCGTCTTCCTCGTCGAGGCGCGCGAACTCGACCCGCCCGCGTCGGTGCAGCCCGCGCACTGGCGGCTGCTGACCAGCCACCGGGTCGAGACGCACGACCAGGCCCGGTGGATCACCCGGCTCTACCGCAGGCGCTGGACGATCGAGCAGCTGTTCCGCACCGTCAAGACCAAGGGGTTCGACATCGAGGCGGTCTCCATGGAGACCGCCCCGTTCCGGGTCCTTTGCGCCATGACGCTGGTCGCCGGCGTCTCCTGCCTGCAACTCGTTCAGGACCGGGACGGCGAGGGCGGGCGGCCGCTCAGTGACGTCTTCGACGAGGCCGACAGGACCGCCCTCGAAGCCGTCTCGGCCACGCTCGAGGGCGGGACCGAAAGGCAGAAGAACCCGCATCCGCCGGGCTCCCTCGCCTTCGCCGCCTGGGTCTGCGCACGCCTGGGCGGCTGGACCGGCTACTACGGCAAGCCAGGGCCCGTGGTCATGCTGAAAGGGCTGTACGAATTCAGGACCATACAGCTCGGCTACAACCTCGCTCTGGCAGGAGCCGGAAATGTGTGAATCCAGTAGGGCTTGACCCGGGGTCCAGAGCAAGCGGCAGAGCGGCGCCGTGGAAGGCTGGACCCCGGCTCTCCCTGCGGTCGGCCGGGGTGACAGGGGAGGCGGGCGTTCACGGCGCTTCGATCCATCGGTAGACTCCCGTGGCTTCCAGCCCGCACGCCGCCAGCGCGGCGCCGCCGTCGGCGAGCGGGTCGAGGCGCACGCCCTGGCCCTTCACCGCGTGGAGGACGTGCGGGCGGGCGCCGACCAGGCACCAGACGCCGACGTGGTGGCCCAGCGCGCGCCGCCGGCCGCGGCTGCGCATGACGACGACATCGCCCTCGCGCAGGTGCGCCACCGGCACGCCGAGCTCCGCGGCCGCGGCCGCGATCTGCGCGTCGCGGCCGCGCACGCCCGACGCCGGCGGCGGCAGCGCGACGTCGCGGCCGAAGCGTTCGCGCATCACGTCGCGCAGGAAGTCCGCGCACGCGCCGTCGGCGTCCGGAACCTCGCGAGAGAGGTAGGCCAGCGACCAGTGTGCGCCCGCCATCAGAACAGCCCCGGCGAGCGCCGCGGGTCGTGGCGCGCGGTCACCGCCTGGCGCCCGCGCGCCGACGGCGGCCCGAGGCGCGCCGTCACCCGCGCCCGGTCGATCGTCATCGACTCGACGCGCAGCGTCTGTTCCCACTCGATCTCGCTCGCCGCCGCCGGGTCGGCCGGGTCGGCCGAGAGCTGCACCACCCGCGCCCGCGCCCCGGCGCCGCCGCCGGCTGCCGTTACCCAGTCGGTGACGACGGCGCCGACGTTGTCCACCCACAGCTCGGCGCGCGGCGGCGCGTCCGCGCTGTCGGCGGCGAGGCGGGCGCCGAAGCGGAGCCGCGTCCATGTCACCCCGCCGGCCGTATGGTCGCGCGTGTCGGATACGATGCGCACCGGCGCCGCCACGTCCGCGTGCGTGATCTCCAGGCCCCAGACCAGCGCCCGCGCCGGCGCCAGGGCCCGCGCCGCGCGCCGCCAGCGCTCCGCCGCCGTCGCCGGCGGCGGCCTCCGCGGCGGGACGCCGCCGGCGACGGGAATGCGCGGCGCTCCGGAGCCGATCGCGATGCGCGTCGTCTCCGGTATGGCGTCGCGGAAGGCGACTCGCGGCCGCCCGGCGCCGAGCGCCGGACCGGCCGGCGCCGGCCGGGCCTGCGTCCTCGCCCGCACGGGTGCCGCGCCGAGGGTGGCGCCCGCCGCCCGCGGCCGCGCCGCCGCGCCGGCCTTGCGCGGGCGTCCGGCGCCGAGCGCGAGCCCGGCGGGCCGGGGCCGCGCGTTCGCCGCGGCGCGTGGCCGTGCCGCGTCGAGGACGAGGCCGGCGGCGCGGGCCTGGGCGGCGGTGGCGAATCCGGGCGCCGCCGCGTCGATCGAGAACCCGGCGGCGAGGGGGCGGGCCGCGGCGACGGCGCGCGGGCGGGCGGCGGCGAAGGCGAGACCGGCGGGGCGGGGGTTCTCGCGCCGGTCGTCGAGCGTGAGCGTGCCGGCGACGCCAAAGGTCGCCAGCCCCGCCACGAAGGCGCCGACGCCGGCGGCCCGCCACGTGTACGGCTCCGTCGCGTCGGCGTTGCCGAGGTCGAACGCGAGCGTCTGCCCGCCGGCCGCTATCTCGATGCGGCCATGCCGCTCCATGATGGCCGAGAAGTCCGGGCCGACGTCGGAATCGCCTTCCGACCGGTCCGCGGCGACGAGAACGTCGATCCTCCCCGAGTCTCCCGTGAGCGTCAGCGCGCCTAGGTACCCCGGGTTGTCGCCGGCCATGAAGCGGGCGCCGATCTCCGGCCTCTGGTGGCGGGAGAACGCCCATACGGCGGTCGTCCCGAAGCGGGCGAAGTTGTTCGCGGCGAGGGCGAGGGTCAGGCGTGCCATGGCGGGCGGCCCGCGGAGTGCGCCGGACTACGTCGCGGCGCTGATCGTGATGTCGGCGGTGCCGGCGGCGATCGGGAAGGCGATCCCCTCGACCGTCGTCACCGGCGCGACCAGGTCGACCGACAGGAAGTGGTCGGTGCCGAACCAGTAGCCGACGTGGGTGACGGCCTGTCCCGCCGCCGCCGCGTTGGGGGTGAAGATCGCGATGTCGGCGTCGTTGTCCACCGTCGCGCCGTCCGCCGTCCAGTCGGCCGCCGTCGTGGCCTTGCGCGCGTAGTTCGAGCCGCCGGTCGTCGCCAGCTCGTTCGCCGCGCCGTCCGCGCCGGGGTCCCCGGTGTGGAGAGATATCGTGATCGCCTGGCCGGCGATCCGCCCGGCCAGCCAGTTGAGCGCGAAGTCGCTGATCCGCACCGCCATGTCGTCCTCCTCCTTCTTGTCCTGTGCCGGAGCCTGCCCCGACCTTGAGCCGGGTCGAGCCCGGGGCGGCCTGACCGGCGGCGCGCGCCGCCGGTCAGGCCGGCTCCGCCGGTCCCTCGATCGTCATGCGCGCGCGCCACGCCGGCGCGCCGGCGCCTCGGGCCGCCTGGCGCAGCGCGACGCCGCCGGCGCCGCCGCGCACCCGCGCCCGGCGCAGGACGCCGTCGTGCGGGTCGCGAAAGTCGAACCACGTGTGCGCAGAGGCGCGCACCCACGCCTGCCACGCCGCCAGGTCGGCGTCGGCGATCTCCGCCGTCACCCGCCGCTCGAGCCGGGCCGCCGTGTAGACGACGGCCTGGCGCACCGCGCCGTCGTCGAACTGCGTCCGCTGAACGTCGTTCGCGGCGCCCAGCTCGTGGCCCTCCGCCGCCAGCGGCGCGATCGCTTCCGGCCATGTGGAGGTCATTGCGCCGCCGCCCGCGCGCCGGTGGCGCGCTCGATCGCGGTCGCCAGCGGACCGCCGCCGGCGATGTCGTCGACGACCACGTCGAGGACCCAGCGCCGGCCGTCGAAGCCGACGCGCGACGACACCTCGCGCTGCGGCGTGCCCCGGTTCTCGAAGTTCACCGTGAAGGACGGCGCCGTGGGGCCCGCGCCGCGCGGCAGCACCGTCTCGCCGCGCTGCAGGATCGCCGGCACCTCGTCGCCGCGGAGCCCGGCGATGCCGCCCGCGTGCAGCCTGGGGGCGCCCGCGAACAGCGCCGGCGGCACCGCGCGCCGAACCCCGCCGGAAGCGCCCGCGACGCCGCCGCCGTGGGCCACCGCGATCGACTGCGCCAGGCTCGGCGCAGGGCTCGCTGCCGACGCGCCGAACACGCTGTCGAGCACGTCGTCGAGCGAGCTCGAGAACGCGCCTGCGATCGGGGCGAGGACCGATCGTTTGAATGCCGGGACCGCCACGTCCGACAGGAGGGCCTGGACGAGCGCGTCGCGCAGCGCGTTGCCGAGATCGGAGAACGACAGCTTGCCGGATTTCACGAAATCGGCGAGCGCGTCTTCCAGGACGTCGAAGGCGACGTCCACCGACGCCGTCGCCGCCCGTTCGGCCGATGCGATCGCTTCGTTCTCCAGCCTGTCCGCGTGCCCCCTCACCGCATCGGAGATGCTTCTGAGGTATTGCTCGATCTTCGACGACGGATCCGCCGCGTCCTCGCGCTCTCCGCCTCTCGCGCCGGAGGCGTCGAATCCGGCCCGTGCCGACTGTCCCGATACCGCGCCCAACCCGTTCCGCAGGGACTCGACCCCGCCTGCGGCCGTGGCGATCCCTTGCGTCGCCGCCGCGACGGCGGCGCTCATGGTCTGGATGCCCTGCGTCAGCCGGTCGAGTTCCCGGTTCAGGGTCGCGAG
This sequence comes from Alphaproteobacteria bacterium, assembly GCA_965243325.1. Classification (GTDB taxonomy): domain Bacteria; phylum Pseudomonadota; class Alphaproteobacteria; order UBA7887; family UBA7887; genus JANQOH01. Next base: position 707,203 of record CBDEUQ010000003.1, on the reverse strand, counting down.
CGTCGCGGCAATGCGGCGGGCGAGAATGTCGTCGGCGGTCGCCACAGTTCAGGCCCCGTGCCGCGGCCCGCGGCCCCGGCCGTTTCGCCGGGGCACGGCGGCGTCTCCGTTCGTCGCTCGCCGGGGCGGTCTCGTCGCGATCATCGGCGGCACCCTGCGTTCGTTCGGCTCGCGCCAATGGAAGCGCACGGGACGCCGCCGCCACAGCGGACCATGGTCCGCCCCTTCCCGTCGCCCCGCCGCATCCCTTCCGAATGCCCGCGCGCGGGGCCGGGCGCCGCGAACCCGCCGCCGCGTGTGGCTACGGGGACGCGCCGCCCCTACGATGAACGACGGACCGTGCGGCACGGAACCGCCGCGTGAACGGGAGGATCCGGGATGTCGTTGAGGCGGGGAAGGTTGCGGGGCGGGCGTCTTCTATACGTTCTTGCCGTGTCGTGTCTGGTCGCGTGTCTGCAGGGGTGTGCGAGGAAGGCGCCCACCGCGGCGGAGCGGGCCGCCATCGACTATGGCCCCTACCCGGGGAACTACGCCTCGGCGATAGAAGGCTATCTGGGGAATTTGTTGAAAGACCCTTATGCGGCGCGGATCCGCTATTTCCGGGGACCCGTGAAGTGGGCTCGTTGCAGCGGGGGACATTGCTTCGGCGGGTATCTGGTTTGCGCCGACGTCAATGCCGTGAATTCCTACGGGGCGTACATCGGCTACCGCCCGCACGTATTTCAATTCCAGAACGGCATTTTGACCGATCACTACTACTACAAGGGAAATTACACGAGCGACCGGGACGATGACGATCCTCTCGCGCTCGATATCGAGAATCCGGCGATGCCCGGTCGGTACGCACTGGATCGGCGTCACCGCGTCCTGTCCATCGTCAACTCCAGATGTCAGGACCAGGAAGGCGCGGTAATCGGTTGACGGTTGCCGCTCCTGGCGGGCTCCTGGTTCAGGCGGCTTTCTTCGTCTTGTCCTCCTTTGCGGTCCCTGGCCCGATCAGGCACTGGATGGAGACGTCTGCGCGCATCCGGCCCCTCACCCCGCGGCTCCGGCCGTTTCGTCGGTGCACGGCGGTGTCTTCGTTGGTAGCCCGCTGAGGCGGTCTCGTCGCGATCGTCGCCGGCACCCTGCGTTCGTTCGCCTCGCGCCAATGGAAGCGCGCGGCAAGCCCCCGGCACGGCCGACCATGGTCCGCCCCGTCGCCCGGCCGCATCCCTGCGCGCGGGGCCGGGCGCCGCGATCCCGCGGCCGCGCCGCGGCCGTCTCACGCCGGTGCGCGCCATGCCGCCGCCTCCGCGCGCCGGCGTTCGGCCTCGCCCCAGAACAATTCGATCTGCCGCCACGTCAGGCGGCGGGCGACCTCGTCGTGGCCGCGTCCGTGGCCGGCGCGGACGAGCGCGTCGAGGACCCGCGCGAGCGGGACGGCCGCCTCCGCGCCGCCGCGGCGGCGGCGGCGACGCGGCGCACGAAAAAACTTCCGTTGGCGCTCCACATCGCGTTCGACAGCGCCAGCGCCGAGTTGTCGCCGAGACGCGCGAGCCACGCCGCCTCGCGGCCGCACGCGCGCGCGATCAGATCGAGCCACAGCCCGGCGTGCGCCGCCATCGCGGCCTCGATCGCGCCGGCGTCCGGCCCGTCTTCGCCGGCGCCTTCCGCCGCCGCCGCCAGCGCCTCGACCAGCGGCCGCGCCGCGACCTGCGCCTCCAGTCCCTCGCGGAAGCGGAACTCGCGCACCGTGAGCGCGACCGCCCCGCCGCCGTCGGGGTCGCGCACCTCCACCTCCGCGTCGGGAAACAGGACCCCGAGCTCGCCGCCTGCGTCCCCCGGCGCGGCTACTTGGTCCAATGCGCCGCCGCCGTCCGCCGCCGGGTGCGTCCGCCGGCTCACGCCGCCGCCCCGTCGATGTAGAGCGCGGCGCGGCCGTCGTCGGGCAGGATCGCCTCGCAGCTGAGCTGTATCCGCTGCTCGCTGTCGCGCGACATCAGCGCCATCTCGCCGCCCGCGGAGACGCTGCACAGCGGCGCGTAGACGTTGCGCCCGTAGCCGGTCTGGGTGTCCTCGATGTAGCGGACCGCGGCGCGCACCTCGCGCGCGGCGCCGGCGCGCACCTGGCGCCGCGTCGCCGCCACCGGCGTGTAGTTCACGAAGACCGTGTCGCCGGAGCCGATGGCGCCGCCGGGCACGATGTAGAGGCGACCCGCCGCGGCGTCGACGACATAGTCGTCGGTCGCGTCGTACGTCGTCGTCGGCGTACCGCCCGCCTCGTCGGTCACGACCACGCCGGCGGCGGCGATCGCGGCCACCCCCGTCGGCGAGTCGTCGCCGACGCCGAGCTGGTACCAGTGGCCGGGCTTCACCGTCAGCGTCTCGTCGGTCACCGCCGCCGCCGCGTCGGCGATCTCGGTCGGCTCGGGCGCGCCGGTGAACAGCGCCAGGTTCTCCGCCGACATGTCGTGCAGCGTGATGCCGATCGAGTGCGACAGCGAGCGTACCTTGTCCACCATCCTGGCCGCCACCGGGCCGGAGCCCGAAAACACCGTCACCCGCTCCGAGACGGCGGTGATCGTCGCGCCCACGGCGTCGCCCAGATAGCGCTCGCCCGTTGTCTTGCCGCCGGCGTCCAGAAGGTCGACGAAGAGCTCCCCCGACCCGAGGACGATGTTGTCCCGATGGATGTCCGATGCCGCGCTCATGCGGGTCCTCCCTGTGGCTTCCGCTCGCCGCCATCGAAGCACGGGCGGCGGGGCGCCGGCAGCGGACCATGGTCCGCCGCGCGCTACGGCTCCCCGTCGCTCGTCAGGACGAGCGCGAGCGGAAAGCTCTCGCGCACCGCCGCGGGCGTGAGCGGCATGCGGACGTAGCCGCCGTCGCGCCACAGCGGCCACTGGTCGAGCAGGGTGGAGCTGTTGAGCCAGCCGTCCTGCCCGCCGAGGAGGACGAACCAGTTGGCGTCCGGATCGGTCAGGTCCGAGACGTGGCGGGCGTTGGAGCCGTATTCGGCCGTATGCCGCTCCGCCGTCGTCCCGTGCGCGGTCTTCATCAGGGTGTCCGAGCTGCCGCCGACGGGGTGTTCGGCGAAGCGGTAGCGGCCGCCGATGAGCGGCGCGAGGGCGAAGGGGTGGGCAAGCCGCAGGCGGTGCATGTCGCCCCAGTCGGCGAACGCGTCGAGGCCCTCTGCCGCCGTCGCCAGCCCGCTCTCCAGCGCGGCGCGGAGCGCCGCCTCGTCGGCGGCTTCGATGTCCTCCTGCAGCAGCGCCGCCACGCGGCCGACGCCGGCGAAGGCCTGCCAGTCCTTCTCGCCGTACGCGAGGGTGAAAAAACGGCTCGTGAAGCCGCGGCGGAATTGCTCGAAGCTCACCGCGCCCCGCGACTCGCGGCGGTAATGGCCGTCCCACTCGCGCATCCGCCGGATCGCCTCCGCCGCCGCGGCGTCCGCCGCCGCGGCAAGGCCGGTGGCGTCGAGCTTCGCCACAAACGTGTCGCGCAGCGCCGCCGCCGAGCCCATGTGCACGTCGCGCTGCAGCGCCTTCACCGCATCCAGGCCGACCGGCGTCCGTGTCTCGACCGTCTCCGTCATGCGGCGGATGCGGTCGTCCGGCGAGAAGAAGAAGCCGACCGGCGGACCGCCGGCCGCCGGGCGGTTGTTGGCCGAGGCGAGGAAGCCCGCTTCGGGGTTGAAGCTGAACGGCAGGTCGCCCGCCGTGTGCAGCGTCGTCCATGCCGCGTCGTGCGCGGCCGGGTCGAGGACGATGTCGGCCGGTGGCCCGTCGCGCGCCGGCAGGTGCGCCGCCATGACCTGGCCGATGTTGCCGCGCGCGTCGGCGTACAGCATGTTCTGGCCCGGCACCGCGAAGCGCTCGAACGCGCCGCGGAAGTCGGCGAAGTTCCGCGCCCTCAGCACCGCGAGCATGGCGCCGATCTCGTCGCTCGCGCGGTGGCCGGTCCACGTCAGCGCCAGCGGCGGCAGGTCGAGGCCGGCGAGCAGCGGCGCGTCGGACACGATGGGGCCGTAGGGCGTCTCGCGCACCGCCGCCTCGCTGTCGAACCACCAGCGCACGCCGATCCTCTCGCGCCGCTCGACGATGTCCGCGGCCGGCAGGCCGCTCACGTCGTACAAGTCGCTCGACGCCGCGCGCATGTTGGTGCCGCCCCAGGCGATGTGCCGGTTGCGGCCGATGGCGAACACCGGCAGGCCCGGCCCCATCAGTCCCACCGCGTGGTACGACGGCGACTTGATGCCGGCGATCAGCCACACGTTGGGCACGATGATGCCGAGGTGCGGATCGTTGGCGAGGATCGCGCCGCCGGTGTCCGTGCGCCCCGGCGCCAGCGCCAGGCTGTTGCTGCCCGAGCGCGCGGTGCCGCCGAGCAGCCGGTTCATGGCGGCGGTCGCCGCGGTGCCGTCGAAGCTCGGCAGCGAGGCGGAGCCCCCGTCCACCAGCCGCGACCAGATCGCGGGCCAGTCGGCGCGCGCGCGCAACGGCAGCAGGCCGGCCCAGACGAGCCAGTTCACGTCGGTTCCCGCCAGGCGGCCGATCGTCAGCACGTCGGTCACGGTCCACGGCTCGCGTTCGAGGCCGAGAACGCGGAATTCGTGCGGCAGCGCGCGCGCCGCGTCCTGATAGTGGTTGATGCCGTCCACGAAGCGCTGCACCCAGTGCTGCGTCGCCGGCTCCATGGCGCGCTCGCTTTCGGCGGCGGCGCGTCCGTACGACAGGATGCGCAGGCCGCGGTCGACATCGACCGCCACCGGGCCGACGGCTTCCGACAGCCGGCCGCGGGCGATCAGGCGCGCCATCGTCATCTGGCCCAGCCTCAGGTGCGCGTGCACCATGCCGAGCGCGAACGCCGCGTCGCCGTCGTTGTCGGCCTCCACGAACGGGACGTGCCGGTCGCTCCAGCGGATCGTCACCGGACCCTCGACCGGCAGGTTGCGCGTCGGAAACGCCGCGAGGCGCGCCGCGAGGCCGGTCGGCTTCGGCAGCCCGGCGGCCAGCGCGCAGCCGGCGGCAAGGCCGCCGAGGGCGATGGCGAGGGCGAGGCGTAGGCGGGCGGCGGCGCGGCGTTTCATGCGGCTCTCCAGGGTTTTGCGGCCGCCCCGTCATACCCCCGACCGCCCGCGGTATCCACGCCCCCCTGCCGCGGCGGCTCCGAAACCTGCCGTTTCGGGGCGGCGAGGCGCGGGTGCGCGGCAATCGATGTACGGGTCTTGGCGTCGGCAAGGCCGGTCGGAGGAGCTTGTACGCGAAACTGACCGGGCCGCTGGACGCGGTTAGGTCATATTGAAACCGGATTATCCCCTGGAAGCGCGTGGTTCATCAGCGATGTGTTCGAATTGTGTTGCTGGTGATCACGATGAATATCCTTCGGTCACTTGACTCATCCCGCGCGCTTACATCCCACTCATGCGCGATCAACGAAAGGGCCGCCTCAAGTCTTGTTGCGGCCTGCGATTCTCGGCAGCGCTCAAACCGGAGAAGAGATAGTCTTCTAAAACGCGCATGACCCACGCCATACCGCGAAGCAATTTTACGGAAGTCACCGTCCATTGTCACAAGTATCGCATTATTACTTTGCGCGACAGCGGCCACCAATGTGTCAGGGGAGTCTGGCGCAATTTTATCCCGCAATCTCTCAACGGTATGTCCGTGGCGCTCAAGAGTTTCAGCAACAGACTCCGGGACGCACTGATCAATGAAAAATCTCATGCGAGATTGGGAACCTAGACGGCCATCTTCTCATCATGTTTTAGCGCCTCTTCAACATCCTTAGAGGTAAGATCAGGGTATTCGCTTATAATCTGTGTGATCGAATACCCGTCTTCATGAAGGCGCCTGATTGCTCCAACTGGGATGCGCGTGCCCGCAATGGTCCAGGCGTTTCGCACTATCGCGCGGGTTCTACGAATTTGACCGATTGAGCCCGGTGGGCGACGCCGCAAATTCTCGACGTCCTGTTTGGTGTCATGAATTACTTTCTCAAGGGGTATGTCTAGAAGATACTGGCCAAGAACGACTTCTTCCGGCACATCTGTCCCTGGATGCACCAGCACTACGCGACGATTGAAAACAAACAGTGTGGTTCTTGTCCACAGGTCATCTCCAAGATGAATTAGTTTGTCAGCTACGAGACGCAGGTGTTGGAGCGGCACGTGATTCTGCACGCGCAGCATTTCGAGCGTGCGGAGGGCGACTAGGTCCTTGAATGAGTAGAAGCGGCTGTATGGTTTAGAAGGGCCGTCTTCCACAAAGCTAGGCATAAAGAACTGTGTTTTTGCCCAATAACGGAGACGCCCCTTTGAAAGGCCGGTAATTCCCTGAACTTGATCTTCGGAGAAGGCCGCTATGACATTCGAGATGTCAAGGTCACCTTGGCCACTCTCCACCTCTTGCCGACTTGTCACCATGGGTGTATACTTCCACTATGTTCAAATCCGATATCACGCTGAAGGAGGCATTGGAAGCCCACCGGCTGAAGGATTTTATTGCGCAGCACAAGGCGCACGACATAGAGCATGCCAGCGAGGCAGACTTCGACACCGTTGTTACAGCCGCGGTCAAACCGCCTCGACCAGAAGATCAAACATCGTGTTCTCCATCTGGCGATGATTCGACCGAAAGGTGAACTCGCCCAGGTAGCGTTTCATGTACGTGGCGGACACGCGAATAAGCGTCGAGGCCACTGCCTTCTTGAACAAACGCCAGAATGCTTCCACGCTGTTGACGTGGTGCGTCACGCCGGCCCGATGGTCATGCTAGGCATATTGCTTCGCGCCGTGCTTGATCCGCCCCATGCCTGTACCCATCATCGGCCAGTAAGCCATAGCTCATCAGCTCGTCTGTCGAGACGGTAGATCCAGGCTCGACATTCCGTAGCGTGGCGTCCCGAAGTGTGATCTTGCGGACATTCGGGATCACTTCGGCGTTCATGCGGCCCTCACGCTTCTTCATGCTGAACACGATAGTTCTTCCCGCCGCGCCCCAACCGCGCTTCCCTACCCGCCCCCCGCCGACATAGGCCTCGTCTAGTTCAACATGGCCCCGCAGCACCTCGAACCCGTCGGCCCCGATCATCAGCTTGCGTATTTGCTGGCCCATGCGCCACGCCGTCTTGTAGGTCACGCCAAGGTGGCGCTGTAGCTCTTTTCCGCTGACGCCATGCCGCGTGGTCACGAACAGGAAGATCGCGTAGAACCAGATTTGCAGGCTGGTCCGGCTATGCTCGAATATCGTTCCGGCACATGGGTAGACATGATTGCCGCAATGTGAGCAAGAGTACGCTTTGCGCTTCGCCAGCTTGTGAAAGGTCGCCGTTGTGCTGCACTTCCGGCACTCTTCGCGTAGGCCATAGCGGACCTCCATGATGTGCGCGAGACACGCATCATCATCGGGGAAGCGGTTGAAGAAATCGCGGACTGTGAATTTCTGGACCATCGGTCATCTCTATCAATGACCTGAGTATAGGCACCTTGATTACGTGTGTCAAAGGGATAATCCCGTATTGAATTGGCGGAAATCTGCGAAGATTGCATCTCGCCTGTCCGCAGGACAGGGAACGGCGCGCTTATCCTCTTGGCGGTTGGCCGCACGCCGCACTGGAAGTCCGGCCAGTGCCTTGCAATGCGCGATCCAGCATGTTTTGAGTGTCCATTCGTAGTGCTTTCGAACCCAAGTGGAGATCTGCTTGTACGTAGCCATTAGCCCTCCAACGCCCTTCCGCTCGCCGCCGCGTGGCGGGGCAGGGCGTCGGCGATGTCGAGCGTCTCGAGGCGTTCCGCGTAGTAGACGTGGAACGTCGGGCGAAACCGCTGCGGATCGTCGAAGGTGCTGACGTAGAAGTGGGTTTCGCCCGGGAACCGCTCCCCTTCGTAGGTCAGCGGCGTGCCGCAGCGGGCGCAGAAGCCGCGCCGGACCCCCGGAGAGGACTCGAACGTCGCCCGCTCGCCGGCGGTGAACGTCACCGACTCGGCGCGCGCGCCGACGAACATCGTGACCGGCGCGCCGGTGTTCCGCCGGCAGCTCGTGCAGTGACAGTAGCCGGTCCATAGCGGCGGTGCGTCGACGCGGTAGCGCACCGCCCCGCACAGGCACCCGCCCTCGAGCGGTGAATCGGACATCGTGGTTCGCTCCCAATGTTGGCGGCACGTTGGCGGCGCACCGGTTCGCACCCGTCCTCCGCGATCCGCATGCGGTGCGAACGATGCCCGGCGCCGGCGCGGAGTATCGCGGATTTCCGCCGCGTCGTCCGGTACGAAGAGGTCGCGTTTCGGCCGGCCGTAAGACGGATGCCCTGCGCAACGTTCACGGCGAAGGCAGTTGCCTGCGCCTTTCCTCCCGCCGGACTACCATCGGCTGTCCATCGCCCGGTCCTGCCTGACGTTCACCATCGCGCGGTGGCTCTGACGCCGATGCGGTTCTCGGGGTCGTCGTTGGCCGGCAGCAGCCGCGAGGCCTCCAGGCGCAACTCCAGGTCCTTGCGCCGCGCGCCGATCAACTCCCAGCCGAACCCGAGACCGAACCGGTGCTCGGCTGCCGCATCCCCGTCCGGCTTCTCGTTCCGAACCCCCTCGACGTCGAGCCCGAACGCCAGCCCTGCGTCTCGCGCCTCCAGCAGACGCCAGGCGTGGATGTACTCGCGGCCCGTCTCCGCGAGCCCCAGACCGAACTCCGGCACCCCCGTCCAGCTCCCGCCGAACAGGGCGATGCCATAGCCGACACGCGCCTCCAGACGGCGCCGGTCCGCCCCGTCGTCGTTCGCCGCGGCGAGCGCGCGCGCCGTCTCCGGGCGCAGCAGCGCGTCCATGCCGCCGATCGCCTCCGCCCCGACCGCCTGGCGCAGCGTCAGCTTCGCACCCCGGTCAGTATCGGGCGACGGGTCCCAGGCCAGCGAGCCCGCGAAGCCCCGCTCGCTCAGGCCCCCGTCCTCGTGCGTCAGCAGGCCCCGCGCCGCAACCTCCGCCCGGATCCCGAGCGCGGGATCGGCCCACAGGAGCCTCGCCCCGATGTCCGCCCCGAACCCGGTCTCCGCGTCGCCCCCGTCATGGCGGGCGCCCACCTCCAGCGTCGGCACCAGAGTCCCGAGACCGCGCCACGTCGCCTCCAGGCCCAGACGCAGACGCGTCACGTCGACCTCGGAGGCCGCAAGGCTGCCGCCGCTCCCGCGCACTTCCTCCGACGTCGTGCGCACGACCAGCGCATCCGACGTGACGCTGAGCTCCAGACCGCCCGCGGCCGGCGCCTCGGCAACGACGCCGCGGCCGCCCAGCGCCGCCATCATGAGGTCCATGTCGGTCTCGATCGGCGCCTGGCCCACCGGCGTCAGCGTCAGCGTGCCCGCGCCGTAGCCCGCAACGCCCCACAGCGACAGGCGCTCGCTCGCCGCGTAGCGCCCCCAGGGGTAGAGACCCGTCAGCGTCGTTTCCACCTCGCCGCCGCCGTTCGGGCTCCGGTAGCCGCCCTCGCCGAGCGAGTGCGCCACCACCAGGCCGGCGGTCCCCCGGCCCCGCGTGAAGTCCGCCCCCAGCATCGCGCTCGCCACCTCGCCGTCGAGCGCGAGATCCCCCTCGCGCCCGTCGAAGCGCGTCAGTGCCCCACCGCCCCACAGCGCGCCGAACCCGCTCTCCGCCGTGCCGGCGGTCAACGCGAACGAGGACCCGCCCAGCAGCTCGCGCCCGCTCACTGCGCGGGACGTCAAGGCAGAGGCCTCCTCCTCCCCGCCCGCGCCGCGCAGCCACTCCGCCAGCGTCTCCAGCCCGGCCTCCGCCTCGCGCGCCTCGAAGTCCCCCAGCGCCCCGGACGCGCCGACCCGCCGGCCGGCGAGGTTCACCTCCGCGCCGGGAGCCCGTGCCGCCTCCATTCGGCCCTCCACCGCACCGATCACCTGGTCCGCAACCGTGCGCCCGAAGCGCGCGAGCCACGCCGCCGGTATCGGGTCCGAGTTGGCGATGGTGCCCGTCGCCTCCGCCCGGCTGATGGTGACGGTCTTCGACGCGTCGTGGCACAGTTCCGCGTCGCTGATCCTGACCTCCACCGTCTCCCCGCCGTCGTCGATCGAGTCGTCGAGGATGCGGACGAATTCCGTCCACTCGGTGACCCCGGCCGGCTGCCACAGCGTCGACTTCGGACGCTGCAAGTAGTCGACCCCCTCGCTCGCCGAGCCGGTGCCGAGGGTCTCGAAGTCGTAGCAGAGGTTCTCGTCCAGCGCCCGCGAGAGCGTGACGGTGAAATGCAGCCAGCCGCCCCTCTCACTCCCGCTCGTGTTCTCGATCCGCATGTTCACGTCCGGCAACGGGGTCGTGCCGCTCGCGGGCGCGTCGATCGTCCCGGTCGCCTGCCCCCTGGTGATCGACAGCGGGCCGAACTCGGCCCCCCGGGGCGTGATCACCCGCGCATTGGCGATCTCGACGTTCACCGTCTCGCCGGCGTCGTCGGCGGCATCCTCCATCAGCGCGACCGAACCCGGTTGCATCGTTTCCCCTGCCGAGAAGACGATCCGGTAGCTCGCCTCCCGGTAGTCGGCGTTGGCGGTGGCGGTGCCGCCCGAAACGGTCCGGAAGTCGACCGCGACGGTCGCGCTCACGGCCTTCGACAGGCTGACGTCGAAGGCGAGGTTGGCGGAATCCTCGGTGCCGCTGGTGTCGGCGATCGAGAGGCTGGGCAGGCTGCCGAGGTCGGGCGGCTCGGTGTCGGCGCTCAGGGTCAGCGTCGGCGAGCCGTCGAGCCGGCCCCCGCTCCCGGAGCACAGGGCGCCCGTCTCGCCGCAGGGCCGGTTGCCGCGGAGCGTGACGGTGACGGGCTTCGTCTCGTCGGCCGGCGCCACCTGCATGCGCCAGTGATTGCTGTAGAGATTGCCTTCCACGCGCTCCTTGTGAATGCGCACCGCCCCGTCCATGCGCCCGTTGGTCACGCTGAAGGCATGATCGCGCATCTCCCGGTACGGGATGCGCACGCCTTCGGACAGCCTGAGGTCGAACCGGTATCGCAGGGCGCCGTTGACGAAGAAGGCTTCGGCGGAGTCCAGCGTCGGGATGAGCGGCAGTATCAAGTTGCTGCCCTTGACGTTCATCATGACGGAATGGGGATTTAGACTTCCATTGAACCTGAAGCCATTTTCGATAAGCCATCCTGCGGCCCCCGTCTCGGCGCCGCTGAGCGTCGCCCCTATTTGGAAATCGTAGGGGTTGTCGCCTACGCCAACGATATTCACCAGGTATCTGGTATTCGGAAGCAATCTGGTATTTGAAGGTGCCGTGAAATCGTTCACGGCTCCTTCGTTCAGCCTGGACGGAGTGCTTAGCGTAGCTACCAGATCGCCCAGATTGTTGGTCTCGCTGCTGTCGAACCTGTGAACCGAAACCGTAATGGTTTCGGTGCTCGTGGAAATGTCCCCGTGGATGTGGATTCCGACGGAACTCAGATCGTAACCCGCAGTATTGCTACCGGTAGTAAATCGCTGCGCTATCCTGCCGGACGCAGAGTCTCCTGCGACTATGAAGTTGTCGCGATTTTCACCTGCGTTGCTGACAAGCGTCGTCTGGGCATGGGCGGCGGTGGCCGTGACGAGCAGCACAGAAAGGACCGGCAGGGCGCGCCCTAGTCCGCCGCCGGGGGGCGCGGCCCCGAAACCGGACGTCCCGCGTGCCGCCGCGACCGCGGATGCCCGCGGCCGGCCGCCGTCCTCGATCGAGCCCAACCCGAATCCGCTCACTGCACGCCTTCCTTGCGCCCGATGGCCAACGCTGTCGGGCGCAACGTCTAGTCGCGGTCCTTCGGAGGCCTGAGCCGGCACCTTCGCCGGCGGCTGCCGCCATCGACCGCGACGCCCTTGTAGAGGCCCTGTGCGACCGACACGGTGTTGCGCACGCCGAAGCCGAGCGGCGCGAGACCTCCTGCTGCGGGGCCGCCGTGGTGAAGGGCGGAACGGGATCGCGCCGGACCGCGTCCCGTTCGGCCGAGGCGACGCGGACGACCCCCGCACGAACGCGCTCCACGGTCGCTTCCGCCGCCGACGCGCTCAGGCTCATCGCCGCCGCCGCGGAGGAGGGGCGGCCCGGGGCTGCGGTCGGTGAGCCGCGTCGGTCCATGTCCCGCCCGGCCGCCATGGCGGCCGCGTTGCCGAGTCCTGGACCCCATCCATTACGGGCTCGGGGGCGCCATTGAAAATGCCAATCCGGTGAATCTGCATGCCCGCCGGGCCATGGCGGCGGGGCGGCCGGCCGCCGCCTCCGGCGCCCCGTTCGGAAGCGTTTCGGCGCCCGCGTCCGCCGGAACCCCCGGTCCCATAAGCCTAAGCAATCCGCGCGATAGGAAAATGCTCTTGGACGCCGCCGCCGCGCGTCCACATCTGCGGAGAAGGCACGCGCGCGAGGGTTGCGACCGGAGAGAGGCCCACGGACGGCATACACAATGGGAATAGGCGGGACACGGAAACGGCATGTAGCGGCCCTCCGGTCTGGTCAGCGGCCAGACCGTCCGCACACGGGCGCGCGCTGACATGTTCGAAAGGCGCAGCGACCTGGTCCGCCTCCTCGCCGTCGCCGACGCGGCGAGGATCGTCACCGCCGCGGACCGGCTCGCCATGACCCAGCCGGCGCTGAGCCGCATCGTCGCCCGCCTCGAGCGGGAGTTCGGCGGCAGCCTGTTCGAGCGCGTTCCCGCCGGCGTGCGCCCGACCCGCCTCGGCACCCTGGTGGTCGGGCACGCGCGCCGCATCCTGCGCGAGATCGGGGAGGGCGAGGAGGCGGTGGCCGCCGCCCATGCCGGGCGCACCGGCCGTTTTCGCATTACCGCGGCGCCGCTCTGGATGCAGGCCGTGATAGCGCCCGCCGTCCAGGCGTTCCACGTCGCCTTCCCCGAGGTCGAGCTCGGGCTCCGCACCGCCGCCTGGCGCGAGGGCGTGCGACTGCTCGACGACGGCCGGAGCGATCTCCATTGCGGCGGTCTCGACACCGGCGAGGCGCTGCCGGCGCACCTCAGACGCGAGTGCTTCCTCAACGTGACCTGGGGCGTCGTCGCCGCAACCGGCCATCCGCTCCACGCCGCCGGGCGGGAGCCCCGCGACCTCGCCGGCTGGCCCTGGATCGACTTCGACGGGCCGACCGGGACCGGCGCCGATGCCGGCCGGCCGTCTCTGGCCGCCGTCCTCGACGAGTTGCGCGAGCTCACCGGCGGGCCGGTGCGCGCCGTCCTCCGCGCGGGCTCGGCCGGCCTGACCCTGCTCGCGGCCGGCCCGTGGCTCGCCTGGCTGCCGCTCGACCTGCTCGACCGGCTGCCCGAAAGGCCGCTGAAGGCCTTGCCCCTCGACTTCGGACGACGCCGCTACCGCGCCGGCTTCGTCGCCCGCCGTTCGGCCGAGGACCTGGAGCCCTTCAGGATGCTCGTACAGTCCGTGCGCAACGCCGCGCTCGGGCGACGCATTGAGCCGAACGGATAGGGCGGGCAGCCCAAGGCCCTGCGGAGCCTCGCACGCCGCCCGGGAGTGCGGGAGCGGGCCGGAATCAGAGGTGAAGGCCGACCGTTCGGCCCCGGCCGGCTGTCGCCGGCGCCCGCGAACCCGCCGTATTCGACGCAGCTTTTCGCGGATCATGCGGGACCTTGCGCGGCTCGACGCGATCGAGCGGATGCGCACCGGGTTTCCGAGCCCGGTGCCACGAGGTGCGCACGCCGCTGGCCGCTATCCTGCCGGACGCCTCGCAGACCCTGGACCCGGCCGCGCTGCGCGCGTTCCCGCGCGTCATCGACGAGCAGGCCAACCGCATGCGCGGCCTGATCGGCGACCTGCTCGATGCGGGCCGCATCGGCGCGGGCACGCTCTCGGTCTCGCCCGAGCCGACGGACTTTGGCGACCCGGTGAAGCGGGCGCGGAACACCTGCCAGGGTGGCGGCGGCCGCCACGGCCTCGCCGTCGACCTTTCCGCCGGCCTGCCCCCGGTGATGGCCGACCCCCGGCGTATCGTGCAGGTGCGCAACGACCTCTTCGCCGACGTGGCCCGGCACGCGCCCGAGTCCTCGCCTGTCCGGGTCGCGGCGGTGCGCGAGGAGACCCGTGTCTCGGTTGCCGTATCCGACGAGTGAAGCGGGATCGCGCCGGAGCGGCTGCCGCATCTGTTCAGCAGGCACGGCGGAGCCGGCGAAGGCGCAACGGCTCGCAGCGCCGCAGGTTCTCGTCCGAGAACTCCCCAAGCGGCGGGCTCATCGTCCCGCGCCGGATGTCGTCTGCCGGATTGTCGCCCGCGCGGCCGGGCGGCAAGGCAGCGAGCGGCCACCGCGTTCGGTCGGGAAAGCTGCCTGGCGGCACGCCCAGGGTCGAGACGTAAAGCCCTGTAACTGAGAGCGTTCCCGTCCGTTCGTGCGCGGGCGGCCGCCGGTCGCGACGCCGCCGTCGATGCGTCGGGTATGGCCGCCGGCCGCCGCATGGCCGTACACTGGCCGGGCGTTCCGCCGCCCGTCCGCCAGCCGAAGCCGCGCGCCATGCCCGACGACCCGCCCGCGTCCGACCGTTCGCCCGTCGCGCTGTCCCTGCCGGCGGCGCCCGCCATGCCGCTCGTCGTCGCCTCGCCGCACAGCGGGCGCGAGTATGACCCGGAGTTTCTTGCCCAGACGCGGCTCGACGCCGACGTGCTGCGGCGTTCCGAGGACGCCTACGTCGACCGGCTGTTCGCCGGCGCGCCGGCCGAGGGCGCGCCGCTGCTGGCCGCGCGCTTCCCGCGCATCTACATCGATGCCAACCGCGAGCCGTTCGAGCTCGACCCCGACATGTTCGCCGAGCCGCTGCCGCGCTGGGTCAACCCCCGTTCGCCGCGCGTCCGCAACGGCCTCGGGCTGATCCCCAGGCTCGGCGCCAACGGCGCGCCGGTCTACGGCGGGCCGCTCAGCCGCGCCGACGCGCGCCGCCGGCTGGTCTCGTGCTACCTGCCCTACCACCGGGCGCTGAAGCGCCTGCTGCGCGAGACCCGGGCGGCGTTCGGCCACGCCGTCCTGCTCGACTGCCACTCCATGCCGTCGCAGGCGGTGGCGCGGCCGGTGGGCTGGAGCCTCGGGGCGGAACGCGGGGTGGACTTCGTGCTCGGCGACCGCCATGGGGCCGCCTGCCACCCGGCGCTGACCGCCGCCGCGGAAACGGTCCTGCGCCGCCTCGGCTACAGCGTCGTCCGCAACGCGCCCTACGCCGGCGGCTTCACGACGCGCCGCTACGGGCGCCCGCGGCGCGGCGTGCAGGCGTTGCAGATCGAGATCAACCGCGCGCTCTACCTGGACGAGGCGCGCACCGAGCCGAACGCCGGGTTCGCCCCGCTCAAGGCGGCGATCGACCGGCTGATCGTCGTCCTCGGCACACTGTATCCGCTCGTCCGCGCGGCGGAATAGCGGCCGCCGGCGCGGGCGGCCGCGCTTTCCTCCCGCGGCCGCTCCGGCGCCGGCGCCCCGTCGTCAGTCGAGCCCGCCGTCAGTCGAGATAGCCGTAGTCGCCCCACAGCTTGTAGCCTTCGCGGAACCCGCTGAGCGAGGCCCAGACGCGCGCGAAGTCCTCGTCCGCCGCGGCCTCCTCCTCCACCACCTCGGCCCACGCCGCCTCGAGCGCGTCGAGGATCTCCTGCGGCCAGCGGTGGAAGGTCACGCCGTTGGTCTGCAGCTCCTTCATGGCGCCGAACTGGATCGCCTCGCCCTGGGCGAAGCCGCGCAGCATGCTCTCCTTGCACGCGGCGTTGACGATCTCGCGCTGGGTGTCGGTCAGGCTGTTCCAGCTTTCCAGGTTGACGATCAGCTCGCCCATGCTGGTCGGCTGGTGCCAGCCCGGGAAGTAGTAGTTCTTGGCGATCTCGTGGAAGCCGAGATCGAGGTCGATCGCCGGCATCGAGAACTCGGTCGCGTCGATGGTGCCGAGCTCGAGCGCCGGATAGATGTCGCCGCCGGCGAGGAGCTGGGTCGAGACGCCGAGCTTCTCCATCACCTTCGCGCCGAGGCCGAAGAACCGCATCTTCAGGCCCTTGAGGTCCTCGAGCGAGGTGATCGGCTCGCTGAACCATCCCGAACCCTCGGGCGAGAGCAGGTTGCACGGCATGCCGTGGATGTTGTGCGCGTGGTAGAGCTCCTCGAACAGCTCCTGGCCGCCGCCGTGGAACATCCAGGCGAGCACCTCGCCGGCCGACGGCCCGAACGGCACCGCGGTGAAGAACTGCGCCGCCGGAATCTTGCCGGCCCAGTAGCCGGCCGCCGACCAGCCGACGTCGACCGAGCCGTTCGACACCGCGTCGAAGATCTCGAACGGCGGCACCAGCGCGCCGGGCTCGAAGAACTTGAACTCCATCGTGCCGCTGGACAGGACGTTGATGCGCTCCTCCATCATGTGGCCCTGGTCGCCGAGCTGCACCAGCTCGCCCGGGAACGCGCTCGCCATCTTCCAGCGCACCTTCGGGCCCGGGCCCGCCTCGGCCGGCGCCTCGGTGACCGTCACCGCGGTGCCGTCTTCCGGCCCGGCGTCGCCGCCGCCGAGCACGTACATGCCGATCAGCGCGCCGACGACCAGCCCGCCGATGCCCACCGCAATCGTTGACCCGTTCATGTTCTCCTCCTTGGGCAGCGCCCCTCGTGCCGCCCGCCGCCGCCGCGGCGGGCGGGAACAGGCCGACAGGCATAGCCCAACCCCGGCCCGCGGTCCAGCGGCTTGCGCCGCCCGCCGCAAAGGGCGGGCGAGGGGCCGGCAAAGGGTGGCAAGCGCGGCGGCGCGGGCTATATAGGGGCCGTCGCCGAACCGGCGGCGCTCGCTCGGGGTCATGGCGTGGAGCAACGGCGGAGCGACCCGGCACCGATCGGCGGCGAGACCGCCCGCGCCGTCGTCGCGGTCGACCGCGCCGTCGGCGATCTCAGGCGCGGCGGCGTTGTCGTGCTGGGCGACGGCGCCGGCGGCGCCTCGGCGGTGCTGGCGGCCGAGTACGCAACGCCGCCGCGCCTGGCGCGGCTCGCGGCGCTGCCCGGGCGGCCGGTCTCGCTCGTCGTCACCGCGCCGCGGGCGCAGGCGCTGGGTCGCGCCGCCGCCGGCGGGCCGGTCGTCGTCCTGCCGCTGCCGGCGCCGCTCGATCCGGCCCGCATCCACGACCTCGCCGACCCGACCGCGGCGGCGGACGAGGTGCTGCGCGAGGCGCGCGGGCTGCAGGCCGCGGTGGCCCACGCGCGTGACGCCGGCGCCGTCGCCCTGGCCAAGCTCGCCGGCCTGCTGCCGGCGGCCCTTACCCGGACGCTCGAGGGAACGGACGCGGATGCCGACGCGGCGGCGGCGTGGGCGCGGCGGCACGACCTGATGGCGGTGACGCTGGCCGACATCGAGCGCCACCGCGGCGCGGCGGCGACGGCGCTCGACCGGGTCGGCTCGGCGCGGGTGCCGCTGGCCGGGGCGGAAGACACGACGATCACCGCCTTCCGGCCGAGCGACGGCGGCGCCGAGCACCTCGCCATCGTCATCGGCAACCCGGGCGGCGACGCCCCGGTGCTGACGCGGCTGCACTCGCAGTGCTTCACCGGCGACCTGATCGGCAGCCTGCGCTGCGACTGCGGCGACCAGCTGCGCGGCGCCATCCGCCACATCGCCGGCACCGGCACCGGCGCCGGGGCGGTCCTCTATCTCGCCCAGGAGGGCCGCGGCATCGGCCTCGTCAACAAGCTGCGCGCCTATACCCTGCAGGACCGCGGCCACGACACCTTCGACGCCAACGAGATGCTGGGGTTCGACGCCGACGAGCGCCACTACCGCGTCGCCGCCGAAATGCTCCGCCGGCTCGGTTACCGCCAGGTCCGCCTGCTGACCAACAACCCGCGGAAGGTGGAGGCGCTGCGCGGTGGCGGCATCGACGTGGTCGAGCGGGTGCCGCACAGCTTCCCCGCCAACCGGCACAACGAGCGCTACCTCGCCGCCAAGGCGACCCGCGGCGGCCACCTGATCCGCGGCTGACCCGCCGCCGCGCCGTTGACGGGGCGCCCGCGACGGACTATGTTCTCGTTATGTATGCGTGGCTGTCCGCGGTGTGCCTGCGTCCCGCGCCCCGGACGGATAGGCACGGAGAACGACGGGTAGGGACGCTTGGGGTGACGTAAGAATTTATGTGTCAGGTGGGAAGGGGGTACTCCCTGTGGTGACGACAACCACAAACAGGAGCACCCCGCATGTCCCAGCAAGCTGCGACGATCATGAGCCTACCCCAGGCCTTTGAGGTGGTGAAGGAGATGCAGGCAGGCGGACTGGACTGGGGCGAGGGCTACCGCCCGCTCGGCCGCCAGGCGCTGGCCGAGATCATCGAGGGCCGGATGGCCGAGGCGGTGGATCGCTGGCTCGACAACCTCGACGCCGGCGCGATGCGCGACCGGCGCAACGGGACCTACCGCCGCTGCCTGCTGAGCGAGCTCGGCGACATCGAGCTCAACGTGCCGCGCACCCGGCACTTCTGCCCGACCGGGGTTGTGAAGAGCTACGCAAGGCGCGCGCCGGAGATCGACCGTGCCATCCTGGCCGGCTTCGTGCTGGGGCTTTCGACGCGCAAGGTGGGCGAGGTCCTGCTGGCCCTGCTCGGGCGCCCGGTCTCGGCCGCGACGGTGAGCCGGGTCTCCAAGACGCTCGACATGGCGGTCGAGGCCTTCCACCGCAGGCCGCTGAAGAACGCCTACAAGGCGCTGATGCTCGACGGCGTGGTGCTGGCCCGCAAGACCGGCGCCGGCGCGCTCAGGAGGCCGGTCCTGGTGGCGCTCGGCATCCGCCCCGACGGCAAGAAGGAGATCATCGACTTCCATCTCGCCGTCAGCGAAGGCGCCCGCGAGTGGGAAGTGTTCCTCAACCGGCTGTACCACCGCGGGCTCACCGGCGAAGGCCTTGAGATGATCTGCGTCGATGGCGGCAAGGGCCTGCTGGCTGCCTTGCCGTTCGTCTATCCCGGCATCCCGGTTCAGAGGTGCTGGGCGCACAAGATGCGCAACATCCTCAACAAGGTCCGCAAGGCCGACCAGGAGGCCGTCAAGGCCGATGTCCACGCCGTCATGAATGCAAAGAGCCGCCGCAAGGCCCAGAGCGCCGCCCGACGCTTCGCCGACCGCTGGCAAAGCACCTACCCCAAGGCCGTCGCCTGCCTGCGCAGCGATCTCGACGAGCTGCTCACCTGCTTCCGCTACCGGACCCTCGATGAGCGAAAGCGGGTCAGGACCACCAACGCCATCGAACGAAGGTTCCGGGAGGTCCGCAGACGAACCCGGCCCATGGGAACCTTCCAGGACCGGACCTCAATGGACCGCGTCCTCTACGCGGTATTCATCCACGAAAACAAGTCTCAGGGAATCAGCACCCCCGTCTCCCTGACACATAACTCTTGACGTTACCCACGCTTGGGCGCCGCTTGCCGGCCACCGCCGCTGTAGCTATACTGCGGGCTGCCTGAAACGCGCGACGAGGGGAGCGGACATGGGGCAGGAACCCTCTCGAGTCGAGCGCCTGTGCATCGACAAGGGCCTGAAGATGACCGACCAGCGCCGGATCATCGCCCGCGTCATATCCGATTCCGAGGACCATCCGGACGCCAACGCAGTCTTTCGGCGCGCCACCCGCGTCGACCCCCGGATCAGCATGGCGACGGTCTACCGCACCGTGCGTCTGTTCGAAGAGGCCGAGGTGCTGGAGCGGCACGATTTCGGCTACGGCCGCGCGCGCTACGAAGAAGCGGGCGCCGAACATCACGACCACCTGATCGACATTTCGTCCGGCGAGGTGGTCGAGTTTCGCAACGACGAGATCGAGCGCCTTCAGACCGAGGTTGCGGCCCGTCTCGGCTATCGGCTGGTGAGCCACCGCCTCGAATTGTACGGCGTGCCGATCGGCGGCGACGATGCCTGAGCTCCGGGCCCGGTGAACGCCACGCGCGCCCGGGCCGTGTGGCGGTGAGCGCGGCCGAAACGCTCGACGATCCGTTCGGCGGCATCCATGCCGGCGCGCTGGAAGTGCGCCTCGCGCGCTCGGCCGCGGAGATCGACGCCGCCCAGGCGTTGCGCTACCGCATCTTTTACGAAGAGATGGACGCGGTCGCGAGCGACGAGGTCCGGCGCCTCCGGCGCGACTGCGACGCCTTCGATTCCTACTGGGACCACCTTCTGGTGATCGACCGCGAACGCGCGCATCCGCACCGCTCTATCGTCGGCACCTACCGCATCAACCGGCGCAGCGTCGCCGAGAAGCACGGCGGGTTCTACACCTCCGGCGAGTACGACATCGCGCCCCTGCTCGCGGTGCGCGGCGAGATCATGGAGCTCGGGCGGTCGTGCGTCGACCGGGAATACCGCAACCGGGCGACGATGGCGTTGTTGTGGCGGGGCATCGCGGTCTACGTCTTCCACTACGACATCGGACTGTTGTTCGGCTGCGCCAGCATCGCCGGCATCGAGCCCGACCGCCTGGCGCTGCCCCTGTCGTATCTGCACCACCGGCATCTGGCGCCGCGGGACCTGCGGCCGCGGGCCCTGCCCGGACGCTACACGGCGATGGACCGGCTGCCTCCGGATGCGGTCGACGCGCGCGCGGCTCGCCTGGCGCTGCCGCCGTTGATCAAGGGCTACCTCCGTCTCGGCGGGTTCGTCGGCGACGGCGCCGTCATCGACCCGCAGTTCCGCACCACCGACGTCTGCATCGTCGTGAAGACCGATCTGGTGACGTCCCGCTACCTGCAGCACTACGCCCAGAACCCGCTGCTCCGGCCCGACGCCGACTGAGCGTGGGCAGACTTCCCGATCCGTCGCCGCACCTGCGCGCCGCGGGCGTCGCGCTGGTCCTGCTCGCGTGGACGGCGCTGCTCATCCCGGTACAGGCAGCGGCGCTGGCGCTGCGGTCGCCCCTGTCGCGCGTCGTGCCCAAGCTCTACCATCGCGGCGTCAGTCGGACGATCGGCATCGACATCCACGTCGCCGGCTGCCGTGCCGGCGCGCCGCCGACGCTGTACGTGTGCAATCACGCGTCCTACGTCGACATAATCGTTCTGTCGTGCGTTCTGGACGCCGCTTTCGTGGCCAAGGCGGAAGTCGCCGGCTGGCCGCTGTTCGGGCTGCTGGCGAAGCTCGCGCGGTCGGTGTTCGTGGTGCGCCGGGCAAGCCGCAGCGAGCGGCACCGCGACGAGATCCGCCGCCGCCTCCAGGACGGCGACAGCCTGATCCTGTTCCCCGAGGGGACGAGCAGCGACGGCAACCGCGTGCTGCCGTTCAACAGTACGTTCTTCGCCGTGGCGCAGCGCCCGCTGGGCGGAGGGCCGCTCGCGGTGCAGCCGGTGTCCCTCGCCTACACAGGCTTCCGCAATCTGCCCATGAGCCGCCGCGAACGGCCGTGGGCGACGTGGTACGGCGACACGGCGCTGTTCGGCCACCTGTGGCGACTCATGGGTCTCGGCGGCGTCCGTGTGGACGTGTGGTTGCACGAGCCGATCACGATCGAGAGCCACGGTTCCCGCAAGGCCCTGGCGCGCGCATGCGAGACGGCGGTCGCCGACGGCCTGTCGGCGTTGCTCGCCGGCCGCCGCCCTGGGCGCGTCGGCGGTTCGACGCCGCTTGACAGCGCACCGGGCGCCGATAAGGTTCGGCGCGGCGGCGGTGTGCGAAGGGCCACTTCGATCGCTGGTGCCTCATGACCGGGCGCGCGGCCGCGGCACCGTCGGCACCAGAGGAGAGGCATTGACCGGCACGTCCGCGAACGTCGAAACGGCAAGCCCGCCACGCACGCTCTACGTGCGCACCTGGGGCTGCCAGATGAACGTCTACGACTCGGAACGCATGAGCGAGGTCCTGGCGCCACTGGGCTATCGTCCCGTGGATTCTCCCGACGGCGCCGACATGGTGCTGCTGAACACGTGCCACATTCGCGAGAAGGCGGGTGAGAAGGTCTACTCCGAGCTCGGGCGCCTGCACCTCCTGCAGAAGGCCCGGGCCGCCGTCGGCGGACGCATGATCGTGGCGGTCGCCGGCTGCGTGGCGCAGGCCGAGGGCGCCGAGATGGCCCGCCGCGCGCCGTTCGTCGACATCGTGCTTGGGCCGCAGAGCTACCATCGCCTGCCCGAGATGGTGGCGCGCGCCGACCGGGCCGCCGGACGGCCGGTCATCGATACCGGCTTCCCCGCCGTCTCCAAGTTCGATGTCCTGCCCGAAGCGCGGCGCTTTGGCGGCGTCTCCGCCTTCCTCACGGTCCAGGAAGGCTGCGACAAGTTCTGCACGTTCTGCGTCGTTCCCTACACGCGCGGTGCCGAGGACTCGCGTCCGGCGCGCGCCGTCGTGGCCGAGGCGCGGCGTCTCGTCGACGGCGGCGCGCGCGAGATCGTGCTGCTCGGCCAGAACGTCAACGCATGGCGCGACGGCGGCGAGGGTCTCGCCGAGCTGATCGCCCAGGTCGGGGCCATCGACGGCCTCGAACGCGTGCGCTACACCACGTCGCATCCGAACGATATGAGCGAGGCGCTGATCCGCGCCCACGCCGAGGTGCCGCGTCTCATGCCGCACCTGCATTTGCCGGTGCAGTCGGGCGCCGACCGGATTCTGGCGGCGATGAACCGGCGGCACACGCGCGAGGACTACCGTCGCCTTGTCGCCCGGCTGCGCGCGGCGCGGCCGGACATCGCGCTGTCGTCCGACTTCATCGTCGGCTATCCGGGGGAGACCGCCGCCGACTTCGCCGATACGCTGGCGTTGGTCGGCGAGATCGGCTTCGCCAGCGCGTTCGCGTTCAAATACAGCCCGAGGCCCGGGACCCCGGCGGCGGTGGTCCGGCCGCAGGTCGCCGAAGAGGTGAAGAACGAGCGTCTGGCCGCGTTGCAGGAGTGCCTTGCCAGCCAGCAGCGGACGTTCAACCGGAGTGCCGTCGGGCGCACGCTGCCCGTGCTGTTCGAGCGCCCCGGTCGCCACGCCGGGCAGCTCGTCGGCCGGACCCCGTACATGCAAGCGGTGCACGTCCAGGGTTCGCGGCTGACGATCGGCGATCGCGCCCGCGTTCGCGTCACCGGGTGCACGAAGAACGGCCTGTCCGGGGTCGTGACGGAGGCGCCCGCTTGAGTCGCGAACGCGAGCCGGCGCGCGGCGCCGCGGCGCCGCTCTATCTGAGCTTTGACGACAACGCGCATCTCGGCGCCTTGTTCGGCGAGCACGACCGGCATCTCGCCCGCATCGAACAGAAAGTCGGCGTCTGGATCGCCAGCCGCGGCAATCGCCTTGCCATTTCGGGGCGGACGGACGCCGCGAATCGTGCCAAGGCGGTCCTCGTATCGCTGCACGACATGCTGCGGCGCGGTCTTCCCGTCGGGCCGCAGGAAGTCGATGCGGCGCTGCGCATGACGCATGACGTCGAGACGGCGGAGGTGTCGCCGCTGATCGCCGACGAAGCCGTCGTCGCTGCGCACAAGCGCCGCATTTTGCCGCGTTCGCCGGCGCAGGCCGCGTATGTCCGCGCTCTGCGCGAATGCGAGCTCACCTACGGCATTGGGCCGGCGGGGACGGGCAAGACCTATCTCGCCGTCGCCGTCGCGGTCGCCATGCTCGCGCGCGGACAGGTCGAGCGCATCGTCCTTTCGCGGCCGGCGGTCGAGTCCGGCGAGCGGCTGGGTTTCCTCCCCGGTGACGTGCAGGAGAAGGTCGACCCCTACTTCCGACCGCTGTACGACGCGTTCTACGATATGATGCCGGCGGATCGGGTTGCCGCGGGACTGCGCAGCGGGCAGATCGAGATCGCGCCCTTGGCGTTCATGCGCGGTCGGACCCTGTCCAACGCATTCGTCATTCTCGATGAAGGGCAGAACACGACCCCGGTGCAGATGAAGATGTTCCTGACCCGCATCGGCGAGAACGCGCGCATGGTCGTCACCGGCGATCTCACGCAGATCGACCTGCCCGCGAACACGCGATCGGGACTGCACGACGCCCTGAGCGTAACGGGCGCCCTCGACGGCGTCCGCGTCGTCCGCTTCTCCGAACGCGATGTGGTGCGCCACGACCTGGTGACGCGTATCGTCCGCGCCTATCGTGATCGCCAGACGGACGAGCGCGAGACGGAGACGAAGATCGCAGATCGCGCCGGAGCCCGGTCGTGAGCGTCGCTGCGGCGCGGAACATCGATGTGGCCGTCGACGACGCGGCGTGGACCGGCTCCTTTCTCGATGCCGCCGCCGCCTGTCGGCGCGCTGCCGACGCCGCGCTGGCCGAGGCGGCACCGGGCGGGCCGGTGGAGCTTAGTATCCTGCTGGCGGACGATGCCACGGTCGTTTCTCTGAACCGGCGCTACCGTGGCTGCGCCGGGGCGACCAACGTTCTCGCCTTTCCCGGCTCGCCGGCGCTGGCTCCCGGAGCGCCGGGCGTCCTCGGCGACGTGGTGCTGGCCCGCGAAACCGTGTGCCGGGAGGCCCGCGCCCGTGGCCTCGCGGTGGCCGACCACGCGCGCCACCTCGTCGTTCACGGAACGCTCCATCTGCTCGGCTACGACCATCGGGACGATCGCGAGGCGGCCGAGATGCGCGGTGCGGAGACTCGCGTGCTGCGGCGGATCGGCGTCGCCGATCCCTGGCAAAGCGGGGAATGGCCGGCGTGAGCGACGGCACGGCGCGAACGCACGCGAGGCCTGCGCGCGACGGCAACGGCAAGACGCTTCTGAGCCTTCTCGGCGACTGGTTGCGGTCGCTCACGGGCGGCAGTCGCATAGCGTCGCTGCGCGAGTCGGTGGAGGAATTGATCGAGGAACACCCCGACGCGGCCACGGCGATCGACGAGCAGGAGCGGACGATGCTGCTCAATCTGCTCAAGTTCGGCGAGACGCGCGTCGAGGACGTGATGGTTCCGCGGGCCGACATTGTCGCCGTGCCTGCGTCCGCCAGTCTCGGCTCGATTGTCGAGACGATGGCTGCCGCCGGACACTCTCGCCTTCCCGTGTTCGAGGACTCGCTCGACGACATCGTCGGCATGGTGCACGTGCGCGACCTCCTCGCGTATTGGCAGGGCGACCGCGCCTTCGACCTTGTCGCCGTGGCGCGCACGATCCCGTTCGTGCCGGCGTCGATGCCGATTCACAAGCTGCTGCGCCAGATGCGCGCGACCAAGCTGCACATGGCACTGGTGGTCGACGAGCACGGCGGAATCGATGGCCTTGCGACCATCGAGGACCTCGTGGAGGAGATCGTCGGCGAGATCGAGGACGAGCACGACCGGGCCACGACGCCGGTCCTCGCCGAACGCGAGGATGGCGGCTTCGACGCATCGGCGCGTGTGCCGGTCGATGCGCTCGCGCGGCGGCTCGGCGTGGATCTGCTGCCGGCGGACCGCGACGAGCAGATCGATACCCTCGGCGGTCTGGTCTTCGCCCTCGCCGGCCGCGTTCCGCGGGCCGGTGAGATCATCGCCCATGACTGTGGCCTGACGTTCGAGGTTCTTGAGGCCGACCCGCGGCGCATCCGGCGCCTTCGCGTGCATCCTGCCTCGCCGGGCGACGTCGCCGATACCGCCTGAACCCGTTTTGGCACGGCTCGCGGCATGGCTGGCGCGGTGCCGGAGTTGGCGCCGCTTTTGCGTTGCGGCAGCGCTCGGCGGCCTGAGTTGCGCCGCGTTTGCCCCTGTTCACGCCGGGCCGGCGATGGTGGTCGGCCTCGTCGGGCTGATTTTTCTGCTCGACGGCAGCCGCGGCTGGCTCGGCGCGTTCGGAACGGGTTTCGTCTACGGCTTCGCGCACTTTCTCGCCGGATTGTATTGGGTCGGCAACGCCTTCACCGTCGCCGGCGTCGCGACCGAAGCGGCGCCCGTGGCCGTGGCCGCGCTGGCGGCGGCAAGCGCTTTGTTCCCGGCGGCGGCCTGCGCCGTTTACCGCCGTCTCGCGCCGCGCGGCCTCTGGCGGCCCGCGGTGTTTGCGAGCCTCTGGCTGCTCGGCGAATGGGCGCGCGGCACGGCGATCTTCGGCGGTTTCCCCTGGAATCTCTCGGGCTACGTCTGGACCCCCTGGCCGGCGGCGTTGCAGGCGGCCGCCGTCGTCGGCGTCTACGGTCTCGGCTGGTTGACCGTATTCGCCGCGACGTCGCCGGCGGCATTGGTCGACGGACCCCGCGCCTGGCGGGCGCCCGCCGTGGCGCTCGCGCTGCTTGCCGCGAACGGCGCGTTCGGCCTCTGGGTCCTCGCCGGCGCCGACACCGCCGAACGGCCCGACATGCGGCTGCGGCTGGTGCAGGCGAATGTCGCCCAGCATCACAAAGGACGGCGCGATCTGGTGGAAGAACAGCTGCGCCGCCATGCCGCGCTGTCGGCGGCACCGACGACGGACGGACAGGCGATGGCGCCGAACGTCGTCGTCTGGCCGGAAACTGCGAGTCCGTTCGATCTGGCCACGCCCTTCGAAGGGCGCGGGCACGTCGTCGATGCCGTGCCGCAAGGCGGCTGGCTGATAGCCGGTGCTATGCGAGTCACCGCGGGGTCCGGTAACTCGCGCGAAGTGTGGAACAGTTTGCAGGCGCTCGACGACGACGGCCGGGTCGCCGACTCGTACGACAAGTTCCACCTCGTGCCGTTCGGCGAGTACGTCCCGCTGCGGCGGTTTCTTCCCGTCGGCAAGGTGACGCGGGGGAGCACTGATTTTTCGCGCGGACCGGGACCACGTACGCTGAACGTGCCGGGCGTGCCGCCCTTCAGTCCGCTCATCTGCTACGAGGCCATTTTTCCCGGCGCGGTCGTCGATCCGGAATCGCGGCCCGAATGGCTGCTGAATGTCACCAACGACGCCTGGTACGGGGTCAGTCCCGGACCGTACCAGCATTTCGAACAGACGCGCTTGCGTGCCGTCGAGGAGGGACTACCGTTGGTACGTGCCGCCAACACGGGTGTCAGCGGCGTGATCGACGCCTACGGCCGCGTGGC
This sequence comes from Alphaproteobacteria bacterium, assembly GCA_965243325.1. Classification (GTDB taxonomy): domain Bacteria; phylum Pseudomonadota; class Alphaproteobacteria; order UBA7887; family UBA7887; genus JANQOH01. The sequence continues at coordinate 680,327 of CBDEUQ010000003.1, read as the reverse complement.
GGCGAAGTCCGCGCTCGGCGAGGCCACGGTCGTCGACGCCGCGCTGCCGGTGCCGCGGCCGCAACCGACTGTCTTCTCGCGCTTCGGCAACACACCGGCGATTCTCTTCTCGGCCGTCATGCTCGCCGGCTTCGCGGCATTGGGGCGGCGACCGAGTTTGGCGGTGCATCCTCCGGGTCGGAGGTAAGGCCGGGGGTTCAGGTGTGACACGCTCCCGCATCTCGCCGTCGCGGTCGGCCTCACGATTCAAGTCGATGTTCGCGCACCTGCGATGGCGCCGGAAACTTGCGGCATCGTCGGCCACCAACCACGCCGACCAGTCGTTGCGCTCCCGGGGAATGTCCGACATCTCGATGCATTTGGGGAAGAACGCACGCGGATTGTCCGGCATCTCGTAGCGCGGTCGCACGGGATCGCCGGTCGTCTCCGAGACGTCAGAACTGGACTCGCCGGGTCAGCCCGCCGTCGACGATGAGATTGGTACCGGTGATAAAGCTCGCGGCCGGGCTTGCCAGGAACACGGCCGCCTTCGCCACCTCGTCCGGCGTGCCCATACGCCCCGTCGGATTGCTTGCGAGCGCCTGCGCGTAGGCCTCGGGCGCGTTCCGCTCCCGGTCGTGCCACACTCCGCCTTCGAAGTAGATGGTGCCCGGCGACACCGAGTTGGCACGCACGCCGAGCGGTGCGAACTCGTTCGCCAGGTTCGAAACGTACGTGATGAGTGCCGCCTTGAGCGCATTGTAAGGACGTGCGCCACCGAAGAACTCGATCGCCGCGATGCTCGAGATCGCCACGATCGCACCGGCGTCGGACGCCTCCAGCCAGGGGCGTGCCGCCGTCACCGTGTGGAAGCTCGCGAGCATGTCGACCTCGAACGCGTCCCGCCAGCCCGCATCGTCGCCGGTCACGCCGAATCCCGAGACGTTGACGATCAAGATGTCCACGCCCCCGAGCGCCTCCGCGGCCTCGCCGACCCACGCCTCGAGCTTGGCACGTTCGCGCACGTCGACAGCGGCCCCGGTCGTCGCAGCGGCACCGGTCGCTGCAAGCGCATCGAGCGTCGGCCCGATAGCCGCCGCGCCGCGCGCGCAGATTCCCACCGCGCAGCCTTCGGCCGCCAGATGTCCCGCTATCGCGCGTCCGATACCGCGCGTACCGCCGGTCACGAGCGCGCGCTTTCCCGCCAATCCGAGGTCCATCGCATGCCCTCCCTTGCCGCGCCACACTAGCCGCCGCGACGGTGTCCGCGCAAATCTGCAGGCCCTCTCGACGCCGCCCGGCCGAACGATTATCACTCGCGCGGACCCTTGTCGGAGGAACCCCATGTCGAACCGCGTGAACCGCCAGATCGTGCTCGCCGCACGGCCGCACGGCGAGCCCGTACCCTCGGACTTCGACCTCGTCGAAACCGCCGTTCCGGCGTGCAGCGAGGGCACCTTTCTCGCGCGCACGATCTATCTCTCGCTCGACCCCTACATGCGCGGGCGCATGAACGCTGGACGCACCTATGCCGACCCGGTCGAGATCGGCAGCCCCATGGAAGGCGGCACGGTGAGCGTCGTCGAGGAATCGCGGCATCCGGGCTATGCGGAGGGCGACATTGTCGTCGGCCGCATCGGTTGGCAGGACTACGGAGTCAGCGACGGCGAGGGCGTGCGCAAGGTCGATCCTGCCATCGCGCCGATCTCCACTGCGCTGGGCGTGCTTGGGATGCCGGGCATGACGGCCTACACCGGCCTGCTCAACATCGGGAAACCGCAGGCCGGCGAGACCGTGGCCGTCGCTGCCGCCTCGGGCGCCGTCGGCAGCGTGGTCGGCCAGATCGCGAAGATCAAGGGATGCCGCGCGGTCGGCATCGCTGGCGGCGCCGAGAAGTGCGCGTACGTTACGGACGAGTTCGGCTTCGACGCCTGCGTCGACCACCGCGCGCCCGATTTTGCCGAACGTTTGGCAGCCGCCTGTCCCGACGGTATCGACGTCTACTTCGAGAACGTCGGCGGCAAGGTGTTCGAGGCTGTGGCGCCGCTGCTCACGATGTTCTCCCGCGTGCCGGTTTGCGGGCTGATCGCGCACTACAACGACACCGCGCCGCCGCCCGGGTCCAACCTCGTGCCGCAACTGCTGATGCGCATCCTCGTCAACCGCATCACCTTCCGCGGCTTCATCGTGCGCGACTACGCGAACCAGTCGGTCGACTTCCTGCGGCACACAAGCAACTGGCTTCGCGACGGCAAGATCAAATACCGCGAGGACGTGATCGAGGGCCTGGAGAACGCGCCGCGGGGCCTGATCGGCCTGCTCAAGGGCCAAAACTTCGGCAAACTCGTTGTCCGTGTGTCCGACGAGCCGTGAGGGAGGAGACTGTGACCGACTACCAGGAGATCGACTATGCGGTCGCCGACCGTATCGCCACCGTCACTCTGAACCGGCCCGACCGTCTCAACGCCTGGACGACGACCATGGAGTCCGAACTGCGCGCCGTCATGGCCGAGGCGGCGCGCGACGACGATGTCCGGGCCGTCGTGCTGACCGGCGCTGGACGCGGTTTCTGCGCCGGCGCGGACATGTCGATGCTGCAATCGAGCGCAGACGAAACGCCGGAACAGGCGGCGGAACGAACGCGCCGGGGGTCGGAAGTGCGTGTGGTCATGCCGAAGCGGCTCAACGTGCCGAACGATTTCTCGCGCCGCTACTGCTACTTTCCATCTATGCCAAAGCCGGTCATCGCCGCGGTCAACGGTCCCGCCGCGGGCCTCGGTATGGTGATGTCTCTCTATTGCGATGTCAGGCTCGCAAGCGACGCGGCCTTCTTCACCACCGCGTTCGCCAAGCGCGGGTTGATTGCGGAGCATGGCATCGACTACATGCTCGTGCATCTCGTCGGACATGCTGCGGCGCTCGACATGCTGCTGACCGCGCGGCGGGTGGGAGCTGAGGAGGCGTTGCGCCTCGGTCTCGTCAACCAGGTATTTCCTGCGGCGCGCTTCGCCGAGGATGCGCGCGCCTTCGCCCTTGATCTCGCCAACGCCGTGAGTCCGCGTTCGATGCGTGTCATGAAGGAGCAGGTCTACCGCACGCTGGGACTTCGTCTCGGTGATGCGGTCGAGATTGCGAACGAGGAAATGCTCGGCAGCTTTGCCAGCGAGGACTTCAAGGAGGGTGTCGCGCACTTCGTCGAGCAGCGCCCGGCGGCCTTCACAGGCCGCTAGCGCGGCCACGCGGTCTGCGGCCAGGGCCCGCCGGTAACGTCAAGAGTTATGTGTCAGGGAGACGGGGGTGCTGATTCCCTGAGACTTGTTTTCGTGGATGAATACCGCGTAGAGGACGCGGTCCATTGAGGTCCGGTCCTGGAAGGTTCCCATGGGCCGGGTTCGTCTGCGGACCTCCCGGAACCTTCGTTCGATGGCGTTGGTGGTCCTGACCCGCTTTCGCTCATCGAGGGTCCGGTAGCGGAAGCAGGTGAGCAGCTCGTCGAGATCGCTGCGCAGGCAGGCGACGGCCTTGGGGTAGGTGCTTTGCCAGCGGTCGGCGAAGCGTCGGGCGGCGCTCTGGGCCTTGCGGCGGCTCTTTGCATTCATGACGGCGTGGACATCGGCCTTGACGGCCTCCTGGTCGGCCTTGCGGACCTTGTTGAGGATGTTGCGCATCTTGTGCGCCCAGCACCTCTGAACCGGGATGCCGGGATAGACGAACGGCAAGGCAGCCAGCAGGCCCTTGCCGCCATCGACGCAGATCATCTCAAGGCCTTCGCCGGTGAGCCCGCGGTGGTACAGCCGGTTGAGGAACACTTCCCACTCGCGGGCGCCTTCGCTGACGGCGAGATGGAAGTCGATGATCTCCTTCTTGCCGTCGGGGCGGATGCCGAGCGCCACCAGGACCGGCCTCCTGAGCGCGCCGGCGCCGGTCTTGCGGGCCAGCACCACGCCGTCGAGCATCAGCGCCTTGTAGGCGTTCTTCAGCGGCCTGCGGTGGAAGGCCTCGACCGCCATGTCGAGCGTCTTGGAGACCCGGCTCACCGTCGCGGCCGAGACCGGGCGCCCGAGCAGGGCCAGCAGGACCTCGCCCACCTTGCGCGTCGAAAGCCCCAGCACGAAGCCGGCCAGGATGGCACGGTCGATCTCCGGCGCGCGCCTTGCGTAGCTCTTCACAACCCCGGTCGGGCAGAAGTGCCGGGTGCGCGGCACGTTGAGCTCGATGTCGCCGAGCTCGCTCAGCAGGCAGCGGCGGTAGGTCCCGTTGCGCCGGTCGCGCATCGCGCCGGCGTCGAGGTTGTCGAGCCAGCGATCCACCGCCTCGGCCATCCGGCCCTCGATGATCTCGGCCAGCGCCTGGCGGCCGAGCGGGCGGTAGCCCTCGCCCCAGTCCAGTCCGCCTGCCTGCATCTCCTTCACCACCTCAAAGGCCTGGGGTAGGCTCATGATCGTCGCAGCTTGCTGGGACATGCGGGGTGCTCCTGTTTGTGGTTGTCGTCACCACAGGGAGTACCCCCTTCCCACCTGACACATAAATTCTTACGTCACCGGCCCGCCCATTGCGTTGATGGTGCGGCGTTGACGCCGTACCATGACGCCCATGCTTGATCGAAGACAGGTGTTTACGCTGGGGGCGGCGGCGGCGGTCGGCGCCGAGGCTTGGCCGCGGCGCGCAAGCGCTGAGCCCCACGTCCGCCGCACGGTGACGCTCGGGCGCACCGGGCTGGAGATCTCGGACATTTCGTTTGGTTCGAGCAGTTCCGCCGACCCGCGTCTCGTACGTCATGCGCTCGACCGTGGCGTGACCTATTTCGACACCGCCGAAAGCTATCGCTTCGGCACCGCCGAAGAGGCGCTCGGGATCGCGCTGGAGGGCCGCCGCCACGAGGTCGTGCTGGGCTCCAAGACCAAGGCCGGCGCCGGCGCGCGCGAAGCCGACATGATGCGGGCGCTGGAAGGCAGTTTGCGGCGGCTGAGGACCGACTATCTCGATATCTATTACCTCCATTCGGTCAACGACGTTGCGCGTATCGCCAACCCTGAATGGGCGGCGTTCACCGAACGAGCGATCGACCAAGGCAAGGTCCGTTTTCGCGGCATGTCGGGGCATGGCGGCCGGCTGGCCGAATGCCTCGATCACGCCATCGAGCACGACCTCGCTGACGTCGTATTGGTCGCCTACAACTTCGCCCAGGATCCGGGCTTCTTCGAGCGACTGCGCAATGCCTTCGGCTACGTAGCACTGCAATCCGGACTGCCGGCGCGCCTGGCGCGGGCCAAGGAGGCGGATATCGGTGTCATCGCCATGAAGACGCTCGCCGGCGCCCGGCTGAACGACATGCGCGATTTCGAACGCGCGGGCGGCACGTTCGCTCAAGCCGCTTTCCGCTGGGTGCTGTCCGACCGACGTGTTGATGCGTTGGTTGTCTCCATGACCGGCGAGGAACAGATTGACGAGTACGTCGCCGCGTCGGGTACCGGGTTGCCGACGGATGCCGACCGGTCACTGCTCGAACGCTACGTTGCGCAGAATGGTGAGCGCTATTGCCGGCCCGCGTGCGGCGATTGCGCGGACGCCTGCCCCGAGGGCGTGGCGATCGCCGATGTGCTGCGCACGCGCATGTACGCGTGGGATTACGGCGACGAGACGCAGGCACGCGCCGAATACGCCGGTCTCGACGCATCGGCATGCTTCGCATGCGCTCACCAGGCGTGCCGCAGCGCTTGCGGCTGGGGTCTCGATATTCCACTGCTGACCAGGGCGGCGGCAGCGCGTCTCGGCTGATGGTCGTTTTCCTTGCTCACGCGTTGTGCCTGCTGGCGGCGTGGACGCTGGTAATCAAGTTCGCCTTTCCGGTGGCGTGGGCAATCGTCGAAGGCGCGCCGGTCGGCACCTACATCATGTGGGATTTCTGGTGGGTGATACATCTTTGGCTGGCGCGCGCGCTGCTTGTCGGGCAACGCCAAGCCCCGACCTTTGCGATCGCCGTGTCGATCGTCGAGATCGGCATAATCAGCGTCAAGTTCACCATGTTTTTGAGCGCGCCGGAATGGACGATCTGGACCGCTAACTGGTTCGTCAACAAGCTGTTCGTCCTCGCCTGCTTCGTCGTCATGCTGGCGTATTTCGGTGCCTGCCGCCGCAGCCTCCCAACCAACTCCGCCACGCCCGTCCCGTGATTCGGCTTTTCAACACCGCGAGCGGCGCGAAAGAGCATTTCACGCCGCTCGATCCGGCGCACGTGCGCCTCTATGTCTGCGGTCCGACCGTTTACGACCGCGCGCACATCGGCAATGCCCGCCCCGTCGTCGTCTTCGACGTGCTCTATCGCCTGCTCAAACGCCGTTTTCCCAAGGTCACCTACGTTCGCAACATCACCGACGTGGACGACAAGATTGCGGCCGCGGCGGCAACGAACGGCGAGACGATCGAGGCGCTGACGACGCGAACGACTGTCATGTTCCATGCCGACATGGCTGAACTCGGGGCGCTTCCGCCCGATGTCGAGCCGCGCGCGACCGACAACATCAAGCCCATGATCGCCATGATCGGGCGTCTGATCGATCTCGACCACGCCTACGTGGCGGAAGGCCATGTTCTCTTTTATGTGCCGAGCATGTCCGACTACGGTGCCCTTTCGCGTCGTGACCGCCGCGAACAGATCGCCGGTGCGCGCGTCGAGGTCGCGCCCTACAAGCGCGACGCGGCCGACTTCGTGCTGTGGAAGCCGTCCACCGATGACCTGCCCGGCTGGCCGTCGCCGTGGGGCCGCGGCCGGCCGGGCTGGCACATCGAATGCTCGGCAATGAGTGCACGCTATCTCGGCGCGGCGTTCGATATACATGGTGGCGGCCGCGACCTGATCTTTCCCCATCACGAAAACGAGCGTGCCCAGAGCCTCTGTGCGCACGGGCCGCCGTTCGTCCGCTACTGGATGCACAACGGCTACGTTGTGGTGAACGGCCGCAAGATGTCGAAGAGCCTGGGCAATTTCTTCACCGTGCGCGACTTGCTCGGCAGAGCGCCGGGTGAAGCTATCCGCCTCGCCATGCTCAGGAGTCACTACCGGCATCCGCTCGACTGGACCGATTCGAGCCTCGCGGAGGCAAAGAGGGAGCTCGACCGGTTATACCGTGCTCTGCTCGGTCGCCCGCCGGCGCCACCGGCGCCGGTCCCCCCGGCGGTCGAGGAGGCGCTGGCAGACGATCTCAACACGCCGCGGGCGCTCGCCGCCCTGCGCGCGCTGGCCGGCGACCTCGACCGGACCGGCAAGGCGGATACCGCCGCCGCGCTCCTGGCTGCCGGCAGCGCGCTCGGCATTCTCGCTCACGACCCGGAGACGTGGCTCGCAGGCGACGGCAGCGCGATGGCGGGCGAGCGTATCGACGCGCTCGTTGCCGAACGCCGGGCTGCGCGGACCGCGCGCGACTGGACCGCCGCCGACCGCATCCGCGACGAACTCACCGCCGCCGGCGTGATACTCGAAGACAAGCCGGATGGTGACACGGTGTGGCGGCGCGCGTGATGGGCGATCGCGTGGAGATCTACGACACGACACTGCGCGACGGCGGGCAGGCGCAGGGGGTGGATTTCGGCGCGGCGGACAAGATCGCGGTCGCGCGCGCGCTCGACGACCTGGGCGTGGATTACATCGAGGCCGGATGGCCGGGCGCAAACCCGACGGACGACGCGGTGTTCGCGTCGCTGCCCCGGTTCCGCCACGCGCGCGCGGTAGCCTTCGGGATGACCAGGCGGCCCGGGCGCAGCGCTGCCAACGACCCTGGCCTCGCCGCCGTGCTCGCTGCCGGCGCGCCGACGGTCTGCCTCGTGGGCAAGACCTGGGACTTCCACGTCCAGACGGCGCTTGGCGTCGATGAGGCCGAAAACCGGACGATGATCGCCGACTCGGTAGCCCACGCTGCCGGCCGCGCCGACCAGGTCTTGTTCGACGCTGAACACTTCTTCGACGGCTTCAAGGCCAACCCCGATTTCGCACTGTCGTGCATCACCGCGGCGCTTGATGCGGGTGCTGGCCGCACCGTGCTGTGCGACACCAACGGCGGTACCCTGCCACACGAGATTGGCGAAATCGTATGCACCGTGCTTGCGCGCCTGCCAGGCGCACCGCTCGGGATTCACTGCCACAACGATTCCGGCACCGCCGTCGCCGGATCGCTGGCCGCGGTCGCCGCAGGCGCGGGTCATGTGCAGGGTACGCTCAATGGGCTTGGCGAGCGCTGCGGCAACGCCGACCTCGTTGCGGTGATCCCGAATCTGATGCTCAAGATGGACCGCAAAACCGGCCTCGGCGCAGACGGACTGGCAAAACTCGCACGCGTATCGCGGCTGCTCGATGAACGACTCAACCGGCCGCATCGGCCTGACAGGCCCTACGTCGGAGAGTCGGCATTCGCGCACAAGGGCGGGCTGCACGCATCGGCGGTGGCGCGGGATCCGCGCACTTACGAGCACGTCGCCCCCGCTGCGGTTGGCAACCGTCGCGCGGTCGTCGTGTCCGGTCAGGCGGGACGCTCCAACATGATTGCGCGCTTCGACGAGCTCGGGATCGAGGTCGATCCGGTCTCACCGGTTGTCGACAGTCTTGTCGCCACGGTGAAGGAGCGCGAAGCCCGCGGCTATGCCTACGACGGTGCAGCGGCGAGTTTCGAATTGCTGGCTCGCCGCGCGCTGGGCAGCGTGCGCGAGTACTTCGCGCTCACGAGTTATCGGGTCATTGACGAACGCCGCGTGAACGCGCGCGGCGAGCGCGTCACCCTGTCCGAAGCCACCATGAAAGTGGCGGTCGATGGCCGGACTATCATGGTCGTTGCCGAGGGGAACGGTCCCGTCGACGCCTTGGCGCGCGGCTTGCGCAAGGCCCTTGCCGGCGCTTACGGCGTCCTCGGCGATATGCGGCTGGTCGACTACAAGGTGCGCATCCTGACTCCGGAAGACGGCACCGGCGCGGTGACGCGCGTCACCATCGAAAGCGAGGATCGCGCCGGCCGGCGATGGACGTGCGTCGGCGTTTCCACGGACGTGATCTCCGCCTCCTGGGACGCGCTGCACGACGCCGTCACGTACCGGCTGATGCGTGAAACCGCGGACGGCTAAGGCCGCTGTGGCGGGCGCCGACCATCGCTCGTGCCGGGCGTCGGCGGAGGCGGCTCGCCCCGCAGTCGTGCTTGTCGAACCGCAGCTGGGGGAGAACATCGGCGCGGCAGCACGCGCGATGCTCAATTTCGGGCTTGATGAACTGCGCCTCGTGCGGCCGCGCGACGGCTGGCCCAATGCCGCGGCGAAAGCGAACGCCGCCGGCGCGAACGTAGTGCTTGAACGGGCGTTGCTGTTCGACACGCTTGAGGACGCCGTCGCTGACCGGCGGCGGGTCCTGGCAGCGACAGCGCGGCCGCGTGACATGGCGGTGCGCGTCGTCGCACCGGCCGCAGCGGCGGCGCTGCTCCGGCAGGCGGCGGCGCGCGGCGAACCCGGGGCGGTGGTCTTCGGCCGCGAGAGCACGGGTCTGGACAACGATGCGATAGCCCTCGCCGATGCCGCGATCACCGTCCCGAGCAACCCCGACTTCTCCTCACTCAACCTGGCAATGGCAGTGCTGTTGATCGGCTACGAGTGGTACCGATTGCGCGCTCCCGGACTGCCCGTTCCTGTTTCAGCTGCGGATCGGGCCGCCACCAGGGAAGAGCTCCTGGGCTTCTTCGAGCATCTGGAACATGAACTCGACGCCAGCGGTTTTTTCCGCGTGGCCGAAAGGCGGCCGGTCACGGTCCGCAACATGCGGGCGTTGTTTCAGCGCGCCGACCTCAGCGAGCGCGAAGTCCGCATGCTTCGTGGCGTCATCGGCGGGTTGGGGCGCGAGGGGCGACGCCGGCCATAGCCCGGAGTTCCATCGATCGGCGCCGCCCCGACATCGCCTCCCGCTCCCGCCTGCGTGGAAGCGCCGTACGGGGACGTGCGCGGTTTGACAGCGTTCGGAGGGCCGTATAGAACGCGGCCTGCTTTCGGGGCGCCCGTTCTAGGCGAGCCGTACGTTGTTGGAGCTTCCATGAGCAAACGTCGATCGTCGAAATACAAGCTCGACCGCAGGCTCGGGGTCAATCTTTGGGGGAGGCCGAAAAGCCCGGTCAACCTGCGCGAATACGGCCCCGGCGAGCACGGACAACGCCGCCGCAAGGTGTCGGACTTTGGCGTGCAGTTGCAAGCGAAGCAGAAGCTCAAGGGATACTACGGCGAGATATCGGAGAAGCAGTTCCGCCGGATCTACGCCGAAGCGGTACGGCGGCGCGGCGATACGCTGGAAAACCTTGTCGGGCTTCTTGAACGGCGGCTCGACATGGTGATCTACCGCATGAACTTCGCGCCGACCGTGTTCGCCGCGCGCCAGATCGTGAACCACGGACACATCCACGTGAACGGACAGCGGGTGACGGTCGCGAGCTACCGGGTCAAGGACGGCGACGCGATCGAGGTTCGCGCGAGGTCGAAACAGCATCCGTTGATTCTGGAAACGATCCAGCACCCTGAGCGTGATGTGCCCGATTACGTCGAGGTCGACTTCGACAAGCTGAAGGGAACCTGGGTGCGCCAGCCGGCCTTCTCGGACATTCCCTACCCGGTTCAGATGGAACCCAACCTCGTTATCGAATACTACTCGCGCTGACGACCGTGGCGCGGGTCGCGCTCGTTCCCAAGGAGAGCCTGCCTGAACCGTTGCGTGCGCAGTGGGAGGCGGTGTGCGCCTACGCGCCGTTCGAGCAGATGCTCGGCGCATTTGCCAACCGGTCGCCGATCTTCGAGCACCTCTTCGCGATGCAGGCGGAACTGCGTCGCGAGCGGCGACTGTCGCCGCGTCACTGGGAACTGGTTCAGGTCGTCGTTTCGCAACTTAACGCCTGCACGTACTGTGTTGCCCGCCATGAGCCTCTGCTCGCCGCTCATGGCTTGTCCGAGGCTGGCGTCGCGCGTTTGCGCGACTACGAAAATCACCCCGAACTCGACGCGGTGGACAAGCTTGTCGTCGCTACGGCGCGGGCGGTCACCGAGGCTCCGCAGCGCGTGCCGGATGCGTTGATGGATTCGCTGCGCGGTGTTTTCGATGACTCCCAGATCGTCGAGTTGATCTGGGAAATCGCGCTGTGCGGCGCGTTCAACCGCTTCAATGGCGCGCTCGCGCTGGAAACCCAAGCGACGGTGAACGCGGACTGAAGGATTGGTCGGGGCGGCCGGATTCGAACCGGCGACCCTCTGCTCCCAAAGCAGATGCGCTGCCAAGCTGCGCCACGCCCCGACGCACTCCTACCTAAGGCGGATCGGGCGCGCGGCGCAAGCCACGGCGGCCGGCGATGTCAACCGGTCGGCGCGCGGGCGGCGACTCCGCCGTCGAGGGCATAGACTACGCCGGTGATGTACGACGCGCGCGGCGAGGCGAGGAACGTGACGAGATCCGCGACCTCTTGGGCGCGTGCCGCGCGCCCGAGCGGCAGGTTCTTCGTCAACTCCGGCCAGCGGTCAGCGTCGCCAAGCACGTCGGCGGCGCGCGTGCGCATCAGCGTCACCATCCGTTCGGTCTCCACGAGGCCCGGGTTGACGCCGACGACACGCACGTTGCGGTCCAGGCTCGTCGACCCCAGCGCCCGCGTGAAAGCCATGAGGCCGGCGTTCGCAGTGCTGCCGGCGATGTAGTTCGCGTCCAGACGCTCGCCGGCGAGGCCGATCACGTTGACGATTGTGCCGTGGCCGCGCGCGGCCATGAGCGCGTGCACGGTGCGGCACAGGTTGATGTATCCGAAAAGCTTGAGGTCCCATGCCTCGCGCCAGCGCGCCTCGTCGATGGCTGCGAGCGGTCCGCCGGGGATTGCGCCCGCGTTGTTGATGAGGATGTCGATCTCGCCTGTCGCTTCGATGAGCGCCTGCTGCGCTGCGCTGTGCGACAGGTCGTACGTGTGAGTGGCGACGGACACCTGGTGGGCGCGTGTGATCGCGTCGCGGGTTTCGGCAAGCGGCTCGGCCCCCCGCGCCGCTAGGTGCAGGTGAACCCCTTCCGCCGCCATCGTCTCCGCGACGGCACGTCCAATTCCCTTCGACCCGCCGGTTATCAAGGCCGTCTTTCCTGAAAGCTCGAGTTCCATGGCCGCGCGTTGCCCTCCGTGTTTGCCGTTCCCGCTCCGACCGCCCGTATAGCAGAGGGCAGCGGATGTGACCGAGGACGAATCGGTCGATGGCGTCGCTACGCCGCCCAGCTTTCGAGCAGCGTGCGCAGCGCCGCGACGAAGGCGAGCGGCTGGTCAAGCGTGACATGGTGGCGCGCGCGGGGGATCTCGACGACAGGCGTCCGCGGCCCCATGAGACACGACATGTAGACGGCGGTCTCCCGGGAAACGAGCGCGCTTTGCTCGCCAAAGATGAGGGCGGCGCGGCATTGCAGTGCCTGAAGATATTCGTGGAACGGTTCGCCGAAGCGGCGGGCCCCCATGGCGCGCGGATCGAATTTCCAGCACCAGCCGGCGTCGGTTTCGCGCACTGAGTGGCGAGCGATATAGTCTATGAGAAACTCGTTTTCACACGGCTGCTCGGGCATGAGCCGGAAACGGCCGACCGCCTCTTGGCGGGACTCGTAGTAGCGGATCGAGCCCATGTTCGGGCGCTTGCGCGGGTTGCGGGTTTCCTCATCGGGCCGACGGATCGGAGAATCGACGATGACCGCGCCGGCGATGCGCGCGCCGTGCGCGGCGCCGAACTTCATGGTCATGTAGCCACCGAAGCTGTGCCCGACGACGACGGGCCGGTCTCCGAGTTTCGCGTCGTCGATGACCGCGAGCATCTCCTGCGCCCGAAGCGCCGCATCGTAGGCGGGCCGGCGACCGCTGTCGCCCATTCCCGACAGGTCGAGCGCGGCGACGCGGCGATCATGCGCGAGGAATGGCGCGATGGGCGCCCACCAGCGCGCGTGCGCGCCGCCGCCGTGCACGAACAGCACGCCGGCCGCGCCGCGGCGGCCGGTCGCCGCCGGCCACAGCAGATAGTGGATCGGGCACCCCGCGACCGCGACGGTGCGCGAGGTGCAGGGCTGGTCCAGCGCCCAGAGAAACCAGTCGGGCGCGGCGCGCGCGGCTGCGGCGGTCATGGCGGCGGCAGGCTCCCCGTCATCGGACCCGCGGGCTGCGGGCCGCGGTCGCCGGCCCCTCAATATCCGCCGCGGCGCCCGAGCACCAGAGGCCGGACGATACGGCGGACGCGCTCGAAAACTGGCACGGGCGCGGGGAACGCCGGACGCCATCGATGCGCGGCCCCGCTGGCCGCCGTCGATGCCAATTGGCGGCGAAGCCTGAACCAGACCGGCGCCGTTTGCCGCCGCCGGATCGCGATGCGGCGGAAAACCGCGGCGGCGCCCCCGCGTGCCGCGGCGCTGAGGGGTGCCCGCGGCGATTCAGCACGCTCCGGCTCCGTGCCCGCCGGACGCGGGCGGCGTTGTCGAAGCGATCGCCACTCCTCGGACCTTGGAACGGATCCAGGCCGCCGGCCGGCTGAACGCCTCGGCGATCGCCTGGTTTCGCATCCGCCGGCCGCGGACCATTGCTTGCTGGATGTCGGATGATGAAAGGTCGGGTGGTCTCGGCAACATGAGCTTTGCTCCTGAGAGGGGTTGCGTTGCCGCCCAATTTGGGTACGCAATATCTGCGAGCAATAGATGATAAAGTCACATCTCTTGTGCGTAATATGCAAAGGTTTACGGCATGCACTCCCTGAATGCCATCCGTCTGTTCATGGCGACCGTGGAAGCCGGCAGCTTCTCCGCCGCCGGCCGCCGCCTCGGGCTGGTGCCTTCTTCGGTATCGCGGCAGGTCACCGCGCTGGAGGACGGCGTCGGCGCCCGGCTGCTCCACCGCACCACGCGGAATCTCAGCCTGACCGAGGCCGGCCGCGTTTATTTCGAGCGTGTCTCCCGCATTCTGGCCGAGCTCGACGAAGCCTGCGCGGCCGTCGCGGACCTCGAGGTGGAGCCGCGCGGGAGCCTGCACGTCAACGCGCCCTACGCGTTCGGAGTGCGCCACATCGCCCCGGCGCTCCCCGACTTCCTGGCCCGTTTCCCGGAGGTACGGATCGAGCTGGCGCTGACGGACAGCTTCGTCGATTTGTTGGAAGTCGGCGCCGATGTCGCGATCCGGGTGGGGGAGCTCGAGGACTCCAGCCTCGTCGCGCGCCGGCTGGCGACCAGCCGCCGTCTGGTGTGCGCCAGTCCCGCCTATCTGGCGCGGGCCGGGACGCCGGCCCGCCCCGACGACCTGACGGCGCACGATTGCCTGATCTACACGCGGCACCGCGGCCAGGTACACTGGAACCTGCAGGGGCCGGACGGGCCCGTCGCAGTGCCCGTGGATGGCAGCCTGCGCACCAACAACACGGAAGCGGTGCATGCCGCGCTCCGCGGCGGCCTCGGGGTCGCGCTGCTGCCCGCATGGCTCGTCGGCGAGGACGTGCGGTCCGGCAAGCTGGTCGAGCTGCTTGGCGACTATCGGACCGCGGCCGGGCCCCAGGACACCGGGGTACACGCCCTGTATCCCGCCAGCCGGCATCTCTCGCCGAAGGTGCGGGCGTTCGTCGACTTCCTGGTCGAGCGCTTCGCCTCCCGCCCCGGCGGCGAATATCCGGGGGAACCGGCCGTGCGCGCCGAAGCGCACTGACGGTCCGGACGCGCCTCCCGGCCGCCCGATGCCGCACCTGGCGCGGCGCCGCGCTTTCGAAGCATGGCACGCGCGCGGCCAACGCCGGCCGCGCGGCCTTGCGCACGGGCGCCGCACCGGCGCATATCGTGCCCCGGGGCGCGCCGCGCCGAGGGCAACTGGGAGACGAATCGATGTCCGCCAGCGCCACCGAACCGCGTGCCGACGACGGCGTCCTCGACGCCGTCGTCGTCGGCGCGGGGTTCGCCGGCCTCTACATGCTGCACCGCCTGCGCCAGCTTGGCTTCGCTGCGCGCGCCTTCGAGGCTGGCCGCGGCGTCGGCGGCACGTGGTACTGGAACCGCTACCCCGGCGCCCGCTGCGACGTGGAGAGCGTGCAGTACTCCTACCAGTTCTCCCACGCCCTGCAGCAGGAATGGGAGTGGAGCGAGCGCTACGCGACCCAGCCCGAGATCCTGCGCTACGCCGAGCACGTCGCCGACCGCTTCGACCTGCGGCGCGACATCGCGTTCGACACGCGCGTCGTCTCCGCGGTCTTCGACGAGCGCGCCGATGCGTGGACCGTGGAGACCGACCGCGGCGAGCGAACGGCGGCGCGCTTCTGCATCATGGCCACGGGCTGCCTGTCGAGCGCCAACCGCCCGGTTTTCCCGGGCATCGAAGACTTCCGCGGCGAGATGTTCCATACCGGCCGCTGGCCGCACGAAGGCGTGAATTTCACGGGGCTGCGGGTCGGCGTGATAGGCACCGGCTCCTCGGCGATCCAGGCGATCCCGGTAATCGCAGCGGAGGCGCGGTCGCTGACGGTGTTCCAGCGCACCCCGAACTTTACCGTTCCGGCACGGAATCGCCCCCTGGAGGCCGCCGAGGTGCGCGCTGTGAAGGCCGGCTACGCCGAGCTGCGCGCCCGCGCCCGCGGCCTGCCCGCCGGCCTCGCCATCGAATACAACCCGCGCCCGGCGCTCGGCGCGACCGCCAGCGAACGCCGGAGCGAGTACGAGGCGCGCTGGCGCGACGGCGGGGTCGCGTTCATGGCGTCGTTCGCGGACCTCCTGACCGACCGGGCGGCGAATGAGACCGCGGCCGCGTTCGTGCGCGAGAAGATCCGCGCCGAGGTCGCGGACCCGGCGGTGGCCGAGCTTCTGTCGCCGCGCGACGTCATCGGCTGCAAGCGCCTGTGCGTCGATACGGGCTACTACCGCACTTACAACCGCCCCAACGTGACGCTGGTCGACGTCTCCGAGTCCCCGATCGAGCGGCTGACCGCCGGCGGCGTGCGCGTGGCCGGCGGCGACCACGAGCTCGACGCCATCGTCTTCGCCACCGGCTTCGACGCGATGACCGGCGCGCTCGACCGCATCGATATCCGCGGCCGCGGCGGACGCCGCCTGCGCGAGAAGTGGCTGGGCGGGCCGCGCGCCTATCTCGGCCTGATGGCGGCGGGGTTCCCGAACCTGTTCACGATTACCGGCCCGGGCAGCCCTTCGGTGCTCGCCAACATGATCGTCTGCATCGAGCAGCACGTGGACTGGACCGCAGCGTGCATCGACCACCTGCGCGCGCGGGGCCTCGGCCGCATCGAGCCGCGGACGGGCGCCGAGGACGCCTGGATCGCGCATGTCAACGCCGTCGCCGGGGCGTCGCTGCGCTCGACGTGCAGCTCGTGGTACGTCGGCGCCAATATTCCCGGCAAACCGCGCGTGTTCATGCCCTACATCGGCGGCTTCCCCGCCTACGTCGAGAAGTGCGAGGCGGTGGTCGCCAACGGCTACGAGGGCTTCGAGCTCGGCCGCGCGGCGGCGATACGCTGAACGCACTTCCGCGCCGGTTCCGCGACCTCGAGGTCCTCGTAGGCGAGGACGCGTAGGCCGCTCCGGCGGGCGACGTCGAGCAGCTCGCCGCGCCGCAGCAGGAAGTCGGGATTGCGCGGCCGCCCGAAGCGCTCGTTGCCGGCGGCGAAGGTCTCGTAGATCAGCACCCCGCCGGGGGCCAGCGCGGCGAGCAGCGGCGGGAACAGCGGCCGGTGCAGATAGTTGGCGACGACGATGCCGGCGAAACGAGCCCGGCCGAGCGGCCAAGCACCACCCGTTTCGAGGTCCGCCTCGATACGCGCGAGGCGCGGCGACGCCAAGTCGGCAAGTCCCGTCGTGTCGCGGTCGATGGCCGTAACCGCGTAGCCGGATTCGAGCAGCCAGCGCGTGTGCCGCCCGCGCCCGCACGCCAGGTCGAGCACCCGCGCGCCGGGCGGGACGAGCGCCGCGAAGCGGACGATCCAGGCCGACGGCTTCATGGCAAACCCTTGTTGTGATGGCGAAAGCGTGCCATCTAAGTGGCATATGCGCCGCCCTGCGGCCAGTCGCTCGAGGATCGCGGCCGATGATTGTCTTTAACCTGAAGTGCCCCGATGCACATGTCTTCGAGGCTTGGTTTCGCGACAGCGCGGGATACGAACGGCAAGCGTCAGCCGGCGAGATCGCCTGCCCGATCTGCGGCAGCCGCAAGATCGGCAAGGCTCCGATGGCGCCCAACATCGCCAGCAAGCGCGAGGCCGCCGACGTCAACGCCGCCGAGCGGGACGGCGAGATCCTCGGCCGTTTGCGCGCGCTGCGCGCCGAGGTCGAGAAGAACAGCGAGCATGTTGGCAGGCGCTTCCCTGAGGAGGCGCGCAAGATTCACTACGGTGAAACGGCGCCGCGTAGCATCCATGGTGACGCTGACCGGAAAGAGGCCGAAGCGCTCCGCGACGAGGGGATCGACGTCCGGGTCATCCCTTGGGTTCCGCGGGCCGACGGATAGGCGGCCGTTCAGACGTCTCTCGCCTCGCGGCGCGGCGATGCGGTTCGCGCTGTAGCCTGGGTCGGCGAGAATGCTGTCGGTGTCGGCGCCGAGCTCCGGTCAGCGTAAACCGACCCGCCTCCGCGTGCGTCAGATCGTCGTAGCCCGGCCACGCTCGGCGCGGACCGGTGCGTCGGTAAGCCGTCAGGTGTGCACAAACCATCGCGCGCCCGGATCGGCGAGGAACATGGTGCCGAAGGGCCCGGCGCGGTAGCGGTCAGACCGGATGCCGTTCGACGAGCTGGCGGGCGATGATGATTCGCTGTAACTCGTTGGTGCCTTCGCCGATCGCCAACAGCGGCGCGTCGCGGTAGTAGCGCTCGATGTCGAATTCTTTCGAATACCCGTAGGCACCGTGGATGCGCATTGCCTCGAGGCTGTTGTCGATCGCTGCTTCCGACGCGAATACCTTGGCCATTCCCGCTTCCATGTCGCATCGGCGGCCTGAATCGTAGGCTTCGGCAGCGGAATCGACCAGCAAGCGCGCCGCTTCGACGCGAGTCGCCATGTCGGCGAGCTTCATCTGTATCGCCTGGTGCTGCGCGATAGGTTTGCCGAAAGTGCGGCGCACCTGTGCGTAGGCGGTCGAGCGCTCCAGGCACGCGCGAGCGATGCCGAGGCCCCGCGCCGCAATGTTGATCCGCCCGAGTTCGAGGCCGCTCAAGATCTGTTGCAAGCCCTTGCCTTCCCGACCGCCTATCAGGTTGTCCACCGGCACGCGGCAGTTGTCGAAGATGATCTCACCGGTATCGACCCCACGGTAGCCGAGTTTTGCGAGTTTGCGCCCGATGCGTACGCCGGACCCCTTCTCGACGAGAAACAGGCTCATGCCGCGGTGCCGAGGTTCGGCGCGCGTGTCGGTCTTCGCGAGCACGGCGAGAACATCCCCCTCGATGGCGTTCGTGATCCACGTCTTGGTGCCGTCGATGACGTAGGAGTTCCCGTCGCGCACGGCGCGGGTGCGGACGGCCTGCAGATCGGTGCCGCAATCGGGTTCGGTAAGCGCGACTCCGCCGCGCAGTTCGCCCGCTGCGATGCGAGGCAGCCAGCGCTCCTTCTGTTCCGGGGCGCCGAAACGCTGCACCGCCGACGCCATGATGAGATGCGAATTGAAGATACCCGACAGCGACATCCAGACCTCCGAAACGCGCGCAACGATCCGCGCGTAGCACAGCGCCGAAAGGCCCAGGCCGCCGTAGTCGGGGGCGATGGTGGCGCCGAACAGCCCCAGGGAGGCCATTTTCGCAACGATCTCATGCGGATAAGTGTCCGACGCCTCCAGTTCGCGGGCGAACGGCGCCACGTCGCGCTCGAGAAAGCGGTCGACGCTGGCGAGGATTGCCGCCTCCGGGTCGTTCGGCAGCGTCACGGCGCTTCGTCCACGAGATGGCCGCCGTCGGAGATTGCCCGCCGGATGATGTCGTTCCCGCTCATCCCGGCGACGACGGCGAGCATCGGTGCCCTGTTTACGACCGGCTTGCCGAACGCCATGCAAGCGACGCAGCCGGCATCCAGGTGCGGCGGACGCCGGTTCATCGCCCGATGAAGACCGATCAAGCCGCTGCCGCCGCGGCAGTGCGGGTGAGGGCGAGAAAGGCGCCGATGTCGTCTACCGATTCCAGGGTGCGGACCATTTCGACAATCCGATCGCCCCGCTGCGACGGCAGGTAGGGGCCTGTGAGACCGTCAAACTTGGCTCGCAATTCCCCGTCGGAAAGAAAATTCTCCGGCTCGCCCTTGCATACGACGACGAACCGTTCGAACCGGTCACGCTTCGTGAACAAGGCCACTCGTGCGCTCATGTGCGCCGGAAATTCGGCCTCCGCCGTGTCGTCCACACGCGTACGTACCTTGCGGCAGAGCGCCAGCGTTGCCGGATCGGCGAGGTGTCTCGCGTAATCGTCCCACGCCAGCCCATGCTGGCGAAGCGCGACCGCGGCGAGAAACGGCATCGAGAACTGGCCATCGACCGTGCTCTTCGGCGACTGCTTGTCTTCCTGCGGGTCACCGACAAGATCCCAGCCCGTGCGCGGTAGCCCGACTTCAATCGCCTCGACGTCCTCCGCCGCCACCGCTTCTCTCTGCGCGATATCGATCACCGCGTCCATCGCCGCGTGACTGTAGCGGCACGACGGATACGGCTTGACCGCAACGGCCATCGTCTCCCACGTCTCGCCGAGGCCGGCGTCAGCCAAAGCCGGCTCGGGATCGGGCGCGTAGCTGCGAAGAAACCCGTGTTTCCCGACGATCGGTTCCGCGGGCCCTCGAAAGCCGGCGGCGGCCATGCTCGCGGCGATCGTTCCATTCATCGCGGCGTGACCGACCTGGTAACGCTTGGTCCAGGCGCCGTCGACGAGAAACGCCATCGACCCCGATGTTTGGCTTAACGCGATGCCGAGCGCATGAGCGACGTGGTCCGCGGTCAGCCCCATCGTCCGCGCGGCCGCCGCCGCCGCACCGAACGCGCCGCAGGTCGCCGACGGGTGATAGCCTCGGGCGTAGTGCGCCTTCGGCACGAGCGCCTTGCCAAGCCGGGTCTGCACCTCGATCCCGGCGACAATGCCGGCGAGCGCATCGCGGCCGGAGGCGCCGCACGCCTCGGCCGCAGCGAACGCTGCCGGAGCGATCGGCGCGCCGGTGTGCAACGACGCCGCGGCATGGGTGTCGTCGAAATCCAGCGAATGCGCCAGCGTGCCGTTGATCAGTGCCGCCGCAGGCATCGTGTAGCGGGCTGGGTCGCCGAATACCCCGCAGGGGCCGCGGTCGAGGCCCAGGCGCTGCGCACCCGAGATCAGGCTCTCGGTTGACTCGGCGTCGTGCCGGGCGCGCACTGCAATGCCTACCAGATCCAGAATCAGCGCTTTGGCGCGTGCCGCCACCGCCGGCGGCAGGTTGTGGTAGCCGAGCCCGGCTACGAACTCCGCGAGGCGTTCCGTGGTCCCAGTCATTCAGCAACCCCGCCCCGACGTGTGCAGCCCGAGCATGCTGCACACGCCCACGCAGCGTAACGTGCCACGCGCGATGTCCGTCGAGTGCCGGTGCGCTACTCCACCGTTATGGCCACCCGCCGGTTTCTGGGTTCCGGCTGATTGTCGGATGTAGGCACGATGAGGCTGCTCTCGCCGACGCCGACCGACGAGAGCCGACCGCCGTCGATGCCGCCCTCTTGCAAGACCCCGGAGACGGTGTCCGCTCGTTCCTGAGACAGCCGCATGTTGAACTCCTCGGAACCGGAGGAATCCGTATGCCCGACGAGATTGATGTTCTCGGAGCCCGAACGCCACGTGCCCAGAATATCGCCGATCGTGCCGAGTGCGGCATCAGTCAACGTGGAGCTGCCGAGGTCGAAGAAGATCATGTAGAAACGCTGCCTCACGTCCGGCGGCGGAGGAGGCGGCGTCATCGCCACATCGACTTCGTCCATCGCCGCAAGGAAACCCTCGCGGCAGCGCGAGATATCGCCGGGTTGGTGATTCTCTTCCTGCTCCTGCATCCAGCAGTCGAACATCCCCTGCGCGCTTGCCGCGCTATCCGGGGCCGTCCCGGCGGCGCCGGCGTCGAGCGCCTCGACCAGGCGCGCACGCGCATCGGTAAGTTCGGTCGCTGCCTCAGCGGGCAGAAGGCGCGCCCCGATTTCTTCGGGAGCGACCGTCTCGCCGCCCGACAGCGCGATCGCTCGGTTGGCGAAGACATCAGAATCCGTGTAGTCGGCCTCGTCGTGCTCCGACTGAGAGAGGTCGATGTAGATGCCGTGAAGCGCCGACTCGAATGCCCCCTCCGGCGATGCCGTTTGCTGGGCCGTGCTGAGCCTCTCGCCGCACGCGCTCAGGGCGAGCGCGCTCGCGATCATCGTCGGCAGGAGCGCCAACCGCGTGGGAGAAACGATCATGTTCTCGCTCCTTCTCTCTGATTCCACCTTGACTATCCGGCACGTCCGTCGCGAAAGCAACGCTATTTTCACCCCAGGTAACGTCAAGAGTTATGTGTCAGGGAGACGGGGGTGCTGATTCCCTGAGACTTGTTTTCGTGGATGAATACCGCGTAGAGGACGCGGTCCATTGAGGTCCGGTCCTGGAAGGTTCCCATGGGCCGGGTTCGTCTGCGGACCTCCCGGAACCTTCGTTCGATGGCGTTGGTGGTCCTGACCCGCTTTCGCTCATCGAGGGTCCGGTAGCGGAAGCAGGTGAGCAGCTCGTCGAGATCGCTGCGCAGGCAGGCGACGGCCTTGGGGTAGGTGCTTTGCCAGCGGTCGGCGAAGCGTCGGGCGGCGCTCTGGGCCTTGCGGCGGCTCTTTGCATTCATGACGGCGTGGACATCGGCCTTGACGGCCTCCTGGTCGGCCTTGCGGACCTTGTTGAGGATGTTGCGCATCTTGTGCGCCCAGCACCTCTGAACCGGGATGCCGGGATAGACGAACGGCAAGGCAGCCAGCAGGCCCTTGCCGCCATCGACGCAGATCATCTCAAGGCCTTCGCCGGTGAGCCCGCGGTGGTACAGCCGGTTGAGGAACACTTCCCACTCGCGGGCGCCTTCGCTGACGGCGAGATGGAAGTCGATGATCTCCTTCTTGCCGTCGGGGCGGATGCCGAGCGCCACCAGGACCGGCCTCCTGAGCGCGCCGGCGCCGGTCTTGCGGGCCAGCACCACGCCGTCGAGCATCAGCGCCTTGTAGGCGTTCTTCAGCGGCCTGCGGTGGAAGGCCTCGACCGCCATGTCGAGCGTCTTGGAGACCCGGCTCACCGTCGCGGCCGAGACCGGGCGCCCGAGCAGGGCCAGCAGGACCTCGCCCACCTTGCGCGTCGAAAGCCCCAGCACGAAGCCGGCCAGGATGGCACGGTCGATCTCCGGCGCGCGCCTTGCGTAGCTCTTCACAACCCCGGTCGGGCAGAAGTGCCGGGTGCGCGGCACGTTGAGCTCGATGTCGCCGAGCTCGCTCAGCAGGCAGCGGCGGTAGGTCCCGTTGCGCCGGTCGCGCATCGCGCCGGCGTCGAGGTTGTCGAGCCAGCGATCCACCGCCTCGGCCATCCGGCCCTCGATGATCTCGGCCAGCGCCTGGCGGCCGAGCGGGCGGTAGCCCTCGCCCCAGTCCAGTCCGCCTGCCTGCATCTCCTTCACCACCTCAAAGGCCTGGGGTAGGCTCATGATCGTCGCAGCTTGCTGGGACATGCGGGGTGCTCCTGTTTGTGGTTGTCGTCACCACAGGGAGTACCCCCTTCCCACCTGACACATAAATTCTTACGTCACCTCACCCCACCGTGCGGCGGTGATCACGTTTTTTGGTGCCAGCCGCCGGTTTCCGTCTGCGTCCAGTAGGTCAGCGGATGGCCCGCGTCGCGGAGCCGCTGCCAGCGCTCGCGAGCGGCCGCCACCGCGTCGGCATCCTTGCCGTCGAACAGGTCAAGGCAGCGGTCGAACGCCGCAAGATCGTCAGCCTCGGTACCATCGAGCAGGACTAGGACCTGGGCCGCGTTCGGGTTGCCGTCGTCGAGCGCAAGGTAGATCGGCTGATCCGCCGCGCGTCCGTCCTCGGGCCCGCCGTGGGCCAGGAAACTCGCCGGATCGTAGCTCCATAGTAGTCCGTTGACCGCGGCGAGCCGGGCGCTCGAACCGCAGCGCACGAGCACGCGTAGGTCCTGCCCGCGCGCGCGCTCGAGGAGCCGCGGCAAGGCGCGTTCGAGCGGCGACCGGGTCAGATGGTAGAAAGCGACCGGGCACCGCGTCGCGTCATTCATTGGGGCGTCTACTTGCCCTCGTAGTGGGATGCGATCAGGTGGTCGAGCAGCCGGACGCCGAACCCGGTGCCGCCCTTGGGCACCAGAGGGCTCGACTCGCCCGTCCACGTTACGCCGGCGATGTCGAGGTGCGCCCAAGGCACGCCGTTGACGAAGCGTTCGAGGAACTTCGCGGCCGTCACGCTGCCGCCGCCCCGTCCGCCGATGTTCTTCATGTCGGCGATGTCCGACTTGATGAGCGTGTCATAGTGGTCGTCCAACGGCATTGGCCACACCGGCTCCGCGACGGCCTTGCCGGCCGCGACGAGGCGTTTGCTCAACCGCCGGTCGTTGCAGAACATTCCTGCCTGATACTTGCCGAGACTGACGATGATGGCACCGGTAAGCGTCGCCAGATCGATCATCGCTCGCGGCTTGAAGCGCTCCTGCACGTACCAGAGCGCGTCCGCGAGCACCAAACGCCCCTCGGCGTCGGTGTTGAGTATCTCGATCGTCTGACCGGAGTAGGACCGTACCACGTCGCCGGGCCGCTGCGCCGTACCCGATGGCATGTTCTCCACGAGTCCAACCACGCCGACCGCGTTCAGCCGCGCCTTGCGCCGGGCGAGCGTGCGCATCAGGCCCACAACGACGCCGGAGCCGCCCATATCCCACTTCATGTCTTCCATGCCGGACGACGGCTTGATGGAGATGCCGCCGGTGTCGAAGGTGACTCCCTTGCCGACGATCGCCACCGGCGCTTCACTGCCGTCGCGCGCGGCGCCGTTCCAGCGCACGACGGCGAGGTGCGCGTCGTGCTGGCTGCCGGCGGCAACGCCGGTGATTGCGCCCATACCCATGTCGGCGAGGCGCTCGCCGTCGAGGACCTCGACGTCGAGACCGTCGTCCGTGAGCTTGCGGATCTCGTTCGCGTACACCGGGGGCGTCAGCACATTCGCCGGCTCCGACACCAGGTCACGCGTAAGGAACACGCCGTCCGCGAGCGCGTCGAGGGGCGCATGCGCGGTGCGTGCCTTGCCGGGTTCGGGGCACATGACGGTGAAGCGGCCCAAGCTGGGTTGGTCTGCCTTCCTCCGCTTCGTACGATATTTGTCGAAGCGGTAGCCGCGCAGACGAGCGCCGTGCGCGACCTGTGCGGCAGCGGCGATGCGGTCCAGCGGCGAGTGCTTCGGCGGTTCGACGACGACCGCCGCTCGCCGCTCGCCGGAATTCTGCAGATGCGCCACCACCACGCCGCCGAGCCGGGTTGCGGCGAGCGCGTCGAAGCTCTTCGGCCGTCCCATGCCGGCGAGGACTATCCGCCCCGCCCGCACACCGTGCGGGGCGAGGATCGACAGCACCTTCCCCGACTCGCCGTCGAACCGCGCGTGCTTCATCGAACGTTTCAGCGCCCCGCCTGTGGCGTCGTCGAGACGGCTGGCGCTGGCGCTCAGAGCGCCGCCGGCGGCGACGCCGACGACCAGCGCCGCGGAGGTCGCGAGATCGGGTTTGACGAAGTCGACTTTCATGGCGGTCTCCCGGAGGCATGCTGCGGTGCAAGGGCCGTTCGATCGGGCGATTGTTGCCGCGCGGGCAAGCGTTTGTCTATGGTGCGCGTATTCGTGCAACGGCCGCCGGGAGGGCCTCCCGCGGACCAAAAATGCAACGCCAGTCGCTCTACATCGCCGCACAACTGACTTGGCCGTTTGTCGTCGTCGCCCTGTGTCTCGCGGGCATCGTCTGGCTGACGCAGTCGCTGCGCTTCGTCGATCTGATCGTCAACCATGATCTGTCGATCGCCGCCTTTCTCCTGCTGACGCTGTTGCTGATGCCCAAGGTGCTGGTGGTCATCCTGCCGGTTGCTTTGTTCGTCGGCGTATTGCACGCGTACCATCGGTTGATAGCCGATTCGGAGCTCGTGATCCTGCGCGCCACCGGCTCTTCCAATCTGCGCCTGGCCGCGCCCGCCATCGCGCTCGGCTCGGCTGTGGCAGTCGCGATCCTGGCGATCAACCTCTACCTCATGCCGACCGGTTTCCGGGCGTTCAAGGACCGCCAGTTCGAGCTCCGCCATTCGCTGGCGAGCGTGCTCGTGCGCGAAGGCGTCTTCAACACGCCGCTGGACGGCGTGACGGTCTTTGTCCGCGAGCGCGCGGGCGGCAGCGACCTGCGTGGCATCCTGGTGCACGACGCCCGCGATCCGAACGAGCGGGTGACCGTGGTCGCCGAGCGCGGGACGCTTCTCGCGACCCCGGAGGGGCCGCGTTTCGTTCTCGAGAACGGAAGCCGTCAGCATGCGGATCGCGACAGGATACATCCCTCCTTCCTTCTGTTCGACCGCTATACGTTCGATTTCGCCGACGAGGTCGTGCTGCCTGCAGGTCGACGGCGCGAAGCGAGTGAACGTTATCTGCACGAGTTGATCTGGCCGGAAGAGGGGGTGGACGAGCGTCGGCGCCACCAATTCCGCGCCGAGGCCTGGCATCGTCTGACCGCTCCCCTGAACGCGATCGTCCTGGCGCTCATCGCGAGCGCCGCGTTGCTCTCGGGCGATGTCGACCGGCGCGGGCAGTTCTGGCGCATCGTCACCGGCGCTTGCGCCGGTGGAGTTTTCCTCGCTGCCGCCCTCGGACTGAGGTATCTGACGGTCGGCAAGCCCTGGCTGTCCTGGAGCTTCTGTCTGGCGATCGTGGCCTGCGGCCTCGCCGCGGCCTGGCCCTTGGTATTCGAGGGCAAACGCCGCGGTATCTTCCACGCGCGCACCGGTTGAAACGATGCGCTTGTCCACGACGCTCTGTCTTTATATCGCTCGCCAGATGGCGGCGAGCATTGGTACCGTCTTTCTCGTCGTCGCAGTGCTGCTGTTCATGCTGG
Organism: Alphaproteobacteria bacterium; assembly: GCA_965243325.1. Taxonomy (GTDB): domain Bacteria; phylum Pseudomonadota; class Alphaproteobacteria; order UBA7887; family UBA7887; genus JANQOH01. The sequence goes on along the minus strand of CBDEUQ010000003.1, from coordinate 654,235 downwards.
ACCTCGTGGAGCTCGGGCGCCGCGTGTCGCGCAGCGGCGATGTACCGTTCGTTGTCGCGGTGGAAATGGCGCTGCTGCACCTCCCCTATCTCGCTCAGCGTGCTGCGCCCTATGCCGTCCTGTTCGGTAGCCTGCTCGGCCTCGCCCGGCTCGCCCGGTCCCACGAAATCGTCGTCCTCGGTGCGGCCGGCGTGTCGACGCCGCAGCTCCTGTTCCCCGGAGTCGTTGTCGCACTTCTTGTCGGCGCCTTCTCCGTCGCCGTGTTCAGCCCGTTCGCCAGCGCGACGCTGGCCGGATATTACGAGCTCGACAATGAGCATCTGCGCAAACGCGCAACGAGCCTTGCGACGCCGCGGAACGGGTTGTGGCTGCGCCAGACGGATCCCGACGGAGCAGCGATCGTTCATGCCAGGGGGATCGACCAGGCGCGCGCGGTCTTGCGCGATGTGCTCATTGTGCGATACGGGTCGGGGGACCGTTTCATCGAGCGTATCGATGCCGCGACGGCCGACGTGCGCAGCGACCATTGGCTTCTGCGCGGCGCGCATATTTCGCGGCCGGGGCACCGGAACGAAATCGTCGATGCCTGGCGCCTCGATACGGATCTTACGCTCGACCGGATCCGAAACAGTTTCGCCGCGCCCGAGACGCAGTCGTTCTGGGACATTCCGGGGTTCGTCGCCAGTCTCGACCGAGCCGGCTTCTCCTCGCTGCGCCACCGTCTGCACTGGCACTCGATGCTGGCGAGCCCGGTCCTGTATGCGGGAATGGTCCTGATCGCGGCACTGTTCTCCCTGCGGCGGTCGCATCGCAGCGGCACCGCCCGCATGCTCGCACTCGGGGCGGCGTGCGGCGTCGGCTTCTACGTCTTTGCCGACGTGGTGATGGCGTACGGGCTGAACGGCCAGATACCCTATGTCCTCGCGGCGTGGGCGCCGGCCGTGCTGGCGGTACTGCTCGGCAGCACCCTGTTGCTCCATGCCCGCCAGGGGTGAACTCCGGCGGCGGGTGGCGGTCGCCGCCGGCGGAGTGACAGCGGCGTTGCTCATCGTCCCGCCGGCAGCGTCCCAGGCACCGGAAGCAGGCGGCGCCCTGCTGCTCGCCGACGAGATCGTCTACGATTCGCGCTCGGACGCGGCAACCGCCACCGGCGCCGTGGAACTGTCCCGCGGCGGTCGCACGGTGCGCGCCGATCGCATGCGATACGACCGCCGTGCGGACGTCGTGTCGGCGTCCGGCAATGTCGCCCTGATGGAACCCGGCGGGGAGGTGGTATTCGCGGGTGACGCGGCGCTTGCCGGCGATTTGACGACCGGGACCGTGCGTTCCGTCGGGGTCCTGTTTGCCGACCGCTCGCGGCTCGCCGCCGCCGGCGGACTCCGGACCGCGGACGGCCGCACGACACTCGCCAAGGCCGTTTACAGTCCGTGCGCCGTATGCGGCGACGCGCCGGAACGCGCGCCGCTTTGGCAGATCAAGGCGGCCCGGGTCGTGCACGATCCCGCGCGCGAAACCATTTCGTATTCCGATCCACGGTTCGAGGTGCTCGGCGTCCCCGTCTTCTATTTGCCCTACTTCGAGCACGCGGCACCGACAGTGGAGCGCAAGACGGGTTTCCTGCCGCCGACGTTCGCGCAGCATTCGACGTTCGGCCTGATCTGGACACAGCCCTACTTCATCGAGCTTTCGCCGCACAGCGACGCCACGATCACGCCGATCCTTGCATCTCGGGGGCGGCCGGTTCTTGTCGCCCAGTACCGCGAGGAAACGACGACGGGGAACTTGCACTTCGACGGCAGCGTCACGCGTGAGGATCGGCAGTCGGCGGGTGCGGTTTCGAAGGATCGCTTACGCGGCCACATCGATCTGGCGGGCGATTTCGACCTCGGCGGCGGCTGGCGCTACGGCTTCGCCATCGAGCGCGCCTCGGATTCGACCTACCTCGCACGGTACGACTTCGCCGACCTGTTCGGGCGTTCCGGCGACGGCGCGTCCCGCTGGGTGGAGGACCGCGGCGCTCGCCCCGGCGACCTCGTCCGCGGCCGCCCGTTCCTGAAGCAGAATGTCTATCTGCGCGGCCGCACCGACAACCGCGAGATCACGCTGGACGCGCTTTACTTCCAGCCTCTCGGTCCCGAGGCCGACGTCGGTGCGACGCCGATCGTGGCACCGCTGGTTGACATCGCCTGGCGCGGCGACCCCGGGCTCGCCAGCAGCGTGTGGTCCATGCACGCCAACGCCCGCGTCCTCATGCGGCCCGAAGGCGCCGACAGTCGCCGCATGTCGGCGACGGCCCGCTGGCAGGTGCCGTTTTCCACACGTCTCGGCGACCGTTACACGTTCGGCACGTCGTTGCGCCTCGACGGCTACCACGCGACCGGCGTGCCGGATCCGCATGATGCGGCGGCTCCGGCGCGCCGCGGGTTCGCGGGCCGCATTGTGCCGCAGGCGACGATGGACTGGCATTGGCCGTGGGTGCGTGCGGCAGACGACTGGCATCTCCTGGTCGAGCCGCTGGTCAAGGTCATTCTCACGCCCGGCGGCGACAATCCGGACCTGATCCGCAACGACGACAGCCTGTCGTTCGAGTTCGACGACATCAATCTGCTCGCCGACAGCCTGTTTCCCGGACTCGACCGCGTCGAGGGCGGCTCGCGCGTGGGCTACGCCCTGCGCGTGGGCGCCTTCGCCGCCTCCGGGCGGCTGTCGGAATTTCTCGTCGGTCAGAGCTACCGTCCGCTGCGGGATGACGCGTTCTCCGCCGGGAGCGGCGTCGAAGAGCGGTTCTCGGACATCGTCGGCCGCCTGACGGTGCGTCCGGCGCGCTATCTCGACCTCATGACGCGGTTTCGCCTGGACCGCCGGCAGCTCTCGATCCGCCGCAGCACGCTCGCCGTCGCCGCCGGGCCCGAATGGCTGCGCGGGCGGCTGTCCTACGTCAACCTCTCCAGCGCCGAGTCCACCGCCGGCGTTGCCGCCTCGGCCAGCCAGCTCGACGTTTCGGCCGTTTATCGAATCGACGAGCGATGGCAGCTCGGCGCGCTCCACCGCCACGATCTGAGCCACGGCGGCGGCGCCTTGTTCAGCGGCGCCAGCCTGCTCTACGAAGACGAATGCGTGACGGTCGGCGTCGAGGTCCGGCGGAACTTCACCAGCCGGCCCGACGTGGAGGCCTCGACCGATCTCAGGTTCCAGATCAGGCTGCGGAACCTGGACTGAGGGGTGGCGCTTGCGGCGGACTCGCGGCCGCCCTATGTTCGGCGAGGCGCAGCGTCGGAGGGTCCGGTCTTGTTGCGACGGTTCATCGCGGTCGCGGTACTCGCGTGGCTCGGGGCGCCGGCGGCTTGGCCGCAAGATGTCCTGCGCATTGCCGCCGTGGTCAACGACCGCGCGATCTCGGTCCTCGACTGGCAAATGCGGATCGAGGTGGCGATCTACAACGCCAATCTCGCGCGGACCGACGAGATGCGTCAGCGGGTGGCCGGCCCGGTGCTGCGCAATCTCATCGACGAGGCGCTGCAGGTCGAGGAGGCGCGCAGCAAGGGCGTCCGCGCGACCGACCGCGACGTCGCCGACGCGGTCGCGCTCATCGAGGACAACAACGGCATCGCACGCGGCGCCCTCGGCGCCTTTCTGGCCGAACGCGGAATTGCGCTCGGCGCGGTGGTCGGCCAGATCCGTGCCCAGATCGCCTGGGGCAAGTACGTCAACCGGCGGCTGCGCCCCACCATCGGCGTCAGCGAGGAGGAGATCGACGTCGAGCTGGCGCGGCTGGAGGAAGACCGCGGCCGGCCCGAGTTCCTGGTCTCCGAAATCACCCTCTACGACGACCCGGCGGCGGCCCCGCGCGAGGTGCAGGCGGTCGCCGAGAGCATCGTCGCGCAACTGCGCGGCGGCGCCGACTTCGCCGCCGTCGCGGCGCAGTTCAGCCAGGGCGCGCTGGCCCGCAACGGCGGCGACCTCGGCTGGATTCAGGAGGGGCAGAGCCGCCGCGAGATCGACCGCACCCTGGTCGCGATGGACGTCGGCGCGATATCGGATCCGGTGCGCTCCGTGGACGGCTTCCACATCCTCCACCTGCGCAACAAGCGGGCGGTGATGTCGGAGTTCGCCGGCACGGAGGAGCTGTTCCTGTCGCAGGTGCTGCTGCCGGTGCCGGCGGCGGACTCCCCGGAGGCGGCGGAGCAGCGCCGGGCCGAGGCGCGGCGCATCGGCTCGGAAGTCAGCGGCTGCGACGCCCTGCGGGCGCAGGGCACGCGATCGGAAACCTCGCTGTCCGGCGACCTCGGCTGGGTGCAGACCGACGACCTGCCGGCGGCGTTCCGCGACGCGCTCGGCGACCTCGAAATCGGGGTCCCGAGCGTGCCGCTGGAGACCGCGAACGGCGTCCACGTGATCATGGTGTGCGAACGCAAGGCGGCGGGCGACGAGGCCGACATTCGCGACGCCATCTACGAGCGGATCGCCAACCGTCGGCTGGCGACTATCGAGCGCCGCCTGCTGCGCGACCTCCGACGGCACGCGTTCGTCGACCTCAGGGTGTGACCGGCACGCACGGCGGACGCCCCGATCTTTCCGCCCTGCCGCCGCTGCGAGCGGTCATCGCCGCGCACCGCATCGCGGCGCGCCGGTCGCTGGGCCAGAACTTCCTCCTCGATCTCAATCTCACCCGCCGCATCGCGCGCGCAGCGGGGCCTCTCGACGGCGCCGACGTGGTCGAGATCGGCGCCGGACCCGGCGGCCTCACCCGCGCCCTGCTGGAAGCGGGCGCCCGCGTCGTCGCGGTGGAGTGCGACCCCCGCTGCCTCGACGCGCTCGAGGCGCTCGCCGACGCCGCGCCCGGACGCCTGCGCGTCGCCGGTGCCGACGCCCTCGACGTCGACCTCCGCGACCTCGCGCCGGCGCCGCGGCAGGTCGTCGCCAACCTGCCGTACAACGTCGCCAGCCGGCTGACGGTGCGCTGGCTCGATGCGCTGGCGGGGGACGCGACGTTTGCCGCCGGCTTCACGCTGATGTTCCAGAAGGAGGTCGCGGAGCGGCTCGCGGCGGCACCGGGCACACCGGCCCGGGGCCGGCTCGGAGTCTACGCGCAGTGGCTCTGCGACGCGCGCGTGCTCTTCAACGTGCCGGCGCGCGCCTTCGCGCCGCCGCCGAAGGTCACCTCGAGCGTCGTCCGGCTGGCGCCGCGGCCCGCGCCCGCGCCGGCGGCGGACGCGGCGCGCCTGCAGCGCGTGACCGCGGCGGCGTTCGGCCAGAGGCGCAAGATGCTGCGCTCCAGCCTGCGCCCGCTCGGCGTCGACGTGCCGCGGCTGCTGGCGCTCGCCGGCATCGACGGCACGGCGCGCGCCGAGGTTCTCGAGGTCGCCGAGTTCTGCCGGCTGGCCGACGCCCTCACCCGGATTGAAGCCGGCTGACGAACCGGCTCATCTCGGCGTAGCGCTCGCGGCGCAGGCGCTCCGCCGCGAGGACGGCGGCGACCTGGGCGACGGCGCGGTCGATGCGGTCGTTGACGACGATGTAGTCGTACTCGGCCCAGTGCGTCATTTCGGCCGCCGCCTTCGCCATGCGTCCGTCGACGACGGCGGCGGTGTCCTGCGCCCGCCCGCGCAGGCGCTTCTCGAGCTCGTCGGTGGACGGCGGCAGGACGAACACCTTGACCACGTCGTCGCGCGCGCTTTCGCTGAGCTGCTGCGCACCCTGCCAGTCGATGTCGAACAGGACGTCGTCGCCGGCGTTCAACGCCTGCTCGACCGGCAGGCGCGGCGTGCCGTAGTCGTTGCCGAACACCCGCGCGTGCTCGAGCAGCTCGCCGGCGGCGACCATGGCGTCGAACTCCGCCTTCTTGACGAAACGGTAGTCGACCCCGGCCTGCTCGCCGGGCCGCGCGGCGCGCGTCGTCACCGACACCGACATCCGGAGGTTCTTCTCGTTCGCGAGCAGCCGGCGCGCGATCGTCGTCTTGCCCGCTCCCGACGGCGAGGACAGGACGAGCATCAGCCCGCGCCGGCGCGGTTCAACCGCCGGCGGCACGGCCGATGCTCCCCGGTTCGGCGCCGCGCCGGCCCGGGCGGTCAAGCTGCGCCCCGGGCCCGGCGGCGTACGGCGTGCCGGCGGGACTGCGCGGCAGGGTGGCGACGCGGACGCCGTCGCGCCGCGCCTCGAGAGCGGCGAGCTTGTCGGCCGCGAAGGCGGCGAGCGACTCCCGCGGATCGGCCACGACCCCTCCTCCCGTCGCACCGGCGCATCGCTTGACTGCGAACCGCCAGCACTTATGCTCCCGCGCGCGGGCAAAATCCAGTCGCGAGCCGTCTCATGAACCAGCCGCCAGCCGTGGACGCGGCGCGCGAAACCGCGGGCGAGCCGCGTCACGACTGGACGCCGGAGGAAGCCCGCGCCCTGCTCGACCTGCCGTTCCACGACCTCGTGTACCGGGCGCAGACCGTTCACCGGCGCCACTTCGACCCCGGCCGCGTGCAGATGTCGACTCTGCTGTCGGTGAAGACGGGCGGCTGCCCGGAGGACTGCAAGTACTGCCCGCAGAGCGTGCGCTTCGACACCGGGGTCGACGCCGCGAAGCTGATGGACGCGGACGACGTGATTGCCGCCGCGCGGCGGGCGCGGGACGCCGGCGCGAGCCGCTACTGCATGGGCGCGGCGTGGCGCGGGCCGAACGACCGCGACCTCGACCGCGTCTGCCGCATGGTCGCCGGCGTCAAGGCGCTGGGCATGGAGACGTGCGTGACGCTCGGCATGCTCGCCGACGGCCAGGCGGAACGGCTTAAGCACGCCGGGCTCGACTACTACAACCACAACATCGACACCTCGCCGGAGTTCTACGGCGAGATCGTGACGACTCGGACCTTCGCCGACCGGCTGGAGACGCTGGAGCGCGTCCGCGGCGCCGGGATCGCGGTCTGCTGCGGCGGCATCGTCGGCATGGGCGAGAGCCGGACGGACCGCGCCGGCATGCTGGTCTCGCTCGCCACCCTGCCGCGCCACCCGGAAAGCGTGCCCATCAACATGCTGGTGCGCGTCGCCGGCACGCCGCTTGGCGACGCGGAGCCGCTCGACGGCCTCGAATTCGTGCGCACGATCGCCGCCGCGCGGATCATGATGCCGCGCTCCGTCGTCCGCCTGTCGGCCGGGCGCGAGTTCATGAGCGACGAGACCCAGGCGCTGGCGTTCCTTGCTGGCGCCAATTCCATCTTCATCGGCGAGAAGCTGCTGACCACGGCGAACCCCGCCGAGGCGAAGGACCGCGACCTGTGGACGCGCCTCGGAATTCGCCCCATGCCCGCCGCCGCGACGACCGCCTGAGGCGCACGCCCCCGGTGCCCGACTGGTACGACCGCGGCGTCGGCCGCGTCTGGCTCCCGTATACGCAGATGAAGACGGTGCCGCCGCCGCTGGCGGTCGAGCGCACCGACGGGGTGCGCATCCATCTCGCCGACGGCCGCGTGCTGGTCGACGGCATCGCGTCGTGGTGGACGGCGGTGCACGGCTGCAACCACCCGCGCCTGGTGGCGGCGATCGCCGAGCAGGCGGCGCGCATGCCGCACGTCATGCTCGGCGGGCTGGTGCACCGGCCGGCAGCGGAGCTCGCGCGGCGGCTGACGGCGCTGCTGCCGGAGCCGCTGCGGCGCGTCTTCTTCTCCGAATCCGGCTCGGTCGCCGTCGAGGTGGCGATGAAGATGGCGGTCCAGTACTGGCTCAACCGGGGCGAGGCGGGGCGCACGCGGTTCGCCAGCTTCGCCGGCAATTACCACGGCGACACGTTTGCGACGATGAGCGTGTGCGACCCGGAGGAGGGCATGCACCGCCTGTTCGCAGGCGTGGTGCCGGAACAGGTCATGCTGCCGCTGCCCGACACCGGGGCGGCGCGGCGGACGCTGGAGCGCGCGCTGGAGGCGCGGCGCGGCGAGATCGCCGCCGTCCTCGTCGAGCCGCTGATCCAGGGCGCGATCGGCATGCGGATGCACGACGCGGAGACGCTGCGGGCGATCGCCGACGCCGCCCGCGCCAACGGCATTCCGGTCATCGCCGACGAGATCTTCACCGGCTTCGGCCGCACCGGCACGATGTTCGCCTTCGAGCAGGCCGGCTTCGTGCCCGACATCGTGACCGTGTCGAAGGCACTCACTGGCGGCACGCTGCCGCTGGCGGCGACGGTGGCGAGCGAGGAGATCTTCTCGGCCTTCTGGTCCGACGAAGCAGACGCGGCGCTGATGCACGGGCCGACCTTCATGGGCAACGCGACCGCGTGCGCCGCCGCGCTGGCCTCGCTCGACCTGTTCGCCGACGAGCCGAGGCTGGATCAGGTGCGCGCCATCGAGCGCCGCCTCGATGCGGCGCTGACGCCGCTCGCCGGGCTCGCGAACGTGAAGGAGGTGCGGGTGCGCGGCGCCGTCGGCGCGGTGGAACTTGTCGCCAACCCACGCCCGGAACGGCTCAAGCGCCGCTTCGTCGACGCCGGCGTCTGGCTGCGGCCGATCGGCAACGTCGTCTACACGACGCCGGCCTACGTCATCGACGAGGCCGACCTCGCGCGCATCACCGGCGCCATCGCCCATGTCCTCGCGGACGAGGCGGCGGGCGGTGGGTGAGGGCGAGGGGAACGGCGCGGAGGCGTTGAGGCGTCAACGTGTGCGACGGTCGTTCGCCGCGTTCGGGGCGAAACCGCGATGATGCGCCCGACCGGCGCGCGGACCGTCAATCAGCATTCAAAGTCGCTGGACGCAACCGTTCATCCCCACCGGACGACTCCAGCGCAGATACCTCTTCTCGCCGCCGTCTACATATCCCGGCTCGACTTGCGGGCGAGGGCGCCTCGGAAATGGAGGCGACCGATCCGAGCGGGCCGTCTCAGTTCTCGTAGAGGCCCGCCTGCATTCGCCTGAAACCATCCTGGATCGTCGAGAGTTCCCCGATCCGCGCCTTGCCCTCGCTCACGCTGCCATAACGCCCGATCAGGAAGGATGCGAGCTTCCCGCTCGCCAACTCGTCCTCTCCGTGGGTCTCGTAGGCCTGAAGGATTCCGAGAAGCAGTTCACGCAATTCGCCGTCGGCCTGCGCCCCGCCGCCGTGCCGCACGCCGTCGGCGCGCTCGTGGCGGGTCTTCGGCGGGTTGGCGTAGAGCACATAGGCCAGCACGTCGAACAGGTCGCTGTCCGGCGCGTCGACCAGCCGGCGGATATCGTCCAGCCGCCCCCGGTCGTAGCCGCGGTCGTCGAGCCGCCCCAGGAACTTCGCGCGGTTGTCGGGGTCGGACCAAGTCGTGCGAAGCTCGTCCTCGTCGGCAATCATGTCCGCCAAATCGCCGAACAGGCGCTTAAGGAATTCGGCAGCCGAGATCGGCTTGCCGTCCGCGCTCCAGTAGGTCGTGGCGGCGATGTATCGGATGGTCCGGGCTTTGCCGTCTGCCAATCTGACTTCTATCGTTTCAGGCGGGTCGTATCCGAATCCTCCACTGCCTCCGCCTTCGTTCGGCAGTGGGTATGGCGTCGGATCGGGATCGGGCCTTGGCCCGGGAGGGACCGGCTCCTCGGGTTCGCCGTCCCACTCCGGATCGTTGAAGTTCTCGTGCGCCTTCACGAAGTCCCAGATCGTGAAGAAGTCCTTCCCCTCGAAGGTCCGCGTTCCCCGCCCGATGATCTGCTTGAACTCGATCATCGAGCGGATCGGGCGCATCAGGACGATGTGCCGGATGTTGAGCGCGTCCACCCCGGTGGAGAGTTTCTGGGACGTGGTGAGGACCGTGGGAACCGTCTTCTCGTTGTCCTGGAAGTTGCGGAGGTGCTGCTCGCCCACGTCCCCGTCGTTCGCCGTCACCCGGTGGCAGTAGTTGGGGTCGGTGCCGTCCTTGACCTGGTTGATCAGGTCCCGCACCAGCGCGGCGTGGACCTGGGTGGCGCAGAAGACGAGCGTCTTCTGGGTTTGAACGATCTGGCCCATGAACTCCTTCACACGGCTCAGCTCGCGTTGCTCTATGACGATCCTGCTATTGAAGTCCTCCTCGGTGAACCGCTGGCCCGCCTCGACCTCGCCCCGGATGACATCGTCTTCCGGGACGTAGACATATTCGTCGATGGTGCTGGCCATCTGGCGCACCTTGAAGGGAGTCAGGTAGCCGTCCTCGATCCCGTCCCTGAGCGCATAGGTGTAGACCGGCTCGCCGAAGTAGGCATAGGTGTCGGCGTTGTGCTTGCGCTTGGGCGTTGCCGTGAGGCCGAGCTGCACCGCGGGCTCGAAGTGCTCCAGAATCTGCCGCCATGTGCTTTCGTCATGGGCACCGCCCCGGTGGCATTCGTCGATCACGATGAAGTCGAAGAAGTCGGGCGGATAGCCCGTGAACACCGGCTTGCCCTCGCCGGTCATGAATGTCTGGAAGATGGTGAATAAGACGCTGGCGTTTTTCGGCGGCCGGCCGCCCCGTTTGCGCAGGGAGTCGGGATCGATTCGGGCGACGGCGCTTGCCTCAAAGGCCGAAAAGGCGTTGAAGGCTTGGTCAGCGAGGATATTGCGGTCGGCCAGGAACAGGATGCGCGGCCGGCGCGCCGGCTCGCCCGCCAGACTCCACTTGGCGTGGAACAGCTTCCAGGCGATCTGAAAGGCGATGGAGGTCTTGCCGGTGCCCGTGGCGAGGGTGAGAAGGATGCGCCGCTCGCCCTGCGCAATTGCCTCCAGGGCCGCGTTGATCGCGCTGTGCTGATAGTAGCGGGCCTCCCACTTCCCGCCGGCGGTTTCGAACTCCACGGCGCCGAATGCATCGCGCCAGGGTTTCGGCTCGGCGAAGGTGCGGTCCCAAAGCTCTTGCGGCGTCGGGAACGGCAGTTCGATTTTTCCCTCGGCGCCGGTCGCCATGTCGATGCCGTACCAGCCGAGCCCGTTCGAGGCGTAGGCGAAGCGGGTGCCCAAGCGACCGGCGTAGTCCTTGGCCTGCCCGACGCCCTCGCGATGGCTGAGTCCCGCCCGCTTGGCCTCCAGCACCGCGAGCTTCTGGCCCTTATGGAACAGCACGTAGTCGCAGGAGAGACCCTTGCCGCGCGTGCCGCCGGCCTGGATGCGGCCGGGGCAGATCATCTCGCGGCGGATGCGGGAGCCCTCGACGACGCCCCAGCCGGCCCCCCGCAATAGCGGATCGATGCGGTCCGCGCGGGTCTCGGCCTCGGTCTCGTCATGAACGCTCATGCGGCGACGCTACGTCACGCCAACTCGCCGGCGAAGGCGCGCTGGAGGAGGGACTGGCGGAGACTTTCGAGTTTACGGATCCTGAATGAGTAAGTGTCGACTGCTTGATTGAAGTAGCTTCTCTGTTGGGATATCAGCCCATTGATTTTTCTCTGCTGCTTTATTGGCGGAACCGGAATCGGAAATCGACGTATGTCAGAAATATTCAAATGCGGAGCAGCAGCCCCGCCAGTGAAGTAGCGGACCTCCCGCAATATTAGGGGAGAATTAAGAACGGAACAAAAATACTCTGGTAGCATGATCTTCTGTTGCAGTCGAAACTGCATCATACGTTGACCCAAACAGGCTTTAAGGCCACGAGGGAAAACGCAAGATATACCAAGGATCCCACCTTCCCGACTGTACAGAACGTCGCCACGTTTAGGCTCCAATCTCTTAATGCGTTGACTGTATGTCTCATGTGAAACGTATCGAATTTCTGAGAGGTCCAGTTTTCCCGGACGGAAATTAGTCGTTCGCAAACAAATTTCCCCATCATCGCTCCACTTCGGGGTTGAGTGCAGGCAGTCTACTATGTGTGAACATAGCTGCTCTGGAAACGACCACGCCCAACCCTTGGGCAACCGAGGTACAACTCTGTTTCCGGCAAACTTAGGACCTAGCGAACTTTCGCTGCAAGCCTTCTTCCCGGATTCATGTGACAAGATTTCTGAAATGGTCTCACTGGAAGAATCGAACCACCCCAGGATCAGAGCGTTCTCAATGTACTTGAATAGCTCTTCCGCATCTCGGAGATTAGACTCCGTGTTGGCGCGGGCACGGTCGAGACCCTCGAAGGCCTCGTCCAGAAACCCGACGATCCGCCGTTGCTCCTCCAAAGCCGGAAGAGGGATGGGGAGAGATTTTACGAACGGTAGTTTGACTCCTTGGACAGTGGCTCCAGTGCCGGCGGCGACTACTCTGTCTGAGATACTCTTGTACCAATAGAATAGGTATTTTCGGTCAAGCGGGCGATTCCCTTTAGGAAGAAGCCCGCGAAGATCTTGATTAATAGCAGTATCCTGCATTAGACGGCAGACTTTCCCCAAGCCAACACGAGTGGCTATTACGATATTGCCCGCGGGTATAACCTTTGACGAAGATGCGGTGAGCCCAGCTTCGGTGATTGAGCGTTCTGTTTTGACCAGTTTATCCACGTTCATATCTCGAACGGTCGCCCAAGGAATGCCTCCACCGTAGAACTTTGGATTACGCTTCGAAGGAGTGCCTCCCCCAACAATTTCGACAACTTCACCGAGGGGCAGAATTGCGAACCTATCCGTCACAGCAGCCCCCGAATATTCTCGAGAATCGCGGCCGTCTCGGCCTCGCGGGCGAGCATGTCGTCGATTATGGCTTTGGGGTTGCGCAAGGGCACCTCCTCGGGCGCGTTGGGATTCTTCACAGAGAGGTCCAGCGTGTCCTCGTCTAGGTCGGCGCGGGCGACGCGCCAGCTTTGCGGCCCCTCGGCAAATGTCCGCTGCAGGTCCACGAACTCCGCCAGGTCATCATCGTTGAGAGGGTTGGTCTTGCCGAGGGAGCGGCCGGGATCGAGCTGGTAGTACCAGATGTCCCGTGTGGGTGCGCCCTTCTCGAAGAACAGCACCACTGTCTTGACCCCCGCACCCTGGAAGGTGCCGGACGGGCAATCGAGAATCGTGTGGAGCGTGCAGCTATCGAGCAGCTCGCCGCGTAGCGCCACGGAGGCGTTGTCGGTGTTGCTGAGGAGAGTGTTCTTGATCACCACCGCCGCCCGGCCGCCGGCACGCAGCTTGCGGATGAAGTGCTGGAGGAAGAGATAGGCAGTCTCGCCCGAGCGGATCGGGAAGTTGTGCTGGACCTCGCGCCGCTCGCCGCCGCCGAAGGGGGGATTGGCGAGAACGATGTCGTGCCGGTCCCGCTCCTGGAAGTCCATCACGTTCTCGTTGAGCGTGTTTGTGTGGAGGATGTTGGGCGCCTCGATCCCGTGCAGCACCATGTTCATGATGCCGATGATGTAGGCGAGCGACTTCTTCTCTTGCCCGAAGAAGGTGTCGCGCTGCAGCGTCTCGTATTCGGAGGCGGTGAGGGCAGGCCCGCGCATGTGCTCCCAGGCCTCGCACAGGAAGCCCGCGGAGCCCACGGCGCCGTCGTAGACGGTCTCGCCGATCTTGGGGTCGATGATCTTGACCATGGCGCGGATCAGCGGGCGCGGCGTGTAGTATTCGCCGCCGTTGCGGCCGGCGTTCCCCATGCGGCGGATGCGGGTCTCGTACAGTTCCGAGAGTTCGTGGCGCTGGGCTTGTGTGTTGAAGGACAGCCCGTCGACGATCTCCAGCACGTCGCGCAGTATGTAGCCCGAGCGGAACTTGTTGCGCAGCTCGGTGAAGATTTCGCCGATCTTGTATTCGATGGTGCGCGGGCCTTCGGCGGTTGCCCGAAAAGCCGCGAGGTAGGGAAAGAGGTCCTTGTCGATGAAAGCGATCAGGTCGTCGCCGACCCGCGCCTTGTTATGATCCAGTTCGCCGTCAGGCGTCTTGGGCGCTGCCCATTCCTCCCAGCCGAAATCGGGGTCGATGAGGGGCGAATGGCGTTCCCCGCTCAACTCCGCCCTGTCCCGGCGCTCGGTTTCCAGATCGTTCAGGTATTTGAGAAACAGCACCCACGATATCTGCTCCACATAGTCGAGCTCGTTGGCAATGCCGGCTTCGTTGCGCAGCTCGCGCTCGATATTGTTGAAGGCGTTCTCGTACATGCGCCAGCCCCGCCACTCAAGCCGGCATTGTATCGCCCAGGACGACAACGCCTTCAAGGTTGGGGGCCTTGAAACCTGGTGGGCGAGACACGTGGGGCGCATCGGCGGCACCATCGCCGACGGCCTCGCTGTCCGGCGGCGCCGGGCGGAGCGCCGCACCCGGCGGACGGGACGCATGGCTCGGATTCGACAGGGTTTCGACCGCCCCGCCATATCGAAGCTCGGATCGGAAGCCGCGCTGTGCGCGATCGCCGGCGGCGCCCGGCCCCGCGAGCGCACGGGCGTTCCGGAGCGGGGCCGGCTCCGCCCTCGATCCGAAGGCTCGAGGCCGGGGCGGCACTTCCTGTTCACCGAGACCGGGCCGGGCGGCAACGGGCCGAGCCCGAGCACGACGGTCGGGAGGCGTATTGCGACGAACTGCGACGTCGCAGATAAATTTCCCATGTGCGACTACCCGCGACGATGTGCGACTACCTGCGACGATGTGGGACGGTCTCATATCGGCCGCAGTGGCGCTTAGCGACCGCGACGGGCCGTTCCGCGGCGACGACGATGACAGACCGCCGCGGCGCCCGGCAGCGGACCATGGTCCGCCCCGGCCGGTGCCGCGAGCGCCCGGCCTCGCTCCGCTGCCCCCGGCTTCGTGTCTGGAGCCCGAAACATTACCTCGGCACAGGCCCGGTCGAGCGCCGGGGGCGACGAGCAAGGGCAAACGGCGGTGCCTCGGCCTCCGGGATTTGAATCGGGATTGCCGAATAGTCGTCGACTCCCCTCCAGCAGGCGACGAGCGAAAGCCTGGCACAGTCCGCCCCTTGTTCAATGATCCGGAGCTTCCGCTGCGGGGACACCGGGCGGCTCGCTCGCGGTTTTCGGGTACGGCGCTTCATCGGCTTCGAACGGGTAGCTCGGCGCAAGCTCGCGCAACCGGGCGCGGCCGCGACACTCGACTTCCTTCGCGTGTCGCCCGGCAACCGGCTCGAAGCGCTGCGGGGCGACCGCAGAGGCGCGTACAGCATCCGCATCAACGACCGATGGCGTCTCTGCTTCCGTTTCGTCGAGGGAGACGCCCTCGATGCGGAGATCGTGGATTGTCATGGAAGCCGACCGAGGAGGTATCGACATGACCCGACTGGAGCCCGTTCACCCGGGCGAGGTCGACGGCGAGCTGCATGCCGAGCCAGGTCTCCGCCGTCGATCCGAATGCCTTCGAGAGACGGTATGCCATCTCGATCGAGACGGACGCCTTCTCGTCGGCCAGCTTGGAAAGCGTCTATCGCCCGACGCCGAGGCGCCTGGCACCTTCGGTGATGGACAGGCCGAGAGGCTTCAGGCAGTCCTAGCGGACGATGGCGCCGGGATGGACGGGATGGTTCATGGCCATGGCCGGGTTCCTCCAGTGGTAGTCCAGGTAATCGACATCCACGGCGTCTCCGTCCTCGAAGCGGATCCTGACTTCCTGCTTCCGTCCCGACTCTCTCCGATCCGGGACGGCCCGACTCCAGCAGCCCTCGTTCAGATCCGTCTCGGCACATCGCCTGACTGAGACCCCATTCCCTCAGTGGCGACGGTGATCAGTGCCAGAGACCGCGCCGTTCGAACACCTCCTTCAGCATGCTCGGGCGGTCGCTCATGATGCCGTCGATCCCGAGGTCGAGGAGTCGTTCCATCTCCAGCTCGTCGTTTACGGTCCAGATCTGAACCGGAATGCCGCGGTCGTGGGCCGTCCGCACGAAGGCCGGGTCGACGACCGGGACGGAGAGCGACCCGGTGAGGCTGTAGCGCAGGGGCACCTGCGCGCAGTCGGCGACGATGTTGCCCACTGGTATCCCGTACGACGCGGCGCGCAGGCGCAGGACCTCGGCGCGTGTGCAGGACGTGCAGCCGGGAGTGTCGGCGCGCACCCGCCGCACACGGCGGGCCGAGAACGATCCGATGCACACTCGCCCTCGGGCACGGGTCCGACGCAGCGCCTCGATAAGCGGCGGCACCGCATCATCGCACTTCGGATCAATGATGAGCCGCAGGTCCGGCCAGGCGGCGAGCAGATCCTCAAGTCGCGGGATGGGCTCGGTGCCGCCGACCCGAACGGACGCGAGCTCGGTCCAGGTGTACCGGGCGATGGGCCCGGTCTCGTCCGTGGCCCGGTCCAGGCGCTCGTCGTGGAAGACGAGCGCAACCCCGTCGCGGGTTGCCCGGACATCGGTCTCGATGCATCGGTAACCGAGGTCCACGGCGTGCTCGAAGGCCGCCATGGTGTTTTCCGGGCATTCGGCCGCACCGCCCCGGTGGGCGATGGGGAGAGGTCCTTCGAGGCCAAGGAAAGTCCGGGGCGGGGAGGAGGCGCAGTCTCGCATCGGTCGGAGCATACCCGTCCCCCCTCATCGCTTCTTCTTTCATCAAGATGGGTATTGCGCGCGGCAGTGGCCTGACTCGCGCCTACTCGGCCGCCTGTCTGTACGACCTTTGAAGACGGACATCGCCCTGCATTCCGTCGTCCGCCTCCCCCATCTCGTCAAGAATTTTGCGAACCATGTGCCGGAGAAGTGAGCGTGGTCCCGAACGGATCGCGTGCGGCAGCTCCGTCCGACGCCGGGTGCGGTCCCCATGCGGCCCTGGGCGCATGCCTACGCGGCGGCGATGCGCTCGACCTTGATCGCGCTCTCGAGATGGCGCGACCGGGCGAGGTCGACGGCGAGCTGCATGCCGAGCCAGGTCTCCGGCGTCGATCCGAATGCCTTCGAGAGACGGTATGCCATCTCGATCGAGATGGACGCCTTCTCGTTGACCAGATTGGAAAGCGTCTGTCGCCCGACGCCGAGGCGCCTCGCGCCTTCGGTAACGGACAGGCCCAGAGGCTTCAGGCAGTCCTCGCGGACGATGGCGCCGGGGTGGACGGGATCGTTCATGGCCATGGTCGGGTTCCTCTAGTGGTAGTCCAGGTAATCGACATCCACGGCGTCTCCGTCCTCGAAGCGGAACGTTACCCGCCAGTTGCCGGAAACCGATACCGCATGCCGTCCCCGCAGACGGCCCTTGAGCGGGTGCAGCCGGAAGCCGGGGATATCCATGCCGCCCGGGCCGGTGCTGCGGTCGAGGGCGGTGAGGATGCGCAGGAGCTTGGCGATATGCCCCCGATCGACCCTCGACGAACTGCCGCGCTCGTAGAGTTCCCGCAAGCCGCGATGCCGGAACGTCCTGATCACCGTGAGAGCGTATGGTGTCTATCGACAATGGTCAACGACGGGAGGGCGAGGGGACCCGTCGGGAAGCAGGCCGGGTCGCATCCGGCCGTAGGCGATCCGAAACGTCGTCCGCGCGACCCGAGAAACCGGCGGACTTCCCAGCCGGAAAGGACTCTCAGCCTGGCCAACGGCGACCTCGACGCTGGTCATGCAGGCTTTGCCGAGAGGCGTCTGTCGATCTCCCCGGCGGGCACGGTTTCGAAAAACAGGGCCAGCGCCTCCGCAAGGTTGTCGCGCGCCTCCGCCACGGTGTCCCCCTGGCTGGCGACATCCACTTCCCAGCACAGGGCGACGTATCCGTCGCCTTCGCGCACGATGATCGCAGTCAACTGCCTGTTCATGCCGCGTTGCCCTTTCCGAACACCGCCCGGCCGCGCGTCGCAGCGCTCAGCCCCCCGCCAGCAGGCGACGGGCGACGATGTGCGCCTGGATCTCCGCCGACCCCTCGAAGACGTTGAGGATGCGCGCATCGACGAGCACCCGGCTCACGGGATATTCCTCGGCGTAGCCGTTGCCGCCGTGGATCTGCACGGCGGCGTCGGCGGCGGCCCAGGCGACGCGGGCGGCGAGCAGTTTGGCCATGCCCGCCTCGACGTCGCAGCGCCGGCCGGCGTCCTTGCGGCGCGCCGCGAACCACGTGAGCTGGCGCGCCGCCATACACTCCGCCGCCATCCACGCGAGCTTGCCGTAAACGCGCGGGAAGTCGCGGATCGCGCGGCCGAACTGGCGCCGGCCGCCGGCGTAGGCGAGGGCGAGCTCGAAGGCGTTTTGCGCCACGCCGACGGCGCGTGCCGCGGTCTGGATGCGCGCCGCCTCGAAGGTTCCCATCAACTGCCGGAAGCCGGCGCCGGGACGCCCGCCGAGCAGGCAGTCCGCCGGTACCGCGAACCCGTCGAAGGCGATCTCGTACTCCTTCATGCCGCGGTAGCCGAGCACGGCGATCTCGCTCCCCGACATGCCCGGCGCCGGGAACGGCCGGGCGTCCGTCCCGCGCGGCTTGGGCGCGAGAAACATCGACAGGCCGCCGTGGCCCGGCACGTCCGGGTCGGTGCGGGCGAGCAGCGTCATCACGTCGGCGCGGGCGGCGTGCGTCGACCACGTCTTGGCCCCTGTGATGCGCCAGACCGCGCCGTCGTGCACCGCGCGGGTGCGGACCGCGCCGAGGTCGGATCCGGCGTCGGGCTCGGTGAAGACCGCCGCCGGAAGCACGGCGCCGCTGGCGATCGGACCGAGCCAGCGCGCCCGCTGCGCATCGGTGCCGTGCAACCGCACGAGCTCGCCGGCGATCTCCGAGCGGGTGGCCAGCGAGCCGGCGCCGAGCGAGGCGCGGCACAGCTCTTCGGTCACCACGCACATCGCCACCTTGCCCATGCCGCCGCCGCCCCATTCGCCGGGAACGGTGAGGCCGAACACGCCGAGCGCCGCCATCTCGGCGATCGTCCCGTCGGAGATCAGGCTGTCGGCGCGGTGCCACTCCTGCGCCGCCGGCGCGATCCGCTCGTCGGCGAAGCGGCGCACCTGCTCGCGCATCGCCGTCAGGGTCTCGTCGCCGAGCCCGGGGTCCGCCGCTTCGCCGCGCGCCAGAGCGGCGGCGACGGCGGCGCGCACCGCGGCGCCGTCGGCCACGAGCCGGCGGACCGCCGGCACGCGGAACGCCGCCAGCGCTGCCGCGTCGACGCCGAGATCGCGCGGGCGCACGGTCTCCGCCTGGCTCATCGCGACCCCGCCTTCGAGCTGGGCGAGATATTCGCCGAACGCGGCCCGCAGGATCAGCGCCTCGAGCCCTCCGAAGGCGCCGCGCCCGGCAAGGCGGTCCGCCCACGCGGCCATCTGGCGCAGCGCCTCGATGCACGTCGCGAACCACGCGAACCCGTGCGCGGCGAACTGGTGGCGATCGAGCGCCGCCGCATCGACCCGCCCGCCGGCAACGACGCGGTGCGCCACGGCCGCCCGCGCCGCCGCGAGCAGGCCGTCGGCGGCGGCGAGGGCGTCGCGGCAGTCGCGCCGGGGGTCGGCGAACGCCTTGTCGCCCGTCTTCTGCGAACCGGCGGCGGTCATGGTGGCCCGCGCTCCCATTGCCGTCTCAGCCGAAACCGACCATGGCGCGGACCTCGGCGGCGGACTTTCCCGCCCGGCGCAGCGAGCGCAGGGTCATGGCGCGGTTCCGCTTGGCGAGGCGCACGCCGCTGGCGTCGGTGATGATCGGGTGATGGTGCCAGACCGGCGGCGCGATGCCGAGCAGCGCCTGCAGTACGCGATGGACGGCGCTGGCCGCGAACAGGTCGTCGCCGCGCGTCACCAGGGTGACACCGGCGAGGGCGTCGTCGACGACGACCGCGAGATGGTAGCTCGTCGGCACGTCCTTGCGGGCGACCACGACGTCGCCTTGGGCGAGCGTCTCGACCCGCTGCTCGCCCGACTTGCGGTCGTGCCAGACGAGCGGCCCGGCGACGGCCGCCGCGCGGCGCGAGTCGAGCCGCCAGGCGTGCGGCACGCCCATGAGAATCCGCTGGCGCCGGGTCTCGTCGGTCAACCCGCGGCAGGTGCCCGGATAGACGAACCCGTCGGGGCCGTGCGGCGCCGCGTCGGCGTGCGCGATCTCGGCGCGAATGTCGCGGCGGGTGCAGAAGCACGGGTAGATCACGCCGAGCTCGTCGAGGCGCGCGAGCGCCTTGGCGTAGACGTCCATATGCGCCGACTGCCGGCGCACCTCGGGGTCCCAGTCGAGCCCGAGCCACGCCAGATCCTCGAAGATCGCGGTCTCGAACTCCGGCCGGCAGCGGCCGCGGTCGATGTCCTCGATGCGCAGGACGAAACGCCCGCCCGCCCGCGCCGCCTCGGACCAGGCGAAAAGCGCCGCGTAGGCGTGGCCGAGGTGCATGAGCCCGGTCGGACTCGGCGCGAAACGGGTAACGCAGGTCACGACGGACAGGCCCGGCCCACTCTCGAAGCAACGGTTGCGCGTGCCGCGGCACACGACGATCATGCCGCGGCGACGCGGGCATAGCCCAAAGCGGGGGGGCATGACAACGATCCGATTGCGCGGACCCGAACGCGCCCCCGCCGGCGGTGGCCGGGCGCGCAGCGTGACGGTTCTGCTGCACGGCCTCGGCGCCGACGGCAGCGACCTCATCGGCCTCGCCGACCACTGGGCCGGTGCGCTGCCCGGCTGCCGCTTCCTCGCCCCGGATGCGCCGGAGCCCTGCGACATGGCGCCGGCGGGGCGGCAGTGGTTCTCCATTCGCGACCGCTCGGCGGCCGCGGTCCGCGCCGGTGTCGACCGCGCGGCGCCGGCGCTGGACGCGTTCATCGACTCCGCGCTCGCCGACCACGGTCTCGGCGACGACCGCCTCGCGCTCGTCGGATTCAGCCAGGGAACGATGATGGCGTTGCACGTCGCCTTGCGGCGGCCGCAGCCGCCGGCGTGCGTCGTCGGCTATTCGGGGCGGCTGATCGGCGCCGGCAGCATGCGCGAGGAGGCGACGGCGCGGCCACCGGTCATGCTGATTCACGGCGACGCCGACGACATGGTCCCCGTCGGCGCGCTCCACGAGGCCGCCGCCGCGCTCGGCGCCGCCGAGGTCCCGGTGCAGTGGCACATAAGCGGCGGCGTCGGCCACGGCATCGCCGCCGACGGGCTCGCCATCGGCGGACGATTCCTCCACGACCATCTGCGGTAGCGCGGAGTCAGCCGATCGCGCGGAAGAAGATGCCGAGGGCGTGGACGTACGCCTCGGTCTGCTCGAGGTGCGCCATGTGCGAGGCGTCGGCGAACACCCGGACGTCGGCGGGGCCGGACACGAATCCGGCGTAGCGGCAGAGCGTCGCCGGCGCCGCCTGGTCGAACTCGCCGCAGGTGAACAGCGTCGGAACGTCGATGCGCGCCAGGTTGGTGCTGCCGTCGTAGGCCCCGAGGGTGCCCGTCGCCCGGAACTCGGTCTCGCCCCACATGGCGAGGTAGAGGTCGACGTTGCTCCGTTCGAGGGAGGCCTGCAACGGCTCCGGCCACGGCGAAACGCGGCACAGGTGGCGGTCGTAGAAGAGGCGCATCGCGTCGACGTACGCTGCGGTGCGCACGCGCCCGGCCCGCTCGTGCTCGTCGAGGACCGCCTGAACCGGCGCGGGCAGAAGGCGCCGCCAGCGCATGTTGTCGGCCACCCAGCGCCGGGCGTCGAGCAGCGGGCTCGCCAATACGCAGGACAGCGCCGCGCCGCGAACGCCGGCCGCGTACTCGGCAACCAGCGCGGCGCCCCACGCATGGCCGACCAGATGGAAGCGGGTCAGCCCGAGCCCCCGGCGCAACGATTCGATCTCGTCGGCAAAACGGGCGACCGTCCAGTTGACCGGCAGGCCGGGGCGGTCGGAACGGCCGCAGTCGAGCTGGTCGTAGAACACCACCGGCCGGTCGCTCCCGAGCGCCGAGAGCGGCGCCAGGTAGTCATGACTCATGCCCGGGCCGCCGTGCACCACGACGACCGGCGCGCCGGGCCCGTCGCCGACGACGCGGTACCAGACGTCGCCGCCGCGGACCGCGAGCCGGCCCTCGCCGGGCGGCACCCCTACGGCCTCCGTGGCGTCCGGCCCGGTTCCGCAGCCGGCGACGGCGGCGGCGGATGCGAGGAGGAACGCGCGCCGGGTCAGCCGGGGCACGAGCGAACGCTCCCCGCTCCGCCGGCGCCGGCCGCGCCGGCTATTCGCGTCCCGGTGGC
This sequence comes from Alphaproteobacteria bacterium, assembly GCA_965243325.1. Classification (GTDB taxonomy): domain Bacteria; phylum Pseudomonadota; class Alphaproteobacteria; order UBA7887; family UBA7887; genus JANQOH01. Next base: position 632,324 of record CBDEUQ010000003.1, on the reverse strand, counting down.
GGGTTCCACCAGCGCGGCTTCGCCGGCAGGTGCTCGTCGAGATGCACCCACGGGATTTTCTCGGAGATGAAATTGTGCCGGATCGCCGGCACCGCCGAAGGGTCGTCCATGGTGCCGACGGCCAGGATCCGCAACTCGGGACGGTCGTCGAAGCCGAACTCGAGCTGGCTGCCGCAACGCGGGCAGAAGCGGCGAAACGCGAAATCGGACGAACGATAGGTGGCCGGGGTCTCGCCCTCCCACGCCACCGAGTCGGCGTCGAACGCCGCCAGGGTCAGGGCCACGGCGCCGCTGGCGCGCCGGCAGGTTTCGCAATGGCAGTGGCTCACCCTGATCGGCGCCGCCGCGGCGCGGTAGCGGATGGCGCCACAGTTGCAGCCTCCGGTAATCTCGATGCCGCCCTCCCCGCCGGAACGAACCGCCGGCCGCCTTGATTTCCGACGATCCATAGGCGAATCTGCGGCGCGATGCAATCCGCCCGCCGGAGCACGCTCAGCCGGACGGAAACGGGACGCATAAGCGCGGTTCTCGGTCCTACCAACACCGGCAAGACCCATCTCGCGGTCGAGCGCATGCTCGGCCATCGGAGCGGGATGATCGGCTGTCCGCTGCGCCTGCTCGCCCGCGAGGTCTACGACCGCGTCGCCAGGGCGCGGGGCGCCGGGCAGGTGGCGCTGATCACGGGCGAGGAGCGCATCGTGCCGTCGCGGCCGCGCTACTACGTCTGCACCGTCGAATCGATGCCGACCGACCGGGCGGTCGAATTCGTCGCGGTGGACGAGATTCAACTGGCGGTGGACCCCGAGCGCGGCCACGTCTTCACCGATCGCATACTGCACGCGCGCGGCATCTCGGAGACCGTGCTGCTCGGGGCGGCGACGATGGCGCCGCTGGTCCGGCGGCTGGTTCCCGAGGCCTCGTTCGTCAGCCGGCCGCGGCTTTCGACGCTCTCCTTCGCCGGCGCGCGCAAGATCACCCGCCTGCCGCCGCGCAGCGCCGTGGTCGCGTTCTCCGCCGCCGAGGTCTATCGCATCGCCGAGCTGCTGCGCCGGTTCCGCGGCGGCGCGGCGGTGGTCATGGGCGCGCTCAGCCCGCGCACGCGCAACGCCCAGGTGGCGCTCTACCAGGCCGGCGAGGTGGACTACCTCGTCGCCACGGACGCCATCGGCATGGGCCTCAACATGAACGTCGACCACGTCGCGTTCGCCGGCCTGCGCAAGTTCGACGGCCGCCGGCTGCGCCGGCTCGACCCGGCGGAGATCGGCCAGATCGCCGGGCGCGCGGGGCGCCACATGCACGACGGCAGCTTCGGCACCACGCTCGAGTCGCCGGCCCTTGATCCGCGCCTGGCGGCGGCGGTCGAAAGCCACGACTTCGAAACGGTGCGCCGCATCCACTGGCGCAACACGCGCCTCGACCTGTCGTCGGCGACGGCGCTGCTGCGCAGCCTGGAAGCGTCGCCGCCGGCGCCGGAGCTGATGCGCCCGCGCGACACCGACGACATCGCGAGCCTGCGCGCGCTGTCGCGGCTCCCCGAGATCGCCGTCCGCGCCGTCGGCCACGACGCCGTATCGCTGCTCTGGGAGGTCTGCCGCGTCCCCGATTTCCGCAAGACCGTGCCCGACGCGCACTACCGCCTGCTCGCGGCGATCTGGCGCAAGCTCGCCGGGCCGCCGGGCGTGCTGCCCGAGGCGTGGGTCGCGCGCATGGTCGACCGGCTGGACCGGACCGACGGCGACATCGATACGCTGGCGACGCGCATCGCCCACGTCCGCACGTGGAACTACATCGCCTGGCGCCCCGGCTGGACCGTCGACCAGGCGGGGCTGCGGGCGCGCGCCAGCGCCATCGAGGACAAGCTGTCCGACGCGTTGCACAGCCGTCTGACGCAGCGCTTCGTCGACCGCCGCACCGCCCTGCTGGCCCGCCGGCTCGAGCAGGGCACGCCGCTTGCCGTGTCGGTGAAGCCGACGGGAGAGGTCGCCGTGGAAGGCGAATTCGTCGGCCGCCTGCGCGGCTTCGAATTCGCCCCGGACGACCGCGAGAGCTGGCGCGACGGCCGCGCCCTGCGCGCCGCCGTGCGGCGCGCGCTCGAGCCCGAGCTGCGCAGCCGCGCGGCCGCTCTCGCCGCGGCGCCCGGCGAGGCGTTCGCCCTCGACGACTCGGGAGCGGTCCGCTGGCGGGACACGGCGGTCGCTCGGCTCGTTCGTGGCCCGTCGGCGCTCGAGCCCGGCCTGCGGGTCGCCGCCGGCGATCTCCTGCCGGCGCCGCTGCGCGCGCGCGTCGAGCGGCGGCTCGCGGACTGGCTCGGCGACCACGTCGCGGACGTCCTGGCGCCGTTGTTCCGCGCCCGGGCGGCGGCGCCGGGCGGCGCCGCCCGCGGGCTCGCGTTCCACCTGTGCGAGGCGAACGGCGTCGCGTCCCGCAAGGAGGTCGCGGACGTCTACGCGGCACTCTCGGCGCGCGACCGCAAGGCCCTCGGCGGCCTCGGCGTGCGCTTCGGCGTCGAGACCGTCTTCATGCCGGCGCTGCTCAAGACCCGCCCGGTGCGCCTGCGCGCGCTCCTGTGGTGCATACACGACGAACGGACGCCCGTCGCGCCGCCGCCGGGGAGCAAATCCCTCGCCGTCGCCCGCGAGCTGCCGGCCGCCTACTACCGGGCGGTGGGATACTGGCCGGTGGGCGGGCGCGCGGTGCGGGCGGACATGCTGGAGCGCCTGCAGGCGGCACTGCGCCGCCGCGCGCGCGCCGGCCCGATCCGCCTCGACACGGCGCTTTGCAACCTGGCCGGCTGCTCCGGCGACGCGCTCGCCGACCTGATGCGCGACCTCGGCTACCGCGCCGTCGACGGCACGGGTGCGCTGGCCCGCTACGAACCGGTGCGCCGCCGCGGCGAACGGCCGCGCACCGCGCGCAAACGCGCGGCCGAGGCGACGCCGTTCGCCGTCCTGGCGCGGCTCAAGATGCCCGAAGCATGAACGGATCGCCGCGGCTTAGGCTCGACAAATGGCTGTGGTACGCGCGCTTCTTCAAGTCGCGCTCGCTGGCCGCCCGCGCCTGTTCCGGCGGCCGCGTGCGCCTGAACGGCAAGCCGCAGGCGCGGCCGAGCGCGGCCGTGCGCGCGGGCGACGTGCTGACGTTTCCGCAGGGCGGGCGCATTCGCGTCGTCGCGGTGGCGGCGCTCGGCGAACGCCGCGGACCGGCAAGCGAGGCGGCGCTGCTGTACGACGATCTGGCGCCCGCGACGCCGGGGGAAGGCGGAGCGGCGGCGCGGACCGGCTCCCGCCCGACGAAGGCCGACCGGCGCGCGCTCGACCGTCTGCGGCCGGCGCCCGAGGGGTGAGGCCGGCGCCGCGGAGCGCCCGTGACGTGGCGCCGCGGCGGGCCGTGTGGTAGGCAGCCGGCATGTTCGACCGCCTGGCCAGATGGTTGCGCCCGATCGACCCGGGACCCGGGGACGCCGCCACCGACGATACCCGGGAGATGGCGCTGGCCGCCTGCGCGCTGCTGGTGGAAACCGCGATGATGGACGGCCGGTTCGACGCGGCCGAGCGCGCGACCGTGACGCGGCTGGTGGGCGCGCGGTTCTCGCTCGCGGCGGCCGACGGCGCCGCCCTCGTCGCCGAGGCCGAGCGCGCGGTCGCCGAGTCGCCGCAGATCTTCGGCTTCACGAACGCCGTCAAGGGGCGCTTCGACGAGAACGAGCGCGTGGTGCTGATGGAGATGCTGTGGGAGGTCGCCTATGCCGACGGAATCGTGCACGAGTTTGAGGAGAATCTGTTGCGCCGCATCGGCGGACTGATCTATGTCAGCGACCGCGACCGCGGACTGGCCCGCCAGCGCGTGCGCGAGCGCCTCGGCAAGCGCGCGCCGGGCGGCAAACCGGCCGGAGGAGTAGAGACCCGATGACATACGTCGTCACCGAAGCGTGCATCAAGTGCAAGTACATGGATTGCGTCGAAGTCTGCCCGGTCGACTGTTTTTACGAGGGCGAGAACATGCTCGTCATTCATCCGGACGAGTGCATCGATTGCGGCGTATGCGAGCCGGAATGCCCGGCGGAGGCCATCCTGCCGGACAGCGAAGGCGACCTCGACAAATGGATCGAGCTGAACGCCGAGTACGCGGAGAAGTGGCCGAACATCACCCGCAAGGGAGATTCGCCTGCCGACGCCGAAGAGCACAAGGACGAAGCCGGCAAATTCGACAAGTACTTCAGCCCCGCCCCGGGCGCCGGCGACGCCTGACCGCAGCCCGTAGTGGCGCGCACGGTGCGCGAGTCAGCCATGCGCTCGACGCATGGAAGGCGACGATAACCCTGTTTTTCCTGACGAACCCGTGATATTTTATACTCGTTGAGTTCGGACGAGCGCGGCAATCGGTGCCCGCCGTTCCGTCATGCGGCGGGCGGTGTGCCGGTTCGGGAGGAAGCGGACGATTCGGCCTGCACGGCCCCGGCGGGGGCGGGCGGTCCTTTTCCAGGGGTATTTGCGGGCAGTCGGGCGCGCGGGCGGCGGTGCATGCCGCCCCGGCGGGCTGGCGGTTTGCCGCGCGGACAGACGGGACGGCGAGAGCGAGGCGTATTTCGGGATGGCGAGGAAGTTGACGTTCAAGCCCGGCGACATGGTGGTCTATCCGTGTCATGGACTGGGCGCGATCACCGGCGTCGAAACGGGCGAGTTCGGCGGCGTCGAATTGCATCTCTATGTGGTATTGTTCGAAAAAGAAAAAATGATACTGCGCGTGCCGGTGGACAAGGCGGCCAACTCGGGGATGCGCCGCGTGTCGAGCCGCGAACAGATGGGCCGGGCGGTAACCGCGTTGCGCGGCCGGGCGCGCGTCAAGCGCACCATGTGGAGCCGGCGTGCCCAAGAGTATGAAGCTAAGCTCAATTCGGGCAATCCGGTGTCGATCGCGGAGGTCGTGCGCGACCTCCACCGGGCGGCCGACCAGCCGGAACAGTCCTACAGCGAGCGCCAGATCTACGAAGCGGCGCTCGACCGCCTCTCGCGTGAATACGCGGCTGTCGAGAAGATCAACCAGACCGATGCCGCCAGGCGGCTCGAAGAGGTTCTGCAAAAGGCGGCCTGAACCGGAGGTTGCCGAGAGGACGGCGTCGGCGGTGCCGCTGGCCGCGTGAGCGACGGCATCGACAGCGCCGTCTTCGGCGTCCTCAAGGCCGCGCGGCGGGTCTGGGCGGTGGGCGCCGTTCACGCCGAAGCGGAGCGGCTCGCGTCGTTGCACGGGTTGCTCGAACGCCGCTTCGAGGCCGGCGACCGCCTCGTCTATCTCGGAAACTATTTCGGCCGCGGCAGCGCCGTGGTCGAAACGCTCGACGAACTTCTGCTGTTTCGCCGCGCGCTCGTGGCGCGATTCGGCCTGTTCGCCGACGACGTCCTCTATCTGCGGGGCAGCCAGGAAGAGATGTGGCAGAAGCTCATGCAGGTGCAGATGGCGCAGGACCCCCTGGCGGTGCTGGAGTGGATGCTGAGCCGCGGCATCGACGGCGCAATTGTAGCCTACGGCGGCGACGTGGACCGGGCGCGGGCGCGCTGCCGTGAAGGCGCGCTGGCGCTGGCCCAGTGGTCGCTCGACATGCGCGCCCGGATGCGCTCGCACCCGGGCCACGAAAAGCTGCTCACCTCGGTCCGCCGCGCGGCGTTCACCGAGGACCGGCAAATCCTGTTCGTCCATTCCGGCCTCGACACGGGCCGCCCGCTGGCCGGGCAGAGCGACAGCCTGTGGTGGGGCACCGGCGATTTCGCCGCCATCTCGGAACCCTACGAGGGATTCGCGCGGATCGTGCGCGGATACGACCCCGACCACGGCGGACTGGCGATCGGCCCCGTCGCCGCGACCGTCGACTCGGGGTGCGGCTTCGGCGGGCGGCTGAGCGCCGTCTGCTTCGCCCCCGACGGCACGGTCGCCGACAGGCTCGACGCGTGAAACGCCGGTAGCGTCCCGGTTCGACGCGACCGCGGACACGACGGTCCCGGCAGCGTCGCGCTCTTCCCGTCGGTCGTACCTGACTCCCCGTCAGCTGTCGCCCCCGGCCTTGACCCGGCGCCCGGGGCAAGCGGCGGGGCCGGCTTCGACGATTGCTCCGTGGCATCCGCGCAGCATGGGCCCGGTCGAGTCCGGGACACGACCGAAACGCCCGGCCCCCGCCTCGCCGCGGGTCGGAGATAAATATTGCATAAAATTTTCGCTATTTTTTTCCCGTTTACAAAATAAAATGTCCTTTTATTTCGGCAAATATCAAAACGATAAATCCGTTTTACTATAGACTTTCTCTTTATTTGCGTGATTTTTTCCATGGTATCGGCCTGAACGAAAGGGATCGGCGCAGAGTTCGCGCCGTACCGAGGGGGCAACGCCATGGCTCATTCAGACACGCAGCGGGCGCGGCAGGCGAACTGGCACTACGTCAATCGTTCGATGAAGACGGCGCTGCTGACGCGCGAACGCGAACTGGCGCTGGCGCGCCGGTGGCGCGACGAGGGGGACGAGAGCGCGCTCCACGAACTGGTGAACGCCCACGGCCGGCTGGTGGTCAAGCTGGCCCTGCGGTTCCGCCACTACGGCCTGCCGCTGAGCGATCTGGTGCAGGAGGGCAACGTCGGCCTGCTGCAGGCGGCGTCGCGGTTCGAGCCCGAGCGCGACGTGCGCTTCTCGACCTACGCGACGTGGTGGATCCGCTCGACGATGCAGGACTTCGTGCTGCGCAACTGGTCGATCGTGCGGATCGGGACGACGGCGGCGCAGAAGTCGCTCTTCTTCAACCTGCGCCGGATGCGCGCCAAGCACGCCGCCGACGTCGACGGCTGGCTGAGCGACGACGACAAGGACCGCATCGCCGACGAGCTCCGCGTGCGCGTGCGCGACGTCGGCAACATGGAAATGCGCCTCTCGGGCGGCGATCACTCGCTCAACGCCGCCGTCGGCGAGAACGGCGACGACGAATGGCTGGACACGCTGCCGGACGCGCGGCCGTCGCCGGAGGACGAGGTGCGGGAGCGCCACGACACCGGCGTTCGCACGCGATGGCTCGCCGCGGCGCTGGCCGATCTCTCGCCGCGGGAACACACGATCATCCGCGAGCGCCGCCTGCGCGACGACGCGGTCACGCTCGGCGAGCTGGGAAAGCGGCTCGGCATCTCGAAGGAGCGGGTGCGCCAGATCGAGCAGAAGGCGCTGGAGAAGCTGCGCCACGCGGTTGGCCGACAGGACACCGGAGCGCTGGCCGCCGCGTGACGCCGCGGCGATAATGCGGCGAAACGTTCGCGGGCGGAGGCGGCATGAGCGGTTCGGTTCGGATCGATACGGGAAGCGACCAGCTTCTCGCGCGCGTGGAGGACGGGGTCGGCGTCATCACGCTCAACAGGCCGGAGGCGCGCAACGCGCTGTCCAGCTCGCTGACCCCGGCGCTGCGCCGCACGATCGCGCGGTTCGGCGAGGCGGACGACGTGGGCGCGGTGGCGATCACCGGCGCCGGCCCGGCCTTCTGCGCCGGCGGCGACGTGAAGGGCATGGCCGCGGCCGGCGACAGCGAGCCGCCGAGCGTCGAGGACGCCGCCGCTGACCTGCGCCAGCGGCAGCGCACCCTGACCGGTGCCCTCGTGGCGCTGCGCAAGCCGACGGTGGCGGCGCTGCCGGGGCCGGCGGCGGGCGCGGGGCTGGCGCTTGCGCTCGCCTGCGACATCCGCCTCGCCGCGCGCTCGGCGTTCGTCTCGACGGGCTACGCGCGCATCGGCCTGACCGGCGACTACGGAATCAACTGGCTGCTCACGCGCATCGTCGGCACAGCCCGCGCGCGCGAGCTGATGTTCACCGCCGCCCGGGTCGACGCCGAGACGTGCGAGCGCATCGGCCTGGTCAACCGCGTCGTCGACGACGATGCGTTGACGGCGGAGATGATGGCACTGGCGCGCTCGCTCGCCGCCGGCCCGCGCGGCGCCCTGGCGACGATCAAGGACAATCTCGATCGGGCGCTCCGCGAGGACTTCGCGACCGCGCTCGACAACGAGGCCGAAGGGCTGGTGCGGGCGGCGCGGACGGAGGACCATCGCGCGGCGGTGCGCGCCTTCGTCGAGAAGCGCCTGCCGCGCTTCCCCGGCGGCCGGGAGACGGGCGCGTGAGGGCGGACGGCGTCAAGGCGCTGACGTTCGACACCGGCGGCACGATCCTGGACTGGCACGGCGGTTTCTCGCGGGCGCTCGCGGCGCTCGGCGAGAAGCGCGGAATCGCGGGGGACTGGGCGGCGGCGGCCAACGACCTCAGGCGCCGGTCGCTGGCGCTCGTGGTCGGCCAGGGCGCCGACGGGCCGCCGGAGCGCACGTTCGACGACGCCCACCGGATCGCGCTCGACGGCGTGCTCGCCGACCGCGGCCTCGGCGACGCGACCGATGCCGAGCGCCGCGCGGTGTGGTGGGACGCCGTGCACGGCCTCGCGTGCTGGCCCGATTTCCCGCCGGCGCTGCCGGGCATGCGCGCGCGCTACGTCTGCGTGTCGTTCACCCTGCTGAGCGTGCGCATCGCGATCGACACCGCCCGGCGCAACGGCCTCGCCTGGGACGCGATCCTGTCGTGCGAGACGATGGGCAAGTACAAGCCGCTGCCGGAGGCGTACGAGACCGCCGCGCGCTGGCTGCAGCTGGCACCGGCCGAATGCTGCATGATCGCCTGTCACAATTTCGATCTCGACGCGGCGCGGCAGGTTGGCTTCCGCACCGCGTTCGTGCGCCGGCCAGACGAATGGGGCGCCGCCGGCCCGCCCGACCCGGCGCCGAATCCCGCCTGCGACATCGTCGCCGACACCTTCCCCGAGCTCGCCCGCTCCCTCGGCGTCGACGTCTGACAGCCGCCCGGCGGCCCCGCCGTCGCGCCGCCGGTCCTACTGCCGCCGGCGCTCGCGCTCGAGACGGCGCCAGCGGGCGGCGTTGCGGTTGTGCTCCTCCAGCGTCCGCGCGAAGACGTGGCCGCCGCTCCCGTCGGCAACGAAATAGAGCTCGTCGGTCTCCAGCGGGTGCAGCACGGCTTCCAGCGCCGCCCGGCCGGGGTTGGCGATCGGCCCCGGCGGCAGACCGGCGTGGAGATAGGTGTTGTAGGGGCTGTCGACCTCGAGGTCGCGGCGGAGCAGCGTCCGGCCGAGCGGCCCGCCGCCGGCGGTCAGCGCGTAGATCACCGTCGGGTCCGACTGCAGCCTCATGCCGCGGCGCAGTCGGTTGACGAAGACTCCGGCGATGCGCGCGCGCTCGCCGGCGACGCCGGTTTCCTTCTCCACGATCGACGCGAGGACGACCGCCTCGCCGGGGTCGGCGAACGGCAGATCCTCGGCGCGCGCCGGCCACAGCCGCTCCAGCGTCTCCCGTGCCAGGTCCTGCATCCGCGCGACCACGGCGGCGCGCGGTTCGCCCCTGGCGTAGTGGTAGGTCTCCGGCATCAGGCTGCCTTCCGCCGGGGTCTCGGCGAGCGTGCCGACCAAACCCTCGCCGGCCTCGACGAGAGCGACGACTTCCACCGCCGTCAGCCCCTCGGGCACCGTGATGCGCCGCACCAGGGTCTTGCCGGCAACCAGCAGCGCCGCCGCATCGTCGTGACTGACCCCCGCCGGCATCACGTACTCGCCGGCGCGCAGCGCGGCGCTCTCGCCGCGCAGGCGGACGAGCGTCTCGAACAGCAGCGCGCTGTCGACGACGCCACGGGTTTCCAGCGCCTCGGCAATCGCCTTGACGCCGCTGCCGGCCGGAATCTCGACGATCGTGTCGGCGGCCAGCGGCCCCGGAAGCCCGGCGCGGTGCGCGAGCCACAGCCCGGCCAGGGCCGCCGCGGCGGCGAGGGCGAGGACGAGCGCGACGAGATCGCCGATCGGGCGCATGGGCGGCCCCGGGCGGGCCCGTCAGGAGACGGTGCGCACGATCAGGCTGGCGTTGGTGCCGCCGAAGCCGAACGAATTCGACAGCGCCGCGCGCACCGGCCGCTCCTTTGCCTCGAAGGGCACCAGATCGAGGTCGCAGCCGGCGGACGGATTCTCAAGATTGAGAGTCGGCGGCACGACGTTTTCGGCGACCGCGAGGATCGAGAAGATCGCCTCCACCGCGCCCGCCGCGCCGAGCAGATGGCCGAGCGCCGACTTGGTCGAGGACATGGAGAGGCGGCGCGCGGCGTCGCCGAACAGGCGCTTCACCGCATCGTGCTCGATCTCGTCGCCGAGCGGGGTCGAGGTGCCGTGGGCGTTCACGTAGTCGACCTCGTCCGCCGCCATGCGCGCGCCCGAGAGCGCCGCGCGCATCGCGCGGAAGCCGCCGTCGCCGTCGGGCGGCGGCGCGGTGATGTGGTGCGCGTCGCCCGACAGGCCGTAACCGGCGATCTCGGCGTAGGCGTGGGCGCCGCGCCGGCGCGCGTGCTCGTAGTTCTCGAGCACGACCACGCCGGCGCCCTCGCCGAGAACGAAGCCGTCGCGGTCGCGGTCCCACGGACGCGAGGCCCGCGTCGGCTCGTCGTTGAAGCCGGTGGACAGGGCGCGAGCGGCCGAGAACCCGGCCACGCACAGGCGCGAGATGGCCGACTCCGACCCGCCGGCGACCATCACGTCGGCATCGCCCCAGGCGATCATCCGCGCCGCGTCGCCGATGGCGTGCGCGCCCGTCGAGCAGGCGGTGACCACCGCGTGGTTCGGCCCCTTGAAACCGTGGCGGATGGAGACCTGGCCCGAGGCGAGGTTGATGAGGCTGGAGGGAATGAAGAACGGACTCACGCGGCGCGGCCCCTTTTGCGCCAGAGTCAGCGTCGCCGCTTCGATGCCGGGAAGCCCGCCGATGCCGGAGCCGATCAGGACGCCCGTGCGCTCGCGCGATTCCTCGTCCTCCGGCTCCCACCCGGAGTCCTCCACCGCCTGCGCCGCGGCGGCGAGGGCCAGATGGATGAACGGATCCATGCGCCGGCGCTCGCGCGGCTCGATGTACGCGTCGGCGTCGAAGCCGTCCTCGGCGTCGGCGTCCGGCACCTGGCCGGCGATCTTCGACGGCATGTCGGACACGTCGACGCGCTCGATGCGGCGGACCCCAGACTCGCCGTTCAACAGCCGCCGCCACGTCGCGCGGACGCCGCTGGCGAGCGGCGTGACCATGCCGAGGCCGGTGACGACAACGCGCGGACGGTCGCTCACGTCACGATCCGATCCCGAGGCCGCCGCGCCGGCTAGACCTGCTGGTTGATGAAGTCGATGGCGTCCTGCACGGTGACGATCTTGTCGGCGACGTCGTCGGGGATCTCGCACCCGAACTCCTCCTCGAACGCCATCACCATCTCGACCGCATCCAGACTGTCGGCGCCGAGATCGTCCATCAGGCTCGCGCTTTCCGTGACCTTCTCCTCGTCGATGCCGAGATGTTCGACGACGATCTTCTTGACGCGCCCGGCGACGTCGCTGGACTCACTCATCGGATGCTCCCCGTTCCGTTGCCCCGTTGCGAATGCGCGGCAAGCCGCCCGTACGGCCCCGGCGGCGGAGTTGGTAACACAGTTGCCAAAACGAGGCCATACGAGCCGACGGTCAAATCATCGCCATGCCGCCGTTCACGTGCAGCGTCTGCCCGGTGACGTAGGCGGCCTCTTCCGACGCCAGGAACAGGGCGCCGGCGGCCACGTCCCCGACGCTGCCGAGACGGCCGGCGGGGATGGCGTCGAGCAGGCGCTGGCGCACCGGTTCGGCGAGGGCGCGGGTCATCGCCGTGTCGATCATCCCCGGGGCGAGGCAGTTGACGGTGATCCCGCGCGACGCCACCTCCGCCGCCAGCGACTTGCTCATGCCGATCAGGCCCGCCTTGGAAGCCGCGTAGTTGCTCTGGCCGGCATTGCCGGCGACGCCGACGACCGAGGCGACGTTGACGATGCGCCCCCAGCGGCGACGCATCATGCCGCGGAGCGCCGCGCGCGAGACGCGGAATGCCGCCGTCAGGTTGACGTCGATCACCTGCCGCCAGTCCTCGTCCTTCATGCGCAGGGCGAGGCCGTCGCGCGCCAAGCCGGCGTTGTTGACGACGATGTCGAGCGCGCCGAGCGCCGACTCCGCGGCGCCGGCGAGACCGGCGGCGGCGTCGGCGTCGGCGAGGTCGCACACCAGCACCGCGGTGCGCTCGCTCATCTCCCGCGCCAGCGCGTCGAGGCGCTCGCGCCGCGTGCCGGACACCGCAACCGCGGCTCCCGCCGCGTCGAACGCGCGCGCCACGGCGCCGCCGATCCCGCCCGAGGCGCCGGTGACCAGCGCCGTCCTGCCCGTCAGATCGAACATGCACCCTCGTCCTTCCACATCCGGCTACAACCCGGCGACGAACGCCTCGACGTCGTCCGGCGCGGCGAGCGAGCGCGTCGCGAGGTCGCGGTCGATGCGCCGCGCAAGGCCGGACAGCACGGTGCCGGCGCCGACCTCGACCAGAATCTCGACGCCGCGGCGCTTCATGCCGAGCACGCTTTCGCGCCAGCGCACCGTCGCCGTGACCTGCTCGACGAGGAGGCGGCGGATCGCCGCCGGCTCGTGCACCGGTTCGGCGGTCACGTTGGCGACGACCGGCGGCTCCGGCGGCGCCAGGACGACCGTGTCGAGCGCCTCGCGCATCGCTTCGGCGGCGGGCTCGAGGAGCCAGCAGTGGAACGGCGCGCTGACCTGCAGCGGCACCACGCGGCGGGCGCCGCGCGCCCTGGCGGCGGCGGCGGCGCGCTCGACTGCGGCCTGGTCGCCCGACAGCACGACCTGCCCGGGGGCGTTGTCGTTCGCCACCTCGCAGACGCCGTCCTGCGCCGCTTCGGCGGCGGCGGCGCGAACGTCGTCGAGGGCGAGGCCGAGCACGGCTGCCATGGCGCCGTCGCCGGCGGGCACCGCGTCCTGCATGGCCTGTCCGCGCCGCCGCAGCAGGCGCGCCGCGTCGGCGAGGCCGAGCGATCCCGCGGCGGCGAGCGCCGAATACTCGCCGAGCGAATGTCCCGCCACGAACGCGGCGACCGCCGCCGGGCGCACGCCGGCTTCGCGCTCGAGCACGCGCACGACGGCGAGGGAGGTCGTCATCAGCGCCGGCTGCGCGTTCTCGGTCAGCGTGAGCTCGTCGGCGGGGCCTTCGAAGATCAGGCGCGACAGGCGCTCTCCGAGCGCGTCGTCGACCTCCTCGTAGACTTCGCGCGCGGCGGCGAAGGATTCGTGGAGCTCCCGCCCCATGCCGACCGTCTGCGCCCCCTGGCCGGGAAAGACCAGCGCCCGCGTCACGGCCGCCCTAGGCCGCCGCCTCGGCGACGGGGTCGTACATGGTGACGCACTCCTCGGCCGCCGTGGGGTGGATCGCCATGGTGTCGTCGAACTGCGCCTTGGTGGCGCCGCACTTGATGGCGATGGCGACGCCCTGGACGATCTCGGGCGAGTCCGGCCCGATCAGATGGCAGCCGACGACGCGGTCGGTCGCCGCGTCGACCACGAGCTTCATCAGCGCCCGGCCGCCGTTGCCGCTCAGCGTGTTCTTCATCGGCCGGAACGACGAGCGGTAGACGGCGACCCGCCCGAAGGTGCGGCGCGCCGCCTCCTCGGTCAGCCCCACGGTGCCGATCGGTGGCTGGCTGAAGACGGCGGTGGCGATGTTGTCGTAGGAGACCGCGCTTGGGTTGTCGTTGAACCACGTCTCGGCCAGCGCCCGCCCCTCGGCGATGGCGACCGGGGTCAGGTTCCTGCGGTCGGTGCAGTCGCCGATCGCCCAGATCGACGGCACGGCGGTGCGAAGCTCCCGGTCGACGACGACGGCGCCGTTGTCGCGCAGGCGCACGCCCGCGTCCTCGAGACCGATGCCGCGGGTGTTGGGAGTCCGGCCGAGGGCGAAGAGCACGGTGTCGGCGGCGAGCGTCGAGCCGTCCGTCAGCTCGACGGCCAGACCGGAGACGGTCCGGCGGACCTGCGTCACCCGGCAGCCGGCGCGAACCGTCGTGCCGTCGCGCCGCATCTCGTCCTCGAGGTGGCGCCGGAGATCGTCGTCGAAACCGCGCAGCAGGCGCTCGCCGCGGATGACCACCGTCACCTCGGCGCCGAGCTTGCGGAAGATGCCGGCGAACTCCACCGCGATGTAGCCGCCGCCGGCGACGACGAGGCGGCGCGGCAGACGGTCGAGGTCGAGCGCCCGGTCGGAGTCGATGGCGTGGCCGGCGCCGGGGATGTCGGGCACCACCGGCCTGCCGCCGGTGGCGACGAGGATGCGCGCGGCGCGGTGCCGCTCGCCGTTCACCTCCACGGTGTGCGCGTCGACGACGCGGGCGCGGCCGCGGAGCACCGGAACGGCGGCGTCGCCCAGCATCTTCTCGTAGATCCCGTTGAGGCGGTCGAGCTCGGCGTTCTTGTTGCGGATCAGCCGCCGCCAGTCGAACGCCGGCGCCGGGATCGACCAGCCGTAGCCGGCGGCGTCGGCGATCTCGTCGGCGGCGTGGGCGGCGTAGACGAGCAGCTTCTTGGGCACGCAGCCGCGCAGCACGCAGGTGCCGCCGACGCGCACGTCCTCGCAGATCGCCACCCGCGCGCCGTAGCGCCCGGCGCGGCGGGCGGCGGCGACGCCGCCGGAGCCGGCGCCGATGACGATCAGGTCGAGATCGGGCACGGGGCTATTTGTCGACGGCGCCCATGAGCATGTACTTGGTCTCCATGAACTCCTCGAGACCCTGGCGGGCGCCTTCGCGGCCGATGCCCGACTCCTTGACGCCGCCGAACGGCGCCACCTCGCTCGACAGGATGCCCTCGTTGATGCCGACCATCCCGTACTCGAGCGCTTCGGCGACGCGCCAACAGCGGCCGACGTCGCGGCTGAAGAAGTAGGCGGCGAGGCCGAAAGGCGTGTCGTTGGCCATCTCGATCGCCTCCGCCTCGTCGCCGAAGCGGAAGAGCGGGGCCACCGGGCCGAACGTCTCCTCGTGCGCGATCTTCATTTCGGGAGTCACGTCGGTGAGCACGGTCGGCTGGAAGAACTGCCCGCCGAGCGCGTGGCGCGCCCCGCCGGCGGCGACGCTCGCGCCCTTGTCCACGGCGTCGGAAATATGCTCCTCGACCTTCTCGACCGCGTCCATGTCGATCAACGGCCCCTGCTGAACGGAACCGCGGCCGTCGCCGACCTCCAGCTTCTCGACCTCGGCGCGGAAGCGTTCGGCGAAGTCGTCGTAGACACCGTCCTGCACCAGGATGCGGTTGGCGCAGACGCACGTCTGGCCGGTGTTGCGGTACTTCGACGCCATGGCGCCGGCCACCGCCTGGTCGAGATCGGCGTCGTCGAAGACGATCAGCGGCGCGTTGCCGCCAAGCTCGAGCGACACCTTCTTGATCGTGCCGGCGCACTGCGCCATCAGCACCTTGCCGATCTCGGTCGAGCCGGTGAACGACAGCTTGCGGACCGTGGTGTTGCCCGTGAGCTCGCCGCCGATGGCCCCGGCGGAGCCGGTGATGACGTTCAGGACGCCCTTGGGGAACCCGGCGCGCTCGGCCAGTTCGGCGAGCGCGAGCGCGGAGAACGGCGTCGCGGTCGCCGGCTTGATGACGATGGGGCAGCCCGCGGCGAGCGCCGGCGCTGCCTTGCGGGTGATCATCGCGGCCGGGAAGTTCCACGGCGTGATGGCGGCGGCGACGCCGACCGGCTCCTTGGTGACGACGATCCGGCGGTCGCCGAAGGTCGACGGAATGACCTCGCCGTAGGCGCGCTTGGCCTCCTCGGCGAACCATTCGACGAACCACGAGGCATAGTGAATCTCGCCCTTCGCCTCGGCCAGCGGCTTGCCCTGCTCCAGGGTCATCATCAGCCCCAGATCGTCCACGTTCTCGAGCATCAGGTCGTACCAGCGGCGCAGGGTCACGCCGCGCTCCTTGCCGGTCAGCGCCCGCCACGCGGGCCACGCGGCGTTCGCCGCCTCGACCGCGCGGCGCGTTTCGTCGGCGCCCATACGCGGCACCGTGCCGAGGACCTCGCCGTTCGCCGGGTTGGTCACGTCGATCGTCTCGCCGGAATCGGCATCCACCCAGTCGCCGTCGATGTAGCACTTGGTGTGGAACAGCCCCTGATCCTTGAGACGCATGCTCGAATCCTCCCTGAAACGCGAATGGCGGGACATTGTCGAGCCCCGGCGGCAGCGCGCCGGCGGGCCGGACGGCGGCGAGTATAGCGGCGGCGGGCCGGCGCGTCAGCCCCGGGGCGCTCCCGCGGCCCGGGGCTTGAGCGCGGCGTAGATGCAGCGGTTGACCGGGGTCGGCACGCCGGCCTCGCGCCCGAGCCGCGCCACGGCGCCGTTCAGCCAGTCGATCTCGAGCGGCTTGCCGTGCTCGAGGTCGTACAGCGTTGACGACGTCATGTCGGCCGGCACGCCGTCGAACAGGACCATCGGATTCTCGACCAGTGCCGGCGCCAGCCGGACGCCGCGTGCCGCGGCGAGCGCCATGGTCTCGCGCGCACACGCCTCGAGGACCGCGCGCCCGTCCGGGTCCTCGCGGATCGGACCGATCGGCGAGCGCGCCAGCGCCGTCATGCCGTTGTGGGCGCAGAGGAAGGTGAACTTGGTCCAGATCGCGGCGACCACGTCGTCGGCGAGAACCACGTCGATCCCGGCGTTCGCGCAGGCGTCGCGGAACGCCTCGGCGCGCGCCGTCGCGCGGCCGTCGCGCTCGCCGAACTCGATGCGCGCCGTCCGCATGCCGTGGCGGATGCGCCCCGGAGCGTCGATCAGCGCGAGGATGTAGCACAGGCCGCCGAGCACCCGCCCGGCGCCGAGCCGCGCCGCCAGCCGGTCTTCGTTCTCGACGCCGTTCTGCAGCGACAGCACCGCGGTATCGGGTCCGAGCATCGCCGCCGCGGCATCGGCGGCGGCGTCGGTGTGGATGCTCTTCACGGCGACGAGCACGAGGTCGACCGGGCCTATGGACGCCGCCTCCCCGGGCCCGACGACGGCGACATGCGGCAGCGCCAGGTCGCCGAGCGGGCTGGCGACCGCGAGGCCGTTCCGCCGCATCGCCGCGCCGTGCTCGCCGCGCTGGACGAACGTCACCTCCTCGCCCGCCGCCTGCAGGCGCGCGCCGAAATAGCCGCCGACCCCGCCGGCTCCGATCACCGCGATCTTCATGCCCCGTCCTTCCCCGGAGAGCGGACGCGTGCGCGTCCGGCGCCGCCAGTCATTCCACCGTCACCGCCTTGGCGAGATTGCGCGGCTGGTCTACGTCGGTGCCCTTCAGCACGGCGACGTGGTAGGCCAGCAACTGCATCGGCAGGGCGTAGAGGATAGGCGCCGCCAGCGGGTCCAGCCGCGGCATGTCGATCCATGCGGCAGCCTTGTCGCCCAGCCGGGCGGCGCCCTCGGCGTCGCCGACGACGATCGGCCGGCCGCCGCGCGCCGCCACTTCCTCGACGTTCGACGCGGTCTTGTCGAACACCGCGTCGGTCGGCGCGACGACGACCACCGGCACGCCGTGGTCGACGAGCGCGATGGGCCCGTGCTTGAGCTCGCCGGCGGCGTAGGCCTCGGCGTGGATGTAGGAGATTTCCTTGAGCTTGAGCGCGCCTTCGCGGGCGATGGCCCAGGACGTGCCGCGGCCGATGAAGAGCACGTCGCGCGCCTGGTGAATGCCATCGGCGACCTCGGCGATCCGACCGCCGCGTTCGAGCACGTCGGCGGCGCGCGCCGGCACTTCGAGCAGCGCGGCGGCGAGCCGCGCCTCCTCGTCCGCGCCGACGGCGCCGCGGGCGCGCGCGAAGGCGAGCGCCAGACACGCGAGCGTCGCCAGCTGGGTGGTGAACGCTTTGGTCGAGGCGACGCCGATCTCGGGCCCGGCGAGCGTCGGCAGCACCGCCCGGGCCTCGCGCGCAATGCTGGATTCGGGCACGTTGACGATCGCCAGCGCGGGCGCGCCGGCGGCCATGAAGCGGCGCATCGCCGCGAGCGTGTCGGCGGTCTCGCCCGACTGCGAGACGAACAGGCCGACGGTGCCGGCCACCGCCGGCGGGTCGCGGTAGCGGAACTCCGAGGCGACGTCGAGGTCGACCGGTAGCCGCGCCAGCCGCTCGAACCAGTAGCGCGCCGCGAGGCCGGCGTGGAACGAGGTGCCGCAGGCGACGATGGACAGGCGTTCAATGCGCGCCGGATCGACCGGCAGCGGTGGCAGGACGACGCGCCGTTCGACGGGGTTGAAAAAGCTGTGCAGCGTGTCGCCCAGCACCGCCGGCTGCTCGTGGATCTCCTTCTGCATGAAGTGCCGGTGGCCGCCCTTGCCGATCGCCGCGCCCGACAGCGCGGTCTCGCGCACCGGCCGTTCGACGGGCGCGCCGCCGGCGTCGCGGACGTCCAGCGAGTCCCGGCCGACCAGCGCCCAGTCGCCCTCGTCGAGGTAGAGGATGCGCCGGGTCAGCGGCGCCAGCGCCAGCGCGTCGGAGCCGACGTACATTTCGCCGTCGCCGAAGCCGATCGCGAGCGGGCTGCCGCGGCGGGCGGCGATCAGCAGATCGTCGTGTCCGGCGAACAGGATGGCGAGGGCGAAGGCGCCCTCGAGTTCGCCGAGCATCGCCGCCGCCGCTTCGGCCGGGCTCTTCCCCGCCTCGAGCGCCGCGCTCAGCAGATGGACGACGACCTCGGTGTCGGTGTGGGTCTCGAACGTGCGGCCGGCGGCGGCGAGCCGCGCGCGCAGGCGCTGAAAGTTCTCGATGATGCCGTTGTGCACGACGGCGACGCGCGCATCCGCGTGCGGATGGGCGTTCTCCACGTTGGGCATGCCATGGGTGGCCCAGCGCGTGTGGCCGATGCCGGTGCCGCCGGCGAGCGGGCGCGCCGCCACCGCGGCGGCCAGCCTGTCGAGCTTGCCGTCGGCGCGGCGGCGCTCGATGGCGCCGTCGACGAGAGTCGCCACCCCGGCGGAATCGTAGCCGCGGTAGGCCAGCCTTCGCAGTCCGTCGAGAAGGAGCGGCGCCGCCGCGCGGCGGCCGACGACGCCGACGATGCCGCACATCGCCTCAGTCGGTTTCGCCGCGGCGGCGCGACCTGCGGTAGCGCGCACCGCCGCCGTCGACGGTCCTCCGCGCCGCCCTCGTCACCGTGAGCGCGTCGTCGGCCACGTCCTCGCCGATCGTGCTGCCGGCGCCGACGACCGCACCGGCGCCGATCGAGACCGGGGCCACCAGCGCCGTGTTCGAGCCGATGAATGCGCCGGCGCCGATCTCGGTCCGATGTTTGGCGAAACCGTCGTAATTGCAGGTGATGGTGCCGGCGCCGACGTTGACGCCGCGGCCAAGCCGGGCGTCGCCCACGTAGCTCAGGTGGCCGACCCGCGCGTCCGCCCCGATCTCCGAGGCTTTGACCTCGACGAAGTTGCCGACCCGCGCATCCTCGCCGACGTCGCTGCCGGGCCGCACGCGGGCGAACGGGCCGACCGTCGCGCCGCGGCCGACGCGGACCCCGGCGAGATGGGAAAACGCGCGTATCGTCGCGCGGTCGCCCAACTCCACGCCCGGCCCGAAGAACACGTTCGGCTCCACCGTCACGTCGCGGCCGAACGCCGTGTCGGCGGCCAGATGCACCGAATCCGGATCGACGAGAGTGGCGCCCGCGGCCATGGCGCGCGCCCGCAGACGCCGTTGCGCGAACGCTTCCGCCGCGGCGAGCTCGGCGCGCGTGTTGACCCCGGCGAGCTCCTCGGCCGGCGCCAGCACCACCGCGCAACGGTGCCCGGCGGCGCGCGCGAGCGCGACGAGGTCGGTCAGATAGTACTCGCCCTTGGCGTTGTCGTTGCCGACGCGCTCGAGCAGGGTCCACAGAACGGCGCTGTCGACGACCATGATTCCGGAGTTGCACAAGCCGCTCCCCGCGCTGTCCGGACCGGCGTCCGCCGCTTCGACGATCTCGACCGGCGCGCCGCCGCCATCGAGCCGCAAGCGGCCGTACGGACCCGGGTGGTCGGTGCGGAACGCGAGCACGACGAGCGCCGCGCCGTCGCTCTCGCGGTGGCGCGCGACGGTGCGCGCGAGCGCCGCCGGCGTGACCGACGGCGTGTCGCCGCAAAGCACCAGGACGTCGCCGGCGGTGCCTTCGTGCCGCGCGCGCGCCTGCAGGACCGCGTGCGCCGTACCGCGACGCTCGGCCTGCACGACGTGCGGGTGGGGCGCCGCCAGCGCTGCGACGCCCTCCATGCCGGGGCCCACCACCAGCGTGACGCGCGCCGGGCCGAGCGCCTCGGCCGCCGCCAGAACGTGCCGGATCATCGGCTGCCCCGCGACCTCGTGCATGACCTTCGGCCGGTCGGAGCGCATGCGCTCCCCCCGCCCGGCCGCCAGCACGACGACGCTCAAACTCCCGTCGTCCACCGCACCACCCGTTCGCTGCGCCGCGAGCGCAAGGCGACCACGCGGCGGGCTATGATGCAAGCGCGTTCTCGCGTATGTCTCCCCGCCATGTCCTTCGACACGATCGTTTTCGACCTCGATGGGACCCTGGTCGACAGCGCGCCGGACCTGGCGGAAGCGCTCAACCGCGTGCTCGCCGACCACGGCCTGCCGTCGGTCACCGCAGCCTCGGTGCGGCACATGGTGGGCGAAGGCGCGATGAAGATGATCGAGCGCGGGTTCGCCGCCGCCGGCCGGCCTCTGGACCGCGTGCCGGTCGCCGGACTGCGCGACCGTTTCCTCGCGCACTACGGCGACTGCTTCGCCGATTCGACGCGCCCCTTCCCCGGCGTTGTCGAGGCGCTGGAAACGCTCGCCGCCGCCGGCCGCCGCCTCGCGGTGTGCACCAACAAGTCGGCGGCCATGAGCCGGCGTCTGCTCGAAAGCCTCGACCTCGCGCGGTTCTTTCCGGTGATCGTCGGCGGCGACAGCCTGCCGGTCCACAAGCCCGACCCGGCCCACCTGACGGCGACGATTCTCCGCGCCGGCGGATCGCCGGACGACGCGGCGATGGTCGGGGACAGCGTTGCCGACGTCGGCGCGGCGCGCGCCGCCGGCGTGCCGGTCGTGGTCGTGACGTACGGCTATTCGCGGATCGCCCCGGACGAGCTGGACGCCGACGCGCGCATCGACCATTTCGACGGCCTGATCCCTGCCCTCGCGCGGGTGGCGGGCGCCGCCGCGCCGTCGCCCGAATACGGGTTGCCGCGGTAGCGCAACCCGCCCCGGCACTGGGACGCGGGATCGCGCTACCGGCCGGCGAGGACCGCGGTCCGCACCCACCACTCGACGTGCCGCTGGCGCAGGAGCCGCGCCGCGGCCCGAGCCCGGGCCGCCGTGGGGTAGATCGCGAAA
Organism: Alphaproteobacteria bacterium; assembly: GCA_965243325.1. Taxonomy (GTDB): domain Bacteria; phylum Pseudomonadota; class Alphaproteobacteria; order UBA7887; family UBA7887; genus JANQOH01. Next base: position 611,046 of record CBDEUQ010000003.1, on the reverse strand, counting down.
CACGTCGCGCCGCTGCCGGACATGCGCGCGAGCAGGCACCGCGGCGTCGCCGCCAGGGCCTCCAGCACGCCGCCTACGACCGGCGCCAGCCGCCTGGCGGGCGCTTCCAGGTCGTTGCGCCGCCGCGCCAGTTCGCGGACGAGCGCCGCTGCGTCGCCGCGCCCGGCGGGCCATGGCGCTGGCGCGGAGAAGGGCGGCCGAAGCCCGGCGAACACCTCGCCCGTGGGCAGCACCGGTCCCGGGTTGGCCAGCACCGCCGGCAGGGGACGGGGGAGGGGCGGCAGCGGGTGGAGCCGTTCGCCGGCGCCGGACGCCCGCATGGCGCCGCCGGCCAGACAGGCGGGCACATCGGTGCCGAGGCGCGCGGCAAGAGGCCGCAGCGCGGCGGCGCGACGGTCGATCCGCCAGAGCCGCGCCAGCGCCCGCAACGCCGCCGCCGCGTCGGCCGAGCCGCCGCCGAGCCCGGCCGCCACGGGCAGGCGCTTGTCCAGCACGATCGCGGCGCCGCGCGAAACCCCGGCGGCGTCGGCGAGAGCGCGGGCGGCGCGCAGGACGAGGTTGCGGTGGACGGGACCGCGGAGCGCCGGCGCGAAGGGTCCGGTGATTTCGAGACTGAGCCCGCGCGCCGGCCGCACGCGAACGCCGTCGGCCACGTCGGCGAACGCGATCAGCGTATCGACGGCGTGCCGGCCGTCGCCGCGGCGCCCGAGAACGTGAAGGTAGAGATTGACCTTGGCGGGCGCCGTCGCCGCGATCTCGCCGTCGAGCCCCGCGCCGGCGCCGGACGCCCGCGACGGCGTCACCGCAACGGGCTCGGCGACGCCCCGGACCGCTGCCGCGGTTCCGGTCGGCGGCAATACACCGCTACAGGTCTTCGGCGTCCGCCGGCGATGCTTCTCGCTCCGCGGGCAATCCGTTCTCGAGCTTGTCGCGCAGGCTCGTTTCGAGGTCCGGCTCCGGCTCGAACACGAGTGCCCGGCGCCATTGAAAGCGGGCCTCGTTGCGCCGCCCGACGCGCCACAGACCGTCGCCGAAATGGTCGAGGATCACGGGGTCGGCGGGCCTGAGCTCGACCGCGCGTTCGAGGTGCCGCGCCGCCGCCTCGTAGTCGCCGAGGCTGTACATGACCCAGCCCAGGCTGTCCACGATGTAGCCGTCGTTGGGGCGCTGGGCCACCGCCTTCTCGATCATCGCGCGCGCGCGCTCGTAATTGCGCCCCATTTCCACCCAGCTGTACCCGAGATAGTTGAGCACCAGGGGCTGGTCCGGCTCCAGCTCCAGCGCCTGCAGGAAATCGCGTTCGGCGCGGTCCCACTCCTTCGAGCGTTCGAGCGACATGCCGCGGGCGTAGAGCAGCGTCCAGTGGCGGTTCTCCAGAGTCGGGATGAGCGCCAGCGCCCGGTCGTAGCTCGCCACCGCCTCTTCGTAGCGCTCCTCACGCAGCATCAGATCGGCGAGAGCGATCAGCGGATCGGCGCGGCCGGGATGTTCCAGGGCCATGAGCCGCAGCAGCCCGGCGGCTTCGTCGATGCGATCGATTTCCCGGAGGACGTCCGCGGCGCGGAGCCTGAGGGCCCATTTCAGCGGCGAGCCGACGTCGACGCCGTCGTAGGCCGCCGCCGCATCGTGGTATCGTCCGACCTCGGCGTAGATGTCGCCGAGCAGCATCCCGCAGGCGTCGTGGTCGGCGCGGGCCGCAAGGCACAACTGGGCGTGGACGAGCGCCGCCTCCGTCGCCGTTTCCCGGAACAGCGACACCGCGACGCCGTACAGCGCCTCGGCGAAGCCTTCGGCGGCGCTGGATATCAGAGGCGGCGGAGCCTTCGCGCCGGAGTCGAGATCCCGGTAGACCGTGTCGAGAAACATCGAGTCCGGGTTGTCGTCGAGAAAGGCATCGTAGACCGCGCGGGCTTCGTCGTCGCGTCCGTGGCGGCGATAGAAATTGCCGGCGGCCAGGACGACGCGGGGTGCGCCGCCGCGCTCGGCGCTGAGCGCTCCGGCGAACGCGGAATCGGCCGTCTTCGTGCGACCGAACAGATCGGCGATCAAGCCGGCGTGGTAGTCGTGGGTGCCGGCGAAGGCCGAGCGTTCCACCAGCGGCTGCAGCGCGGCCAGGGCTCCGTCCGGGTCGTTCTGACCGGCCAGCGACCACGCACGCAGCAGCGGGAAGAGATAGACGTTGATTCCGGTCGCGGAAGCGGCGTCAAGCTCGGCCTCTGCCGCGGCCGCATCGCCCTGGAGCATTCCGACCGTCGCCAGCGTCACCCGCGCCGCGGGGCTGTCGGGCTTGGCCGCGCGCAAGCCGTCGGCGATCACCGCTGCCGCTTCCATGTCGCGCGCCGCCACGGCGCTCGTCAACGCCGCGCCCAACAGGTCCGAATTGGTCGCATCCTCGTCGAGGGCGCGGCCGTAGTAGAAGTGCGCTGCCGCGGTGTCGTGACGCAGGCGGGCGTGACGGCCCGCCAGATAGCTGCCGAGCGCGCTCGTCGCCTCGGGCAGGGCAGCGCGCCCGTTGCCCTCCGCGGAGGCACCGAGGGCCCCCGCCGGGTCGTCCGGCTGCTGCGCGCAGGCGGCCAGGAGAACGGCGAAGCCGGCCCAAAGGGCGGACCGTCCGTTCGTGCATCGCCGCGGCGATATCGAGGCCATGTCGCCCATCCGCATGTTCAATCGTTCCGGCTCGTCGCGCCCTTCGCCTGGAATCTAGTCCCGGGCGACGGCGATACAATGGCCGGAACGACCGCAAGAGGTTCCGGCGCGGCGCCGATGGTTGACCTGCAATCGGCGGTCACGATACATCGCCCAACCGGTGCCGACCAGTGTCGGAACGACCGGCGCGACATCGCGATGCCGGAGGAGAAAGCGAATGGCCAGCAAGAACAATCCGACTCGGCGCAGCGGCCGGTCGAACGAGAAGGAGATCGACGGCAAGGCGGTGAAGCCGGTGCTCTACGTCGGCTCCCTCGTCGGGCACGGCCGCTACGTCGCCGCGCAGGACGAGAACGGCTCCCTCGTCAGGGACCCGGCGGGCAAGCCGGTACCCTATCGCCAGATCGGATGACGGAGCGCGCGCCCGCGGCGGGCGTCGCGGCGCTGCGCTGGCTTGTCGAAATGGGTGCCGACGAAGCGGTGGAGGAGACCGCGCGGAGGCGCGTCGCACCGCCGGCCGAGGCCGAGGGGCCGCCCCCGCGCCGACCGCCCGCGCAAGCGGCGCGGCCGCCACCCCCGGTCGACATCGCGCCGACTGGCGCCCTGATCGAGGAGGCGCGGACGATCGCGGCGCAATGTCCTGACGTCGCCGCCCTCGCCGAAGCGGTCGCCGCGTTCGACGGCTGCGCCCTCAAGCGCACGGCGAAGACGACGGTGTTCGCGGACGGCAATCCGCACGCCGACCTGATGCTTGTCGGCGAGGCGCCCGGGGCGGAGGAAGACCGCCGCGGCCTGCCGTTCGTCGGCCCCGCCGGACGACTGCTCGACCGCATGCTGGCGGCGATCGGGCGCGACCGCAGCAGCGCCCGCATCAGCAACATCCTGTTCTGGCGGCCGCCCGGAAACCGGAACCCGTCGAGCGAGGAGATCGCCCTGTGCCGGCCCTTCGTTGACCGGCACGTCGCCCTGGTGCGGCCGCGGGTCCTGGTATGCGTCGGTGGCATCGCCGCCAAGAGCCTGCTCGGCCAGAGCGCCGGGATCACGCGGCTGCGCGGCCGCTGGTATCGGTTCTCGCCGAGCGAAGGGGCCGGCGAGATCGACGCCACGGCGCTGTTCCACCCCGCCTATCTGCTGCGCCAGCCGTCGCACAAGCGCCAAGCCTGGCACGATCTCCTGAGCATTCGCGACCGGCTCACGGCGTGAAGCGGCACGCGGAACCCATATGGAACCGTTCGCGAACACCCTGAGAAATCATCGACATATCGTAAAACAATATCGCGCCGCGGGCGGCCCGGGGCTGGCCGCACGCGCCCGGATCATCTACCTTGCACACTGGTCCCCTTCGGCAAGAGTGATTCGGTCAGCATGGCGATGCGCTGGATTCTGTTCGCCCTCGTGGCAATCGCGGCGCTTGGCGCTGACCGGCGGGCGCTTGCCGAGGTCAACGCCGGCACCGCCGGCGAACGCCTTGTCGCCGCTCTGCCGAGTCCGTTCGGATTGCCTCTCTTCCCGACGGTGCTGGTGCCCAAGGTTCTAACGGCGGCCGACGTCAGGCGGTACCAGCAGCTGTTCGCCGTCCAGGAGGCCGGAGACTGGGCGCGCGCCAACGAGCTGATCGCGGCGCTCGACGACCGCGTGCTGATGGGGCACGCGCTGTTGCAGCGCTACATGCATCCAACCGCCTATCGTTCCCGGTTCGACGAACTGGCGGCCTGGCTGCGCGAATACGCCGACCATCCGGGCGCGCAGAGGATCTACCGGCTGGCCTTGCGGCGGCAGCCCGCTGACGCACCCCAACCGGTCGCGCCCGACACCGCGGCGTTGCGGGGGCACGGCGAGGTCGGTCACGACGTCGGACGGCAGTTGCCGACGCGCACGCTCGGTGGGACTGAGAGAGAGTCCGTCGAGTCATTGCGCACCGCCATCGGTCGCGCGGTATCGGCGGGCGAGCCGGCGCGCGCGGAAGCGGTCCTGCGCAGAGCGAAGGCCGTCCGATGGCTCACCGTTCCCGAGCACGACGCGCTCGCGGCGAAGGTGGCGCAGGGGTACTTCGCCGTCGGCGCCGACCCGGCGGCGAAGAGGCTCGCCGAGGCGGCGGCGCAGCGGTCGGGCGTGCTGGTGCCCGAGGCATGGTGGACGGCCGGCCTCGCGGCATGGCGGCTCGGGGACCCGGAAACGGCGGCACGCCACTTCGTCGCTCTTGCCGACGCCGAAGGCACGACGCCGCATCTGCTCGCCGGCGCCGCGTTCTGGGCGGCGCGCGCCAGCGAGGCGCTCGACCGTCCGCGCGAGGCGGAACGCCTGCTGCGCGACGCGGCCCGGCATCCACGTTCGATATACGGCCTAATGGCGCTGCACCGGCTGCGCGAAGCGCCGGGCTTCAGTTGGGAGCCGCCGCGCCTCGGCGGGGCGGCCGTGCGGCTTCTGGTGCGCGATCCGACCGTGCGGCGCGCCGTGGCACTGTCCGAGGCCGGTTTCGATACCTTGGCCGAGGCGGAACTGCGCCATCTCTATCCGCACGTCAGCCGGGAGGAGGCGGCGGCGCTTCTGGTGCTCGCCGAACGCCTGAACCTGCCCGGCCTTCAGATTCGCCTCGGCAGCCAGTTGGCGCGCGCCGACGCCGGGCGCCACCACCGCGCGCTGTATCCCCTTCCCGATTGGCAGCCGGAGGGCGGTTTTCGCGTGGACCGCGCGTTGATTTTCGCCTTGGTGCGGCAGGAATCGGTGTTCGAGCCGCGGGCCGAAAGCCATGTCGGCGCCCGCGGCCTGATGCAGCTCATGCCGAGAACCGCGCGATACGTGAACGATCGGAACACGGATCACGCCGGGACCGCCCGCGCGCTGCTCATGCCGTCGCGCAATCTCTCGCTCGGTCAATCGTACATCGAGCACCTCCTGGAACTCGACCACGTATCGGGCAACCTGATCTACCTGCTGGCGTCCTACAACGCCGGTCCGGCGCGGCTCGCAGCGTGGCGGAAGCGGCTCGACGACTCCGACCCGCTGCTGTTCGTCGAGAGCATGCCGTCGTTCGAGACCCGCCGTTTCGTGCGCGGAGTGCTCGCCAACCTGTGGGCATACCGCTTGCGCCTCGGGCAGCACGCGGATTCGCTCAACGCGCTGGCCGCCGGGGACTGGCCCGTCTATCGTTCGCACGACAGCCTGGAGCGTCTGGCGGATCTGACGGACACCCCCTGATCGTGGCCGGAATCGACGACACCCGTCCATTCGTCGCGGTGCGCATCGCGGTAATGACCGTATCCGACACGCGCGGCGAGGCGGACGACAAGTCCGGCGCGATCCTCATCGACCGCCTCGTCGCCGCGGGGCACACGCTGGCCGCGCGCGCGATCGTGCCGGACGACCGGGCGGCGATCGGCGAGCGTTTGCGGTCCTGGATCGCGGACCCCGCGGTCGATGCGGTGATCGCGACGGGCGGCACCGGCGTGACCGGGCGCGACGTCACGCCGGAAGCGTTCGAATCCCTTTACGACAAGGCCATCCCCGGATTCGGCGAGCTGTTCCGCACGATCTCCTACGACAAGATCGGTTCGTCGACGATCCAGTCCCGCGCCACCGCCGGCGTGTCGGGCGGAACCTACCTGTTCGCCGTTCCGGGGTCGCCCGGCGCGTGCCGCGACGCCTGGGACGGCATTCTCGTGCACCAGCTCGATTACCGGCACATGCCGTGCAACTTTGTCGAGCTGATGCCGCGCCTCCTGGAGCGGGAAACGGACGGCTGAGCCGCGCGCCAGCGGCGCCACGCCGCACCGTCGTCGATGTCGTCGAGCACGCCCAGGAAGCGCACGCGCGCGCGCGGCGGCAGGTTCGCGAGCGTGTCGGCGAGCGCGCGCTCGCTCGACCAGGCCACGGAGCGGAAGGGAACGACGGCCGCCGGCCGCCGCCGCAGGCCGACGAGCCAATAGCCGCCGTCGGCGGCCGGACCGAACACCGCCTCGCACGAACCGAGCGCGCGAAACGCCGCCTCGACGTGGCCGGGCGCGATGTCCGGCACGTCGGAGCCGACGATGACCACCGGGCCCGGCCCGAGGCGGCGCACGGGTCGCGCCATGCGCGCGCCCAGATCGCCCGCGCCCTGCGGCGCGCGGGCGATATCGGGCGGCCAGAAGCGGCCTTCGCGCGCGAACCGGTCGGGCGTGACGGCGAGGCGGAACCGCCAACGGCCGCGGCAAAGGCGCCGGACGACACCGCGCGCGCAATCGCGATAGAAGCGCGCCGCGGCGGCGCGGCCGATGTCGCGCGCGAGTCGCGTCTTGACCGCGCCCCGCCGCGGCGCCTTGACGAACACGACGAGATGGCGCACGAGCCGCGCCATCACCCGTAAAGGCGCGCGATCAGGCGCGGCGGCACGCCGAGGAAATAGAGCCCCAGGCAGCCGAGGTTGAACGCCCCCCGTCCGACGATGCCCGACCGGCGGTAGCGCGCGCCCGACGTCAACATCTCGGCGTCGAGCATGACGAGCCGCTTCCGGCCGAGACGCCGCACCATGTCGACGTCCTCCATCAGGACGAGCGGCCGAAAACCGCCGACCTCCTCGTACAGCCGGCGCGAGATCAGCAGCCCCTGGTCGCCGTAGGGCAGGCCGAGCGCGCGCGTGCGCCACGCCACCATGCGTTCGAGGCGTCGTGCCGGCCGCCCCGGCAGGTCGATCGCCAGCCGGAAGACGGCGGCGCGGGCCGCGGCGTCGGGCCGGCCGAAAAAGGCGCTCGCCGCCGCCTGCCAGCCGTCCTGCGGACGGGAATCGGCGTGCACGAACAGCAACCAGTCCCCCGTCGCCGCCGCGGCGCCGGCGGCCAGCTGCGGCCCGCGGCCGCGCGGCGCCCGCACGATGCGGGCGCCGGCATCCAGCGCACGCGCGCACGTCGCGTCCGTCGAACCGCCGTCGGCCACCACGACGTCTCCGGCGACGCCCGCCAGCGCCCGCAGGGTCGCCGGCAGGGACGCACTCGCGTTGAGCGTCGGAACGACGGCGGCAAGGCCCGGGAACCGTGCGCCAGCGTCCATGATGCAACCTATCACGCCGTCCGGAGCGCAAAATAATTCTTGTTTTGTTCTCTTGCGTCCCACATACTCGCATCATGTTGGAGGTCTCGGCGAGGGAACGGCGCAAGGGCCGCGGGGCCGTCTCGAATCGCGACGGACGCTACGAGCCGTTCCGACGGGAGGCGTGCGACGACGGCTGGGGCGTGGCGGACGAAACGCCGGCGCCGCTGCGAACGACGGTGGGCGTCGATACCAGCCGCACCGTCATCGCGCGCAACGAGTCGCCCGATCTCGGCTTCGACCGCTCGATAAACCCCTATCGCGGCTGCGAGCACGGCTGCGCCTATTGCTACGCCCGCCCGAGCCACGCGTTCCTCGGCCTGTCTCCCGGCCGGGATTTCGAGTCGCGCCTGTTCGCCAAGCCGGACGCAGCCGCCCGCCTGCGCGAGGAGCTGGCGCGGCCGGGCTATCGCTGCGCACCGATCGCGCTCGGCACGAACACGGACCCCTACCAGCCCGTCGAGCGCGAGCGCCGGATCACGCGCGGCATTCTCGAGGTGCTGGCCGAGCGCCGCCATCCGCTCACCATCGTCACCAAGTCGGCGCTGGTGACGCGCGACCTCGACATCCTGGCGCCAATGGCGGCGCGCCGGCTGGCCACGGTCGCGGTATCGGTGACGACCCTCGACCGCCGTCTCGCCAACCGTCTCGAACCGCGCGCGAGCACGCCGGCGAAGCGGCTGGCGGCGATCGAGGCCCTGGCCCGGGCCAGCGTGCCGACGGGCGTGATGGTGGCGCCGGTCATTCCCGCGCTCAACGATGCCGAGATCGAGTCGATCCTGCTGGCGGCGGCGCGGGCGGGCGCCCGCTCGGCGGCGTACGTGATGCTGCGCCTGCCCGGCGAGGTGGCGGATCTGTTCGAGGAATGGCTGGCCGCGTACGCGCCGCTGCGGGCCGGGCGCGTCATGGCGCTCGTGCGCGGGCTGCACGGCGGCCGGCGCTACGATTCGCGTTTTCACGTCCGGCAGAAGGGCACCGGCGCCTATGCCGACATGATCGCCGCCCGCTTCGCCCAGGCGCGACGGCGCTACGGCCTCACGCTGCGCCCCGCCGCGCTCGACACGACGGCTTTCGTGCCGCCGAACGAGCAGCTCTCCCTGCTCTGACCGGAGCGCTTCCGGGCGTGCCGCTGGCACGGCGGAGGGGTGGCGCATCCGAAAAATGGGCACTGGGTCGCCTGCCTCGCGCGCAGGTATTTTCGATCGCGGGAAGACCCGGAGCCGTCAAGCCGCCCGGATCCGGGCCCAGGCCGCCTCGTAGAGCCGCGCGACCTCCGGTCCCCGGTAGACCGCGGGCTCGCAAGCCGCGAGTGTCTCCGCGCTCGGGAAGATGCCCGGATTCCCCGTATAGCTCTCCGGCAACAAAGCCTTTGCGGCGGCATTCGGCGTGGCATAGCGGATCGCTTCCGCGATGGCCGCGCCGGCCTCGGCGTCGAGAACGAAGTTTATGAAAGCGTGCGCGTTTTCGGGATGCGGCGCGCCGCGCGGGATCGCGAGCGTATCCTCCCACACGATCGAACCCTCCTTCGGCACGACATAGGAGATATCGCCGTCCTCCGCCGTCGCCTGCAGGATGTCGCCGTTCCACTCCATCGCGATGTCCACCTCGCCCGAGAGCAGCAGGTCCTGCCCGTTGTCCGGCGCGAACAGCTTGAGGTGCGGCTTCTGGGCGACAATCAGCTCTTCGGCCGCCTTGATGAGCTTCGGGTCGCCCGTATTGAGCGGATGGCCCATGTACTTGAAGGCCGCTCCCAGCACCGTTCCCGCTTCGCTCAGAAGCGCGCAGCGCCCGCTGTAGCGGTCCGAATCGTAGAGCCAGCGCCAGCTGTCGGGCACGCCGTCGCAGCGGGATCTGCGGTAGCCGATGCCCATGGTGCCCCACATGTACGGGACGCAATGGCGCCGGCCGGGATCGAAGGCGGCGTCCCGGAAGGCCGGCTCGACATTCGCCAGGTTGGGGATGGCCGCGCGGTCGAGGGGTATGAGCATCCCGGCCGCGATCATGCGTTCGACGGCGTCGTTGGTCGGCACGATCACGTCGTAGCCGGGATTGCCGCCCTTCAGCTTCGCGAACAGCTCGTCATTGTCCGCGAACAGGTCCATCCGGACCGCGATGCCCGTCCGTTCCCGGAAGTCCGCGAGGGTGGTCTCCCCGATGTAGGTGTCCCAGTTGTAGAAATTGAGCTTCGGCTCTTCGCGGGCGTGGCTCGCTCGCGGCAGGATGGCAAGGCCGGCCGCCGCCGCTCCGGTGCCCGCAAGGAAGCGGCGGCGTGTCGGCCGGGTTGCGAAAGCCGGGCGCATCGCGGCCTCCAAGGGTTTTCGGGGCGCTCCTCCCGCGCCGCCCGGTCGGCTATTGGCCGGCGCCGAACGCGCCGAGGACGTCATCGCGGTAGAACGTGCCGCCGACTTCCTCGTGGTTCGGTCCGTAAAACCGTCCTTCGATGTAGCTGGTCTCTCCGCCCGGCTTCGCCCCGAAGTCGCCGTCCGCGAGCGCAAGGTCGCTCCAGGTCATGTCCGCGAGGCTCGTGCCGGTGGCGAGGTTCCGGACCCCGGTGAAGGCGACGCCGACCACCGGATCCGCCACGTCGGCGATGGAGATCTCGGCGTCGCCGAGAATCGGCGAGCCGCGCGTTGCCGTTGCGCTCACGTCCAAGCCCGTCATGACGCCGCTCCAGGTGCCGCCGCCGGTCGCCGGGTTCGTGCCCGCCGCATCGCCGACGGAGTAGCCGAATCCCACCTGCGCGCCGACCGCGACGGGTGGGCCGTCGGTAACCAGGCCACCCTCCACCGCGAAAAAGCTGTGTTCGAGCCAACCGCCGAAGCCCATCCGGTCGATCGAGATCCCGGCGAACGTCGTCGGTCCGCGACCCTGCACGACGGACACCCCCCGATGGGCCGCAATCCCCTGATACCCGGCGTCCTCGTCCGTGTATCGGAGATCGGATACCGACAGGGACAGTGCCTCGCCGAGGAGTGCCTGCGCCTCGGCAGAGGTCGACTCGCACGTTGCTCCGCTGCAGGAGACTTCCACGACGATGTCGCCCGCCGCCGGGTGGGCTACGCCTATGTCGGTTGCAAGTATCGAATTGGCCGCCCCGACCAGGCGGTCCAGCTCGGTGGGTATTTCGCCGTCCGGGAAGTCGGGCGCCTGCGCCCCGGTGAGGGTTCGGGCCTGCTCCGCGTCGATCAGCCAGGCGGGGCCGGGGTCCGGCGTCGGGTCCATGGACTCCATGTCCATGACCGTGGATCCTCCATCGCCGCCGCCGCCGCACGCGACGAGGAACGGCGCGAGCGAAGCGCCGAGTACGGAAAGTCGAAGTGCTTGCCGGAACATTGCCGCCCTCCCGAGTCTCGAGTGTTCTTCTGCCGTGCGGAGACCTGCCCCCGGCGACCGGTCCAGCTTCGATACTAGTGCATTGCCGTTATGCTGGCCATGCCGGGCGACGGAGGGAGCGGGGCGGAGCCGGGCGGTAAGCCTGCGCCGATGGTCGTTTCGGGGGCCGGCATCCCCGGCCGCCGCGCGGGCGTGTGGCGTTGCGATGGCGCCGCCGGGGCACGGTTGAGACCCTGGCCTTCCTTCAGGGTGTAAGCTGGGCCGTCATGTGGCAGGACGTGTCCGACCTCCATCAGTTCTACGAGTCGCCGCTCGGCCGGATCGCCCGGCTGCTCGTCCGTCGCCGACTGCGCGCCTTCTGGCCCGACCTCGCGGGCCGCCGCGTGCTGGCGCTGGGCTACGGGACCCCGTTTCTCGGACCGATGCTGGCCGACGCCGAGCGGGCGGTCGCCGTGATGCCGGACCGCCAGGGCGTGATCCGCTGGCCCGCCGGCGAACCCGGGCGCGTGGCGCTGAGCGAAGAAACGGCGCTGCCGCTGCCCGACAACGCGTTCGACCGCATCCTGCTCATCCATGCGGTCGAATCGAGCGAGCAGATCCGGCCGATGCTGCGGGAGGTGTGGCGCGTCGTGGCCGACGGCGGGCGCGTGATCGCCGTCGTTCCCAATCGTCGCGGCATGTGGGCGCGGCGCGAGGGCACGCCGTTCGGCCACGGCCACCCGTTCACCCAGCCGCAACTCGCGCGCTTGCTGCGCGACAACATGTTCGTGCCGGTGCGCACCGGTTTCGCGCTCTACGTGCCGCCGATCCGGCGTCGCTTCGTTCACCGCCTCGCGGTGCCGTGGGAACGCCTCGGCGCGCGCTGGACGCACCCGTTCGGCGGCGTGGTGCTCTGCGAGGCGGAAAAGCAGGTCTACGGCGCCATACCCCTCGGACGCCGGGCGCGCCGCGTCAGGGTGCCGACGGCGGTGCCGCTGCGCCGGGCGCCGGCGCCGCGCGCGACAGCATGAAGACGCCCTTGTCACCGAGCAGGTTGGCGAGGAAGCCGGCGGCCCAGAAGCGGCGGCTGGAGCCGTCGCGGTCGAGCGCGTACTGACGCTCCACCGTGACGCGTTCGTTGGCGCACAGGGCGATGAAGTCGCTGATCGTGCAGAAATGGATGTTCGGCGTTCGATACCAGGGGTTGTCGAGCGACCGCGTGACCGGCATGCGGCCGCCGAACGCGAGTTGCAGGCGGCAACGCCAGTAGCCGAAATTGGGGAACGAGACGATCGCGCGTCGCCCGATGCGCAGAAGTTGCAGCAGCACCTCGCGCGGGTTGTGCGTCGCCTGCAGCGTCTGGCTCAGCACCACGTAGTCGAAGGCGCCGTCGGGATAGTCCTTCAGATCCGTGTCGGCGTCCCCCTGCACCACCGACAGGCCGCGGCGCATGCACGCGTTCACGCCCCGGCGGCTGATCTCGATGCCGCGTCCGTCGACACCTTTCGCGGCGATCAGGTGGCGCAGCAGCGCACCGTCGCCGCATCCGACGTCGAGGACCCGCGAGCCGGGCTCGATCATGCGCGCGATGAGTTGCAGGTCGATGCGAATCCCGTCGGCGCGCGCGGTGTCGCCGCCCGCACCGGCGGCCGGCGCCGTCACCGCGCCGGGATCCCGCACTGCGCCGCGGCGCTGTTGAGGAAGCCGGAGAGGATCGCGTGGAACTCGGGCTCGTCGAGCAGGAAGGCGTCGTGGCCCTTGTCGGTCTCGATTTCCACGAAGCTGACGTTCGCCGCGTTGCTGTTGAGCGCGTGCACCACGGCGCGGCTCTCGGCGGTGGGAAACAGCCAGTCGCTCGAGAACGAAACGACGCAGAAGCGCACCGGCGTGTCGGCGAACGCGGCGTGCAGGCGGCCGCCGTGCTCGGCCGCGAGGTCGAAGTAGTCCATCGCCCGGGTGATGTAGAGGTAGGAGTTCGCGTCGAACCGTTCGACGAAGCTCTGCCCCTGGTGGCGCAGATAGCTCTCGACCTGGAAGTCGGCGTCGAAACCGAACGTCGGCTGGTTGCGGTTTTGCAGTCCGCGGCCGAACTTCCGGTGCAGCGCCTCCTCCGACAGGTAGGTGATGTGCGCCGCCATGCGGGCGACCGCGAGGCCCTGTCCCGGGCGCGTGTCGTACGCCGCGTAATTGCCGTTGCACCAGCCGGGGTCGGCCATGATCGCCTGCCGCCCGACCTCGTGGAAGGCGATGTTCTGCGCCGTATGCCGGGCGGAGCAGGCGATCGGCACCGCCGTCCGCACCCGCAACGGAAAGCGCTTCGCCCACTCGAGCGCCTGCATCCCGCCCATCGAGCCGCCGACGACGGACAGCAGGCGCTCGATGCCGAGATGGTCGAGCAGACGCGCCTGGGCCTCCACCATGTCGCCGACGGTGATGACCGGAAACGTCATGTTGTAGGGCGCCCCGGTCGCCGGATCGATGTCGCCCGGACCGGTGGTGCCCATGCAGCCGCCGAGCACGTTGGCGCACAGGATGAAGAAACGATCGGTATCCAGCGGCCGGCCCGGGCCGACGACGTGGTCCCACCACCCCGGCCGCCCGGTGACAGGGTTGGTGCCGGCGGCATACTGGTCGCCGGTCAGCGCGTGGCACACGAGAATGGCATTGGACCGGGCGCGGTCGAGCGTGCCGTAAGTCTGGTAGGCAACGGTGAACGGGCCGAGATCGACGCCGCAGGCAAGCCGCAGCGGGCTCCGCTCGCCCAGCCGCACAGCGGGCGAACGGTCGCTTTCCCGGCGCGGGTCGCGCGCCGTCGGCGTGCGCTCCGCTCCAGATCTCACGATCCCCGCACCCTCCGATCAAGGACCGCCATAGGTATGAACCGGGGTCCCGAACGTCAATCGTTTCTTTACTTTGCCGGCGGGCGCGGACTACTACTGCGCGCCGATACCGCCCCGAAGCCCGACACCGGCATGCCCGACGATCGTTCACTCGACGATTTGCGCCGCGAAATCGACGAGATCGACGACCGCATCCACGAACAACTGATGCGGCGCTCGGAAATCGTCGTCCGCATCGCCGAGGTCAAGCAGCGGCAGTACGACGCGCCGGTCCTCAGGCCCGGGCGCGAAGCCCTCATCCTGCGCCGTCTGGCGCGCCGCCACGGAGGGGCGTTTCCGCTGCCCGTCCTGCTGCACATGTGGCGCGAACTGCTGGCGGGGCATGTCGCCATCCAGGGCGGCGTATCCGTCGGCGTTCTCGCGCCCGGAGACGCGGGCGCGGTGCGCGATCTCGCGCGCGGCCATTTCGGCGCCGCGACGCCGTTGCAGAGCTACCGGACCGTCGGCGAGATTGTTCGCGACGTCCGCGGCGGCGCCGTCTCGGTCGGCGTCGTTCCCGTTGCCGGCGGCGAAACGGACGACCCGTGGTGGCGGCTCCTGGCGAGCGGCGACGGCGATGCGCCGACGATCGTCGCGATGCTCCCCTTCTGGAGCGACAGGCCGGCGCATGTCCAGGCGCCCGCCGCGCTGGCGATCGCCATGGCGGCGTCGGAGCCGACGGGCGACGACGTCACGGTGCTGGCCGTCGAAAGCAGCGATGCCGGCGGCGAGGGATTGCACGAGGATCTGCGTCGAAGCGGCCTCGCCGCCCGCAGCCTCGCGGCGTGGCGCGACCCGGCGGCGCCCGGCGGGACGTCGCATCTGATAGCCGCCGACGGAGTTCTTGCCGCGGACGGGCCGGAACTCGCGGCGCTGCGGACGCGCCTCGGCGACGGCGGCGCGGCCGCGGCGATCGGATGCTATGCGCGGCCCATCCGCATGTGCGATTTCCGACGGGACTGAGCCGGCCCCGTGAGCGTGACGCTCTTCGACCGGGTTGCGTTGCTCGGCATCGGGCTGATCAACGGTTCGCTCGCCCGCGGCCTGCGTGCTCGCGGCCTTGCGTCGTCGCTCGCCGCCTATTCGCGCCGCGCCGAGACGCGCGAGAAGGCGGCGGCACTGGGACTTGTCGATGCCGTTCACGACGACCCGGCCGAGGCGGTGGCCGGCGCCGATCTCGTGGTGCTGGGCGTTCCCGTGGGCGCCTACCGCGCCGTCGCGGAGGCGATGCGGCCGGGCCTCTCCGCGGGCGCCGTCGTCACCGACGTCGGATCGGTCAAGCAGGCGGTGATCGACGATCTGCGGCCGTTGCTGCCCGAAGGCGTCGCGCTGGTTCCCGGGCATCCCATCGCCGGGACCGAGTTCTCCGGCCCGGAGGCCGGCTTCGCCGACCTGTTCGCCGGCCGCTGGTGCGTGCTCACGCCGATCGAGGGCGGCGACCCCGCCGCCGTCGAGCGCGTGGCCGCATTGTGGCGCGCGCTCGGCAGCCGCGTCGATCGCATGAGCCCGGCGCATCACGACCGCGTGCTCGCCATCACCTCGCACATTCCGCACCTGATCGCCTACACCATCGTTTCCAGCACCTTCGACCTGGAGGAGCGCACGCGCGAGGAAGTCGTCAAGTACGCCGCCGGCGGGTTTCGCGACTTCACGCGCATCGCCGCCTCCGATCCGGTGATGTGGCGCGACGTGTTCCTCAACAACCGCGAGTCCGTTCTGGAGATGCTCGGGATGTTTCTCGAGGACCTCGCGCGCCTGCAACGTGCGATCCGGCGAGGCGAAGGCGAAACGCTCGAGACGATCTTCGCCGAATCGCGCGCCATCCGCCGCAACGTCATCGACGCGGGGCAGAACTGAGGCCGGCGACCGCGCCGATGCGGAGAACCGGGACCGGCCCGATCCGCAACCGGCCTTCGCCGAGGGTGATCGGGACCGCCACCCGGGGCGCGCCGCCGCCGTCCGGCGCCTCCGCGAGCAGGCCCAGCGCCAGCGTCAGCGCGAGGGCCGCGCCGTCATCGATGACGCCCTCGTCGCGGAGAAGATCGACGAGGGCCGGAAAGCCTGCGATCCGCGCGTCGATCCCGCCGCGCGGCCGCAACGCCTCGTCGAGACCGATCTCGCCGTCGCCGCTCAGCGACACCGGTCCCCAGTCGAACGCCACGTCGCGGACCGTGAACGCGCCACCGGCGTCGCGCCAGCGCGCGAGCTCGGTCTGCGTCCATGCGGCGGGAGGCGGTCCGCGCAACGTCCCCTCCACCGACATTCGACGGACTGGGTGGGCGTACGCCGCGCGCCCGTCGTCTACGACGGACAGGCCGTCGATCCGTGCCGCGACGTCGACGTCGGCGCGCGCCGCCTCCTCTTCGCCGCCGGTCGCGCGTCTCGCCGCAAGGCGGACCCGCGCGGCCTCGGCTCCCGGGAACCCGGCGGCGGCCGCAAGTCCGATGTCCGCCACGTCGACGACGGCGCGCAGCGGGCGCCCCGTATCGTCCAGCACCAGGCTCGCCCGCGCGCTCGCCGCGGTCGCCGAGAGGGGCGCGCCGCCCGCGGTCCGCAGCCGATGGGCACCGTCGAACACGGCGACGACGTGGCGCAGGTTCCACGGCTCGACGTGGGCGGCGACGCGGTCGCTCTCCCACCGCCAGTCGGACCTCCCGCCCGGCGCGCCGCCGGACGGGCCGAGCGCCAGGCCGGTGAACTCCGCCGACAGGCGATAGGGGTAGCCGGTCAGCCGCCGCCCGGTGTAGGACACCGCGAGGCCGCGTGCGGCGAGCCCGGCGATCTCGCGGTCGATCGCCCGCTCGGCGCGCGCGGCGAGGAGAAACCAGTATCCGGTATAGGCGATCGCCGCGACGGCGAGCGCGGCGTAGAGCAGGACGATGCGTTTCATGCCGAACGACGCCGTATCGCGCCCGTCATCGCCCGGCGGCGACGCCGAAGACGGAGGCGCAGCGGACCTCTGGGTATTCGGCTACGGTTCGCTGATGTGGCACCCGGGGTTCGAGTTCGTCGAAGCGCGGCCGGCGCTGCTGCAGGGCTATCGCCGCGCCTTCTGCGTCTACTCGACCGAGTATCGCGGCACGCCGCGGCGCCCGGGTCTGGTGCTCGGTCTCGAACGCGGCGGCGCCTGCCGCGGCATGGCCTTCCGCATCCCCCGCCGCGCCGCGGCGCGGGCCCGCGCCTACCTGCGCGAGCGCGAGAAGCCGAAGGGCCTCTACCGCGAGCGCGCGCTGCCGGTCGCTTCCGGCGCCTGGCGCCGGCGGGCGATCGCGTTCGTCGTCGACCGCCGGCACCCGCGCTATGCGGCGAACCCGGGCTTCGCGCGCACGGTCGCGCTGATCCGCGGCGGCGTCGGCGAGACCGGGCGCAATCGGGACTATCTCGCCGAGACCGTGCGCCGTCTCGCCGAGTTCGGCTGCTGCGACCGCTATCTCGCGCGGCTTCACGCGGCGGTGGAGGCGATGCCGTGACGACCGTGGAGATCGCTGGCGCCGACTGGCTGATCGACGGACGTCCGACCTTCGAGGGACGCGAATGGCGCGGCGTTCGCGTTGCCGGGCTGCTGCTCAACAGCCGCATGGCGAACGGGCTGTTCGACGACCTCAACCCGCTGACGCGCGGCCTGTGGGCCTACCCGGACACCGGCCTGTGGGATGGCGAACGCAACACTCGGGAGCTCGTCGCCACGCTGCCCGACTACCGCGCCCGCGGCCTCGTCGCCATCGGCCTCAATCTGCAGGGCGCCGCACCCGGCGGGTACTACCGCTGGGACCCGGCCTCGGTCGCCGCGCTGCTCGCCCGCATCGAGGCCGACAATCCCGGCGTGTCCGTCGCAGACGTGTGGAGCGGTCTCGAGTCCCCGCGGTCGCAGCCATGGGACTCCGGCGCGTTCGAGCCCGATGGCGGTCTCCGACCGCCGTTCGTCTCGCGCGCCGAGCGGGTCATCGCCGCCGCCGACCGTCTCGGCATGGTCGTCTGCCTCGGACTGTTCTATTTCGGGCAGGACGAACGCCTCCGCGACGAGGCCGCCGTCGTCGCCGCGCTCGACGGCGCCTGCGACTGGCTCCTCGGACTGCCGCACGAGAACGTCGTCGTCGAGGTGAACAACGAGGCCGACATCCCGCTCTACGAGCACTCCGTCCTTACCGTCGACAACGTGCACACGCTGATCGCGCGCGCGAAGTCGCATCGCCGCGGCGCCCGCCGGCTGCTCGTCGGCACCAGCGTCAGCGGCCGCCGCGCGCCCACCGCCGCGATCGTCCACGAGTCCGATTTCGCGCTGCTGCACGGCAACGGCCTCGACCGCCCCGAGGCGGTCCCGGCGCGCGTCGCCGAAACCCGGGCGCTCTCCACCTGGCGCGGCCAGCCGGTCCTGTTCAACGAAGACGACCATTTCGACTTCGACCGGCCGCGGAACAACTTCGCCGCGGCGCTCGCGGCGGGCGCGGGCTGGGGCTATTTCGACCCCGGCGCCGGCGCCGGCGGTCGAACCGCCTGGGGCAACTACCGGGACGGCTACCAGAACCCGCCGATCGACTGGCGGATATCGACGCCGCGCAAGCGCGCATTCTTCGCGGCGCTCGCACGGGTCACCGGCAGCGCCGCGCACTCAGAAAAAGATCTCGACGAGTGAGAAATCGTCCGGCAACGGGCCTTCGCCGTTTTGCGCCTGGACCCAGCGGTAGACGTCCGCCGGCCGGCGGCCCGCATCGGCGCTGAGGAAAGCGACCAGGTCCTCCAACTCGAGCATGTCGCCGCCCGTGCTCTCGATCTCGTAGGTCCCGTCGCTCAGCACCATCAACCGGTCGCCGGCTTCGACCGTCGCGCTCCCGTTCGCGTAGTCCAGGCCGGCGAACACGCCGATGGCGAGATTTCCCTGGGTGCCCAGCTCGCTCGCCACCGTCGACTCGCCGGCGCCGGGCCGCAGCAGGATCGACGCCGGGTGGCCGCCGGACGAATAGCGCAGCTCGCCCGTGCGCCGGTCGTGGACCCCGTACCAGATCGTGAAGAACCGGTCGTTGTTCTTCTCCATCGGAAAGGCGTCGTTCAGCGCCGCGAGGACCGAGCCCGGATCGCCGAAGTCCGTCTGCGGCAGCGCTTCCGCCCGCAGGACGTTGATGGCCGCCGCCGACAGCAGGGCGGCGCCGACCCCGTGTCCGCACACGTCGATGAGGTAGATCGCGAAACGGTCGGCATCGAGGTGGTGATAGCCGAAGGAATCGCCGGCCAGTTCCGTCGACGGCTCGTAGAACCAGTCGGTGCGCGGCCATTCGGCGCGCGGTGCCGGCAGGATCGATCTGGCATAGCGCGCGGCGTCGTTCAGCTCCTCGTCCAGCCTCGCCTGCGTCTTCTGCAGCAGGATGTTGCTCTCGGCCAACTGGTCCTCGACCGCCTCCCCGTGGGCGATCGTCGCTTCGTAGAGCAGCTTCAGATCGTCGTGTTCCGTCTTGAGGGCGGCGATCTCGCGGCGGGCGTCCTCCAGCGCGCGCGCAAGAGCTGACGCGCGCTGCGCCTCCTTCGTTTCCCGCTCCGTGGACTCGCCGTCGTCCTCGACAGTCGCGCGCGCCGCCAAACCCCGACCCCCACCCGCTGAAAGCGCGATCATCCTGAGCGGGCGGCACCGGGCTTGTCAAGCGAGCCCGCCGCCGGGTAACGTCAAGAGTTATGTGTCAGGGAGACGGGGGTGCTGATTCCCTGAGACTTGTTTTCGTGGATGAATACCGCGTAGAGGACGCGGTCCATTGAGGTCCGGTCCTGGAAGGTTCCCATGGGCCGGGTTCGTCTGCGGACCTCCCGGAACCTTCGTTCGATGGCGTTGGTGGTCCTGACCCGCTTTCGCTCATCGAGGGTCCGGTAGCGGAAGCAGGTGAGCAGCTCGTCGAGATCGCTGCGCAGGCAGGCGACGGCCTTGGGGTAGGTGCTTTGCCAGCGGTCGGCGAAGCGTCGGGCGGCGCTCTGGGCCTTGCGGCGGCTCTTTGCATTCATGACGGCGTGGACATCGGCCTTGACGGCCTCCTGGTCGGCCTTGCGGACCTTGTTGAGGATGTTGCGCATCTTGTGCGCCCAGCACCTCTGAACCGGGATGCCGGGATAGACGAACGGCAAGGCAGCCAGCAGGCCCTTGCCGCCATCGACGCAGATCATCTCAAGGCCTTCGCCGGTGAGCCCGCGGTGGTACAGCCGGTTGAGGAACACTTCCCACTCGCGGGCGCCTTCGCTGACGGCGAGATGGAAGTCGATGATCTCCTTCTTGCCGTCGGGGCGGATGCCGAGCGCCACCAGGACCGGCCTCCTGAGCGCGCCGGCGCCGGTCTTGCGGGCCAGCACCACGCCGTCGAGCATCAGCGCCTTGTAGGCGTTCTTCAGCGGCCTGCGGTGGAAGGCCTCGACCGCCATGTCGAGCGTCTTGGAGACCCGGCTCACCGTCGCGGCCGAGACCGGGCGCCCGAGCAGGGCCAGCAGGACCTCGCCCACCTTGCGCGTCGAAAGCCCCAGCACGAAGCCGGCCAGGATGGCACGGTCGATCTCCGGCGCGCGCCTTGCGTAGCTCTTCACAACCCCGGTCGGGCAGAAGTGCCGGGTGCGCGGCACGTTGAGCTCGATGTCGCCGAGCTCGCTCAGCAGGCAGCGGCGGTAGGTCCCGTTGCGCCGGTCGCGCATCGCGCCGGCGTCGAGGTTGTCGAGCCAGCGATCCACCGCCTCGGCCATCCGGCCCTCGATGATCTCGGCCAGCGCCTGGCGGCCGAGCGGGCGGTAGCCCTCGCCCCAGTCCAGTCCGCCTGCCTGCATCTCCTTCACCACCTCAAAGGCCTGGGGTAGGCTCATGATCGTCGCAGCTTGCTGGGACATGCGGGGTGCTCCTGTTTGTGGTTGTCGTCACCACAGGGAGTACCCCCTTCCCACCTGACACATAAATTCTTACGTCACCCGCCGCCGGATCGCGGCCGGTTTTCGCCGCCGCCCGCAGGTCCTGACCGCCGCTCCGGCGTCAATCCTCTCCGCGTTCGGAGGTGTAGTCGTCGGCGGTTCTGACCTTCGGTCTTTCGCCGAGCGCGAACGGACTGTTCGTGGCGTGGTACTGCGCCCCGATGCGGCAATCGTCGCACATGCGGATCAGGCGCGAGGCTCCTTCGTCGGAGAACATCGCGTGCTTGCCGGCCAACTGCGCGACGATTCGCTCGACCGTGGACTTGACGCCGAACGGCTTGCCGCACTCGATGCATTCGTACGGTTCTTCCTCCTTCAGCACCTTCTGCTCGAAGGCCGCATCGGACAGGTCCAGCCGCGGCGCGAGGGCGATGGCGCCTTCCGGACACCCTCGCATGCAAAGGCCGCATTGCAGGCACGCCGCCTCCTGAAACCGGAGCTGCGGCTTGTCCGGATTGTCGGCCAGCGCTCCCGACGGACATAGCGAAACGCACGCCAGGCAAAGCGTGCACGCCGCCGAGTCCACCTGCACGGCGCCGTAGGGCGCGGCATCCGGCAGCGGCAATGTCGCCTCGCCATCCGTGTGCAGCGCCTTCGCCGCCAGTCGCGCGACCTCGCGCCGCGATCCCAGCGGCAGTATGCCGGCGGACGCGGCGGGCGGCGCGGTCCGGCCGTAGAGCGCGTCGCTCAACGCTTCCGGGTCCTCCGCGTCCAGCAGGCGGAGCCGCCCGGCGCCGCCCATGGCTTCGGCCAGAGCCAGCTCCCCGCGCACCGTGTCGCGTTCGGTCCGGGGCGCGAGCAGGATGTCGACGGCGGCGAAGCCGCAGGCCAGGGCGGCCAGCATTTCCGCATGCCCGAAGCCGGCGGTCGCGGCGACGTCGAGCGGGATCACGTCCGCCGGCAGGCCGCGTCCGAACCGCGCCGACAGCGACACCATTTCGACGCCGTAGCCGGTGTCGGTGACGAGCAGCCGGGGTGCGCCGCCGCCCGCCTCGCGATACGCCGACGCCAGCGTTGCGATGCGGCGGAACAGGCTGGAGACCGGCGGCGCGTCGTAGCCAACGGCGCCCGACGGGCAGAGCGCGGAACACGCCCCGCATCCGGCGCAGACCATGGGGTCGATCGTCACATGGTCGCCGGACGGAGCGATCGCCCCGGTCGGGCAGGCGTCCAGGCATTTCGAGCAACCCCTCTGGCTCGCCCTGGAGTGCGCGCAGAGCGTCTCTTCCAGTCGCACGTAGAGCGGCTTCTCGAAGGTGCCCACCAGTTGCCCTGCCTGGAACACGGCGGCCGCAACCGCATCCGGGCGCGCCGGGTCCGCGCGCAGATAGCCCTCGCGGGTCTCGGGCGCGGGAAAGAGCGCCGGCGCGCCCGAGAGGTCCAGGATCACGTCGCATTCGGTATTCGCGCCGTCGCGCGGGGGGCCGAGGTCGAACCCGCCGCGGCCGCCCGGTTCGACCTCGCGCAGCCCGTCGAGGCGCAGGCGAAAGCCGCCGAGCGCGCCGCTGGTCCGTTTCAACGTGCCGGCGACGACATCGAACCGGCGGTCGAGCGGCAGGTCCTCCGGCAGGTCGGTCAACAACACGGTGACCGACAGCGCGTCCACCAGCCGCGCCGCCGCCGGCAGCGCGGCCGCAGACGGTCCGAGGATCAGGCAGCGCCCCTCGGATACCACGTCGACGGTCCGGGTCGCGGGCAGCGGCAGCAGTGCCTCGGCGACGAGCGCCGCCTGCTTGGGGCCGGCGTCGCGCGCGGCGTCCGACCAGCCGGCGCGGTCGCGCAGGTCGACCAGCGTCGGCATCGGCGCGCCGGCGTCCTCCGCAAGCTGCTCGAAACGCGCCGCTTCCTGCCGGCAGGCGACGACGACGTCGCCGCGCGCGATGGCTGCGGCCGCGGCGGCGGTCTCGGCGGTGCAAAGGGCGCTGTGGATGCGCGAGCAGACCACGTCGGCGCCGGCTTCGATGGCGGCGGGGTCGAGCGCCTGGCTCTTCGTGCAATCGCACAGCAGCAGCGTCTTCGCCAACCGTCCCTCCCGCGTCCCGGGGCCGCCGCCGGCCGGCGCTCCGCGCCCGACGAGGCGGCCCGAGACCCGCGGCGGGCGCCGCGCCGGTTCGCACCCGGCGCGCGGGCCGGCGCCAGCGTGGCTGCGGCCGCGGCGGCGGTCTCGGCGGTGCAAAGGGCGCTGTGGATGCGCGAGCAGACCACGTCGGCGCCGGCTTCGATGGCGGCGGGGTCGAGCGCCTGGCTCTTCGTGCAATCGCACAGCAGCAGCGTCTTCGCCAACCGTCCCTCCCGCGTCCCGGGGCCGCCGCCGGCCGGCGACGGCGTGGTGCTGGCCCGCAAGACCGGCGCCGGCGCGCTCAGGAGGCCGGTCCTGGTGGCGCTCGGCATCCGCCCCGACGGCAAGAAGGAGATCATCGACTTCCATCTCGCCGTCAGCGAAGGCGCCCGCGAGTCCGCGCGAAGGCCGACTGGCCATCGAAGGGCAACGGTCGCATAATCAGCAA
The DNA here is from genome assembly GCA_965243325.1 of Alphaproteobacteria bacterium. Lineage (GTDB taxonomy): Bacteria > Pseudomonadota > Alphaproteobacteria > UBA7887 > UBA7887 > JANQOH01. Next base: position 587,711 of record CBDEUQ010000003.1, on the reverse strand, counting down.
GGAGTCTCTTTCGTCCGCGCCGTGCCGGCGCGGGTCCAGGATGGGGGGCTGCAGGGCTGTCCGTCGCATTCGAGCGAACGTCGTCCCACCGGAGACAGGCGTCGGGCGCGCCGCCGCCCGCCGCGTCCATGCCGCTCGGTATCGTGGTCCGCAAGTCGCCGGGCGTGACGCGCTGGGCGCGCTGGACGTGGCGTGCCGTCGCCGTGCTTCCCGGCGCCGGGCCGGCGGACTGGCGCGAGTTGCGGCGCGACGCGGGCGCGGTGGAATACCACGCGGCAACCGTTCCGCTCGACCTGTGGGCGGCGGACACCGAAGCCTATCTTGCCGGCCTCGCGGCGCGCGTTCCGGCGGTCTGGGTGGTGATGCGGGTGCCGGCTGGCGGCGCGGCGCACGGTCTCGACGTCGTGCTCGCCACCGCGTCCCCCTACGAGGCGCAGGACTACACGGACAGCGGCGAGGAGATCGTCGAACCGGTGCCGATGCCGGAGGGCCTGGCGGCGTGGGTGCGCGATTTCGCGGCGGCGCACCGGCGCGACGAACCGTTCGTCAAGCGTCGCCGCGGCGACAAGCGCGCCGCCGCGTCCGCGGGCGGCGAGGCTCCCCGCGTCCGGCGATCGTCCGACGTCTACCGCGCCCCGGGGCGGCAGCCGTGACCGGGCGCGGGAGTTCCTGGTCGCGCCGCAAGGCGGCCGTCGCGGCGGAGGCGCGGGAGCGCGAACGGGCGGCGGCCGACGCGCGGGACGCCGAGGCCCGGGCGGCGGTGGACCGCAAGCCCGACGACGAGGTGCTCGCCGAGTTGAACCTGCCGCATCCGGACACCTTGCAACGGGGCGACGATTTTTCCGCCTTCCTGTCGGACGCGGTTCCCGAGCGGCTGCGCCGGCGCGCCTTGCGCCGGCTGTGGCGGTCGGATCCGGTTCTGGCGAACGTCGACAGCCTCGTCGACTACGGGGACGACTTCACCGACGGCGCCACCGTCATCGAGAACATTCGGACCGCCTACCGGATCGGCCGGGGGATGCTGAGCCATCTCGACGCCGTTGCCGAGGCGCCGGCGGCCGAAGGCACGCCGGCGGCGGCGGACGGTTCCCGCCCCGTGGCGGAAAATGCCGCCGAGCCCGACGCGGAGTGCGCCGAGGCGCCGTCGGAAGGAGGCGCTGACGAACCTCCTCCGCAGCCGCCGCGCCGACGCCGGATGCGGTTTGCGTTCGCCGAGACCGGGCGCGGCCCGGCGGCGGCGTCCTGAGGCGGGGCGGGCCGATGACTCCTTCGACGGCGGAGCGGCGGATTCCCGAGGAAGACAGGCTTCGGGCGGACCTCTACGGTTTCCTGAGCGCCCTGCTCGCGGCACCGCCCGACGGCGCGCTGCTGCGCAAGTCCGCCGCGCTCTCGGGCGACGACAGCGAGCTCGGCCGCGCGATGCGGGCACTGGGCCGCGCGGCGTCGGCATCGACGCCCGAGGCGGTGGAGAGAGAATTCAACGCGTTGTTCGTCGGCCTCGGCCGCGGCGAATTGCTGCCCTACGCGAGCTACTATCTGACCGGCTTTCTCAACCAGCGGCCGCTGGCCGCGCTGCGCGACGACATGCGGGCGCTCGCGGTCGCGCGGGCGCCGGGCCGGCGCGAACCGGAAGACCACATCGCCGGCGTTCTGGAGACGATGGCGGGGATCGTCGCCGGCCGCTTCGGCCGCGTCGCGCCGGACGGCGGCCGCGCGTTCTTCGACCGGCACGTCGGCGCCTGGGCCGGCCAATTTTTCGCCGACCTCGAGAAAGCGAAGGGCGCTGTATTCTACGCCCCGGTGGGGTCGGCGGGCAGGGCGTTCATGGAGATCGAACGCGAAGCCTTCAGGATGACGGCCGCCTAGACGGCGGCGGACCGGCCCGCAAACGCGGGCCGTCGAGCGGGAGGATCGAGCGATGGACGAGAAACGGAACGGCGAGACGGCAAGCCGCCGCGACTTTCTGAAACGGGCTTCCGTTTCGGCCTCGGCCGCCGCCCTGGCGGCGGTGGCGGGAAAGACGGCGGAAGCGGCGGCGCCGGACGACGACAGCGACGGGATGCGGGACACGGCGCACGCGCGCGCCTACTACGAGAGCGCGCGTTTCTGAACAGGCCGCCCGCCGCGGCCGGCCTCGGCCGGCGGGCAGCATCGGCGCCGGCGGGCCGGCAAGGGAGGACAGGATGCTCAGAAGAAAAACCGACGGATCGGCGCGGCGCGCCTCGCGCACGCCGCTCTCGCCGGGCGCGGCGGACGGGTCCGTCGACCGGCGCGCGTTCCTTCTCGGTTCGGGCCTCGCCATCGGCGGCCTGGCGGCGGTGGGAGCCGGCGGCGGTACGGTGGCCGCGGCCGAAACGGGCGCGGCAGGCGCGGGGGCGGCGGAGACGGTCAAGTCGGTCTGCACCCACTGCTCGGTCGGCTGCACGGTGATCGCGGAGGTCGAGAACGGCGTCTGGACCGGCCAGGAGCCGGGCTGGGACAGCCCCTTCAACCTCGGCGCCCACTGCGCCAAGGGCGCTTCGGTGCGCGAACACGCGCACGGCGCGCGCCGCCTCAAGTATCCGATGAAGAAAGAAGGCGGCGAGTGGAAGCGCATCAGTTGGGAACAGGCGATCGACGAGGTCGGCGACCGGCTGTTGAAGATCCGCGAAGAGAGCGGTCCCGACAGCGTCTACTGGCTGGGCTCGGCCAAGTACAGCAACGAGCAGGCCTATCTGTTCCGCAAGTTCGCGGCCTACTGGGGCACCAACAACGTCGACCACCAGGCCCGAATCTGCCACTCGACCACGGTCGCCGGCGTCGCCAACACATGGGGCTACGGCGCCATGACCAACTCCTACAACGACATTCACAACAGCCGCGCGATCTTTCTCATCGGCGGCAATCCGGCGGAAGCGCATCCGGTGTCGCTCCTGCACGTGCTCAGGGCCAAGGAACGGAACAACGCGCCGCTCATCGTATGCGACCCCCGCTTCACGCGGACCGCGGCCCACGCGGACGAATACGTTCGCCTGCGCCCCGGCACCGACGTGGCGCTGGTCTGGGGCATTCTCTGGCACATCTTCGAGAACGGGTGGGAAGACAAGGAGTTCATCCGCACCCGCGTCTGGGGCATGGACAGCATCCGCGAGGAGGTGGCGAGGTGGACGCCGGACGAGGTGGAGCGTGTGACCGGCACCCCCGGCGCCCAGCTCCGCCGCGTCGCCCACACCCTGGCGAACAACCGGCCGGGGACCGTGATCTGGTGCATGGGCGGGACCCAGCACACGAACGGCAACAACAACACGCGGGCCTACTGCGTGCTGCAACTGGCGCTGGGCAACATGGGCGTCTCGGGCGGCGGCACCAACATCTTCCGCGGCCACGACAACGTCCAGGGGGCGACCGACCTCGGCGTTCTCTCGCACACCCTGCCGGGATACTACGGACTTTCGGGGGGAGCGTGGGCGCACTGGGCGCGCGTATGGGGCGAGGACCTCGACTGGCTGGAGAGCCGGTTCGGCAGCACCGTCGGCGATGACGGCGAGGAAAAGAACCTGATGAACCTGACGGGCATTCCCGTGTCCCGCTGGATCGACGGAGTGCTCGAAGACAGGGACAACATGGAGCAGCCCGACAACCTGCGGGCGATGGTCATGTGGGGGCACGCCCCCAACTCGCAAACCCGCGGCAGGGAAATGAAGACGGCGATGGAGAAGCTGGACGTGCTGGTCGTCGTCGACCCGTATCCCACCGTCTCCGCCGTCCTTCACGACCGCACCGACGGCGTCTACCTGCTGCCCGCCTCGACCCAGTTCGAGACCCGCGGCTCGGTGACCGCGTCGAACCGGTCGCTGCAGTGGCGCGACCGGGTCGTCGAACCCCTGTTCGAGAGCCTGCCGGACCAGACCATCATGGCGAAGTTCGCCAGGAAGTTCGGCTGGGCCGACCGCTTCTTCCGCAACATCCCGATGGAAGCGCCGGACGAGCCGTCGATCGAGGACGTGACGCGCGAGTTCAACTCGGGCATGTGGACGGTCGGCTACACCGGCCAGTCGCCGGAGCGGATCAAGCTGCACATGGAGAACCAGCACACGTTCGACAAGACGACGCTCAAGGCCGTGGGCGGACCCGCCGACGGCGACTATTACGGCCTGCCCTGGCCGTGCTGGGGCACGGCCGAGATGGGCCACCCGGGCACGCCCAACCTCTACGACATGTCGAAGCCCGTGTCGGAAGGCGGACTGACCTTCCGCGCCCGCTTCGGCGTGGAGCGCGACGGCGACAACCTTCTGGCGGAGGGCGTCCACTCGTCGGGGTCCGACATCCGCGACGGATATCCCGAATTCACCATGCAGATGCTGATGGACCTCGGCTGGGACGGCGACCTGACGGGCGACGAGCGCGCCGCCATCGACGCCGTGGCGGGTCCGGCGACCAACTGGAAGACCGATCTGTCGGGCGGCATCCAGCGCGTGGCGATCGAGCACGAATGCGCGCCGTTCGGCAACGCCAAGGCCCGCGCGGTGGTGTGGACGTTCCCGGACCCGGTACCGCTGCACCGCGAACCGCTCTACACCCCGCGCCGCGACCTGGTGGCGGACTATCCGACCTACGCGGACCGCAAGTTCTACCGGCTGCCGACGATGTATGCCTCGATCCAGAAGCAGGACTTCTCCAAGGAGTATCCGCTGATCCTGACCTCGGGCCGCCTCGTGGAGTACGAAGGCGGCGGCGAGGAAAGCCGGTCCAACCCGTGGCTGGCCGAGCTGCAGCAGGACATGTTCGTCGAGATCAATCCGCGCGACGCCAACGACATCGGCATCCGCGACGGCAAGCAGGTCTGGGTCGAGGGGCCGGAAGGCGCCCGGGTCAAGGTCATGGCCATGGTCACCGAACGCGTCGGCGCCGGGGTCGCCTTCATGCCCTTCCACTTCGGCGGCCATTTCGAAGGCAAGGACCTGCGCGACAAGTACCCGCTCGGCGCCGACCCCTACGTGCTTGGCGAGAGCTCGAACACGGCGCAGACCTACGGCTACGACTCGGTGACCCAGATGCAGGAAACCAAGGCCACGCTCTGCAAGATCTACGCGGCCTAGGGAGAAAGACGATGGCGCGAGCGAAATTTCTTTGCGACGCCGAACGGTGTATCGAGTGCAACGCCTGCGTGACCGCGTGCAAGAACGAGCATGAGGTGCCGTGGGGGATCAACCGGCGGCGCGTGGTGACGATCAACGACGGCAAGCCGGGCGAACGGTCGCTCTCGGTGGCCTGCATGCACTGTTCCGACGCCCCCTGCATGGCCGTGTGCCCGGTGGACTGCTTCTACCAGACCGAGGACGGCGTGGTCCTGCACTCCAAGGACCTGTGCATCGGCTGCGGATACTGCTTCTACGCCTGTCCGTTCGGCGCGCCGCAGTTCCCGCAGGCGGGCAACTTCGGATCCCGCGGCAAGATGGACAAGTGTACCTTCTGCGCCGGCGGGCCGGAGGAGAACCATTCCGCCGCCGAGTTCGCCAAGTACGGCCGCAACCGTATCGCGGAAGGCAAGTTGCCGATCTGCGCCGAGATGTGCTCGACGAAGGCGCTGCTGGCGGGCGACGGCGACGTCGTCTCGGACATCTATCGCGAACGCGTCGTTGCGCGCGGCTTCGGCTCGGGCGCCTGGGGCTGGGGCACCGCCTACGACAGCAAGGGCGGCTGACCGGGGCTCGCGCGCGGCGAACGGCGGGCGGTCCGCGCCGCCGGACGGCCGCCGCTCGCGCGCCCCGTCGGCCGGGGGAGCCGCCGATGAGAAGCTCGTTCGCGTTTGCGCTCGTCCTGCTGCTGGCGCTGTCGCCGCTCGTTGCCGCCGTCTCCCACGCCCAGGAGCGGGACGAGGGCGCGGAAGGGGTGCCGCGCGCCGCAACGGGCGGCGCGCAGACCCTCGAGGACATTCTCGCCCGGCAGGGCGGAGAACGGATCGACGACACGTTCCGCCGCGCCGCAACGGGTGATCCGGACAGCGCCGCGGCGATCGCGGCGCAACTGGGGGCGCTGGGCGGCGTGTCCGACGCCGAAGTCTATCGCGGGCTCCGCTACGGTAGCGCCGCGGTCGTCGTGTCGTCGCGGGGCCCGGCTGCGGACGTGCTGATCCAGGACGGCGGCATGCGCTGGCTGGAGCTCAGGCGCGGACCGCTGAGCGCCTGGGGCGGCTACCTGCTCGTCGGGACCGTCGCCCTGCTGGCGTTGTTCCTCATTGTGCGCGGGACGATCCGCATCGAGGGCGGGCGGACCGGCGAGACGATCCTGCGCTTCACCGCCATCGAGCGCTTCGGCCACTGGCTTCTTGCCGGCTCTTTCGTCCTGCTCGCCGTCAGCGGCCTGATCGTGCTGTTCGGGCGCGTGGCGCTCATCCCCCTGGTCGGCAAGGACTCGTTCGCCGTGCTGGCGGCGGCGTCGAAGTGGGTCCACAACAACGTGAGCTGGGCCTTCATGCTGGCGCTGGTGCTGGTGTTCGCGTTCTGGGTGTCGCACAACATTCCGAACCGCGCCGATCTGGTGTGGCTCATCAGGGGCGGCGGCCTGTTTTCCCGACACGGCCATGTGCCGGCGAGGAAGTTCAACGCCGGCCAGAAGATCGTGTTCTGGCTCGTCATCGTCCTCGGCGCCTCGATCTCGCTTTCCGGCCTGTCGCTGCTGTTCCCGTTCGAGCTGCCGATGTTCGCCGCGACCTTCGAGAAGCTGAACGCGCTCGGCCTGCCGCAGGCGCTGGGAATGGGCACGCTTCCCGCCGCCCTCGCGCCGCACGAGGAAATGCAGTACGCGCAACTGTGGCACACCGTGGTCGCCTTCGTTTTCGTGGCCGTCGTCATCGCCCACATCTATATCGGCACGGTCGGCATGGAAGGCGCCTTCGACGCCATGAAGACCGGCGAGGTCGACAAGCAGTGGGCGAAGGAACATCATTCGATCTGGTACGCGGAGACGACCGGCTCGGGCACGGACGAACCCGCGCGGCCGCCGCCGACACCGGCGGAGTGACGCGGTCGGCGTCGGCGCGGCGCACGGAAAGGCGAGGGAGAGACGACGAATGCGGGCCATGCTGATCGCGTTCATGACGCTCGCCGTCGCCGCCGTGGCTGCGGATATCCTGCTCGACGGGATCGGATTCTCCACTGCCGACAGGACGGCCGGCGCGGCGGTGAGGATCGATTGAGCGGCCGCGAACCGCCGCCGCGCGACGCGAGAGGAAGGCCATGGACGACGACTTCGAGATGACGGTGCGCCGGTTCCTGAAACGGGTGGGAATCACCTCGCAGAAGGCGATCGAAGACGCGGTGCGCGGCGCCGAAGCGGACGGCGCCGCCGGCAAGGCTTTTTCCGTGCGCATGGTTCTGACGATCGACGAGCTGGGCGTCACCCATACGGTCGAGGGGCGGATCGGCGGCAAGGCCGGATGACGGCCACGCGCGAGGACGTGCTGGCGGCGCTGAAGGGCGTCGTCGATCCGATCAGCGGACAGGATCTGGTGTCGGCCGGGCTGGGCCGGGCGCTCACCGTCGACGGCGGCGCGGTGCGCTTCGTCCTCGAGATCGACCCGGCGCAGGCGGAGTTGATGGAGACGGCGCGGGCCGAGGCGGAAGCGGCCGTGCGCGCGGTTCCCGGCGTCGACTCGGTCTCGATGGTGATGACCGCGCACAAGGCCGCGCCGGCCCCCGGGCAGGGCGCGGCCCGACGCGACTCGCCGGCGGCGCCCCGGGGCATCCCGGGGGTCGAGCGGATCGTCGCCATCGCGTCGGGGAAGGGCGGTGTCGGCAAGTCCACCGTGGCGGCCAACCTCGCCACGGCGCTCGCCGCCGAAGGCCGCCGCGTCGGCCTGCTCGACGCCGACGTCTACGGACCCTCGCAACCGCGGATGCTCGGGGTCGCCGGCCGTCCGGCGTCGCCGGACGGCAAGACCATTCTGCCGATGCGCAATCACGGCGTGACCATGATGTCGATCGGCCTGATGACGAGGGACGACGAAGCGGTCGTATGGCGCGGCCCGATGCTGATGGGAGCTCTTCAACAGATGATGGGTCAGGTGCAATGGGGCGCGCTCGACGTCCTGGTCGCCGACCTGCCCCCGGGCACCGGCGACGTGCAGATGACCTTGACGCAGACGGCGGACGTCACCGGCGCCGTCATCGTTTCCACGCCGCAGGACGTGGCGCTCCTCGATGCGCGCAAGTGCATCGACATGTTCGACAAGATGTCGACGCCGATACTGGGCATGATCGAGAACATGTCGACGCACGTCTGCTCGAAGTGCGGCCACGAGGAGCACGTGTTCGGCCACGGCGGCGTCCGCATCACGGCGGAGAGAATGGGCGTGCCGCTGCTGGCGGAGATCCCGCTGGACCTGGACATCCGGCTCGCCGCCGACGGCGGCGCGCCGATCGTCGTGTCGAAGCCGTCGTCGCCGCGCGCCGAAGCCTTCCGCCGCGTGGCGCGGACGCTGATCGAGGGCGGCCACGCGTGAGCGAAACCTGCACCGCCATGCCGGGGCGGGGGAGGGGATCGTGAACCTCGCCCGCGCCGTCCACCTCGACGAAAGCGACATGAACGTTTTCCACAGCCCGGCGCGAACCGGCGAATGGTGCATCTCGGGCGGGTTCGAGTTCTCCAACTGGGGCGAGGCGGATCTGACCGGCAAGGCGCGGCAGGCGTTCGCCAACGGCTGGCTCGGCTTGGAGACCTTCGGGCGCACGACCTTCGTCGCGGTGGCGCGGATCGAACGGCCGGAGTTCGACGCGCTGGCGCGCGGCCTGGCGGCGCATTTCGTGAACGTCTACGGCGCGCCCTCCGTCGATGCGGCGCTCGGCGTGGCGGTCGAGGAGATGACCCAGATGGCCGAGCTGTGCGAAGACCAGCCGCCGAACACGCTGTTCACGGTGACGCGCACGCTCACCGACGCCGGAGTGAGGGAAAGCTACCGCACGATCCGGACACAGGATGCGGGGCTGGAACAGTTCGCCGTTCACGGCGGCGGCGACGGCGGCTGATCGAACGGCCGCCTCCGGTTCGTCAGGGCCGCTCGTCCGAAGACGGGCCGCCCGTCCCGGCGTCCGCGTTGTGGGTGAACAGCCGCGCCCCGTTCAGCCGATAGCCGTCTATCAGGACGCGGGCGCGGTCGCTGACCAGCCAGCTTTCCAGTCGCCGTGCCGGCGCGATCTTCACGTGCGGGTGCCTTGCCGGGTTGATCGGCAGATAGGCGTACTGGTTGAACAGAACGCGGTCGCCGGCATGGAGCACGGCAAGGCCGCCCTTGTTGCCGAAATTGAGCCAGCTGGCGCGGTCCGACATGGTGTACGCGTTCATGGCCCGGGCGGTGTTCAGCGCCGCTCCCATGCCCGCGCCCACCGAACGGTACCAGTCGCCGAAGCGTCCCGGGTCGAGCCCTCCCGCACGCCACAGCGACAGCTCCTTCCTGTGGGTGCCGCTGTCGTCGCCGCGGCTGACGAAGGGAGCCGCGGCCCGGGCGATCAGCGCCATCGCGCGCACCGCGCCGCCCGCGCCGGCGACCCTCGCCGGGTCGTTCGCCGGGCCGATCAGCACGAAATCGTTGAACATGATCTCGCGGCGGTGGGTCGCGAATCCGGCCGCGACGAAGGCCTCTTCCGCGGCGCGTGAATGCACCAGAACCGCGTCGACGTCGCCGGCCCGTCCAAGCTTCAGCGCCTGACCGGTGCCGACCGTCAGAAGGTGCACCCGGACCCCGGTGTCGCGCGCGATCGCGGGCAGCAGAATGTCCGACAGGCCGGAATTGTGAAACGACGTCGTCGCCGCCATCCGCATGGTTTCGGCATGGAGGCCGGCAGCGGCGAGGAAGGCCGCGAGAAAGGCCGCAAGGCCGTCGCGGACGGTTCGCGCCGGGGTCATCGGCGGTTGATCATTCGAGGATGTCGCCGTCGAGAAACGCGCGCGCCGCCGGCGTCGTCAGCCGGTCGAGGGCGCCGTCGCCCGTCCCCGTCTCGTGCAGCCGCCCGCGGAAGAGGAACAGCACCTCGGTCGCCAGGCGTCGCGCCTGGCCCATGTCGTGCGTCGCCATCACGAGACGGGTGCCGGCGGCGGACGCCGCCGCCAGGATGGATTCGATCTCGCGCGTCGCGCGCCCGTCGAGATTGGCGCAGGGTTCGTCCAGGAACACGATGTCCGGCGTGCGGATCAACGCGCGCGCCAGGGCCAGCTTCTGCCTTTCGCCGCCGGACAGCGACGAGGCGGGTCGTTCCAGGGCGTCGCCCAGGCCGACCCGCGCCGCCCACTCCGCCGCCTGTTGCCGCGCCGCGCCGCGCCGCGTCCCGTGGACGAGAAGCGGGTAGGCGATGTTGTCGGCGACGCTGCGGCGCATCAGGATCGGGTTCTGGAAGACGTAGGCCTGACGCCCGCGCGTCTCCGCCTCGGGAACCGACCAGATCACCCGTCCGCGACCGGCGCGCTCGAGACCGTGCATCAGCCGCAGAAGCGAGGTCTTTCCCGATCCGTTCGGGCCGATCACCATGGTGACTCCGCTGGCGCCGATCTCCAGGTCGATCGGGCCGACCAGCCGGTCGCGGCCGCGGCGGACCTCCGCCGCCTCCAGGCGCAGCGGCAGGATGGACGCCGCCGCGAACCCGGATTCGCCGTCTCCTTCCGCGCGTCGCCGAGTGACGGTTCGCCGGCGCAAGAGTGCGCTCTTCACCATTGGCTGGCCCGTTCGGTGCGCGACAGCGTGTGGATGAGCACGTTGACGGCGATCGCGAGCACGATCAACACGTAGCCGAGGCCGAGCGCCAGCGCGAAGTTGCCCTTCCCGGTTTCGAGGGCGATGGCCGTCGTCAGCACCCGGGTCGCGTGGTCGATGTTGCCGCCGACGATCATGACCGCCCCGACCTCGCCTATGGCGCGCCCGAATCCGGCCAGCGCCGCGGTCAGCAGCGCCCGCCGGCCGTCCCACAGCAGCGCCCTGATGCGCTGCGTCTTGGTCGTGTGCATCGAGATCATGAGGTCGTGATAGTCGGCCCAGAGCTCGCGGACGGCCTGATGGGAGATCGAGGCGATCAGCGGCGTGACGACGATCACCTGGGCGATGATCATCGCCGTCGGCGTGAACAGCAGGTCGAGGACGCCGAAGGGCCCCGACCGGCTGAGGAGCAGATAGACCATCAACCCCACGACCACGGGCGGCAGCCCGATCAGCGCATTGGTCACGGCGATCGCATGGCGCCGCCAGCGGAACCGGCTGACCGCGAGCCACGCGCCGAACGGCATGCCGATGGCCGAAGCGACCGCCACCGCCGTCACCGTGACGTGCAGCGATCGGGCGGTGATCTCGATCAGATCGCGGTCCAGCGTCGCCAGCAGACGCGCCGCCTCGATCAGGCCTCCCAGCATGTCGTTCATGTCGCTTCTCCGGCCGGCGGGCCCGGCCGGTCAGACGTCCGGCCGGCGCGCTCCGAGGCCCTCCATGCCGCTGCCCGTTCGAGCGGCAGACGCCCCGCCGCCGGGATTTCGCCGTTGACAAACGTCGCGCGCGCGGCGGATAGTCGGTTTCAGTTCTCGTGACCGTCAGCCGGTCCACGCGCCCCGCCGCAAGCATAGAGAGACGACCGTTGCCCGCTTCGTCAACAGGTTGTTAGAGCGGATGCGCCCCGTTGGACAACTTGTTCCGGCGAGGGAGATTCGCCCTTCGCGCAGCATCCCCGGATCGCGGACACGTCGATGAACGCCGCGTCCGCCGGCGGCCGGGACGGCGGCGTCTTCGTGCCCCTCCTCGACATCGAGCTTGAGGCGCGTCTCTTCGCGTCGAACTGGCTTCACTGCGATCGGCTCTCGTCCTACGTCGCCCGCATGGTCGGCCACAACCGTTCCGATCCGTTCGTGTTCTCGAATCTGCTGTCGTCGGCGCTGAATGAGCTCCTCGAGACCGTTTTTCGCACCCACGACGCCGCGGGGAAGATCCGCTTCCGGGTCATGCGCCACGGGCGGGTCGAGCGTATCGAGATCCTCGTTCCCTGCGGCGAAGACGAGCGGCAGTTCTACATGAAGTCGGTCGAGGACGTGCGCCGGCCCGACGCGTCGGAAACGTATCTGAACGCCCTCTTCTCCGAGGGGCCGCTCGACCGGCGCATCGGTCTCCTGGAGCTGGCCGTCGATTACGAGGCGCGGTTTTCGGTCGAGCGGGAGAACGGCGCGGTTCGTCTCACCGTCGATCTCGCACTGGAGGAACGGACCGACCCATGCTAGGCGGCGCCATCGTACCGTTCCGTTTCCGGTTCGACGAGAACAACCAGGAATTCGCCCTCATCGGCAGCCTGCGGCCGCGTCAGGTCGGAGAGATGAGGGCCTGCCTCGGCCTGCTGCGCGATTCCGCGGCGCGCGTGAACGGCACGTTCTACCTCAACGTCCGCCGGTTGATGGGGCTCAACAACGTGGCCTTCCACGGCCTCGCCAGGGCGCTCATCAGCTTGTGCCGGCGCCGGCCCGATCTCAACGTGACGGTCACCACGTCGAGCGTCGTCCGCTGGTTGACTCCGAAGTTCGATGCCCTGCGTCGGGCCGTCTCCAATGTCGACATCATGGAATACGACGGCGAGTTCTATCCGGGCCAGACATTCGTCGAGGACGCGTCGTTCATTCCGGTCCTGCGCAAGCAGACGACGATGACGTGGCGGCACGAGAAGGGCATTCTCGCGCGCCACGGCATCGGCGAAGGCATGAAGGTGGCCGATATCTGCTGCGGCATCGGCGACTTCGCCGTGCTTCTGCAGAAGGAGTTCAATCTGGCGCACATCGTCGCCCTCGACCATTCGAGGTCGAGCCTCGACTACGCACGCAACGTCGCGAAGGAGTTTGCCGTCCGCAACATCGAATACATCTACGGCGATGCGGCGGAGATGCTGCTGGACGACGACCAGTTCGACTTCGTGACCTGCCGGCACTCCCTGCAGGTGTTCGACCGGCCCGAGCTCATCCTTGCCGAGCTCTTCCGGATCTGCAAACCGGGCGGGCGGGTCTACGTCACGAACGAGAAGAACTCCCACTGTCTGGGCGAGCCGCGCGGGCAATCCATCCAGTGGACGTACAACGAAGTGGCCAAGCTCTGGACACACTTCAACATGGACATCGAAATCGGACCCAAGGGCCGCAGGCTGATGATCGACGCGGGGTTCGAGGACGTCCGCATGGAGTCTTTCATGGTGACCAATCTCGACGGCGATCCGCAGGAGTTCGCGGACATCGTGGAGACGTGGAAGCACCTGTTCGCCGAGCAGATGGCGAGGCGGCGCGGTGACGGCGAGGCCTTCATCCAGAAGTTCCGAAAGGGGTTCGACGACCACATCTTCGCGGCCATGCACCCGAAGGGATACGCCGGCTGGCCTATTTGGGCGACCTCGGGGCGGAAGCCCTCGTGAACGCCGCGGCCGGACGCGGCGGTCCGTTGTCGCTCGGCCGCCTGGGGCGGGCGATAGGTGACGTGTGGCGGGGCAGTTTCCGCGCCAAGTTCATCCTCGTCGTCGGTGCCGCGGTGTTCTTCGACCTCATGCTCGCCGGTGGCGTGTCGATCTGGAACATGCAGCGTCTGTCGAAGGAGACGGTGCGCGAAATCGGCGTCGGGCTGACGGAATCGACCGAACAGTTCCTGCAGACCTACGTCGACATGACGGTATCCCAGGCCGACCTGCTGATCGACCGGGTGCATTCCGAGATCACTGTGCTCGCCAACGGCATGCAGACCCTGATCGACCATCCCGACCTCAAGGACAGCATCGGCGCCGCCATCGAGGCCAGTCCGGAGCTGACCAGCGATCTGGTCTACGACGAGACCGGAGGATGGTCGCAGAATGCGCCCGGAGTGCCGTCCGCGGTCAGCGTCTGGGGCTATCTGCTCGACGAGGACAGGAACCCGGTGCCGGACACGGTCCGGGAAATCCGCGACAGCCGGTTCCTCGACATCATGGGGCCGGCCATCATGCGGACCGGCGCCCCGAAGCTGCAGATCTACTATGTCGGGCCGAAACACGCGTCGATCATGCGGGCCACTCCGTGGTCGGAGCAGGCGAAGATGTTCGACGAGCTGTACGCCGGCCACAACGAGGGGCCGAATTTCTGGGACTTCTTCTTCCCCGGCGTCTACGAGGGATGGCAGGCGTGGCTGGCGGATCCGGCGAGCCGGCCGGTCGACTCCAACATCGTGACGACCGAACCCTACATCGACGCGATCACCGGCACGTTGATCGTCAGCTACTTTCACCCGCTGTGGAACGCCGACCGCTCCGACGTCGCCGGCATGGTCGCCGTGGACATCACCCTGGAACAGCTGACCTCCCTGGTCGAGAGCGTGACGCTGGCGGACACGGGGTTCGGCTTTCTCGTGATGTCGAACGGCAACGTGATGGCCACGAACGAGATGGGAGAACGGACGCTCGGCCTCGTCGCCAGCGACATCGACGGACAGGGCGTCACCGGCATCGACCGCTCGTTCCGCAACAGCACGCAGCCTGCCGTGGCGGACCTGGAGCTACCGACGGGGCCGGACGTGACGATCCAGCACATTGCGCTGGACCAGGACGGGGAGGAGGCGTCGTACTTCGTCGTCCAGAAGCGGATGAGTTCCACCAACCTGTGGGACGGCAGCGGCATCGCCGGCGAGGCGATGACGTTCGGCGTCGTCGTTTCCGAGGCCGAGATCTACCGCTTCCTGACGGCGATTCAGGATAGCATAGGAGAGGCCACGTCGCGCATTCTCAACTGGCAGGTGGGCGCGCTTCTGGTCAGCCTGTGCGTCGTCTTCTTCGCCGTCTACGCCATATCCGGCCGCATCACGTCCGGCCTGCGTTCCCTCGCCGGCGCCGCCCGCCGGCTGGAAGGGAAGGACTATTCGGTGCGCGTCGACATACCGACCCGCGACGAGGTGGGCAAGGTCGGCGTCGCGTTCAACAGCATGGCCAAGGAAATCCGCTTCCATACCGAAAATCTCGAAAATCTCGTCGAGGAACGGACGCGCGGCCTGGAGGAAGCGAACAAGGAGATTCTGTCGCTCAACGAACAGCTGCGCGACGAGAACCTGCGTCTCGGCGCCGAACTCGACGTCGCGCACCGCATTCAGAAGATGGTCCTTCCGCGGGTCGCCGAGCTCGACGACATTCCGCAGCTCGACATTGCCGGCTACATGGAACCGGCGGACGAGGTGGGCGGCGACTATTACGACGTTCTTCGCGACGGCTCCCGCATCAAGGTGGGCATCGGCGACGTGACCGGCCACGGACTCGAGAGCGGGGTCCTGATGCTGATGGTCCAGTCGGTTGCGCGCGCCCTCTACGAGAAGGGGGGCGAGTACGAAAAGGGGGGTGAGGACCGGGAACGGTTCCTCGAGGTCGTCAACCGGGCGATATACAAGAACATCGAGCGTACGAATACCGACAAGCACCTGAGCCTGGCGTTCGTCGACTACGAGGACAATCAGCTCTCGCTCACGGGACAGCACGAAGAGGCCATCGTCCTGCGCAAGGACGGATCGCTGGCGCGCATCGACACCGTCGATCTCGGATTCCCGATCGGCCTCGAGTTCGACATCTCGCCGTTCATCGCCACTCGCGACGTCGCTTTCGAGAGCGGCGATACCCTGATCCTGCACACCGACGGCGTCACGGAGGCGGAAAGCCCGGGCGGCGAGCTTTTCGGTCTCGACCGCCTGTGCGACAGCGTGAAGTCCAATGGCGGCGGCTCGGCGGTCGACGTCGTGACGGGCATCGTATCCGACCTCAAGGCCCATATCGGGACCCAGAAAATCCACGACGACATCACGCTCGTCGTCGTCAGGCACAAGTAGACGGGGGTTCGGCGTGTTGCGGCACATCGGGGCGGCGACGCTTCCGCCGGCGTTCGCCGCGAGCGCCGTTCGCTTGCGGCTCATGGACGGGCCGCTCGACCTCCATTGGCAGCATTGCGGGATGACATCGGATTTTCTCGGCACCTTCTTTGCCGCCGGCATGGCGGATCCGTCGGTGGACCCGAACGAGGTACGCCACAACATCGGATACCTCGTGAACGAAGTGCTCGAGAACGCCGTCAAGTTCCGTTCGTCCGGCGACATCGTCGTCGGGGTTCTGGTGCAGGAAAACGACTTCATGCTGTCCGTGACCAACCTGATCGAAACGGAGCATGTGGCGCGGTTTCAGGATATTGTCTCGCAGTTCGAGGGACACGATCCCGGCGAGCTCCTGATCGAACGGATCGAGCGCAATGCCGCCGATCCCGAATCGGGCGCGTCGGGGCTCGGACTGCTCACCCTGATGAGCGACTACGGCGTTCGCCTCGGGTGGAGTTTCTGCGCTTGCGAGGATCTCGCGGCGGTTCGGATCGAAACCCAGGCGGTTCTGCCGCTTGCCTGAAGCGGGCGGCGCGGCATCGGAGCACTCCGACGCCGATGCGGCCTCGAATCAACGAGAAAAGGCGGTCAAATGGAGATCAAGACTGGCGAATACCGAATCTGGGCCGAGGACGCGGTCATCCACTACGAGGGGACGATGCGCCTGTCGGGCACCGAGGCCTATGCGCCCATCCTGTCGCTGATGAACGACGTGCTCGAGTCCCAGCCGGACCGGATCGCTCTCGACCTGTCGGAACTGGAGTTCCTCAACAGCTCGGGCATCAATCTGCTCGCCCGTTTCGTCATCGAAGTGCGCAAGCGCCCGGATACGGCGATCGCGGTGAAGGGCTCGTCCCGAATCCCCTGGCAGTCCAAATCCCTTCCCAATCTCAAGAAGCTCCATCGGGCTCTCGAGCTCGAAATCGTGTGACCGGGGGCGCGGCCGGAAAGCGGAAAATGCGCCCCGGCCGCCGATGGCGCCGGCGTGCCTGCCGGGCATTCTCCTCCCTCGCCGCTCCGCGGTTCGCTATCGACGCGCGCACGCATCGGAGTTGACGCGCAGGTATTCGTCGATGAATTCGTCCATGCTCTGCGACACGCCGGACAGGATGAAAGCCGGGCTCCAGCCGTGCGTTCCGAGACGACCGACTCTCCAGGTGGCGCCGAAACCGATTTGATCGGTCGCGACATCGGCCACCACTTTTCTGTATTCCACCCTTGTGCCGAACGCACTCTCGAACACGTTCACCTGCACATACAGGTACGGCAGGTACGGATCCTCGACGGCTTCGTAGAGGCGCGCCGCCCGAAGCCTGCTGCGCACGGCGGCCGCCACGGCCTCGTTCGTGAGGCCGATACCGGCTCCGCCCGCAGGCAGACCTTCGATCACCAGGTTCATCGGCCGGCAGTCGTTCCACAGACGGAAACGGTCGAGGTCGGTGACATTTTCGCCCCACGCGGACGCGGCGAAAAACCAGGACGCCGCCGCGGCAAGCAATGCGCCTCGCGTTCCCGGCTTCCTGGTTTTCATGGGGTTCCCCGAGCTGCGGGTGCGGGAGGACGGCCGAACCGGGCTGCGGGGCGCGGTAGAAACGCGATGCGAACGACACGCCGGAATCCGCCCGTTGCCCGCTTGACGCCGCCCGCGCTCCCCGGGAGGCCCCGGTCTCGCCTTCCGGCGCCACCGCCACGGACGCCGCATGAGCATGGTATGGTGGCCTCCTTTCCGCGTCCAGCGCGAGGAGTGCGAAGGTGAGCATCCTGTCTCAGTCCGAAGTTGCCGCGTTTCGCGCCGACGGCGTGCTGGTGCCGGAGTTCCGGCTGCCCGCCGACACGATCGCACTCCTTCAGGATCTTGCCGCCAGGCTGATCGCCGACAACCCGCACATGGGGGACGAGCCGGTGGCGTCGCCGCACGTCCCCGGCTCCGGCGTGCAGAACGTGCGCAGCGATCCGGCGTGGATCCGGATTCCCACCTTCCCGCCGCTCCTGGACATGGTGGAACAACTCATCGGACCCGACATCATCCTCTGGGGCACCACGCTCTTCCACAAGCCGGCCGGACTGCCCCGCGGAGTGCCCTGGCACCGCGACGGCCGCTACTGGCCGATCCAACCGCTGGCCACGACCTCGGTGTGGATCGCGGTCACCGACTGCACGGTGGAGAACGGGTGTCTGCGCGCGATCCCGGGCTCGCACGGAGAGCGGACGATCGGCCGCCACTTTCGCGACCGGAGCGACCGGGTGATAATCCCCGAGACCCTGCACGACGACCAGTTCGACGCGGACGCGGCGCGCGACCTGGAGCTGGAAGCGGGCCAGATGGCACTCTTCGACGTCTACACGATCCACGGCTCGAACCCCAATCCGACCGATGCGGCGCGGATCGGCTATGCGCTGCGCTACATGCCGGCCGGCAGCCACTACGACCATGGCGCCGTTCCGGTGGCCGACAGCCGCGGCTCCGCGCACCACACCCGGCCGTTGATCCAGGTCCGCGGCCGCGACGTGTCGGGGCGCAACGATTTCACCATCGGGCATCCGCCGTCGGCGTGAGCCCCGGCGCAAGGGCCGCCGGCGCCACGCGGGCGCCCGCGCCGACGCAGGAGCGATGAGCCGTGGAGTTGATTCTCACTCCCCTCGACATTGCGGCGGTGCTTTGGTTTTTCGCCCTCTGGACCGGATACAATCTGGTCGCCGACGGCGACCGGCTGCGGCGGAAATCGCTCATCGGGCTGATGCACGAACACCGCAGCCGGTGGATGCAGGAAATGCGCCGCCGCGACATGCGCATGCTGGACGCCCTGATTCTCAATCAGCTACAGGGCGGCAACGGGCTGTTCGCATCGACGAGCATCCTGGTCGTCGGCGGCCTGGTGGCAGCGCTGGGGTCCACCGACGAGGCCGTCGCCGCGCTTTCGGCGCTGCCGTTCGTCGGCGAGACGACCCGCCTCGAATGGGAGGTGAAGGTGCTGCTTCTGATGCTGATCTTCGTGTACGCGTTCTTCAAGTTCGTCTGGTCGTACCGGCTCCACGGCTTTTGCGCGGTGCTCGTGGGCGCGGTGCCGGAGGGCGGCGACGCCGACGGACCGGAGGCGGAACGGCGCGCACAACAGGCGGCGAAGATCGGCAACCTCGCCGCGCTGCACCAGAACCGCGGGCTGCGGGCATTCTATTTCGCCCTCGCCGCCCTCGCCTGGCTCGTGCATCCGGTCCTGTTCATGGTCGCCGCGGCGTGGGTGGTCGTCGTGCTCCAACGTCGCGATTTCCGGTCCCGCTCGCTGCGTATCATCCGCGGCGACTCCTGATACCGGTGCCTCTCAAGGCGCGCGGCGCAGCACGAGCGGCAGGCGGGCGAGGCTGCGCAGGACGACGTGGGGCGTCCACTCGGCCGGCGCGTCGGTCAGCGCCATGTCCGGGAAGCGCGCGATCAGTGCGTTGAGCGCGATTTCGCCCTCGAGCCGGGCCAGCGGCGCGCCGACGCAGAAATGCGGCCCGTAGCCGAACGCAACATGGCGGTTGGGCCGGCGGCGGATGTCGAAGGTTTCCGGCGCGTCGAAGACCTCCGGGTCACGGTTGGCCGCGCCGAGCATGAGGAACACCCGGTCGCCTTCGGCGATGGACTTGCCGCGCAGCGCCATGTCTTCGGCGGCGACGCGCGAGATCGCGTGCACCGCGCCTTCGTACCGTAGAATCTCCTCGACCGCGCCGGGCGCCAGCGCCGGTTCGCGGCGCAGCGCCGCCAACTGCTCCGGCCGTTCGAGAAGCAGGCGCATTCCGGTGCCGATCAGGTTGGCCGTGGTCTCGTGGCCGGCGAACAGGAGCAACGAACAATTGGCCACCAGCTCGTCGTCGCTCAACGCATCGTCGGCGTCGCGCGCCGCGATAAGTCTGTCGACGAGGGCGCCGCGCGCGCCGGCTCGCCGGCGCTCGGCCACGATGCCCTCGAGATAGCCGTCGAGTGCCGCGAGCGCCGCCGCGCCGCGCCCGAACCGGGCCTCGTCGCCGCGCGCCCGCCCGACCACTCCCGCGATGTCGTCGGACCAGGCGCGGAACCGGTCCATGTCCTGCTCCGGCACGCCGAGGACGTGCGCGATCACGAGCGCCGGAAGCGGATAGGCGAAATCGGCGAGCAGATCGTGTTCCGGCGCACCCATCGCGTCGAGCAGCACGGCGACGAGGGAGTCGATCCGCGGGCGCAGCTCGCCGACCGCGGTCGGCGTGAACGCGTCGAGCGTGAGTCGGCGCAGCACCGGGTGCCGCGGCGGGTCGCTGAACACCATCCAGCGGGCGAGCACGCGGCCCATGCGCGCCACGTCGGCGCGTCCCTTCGTCGCCATCCGATCCGCGAACGGGGTCGCGCGGTCGGCGGAGAGACGCCGGTCGCGCTGCGCCGCCATCACGTCGTCGTACCGCGTCAGCATCCAGCCGCCGAGCGGCTCGCTCCAGTGCACCGGATCTTCGGCGCGCAACCGGGCGTATGCCGAATAGGGGTCGCGGGCGGTCGCGGGATCGGTGTGGTCGAACGCGGGTGTCAATTCCGGACTCCAAGCCGTCTGCCGCGCCGCAATAGACATCAACCCGCATGGGACGGCAACATACCCGGCACGCGGGTTGAGGGCGGACACGGCGGCGTCTATACCTGCCGGCCACGGGAGGATCACCGATGGCCGAGTTCAGGCTCGTGGCCGAACCTGGCGCCGAAGTCGCGGTGCCGGTCGGCGAGACGTTCGCCGAGATTCGCGAAGGCGTGCGCGCGCTGTGCGCCGACTTCCCCGGTTCCTACTGGCAGGCGCTGGACCGCGAGCGCGCCTACCCCGCGGAGTTCGTGCGCGCCCTGACCGAGGCCGGCTATCTCGCGGCGCTGATCCCCGAGGCCTACGGCGGCAGCGGTCTGCCCGTCGCCGCCGCCGGCGCGATCCTCGAGGAGGTTCACCGCTCCGGCGGCAACGGCGCCGCCTGCCACGCGCAGATGTACACCATGGGTACGCTGCTGCGTCACGGCTCCGAGGACCAGAAGCGCGCGTATCTGCCGCGCATCGCCTCGGGAGACCTCAGGCTCCAGGCCTTCGCGGTCACCGAGCCGACGACCGGCTCGGACACCACGAAGCTCAAGACCACGGCCACGCGCGACGGCAACGGCTACCGCGTGAACGGGCAGAAGATCTGGACGAGCCGGGCCGAACATTCCGACCTGATGCTGCTTCTCGCCCGCACCACCCCGGTGGACGAGGTCGCGTCGCGCCGCCGCGGCCTGTCGGTGTTCCTCGTCGACATCCGCGGAGCGCCCGCCGGGGACCTTTCGATCCGCCCGATCCGCACCATGATCAACCACGCCACGACCGAGATATTCTTCGACGATCTGTACGTTCCGGGCGACGCCCTGATCGGCGAGGAAGGGCGCGGCTTCGACTACATCCTCGACGGCATGAACGCCGAGCGCATCCTGATCGCGAGCGAGTCGCTCGGCGACTCGCGCTACTTCGTCGACAAGGCGTGCGCCTACGCCGGCGAACGCGCGGTGTTCGGCGCTCCGATCGGGCAGAACCAGGGCATCCAGTTCCCGCTCGCCCGCGCCTGGGCGGCGACCGAGGCGGCGGACATGATGACACGCAAGGCGGCGGCGCTGTTCGACGCCGGCCGCGCCTGCGGACCGGAAGCCAACACGGCAAAGATGCTCGCGTCCGAGGCGGCCTGGGCCGCCGGCGAAGCGTGCATGCAGACGCACGGCGGCTTCGCCTTCGCCGAGGAATACGACATCGAGCGCAAGTGGCGCGAGTGCCGGCTGTACCAGATCGCGCCGATCTCGACCAACCTGATCCTCGGCTACATCGGCCAGCACGTGCTCGGCATGCCGCGGTCCTACTGAGGCGCCCGTGCCCGGACCTCTCGACGGCATTCTGGTGGTCAGCGTCGAACAGGCGGTGGCGGCGCCCCTGTGCTCGTCGCGCCTCGCCGACGCCGGCGCGCGCGTCATCAAGGTCGAACGCCCGGAGGGCGATTTCGCGCGCTATTACGATCGCGTCGTCAACGGCGACAGCGCCTATTTCGTCTGGCTCAACCGGGGCAAGGAATCGATCGTCCTCGACATCAAGGAGCCGGACGACGCGGCGCTTCTCGGAAGGATGATCGCCCGCGCCGACGTCTACATCCAGAATCTCGCGCCCGGCGCCGCCGACCGCGCGGGCATCGGCAGCGCCGCCCTGCGCCGTCGGCACCCGCGCCTCGTCACCTGCGACATCTCCGGCTACGGCGACGACGGCCCCTATCGCGACATGAAGGCCTACGACCTGCTGGTGCAGGCGGAGGCCGGGCTGTGCATGGTGACCGGCACGCCCGACGCTCCCGGGCGCGTCGGCGTTTCGGTATGCGACATCGCCGCCGGCCTCAACGCGCTGAGCGGAATCGGGCAGGCGCTGTACCGGCGCGAACGCACCGGCGTCGGCTCCGGCGTCAAGGTATCGCTGTTCGGCGGCATGGCCGATTGGATGAACGTGCCGTACCTCTACCAGGTCCACGACGGCGCACCGCCGCCGCGCGCCGGACTGCACCATCCCTCGGTCGCTCCCTACGGCGCCTACGCCGCGGCCGACGGCAAGCAGGTGCTCATCTCGATTCAGAACGAGCGCGAATGGCGGCTGCTGTGCACCGAGGTGCTCGAACGGCCGGAGCTCGCCGACGACCCGCGTTTCGACAGCCCCATCAGGCGGGTGGAGAACCGCGCGGCGCTCGAGGACATCGTGCGGACGGGCCTCCGCCGCTGGCCGCGCGCCCGGCTGATGGAGCGCCTGCGCGCGGCGCGCCTCGCCTGCGGGGCGCTCAACGAGGTCGCCGAGCTTGCGGACCATCCGCAGCTGCGCACCGTCACCTACGACTCGCCCGGAGGACCGGCGACGGTGGTGGCGCCGCCGGTGATCCGCGACGGCGAGGAGCCGGCGTACGGGCCGGTACCGCGTCTCGGCGAACATTCCCGGACCCTCAGGGCGGAGTTTTCAGAATGACCGAACCGGCCATGACCGAGTGGGTGGGCCGCACGCGCCGCGTGGACGACTTCATCGCGCCGTTCCAGACCGCCGGCATGGCGGCGACGCTCGACTACGCTGACGCGCCCGACGACGGCGATCCGCTGCCGCCGGGCTGGCACTGGCTGTTCTTCGCGGATCTTCCGCGCCTGTCCGCCGTCGGCGTGGACGGTCACGAGGCGCGTGGCGACTTCCTGCCGCCGATTCCGCTGCCGCGGCGCATGTGGGCGGGCAACCGCCTCGCCTTCCGCCGCCCGCTTGCGGTCGGCGAGCAGGCGCGCCGCGATACCGAGATCCTGTCGGTGAGCGAAAAGCAGGGGCGCCAGGGGCCGTTGGCGTTCGTCACCGTCCACCACACCTATTCCGGCGCCGCCGGCGTCGCCCTGGAGGAGTGGCACGATATCGTCTATCGCGGCCCGGCCCGCCCGGGTGATCCGCCGCCGCGCGCCGAAGCGGCGCCCATGCAGGCCCGCTGGCGGCGCGAAGTCGTCCCCGACGAGGTCATGCTGTTCCGCTATTCGGCGCTGACGTTCAATGGCCACCGCATCCACTACGACCATCCCTACGTCACCGGCGAGGAGGGATACGACGGGCTCATCGTGCACGGGCCGCTGACGGCGACGCTGCTCCTCGACCTGATCGCCCGCGAAACGCCGGAAACGACTCTCGCCGGCGTGCGGTTCCGCGCTGTGCGTCCCGTGTACGCCGGCCGTCCCCTGGTCCTCGAGGCGGCGCCCACCGACGACGGAATCGCCGCCTGGGCCTTGTACGACGGAGCGGTCGCCATGCGTGCCGACATGGCGCTCGCCTGACCATGGCCGGTGCCGGCCCCGCACGCGCGACCGCTCCCGCCGCGCCGCACGGGCCGGTATCGCACAGCTATTTCTCGCAGCGCCTGCGCCTGCACTACGTCGATTGGGGAAACGAGGGCGCGCCGCCGCTGCTGATGGTACACGGCGGCCGCGACCACTGCCGCAACTGGGACTGGCTCGCCCAGGCGCTGCGCGACGACTACCACGTCATCGCCCCCGATCTGCGCGGCCACGGCGATTCCCAGTGGATGATCGGCGGCACATACCGGATGACGGACTACGTCTACGACATCGCGCAACTGATCCATCAGGCGATTGACGGGCCGGTCAACGTCATCGGCCATTCTCTCGGCGGCATGATCAGCCTGCGCTACGCGGGACTGTATCCCCGGCGGGTCCGCCGCGTGATCGCGATCGAGGGTCTCGGCGCGCCGCCGGCATGGATCGCCGAGCAGGCGGCGAAGTCCATCGACAGGCGGCTGGTGGACTGGATCGACGACGTGCGCGCGCTGTCCGGCCGGCTGCCGCGGCGCTACGCCGCGCTGGAAGATGCCTGGCGGCGCATGCACGACGAGAATCCGCATCTGTCGCCCGAACAGGCGCGCCACCTGACGGTGCACGGCATCAACCGCAACGAGGACGGCACCTACAGCTGGAAGTTCGACAACTACGTGCGCCTGTTCGCCGCGACCGGACTGACGGCCGACGAGCTGCACGACTTGTGGCGGCGCATCGCCTGCCCGGTGCTCCTCGTCCGGGGCACCGAGAGCTGGGCCGGCGATCCGCGCGAGGACGGCCGGGCCGCTCATTTTCGCGACGCTCGGTGTCTCGACATCGAGGGCGCCGGACACTGGGCGCATCACGACCGGCTGGACGCCTTTCTCGCCGAGGCGCGCGCGTTCCTCGCCGGCTGACGGAACCGACAGGGGGAGAGCCATGCAACGCAAGACGGTGGGCCGCAGCGGCCTCAGCGTGTCCAGGCTGTGCCTTGGCACCATGATGTTCGGCGTCGAGACGGCGGAGGCCGACGCCAGGCGCATCGTCGACGCCGCCTTCGACGCCGGCGTGAACTTCATCGACACCGCGGATGTCTATCACCGCGGGCTTTCGGAAGAGGTCGTCGGCCGTCTCATTGCCGACAAGCGCGCCGACTGGGTGCTGGCCACCAAGGTCGGCTCTCCGTTCGATCCGGCGGAGCCGAACCGGGGCGGCCTGTCGCGGCGGTGGATCGCGCAGGCGCTCGACGCGAGCCTCGCGCGGCTCGGCACCGACTGCATCGACATCTACTACTGGCACAGGGAAGACCCGAACACGGCGCTGGAGGAATCGGTCGCGGCGATGGGCGACGCCATCCGTGCCGGCAAGATCCGCTATTTCGCGCTGTCCAACTTCAAGGCCTGGCGCCACGCCGAGGTCGTGCATCTGTGCCGCGAGTTCGGAATCGACCCCCCGGTCGCCAGTCAGCCCTACTACAACGCGATGAACCGCCAGCCCGAGGTCGAGGTGCTCAGGGCGTGCGCCCACTACGGCCTCGGCGTGGTGCCGTACAGCCCCGCCGCGCGCGGCGTGCTGAGCGGCAAGTACACGCCGGGCCAACCGCCGGCGGCGGGCACGCGGGCGGGGCGCAAGGACCGGCGCATGATGCAGACCGAGTTCCGCCGCGAGAGCCTCGAGATCGCCGGGAAGGTCGCCGCCCACGCGCGCGAGCGCGGCATGTCCCCGGTCCAGTTCGCGGTCAACTGGGTGCTCGCGAACCCGATCGTCACCGCCGCCATCGTCGGCCCGCGCACGCTGGAGCAGATGACCGACTATCTCGGCACCTTCGACCACGAATGGACCGACGGCGACGAAGCCCTGATCGACGCTCACGTCGGCCCGGGCTACCCCTCGACCCACGGCTTCCAGGATCCGGCCTACCCCATCGAGGGCCGGCCGACACCGCAGAACGGCGCCTAGACGCAGGAAACGGAGGAACCGCGATGCATATCGGGATGAGCGCCTTCTTCCAGAACCGGATTCCCGGAATGGCGGACCGCGACGTCTACCGGCACGAGGTCGGGCTCGCCGACCGCGCCGAAGGCCTGGGGTTCGACAGCGTGTGGGCGGCGGAGCACCACTTCGACAACTACACCATGTGCCCCAACGTGGCGCAGTTTCTCACCTACATGGCGGGGCGCACCGAGCGCGTGAAGCTCGGGTCGATGGTCATGGTGCTGCCCTGGCACGACCCGGTGCGAGTCGCCGAAGAGGTCTCGGTGCTCGACCACGTGTCCGGCGGGCGCGCCATTTTCGGCATCGGCCGCGGTCTCGGACGCATCGAGTTCGACGGTTTTCGCCGCGACATGGGGGAAAGCCGCGAACGCTTCGTCGAATACGCCGAAGCGATCCTCGAAGCGCTCGAGACGGGGTACATCGAGTACGACGGGGCGTTCTACAGGCAGCCGCGCAAGCAGATTCGCCCCTTCCCGTTCAAGACCTTCAAGGGCCGCACCTACGCGTCGGCGGTAAGCCCGGAGTCCGCGCGCATCATGGCGCGGCTCGGCATCGGCGTGATGATCATCGCGCAGAAGCCGTGGGACAAGACGCTCGACGAGCTGCGGATGTACCGCGAAATCTACCGCGAGTACAACGACGGCGCGGAGGCGCCGAAGCCGCTCGTCGCGTGCTTCGCCGGCGTGAGCGAGGACTCCTCGGTCGCCGACGAGATGCACAGGAAGTACATCCGCGGCTACGCGCGTTCGGCCGTCGAGCACTACGAGTTCGAGAACGAGGGCCTCGCCGACATCAAGGGCTACGAGTACTACGGCGGGATCGCACGCAACATCGAGAAGCACGGTGTCGACAGGTTCGCGAACTTTCTCGCCGACCTGCAGATCTACGGCACGCCGCGCGAGGTGATCGACCGCATGCGCGAGTATCGCAGCCTCACCGACTGCGCCGCGTTCATGTGCACGTTCTCCTACGGCGGCATGCCGTACGAGCTGGCGCGCGAAAACATGGGCACCTTCGCCGAACGCTGTCTGCCGGCGTTGAAGGCGATCGAGATCGACGGCGTCGCCGACGTCCTGGAAGTCGCCGCCTGACCGCGTGAGGCCCCTCCCCGTCGCTCCGGCTCGGTGCCGGGGTGAGGGTTGGGGCGGAAGCCGTTACGCCGCCGCGTTCATGCGCGTGATCTCCGCGGCGGCGCTTCTCCGGGCCTCTCGGTCGACTTCGAGCACGTCGTCGACGCAGCGGAGAGGCCTGTCCGCGGTCGCGGCCAGGGCGTGCTCGACGATTCGGGCGATATCGAGGAAGCCCAGGGCGCCGCGGAGGAATCCGGCGACCGCGATCTCGTTCGCCGCGTTCAGCACCGCGGGCGCGGCGCCGCCGCGGCGCAGCGCCTCGCGCGCCAGACGCAGCGCCGGGAAGCGTTCGGGGTCCGCGGGCTCGAACGTGAGCGACCCCATCGCCGCCAGATCGAGCCTCTCGGCGGCGACCGGCAGGCGCGACGGCCAGCCGAGCGTATGGGCGATCGGCGTGCGCATGTCGGGCACGCCGAGCTGCGCAAGGACGGATCCGTCGACGTAGGCAACGAGACTGTGGACGACCGACTGCGGGTGGACCAGGATCTCGATCCGGTCCTCGGCGAGCCGGAAGAGCTGGTGCGCCTCGATGAGCTCGAGGCCCTTGTTCATCATCGTCGCCGAGTCGACCGATATTTTCGCCCCCATCTTCCAGGTCGGATGGGCGACGGCCCGGGCCGGCGTCGCGCGCGCCATCTCATCGAGACCGAGGGTTCTGAAGGGTCCGCCCGAGGCGGTGAGGATCAGCCGTTCGACCTCGTCGCGCCGGGCGAAATCGAAGACCTGGAAGATCGCGTTGTGCTCCGAATCGACCGGCAGAAGGATGCCGCCGCTCGACCGGATCGTTTCCATGAGCAGGGGGCCGGCGCAGACCAGGCTTTCCTTGTTGGCAAGGGCGACGATTGCGCCGCGCCGGGCGGCGGCGAGCGTCGGCTCCAGCCCGGCGGCGCCGACGATGCCCGCCATGACCCATTCCGCGGGACGCCGCGCCGCCGCGACGACCGCGTCCCGCCCCGCCTCGATCCGCAGGCCGGTGCCCGCGAGCGCTTCCCGCAACGCCGGATACCGGGACTTGTCGGCGATCGCCGTAAGTTTCGGCCGGAACCGGCGCGCCTGTTCGGCGAGAACGGCGTCGTTGACGTTCGCCGTCAGCGCCTCGACGGCGTAGCGTCCGGGGTTCTGGGCGATGAGAGCGAGCGTGTTGCGGCCGACCGAACCCGTGGAGCCGAGCACGGTGACGGTGCGGACATCGTCGCCGGTCTCAGGCAAGATCGGGGCCACGGGTAACGGCGCTCATTCGGGCGACAAGGCCCCTGCCCCCGCCGCGCCGAGGGCTGCCGGCGCGGCACGTCATGCGGTCCGTTCCCCGGTGCCGAGCAGTTCTCGCGGCAGCTTGAACGTCATGGTCTCCTCGACGCCGTCGAGCTCGCTCACCGCGATTTCGAACATGCCGCCCAGGCGGTCGATCAGACCCTGGACAAGCTCTTCCGGTGTCGACGCTCCGCCCGTGATCCCGACGGTCCGCACGCCATCGAGCCAGCCGGGCTCCAGACGCCCGGCATCGGCGACGAGGTAGCTGTCGACCCCGGCCTCTTCGCCGATCTCGCGCAGGCGGTTCGCGTTCGAGCTGTGGCCGGCGCCGACGACCAGGATCGCATCGGCACGGGCCGCGAGCTGCCGCACCGCCGTCTGCCGGTTCTGCGTCGCGTAGCAGATGTCGTCCACGCCGGGGCCGCGGATCGTCGGAAACCGCGCCTTCAGCGCGGCGACGATCCCGCGGGTGTCGTCGACGCTGAGAGTCGTCTGGGTCACGTAGGCAAGCTTGTCCGGATCCGTCGGGTCGAGCGTTGCCACGTCGTCCAGGCGCGATACCAGATGGACCCCGCCCGGCACCTGGCCCGTCGTGCCCTCGACTTCGGGGTGGCCGGCGTGCCCGATCAGCACGACCCCGAAGCCCTGCCGCGCATAGCGCTTCGCTTCGTTGTGCACCCGGGCGACCAGCGGACAGGTCGCGTCGACGACCTGCAAGTCCCTGGCGCCGGCCTCGTCCACCACCTTTCGCGATACCCCGTGGGCGCTGAACACGGCGATCGCGCCGTGCGGAATGTCGGCGGTGTCCTCGACGAACCGCGCGCCGCTCGCGCGCAGCCTGTCGACGACATGCTTGTTGTGGACGATTTCGTGCCGCACGTAGACCGGCGGACCGAAGCGCTCCAGCGCGCGCTCGACGGTGTCGATGGCCCTGACGACGCCGGCGCAGAACCCGCGCGGCCGGGCTAGCACGATTTCCAGCGCCCTCTTCGT
Source organism: Alphaproteobacteria bacterium (assembly GCA_965243325.1). Taxonomy (GTDB): domain Bacteria; phylum Pseudomonadota; class Alphaproteobacteria; order UBA7887; family UBA7887; genus JANQOH01. The sequence continues at coordinate 558,661 of CBDEUQ010000003.1, read as the reverse complement.
CACCCGACTACCTCGCCGCGCCCGGGCCCGGCATCGGCCCCTTCCGGCAGCGGCCCCCGTCGGGCCGGGAGCCGTGGCGGAGGGGGTGGGATTCGAACCCACGGTACGCAAAGCGCACAACGGTTTTCGAGACCGCCCCGTTCGACCACTCCGGCACCCCTCCGCAGTCGCGTTTCGAGACGGCGGGCGACACTAGACGAAGCCCCTCCCGGCGGCAAGCGGCGCCGGGGCGCTGTCCGCCTACAGCGCGACGGGGCCCGTCCCCTGTATCGTCGTGCGGTGCATGACCCGGCGGACGTTCGCATCGTCGTAGGGCGTGACGATGTGCATCGTCGAGCGGTTGTCCCACATCAGGACGTCGTCCTTGCGCCACACGTGACGGTAGACGTAGCGCTCGCGGGTGGCCCACGCGATCAGTTCCTCGATCAGCGCGTCCGACTCCGCCGGATCGAGGCCTTCGATGCCCTGCATGTAGACGGGGCTGATGTAAAGGGAGACGCGGCCGCTTTCCGGGTGGCTGCGTACCAGCGGATGGCGAACCGGCGGCACGGCGGCCGCTTCTTCCGGCTTCATCGCCGGCAGGTCGCGCCGCGAGCGCATGAATTCGTAGCTGTGACAGGCGCTGAGGTCCTGCACGCGCCCGCGCAGCGCTTCCGGCATCTCGTCCCATGCCGCGCGCAAATCGGCGAAATGGGTCTCGCCGCCCTCGCTCGACACTTCGATCCCGTGCAATATGGCGCCGGCACTGGGAATCGGGCGGTAGCAGCTGTCGGTGTGCCACATCCACGTCGTCGTGAGGAAGCGCGCCGCCGGGTCGCTCCGCGCCCGCAATACGCCGTTCTCGTCGGTGTTGGCGACGCGGAATACCTCCGGCGCGACGCTCGAGCGGCTGTCGCTCTGCGGGAAGATCTCCAGATCGCCGAACCGCCGCGAAAACGCGATCTGCTCCGCATCGTTCACCGGCTGGTCGGGGAAGACGAGCACGCCCCATTCGATCCAGGCCGCGCGGATGCGGGCGATCGTCTCGTCGTCGAGCGTGGCGGCGAGGTCGACCCCGGTGATTTCGGCGCCGACGCTCCGGTGGAGCGGCCGCAGATTCACGCTGTCCGCCCGCTCTTTAGGCCCGCGGCCACGCGCACCGGCCGCCCCTCCGGCGGCGCGCCGAGGCCGGCCGAAGACGGATGAGCGAATTGCATGGCTTCCTCCCACCGCGACGGCGGATTCATTCTCGACGAACCCCCCTGCGGCGTCAACGCGCGCTGCCGGAGCCGCGCGCCCTTGATTTCCCCGCTGCCCGCGGCAGATTGCCTCCCGTGCCTGACTTCTCGCTCGAGCGCAGTCTGTCCGGCGTCGTCTGCGGCGTCGACGAAGCGGGGCGGGGGCCGCTCGCCGGCCCGGTGGTCGCCGCCGCGGTGATCCTCGACCCGGCGCGCATGCCCGCCGGCATCGACGATTCGAAGCGGCTGCGCCCGGCCCGGCGCTCGGCCCTCTGCGTTGCCGTGCGCTCCGCGGCCGCGGTGTCGGTCGGCACGGCGTCGGTGGCGGAAATCGATCGCGACGACATTCTCCGGGCGACGATGCGGGCCATGGCGCGCGCCGTCGCCGGACTTCCCCGCGCGCCCGACTTCGCGCTCGTCGACGGCGACCGGGCGCCGGCGCTCGCCTGCGCGGTGCAGACCGTTGTCGGCGGCGACCGGCAAAGCCTGTCCATCGCCGCCGCCTCGATCGTCGCCAAGGTGCACCGCGACCGGCTGATGGCGGCGCTCGCCGGGTCGTGGCCGCATTACGGCTGGGAGCGCAACGCCGGATACGGCACGCGCGAACACCTCGCCGCGCTCGCCCGCCACGGGCCGTCGCCCCACCACCGGACGACGTTCGCGCCGGTGCGGGCGGCGCGGGAGCGCGCGGCCGGCGGTTGAGGGGGCCCTTCACCGGCGCGCGTGCGCCAGCAGCTTTCGCATCAGCGTCGGCAACGCCCCGCCGTCCACCGCGCCGGGATCGAGCCAGAGCCCGCCCGGCGCCGGCGCCCGGGCGCGGCCGGCGCAGACGCGCAGTTCGAGACGGAAGTGGGTGAACCCGTGCGTGACGACGCCGGGGAGCATTCCGAGGCGCCGCACCGCCACCGGCGGCGCGGGGTCCGCGGTCGGCGTCTCGGTCCACGGCGTCGTCGGCAGTCCGAGCGTGCCGCCGAGCAGCCCGCGTTCGGGGCGGCGCTCGAACAGGACGGCCCCGTCCTCGCGCGCGATCCAGAAGGCGATGCCGTGGCGCAGCGGGCGTTCGCGTTTCGGCGCCCGGCGCGGCAACGCCTCGGCGAGGCCTGAGGCCAGCGCCCGGCACCGGCCGCGCCACGGGCAGGCCGGGCACCGCGGCCGGCGCGGCGTGCAGACCGTCGCGCCGAGATCCATCGTCGCCTGCGCGTAGTCGCCCGGACGATGCCGCGGCGTCAGCCCGGCGGCAAGGGCGCGCAGTTCGCGTCTGGCCGCCGGCAGCGGCGTCTCCACGGCGAACATCCGCGCCATCACCCTCTCGACGTTGGCGTCGACGACCGTCGCCGGCCGGTCGAAGGCGATGGCGGCGATCGCCGCCGCGGTGTAGGCGCCGATTCCGGGGAGCGCGCGCAACGCCGGCTCGGTGCACGGGAATCGCCCGCCGTGCGCCGATGCGACAATGCGCGCGCAAGCGTGCAGGTTGCGGGCGCGGGCGTAGTACCCGAGACCCGCCCACGCGGCCATCACGGCGTCGGAATCGGCGGCGGCCAGCGACTCGACGTCGGGCCAGGTCTTCAGAAAGCGGACGAAGCGGCCGGCCACGGTGACTGCCGTGGTCTGCTGCAGCATCACTTCGCTCAGCCATACCGCGTAGGGGTCCGGTCGCACCCCGGGCGGCGGACGCCACGGCAGGTCGCGGCGGTGCCGGTCGTACCATGCGAGAAGGGCGCGCGCCGCCGTCTCGGCCACTGGCGCTGCTCTCCGAATCGGGGTCAAATGACGGCTCCCGCCGACTGCGGACAGGGTACGGCATATGGCGCAAGGGGCGAAACGCGGCCGCGTGCGGCGCATCGGCAGCTTCGTCGGCCGCCTGTCCGGGCGCGCTTTCTCCCAACGCGGCTTCCGGGAAGCCTCGGTGCTCACCGAATGGCGGCACATCGTCGGTCCGACGTTCGCCGCCCGCTGCGTGCCCGAGTCGCTGCGCCGCGACGGCACCCTCGTCGTCAGGGCCGACGGTGCGACGGCGGTGATGCTGCAACACGTCGAGCCGCAGCTCCGCGAGCGCATCGCCACCTATTTCGGCTATCGCGCGGTCGAACGCTTCGCCTATCGGCAACAGCCGCTGCCGCCGCCGGTCCCGGCACCGGCGCGCCGGACCCCGGCCGCGGTGCCGCCTGCCGCCGCCGCGGCGGCGCTCGCCGCGGTGCCCGACGCCGGCCTGCGCGACGCGCTGAGCGGGCTCGGCCGCATGGTTGCCGGCACCGACGACGCACCCTGAGCGCTTGTATCGCCGGCCTCGGCGGCCTATCTAGGGGCGGCCCGACTGTCGAGGAGAAGCGCCGTGAACCGTCGAACCGCTGCCTCGATCGCCGCTTTCGCCGGCATCGCCGCTTTCGCATACGGACCCGCCACCGCCGAGGATGCGGGCCGGGAGGCCAGGGTTCTCGGCGATCCCGACGCGCCGGTCACGCTCATCGAGTTCGCTTCCATGAGTTGCCCGCACTGCGCCCGATTCCACGTCGAGGTGCTGCCAGGCATCAAGGAGGCCTACATCGACACCGGCAAGGTGAAGCTCGAGTTTCGCGATTTCCCGCTCAACGGCGCCGCGGTGTTCGGCGGCGCGCTGGCGCATTGTGCCGCGCCGGAGCGCTATTTCTCGTGGCTCGATCTGATCTTCAAGACTCAGAGCGAGTGGGCGACCGCCGGGTTCCACATGGACGGAGACCAGTGGGCGGCGTTCCTGCAGAACGACTGTCCACGCGACGACTGGCCGGGAATCTGGGAGAAGCTGGCGGAGCTCGGCCGCACCGGCGGCATGAGCGAGCGGCGGGTGGGCGCGTGCCTGTGCGACGTCGACCTGCAGAACGCCCTGCTGCAGTCGCGCGCCGACGCGGTCGCCGAGTACGACATCGATTCCACGCCGAGCTTCGTGCTCGACGGTCGTCGGCTCGACGGCCCGCCGACCGACGGCGATCTCGAGCGGGCGATCGCGGCGCACGGCGGGTAGGCGCCGGCGGGTCTGGCCGTTCCGGTCTATAGGCCTTCGAAGAGCGGCGACGACAGGTAGCGCTCGGCGAACGACGCGAGGACGACGACGATCGTCTTGCCGGCCATCGCCGGCCGGCGGCCGACCTCGAACGCGGCGGCGAGCGCCGCGCCCGAGGAAATGCCCACCGGCAGGCCTTCGAGGCTTCCGCCGCGGCGCGCGGCGACGAAGGCGGTATGGTTGCCGATGCGCACCACTTCGTCGATCAGCGACATGTCGAGCACGTCGGGCACGAACCCGGCGCCGATGCCTTGAATCTGGTGCGGACCCGGCTGCCCTCCCGACAGCACCGGGCTGTCCTCCGGCTCCACGGCCACCACGCGGATGCCCGGCTTGAGCGCCTTCAGGCGGCGCGCCACGCCGGTGATCGTGCCGCCGGTGCCGACGGCGCTGACGAGGACGTCGACGGCGCCGCCGCTGTCGCGCCAGATCTCCTCGGCCGTGGTCCGGGCGTGCACTTCCGGATTGGCGGCGTTCTCGAACTGCTGCGGCGTGTAGGCGTGCGACAGCTCCGCGGCGAGCGCCGCCGCCCGCTCGATGGCGCCCCGCATGCCGCCGGCGGCGGGCGTGAGCTCGATCTCGGCGCCGAGGAACCGCGCCATGCGGGCGCGTTCGTCGGACATGTTCTCGGGCATGGTGAGGATCAAACGATAGCCCTTGGCGGCGCAGACGAAGGCGAGCGCGATGCCGGTATTGCCCGACGTCGGCTCGACGATCACGGTTTCCGGTCCGATCCGCCCGTCCCGTTCGGCGGCTTCGATCATGGCCAGGCCGATACGGTCCTTGACCGAGGACAACGGGTTGAAGAATTCGCACTTGCCCAGCAGCGTCGCCCGGCAGTCGGCGTCCCGGGCGAGCTTTCCCAGCCGTACGAGAGGCGTCGCGCCGACCGTCTGCAACAGGCTGTCGTAGACCCGCCCGCGCGCAGGCGTGGCTTCCGGCCCCGCCATCAGATGCGAAAATCGACGCCGGCCCGGGAATCGGCGCCGCCGCGCGCGCTCCAGCACAGGTCTTCGACCGTCACCGTGCGCAGCCGGCGCTCGATTTCCGCCTCGACGTCGCCGAGCGTCCGCGCCAGGGCGGCGCCCGCCGCTCCGCCGCGCATTTCGGGCGCCGCGGTGTCCTCGTCGCCGCGCATGGCTTCGACGAGATCCCACAGGCTCATCCGCCGCCGCTCCCGCGCGAGGCGGTAGCCGCCGCCAGGGCCGCGCATGCCGACGAGGATGCCGGAACGGCCCAGTTGCCGAAGAACGGGCTCGAGATAGCGCGGCGCGATGCCGTGGCGCTCGGCGATCTCCGCCGAGCGCACCAGTGCGCCGCCGCCGTGGAGCGCGATGTCGAGCACCGCCTCGATCGCCGCCAATTGCTTCTTCGACAGGTGCAGCAACACGTCCGACGTTCGCTCCGGAGACCGGCGACAGGCTATGGCAGGCAGCGGTGCCGGAAAATCGGTCGCGGGTGCATGGCCGCGCTCAGAACAGCCCGGCGATGCGGCCGTCGGCATCGACGCGGATGTCGGCGGCGGCGGGACGGCGCGGCAGGCCCGGCATGGTCATGATGTCGCCGCAAACCGCGACCACGAACTCGGCGCCGCCGGCGAGGCGGACCTCGCGCACCGGCACGACGTGGCCGCTCGGCGCGCCCTTCAGCTCCGGGTCGGTGGAAAAGCTGTACTGCGTCTTGGCGATGCAGACGGGGAACCGCCCGAATCCGCCGTCCTCGAGCTCGCGGAAGCGGTTGCGCACGCGCTTGTCGGCGATGACGTCGCTGGCGCCGTAGAGGTCGCGCGCCACCGTGCCCACCTTGTCCCACAGCGGCAGGTCGTCCGCGTAGAGGGGGCGAAAGTCCGCCTCTCCCCGTTCCACCGTCGCCACCACGGAGCGCGCCAGCGCTTCCGCGCCGGCGGCACCTTCGGCCCAGTGGTCGGCCATCACCGCCTCGACCCCGAGACCGTCGCAAATCCGTTGCAGCGCGGCGACCTCGGCCTCGCTGTCGGCGCTGAAGCGGTTGACGGCCACCACCACCGGCACGCCGAACCGGCGCACGTTGCGCACGTGGCGCGCGAGATTGGCGGCGCCGCGCTCGAGCGCGGCCACGTTCTCGGCAGCGAGATCGCCGCGGGCGACGCCGCCGTGCATCTTGAGCGCCCGAACGGTGGCGACGAGCACCGCGCAGTCGGGGCGGAGGCCCGCCTTGCGGCACTTGATGTCGAAGAACTTCTCGGCGCCGAGGTCGGCGCCGAAGCCGGCCTCCGTCACCACGTAGTCGGCAAGCTTGAGGCCGGTGCGCGTCGCCACCACCGAGTTGCATCCGTGCGCGATGTTGGCGAACGGTCCGCCGTGCACGATGGCGGGGTTGCCTTCGAGCGTTTGCACGAGATTGGGCTTGAGGGCGTCCTTGAGCAGCGCCGTCATCGGGCCGGCGGCGTCGAGCGCGGACGCGCGCACCGGCTCCCGGGCGCGGGTGGCGCCGACGACGATGTTGCCGAGGCGGTCGTGCAGGTCGTCGAGGTCGCGCGCAAGGCACAGGATCGCCATCACCTCGCTTGCGACGGTGATGTCGAAGCCGCCCTCGCGCGGGAAGCCGTTGGCGACGCCGCCGAGAGGCGCGACGATGCTTCTCAGCGCCCGGTCGTTCATGTCCACGACGCGGCGCCATGAGATGCGGCGGGGATCGAGGTCGAGCGCGTTGCCCCAGTAAATGTGGTTGTCGATCAGCGCCGCCAGCAGGTTGTTGGCGACGCCGATGGCGTGGAAATCGCCGGTGAAATGGAGGTTGATGTCCTCCATCGGCACCACCTGCGCATAGCCGCCGCCGGCGGCCCCGCCCTTCATCCCGAAGCACGGTCCGAGGCTCGGCTCCCGCAGGCAGACGACCGTGCGCTTGCCGATGGCGTTCAGCCCGTCGCCGAGGCCGACGGTCGTCGTCGTCTTGCCCTCGCCCGCCGGCGTCGGGGTCACGGCGGTGACCAGCACCAGCTTTCCGTCGGGCCGGTCGTCCAGATCCGTCTGCGCGAGATCGATCTTGGCCTTGTCGCGGCCGTACGGCTCGAGGCACGAGGCCGGAAGCCCCAGCCGTTCGCCCGCGACGTCGGCGATCGGCCTGAGCGTGGCGGCACGGGCGATCTCGAGATCGCTCAGCGGCTCGGCGTGTTGGCGCGCGCCCTTCGTCACCACCGGCTCCGGCCCGGACGGCTGCGGCTCACGCCACGCGCGCGACGCCGCCGCCGAGCCACGCAGCGAGATGGGCGGCCAGGTCGCGGGCGTCGTCGCCTGCGCCGTCGATCAACGCCGACTTGCGGCGGCGCAGAAACTGCATCCCCATGACGTAGAGGCCCGGTGCGGCGGTCACGCCGCCGTCGTGGCGAATGCGTCCCTTGCGGTCGAGCACGGGGACACGGAGCCACGAGAAATCGGCACGGAATCCGGTTGCCCACAGCACGGTGCCGATCTCCCCGCCGGCGAGATCGAGCGCGAGCGGCGGCTCGTCGGCGACGCGGGTCGGCTCGAACCGATGCGGCGGCGCCTCGCCGCCGACCCCGGCTTCGGCCGCCCATTCGTCGATGGCGTTGAGAAGCCGGTTCATTTTCAGATCGGCGAGCTTGCACTGGTTGCGCAGCGAACCCGAGAATTGCGCGACGCCGTCGCGGATACCCGCAAGACGGCCCACCGTGCGCACCCCCGCAGACGTAAGCGCGTTGAGATCGAGCGTACGGCGCGTCGCGGAGCCGGTCAACTGGGGCGAGGGGACGTTGCGCGCGCGGACGATGTCGTCGACCTCGTCCCAGCGCTCGTCGAGCACGCCCGCGGCGTCCATCCACCACTGGATGTCGCGGCCGCGATAGACGCGGGGCATGCGCACGTGCTCGCCGACGGCGATGGTCACCGGACGTCCCGAGGCGTGGATCTCCTCGGCGAGCTGGACCCCGGTCGCCGAGGCGCCGACGACGAGCACGCCGCCTTCGGCCAGCCGTCCGGGGCCGCGGTAGGAGAACGGCGTCAGCGAGTCGAGCGCTCTCGGCAGGTCCGCGGCGACGGCGGGAACGCGCGGGGCGTTGCACGCGCCGCTCGCCAGGATGACCGCCCGGCAGCGCCATTCGCCGTCGTCGGAGACGACGCGGTAGCCGTCGCCTTCGGCGCGGACGGCGGTCACCCGGGTCTCCGTCCGCACCGGCGCGGCGACGGCTTCGGCGTAGCGGTCGATGAACGCGACGACTTCGGGGACCGTGCGATAGCCGTCCGGATCGTCGCCGGCGTAGCCGAACCCCGGCAGGCGGCTCTGCCAGTTGGGGGTGAGCAGCCGCAGCGAGTCCCAGCGCTCCGTGCGCCAGGAGTTGGCCACCCGCCCCCGCTCGAGAACGACGTGGTCGATCGCGCGCTCGGACAGACACCGGCTCATGGCGAGCCCGGCGTGGCCGGCGCCGACGACGACGGCGGTTACGCGCGGGATCGGACGGGCTCCGCGGCGCGGCGGATGCCGCGCGTTACGTGACCTCGACGGTAACGTTGGTCGGGTTGGTCACGATGTCGTAGACGGCCGAGCGTTTTTGCGACTGGGCGACCAGGGCCTCGATGTCCTCCTTCGACGCGTCGGCGTCGATGTCGTAGGTGACCTTGATGCCGCTGAAGCCGTTCCGCACGTCGTTGTCGACGCCGAGGATGCCCTGGATGTCCATCGCCCCTTCGAGCGTCGCGGTGACCGAGCGCAACTGGATTTCGCGATGCTGGGCGACTGCGGCGACCCCGGCGGTCAGGCAGCTCGCCAGACCGACGAGGACGTACTCCACCGGCGTCGCGCCGTTGTCCTCGGCCGCGAACGTCTCCGGATGGTCGGCGTCGAAATTGAAGACCGAGCGGTGCTTCTGCTCGTCGCCCCAGCCGAAGTAGCCCTCGACGGTGGAATGGCTGTGCGTGCCGTTCTTCCATTCGCACGACGCGCGCCACGCGAATTGCCCGGCCGCGGGCGTATCCTCGAGCACCTGGCGGGCGCCGAGCAGTGCCTCGACGTTCACGCCGTTGTTGGTTTCGGTTGCGGACATCGCCTGTCTCTCCTCGTCCTTGCGCTTCGCTGCTCAACATCATGGAAACCTGTGCTTATCTACTCAATACAATTTTTGTTTGTATTGAAGGCGCTCCGGCGAGGCCGGGCCGAAATCGTCACACGAGGTCCGCGAAGCGCCGCTTGGCGATGGCGACCACCTCCGCCGGATCGCGCCGCCACCAGTTCTCCGCCGAGAATATCTCGACCTCGATGGGGCCGGCGTAGCCGGCGCGGTCCATCCAGCCGCGAATGCGCGCGAGGTCGATCACGCCGTCGCCCATCATGCCGCGGTCGAGCAGCAGGTCGCGCGTGGGCACCAGCCAGTCGCAGACGTGGAAGCCGAACAGGCGCCGCGATCCGGCGCGCCCGATCTGCGCCTCGAGGTCCGGGTCCCACCAGACGTGGTAGACGTCCACCGCGACGCCCAGCATGTCGTCGGCGAGGCGGTCGCAGATGTCCAGCGCGTGGCGAAGCGAGTTGATGCACGCGCGGTCGGCGGCATACATCGGGTGCAGCGGCTCGATGGCGAGCCGGACTCCGGCGGCGCGGGCGTGCGGCAGGACGGCGGCGATTCCTTCCTCCACCATGGCGTGCGCCGAGGCGAGGTCGCGCGAGCCCTCAGCGAGGCCGCCCGCGATCAGGGTCAGCACCGGCGCGCCGATCTCGGCCGCCTCGTCGATGGCGCGGCGATTGTCGTCGACCGCCGCCCGGCGGCGGGCGGCGTCGGGCGCCGGAAACATGCCGGCGCGGCAGAGCGAGGAGAGCGCAAGTCCTGCGTCGCTCATGGCGCGCTTCGCCGTCGCCGCACCGGCGTCGGCGACCATCTCGCGCCACGGCGCCAGCGCGCCCACGCCGGCCGCGGCGAGCCCGGCCGCGGCATCGAGCACGCCCCATTTCTCGCGCGTCGTTGCGAGGTTCCACGATAGTCTCGAAAGGTCGGCCATCGGTGTCCTCCAGCGTCGGTTCCCGTGCCCTGCGCGCGGCGCGTCGGGTCCGTCATTCCCGCTCCGGCATGGGGCGCATGGCCGAAAACCGGGGCAGGACGGCGCTCGCGAAGCCGGCGCACGACAGCGAGCCCAGCGCCATCGATCCCGCCTCGACGGCCACGCGAACCGTGCGGCCTTCGCGCCGGTACAGGTCGGGGTGGGCGGCGAGGAACGCCCGGCGCTCCGCCGCCGGCGCCCCGGCCATGCCGTTCACGTAGTGGTGGCCGTTGCGCTCCACGTGGTCGCAGCCGATCAGGCTCGCCAGCGCGAGGTCCTGCTGCAGCGCCAGTCCCCCTTGGATCATCAGGTCTTCCGCCGACATGAAGTATCGCGCCGCCGCGTCGGCCCGGTTCCAGTGCCGGCAGCGCGCGGCGTTGAGGATCGACTTGTACAGCCCCTTGCACGATTTCGACGACACCCCGGTCCAACCCAGCGCGCGGGCGCGCGGGAACGCGTCGATCGTCCCGTCGGACTCGTCGATCAGCAGCGGCTTGCCGACGGCGAGGCGCGAAACGTCGGTCTCCAGCGCCGTCTCCCGGGGGAACGGCTGCTCGATGAAGCGAATGGACTCGTGGAGGCGGGCGAGCCGCGGGCGCGCGGCGAGTGAGCGCATCAGCTCCTCGAGGGCGCTGCCGTCGCGGTACTGCTCGTTGCCGTCGAGCGTGACGCGGTACGGCTCCTCGATGCGGTCGAGCGCCGCCGCGATGTCCTCGAGGCGGGCAAGGTCGGCGTCGAGCTCTCCCGCGACCTTGATCTTGAACCAGCGCTGGCCGTAGGCGGCCACGACCTGCTCGAGCGTCTCCGGCAGGCCGTCGTCGAGGCGGCCGCCGCCGGTGATCGGGTCGACGAGGCCGACGGTGTGGCGCGCGGCGATGGACCGCGCCGGGCGCAGTGCGCGGACGAACCCGCCGACGTCGAAGCCGTCGAGGTCGGGGACCGGCGCGCCGTTCCCGATCCCGGCGAGATTGCCTTCCATGGCTTCGAAGACAGAGACGCCTTCGAGACGGCACAGGGCGTCGAGCACCGCCTTGTCGAGAAGCGCCGGGCCGAAGCCCGCGGCGAGGGCGGTCAGCCCCGCCGCCGCGCCGGCGGCGAGCTGGTCGCGGCACGTCTCCCGCCACAGGCCGAACGCGGTGGCCGGGCCGGCGGCGACGTAGAGGTGAAGCGCGAGGGTGAGCGAGTCGCGCAGCTGCCAGAGATTGTCCTCGGGCGTGAGGGCCGGGTTCTTGTCGAACCACTTGGGCGCCAGCACCTCGGCGGTGGCGCCCCAGCCCTCGCGGCCGTCGGCGAGGCGGACGCGGACGCGCACGAACGCCTGCGCCGCCTCGGTCATGGTGTGGACGCCGAAGCGGAAGGGCAGGCGCAGAGCGATGTCGCGCTCGTGGAAAGCGGCCTCGACGAGGCAGAGGCGCGGCGCCTCGTTCACGCGGCGATGCCGTAAACCGCGAGCAGGTGGCGCATGCGCCCGGCCGCGCGGTCCGGGTCCTCGATCAGCCCGGCGGCGTCGGCGAGGCGGAGCAGTTCGGCGAGATGGGCCATCGACCGGGCGCTCTGCTGGCCGCCCACCATGACGAAATGGTCCTGCAGGCCGTTGAGCCAGGCCATGAAGACGACGCCCGTCTTGTAGAACCGCGTCGGCGCCCGGAAGATGTGGCGCGACAGGGGCACCGTCGGCGCGAGAATGTCGTGAAAGCGCGCCCGGTCGCCGGCCGCCAGCGCATCGAGCGCCGACGAGGCGGCGCGCGCGATGGGGTCGAAGATGCCGAGCAGGGCGTCGGAATAGCCCACCGTGTCGCCGTCGATCAGCTCGGCGTAATTGAAGTCGTCGCCCGTATACATGCGTACCGAGCCCGGCAGGCGCCGGCGCATGGCGACCTCCTTGTCCTTGTCGAGCAGCGAGACCTTGATCCCGTCCACCTTGTCGACGTGCGCGGCGAGAACGTCGACGCACACGTCCATCGCCTCCCGGTGGTCGGCGCTTCCCCAGTAGCCGGCCAGGGCCGGGTCGAACATCTCGCCCAGCCAGTGGACGATGACCGGCCGCGAGACCTGCCCCAGGACCCGGTCGTAGACGCGGACGTAGTCGTCCGGCCCGCCGGCGTGCGCGGCGAGCGCCCGCGACGCCATGACGATCGCGCGCCCGCCCAGCCCCTCGACGAAGCCGATCTGCTCCTCGTAGGCCGCCACCACGTCGTCGATGCCGCGGGCGGCCGCCGGGTCGAGATGGTCGGTGCCGGCGCCGCACGCCACCACCGCTCCGGGCGCGCCGCGTGCCGCGTCGAGCGTGCGGCGGATCAGCTCGCGGCTCGTCGGCCAGTCCAGCCCGGCGCCGCGCTGCGCGGTGTCCATCGCTTCGGCGACGCCGAGGCCGAGGTCCCACAGCCGGCGGCGGAACGCCAGCGTGCGCTCCCAGTCGAGCGCCGGCGCGAGCCAGGGGTCGTTGTCGGCACGGGCGTCGGCCACCACGTGCGCGGCCGCGAAGGCGACGCGGTTGAACGGGCGGTTGGCGCGCCGCGGCAAGGCGCGCGGCTCGCCGAGCGTGTACGGGGCGAGCGCGCCTTCGGCGGTCGGCAGGGTCAGCGTCGGCATCTCATTCCTCGATCTTCGGCAATGTCGTCCAGCGGGCGTCCGCGGCGCTCGCCAGCGCCGCCTCGGCGAGCCGCACGCCGCGCGCGCCGGCGAACAGGTCCCACGGGAAGGGGGCGTCCTCGCACACATGGCGGATGAACGCCTCCCACTGCGCCTTGAACGCGTTGTCGTAGGTTTCGACGTCGGGCACCGGCGACCAGCCCGCGGCGTAGTCGACGGCGGGCGGCACGTCGGGGTTCCACACCGGGCGCGGCGTGTTGACGGCCGCCTGCGTGCGGCAGTCGCGCAGCCCGGCCACCGCCGAGCCGTCCGTGCCGTCGACCTGGATCGTGAGCAGGTCGTCGCGGCGCACGCGCACGCACCACGAGCTGTTGAAGTGGGCGAGAATGCCGCCCTCCAGCTCGAAGGTCGCGTACGCCGCGTCGGCGGCGGTCGTCTCGTAGGGTCGGCCCGCCTCGTCCCAGCGCCGCGGCAGATGAATCGCCGTCCGGCAACTGACGGCGGAGACGCGGCCGAACAGCCCGTCGAGCAGGTAATCCCAGTGCGGCAGCATGTCGAGGACGATGCCGCCGCCGTCTTCCGCCCGGTAGTTCCACGACGGCCGCTGCGCCGGCTGCCGGTCGCCGGGGAACACCCAGTAGCCGAACTCGCCGCGCACCGAAAGGATGCGCCCGAAGAACCCGGAATCGACCAGCAGCTTGAGCTTGCGGATCCCGGGCAGCCAGAGCTTGTCCTGCACGACGCCGTGCCGGACTCCGGCGGCGCGGGCCTCGCGCGCGAGCGCCAGCGCGTCGGCGGCGCGGACGGCGACCGGCTTCTCGCAATAGATGTGCTTGCCGGCCGCGACCGCGCGCCCGAGCAGGCCGGCGCGCGAGACCGTCAGCGCCGCGTCGAAGAACACCGGCCGCGCGTCGGACAGCGCGGCGTCGAGGTCGGTCGTCCAGTCGTCGATGCCGTGCGCGGCGGCGAGGGCCGAGAGCTTGCCGGCGTCGCGGCCGACCAGGAGCGGGTCGGGCACGACGCGGCGGCCGTCCGACAGCACGACGCCGCCGGCGGCGCGAATGGCGAGGATCGAGCGCACCAGATGCTGGTTCGTTCCCATGCGCCCGGTCGCGCCGTGCATGATGATGCCGAGGGTGTCGGCCATGTCGTCTCCGACCGGCGGAGCGCCGACGATACGCGGCGGCGGCCTATTCGTATACCAGTCGCGGCATGAAGTCGCCGCGCCCCTCCGGCAGCAAGTCGAGAAGGTTCCATACGGGGCTGAGCAGGTCGAGCCCGCGTGCGTGGCCGTCGCCCATCATCGCCGACGCGGTGTAGAAGTGGCGCAGCGCGCCGTCGCCGTCCTTCGAAAAGACGCTGACCCCGGGCAGTTGGCGGCCGTCCGGCGTCTCCATGCCGAAATCGGCGTTGAACGACGTGCCGCCGCTCGACAGCAAGCGGAGGCCGGTCCAGCCGCGGCGGTCGGCGAAGGCGCGCGCCGCGGCGGCGTCCTGCTTCGTCACCAGGACGAAGGGGGCGGTGCGCGCGACGTGCGGCGCGACGGCGTTGTAGCCGTCGGTCCACATGGTGCACATCGGGCACGGCTCGCGGTCGTCGGGCGCCCACATGTAGTGGTAGACGACCAGAGGGCCGCCCGCCGGCGCGAACAGCTCCGACAGGCGCACCTCGCTGACGCCGCCCGCGACGGCCTCGGCGAAGACGTAGTCCTGCGGCACCGGCGTGTCGGCCGGCAGGCCGCGGCGCAGCGCTGCGACGGTCTCGCGCTGGTCCTTGAGGGCGATCTCGGCTCGCCGCAGGTCTTCGCGCCGGCGGCGGTACTCAGGGCTCGCGGTCTCGAGGCAGAACCCCTCCATGCTTCAGGCTCCCTCCGTTCCGGGTTTGGCGGCCCACGGGTCCGGCCCCGGGTCGCCGCCGCCGGCGGCGACGCAAAGGCGCCCGACGTAGTGCGTCCAGCCTTCGCCGTGCCGGTCGGCGGCCGGCGCCGGCAAGCCGCTGTGGACGAGGCGGAGCCGCGTCCCGCCGTCTTCCGGCGTGAGCTCGATCTCGACGCGGCTCGAGCCGGGCGGCACCGTCCGGCTGCCCTCCCAGCCCCAGCTGTAGACCACCCGCCGCGGCGGCACGACCTCGAGCACCCGGCCGCGCGCCACGTCGTCGCCGTTGACGTCGACGCGAAACAGGCCGCCCGGCCGCGCCTCGAACGACACTTCGACGCCCATCCAGGTCTTCATCTTCCGCGCATCGACGAGGAAGGCGAACACCGTTTCCGGCGGCGCGTCGATATGGACTTCGCGTTCGACTCGGCCGGCCTCGCTATCCGTCATTCCGCTTCCTTTCCTCTTCCGCCTCCGCCTCCGCGCTGGCCTTCAGTCGCTCCAGGCCGCCTTCCCACCACGTGTCGAGGAATGCCTTGAGCTCGGCGATCGCCTCGGGCCGGACGCGGTAGAGGCGGCGCGTTCCCGCCTTGCGCACGGTGAGCAGCCCGGCGTCGCCCAGCACCTTGAGATGCTGCGACACCGCCGGGCGCGACACGGCAAAGGCGGCGGCGATCTCTCCCGCCGACAATTCCCGGTTGCGCACCAGTTGCAGGATGCGCCGCCGGCGCGGCTCCGCGATCGCGCGCAGCAGGGTATCCATGTGGTTTATGTAAGTGAAGACTTACATATAGTCAAGTGCGGCGGCGTAGCGCCCCGTCACCCGCCGCCGCCAAGCGCGGCGAGTCGGTTGGCAAGGAGGCGGTGTTCCTCGCTGTCGGCGGGGAGGAGGGCGAGCAGGCGGGTCCACAGCGCCACGGTCTCTTCGCCCCGTCCGGCTTCGGATGCGGCAAGGCCGAGGAACCACAGCGCGTCCGGGTGGACCGCGTCGAGCGCCAGGATGCGGCGGTAGAGCGCCTGCGCGGCGTCGGGGACGAGCGCGTTCGGCCACCCCGCGGCGCGCTCGAGGTCGGCGAGCGCCACCAGCGTCGGCACGTCCTCCGGCTCGAGGTCGAGCGCGCGTCGGAGCGCCGTCCTCGCTCCCGGCAGGTCGCCGAGGACGCGCTTCGACCGGCCGAGGCGGCGCCAGCCGTCCACGTCTCCCGGCTCGTCGGCGAGGCGGCGTTCCAGACTCCGGACCATGCCGTCTATCGCCGCCGCGCGTTCTTCCGGCGGCAGTTCGGCGATCGCCGCGGCGGCCTCCTCGGCGCTGCGGCCGGCGTTCTCCGCCTCCGCCACCGCCTCCGTCGGCGGCGCGACGCCGAGCGCCTCCGCCAGCGCGCGCAGCTGCTGCCGCACCTCGGGGAGCCACGGCGCATCCGGCGCGGCGTCGGCGGCAAGCGCTGTCCACGCCTCGAAGGCGCCGGCCAGATCGCCCGCCTGCGCCGACGCCAGGCCAAGGTAGTAGCGGGCGACGGGGTGCGCCGGCTCGGCCGCCAGCGCGGTTTCGAACTGCCGCGCCGCGGCCGGGGTGACGACGCCCTCGGCGGCGTGGAACAGCGCCTCGCCCAGGGAGGCGGCGATGTCGGCGTTCGGCGGCGCCAGAGCCGCGGCCCGGGCGAACGACTCCGCCGCGTCGGCGAAGCGGCCGAGCGTCGCCTGGGAGCGGCCGAGCAGCAGCCAGCCCTCGAGGTCCTCCGGCCGTTCGTGCATGCGTTCGGCGAGCCGGTCGACGGCTTCGGCGAGAGTTGCGGGGACCGCCGGCTCGGGCGCGCGCGCGGCGAGCGGCAGATCGGGCATCGACGGCGCACCGACCAGCGCATACAGCGCGAGGCTGAGCAAGGGCACGCCGACGAGGGCGAAGAGCGCGGCGCTCGCGCGGCCGCCGCCGTCCTCGGGGTCGTCGGCGGCGGAATCGGCGGCGAGAATCCGGCGTTCGATCTCGAGACGGGCGGCGCGCGCCTCGGTCTCGTCGATGGCGCCGCGCTCGCGGTCCGCGTCCAGCTCCGCGAGCTGGCGCCGGAAGACGGCGAGATCGAAGTCGGCGCGCCGGGCGGCCCGACGGCGGCGACGAAGCGGCAGCGCGAGCGCGGCCGCCGCCAGAAGCGCCAGCGCCGCGAACGCCAGCCAGGCGATCATGCGCCGCGGTCGCCGTCGCCGTCGAGCAGGCGGTCCAGCCGGGCGCGTTCCTCCGCCGACAGCGCCGGCGCGGCGGCGGCGGCGCGGCGGCGGCGCCGCGCCGCCAGCGCCAGCGCCGCCAGCGCGAGAAGCAGCGGCGGACCGAGCCACAGAGGCCAGGTCTTCGGCTTGAAGGGCGGGCGCAGCAGCACGAAGTCGCCGTAGCGGGCGACGACGTAGGCCGTCACCGCGTCGTCGTCGTCGCCCTCCGCCACGCGCTCGCGCACCACCGCGCGCAGGTCGCGCGCAAGCGGCGCGTCCGACTCCATGATCGACTGGTTCTGGCACACCAGGCAGCGCAGCTCCTTGGCCAGCGCGACGGCGCGCGCCTCGAGCGCCGGATCGTCGATCGGCACGTCGTTCTCGAACGCCGCCGTCGACGCGGCGGCCGCGAGCAGCGCCGCCGCCGCAAGCACCGCGAAGGGACGCCGGGTCATGGCCGCCCGCTCATGGCCGCCCCCTCATGGCCGCAGATGCGCGATCAGCGGCCGGATGCGCTTGTCCATGTGGTCCGGGAGGATGGGGCCGATGTGCTTGTAGCGGATGACGCCGTCGGGGCCGACGAAGAAGGTCTCGGGCACGCCGGCGATTCCGAGGTCGATGGCGACGCGGCCGTCGCGGTCGGCGCCGATGCGTCGGTACGGATCGCCGAGTTCGTCGAGGAAACGGCGGGTGTCCGCCGGCTCGTCCTTGTAGGCGATGCCGTATAGCGCCACGCCGTCCTCCGCCGCGATCGCGGTCAGCAGCGGGTGTTCGGCGCGGCACGGCACGCACCAGGACGCGAACACGTTGACGACGCTGATTTCGCCGACCGCGAGATCGGCGGTCGCGAACCCCTGCGCCTGCCCGTCCGGCGCCGCGAGCGCGAACGCCGGCAGCGGCTCGCCGATCAGCACGCTCGGAACCTCGCTCGGATCGTTGCCGAGCCCGAATCCGAGGAGCGCCGCCACGGCGACGAAGGCGACGGCGGGAACGGCGAACGCCAGCAGCCTCGCCGCGGCCCTCACGCCGGCACCGCGGCCGCGCGCGCGCGCCGCGGCGCGCCGACGCGGTGGCGGCGGTCGGACAGCGACACCGCGCCGCCCAAGGCCATGACCACGGCGCCGAGCCAGATCCACGGCACGAGCGGGTTGTGGTAGAGGCGCGCGCTCCAGCCGCCCGTGCCGTCGGCGTCGCCCACCACGGCGTAGAGATCGGCGAACCACGTGGTGTGGATCGCCGCTTCCGTGGTCGGCGTCTGAGAGACCGGGTAGAAGCGCTTTTCGGGCCGCAGCTCGGCCACCGGCCGGCCGTCGCGGGTGACGTCGAAGCGTCCGCGTTCGGCGACGTAGTTCGCTCCCTCGATGCGCTCGACGCCGCGGAAGGCGAAGTCGTAGCCTGCGACCGTCACCGAGTCGCCCGGACGCATGACCTGGAAGCTCTCCGTCGTCCAGGCGCTGGAGCCGGTGATCCCGGCGACGACGAGCGCCACGCCGAGATGCGCGAGGCTCATGCCGTACGCGGCGCGCGGCAGGTTGAGCGCCCGGCGCGCGCTTTCCGCCGCGCCGGCGCGCAGCAACCGCACCCGCCCCGCCCACTCGGCGAACGTGGCCGCGGCAAGCCAGACCGCCAGCGCGACGCCCAGCGCCGCCAGCGTCGGACCGGCGCGGTCGAGCATGAGCGTGACCAGCGCCGCCGCCACGGCCGCGCCGGCGGCCCACTTGAGGCGGCCGAGAACGCCCGCCGCGTCGGCGCGTTTCCACGACACGAACGGCGTCACGCCGGCGAGGAAGACAAGCGGCGCCGCCAGCGGCACGAACACCGCGTTGAAGTAGGGCGGCCCGACCGAGACCTTGTCTCCGCCGGCGGCATCGACGATCAGCGGGTAGAGCGTGCCGAGCAGCACCGTCGCCGCGGCGGTCGCCAGCAGCACGTTGTTGAGCACCAGCCCGCCTTCGCGGCTCAGCGGCGCGAACAGTCCGCCGGCGGCGAGGCGCGGCGCGCGCACGGCGTAGAGCGTCAGCGAGCCGCCGATCGTGAGCATGAGGAAGGCGAGAATGAACACGCCCCGCGTCGGGTCGGAGGCGAACGCGTGCACCGACGTGACGACGCCCGAGCGCACGAGAAAGGTGCCCAGCAGGCTGAACGAGAAGGCGACGATGGCAAGCAGCACGGTCCACGACTTGAGCGCGTCGCGCTTCTCGCACACCACCGACGAGTGCAGGAGGGCGGTGGCGGCGAGCCAGGGCATGAACGAGGCGTTCTCGACCGGGTCCCAGAACCACCAGCCGCCCCAGCCGAGCTCGTAGTACGCCCACCAGCTCCCGAGCGCGATGCCGACGGTGAGGAACGACCACGCGGCGAGCGCCCACGGCCGGACCCAGCGCGCCCATGCCGCGTCCACGCGGCCCTCGATGAGCGCGGCGACGGCGAACGCGAACGTCACCGACAGGCCGACGTAGCCGAGATAGAGGAACGGCGGGTGGAAGGCGAGGCCGGGGTCCTGCAACAGGGGATTGAGTCCGCTCCCGTCGGCCGGCGCCGGCACGAGGCGCGCGAACGGGTTCGAGGTGAACAGCACGAAACCGAGGAAGCCGGCGGCGACCGCTCCCTGGACGGCGAGCACGCGTGCCCTGAGGCGCGGCGGCAGGTTGCCGCCGAAGCCGGCGACCGCGGCGCCGAACAGCGCCAGGATCAGCGTCCACAGCAGCATGGAACCCTCGTGGTTCCCCCAGACGCCGCTGATCTTGTAGAGCAGCGGCTTCGCCGAGTGGGAGTTGCTGGCGACGTTCTGCACCGAGAAGTCGGAACCGATGTAGGCCCAGGTCAGCGCCGCGAAGGCGCACGCCACGGCGGCGAGCTGGACCGCGGCCGCGGGCCGCGCCAGCGCCATCCACGCGCCGCGGCCGCGCGCCGCGCCGGCCATCGGCAGCGTGCCCTGGAGCGCGGCGACGACGAACGCGACGACGAGCGCGAAGTGGCCGGCCTCGACGGTCATTCGCTGCCGTCCCCCGGGCCGCTGCGGCCTTCGGCCGCCGCAACGGCGTCGGCCACCTCCGGCGGCATGTAGGTCTCGTCGTGCTTGGCGAACACGGTGTCGGCGACGAAGACGCCGTCGGCGCCGAGACGCCCCTCGGCGACGATGCCCTGGCCCTCGCGGAACAGGTCCGGCAGCACGCCGGTGAAGCGCACGAGCACGGATTCGGCGGTGTCGGTGACGCGGAAGCCGACGCGCGTCCCGTCGCCCTCGCGCGTCACGCTGCCCTCCTCCACGAGGCCGCCGACGCGGATCGTCTCCTCGGGCGTCGGCGCGCGCTCGGCGAGGTCCGACGGCGCGTAGAAGAACACCAGGCTGTCCTCGATCGCCAGAAGGACCAGCGCCGCCGCGGTGCCGAGCATGGTCAGACCGAGGACGACCGCCCACAGCCGCCGCGTCTTGCGTTTCACGGCGCGCCGCCGCCGTCGTCGGCGAGTTGCGCGCGCACCGCCTCGAGCGCCGCCCGCCTGGCGCGCGCGCGCGCCGCCGCGTGAATCCCCATCGCCGCCAGCACCGCCGCCGCGACGGCGTAGGACGACCATACGAAGACCGCGTAGCCGCCCATGGCGAGGAACTCGTTCATGACGCCGGCTGCGCGGCGCCGGCGGCCCGCGCCACCTGCGTGCGCCTGAGCGCGCGCAGCTTGGCGGCGTCGATCTCGCTCCGCATGCGCAACAGCAGCACCGCGACGAAGTAGGTCTTGAAGGCGGCGGCCATCGCGAACAGCGGCCACAGCATCTCGGCGGCTATCGTCGGCCCGCCGGCGCGGAACACGCTTGCCGGCTGGTGCAGGGTGTTCCACCAGTCGACCGAGAAGTGGATGATCGGCACGTTGACCACCCCGACCAGCGCCAGGATCGCCGCCGCGCGCGCACCCTTCGTCGTGTCGTCGAAGGCGTCGAACAGCGCCATGTGGCCGAGATAGAGAAACAGCAGGATCAGCACCGACGTGAGCCGCGCGTCCCACACCCACCACGTGTTCCACATCGGCCGCCCCCACAGGGCGCCCGTCGCCAGGGCGATGACGGTGAAGCCGGCGCCGAGCGGCGAGGCGGCGCGGGCGGCGATGTCGGCCAGCGGGTGGCGCCAGATCAGCGCCGCCGCGCTCAGCCCCGCCATGGCCATGTAGACGAACAGCGCCATCCACGCCGCCGGAACGTGGACGTACATGATGCGCACCGACTCGCCCTGCTGGTAGTCGGGCGGCGATGCGACCAGGGCCAGCCAGAGGCCCGCGGGAAGCGAGACCGCGACGGCGCCCACCGCCCACGGCAGCACGGCGTCGGAAAGCCGCATGAAGCGCGCTGGGTTGGCGAATCGGTGCAGCGAGGCGGCCATGGCCGCCTTTCCTATCGTCATTCGGCGGCCACGCGCAAGGCGGCGGCGGCGGCCCACGGCGCCAGCGTCAGCGCCGCGAGCAGCAGGGCGCCAAGCATCAGGAACGGAGCGACGACGGCGCCGTCGTCGGCGGCGCGGTCGATCGCCGCGGCGCCGAAGATCAGCACCGGGATCGCGAGCGGCAGGACCAGCAGCGGCACCAGCGCGCCGCCGCGGCGCACGCCGACCGTCAGCGCCGCGCCGACGGCGCCGAGCAGGCTCAGCACCGGCGTGCCGAGGAGCATCGCGAGGACCGCGGCGCCGGCGGCGCGGGGGCCGAGATCCATCGCCAGCGCAAGCAGCGGCGCGACGACGACCACGGGCACGCCGCTCGCCAGCCAGTGCGCGAGGCACTTGGCGAGCACGACGGCCTCCGTCGGCGCCGGCGCGAGCAGCAGAAGGTCCAGGCTGCCGTCGTCGCGATCGGCGGCGAACAGGCGGTCGAGCGACAGCATGGCGGCGAGAAGCGCCGCGACCCACACGGTTCCCGCGGCGATGCGCGCGACGACCGCGGGGTCGGGGCCGATGCCGAGCGGGAACAGGCTGACCGCGATGACGAAGAAGGTCACCGCCGCGACGGTGTCGCCGGTCCGCCGCAGGGCGAGCCGGAGGTCGCGGCGCAGCACCGCGGCGAAGACGCTCCTCACGGCCCGAGGTAGAGGGTTTGGGCGTCGGCGATACCGAGGTCGGCATGGGTCGCCGCGATCACGAGGCCGCCGGCGGCGCGGTGTTCGACCGTCGCGCCGCGGAACGCCCCGGCGGCCGCGTCGTCGAGGCCCGTCATCGGCTCGTCGAGCAGCCAGACCGGAGCCGGCGCCGCGAGCAGGTGCGCGAGAGAGACGCGGCGGCGCTGGCCCGCCGACAAGAAGCGCGCCGGCACGTCGGCCAGCGCCGACAGGCCGAACGCCGCCAGCGCCGCGCCGACGCGGCGTTCGTCGCTGCCGTGCAGGCGGGACCAGAACGCCACGTTCTCGGCCACGGTCAGCAGCGGCTTCACGGCGTCGAGGTGGCCGACGTGGCGGAGCGCGCGGTGCCACGCCTCGCGGTCGTCGCGCACCTCCCGCCCGCACCAGGAAAGCGATCCCGCGGCCCGCGGCGTGAGTCCGGCCAGCAGGCGCAGAAAGCTCGTCTTGCCGCTGCCGTTGGCGCCACGAAGCACCAGCGCGCCGCCCTGGCGGACGCGGAAGTCGAGACCGGCGAACACGAGCCGCTCGCCGCGCTCGCAGGCCAGTCCACGCCCGGTCAGCTCGGCGATGTCGGCGATCGGACCGCCCTCACGGCCAGTCGGGGCGCACCATGTCGAACACCGTGTCGACGCGGGCGTAGTCGCTGTAGCCGAGCCGGCCGATGACGCCGAGCCGGTCGTAGCGCACCATTCCCTCCTCGATCGCGCCGTCGGCGATGTGGACGCCCTTGACCTCGCCGAACACCACCGTGCTCGGCCGGTCCCTGTCCGCGCTCGGCAACGCCACCGTCGTGACGAGCACGCATTCGAGATGGACCGGGCTCTCGGCGACCCGCGGCGGCGCGACGAGCGCCGCCGGCGCGGCGGTGAGTCCGGCGAGCGCGAACTCGTCTATTTCCGGCGGCGCCGGCGCGGCGCTGGCGTTCATCGCCTCGCGCAGCTCCCAGGTCGCCATGTTGACGACGAACTCGCGCGTCGCCTCGACGTTCGCCAGCGTGTCCTTGAAGGCGCCGCCGCGCTGCGGCCCGGTCGCCGCGAACATGATCTGCGGCGGCCGGTAGGCGACGGCGTTGAAGAACGAGTAGGGCGCGAGGTTGACGACGCCCGCCCGGTCGACCGAGGAGATCCAGCCGATCGGCCGCGGGACGACGAGGGCGTTGAACGGGTTGTGCCTGAGCCCGTGCGGCTCGCCGGCGCGGTAGAACATCCCCCGCCGTCACTCGTCGAAGCCGTCCGGCTCGCCGACGACGACGACGGTGAACGAGTCGGGGTCGATCAGCGCTCCGGCGACGCGCGCGACGTCCTCGCGCGACACCGCTTCGACGAGATCGTCGCGGTGGTCGAGATAGTCGATCCCGAGACCGGCGATCTGCATGCCGACGAGGATGGCGGCCACTTCGTTGTTGGAATCGAGGCGCAGCGGAAACGAGCCGGTGAGATACCTCTTGGCGTCGGCGAGCTCCTGCTCGGTCACGCCTTCGTCGCGCATCCGCGCGAACTCGGCGCGCACGACGGCCAGCGACTCGGCGGCCCGGTCGTTGCGCGTCGCCACGCCGCCGAGGTAGAGCCCGGCGTGCGCGCGCGGCGCGAGGTAGCTGTAGACGCCGTAGGCGAGGCCGCGCTTCTCGCGCACCTCGTCGTAGAGCCGGGAGGTAAAGCCGCCGCCGCCGAGAATCTGGTTCATCACGTAGGCGGCGTAATAGTCGGGATCGTCGCGCTTCGGGCCGCGCTGGCCCCAGACCACCACGCTCTGCGGCTGCGCCAGGCGCTCGACGACGACGGCGCCGGACGCCGGCGGCGCGGTCTCGGCGACGGCGAAGGCAATGCCGCTCTCGGGCAGCGCGCCGAACGTCGAATCGAGCAGGCGGCCGAGCGCCGCGGCGTCGATGTCGCCCGCCGCGCCGAGCACCAGACGGTCGCGCGCGAAATGATCGCGGACGAAATTCGCGAGATCGTCGCGGCCGAGCGCGCGCACGCCGTCGAGCGTCCCGCCCGACGGCCGCGCGTAGGGGTGGTCGCCGAACGCCGTGCGGAGCCAGAGGCGCCTGGCGATGGCATTGGCATCCGTCGTCTCGCGCTCGAGGCGGCGCAGCAGCTGCGCGCGCACGCGCTCGACGGCGTCGGCGTCGAAGCGCGGCCGGGTCAGCGCCAGCGCCAGCAGGCGGAAGGCTTCCTCGCGCCGTTCGGTCAGCGTCTGGATCGTGCCGCCGAACTCGTCCGTTCCGGCCTCGAAGCCCAGCCGCACGGCGTTGTCCTCCAGCGCCGTCTGATAGGCCAGCGCGTCGAGGTCGCCGGCGCCTTCGTTGAGCAGGCCCGACACGAGCGCCGCCAGGCCCTCCTTGCCCGCCGGGTCGAGCGCGGCGCCGCCGCGGAAGGCGAAGCGCAGCGAGACGAACGGCACCGTGCGTTCCTCGACGAGCCAGGCGACGATGCCGCCGGGGCTGACCACGCGCTGGACGTCGACGGCGGCGGCCGGCGCCGCCACCGCGGCGAGGACGACGGCGGCGGCGAGCGTGCGCAGCCAGGCGTTCACGGAGCGGTCTCCGCGTCGTCTTCCGGCAGCAGGAGCGCGGTCACCGACGTTTCCGGGACGAGCACGGCGCGCGCCGCCGCGACCACCTGCTCGCCGGTCACCGCGGCGGCCTCGTGCGGCCAGCGCTCGACGTCCTCCACCGTGAGCCCGGCCGTCGTGGCGGCGCCGAAGATGCGCGCCAGCATCCCGAGGCTGTCGCGCGAGTAGACGGTGAACGCGCGGATGCCGAATTTCGCGCGTTCGAGCTCCTCCTCCGACACGCCGTCGGCGATCAGACGCGCGATCTCGGCCTCGACCGCGGCCTCGACCTCGGCGACGGGCACGCCGGATTTCGGCGAGACGTGGACGGCGAAGCGCCCGTAGTCGAGGCCCATGCCGGAATACCAGGCGCCGGCGCTGGTCGCGATCTCGCGTTCGACGACGAGGGCGCGGTAGAGGCGCCCGGTGGGGCTCGAGCCGAGCACGGTCGACAGCACGTCGAGCGGCAGCGACACGCCGTCCGCGTCGGCGGCGTAGCTCGGCGCCAGCCAGCCGCGGGACCACTCCCGATCGGTGACGCGCGGATGGTGCATGGCCAGCCGCCGGGCGGCAAGCTGCGGCGGTTCGACGGGCCGCGCGCGCGCCGGCACGGGCCGCGCCGCAAGCTGGCCGTAGGTCGCCTCGGCGAGCGGTTCGAGCTCGGCCGCGGTCACGTCTCCGGCGACCACGAGCACGGCGTTGTTCGGCGCGTAGTGGGCGCGATAGAAGGCGACGGCGTCGTCGCGCGTGAATTGGCGAATCTCGTGTTCCCAGCCGATCACCGGCACGCCGTAGGGGTGGTTCAGATACTGTGCTGCCGCGGCCTGTTCGCGGAACAGCGCGCCGGGCTCGTTGCCCACGCGGCTGCGGCGCTCCTCCAGCACGACCTCTCGTTCGAGTTCGAATTCGTTGTCGTCGAACTCGAGGTTGACCATCCGGTCCGCTTCCAGGCGCATGACGAGCGGCAGCCGGTCGGCGGCGATGTTCTGGTAGTAGCCGGTGTAGTCCTGGGCGGTGAACGCGTTGTCGTTGCCGCCGTTGCGCGCGACGATACTGGAGAATTCGCCGTCCGGCACCGACTCGGTGCCCTTGAACATCAGGTGCTCGACCATGTGCGCGATGCCGGACTGCCCCGCCGGCTCGTCGGCCGCGCCCACCTTGTACCAGACCGCGTGATGCACCAGCGGCGCCCGATGGTTGGGAACCACGACCACCTGCATCCCGTTCGCCAGCGTGAAGGTCTCGGCGCCGAAGGTCGGCTCCGTTTCGGCTAGCCCGGGCGACGCCGCGAGCAGCGTGACCGCGGCGGCGGCCGCGCGCATCAGCCCTCCGTGGGCAGTCGTCGCTCGGGTCATTTGGGGACTCGCCGCGCGGTTCGGCGCGGGCGTGTTTCGGCGATGGACATGACCATGAAGATCAACGGATCGGGAAATCGGCCGCCCGGGCCGGGCCGATCGGCTGGGTGAGGGCGCCGGCAGGGGCGAGGTCGAACCCTGCCGCGCGCAGGGGCGGGAGCGCCCCGTGCGGATCGAAAGTGAGCGCGGCCACGACGATGTCTCCTCAGGGGTTCCCGACGCCCGGCGACACTAGCAAGAACCGGATTCCCCGGCAAACGGCGCGCGAGGCGGACTCAGAACGGGTTCAGCCCCTCCAGCGGCGCCCGTTCGCCGCGCGTGATGACCGGCGTCGCGCCTTCCGTGACCGGGCGCCCCGCGGCCCGGTTCTCGCTCAGGCGTTCGGCCTCGGCCACCGCATCGAGCACCACCTCGGCCTCGGCCGGCGACGGCTGGCGCCAGAACATCAGGTTGTCGATGAATCCGGGGTCGTCGGCGACGAAGACCTGGGCTTCGCGGTCGATGACCCGGCGAATGCCGGGGTCCGCGTCGTTGGCGCCGGCCATGTTGAGAAACTGCCGCTCGCCGGCGGTTCCCGGCGCCGCCGTGCCGGCGCCCGGCGGCGCGCCCGCGCCGAGCACGGCGGCGGCCTGGTCGGCGGCGCTCTGCTCCTGCGGCCTCGGCGCGCCGGGCGACGGCGGCCTGAGGCCGAAGTCCGGCGGCAGTTCGAGCGGCGCCTGCTCGACGACGCGCGTCTCGTCGGGTGCGCGCTTGACGAATCCCATGGTTTCCGCGACCGAGCCGCCGCAGCCGGCGAGGCCCAGCGCCAAGCCGCCCGCCAGCAGCGCCGCTGCCGCGCTCTTTGCCCGTTCCGTCATCGCCTCGCCCCCCTACTTGTCCCGGCCCGACGCCGCCGCGCGGGGCTTTCGCGCCTCGAACAGCGACCCGAACAGAAGGCCGGCGACTCCCGCGGTGATCGCCGCATCGGCCAGATTGAAGGCCGGCCAATGATAGCCGAAGGCATGGAAATCGAGAAAATCGAAAACCGCGCCGTGGCGCAGACGGTCCACGACGTTGCCGACGGCGCCGCCGATCGCGAGGCCGAGCGCGACCGCGGTCAGGCGTTTGTCGGCGCGCGCCAGCCAGACGCCGAGAACGACGGCGATCGCCGCGGCCACGCCGCTCAGAACCCACGGCCCGAGCGACGGCAGCATGCCGAAGCTGACGCCGGTGTTGCGCACGTGCACGAGATTGAAAAATCCGCTCACCGTCCACTGGCTTCCCGGCGCCGGCAGCAGGGCCATCGCCACCGCCTTGGACGCCTGGTCGAGAACGAGGACTGCGAGCGCGAGAGCGAGTCCGAATCGCAGCACCGCCGCCTCTACGCCTGGGCCTGGGCGGGCGCGGCGGTGCGCGCGACGACCTCGGCGCAGCGCCGGCACAGGCCCGCCGGCGCGACCTCGGGCAGGATTCGCCAGCAGCGCCCGCACTTCTCGCCCTCCGCGGGCGCGACGACGACGCCGACCCCCGGTTCGTCGTCGAGCCGGAAGGCGCCGGCCGGCGCTTCGCCGGCGACCACCGTGACCGAGGAGGTGATGGTCAGCTCGGCAAGGTCGACGCGTTCGAGCAGCGCCGCGTCGCCGGCGCCGACGTAGACGCGCGGGTGGCCCTGCAGGCTGGCGCCGATCCGGCGCTCGCGGCGGGCGACCTCGAGCGCGCCGGTGACGACGCGGCGCACCGCCCGCAGGCGCCGCCATTTCGTGGCCAGCGCGTCGTCGCGCCACGCCTCCGGAATCTCGGGCATGGTACGCAGGTGCACGCTGTCGTCGTCGCTCGGGTGGCGTGCGAGCCACGCCTCCTCGGCGGTGAACGCGAGCACCGGCGCGAGCCATGCGGCGAGCGTGTCGAAGAGAATGTCGAGCACGCCGCGCGCCGCCCGCCGCGCGGGGTCGTCGCGGCCGTCGCAGTACAGCGTGTCCTTGCGCACGTCGAAGTAGAACGCCGACAGCTCGGCGGTGCAGAACGCGTGCAGCGGGCCGTAGAAGCGATGGTACTCGAAATCGGCGAAGCAGCGCCGCCTGAGGCCGTCGAGCTCGACGAGCCGGTGCAGCACCCAGCGTTCGAGCTCGGGCATCGCCGCCGGTGCGACGCGTTCGGACTCGGCGAAGCCGTCGAGGTTGCCGAGCAGGTAGCGCAGCGTGTTGCGCAGCCGGCGGTAGGAGTCGACCAGTCCCTTGACGATCTCCGGGCCGAGCCGCAAGTCGTCGGTGTAGTCGACCAGCGCCACCCAGAGCCGCAGGATGTCGGCGCCGTGGTCCTTGACCACGCTTTGCGGGGCGACGACGTTGCCGAGCGACTTCGCCATCTTGCGGCCCTGGCCGTCGAGCACGAAGCCGTGCGTCAGCACCGCCTCGTACGGCGCCCGGCCGCGCGTGCCGCAAGCCTCCAGCAGCGACGAATGGAACCAGCCGCGATGCTGGTCGGAGCCTTCGAGATACAGCGCCGCCGGCCACGTCTGCGTCGGGTCGTTCTCGAGCACGAAGGCGTGCGTCGAGCCGGAATCGAACCAGACGTCGAGAATGTCGCGGACCTGTTCGTAGTCCGCCGGGTCGCGGCCCGGCCCCAGGAACCGCGCCGGGTCCTCGGTGAACCAGGCGTCGGCGCCGCGCTCCTCGACCGCGGCGGCGATACGGTCGATCACCGCCTGGTCGCGCAACGGCTCGCCGGTGCGCCTGTCGACGAAGACGGCGATGGGCACGCCCCAGGCCCGCTGGCGCGAGACGCACCAGTCGGGGCGGCTCTCGATCATGGCGCGGATTCGGCTCTGCCCGGAGGTCGGCACGAAGCGCGTCGCGTCGATCGCCTTGAGCGCCGTCCGCCGCAGCCCGGTCGCCTCCATGTCGACGAACCATTGCGGCGTGTTGCGGAAGATCACCGGCTTCTTCGACCGCCAGCTGTGCGGGTAGCTGTGGCGGTAGGTCTCGCGGCCCAGCAGCTTGCCGGCATCGGCGAGGCGCCGGGCGACCGCCGCGTCGGCCTTGTAGACGTGCTGGCCGGCGAACAACGGCACGCTGTCGAGGTAGCGGCCGTCGTCGCCCACCGTGGACGGCACCTCGAGACCGTGGGCGCGGCCGAGCGTGAAGTCGTCGGCGCCGTGTCCGGGGGCGACGTGCACGAAGCCGGACCCCTGCTCCGTGTCGACGAAGTCGGCGGGCAGAAGCGGCACCTCGAAGCGGTAGTGCTCGCCGGCGAGCGGGTGGCTGAGGACGGTGCCGGCGAGCGCGTCGCCCCCGACCGAGGCGATCTCGCGCACGGCGGCGATCCCGGCGCGGGCGCACACGGCGTCGGCGCGGTCCGCGGCGAACGCCAGCCGGGTGCCGGGCGCCGCCGAGGCGCCCTCCGCCACGGCGCTCACCTCGCAGACGACGTAGCGGATCCCGGGCCCGCAGGCGACGGCGCGGTTGCCGGGAATCGTCCACGGCGTCGTCGTCCAGATCACCACGTCCGCCCCGCGCAGCGCCGGATGGGCGGCGCGGACGACCGGAAAGCGGACGAACACCGCCGGCGAGTCGATGTCGCGGTACTCGACCTCGGCCTCGGCGAGCGCGGTCTTCTCCACCGGCGACCACATGACCGGCTTGGCGCCCCGGTAGAGCGCGCCGGACATCAGGAACTTGCCCATCTCGCGCACGATCTGCGCTTCCGCCGCGTAGGACATGGTGAGATAGCGCCGGTCCCAATCGCCCTGCACGCCGAGGCGGATGAACTCCGCCATCTGGGCGTCGATCCAGCGGTCGGCGAAGGCGCGGCACTCGCGCCGGAAGTCGGCGATCGCGATGCTGTCCTTGTCGATCCCCTTCTTGCGGTACTCGACCTCGATCTGCCATTCGATCGGCAGTCCGTGGCAGTCCCAGCCCGGGACGTAGTGCGCGTCGAGGCCGCTCATCTGCGCCGCCCGGTTGACGATGTCCTTGAGGATCTTGTTCAGCGCGTGGCCGATGTGGATCGGCCCGTTGGCGTAGGGCGGCCCGTCGTGAAGAATGAACTTCTCGCGCCCTGCGGCGGCCGCGCGCAGGCGTCGCCACAGGTCGATTCGCTGCCAGCGCTCGAGCAGTCCGGGCTCTCGCCGCGGCAGCCCGGCCTTCATGGGAAAGGCGGTGCGCGGCAGGAACAGCGTCGATTTGTAGTCGGCGGTCACGGCGCGGCTCACTGGTTGAATGCGGTCCGGCCCATGTCGCGAGGCGGCCTGGAGCCGGCAAGCTGGAAGCGCGCGTTATAGCAGTCCGCGCGCATCTGGCGCACGAGAGTGTCCGCCCCGTCGAACCGCTTCTCCGCGCGCAGCCAGCTCACGAAGGCGACGCGCAGGTATTTCCCGTAGAGGTCTCCGGCGAAGTCGAAGACGTGCACTTCGAGGAGCGCGGCGCCGCCGCCGAACGTCGGCCGCACGCCGCAGCTCGCCACCGCCGGGCGCCAGTCGGTCCTCCCGCCGTCGACGATGCCGGCCCACACCGCGTAGATGCCGAACGCCGGTTCCACGTGGTCGCCGAAGCGCAGGTTGGCGGTCGGAAAGCCGAGCGTGCGCCCGCGTGCGTCGCCGTGCAGCACGCGCCCCTCGACTTCCCACAGGTGGCCCAAGATGGCCGCGGCCAGCCGCGGTTCGCCGCGCTTGAGATACGCGCGGACGCGCGTCGAGGAATAGATCTCACCGGCGTTGCCGATGGCGTCGACCACCGTCACGCCGAAGCCGTGCGCCGATCCCGCCGCGGCGAGCGTGGTGCGGTCGCCGCCGCGCCGGTGGCCGTAGCGGTAGTCGTGCCCGGCGACGACATGATGCGCCGCGAGACCGCCGACCAGCACCTCGGCTACGAACTCGTCCGGCGACTTGGCCGCGAACCGGCGGGTGAAGCGGGGGCAGAAGAAGTGGTCGACGCCGCATTCGCGCAGCCGCCTCACCTTGGTGCGGAACGAGGTCAGGCGCAGGGGCGCGCGGCCCGGCCTGAGAACGCCGGCGGGGTGCGGCTCGAACGCGAGCACGCCGAAGGGCCGGCCGGCGTCGCGCGCGACGTTGGCGGCGCGGCCGATGACGCCGCGATGGCCGAGGTGAACGCCGTCGAAATTGCCGACCGCGACGACGGCGCCCCGGGCCTCGGACGGGGTCCGCGCGTAATCCCGGCAGATGCGCATGGCCGGGGCGTTTACCGGAAAGCGCCGGCCCCGGCAACGGAGGCGGTCAGGAGCGCGCCGGCACCAGCATCAGCGCCTCGCCGTCGATCACCACCTTGCCGGCGACGCTGCACGTCGTCTCGAGCCGCGCGTGATGCCGTTCGGGGACGAGCTCGACGATCGTCGCCCGCGCCACCACCGTGTCGCCGGCGCGCACCGGGGCGCGGAAGCGGCAGCTCTGGCTGACGTAGATCGCCCCGGGGCCGGGCAGCTTGGTGCCGAGGACGGTGGAGATCAGCGACGCCGACAGCATGCCGTGCGCGATCGGTCCGCCGAAGCGCGTCCGCGCCGCGTACTCGCGGTTGAGATGCAACGGGTTGGTATCGCCGGAGATGCCGCAGAAGAGCACGATGTCGCTCTCGGTGATGGTGCGGCTGTACACGTCGGTCATGCCGACGGCGAGGTTCTCGAAATAGTGTCCGTCGAGTTCGGTCGCCAGCACGGCCTCGATATCGTCGTCCGGCATCTTCGCTCCCCTCTCTGCTGCGCCGCATCAAATCCTGTTGCGGCGCAATATACAGCCGGCGCGCGTGCGATGTGAAGCGGCCGCGACCGCTGCGGCGGCCGATGCGGACGGCGGTCGCGGCGTGCTAAGGTCGGCGCGGACCGCACGGGGAGACAGCCATGCCGATCGTCAACCGGATCGCCGCGTACCACGACGCAATGAAGGAATGGCGCCACGACATTCACGCCCATCCGGAGCTCGCCTACGAGGAGAGGCGCACGGCGGCCCAGGTCGCCGGGCTCTTGCGCGACTTCGGCGTCGACGAGGTCGCCGAAGGGATCGGCAAGACCGGCGTGGTCGGCGTCATCCGCAACGGCGACGGGCCGCGCATCGGCCTGCGCGCGGACATGGACGCCCTGCCCATCGTCGAGGAGACCGGGCTTGAGTACCAGTCGAAGCACCACGGCGTCATGCACGCCTGCGGCCATGACGGGCACACTGCGATGCTCCTCGGCGCCAGCCGCTATCTCGCCGAGACGCGCAATTTCTCCGGCACGGTGGTGCTCGTGTTCCAGCCCGCCGAGGAGGGCTTCGCCGGCGCCCGGGCGATGATCGAGGACGGGCTGTTCGAGCGCTGGCCGGTCGACTCCATCTACGGCGTGCACAACATGCCCGGCCTGGCCGAAGGCCGTATCGCCCTGTCGCCGGGGCCGGTCATGGCGGCGGCGGACTCGTTCCGCATCACCGTTCAGGGAGCCGGCGGACACGGCGCCATGCCCCACCTTGCGACCGACCCGGTGGTCGCCGCCGCGGCGCTCGTCTCGGCGTTGCAGAATCTGGTGTCGCGCGACGTCGACCCGACGAAGACCCTGGTGGTTTCGGTGACGACGATCCACGGCGGCGAGGCGCTCAACGTGATCCCCGACACCGTCGAGCTCGGCGGCACGGTGCGCTGGTTCGACCCCGAGGTGGGCGAGCGCGTGCGCGAACGCATGGCGGCGACGGTCGAGGGCGTCGCCGCGGCGCACGGCGCGACCGCGTCGCTGGCCTACGAGCGGGGCTATCCGCCGACCCGCAACCACGACGCCGAGACGGCGTTCGCGCGGACGGTCGCCGGCGAGGTCATGGGCGGCGAGGCGACCGTGCAGCACCCGACGATGGGTTCGGAGGATTTCTCGTTCTTCCTCGAGGCGAAGCCCGGTGCGTACGCCTTCGTCGGCAACGGCGACGGCGACGGCATAGGGTGCGTGACCGTGCACAACCCCAAGTACGATTTCAACGACGAGATCCTCCCCGTCGGCGCGAGCTTCTTCGCCCGGCTGGTGGAAACGGCGCTGGCACGGCACGAAACCCGGGCGGCGTGAGGCCGCCGTGCCGCGCTTCGCCGCCAACGTGTCGACCATGTTCGGCGAGCACGCGTTTCTCGACCGCTTCCGGGCGGCGGCCAACTGCGGATTCCGCGGCGTCGAGTGCCAGTTCCCCTACGACTGGCCGGTGCGCGCGATCGGCGCCCGGCTGCGCGACAACGGCCTCGAGCAGGCGCTGATCAACGCGCCGCCGGGCGATCTTGCGGCGGGCGAGCGCGGACTGGCGGCGCTGCCGTCGCGCCGCGACGCCTTCCGCGCCGCGATCGACCGCGGGTTGGAATACGCGCACGCGCTCGAGTGTCCGCGGATGCACGTCATGGCCGGAGTGGTGCCCGAAGGCGCGGATCGCGCGGCGATGCGCGCGTGCTTCGTCGACAACGTCGCCTGGGCGGCGGAGCGGGCGGAGCCGGCCGGCGTGCGCGTCCTCATCGAGCCGATCAACCCGCACGATGCGCCCGGGTACTTCCTGCACGGCCTCGCCGAGGCGGAGGACGTTCTGGCGGCCGTCGGCCACGGCAACGCGGCGATCCAGTGCGACCTCTACCATCTGCAGATCTCGGGCGGAAACCTTGCGGCGACGATCGCCGGCGCGATGCCGAGCATCGGCCACTTCCAGATCGCCGGCGTGCCCGGCCGCCACGAGCCGGACACCGGTGAGATCGCCTATCCGTTCCTGTTCAGCCTGATCGACAGCCTCGGCTACGACGGCTGGATCGGCTGCGAGTACACGCCCTCTGGCGCGACGCGCGACGGCCTCGGCTGGGCGTTCGACTACGGCATCGGCGGCCACGGCGGCGGCTGAACCCGCGGCTGCCGGTTGGTTCCGGTCCGCCGGCCGTCTAAAATGACCCCGGATCCGGCACGCGGGAGGGTGGAGCGATGAAGACGAGAGCGGCGGTCGCGCACGAAGCGGGCAAACCCCTGGTCATCGAGGAGCTCGACCTCGAGGGTCCGCGCGCCGGGGAGTGCCTCGTCGAAATCAAGGCCACCGGCATATGCCATACCGATGAGTTCACCCTTTCGGGCGCCGACCCTGAGGGTCTGTTCCCGGCGGTGCTCGGCCACGAGGGAGCCGGCGTCGTGGTCGAGGTGGGCGCCGGCGTCCGGAGCCTCGAGCCCGGCGACCACGTGATCCCGCTGTACACGCCGGAGTGCCGGCAGTGCGAATACTGCCTGTCGGGCAAGACCAACCTGTGCCAGGCGATCCGCGTCACCCAGGGGCAGGGCGTGATGCCCGACGGCAGCAGCCGGTTCTCGCATCGGGGCGAGCGCGTCTTCCACTACATGGGGACCTCGACCTTCTCGAACTTCACCGTGGTGCCCGAGATCGCGCTGGCGAAGATCCGCAAGGACGCGCCGTTCGACAAGGTCTGCTACATCGGCTGCGGGGTCACGACCGGCCTCGGCGCGGTGATGAACACGGCGAAGGTCGAACCGGGCACGAATTGCGTCGTCTTCGGCCTCGGCGGGATCGGGCTCAACGTAATCCAGGGCTTGCGGATCGTCGGTGCCGACATGATCGTCGGCGTCGATACCAACCCCTCCAAGCGGCCGCTCGCCGAGAAGTTCGGCATGACCCACTTCGTCGACCCGACCGCCGTCTCCGGTGATCTCGCGGCGCATCTGGTCGAGGTGACGAACGGCGGCGCCGACTATTCGTTCGAGTGCATCGGCAACGTCGACGTGATGCGCACGGCGCTGGAATGCGCCCACAAGGGGTGGGGCGAGTCGATCATCATCGGGGTCGCCGGGGCCGGCCAGGAGATCCGCACGCGGCCCTTCCAGCTGGTAACGGGCCGGGTGTGGCGGGGCACCGCGTTCGGCGGCGCCCGCGGCCGCACCGACGTGCCGCGCATCGTCGACTGGTACATGGACGGCAAGATCAACATCGACGACCTGATCACCCACACGATGCCGCTTGCCGACATCAACCAGGGCTTCGACCTCATGCACGCCGGCGAGTCGATCCGCAGCGTGGTGACGTTCTGAGCCGCCGGCGCGGGCGGCGGAGGCGCGGGCGCGGTGCGTGAGATCTGCCGCGGGTTGCGGTTCCCCGAGGGCCCGGTCGCCATGGCCGACGGCTCGGTGATCCTCGTCGAGATTCACGCCGGCGCGCTCACCCGCGTCGCGCCCGACGGCACGCGCGAGACCGTGGCGGAGTGCGGCGGCGGTCCGAACGGCGCCGCCATCGGCCCCGACGGCCGCGTCTACGTGTGCAACAACGGCGGCTTCGTCTGGCTCCGCGACGGCCGGTTCCTGCGCCCGGGCGACGTGACGCCGGACGACTACAGCGGCGGCAGCATCCAGGCGGTGGACATCGCCACCGGCGCGGTCGAGACGCTGTACACCGAATGCGGCGGCAACCCGCTGAACGGGCCGAACGACATCGTGTTCGACTCTCACGGCGGCTTCTATTTCACCGACCTCGGCCGCCGCCGCGGCCGCCGCATGGACCGCGGCGCGGTCTACTACGCCCAGCCCGACGGCGGCGCCATCGCCGAGGTCGTGTTTCCCATCGACACGCCGAACGGCATCGGCCTGTCGGCCGACGAGAAGACGCTCTACGTCGCCGAGACCGCGGGCGCGCGCCTGTGGGCCTTCGACGTGGAGGCGCCCGGCCGCCTCGGCGCGCCGACGCACGCCTTCTTCCCCGGCCGGCTGCACTACCGCGCCGGCAGCTACGAGCGCTTCGACTCGCTGGCGCTTGACGGCGAGGGCAACGTTGTCGTCGCCACCCTCGGCACCGGCTGCGTCACCGCCGTCTCGCCGGAGGGCCGCGTGCGCGCGGTCGTCCCCGTGCCTGAGTTCGACCTGATGGTGACCAACGTGTGCTTCGGCGGGCCCGACCTGCGAACGGCGTACGTCACCTCGTCGGGCCTCGGAATCCTCTACGCGACGGAGTGGCACTGCCCCGGCCAGCCGCTCAACTTCCTGAACCGGTAGCGCGCGCCTTCGTCCGAGGATCGCCGACGGCACTCGTTCTATGGAACTGCGAGAGCGTATCCGCATCGACCCCGAAATCTGCGGCGGCCGCCCGCACATCCGCGGGACGCGCATCCGCGTGTGCGATGTTCTCGCCATGCTCGCCTCAGGGATGACGGAGCGGGAAATTCTCTCCGACTATCCCCGGCTGTGCGAGCCGGACCTGCGCGCCGCGCTGGCCTGGGGTGCCGCCGTGACGGAGCATCGAGTCGTCCCTGCCGGGTGACGGTTCGCCTCTTGAAGCGCGGGCGCCGTCGGTGTTCGGGTACATGCCGCGCAGCCGCCACGTGCCGACGAGAGGCACGCCATCGCCCGTCTCCCTGAGCGCCTTGCGCCGGGTCTGGCGTTTGTGTGCGGGGTATCCTTGGCCCGATGTTCCAGGGTGGGACATGCTCGTTTTCCGAGACGCGCGGAGAGAACGCAATGAGATGGCATGATCACATCCACAGAGACCCGTCGATCCTGGCGGGGAAGCCGGTGGTCCGCGGCACCCGGCTGTCGGCGGCGTTCCTGTCGGGCCTTTTCGAGGAAGGCTGGACGGAGCAGGACATTCTGGAGAGCTACCCGCAGCTTTCGCGCGAGGGGCTGCGAGCGGCGTTCGCCTATTCTGCGGAACGCGCCCGTGACGGGTCCATGGATGCCGACAAGGTCCCGACGCAAGGTTGACGTTCGTCGCGAACGCGACCGTTCCGCCGGCTCACCCCTCCCCGGCCGAGACCCTCTCCCATTCGAGAGAGAAGCTCGCGATGCTGCCGTCCGGGCGGCGGCCGCGGGGCGTGGTCAGCGTCAGCCGGTCGCCGTCGAGTGCCACCTCGCGGCGCTGTTCGCCGCCCTCCCAGTCCGGAATCCAGGCAATGTCCACGTGGTGGAGGACGTGGTCGCCGTGGAACGCGTACCGCCCGGTGTAGGCGACCATCGCCTTGTGCGCCCCGGCGCGCTTGTCGTCGTCGATGTCGGGCCAGCCGATCGGCGTCCTGCCGGCGCGGCCGATCAGTCCGAACATGCGGCCCTCCGCGGTATAGGCGAGGAATCCAGTCGCCGCGTCCCAGCCGCCGCCCGGCGGCTCGCGGCCGCCGTCGGTGTTCCGGTACATGCCGCGAAGCCGCCACGTGCCGACGAGAGGACACGCCATCGCCCGTCTCCCTCAGCCTTGCCGGGTCCTGCCGTGTCGTCAGCCGAGCATGTCGGACCAGATCGCGCGCGCCCAGTCCTCGTTGTGGCGCTTGATCAGCGCGCTCGGTTCCGGCGACAGGCCGCTCGCGCCGGCGACCGGCAGGATCTTCTTCTGCTCGTCGTCCCAGTCGTAGATCGCCGTCACCGATATGCCCTCGTCGGCGCTCACCAGGCTGTAGCACGTGTTCGCCATGCTCGGCCGCGGCGCCTCGCGTCCGTTCAGGTTGGCGACCACGGCGGCGGCGCAGACCTTGCCCATGGAGTTGGCGACGTAGCCCGACTTCGGCACCCGGCCCACCGTCGTGCCGTCGGTCGAGTCGCCGACGACGTGCACGTCGGGCGCCTCGGTCGACGAGAAGTCCCACGGGTCGACCGGCGCCCAGCGCCGGCCCTCGGGCACCAGGCCGGCGGCGAACGCGAGGTCGCTCGCCTGTTGCGGCGGAATGACGTTGGCGACGTCGGCGGCCACGTCGTCGAAGTCGGTGGACAGGACGCGGCGTTCGGGATCGACGGCGACGACGTTGCTGTCGGGACGATAGTCGACGATGCCGCCGTAGAGCCTCTCCCATGCGGCGGCGAACAGCTTGCCCTTGGAGACGATCTTCTCGTTGGCGTCGAGCACCACCACCTTCGCGCCCGGCTTGTCGCGCCTGAGCCGGTCGGCGATCAGCGAGACGCGCTCGTACGGCCCCGGCGGGCAGCGGTAGGGGCCGAAGGGAACCGTCACGACGACGGTGCCGCCCTCGGGCATGGCGGCGATCTGCTCGCTCAGCAACGCCGTCTCGCCGCCCGCCTTCCACGCCGCCGGGTACAGGTCCGTTGGCGCGTCCGCGAGACCGTCGATGTCGCCCCTGCGCAGCGCCACCCCCGGCGACAGCACGAGGCGGTCGTAGCTGAGGAATCCCCCTTCCTCGACGGCCACCGTCCGCGCCGCCGTGTCGACCGCGGCGACGCGGCTCGGCAGCACGACGACGCCGTGGCGGTCGGCGAGCGCGCCGTAGCCCATGGTGATGTCGTCCATGGCCTTGAGGCCGCCGATCACCCAGTTGCTGATCGGGCACGAGCGAAAGGCCGCCTCCGGCTCGATCAGCACGACCTCGATCGACGGGTCCTGAAGGCGGATGTACTTCGCCGTCGTGCAGCCGCCCCAGCCGCCGCCGACGACCACCGCGCGCTTGCCGCGCGCCGGCATGATCTCCCCCTGCGCCAGCGCCGGCAGCGGGAAGGCGGCGGCGCCCGCGGCGGCGGCGCCCGCGGCAAGGAACCGTCTGCGGCTCGGCGTCACGGCGGCCATCGTCAGCGGAGCCCCGCGTAGTAGTGCGCCGTGGCGACGAGGTCGCTCTCGGACGCGCTCGCGTGGCCCGCGGCCGCGGTGCCGTGCCGGCGTTCGCCGGTGTTGTAGGCCCGCGCCGCGTGGACCAGATAATCGGCCGGCTGGCCGGCGAGCCGCGGCCCGAGCGCCCCGCCGCGGCCGTCGGCGCCGTGGCAGCCGGCGCACTTCCTGGCGGCGATCGCCTCGCCCTCCGCCGCCAGCCCGGCGTCGTTGGTGACCGGCGTGGCGACCCACGGACGGCCGGCGAACCACTTGGCGATGGCGCTGATTCCGGCGTTGTCAAAGCCGGCGGCGACGATCTTCATGACGTAGAACGAGCGTGCGCCCGAGCGGTAGTCGCGCAGGCTCTGCGCCAGATACGCCGCGTCGTGGCCGCCGATGATCGGGATCGTCGCACCGGGCGACGCGCCGTCGGTGCCGTGGCAGCCGGCGCACGTCTGCGACAGGCGGAAGCCCTCGTCCGCCGCCGCACCCACCGCCGCCAGCGCGAACGCGCCGCAAGCAAATCCCATGCACTTCCTCCACGCCGCGTTCATGCCGCCCTCCCCACCGTCGTCCCGTCGGCGAACGATACGCCGAGCCCAGCACCTTCGATGCTAACCGGTTGATACAGGGTCATTTTTCTCCCACATTCTGTTGCAGTGGGGCCGCTCGGTCAACCCAGATTATGCTCGACAGCCCCGACGGTAAACAGGGGCGGCCAACTGCATTTTGAAGTCAGCCCGGCACCATTCGCGGAGTTTTTCCGCATGTGGACGAACGGGAAGCATCCGACGCTTTGAGCGAGTTCAACGAAGCGCCAACCTGTTTTTCAAGTGGCGCCGCGGTCCGCGCTACCGGCCAATGGTGGACGTCGAGGACGCGCCGTCCTTCCTGCCGGTGGAGGTGGTGACGGAGCCGGCTTCGGCACGGCACGCGGTGTCGCACGGGCGGATGGAGATCGCGCTGCGGAGCGGGCATCGGGCGAGCGCGAGCGGGTCGTTCGACGTGGACGCGCTGTGCCGTGTTGTGCGGGCGCTCGGCGGATGATCCCGGTCCCGTCTTTGAAGCGCCTGCAGGGTGAAGGATTACCGCAGATTAGCGCGCGTCAGAGACGTTTGGCGGCGTGTCCAAATCGGATTCAAGGTAGTCGGATAGATCATGGTGGAGCGTTCAGACCGCAAACTCGAACGCCATATCATCACTTCAGAGGAGATACACTTACTATGGTCATCGGTAAGCCCAGCATAATGCTGGAGTTGTTTCATCGGCACTATTTGATGCGGTCCGTCACTGGTAATCGGCCCGGTTTATGGCCCGCTCAATCTCTTGGATGGACGCCAGGATCTCTTCGAACGCAGGGGCGACCCCGAAGATCATGGCCGTCGTGTTGGCATAGTCGTTTTCGAGCGCGCGGACCATGGCGCCGGTTGGCGTGATCGCAAATGCGCCCGGAACCGCGGAAGCGAGGTCATAGTCGGACCGGTCGAAGAACATCCGGGCGTGGTGAACGCAATCGGCGCAAAGATTCCGATCGGCGAGGGCGGCTTCGCCGATGTCCGAGCGAAGCAGGCAATGGAGGTCGTAATAATGGCGGGATACGCGCTGTCCCTCCTGCCGAAGAAATCCCCGGCGCTCGTGCCAACGGCGCAGGCCGTGCGCGATCACGACCTTGTCCCAGAAGGTGCGGGTGGCGTCGATGGCGGTCACGTCGGCGGTCGCCAGATCAAGGCTCGAGGCATCCTCGGCAATGTAGGGCCGAATCGTCACCGGGCGGTGGGGGTCGAGAGCCGACTTTGCGCCGGCTTCGATGCGAACCGCCGGTTGCACATAAGCTCCGTCGCGCGGCTCGACCTCGGGATACCAAACGAGCAGCGTTTGCCCGTCGGGATCGGCGTGGTCGATCTCGATACGGCCGGCGCCGCCGGTGGCATCTTGGAGCTGCGTGCTGAGGAATTGCCGGAGCGGACCGGTGATGTAGGCGCGGCAGGCATCTTTGATCGCGTCAAGCTTGGCTCGACGTCTCTTGTTCGACAGGGATTCCAGTTTCTCAACGGACGCCGGCTGGTCGAGGTCGTCCCGGAACACCGTGATGTCGATGTCTTCGGAGAAGCGCTCGATCAGGCCGTAGGCTTTCGACAGGGATGTTCCGCCCTTGAAGAGCAGGCGAGGGCCGCCGGCGGGTCGCTCGCCGTAGAGTGCGTTCAACGTCCAGCAAGCCCAGAAGTCCTTCTCCACATTGCCGACGGGAGCGCCGAGCCGGTTGGCGGTCGCGAGAAACAGGTCGAGGCGGTCGCGCGATGTCGCGGCGATGAGTTGCCTGTAGGCATCGGCGGTCATCTCGGCGGCCCGTCCGCATCGGCGGGGATGAGCAGCCCTCGGAGGAACTCCTGCATCCAGATCGGCAGGGCCGGAAGACCTGTCCGCAGATCGTCGCAAATGGATTCGCCGTGCTGGGGATCGGCGAAGAGGCATCGCAGCTTCGTCTCGACATGCTGACGCTCGCTGTCCTCGGCGAGCATGTCTTGCATCCAGTGCAGTGCCTGGACGATGCGCATGGCCGGGCGGCCGGCCCAATAGAGGCGGCTGGGCGCTGCATACCTGAAGTGGATTTCCTGGTTGCCGAGTTTGATCGGCTTCAGTCGCGCATCGACCAGGACCTCGATGCGGGCTGGCACTGCGGTGGTGAGACCGAGTTCGTTGGCGGCGGTCATGCCGTCGATGAGGGCGCGGGCCTGGTCGCGGCGGGTGACGGCGCGGATGACGGCGCGGTAGTCGGGTACGGTCGGGCGTCCGGTCAACTCGTTCATCCGTGGCCGGTCGTAGAGGCCCCGTTCGATACGGCGCAGGTCGCCGGAGGCGACCAGGCGCTGCAGGGTCTTGTCGATAGCGGGGCGGTTGGCCAGGTCGGCGAAATCGCCGGGGGTCCAGACCTCATCCGGGTTGGCCGCAATGCGCGCGAGAAGCCGGGAGCGCAGACCGGTATCTTGCGTCAAGGTCACCATGTCGGAAATATGACACATATTTCGGACAAAGCAACAGTCGTCCGAAAAATGCCGCAAACTTCGGACAAGAGAATCGATGAGGTCGAGACATCGACGGCTTCGAAGCCAGAGAGCTCCAGACTAACTGGTTGATCGGAACTGCATCGCCGGTCCGACGCCGTGCGGGACCTTGTAGTCAGATCCTTGCGACAGGCTGGCTTTGGCGTGTGCATGGGTCGTCGGTACGTCCCAGAGCAAATCCGGGTGTTGCGGCAGCCCGAATGGTCCAACCGGTGGTGCCGCCTCGATCGCGCGTTTCTTCTCCAGAAGGTGGTGCATGTCCGTATCCCGCGCTGCCAGAACCGTGCACGTCAAACCGTCAGCGAATGCCAGCCGCACGAACAGCCCGTGGTCGGATTCAGGGTCCGCGTGATCGATCTGGTCGATGAACGGATTCGCGGATACAACGCGATGCGGAGGGTCGCGCCACGGCGGTGCAGACTGGTTCTCCTTCGAGTGCCATGCCATGGTCATACGCGCCTTGCCCTCGTTGTCGCAGAACACAAAATTCTTGGTTGGAAGCAGCGCGACCAGGTTCAGGAATTCGATGACGTGATCCAGCTTGAACACAATCGGCTCGCCCGCGCGGAACCACTTTAGGACTTCGCACTTACCTTCGGCACCTTTGGCGGCCACGGCGCCGTTCTTGAGGACGTCGGTACGGATCTTCTGCAGGTCCCCGAATACACCTGTTTGCATGCCCCTCGGCAGGTCAGGTGCCGTGCCTCCCAGCGGCGGGAGCCTCCGAAACCGCTCCCAAGTCCCGGCTACCATCGCGACCCACCCGCGGTACGCGAGCTGCGCC
Organism: Alphaproteobacteria bacterium; assembly: GCA_965243325.1. Taxonomy (GTDB): domain Bacteria; phylum Pseudomonadota; class Alphaproteobacteria; order UBA7887; family UBA7887; genus JANQOH01. The sequence continues at coordinate 516,387 of CBDEUQ010000003.1, read as the reverse complement.
AGTCGCCCCTCGCTCCCAACTTCGGATCGCAGGTTGTATCCCTCGCCCGTCTTCGTCGACATGAGAGCAAGCGACAGTCCGGGGGGTGCATGAGGAATTCTCCAGCACTCTGTTCCGGCCGCTTGCTCCGCCATGCGGTCAACGGCTTCCAGCAAAAAGAAAAGCTGCTCAGTGTGCATGAGTATGGGCTGAGCGAAATCGTAGGCGATAATCGTCCCAATCGTCTGCGAGTCGGAACGGTCTCCCTCGCGTTTCCTCGCATCCACGACTTGAACCGAGCCCAGCCCGAAGATGTCATCCGGCGATGGCACAGTCATTTTCTCCAGCCGCTGGTCACACACGAACAGTTATCCGCTCTCGCGACCAGCGTGTAGCCCATGCCCGTCAATCGGGTTCCAAAACTGATCCACATTATGGAGTGGGCCCCTGTCGCTGTCGGCAAGATGGGCGCCGTGTAGCGTCATTCGCACATGCGAATGAACGGGCGGGCGCGGGACCGCCCGACCGAACCGGCCTTGGGCAAGGTTGTCCATGATTCCCCTTGCAACCGATCCGGAAGCGGTGTGCCGCGAACGGGCGCGGATGTTTTTCCAGGGGGGGTTCCCGGTACCCGGCGGCGCGGCCCGCCGTGCAGGAAGCGAAAGCGTCGTCGATGAACGCGCCGGTCAGCGTCAAGACGTCCCGGAGGCGGGCTTTCTCCGGCCTCTGAAAGGCCCGGCCTTGTCGATGACACGATCGCCCTCCCCGATCGCATCGGCGCTGGCGCCGACGATCAGAGGGTCGGGACGGTCCACGACGCGGGGATCCTTGTCGGCGTAGGGCAGCGCCGAGAGAAAGTGCCTCATGCAGTTCAGCCGGGCGCGTTTCTTGTCGTCGGACTTGACGATCGTCCACGGCGCATCGGCGGTATCGGTGTAGAAGAACATGGCCTCCTTGGCGTCGGTGTAGGCTTCCCACTTGCCGAGGGACTGACGGTCGACCGGCGACAGTTTCCACCGTTTCAGGGCGTCGGCCTCGCGCGCCTCGAAACGGCGTCTCTGCTCGTCCTGGGTGACGGAGAACCAGTATTTGAACAGGACGATGCCGCTGCGCACGAACATGCGCTCCAGTTCCGGAGCTTGGCGCATGAACTCCAGATACTCCCTGGCGTTGCAGAACCCCATCACCCGCTCGACTCCGGCGCGGTTGTACCAAGAGCGGTCGAACAGAACGATCTCGCCGCCCCGGGGCAGGTGGCGGATGTAGCGCTGGAAAAACCACTCGGTCCGTTCGCCCTCGGTCGGCTTGTCGAGCGCCACCACGCGGGCGCCGCGCGGATTGAGATGTTCGGTAAACCGCTTGATGGTCCCGCCCTTGCCGGCGGCGTCCCGTCCTTCGAACAGGACGACGACCTTCCTCTTCGTCTCCTTCACCCAATCCTGGACCTTCAGCAGCTCCACCTGCAGTTCGGCCTTCTGTTTCTCGTAGATCTTGCGGGTGAGTTTCCGCTTGTAGGGGTACTCGCCGGTCTCGAAAATCCGGCGAACGGCGTCGCGGTCGCGGCGCAGGCCGGCCGCCGTATCCGCGCTGTCGGCATCGACGAGAGCGGGCCGCCCCGCCGGCTCGTCCGCGGCCGGCCGCGCTGCGGCCTTCGTTTTCACCATGTCGTCCTCCGCGCGATCGCGTTCGCGGCCCGCCGACGCGTTGTCGCGCCCGGGCTCGTCGCCCGGCAGGCGCCGCTCCTCTCCCCGCAGGCTAGCCGCGCCGGCGCCCGACGGCAAACTCCGGCGACATTTCGCGGTTGCCCGGGGGATCGCAACACGAGGTGGCTCGGTCCGGTGCCGCGACCCGTTCGGCAAGTGGCTGAAGAACCCCTCCCACGCCGTCGGCGCCGATTGCAAAGCGCGCCGGGCGTGGCACAGTGCGGCCCGTGACGAGATGGCCCGCCGTCCTCGCCGCTGCCGCGCTGGCGGCGGCGCCTCATGCGCTCGCCGCCGACGGCGCGTTCCGCGTCGTCGGCGACGCGATCGAGTCCTCGCTGACGGGCTCGCCGGGGGACCCCGTGCGCGGCCGCGCCATCGCCGCCGGGCGCGCCGGCAACTGTCTCGCCTGCCACCCGATGCCGATCCCCGAGGAGCAGTTCCACGGCGACATCGGCCCCGACCTGCGGGGCGTGGGCGGCCGCCTCTCCGCCGGCCAGATCCGCCTGCGGCTGGTCGATCCGAAGCGCGTGAATCCGGACACCATCATGCCCGCGTTCCACGTCGCCGACGGCCTCGAGCGCGTCGCCCGCCGCTACGCCGGCCGGCCGATCCTCGACGCCGGGCAGATCGAGGATCTCGTGGCCTGGCTGGCGACGCTGACCGAGCCGTGAACCGCGTCGACGCGAACGTCGGGCGGATGACCGCCGCCGCCGCCGGTGCTAAACTGCGGCGAACCGAACGGGACGGGACGATGAGGCGTGACGAAACACGACCCGACCGGCGCCGGCTGATCGCCGGCGCGGGCGCCGCCGGGCTGGCGCTGGCGGCGTCTCGGGCGTTCGCCGCGGAGGGTCACAGCTTTGCCGGCAACCCCTTCCGCGACCGCTTCCAGAGCTTCCGCCAGACCTTCCGTGTCGAGCCGGACCGGACCGAGGCCGAGCGCATAGTCGCCAATATCCTGAAGAGCCGGCCGCTGCGCGCCGGTCTGATCGAGGCGCTCGTGCCCGACATCGCCGAGAACGGCAACGTGGTGCCGGTGACGTTCTCGGTGAACTGCTCGATGACCGGCGACGACTACCCCGAGACGGTGCACATCGTCGCCCTCGAGAATCCGTTCCCCGAGATCGCCAAGTACCATTTCACGCCGGCCTGCGGCGCCGCCGAGGTCTCCTGCCGGGTGCGGATGCGCACGAGCTCCGAGCTGGTCTTCATCGCCGAGATGGCGGACGGCACCGTGGGCGTGACCGAGCGCCGGGTCGACGTGACCCTCGGCGCCTGCAGTTGAGGCACGGCGCGTGGCGATCCGCAACCGCCTGCGCCGGCTCAAGGTCCCGAAGACCGTGGCCCGCGGCGAGGTGTTCACGGTCAAGACCCTCGCCGAACACGTGATGGAGCCGGGCGTCCGCTTCGACCCGCAGAGCCTCGTCGTCTATCCCCGCTTCATCCTCAACAAGGTCGAGTGCCGGCTGAACGGCCGCCTCGTTTTCTGGGCCGACTGGTTTTCCGGCGTGTCGGCCAACCCGTACATGGCGTTCAAGCTCCGCGCCGAGGAATCGGGGGTGGTCGAGGTGACGTGGACCGACGACTACGCCGCGACGACGACGGAGCGCGCCGAGATCGAGGTCGCGGACGGCCCGGGGCGCGACCTCTCGGCGGCGCCGGACGGGGCGGGGCGCGAAGGCTGAGCCGCGCCGTGGCGGCCGCTGTTCGCCGCATCGCCGCCGTCGCCGCCGCCGCGCTCGTCGCCGCGGCGGTCCGCGCCGACCCGCCGCCCGAGACGCCGCGGCGCGCCGACGGCCTGATCTCGGGCTACTGGTTCGCGTCTCCCGAAACGCGGGCCATCCAGGACGACGCCTTCTCCAATCCCGGCCTTCTGTACGTCGACCGCGGCGCGCTTCGCTGGGCCGAGGTTGCCGGCGGCGCCGGCAAGGCGTGCGCCGACTGCCACGGCGACGCCGCGGCAAGCATGCGCGGAGCGGCGGCGACCTACCCGCGGGTGGACGAGCGGGCCGGCGACCTGATCAATCTCGGCCAGCGCATCAACCTCTGCCGCACGGCCCACATGGAGGCCGCGCCGCTGCCGGCGGACAGCGAGGCCCGGCTCGACCTCGAGGCCTACGTCGCGGCGCAGTCGGCGGGGCTCCCCATGAGCGTCGCCACCGACGGCGCCGCGGCGCCGCACTACGCGCGCGGCAAGGCACTCTACCATCGGCGCATCGGCCAGATGGACCTCGCCTGCGCCATGTGCCACGACGAGCGCGTCGGCCGCTATCTGCGCGCCGAGCACATCAGCCAGGGGCACGTCGTCGGCTTTCCCACCTACATGCTGCGCTGGGGGACGATGGCCGGAGTGCATCGCCGCTTCCGCTTCTGCAACGAGCAGGCGCGCGCCGAGCCGCTGCCGCTCGACCACGCCGACTACAACGCGCTCGAGCTCTACGTCGCCTGGCGCGGCAACGGCCTGCCGGTCGAGACTCCCGCCGTTCGCCGCTGAGCGCCGCCGTGTTACGATGACGGCCGTTCATCGTCAGGGGAGCGCCACCATGGGCCAGATCGCATCCGCGCCGGCGCCGGCGGAAGCCGCGGACTACAGCCTCGTCGTGAGCCGCGCCGAGGGCGCCGAGTACGAAACGGACGGTCTGCGCGAGGAGTTCGTCTACCGCGACCTCGGCGCCGCCGACGCCACCGGCGGCGACCTCCACGCGCACGTCATCAAGGCCAAGCACCTGCGCGGCGGCCACAACGGCCTGCACCGCCACGTCGTCGGCTTCCAGTTCGCCATGGTGCTCGAAGGCTGGGTGAGCTTCTTCTACGCCGGGCACGGAGAGATCGTCTACCGCAAGGGCGACGCGGTGACCGTGCCGGGCGGATTGCTGCACGAGCTGCGCGACTATTCCGAGGACCTCGAGCTGCTGGAGATCACCATGCCGGCGGTCTACGACACGGTGCGCGAGGACGGCACGGCGATGCCGACCCCCGGGCAGAAGGTACGCATCGACGCGCGCATCTCGGACGCGGAATGAGCGCCGCGGTGGCGGACGCGGTCTGGCGCGGCTACGACCGGACAGCGCTCGACGCCCAGTACAACAACCGCAAGCGGTTCCCCGACTACGTCGGGCGCTTCGCCGCGTGGGCGGAATGGAGCGCGGCGACGCGGGCGCGCCGCAGCGGCCGACTCGACGCGGCGTTCGGCGCCGCGCCGAGCGAGCGACTCGACGTGTTCCCCGCCGAGGGCGATGGCGGCGACGGCGACGGCGCGCCGATCTGGCTGTTCATCCACGGCGGCTATTGGTATTCGCTCGACAAGAGCGACTTCTCCTACGTCGCCGACGGCATGGCGCCGCACGGCGTGGCGGCGGCGGTCAACAACTACGTCCTCGCGCCGCACGGCGACATGGACGAGATCGTGCGCCAGAACCGGGCGGCGGCGGCGTGGCTGTGGCGCCACGCGGCCGAGTTCGGCGGCGACCCGAACCGCATCTACGCCACCGGCCACTCGGCCGGCGGCCATCTGGCGGCGATGCTGCTGGCGACCGACTGGCCGGCCTTCGGCGCCGATCTTCCGCCCGGCCTGGTCAAGGGTGCGTGCGCCATCTCGGGCCTGTTCGAGCTCGAGCCGCTCCGCCTGTCGTACCTCAACGACACGCTCCGGCTCGACGCGGCGATGGCGGCGCGCAACTCGCCGGCGCTGCTCGACTATCCGCGGCCCGCCTCGCTGTTCGTGGTCGTCGGCGAGGACGAGTCGGACGAGTACCACCGCCAGTCGCGCGACATGGCGGCGAAATGGCGCCGCCTCGGCCATCCGTGCGCCGAGCTCGTGCCGAAGGACCTCGACCACTTCGCCATCGTCGACTCGCTGATCGACCCGGACGCCGATCTCGTCCGCCGCCAGCTCGCCCACATGCCCTGGTGAGGCCGGGACCGCGCGAATGACGTGGGCATCGGGCGAAGCGGTCGGCGTGCTCGCCTTCCTGCTGCCGGGCTTCGTCGCCGCGGCCGTGTTCTATTCCCTGACGTCGTACCCGAAACCGGGCGCGTTGGACCGCGTCGCACAAGCGCTGATATTCACCGTCGTTGCGCAGGCGATAACAGCAGCCATTCCGACGAACGACGGTGGCGCCGAATCGACGGCGTCGTGGATTCGCCACATCGAACCGTTGCTGCCGATCGCCGTTTCGATTCTGCTCGCCATTGCGGTCGCTTACACGGTCAACAAGGATATCGTGCACGACATGTTCCGCCGCCTCGGCGTGACCAAGGAGACGTCGTATCCGTCCGAATGGTATTCCGCGTTCTCGCGCCATCACGGTTGCTACGTCGTGTTGCACCTGGAGGGGGAACGGCGCCTTTACGGGTGGCCCGAGGAATGGCCCGGCCGACCGGACGAGGGCCACTTCCGTATTGCGGACGCCGAATGGCTGGTGGAAGACGAACGACGTCCTGCGGAGGGCGTTTCCGCCGTTTTGATACCCGCCTCGGCCGTCGAAATGGTCGAATTCCTGCAGGCCTCGGAGGACACCGAACATGGCTAAGGAACCCACGCCGCCGCCGACGGCAAGTCCGCTGCGGAAAGCGCAGAATAGCGTGTCGCCGAAACCGGAAACCGCCGTCAAGCCGCCGCCGCCGCCGGCTCCGCCGCCGAAGAAGCGGGGATAGCGGCGCAGCGGACGGCGACCCGCCACCGCGCCGCCGGCTCAGTCGACGATGGCCTGCAGCGCGAGGTTGCGCAGCAGCATGCGGTAGCGGACGCGGTTCTTCACGCTCTGCATCATGTAGACCACCACCAGCCGCTCGGCCGGGTCGATCCAGAAGTAGGTGCCGGCGTAGCCGCCCCAGAAATACTCGCCGGGCGAGCCCGGCCACGCCGACTCGCCCGCCGCCAGGCGGACGCCGAACCCGAGGCCGAAGCCGTAGCCGGGGCCGGGAAGCCACGCCGTCCCCTCCTTGTCGATGGCCTCGCCGACGTGGTCGGCGGTCATGTACTCCACCGTCTTGCGGCCGAGGACGCGGACGCCGTCGAGGACGCCGCCGTTGAGCAGCATCTGGCAGAAGCGCGCGTAGTCTTCCGCCGTGGACACCATGCCGTGGCCGCCGGCGAACATCTTCGGCGGCCGCGTCACGTCGATCAGCGCGTCGGCGTCGCCGGTCTCCGGATCGGCCTGCGGCTCGGCGATGCGGCCCTGCTCCTCGGGCGGCACCGAGAAGGCTGTGTCCGTCATCCCCAGCGGCTCGAGAACGCGGGCCCGCAGCACCGCGTCGAGCGGCGCCTCGGCCGCCGCCGCGAGCAGGGCGCCGAGAACGTCGCTCGAGCGCCCGTAGTCCCATGTCGTTCCCGGCTGCCAGAGCAGCGGCAGGCGGGCGAGGCGCCGGGCGTACTCCGCCGTCGTCATGTCGAGCGTGAACTCCGCCAGGCCCGCCGCCTTATACGCCTCCTTCACCGGCCCGCGGCCGATGAAGGCGTAGGTGAGGCCGGAGGTGTGGCGCAGCAGGTCCTGCACCGTGATCGGCCTCGCGGCCGGCACCGTCTCGAGCCCGCCGTCGCCGCCCGCGACCCCGACCGTCATGTCGGCGAACGCCGGCAGGTGGAGCGCGATCGGGTCGGGCAGGGCGAGCGTGCCCTCCTCCACCATCGTCATCGCCGCGACGCTGACGATCGGCTTGGTCATCGAGTAGATGCGGAAGATCGTATCGCGCTTCATCGGCGCGCCGGCGGCGCGGTCGCGCCAGCCGAACGCCTCGTGCCAGGCGACCTTGCCGTCGCGCGCGATCAGCACCACGGCGCCGGGAATGATCCCTGCGGCGACGTCGCGCTCGAGCGCGCCGGCGATGCGGTCGAGCCGCTCGGCGGACAGGCCGACCTCGGCCGGCGCGGCGGCGGGGAGCGGCGCCGCGGCGACGGCTCCGCAAAGGAGCAGAGCCGCGGCGGCGAACGGACAGAGGCGCAACAGAAACATCGCGGTTTCCTCCCGGATCGGACGGCGAGGCGGCGAGTATAGCGCCGCCTGCGCCGCCGCGCGGCGGCTAGGCGAGAAACGCCAGCAGCAGCTCCGCGACCGCGTCGGGCCGTTCCTGCTGCACCCAGTGCCCGGCGCCGTCGACGATGTGGCCGCCCGTCATCCTCGTGCACGCGCGCGCCTGCATCGCCTCGAAGTCGCCGGGCTTCTGGTAGATGCCCCAGTCGCTCGCGCCGGCGACGAACATCGACGGCACGTCGATCGTGCGGCCAGCGAACGTCTGCATCTCGGAGAGCCAGCCGCCGCCGGTCATGCAGCGGTACCACTGCAGCCCGCCCTGGAACCCGGTGCGGCCGAACTCGGCGCTGTAGACCGCGAGCTCGCGCTCGGGCAGCCAGCGGCACGCCGCCACCTCCGCCTCGGACGGCATCGCCGGCGCCACGGTCTCGGGCATCGTCCGGTCGAACTCCATGATGTAGTAGGTGGGCAGCTTCGCCAGCTCCCCCGCCGACCACGCGGCGAGCGGGTACGGCCGGTTCGCCTCCTGGTCGGCGCTCTTGTCGTGGTAGTAGGCGCGCAGGAAGGCGTGGATTCCCTCCGGACAGCGCCGCATGTCGTCGTCCGCCCGGCGCGTCGAATAGTACCACTGGTAGTGCTTGCGCGGCGGGTCGAGCGCCGCCAGGGACTGGTGGATGTCCGGCCGCGCGTCGGCCGCGGCGTCGCCCCCCGGGGCGGTAGGCGGCAGCGGCGGCGGGCCGGCGAACGGCGCGCTCATCATCGCCGCGGCGCGGAAGATGTCGGGCCTCACGAGGGCGCACCACGCGGCGACCGGAGAGCCGAAGTCGTGGCCGACGACGGCGGCGACGTCGCGGTGGCCGAGCGCCGCGACCAGCCCGATCGTGTCGCGCACGAGGTTGAGCATGCGGAACGTGCCGAGGTCGCCGTCGTAGCGGCCGTCCCAGCCGGTGGTGCGGCCGTAGCCGCGCTGGTCGGGGGCGACGACGTGGAATCCGGCCGCGGCCAGCGGCGCCATGACCTTGCGCCAGCTGTAGGCGAGCTCGGGGAACCCGTGCAGCAGCAGCACGCACGGCCGCCCCGGATGCTCGTGCCCGGCTTCCAGCACGTGCATGACGAGGCCGTTGCCGTTGTCGACGAAGCGCGAGCGGATGCCGGCGGCAAGGCCGGCGTCGTCGTAGGCGACCGAATCGGGCATCGGTTCTTCTCCTGTCAGTGGTGGGCGAGCGCCGCGGCGGCGGCGCACAGGCCGAGGGCTTCCGCCGCCGTCTGCGCGGCACCGTACACGTCGCCCGTGGCGCCGCCGAGACGGCGCCGGGCGAGCCGGGCGACGCCGGCCGCCGCCGCCGCCGCGCCCGCCGCGAGCGCCAGCGGCACCGCGATGCCGGCGGCAGCGAGCGGGACGGCGCACAGCGCCGCGAGCAGCAGCGCCTGCGCCAGCGCGCCGCGCCCGGGCGTGCCGGCGGCGGCGGCGAGGCCGTCGTCGCGGGCGTGCGGCAGCCGGTGCATGACGGCGACCATCGCCGCCCGCGAGACGGCCCCCGACGCCGCCATCGCCGCCACCGGCCAGCCGGCCTCGACGGTCGCGGCGACGGCGCCGACCCGCGCCGCGGTCGCCGCGCCGAGGGCGAGCACCGCGTACGCGCCGACGGCGCCGTCGCGCATGATCGCGAGCCGCGCCGCGCGGTCGCCGCCGCCGAGGCCGTCGGCCGTGTCGGCGAGTCCGTCCTCGTGCAGGGCCCCGGTCAGCGCCAGCTGCAAAGCGACCGCGAACACCGCCGCCAGCCACGGCCCGAGGCCGATCCACGCGCCGCCCGCCGCCGCCGCGCCGCCCGCCGCGCCGACCGCCGCGCCTACGAGCGGGAACCAGCCCGCCGCCTGCGCCAACCGGCCGCCGCCGCCCGGCACCGGCAGCAGGGTGAGGAACGCGACCGCCGCGCCGAGGTCGGCGGCGCGGGCGCGGAGCGTTTGCCGCACGCGGGGCATCGGCTATCGTCGGCGGCCGGAACGCATGGCGGGCTTTAGTACCATACGACGCCGGCTGGCCGACCTGCCGGAGGCGGACGCCGCCGCGGCGGCGGCGGCGCGGGCGCGGGATGCGCGGCTGACCAAGCCGCCCGGCGCCCTCGGTCGGCTCGAGGAGATCGCCGTCTGGGCGGCGGCGTGGCAGGGCCGGCACCCGCCCGCCGCCGGGCGCGTCCGCGTCCTCGTGTTCGCCGGCAACCACGGCGTCGCCGCGCGCGGCGTCTCCGCCTACCCGGCCGAGGTGACCGCGCAGATGGTGGCCAACTTCGCCGCCGGCGGCGCCGCGATCAACCGCCTCTGCGAGGCCGCCGGCGCCGAGCTCGCGGTCGTGCCGCTGGCGCTCGACAGCCCGACGGCGGACTTCACCGCCGCGCCGGCGATGAGCGAGGAGGCGTGCGGCAGCGCCTTCGCCGCCGGCTTCGACGGCGTCGCCGACAACACCGATCTCCTCTGCCTCGGCGAGATGGGAATCGGCAACAGCACGGCGGCGGCGGCGCTCTGTCTCGCCCTCTTCGGCGGCGCCACGGCCGACTGGGTCGGTGCCGGCACCGGCGTCGACGCCGCCGGCCTGGGGCGCAAGCGCGCGGCCGTCGCGGCCGCCGCGGCGCGCCACCGCGGCCGCCTCGGCGATCCGCTCGAGGCGCTGCGCCGCGTCGGCGGCCGCGAGCTCGCGGCGATCGCCGGCGCCGTGCTCGGCGCCCGCCTCAGGCGCGTGCCGGTGGTGCTCGACGGTTTCATCTGCTGCGCCGCGGCGGCGGTCCTTCAGCGGGCCAACCCGCGCGCCCTCGACCACTGCCTGGCCGGCCACCGCTCGGGCGAGGCGGCGCACGGCCGCCTGCTCGCGGCGCTCGGACTCGAGCCGCTGCTCGACCTCGGCCTCCGCCTCGGCGAAGGCTCCGGCGCCGCGCTCGCGGCGTCGATCGTCAAGGCGGCGCTGGCGGCGCACGCCGGCATGGCCACCTTCGCCGAGGCCGGCGTCAGCGACCGGCCGGCCTGAGGCGCCGCAGCGGCCCGGCGGGCGGCCTGATCTTGTATTTCGACGGCGGCGGAGCCTAATTTGCAGCGATGAAACCATCGCCCGAAAACCCGCGCGAGGTTTGCGGAATGACATCGCCGGCGCTCTGGCGGGGCATCGAGTCGCGCCTGGACTCCTCGCTCCGGGACTGGCGCGGCCGGATCGACGGCCTCGACCAGATGGCGGCGGTCAGAGCCAGGGCCGCCGGGCGGAAATGGAGCGACGAGGAGACCTTCAGGGGACTTTTGCTGGCCGTGTTGTCGAACAACACGGACTGGTCGAGGATCGAACGGATTCGGGACGACCTCCCGACGCTGTTCTCGGGGTTCGACCTGACGGCGTATGCCGAGATTCCCGCATCGGAGATCGGCGATCGGTTCCTGCCCTGGTTTCTCGACCGCAAGGCGGGTTCCGTGACCCTCAAGCGGGACCTCGTCAATCTCACCGACACGGCACGGCTGTTGACCGAACACAGCCGCGTTCACGGCACGGCGGAGAGCTACTTTACTTCGCTCGTTCGGGAACTCGACGGCGATCCCAGGCAGGCGGCGCTTCTCCTGGGATCCCCCCGGAGCGAACACAAGCTTCCGGCCTTCGGGGTGCGCCTTGCGGCCGAGGCGCTGAAGAACCTGGGCTTCGACGTGGCCAAGCCCGACCGCCACGTGACCCGCGCCGTGGCGTCCTTCGGCCTCGTCCCCTACCGGAATTGGCCCGGCAGAGGCGGCCGGAAACCGCCGTCCGGAACGTCGCATCTGGCTGTCATGGGAGCCGTACATGAGATTGCGACGGCCGCCGGCATGCCTGTGGTCATGGTCGACAACGCCATCTGGCTGCTCTGCGCGAAGAGCGGCCTCCACCTGACGAACCCGGAGCTTGCCGAATTGGGCCGCGAGAGCGGGACCGCGACAGGACAGGCGGAGGCCGTCGGCGCTCTGATCCGCTCCTGGGCCGATATGCGGGACGGCGACGAGCAACGGGAGACCGTCGACGCTCTGGTCGAAGGCCTGGACGGCGCCCGGCTGTCCGTGCGGAAGCTCTTTCCCGAGGAGCTGAAGGGCCGGACCTGGTGAGCCGCACGATACTGCTCGACAGCGGTCCTCTCGGTCTGATCACGAATCCCAGGGCGTCGCCGGCGGCGGCAGCCTGCGGGAGTTGGGTCGTGAACGCCCTCGGTCGTGGCGCGGCAGTGCTTGTCCCCGCAATCGCGGACTACGAGGTGCGGCGAGAACTCATCAGGGCGCGCCGCACAGCGGGCGTCGCCCGGCTCGACGCGTTCGTCGAACAGGTCGGACTCCTCCCCATCGAAACTGCGGCGATGCGCCGGGCCGCCGCCTTCTGGGCTGAGGCGCGCCGGAAGGGACGGCCGACGGCGCCCGACCCCGCGCTCGACGGCGACGTGATCCTGGCCGCACAGGCGGCGACCCTGGACCGGCCCGATGTCGTCGTCGCCACGACCAACCCGAGACACCTGTCGCTTTACGTCCCGGCGGAACTTTGGACCGACATCGCCTGACCCGGACCTGATCCGGCGGGAGCGAGCCCGGAGCGAAGGAGAAAAGCGCGGCCACCGGGCAACGCCATCTATCGCCTCGGCCTCGCGTCGGGGCTCGGATTGCGCGGACGGTGCCGGGGCACGAGCCGCCGCCGGATGCGCCCCGGCCGGCGTCGGCGAACGCGCTACTTGAGCCGTTGCGGCAGGCCGGCGACGACGAACCACACCCGGTCGGCCGCCGCCGCCACGTCCTGGTGCAGCAGGCCGGCGGCGTCGCGGAAGCGCCGCGCCAGCGCGTTGTCGGGCACGATCCCCTGGCCCACCTCGTTCGACACCAGGATCGCGGGCGCGGCGAGCCCGGGCAGCGCCGCCGCGAGCGTCCGCCGCGCGGCGTCGACGTCGCGCTCCGCCGCCATCAGGTTGGCGAGCCACAGCGTCAGGCAGTCGACCAGCGCCGCCTCTCCCGCCGCCACCGCCGCCAGCGCGCCCGCCAGCTCCAGCGGCTCCTCGACCGTGGTCCAGTCGGGGCCGCGCCGCGCCCGGTGTGCCGCGATGCGCGCCGCCATTTCGGCATCGCCCGCCTCGGCGGTGGCGATGAGCACCGGCCTGAGCCCGCTGCCCGCCACCAGGTTCTCGGCGAAGCGGCTCTTGCCCGAGCGCGCGCCGCCGAGGACGAGCGTGACCGGGGCGAGCGCCTCCGGCATCCGCTAGCGGCTGCCGCGGGGCGCGCGCGGGCGGCGGCACGATGGCATGTCGTTCATCCTTCGAGGCCGCGCGGGGCGGCGAACGCATTGCGACTCGGAGGGAATGTACAGGAGGACGGCCGCCGCCGCGTCCTTCGTCGCCGCAAGCCTCGTCTTCCGGCTCGTCATCGGCGGCGCGGGCGCCCGTGCGTTCCGCCGTCTGGAGGCCCCGGCGCCCGGTCGATGAGGTGGCAGAAGGCGCCGCAGACGCGGCCGCGGGCGAGGCCGGCCGCGCCGGTCCCCCGGCCGTCGGGCTCGCAGCCGTCGAACAGCGTCTCGGCCCGCGCCCGGTCCTCGCGCAGCGCCGCCGCGTAGTGGAACTCGTGCCCGTGCCAGACCGCGCCGGCCGGGCCCAGCGGGCCATCGGCGCGCAGCGTCAGCGCCCGGTAGCCGAGCGCGAGGCGCGGCGCCGCGAAGCTCGTCTCCAGCGGCAGCAGGCCGGTCATCGCGTGGCGCCGGCCGTCGCCGTCGATCAGGCCCTCGCCCAGCGCCATGTAGCCGCCGCATTCGCCGTAGACCGCGGCACCGCGCGCCGCCGCCGCGCGCACGCCGGCGAGAAAGCGCTCCGAGGCGGCGAGGCGGCCGGCGTGGAGCTCCGGGTAGCCGCCGGGGAGGAACACGGCGTCGGCGTCGGCGTCGGGCGCCTCGTCGGCGAGCGGCGAGAACGGCACCACGCGCGCGCCCGCCGCCGTCCATGCCGCGCGCCAGTGGTCGTAGACGAAGCCGAACGCGGCGTCCTCGGCCACCGCGATGCGGCGGCCGAGCGGCGGCGCGGCGTCCGTCCCCGGCGCCCCCGTCTCGCCGGCGAGGCGCGGCGGCCGCGCCAGCGCCAGCAGCCTGTCGAGGTCGACGGCGCCGCCGACGCGCGCCGCGGCGCTCTCGAGGAACGCCTCGAGGCGCGGGTGTTCCGCCGCCTGGACGAGGCCGAGATGCCGCTCCGGCAGCGCCAGCGCCGCGTCGCGCGGCACGAATCCGAGCGGCGGCGCCTCGCACGCCTCGCGAATCAGGCGCGCGTGGCGGTCGCCGGCGATGCGGTTGAGGATGGCGCCGGCGACGGCGACGTCGCGGCGGTGGCGGGCGAACCCCTCGATCGTCGCCGCGGCGCTCGCCGCCATGCCGCGCGCGTCGACGACGAGAACCGCGGGCAGGGCGAGCGCCGCGGCGAGCGAGGCGGTCGAGCCGGCGCCGCCCGCGGCGCCGTCGAACAGCCCCATGACGCCTTCGCCGACCACGATGTCGGCGTCCGCCGCGGCGCGCCGGTAGCCGGCCGCCAGGGTGGCGGGGCGCATCGCCCACGGGTCGAGATTGCCGCACGCACGCCCCGCCGCCGCGGCGTGGAACGCCGGGTCGATGTAGTCCGGCCCGGCCTTGAAGGCGGCGGCGCGCACGCCGCGGTTGCGGAGCGCCCGCAGCAGGCCGAGCGTGACCGTGGTCTTGCCGCTGCCCGAGGCCGGCGCGGCGACGATCAGGCCCCGCGCCGGCGTTTGGAATGCCGGTGCCGGGAGCGCCGGCATTCAGGGCGCCGGCGGGCGCGCCAGCGGGTCGCCGTCGAGCGCCCGCCCGGCGAGCGCGCCGAGCCAGTCGAGCCCGGCGCGCAGCCGCACGACCTCGCCGACGACCACCAGCGCCGGCGGTTCGACGGCCGTCCGGGCGACGTCGGCAACGCAGGCGCCGAGAGTCGTTTCGAGCACCCTCTGGCGCGGCGTCGTCGCCCGCGACACCACCGCCACCGGCTCCGAGTCGCGGCGGCCGCCGGCGCGCAGCCGGGCGGCGATTCGCTCCAGGTGCCGGATCGCCATGTACACCACGATGACCTGGGCGCCGCGCGCCAGCGCCGGCCAGTCGACCGTTTCCGGCACCGCGCCGCCGGCGTCGTGGCCGGTGACGAACGCCACCGACGCGTTGGTCGCCCGGTGGGTGAGCGGGATGCCGGCGTAGGCGAGGCCGCCGAGGCCGGCCGAGATGCCGGGCACGACGCGGAACGGCACGCCGGCGCGCACCAGCGCCAGCGCCTCTTCGCCGCCGCGGCCGAACACGTAGGGGTCGCCGCCCTTCAGGCGCACCACGCGGCGGCCGGCCCGCGCCAGCGCCACCAGGCGCCGCGAGATGTCCGGCTGCCGCGCCGACGGCCTGCCGCCGCGCTTGCCGGCATAGTGGCGCGCCGCGGCCGCCGGCACGAGGTCGAGGATGGCCTCGCCGACCAGCGCGTCGTAGACCACCGCGTCCGCCTGGGCGAGGGCGTGCCAGGCGTGCAGCGTCAGCAGGCCGGGGTCGCCGGGGCCGGTGCCCACGAGCCACACGTGGCCGGGCGCGACCTCGGTCGGCCGGAAGTCGGCGGGCGCGTTCATGCGCGCACTCTTACCACCCGCCGCCCCGGCGCCGGAGTCGCACGCACGGGTCGCCCGCCCGAATCGCCTGCCGCGAGCGCCCGAACGCGTGTATCGTTCTTCCCATGACCGGCGAACGCGCCCTGCGCCGCGGCTGGACCACCGGCGTCTGCGCCGCCGCCGCCGCGCGCGCGGCGTACGAGGCCCTGCTGACCGGGCGCTTCCCCGACCCGGTGGCCGTCGCGCTGCCGGGCGGCCGGCGGCCGGAGTTCGCCCTCGCCCGCGAATCGCTGGGCCCCGGCTGGGCCGCGGCTGGCGTGGTCAAGGACGCCGGCGACGATCCCGACGTGACCCACGGCGCCCTCGTCGCGGCGACCGTCCGGGCCGCGCCCGCGGGCAGCGGCGTCGCCTTCCGCGCCGGCGAGGGGGTCGGCACCGTGACCCGCCCCGGCCTCGCCCTCGCGGTCGGCGAGCCGGCGATCAACCCGGCGCCGCGCGCCATGATTAGCAACTCTATCGCCGAGGCGGCGCGGGCCTGCGGCGGCGGCGGCGACGCCGTCGTCGAGATCGCCATTCCCGGCGGCGCGGCGCTGGCCGAGAAGACCATGAACGGGCGCCTCGGCATCGTCGGCGGCCTGTCGGTGCTCGGCACCACGGGCATCGTCGTGCCCTACTCGTGCGCGGCGTGGATCGCCAGCATCCACCGCGGCATCGACGTGGCGCGCGCCTCCGGCCACGAGCACGTCGCCGCGGCCACGGGGCGGACGAGCGAGGCGGCGGTCCGCGCCCGCTACGGCCTTCCCGACAGCGCCCTCATCGACATGGGCGACTTCGCCGGCGGCGTGCTCAAGTACCTCCGCCGCCGGCCCGTCCCCCGCCTCAGCCTCGCCGGCGGCTTCGCCAAGCTGTGCAAGCTCGCGCAGGGCAACCTCGACCTCCACTCGGCGCGCAGCCGGGTCGACTTCGAATGGGTCGCGGCGCGGCTGGCGGCGGCCGGCGCGCCGCCGGAGGCGGTGGAGGCGGCGCGCGGCGCGGCGAGCGCCGGCGCCGCGCTCGCCGTCGGCGGCCCGGCGCTCGCCGCCGCCGTAGCCGCCGACGCGCGCCGCGTGGCGCAGGGCGCCGCGGGCCCCCGCGTCGCCGTCGAGGTGCTGGTCTACGACCGCGCCGGCGTTCTCCTCGCCCGCGCCGCGCCGCAGCCGGCGGAAGGCGCGCCGCGATGACCGCGAACGGCGACGCCGGGATCGTCGCCGCCCCCTTCGCCGACGCCCTCGGCGAGCGCTATCTCTCGTACGCGCTGTCGACCATCACGGCGCGCTCGCTGCCCGACGTGCGCGACGGCCTCAAGCCCGTGCACCGGCGGCTTCTCTACGCCATGCGGGCGCTCCGCCTCGACGCCGACGGCGGCTTCAAGAAGTGCGCCCGCGTCGTCGGCGACGTCATCGGCAAGTACCACCCGCACGGCGAGACCGCCGTCTACGACGCCATGGTGCGCCTCGCGCAGGACTTCGCCGTGCGCTACCCGCTGGTCGACGGCCAGGGGAACTTCGGCAACGTCGACGGCGACCGCGCCGCCGCCATGCGCTACACCGAGGCGCGCCTGACCCCGGTCGCCGAGGCGCTGCTCGCCGACATCGACCGCGGCACGGTCGACTTCCGCGACACCTACGACGGCTCCGAGAGCGAGCCCGTCGTGCTGCCGGCGGCGTTTCCCAACCTGCTTGCCAACGGCGCCAGCGGTATCGCCGTCGGCATGGCGTGCGCGGTCCCGCCGCACAACGCCGGCGAGCTGTGCGACGCGCTGCTGCTGCTGCTCGACTCGCCCGACGCCGACGCGGCGGCGCTGGTCGACCGGGTGCCCGGGCCTGACCTGCCGACGGGCGGCGTCCTCGTCGAGCCGCGCGAGTCCGTCGTCGAGGCCTACCGCACCGGCCGCGGCGCCTTCCGCGTCCGCGCCCGCTGGCGCGTCGAGCCGCTCGCCCGCGGCCAGTACCAGGTGGTGGTCGACGAGCTGCCCTGGCAGGTGCCCAAGGCGCGACTGATCGAGAAGATCGCCGAGCTCATGGCGGCGCGGAAGCTGCCGTGGCTCGCCGACGTCGTCGACGAGTCGGCCGAGGACGTGCGCGTCGTGCTGGTGCCGCGCGCCCGCACCGTCGAGGCCGGGGCGCTCATGGAATCCCTGTTCCAGGCCAGCGAGCTCGAGACCCGCGTGCCGCTCAACCTCAACGTGCTCGACTCCGAGGGCCGGCCGCGGGTGATGTCGCTCGCCGCCGCCTTGCGCGCGTTTCTCGACCATCGCCGCTCGGTGCTGACGCGGCGCGCGCGCCACCGCTTGGCGCGGATCGACCGTCGCCTCGACATTCTCCGCGGCTGGCTCGTGGTCTACGTCGAACTCGACGAGGTGATCCGCATCGTCCGCGAGGACGACGATCCCAAGGCCGCGATGATCGCGCGCTGGGGGCTGAACGAGGCCCAGGCCACCGCCATTCTCGACATGCGGCTGCGTAACCTGCGCCGGCTCGAGGAGATGGCGATCCGCCGCGAGCTCGACGCCCTCGCCGACGAGCGCCAGGGCCTCGAGTCGCTGCTCGCCAGCGACGACCGGCAGTGGCGCGCGGTGGGCGAGGAGATCCGCGCCATCCGCGCCCGCTTCGGCGGCGACACCCCGCTCGGGCGGCGGCGCACGGAGATCGCCGCCGCCCCGGGGGCGGAGGTCGTGCCGCTCGCCGCCATGGCCGAACGCGAGCCGATCACCGTCCTGTGCTCCGAGAAGGGCTGGATCCGCGCCGCCCGCGGGCACCTCGCGGACGATGCCGGGCTCCGACTCAAGGAGGGAGACCGGCCGTGGCGGCGCCTGCACGCCTGGACCGACGACAAGCTCCTCGTGTTCGCCACCGACGGCCGCTTCCACACTCTCGACTGCGGCCGCCTGCCCGGCGGCCGCGGCTTCGGCGAGCCGGTGCGGCTGATGATCGACCTCGGCAACGACTGCGATCTCGTCGCCCTGTTCGTCCACCGGCCGGGGCGCCGCCTGCTCGTCGCGGCGGGCGACGGGCGCGGCTTCGTCGTGCCGGAGAACGACGCGGTGGCGCAGAAGCGCGGCGGCCGTCTCGTGCTCCGGGTCTCCGGCGCCGTCGAGGCGCGCGTCTGCACCGCCGCCGAGGGCGACCGGGTCGCCGTCGTCGGCGAGAACCGCAAGCTCCTCGTGTTCGGGCTCGACGAGCTGCCGGAGATGGGCCGCGGCCGCGGCGTGATGTTGCAGAGATACCGCGACGGCGGCCTCGCCGACGCCGTCGTCTTCGACTCCGGGAGCGGCCTCGCGTGGCGCCAGGGCACGCGCACCCGCACGCTGACCGACTTCGCGGCCTGGGTCGGCCGGCGCGGCAACGCCGGACGCATCGTCCCCCGCGGCTTTCCGAAGAGCAACCGGTTCGCCCCCGCCGAGGGCTTCTGAGCGCCGCCGCCCGGCGGGCGGGTTATCCGGCTACTGCCGGACCAGGTACTCGAGCGGATCCACCGCCTCGGCGCCGTTGCGCAGCTCGAAATGGCTTTGCGGCTCGCTGACTCCGCCGCTGCTGCCGACGCGGGCGATGACCTGCCCGCGCGCGACCGCCGCGCCGCGGTCGACGAGGAGTTCGCCGTTGTGGGCGTACGCCGACGTCCAGTCGCCGTCGTGCCGGATCAGCAGCAGGTTGCCGTAGCTGCGCAGCTCGTTGCCGGCGTAGACGACCACGCCGTCGTCGGCCGCCCGCACCGGCGCGCCCTGCGGCGCCGCGATGTTGATGCCGTCGTTGCGGCCGAGCCCCTGGCGCGGCCCGAACTCGGAGAGGACGGGGCCCTCGACCGGCCAGCGGAACGAGCGCCCGGCGCGGGTCGTCGCCCTGGCCTCGCGGCGGACGGCGACGGGCACTGCCGCCGGTCGCGCCGCCGCCGTGCGCGCCTCCTGGGTCGCCGGTGCGGCCTCGCGCGGGGCGGTGAGGACGACCGCCGCGGGCTGCGTTGCCGCCGCCCGCACCGCCGGCGGTTTCGCGTCCGCGGCCTCGCGGTGGATGGCGCCGGCTGCGGCTGCCGGTCTCGCGGCCACGATCGGCGCCGGGGAAGGCGCCGCGCCGGGCAGGCGCAGGCGCTGGCCGGGGCGGATGACGTAGGGCGGCTCGACGGCGTTGAGATTGGCCAGCGCGGCGACGCTGGTGGCGAACCGGCGCGCGATCCGCGACAGCGTGTCCTCGGCGACGACGACGTAGACGCCGTTTTGCGGCGGCGGCGACGGCGGCAGCGTCAGGCCCCAACCGGGATGCAGCGTGTACGGCGGTTCGAGGCCGTTCGCCGCGATCAGCGCCTGCAGCGGCACCTCGTGGCGCCGCGCGATCCCCCACAGCGTGTCGCCGGGCGCGACGACGATGTCCGCCCGCTCGCCACGCCGGACCGGCGGCGGCGCGGCGCGGTCCGCCTCCGGTGCCGCCGCCGCCGGCGCCGCTCGGGGCATCGGCGCCGGCATCGAGATGAGGCAGCCCGCCAGCACGCTGCAGGCGGCGGCGACGGCGAGCAGGGCGAGGCCGGCCGGCGCGCGCGTCATGCCGCCGGCGCTCCCTCGACCAGGGGCACGAAGTTCACGTCGAAGATGTGCTGCTCGTGAAGGCCGTCGGGCGTGCGGCGCAGCCGGACCAGGCTCTGCTCGCCGCCGACCGGGCCGAGGGGCATGACCATCAGGCCGCCGATCGCGAGCTGGTCCACCAGTGCCGGCGGCGGCGCTGGCGCCGCCGCGGTGACGATGATGCGCTCGAACGGCGCCTGCTCGCGCCAGCCGGCGTTGCCGTCGCCGACGCGCGGCACGATGTTGTGCAGGTTCAGCGCCTCGAATCGGAACTGCGCCGTCCGCGCCAGGCCGCGGTGCCGCTCGATCGTGTAGACCCGCCGGCACAGCCGCGAGAGAATCGCCGTCTGGTAGCCCGACCCGGTGCCGACCTCGAGGATCTTCGTGCGGTCGTCGAGGTCGAGGGCCGCGCTCATCCACGCCACCACCGTCGGCTGGCTGATCGTCTGTCCGCATTCGATCGGCAGCGCCCGGTCGTCCCAGGCGCGTCCGGCCAGCTCAGGCGGCACGAACAGGTCGCGCGGCACCGTCTCGATGGCCGAGAGCACGTTCGCGTCGGTCACGCCGGAGCGGCGCAGCGAGAGGATCAGGCGGGCTCTCTCCGTCGCGGGCGACATGGCGGCGGCGTCAGGCGAGCCGTTCCGCGAGCGCGGCGCGGGTGTCGTGGTGGGTGAGGTCGAGGTGCAGCGGCGTGACCGAAATCAGGCCGCGCGCCACCGCCGCCATGTCCGACCCGGGCAGCGGGTCGGACTCGGTGCGCGAGGAATCGATCCAGAAATAGGGGCGGCCGCGCGGGTCCTCGCGGCGGTCGAGCCTGGATCCGGGTTTGCGTCGTCCCTGGCGGGTCACCGCGAGGCCCTGCACGTCGTCCGGCGGGATGTCGGGAAAGTTGACATTGATGAATACATTAGGCGGCCAACCGGCGCCGACAAGGGAGGCGAGCACGCGCGGGGCGTGGCGCCGCGCCGTTTCCCAGCGCGCCCGTTGCAGCCGGTCGGCGTCCTGGCTCAGCGCGAT
The DNA here is from genome assembly GCA_965243325.1 of Alphaproteobacteria bacterium. GTDB lineage: Bacteria > Pseudomonadota > Alphaproteobacteria > UBA7887 > UBA7887 > JANQOH01. The sequence continues at coordinate 495,526 of CBDEUQ010000003.1, read as the reverse complement.
CGAGGGGATTCCGAGCAGCGCGCCCTCCATCGCCGCGGCGACGGTTCCCGAATAGGTGATGTCCTCGCCGAGGTTGCCGCCGCGGTTGACGCCGGAGATCACGAGGTCGGGCCGGCGGCCGCGCATGGCGTCGAGCACGGCGACGAGAACGCAGTCGGTCGGCGTGCCCGAGACGGCGAACGTGCGCGCATCGAGCTCGCGCACGCGCACCGGTTCGGCGAGGGTGAGCGAGTGGCCGGCGCCGCTGCGGTCGGCCTCCGGCGCCACCACCCAGGTTTCGCAGCCGAGGTCGCGGACGATGCCGGCGAGGAGCTCGAGGCCGGCGGCGCGCACGCCGTCGTCGTTGGCGATCAGCACCCGCTTGCCGGCGAGCGCGCTCATCCGGCGCCGATCGCCTCGCGGCCGTTCATGTAGGGGCGGAGCGCCTCCGGCACCGTCACCGTGCCGTCGGCGTTCTGGTGGTTCTCGAGCACCGCCACCAGCGTCCGCCCGACCGCGAGGCCCGAGCCGTTCAGCGTGTGGACGAAGCCGACTCCGCCGCCCTCGGCGGCGCGGTAGCGCGCGTTCATGCGCCGGGCCTGGAAGTCGCCGCAGTCCGAGCAGCTCGAGATCTCGCGCCACGCTCCCTGGCCCGGCAGCCAGACCTCGAGGTCCCAGGTCTTGCGCGCCGAGAAGCCCATGTCGCCCGCCGACAGCAGCATCGTCCGCCAGGGCAGCTCGAGGCGCCGCAGGATCTCCTCGGCGCAGCCGGTCATGCGCGCGTGCTCGGCGGCGGCGCCGGCCGGCGCGACGACCGAGACCAGCTCGACCTTGTCGAACTGGTGCACGCGGATCATCCCGCGCGTGTCGCGCCCGGCGGCCCCCGCCTCGGCGCGGAAGCACGGCGTGTGCGCGGTGAAGCGCAGCGGCAGCGCCGCCTCGTCGAGGATGCTCTCGCGCACCAGGTTGGTGAGCGGCACCTCGGCGGTCGGCACCAGCCAGCGGCCGTCGGTGGTGACGAAGTTGTCGTCGGCGAACTTGGGCAGCTGGCCGGTGCCGAACAGCGCCTCCTCGCGCACCAGGTAGGGCGGCGCCACCTCGCGGTAGCCGTGCTCGCCCGTCTGCACGTCGAGCATGAACCACGCGAGCGCCCGGTGCAGCCGCGCGAGCGCCCCTTCGAGGACGACGAAGCGGGCGCCCGCGAGGCGCGCCGCGCGCTCGAAGTCCATCTGCCCCAGGCGCTCGCCGATCTCGAAGTGCTGGAGCGGCTGGAAGTCGAAGGCGCGCGGCGTGCCGACCCGGCGCACCTCGACGTTGGCCGTCTCGTCGGCGCCGTCGGGAACCTCGGCCGCCGGTGCGTTGGGCAGCCCGCGCAGCGCCTCGTCGAGCTCGGCGTCGAGGCGGCGCACCGTCTCCTCGCCCTCCTGCAGCCGCGCCTTGAGGGCGGCGACCTCGGCGATCAGCGCCGCCGCGTCCGCCTCGTCGCCCGCCGCCTTGGCGGCGCCGATCCGCCGCGACTTCGCGTTGCGCTCGGTGCGCGCCGCCTGCGCCGCCCCCACCGCCTCGCGCCGCGCCCGGTCGAGCGCGAGCAGCCCGGCGGCGACGGCGGCCCCCAGGCCTCGCCGCGCCATGGCGGCGTCGAACGCTTGCGGATCGTCGCGAATGGCTCTGATGTCGAACATGGACGCCCGTCCCGTCGGTTGCGCCGGGCGCGGACGGGCGCCACGGGCCGCGGACGCGGCGATGCTAGCGCCGCGCGGCGGGGGTTTCCAGTGTGGGGGCGGAGGCGGGGCGGGGCGTGACGGCGCTCGGCGCCTTGGGGCGGTGGGCCTTCGCCGGGTTCACCGGCATCCATGAGATCGAAGCCCGGTTCGACAGGCTTGTCCGCGGTTTCCTGCTCTAAGATGCTGCCGCATGAAGACGACGCGCTATTTCGAGGAGCAGGTTCGACGCAAGAGACCCTATATCGATCCGGCGTGGTGCGCCGCCGTCATTGCCGCGCCGCTTCGCCGCGAAGCGCAGCCGGACGGCCGCGTTCGCTGCTGGGGCGAGGTCACGCGCGCCGGCGAAGATGCACCCCGCATCCTCCGCGTGGTAACGCTGTCCGATGGAGAGACGGTCCACAACGCCTTCTTCGATAGAGGGTTCGAGAGGGACGACAAATGAAGCTGCACTACTATCCCGAGACCGACAGCCTCTATGTCGAGTTCAAGGCGGGGCCGGGCGTGGAAACCCGTGAGGTTTCGGACGGCCTGAACGTCGATCTCGACCGGGCCGGCGAAGTCGTGGGTTTCGACATCGACCATGCGTCGCTGCGGCTCGATCTCTCGACGCTGGAGACCGAGGCGCTGCCGCTGCGCTCGACCAGGGTCGGTTGATCGGCGGCGCGTTGCGGCATGACCGGAGAGTGTCGATCCCCGGCGGCGCATGCCCGAACGGAGAGGGCACGATGAGATTGAAGGTGGTCGTTCACGAGGCGGAAGAAGGGGGTTATTGGGCGGAAGTGCCGGCCATCCCCGGATGCGCGACCCAGGGAGAGACGTTCGAGGAGCTTCTGAACAACCTCCGTGAAGCCGTGGAGGGATGCCTGTCGGTGGATGTCGGGGAATTCGACGCTGCGGCGTCCGCCCGCCGCCTCTAGCCGAAGAACAGGCCGGGGAGCCAGAGGGCGACCGACGGCGCGAACGTGGTGATCATCAGCGTCGGCAGCCAGGCAAAGAAGATCATGATGAGCACGGGTTTCATCATGCGGTTGACGGGTGCGCCCGTGACCCTGGCCCCCAGATAGAGGAGCGGAGCCGTCGGCGGAGTGATGTTCGCCATGCCGAGATTCACCCCGAGGACGGCGGCGAAGTGTATCGGGTCCATCCCGACGCTGGTCACGATCGGCAGCAGCAGGGGCGCCGAGAGCAGGAGCCCGCTGATGTCGTCCATCACCATGCCGATGAGGATCATGACGAGGTTCACCATCAGCAGGATGACGACGGGGTTTTCCGAGACGGAGTAGACGAGCGACTTCGCAAGGCCCGGTATGTCCTCGAAGATCAGGAACCGGCTGACGATGAGCACCATGAAGACCATCACCATCACGACTCCGATGGTGACGGACGCCTCGCGAATCCCCTGCCAGAAGTTCCGCCGGTTGAGTCCCTTGTAGACGAAGAACCCGACCGGGATCGCGTAGATCACGGCCGCCCCCGCCGCCTCGGTGGGGGTCATGATTCCTCCGTAGATTCCTCCGAGGATGAACGCGGGCATGACGAGCGCCGGGAACGCCCGCCAGGACCGGACGCCGAGCTCGCGCCTGAATCGCTGCGGCCTTTCGGCGAGCCTGAGGTCCGGGATCCCGCGTACGAGGAAGAAGTTCACGATGCACAGGAGCACCACGAGGATGAGGCCGGGCACCACCGTGGAAAGAAAGCACTTGAGGACCGACTGCTGGGTGACCCATGCGTAGAGAATCTGGGAGGCGCTCGGCGGAATGAGAAGGCCGAGGGGGCAGGCGGCGACGATGAGGGCGGACGCGGTGCCCTCGGGATAGTTCGCCCGCCGCAGGTGCGGCATCATGATCGAGCCGATGCAGGTCAGCGTCGCCGCCGCGCTCCCCGAAATCGACCCGAACACGGCGCAGGCGACGACGGCCGCCGCGCTCAGGCCGCCCCGCATCCGGCCCACCAGCAGCTGCAGCAGGTCGATGAGCGGCGCCGCGATCTTTCCCCGCTCCATGATGCTGCCCGCCAGGATGAAGAGAGGAATGGCGAGCAGGATGACGGTGTTCAGCTTCCAGTGCCCGGTCGGCAGGAACCCCGACACGTCGTGGCCGCCGAAGACGGCGATGAGCATGAGCACCGCGCCGAACGCCATCGGCACCGAGACGCCGATGACCAGCAGTAGGCAAAGGAGCAGGAAGCACGAAAGGATCAGCATCTCACCCGTCCCGCGCGGGCATGCCGCCGGCATCGCCCGCTGCCCCGCTTTCCGGAACGCGCCTCAGCTTGAAGAGGACGTAGAGCCGAAGCGCCGTGTAGAAGGCCATCAGTCCGAAACCGAAGATCGGCGCGAGGCGCGGGACGAGGAACGGGATTTTCAGCGCGATGGTGGTCTGCCAGTAGGGGTAGGAAGCGATCTCGTCGCGGATGGCGAGGATTGCCCAGTAAAGCGCCGCCAGGCTCACGACCAGCTCGATCGTGCCGACGAGGACCGCGCGCATCCACCGGAGCCGCGCGTCCTCCATCAGATGATCCATCAGGTCGGCGCTGACGTGGCTGTTCTCGTAGGTGCCGACGGCGCTGGCCATGAAGTAGAGCCAGAAGCAGATGATGAGCAGCCATTCCTCGTAGGCGAAGAGGTCGGCTCCGAACCCGTAGCGGAGAACGACGACGCAGAAGAACGTCGCCGCCATCGTGAGGCTGGCGGCGCAGATGAAGGCGCCGTTGACGGCGAGCAGCAGACGCACCGGTGCCTGGAGCGCGGCCGGTACGTGCTCGACGATCTGCGTCATTGGTCCTTCGACGCGCCTGCCCGGGCCTCGGGCGCAACCGGGGCGGGACGAAACGGCTTGCCTTGCCCGTCCCCGCGGCAAGGGGGCGGTGGATGCCCCGGGGTGTCCGCCGCCCGCTCCGGGGACACGTTATCTGTCGTTGCGCAGCCGGTCGACGACGTCCTTGCCGACCAGCTCCTCGACCGCCGGCCAGACCGTCGCCTCGATATGATCGGCGATCGCGCCCCGCTCGGCCTCGGTGAGGTCGAGGATCTCCCAGCCCGCGTCCCGTATCCTGGCGACGTAGCCGCCGTCGTTGGCCTCGGCCCAGTCGGTGAAGGAAATCGCCGCCCGGTCCACCGCGGCCTGCACCGCGGCGCGCTGCTTGTCGTCGAGCTTCTCCCAGGTCCTTTTCGACGCGTAGTAGGTCGAGGCCTCGACGAAGGCGTTGTAGGGGATGAAATACCTGCCGACGTCGCTTTGGGCGAAGACCGTGTACGTCGCCTGCGGCGTGCAGCAGATTGCGCCGTCCACCGCGCCGAGCTGCACCGCGGCGAACACCTCCGCCCAGTTCATGGTGGTCGTCTTGAACCCGATGGCTTCCGTCGTGTCCTTCGCGACCTTCGAGCTCCAGACGCGAATGTGGATGCCCTTGGGTCCGACCGCCGCGTGGTTTTCGGGCTTCTCGGTCGCTACGACCCCGATGAACCCCTCGGCGACGTTGCCGAGGAATTTCAGGCCGAGGCGGTCCAGGGTCTCGGCCATGATCTGCGAGTAGGCGGAGTCCTTGGTTCCGTAGACGCGCCTGAGCTCGTCCCACGACGTGACGAGGAAGGGCAGGGAGTTGATCTCGAGGACCGGGTCCTTGTGCGCATAGACGAAGGCGTGGACGAGATCGACGTTGCCGCGAATGGTGTCCTCGAGCAGCTCCTCTCCCGAGCCGAGTTGACCGGCGGGGAAATACTTGACGCTCAACCCGACGTCCGCGCCTTCGATGTCCGCCTTGATCTGCTCCAGCATCTTGTGCCCGTAATGCTCGACGGGGAGGACGCCGGCGATCTTGAGGGTGATGTCGTCCGCCGCGGCGTCGATCGGGGCCGCAAGGGTGAGGAACAGCCCTGCGGCGGCGGCCAGTATCCGGGATCGTCTCATGCCCTTCTCCTTGCTGCGGGATCCGGTCGTCCTGTGACGTATCCGGTGGCGTCGACGCGAGTTCCGCATTCCTGCGGCGGGAAGGGTGGAAGTGTCTTCCCGCCGAACGTCCCGAACCCGCCGGCGGCCGCGGTCCTTGCCGTGACCCTGTGCGGTCCGGCGCGCGCCGGCGGACGACCGGCCATTCCCGCCTCCTTCATGCGTGCCGTTGTCCGACTCCTCGCTGACGCCCTGGAAGTCCTCGGCAGTTCGCTCCGCCGCTCGCGAACCAAGTACCACGAATTGCCCTCTGTCGCGATTCCGTGCTGGCCCAAGCGGGCTGTCCCTTCGACGGCGGAGTCCCGGTCGGTGCGCGCCCGGGCAGGGCCCGTCGCGGCCGTCGCCCTGGCCTCGACGACAATTCTGAACGCGTGATCGTCGCCCGGCCTCCTGATCAAGCCCTGCCGTTGGCCGGAAATGGCGCGCCCGGCGGACATCGCAGCGTGTTGGCGTCGGTCGACGCGCCGTCGTTCATGCAGGGGCGGAGTGCCGGCGGCACCCGCGTGGTGCCGTCGGCTTTCCAGTGGTCCTCGAGCACCGCCGCCGGAGTCCGCCCGGCCGCTGGGCGCCGGCCATTCGGTGTGTGGACGAAACGTGCGCCTGCGAGGCGCGCGGTCGCCAAGTGCTACGGACGGCGCGATGCCGGGGCCGCGCGGCAGGGGTTTCCAGTGTGTGCGGGGGAGAGGTGCGGGTACGGGCGTGCCACCTTGAGCGCCCTTTGCGGCACGGGGTCGGGGATGTAATGTCTCTCTGCGTCCCGGAATGCGGATGAAGACCATGTTGGCCAAGCTGACGTCCAAGAATCAGTTGACCTTGCCCAAGGCTGCCGTGGCCGCTGTGGAGGCGACCGAATAGTTCGACGTCACGGCCGAGAACGGGCGCATCGTGCTGACTCCAGTGCGCGTGAATCGCGCCGGCGCCGTGCGCGCGAAGCTCGCCGAAATCGGCCTCTCCGAGGCCGATGTCGCCGATGCGGTATCCTGGGCGCGGTCTGGCGGATGACGCCGGCGCGGCTCGTTCTGGGTCGCCACATCATCGATCGGTGGCGCGTTACCTACGACAAGTCGGCGTCGGAGCTTCTGGCGGAGGTGATCTCGTCGGATGCCCAGGAGAGACTTGACAGTTGACGGAGGATGCGTCCTCGCCAGTGCGCGGACGATCCGGGTCCAATTGCAGGTGGCACGGTGGAGGGGTGGGACCACGAAGGTCCGCAAACGCTGCGTGTAGAGCGCGGCTTCCAGTTGTCCCGGTTGCGACCGAGGCGGCGGACAGATTTGGCGTGGTCGCCGCCATATTGGGGATCGATAGTCTTGGCGCCACCCAACGATCCGACGACGGGCACTTTCCACGAGGCAGAAATAAGCGATGACCGATCATGGCAACGGTGACAGCGCTGATGCCGAATTCAGCGAGCGCGGCTACTCCAAGCGATCTCTGGAGATGCTGGAGACCGAGGAGGGCCAGCTTAACGCGGTCTTCGCCTGCTATGGATCCGCTGCTCAGCACGCTCAGCTGTTCGAAGAAGTGCTGGCCAGTCTACTCGCACTGCTCAACGAGCTTCTCGCTCCCGACCACCCGATTGCCGCCCTCGACAAGATGACCACCGGGCAACTGCTGCATCTCTTCAAAAAGCAGTTCGTGGAAGAAATGGATGACTGGGTGCCGGAGTTCCTCGACGCGGCCAGAAAGCAGCGAAACTTCCTTGTGCACCGGTACTTCCTGGCGCGGTCCGAAGCGCTAGGAAGCGAAGTTGGGAGACGTGCAATGCTGGAGGAATTACTGGGAATCGAGGGTCAGTTGCGTCACGGCGCAGCCCTCATCAATGGCCTGCGCGCCGCAATCAAACGCGAAATGACGGGACACCCGCAGCAGAAGGCCCAAAGCGAGGCGGTCTTTTCGGTCACGCTGCGAAGCAAACTGAGCCAGTAATCCACCTCGCCGATACCCACCTCAGACGATTTCCGCCCACACTTGTGCTGGTTTTCCTCTCTCCGAAGCTGTTTTTTCCTTTACTATTTATCACTCCGCAACGCTCATTCCATCCATCCTCTGAGAAGGCCAAACGGAATAAATCACCATTTGCACAAACTCGCAACTATAGTACTAGTGGAATGCACTTGATGGAAGAGGCCTGTATTGCTTTTGATTTGTTGCGGAGCAATTTCGATGCATCTTGGGGTTTCGTTTACGGTTTCGGCGGAGGATCGCGCCCGCTTGCGGGCGACCGTTGAGGACCGCAACAGCGCGCAGAAGCACGTGTGGCGGGCGCGGATCGTCCTGGCCAGCGCCGACGGTCTGGGGACGATGGCGATCATGGCGGCGACGGGGAAGTCGAAGACGTGCGTCTGGCGCTGGCAAGAACGCTTCATGGAAGAGGGCGTCGACGGGCTTCTGCGAGACAAGACACGGCCTCCCGGCCGGAAGCCTTTGTCGCCCGCACGGGTTGCGACGATCGTACGCCTGACGCAGACGCCGCCGACGGGCGAGGCGACGCACTGGACACTGCGGGCGATGGCGAAGGCCGCGGGCGTGGCCGCCTCGACGGTGCGCACGATCTGGCAGGCGCACGGCCTTACGCCGCACCGCTGGCGGCAGTTCAAACTGTCGACCGATCCGGCCTTCGTCGACAAGGTGCGCGACATCGTCGGCCTGTACGTGGAGCCGCCGGCGCATGCGGCGGTGCTGTCGATCGACGAGAAGTCGCAGATCCAGGCGCTCGACCGCACGCAGCCCGGGCTGCCGCTGAAGAAGGGGTGCGGCGCCACCATGACCCACGACTACAAGCGGCACGGCACGACGACGCTGTTCGCTGCCCTCCACGTGCTTGATAGCCCGCCCCGGACCCGTCCGGGGGAACGGTGGTCTCGCAGCACAGCGCCCGCCACCGGCACGAGGAGTTCGTGCGCTTTCTCGACCGCATCGACCGCACGGTCGCCGCCGGGACGCCGATCCATGCCATCCTCGACAACTACGCCGCCCACAAGCACAAGGCGGTCCGGGCATGGCTCGAGAAGCACCCGCGATGGACCTTCCACTTCACCCCGACCTCGTGCTCGTGGCTCAACGCCGTCGAAGGCTTCTTCGCCAAGCTGACGCGCCGGCGGCTCAAGCACGGCGTGTTCCGCTCCGTCGACGAACTCCGCGACGCCATCCAGCGCTTCATCGACGAGCACAACCGGACAGAGGCAAAGCCCTTCGTCTGGATCGCGGACCCCGACGACATCATCGCCGCGAGAAACCGAGGGTTCCAAACGTTGGAATCAATCCACTAGCCGCGCCACGTAGCAACTTCCCAGATCGGGTTGGTGGCGAAACGAGGGAACATCGGCGCCTTACGAGGTCGATTCCTCAGATTTTGGAGGAAATAGACCTGCAACTTCGGCCAATTGGTCGAACAACATTCGAAAACTATCGAAGTCCTCTACGGAGCCATTATCACATATCCAATTGCAAAGATTCGTCTTTTCATCTTCATTTACCGTCCATCTTTCAGGTACCTCAATGCCCTTACCCCTTACTGTCTTTATTCGAGCGGGATCGATGTCGATAAATGCTGCCTTATGCGTCCTCGCCCGTTCAATAGTCTTCTGAGAAAACAAATTCTCAATTCCCTCCATAATCGGATGTTCATCGATCAACGGAATCCTTCGTCGAACAACCTTATCCCCGTCAACATCACCGACGCTACTGTCACAGTCGTGGACCAAAACCACCATATGTTGAATGAGACCACGGATCGCGGGACTCTTTAGCGCATTCCACACACTTTTCAGATTCGCGTCTCCACCGCCAGCCTTTAGTTCAACCTGGCTCAATTCGTGCTGATAACCCAATACTTCCGACGCACGCGTTAAATACTTTACATCGGTACTGCCATCGACAAACACTATGGGTTTATCAGCCTCCTCGACAGCCGCACGAACATCAGATATGTATGTTCTAGTACTTCGAAAAGCATGATATGCTTCTTCGAATTCCCCGAACTCTTCAGGTTCAATCTGTTTTCCTCCCGGCAATAGGTACAGGTCGAATCCGTCTTTCCCCAATGCGTTATTCAGCCCGAGAACAAAAAGAGGAGAATGGCTGGTTACCACAAACTGAACATTGGGAAACATGGAAATTAGTGCCGGTAGTATCTCGTACTGATGAACAGAGTGTAGGTGCAAATCAATTTCATCGATGACTGCTATTCCCCTAACTGATTTCGGTTCCTGGATGCCGACATTGCAAAAGTCAAAATCTCTCAATATGGACAAGAACATAGAAATAAGAGAAGTCTCGCCACTTGAGAGATGAAACAGATTGTGAACCAATTGTCTTTCGGCCCGCATTATCGATACAACACGGTCTGCTCTAGAGCCTATTCCTAGCCTCCCTGTGCTGTCTAATTTCAACGCCTGCCGAATTACTGACAACACGAGCTCGTAAGTCCTAGTCGCTGGTCCTTGATATCCAAAAAACAATGGAAGTTCCGGCGGTAAAGGAGTGTAGGTATTGTCTGTCGCTCGAACGGCAAGATTGGCCAAGCGCCCCGTCTGGACTTCGAAAGCCGCACGGTCATACGCTATCTCGAACAACCAATTCTGGATATCTCGGAGGGGAGAATAACTTATTACTCTACGATTTGTGTGCCCAACTATGTGGCTGAGATCCATGTACTTGGCTCTTGATGTAAGGTTGTCCTGATTCAGCCAAGCTGGTTCTTCGAACCTGTTTGCGGGAATATGCAGAACACAATTTTTTGAAAACAATCCCGATAACTTCTCAGTCGCTCGCCGGTCAATGTTTGAGTGAATTGAATCATTCTTGGAGCTCTCCATTGAATCCCATGCTTTCTCTGCGTCTGAGCACATGAATTCGGAGGGTATAGTGGCGTAAGACTCTTTCGCATTGCGCGTGCGTATCTCACCGAAGTGAAATCCGTCTTCAAAGTCTACTCGGGCGAAGTATCCTTCCTCACCCGTCTTGATGTATGAGGAACTTCGTAGTTTGTATACTTTTCCTTGCTCGACTTCGGGTGTTTCGGAAAACGCCAAGGACTTTGCTAACAGCAGGCCGTTAACTATATATGAAAGGACAATGCTTTTCCCGGATCCATTTTCACCAACAAAAACAATAGGTCGTGGAGTGTCCTGTGAAAACGGGAAGGCGATATCCAATCGCTCGATGGGACCGTAGTTGACTAACTGGAGTCTTTTTGTGTACATGCAGTTGGGTCCTGGAGGTGGTGGGCTCTGTCTATTCTATGTGATCGCCGGCTGTCCTAGAAGGCTTTTCTTCCATGGCTTCATGCTCCGTTACTTTGCGAATAGTTTGCTGGGGAGCGCGGGATCGTTTGTATCTACCCGCGGTCTACAATTCGTCGACCGTTCCAACGTCCGTAAGAAATCGCGGAAATCGTTAGCCGCGGCGGGTCTCTAAGCGATAGCCGGCGCTCCTTGATGTAAATTGCGCTTTCCGAACGTAAGCGATGGAGTGGACGCCCCTCCCGACGGCATCGCAATGTGCCAAGTTGGCGGTGTCGTAAACGCCAAGAGAGGAAAGGGGCGTCCATGGAACAGGTTAGCATGATCGGGATCGATCTCGCGAAGAACAGCTTTCAGCTTCACGGCGCGCGGCCCGATGGATCGGTCGCGTTCCGGAAGAAGCTGAGCCGGGCGAAGGTGCTGGGGTTTCTGGTCTCGCAGCAGCCCTGCACAGTCGCGATGGAAGCCTGCGGCGGTGCGCACCATTGGGGCCGCGAGATCAGCCGCCTGGGCCATGCGGTGCAGTTGGTTCCGCCGGCCTACGTGAAGGCTTACGTCAAGCGACAGAAGAACGATGCGGCGGATGCGGAGGCGATCTGCGAGGCAGCATCGCGCCCGACGATGAGTTTTGTGGCTGTGAAGACCGTCGAGCAGCAGGCCCGGGGCATGCTGTTCCGCACGCGTGATCTCCTGGTACGCCAGCGCACCCAGACCATCAACGCCTTGCGCGGTCATCTGGCGGAGTTCGGCATCGTTGCTCCCCAGGGTCCGGCCCATGTCGGGCGCTTGGCGTCGGCGCTTGAAGACCCGGACTTGGATCTGCCGGACGCGGTCCACGATCTGGCCGGCCTTCTGCTGAACCAGATTGCCGGGCTTGGCGAGAAGATCGATGGCCTTGAAGAGGAAATCCGGGCGGTGGCCCGGCAGGACGAGGAGGCGCGCCGTCTGATGACCGTGCCGGGGATCGGGCCGATCACCGCGATGGCGGTCCAGTCCTTCGCGCCGCCGATGGAGACCTTCCGGCGCGGCCGGGACTTCGCCGCCTGGCTCGGCCTGGTGCCGCGCCAGCACACGACTGGCGGCAAGCCGCGCCTGGGCAAGATATCGAAGATGGGCCAGCGTGACTTGAGGCGGCTGCTGATCACGGGCGCCATGGCGGTCGTTCGCTGGGCGGCTCGGCGCGGCAGGACGAACGACCCATGGCTTGCCAGGATGCTGGCGCGCAAACCGCGCATGCTCGTCGCCGTGGCGCTGGCCAACCGGATGGCGCGCATCGTCTGGGCGCTGATGACGAAGAAGGAGAGCTACCGGGCTCCCGCCGCCGCCTGAGAGGGCGGTCGGGCGGGTCGCTGTCGGGGACGCGGGCAGGTCTGAGGAAAGGCAAGGGCAAACGGTCGATCGAGACGGGATCGGGAAAACCAGTCTCCGGACGCAGAGCTTTCGAGCTCGCGTAAGCGATATGGACCCGATCCGCGCATCTCCATGAGGGCCCGCGGCGTGTGACGTGCCGCATAGAGAGGCCGGACACACGACAGCACCTGACCGCGCGCACCGAACCGACCGAAGAAAATGCTTGCGTCACCAGGGGCGTCCACACACGTCCGGTCTGACTGCCCTGGCGAGTTCAGGCGTCGGCTTCCCGATCTTCTGCCGGCGCGGTGTTCCACGGCAGCAGCTCGTCGACGCGGTTGATCTTGTAGTCGGGGATGCGCTCGAGGATCCGGGCGAGCCATGCTTGCGGGTCGATTTCGTTGAGCCTTGCGGTCTCGATCAGGGTGTAGGCGATGGCGGCGGCCCTGCCGCCGCTGGTCGAGCCCATGAAGAGATAGTTCTTGCGGCCGAGCGCGATCGGCCTCATCGCGCGCTCGGGCGGGTTGTTGTCGATCTCCAGGAAGCCGTGTTCGAGATAGGGCCTGAGGCGCTTGAGCCGGGTGAGCGCATGGCGGATCGCCGCCGCCAGCGGGGTCTTGGCGGAGATCTTCGGCAACTGCGCTTGCAGCCAGCACTCGAACTCGTCGAGACGTGGTTCGGCCCTGGCTTGTCGGATGGCAACACGGCGCTCGGGCGGCTGGCCGCGGGCTTCCTTCTCGATGGCGTAGAGGGCGGCGATCCGTTCCAGCGCCCCGGCGGCGATCGCCGAGCCCTGGGCGGCATGGACGTCGAAGAACCCCGGATCAAGTCCGGGGCAGGCCTGCGTCGCACATGCGCCAGGCAGGCGACCTCGCGGACCGGACCGGCGCGGGCCAGCGCGCCGAACCCGGCATAGCCGTCCGAGTGCATCCAGCCGGCGAAGCCTTCAAGATGGCCCTTCGGATGCGCCGCCTTGCGGTCGGCCGAGAAGCGGTACCAGGCCGCCGGCGGCGCCTCGCCGTTCCACGGACGCTCGTCCCGCACATAGGTCCACGCCCGCCCGGTCGCCGTCTTGCCGGTCCCCGGCGCCAGCATCTTGACCGGGGTGTCGTCGGCGAACAGGGCCCGGCCGGCCAGCACATGGCGCCCGATGGCATCGGCCAGGGGCTCCAGCAGCGCCGTCGCCTTGCCGACCCAGCCGGCGAGCGTCGAGCGGTCGAGCTCGACACCGTCGCGGGCGAAGATGCGGGACTGGCGGTAAAGAGGCAGGTGATCGCAGTACTTCGAGACCAGCACATGCGCCAGAAGCCCGGGACCCGGACGGCCGCGCTCGATCGGCCGCGGCGGCAGTGGCGCCTGGTGGAACGTCTCGCAGCCGCCGCAGGCCAGGCGCGGACGGACGATGCGCTTCACCACGAAGCGGCCGGGGACGTACTCCAGCTCTTCGGCGACATCCTCGCCGAGTCGCTTGAGGCGGTTGCCGCAGGCGCTACAGCGATCGCCCGGCGTGAGGACCATCTCCTCGCGCGGCAGATGGTCCGGCAGGGGACGGCGCTTCGGCTGCGTCTTCGAGGCGGCCGTCGGCTCAGGCGGCGCCTCGGCCGCCCGCGCGATCTCCTCGTCCTCCAGCCCGAGCTCGAGCTGGTCGAGAGCTTCGGACGTGGCGCCGAAGCGCTGCCGGCGCAGACCCGCAAGCTGGTGCCTGAGCTTCCCGATCAGAAGATCGCGGTTGCGCAGCTCGGCGTCCCGCGCCGCCAGCTCGGCCCGCGAGGCCAGCACCATCGCCTTCAGCGCGGCGATGTCGTCGGGCAGGGCATGGGCCTCTTCGAGCATGGCCGCATCCTACCCGAGAGGGCCGACAAGGGGAAGCCCGAGTGACAGTCAAGCCACTGTTAATAAAAGGTGAATCAGCCAGCCGCCAAGGGCCGCCAAGTGCGCACCGGCGCCCGCCAGTCGATCCCCTCGAGCAGCATCGACAACTGTGCCGGCGTCACCGCAACCTTGCCGTCGGCCGCCGACGGCCACACGAAACGCCCGCGCTCCAGACGCTTCGGGAACAGGCACACACCGGGGCTGGAGTGGGCGCTTGAGCGACCATCGTCGCGCGGGCCACCCCTCAGGCCGAGCATCTGGCCGGCGAGCTGGAGAGCGGCACCCTCTGGCGGGATCGCATTCCAGCGGGGCGGCGCCAACGGTCCGAGGCGTCCGACCCCCCCGGCAAAGCGAACCGGGGCAGGCGGGACACCCCGCCTGCCCCATTTTTCTCGGGGATCGCATGGTTGGTTCGACATTGACACCGGCATCCCCGCCGGCGCCGGCGATCACTCGGCCTGGACGGCCCGGGCGGCGAATCCTCCGGCCAGTCTCGGCCCGCCGGCGGCGTTCGCCCAGAACGTGCCGGCAACGGCGCTCGGCCCGTCGAGCCCGTACAGTTCTCCCCGCCAGCCGGCTCTGCCGGCAACGTCCCCGAAGGCGGCGGACGCCCCACGGTCCGGCAGGTATTCCCCGTTGTCGATGCCGAGGGCCAGCCACCGCTCGGAATACTCGAGGCTCTTGAGTCCGAGGTCGACGATCCATTCCCCGAGGCTGTCCCCGTTCCCGTCAACGAAGCCGTCGATCGTGCCGGCGATGGTGCCCAGGTCGCTGCCGCTGCCTAGGTCGGCGACGAGGACGGCGGTGGCGACAAAGCTCCCGCCGGCCGCGCCGTCGGTGTAGAGCCCCGCGGCATGGCCGTCGAACCGCACCGTTCCGGTGAGGGCGGCGGCAGCGGCGTCGTCGTCATACGGCGGGCGCACCGTCCCGTAGCCGAATACTTCCGCCTCCGCCGGCACCGCGCCGGTCTCGTGCGACCAGTGGCCGAACACGAGGAAATCCGGATCGCGCATGTCGTCGCCTGGCTCGATGTCGGTGTAGGCGGTCACCGACAGGGTGCCGGAGTCCCGCTCCCTCTCGGCGACGATGCCTTCGAAGCCGGGGAGCTCCGGCCGCCTGACGATCGCGAAGCCGGGCTGGGTGAACTCCACGGCGCCTTCCCGGTGCCGGAACAATGCAGCGGTAAACCGGGTTTCGGCCTCGATGCGCGCGATATCCTGGTCGGCACCGGGCAGGTCGAGGGCCGGGCCGGGCACGGAGCCGCCACTGCATCCTGCAAGGACCGCGGCGGCGGCGAGAACGGGGAACGGGCGGTTGTGCATGGCGGACCCTCCAGAGCGAGTTTGACATTGTGGCGATGCCACCGACGTTGTTCCCGCTGATGGCTACAGACGCCTTGCGGACACCCGCCGCGGTCGCCGCGACCTCAGCCAAGGCGCCGGGACCGTTGCCGCAGACCATTGGGGACGTCCTCTCGCCGGGCGAGAGTGAAGACGCACCCTGGCGGGCTCACCGAGACGGGTTTGGGTGATTCCGCCTGATCCGTGCTGGTCGGCGTACTTTGTCTACTGTCACGCCGACTGAAACTACGGGCCGGGGGCGCAACTCCGACCCGAACCATTTGTGTCCGGATTCCTGGATTGTCGTCAAGCGGCTCGCACAACGGCTCCCCCGTCCCGCCAGCGCCGGTCCGGCCGGTCCGCGCGGCGCCCACACGCCCGCCGGCCGCCGCTTCCCAGGCCCACTCATGCGGACAAGGCAGGGCTGCATCGCCCCCGGCACGGTGCCGGCGGCTTGACCGGCGGCCGGCGTTCCGGTACGGCAGGGCACGGTGCTCGCCGCGCCGGTTCTTCCGGCGGCCGTCCCGGGCCGCCCGGCCACGCAAACCGAAGGCAAGGCGCACGCGCGCTGCGGTCTCCCGCGGCAGGCGCGGCGGCGAGCCGCGAACGGAAAGAGGATACCCCGAACGTGTCGAATTGGTGCACCGTCGTCGTCGCGTGCTCGTTGGCGCTGTCGCTTGCCGCGGCGGCGCCTGCCGAGGAGCAGACCGGAGATTCGGGCGCGGTAGCGGGCGCGGAGCCTGACGAGGACAAGGCGCTGGTCGGCGCCGGCACGGTCGGCTACGACCCGGAGAAGGCGTTCTTCGGCCCGCTGCCGCGCTACGTGAGCCCCGACGGCAACATCAGCGCCGGCATGGGCATGTTCTTGCAGATCGACGGCGGCACCTGGGACCGCCTGACGCCGCCGGACGGCGAGGACGATGGCGGCCTGCGCCCACGCCACGCGGTCGTGCTCGCCAACGCGCTGCTCTACAGGGACTACATCCTCTTCGGCACGTTCGACTTCTTCGACAGGGGCGGGGGCGTGCTCGACGGCCTGAACTCCGCGATGCTCGCCTACCGCCGTTTCGACCCGCTGTGGTTCATGATCGGCCAGCAGCTCCCCGCCCATTCGATGGACGCCGGGCGAGGGCTGCGCGCCTTCATGGAAGAGGCGATGCCCTCGGGCGCCTTCAACTATGCGCCGCAGTCCACGATGCTCGGCGCCGCGGTCGCGCACCGCGGGCCGAACCACAGCACCAAGGTCGGCGTGTTCAGCGTGCCCTTCAAGGAGATCGGCAGCGGCCGCGAAGGCTGGGGCGTCCACGGCCGCGTCACCTACGCTCCCATCGTCGAGCGCACGCGGGCGCTCCATTTCGGCGTCGCCGGATACTGGCGCCGGCCGTCGGTCGCGTGGGGCGCGGCGAGTGGCAGCGAGCGGTTCAGCGCCCGCCCCGAGCTCCGCGTCCCGGACGACCGGGCGGTCGTCGACACGGGCAACATCGAGCGCGTCGACAGCTTCCACCACACCGCGCTCGAGCTCGCCGGGGTGTGGGGGCCGTGGTCGGTGCAGGGAGAGGTCCAGCGCGTCGGCATCGTCCGCGACAACGGCGGCGGCGGGCCGCCGTGGCCCGACCTCGAGTTCAACGGCTACTACGTGCTCGGGACCTGGTTCCTCACCGGCGAGTCGCGCAACTACTACCAGCGCCTCGGGTCGTTCTGGCGCGTCAAGCCGCACCGCGAATTTGACCCCTTCGGCGACGGCGGCTGGGGGGCGTTCGAGGTCGCCGCGCGCCTGAGCCACATCGATCTCGACGACGCGGTCGGCTCGCCGGGCGGCGTCGCCGGCGGCAGGAGCAACAACTTGGCGCTCGGGCTCAACTGGTACTTCAACCCCTACGTCATCCTCTCGCTCAACTACGTCCGCGCCGAGGTCGACGGCCGCGACGAGGAGGGCCGCCTGCAGCCGGAGACGATGGACGGCGTCGCCGTGCGTCTCCGCTGGGAGTTCTGAGCCGCACGCCGCACCCCGCACGCGGCGGCGGCGCCCTCAGGCCGGCGTCGCCACCGCGTCGTCGCGGCCGAGCGCCGCCAGCGCGCACGCCGCGATGTCCGACGCGGCGAGCCCCGCCGCCTCGTACATCCGCGCCGGCGCATCCTGTTCGATGAAGCGGTCGGGCAGCGTCATCGGACGGAATTTGAGGCCGCGGTCGAACCGTCCGACCTCGGCCAGCGCGGTCATGACCAGGGCGGCGAAGCCGCCCGCCGCGCCCTCCTCGACCGTGACCATCACCTCGTGCGAGTCGGCGAGCCTGAGCAGCAGGTCCGTGTCCAGCGGCTTGGCGAAGCGGGCGTCGGCGACAGTGGCGGACAAGCCCAGCGACGCAAGACTGTCGGCCGCCGCGAGCGCTTCCGCCAGCCGCGCGCCGAACGAGAGGATGGCGACCGCGGTGCCCTCGCGCACGATCCGGCCGCGGCCGATCTCCAGCGGCTCGCCGCGCTCCGGCAGCGCCGCGCCGGTCCCTTCGCCGCGCGGATAGCGGAACGACGAGGGCCGGTCGTCGATCCGCGCCGCCGTCGCCACCATGCGCACCAGCTCCGCCTCGTCGGCCGCCGCCATGACGACGAACCCGGGCAGGCTGCCGAGGCAGCCCGTGTCGAAGGCCCCGGCGTGGGTGGGCCCGTCGGCACCCACGAGGCCGGCGCGGTCGATGGCGAAGCGCACCGGCAGGCGCTGGATCGCCACGTCGTGGACGACCTGGTCCCAGGCGCGCTGAAGAAAGGTCGAATAGATGGCGGCGAACGGCCGGTACCCCTCAGCCGCCAGGCCGGCGGCGAACGTCACCGCGTGCTGTTCGGCGAGGCCGACGTCGAAGGCGCGGTCGGGGAAGGCGGCGGCGAACTTGTCGATCCCCGTGCCCGCCGGCATGGCGGCGGTGATGCCGACGATCTTCTCGTCGCGGCGCGCTTCCTCGATCAGCGCCCGCGCGAACACCGACGTGTACGTCGGCGCCGCCGGCTTCTTCTTCGCCGCCGGCGCGCCGGTCACCACGTCGAACCGCGAGACGCCGTGGAACTTGTCGGCGGCGTTGACCGCCGGCGCGTAGCCGTGCCCCTTCTCGGTGACGGCGTGGACGAGGACCGGGCCGCCGGCGCGCGCGTCGCGCACGTTGCGCAGCACCGGCAGCAGATGGTCGATGTTGTGGCCGTCGATCGGCCCGACATAGTAGAAGCCGAGCTCCTCGAACAGGGTGCCGCCGGTGACGAGGCCGCGGGCGTATTCCTCGGCGCGCTTGAGCATCTGCGCCATCGGCCGCGGGAACTTCCGCGCCACCTGGGCGGCGACGTGGCGCAGGTTGCGGTAGCTCTGCGACGAGATCAGCCGCGACAGATAGGCGCTCATGGCGCCCACCGGCGGTGCGATCGACATGTCGTTGTCGTTCAGCACCACGATCAGCCGGCTTTCCAGCGAACCGGCGTTGTTCATCGCCTCGTACGCCATGCCGGCGCTCATCGCCCCGTCGCCGATGACGCAGATGATGTTGTTGGCGCCGCCGGCGAGGTCGCGCGCCACCGCCATGCCGAGGCCGGCCGAGATCGAGGTCGAGGCGTGCGCCGCGCCGAAGGGGTCGTAAACGCTCTCGGCCCGCCGGGTGAATCCCGAAAGGCCGCCGCCCTGGCGCAGCGTCGGCATGCGCTCGCGCCGGCCGGTGAGGATCTTGTGCGGATACGCCTGGTGGCCCACGTCCCAGAGGAGGCGGTCGCGCGGCGTGTCGAACAGGTAGTGCAGCGCCACCGTGAGCTCGACCACGCCCAGCCCGGCGCCGAGATGGCCGCCGGTGCGCGACACCACCGAGATCGTCTCGCGGCGCACCTCGTCGGCAAGCTGGCGAAGTTCCGATTCCTTCAGCCGCCGGATGTCCGCCGGCGTGTCGATACGATCGAGAAGCGGGGTTGCGCTCTCTTCCGAAATGGCTCGTCCTCCTCGCCGCCGGCCGGACCGCCCGCAGCCTAGTCGCGACGGCGGCAGCGATCAACGGCCGGGCGGCGTTGGCGTGCCGCGGGGAACGTGGCAATCTGGCGGCGAACGGCAGGAGGCGAAGCGTGTCGCGGACGGTCGGGAAGACGCCGATGTTCCCGGACATTGCGGGCGCGGAGCGCACGCCGCCCAGGCCCGCGACCGGGGTGCTGCCGCGCCAGGAGCTGGCGCGCGAGATCGAGCGCGGAATGCTCGTCGCCGAGGAGCCGATCGACGCGGCGCAGATCCAGCCGGCGAGCGTCGACCTCAGGCTCGGCGCGCGCGCCTGGCGCGTCCGGGCGAGCTTTCTGCCCGGCGCCGGCAACACCGTCGCCGGAAAGATCGACGCCTTCGGCATGCACGAGATCGACCTCGAAGGCGGCGCGGTGCTGGAGAAGGGCTGCGTCTACGTCGTCGAGCTCGAGGAGCGCACGAGCATCCCGCGCACGCTCACCGGCTTCGCCAACCCGAAGAGCTCGACCGGGCGGCTCGACGTGTTCACGCGGCTGATCGCCGACGGCGCGGCCGAGTTCGACACCGTCGCCGGCGGCTATCACGGCCCGCTCTACGCCGAGATCGTGCCGCGCACCTTCTCCATCCTCGTCCGCCGCGGCTCGCGCCTCTGCCAGTTGCGGGTCCGGCGCGGGACGCCGCCCATGCCGCACGTCGAGATGCGCGCGCGCCAGAGGGACGTGCCGTTGATCGACGTGCCCGCCGACGACGCGACGATCCGCGAGGACCGCATCGCCGTCACCCTCGATCTCGCGCCCGCCGACGGCGTCGCCGGCTTTCGCGCCCGCAAGCATGCCCACGTCATCGACGTCGACGCGCGCGACCGCTACGATCCGCAGGATTTCTGGGAGCCGATCGCCCCGCGCGCCGGCGCCCGCATCGTCCTCGACCCGGACGACTTCCACATCCTGGCGACCGTGGAGCGGGTGCGCATACCGCCCGACATGGCGGCGGAGATGGTCGCCTACGACACCATGGTCGGCGAGTTCCGCGTCCACTACGCCGGCTTCTTCGACCCCGGCTTCGGCTACGGCCCCGGACCCGGCGCCAAGGCGGTGCTGGAGGTCCGCTCGCACGACGTGCCCTTCGTGCTCGAGCACGGCCGGATCATCGGCTGGCTGCGCTTCGAGAAGGTCGCCGGCGAGCCCGACCGCCTCTACGGCGGCGCCATCGGCTCGTCGTACCAGGGACAGGGGCTCAAGCTCGGCCGCCAGTTCCGCGCCTGGACGCCATGACGCCGGAGGCCGTGCCGCGGCATTGACAATCCGCGTCCGGCGGCGTATGTTCGCTATGTGTTCTTTCTGATGTTCGCCAGGCCGGGACCGGTAGGGCCGGAATTCACCGGCTAGGGACACATCGGACGCGCGCCGTTCGCTTGACCGCGCGGGCCGGCGGACGCTACCAAGCCGCCGTGGCGGGACGTGTCCGGGAGGCGGCGCGATGGCCGAGCGCGGCGAGCACTACGACGATCTGGAGGTTCGCGACCCCGAGGAGCGCGAGCGCGCGGCGTTCCGGTCGCTGCGCGCCCAGATCGCCGCGGCGCAGGAGAAGAGCACCGCCTGGGCGTGCATCCTGGACGGCGTGGACGCGGCGGCGGTCGCGGACCGGGCGGCGCTCGCCGCGCTGCCCGTCGTCCGCAAGTCGACGATTGCCGATCTGCAGCGCGCCGGCCCGCCGCTCGGCGGCCTGACCGCGCATCCGCCGGGCGAGTGCGGCTGGATCTTCTCGTCGCCGGGGCCGATCTACGAGCCGGGAATGCGCCGCCGCGACTACTTCCGCATGGGCCGCGCGTTCCACGCCGCCGGGCTGCGGCCGGGCGACGTCGTCTACAACACCTTCTCCTACCATCTGACCCCCGCCGGCCACATGATGGAGAGCGGCGCCCACGCCTGCGGCTGCGCCGTCGTGCCCGGCGGCGTCGGCAATACCGAGCAGCAGTTGCGCGCGATCGCCGATATCCGCCCCACCGCCTACGCCGGCACGCCGTCGTTCCTGCGCATCCTCTTCGAGCGCGCCGACGCCGCCGGCCTCGACGCATCGTCGATCGTCAAGGCCGCCGTCGGCGGCGAGGCACTGGCGCCGAGCGTGCGCGAGGGCATGCAGGCGCGCGGCGTTTCCGTCGCCCAGTCCTACGGCACCGCGGAAGCGGGCCTCATCGCCTACGAGTCGCCGGGGCGGCAAGGCATGATCGTCGACGAGGGCGTGGTTCTCGAAATCGTCGCGCCGGGCACCGGGGACCCGGTCGCCGACGGCGAGGTCGGCGAGGTGGTGGTCAGCGTGCTCAACCCGGACTACCCGCTGATCCGCTACGCCACCGGCGACCTATCGGCAGTGCTCGCCGGCCGCTCGCCGTGCGGGCGCACCAACGTCCGCATCAAGGGATGGATGGGCCGCGCCGACCAGAGCGTCAAGGTGCGCGGCATGTTCGTGCACCCCGTGCAGATCGGCGACGTCGTGGCCCGGCACCCGGAAATCGCCCGGGCGCGCCTCGTCGTCGACAATCCGGCGCAGGCGGATCGCATGGTGCTGCGCTGCGAGCTGCGGGAGCCGGGCGGCGACGGCTTGCGCACGCGCATCGCCGAGTCGGTGCAGGCGTTGTGCAAGGTGCGCGGCGAGGTCGCGTTCGTCGCCGCCGGGGCGCTGCCCGACGACGGCGTGGCGATCGAGGACGCGCGGGTCTACGAGTGACCGCGCCGAGGCCGGACTCCGAAGACGTTCCCGCGGGCAACCGCGGCGCGCACGACGCGGACCTGTCGCGGCTCGCGCGCATGATCGCGAACGCCAGGAAGGCGGTCGTCTTTACCGGCGCCGGCATCAGCACCGAGTCGGGCATTCCCGACTTCCGCTCGCCGGGCGGCCTCTGGGACCGCTACCGGCCGATCGGGTTCCAGGATTTCGTCGCCTCGGAGGAGATGCGCCGCGAGTACTGGCGGCGCAAGTTCGCCGTCCACCCGACGATGGAGCGGGCGGCGCCGAACCGCGGCCACCGCGCCGTCGCGCACCTCGTCGCCGAAGGACCGGTGACCGGTGTCGTCACGCAGAACATCGACGGCCTCCACCAGGCCGCCGGCGTGGCGCCCGAACACGTGGTGGAACTGCACGGCAACGGCACCTACGCCACATGCCTCGACTGCGGCGAGCGCTATGAGCTCGAGGACATCCGCGCCGCCTTCGCCGCCGACGAAACGCCACCGGTATGCGCTGCGTGCGGCGGCATGGTCAAGCCGGCGACGATCTCGTTCGGCCAGGCGATGCCGCCCGCGGCGATGGCGGCCGCGGAACGCCTGACGCGCGCTTGCGATCTGTTTCTCGCCGTCGGTTCGTCCCTGGTCGTCTATCCCGCGGCCGGGTTCCCGGCCATGGCCCGGCAGAACGGCGCGCGTCTGGTGATCCTCAACCGCGAACCGACGGAGCTCGACCCGTTGGCCGATCTGGTGCTCCACCGCGAGATCGGCCCGACACTCGGCGCCGTCGCCGGGGTGGCGTGAGCACGAGCGTGACCGTCGCGCCGATCGCCGGCGCGCTCGGCGCCGAGGTTGGCGGCGTCGATCTGGCGCGCCCGCTCGATGCGGAGACGGTCGCTGCCGTCCGCCGCGCCCTTCTCGACCATCTGGTGATCTTCTTCCGTGACCAGGAGCTGTCGCCCGCGCAGCAACTCGCCGCGGCGGCGGCGTTCGGCACGCCGATCGACTATCCCTTCGTCAAGGGTCTCGACGAGGCACCCCTCGTCATCCCGGTGCTCAAGCGCGAGGACGAGACGGTCAACTTCGGCGGCCTGTGGCACTCGGACACCGCGTACCTGGACCGGCCTCCGCTCGCCACCATGCTGTACGCGAGCGAGGTGCCTGCCGCCGGCGGCGACACGATGTTCGCCAACATGTATCTCGCCTGGGAGTCGCTGTCCGAAGGCATGAAGCGCATGCTTGCCGGCCTGCGTGCGCTCAACGTCTCGGACAAGGCGGCCGCAGCGGCGACGCGCACCGAGCGCCTGCGCGCGCTTGCCGGCAGGCCCGACGACACCGCGCTGTCGGCCGAGCATCCGGTCGCCCGAATACACCCGGAAACGGGGCGTCCGGTGCTCTATGTCAACGGCGCCCACACGCGGCGCTTCGTCGGCTTCACCGACGAGGAGAGCAGGCCCCTGCTCGACTGGCTATTCGCCCATCAGGTGCGGCCGGAGTTCACCTGCCGCTTCCGCTGGCGCCCGGGCTCGGTCGCGCTCTGGGATAACCGCTGCACCCAGCACCACCCGATCAACGACTATCACGGACACCGCCGCCTGATGTACCGAGTGACGCTGGAAGGCGACCGGCCGACGGGCGGCGGCGAGGAGATACGATGACCGACACGACGATCGACCTCTACACCGACGTGAAGAGCCCCTACGCCTATCTCGCCGTGGCGCCGGCGCGAACGCTCGCGCGCGACTATCGGGTGGTGCTGAACTGGCGACCCTACACGCTGCGCATCCCCGACTTTCTCGGCAGCGCGAAGGTGAGCGCGGACGGCTCGGTGGTGGAGGAGGCGCGAACGCCGCACCAATGGCGGCGCGTGCGTTACAGCTACATGGACGTGCGGCGCTACGCCAACCTGCGCGGACTCACGGTTCGCGGCCCGCGCAAGATCTGGGACTCCTCACTCGCCCACATCGGCCTGTTGTACGCCCGGGACGCCGGGGCGGGGGTGCTCGATGCCTATCTCGACGCCGTGTACGAACGCTTCTGGAAGCGCGAGCTCGATATCGAGGATCGCGATGCGGTCGCCGGCGTGCTGGCGGAAGCGGGTTCCGATGCCAGCGCATTCGCGGCGTACGCAGATGGGCCGGGGCGCGCGGCGCACGACCGTATCCAGGAAGAGGCCGAGGCTGCCGGCGTGTTCGGCGTCCCCACATGGGTCGTAGAAGGCGAACTCTTCTGGGGGCGCGAGCACCTGTCGCTAATTCGCATGCGCCTTGAGGAGGCTGGTCTGCGTCGGCCCGGTGCCGCGGCCCCGGCGGCCGAAGACTATGCCTGGCGCGCCGGCGCGGCCAACGGCTGAGCGCTGCGGCTCACGCCTGGATGTACTCGCGCAGCTGGGTCGCCTCGCGCTCCGCTGTCTGGATCCGGCTCTTGACCACGTCACCGATGCTGACGATTCCGGCGAGGTGGCTGCCGTCGAGCACCGGCAGATGGCGAATTCGCCGTTCCGTCATCAGGTTCATCACCTCGTCGATGGGGGTGTCGGATGTGCACGAGACCACCTCCTTGGTCATCGCCTCGTGCACCTGCAGGCCCACACACTCGGTGCCCTTGTTGGCCACCATACGGACAATATCGCGCTCCGACACGACGCCAACTACGTGACCACCTTCGCTGACCACGGCGGCGCCGATCCGCTGCGCCGTTAAGTCCTTCGCGAGGCTGGCGATCGTGTGGTCCGGCGCGATGACGAAAACGTCGGTGCCCTTGGCCGTGAGAATATCTCGCACGTACATGGCGCGCTTCCTCCTCGCCCGCCGGCATCAGGCGGGTGGACCGTACACCGCTCGTCTGCGCCGCCCTCCGTGCCCGCCTGCCGTCGGACGTCCGGTTCGTCGTCTTCCCGCATCCTAGCCCAGCTTGCCCCCATGCGCCACGCGGACCGCGGCCGCGGTCGGATCAGATACCGTCGTGGAACAGGTATCTCAGCCCGACGGTGAGCGACCACTGCCGCACGCCGCCGATCTCGGTCTTCCGGGTCAGGCCGTCCATTTTGTGGAAGACGTAGCCGGTTTCGTCCTCGAACCCATCGAGCGCGCTGAACGACAGTTTCAGGTCGAGCATGAACCTGTCGTGGAGGGCGTAGCCGACGCCGGCGTGCACGTGCCCGGACAAGACGGTTCCCGACTCGGCGGTGTCGACATAGCTGTCGTACTGTCCCGGATCGTCGCACTGCCGGCCCTCCCGGCACGAATACCGGCTGCGGTAGAACTCTCCCGACAGCCTGACCGCAGAAAGCCCCAATCCGGCGCCCACGTACGGCGTTATCGCGCGCTCCGGCAACGGAAAGTCGCGATAAAGGCTGAGAGCCAGCGTGTGTGTCGTCAGATCCTCGAACGAGGATTGGGACGTCGAACGATAGTCGCTGTCTGCCGCCCGCACACGCTCTGTTCCGTCGAGGTAGATGGTGCCTGTGAACACCTGTTCAACGTTGGCCACCCGTCGGGCGGCCGACGCTTCGATGCGCACGTCGCCGAACGCGCGGCCGACGGCGACTTCGAATGCCGTGCCGGTGTCCGTGCGAAGGTCGTAGAACCACCGGTAGCCTGTCGGTGCGCCGCCGGCGAGGTGAGAACAATCGTTCCCGGGATAGCAGGTCGTGTCGCGGTTGCGGCCCGCCTGCGTCGTCGTCGCAGTTTGGGTCGCGCCGAATCCCGCCGCCAGATACCACCCGGAGCGTGCCGGATCACCTGCCGCCTCCCGGGCCGAAACGATTCCGAGAACGAGGCAGAGCATGGCGCCGACCCCGGCGGGCCGGGCACCTGAGGTGCGAATCATGGTCGTGTGCTCCCGTTCGGTTCGCGCATCGGCGGCTATCCAGCCGCTTCCGCCGCCGCGCTCACGACGTTGTTGGCGAGCCGCCCTGTGAGTTCCTGCAAGTTCTCGAAGCGGTAGTCGTACGTGCCCACGCCGCGCGTGAGCGAGCGGAGCTCGATGATGAGGTCCGACATTTCGGCCTGCGGCAGCAACGCCGTCACCTGGTCCCAGCCTTTCCACCCTTCACGCGACTCGAAGCCGAGAATCTGGCCGCGGCGACCGGACAGCAGACGCTGGACCTGCGCCGTAAACTCCGATGGGACGTGAATCGCCACATGGTAGATCGGCTCGAGCAGCACGGGCGAACACTGAGGCAAGGCGGCGCCCATGGCGATCTTGCCGGCCATCTGAAACGCCATTTCGGAACTGTCCACGGCGTGATACGAGCCAAACACGAGTTCAACGCCGATGTCCACCACCGGAAAGCCGAGAGGACCCTTGCGGCAGTAGTCCGCGACGCCGTTCTCCACTGCCGGGATGTACTGCTTCGGGACCACGCCGCCGACGATCGAATCTGTGAATGCGAAACCTGTGCCGCGCGGTCTCGGCGCGACCGTGAGGAATACGTCGCCGAACTGCCCGTGGCCGCCTGTCTGCTTCTTGTGGCGGCCTTGGACGCGCTCGGCGCGTTTGCGAATGGTCTCCCGATACGGAATCTTCGGCGGATCGGTGACCAGCGGCAGCTTGAACTTGTTGCGCAGGCGATCAAGTGCGACGCGGATGTGCATTTCGCCCTGCCCGCGCAACTGGAATTGCTGGACGTCGGGGTTCTGCTCGGCGGTAAGCGAGCGGTCCTCCTCCAGAAGCTTGCTCAGCGCGTCAGACAGCTTGACTTCGTCGTCACGCTGTTCCGCGTGGATCCCGAAGGTGTAGACCGGCTTGAGTATTGGCACGTCGAGGGGTTCGGGTTTGTCCGGCTCCTTGTCGGACGCTGACAGGAGATCGCCCGTGCGCACGCCGTCCATGCGTCCGAGGGCGACGATCTCGCCCGGTCCAGCCTCGCCGATCTTGTTCACCGTCTGGCCGAACGGGGTGTTGACGCTGCCGATGCGCCGCCCGTTCAGACTCATGCCGTCCGTGA
Organism: Alphaproteobacteria bacterium; assembly: GCA_965243325.1. GTDB lineage: Bacteria > Pseudomonadota > Alphaproteobacteria > UBA7887 > UBA7887 > JANQOH01. The sequence continues at coordinate 468,424 of CBDEUQ010000003.1, read as the reverse complement.
GCCCGCCGTCCCAAACTCGCACCAGCGAAAGCTTGCCGCTGGATGCCGTGTTGTATGTTTTGAGCACCTGCACCACGGTGCCGCCACCCTGCAGTTCGGCGCGCGCCGCTGTCGCCGCGGCCTCGGGCACGTCGTGGCGAAGCGCCTTTAGCAAGCGTCGGACGCCGTATTGCCGTTCGCCAGCGCCCATCATGACCGGGATCACGAGACCGCGCTGGAAATCGGTCTTGAGCGCGGCGAACACCTCTTCGTTTGGCGGAATCCGGTCTTCGAGGAGCGCCTCGAGCAGCTCATCGTCGAAGTCGGCGAGCGACTCAAGCATTTCGGTGCGCGCGGCCGCTTCCTCGTCAGCGATCGACTCGGGCACGGCGATCATTTCCGACGCATCGTCAGGGCGATAGCGGTAGGCGCGTTCGTGCACCAGATCGACGTAGCCGCTCACCGCCTCGCCGGTCCCGATCGGCACCTGGCGCGGAATCATCCGCCGGTCCGACTGCTCGCGCATTGCCGCGATCGCATCCGCCACCGGCGTCGCGGCGCGGTCCAGCTTATTGACGAACATCATCGTCGGGATACGGCGCGTGTCGAGAAAGTGCAGCAGGGGCGCCAGCGCCACCGCGCGATCGACCGCAGCCTCGACCACGATAACGGCCGCGTCGACTCCGATCACGGCGTCGAGCGTCTCTTGAAGAAATTCGAGCGAGCCGGGACAGTCGAGTGCGGTGAGGGTCTCGCCCATGTAGTCGAAGCGGATCGCACTGACCTCGACGCTCATCTGCCGCGCGCGCGCCTCGGGAGAGCCATCGGCGACCGTATTGCCCTCCTTTACAGTACCCTTGCGCGAAACCGCGCCGGCGGCGAACAGCATGTTCTCCAACAGGGTGGTCTTGCCGCTAGAGAACGGACCGATGAGCGCAAAACTGCGCGGGCCCGATGGGTCCTTGGTGGTCATGTTCATGCCCCTGCCTGGGTATTCCGTTGCGATGCCTATCGCGGGTCCGACCTGCGTCGGCGGCTGCGCGGCGTCCATTGATTCCCACGCCGCTCGCACGAAGCAAGGAAAACGTCCACGCCGTTGCCCGGCGCTCAGGCCTCCGCCGCCGCTTCGGCGCTCTTCACGAGCGCGATCAGGAGATCGTGGGTCGGGGTGGCGACCCCGGTCTCGCGGCCGGTGCGAGCGATGCCGCCGTTTATCGCGTCGATCTCGCTCGGCCGGCCCGCCCGTCTGTCCTGCCACATCGACGGTCGCCCGTGCGGAATCTTCGAGCCGAAATCTCGAGCGTAGGAGACCGCGTCGTCAAAGCTGAGGCGAACCCCTTTGGCTCGCGCCACCGCGCCTCCTTCGCGCGCGCACGCCGCGGCGATCGGCCACGCGTCCGCGCTGTCGAGCACCTCGCCGATGGTCATGTTTGTCAGCGTGCACACGGGGCTGAAAGTGCCGTTGCAGATCAACTTCTCCCACACAAGCTGATGGATATCGTCGAAGGTCCGGACCGTAAAACCCGCCGCCGACCAGACGCCGGCGATCCGTCGCAGCGGTTCGGTCACCGGCCCGTCTATCTCGCCAAGGCGGATCAGTTCCATCCCTTCGTGGCACACGTGCCCGGGAGCCAGAACGCGCGCGCCGAAGCCGCCTGCAACGCCGATCGAGACGCGGTGTGGCCCGAGCACATCGCGTGCCGCTTCGCCGCTGCCGAGGCCATTCTGGATCGTCAGCACTCGCGTCTCGGGATTCAGCATCGTTTCGGCCGCAGTGGCCGCGCGAGCGACATGGCGCGCCTTGGTGGCGATAACGACTAGGTCGCACTGCCCCACATCGCGTGGCTCCGTCGTGGCACGGATACGCACGATGCGGTCGCCGCTCGCTCCCTCTATGCGCAGCCCGCCGCTTTGGATAGCCGCGACATGCTCGCGCCAGACGTCGACCGCCCATACTTCGTTTCCCGCATCGGCCAGAAGCCCGGCATATATGGACCCCATGGCGCCGGCCCCGACGACCGCGATCTTCATCGTCGCCCCTCCTTTGCGTCGGCCCTGCCTCGGGACCGCGCGCCGTCCAGCCGAACGCGCCTGACTCGTGCTCGTGATTCGCCGGTCAGCCGTCGACGAAGGCGCGCGCTTCAGACTCCGATTCGCGGATCGCAATGAGCTTGTCGAAGCCGCTGATCGCGAAGACTTTCTGAATTCCGTCCGGTAGTGAGTGCAGCGCGAACTTGGCACCCCGCCCGAGTAGCGACTTGGCAGTCATCAGAATAGCGCGAAGGCCGGCACTGCTGATGTAGACCAGATTCCCGAAGTCCAGGATCACGGCGCGATCGCCGTCCTCGATCTCGGCGCGGATCGCTTGCTCGAACGCGGCGGCGTTGGCACCGTCGATCCGTCCGGCTACTCGCGCGCACAGCACGCCGTCGTGTCGTTCCGTCGTTAGATCCACCGCCTTCGCCTCCTGTATTGCCCGCCACCGCCGTCAATCTGATTCCGGCATCACCACGAATTCCGGATAGGCCTCGATCCCCAGTTCCGCCGCATCCTGGCCCAACTCCTCGCCTTGCGCCGAGATGCGAGCGCCAATCGTACGGTCGATGGCGAGCCACGTCAGACCCGAGACGGCAAACACGAATGCTCCGATCGCCAGGATACCCGAAATCTGCGCCACCGGATCGCCGCCAGCGGCGATACACACGGCGAGCGTGCCCCAGACACCGGCAAACAAGTGCGCCGGAACCGCACCCACCACGTCGTCGATCCGCAGATGCTCCATCACCTTGATGCCGACGGCGCACACACCGCCGCCGATCGCGCCAATGAGGATCGCCCAGTAGTGATCGACGATGTCCGGCCCCGCTGTGATCGCGACCAGGCCCGCGATGGCGCCGTTCAGGCCGGTGAGCAGATCAACGCGGCCCATGAGGGGCCGCGACAAGGCGACAGCGGTGAGCACGCCCGCCGCCGCGGCCAAATTGGTGTTGGCGAGGATGTTGCTGAGTGCCACGGCGTCGACGGCACTCCCGAGAGCGAGCTGAGAGCCGCCGTTGAACCCGAACCAGCCGAGCCAGAGGATGAAGACTCCCAGTGTGACCGCCGGGACGTTCGACGGCGGCGTCGCCCTGACGCTGCCGTCGTCGCGGAACTTGCCCTTGCGCGCGCCAACGACGAGAGCGCCGGCGAGAGCCGCCCAGCCGCCGGTCGAGTGGACTATCGTTGATCCGGCGAAATCCTGGAAGCCCATGGCGTCGAGCCACCCGCCACCCCACGTCCATGCGCCGATGACAGGGTAGATGATCCCCGTCAGGACCGCGACGAAGAGGAAGAAAGACCAAAGCTTCACCCGTTCGGCCAGCGTACCGGAGACGATCGAGGCCGCTGTCGCCACGAATACCATCTGGAAGAACCAGTCCGACATGACGGAGTAGCCGCTCTCGATGACAGCGTCCGCGGCACCTTCATCGCCTTCCAGAAGCGCGATCTCGTCGCCCGAGGTGCCATACAGGAATTGGAGCGAGCCGAACCAGCCGCCTTCTTCGACGCCGACGTACATGATGTTGTAGCCAACCAGATAGAAGGCCAGCCCGGCGATCGAATAGAGGCCGATGTTCTTTAGGCAGATGACCGAGGCATTCTTTGTGCGCACGGACCCCGCCTCGAGCATGGTGAAGCCCGCGCACATCCACATGACCAAGGCGCCCCAAACGAGGAACGAAAAGCTGTTCAGTACGAACTGCGTTTCGCCGTCGAGGGCGGCCTGCGCTTCCCCCGCAAAGAGAACCATTACTGCCAGTGCCGTGAGTCCGCCGAGGGTCGGCGTGCGACGGCGAACACTGTGGCCGCGTAGGTCGCTTTTCATGTGTGGCAATCTCCCTGTCGCGCCGCGCAAACAGAGCGCCGTAACCGCCATCACCGCGGAACGCGGCACCGACGGAAAGCTTAACGGCGACGCCTCATGCCGGCAAGGCATCGCCCGTCCATTGACAAAGCGGCGTGGTTGCGCGACCTGACCGCGACGGTGACACACCGTGGCGGGAGAACACACGTGGATCTGGACGTGACGGCGAACCGGGTCGCGGCCGTGGACGCGGCGATCGTGAGCCGACGGTCGGTGCGACGCTTTGTCGATACACCGGTCTCACGCGAAACGGTGGAGTCACTGCTTGCGGTGGCAAGCCGCGCGCCGAGCGGCACGAACATGCAGCCGTGGAAGGTCACCGTCCTGGCCGGTGACGAACGCCGCGCGCTGCAGGATGCGATCCTTGCAGCGTACGATGCGCGCGCCGCTGGCCACGAGAGCGAGTTTCCTTACTATCCCGCGAGCTTTCCCGAGCCCTACAAGACGCGCAGGCGCACGGTCGGATGGGCGCTTTACGGGCTGCTCGGGATCACCAAGGGCGAAAATGACCGGATGCACGCTCAGCAGCGGCGCAACTACCTGTTCTTCGACGCGCCCGTCGGCCTCATCTTCACCATCGACCGTGTGCTCGAGATAGGTAGCTGGCTCGATTGCGGCATGTTCCTCCAAAACATCATGGTGGCGGCGCGGGCCCGCGGGCTCGATACCTGCCCACAGATGTCGTTCGCACGCTATCACCGGATCATTCGCGAGGCGCTCGCGCTGCCCGCGAGCGAATGTGTGATCTGCGGGATGGCCCTGGGCTATGCTGACCCCGCGGCGCCCGAGAATCGGTTGGAGACCGAGCGCGAACCGGTGTCGGGCTTCGCGCGGATCAGGGGATTCGAATGAAGCAGGGTCCGGTATTCCTGCTGCTTGCCGTTCTGGCGGCTGGTGCGGCGCAAGCGCAGGAACGCCGCGGCGTCGACATCTGGAGTGAGGGAACGCGCATCGCGGGCGATCTGTGGTTTCCCGCCGGTCTCGCCGCCGACGCTTCCGCGCCGGCCGTTCTCATGAGCCACGGTTGGGGCGGCACGCGCGACCATTTGAACAGCGCGTACGCCCGCGATCTGGCACATGCCGGGTTTGTCGTCCTCACCATTGACTACCGCGGTTGGGGCGGGTCGGACTCCCGACTCGTGCTCGTCGGACCGGAGCCGCCACCGGGCGCGGACGGCACTGTCATGGCCCGCGTGCGGCCGATCCGCGAGGTCGTTGATCCGCAAGACCAGATTCTTGACATAGCCAACGCCTTACCGTGGCCCACAGCCCCTGCAGCTCCGTAGCACGAACACGGTAGGCGCAGGAGGACTCCAGCCCGACGGCGGGTTTTTTGTCAATACGCATATCGGAAAAAAGAAAAGGGCCGCCACCCACAGCAGCCCCTTTCAACATCCCTCGGTAACCTCGCGCCAGTCGCGCCTTGCCGAAATTCCCGGAATGTCGTTCCGGGAAGATGCTCCCGGTCGCGACCGATGTCAACAACGGATTGCGATTGGGTAACGTCAAGAGTTATGTGTCAGGGAGACGGGGGTGCTGATTCCCTGAGACTTGTTTTCGTGGATGAATACCGCGTAGAGGACGCGGTCCATTGAGGTCCGGTCCTGGAAGGTTCCCATGGGCCGGGTTCGTCTGCGGACCTCCCGGAACCTTCGTTCGATGGCGTTGGTGGTCCTGACCCGCTTTCGCTCATCGAGGGTCCGGTAGCGGAAGCAGGTGAGCAGCTCGTCGAGATCGCTGCGCAGGCAGGCGACGGCCTTGGGGTAGGTGCTTTGCCAGCGGTCGGCGAAGCGTCGGGCGGCGCTCTGGGCCTTGCGGCGGCTCTTTGCATTCATGACGGCGTGGACATCGGCCTTGACGGCCTCCTGGTCGGCCTTGCGGACCTTGTTGAGGATGTTGCGCATCTTGTGCGCCCAGCACCTCTGAACCGGGATGCCGGGATAGACGAACGGCAAGGCAGCCAGCAGGCCCTTGCCGCCATCGACGCAGATCATCTCAAGGCCTTCGCCGGTGAGCCCGCGGTGGTACAGCCGGTTGAGGAACACTTCCCACTCGCGGGCGCCTTCGCTGACGGCGAGATGGAAGTCGATGATCTCCTTCTTGCCGTCGGGGCGGATGCCGAGCGCCACCAGGACCGGCCTCCTGAGCGCGCCGGCGCCGGTCTTGCGGGCCAGCACCACGCCGTCGAGCATCAGCGCCTTGTAGGCGTTCTTCAGCGGCCTGCGGTGGAAGGCCTCGACCGCCATGTCGAGCGTCTTGGAGACCCGGCTCACCGTCGCGGCCGAGACCGGGCGCCCGAGCAGGGCCAGCAGGACCTCGCCCACCTTGCGCGTCGAAAGCCCCAGCACGAAGCCGGCCAGGATGGCACGGTCGATCTCCGGCGCGCGCCTTGCGTAGCTCTTCACAACCCCGGTCGGGCAGAAGTGCCGGGTGCGCGGCACGTTGAGCTCGATGTCGCCGAGCTCGCTCAGCAGGCAGCGGCGGTAGGTCCCGTTGCGCCGGTCGCGCATCGCGCCGGCGTCGAGGTTGTCGAGCCAGCGATCCACCGCCTCGGCCATCCGGCCCTCGATGATCTCGGCCAGCGCCTGGCGGCCGAGCGGGCGGTAGCCCTCGCCCCAGTCCAGTCCGCCTGCCTGCATCTCCTTCACCACCTCAAAGGCCTGGGGTAGGCTCATGATCGTCGCAGCTTGCTGGGACATGCGGGGTGCTCCTGTTTGTGGTTGTCGTCACCACAGGGAGTACCCCCTTCCCACCTGACACATAAATTCTTACGTCACCCCCCCGGCCCCTGCCCTTCCGTCCAACCACTTTCGAGGTTTATGCTATGGCCATGGCCGACGCGACCGATCCCCTGTTCGACACCCACGCCCACGTCCGCGCGCTGATCTCCGCCGGCATGCCCGAACCGCAGGCCGAAGCCATCGTCCGCCTGCAGGTCGACGTCCTGCAGCGTCACATAGTCACGAAGGCCGACGCCGCCGCGATCAGGAGCGATATCGCTCGTCTGCGCACCTGGAGCGAAACCCAGTTCGCCAATCTTCGTACGTCCACCGAAGCCGAATTCGCCAAAGTGAGAACCGAGATCGCCGGCCTCCGATCCTGGTGCGAAACCCAGTTCGCCGCGCTGAAGACCGACGTCGCCGCCCTGAAGACCGACGTCGCCGCGCTGAAGGCCGACGTCGCCGCGCTGAAGGCCGACGTCGCCACGCTGAAGACCGACGTCGCCATAGTACCCGACGCTATCGAGGCCAGTGCGGCCAAAACCACAACCAGGATCGTCTTCTGGGTCAGCGGCATCAACATCACCATCGCCACATTGGCCGTCGCCGCACTCGAGATTCTCTGACCGCGCCAGTCCGGGCCAACCGCAGCCCCGCACTCCCGTCCCGCATCCACAGAGTCGGAGCGCGGCGCCGTAGAGGCGCGCCCGGCTGCCCGGCGGAAGTCGGCGCCCACCCATTGCACATCGCCATCCTGCAGGAGAACGTCATGGGCATAATCGACATGCCGGTGCCGGACATTTCGCGCGACATTTGGGACATGAAATACCGTCTCAAACACCGCGACGGCACCCCGATCGACGCCGATCCCCACGCCACGCGCACGCGCGTTGCCCATGCCCTTGCGGCCGCGGAGACACCCGAGACGCGCGCCGCCCACGAGGCCGCATTCCTGCAGGCGCTCACCGACGACCGCTTCCTGCCCGCGGGCCGCATCATCGCCGGCGCCGACGCCGACCGCGACGTCACCCTTTTCAACTGCTTCGTCATGGGAACCATCCCGGACGACCTCTCCGGGATCTTCCGGCACCTTCGCGAGGCTGCCCTCACCATGCAGCAGGGCGGTGGAATCGGATACGACTTCTCCACCCTCCGGCCCAAGGGCGCGCTCGTCTACCGGATCGGCGCCGACGCCTCCGGTCCCGTCAGCTTCATGAACGTCTGGGACGCCATGTGCCGCACCATCATGAGCGCCGGCCACCGCCGCGGCGCCATGATGGCGACGCTGCGCTGCGACCACCCCGACATCGAGGACTTCATCGCCGCCAAGGCCGATCCGCTCCTCCTGCGCATGTTCAACCTCTCGGTCCTCATCACCAACGCCTTCATGGACGCCGTCGACGCGAACGCCGACTGGGATCTCGTCTTCGAGGGCAAGAAGTACCGAACCCTCCGCGCCCGTGACTTATGGAACCAGATCATGCGCTCCACGTACGATCATGCCGAACCCGGCGTGATCTTCATCGACCGCATCAACGCCCGGAACAACCTGGCGTACTGCGAAACCATCGCTGCCACCAATCCATGCGGTGAAGAGCCACTCCCACCCTACGGCGCCTGCCTGCTCGGCTCAGTCAATCTCGCCCGCTTCGTCGATCGACCCTTCGAAGCCGACGCCGCACTCGACGAACCGGCGTTTGAGACCACGGTGCGCACCGCCGTTCGCATGCTCGACAACGCCATCGACGTCTCCCGCTTCCCCCTTCCGGCCCAGAAAGAGGAAGCCGAGGCGAAACGCCGCATCGGACTCGGCGTCACCGGCCTCGCCGACGCTCTCATCATGCTGCGGACCCGCTACGGTTCCGAACGCGCGGTTGCCCTCACCGGCGACTGGCTTGGCCTTCTGCAGCGGGCCGCGTATCTCGCCTCTGTCGATCTCGCGCGCGAGAAAGGTCCGTTCCCCCTCTTCGAGCATGACCCCTATCTCACCGGCCAGACCGTATCAGGCCTCGATGACGACGTTTGCGACCACATCTCCGCGCACGGCATCCGCAACGCCCTGCTGACCGCGATCGCGCCCACCGGCACCATCTCGCTTCTCGCAAGCAACGTCTCGTCCGGGATCGAGCCCGTCTTCGCCTTCTCCTTCCGGCGCAAGGTCCTCCTGCCCGACGGCACGAAGCGCGAGCAAGAAGTCTCCGACTACGCCGTGCGCCTCTACCGGCACCTACACGGCGCAGACGCGGCTCTTCCCGACTATTTCGTCGACACCGCCGCGCTCACTCCCGCCGAACACGTCGCCATGCAGGCGGCGGCCCAAGACCATGTCGACGCCGCCATCTCGAAGACCATCAACGTGCCCGAGGACATCGCTTTCGAGGACTTCCAGGACGTCTACCGCCGCGCCTGGGACTCCGGCTGCAAGGGCTGCACCACCTACCGGCCCAACGACGTGACCGGCTCCGTACTCTCCACAGAGCCCGAGCCTGAGCCCGACGCCCAAACCGATCAGCCCGAGCTGCCGCTCGAACAGGCCGCCGAGAAACCCGCGGCACTGCCGACACGGTCCGCCGAGGTCATATCGCTGACCCAGCCGCTCGCCCGGCCCGAGACCCTGCTCGGCGCCACCTACAAGCTGCGCTGGCCCGAGTCCGACCACGCGATCTATATCACTATCAACGACGTGGAGAACGGCGGGCGCCGGCGCCCGTTCGAGGTGTTCATCAACTCGAAGAACATGAATCACTACGCATGGACCGTCGCGCTGACACGCATGATCAGCGCCGTCTTCCGCCGCGGCGGCGACGTCTCGTTCGTCGTCGACGAGCTGAAGGCCGTCTTCGACCCGCGCGGCGGACAGTGGATGGCCGGACGCTACGTGCCGTCCCTGCTCGCGGCAATCGGCGAAGTCGTCGAGAGCCACATGAAGGCCATCGGCTTCATCGCCTCCGACGACGCGCCGCGCGTGCTCGAGGCCGCAGCCGCGGCCGGCGACGCACCCCCGCGGCGCCTTCCGGCGCCATGCCCCCGATGCAGCCAGCCCGGGCTCGTCCATCAGGAAGGCTGCGACCGCTGCAACGCCTGCGGATACTCGTCCTGCGCATAGGCGCAGGGCGCCCGCTCAACCCCACGGAGACCGAGCCATGACCACACGGATTCCCTGCATCGCGGCCGCGGCGGCGCTGTCTCTTGGCGCCTGTGGCGGCGGCGGACCCGGAAGCGACAGCCACACTTTCGCCGCGTCGGATTCCGCTGGTCGCTCGATCTACGCTCCGCACACGCATCCGGCGCCGCACGCGGAAGACGTCGCCCAGACACCCGTCATCGACCAATCCGGCGTACTCGCGGTCGGCATGGACATCTTCAGCGCCGCCTTCCTCCACGTCGCACTCCTCGCGCCGGTCCCCGACCGCCCCGGGACGTCGTGGGGCCGGGTCCGCGACGGGGTCGGAAAAGCTGACGTCCAGCACTATCTGGAGCAGATACTCTTCGACGCCAACTGGTACATCGACAACAACACGCGCACCTATCCCGGCCTCCCACGGTTCCTGTCCGCGCCCACCGTCCACATCGAGGCCGGCACCAGCCCCGCCCAAGTCAACGCCGTCCTGCGGGGCGTCCAGATCGTCAACGAAGCCCTGCCTCCCCGCTGGCATATCCGGATCGGCCCCGACGCGCCAGCATTCACAGGCGACCACCCCGAGATACCCGGGGGACAGATCCACGTTTTCTTCGCGCCGCGGACAAGCTGGCCGCACTACGGCGACTACTACAAGAATGCCGCCGGAACAGGCGGCATGTCTTCGTCGTGGCGGGGTGGCGACGTCTACACTCAATCTGGCAGAATCTGGATGGACACGAGCAGGTCCTACGACGGCCACCAAGTGCTCAACACGTTCGTCCACGAGCTGCTGCATGCCTTGGGTTTCATGGATCACCCGACAGGCGTCCAGTCCTCCCTCAACGTCAGTTGGAGCGGTCGCTCGGACGCACCCATCTGGCCCGTCGACAGCGAAGCCCTGCGCGCCGCCTATATGCACCTCGGCTTCGGCGACGACGCCGACGCCGTTCAGGCCGGCCTCGCCGATTGGTCAAGCACGTCCACCTACATTGTCGGCAAGGCCGGTACCACCGTCTTCGGCGCAGCGCACCGCAACGGCTTCGTCCGTCCATGGGCCGGCGGGCCGAGCCCGCGAACGAACCTCGCCGGCAGCAGGCTCAGCGGCGACGTCGAATGGCACGGCGCGCTCCTCGGCTTCACACCCGGGGGTGCCGCGGTCGCCGGCGACGCCGCGATCGGCGTCGATCTCGCGACCCTGCTCGGCACCGCATCCTTCGAGAGCCTGGAGACGTGGACCGCGGGTATTCCGCCCGGCGCCGCCGGCACCGGCGCCACCTGGGGCGACGGCAATCTCGGCTACGACATCGCCGTCGACGGCAACACCTTCCAGCGCACGGGAGGGGACGACGGGGTGCTGACCGGTATCTTCACCGGCGACGGCCACCAGGTCGCCGCCGGCACCCTCGAGCGCGACGATCTCTCCGCCGGCTTCGGGGCCGTCCGTGGCAGCCACTCCGCCCACGCCGTCGACACCGCCTACGCGACAGATTCGCCGGTTCACGCCATCTACGTTCCGCCGGCACTGCCGGCCCCGCGCGCACAAGACGTCGCTCTCGCGCCCGTCCTCGAGGAATTCGGCGCACTACGGGTCGGCACGGGCATCTTCACCGCCGCATTCCTCGACCCCGTCGCGAATCGGCCCGCCACGTCGTGGGGACGGTTGCGCGACGGGGTCGGGAAAGCCGACGTCGCGCGCTATCTGAAGCAGGACCTCTGGGACAGGAAATGGTACGCCGGCCACAATTGGCACACCCAGCGCGCAACCGGCACCGAGCCGGACCAGTACCCTGGTCGTTTGGGCTTTTTCTCGGCTCCCACCGTGCATATCGAGGAAAGCACCCCTTCCCGTCACGTCGAGACGGTCCTGCGAGCCGTGCAAATCGTCAACGAGGCCTTGCCCCCAGACCTGCATATTGAAATCGGCACCAGCGCGCCGCCATTCACCGGCACCGAGCCCGCCATACCAGGTGGCCAGATCCACGTATTCTTCGTGCCGAGAGACGAATGGCCCGCCTATGGCCGAAACCCCGAACGCTACAAGCACAACCGTGGACTCACCCAACGCGGCTATGGATGGGACGACAACGCCAACCAAATCGCTTACGCCCGCCTCTGGATACACCCCGACAACCCCTTCAACGACGGCCTTCTCGATACGGTCCTCGACAAACTGCTGAGCAGCCTCGGTTTATATGGCGACGCAACGGGTCTCGAACCTGTCAATCAAGAAGCCCTGCGCGCCGCCTACATGCGTCTTGAGCCGGGCTCCAGCGCCGGGGACATACACCGCGAGCTGGGCGACTGGTCCGACACCTCGACACACCTCGCCGGCCGTGCCGGAGCCGCCGCCTTCGGCGCCGCGCACCGCAACGGCTTCGTCCGTCCCTGGGCCGGCGGCCCCAGTCCGCGCACGAACCTCGCCGACAGCCCGCTCAGCGGCAACGTCGCGTGGAACGGAGAGCTCCTCGGCTTCACCCCGGCGGGCGCCCCGGTCGCCGGCGATGCCACGATCGCCGTCGAGCTCTCGACCCTTGGCGGCACCGCGTCCTTCGAAAGCCTGGAGACCTGGACCGCGGGCGCCCCGCCCGGCGCCCCCGGCACAGGCACCATGTGGGGCGACGGCGACCTCGATTACGCCATCGCCGTTCGCGGCAACACGTTTCATCGCGCGGGAGGCGACGGCGGCGCGCTCACGGGGATTTTCGTCGGCGCCGACCACCAGGGCGCCGCGGGAACGCTCGAACGCGACGATCTCTCCGCCGGGTTCGGAGCAACGCGCGAGTAACAGGCCGCCCAGAACCCGGCCCCTCCCTTCCCGCCACCCGCCGCTCCCCCGAAAGGAGGCCCCCATGCGCCAATACCGCTGGCGCGACGCCGACGGGCACCTCGTCACGACCGAGTCCGCGATGGACGCAGACGACGCCTACCTTCGCGGTCAACCCGTCGAGTACTCCGACTTCGACGGCCCCTGGATGCTCTACGCCGACGGCCGCTTCGCCGACGAGGTGCCCACACCATGAACGCGCTACCGGGCGCACCGTCCTTGACCCCTCCGCAGCTAAGAGGCTTGCGCGCACGCGCCGGCCTCGAGCGGTCGGTCGGCAAAATGTGGCCGCAAACAAAGGCAGCGCTGCAACGCCACAGCCTGATCGACAAGCTAGCCAACCCGACACCGCTCGGGCTCGTCGCCGCCACCATGCACGGCTGGGTACCCAACGACGACCAACAGGCTCTCTTGCTCGCCCTCGACAACGGCCACGTCCGCCCGTCGGTCCGCTACGACCTCGACGGCGCCGGGATCGCACCAGCGCTAGTTTTATCCCGCTTCGCGGAAGCGGGCCTCGCCACCGTTCAACGCACGAAACCGCTCGTATACGGGCGTACCCTCCGCGGCGCGCACCTCGCGGCCCTTCTGCGCGGCGAGGCGGAGGCTGCGGCCGACTCCCTCTGAGCACCCCGATTCCGGCGCTACGGCGCTCACCCACGCTATCGGCCCCGCCCGCCCCCGGCACCCGCTAACCCGCGCCCCACCCAGCGCACCACCGAAACCCACACGCCCCCGCTCATGCGTCTCTTGCATCAACGGCCACGCGCATTCGACCCGCGCAGAAGACCACCCGCGACATCCCCAGCCGCCCCCCTCAGCCACCCGGAGAAATCCACCCATGAAGAACCGCCTCAGCGACGTTCACAATCACCTGATGTTGCGCCTCGAGAGCCTCAGCGACGAGAGCCTCAAGGGCGACGCACTCGACGCCGAAATCAAGCGATCCAAGACTACCGTCGAAGTTGCCGGCGCCATCACCGCTAACGCCCGCACAGTGCTCGACGCAACCAAGTTTCTCGCCGACCAGGGCGTCGACGTCCGCGAGCTGCCCATGATCACCGGTACCCCGCGCAACAATACCTGATGGGCGCGCGCATCTTTTCGCCCGACCAGGTCGAGTGGCTGGCCTGCCACTACCCCTTTCACTCTCCGACCGAGACCACGCACCTGTTCAACGAGGCCTGGGGCCGCTCTGTCACGATCGACCAGATCAGAAGGGCCGCCAAAAACCACGCCCTCGGACCCGGACCTTACGACGGCCGCTTTCGTCCCGGACACGTCCCGGCAAACAAGGGCCGGCGCGGCCTCCATGCCCCCGGCTCTGAAAAGGGCTGGTTCCGCCCCGGCCACGTCGGAGCGCGCACCCGCCCCATGTACGACGAACGCTGGACCGGCGAGGAACTCCAGATCAAGATCCCGGAGGCCTCACCCTACCCCAGCCAGACATCCCGCGGCTGGTATCAGAAATCCTGCTGGATCGCCAAGTCCCGCTGGAACTGGCGCAAGGCCGGCCGCACGATTCCCGACGGCCACGTCCTCCTGCATCTCGACGGCGACCCTCTCAACTGCGAACTCGACAACCTCGAGTGCGTCCCCCGCGCCGTCCTCATCTTTCTCAACTCGCACACCGTCGGCGTCGACGCTCCCGACACCCCCGACGGCCACCGCACACGCGCCAGGATTGCCCAGATCCGGGAACTCATCCGCCGCCGCACCTCCAACCCGACGGGGAAAACCCCATGCCAGAAGAACTCCCGCGCCACGCCATCCTGACCCGCATCCACTCGGCGGCCCGCGAAGGCTGGACGTGCAGAATCAAGCCCCGCGAAGCCAAGATCATCGCCCTCACCCCCGAGAACTGGCGCCGCCACATGGACCCCGCAACCTGGCTCCGAATCCAGCGCGCCGCCCACCGCGACCGCGGCGTCCGCCTCTCACAATCCGAAGTCACCCGTATCACCGAAAACGTCCCGCCTCCGGCCACCCGCCCCGACTCCTGAAAGCGCCCCGAAAACCGCTTCCTGCCTCAAAAAAAACACCCATCCACAGCCGGAATCCGCCATAATGAACGCCCTGTTCAACCCCGGATTCTTCCTCTTGCCCGACCCGGAAAAAGGCCTCATGCACCCCGCCGAAACCCTCACCGCAACCGCACGGCATCACCGCGCGATCGCCTACCCCACCGACCGCACCAGCGACACCTACTGGTGCCCGCGCGGCGCCGGCGCCATCCACCTCTACACCAAGCACGACGTCGCCGCCGGCCGCCTCGTCCCCACGTCCGACATCCGCCTCGACGAAAGCCTCCCGGTCCTGGAAAGCGGCGACGATCTCACCGCCACGCTCAACCCCAACACCCGAACACACCTCGACTCACTCGAGCACCGCCAGGACCCGCCCCGCGAATACGCACCACGATGAAGCCCGCCCCCGTGCCCGCTCCCTCAGCCCACCACACACAGCAGCTCATCCGCCTCTACGGCTGGGCCGCGCCGAAGCTCGGCGCACTAACCGTTCGCATCACCACCCCGCGTCCCGGCCACACCGCGGTCCTGCTCCTCGGCTCCGCCTCGCCGGCCGCCATCGTAATCGGCACAGGCCCTGACGCCACAGCCGCCCTCGCCGACGCCGCGCGCCGCTCCCGCACCGTTTCGCGCGCTTTCCTGCAGGTCCCGGCGCCGCCCGCCTGACACCACACGACCCTCCCCACGGACACCCCGAACATGAACGTCTACAAGGTCCGCATCACGCGCGACCGCCGCTACCCCTTACCCAAAAGCGCTCCGACCCCCGCCGCCAGGATCATCGACCTCACCGCCCGCAACGCCTGCGAGGCACGCATCCAGGCCGAATACCGGTACCCGAACCACAAGGTCACTTCGGTCCGGTTCCACCACAAATCCCCCAAGCTCACCACCAGACAAGAAAGGAACGCCTGATGGGCGACCGCGCATACTGCACCCTCACCATCCTCGGCGACCTCCCCCGCTCCGAACTCGAGGCACTCTCCGCCCTCCTCACCACCGAAGCCGCCCACCCGACCAGCATCACCCACAGCGAGCACACCCCCGAACAGGTCCTCGAGGCCTCCCAGAACAACGCCGCCACCCGCCCCCAATTCGGCTTCGACGAAGTCAACTACGCCGAGATGCCCAACGACATCCGTTCCTTCCTCGTCCGCACCCACCTGTCCTGGGCCTGGCACTGGTGCTCCGGAGCCGACTACGGCCCCGGCGTCGAGTTTTGCAACACCAGGCGCACCATCTCGAAGCAGATCCGCCGCTATTCCACGGTCGACGACAACATCGTGCTGCCGCTCGACGAAGCCATCCAATACGCCGCCGTCCAGGAAGCCCGCGACTGGAGCAACTGGTACAAGGCCGCCACCTTCCGGATCGCAGGCAAGGACTCCCCCACCGTCCGGCCCTACACCATCCAGGTCACCTTCGCGGCCTACAACACCAAGGTCGTCCGGCTCTTCGCCCCCGATCCCGATGCAGCGATGCTCGCCGCGATCAACGACGAGACCGAGCAATTCCGCTCCGCCGACCACGCCGGCGATACCTTCGTCGAAGCGATCTCCGAAGGCCACGTCGTCCACCCGCATCACACGCCTCTCGAGATCCCGCCGCGCTTCCGGGAAGGCGGCACCTGACGCGCACCTGACGCACACCCTCCCCCGGAGGCCTCCATGCTCAATCCCGTCGTCCATCACCCCGACCAGCCGCCACCGCCGCCGAGAGCCCCCGAAACCCCGCTCCGCAACCCCTACCGGATCCCCGGGCCCTCCCTCATCGCGTTCTCCGGCGGCCGCACGTCCGCCTACATGCTCAAGCACATCGTCGACGCCCACGGCGGCCGCCTCCCCGACAACATCCACGTCGTCTTCGCCAACACCGGCCAGGAGCACCCCGCCACCCTCGATTTCGTCGACCGCTGCGCCACCGCCTGGGGAGTCCACGTCCACTGGGTCGAATACCATTGGAAGTCCCCCCACCGGACGCGGTTCGTCGACTACGCCACCGCATCGCGCAACGGCGAACCCTACGCCGAGCTGATTGCCCGCAAGGGATTCGTGCCCAACGTGACGCTCCGCTACTGCACAGGTTTCCTCAAGCGCGACCGCATCGAGTGCGTCGCCCGCCACCACCTCGGATGGACACGCTGGCACTCCGTCGTCGGCCTCCGGGCCGACGAACAACCCCGCGTCCGCCGCCTCCGCACCCGCGACTGCGGCAGCACCACCGGCGCCTGGGCAATCCTTCCACTCGACGACGCGCGAGTGGCCGAGCGCGACGTCCTCGCGTGGTGGAAGACACAGCCCTTCGACCTCGCCATTCCCTCGGCCGCGGGCAACTGCGTGCTCTGCATGCTCAAGAGCCGCCCCAAGCTCCTGCGCCTCATCCGCGAGGACCCGTCGCGCGCCGACTGGTGGATCGAGCAGGAACGCTCGGTCATGTACCGCACCAACCCGGAAGGCCGCCGCTCCTCCGCCCTGAAACGCTTCCGCGACGACGAGACCTACGAAGCTCTTCGCCGCGCAGCCCTCGCCCAGACCACCCTCTTCGACGACGTTCCCGACCACCCCGACGCCCACCACGACTGCGCCTGCACCGACTGATCCCCCGCACCCGCACCCGCACCCGCGAGGACCCCCATGCACCTGACCGAGATCTTCGTCGACGAAATTCTCGAGGCCGGCGGCCTCCCGTGCAGCGCACGCGGCCGCGCCACCTTCACCAACGGCCGCACCTACCCCTTCGAGGCGCATTTCGCGCACGGATACGCCGCACTCCGCATCACCGTCCACTCTCCCACAGACGGCAAGCCGATCAGCTCCTCCTCCCGCCATGCGCAGGCCATTCACGACCGCCTCGGATGGACCGAGATCGCACGCCGCGAACGCGAGGCCATCGTCGGCTTCGAGTGGGAACGCTACCACACCTGCCAGGCACTCCTGCCCGACGCCAAGAAGCGGGATCCGCACCCACGCGCACCTGCCCCACCGCCGCGCTGACAAAACCGGCACGGCACGCCTCCCGCCGGCCTAACCCGCTCACGGCCAGACACCTCAGCCAACGCCCGCGAACCGCTAGTCGAAGGCCGGCCGCGCCGCCATAGCCACGGCGCGGCGTGCCATCTCACGCCTCGAGCGCAACGTTCCAAACCCCGGAGCCACTCGATGCCCCTCGTCGATCCCATCTCCGCCGACTACACGCTGCGACCCTCGCAGCTCGCCCCCACCCTCAAGGTCCTCATCGACGCCAAGCAGCCCGCAATGGTCTGGGGACCACCGGGCTGCGCGAAGAGCGAGATCGCCCAGCAAGTCACCGCCGAAACCGGCCGCACCTACTGCGACGTCCGCGCCCTCCTCCTCGATCCCGTCGACCTCCGCGGCATCCCCTGGCGCGATACCGACAACCGCACGCGCTGGGCGCCCCCCGAGTTTCTGCCGCCCACCGCGAGCCCCGACAAATTCGTGGTCAACCTCGAGGAGCTGCCGTCCGCCGTGCAGATGGTTCAGGCCGCACTTTTCCAGTTGGTCCGAGATCGCAAGTGCGGCGAATACACCCTGCCGGCCGGCGCCTCCATCATCGCCTGCGGCAACCGCATCTCCGACCGCGGCGTCGTCCACCGGATGCCCACGCCGCTCGCCTCGCGTTTCGTCCACATCGACGTCACCGTTCACGCCCCCGACTGGTGCTCCTGGGCCGCCGCAAACGGCATCGCTCCGGAAGTGCTCTTCTACATCCAGATGCGCCCGGAAATGCTGCACCAATTCGACCCGCAATCCCCCGAGATCGCGTTCGCCTGCCCCCGCACCTGGGAATTTGTCTCGAACATCGTGAACCAGCAGGCCGACCTGCACCCGGAGATCGACCGCGCGCTCTACCGCGGCGCCGTCGGCGAAGCCGCCGCCGTCGAGTTTTGCGCCTTCCTCAAGGTCTGGCGCGAGCTGCCGCACCCCAAGGCCGTCCTCAACGACCCGGACAACGCGATCATCCCCGAAAACGCGAGCGCCCTCATGGCGCTGTGCGGCGCGCTGTATCGGCTCGCTTCCGACATCAACTTCGACCCGATCGTCACCTACGCCCAGCGGCTCCGCCGTGAAGTCGGCCAGTCCCTCATCGGCTCCTGCATCCGCCGCGAACCCACCCTCCAGCACTCCCCCGGGTTCATTCGCTGGGCCGCCGCCAAGAGCGCCTGAAGCAGACGCCCATGCACTGGCCCTTCATCCACTACCCGCCCGGCGACGCCCCCTCGCGCGAGGCCGTCGTCCGGACCCCCACCCCCGACGCCGCGCGCGCCAAGCTCTCGCGCGAACTCCACGTCCCCGCCGCAACCCTCCGACCCCTCCCGACCCCGACCAGCCCACGGTCCGACGTCCCCGCTGCCTGGACCCTCACGCACTACCCGCCCGGCGACCTCCCCTCGCGCCACTACACCGTGCGGGCGACCACCCGCGACGCCGCCAAGGCCGCGCTCGCGCTCGTCCTCGACGTTCCCGCCTGCACCATCCGATAGCTCCGGAGACCCTCAGATGGGCACCATTCATCGCGTCACCCTCTCGCTCGCCACGAAGTCGGTCATCCTCTACCTCCCCCACCGGCTCACCACGACCGTCATGCGCGCAGCCGAAGCCAGGGGCGTCCGATGCGCCACGCGCGGATATTACAGCTACCCCGCCGGCACCGATCCCTGGCCGAATTTCATCGAGATGCGCCTCGCGCTGCACGAACACCGCGCATACCCGCTCGTTTCCCACCGCTGACCGATCCCGAGCACGACACCCCCTCGCCGTCCATCGCCGCCCCGCCTCCATGATCCGACAGCCCGAGAGGAGATCCCCATGGACCTCAATCGCGACGCCATGCTCGTCGTCCTCAACATCTCGTCATGGTCCGGCCACCTGTACGACCGCCAGGCCAGCGACTCCGTCGCCGTCGCCCACGACGCCTCGACCTCGTCCGGCCGCTACAACAAGCGCCTGCTCCCCAAGAGCGCGTTCTCCGCCCTCGCCGCCACCATGAGCGAGGCCCGCACGACCCACTACGAGAACACCTTGCCCTGGGACGCCAAGGGCGCGCGCCTCCTCACGGTCGCCAACTACGACCACTACACCAGCCACCTCAGCAGCCTTCAGGAGAAGGTTGTCCGCCACCGCAACGCCTTCATCGCCGAATACGATGAGCACGTCGACCGCGCGCGCATCGACCTCGGCAAGCTCTTCCGCATCGAGGACTATCCCCCGAAGGCCGCGCTGCACGCAAAATTCGCGATCCGCTACCGCATCAACCCCGTCCCGGATGCCGAGCATTTCATCGCCAAGCTGGCCTCCGA
Organism: Alphaproteobacteria bacterium; assembly: GCA_965243325.1. Lineage (GTDB taxonomy): Bacteria > Pseudomonadota > Alphaproteobacteria > UBA7887 > UBA7887 > JANQOH01. The sequence continues at coordinate 448,532 of CBDEUQ010000003.1, read as the reverse complement.
GGACACCGACCGCGTCAAGCGCGACCTCGAGGCGCACATCCAGGACCAGCTCCACGGCGCCATCGGCGACCTCTACCGCCGGCTCGGCCAGGCCGTCACCCACGTCTCCGACCGCCTGCAGGAAGCCGACGACGGCAAGCCGTTGATCTTCCGGAACTCCATGATCGAAAACATCCGCGATCTGGTCGCCATCGTCCCGCGCCTCAACATCTTCGGCGACGACACACTCGCCGCGCTCTGCGCCCAGGTGAACGACAAGATCGCCGCGGTCGACCCCGACACGCTGCGCCCCTCCAAGACCTTCGACCCGGTCGCCCGGGCCCGCGTCAAGCAGGACGCCGCCGAACTCGCGGAGAAATTTTCCGGCTACTTCGCCACCCCTGCGCCACAATTCCAGCAGGCCGCCTGATGCCCGCCGGCGTCCTTCACGAGTCCGCCCGGCGCATGAGCGATTGCGTCACCGAACTCCTCCGGAAGCAGCCGTTCTTCGGAAACCTCGTCCTTCGCCTTCCGCTCACCGCCGATCCGACCCGCGAGACCCTCGCCACCGACGGGCAGCAAATCCGCTACAACCCCGAGTGGATCGCCGCCACCGAGTCGCACTTCATCGAGACCGCCATGGCCCGCGTCGTCATGGCCTGCGCACTCAAGCACCACACTCGCCGCGGCAACCGCGATCCCGAGCGATGGCAAATGGCATCGCAACTCGTGACCCATGCGCTCATCCAGGAAGCCGGTTTCGTGCTGCCCCCCGACGCCCGCGCATGGGAAGACCTCTCCGTCGAACAGGCCTACGACCAGCTCGCGCAGCACCCCGACGACTCCGACGACCAATCCCCGACGCCCGAGCCCCAGCCCGGCGACGGCCCCCCCGATCCCTCCGCCGCTCCCGGCGATCCCGACGACTCCACGCCGAACCAATCATCCGACAATAACAGACCTCCCGGCGCCGACGACCCCGCCGACCCCGACGACCCCGGCGATCCCTCCTCCGACACCCCAAGCCACGATCCATCCGGCACCGGCGAAGTCATGGACGCCCAGGACCGCACCCCGCAGGGCGACGACCCCGACCCCGCGCCCCTCGACGTCACCGCCGAGGAACAGGCCTGGGACGAGGCCATGCACCAGTCGCTCAACATCGCCCGCGCCCAGGGCATGGTTCCCGGACAGGTCGCGGAGACCATCGAGTCCGCCCACGCAACCATCCTCGACTGGCGCCCCTGCCTCCGGCGCTACATGACCGACGCGACCGCCCACGACTATTCCTGGAGCGTTCCCAACAGGCGATTCATCGACTCCGGCCTCTACCTTCCCTCGATTCGCTCCGACGGGATCAACACCATCGCCTTCCTCATCGACAGCTCGTGGTCGCTCCCCAAAGACATCCTCGCCATCTTCTGGGCCGAACTCCGAAAGATCGTCGAGGAGATCCGCCCCGAGAACATCCACATCATCCAGGTCGACACCCGGGTCCGCGACGCGGTCCACTACACCGCCGACGACGTTCCCGAGACCATCGACATCAAGGGCCGCGGCGGCACCGACTTCCGCCCCGGCTTCGCCTGGCTCGAAGAGAACGACGTCATCCCCGGCGTCTGCATCTACTTCACCGACATGGAGTGCTCCGACTTCCCCGACCACGAACCCCCCTACCCCGTCCTCTGGTGCGATTTCGGGAAGCCCGACGCCCGCCTCAAGCAGACCGCGCCCTGGGGAGAGTACGTCAACGTCGCCGCCTGACTCCCCCGGACCCTTCCCCCTTCCGGCCCATCGAACCGACGCCACGACCAACGGAGGCACCCATGCCCGACGAACGCCCCGTCACATGCGGCTGCTGCGACTGGAAAGCCACCGTCGCCACATGCACCCCGAACCCGACATACGCCCCCGGCCCCGACCCGACATGACGGCCGACCCCTCTGCCCCCTTACGCCGCGCCGTACACGGCGTCCCCGCCAACGCCCTCGAGAACGCACTCAAGACCCTCTCCAAGCTCGCCTTCTGGATTTCATGGACCTCCGACCCCGACCTCTATCCCGACGCCCGGACCAGCGCCCGCTGTCTCCGCGACGCCGCCACGGGGCTCCGCAACACCGCCAAGCACCTTTGCGAAGCCGCCGACGTCCTCGATCCCCCGACGCCCCGCGCCGACCCTCTCAGCACAACCCGGGAGCCATCCTGACCATGGACGCCAGCACCCCGATCCCGCTCACCCTTCCCGTCGACACCGGCACCCCGACCCCGCTCTCGCTTCTCGTCGACGCCCGCACGCTCATTTCCGACCCCGAGAAATGGACCAGGGGAACCCCCGCCCGCGACAAGCACGGCGACCCGGCCACTCCTGACAGCAAGGACGCCGTCGCCTGGTGCGCCGACGGCGCCGTGACGCGCAGCATGTACCGCACGTCCGAAACGCTCCACGTCCCCGCCGAAACCCAGCACGCCGGCGAGCGCGCCGCCCGCCTGCTCGACACCGCGGTCTCCGCCCTCACCCTCGGCCGCTACACACAAATGCCGATCTACAACGACGCCACCGACCACGGCACCATCCTGCACACCTTCGACATCGCCATCTCCCTCGCACGCCACGAGCTCGCCTGACCCGCGACCCTCCCCGCGCTCCCCTCCGCACCTCCGAATCCCTTCCACTCGCCACGGGACACACACCATGGCTCAATCCAACGCCTACCCCGATTTCGGCCCGATCGTCTCCCTCTACACCCGCGCCCAGGCGATCTCCGACGGCATCCTCGTCGACGTCACCGCCACCGCGCGCGAGGCCGGATTCACGATCCCCATGGCCATCACCCGCACGGTCTGGACCCGCCTCGTCCGGCTCCCCGAGGACTATCGCGGTTACCAGGACGAGAAGGGGCGCCTCTGGGACGTCGTCTGGATGGCCGCCGTCTACGCCCGTCGCAACCGCCAGACCGACCGCTTCACCATGACCGTCCTCGTCCGGGACATCCGCCAGGACGGCCGCGACAGCCGGAACCCGCCGCGCAAGCACCACCCGATCGTCGCCCTCTCCGGCGGCGACGACGGCGAACCGGTCATCACCATCATGTTTCCCGAAGACGACTGACTCCAGGACCGCGAGGCCCGACTCGCTCCCAACCCCGCGCCGCCTCCCGCAATCCTTCCAACGAGGCACCCATGCGCCCCACCATCCATCGCGCCGATTCCGATCTGAAGAAAGCCTGGCGGTCGACCTTCGCCGCGCTCCCGCCCGAAGCCCGCCAGGCCCTCCGCACCGCCCTCCTCGACCTAAGGGCCGACGCCATCGCCCGTGCCGAACTCCAATGGCGCCGCCACAAGGCCCCCATGGCTTGTTACTGGCGCGCCGTCGGCGTCTACGCCGGCCATCTCGCCCGGGCGCTCCGCTGACCGACGCCGCACCCTCACACCCCCCGGGACCCCATGAAGGCACAACGCCCCGCCCGACCCGACGTTCCCCCCGACACCTTCCCCGACATCCCGATCCCCCCGGAATGTCAGGCCCTCCTCGACGACGGCGCGCTCCTTGCCGTCAACTCGAGCGGCGGCAAGGACAGCCAGTGCATGACGATCCTCCTGTCCCGGATCGTCCCGCCCGAGCAGCTCCTCGTCGTCCACGCCCCCCTCCGCGACGTCGACTGGCCCGGCACCCTCGACCACATCCGCGCCACGCTTCCCGACCAGGTCCCGCTCATCCTCGCCCCGATCGCGTCCGGCAAGACCCTCCTCGACCGCATCGCCGAGCGCACGATGTTCCCCTCCAAGCGCACTCGCTACTGCACGTCTGAACTCAAACGCGGCCCGATCGAACGCGAGCTGCGCCGCTACCTCAAGCGCAACCCATACCACCGCGGCCGCATCATCAACGCCATCGGGATCCGGCGAACCGAAAGCCGCGACCGCGAAAACCGCGACCCGTGGGCCTTCAACAACCGCAACTCCAGGGCCGGCCGCCGCTGGTACGACTGGCTCCCCCTCTACGAACTCACCGACCAGCAGGTCTTCGCAACAATCCGCGCCGCCGGACAGCTCCCGCATTGGGTCTACGCGCAGGGCGCCCGGCGATGCTCGTGCAGCTTCTGCATCTTCTCGTCGGCCGAGGACCTCCGCCTCGCCGCCCGCCTACGCCCCCGCCTCTATCACCGCTACGTCGAGCTGGAACGCCGCTTCAACCACACGCTCTCGCTTTCGCGCCGCTTCCTCCCCGACTTGACCGGCGTCCCCGGCCCCACCGAACCACGCACCAAACCCCGATCCCCACACCACCCCGCCACCACGCCCGCCCCCCGCCACCGCACCCCGACCGCAGAGGTAGAGGGCGGCTGATTCCAACCGCAATCCGGGATCCATCATCGCCGCATCCCGCGGCCCTCGATGTCCCGAGAATTGGAGCCAAGCATGACGAAGCCCGCAACCGCCGAGACGGACATTCGACACGTCCCGATCGCACACCTCGTTCTCGCTCCCGAGAACGTCCGCAAGACCAGCCCCGACGCCGCCGAGCAGAAGCAGCTCGAGGCCTCCATCCGCGCGCACGGCCTCCTCGAGAACCTGGTCGCGCGCCCCGACGCCAAGAAGGGCCGCACCCAGAAATACGCCGTCGTCGCCGGCGGCCGCCGCCTCCTCGCGATCCAGGCCCTCGTCGACGCCGGCGACCTCCCGAAGAACCACGCGGTCCCGTGCAAGATCGCGGCCGACGCCGACGGAGCCGAACTCTCGCTGGCCGAGAACGCGGTCCGCATCGCCATGCACCCCGCCGACCAGGTTGTCGCCTTCGCCGCCCTCGAGGCCACCGGATCGACCGTCGCCTCCATCGCGGCGCGCTTCGGCGTCTCCGAGCGCACCGTCGAACGCCGCCTCAGCATGGGCAAGGCCGCCCCCGCCGTCCTCGACGCCTACCGCGCCGACAAGATCGACCTCGCAACCCTCCAGGCCTTCACCGTCACCACCGACCACACCCGCCAGTTGGCCGTTCTCGAGCAGGTCGACGGCCAGGGCTACCGCCCGACGTCGTGGCAGGTGAAACGCGCCCTCACCGAGAACAGGGTCCCCGGCAACGCCTCCATCGCCCGCTACGTCGGCGCCGACGAATACGAGGCCGCCGGCGGCACGATCTCCCGCGACCTCTTCGCAGAGCACGACCAGACCGGCAGTTGGTTCGAGGACCCCGCCCTCCTGCAGCAGCTCGCACACGCCAAACTCCAGGCCGCGGCGGACGAACTCGCCACCCGCTGGAAGTGGGCCATCCCGACCGTCGAAGTCCAGTGGCAGGACACCGCCCGCTACGGCCGCGTCCACCCGGTCGCCGCCGACCCCACCCCCGACGAGGAAACCGAAATCCAACGCCTCCGCGACCGCGCCGAAGAGCTCGCCAACATCAACGAGGAAGACTGGACGGACGACCTCGACAGGGAGGCCGAAAGCATCGAGCCCCGCCTCGAGGCCATCGACGCCCAGATCAACGCCCGGGCCGTCTTCCGGCCGCAGGACATCGCGATCGCCGGCTGCATCGCGACCATTGCGAGCGACGGCACCCTCGAAGTCATCCAGGGTCTCGTCCGCCCCGAGGACGTCCCCGCCAAGCACGATCCCGCCACCGTCGCCAACGGCGCCGACACCAATCCCGCCGCCAATCCCGCGACCGACGCCAGCACCCCGGTCGCCACCGTTCCCGCCTCCAACGTCGAACCGCCGGCCATGACCCACCCCGTCGCCGCCCCGGTCGACCCCAGCGCCAAGGCCCGCTCCGACGCCGGCGTCGGCATCGGCCTCGCCGACGACCTCCGCGCCGTCCGCAACGCCCTCGTCAAGGCGCATCTCGCCAAAAACTTCAAGGCCGCGTTCGACCTCGTCGTCTTCCAGGTCTGCCGCACCGTCTTCTGCGTCACGTACAAGCCCACCGCCCTCGATATCACCACCAAGCAGACCGCGGATCGCCCGTACCTCCGCGCCGCCGACGACAACTTCGCCGACTGGTCGCCCGGCGAGGCCATGCTCGAGGACCGTTCGCACCTCTCGCTCGACTGGATGGAAATCCAGGACGACGCCGAATCCTTCGCCGCCCTGTGCGCCCTCTCCGCGCGCAAGAAGCAGGCCCTCTTCGCCGCCGCGATCGCGCTAACCGTCAAGGGCCAGCTCGCCTTCGAGCACGAAGCGCGCCCGGAGATCGAGGCCACCGTCGCGCGCCTCGACATCGACTTCGCCAAGCACGTCCGCCCGATCGCCGACCTCTACTGGTCGCGCATCAAGAAGGGCCGGATCCTCGAAATCGCCCGCGAAACGCTCGGCGCCGCCTGGGCGTCCGCGCGCTCCAAGCTCAAGAAGCCCGACCTCGCGGCCGCCATGGAAGAGGCCTTCGCCGCCGGCGACACCCCGCTCGGCATCACCGCCGCCATCCACGCAGACGCGCTCAAGTGGACCATGCCCGGCTTCGCGGCCTTCGACACCGCCACCCCGGACGACACCGCGGACGCCTCCACCGCCGACCCCGACTCCGCCGCGGTTGCCACCACCGACGCCGATACCGCCGGCGCCGACACCGCCAACAACGAGGCCCCCGCCGCAGACACCTCCGCTACCCAGCCGGACGCCGTCGACCCCGACGACCCCACCGCCAACGGACACGACCCCGAGGCCCCGCCGCCGGTCGCCAACGGCGAGGACCTCCCGGCCTTCCTCCAGGCCGTCCACTAGGCCCGGCACAACCCACACCACGAAACTCCCGGGCGCCCCGCGCGCCCGGCCCCCTTTTCTCCTTACGGAGCCCTCCGATGCGCCATCCCAAGCCGATCCAGGCGCGATTCCACGAAAGCGCCGTCAGTCGCGTCACCCGCACCTACGACGCCACCTTCGAGTCCATCATCGCCGAACTCTTCCAGAACTCCCGCCGCGCCGGCGCCACCGCCGTCCGCGTCACCGTCGAATCCACTGCGCCCGAGCACCTCATCACCGTCACCGACGACGGCTGCGGCATACGCGACGCCGCCGTCCTCCTCTCCTTCGGCGAGAACGGATGGGATCCCGCCACCGTCCGACGCGAAGATGCCGCCGGCATGGGCATCCTCAGCCTGGCGCACCGCAACAGCACCATCTCTTCCCGGCATCTCGACCCCGACGACGACCACCCCGCCGCCTGGACGCTCCACCTCAATCCCGCCCACTTCCTGGGCGACACGTCCGCCTACATTTCCCCCGACGACGACCGTGCCCCGAAGCCCCACGGCACCACCATCACGTTTCCCGTCAACCTTCACATCAAGGCCATCTGGCAGGCCTGCAACCAGGCCGCCCATTTCTACCCCGTGCCCGTCACCTTCGTGGACCGCACGACCCCGAAAGAAACCCAAACCCTCCTCGCCACCGCGCCCTTCCTCGAGGACGCCGTCTACGTCGAGGGCTGGAACGGCGTCGTCTTCGGCGTCTACCACAGCCGCTCCCCCATGTATCGGCAGCCGGACCTCAATTTCTTCGGCCACATGCTCCACATCGGCCTACCCTACGTCGACACCGTTGCCGCCCCGACCTGGACCGTGCGGGCCGATGTCCGAGACTGCCCTGACCTCGAACTCGTCCTCCCGGCCCGCGAGAAACCTGTCGAAAACGCCTTCCTCGGCGAACTCCGCGCCGCCGCCCGGATCGCCATCTACCGCGCCATGTCCAGGGCCGAGGACCCCCGCCCCCGCTACGAAGACTGGACCGCCGCTCGCGCCGCCGCGATCGACATCAATCCCCCGAAACCCCTCCTCGCGCCCTGGCGCCCCGACGTTGCCAATCACGAAGCGTGGTCCGAGCCCACCCCCATCCACACCCTCCACCCCGATCCTCTTCTCATGGCTTGCTCCCCCGAGACCCCCGTCGCCCAGGCCATCTGGCGCGCCGCCCAAATCCACGACGCCGGCCCCCGCCTCTACGAAGCCAAGGATCATCTCAAGGGCTACCCGTGGTACGACGCCCTCGACACCGTCGACGCCGCGTACATCCAAGTCACCATCAAAGGCGACACCAACACCCTCGATGCCCTGATCGTCGACCGCCACTCCCCGGTCTACGACGACACACTCCCCCGCCCGACCTCGATCAAGGCAGTTCTCAACATCAACACCGCCGCCGAGAAACCGGAAGACCTCGTCCTCCCCACCGACCTCGCCTTCGCAGCCCCACCCGGCGCCTGGGCTTCATCATCCCGCCCCCTCGTCACCGCCGACAGCCGCATCACCCCGCAGGCCCTTACCGACCTCATCGTCGATTCCTATTTCTCCCCCTCCGACGATTGCAGCGCCGACAGCTTCGACACCCAGGAACAAGCCTGCATAACCGAAGCCCGGCATCTCGCGAACAAGATCCTCCTCAGCCGCGAGGACGCCCTCAACGACATCATCGTCAACGCCATCACCAACCACCTCCTCTGGCGCCTCCCCCACGACCGCACCGTCACGATCACCATCAAAACACCCAACATCTCGGTCGCCTTCACCCCCGACCATCCCGACGAGAAACCTGCCTGACACCCCGATCAACCCTTGCCGGAGGCAGAGGGCGGCGCCGCTCGCGCGCTCGCCGCCCCGCTCCCCCACCCCGTTCCCGCCGCGCTCCCGCCCGCCCTGCACCCGCAACCGACCGGAAACCACCGATGCAAACCCACTCTTTCCCCCGCTACCCCCCGCTCCCGCCGGACGCACCAGCCCCCTCACCCTCTCACCCCAGCGATCTCGCGCTCCGTGCCCGCATCGCCAACGCCGTCTGGACCGACGTTCACTGGCTCATGCCTCCCGACCGCCGCGTCACCATCACCGTCGAAGGCGACGAGATCGCCGTCACCCTCGATCCCCGCCCCGCCGACGATCGCTGACCCCTCACCCGTCCGGAGCCCCGCCATGCAGAAGGTCATCACGACAATCGTCTACACCGTCGACGAACTCCCGGACTCCGCCAAGCAGGCCGCACGCGACTGGTATCGCGAGCACGGATTCGACCATTCCTGGTACGACTTCATCTACGACGATTTCACAAAGATCGCCGGCATCCTCGGCATAAACATCGCGACGCAACACGCCACCCGCCTTAACGGCAAGACCTACGACGACCCCCAGATCCATTTCACCGGCTTCCACAACCAGGGCGACGGCGCCAGCTTCGCCGGCAATTACAGCTACGGCCGCAAGGCCTCCAAACGCATCCGCAAGCACGCCCCCAAGGACGAGGAACTGCACCGCATCGCCGACGGCCTGAAGAACGCCCAGCGCCGCAATTTCCACCAGCTCCACGCCTCGATCACATGCAACGGCCGCTACTCCCACGAGTACACCATGCACGTCGACGTCCAACGCGACAGCCCCACCAACCAGCCCATCGCCGACGCAGCCGACGTCACCCTCACCGCCCTGTTCCGGGACCTCGCGCGCTGGCTCTACCGCCAGTTGCAAACCGAGTGGGAGTACCAGACCTCCGACGACCACGTCGACGAGATCCTCCTCGCCAACGAATACACCTTCACCGACCGCGGCCAACGCTTCGGCTGACCCCGATCCGCCCCCGTCCCCAGCCCCCCGCCCCGCCACACCGGAGCCGCCACATGACCGCCCCCACAACAGCCCCCGACCCCGCGGCCCACGACGCCGCGCACCGTTTCCAGCACACCCCGGCCCGCAAATCCGCGCTTCCCCCGACATCCCTCCAGTCGCACCGACGTCTCCGGACCCAGCTTCTCAACCCCGAGAACAACCCCCTCACCGACGCCGAGTTGCTCCAGCTCCTGCTCGGCCGCTCCCGCCACCTCACCAGCGCCGCCGCCGACGCCGCCCGTCTTCTTCACCTCTTCGGCACCCTTCCCCGCATCCTCGCCGCGAGGCCCGACCGGCTCCGCGCACTCGCTTCCCTTCCCGACGACGCAATCGCCGCGATCAAGACCACCGAAGCCCTCGCGATCCGTCATGCCCAGGCCGGACTCCCCACCAAGATCGGCCCCACCCTTCCGACCTACGACGCCGTCGTCGACTACTGCCGCACCCTCATCGGCCACCGCGAGACCGAAGCCTTCTTCCTCATCTTCCTCGACGGCCGCCACACCCTCATCGCGGCCGAGAAACACCAGCAGGGCACGGTCAACCACACCCCCGTCTACATCCGCGAAGTATGCGTCCGTGCCCTCGAGCTCCACGCCACCTCCGTTATCGCGATTCACAATCATCCATCGCGTAACCCCGAACCCTCTCACAACGACATCGACATGACCCGCCAGCTCAAGACCGCGCTCAAGACCATCGGGATCACCCTGCTCGACCACATCATCGTCACGTCCGAGGACTCGATCAGCTTCCATACCAGGGGCCTCCTCTAGCTTCCCGCACCTCCCCCGAAACCGCGACCCACCGACCGCTCCCCACGTCTCACCCCGGAGATCTCCATGCTCGACGCCTCGCCGGCGACGAACCCTCCCGCTCGCCCCCGAAACGCCATCACCGCGGTCGCCCACGACCCCTGCAACACCGCGCGCGAGGACACCCCGGCCGCCCTCATCTCCGCCGCCCAAACCCTCCTCCCCGACCTCATCGCCGGCAAGCGCCTCGACGTCCACACGCTGCGCGGGGCGATGACCGCCGCCTATCACGCCACCGACGCCGACGGCGCATGGGTCTGGAAAGACGCCTACGAAGCCGCCGAGGCCGCCGTCGTCATGTTCATCCAACGCTTCGCCCCCTCCCTCCGCCATCGCGCCGGCAGCGGGCCCGACGGCCCCGCCAAAATGCTCGCATACCTCACCGCGATTGCCGCGCTCGAACCGCCCCAAACCAGGCGCTCCCAACAACAGCTCGCGCTCCAGCAATTCTCGACCCCCCTGCCCCTCGCCTACGCCCTCCTCCGAGCCGCAGCCATCGCTCCGGGCGACACCGTTCTCGAGCCGTCCGCGGGCACCGGAATGCTCGCCGCCATGGCCCGCTACGCCCTTGGCACCGGACCGAACGGCCGCCTCCATCTGAACGAGATCGCGCCGGTTCGCGCCGCCCTGCTTTCTGCCCTCTTTCCCACCGCGACCGTCACCCGCCACAACGCCGAGTCCATCGCCGACTTCCTGCCCGAACTCCGCCCCGACGCCGTCATCATGAACCCGCCGTTCTCCGCCACTCCCGGCATGATTCACACCCGATCCGGCCGCGACCTCGTCCACATGCGCTCCGCCTTCACCATGCTGGCCCCCGAAGGCCGCATTGCCGCCATCACCTCAGCCAATTGCTCCCCGGACAGCGCCGCCTGGCGCTCCACGTTCCAGTCCCTCCCCGCCCACGCCGTCTTCACCATGGTTATCGACGGCCGCCTCTACACCCGCCGCGGCACCAGCTTCGACACCCGCCTCACAGTCATCGACCACGCGGAAAAACCCCCGGTTCAGCTCAAGCCCAACCCCCGCGCCACCACCGCGGCCGCGCTCCTTCAGGCCATCGCCGAACAGGTCCCGCCCCGCGCACGTACCGCCCCGCCCCCCAGCCCCACGAAGCCCGCCGCCGGCCCCACACCCGACATGTTCGGCAACCCCCTCCCCAGGCCCGAGACGCCCCGCAACGCGCATCTCCCGCCTGTGCCCAAAACCCGCGACTGGGGACCAATCGAACCCCTCACGATCCAAGTCCGCACCGCCGCGCCGGCCACCACCGCCAAGCCCACTTCCTCGACCACCAGCCCACACGAACCCTGGCACCCGCAGATCACCACCACTCCCGCAGCGGCGCCCCACCCGACCTCCCTCGTCGAGTCCGGCGCCATGGCCGCCGTTCCGCACCCCGTCCCCAGCTACCGCCCCAAACTGCCTACCCGCATCCTCACCGAAGGCCTCCTCTCCGACGCCCAGATCGAGAGCGTCGTCCTCGCCGGCGAAGCGCACTCAAACCACCTGCCGGCGGAATACCTCATCGGCTCCGGATGGGAGACCATCAAGCGGCCGCCCGAGGACGGGGAGATCCCCGACACCGCGTTCGTCACCGACAACGGAGAAACGCTCTCCGGCCCCGTCAAGCTCCGCCGCGGATGGATGCTCGGCGACGGCACCGGCGCCGGCAAGGGCCGCCAGGTCGCCGCGATCATCCTCGACCAGTGGCTCCGCGGCCGTAAGCGCGCACTCTGGCTCTCGCAATCCGACAAGCTCGTCGAGGACGCGCGCCGAGACTGGACCGCAATCGGCGGACGGGAAACCGACGTCATCCCCCTCGCGAAATTCCGACAAGGCACCGAGATCCCCAACCCGCAGGGCATCCTCTTCGCAACGTACGCCACCCTGCGCAGCGCCGCCCGGCAGGGCCGCATCTCCCGCCTCGACCAGATCATCACCTGGCTCGCCGGCTCCCTCGACGAAGACGACCGCCACACTTACCAAGGGGTCATAATCTTCGACGAGGCCCACGCCATGGCCAACGCCGCGGGATCGAAAGGCAAGCACGGCGAAACGAAACCCTCGCAACAGGGCCGCGCAGGCCTCCGCCTCCAATATGCCCTCCCCGACGCCCGGATCGCCTACGTCTCGGCCACTGGCGCCACCACCGTCTCCGCCCTCGCCTACGCCGGCAGGCTCGGCCTGTGGTCAACCGACGACACCCCCTTCGACAATCGCACAGACTTCGTCACCGCCATGGAAGCCGGCGGCGTCGCCGCCCTCGAGGTTGTTGCACGGGACCTCAAGGCGCTCGGCCTATACCAGGCCCGCGCGCTCTCCTACGACGGCGTCGAGATCCAGATCCTCGAGCACCCGCTGACCGATCCCCAGCGCCGCATCTACGACTCCTACGCCAACGCCTTCAAGGTCATCCACAAGAACCTCCGCGAAGCCCTCAAGGCCACCAAGATCGAGGACGCCGGCGACACCCTCAACCCCCGCGCCAAGTCCGCCGCCATGAGCGCATTCGAGGGCGCCAAGCAACGCTTCTTCGGACACCTTCTCACGTCCATGAAATGCCCGACCCTCATCCGCTCCATCGAGCAGGACCTCGTCTCCGACCGCTCCGCCGTCATCCAGCTCGTCTCCACCGGCGAGGCCCTCATGGAACGGCGCATCGCCGAGATTCCGCCGTCCGAATGGGATGACCTCAACATCGACCTCACCCCCCGCGAAACCGTCCTCGAATTTCTCCTTCACGCATTCCCCGTCCAGCTACAGGAGACCTTCACCACCGACAACGACCAGCTCTTCTCCCGGCCCGTCTTCGACAGCCACGGCAAGCCCGTGCTCTGCAAGGAAGCCGTCGCGCGCCGCGACGCCCTCATCGAAAAGCTCGCCTCCCTGCCGCCCGTTCCCGCCGCACTCGACCAGATCATCCAGCACTTCGGGCACGACGCCGTCGCCGAGATCACCGGCAGGTCGCGGCGCGTCGTCCGACTCAACGACGCCAACCGACCCCGCCTCGCGCTACGCAACCGGCCCGGCTCCGCCAACCTTTCCGAAGCCTCCGCATTCATGGACGGAAGGAAACGCATCCTCGTCTTCTCCATGGCCGGCGGAACCGGCCGCAGCTACCACGCCGATCTCTCGTCCCCCAACACCCAGCGCCGCATCCATTACCTCCTCGAACCCGGCTGGCAAGCCTACCAGGCCATCCAGGGCCTCGGCCGCACCCACCGCACCCACCAGGCCTCCGCGCCCCTCTTCCGACCCGTCACAACCAATGTAAAGGGAGAGCGCAGATTCATCGCCACCATCGCCCGCCGCCTCGATTCACTAGGCGCCATCACCCGCGGACAGCGCGACTCGCAGACCAGCATGGGCAAGAACCAGGCGCTCTTCCGCGCCAGCGACAACCTCGAAAGCCTCTACGCCAAGGCGGCGCTCCGCCAGTTCTACGGCGCCCTCTGGCACGGCGACATTCCCGGCTGGTCCCTCAACGATTTTCAGGACGCGACCGGGCTCACGCTCACCTACGAAGGAGGCCTCAAGGAAGACCTTCCGCCAATGTCGCAATTCCTCAACCGCCTCCTCGCGCTGCCGATCGCCGAGCAAAACGCGCTCTTCACCGCCCTCGAGCAACGCATCGACACCAAGATCCAGCAGGCCATCGAATCCGGCCGATACGAAGTCGGCGTCGAGACCATTCGCGCTCACTCCCTCATCGAAACCGGCCGCGAAACCCTCTACACCCAGCCCCGCACCGGCGCGACTACCGACCTCGTCGCCATCACCCGCCTCGATCGCCTGATCCCGACGAAGGCCGACGACGCCCTCCGGATCAGCGCGAACAAGCCGAACCCGCAACACCTCCCCACCCTCGTCATCAACGCCCAATCGAAGAACGCCGCCGTGATCCTTCCGTCCAACTCCATCATGTTCGACGACGGCAGCGTGCAGGAACGCGTGCGCCTCCTCCGCCCCCACACCCACGACTACATGCCTCTTGCCAAGCTCAAGGCATCCAACTGGCGCCCCGCCAGCCAGGCGACATGGCGGGCGCATTGGGACGCCGAGATCGCCAGCCTCCCCACCCACCGCGAATCCCGTTTCTGGCTCGCCGCCGGCCTCCTTCTCCCCATCTGGAACCGGCTGCCCTCCGAGAATATGCGGGTCCGCCGCCTCACCACCAACGCCGGCGTCCCCATGATCGGCCGCGTCCTCGACGCCGAACAGGTCATGGCCGTCCGCGCCGGCTTCGGCCTCGACACCGGATCGCAAATGCACCCCGCCGACATCTTCGAGGCCCTCATGCGCCGCGCCTCGCCGTTCCCCCTCGCCAACGGCTGGCGCCTCACCCGCCGGCGCATCATGAGCGCCTACCGCGTCGAGATCGAAGGCGCGCACGACGACCAGCTCCCGCCCCTCAAGCGCGCCGGCTGCGCCACCGAAATCATCTCATGGCGCACCCGCGTCTTCGTACCCAACCCCCAGGTCCTCAAGCGCGTCCTTGCAATCTCCCCGATCGCCGCCCTGCCCGAAGCCGCCTGACCGCGAATTGTCCTTCCGCGTCTTGACCCCCCGAAACCCCTGGCGGACAATCCTCTCAGCGTTTTCGCCCTCTCATCATCGCGCACTTGCGCGCCCACCCGGGAGTCGCCCGTGACAGGAACCCACATCTCCGACCTTCCCGAAACCCTCGTCTACGCATTCTGCCCGTCCTACGCCCCCGAGGACGAAGCGCAGCAGATCCTCATCGTCTTCGACGCCAGCCCCGGCTACGTCGGAACCGAGATCGGAGCCCCCGATCTCGACCAGGCAAACGACCTCTGCGACCGGCTGAACCGCGCGCTCGGACACGACCGCGAGGCTTGGCAGCGCATCGCCGCCGCGTCGCTCACCCTCGAGCGCCCGGCGCAATCGCTCAACTGATCCAACCCACGACCGAAAGGAGGTTTCCGTCCATGCGCGCCGCCACCCGCCAAGCCACCACCATTTCCGTCGGCATCACCCCTCTCCTCGCCGCGGCAGCCTTTCTCGTCATGCCCCAAACAGCCCACCCCGACACATCGAACGGGCTCACCGTCGCCGACGAGGACCGGTGCTCCCCCTACGACCGCGCGGACTACCCGTATCCGCAGTCCGTCGAGGCCCAAATCGTCGCCAGCCAGGGCGGGCGCATCTACGGCCCCTACACCGGCACCACGTTCCGCAGCACCCGCGAAACCGACATCGAGCATATCGTCGCCGCCTCGGAAGCCCACGACAGCGGGCTCTGCGCCGCCGGCGCCCGCACCCGGGCGCGCTTCGCCACCGACCTTCTCAATCTCACCCTTGCTTCACCCGAGGTGAACCGCTGCGACCCGGGCGGCAAGTGCGGCTACGACGCCGGCCAATGGCTCCCGCGCTTCAATCAATGCTGGTTCGCGGCGCGCGTCGTCGCCGTCAAACGCAAGTACCGTCTCTCCGTCGATCCCCGCGAAGCGGCTGCCCTGGATCGCGTCCTCGCCGGCTGCACCTCCGACCGCATGATCGTCCACGACGCCTCCCGGGCCCAGCCGCGACCCCGCGTTCGTACCGCCCCCGCCACCGGCGACGCCCTCGCCCTCTACGACGACAACGAGAATGGCCGCATCACCTGCGCAGAGGCACGCCGTCACGGCATTGCGCCGGTACCCCGGAGCCATCCCGCCTACCGATTCATGCGCGACGGCGACGGCGACGGCGTCGTCTGCGAGTAGTCACTCCACCCCGGCTCCCACGCCAAGCGCCACACCGCCAAGCATCCGCAGAAAGAAAACCGCCGTGAACGCAATCATCCACAGCATCGACGGCAACGTTCTCCTCCCCGTCTCCGAACTCAAGGCCGGCGTCGGCACAAACTGGACCGACCTCTACCCCATCCCCGTCACCCTCGACGGCCACAGCTTCGGGATCATCGACCCCTCGACCGGGACGTGGCACCGCCACGACATCTCTCCCCGCGCCGTTCGCGAGTGGGAGGAAGGGCGCGATACCCAAGCCCCGGTCCGCGACTGATCCCCCGCGCAACCCGCCACCCTCACCCGCGCCCCGTTCCATCAGGCACATCGCCCGACACGAACCTCTATCCCAAAAGGATGGTGCGCGCCGCCGCATTGCCATCAGCCGGTCCCCGGCGGCCGCTCAAAGCATACCAGGGGTTACGCGAGAACCGCACCACACGACACGGTACCGCATACATTACGGCGGCGCGCTCCCCCTTCTACCCATCCCCTCACCGCTACGCAACGCCATCCCGGCCTTCCTTTCGAACCAACACGGACAACCGCCGATGATTACAATCCACATCGCGAACAATCAGCTCCTCGTCGAAAGCCCATACAACACAGACTTCATCGACACGGCGCGCAAACTCTCCGGCAGATGGATCAAACCGCACTGGATCTTCGACCCCCGCGACGAGGCCCTAGTCCACGAGGCGCTGACCCGCCATTACGGCTGGCGCCCTCCCGTACCCGGCGAACCCGACGTCACCGTCGAAATCACCATCGGCGACAACCCCTGGTACGAGGACCAGGCACCGCTCACCCTCTGCGGCATCACCGTCGCCGCCGCTTTCGGCCGCGACACCGCCACCCACTCCCCGCGAAATGTCGTCGTCACCAGCGGCCGCTTCATGTCATCCGGCTCCCGGAAAAACTGGACCACCGCCGCCCACCCGAACACCGTCTTCGAGATCAGGGACATCCCCACCAGCACCGCAGAAGCCATCATCGAACACGCGGAAAAATCCCGATCCTTCGCCTCGGCCCGCATCCTCGACCCCGACGTCTCGCGCCGCGAGACCATCACCGCCGAGATCGAGGACCTCGAACAACGCCTCGCGGACGCCAACGCTCGCCTCGCCCTGCTCTAGCCTCGCCTCCAAATCCAGAGCCCGCCATGACGGACCCCCCGCGCCACTACATCGTCAAGATCGCTCCGCACGCCGCCCTCCCCAGCCCAAGCGCCGGCCTCGAGCACGCCCTCGCGAACACCGGATACCGCGCGACCTAATTTCCCCGCCGCCAGCGAGCCCGACCTCCACGTCTACATCGTCCGCGGTCCCGCCCGGAACTCGTGGACACGCCTCATCCGGCTCGTCAGCTCCTCCGAACCCTACCCCAAGGCCACCACCGTCGACGGCCCCATGACCTACAAGCAGATGGCCGACGTCTCCCTCGCGATGCACAAGGAAGCCCGCCGCCGGACAACCGCCCCGCAATAGCCCACCGCGCCGCCCAAGGAGCCCGAAATGGCCGGTTACGATCACGCTTCCGGAATGTCCTTCAACGCCCTTGCAGCCTACGGCGCCGGCAAGAAGCCCATCAGCCGCATCACCCGCGCCGACCTCGACCACCACGATATCGAGATCCCCGTCGCCTTCGCCCGCTGGCTCGCCAAGGAAGGCCATTGGACCCCGGCCGAGTGGCACCACAGCGGCGGCACC
Source organism: Alphaproteobacteria bacterium (assembly GCA_965243325.1). Taxonomy (GTDB): domain Bacteria; phylum Pseudomonadota; class Alphaproteobacteria; order UBA7887; family UBA7887; genus JANQOH01. Next base: position 430,698 of record CBDEUQ010000003.1, on the reverse strand, counting down.
AGCTACAACAAGGTCGATTTCTACGACCCCGCCGAGCTCGCCGAGCAAATCCGCGAGAGCGACTTCAACATCGCCGCACTCCAAACCGCCTGGCGATCGTCCAAGACCCCGCCCAACATCAAAACCGCCCGCGTCGCCGGCTCCTACGTCCGTTTCGGCGGCTCCCGGTCCACGCCCCGCTACCGCGGCCGCGTCCACTTCACCGGCACGCTCGTCGGCAAGTGGATCCACATGGACGACGGCACCCGGAAACTCGCCGCCGGCAACCACATCAAATGGGACTATTGCGAATGATCCTCACCATGACCGCCCCGGAGTTTCGCGCACTCGCCGTCGCCATCTACGGCAAAAACAACCCCTGGCGCCTCCCCCTGGCCGCCCGCCTCGGCGTCTCGCCGCGGACGATCCGCCGGTGGGCGTCCGGCAAGTCCCGCATCCCGGTCCGCATCGTCCAGGCCCTCCGGGCCATAACCCCGACCCCCGACTGGCCACGCGACGAATGGATATGCGGCGAAGGCCTCCCCGTTACCGCCAACCACCGCCGCGAGTACGTCGTCCACACCGCTCCGCCCCGCTTCATCGCCCGCGCCGTCGCCCTCGAGAACGACGACAACCCCACCAACGACGAAGAGCCGGCGGACAACCTATCCGGCATCGTTTATTCCGCATCCCCCGACACCGACCTTTGCGAGATCGTCTGGCTCGACCCACCGCCGCCCACAACCGACGAAATCACCGCGCCCCTACGAGCCGCCGCCAAGGCCCTCCTCACCTGATTCACCAAACCGCCTCATCCCACACCCCTCCCCTTCACCCGACCATCCGAGGCGCCATGTACGCACTCCTCACCTTCCGCTGCATCGCCTGCAACAACCTCGCAGCCGGCAACCCCCACACCGTCCCTTCCATCCGCGCCAAGCGCAGCCCCGACGGCAAACTCATTACCGACCCCTCATACCCCCGCGAACCCATCTGCCAGAATTGCATGGAGGCCGCCAACGCCGTCCGCGTCGAGATGGGGCTCGAGCCCCACCCGATCGCACCCGACGCCTACCAGGCCGCCGACGAGAAGGAAATCTGAACCCCGACCCTCCCCGCCAACGGCGCACCCCTCTCCCCCGCAACCCGCAACCACCCGCGAGCCCCGCCATGGAACGATTCCGCAAGCCCGTCTTCCTCAACCCGCGAAGCCATAAGCTTCACGCCAAGGCCCTCGAACAGCGCCGATCACCCCCATCCCCCCATTACCCCGTCGGATACGCTTTCAACGCCGAGGAAGCCGGCCGCGCGCTCCGCCGCCGCTTCCCCGGCAACCCCGCCGTCAAACACCCCCGCGATCCCCTTGAACACGACGACGCCTTCGTTTTCTCCATCGAGGACCTCGAATAGCGCCCTGCGCACACAGACCGCTCTCGCAAAACACCCCCCGCACCCCTATCATCCCCACGGAGCATCTCGATGAACGCCCGCGACATAGCCGACGCCCTCGCCAACCAAGCCGAGAACGTCTGCCGACACTACCTCCCCTCCGGCCGCAAGCAGGGCAACTACTGGGTCGCCGGCGACATCCACGGCGCCCCCGGCAGATCGTTCGTCGTCCGCCTCTCAGGCCCCGGCCGCGCCGGCAAATGGAACGACTACTCCACCGGCGAACACGGCGATCTCCTCGACTTCATCCAGCACCACACCCGCGCCACCACCGTCTCCGAAGCGATCACCGAAGCCCGCGCGTTCCTCGCACTCCCGGAACCAACCCCGAAACCGTCCTCAACCCCAGCGCCGGCCCACTACGACCCCACCGCCGCCGCACGGAGGATCTGGAACCACAGCCGCCCCATCGCGCACACCCACGCCGAGACCTACCTCCAGGCCCGCGCAATCCGACATTGCCGCTTCCCGTCGCTCCGCTTTCACCCGACCCTTACCTACCGGCAAGGCGACCAGACCAACCGATTCCCCGCGCTCGTCGCCGCTGTGACGGAACCCGACGGCCGGATCCGCGCCGTCCATCGCACCTATCTCGATCCCCAACGCCCACGCAAAGCCCGCGTTCCCGACCCCCGCAAGACACTCGGCCCAATGCAGCGTCACGCCGTCAGGCTGCGCAACGTCACCCCCGCCAACCCCACCCTCGTCGTCGCCGAGGGAATCGAAACCCTCCTCTCGATCGCCACCGCGTTCCCCAAAGCCGGCTCCGCCGCCGCACTTTCCGCCAGCAACCTCCCCGCGTTCTCGCCGCCCGCCGGCACCCGCCGCATCATCATCGCCCGCGACAACGACCCCGCCGGCAAAGCCGCCGCCGACGCCCTCCAAGCCACCTGCCGAGACAAAGGCATCCTCGCCATCGTCATCTGCCCCTCCGGCAATGACTGGAACGACGACCTCGTTCAATTAGGCGCCGACGGCCTCACCGAACGCGTCCAGCACCTTCTGCAGGACCAAGACGCCTGATGCTCCCTGCACAGCGTACACCGAGGACCGCATCACACTCTGGATCCCCGCGTTCACGACCCCCGGCCTCATCCAATGCGACCCCTGCGAGGGCACAGGCTATACCCCGAACCATTTCGATTCGCTTCTCCGCGATCGACGGCCGTCGTGGCTCGCGGCCGCCGTCGATCGCGCAGCTCCCCGGGCCGCACGTGGCGCGGCGCTCCTATTCGAGGAGCCCGCGGCAGTCCTGCAACCACTTGTTGACTAGACGAAGGGCGACAGCCTCGTTCTCGCTTGTCGGGCCGGGATAGGCGTCCCACAACGTGCGCTCCCTTTCTAGTTCCGCCGCCGCATACACCTCGTCATAGGCCGCATCCGCCGCCGCCAGCGCCTCGCGACGGGCCGCATCCGCCGGCGCAACCGCCTCGTCGTAGGCCGCATCCGCCGCCGCATCCGCCTCCCTGTAGGCCGCCAGCGCCGGCGCCCGCGCCTCCCTGAAGGCCGCCAGCGCCGCCGCCCGCGCCTCGTGGTAGGCCGCATCCGCCGCCTCCCCCGCCTCGAGGTAGGCCGCCAGCCCCGCTGCCGAGCCCGGGCTGTAGGCCGCCTGCGCCGCCGCCCACCCCTCGCGGCGGGCCGCATCCGCCGCCGCATCCGCCTCGTCCCGAACCGCTCGTGCCACCGCGACCACCTCGTCGCGGGACGCCCGCGCCGCCGCCCGCGCCTCGTGGCGGGCCCAATCCACCGCCGCCCGCGTGTCGCGGTAGGCCGCATCCGCCGCCACATCCGCCTCCCTGTAGGCCGCCAGCGCCGGCGCGACCGCCTCGTCGAGCATCTGATCGGCCTCGAACACCGGCAGGCATTCTTCCATATCGACTGCGGCCGCTGGCGCGACGGCAATCAGGGCGGCCAACACGACGCCCAAGCGGATCGATTGTCTCATTCGTTACCCCACCTTCACCGAGACACAGCCTCAGGATCGCATCAACGCAATCCGCTTACAATTGTCAGCATCCAAGCTTTCGATACATGGCCCATTCGACAGGCACACCACCAGCTCCTTGAACACCCACCCGCCCACCCCGATTACACCCACGAACACGCCGGCGGCCGCCGCACCGCCACCAATCACCGCTCCCCATCCGCGCCACGGCACATCGCCGCGTATCCCTTCCACTCGACCGGAGACCACCATGCGTTCCACGATCTTCACAGTCCGCGGAGCCGGCCACTTCCCGTACGACATGCTGCGCTACGACCAGTGCTTCCCCTACGGCCAAACCGACTCGCTCCAACTCGAGCACCGCAGCACCCACCCGCGCGCCGTCCGCCTCCTGACGTACCACCGAGACCCCACGCCCCACCTCACGCCCGATCGCTGGCTCTCATTCGGCTGGTGCATCGACACGGAGGACAACCACATCTAGCGACCGTCCCCAACACCGGCACCGCGTATTCCAGCCCTCCGAACAAACCGCAAACGGTCACAATGTCCACTTGCTCCCCACCGCACCGCCGCCCTCCGACCGACCGCGCCCCGGTCCTCACCCTCGGCCGCCGGTAGAGGCGGCCGGGGCGCGATCTCTGCGCCGAGAAAAGAGGTAGAGGACGGCGCGAGGCGATCACCGCGCGGAGTCTCCCGACGCCGCGCGACCGCCCGCACAGGAGCCCGCCATGTCCATTTTCGACGCCGGTGCCCGCCTCATTTACGACTTCATCACGGAGGACGAAGAGACGCGCATCCTCCAGCGCATCTCGGAGGCTCCCTGGCTTACGGACCTCTCACGCCGCGTCCAGCATTACGGCTACCGCTACGACTACCGCGGCACCACGCCCCCGGAACCCGCCACCCCGTTTCCCATGTGGACCGTCGCAATCGCGGCCCGCCTCCGCCCCCACTTCGACAACCGTCTCCCCGTCCAGTGCATCGTCAACGAATACCGACCGGGACAGGGCATCGGGATGCACGCCGACCACGCCGACTTCGGCCCGATTGTCGCGTCCCTCTCGCTCGGTGCCACCTGGACAATGCGCTTCCGCCCACGCGCCACCCGACCCTACCGCCGCGAAGGCATCCCGGGCGACCAGCTCGCGATACTCCCGCGCCGTTCCGTCCTCGTCCTCCGCGGCCCGGCCCGCACGGCATGGATGCACGGCATCGACCCCGTGGACACCCGCGCCGAGCCGCTCACGCGCATCTCCGCAACCTTCCGCACCCTCGCGTCGCCGCCGCCCCGCTCGTGATTGAGCCGAAGGCCGGCTCCCTCACCCGACCCAACCAGCCGGGAGCACGACCATGATCCACTTCACCACGGGCGACATCTTCGCCCAGCCCGCCGATGCCATCGTCAACCCCGTCAACTGCGTCGGCGTCATGGGCCGCGGACTCGCGCGCCAGTTCAAGCACCGGTTTCCCGACGCGTTCATCGCCTATCGCGACGCCTGCGCGCGAGGCCAAGTCCTCCCCGGCCGGATGTTCGTCTACGCCACGCGCTCCGGACGCCCGAGGTGGATCGTGCATTTCCCGACGAAGCGCCACTGGCGCAACCCCAGCGCGATCGGCGACATCGACGCCGGGCTGCAGAACCTCGCCGCCGCCATCCCACGGCACGGCATTGCGTCCCTCGCGATCCCACCCCTCGGCTGCGGGCTCGGCGGCCTCGACTGGCAGGCCGTGCGACCGATCATCGAAGCGCGCCTTGCAAGCGCCACTTGCACGATCACCGTGCTCGAGCCGCCGAACCTCACCTTTCCGTCCTGACCGCCGGCCCCGGGAAGCAACACCCGCTGCCCGAACAACCGCCAAACGGCCGCAATGTCCACTTGCTCCCGTCCCTCCCGCACCCGGCCGCGGCACCGGTGCGCCGACGGACGCCGTCACCCCGCCCGCGGTAACGTCAAGAGTTATGTGTCAGGGAGACGGGGGTGCTGATTCCCTGAGACTTGTTTTCGTGGATGAATACCGCGTAGAGGACGCGGTCCATTGAGGTCCGGTCCTGGAAGGTTCCCATGGGCCGGGTTCGTCTGCGGACCTCCCGGAACCTTCGTTCGATGGCGTTGGTGGTCCTGACCCGCTTTCGCTCATCGAGGGTCCGGTAGCGGAAGCAGGTGAGCAGCTCGTCGAGATCGCTGCGCAGGCAGGCGACGGCCTTGGGGTAGGTGCTTTGCCAGCGGTCGGCGAAGCGTCGGGCGGCGCTCTGGGCCTTGCGGCGGCTCTTTGCATTCATGACGGCGTGGACATCGGCCTTGACGGCCTCCTGGTCGGCCTTGCGGACCTTGTTGAGGATGTTGCGCATCTTGTGCGCCCAGCACCTCTGAACCGGGATGCCGGGATAGACGAACGGCAAGGCAGCCAGCAGGCCCTTGCCGCCATCGACGCAGATCATCTCAAGGCCTTCGCCGGTGAGCCCGCGGTGGTACAGCCGGTTGAGGAACACTTCCCACTCGCGGGCGCCTTCGCTGACGGCGAGATGGAAGTCGATGATCTCCTTCTTGCCGTCGGGGCGGATGCCGAGCGCCACCAGGACCGGCCTCCTGAGCGCGCCGGCGCCGGTCTTGCGGGCCAGCACCACGCCGTCGAGCATCAGCGCCTTGTAGGCGTTCTTCAGCGGCCTGCGGTGGAAGGCCTCGACCGCCATGTCGAGCGTCTTGGAGACCCGGCTCACCGTCGCGGCCGAGACCGGGCGCCCGAGCAGGGCCAGCAGGACCTCGCCCACCTTGCGCGTCGAAAGCCCCAGCACGAAGCCGGCCAGGATGGCACGGTCGATCTCCGGCGCGCGCCTTGCGTAGCTCTTCACAACCCCGGTCGGGCAGAAGTGCCGGGTGCGCGGCACGTTGAGCTCGATGTCGCCGAGCTCGCTCAGCAGGCAGCGGCGGTAGGTCCCGTTGCGCCGGTCGCGCATCGCGCCGGCGTCGAGGTTGTCGAGCCAGCGATCCACCGCCTCGGCCATCCGGCCCTCGATGATCTCGGCCAGCGCCTGGCGGCCGAGCGGGCGGTAGCCCTCGCCCCAGTCCAGTCCGCCTGCCTGCATCTCCTTCACCACCTCAAAGGCCTGGGGTAGGCTCATGATCGTCGCAGCTTGCTGGGACATGCGGGGTGCTCCTGTTTGTGGTTGTCGTCACCACAGGGAGTACCCCCTTCCCACCTGACACATAAATTCTTACGTCACCCCGCCCGCGGCCGCGTTGACCCCCGTCCCCAACTCACGGAGAATACCGCCATGGCATCCGAAACCGCCGACGCCGCTACCGACAAGCGCACCTTCGACTGGACCAGGCTCACGCCGGGCCTCGGCGTCGCGCTCTTCACCCTGATGCTCACGCAACTCGCCATCACCGTCGCGATGTTCATCTCGCTTCGGTCCGACATCGCCCTCACCCGCGCCGAGCTCCACACCGCGATCGCCGACACCCGCGCCGAGCTGCGCGCCGAGATCTCCAACGTCCGTGCCGAGCTGCGCGCAGACATCGCCGACACCCGCGCCGACCTTCGCGCCGAGATCGTTGCCGTCGGCCAGCGCGTCACTGCGCTCGGGGGCCGCATCAGGCCCCTCGAGGACCGCATGACGCGCCAGGAAGTCCTCAACTCCCGCATCCCCTCCCCCGCCGACGCCCCGCTGCCTCCCCCGGATCCCGACGCCTCCGCCGGCGAGTAGCCGACGACCAGCCGGCGACCCCGCGCCACCTCTCCCCCTCCAGCCGCGATGCACGCCGCGTCCACGCCCGCGCATCGGCGCCGGACACTCACCCGCCGGGCCGTGCCGCACGCCGACGTCAAGAGGGGAAGGAAGGCCGGGCTCGGGTGAAACGGAAGGGTCGAACACCCTCCGAACCATCGTCGAAACCCTGAACCGATCGCAGCACTGCCGGCGACGCCCGCGAGCATGGCGAACCGCCCCGGCCCGAACTACGAGCTCGACCTATAGCCGGCTCCGCCACGCCTTCGCTGCATCATTTCGGAGGAGAAACCGATGAAGATCCTCCACTCTCGCCACGGCGAAAACCCCGATCACGTCCGCCTCCACGTCTCTAGCGGCGAATATCCCAATCGCCGCACGCTGCTCATCGCGGTCTTCGAAGATTGCTCCTACGGCTTCCAGAAGCGGTACCTGCGCTACGAAGAGCTGTGGGGCACGCCGCCCCACATGGACTCCGAATACGACGTCGACGATTGGCTCCGACAGCAGGTCGAAGCGCATCCGGACCTGCGGCAGATGATCGAAAACACCCTCACCCAACAACCCGTTGAGAATTGGTAGACGCGCCTGGGCGCGAAGGCGGTGCGCCGACAGACACCGGCCCGCCGCCCGCCGCCGCGTTGACCACCGTCCCCCACTCACGGAGAATACCACCATGGCATCCCAAGCCGCTGACGCCGCTACCGACAAGCGCCCGATCGACTGGCCCACCATCATCGCCGTCTTCACCATGACGCTCACGCAGATAGCCGTGACCGTCACGCTAATCGGCTGGCTCAGGTCGGACATCCGCGAAATCCGGACCGAGCTCCGCACCGAGATCGCCGCCGTCGGCCAGCGCGTCACGGCGGTCGAAGACCGCATGGGCCGCCTCGAGCAGCGAATGGCCCGCCAGGAAGGCCTCATCTCCGGCATCGTCTCCGTCGCCGACATCCCGCTGCCCCTCGCGGATACCGATACCGACACCACCATCGGCGACTAGCCCGCCACCCCACACCGCCTCCCTGCCCGCCGGCGCGACGCACTGCGCATTCACGCGCGCACGCCGCGGCGCCCGGTCCCAACGGGCACCGCCGTGTCGCGCGCCGGCGACGAGAGGGGAAGGAAGGCGCTGGTCGGATGACACGGAAGGGTCGAACGCCCTCCGAACCAACGTCGAAAACCCGAACCCAGGAGTACCTCCCATGCACGGTCTCAACCAGGTCCAGATCATCGGCCGCGTCGGCAACAACGCCGAGATCCGCAACCTCCCCAACGGCGGCTCCGTCGCCAACTTCTCGGTCGCCACGGACGAGGGCTACCGCGACAAGAAGACCGGCCAGTGGGTCGACAAGGTCGAGTGGCACCGCGTCACCACGTTCCAGCCCGGGCTGGTCGAGGTTCTGAAGACCCATTGCGTCAAGGGCCGCCTCGCCTATGTGCAGGGCAAGCTCCAGACCCGCAAGTGGCAGCACCGCGACGGCAACGATCGCTACACCACCGAGATCCTGATCGTTCCCGGCGGCCGCGTGAACTTCCTCGACCGCTCCCCCAACGCCGCCCCCGCCGCGTCGTAGTCCACCTACCCACCGGCGTAGACGTCCGCCCCGCTTCGGACACCGCGCCGGGCTCGCCACAGACCGCATCGGGCGCCCACGGCCATCCCCCGGCCTCGGCAGCAAGACCCGATCCTCTCAGCGACCCCGGCCCTACGCCTACCGGCCCGATCCGCATCTCCTCCCAGCGGATCGGGCCTTTCCTCCTGGCCCAACCCTCTCCTCCCCACCTTCCCGCCACTCGCACCCCTAGACCGCGCGGCACACCACCTCCCCGAGTTAGAGGGAGGCGGCTTCCGCGTGACCGACAGGGTCAAACACAAACCACCATCACCACCGCCACCACCACCATCACCGATCCCACGCACAACACACGGAGGTTCCGCCATGAAAATCTCCACACCGCTCATTCCCGGGGGACCCGCCCCCCGCCCCGACGACTAAGTCATGCCCGGTCCGCGTCATCCCCAACGCGCGGATCGGGCCTTTCTTCCTGGCGCCGCCGGCGCTCCCCGAACAAACGCCAAACGGCCATTTTGTCCGCTTGCTCCGCCGCCCGCGAATCCGGCACCGGACGACACGCCGTCATCATGCCCGGGCCGTCTCCCGCCGCAGCGCCCGCGCACCCGCGCGGGTCCCCGTCGCCGTGCCGGGAACTCGCCGCCGACCGCTCCGCACCTCCCCGCCTGCAGCCGCGCCGCGCCTTCTTCAACCGCGTCGCGCCGCGCGCCGATGTCGGGAGGGAAAGGGCGGCGGGCCGGGGGCAAACCCCAGGGGAGGACGCCATGGCCGTCACCGATCTGAAGACCATCTCGCGCGCCGCCGCCGCCGGCCGCGTCCGCATCCAGTTCCGCACCACCCGGCCCAACGTCGCGCGCATCGTCGCAAACGGCGAGGAGATCGGCACCGTCAGCGCCGAGAACCACGACATCGGCCTCCACCTCCAGGAACGCCGCTACTTCGTCCGCATCGACGGCCACGGCATCGTCGCAATCCCCAACGCCGCCGACGCCGTCAAGCCCGCCATCGCGGACTGGTTCGACTACTACAACCAGTACGCCGACATCTGGGCCCGCATGCGCTACGACGCCTGAACCCCCACCTCATCCGCCCGCCCGGTCCGCGCCGTCGTCCGCGCGGACCGGGCCTTCCTTTCATCGCCTCCACCCCGCCATCGCGCCGCCCGCGGCGCGCAGAGTCGAAGGGCGGCCGATCGCCGGCGAACAGCACCGGAGGACATCATGGCCGTCGTCAATCTGAAGCACATCCCGGACGCCGGCGCCGCCGCCGCGGTGCGCATCGACCGCCGCACCCGCTGGGGAAACCCGTACGTCATCGGCCGCGACGGAACCCGCGCCGACGTGATCGCCCTCTATCGCGCGAACCTCTGGCGCCGCATCCGCGCCGGCGAGCTCACTCTCACCGATCTCGCCGCCCTCCACGGCAAGACGCTGGCTTGCTGGTGCGCGCCCAAGCCGTGCCACGGACACGTTCTCGAGCGCGCCGCGGCATGGGCCGCCGCCCAGCTCGCCGACTTCCGTACCTGACGACACACCCTCGCCCGCCGGCGCTCGCCCCGTTCTTCCAGGCCGCGCCCTGCACCCCGCAGGCACCCCAGAGAGGAGAAGGAAGGCGCCCGATGAATGACACGGACGGGGACACGCCCCGCCAGACATCGTCGAAACCCTGAACACGGAGAACCACCATGTACGGTCTCAACCAGGCACAGATCATCGGTCGCGTCGGCAACAACGCCGAGATCCGCAACCTCCCCAACGGCGGCTCCGTCGCCAACTTCTCCGTCGCCACGGACGAGGGCTACCGCGACAAGAAGACCGGTCAGTGGGTCGACAGGGTCGAGTGGCACCGCGTCACCACGTTCCAGCCCGGGCTGGTCGACGTTCTCAAGACGCATTGCCTCAAGGGCCGCCTCGCCTATGTGCAGGGCAAGCTGCAGACCCGCAAGTGGCAGGACCGCGACGGCAACGACCGCTACACCACCGAGATCATCATCGTCCCCGGCGGCCGCGTGAACTTCCTCGATCGCTCCCCGAACGCCAGCGCCTCCCCGACCCCCGCCGCGCCGGCGCCCGCCCACGACAGGGCCACGAGCGAGATGGACGAAACCATCCCGTTCTGATTCGTCCCCCAACACCCCGGCCCGATCCGCGCCTCCTCCCCGCGGATCGGGCCTCTCTTGCGTTTGCCAACCCGAGTTGAAGGACAGCTTCCCGCGGGCGACATGCCGGGCCCCGGCCCACCTCACCACGGCGGCCCGCCGGCTCCCCGCAGCCCGCCGCCCACCGCCGTCACACCCTACCGGAGGATCCCATGGACACGCTGACACTCTCCCACCAGCTCGAGATCGCACGTCTCGTCCACGCCACCTTCGCCGATGACTTCACCCGCTGGCATCGCCACGACGAATGGCGGTTCGGCTACGACGACGACGGCGACCCGCTCCACCTCGATCCCGACGGGTCCCTCTCCGCCATCGACAACAACGGTACGAAATGGCCCGCCAGACTCGGCGCCCTCACCCCCGACAACCCCCACCGCGTCTCCCTTCCCGCCGCCGTCTACATCCACACCACCCGGGTCCTCCGGCTCAACTTCGCCTGCGCCGTCCCGACCGCCGAACGCATGGCCTCGCTCTACGCTCGCCTCGGCTCGATGCGCGTGCCGGCCTTTGACCCGTTCCAGCCGCAGCACCCCCGCCGCTTCATCGCGCTCGACCAATGGAACCACAACCCGACGCATTCCTACAGCGACCTCCTCGCACTCACGCAGAGCGTCGTCGACCATCTCGAAGCCCGCGTCGCTTGACCCCAAGACCCGACCCGCCGCCTCCGCCACGTTCCCCAAGGCCACGTCCTGCCGGCCGCAGGCGCCGAAGAGAGGGGAAGGAGGGCGCCGAATAAATGACACGGACGGGGACACGCCCCGCCAGACATCGTCGAAACCCTGAACACGGAGAACCACCATGTACGGTCTCAACCAGGCACAGATCATCGGTCGCGTCGGCAACAACGCCGAGATCCGCAACCTCCCCAACGGCGGCTCCGTCGCCAACTTCTCCGTCGCCACGGACGAGGGCTACCGCGACAAGAAGACCGGCCAGTGGGTCGACAAGGTCGAGTGGCACCGCGTCACCACGTTCCAGCCCGGCCTCGTCGAGGTTCTGAAGACGCATTGCCTCAAGGGCCGCCTCGCCTACGTCCAGGGCAAGCTCCAGACCCGGAAGTGGCAGGACCGCGACGGCAAGGACCGGTACACCACCGAGATCATCATCGTCCCCGGCGGCCGGGTGAACTTCCTCGACAAGTCGCCGAACGCCGGCGCCGCACCGACGACGACGCCCGCGGCCGCCCCGCCGGTCTCCGCCGAGGATTTCAACGACGACATCCCGTACTGAGGGGCCCCCGCCTGCCTCCCCAACCCAGGCCCGATCCGCGTCTCCTCTCGCGCGGATCGGGCCTATCTTTCGTTTGCCACCTCGATCACGCCCAAGCCACAATGCACCCCGTCAACCACACCAACCGAGGCACCAATGGCCCGCTCCAAGATCGTCGACACGATGCCCGTCGATCCCGAACCCGGCCGCTACTCCCACCTCCAGGTCCTCCGCTCCGCCGCCGGCTACTACATCGGCACATTGTGGCACGGCGACGGTTACACCGAGCCCGGCTCTCGCGACAGCGAATACTTCGCCACCGAGCCAGAAGCGCAGAAGATACTCGACTACATAGACGCCACCGGCGACCGCGACTTTCTCCGCGACCACGCGTAGCTGCGCCAAGCCCCGATCCGCCTCTCCTCTCCCACGGATCGGGCTCTTCTTTTTTCAAGCCAGCACCGTGCCGCCCGCGATGTCCGCGCCATGAGTCGAAGTACGGCCTGTCGATCGTGAACCCCAAGGGAGGACACCATGGGCCGCCACGCACTCGACATCACCTTCGGCGCCGCCGTCGACGACGAGGTCTACATCTACCTCGACAACAAGGCCGTCGGTTCAATCTACAAGGCCGAGAGCGTCCTCACCCCGGGGACCCACGACTACCTCGTCCACCTCGCGGACGATTACCGCGGCTGGAAGCGCGTCACCGACCGCAGCAAGCTCCGCGCCGAAACAGAACGCTGGATCCACACACACCCCCTGTGGGGCTGACGCAACCCGCATCACCACAAGGACGCAGCCATGCCCCTCCCGACCCCCGTCGACGAGCAACCCGGCCAACGCTTCACCGTCCGCACCGTCAACAGCGAATGGTTCAACGACGTCGCGCCGCTCTACGCCACCAACCTCGACCACGCACTCACGCAAGCCCGCCGCCGCGTTCGCCACTACCCCGACCACGCGACCTTCGTCTTCTCCCTACGCGGCCCCGGCACCATCCTCTTTCACCACAACCCCGCCTGATCCCACCGACCCCGCCCCACCACCAAGGCCGTCCTCCGCCGTCACCGGCGCGGGGACGGCCTTTTTTTTATTCCGGTCCGTGCACCGCACTCGCCGCCTCGCCGGCATCACCGGCCGCGGCCGAACCTCCCGCACCCGCCTCTTCCTCCGCCCCCGGTCCGCCCTCGCCCGTGCCACCACCATCGGCATCCGCGGCCCCCGCCCCGCCGGCGTCGATGAACTCGCGGAGCCGCCGCTCGCTCACCGCCACCCCATGCTTCTTCAGCACTCCCCGCACCTGTTCCAACGACACGCCCCGGGCGAGCTGCCGCGCCATCCTACCTCGCAACCCTTCAAGTAGCGTCTCGACCCCCACCCTTGCCGGACGCAACGAACCAAGTTCACGATCTATCGCTTCCAGATCGACATCCCCGAGCACATAGAGCTTACCTGCCATTCTTTCGTCCTCCACTCACATTGCCGCAACTGCGAACCGCAGCACTCACCAGCCGGGCGTTACCAGCCCACAGGAATTTCTATCAACCCCCGCCCACGACCGCAATTTCAGGGGACTGGGCCCCACTCTCAGCCACCGCGCCTACATAGCGGATCGGGAACCACCGAGCGGTGACAACCCGTAGCCCACCGTATAACTAAAGTTGAAAGCGCCTCACACCTATTCAATTGAGGTAACGTCAAGAGTTATGTGTCAGGGAGACGGGGGTGCTGATTCCCTGAGACTTGTTTTCGTGGATGAATACCGCGTAGAGGACGCGGTCCATTGAGGTCCGGTCCTGGAAGGTTCCCATGGGCCGGGTTCGTCTGCGGACCTCCCGGAACCTTCGTTCGATGGCGTTGGTGGTCCTGACCCGCTTTCGCTCATCGAGGGTCCGGTAGCGGAAGCAGGTGAGCAGCTCGTCGAGATCGCTGCGCAGGCAGGCGACGGCCTTGGGGTAGGTGCTTTGCCAGCGGTCGGCGAAGCGTCGGGCGGCGCTCTGGGCCTTGCGGCGGCTCTTTGCATTCATGACGGCGTGGACATCGGCCTTGACGGCCTCCTGGTCGGCCTTGCGGACCTTGTTGAGGATGTTGCGCATCTTGTGCGCCCAGCACCTCTGAACCGGGATGCCGGGATAGACGAACGGCAAGGCAGCCAGCAGGCCCTTGCCGCCATCGACGCAGATCATCTCAAGGCCTTCGCCGGTGAGCCCGCGGTGGTACAGCCGGTTGAGGAACACTTCCCACTCGCGGGCGCCTTCGCTGACGGCGAGATGGAAGTCGATGATCTCCTTCTTGCCGTCGGGGCGGATGCCGAGCGCCACCAGGACCGGCCTCCTGAGCGCGCCGGCGCCGGTCTTGCGGGCCAGCACCACGCCGTCGAGCATCAGCGCCTTGTAGGCGTTCTTCAGCGGCCTGCGGTGGAAGGCCTCGACCGCCATGTCGAGCGTCTTGGAGACCCGGCTCACCGTCGCGGCCGAGACCGGGCGCCCGAGCAGGGCCAGCAGGACCTCGCCCACCTTGCGCGTCGAAAGCCCCAGCACGAAGCCGGCCAGGATGGCACGGTCGATCTCCGGCGCGCGCCTTGCGTAGCTCTTCACAACCCCGGTCGGGCAGAAGTGCCGGGTGCGCGGCACGTTGAGCTCGATGTCGCCGAGCTCGCTCAGCAGGCAGCGGCGGTAGGTCCCGTTGCGCCGGTCGCGCATCGCGCCGGCGTCGAGGTTGTCGAGCCAGCGATCCACCGCCTCGGCCATCCGGCCCTCGATGATCTCGGCCAGCGCCTGGCGGCCGAGCGGGCGGTAGCCCTCGCCCCAGTCCAGTCCGCCTGCCTGCATCTCCTTCACCACCTCAAAGGCCTGGGGTAGGCTCATGATCGTCGCAGCTTGCTGGGACATGCGGGGTGCTCCTGTTTGTGGTTGTCGTCACCACAGGGAGTACCCCCTTCCCACCTGACACATAAATTCTTACGTCACCTCAATTGAATTGAGGTTGCCGCCATACACGATCCCGCCCTATAATCCACCGTCACCGATGACAAAGACCCGCACATTCGCCGGACAATGCCGCCCTTTAACGCCCGAAATGTCAGTCCGCACCGCACCTTGGCTCCGCCGCTGAAAGCGTGTCGCAACCTCACCACGCCACCAGGAGCCCATTCCACCATAAGCAACAGACCGCGCACCTTTCGTGCACCACCACCCGACCACACAGATCGTGTCGAGGGCGGGTAGCATGGTCGCAAACGTTACATCCATTGCCTCCACGGACCTCGACGCAACCTACTACCTCCACAACCAGACCTGGTATCCGCCGGACGAACCCCTCCGCATTCTCGGCAAGAACCCCATCGGATTGTGGGTCAACCCCACCCGCATGTTCGGGCTCGCAGACAGAGACTGGGTCACAACCGCGGACTTCCTCTGCCTCTACCGCGGCTTCTCCCCCACCGACCGCTCGAAGCTTTCGCGCAACGCCGGCCGCGCGACCCGCTCCGCCGGCCTCGATATCCGCTTCGAAGCCGACAAGTCGGTTTCTTCGCTATGGGCCGTCGCGCACCCCGAGCTCCGCGCGCGCATAGAACGCGCACACAACGACGCGGCCCTGCAAGCTTTCGAAAGATGGATACTCGGAGAAACCGCGTATACGCGACGACGCCACCGTCACGGCCAGCTCGAGGTCGTTCCCGCCGACATCATCGCCGCCATGTTCCAGAGACGCCAAAGCCGCGAACGCGATCCCCACCTCCACACCGTCATCGTGTGCTTCAACGTCGCCCGCGCGCACGACGACCGCAAATACCGCGGTCACCACCAGTACCCGGCCTACAGATGGCTCAAGACATTGGGCGCATGGTACCGAGCTGCACTGGCGTGGCACCTCCGCGAGCGGCTCGGCATCCGCATGGAACAGTACGGCAAGAACAGGCAGTTCACCCGCATCGCCGGCATGCCCGAAGCCCTCGTACGCCTGTGGTCGAAGCGCACAAGAGCCATCCGCGAGTCTGCCACAAAGGCGGGCGTTTCCCCCCATCGATTTCCCCGTTTTCACCAGCGAGCCACCGCCAACACCCGTTCCACGAACCTCAAAGACAACCCGCAGCACAGCTTCGGAGACCCCGAAGACGACCACCGCCGCTGGCGCCACGAAGCGTCCGAACTCGGCATCGATATCAGCGCACTCATCGCCGCCCTGGTTCGAGACCACAACCGCAAATCGTCTCCGCAACGACACGCCTTTCTCAACGCACTGCGCAATTTTGCCCTCGACCTCTCTCCCCTCCACCCCGTCCAGCCACTACCCGCGATCGCTGCCACCGTCGCCAACCGATGCGCCGGCACGATCCCCATCCCAGCGATCGACGCATCGCTCCCGCACGTGCTCCGTGATCCCACTCTCATCGAACTCCCGCCAAGATCAACCATCAACGCGGCCGCTGGCCTCAGCCACACCCGGTACTTCAGGGTCCGCTCCAGACCCCTTACCCCCCAAACGCTTGCAGCGCTCGCCCTGCTCGAATCGCGATCCACCGGCCACCCCACTCGCCGCCATGCGAGCCAACCCTCGCGCGCCACTCACGCACCGAAACCCATCGGCCGCTGAAATGGTCGCCACCCTTTCCCCTGTATCCTCTACCGACGCCGCCGAGCGCTACTACCTCGACAACCAGGCCTCCATGAGGCCCAAAGCCGACTATTATGCTGTCGGCAAGGAGCCCGACGGCGTCTGGCTCAACCCCAGCGGCATGTTCGGATTGCCGGACCGCGAGCGAGTCACGACCGCCGACTTTCACAAGCTCTTCTGGGGCTTCTCACCCGAGGACGGGTCCAAACTCTCGCGCAACGCCGGCAGCGCTGCCCGCTCCGCCGCCATCGACTTCACCTTCTCCGCCGACAAATCCATATCCGCTCTCTGGGCCATCGCGCCGCCCGAGCTGCGCGCCGAGATCGAGCGCATCCACAACGACGCCGCACGCGAGGCCTTCGAACGCTTCATCATCGGTGAATGCGCATACACGCGACGCGTCGGCCGCGACGGAAAGCTGGAGGCCGCCCCCGCCGACCTCATCGCAACCATGTTCCAGCACGGCGAGAGCCGCGAGCAGGACCCGCAGCTACACACCCATATCGTGTGCTTCAACGTTGCGCACACACCCGACGACGGAAAATACCGCACCCACTACCAGTGGCCGGCCTTCATGTGGGTCAAACCGATGGGTGCCTGGTACCGCGCTGCTGTGGCCTCCGACCTCCAGCAAACCCTCGGTATCCGCATGGAACAGTACGGCGAGAACAATGAATTCATCCGCATTGCCGGCATGCCCGAGGATCTCATCAAGACCTGGTCCAAACGCCGCGGAAAAATTGTTGAATGGGCCAAGTCTCAAGGCCTCAACATCGCCGCCAATCCCGCTCACGGCCAGGCCGCGAACCTCAACACGCGCAAGCACAAGGACAACCTCGGCGACGACCAGGCCCGCCGCGAGCGCTGGCGCCGCGAAAGCCTTCCGACCCTCCCGGACCTTGGTGCGTTCATCCAGGAGCTCGTCGGCCACAACATCGAAACATCGCCCGAAGACATCCGCGAACTCACAGAGGCCCTCCGCACCATCCCCGACGACCTCATGCGCGCCGAAGCCGTTGTTCGGCTCCCCGAGATTATTGCCGAAGTCGCCAGACGATGCGGGGGCAAGCTCAAGACCGCAGCCATCGATACGGCGGTCGCACGCCTCCTGCGCGACCCTGCCTTCGTCCATCTCGAGCCTCGACCCACCTTCGATTCCGCCGCCGGCCTGCGCCACACCGAGGTATCCACCACCAAGCACACCCTTCTTCTGGAAGAGACCGTCACCGACCTCGCCAGGAGCATGCACGCTTCAACCGGTTACGGCATCGACGGCACCGCCGTACACGCCAAGATCGCCGCGCTCAAGGCCGAGGGATACCCCGTCAGCCAGGAACAGATCGACGCCATACGCACCGCCGCAACCTCCGATGGCCGCATCGCCGTAATCGAGGGCGCGGCCGGAAGCGGCAAGACGACGACGCTGCGGCCGCTCGCCGACCTCTGGCGCGACGCCGGCAAGAATATCATCGCCACCGCCGTGCCCTGGCGGACCGCCATGGCGCTCGGCACCGACGTCGACGCGCCCATGTTCTCGGTCGCGAAGCTCCTCAGCATGGCCGCCCGCGACCAGCTCGACGTCGACAGGGACACGGTGATCATCGCGGACGAGGCCGGCATGCTCTCGACCCGCGAGATCCACCACCTCATGCAGTTTTCTGAAAAGACTGGCGCCAAGATCACCTTCTGCGGCGACACGCAGCAGCAGCAGCCCGTCGAGGCCGGCCCGGGACTGCGCCTGGTCCGCGACGTCGTCGGGAGCTCGCGCATCGCGATCATGCGCCGGCAGAAGGCCGATATCGAGGACGTGCTCCGTCACCGGCACGGCGTCTCCCCGGAGGAAGCGCGCGCCGAAGCCGAAACGATCTCCGCCGCCGACCGCGCCGCGATCCTCGCCGAGTTCGAGGCCTCGCCGCAGTCCCGCGACCTTCCGTTCAAGCCGTGGCAGATCGCGGCGTCCGAAGCGTTCCGCGACGGCGACGCCCATAAGGCGATCGCCGCCTACAGGGACCGCGGCCGCTTTCACCTGTGCCGCAACGGCGACGCCGCCTTCGAGCAAATCGCCGACGACGTCGCGCGCTACACCGAGGACAACCCCGGCAAGACGGTCGCCGTCCTCGCCCGCACCAACCACGATCGCCGCAGAATCTCGCTCGCCCTGCGGCGCCGCGCCCTCGGCGACGAACCCCGCAACAGCCACGTCATACAGGTCAGCGACCGCGAGGACGGCCGGCACCGCACCGAGCTCGAGATCGCCGAGGGCGACCGGCTGCGCATCGGCGCCACGCACTGGCAGAAGCAGCTCTTCAACGGCTCCGTCGTCATCGTCGACCGGCTCACCGCCGTTCCCGAAAGCGAAGGCGACGAACCGAGCATCCGCATCGACGGCCGCACCGAGGACGGCCGCGCCGTCTCCTTCCACCACGACGAGATCCGCGACTACTACGGCAACGTCCGGCTCGATCACGGCTACGCGCTGACCATCACCTCCGCCCAGGGCCTCACCGTCGACGCCGCCTTCCTGCTCGCCGACTCCCGGTCCGCGCGCGAGACCATGTACCCGGCCGCAACCCGGCACCGCGAAAGCCTCAACATCTACGTCGACCGCAACAGTGCCGCCCACGAAGTCGCAAACCGCCGGTACGACCAGGACAACGCCGACCAGATCGTCACCGACGACGAGATTGTCGAGCACCTCGCGAAATCGTGGCACCGCTCCTCGCCCAAGCAGGCGGCGCACGACTACCGTCTCCGCCAGCGCCGCGCGCCGCGCCCCGACGGTCCCGACCCCGACCCGACGCCCGGGCCCGCCCCCGAAATCGACCGCCACGTCCGCGAGGACCGCGAACGCGCGCTCGAGCTCCGTTACGGCAACGAGGTCGCGGCCATCGCTTCCGGGCGGCGCCAGGTGCTGCAGAGCTACGCCGAGCTGCGCGCCCGGGCGGCCGCCGGCGAGAACGTCGCCGACGAGCCCGCCTTCCGCGAAACGATCCAGCGGCACGCCGTTCTGGTCACCGCCGCCGAACGCTTCCGGACGCGGCCGCACAAGTTCGCGAGGCTACTCAGGCGGCGAGGCGGGCTGACCGCCGACGACCTGCAGGACTTCCGCCACCGCCTCAAGCGCGCCCACGACTGGCGCCGCGGCCGGGCCATCTCCAAAACCATGGCCGGCAGGGCGCCGGCGTCGGCGCGCCGGCGGACATCGACCCCCCGCCGTATCGATCCCCGCCAGCCGCTGCCCGACCGCGTCGTCCAGGACATCGAGCGCGACCTCGAGGCGCTCGTCCCCGAAGGCCCCGCCCTTGGCGCCTCCGTCACGTCGATTTCGGCGGCGGGCGACGTCGCCCCCGACGCCGGCGACGCACTCGACGCCACCATGTCCTTCGATCGCGCCGCGCAGGCGCAACCCGCGCCCCCCGAGCCCGGCGACGGGCGGGATGACTGGTCCGGCGCCGACTGGTCAGAGCAGGACCTCGCCGACTACGCCGAAGCCAATGAGCGATCCGCCCCAATCTCCGCGCCGGGCGCCGACGATGAAATGCCGGAAGACCCCGGATGGGCGGAGTACGCCGCCTCGCTCGACGCGCAGGGCGGCCCGCCGGCGGAGCCGGCCCACGGACCCCTGCCGTCCGCGCCGCGCGACCCAACGCCCCCGCCTGCCGTACCCGACCACGCATCGCCGCCGGCCGAAGATCCCGCCCGGGAGAAGTATGTCGCGTCCATGGATGCCGCCGGCGAACTCTACGGCCGCCCGGCTCCGGACACGCCCCATGCCCCCGCCCAGACCCCCGCGGCGGCCACCGCCCCCGCGCCGACACCAGAAGCCCCTCCCACGCCCACCCCGCCGGCGCCGACCACCGCCGAACTCTTCGA
The DNA here is from genome assembly GCA_965243325.1 of Alphaproteobacteria bacterium. Classification (GTDB taxonomy): domain Bacteria; phylum Pseudomonadota; class Alphaproteobacteria; order UBA7887; family UBA7887; genus JANQOH01. Next base: position 410,149 of record CBDEUQ010000003.1, on the reverse strand, counting down.
CCGATTCCGCGCCGACTTCGCCGCTCACCGCGAACGCTCCCTGGCCGCGAACCGCAGCCCATACGGCTCGGATTCATTCGACGCGCACAAGACCATCGCCGCCGAGCTCCGGGATCGACCCGATCTTTCCCACGCCGCGCGCCAGGAGATCGACGCCCTTCTCCGCGACAGCGCCGATTACGACGCCGCCCCGGACCGCATCGCCAACCGCATGGCCGCCATGGACACCCACGCCGCCGCGTTCGACGCGATACGCGCCCACGTCGCCCGGACCGGCGAGCCGATACAAGCTCATCCCGACTACGCGCACTGGTACCACGCCACCACCGCCCTACGCGCGGCACCGCTCGCGGACACCGCCGGCGCCGCATCGTGGATCGCCGAAAATCCCGGGATCGCCGGAGACGCCGAAACCCGCCTGGCCTCCCTCCTCGCTCAGCACGCCACCGCCGCCCGGGTTGCCCACGCCCAGGCCACGTTCTCCCGCTTCCGCCAGGATCACACCACGACGTCGCCCGCCGCCGGCGCTCCGCTCCGGATCGACCCGCACCATCCAGACCCCGACGCCCTCCGACGCGCCGCGCGCGAACTCCTCGCCCTCGAGGACCTCCCAGCGCCACAACGCGCCCAGCTTCGCAACGTGCTCGATCGCCAGCGCCTCGCGACCCTCGCAACCGCGCTCGATCACCAGTCAACCCGCGCCATCCTCCGCGATCTCACCGCCAGCCTCGCAACCTTCGCCGCCCGCAACGCCCACATCACCATTGCCCGCGATCTCGCCCAGGCGATCGCCAACCAGCCTGCCCCGCACCACCCCATCGTCAACCGCCGGCTTCACCATTACTCCGAAACCGAACCCTTCCGCGTCTGGGCCCACGCAACCAATGCGCTCATCGCCTCCGCACGCTCGACCGCCCCCGACGCCTTCGGTCCTCCCGCCGAAGCCCTGCCGCCCCCTCTCGACGCCATACGCCGCCACGCCGACAGTCTGCAGGCCACCGTCGATCGCTACAGCAACACGCCGCCGCCCGACGGCCTCCTCGAAGACCTGAAAGCCCGCTGGCGCCATATCGGCGAGAGCTCCGCCGCCGCCCGCCAAAGCTGGCTCGACCATCGCGAGACCCCCGCCCTCATCTATCGCGCCAAGCTCCTCGGCCAGCGCGCCGACGCGGCCGACTCCATCAAGCAGTCCACCGCAGACCTCGTCGACCGCCACCGGACCCAACTCGCCAACCGCGCTCACCTCAAAACCGTCGCCCGCGACATCGCGGCCCATTCGAAGGACCGCCAGCGCATCCAGTCCGCCGCCCGCTCCGCCACCATCCTCCCGTCCGAACACCCCGACTACCCCGCCTGGCTCACCCGCGCGCACAGCCTCATGGTCCACGTCGACTCCCTACTCAAGGACACCGCGACCTACGGCCACCACTTCACGCATAACCCCGAGCTCAAGTCCGCCCTCCACCATCACCGGACCCACCTTTCCACACAGCTCAAGACCGACGCCGAAGTCTTTCCTCTCGTGCCGTCCGCCCCGGCACCGCGCAGCCCAACCCCCTCGGACCGTCAACCGAAGCCGACAGCTCCCACTCAGGCCCCCCGGCCCTCCGTCACGCCTCCCAAAAAGCCCTCAGGCCCGGGTTACACTTTTTAGGTCGCGAAAAAAACTTCTCACAGCCCCGAAAACGTCCCTCCCAATAGCCAATATCCCGTCGCGGCCGTACAATCCCCCATGGCCCAATAGGGAGACCGCACCATGCCTCTTACCTATGCCGGCATCGGCTCTCGCAAGACACCTCCGGACACGTTGGACGACATGACGCGCATGGCCAAGTGGCTTTCCGGCCACGGCTGGCACCTGAACAGCGGCGGCGCCCTCGGCGCCGACACCGCCTTCGCGCAGGGAGCACCCGTCGATCGCCGGACGATCTATCTCCCGTTCGCGGACTACAACAGGCACCGCGGCCCCGATTGCGTCGTGCCCGACCCCGGCACCATGGAGCGCGCCATCCAAATGGCGTCACGCCTCCATCCAGCGTGGCACAAGTGCAGCCCCACGGCCCGGCAGATGCACGGCCGCAACTGCACCATTCTCCTCGGCGCCGATCTCCGCACCCCGGTCAACGCCGTCGTCGCATGGACGCCCGGCGGAGGCGTCGAGGGCGGCACCGGAATGGGTATCCGCATCGCCAGGGAACACGAAATCGACGTCCTCAACCTCGGAACCCTCACTCCCCGACAGGCCGCCGAACGCCTTGTCACCATCGCCCAGGAATACACCGTCGCGCCCGACACCCCGCGCGCTGCCGTCGCCGCCCCCGCCGCCGCCGTCGCCGGCGAGCGCGCGTACAACATGGACGAGGCCGCGGCCTTCCGTTTCACGCGCGCCGAATGGGGCGAGTTTTCAAACTTCGCACCGCTCGCGAACCCGATCCATGCCGGCCCCTGGACCTTCCCCACGTCCGAGCATCTCTATCAGGCCGCGAAATTCACAGCCCGCCCCGATATCCAGGCGCGGATCGCCGCGGCCCCCACGGCTCGCGAGGCCGCCCAGATCGGCCGCTCGCCCGATCTCCCCATCGACTCCGACTGGAATGACCGCCGCGTCGACGTGATGCGCTGGGTCCTGCGTCACAAGTACGCCGCCAACCCCGAACTGATCGGCGCCTCCCTCCTCAACTCCGGAGACCGGCCGATCGTCGAAGTCTCCAACCGGGATCCGTTCTGGGGCGCGCGTCAGGACGGAGACCGCTACTACGGCACCAACACCCTCGGCCGCCTGTGGATGGAACTCCGGCAGCAGATCGTCGCAAACGCCCCCGAAGTCTCCCCCGAACACTGGACGGCGACCGCGCGGATCGGCCAGCTCGCCGCTCCGGCGCGTCTCCACCTCGACGGCCCCGCGTTCGACCCCGACCCCGAACCCGAGCCCATGACCACCCGTTTCCGGAACGCCGACCCCGGCATCTTCCAGCCCGACCCCGAGACCTTCAGCAGTCTCGCGCCGCCCCACGGCCCGACCCCCGATCCTGACTCCCAACGCAACCAGGACTACCTCTATCGCGTCGACGCCCGGGATGCCTGGGACCTTCAGGCCGCGACCGCCGGCGTCCGACACGCCTATGCCTCCCTCGCGGAGCTATGCGCGATCGGCACCCCGCTCGCCGGCGAGCACCAGGCCCTCGCCCACGGTTTCGTCCACGCCCTCAAGTCCCAGGCCCAACGCCTCTCGGCCTCGGCCGAGCGCGAGCGCGACCTACTGAACCAGGCCCGCGGAATCGACCGCGGCATCCACGATTCCCACTCTACCGACATGGACACCGCCGCAAGCATGTCCGCCGACCAGACAGACTACGCCGATTACCGCCACTCCCCGGCCGGCCTGAAGGCCCACAGCCGCGCCGGCCAACGAAAGTCCCACACCACCGTCCGCCCCGATCCTCGCTCCCCGACGGCCAAGCCCGCGCTCTCCCCGACCGCCGCGCGCAACAGGCGCATGACCGCAAATACCGACCCGGACGACATCGAGGACCTCACCACCGGGTACAACAACATCGCGTGGCGCGCTCATGCCCTCGAAGCGGTATCCGAAATGGCCGCCGAGTGTTACGCCCACTCCTTCAGGGAATCATGGATCGAGCCCCTGTCCCGAAACAGTTTCCAGTACCCGAAGTCGCTCGACCTCACCTACATCAAGGAACAGCGCGCGCGCACCAAGGGACCCGCCCGCGTCGCCTCTTGGCTCACCCGCTGGCAAATTCTCAACCAGATCGCGAAGAACAAGGAAATTCCCGTCAACGAGATGCCAGCCTACGCCGGCCTCTACCTGCAGGCCGAACGCCTCGCCAACTCCGAGACCACCGCCAAGCGCGACGTCCAGCTCCTCTCCGCCTTCCTGAAAGAGCACCCCCATCCCGACGTCCGCGCCCCGGGCCCCGACCGTGCCGGCCCCGCCCCCCCGCTCTCGCCACCGACCGCCGCTACGCGATCCCGGGCAGACGCTCTCGCCAATCTCTTCGACGTCGTCGACCGCCAGATACTCGCCAATGGCACCCAGCTTGCCGAAGAGCGCGACCACGTTCTCGGCGCCCTCACCCACTGGCTACACCGCGAGCGCAATCGCGTCGTCGCCGACATCCGCAACATGGAAGGCCGCGGCCACGACGTTCCGCACCGCCTCCGCCAGTCCCTCGACGCACTCGGCCACCTGGCCCACGAGGGAGCCAAGATCTACGCACGCCATACCGGCAGCCAGTGGATCCCACCGCCCGAATACGCGGACACCCGCACCCGCGCCCTCACGGCCGCCGCCGCGACCGCCGAGAAGGTTGCCTTCCGCCACGACCACGCCGCCGCGCGCTCGACCCACGTCACCGGCACCTTCGTCGCCGTCTCCGGCAGCCGGGAGTGGGCCGACGCCACCAGCCTCAAGCGCACCCTCGACGGCCTCCGGGAGAAATACCCCGACCTCGTCATCATGCACGGCGACGGCCCGGGTGCCGCCGCCGCCACCCGCGCGTGGGCGAGCGAGAACGGAGTCGACCAGGTCGTCTACCGGCCCCAATGGAACCGCCACGGCCGCCGGGCCGCCCCGATCCGCCGCAACGAGGAAATGCTCAAGCACAAGCCCGTCGAGATCATCAGCTTCCAGGTCCCCGGAGAACCCGAATACCTCGCCGTCGAAGCCCAAAAGCAGGGCATACCCACCACCATCGTCACCGACGCCACCCTCGAACCCGGCCCGTCGCAGGACACACCCGCTCCGACCCCCCCGCCGGCGGCCCCCGCCCCGATCGCCGCTGCGCCGGCCCCCGATCCGGAGCCGGCCCCCACGCCCGCTCCGGCCTACCCGATCCCGCCGCCGGAGCCCGTCCCCGCGCCGACGCCCGAGGTTCCGGCCAATGGTCCCCCGCCGGGCTACGCCACCAGTTACACGCATCCCGCCGCCACAGAGGCCCTCGCCGCCCATTTAGAGCGCCATCTCAAGCTCCAGCCTCCGCACCATCACCCGATCTCCGACGGAAAGGTTATCCATTACACCGAAACACCGGAGTTTCAGGAATGGGCCTCCGGCGCCGAGCCGCTTTTCGCCCGCTTGCGCCACGCAACCGATTACCAGAACTTCACGTTCAGCGACGGCGAAGCGCACCAGCTCCTCCACCGGCTCGAAACCGCGAGCGACAACCTCACCGAAGCCATCGCCCTCGAACAAACCGACACCATCGCCGCCGACTTCCTGGACGACGTCTGGACCCGCAAGGACGCAATCACCACCGAGTCACTCGAAGCGGACCACCCGTGGACCGAACACCCGGGCTCGCCGGCCCTCCTCGAGCGCGTCGACGCCCTTCTGAACACGTCGCACATCAACGAACCCGACGCCGAGAAAGTCCGCGCCGAACTACTCGAAATCCGTTCCTCCTACGAACAAGCGATCCAGCACGAAACCAACAGGAAGACGCTGGACGCCCCCTCCACCAACCCGGCCCCCACCGTTGACCCCGCATCGCCCGCCCCCGGGGACGATTACACACATCTCCCCGCCGGCTTCGCGACCATAGAGACACACGCTGACCACGCCCGGGCCCTCTCCGAACAGATCGAGGAGCACATCAAGGCCAAGCCCGCCATCGAGCACCCGATGGTCAACGGCAGGCTCCTGCACTACATCGAGACCGCCGAGTTTCAGGCATGGGGAAACCGCGCGCAGCAGCTCATCAACCAGGTCGAGCACGCGACGGATTACACCGACTGGACCGCCATCAAGTCAGACCCGCCGCCCCTCCTCGCCCGCCTCGAGGCCGCGTGCGGCAATCTCGACCACGCCCTCTTTTCCGAGGACACGCCAACCCCGGGCCCGGATCTATACGTCGACATCTCATCGCGCATCCAGGCCATCACCAGGCACTGCGAAGAAACCGACCAGTTGTGGGTCGACCACCCCGATACCGCCGCCGCCATCGAAAGGCTCGATGCCCTCCTCCAGACCTCTCACGCGAATGAATTGTATGCGGAGCCGCTGCGCACCGCGGCCCACGAACTCCGTTCGACCTACAACCTCGACGTCGAACGCAAAGCCCAGGTCATCGACATCGACGCCAAGCTCAAGGCCCATATCGAGGCCCGCCAGCCGATCCGGCAGTCGGCCGCCGACCAGCAGCTCCTCATCACCGACGTCCCCGAATGGGAAAAGTGGTGCGACCGCCTCGACGATCTACAGCAGGTTGCCTCTGACATCTTCGAGAACACCGAAGCCTACGGCGCCCATCTCAAGGCCCGCCCCGATCTCCGGTCCTCGATCAAGTCCAACCTCGCCCTTCTCGATTCCGCCCAGGAGCAGGACGTCGCGATCGCACGCTCCATGCCCCACGGCCTCGCCGCAGGCACCCAGACCCCCGAAGCCCCCAAGCACGACATCACACCTGAGCCTCCGCCCGCCGACGAACTCAGGCCCAAGCGCATTCCGGAACGCCAAGAGCCCTCGCCGTCCCCGTCCATGTTCTGAACACGGAGAAACCAAATGACCCCCGACGACGCCGCCACCGAACCCAGCAAGCTCTGGAACCCCGACACCGCCCTCGCCGCCATCCGCGGCATGTTCGATACCGCCGCCAACCAGATCGCGCCGGGCGACGCCGAGTTTCTGCCGCACGTCCTCAATCCCCTCGTCGCCACGTTCCATTCGCAGGTCGATCGCCTGCACAACCAACTCGCCGACTGCCGGAACCGCATCCAGAACCTCTCGCCCGACGAGGACCCGGAACCGCTACAGGCCCACGCCACCATCCTTCAGCAGAAGATGGACGCTTTCGTGCAAATGACGGACGCCGCAAAGGAAGCCTACGAACACCACACCGGCACGCAATGGGAGCAGCCTCCCGACACGGAAGACCCCGCCTCGCCGGCATCCCCCGTCGCGCCGACACCCGACGCCATTCCCGAAGCCAACGCCGCCACCGCGGCCGCCGACGTGCCGCCACCGCCCCCGCCGGCCGCCCCGGCCACATCGCCCGTCCACCCAGAACCGCCGGCCGACCCGACGCTTATCCCTCCCGAGGAGCAGCTACACGTCCGATGAAACGCCCACGGCCCGCCTGAACCCCCAAAAGGCCACGTCCACACCCTCTCAGGAGCAACCCGAATGAGCGATGCACAGGACCACACCGACGGCGAGCCGGATCCCATCGAAGAATTTGCCGAGAACGACTACGCCGAAGTCGAAGCCTACCAGCGCGCCGTTCTCGACGGCCCCCCGCCGCCTCGAAGCTCGACAGACATAATCGCCCAAAGCGCCGAACTCCACGGCGCCGCCCCGCAACCCGGCGAGACCGATTCCCGGCCCGTATGGGACGCCCCCGAAACCCTCGCCCACCTGCCCGTCCTGTTCACCGCGATCGCCGAGATATGCCCGCCGGGCACCATGCTCGCCGACGATCAGAAGCATCTGGCCTACGGCCTCGTCCACTCCTTCCACCGCCAGCACACCCGGCTCACGAAATTAGCCAACTCCCACCGGAAGGATCTCACCCGCGCCGGCGGCGCCGTTGACGGCAACGACGACACAGTCGACCAGCTCGACGCCGCGCTCGATGCCTACCGCACGGCATCGGACCGCGCCAAGGCCTTCGAGCACATCTTCAGCGCGTCCAAGACCATCTACACCGACATCTACAAGGAAGCCTGGGCTCCCACGCACTCGAACTTCGCGGCCGAGGACGACGAAAACACCGCACGCATCGTCACCCCGGCCCAGGTCCGCAAAGCCACCGCCTACATCAGAACCCAGCAGCAACGCCCCAGCACCCTCGCCGAACAGGCCACGCGCTACAACGTCTCCGACCGCCTCCTGTCATCGCCAGGCGCCCCCGATCCCACCGAACTTTTCAACAAATGGCGTTCCGATTGGGCCGCCCTCCATGCCGAGGCCACGAAGGCCGGCATCCATCCCTCCGAACACCACAACTATCCGATCATGCGACGACGGGCCGAAGAACTCGAAGAGCGGCCCGACCTCCCCGCCGGCGCCGACCTCGCGATCGCCGGCTTCCTACAGAAGCCCCTGCCGGGCGCCACCGCTCCGCACGCCGCCCCCTCGGCCGAGCCGGCCACCACGGTCGCCGCACCACATGCCACCCAGCCCGAGCCCGTCGTCCCCTCCGCATGGAATGCCGAACGCGCAATGACCGCCCTGCGCACGCTCGCCACCATCATCGACCAGGACGTACTCGCAGACGGCACCCAGCTTCACGACGAACGGGAATCCGTCCTGTGGTCCGTCGCCAATTCCTTCTACAGACACGCGGACCGCCTGCAGGGCGAACTCACCGAACTCACGTCCCAGCCTGACTACGACCCCGCACAGGTCACACCCGTCGAACAACGCCTGCGCGACCGTATCGACGCCTTCGAGAGCCTGCGCGACTACATGATCTCGACCTATGCCCAACTCACCCTCAAGGAGTGGCGCCCCGCGAACACCGCCCCGCCCACCCTCTCGCCCACCATCCCCGGCAAACCCGTCGATCCGACCAGAACGAGACACACCCTCCGGGACTCCATCATCCAACCCGAACAAGCCCCCGGCGCCTTCGTCGCGTTCTCCGGAGACAAGAAATTCAACGACTTCAACGCGATCTACAATGCTCTCGACGCCGCCAAGCGCGAACACCCGGACATGACCCTGATCCACCGCGGTCAGGAGTCCGAGCTTCTCACCATCGTCCAAAGCTGGGCGCGCAACAACGACGTCGACCAGGTCATCATCAAGCCCGAATGGCCCGAGCGCGAGCCCGGCACTCCGAAGCTCGAGGGCGACGAATACCGCGCTCTCCAGCGCAAGGTCCTCAACGAGTGCAACGACAACATCCTCGCGCAGAAACCCGCCGTCCTACTCAGCTTCGACGCCCCCGGATATCCCGAGGACATCGCCCGCCGCGCCACCAAGCTCAAGATCCCGGTCCGCATCTTCCACCACCCGGATCTCCCCCCGAAAACCCAGGCCGCCCGCCCCGAGCCCGAACCGCCCGCGCCCCCCGTGCCGGCCTGGGACCAACCCCCACCAGCCGTCCGCCAGTACCAAAGTTTCATCGCCGACTGGCAAGGCCACCATGCCAGCGCGAAGGCCGCCGGCGTGGAGCCGCTTCACGCCCCCGGCGCCGATCTCCTCACCCAACGCGCGCATTCCCTCGCGTCCTCGAGCTACCTGCCGGCGCCCGCGGCCGCCAACATCAAATCGTTCCTCGAGAACGTCAAAGCGTTCGAGGACGCGAAAACCGAAGTCGAGATCACCGCCCGAGGCCTCGAACGGCAGGCGAAACGCTCATTCACCCAACAGGTCTACGCACCGCCGATCCCCGGCAGCGACGAGCCGCTCAGGCACCGAGCCGAGACCAAGGGGTACGCGGCATGGGCGAAGGCCACCGACGAACTCCTGGCCGCTCACGAGAAGTACACCGCCGATCCCGACACCTACGCCCCGCATCTCACCCAGGACGAGAGCCTCGCGAAGCAACTCGAGAGAAATGTCGCGACCCTCGGCAAGATTCGCGCCGACGACACCTTCCAGCTCTACGGCGAATCCCTCTTCAACGACCTTCGCCGACGCTCCCTGGCCGTCGCGCGCGCGTCCCACACCGACCGCATCATGTGGATCGACCACCCCGACACACGAGACCTCCTGCGACACGCCGATCTCCTCGAAAAGCGACCCGACATATCGCCCCAGATGGTCGCCCAGATCGACCAGTTTCGCACGCAGTACACCGCCGCCGTCGAAGCCAGGACAACGCTCACCAATACCGCCAACGAGATCGACGCCCACCTCGAAACCCGCGAGGCCATCCGCCGCGAGGCCGCCAAGGAAAACCTCTACACCACCGAGCACCCGGGCTACGCCGCCTGGAGCGACACCGTCGACCGCATCCAGCGCGACGCGAGCAGGCTCCTCGGCGACACGACGTCGTTCTCTTCGAGCCAGGCCAAGCTCTACGCCGACCACCTCCGCGCCGACCCCGCCCTCAAGTACCGGCTCAAGTCCAGCACCCTCATCCTCGTCTCGACCCGCGACGACGACCTCAAGCTCGCAGCCGTCCTCCCCCCGAACCCTGCGCTCGCTCCGCAGCCCACCGTCCAACACAAGATCGAGCCCGCTCCCGAACCCGAGCCCATCAAACCGCCCGACCCCAAGCCACGTCCGGAGCCCGACATCAATCTCAGCCCCGGCTTCTAGCCGAAATCCCGCGCCCCGGCGCCAACGCAGTACCGCCGTATGCCAAAGACACCCTCGCCGCCCAAGCTCCGCATCGGCGACGCCGTCTCCTTCCTTCACCTTCGCCACGGCCTCCGCCACGCCCACCTTCTCCATCCCCAGGGCCACGGCAAGTACGCCCATGTCCTCGACGGCGAGGGACTCGTCTGGCGCGTCCCCGAACCCAAGCTCCACGCCACCGGCCGACGCCGATCCCGGGTCCTCATCACCCCCCACGACGACGCGCGAGCCGGCTTCGCCCTCGGCGATCCCGTCACCTTCCGCCACCGCTCCACCCTCCACCGCGGTAAAATCGTCAAACTCAACCCCAAACGCGCCCTCATACAGTGCAGCGACTCCCGCTGGAACGTCCCGTACGGCGCCCTCCAAAGTCCGGCAGGCATCCAACCCCCCGAACATGGTCGCCGCTTACGCACCGCTGCCGCCCTCGGCCGTCACCTCATGGACGTCCACGACCTTGAACAATGGACCCTCGCCTTCGTCGAGTCCCGCCGCCGCCTCGGCGACTGCTGGTACGACCACCAGCTCATCCGCATCGCCCGCCACCACGCGATCGAGCACCCCGAACCCGAGATCCGCGACACCGTCCTGCACGAAATCGCGCACGCCCTCGCCGGACACGCCGCCGGCCACGGACCGGTCTGGAAGGCCATCGCACGCCGTATCGGAGCCACACCGCGGGCCAAGGCCTACGATCGCCCGCCCAACACCAAACAACCAACGCGAGCGAGCCGGTGAACGACACCAACCCCATCCCCCAAATCCGCCACCGCAGCGACGGACTGTAATCATCGCCCCATTTGCACTTCACACCACGTACGAATGACGATCGTCCAACGAACGCTCCCGAACGCACCCGCCACCCACCAGCTACCGCCGGTTTTTCGTCTCAATAGACCCGTACGTTTTTGTTTGCGAAGAGGGTGCCCCATTCGTACGCTCCCCGCATGGAATCCCTCCTCATCGGTTACGCTCGCTGCTCCACAACCGGCCAGGACCTCACCGTCCAGCGCCAGACCTTGCGGCGAATGGGCATCCCGGACCACCGAATCTTCACTGACCACGGATACACCGGGCGCAACGCCGCCCGCCCCGGCCTCGAGCTCGCCCTAGCCACCGCACGCGCCGGCGACACCCTCGTCGTCACGAAACTCGACCGCCTCGCGCGCTCCGTTCCCGACGCACGCGCCATCCTCGATCGCCTCGTCGAAAAACACGCGCGCCTCGCTCTCGGCTCGACCATCTACGACCCGGCCGATCCGCTCGGCAAAATGTTCTTCAACGTCCTGGCCACTTTCGCCGAATTTGAATCCGACCTCATACGAGCCCGCACACGCGAGGGCATGGCCATAGCCCGCGCCAAGGGCCGCCTCCGCGGCAGGGCACCCAGCCTCACACGCCGCCAGCACACCGAACTCAAACGGATGCACGCCACCGGCGACTACACAATCACCGAACTCGCCGAAATATTCAGCGTCTCGAGACCGACAATTTACCGCACGCTCAAGCGATAACCCCCGCCCCAAGACCCTCAGACAATCGCTAAATGAATATGGCGCTCCCGCGCATCGACGCCCGACCCGCCTATCTCTCCTCGCCCACCCGCAATTCACATTGAACGACCCGCCCAGCGTCCTCGGCCACGCGCTCACAGTCCTGGATCGCCTTTCCGTAACGGCTCCAAATATAGGCCGCCCAACCGCCACTCTGGTCCTCGTTTTCCGCCTCGACCTCAACGAAGACCTCTTTCGGCACCCCAAGCACCGAAAATTGCTGTTCCACCGCCAACCCGGCCCCGACCAGCATTGGCGCCACCAGGACCACCGCAAGCACCCGCACCCACTTCCTGCTTCCCGAAAGCGCCTGCCGTCCCCGTTCCCCATCCAAGGCGAGCGCCCGCACATGCCCGTTGAACTCGTCAATCACCCGCCGCAGGTCTTTCAGTCGCGCTTCCTCGTCATCCGCCGGCTCCCCCTCCCCCGAACCGCCACCCTTACCGACAACCTCACCCAACTTCTTCTCCAGGGTCTCCAACGCCTTCGCGATCGCCTGTCCATTACGCAGCCCCGAAACCCTCAGAGCATCCTCTACTCCCTCCGTCTTCATACCGAAGCCCGTCACGATCGTCTCGACGTGCCTCGTCAGCACCTTTTCCAACTCATCCCACGACAGCGCCCTGGAACCCGCCTCCGCCCCCGACGCGCCATTCCCGACAAGCACGGAACCCGGCTTCTCCCCCGCCTGGCCCTCCGGCTCCCATTCCGGCTCACCATCGTTTCCACCCGGATTGGACATATCCGGAAAGTCCAAAGGCGCCGGTTCACCCTTCGCCCCGCTCATGCCGCCTCCTCCAGCTCGTCGCCTTCGCCCCAGGCCCGCTGCTTCCGGAGCACCAACGGGTTGGGGTCCCCGAGCCCCAAGGCGTCCCGGCGCGTCCAGTATCGCGCATGGTTCAAATGCAGCACGTCACGCGGCATCGACTTCGGACTCGCCACCACGAACTGCTCATCGGGTCCCATGCGCAGCAGCTCGTCCGGCGTCACCAGCGCCTCTTTCACCGCCGACGCCGAAGTGCCGTCCGTGAGCGATCCTCCCGCGGCCAACACCCTGTCGCCCGACGACTGCGCCGACCGGCTCTCCGACACATTCTCCCAGGTCGCATAGCCCATCGCCTCCGACATCTCCTTCGCGCCCGCGACGTCGGTCCGCGGGAACCCGAGGAACTGGACCACCTCCGCCAGATGCATCAGCATCATCCGGTCTTCCTTGCCCCACGTCGCATCGAGGGCCGAGATCGACTGTGCGAAACACCAAAAGTGCACGCCGCGGCCGGCCGCCATCGTGTAGGCGTCGATCACAGGTTTCAGCCGCCCGAGCCGAGGCAACTCGTCGATCACGATCAGCATGTCTTTCTTCAACGATTTTCGGCTCGCCACCGAATACGGAATCGTGATCCACAGCCGCAGCCACCCGACCACCCGATCGAGCTGGTCTTCCGGCGCCACCACGAACAGATCCGTATTGCCCTCGACCAGCCACGACGGATCGAACGTCGACCGCCCCGACATCTGCTCCTGAATCGCCGGCGTCTCGAGAAACCCAAGCTGGTTCGCGATCGTCGAAAAGTTGCCTCCCGCCTCCTCCTTCCCGGCCCGCATCTCGCGGCTCACCGCCATGTGCGTCAGCCCCCCGGCGAACTCCTGCGTCTGCAACACCATCTCGCCGAACGCTTGCTGCTCCTCCGGCTTCTGGGTCAACAGCTCTCTCACCCGCGAAAGCGAGCGTTTCGTGACGGGCTCCCGGTAGCGAACCCAGGCGAGGTATCCGGCGAGGATCGCGCGCGCCGACGCATGGAAATGGCCCATGCTCGCGGACCCGCCCCCGCCTCCCTTCGGCGGCGCCAAAAGCGCATCCAGCAGCACGTTGACGTCCTGCACGCCCAACTCGCCATCGTCGCGAATGAAATCCAGCGGGTTGTATCTCGCGCTCGCCACATACGGCAGATGAAGCCCCTTGACCTCCGCCTGATGCTTCTCGACCTCGCCGAAGGGATCCACCAGCACCACGCGACGCCCCATCGCCCGACGCCGGCGGGCGACCACCGGATACAGCTCCCCGCGCGGATCCAGGACGACGATGGATCCGTCGAACCCGCGATTCCCGGGAGACAGGAGATTCAGCGCGATCGTCGCGCCCTTCCCCACACGCGGCGGCGCCAGTGTGATCGCCGAGCCCTCGAGACCCCAACCGACGAGCGGCGCATTCGGGCTCTTCCCCATCTGCCCCAGCAAGATTCCGTTCCGCCGCATCAGCTTCTTCATGTGCCGCCGGCCGAGCAGCGTCGACGTTCCGAAGATCTGAGACCGGGCATGCCGCCGCTTCCCGCCCCCGGGCCGGCGCCTGAGCGCCTTCAAAAGACTGTCCAGGATCAGCGTGGCAACGATTGCGCCGCCCACGACCGGCACCACCAGCAGCGCCAGGCCGTACCCGTCAAGACCGTCGACGTGGCGGCTCAGCCCTCTCAGCGACCCGACCCCGCGCAACACCAGCGCCGCGTGGGTCAGCACCGCCGCGCCGCAGACCAGGATCGCCGCCGCATAGAACGCCCCGCGCACCCACCACCGGCCCGACCAGGCCTCGTTGACCATGTACGCGCCCCAGGCGGCCGCCAGGAAGCCCGCCACCGACCACACGGCCGCGCCGCGCGGCATCGTGCCGCTCACGATCCAGAGGCCGCAGACCGTCGCGGCCATCACGACCGCCGCGGCCGGAACCAGCATACGCACCGTCATCGTCCTCCCTTTCCACTGCAGTGCGAGCACAGATCGTCCTCCACCCACCAGCATGCGCCGAGGTCCTCGTCCCAGCAGGCCGCGTAGTCCCAGCAGCCGCAGACGCGGCATGTCCGCGCGCCCTCCGGCGCCCGCGGCAGCGGCATGTCCCCGCCGCCGGCGCCGCCGCTCCTCTCAGTCGCCTGTTCCATTCCCGTTCCTCCGTCCCCTTTCCATCTCGTCGACGCAGTCCAGCATCTCCCGGCGCACCTCCGCGTTGCGCGCCCCGCTCGCCCGGTTCCAGAACGCCCGATAGCCGTTCGATACCAGCGCGCCCGGTCTCAGCGCCGCCTCCACAAACCGTTCCAGCTCCCGCAAGTCCGTGACCCGCGGGATGTGAAGTTCCGAATCCCGCTTCCCGGAGACCGCCCGGCCGAACCACGCCGTCGTCGTCCCGTCCGGCGACTGCACCTTGAGCCGCACCGGTCGCCGGTCCTCCGGCCAGCCCCCGAAATACGCCGTCGCCTCGGCGTACGCCGGCTCTTCCGTCCGGCACACCAGCTCCAGTCCCACGCGAACACCGCCGCCCGGCTCCGCGCTCATCCCCCAGGCCCTGCCCGCGCCGATTTCGAAGTCGAAAATCCGGCCCGCCTCGGGAGACGGGGAGATCTGCTCCCCGCCCGCCGTACCCGCCCACACCAGCGCCGCCGCCGCCAGACCGCCCGTCAACCATCTCCGCGCCACCGCACCCTCCTCGAATGCCCGACCTCGCCCTGCACCTTGACGCCGACCCGGCTTCCCTCGAGGATCCGGGGGCGCGCCGTGGGGTTCAACAACTCCGACAAGCGACGGCGCGCGTCGGCGCCCGCCGCAACACGGACCCCGCCATGGCCACAGTGGCATCCTGCCGGCCCGGCGGTCGTTCCGACCTCGGTCGGCGGTCTGAGCAACCGCCATTCGAGGCCGCCCCGGCGGCTCTGCGGCGGGCGTCGTTCGGATCACCATGTCCTCCTGCGCGCGGCCGCACCTCCATCGCGCAACGCCTTTCCGTCATCGAAAGCCCCCGCGTATGATCCCGCCCGCGGCCGTCAACATCACCGCTGCCGCCAGCAGCCAGGCAACGAAGAACTCCACGGAGGGCTCCGGGCCCGCGCTCCTCGGCCGAAGCGCCGCGAATCCCGTGATCGCGAGCGTCGCGCCGCCCACGCATCCCAGGAACAGCGTGTTGAGACCGCCGTCCGGCGCTCGGTAGACCATCCAGACCTGCCCCAGCATCGCCGCCGCCGCGGCGATCCCGACCACGTCACAAGGAAGAGAGGGATAAGCATCGCAAGACCGACGAAGTCCGAAATCTCGTCCTTGACCATCCAGCCGATCCAAACGCCGCCGGCGATATGCCCCGCGATCACGTAAAGCACGAACATGGCTCCCTCCTTCCTTCAGCGGCCAGCGGCCGCCGGCGCCTCCCCCGCGCGCCGGCGCGCCGCGGCCGGACCGCTATTTGAACGCCGGCACCACCATCGCCAGCGTCACGCCGAGCACGAGAACGCCGCCGATTACCGCGCAAGCGATCCGCACCTCCATCGGCACCGGATCAACGAACAGCGGTCCGAACAGCGGTCCACACGAAAGAACGACGGCGGGCAGCGGCACGCCAAAAATCAGACACCGCCGGATCCAGCCCTCGTTGATCCTGTAGGCCACCCACGTCCCGAAAAGGAACAGCACCAACATCGTGAGCCCGACGTAGTCCGCAATACCTTCCTTGCTCATCCAGCTCAGCCAGATCACGCCCACGATCTGAACACCGATGAAAAACAGCACTCCCATGATCCCACTCCCTTCGACCGAATAATCCTATTCCCCGCCACACCGGTGGTCCCGCCATCACGGCCGAGTCCCCACTCCCGCCGCTTTGACCACCTGGCTGGTCACCAAAACAAACGGTATCCAAAGAAATGATTCAAAAAGGCCGCCGCCGAACTAACCACAAGAAGCGCCACCGGACATCCCATCTCCAGCCGCGTCAATTGCGAGTAATCCCACGGTCCGAACAGCTTGTTCGGGTTCGACTTCAACACCCTCCACTCCTCCCGAAACGGCGCCACCGGCAGCGTTGCCTCCAGTTCCTCGATCACCTTGAATTTCGCCACGGCGAGGCATCGGAACGAATAAACCGTGGCGAGCCACAACCCCGACACGAAGTACACGGGAGCCGCTATGTAGATCACTTCCACGTCCGGCAACGCGCCGGCAACCGGGATCGGCGCGAGCGCCAGAAGTGCATAGCTCGCCGACACGAAGTGCCGCCGCCGCTCCGCCGCGGTGATGGTTTCCACCCAAATGCGGTAGATTTCGAGCCTTGCCTCCAGATCGGTCATGTCCTGCTCCGTCCTCTAGCGTCCCGCGGCCGCCACCGCCTGAAGGCAGCCCAGCATCTGGGCGCGCACCTCCGCGTTGCGCGCCTCGCTCACCCGGTTCCAGAACGACCGGTAGCCGTTCGACACCAGGGCGCCCGGTCTCAGCACCGCGCTGACGAAGCGCGCCAAGTCCCGCGGATCGGTTACCTGCGGGCTGTGGAATCCCGATTCCGGCCCGCCGGAGACCGCGCGGCCGAACCGCTCCACCGTTCCCTCCGCACCCCGCACCGCGAGCTGCACCGGCCGCCGGTCCTCCGGAAACCCCCCGAAATACGCCGTCGCCTCGGCATGCGCCGGCTCCTCCGGCCGGCACGCCAGCGCCAGACCCACGTAGAACCCGCTGTCCCCGAGCTCGGCGCGCATTCCCCAGGCCCTGCCCGCGCCGATCTCGAGCTCGACGATCGCCGCGATCTCCGGCGTCGCGTAGAGCTGCTCTCCGCCCGCCGGCGCGGTCCACGCCCACATCGCCGCCAGCGCCGCCGCCGCGCCCCTCATCGCCCGCCATGTCCGCATGTCCGCTCTCCCTGCCGTTCAACGTCCTCCGCCCGTCGTCCCGCCGCCGGCGCCAGCGCCAGCGCTCCTGCCCCGCGAAATCCGCCCCACCCGGGTCATGCCGCCCACGCCGCCGAAGCCGCGCGCCGCCAGTCCGACCGATCCCTCGCCGCCCGCGTCGCCGTCGGCACGGCCGCCGATCCACTCGATCGCCGTCGACGGCAGGATCTCGATCAGCCGCATCGAGCCGTTCATCAGGCCGTAGGCCACCATCGTGTAGATCGCCAGCATGGCCACGTAGCCCATCAGCCCAAGCGCGTCCGCGCCCGCCGCGTCGCGCAGATGCGGCAGGAACGCCCCATTCAGCAGATCGATCGCCGCCACGAAGACGAAGTAACCGAGGACCAGCCCGAACAGCATCAGCGGCGGACGCAGGATCAGCCCGGGAAGGAACAGCAGCCCCTGGCGGGTCGCCGA
The DNA here is from genome assembly GCA_965243325.1 of Alphaproteobacteria bacterium. Taxonomy (GTDB): domain Bacteria; phylum Pseudomonadota; class Alphaproteobacteria; order UBA7887; family UBA7887; genus JANQOH01. Next base: position 392,222 of record CBDEUQ010000003.1, on the reverse strand, counting down.
CGTGAACAGCCTGTCGCCGTCTCCGCGCGTCACATGGGCCGCGGCGAAGACGGTCACCGCCAGCACCGCCGCGACGATCGCGATCACCCAGCCCAGGATCCCGAACAGGAAGCGGATGAAGGGCAGCGCCGGCAGCACATAGGCCAGCACGACGCCCCCCACCATCACCAGGCTCAGCAGCGTCGTGATGAACCCGTCGCCGACCTGCCAAGCACCCTCGAACAACTTTGCGCCTTTCCCGACGAAGGGCATGTCCTCCACGAAGCCCACGCCCGCCGAAACCGTCGCCAGCGCCACCACCGCCCCCATCGCCGCATTGATCAGCCTGTGTCCCATCCTCGCGAGATCGGCCACCGGGTTGCCGCTGTCCGCGACGATCACGTTGTCCAGGTCGATCCATTTCAGCAGCCCGCCGGACGCCCGCCTGCTCCCCGACGCCGCGTCCGACACCGGCAGCGCCTGACTCCCCGACCTCACCACCGGATTGTACTCCTCCGAATTGGCCAGCGCCTGCATCACCGACTGCACCGCGGCCGCCGCCGCGGGCGACCACTCCATGAGCTCCGCCACCGGTAGCGCAACCTCCGGACCGTCGCTTGCCGCCGCTTCGAACCGCCCGATCCGGTAGGAGATCGTGTTGAAGAAGCTCGCCGCCGCCAGCCAGTTCGACGTCCGCGCGTCTTCCCCGATGATCTCCCGGGTCTCGACCCGCTCTTTCTCCAGCGCCGATCTCAGGCTGCCGGTCACCGCCTCCCGATACCGCCCCGCCATGTCCCTCTCGACCAAAAACTCCTCTATCTCCGGCAGGTTCCCGGTGTATTCACTATGTCCCGGCACGATCAGCTTCACGATCTCCACCGCGTACTCGTCCACCTCCTTCCACAGCGTCTTGAAGGAATCCTCGTAGCCCTCCGCCACCGCGCGCCGCGCACCGTCCGCCGTGGCTCCTCCGAACCGGACCGCGCCGCACACGTTCTCCGGCGCCCCGTCCCAGCGCCCCTCGTAAAGCCTGATCGTCGCGCCTGCCGATACGCGCTCCGGCCTCATCACCGCCGGATATGGAGCCAGGCCGGCGTTATGCTGCGCCGCGTTCGCCGCCTCCCGGCACACCTCCGCCACCAGCAACCGACCGACCGCCGCCCCCACCGGCGGCGGCGCCGGCTCCACCGGTCCGGTGTCATCCAGGACCTCTCGCGAGAACGAACTCCACACCTCCGCCGCGAAGTCCCCGCCGAGATGCGCCAGCCCGACCACCATGTGCTGCGCGCCGTTCATGCCGCCCGGCAATGGCGCCATCAGAGCCACGGCAACCACGATCCGCACAATCTCCCAGCCCCCGAACCCCCACCGTCCCTCGCGCGCCGTATCGACCGTCCCGGCCACGGTGTGCCAGACAAGCAGAAATCCGGCCAGGATCAGCAGGCCGCCGTTGAAAACGGAAAGCATCTCGCCCAGCGCCGCGTACGTCCCCGCGTCGAAGTCGCTCAGGAACCGAAGCAGCGCCCGCGTCGGCTCGTCCTCTTCCCTGAACAGTCCCGCTTCCAGCGACTGTCCCGCCGCCGACCCCGCCGAGACCAGGCCCATCGCCCCGACCCCCACCGCCGACACGCCCCCGGCCACCAGCGCCGCTCCCAGCGCCGCCGCCCAGCCGGTCCGTCCCTTTCCGCCCGCTCCCCGCGACCCCCTCCGGAAGGCCGGAAGAGACGCGAGATTCCGCGCTGCCCGCCGAGCGTCGCCGAGCGCCCCCGTCAGCGGCGCCGCGAAATCCGGCGCGAACAGCGACCGCAGCGGGCGCACGGCTTCAGTCGATCCCCGCGGCCGGGTTGGCGAGGCCCGGCCGGTCGCGCATCGCCTCGGCGGCAGCGCCGAGCCGCGCCGCCTCCATGGCGCCGCGGCGCTCGTCGAGCCGGTAGCGCTCCCACGCCAGCGTCAGCGCCGTCGCCTCGACGATCAGCAGCTCGCGCAGCAGGTTCTCCGCCGACATCCCCTGCAGGCCGACGAACCACTGCGGATCCTCGAAGCGCCGGCTCGCCAGCGTCTCCAGCAGCTCGTAGCGGCTGAGCGGCCCGTCGCCGGCCCCCGGCGCCACCGCCGCCGCCCAGCCGCCGAGGTCGACCCCGGGCACGCGCAGCGCGCGCCGGTCGGCGAAGTAGTCGCTCGCCAGCGCCGCGCGCGCGTCGGCCGAGCGCGCCATCAGCAGCCGCCGCCGTTCGGTCTCGGTGTCCGCCGACGCGAAGGGCACCCCGTCGTACACCACCGGCGCCGCCAGGTTGCGCGACAGCTCGACCGCCGTGCGCAGCTCGTCGCCGTCCACGAACGTGCGCCGGTCGAACAGCGCGCCCGGCACCAGGTCCGCCGCGTGTCCCTCTTCCGGACCGCCGCACGGGCCGCCGGCCTCGCCGGCGCGGCCGCCGTGGCAATACGTCCCCGCCACCGCCGCGAAGCGCGCTGCGTTGCGCGCCGCCGGCGACGTGCCGCCGGCCACCGCGCGGTCGTTGACGATACGCCCTGTTTCCATCGCCGCCGCCCGCGCCAGCGCCGCCTCCGCCGCCTCACGGCTGCCCGACAGCCCCGCCGCGCCGGTGATCGTCCGACACGCGCTCTCGCTCGGCCGGCGCGCAACCTGCACCTCCGTCTCCTCGACCTCGCGGGCTATCTGCGCCTGGAGCTTCGTCTGCGCCTCGAGCGCCTCCGTCACCGCGGTCGCGGCCTGGGCCGTGTATCCCGACAGCTGCCCCGTCTGCAGGCGCAGCGCCTCGACGATCCGTGCCTCCATGGCGTCAATCTCGCTGGTCAAACCGGTCAGAACCCGGTTCGCCTCGGCCCGGATCATGTCCGGAGGCGCGCACCAGTGCGCGGCCGCCGGCGCGGCCGCGAGACACCCCGCGAGAAGCGCCCCGAGCGCCCGCACCGCCCCGCCCGGCCGCCGGACGGCCGCGACGCGCCGGTCCTCCGCCGAATCCCGAATCCTCATGTTTCGCCCCCTTCTTCGCGGCCGGCCCGGTCCCGCGCCTCGATCGCGCAGAGCAGGCATCCGCCCGCCGCCAGATCCGTCCCGTGAACGCACAAGTCTCGCACCGCGCCGGCGCGCCGGCGCCGCCGGGACGACGGACGCGGCCCCGCGCCATTCGGCTTTGGTGCCCGCCGCGCCCGTCTACGAACGCCGCCGCCCCGATGCGTTTGCGGCGGCGCCGATTCCTCTTCGCCTTCCGACGCCAGCAGGTCCCTCTCCTCCCGCCGGCTCCGCCTCACCGCCGCCTCTCCGCCGACGGCGAATCCCCCATCCGGCACACCAGGCACGCAACGAAAAAGCCCAGCAGGATGCCGGCCTGAAGGAGCGCCGCCGCCTCGGCATGCCACAGCAGGGTCGTCCCCTCCGCCGCCGCGCCGGCGCACGCAGAGACCGGGCTCACCGTCCGCCCCCGACGATCCCGCGGAACCGCTCGGCCGCGCCGTCACCGACGATCCGCTCCGGCGGCGGGCTCGCGAGCGGCGGCGCGATCGGCCGCTCCGTGCCGAGACCCGGCAGGCGCGGCCGGGAGCCGGTGAAGACCCCCGGATCGAACCCCCGCCCCACCGCCCGGCGCCAGGCGTCGCGCGCCACGCTGCAGACCTGCCGCTGCGCCGTCCTCAGAAGCCGGTCGAGCGCCCCGGCCGGATCGTAGTGGATGTCGTGCCGCCCGTAGTCGAGGGCGCGCTCCAGGCACGAGAACGCCGCCAGCGGCTCGGGGTCGCGGATCCCCTGCTCGGGATCGCGGATCATCGACTGCATCGTTCTCTCCTTCGGTTGCGGTTTGCCTCACGCGGCCTCCCCGGCCGCCACCCGATCGGCGATCGTGTCGAGGACGTCCTCCTCGGCCGCCGCCCCGGCGCCGCCGTGCTCCAGACGGCGGCGCTCGTCCTCGATGTGTCCCCGCGCCGTGCCCCGCGGAAAGGCCCGCGCCAGCGCCAGGCGCGCCGCCGGCGGCGCCATCAGCCGGTAGACGCGCGAGCGCAGCGCGACGTCGGCCGGCGCCGTCGTCAGCGCCCACAGCTCGACCGGCCCCGGCGTGTTGACGACGATCTGCTCGAAGCGGCCGCGCGCGTCCGACGCGATCAGCAGCGCCGGCGCGCCGTCGCCGCCCGGTCCGGACAGGCCGAAGCGGACCGCCTCCTTCAGGGTCTCGCTCATCCCGAACAGGGCGCCCAGCGCCTCGATCTCGGCCGTCTTGCCGCCGGCGCCCAGCACCCAGTAGCGGTTGGCGAGCTCGACCAGCGCCGGCCCGAAGTCCTCGATGCGCTGCGACACCAGCGCCAGGCGCACCCGCAGCTTGCGCGCCTCGCGCACGTCGCGCTCGACCTGCGCCCGCACCGCCGGCGCCCGCCCCGTGCGGTGGAACTCGTCATAGGCCAGCCGCTTCGGCGTCTCGCGCAGCCGCCGCAGGCGCTCGGCGTGCCAGGCCCGATAGCGCTCCGGGACCCCCGCGAGCGACTCCTCGCCGATCCACCAGTCCCGCGTCAGCGCGTGCCGCGCGAGCATGTACATCGCCGCCGTCTGCCGGTCCGCCTCGGCCGAGCCGGTGGGCGCCACCTCCGACAGGTCGACCGCCGCCACGCGCGCCCCGGCCACGTCGAAGGCGGTCGGCCGGAAGAGGATGGGCCAGCTGCCCGAGAGCGACGTCAGCACGCGGACGAACGCCGCCGTCACCGTCTCGCCGCCGGCGCCGTAGACCGCCTCGCCGACCAGCGCCTGCACCGCCGGCCCGCGCACCGCCGGCAGCAAATCGCTCAGCACCGGCACCGCATAGCGCTGCGCCCGCGCCGCCGCCTCGAAGGCCCCGGCGTCGAACAGCGCGTCGACGACGTCCCACCACAGCGCCCGGTCGGGCACCGCCGCGCGCACGCCGCGGTGCTCGATCGCCGTCACCCGCAGCACCAGACGCTCGCCGGCCCGCGTGAACGCCCCCGTCAGGCGCGCCCCGGCGAGCGGCGGCTCGAGAACCTCGAGGAACACCGGACCGGGATAGTCCGAGTCGATCGCGTACACCGCCCGCGCGTACACCCCGTCGCCGGGACGCACCGCCGCCAGTCCCGGTACGGCAGTGGCGGCGGCCGCCGCGACGGCGGTAACCGGCCGTCCTTCCGGGCTCGCGGGCGGCGCAGCGCCCGTCCCGTCCGGCGCGGGCTCCCGGGACGGATAGCGCACGCGGACGATCGCCGGCGGCGCGTTCCACGCCTCGATCAGCGCATCCAGCATCTCCGGCACGGCCAGGCTCTCGACCGCCGGCGCCTCCCAGGTCTCGCGCACCGGCTCCGGATCCGCCGCCACCTCGGGCCGCTCCGGCTCCGCCTCTTCCACGACCTCCGGCGCCGGATCCTCCGGCCTCTCGATCTCACCGTGCGCCGTCGGCACGAACGAGCCGCCCGTCTCCCGCGCCTCCTCCAGCCGCTGCCGCTCGCGCTCCTGCAGCGAGCCCCCGTACGCCGGCGACAGCGGATCGTCCGGGTCGAGCTCCAGACCGCGGTTGTCGGGCACCTGCGCCCATGCCGGCACCGCGATCATCCACGCCGCGGCGGCGGCCGCCGCCAGCCGTCCCGCCCGCCGGTCAGTCGACCAGCACATCGCGCACCGCCTGCGCCGGCCGGAAGCGCACGATCGTGCGGCCCGGCACGACCACCGCCGCGCCCGTCCGTGGATTGCGCCCGTCCCGTGCCTCCCGCCGGCGCGGAACGAAGCTGCCAAAGCGCGCCAGGCGCAGCTCCAGCCCCGCCCGCATGCGCTCGACCACAATCTCCGTCAGCGCGTCCACGACCGCCGCGCACGCCTTCGCCGACACCCCGGTCCGCTCCGAGATCTCCGCCATAAGCCTGTCCCGTCGCACTCCCCGTCCTCCCGCTCTCGCCAATTCCATGAACCGGACCATTTTTTGCGCGCGCTGGCGAAGCAGCGCGTCGTCATCGGTGGCGAAGCCGGCCGCGATCATGGCCTCGCCGTAGCGCAACACGCGCACGATGTGCGCCGGATCGTCGGAGCTCACGCCCGCCTCCAGCACCGTCCTGCCGACAGCGAGCCGCCGCGCCGCCTCGCGTTTCGCCATGCGCTCACGGGCACGGCGTACCTTCGCCGTGCCGCGCTCTTTCATCCGCTCACCCTTGAGTGCAAGCAGCTCGTCTCTTTCTTCCACTGACAGCCGGCGTTCTTTCTGCGCCGCCATCAACTCTCCGTACCGGTCATCCTCCATACGCCTCGTCTCCCGGTCTCACTCCGTGTCCCCCCCGATTGTCCATTCCCCGGCCGGAAGCGCGCCGGCCGGCTCCGCGAACCCGAGCCGCATCTCGCGTCCCTCGACGCTCACCAGCGCCGCCGGCGTCGCCGGCAGCCGGTAGACCCAGCGGCCCGCCGCGTCGCGCTCGGCCGCCCACGGCCCGGGCGACAGCAGGTTCCGAGGCCCCAGCCGCGGGCCATCAGCGCCTGGATCGCGCCGATCCGGTGCCGCCCGTAGGGCGACGCGGAGCGCCGGAAGCGGTCGAACGCCGCATCGTTCAGGTCCTGCCCCGCCCGCAGGAACTCGATCGCCACGAACAGGAACGCCGACCCCACGACCAGGCGGTAGAGGCTGAAGGGCGCCACCCGGTCGAACAGCACCCGGCCCGGACCGGTCCACGCCACCGTCAGCAGACCCAGCACGCAGACGGCGCCCGCCAGCCCGAAACCCGCCACCGCGACGTCCTCGTAGAGCCACAGCGACACGCCGCGGAACGCCCCGGCGAGCCCGCCCCAGCGCTCCGCCGGCACCGTCGCCTCGAGAGCCGGCACCAGCCAGCCGCCGGCGCCCCACAGCAGCGCCAGCATCGTCACCGCGACCAGCCCCGGCTGCGCCACCGCCCTGACCACCGCCGCGATCTGCCGGTCGCGCATCGACGCGATCCTCGCCGCCGACGAAAACAGCACCGCCGCATCGACCCGGCCGTAGCCGGAAAACACCATCGCCTCGGAGGCCGGCACCCACCGGCCCACCTCCTCGACAAAGCGGTTCTCGACCAGCGCCCGGCGCATGTTCCGCAGGATCCGCTTCCGCACCCACTGGCCCTGCTCCTCCGCGACCTTCATCGCCACCTCGAGGGCCCGTTCCAGATCGAAGCGCGCCCCGATCAGGTCCGACACCAGCAGGAAGGTCTCGATCCGCACCTGCCGCCCGAAGGCGAACAGCACCACGATCGCGCGCAGGACGCCCATCAGGCCGCCGCCCGCGACCGCATCGCCGGCGCCCGGGACCCCGGCTCGCCGCCCTCGGCGGCGGCGCCGCCGGTGCGGTCCACGCGCGCGCCCTTCATCAGCGCGTCGAACGGATCCACCGCGCCCTCCGCCACCAGGCGCCAGATCTTTTCCCCGATCGGCACCCCGCCGAGCTCCTCGCGCCAGTACGCCTGCGCGCCCACCGCGTCACGCTCCCGGACCAGGTTGAGATAGCCGTCGTCGGGGCGGATCATCTCCGCCACCGCGTGCTGGCTGACGTAGCCGTTCCACGCCCGGGCCGACAGCTCGTCGTCGCGCCGGCACCTCTCGCAACCGGCCGGTTCGCGGTACCGGACCCCGGGCCAGCGCGCGAGGTAATTGCGCAGCCAGCCCGGCACCTCCTCCCCCTCCGCCGGCGTCCGCCGCGCACAGTCCGGACACAACGACGGCAGCAGCGTCTGCTTGCACAGCAGCGCGACGTTGCCGGGCTTGCACACCTCGGCCACCCCCACGCCCAGATCCAGCAGCCGGAAGAGGATCGCGTTCGCGGAGTGGACGTGGATCGTCGTCCACACCTGGTGGCCCGAATCCACGAACTGCAGCACCTGGCGCCCCGCCCACGTCGCCGGTGTCGTCGGCGAGGCCGAGCTGCGGCACGACGTCGATCGCCGCCGCCCAGTCGGCCGGCGCCGACGCCGCGCTCGCCGGCGCCGGCGCGGCGGCGTCGCCCGCCATCCCGCGCAGCGCCGCCTCCTGCGTCAGCACCGCCGCCACGGCGTCCTGCCGCTTCCGGCACAGCACGAGGATCTCGCGCTCGAGCGCCAGCGCCGACAGCGCGCCGCGCTCGTCCGCGGCCGCCGCGAGCAGACGCCCCAGAAGGTCGCGCGGGCACCCCTCGCGCGCCATGTCGGCCACGAACGCCGCCGCGGTCTCCCCCGCCGCGCGCTCCGCCCGCGCATCGAGCAGCCGCCACAGCGAACCGCGGGCCTCATGCACCTCCGAAACAGGCGGGGACGGCGCCGGCCCCGGCACTGCCGGCGCCGTCCCCTGCCTTCCAGCTCCGGCGGAGGTGACCGGAACCGATTCCTCCGCCGCGGGCGGCGCCGCGACGTCGCCCGGAAGGACCTCCCGCCCCTCGCCGGACCCGGAAAACGCCGCCCGCGTCCCCGCCGCATCCCGTCTCGCCGCCGGCGAAGCCGCGTCGCCCTCCCGGGCCGCTCCCGCCTCGCCCCGCACCGCGGCATCCCGGGCCGCATCCTCCGGCGTCGCCGGCCCCGCGGTCGCGTCTCCGACCCCGGAGGGCCCGGCCGCCGCGGCGTCTTCACCCTCGTCGACCGCCACCGCCCCGGACGGCCCGGCCACCGCAGCGTCCCCGGCTCCGTCGGCCGCCGGCGCCGCGGGCTCCCCGCCGGCGAGCCCGTCCCACGTCTCCAGCCCGGGGAGCGGCGCGATCGTCGATCGCTCCTCCTGCCCGCGCCCGTCGCCGGCGACCGCAAGCATCGCCGCGGCGAGCCCCCACGCGACAAGCGCCCGCGCGGTCATCGCGCCGGCGCTCCGGGCCAGTCCACATGCGCCGCCAGCCGCTCCCACGGGTAGGCCGCGGCCCGCTCGAAGCCCCGCACGCGGACCACCAGACTGCCGCGCGACCACTGCCACGCCGCACCGACCTCGCCGCCGTCGACCGTGGTGGCCGCCGCCGTCCCGTCAATGCCGAAGTGGAACCCCACCCGCGCCACGCCGTGAAAGGGCAGGACCACCGGTCCCGGCCGCGACGCCAGCCAGTCGCCCAGCCGCATCGCCGCGTAGCGCTCGCCGGTCGGCAGCAGCGGCAGCGCGAAATCCACGTCCCATCGCTCTTCGCGGTTCGAGTGCTCGTACTGCAGGACGATCTCGTCGCCGCTCAGCGTCAGGTGGCCGACGTCCTCGACGGAGCCGTCGCTTGCCAGGCGCCACAGCTCGTCCCCCGCGTCCCGCAGGACCAGCACGTGCCGGCTGCCGTCGTTGTGAACCAGAACCTCGCCATCGCGCCGCACGAGAAATTCGCGGAGTTCGTCCTCCGACAGGGTTCCCCCGCGGTATTCCGGACCGCTCTGCAGGCCTACCCAGCCACGCCCGTGCGCCCCGGGACCCCGGAATTCCCATCCGACAAACTTCCGCACCGCCGCATCCGGATCCTGATCCGCGAGTACGTCATACGAATCGGCCGTTTGCCGCTCGTTGATCCCCAGCCCCGACACTGACCCGAACTCCGGACACCGATCCGCCATCACTCGCGGGACAGTTTCCTGCACCCACCCCGCACTCCACGGCAACCACACCGCTTGCCGCCTCCCCACGACCCGCGTTTCCATATGCAGGCACCCCGTTTCCCCGTCGTAAAACATGGTGTCCCGCCGGGTTTCATCGTCCACGCCAATCGGCCGGGTGCCGAACCGCTCCAGGACCGCGCGGTTGTCCACGCTCTCCGACACCCGCCATCGCACGACCGATACACGGCCATTCACCCCGCACGACACCACCGACCCGTCGGCACGGAAGTGCGCCGCCCAGACCATGTCCGTCACGGCGGCCAGGGCCACCGCGGGGCGCGCGACCCATATCCGGTCGGTCAACAAGCGGGAAAAGAACGCCGCGCTGTGGGAGCTCGGATTCGCTGCCGGTTCCTGACCCGCGCACACGCCCGGCCAAACCGCCGCAACGCAACCCGCAGCCCACACCGCAGTCCGCACGACGCCGGACCCCCGCGACCCGCCCGACACCGCCTGCTACCCGAGTTCCTCCACCACGTTATCCACAATGTCTTCGATAAATTCGTCTCCCAATTCCTCCAATATGGTGTCCACGATATCCTGAATGTCGTTATCCACCGATTCCTGGACCGTTTCTTCGAGGTCATCCCCTACATCAGGATCATTGCCCAGCAAGATGTCCAACTGGATCAGCTTGTAGTTTACCGACTCCGGGTCGTTTTCTATCGTGTCCTCCACTTCGTCCCCACCTATATGACCGTCGTAACCCTCGCATTCCCCAATGCACCCGCAGGAATTGATGCAGAAGTAGACATTCCCGTAGTTGGGCTCCACCCATACCGTTTCTTCATCCGACGACTCGCCCCCGGTCCCCGCATCGTCCTCTTCACGATCCACACAGTGCGGCCACGTGCCGGTCTGATCCGAGCGGCACTTCCCCTGTTGCTTGACGCAATTCGGCCACGTCCCCGTCTCGTCCGCACCGCATTCCTGCCCCGGCTTCTCGTGCGGCGGGTCCTCCGGGTCTTCCGCCGGGTCCTTCGGGTCTTCCGGCGGGTCCTTCGGGTCTTCCGGCGGGTCCTGCGGGTCTTCCGGCGGGTCCTGCGGGTCTTCCGGCGGGTCCTTCGGGTCTTCCGGCGGGTCCTTCGGGTCTTCCGGCGGGTCCTGCGGCGGCAGCGGCGGCGTGCACGTGTTCACGCTCGTGACCCAGTTCGTCTCCCGCACCGTCTCCACCGGGCTCGCGTCCCACGGGAATTCCGCCGTGCGCTCGGTCACCGTCCGCCGCTGGATATGGCTGCCGCTGTATCCAGGTGGACACCCGACCGACCGCGTTTCCTGCCGGTCCACCAGCGTGAGCGCGGCGTTGATCAGCGGCCCCCCGGTGCCGTCGCCGTTCCAGCAGCTCGTCGAGACCATCGACGGCGTTCCGTAGACCTCGCCCGCCTGCGTCACGGTCTTCGTCCGCTGCCACACTTCAACGCCGGTCAGCGTCCGGTTGTGCGGCGGCCCCGCCTGCCACGAGCACGTCCGCGTGAACCGCTCCGTCACCGTGTAGTCGGCCCGGCAGCCGTCCACGAGCACCTGCCAGACGCCGAAGGCCGGGCTGCCGACCGCCTCGTTGCGGTCGTTCAGGGTCTCCACCACGTCGCGGAACATGGTCCGGCCCGTGCCGTGCTCGCCGACGGCGCACGCCTGCGGCGGATTCATCACTTCCGTGCTTCGCCGCTGCCGCAGATTCGCCGTCGCGAAGGGATCGCGCACGCGGCCCGCGAACGCCGCCCGGCCCGACGGCAGCGCCGGCGTCGTCAGACACCCCGGCAACGGCACCACGGCGGAGCCGCCGACGTCCCTCACGATGCCGTTCTCCAGCCAGTGCAGGCCCGGCCCCGTCGGGCCGCGATTGCGGCCCGGCGCGTACACCCTGAGCGCCACCTGCACGGACCGGTGATCGGCGCCGACGCCCTTGAGCCGCGCCGCATCGACGTAGACCAGCAGCGTGTCGTCGCAATACCGCGCCCGCACGCCGCGCTGCGTCCAGTCCGCGAGCCACCCCGTCGCCGCCGGCGGGATCGAGCTCACCCACGCCGAACCATCGGTCAGCGCCGTCGACTCCTCGCGGATGTGCTGCTCAAGCCGCCGGTACGCGCGCATCACCGCATCGGCGTGGCCCAGCGCCTCCAGCCGATAGACCTCCTCGCTCCGCGCCACCTGCGACGCCGCCGGCGCCGCCCACCCGAGAACCAGGGCGAGGGTCGCCAACGCAACCGCCGCCACGCCCGTTATCCGATCATCCCGCATCGATCTCCTCCCCCGTCAAAGCCTTGAACCGCGACTCCAGAAACAGCGCCGGCGCCGTCTGGCGTCCTTCCACCAGCCAGCCGCCGACGCCGCCGCGCGACAGCGATGTCACCTCGAGATCCGCGATCCGCCCCACAAGCACCCCGATCCGCGCCGCCGGGAGCGCCGTGCGGATGCTCACCGAACGCCCGCCGCCGGCTTCCGAAACCCCGTACTCGAGGCCGGCTCCCCCGACGCCGAACACCGCGTCCACGGCCTCGCGGAAGGCGAGAAAGCCGCGCGGCCTCCATTCTTCCGGCACCGCGAACAGCACCGGCGGCAGCGGCTGCGCCGCCCAGGCGTCGCCGGCGTTCACGCCCGCCGCGTACCAGCCGTCCGCCAGATGCCGTTCCGCAACCCGCCGCCACACCGGAGCCGCCCGGACGTGCGCCGCCTCCAGACGCCAGCGCGCCACCAGCGCCGGACGGTCGATCATCTCCGGACGCGCCGCCTGCAGCCCCGGGTCCGACAGCGAGGCCTCGCAGCGCGCCTCGACCGTCTCCCAGCCCGGGAGCGCCGCCGGCCGCAACGCCAGCGCCGCGCGGCAGCCGTCGACGAGCCGGCCGGCGTCGATCGCCGCGACCACCGTCCGCTCCGCCTGCTCCTCCTCCGCCGCCTCCGCGGTCTCTTCCGGCCCCGCCCAGCGGAGCCAGATCTCGTCCTTGAAGACGTACGCCGCGACGCCGCCCGCGGCCGCGGCCGCGAGCGCCGCCGTCCCCGCCAGCCGGCGCGGACGCCAGCCGGCGAGCGGCGTGCGCCGCATCATCATGTCGGTCGACGGCTCCAGGGTCTCCACGTCGAGATCCACCGCGCGCCCGACCAGGCCGCGCGTGGCGTATACCGGCCAGCCCACCTCGCGGGCCGCCTCGAACGCCGCCACCGCCTCGGCGCGATCCGTGTACACGGTCTCCCCGTCCGCCAGCATGCCCCCGTCGCCGGCCTTCAGAAGCGCGTAGCGGTCGCCCGCGCCCTCGACGAGAGCCATCCAGGCCTTGCTGCCGATATGCTCGGTCAGCGCGGCCGCCAGCGACGGCGCGGCGCCGGGCGCCTGCGGACCCTCGGGCGGCCCCTCGGCGAATCCCGTCCGGCCGCCCACGTGGACGTACCAGCCTCCGCCGCCGAGACTCCACGCGCTCTCGAGCCCGTCCCGCAGCAACCCGACCGGCCCGCGGCGGTCCCGCCAGAACAGCCCCGCCGCGTACTTGCGCCCGCCCGCCTCGATGATCACAGCACCGCTCCCGGCGTCTCGGAGAGACCCAGCGGCGGGCCGATCCGCGCCGTCACCATCAGCACCGTCTCGCTGTCCAGAAAGCGGGCGCCCGCGCCTCCCCCGGGAAACGGCAGCCCCGCATCGAACGTGCCCGACCGCGAATCCTCCGCCGAACGGTCGGCGAACCCCGTGATCATCAGCGTCTCGCCGCGGCGGACCGACTGCGTCACCTGGATCGCGCGGCTGCCGTAGCTCGGAAGCTGGATCGCCTGCGTCCCGCTCGCGAACGTGCGGAACGTCGGCGGATCCTGTAGCGTCGCCACCAGCCGCAGCAGCACCTCGTCCGGCGCCACCACCCGCGGCACGTAGCTCACCGCGAACCCCGAGCTCACGCTCCCCGGCTTCATCTCCGTCTGCGCCACGCCCTGGCTCACCGTCGTCGACTGCTCGGCCAGGTACGCCTCGTTGAACAGCTCGAAGAACTGCGCCGGCGTGCCGTTCATCGACGGCACCTCCGCCGACAGCACCCGCGACACCGACCCGACCCGGCTCAGCGCCTCGACCGCCGCGTCCAGCGAGCTGCCGGAGCCCGACGATCCCGCCGACCCCGCAACCAGAGCCACCCCGGCGCCGGTTACCTCGATCTCGACGTTCTCCCCGCCGATCCGGGCCAGCAATCCTTCCAGCCCGAGCCGGTAGTCCGTCTCGCGGTCGAACTTCACCAGGTACACGTGCACCGACACCGCGACCGGCCGCAGCACCACGCGGTTGAGGTGGTCCAGGTAACCCCGCACCCGCGCGATGTCCGCCGGCACGCCATCCACGGTCACCGACGCGCTCGCGGGGTCCAGCGACACCCGCGTCCCGGTCCCGACCAGCGTCCCCAGCTGCTGTGCGATGCCCGGCCACGGATCGAACGCCGCCGAGCTCGTGATCGACTGCGAGGTCAGCCCCGTCGCGATCGCCCGCTCGCTCCCCTCCGCCGCCTGGTCCTGCGTCGACGTCGACACCGCGTAATCCTGCCGGCCGACCAGGGCGTGCACCCGGAACACCACCGACTGGCGCCGCACGACCTCGACGCGGCCGCGGCCGTCGAGCGCGTCCTCCGCATGGCGCCACGTCCAGCCCGCCGCCGCCGTCCAAGCGTCCAGCAGCTCGTCCAGCGGCCCGGTCCAGATGCCGCCGTGCGCCGCCATCCGGTCGTCCCACGCCGCGGCGAACGTCGCCGTCGCGCTCCGCACGTTCACCTGTTGCCCCGCCGCCAGGACCGGCACGCCGACCAGGCGCACCTCCAGGCCGGTCGCCTCCTCCAGCCGGGCGGCCAGCGCCTCCGCCTCCGCGATCCCGCCGAGCGGCAGCGTCACCGCCGCCGCCTCGCGCCATCGCCCGGGAAGCGACTCGCGGGGATCGGTGCGCACAACCTCGAGCCCGACGTACGGGCGGTCACCCACCACCCGCAGCGCCGCGTATCCTGGACCCTTCTCCTGCGGCCGCACCGAACCGATCGTCTCCGCGACCGTTTCGGTCACCTCCCGGGCGCGCTCAGCCTCGCCGAATCCGCATCCCGCAAGCCCGACGGCTACTCCAAGAACGCCCCACCCCAGCCCAACGCCCATGACACGCTCCCGGCCACCGACCCGCATGTCACCCCCCAAAGGCTTGACAGATCGTGCATTCCGCCAAACAGTTGGGCGCGAGTCGTGACGACTCACATCAGGGGCTGATAGGCACTCCGACGCCTTCGCCTTTCTCGTCGGCGAGCCGAACGTCGATGCGACACGAATCGGGGTATGGGGCACGAGCTATTCGGGCGGCCTGGCCATCGCCTTCGCGGCACGCGAGCCGCGCGTCGCGGCGGTGGTTGCACAGGTGGGGTACATGGGCGCGGGCGACAGTTCCGTCGATCGCGGACATCGCCGTGCGACGGAGAAAGCCCGCGGCGAGATCGCACCAATCCCGCAGGGCATCGACGAGATCCCGGGACTTCGTGGCACACCGGATCTGGCAAAAATGGTTGGCTGGCGCCCTATTGACATGGCCGCGCGTGTACGGGCGCCGACACTGATTATCGACGTCGACGAAGAGGAGTTGTTCGACCGCCGCGCCAACGGCCGCGCGGTCTTCGAAGTCATTCGAGCGAACGCCGGGGCCGAATACGCAATCTATCCTGGCCGGCATTACGACATTTACCGTCAGCACCGCCGTGCGGCGCTCGACCGTGCGATAGGCTGGTTCCAGATGCATCTGCGGGAAAGGGCTTGGCCCTAGCGGTGCGCGGCTGTCGTCGCCTTGCCATTCACAGCCACGCGCCGCACAGTGCCCGGCCCGTGCAAACCGCGGAGGCCACGGATTATGCGCACGTCAGCTTTACTCACCGCCTGCGCCTGCATGGTCACGGCTGTCGCTTCCTCCGGCGCTGCGGTCGCATGCCGCGATACCTATCAGCAGGTCATGGCCGGGGCGGCAGCAGAATGGCCGCGGGCCGAGCCGTTTCCCCTCCCCGTGAACTTCGCGCGCTATTTCATGGTCGCCTATAATGCCGAAGTCGGCGAGGCAACGCGTGTCGAAGCGGACACGATCATCGTCGTGCCGCTCGACTCGAGCGTCTCCGGGACGTGGTGGTTCTTCGGTTTCAAGGACGCCTGCCTGACCTTCTACGCCGATCTCGGCCGGACTAAGGGTTATCATTTGATCGAGCAGGGTCACGCGATGCTGTACCCGAACGAACCCCGCATAGAAGACTGGCGTTGAACGCTTTGCACCTCCGCGCCGGACATCCAGGCCGCGGCGGGAAAGGGCGGCGCTTTGAGCGTGGGCGTCAAGTCCGCCAGCGGTCCCGCGACGAGGTGGCGAAGCTGCTCGGCGACAGGCCGCGCCGGCGCGATCTGCTGATCGAACATCTGCACCTTGTTCAAGACACTTACGGTGGACTGTCGAAAGCGCATCTCGCGGCACTTGCCGAAGCCATGAGCATGTCGCAGGCGGAAGTCTACGAAGTGGCGACATTCTATGCTCACTTCGATGTCGGCACGCCGGCTGCGGGCGTTTCCGTGCGTGTCTGCGACAGCGTGACGTGCGCGTGCGTCGGCAACCAGTCACTGCTCGATGTGGACATCGCCGGCGCTCGTATCGTGCGCGCGCCGTGTATGGGGCGGTGCTCGACGGCACCGGCGGTTATGGTCGGGCGAAACGCGATCGACCGTGCCACTCCGGAGTCGGTCGCGCGCGCCGTGTGCGGCGGAAGGACCGCGCCCGCCGTGCCGGAATACGAGGGTCTGGATGCCTATCGGGGCGCCGGCGGCTACGCATTGTTGGAAGCGTGTCTCGACGGCCGCCGCAGCCGCAAGTCGGTCATGGCCACAGTTGAAGAGAGCGGCTTGCGCGGCCTTGGGGGCGCCGGGTTTCCCGCCGGCCGCAAGTGGCGCTTCGTTGCGGCGGAGCCGGAACCGCGGATTATGGTGGTGAACGCGGACGAGGGCGAGCCCGGCACTTTCAAGGACCGCTGGATCCTGGAGTCTGCTCCTCACCGCTTTCTCGAAGGCGTGCTGATCGCCGCGTGGGTTGTCGACGCGGCCGAAATTTACATCTACTTGCGCGACGAATATCCGGCCGCGCGCGAAATCCTGCGCGCAGAGCTCGCAGCGCTGCGCGGCGCTGGCATCGGCGAATCTACCCGCATTTTTCTACGGCGCGGCGCTGGCGCCTATATTTGTGGCGAGGAGTCCGCGCTGCTCGAAAGTCTCGAAGGCAAGCGCGGCTTGCCGCGCCACCGCCCGCCGTTCCCGGCGCAGGTGGGTTTGTTCGGGCGGCCGACGCTGATCCACAATGTGGAAACTCTCTATTGGCTTCCCACCATTATCACGCATGGCGCCGAATGGTTCGCCGGCCTGGGCGCGAACGGGGGCAAAGGCCTTCGAGCGTTCTCGGTTTCCGGCAGGGTCCGCGATCCGGGGGTGAAGATAGCTCCGGCAGGCATTACGGCACGCGAGTTGATTGAGGCGTATTGTGGCGGCATGACGCCCGGTCACGAGTTCAAGGCGTATCTTCCCGGTGGCGCGTCGGGTGGGCTGCTGCCTGCCGGCCTCGCCGATCTGCCGCTCGATTTCGGCGCACTGGATGAATACGGTTGTTTCGTCGGCTCCGGCGCCATCGTGGTGCTCTCCGACCGCGATTCGATTCGCGCAGTCGCGCGCAATCTGATGCATTTCTTCGAGGATGAGAGCTGCGGTCAGTGCACGCCTTGCCGCGTCGGCACCGAGAAGGCGCTCGCGTTGATGGAATGTGATCGCTGGGACCGGCCGTTGCTGCGCGAATTGAGCGAAACCATGGCGGATGCATCGATCTGCGGTCTCGGCCAGGCAGCGCCAAATCCGCTGCTGTGTGCACTGCGCCACTTCCCCGAGGAGCTGGACGCGTGAGCGTCGCGGTTCGCTTCACCCTCGACGGGCGAACGGCGACAGCGGCACCGGACGAAACGATCTGGCAAGTCGCGGCTCGGCTCGGTACGACAATTCCGCATCTCTGCCATATGCCGCGGCATGGCTATCGTGCCGACGGCAACTGCCGTGCTTGCATGGTCGAGATCGAGGGCGAACGTACGCTGGCGGCGTCGTGCATCCGTCGGCCGACGGATGGCATGACAATCCGCACGAACACCCGTCGCGCCCGGGCGGCGCGTGCGATGGTCATGGAACTTCTGCTCGCTGACCAGCCGGCGCGCGCCGACACGCACGATCCCGACTCGGACCTGTGGCGTTGGGCCGAGGTGGTCGCGCGGACCGAAAGCCGCTTCCCCGCCCGCGGGGCGCCCGAAGCCGACCTCAGCCATCCCGCGATGGCGGTGAATCTTGACGCGTGCATCCATTGCACCCGCTGCGTGCGCGCTTGTCGTGAAGTTCAGGTCAACGACGTGATCGGCATGGCGCACCGCGGCGCCCGGTCGCGGATTGTCTTCGACATGGAAGACGCGATGGGCCTGTCGACGTGCGTTGCTTGCGGCGAATGCGTTCAAGCGTGCCCGACCGGCGCTCTACTACCGGCCGCCGATGCGACAACGCCGGCCGACCGCATGGTCGACAGCGTTTGCCCCTACTGCGGTGTCGGTTGTCAGCTCACCTTTCACGTTAAAGACAATCGCATTTTGCGCGTCGACGGCCGAGACGGACCGGCGAACCGCGCGCGGCTTTGCGTGAAGGGCCGTTTCGGCTTCGACTACGTACACCACCCTCACCGCCTGACGAGGCCGCTGATCCGCAAACCCGGCGCGGCGAAACGCCCGAGTGAAATCGTCGACCCTGCCGACCCGTCGAGTCACTTCCGCGAGGCGGACTGGGCAGAAGCGCTCGACCATGCGGCCGCCGGATTCGCGCGGCTTCGCCGTGCGCACGGCGGTGCGGCGCTCGCCGGATTCGGCTCGGCCAAGGGTTCGAACGAGGAAGCCTACCTGGTGCAAAAGTTGGTGCGCACGGGTTTCGGCACCAACAACGTCGACCATTGCACACGCCTATGCCACGCAAGCTCGGTGGCGGCGCTAATGGAAACGATCGGCTCGGGCGCAGTCACCGCACCATTCGCCGAAGCGGCCAACGCCGACGTCATCGTGGTGATCGGCGCCAACCCGTCGGAGAACCATCCTGTCGCTGCGACGTTCTTCAAGAATGCCGCGCAGCGCGGCGCGACGCTGATCGTGATGGACCCGCGCGGCCAAGCGCTAAAGCGACACGCGACGTGGATGATCGAGCACCGGCCCGGCAGCGACGTGGCCATGCTCAACGCCTTAATTCACGTCATCGTACGCGAACGGTTGTACGACGAAGCGTACGTACGAGCGCACACGGACGGATTCGAGGAGTTGGCAGCGCATATTGCCGACTTTTCACCGGAGGCAATGTCCGAGCGCTGCGGCATTTCGGCCGACGTGCTGCGTGCGGTGGCGCGGACTTACGCCCGTGCCGAACGGGCGATGATCTTCTGGGGCATGGGCATATCGCAGTACACGCACGGCACCGACAACGCCCGCTGCCTGATCGACCTCGCGCTGCTATGCGGCCAAGTCGGGCGGCCGGGGACCGGCCTGCACCCTCTGCGTGGCCAGAACAACGTGCAGGGCGCGTCCGACGCCGGCCTTATCCCCATGGTTTATCCCGACTATCGGCCCGTCGGCGACGCCGGGGCCAGGCGTGAGTTCGAGGAGCTCTGGGGCGCGCCGCTGGACCCGGCGCCGGGCCTCACCGTCGTCGAGATCGTCGAGGCGGCGCGGGCGGGGCGCGTCAAGGGTCTTTACGTCATGGGCGAGAACCCGGCGATGTCCGACCCCGACACGGACCACGCGCGGGAGGCGCTTTGCGCGCTCGAGCACCTGGTCGTGCAGGACATTTTCCTGACCGAAACCGCTTCCTTCGCCGACGTGGTGCTGCCGGCGAGCGCGTTTCCCGAGAAATCGGGCAGCTTCACCAACACCGATCGCCGAGTGCAGATCGGTCGCCAGGCGATCGACACACCCGGCGACGCGCGGCCGGACTGGTGGATCGTGCAGGAACTCGCACGCCGCATCGGCCTTGACTGGAAATACACCAGCCCGGCCGATGTCCACGCCGAAATGCGCGCCTGCATGCCGTCTATCGAAGGAATCACCTGGGCTCGTCTTGAACGCGAGGACGCGGTTACCTATCCGTGCGACGACGAGTTCGCACCGGGGCAGGAGATCATCTTCGCCGACGGTTACCCGACGCCCGGCGGCCGAGGAAGGCTAGTGCCCGTGGGGCTGGCGCCACCGGACGAACGACCCGACTTGAGTTACCCGTTCGTGCTCACCACCGGACGCCAACTCGAACATTGGCATACCGGCCAAATGACACGCCGCGCGGCGGTGCTCGACGCTCTGGAGCCGGAAGCGATCTGTGAAATGTCGCCTGGCGATGCGCGGCGTCTCGACCTCACACCAGGCGCTGCGGTGCGCCTGGTAACCCGCCGCGGCACCATCGAGACGACGCTGCGAGTGTCGGAGCGCACGCCTGACGGCACGGTGTTCATGCCGTTTTGCTACGCTGAAGCTGCGGCCAACCGGTTGACGAACCCGAAACTCGACCCGTTCGGCAAGATACCCGAACTCAAGTACTGCGCTGTTCGCGTCGAGGCCGCGTCCTGAGGCGATTTCCGGCGCCGGAGACGGCGCAGCGGACAGCACCGCCGCCGCGCCGAAATGCGAGGGCGCTTCTCCCAGAGCACCCGGCGTCGCGCTTAGTCGAGGGCGACGAGGTTCTCCGCCGAGGACCGCCCGTTGCGGCCGGGAACGAGTTCGTATTCGATCTTCTGGCCCTCGCGCAGTCCGTTCAGGCCGGCGCGCTCGACCGCGGAAATGTGCACGAACGCGTCGCGTCCGCCGTCGCTGGGTTCGATGAACCCGTAACCCTTCGTCGGATTGAACCATTTGACCGTACCGGTAGGCATCGCAATTCCTTTCGGTCTGCAGACGCTCCGCCCGCCGCGGGTCGGAGCCAGATTCTCGATATGGCGCACTATCCCAGGAGTAGCTCAGTCAGACGCGCATCGGCGCTACCGGATACGAATTGGTGTCGTGCGGCGAACCGTCCCCCAATAGCCGCGACGGGGCGGAAGTGCAAGCTTCGTCCGTCCCCATGGTGCGCGTTTTCGCTTCAGCGGCGCCCCGGCCGTGCGGCGACGGCGCACGGCCGGGGCGCCGCTGCCGTTGCCGCTCGCCGACCTGCTTGCCGGCCGCGATTCTGATCCGGCCTCGTGTGGCTGCTCGCAGCGACGTGGAGTCCGTTGGCACGAGACGATGAGCAAACGTCTCATGTCGTACCGCCACGACAGGGTTCCGGAAACTTACCCTACCGCCGCGCGGTTGCTGTCGAGTGCCATCAGCCCCGCACGTCTGGGGTCGTCGAAGAGGCCGGTACGCCGCGTACCGGTAGGAAAGCGCGTCCGCCGCCGTGTTCCCAGCACCCGACCCCGGAAGTCGCCTACGCCAGCCAGCGCTTGCGGCGGCGGTAGTGCTTCACGTCGCGGTAACTCTTGCGGCCGGACTCGCTCAGGCCGAGATAGAACTCCTTCACGTCCTCGTTTTCTCTCAGGTTCACCGCGTCGCCGTCGAGAACGACGCGGCCGTTCTCGAGTATGTAGCCGTAGTCGGCGCAGCGCAGCGCCGCCGTTGCGTTCTGTTCGGCGAGAAGGAAGCTCACGCCCGCTTCCTCGTTCAGGCGCTTGACGATCTCGAAAATCTCCGCGACGAGTTGCGGAGCCAGCCCCATGGACGGTTCGTCGAGCAGGATCAGCTTGGGGCGCGCCATCAGCGCGCGGCCGATCGCCGTCATCTGCTGCTCGCCACCCGAGATGTAGCCAGCGAGGCTCGTCGATCGGCGTTTCAGGGCCGGAAAGTAGCCGTAAACGAGATCGATGTCGCGGCGCACGGCTTCGCCGCCGTCTCGGCGCGTGTAGGCGCCGGTCATCAAGTTCTCCTCGACCGTCAGGTGCTCGAAGCAGTGGCGCCCTTCCATGACCTGCACCACACCGCGGCGGACGAGTTGCGACGGGCTCCAGCGGTCGACCCGCGCGCCATCGTAGTCGATGCGGCCCTTGGTGATCTCGCCGCGCTCCGAGCGCAGGAGGTTGGAGACCGCCTTCAGTGTCGTCGACTTGCCGGCGCCGTTGGCGCCGAGGAGGGCGACGATCGCCCCCTCCGGCACCACCAGCGAAACGCCCTTGAGCACGAGAATGACACGGTCGTAGATGACCTCGATGTTGTTGACCGACAACAGCGGCGCAACCGCGCCGCCGACGTCGGCCTCCGCGGCCGCCGCCACCGCCCCGCGCCCCGCCCCGCCCGCGGCCCTAGCCGGTGACGGCCGGGCAGTCGCGCGGCGTCATGCCCTGCTCGGCGGCGTACTGCGCGGCGGACGCCTCGATCATCGGCCGCACGAGGCTCTGGTCGGTCTCCACCCAGTCGGAGACCGGCACCCATTCACCGCCCCGCCACTGCTGGAACATCACCGCCGCGCCGCCTTCGTGGTCGGCGCAGCTGACCGAGAACGGCGGCACGAGATCCGTCGCCCCGAGTTCGGCGATGCGCTCCGGAGTAAGCTCCAGCCTCTCCAGAGCCTGCTGCACTTCCGCGCCCGACACCGGGCGGTCGCCGAACATGTCCATCGCGGTGCGCAGCGCCTCGGTGGACACGATCGCCCAGACGATGGCCCGATTGTAATAGATGGACCCCAGGCGATCGCGCGGAAGCTCGCCGTTCCCCTCGTCGTAGACGTGTCGGATGATGTCCTGGATCACGGGAAAGTCGGTGCCCGAGGCATGGAAGCCGGCGGCGATGTAGCCTTCCGCGGCGTCGCCGGCCGGCACCGTGTCCTCCTCGGCGCCCGACCACCAGACGCCCACCATGCGGTCGCGCGGGAAGCCCACCCGCGCCGCCTCCTTCAGCGCGGTGGGGTTCATCACGCCCCAGCCGCGCAGGATCACCCAGTCCGGCCGGTAGCGCCGCGCCACCTGAAGCCACGTCGCCTTCTGGTCGACCCCGGGATGGACGACCGGGAAATGACGCACGTCGAAGCCGTACACCTCGGCTTGGCGGTCGAGCACCGGGATGGTTTCCTTGCCGTACGCCGAGTCGTGGTAGATGTTGGCGATCTTGAGACCGGCAAGGTTGTCCATGCCACCGACCTGCTGGCCGATGAAGCGGATTTTGGCCGTGTTCTGGGACCAGTAGTTGGTCAACAGCGGGAACAGGTACGGGAACACGCGGCCGTCCGAGGCGTCGGTGCGGCCGTATCCGATCGTCAACACCGGAATCTGGTCCTCGGCGGCGCGTTCGAACACCGAATAGGTGCCGCCCGTGCTCATCGGATGAAAAAACGCCATGCCGGCGCCACGATTCTTCATGCGCTCGTAGCATTCGACGATGCGGTCGTTCTGGTACTGGGTTTCGCATTTCTCCCAGTACAGCTTGACGCCGTTGATGCCGCCGTCGCGCGCGTTCAGCAGCTTCATGTAGTCGATCATACCGCCGCCGAAGGCCGAGCCGCCCGCTGCATATGGCCCGGTCCAGTAGGCGCTGACCGGGAAGAACTGCATCTCCTCCTCGCTCTGCGCCAGTCCGGCGCCAGCGCCGCACAAGACCGTCGCTGCCGCGAGACTGGCCGCGGTTCTCATAAGCCTCATCTCCCGTCCCTCCCGATAGCCGATGGTGTCAACGCGCTCGCGCGTGCCGTCCGCATCCACGATACCACGCTCAAGCCGCGCTCAGTAGGGGAATGGCCACAGCCGCAGCTTCTCCTTGACGATCGCCCACAGCCGCGCGAGGCCTGCCGGCTCGACGATCAGGAAGAAGACGATCAGGCAGCCGAAGACAATCAATTCGATGTTCGAGGCGACGCCGCCCGGCGCGTTCGGCGCGACGACACCGAGGATGTTGCTGATCACTATCGGCAGGACGATGATAAAGCCGGCACCGAGGAACGAGCCGAGGACGCTGCCGAGGCCGCCGATGATGACCATGAACAGGACGAAGAACGCGAGGTTGATCGTGAACGCCTGCGGCTCGACCGTGCCGACGTAGAAGAAGACGTACATGGCGCCGGCCACGCCGCAGTAGAACGAGCTCACGGCGAAAGCGATCAGCTTGGTGCGCAGCAGGTCGATGCCGATGACCTCGGCGGCGACGTCCATGTCGCGCACCGCCATCCATGCGCGGCCGATGTCGCTGCGCGCCATGTTCTTCATCAGCAGCGCGAGCAGGACCGCCACCGCGAGGGTGAACAGGTACTTTGACTCCGCCGACTCGACTGGAAAGCCGAGCAGAGTCACCGGCGGCGCGGTGATGACGCCGGACGGCGAATAGTTCTTGAACCAGCCGAAGTTGGTCAGCACCCACTCGATGAGGAAGTGCGCGCCGAGAGTGGTGACCGCGAGGTAGAACCCCTTGATGCGCAGCGACGGCAGGCCGAAGACGACTCCGACGAGCGCAGCCACGAGGCCTGCGAGGATGAACAGCACCGGCGCCGGCAGGAACTCGAAGGCGGTGGCGAATTTGTATGCGGTGAACGCGCCGACGGCCATGAATCCCGCAGTGCCAAGCGAGATCTGACCGCAGTAGCCGAGCAGGATATTCAGGCCCATCGCGGCGATGGAGTAGAGCAGGAACGGCAGCAGTATCGAATGCAGCAGGTATTCGCTGGCCAGCGCCGGCACCGCCACCGCCGCCAGCACGCACACTGCTACGACGGCCCAGAAGTCCTGACGGATCGGAAAGATGCCCTGGTCGGCCTCGTAGGTCGCCTTGAACTGTCCGGCTTCGCGATAGAACACGGCTCCGTAACCTCCGTTGCGCGGCCGCGGCCCCGGCCGTCAGACCCGCTCGATGATCTTCTCGCCGAACAGCCCCTGCGGCCGCACCAGCAGGAACAGGGTGGCGAGAATGTACGGGAACCAATTCTCGAGCGCGCCGCCGACCACGGCGGAGAGATAGAACTCGGCCAGCTTCTCGCCGGCGCCGACGATGAGGCCGCCGACGATCGCGCCGGTGATCGAGTCGAAGCCGCCGATAATGAGCACGGGCAGCGCCTTGAGCGCCAGAAGCGCGAGACTGAAATGCACGCCGAGCTTGGCGCCCCAGAGCACGCCGGCGATCAGGCCGATGGCCCCGGCGACACCCCACGTCACCGCCCAGATGTGCTGCAGCGGCACCCCTACCGACATCGCCGCCTGATGGTCATCAGACACCGCGCGCAGTGCCCGGCCGGTACGGGTGCGCGAGAAGAATAGGCTGAGCGCCAACACCAGCGCCGCGGCGATTCCCGCCGCCGCCATGTCGAAGATTGTGATGTACATGCCGGCGGCGTTGAGCAGCCACGCCCATGGCTCGTCGGGAATGCCGATGTCGAGCGCGTGCACCTCCGTACCCCACGTGAGCTGAGCGAAGCCCTCGGTGAAGAAGTTGAGGCCGATCGTCGCCATGAACAGAATGATCAGCGGCTGGTTCACCAGCGGACGGAGCACGATGCGCTCGACCGCGACGCCGTAGAGCGCCATCACCGCGAGCGTAACGAGCAGGCAGGCAACGAAGTAGAGCAAGCTGGCACTCTCGCCGAAGAGTGCCGCCTCGAGCAGGCTGACGAAGGTCAGCGCCGCGAACAGCACGAACGCGCCCTGCGCGAAGTTGAAGACTCCCGAAGCCTTGAAGATCAGCACGAAGCCGAGCGCGACCAGGGAATACATGATGCCCGACATCAGGCCGCCGATCAGCACTTCGAGAAACAGGAACAGTTCGGCGGCGAACGGTTCAGCCATTGCGTGCGCTCCTTCCCCGGCTCATGCGCCGACCCCGAGATAGGCCTCGATGACGGCGGGGTTCCGCCGCACGTCGTCGGGCGTCCCGTCGGCGATGGTGCGGCCGTAATCGAGAACGACGACGCGGTCGGAGATGTCCATCACCACGCCCATGTCGTGCTCGATCAGCACGATCGTGGTGCCGAACTCGTCGTTCACGTCGAGGACGAAGCGCGACATGTCTTCCTTCTCCTCGACGTTCATGCCGGCCATGGGCTCATCGAGCAACAGCAGCCGGGGTTCGGCAGCAAGCGCCCGGCCCAGCTCGACGCGCTTCTGCAGCCCGTACGGCAGGCGGCCGACGGGAGTCTTGCGAATGTCCTGGATCTCGAGGAAATCGATGATCTCCTCCACGGCGCGGCGGTGGACGAGCTCTTCCCTGACGTAGCGGCCCCAGTAGAGCGCCTGGGCGAACAGGCCGCCGCCGATTTTTGCATGACGTCCGGTCATGATGTTGTCGAGCGTCGTCATGCCGCGGAACAGGGCGACGTTCTGGAAGGTGCGCGCGATCCCCTGACGCGCGATTGCCGCCGGCGAGAGGGCAGCGCGTGGCACGCCGTCGAACGTGATGCGCCCCGCCTGCGGGCGGTAGACGCCGTTGATGCAGTTCAGCAGCGACGTCTTGCCGGCGCCGTTCGGCCCGATGATGGCGAGCACCTCGTGCTCGCGGACGGCGACGGAGACGTCCGACAGCGCCTGCACCGCGCCGAAACGGAGCGAGATACGGTCGGCCTCGAGGAGAACGCCGCCGATGTCCTTGTCCGGGTGCATGCCGCTCAGCCCGCGGCAGCGACCGGCGCGGCGGGCCGCAGATCGCGAATGCCGAGCGTCGCGTCGATGGTCCCTTCGCGGCCGTCCTCGAAGGTCACGCGCGCTTCGACGCGCACGCTGTCGGCGCCGGCGAACAGCGCGTCGATGAGCGTGGCGTACTTCTCGGCGACGAAGCGGCGCCGGACCTTGCGTGTGCGCGTCAACTCGTTGTCGTCCGGGTCGAGCTGCTTGTGCAGAATGAGGAAGCGGCGGACCTGCGATCCGGCCATGGCCGGATCGGCCGCCAGCGCCGCGTTGACCGACGCGACCTCACGCCCGATCAGGTCGTAGACCTCGGCCTTGCCGGCGAGGTCGGTATAGCTCGTGTACGCGAGGCCGCGGCGCTCGGCCCAGTTGCCCACCGCTTCGAGATCGATGTTGATGAAGGCGCAGACGAAATCGCGCCCGTCGCCGTGCGCCACCGCCTCGAGAACGTACTGGCTGAACTTGAGCTTGTTCTCGAGATACTTCGGCGCGAACATCGTGCCGTCGACGAGGCGGCCCACGTCTTTCGCGCGGTCGATGATGCGAAGCTGGCCGTTGCCGTCGAAGTAGCCGGCGTCGCCGGACGAGATCCAGCCGTCCTCGGTGCGCGTCTCACGCGTCGCCTCGTCGTTGCGGAAGTAGCCCATGAACGTGCCCGGGCTGCGGAACTCGACCTCGCCGCCGTCGCCGATGCGCAGCTCGACCCCGGGCATCGCCACGCCGACGGCTTCGGGATCGACCTCGCCGTCGCGCTGGCCGCAGACGAGCGCGGTCGCCTCCGTCATGCCGTAGATCTGTTTGATGTTGATGCCGAGCGAGCGATAGAAGGAGAAGATCTCCGGGCCGATGGCTTCGCCGGCGGTATAGGCGACGCGAATGCGCGAAAAGCCGAGATTGTCCTTCAGCGGCCCGTAGACGAGCAGGTTCCCGAGCCCGTAAAGCATCCGGTCGACAAGTCCGGCGGGCTTGCCGTCGAGCAGGCGTGTGCCGACGCGCTCGGCGACGGCCATGAAGCACCGGAACGACGCCCGTTTGAGGCGCGCCGCGTTCTCCATGCGCACCATGACGGTGGTCAGGATGCTTTCCCAGATGCGCGGTGGCGCGAAGAAGTAGGTCGGGCCGATCTCGCGCAGATCGTGCAGCACCGTCGCGCCGCTCTCCGGGCAGTTGACCGTGAAGCCGGCGACGATCGCCTGGCTGAACGAAAAGAGATGGTCGCCGACCCAGGCCATCGGCAGGTAGGCGAGGACTTCCTCGCGCTCGCTGAGCGAATCGTGCTCGATGCCGTTGATCGACGTCTGGATCAGGTTGTCGTGGCTCAGCATCACGCCCTTGGGCTTGCCGGTGGTGCCCGAGGTGTAGAGCATGATGGCGAGGTCGGCGCCGCTGCCCCTGGCGATCTCGCCGTCGAGAAACCCCGGGTTGTCGCCGGCGAAGCGCTCGCCCTCCTGGCGGATGTCCTCGTACGAGGCGAGCGCGGGGTCGCGGTAGTGCCGCATGCCGCGCGGGTCGTGATAGACGACGAGTTCGAGGCGCGGCAGCCGGTCGCGGATCTGCAGCAGCTTGTCGACCTGCTCCTGGTCCTCGACCACGGCGAAGCGGACCTCGGCATGATCGAGGATGAACAGCATCTCGTCGGCGATCGAGTCCTGATAGATCGGCACTGGCACGCCGCCCAGCATCTGCGCCGCGCCCATGGCGAGATAGAGACACGGCCGGTTGTCGCCGACGATCGCCACCTTGTCGCCGCGCGCGAGACCCCGCCCCGCGAGGCCGCAGGCGAGCGCCTTGGTCTCGTCGAGCGCCGCGCGCCACGTCCAGGACTGCCAGATTCCGAGGTCCTTCTCGCGCAGGAACACGCGATCCGCGCTCGCCCCGGCGCGCGCCACAAGGCGTTTGGGCAACGTGTCGTCCGTCGCCGCCGACGCCGATACTGCCTGCTGATCCATCGGTTCGCGCGCGCCGACGCCTCTGGCGCGGCCTTGCTCAGACTTCCCTGCTGGCGCCACGCGGACGCCAAGGTGGCGGATTATTCACGAAACCCGGCGCGAGACAAGCCCCGCAGCGTCGGCCGGAAGCGTCCCAAGGCGTCCTGTGCCCTCGCTATCCAACCGGATGGCCGCGCGGAGAGGAAAAGAACAAACGATGAATATACGCCGCCGGCCGCGGCGATGTCAAGGCGCGCGGCGGCGGCGCTCGGCGTTCATACGTCGGGCCGGCCCAATTCCGCGAGCAGGGTTTGCACAGTGCGGCGGAGTCGCGGCAGGTAGTGCTTTGCATATGTCCAGACGCGGGCCGGCGCCACATGGTCGTAGCCGTGGGCCAACAGGTTCCGGAAGTCCACTATCCTGCGCATTTCGGGAATCCGCGCGGCGAGTTCGGGGAAGTCCCCGTGCAAGCGATTCAATGCCTCGCCGATGATCTCGAACTTGCGTTCGACGGCGCTCTGCGTCCGCGCATCGGCGGCGTAAGCGTCGCCGTTCATGCCTTCGGTGAAGCGTTCGATCTCGGCGCCCGCCCGGTCGACATCCGCCAGCGGGACGCGCGGGTCACGACGCATAGACCAGCTCTCGCGACTCTTCGATGGATGCGCGCAGATACGGGTTGCGGAACTCGTGATCTTCGACGAGATCGACGGGGCGCCCCAGCGTCTCGCGCAACGCGTCGGCGAGGCCGAAGTACTGTTCGAAAGGCGGCAGGCGGCTTTCGGAATCGAATTCCACGAGGAAGTCCGCGTCACTCCTGTCGGGGTCGAAATCCGTGCCACGCGCGGCGGAGCCGAAGACTTCGAGTCGTACCGCGCCGTAGCGGCGGCAGAGTTCCGCCAGTTTGTCCCGCTTGTCAGCGATGGCGGCGTGCATGACTCGCCCTCCCGTTGCCGCGGCCAACGATGCCGATCCCCGACGTCATCGCAACAGCGCCGCCGCCAAGGCTTCCTTCAACCGGTCGCGCGCCGCCGCCGCGCCTGCTTCCGCGTCATTCAGTTCCGCCAGAAGCGTCTCGGGGTCGCCATGGTCCTCGCCGTCGACATGGGGACTCCCGATGTCGAGATTGTAGCCTCGCGCCTCGACTTCCGCGACGCCGACCTTCAGGCGCGGCCGCCAGACGATCTGGAAGGCGGTGCAGGTCTTGCCCGTGCCGGCGGCGCTCCCGCCTCAGGTCACGGCGACGGCGAGGACGGGGGTGCCGATGCGCAGGCCCATCACCCTGGCGGCGTTCGCCTGGTTCATCGCCACCTCGACGAGGCCGCTCGAGTTCTCGTACCAGATCGCCTCGCCGGTGCCGACGTCGGAGAAGGTGCGCGCCTGGCGGACGCTCACCTCGGCCACCTTGAGGACCGCGCCGGTCGGCAGCGTGGAAGCGCGGATGCCCGTCATCGCGTTGCCGTAGCGGTCGACGTAGACCACCTCGCCGAGGTCGGCGAGCCAGTCCATGCCCGCCGCCGTGTCGGCCTCGAACGGCCGGCCCGGCGGCGCCTCGCCGTTGGCGATGCGGGCGGCGACGGGGGCGAACAGGTCGCGGCCGTGGAAGGTGTGCGACAGGCGGGCAGGCCGCCACGAGATCTCCCACCACTCGCTGGCGCCGGCCTGGCGGGCGGCGACGGCGAACAGGCCGTTGTCGGGGCCGACGAACCAGCGGCCGCCGGCGCGCGCCGCCACCGGACGGCGGTCCCGGTGCCCGACGCCGGGGTCGACGACGCCGAGGACGACGGCGTCCTCGGGCAGCGGCGCGACCAGCGCCGCCAGCAGGTAGGCCGCCGCCTTGTGCTGGAACACCGGCGCGTCGTGCATCAGGTCGACGACCGGCGCCGCCGGCGCCGCGCTCGCCAGCACCGCCTTCATCTGGCCGACGTAGGGCCCCTGGACGCCGAAGTCGGTGAACAGCACGATCATGGCCGCACTCTACGCCGCCCGGCCGCCGCGGTCATACGCCGAGCCACGGCGCGACGGCGTCGGCGGCGCCGTCGAAGGCGGCGCGCGGGCCCTCCCAGCGGACCTCGCCCCTGCCCAGCACGAGCACCCGGTCGGCGAGCGAGAGCGCGAGCGGCAGGGTCTGCTCGACCAGCAGCACCGTCTGCCCGGCCGCCTTCAGGCGCGCCAGCAGGCCGGCGATCTCGGCGACGTGCGCCGGCGCCAGGCCCTCGGTCGGCTCGTCGAGCAGCAGCAGCCTCCCGTTGGTGGCCAGCGCCCGGGCGATCGCCAGCATCTGCTGCTCGCCGCCGGACAGCCGGCCGCCGCCGATGCCCCGGCGTTCGGCGAGGCGGGGGAAGAGCTCGAAGAGCCCGGCGAGGCCGAAGCCGCCGGGGCGCGCCGCCACGGCGAGGTTCTCCTCGACGCTGAGCGAGGGAAAGACGTTGCGGGTCTCGGGCACCCAGGCGAGCCCGGCGCGGGCGATGCGGTGCGGCGCCAGACCCGAGAGCGCGCGGCCGGCGAGGCGCACCTCGCCCCGGCGCCGCGCCACCAGCCCCATGACGGTGCGCAGCAGCGTGGTCTTGCCGGCGCCGTTGCGGCCGACGACGCTGGTCACCGTGCCCTCGGCGACGGCGAAGCTCACGCCGCGCAGAACGTGGCTCTCGC
Source organism: Alphaproteobacteria bacterium (assembly GCA_965243325.1). Classification (GTDB taxonomy): domain Bacteria; phylum Pseudomonadota; class Alphaproteobacteria; order UBA7887; family UBA7887; genus JANQOH01. The sequence goes on along the minus strand of CBDEUQ010000003.1, from coordinate 361,490 downwards.
TGTACCACGCCTCGAGGCCCTCGACTTCGAGCAGCGCGCTCACGGCCGGGCGCCGAGGTAGCGGCTCTGCACGACCCCTGAGGCGCGCACCTCGGCCGGCGCGCCCTCGAAGAGCACGGTGCCGTAGTCGAGCACGGTCACCTGGTCAGCGAGCGCGAACGCCACGTCCATGTCGTGCTCGATGACGAGGATCGCCGTCTCGCGCGGCAGGGCGGCGATGAGCCCGGTCATGGCGGCGGTCTCGGCCGGGCTCATCCCCGCCGTCGGCTCGTCGAGCATCAGGAGCGCCGGGCCGCGGGTCAGGGCCAGGCCGACCTCGAGCTGGCGCTGCAGGCCGTAGGACAGCGCGCCCGCCGGCTCGTCGAGGCAGCCGGCGACGCCGACGGCGGCGGCGACCTCCCCGATGCGCCCGGCGGCGCGGCGGAGGCGCCGGCGCGCGGGCCAGAACGCGGCCCCGTCGCCCGCCGCCAGAATCGCCGCGATCTCAAGGTTCTCGCGCACGCTCAGGCCGGGGAACAGGTTGTTGCGCTGGTAGGAGCGGGCGAGGCCGGCGCGGGCGCGGGCGTCGACGCCGGCGCGCGTCACGTCGCGGCCGCGGAAGGCGATCCGCCCGGCGTCGGGCACGAGCGCCCCGGCGATCAGGTCGAACAGCGTCGTCTTGCCGGCGCCGTTCGGCCCGATCAGCGCGCGCCGCTCGCCGGGCGCGACCGCCATGGTCACGCCGCGCACGGCGGCGAGCGCGCCGAAGCTCTTGCTAAGCCCGTCGACGCGAAGCACGGGCGGACCCCCGCCGCGGCGGCCGCAAGAGGCCCCAGAGGCCGCGGCCGGAGACGAGCACCGCGGCGACGAAGAACAGGCCGAGGAAGAACATCCAGTATTCGGTCGCGCCGCTCAGCCAGTGCTTGCCGAGCTCGAACGCGGCGGCGCCGAGCACCGGGCCGACGAGGCTTCCCATGCCGCCGGCGATGACCACGATCAACGCCTCGCCCGACACCGTCCAGTGCAGCAGGTCGGGCGAGACGAAGCCGGCGTGGGCGGCCGACAGGGCGCCGGCAAGGCCGGCCACGGCGCCCGCCGCGGCGAAGGCGCCGAGCCGGTAGCGCGCCACCGGGCCGCCGAGCGCCCGCACGCGCCCGGCATTCTCGCGGATGCCGCCGAGCACCCGCCCGTAGGGCGAGCGCACGAGCGTCTCGAGCGCGATCCAGACGCCCGCCGCGACGAGCAGGACGAAGGCGGAGAACGCCGCCGGGTCCCAGGCGTCGGCGCCGACGGCGGCGAAGTCGGGCCGCGGGATGCCGGCCATGCCGTCGTCGCCGCCGAAGGCGCGGCTCTTGAGCATGTATGCGTGCACCGCCTCGCCGACGGCGAGCGTGACCATGATGAAGAACACCCCGGTGAGGCGCACGGCGAAGACCCCGACGGCGAGCGCCGCCGCGAACCCCGCCGCGGCGGCGCCGGCGAAGCCGGACCACGGCGGCCAGCCGGCCAGCGCCGTGAGCGCGGCGAAGGCGTAGGCGCCGAGGCCGAAGAACGCGGCGTGCCCGAGCGACACCATCCCGGCGAAGCCGACGAGGAGGTCGAGGCTCATGGCGAAGATGGCGAGAACGGCGATCTGCGCCAGCAGCTCGTGGCCGAAGGGGCCGACGTGCGCCCACGCGGCCGCCGCGGCGACGGCGACGGCGGCCGCGGCGAGCGCGCGCCGGCGGGCGGCGGGGTCGGTCATCGGCGCCGCGCCGGGACGAGGCCGGCGGGGCGCAGCAGCAGCACCGCCGCCATCGCGCCGTAGAGGACGACGCCGGCGAAGGCGGGGACGAGCACCTGGCCGAACGTCTCGACCGCGCCGACGAGCAGCGCGCCGACGGCCGCGCCCCTGAGGCTGCCCGGCCCGCCGACGACGACGACGATGAGCGCCGGGATCAGGATCGACATGCCCATGCCGGGATAGATCGACAGCACCGGCGCCGCGGCGACGCCGGCGAGGCCGGCCAGCGCGCAGCCGAGGCAAAAGACGAGGAAGAACGCCCGGCCGGTGTCGAGGCCGAGGGCGGCCGCGGTCTCGCGGTCGTCGACGCCGGCGCGGACGACGGCGCCGAGGCGGGTGCGCTCGAGGCCGAGATAGAGGAGCACGAAGACGGCGGCGCCGAGGCCGATGACGAACAGCCGGTAGGCCGGATAGGCCTGCCCGAGAACGTCGATGCTGCCGGCGAGCGGCGGCGGCGGGGCGATGGCGTGGGTGTAGTTGCCCCAAACGAAGCGCACCGCGTCGACGCCGACGAAGACGAGGCCGAAGGTGACGAGCACCTGGCGCAGCGGCCCCGCGGCCTGCATCCGCCCGAGCAGGGCGAGGTGGAGGACGGCGCCGAGCGCGGCGACGGCGAGCGGCGCCGCGGCGAGCGCGACCCAGTAGGAGCCGGTGAGCGCGACCGCCTGGAGGCCGGCGTAGGCGCCGACCATGTAGAGCGTGCCGTGCGCCAGATTGACGAAGTTCATCAGCCCGAACACCACCGACAGGCCGACCGAGAGGACGAACAGGAGGCTGGCGAGCTGGAGGCCGTTCAGCGCCTGGACGGCGAGGAAGGCGGGGTCGAGGAGCGGCATCGCCGGCGGCCGCGCGCCACCCCCGCCGGCGTCAGCCGAGGACGCAGCCGTTCGGCGGGTCCTGCATCGCCGGCAGCCTGTCGACGGGCACGAACTCGACGCCGCCGGCCGCGACGCGGGTCTCGAAGATGTGGATGTCCTGGACGATGTTGTGGGTCGCCGGGTCGATCCTGAGCGGCCCGCGCGGCCCGTCGAAGGCGGCGCCCCGCATGGCGGCGACGAGCGCCGCCTTGTCTTCGGTCGCGCCGCCTGTCGCCCGGAGCGCCTCGGCGATCAGGTGCGCGGTGTCGTAGCCCTGGACAGCGTACTCGGAGGCGACGCGGCCGTGGCGGGCGCGGTAGGCGGCCTGGAAGGCGCGGTTGGCGTCGTTGTCGATCCCCGGCAGGTAGTTGAGGATGCCGAGGACCCCGTCCGCGGCCGGCCCCTGGGCGTCGACGTAGAGCGGCGAGACGAGAAAGCCGGCGCCGGTCAGCGCGATCTCGTCCTTGAGGCCGAAGGCGTCGTACTGCGTGACGAACTGGATCGCCTGGCTGCCGGCGAAGAAGGCGAACACGGCGTCGGGCGCGGCCGCCCGGATGCGCGCGAGCCAGGGGCCGAAGTCGCGCGTCTCGCGCAGCGGGGCGTAGGATTCGCCGACGACGGCGCCGCCGGCGGCGAGCCAGGGGCCGCGGAACGCCTCCATCATCTGGCGGCCGGCGGCGTAGTCGGCGGCGACGAGGTAGACGCGGCGGAAGCCGCGGCCGTAGAGCCACGGCCCCATGCCGCGCACGATCTGGCCGTTGGAGAACGAAGTGCGCAGCACCCAGGGGCTGCAGTTCTCTCCGGTGAGCAGGTCGTTGCCGGCGTTGGGGACGATGAGCGGCACCTCGGCGCGATGCACGTAGTCGCGGAGGGCGTTGGCGACGTTGGACGCCACGGGGCCGACGAGCATGTCGACGCGGTCCTGGAGGATCAGCTTCCGCGCCTTCGACAGGCCGACCGCGGGCTTGACCTCGGAATCCTCCGCGATCAGCTCCACCGCGCGGCCGCCGAAGACGCTGCCGAAGGTCTCGAAGCCGAGCTCGAGGCCCTGCACGATCTCGCTGCCGAGGCTCGCGTAGACCCCGGACTGGGGCAGGATCACGCCGATGCGGATCGGCTCTTCGGCCGCCGCCGGCGGCACCGCCGCCCAGGCCGCCGCCAGCACCGCGCCCGCCCACAGCCGCACGCCCATGGTCGTGGCCTCCGTCCTGTCCGCCCCCGAGAAGGCGGGCACCATAGCAAGCGCCCCCCGGCGCGCAATACCGCCGCCCGGGCGCTTCGCCCCGTCCTCCGCGACGCCGCGCCGGCGGACGGTGCGGGCAACCGGCGGCGCCTTGGGGCCCCGGCGCTCCCTTCGGCCGAGCCCGGGCCTGGCTCGGGCGACACCGCGGTTCGTCGAGGACGATTTTGGAACTCCCATGCCGGAAATCCAGGGTCTCCCATGCCGATAACGCAGCCTGCGTCACCACCCACCTTTGGGGACCCGAGCGCCATCCACTCGAGTTGACAATTCAACCCCCGGATCGCATAACCCGCGCGTTCGTTCCGGCGGGGAAAACGGGCAGGAGAGCCATGGACGCCTACATCTATCCTCTGCTTCCATCGCGAATGGACTCCGTCATCGCGCTGCTGGTCGTTCTTCTGGTGCTGCTGGTGTTGTTCAAGGGAATCAAGGTGGTTCCGCAGAGCAACGTCTTCGTGATCGAACGATTTGGGAAATACGTCAAGACGCTGAACGCCGGGCTGAATTTGATCGTGCCGTTTCTGGACAGGATCGCGCACAGGATATCCATTCTCGAGCGGCAGCTTCCCGAATTCAGGATTTCGGTCATCACCCGCGACAACGTGGAGGTCGAATTGAAGGCGACGGTCTTCTACCGGATCGTCGACGCGGCGTCCTCGGTCTACAGGATCCGGCAGATCGACCGGGCGCTGCATACGGCTTCCGAATCCATCATCCGGTCCGCCGCCGGCAAGCTCGAGCTGGACGAGTTGCAGTCGAGCCGGGAATCCATGAACGAGGAGATTGCGGGCAACCTCAAGGAAGCGGCCATCGTCTGGGGCATCGACATCACCCGGACGGAGATCACCGACGTCATTGTCGACGAGCAGACGAAGGAGGCGCAGCGCCAGCAACTGAATGCCGAACGCGAACGCCGCGCGGTGATTGCCCGGGCGGAAGGCGAGAAGCGGGCCGTCGAGCTGGCGGCCGAGGCGAGGCTCTTCGAGGCACAGAGGCTGGCCGACGCCGTAAAGGTCAAGGCCGATGCCGACGCCTATGCGGTCAAGGTCAAGGCGGCGGCCGACGCCGAGCAAACCCGGATCGTGGCCGCCGCGATCGCCGACAACGGCCAGCCGGCCATCGAGTTCGAAATCATGAAACGCCAGGTCACGGCGTTGTCCGAGGTCGCCTCCGCCGAGAACGCCAAGACGGTCATTCTTCCCACCGACGTGACCGGCGTCCTCGGCGCGTTGCAGGTATTCGCCGAGAACATCAGGAAGTAGGCAATGGAAGCCGATCCGACGCTGTCCCACTGGCTGTTTCGGCCCGAGGCCTGGGTCATCGCAGGCCTGGTCCTGATCATCGCGGACATTCTCGTAGGCTTCGGGTTGATCGTTCTTCCGTTCGGCGTGGCGGCGCTGCTGCTGGCGGCGTTGCTCTACGGACATTCCCAGCAACTGTTCGGCGGAGCGGACCCGTTCCCGTCCTGGCGGGCGGTTCTGATCTGGTTCGCAGGCCTCTCGATCGTTTCGGTGGGGCTGATCAGGGTCGTGTTCCAGCGATCGAAGAAGAACGGGGCCGACATCAACAGGTACTGAAGCCCGATCCGCCCGGCCGGGACGTCCTGGTGAGCGTTCCCCGTCTCGCGTCGGGAGACGGTGGCGGCGCTCAGTCGAGAGGGGGGATCAGGATGCCGCGCGGGTCGACGTCGCGGCGGAGGACGGCGAGCGCCTCGGCGTCCGGCTCCGGCGTGACCGGCACGCCGTCAAGCGGCCCGAGGTCGAAGCCGGTGCCGGCGCGCAGCGCTTCGACGCTCACGCCGGGGTGGATGGAGCGCACCTTCATTCTTCCGGCGCGCTTGTCGAAGTCGAACACGCACTTCGGCGTGATCACCAACTCGGGCCCGCCCCAGTCGAGACCGAGCGCCTTGCGGCCGGCCTCGCCGCCGGGGTAGCCGACGCCCGAGACGTAGTCGACCCTGTCGACGAAATTCCGCGCCTCGTGGTGCGGCATCATGATGTATTCGCGGCGGAACAGCGTCATGTGCTCGGGGTGGAGGATCGGCCCGACGAGGCGCACTTTGGGCCGCGCCGGGTCGCCGACGAGGACGCCGTTGAGGTTGCCCTGCGAGTCGACCTGGACGCCGGAGGAGAAGCCGAAGCTGACGTCGCCGCGGCGCATCGCGAGCTGGCCGGGATAGTCGACGAGCTGCGCCTCGCACGCGAGGTCGCGCAAGCGCTCGTCGAACTCGGAGGCGGGCAGCGCGTGGAGCGCCGCGAGGTCAGGGTTGTGCGACCAGCCGGCGAGCAGGACGGTGAGGTCGGGCGCGTGCGTGCGCTGCGCCAGCGCCATCGCCGCCAGCGGGATGCCGGTGATGTAGACCGCCGCGGCGCGGCCCGTGGCGAGGCCGGTGTAGCCGACCTCGCCGTTGCGGAAGGTGGCGGCGAGCGCCACCGTCAACCGTTCGTGCAGGGTCGCCGGCGCCGCCGTCATCGCACCGGCACCGTCGTCTGCAGCGCGAGCAGGCGGTCGATGCCGACCTTGCCGAGGTAGCCCCGGTGGCCGTCGACCGAATGGACGGTGTCGTCGAGCCAGGCGGCGAACGAGTCGGCATCGGCGGCGGCGCGGGCGTGGGCGCGGAACGCCTCGTCGTCGATCTTCGAGAAGCCGAGCACCGGGCAGGGGTGGGCGCCCCACGGCGCCTCGACGACGTGGGTCGTGCGGTAGGAGGCGATTTCGGTGAGGTGCGCGTTGCGGCGGACCTCGGCGTTGCTCACGATGCGCTCGGCGGTGACGATCACCGTGTCGCACGAGCGCGACATCGTGATGTCGAGGCTTTGCGGCAGCAGCCGGCGCTCGGGGTAGAGGACGTTGCCGTAGGCGTCGGCGGCGAGCGCGTGGACGACGACGACGTCGGGGTCGGCCGGCGGCACGGCCCACAGCCGACGCCCGGTGAGCGGACAGTCGAACGGGACGATCGCGGGGTTGCGCGCGGCGATGTCGCTGCCGCCGAGGAAGCGCGCCGGCAGGAAGGTCATGTTTGCCTCGCTGGCGCGGAAGCGGTCCCAGCTCAGCAGTTCGGGGTAGTCCACGACCTCGAGCGCGCCGGCCTCCACGGCGCGGCGGAAGCAGCGCGCGAGGCCGTAGGACTCGAGGCCGACGTAGGAGGTCTCGATGCGCGCGAGGCAGCCGGCGCCAGCGAGGGTGTCGGCATCGTTGCCGTGGACGACGCCGACGAGGACGAGGCCGCGGCGCTTCTGGCGCACGAGCTCGCGCACGAACGCCATGGGGTGCTGGTAGACGGCGAAGCCGCCGAGCGCGATGCGCGCGCCGTCGGGCACCAGCGCCGCCGCCTCCTGCATGGATATCAGCTTGCTCGCCCGCACCGCGCTGTGCCTCCTTCGTGGCCCGGCGGCGACTCATGGGGGATTTTCGCGGCGGCGGCAAGGGGGGTGCGATGCGGGCGGGGTTGTTCGTAATTGCGGCTGAAAATGAAATAAGCTGCCGGCTTGTTGCGTTTTGGGAAATAGCGGCCGGGGGCGCGTTGCGCTCCTTCGCCGGTCGGCCTCCAATCTTGACGGATGTCCGGGCCTCGGCCGCGCTCGCTCCCGCAATCGTCAGTGCGTCCCGCTTCGTCGGGTCGGCCGCCGAATAGAACAGCCGCTTCACCGGCAGGGAATAGCTACCCGGCCGTGGCGAATAGGCGGGGTCTCCGTGTGTACGCACTGACGATTGCAACGCCCCGGCACCCACCGGCCGTTGTGTCGGCAGGTGCGGAGCGGTCGCCGTGGTTCCCGCGTTCGTCATCAACCTGGATCAGCGCCCCGGCCGGTGGCGTGCGATCTCGGAAAACCTCGACCGGGTCGGCGTGCCGGCGCAGCGTGTGTCCGCGATCGACGGATGGATGCTGAGCTCGATAGACGACCCTGCGTTCGAGTTGATGGGCTCCGGGCACGTCGGTTGCGCGCGCAGCCACTACAAGGCATATGCGGCATTCCTCGCCTCATCGGCGCCCGCCGCGCTGATCCTCGAAGACGACGCCGAAGTCGGCGGCAGCGTCGCGGCGATACTCCGGTCGCTCGAATGGTGGCCGGAGGGGCACGGCCTCGTCCACCTTAGGAAGCCCGGAGAACATTCGAACGAGGCGGCGATGCTGTCTGGCACGACCCGTCGGCCGTGCGCCGTACCGGCGGCAGCTCCGCCCGATCCTCCGCAAACACCTGGGCGCGTACGGATACCTGATCGACCGCGCCACGGCAGGGCGCATTCTGGAGATCGCGCCGCACGTGCCGGTGCCGATCGACCACCTGCTGTTCGACATGGTGGACTCGGCGGTGGCGCGACGCGCCCGGCCGCTGCAAATGACGCTGGCGCCGATACGGCATCGCCCGCACGCGCTTGTCGGGTCGGACACCCGGAGCCCGAGAAACCAGGAACTCAAGAACTGGCTGGGCCGGGAGCCGTGGAAGGCGAACGAGGCGACGCGGCTCCGCCACAAGCTGCGGTGGGTATGGCCGCTGTTGACGGGACGGGCACGAAACGTCTGGGTTACGTACGAAGAATGAGCCATGCGGGCCGCTGCGGTGCCCGGCGCTCAGCCGCGGCCTTTCAGACGATCTTGCGGCGCTGCTCCGGTGTGGGTGGCAAGGCACCAACACCGGAGCAGCGCACAAGGCGACATGCGACGGTGAGCGTGTCAGCGTCGCTGCCGCGGACGACGCCGAAGAAGAGGAGGCCTCGCCGCTTCTGGCGCACGAGTTCGCGCACGAATGCCACCGGGTGCTGGTAGACGGCGAAGCCGCCGAGCGCGATCCGCGCACAGTCGAGTACCAGCGCCGCTGCCTCCTGCATGGAAATCAGCTTGCTCGCCCGCACCGGGCGGTGCCTCCCTTAATGGGGGAAGTTACAGCATCAGAAGGGGGATCCGGCGAGCCCATTCGTAGTTGCGGCGTAGAACAAAAATGAGCTTCCGGCCAGTTTCGCTTTGCGGAAGGGTAGTGCGACGGTGATGTCCGTGGACAGGAAATGGCCGAAAGCTCGATTTCGGATGGGCTATGAGCCGGGGCGCGCCGCTTGTGTCGCAAAGGAGATCCATGTAACCGACAAACGGACAATGCGGAGGCACGCTGTGACCGGAGGCAAGTATGTCGTCGTCGACGGAGCCATTGCGAGTTCGCAGCGTCACAAGGAAGGCCCATCGTCACCACGCCGCGCCAATCGGCCTTGCCGGCGACGTTGCCGGTGTGCCGACAATTGACGCGGGCGACCGACGAACCTTCCGGCGGAAGGCGTGTAAGACCGCAAAACGAGGAGCTGGGCCGCCCGACACAAGACAGCATCGACCGCCTGCACGCATCAGCATCGCACGAAAACAGGTGGCCCTCCCTTCCCGACGACGACGGAACGAACGCTGACGAAGGGATTGAGAAAATGCGGATCGTCATGCCCGGCAGCGTAGGGGGACAGGCTTGCGGCAACGGCTGCTTCCTAGCCCAACGCCGGAGCGCCGGCGCTATGGGCATCGTCACCGGCGATGACGCGCACACGTTTGAACCTGAATGCTACCGGACGTGTGTGGACGCCCCTGGTGACGCAAGCATTTTCTTCGGTCGGTTCGGTGCGCGCGGTCAGGTGCTGTCGTGTGTCCGGCCTCTCTATGCGGCACGTCACACGCCGCGGGCCCTCATGGAGATGCGCGGATCGGGTCCATATCGCTTACGCGAGCTCGAAAGCTCTGCGTCCGGAGACTGGTTTTCCCGATCCCGTCTCGATCGACCGTTTGCCCTTGCCTTTCCTCAGACCTGCCCGCGTCCCCGACAGCGACCCGCCCGACCGCCCTCTCAGGCGGCGGCGGGAGCCCGGTAGCTCTCCTTCTTCGTCATCAGCGCCCAGACGATGCGCGCCATCCGGTTGGCCAGCGCCACGGCGACGAGCATGCGCGGTTTGCGCGCCAGCATCCTGGCAAGCCATGGGTCGTTCGTCCTGCCGCGCCGAGCCGCCCAGCGAACGACCGCCATGGCGCCCGTGATCAGCAGCCGCCTCAAGTCACGCTGGCCCATCTTCGATATCTTGCCCAGGCGCGGCTTGCCGCCAGTCGTGTGCTGGCGCGGCACCAGGCCGAGCCAGGCGGCGAAGTCCCGGCCGCGCCGGAAGGTCTCCATCGGCGGCGCGAAGGACTGGACCGCCATCGCGGTGATCGGCCCGATCCCCGGCACGGTCATCAGACGGCGCGCCTCCTCGTCCTGCCGGGCCACCGCCCGGATTTCCTCTTCAAGGCCATCGATCTTCTCGCCAAGCCCGGCAATCTGGTTCAGCAGAAGGCCGGCCAGATCGTGGACCGCGTCCGGCAGATCCAAGTCCGGGTCTTCAAGCGCCGACGCCAAGCGCCCGACATGGGCCGGACCCTGGGGAGCAACGATGCCGAACTCCGCCAGATGACCGCGCAAGGCGTTGATGGTCTGGGTGCGCTGGCGTACCAGGAGATCACGCGTGCGGAACAGCATGCCCCGGGCCTGCTGCTCGACGGTCTTCACAGCCACAAAACTCATCGTCGGGCGCGATGCTGCCTCGCAGATCGCCTCCGCATCCGCCGCATCGTTCTTCTGTCGCTTGACGTAAGCCTTCACGTAGGCCGGCGGAACCAACTGCACCGCATGGCCCAGGCGGCTGATCTCGCGGCCCCAATGGTGCGCACCGCCGCAGGCTTCCATCGCGACTGTGCAGGGCTGCTGCGAGACCAGAAACCCCAGCACCTTCGCCCGGCTCAGCTTCTTCCGGAACGCGACCGATCCATCGGGCCGCGCGCCGTGAAGCTGAAAGCTGTTCTTCGCGAGATCGATCCCGATCATGCTAACCTGTTCCATGGACGCCCCTTTCCTCTCTTGGCGTTTACGACACCGCCAACTTGGCACATTGCGATGCCGTCGGGAGGGGCGTCCACTCCATCGCTTACCAGCATACGGAAGGCCCTGCCGTCATATGTCCGGTGATGCACGAAGTCGTAGGACCAGACGTGGTCAGCCCGCTCGGCGCGCAGCCGGATGCAGGAGCCGTCGTTGAGCCAAAGGCGGCCCCGCTTCGGTCATATGGACTGCTACGCCCCCATCACCCGCTGGAGCGAATGGCGCCGGTTGCGGGTGTGCGGGCGCACCTCGCCGGGCCAGCGCCCGCGCTCGGCGGCCTCCGCCCACGCCGCGCTCTTCATGACGTCGGGGCTTTCGATCTCGTAGATGGCGTGCCACGTCGGGGTCTCGCCGCGTGGCACCGACTTCAGCTCGCCGCCTATCGACATCTCGAAGTCCTGCGCCTTCAGGCGCGTGACCGCTATCACACCCGGCACCTCCAGCAGGTAGGGCACGTGCTCGGTGTCATAGACTTCGTTGAACAGATCCTCCTTCTCCGGGTCCACATCCATGCTTGCGATGAAGACGTAGCGGGTGCCGATGGGCATATCGGTGCTCCTCGTTTGCGGGTGGCCAAGCGTACCCGATCGGGAGGCTGCGCCATACGTGTTGTTCGGCACCATTGCCTGACTCCCTGGAATCGCGGCGAATCGACATGTTGCAGGACTGAGCGGCGTCCAATCTGCGCGCCGGACAACAGACGCCATGCAGGACATGAGGGCGGCCCCGGACCGGACGCCGTCTCGCATGCAAACCGTAAGCGATGGAGTGGACGCCCCTTTCCTCTCTTGGCGTTTACGACACCGCCAACATGGCACATCGCGATGCCGTCGGGAGGGGCGTCCACTCCATCGCTTACGTCATCGACAACGAGTGGTGATTTTGTTGGCAATGTGGATTACTCAAAATTTGATCAACTCGACACCCGTGTTCGTACCGAGAAGCGCCATCAGCCAGCGGCCGGCATCGACACCGTACCCGCAGCCTGCAAGCCAACCGCAGGCGGCGGATTCTGGATGTCATGGTACCAGCAGTTATGAGTTTATTTCCTGATAGCCCGCAAACGTGTCGTCATGGCATCCCCGTACGGTGTAAGCTTCCAATACGTTTCTCTGTCCTTCAAACTTCGCTTCTTTTGGCTCTTTGCGATAAGACCCACGGCGCGAAACTGGACGATTATAGACGCGAAGGATTGTTCTGTTGGTTCGAGGCCGGGTCCTGGTGGCGCTCCCAACCGTTCCTTGATATCGCCTCCGATGGATTTCGCGAGATCTGATGCTCTCGCTTCATCGATCATCAGGGGCGCCACTCGGGAGAAAATGTCACTCCAAGAAATATGCAGTCCTCCCTTTACGGTATTGGTATAGTCGTACTTTTCCTTATAGAATATCTTGTACAAATCGCTACCCTGCGCCAAATGCTCCGTACCTTCCGGTACTCTAGCTGCAGCATCGTCGAGCAACATCTCAAGTTCTTCTACCCTTTGACGAAGGCGAACGATTTCGTTTGCCACGCTTTTATCCGGCACTGTATCCGCCCGCACCCATCCAATGCTTGGTGTCGTCCTCATTAGGCGTATAAGGCTACGGCTCACAACTGATCCCAACTCAGCCGGTGTGTTCCAAGTCTTACACAAACGTTGCTTAACCAGTTCACGAAAAGCAGAGAGCCTTTGTTTCCCGATATCAGTTCTTTCGGTTTTCCTAGCGGAAAGAGAGTCAGGATCTGCATGAATGAAAGCGAGACTAGGTTTGCCAGAAGCAATGGCATAGCGGTATTCCATCTCTGTATAGGACTGGCCATCGAGACCCAACGACCCGTATCTTCCTCCGACTATAACAAGATAGTAATCGCTGTCGTCAATGACTTCTTTGATAACGGTCCACTGGTCTTCGTTAGTCGCAGGAAATAACTCCATACCCGATGGCATGCAATCAAGTTCAAGAAGCGCGTGCATTACCTCCTGACGTTCTTCTTGCAAGTCTTCGTATGTGGAACTTACGAATACCTGAAATCTCTTATCCATCAGGAATGTAGCTCCAAGCTATTTGACTCGTGCCGGTGCGAAACATTGTGTCTTATGATCACGAGCCGGCAAGGGGCTGCTCCACGAGCCTACATCGAGCGCCCCGCATGGCCCGGCCAGGAGGCGGGGACAGGCGGAGGGCCCATCTTCGGACCCCTCGACCTGCCTGCGCGGCGCAAACAAAGCGCTGCGGAGTACGTCCGCGCCGTAACGGCCGGCTGTGTGCACTTCTCCGTTCAGAGACAAGCCCCGGATGGAGGTCGGGGGCGAAGCAAAGGGAGAATCGTGCCCACGCCTCGGGCAGTTGCAAATCTCTTCGGTCAACCCGAGCTTCGGCGTGGGGCTCGGACAGCGTGTGTGGACGCCCCTGGTGACGCAAGCATTTTCTTCGGTCGGTTCGGTGCGCGCGGTCAGGTGCTGTCGTGTGTCCGGCCTCTCTATGCGGCACGTCACACGCCGCGGGCCCTCATGGAGATGCGCGGATCGGGTCCATATCGCTTACGCGAGCTCGAAAGCTCTGCGTCCGGAGACTGGTTTTCCCGATCCCGTCTCGATCGACCGTTTGCCCTTGCCTTTCCTCAGACCTGCCCGCGTCCCCGACAGCGACCCGCCCGACCGCCCTCTCAGGCGGCGGCGGGAGCCCGGTAGCTCTCCTTCTTCGTCATCAGCGCCCAGACGATGCGCGCCATCCGGTTGGCCAGCGCCACGGCGACGAGCATGCGCGGTTTGCGCGCCAGCATCCTGGCAAGCCATGGGTCGTTCGTCCTGCCGCGCCGAGCCGCCCAGCGAACGACCGCCATGGCGCCCGTGATCAGCAGCCGCCTCAAGTCACGCTGGCCCATCTTCGATATCTTGCCCAGGCGCGGCTTGCCGCCAGTCGTGTGCTGGCGCGGCACCAGGCCGAGCCAGGCGGCGAAGTCCCGGCCGCGCCGGAAGGTCTCCATCGGCGGCGCGAAGGACTGGACCGCCATCGCGGTGATCGGCCCGATCCCCGGCACGGTCATCAGACGGCGCGCCTCCTCGTCCTGCCGGGCCACCGCCCGGATTTCCTCTTCAAGGCCATCGATCTTCTCGCCAAGCCCGGCAATCTGGTTCAGCAGAAGGCCGGCCAGATCGTGGACCGCGTCCGGCAGATCCAAGTCCGGGTCTTCAAGCGCCGACGCCAAGCGCCCGACATGGGCCGGACCCTGGGGAGCAACGATGCCGAACTCCGCCAGATGACCGCGCAAGGCGTTGATGGTCTGGGTGCGCTGGCGTACCAGGAGATCACGCGTGCGGAACAGCATGCCCCGGGCCTGCTGCTCGACGGTCTTCACAGCCACAAAACTCATCGTCGGGCGCGATGCTGCCTCGCAGATCGCCTCCGCATCCGCCGCATCGTTCTTCTGTCGCTTGACGTAAGCCTTCACGTAGGCCGGCGGAACCAACTGCACCGCATGGCCCAGGCGGCTGATCTCGCGGCCCCAATGGTGCGCACCGCCGCAGGCTTCCATCGCGACTGTGCAGGGCTGCTGCGAGACCAGAAACCCCAGCACCTTCGCCCGGCTCAGCTTCTTCCGGAACGCGACCGATCCATCGGGCCGCGCGCCGTGAAGCTGAAAGCTGTTCTTCGCGAGATCGATCCCGATCATGCTAACCTGTTCCATGGACGCCCCTTTCCTCTCTTGGCGTTTACGACACCGCCAACTTGGCACATTGCGATGCCGTCGGGAGGGGCGTCCACTCCATCGCTTACGCTTGTGTGCGGCGAGACGGCGTTTGACCATCAGGCTCTTGCCCGAGCGGCGCGTCACGGGCGCGACGCCCTACAGACATCTCAGGGCGTGACAGTCTCCGCGGCTCAGAGGTTCGAGCGCCTCGGAGAGCAGCGTGGGGAGGACGGTCCTGCCGACACCGGGAAGTGATGCCAAGATGTCCACGTCATTCTGCGGTTCCGTCCCCGGGTCGGTCTCGAGTTCTTCCAGCGCGGCTGCTACGGCGGCGGTCAGCCGATCCATCTGGCGGTGAGCAGACGACAGCTCGCGGGCAACGAGATGGAGGCGGTTCGCCAAACGAGTCCGCTCGCCGGCGACCTTGTTGGCAATGCAAGTCCATTCACGGAGTTGGACCACCTCCACGGTGTCAGGCTCCAGCCTGCGGAAGAATCGTCGATCGGTGCGAAGGGCGTCGGCCAGGGTGAGGGCGTCGCGGCTGTCGTCCTTGGCGCCGGTCGGAGAGAACCGATCCCGGAAGCGGTCGAGTTGGTTCGGATTGAGCGAGTGGACGGCGAACCCGCGCTCCATCATGGCTTCGACCACGGGGCCGTACGGAATCTCGATGGCCACGCCGATCATGTCGGGCGTCGCGGCGATCCGGGCCAGACCGATGCAAGGAGGCCTAATCGCGAAGCAGCAGCACCGTTGTCCCCACGCCTACCAGAAGAAACGACGCCAGAACGAGGTATCCGTCTTGAAACGCGAGCTCATGCGCCTTCAGGGACAGGACGTCCCGCAGATATCCCGTGGCGATGCCGTAGCGTTCCGTTACCGGCAGGCTGGTCGCCTCCAGGAACTCGGACAGTGTGGCCAGGAGACCCTCGGAGACGAAATTATCTGCGGTCTGGCTGACCGGCAGTTCATTCTCGTGTTTGGCGATCCGCGAATCGATGATGATGGCGAGCACGTTGGTTCCGACCGCGCCGCCCACGATGCGGATGAAGGCCATGGTGCCCGACGCATGGGCTGCCAGCTCGCGCGGTACCGCTTCCATGGTGATCAGGTTCTGCACCGGGATAATGATGCTGAGGCCGACTCTGCCGAAAGCGATCAGAGCGGCCATCGTCCAGAACGAGGTAAGGATCCCGGTGCCGCCGAGCAACCAGCACGAATAGCCGACGATCAGGAAGCCGGATCCGATAATGACGACGCTGGGCAATTTTCCGACGAGTCGCCCCGCCACGGGATTGGCGAGCAGCATGACGATGCCGCCCGGCAGGAGCACCAGACCAGCGGCTACCGCGGAAAGCCCCTGGACGGTCTGCACCATGACGGGAACGATATAGAGGGTGCCGTACAAGCCTGCCCCGAACACAAAGGCAACAATTGAAGAGGCGACATACTTCGGATACGCGAACAACCTGGGTTGCAGGAGCGGGGCTGGACCGGTCAGTTCCCAGAGTACAAACGCGGCCATTGCGCTGGCCGAGCCGAACAGCAGGAAAAATACCTGATCAGTCGCCCAGCCGTCTCGTTGTCCGGCGCTGATGCCGGTGAGAAACAGCATGATTGACGCGATGACGAGCGAGAAGCTCATGGCGTTGAACGGAGTTCGGGCGGCCTCGGGGTCGCGACCGGGAACAGAACGTGATGCCAGACACGCAGCGACGAACATGATCGGCAGCGGGGCGGCGAAGACCATCCGCCAGCTCGCCTCGTCTATGATGTAGCCGCCGACCAACGGCCCGATGGCTGGCCCGAAGACGATGCCCATGCCGTACCATCCCAAGGCCTTGCCGCGCTCCTTTGGGCCGTATGCCAGGAACACGACGCTCAGTCCGAGCGGAAGAACGAGGCCGGTGCAAAGACCCTGCCCGATGCGCGCGATCAACACGCCGGTCAGGGTCGGCGCGTACTGGCCTACGAACGCGGCGATCGTGAAGAGGGCGATCGCGCCCAGCAACACGCCGCGCGGCCCGAACCGGGTGGTCAGCGAGGCGTTCAGCAGCATGCCCGCCGCCATCGCCGACAGAAATCCGGTGGTGATCCAATGCGCCTGATCCTGTCCGATCCCGAACGTTCCCATTACGTTGGGGATCATCACGTTCCCCATCGTCGAGGACGTGAGCATCGAGACCGCAGCCAGCGATACCGCGAGGGTGGTCTCGGCCTTGTGAAGGGATGATGGCGGTGCGCCGTCGGCAGTTACTGCAGCCACGACCAGAACCCGTCGGCCGCGCCATCGTCGACATAGACCTCCACCATCATTCCAGGCTTCAGCTTGTCATCGGGTTGCGTGACATCGATGCGCACCTTGATCCGCTGCGTCACCTTCGTGAAGGTGCTTGAGTCGTTGAGGCGCGGGAGAAGGGAAAACAGGCTGGTTGCAGCATCCCCGATCCGGCTGATCCGACCCTCAACGTGAAGGTCGGGATAGGCGTCCACCTCGATTCGTACCGGTTGGCCGACCTCCAGGCGCCGCACCTCGGTCTCGCGAATGTTGGTCTCGACCCAGATGCCGTTCGGATCATGCAGGACCATCAGCCGTTTGCCGGTGGACACGTACGCCCCGGCCAACGCGAATGTGCCGCTGACCACGCCGTCGATCGGGCTGGTGATCGTTCGATCCTCGAGGTCGATCTGCTGACGCTCCACGCGCGTCTCGATTTCCAGGGCTTCGGCCTCGAGCGCCGCCCGCTCGGCCCGATACACAGCCAGTTCGGCCCGGTCGGCGATTGCCTCGTCCAGGAGCGCCTTCGTCTTCTCCACGCCGGCTTCGGCCTTCTGCAATTCCCGGCGAGCCTTGAGCAAATCGGCGCGAGCCCGTTCCAGGCGAGCGCCCGGAATCGCACCCGATTCGGCCAACGCTGCCATACGCCGGAAGTCCGCCTCGAGAAACGCCAGCTCGTCGTTGTAGGCGCCTCTATGGGCCTCCGCTTCGCCGATTCGCGATCGGGCACTCGCAATGCGCGAGTCAACCTGGCCTCTCGTCAGCTCCGCCTCGGCGTCAACGCGGTTCAGCTCGGCCTGAATTGCCTCGAGCTTGGATTTCATTTCCGCCAAGGCCAGCACCGCCGCTCGCGAATCGATCCGCGCGAGAACCTGGCCCCGCACGACCTGGTCTCCTTCGTTGACCAGGCGTTCGGCCAGAATGCCGTCTGTCGTGCTGCTGACAGCGACAAGATCGGCCTTCACCCGCGCGTCGGTTTCGTGCACGTAGAGGACAGAGGTGCGAACCCACTGCGCTGCCCACGCCGCCATCGCCAGGAGCAGGGCCAGCAACAGCAGACCGCGAACCACCTGGAAGAGGCGGCTCGTGAGAGACTTCTTCGTGGCGGCGTCTTGTTCAGCTTCTTCAGCTTCCAGTGCGGCTGGGGCCTGGTCTGTCGAAGCGACCGGTCGGTATTCGCGCTCGGATCCGGCGTCGGCAGTTTGTCTGGTTTCGAGTTGCCTTGGCAATGTGAGTGCCCGATTCAAAAATGCGTGTGATCGGCATGTTTCGGGAAGAGCAGGGGTTTCAGCCCGTCCGAGGCGTCGAAGCGGGATCCGGATGACGGCCAGCTGCAGCCACGCCAGTGTGTTGGCGATGGTGCGCTCGAAGCCCTTCGCGAGGCGCCGACGGCGTACCGGCCAGCCGAAGAACGAGACTGTCCTATATGACTATCCAATATTTTGTGTAAGTGATCTTGTTGGGGCCCATATCTTGTGGAGGAAGACCTGCGATGACGACGCTTCAACCTGAGCTTCTAGACGAATTGCTGGCCAATTGCCAGATGCCGGAAGACCTTCCGGGCGCCGACGGGCTTCTTCCGGCAACGGAAGACGGCGCTGCTGGAGCGGGCGCCGGGCGCCGAGCTGACCGATTATCCAGGCTGCGAGAAGGGCGATCCGGCGGGCCCGGGGCAGCGGCAGCGGCAGCGGCAATAGCCGCAACGGCCATTCGGGCAAGACGGTGCTGACCGAGGACGGCGCGGTCGAGCCGGCGGTTCCGCGCGACCGCAACGGCACCTTCGAGCCGGCGATCATGCCCGGGGGGAGCGCCGCCTCGACAGCTTCGGACGTCGGGTTGAACTTCGAACCGTTGCCGGGCCCGGCGCCGGCCATCGGGCCTGGAGGCGGAGCAGGACGCCGTGCTCGGGCTCCGCGCCCGCACCGTTGTCGTTGGCGCTCCCGCGGCGCATGGCATCGAGACTGACCTGGAACCCCGCATCGCCCCGCGCCGGGGTCAGCCGCCAGCCGATGCGGTACTCGCGCGCGCCGTCCGGGTGCCCTCAAGCCCGAGTCGGCGGATCGCTTCGAGCAGGGTGCAGGTAAGCGGTTAAACGACGGCGTGGATTTGTATTTGAGCGGATTTTTCGTATGACGGCACAGGCCGTCGGTCCTATTTGACGTGCCGTCCGGGCGGATTGCGTCGGAGGCGGTGATCCTCCCCCGACACTTCCAGCTTGATCGGCGAGCGATAGGGCGTGACCATGTTCTTCACCCGGCCGGTGACGCCCAAAGGGGCGGGTTGGTGGCTCAACCCATTGTAAACGATGGCCCAGCCGGGATCTCAAATCTTTCCGATCGCCGATCAGGGAGTCGGAGGGAGAGACCGATTTCCGGCCCATTCGGAACAGGGTAAACTACCAGTATGAAACAGCAAATATCCGCCGAAGTTTCCGGGACTCCGCCCAACGGGTCGCCTGCCGAAGACTCGGGGAGCGCGGGGTTGAGCGAACCCATCGCGATTGTCGGCATGGCGTGCCGCTTTCCCCAGGCCGACGGCCTCGAGGCGTTCCGGCGGCTGCTCGACGGCGGCGTGAATGCCGTGACGGAGGGCGTGCCGGGCTCCGGCGTGGGGCGCTTGGGCGAGATGTTTCCCGACGAAGCGGCACGCGGCGCGGCGTGCCGCTACGGGGCCTTCGTCGACGATCTCGATCGCTTCGACGCGTCGTTCTTCCGGATCTCTCCGGTGGAGGCGCAGCTTCTCGACCCGCAGCAGCGCATGATGCTCGAGACGAGCTGGCACGCGCTCGAGGATGCAGGCGTGGATCCGGATCGGCTGAAGGGCACCCGAACCGGCGTCTACACCGGGATCAGCACCGACGAGTACCGGATGATGGTGCTCGACTCCGTCCGACCTTCGGAGGCGGCGGGAAGTCTCTACGCTCTCAGCGGCACGAACATGAACGGTGCCGCGGGGCGCGTCTCCTTCGTCCTCGGGCTGATGGGGCCGGCGAAGGCCGTGGATGCGGCATGCGCGTCTTCCCTGGTCTCGGTTCACGACGCGGTGGCGGACCTCCAGCAGGGCAAGGCGGACCTGGCCATCGCGGGCGGCGTCCACACCATGCTGAACGGCCGCGTGTACGAGCTTCGTGCAGATTCGATGATGTTGTCGCCGGACGGCCAGTGCAAGGCCTTCGACGCGTCCGCCAACGGCTACGTACGGGGAGAAGGGTGCGGAGTCGTGGTTCTGAAGCGCCTGAGCGAAGCGGAAGCCGACGGCGACCGGATCTGGGCGGTGATCCGCGGCGCCGCGGTCAACCACGGCGGGGCCAGCGTGGGACTGACGGTGCCCAATACCCCCGCGCTGGAGCAGGTAATCGAAGCCGCGCTGTCCCGGTCGGGCCTGTCCCCGTCGGAAGTGGACTACCTCGAGGCGCACGGGACCGGTACCACGGTGGGAGATCCCATCGAGCTGAACGCCGCGGTCGCGGTCTACGGAAGGGAGCGTGAGCCCGACCACCCGCTGCTCGTCGGCTCCGTCAAGACCAACATCGGCCACCTGGAGGCGGCGGCCGGGGTGGCCGGGCTGATCAAGGCGGCGTTGGTCGTGAAGTCCGGGGTGATTCCGAAGCACTTGCACTTCCGGGATCCCAATCCGAGCCTGGACTGGGAACGCCTGCCGGTGCGGGTAACGACCGAGGCCATGGAGTGGCCGTACGGTGGCGAACAGCCACGGCGGGCAGGCGTGAACTCCTTCGGCATTTCCGGGACGAACGCCCACCTCGTGCTGGAGGAGCACCGCACGCCTCACGCCGCACCGGCCGGGGAGCTTCGGCCCGTCGGATCCGCGCGAAGGGTGTCGATTGCGCCGCCGGTCGCAACTGCCCCTTCGTCATCGCCGGACCGGGAACCGGCTCGCCGCGCGATTCGCCTGCTGCCGCTCTCCGGAAAGACGGAGCCGGCGCTCAAGAGTCTCGCCCGCCGCTACCTGCCGTGGCTCGACGAACGCTTGCGCGCGGAATCGCCCGCCGGTGTCGAGCCGGAAGCGCTGCTGTCCGACATGGCGTGGACGGCGGGCGCGGGGCGGAGCCATTTGGAGTACCGCACGGGCATCGTGTTCCGGGATGTCGATTCCTTGCGGAAGCGGCTGCAGGAGGTCGCAGATTCGGCCGATGGCACAATGGCGCGGGGCCGGACCACCCGGGTCGCGTTCGCCTACACCGGGCAGGGCAGTCAGTGGGTGGGCATGGGACGGGAGCTCTACGAGCGGGAGCCGGTGGCGAAAGCGGTCATGGACCGCTGCGAGGCGGTGATTCGGGAACGCAGGGGCACCTCTCTGCTGGACCTGATGTTCGGTCGCGGCGGTGCCGCCGGGGAGCTGGGCGACACGGCCTGGGAGCAGCCGGCCCTCTACGCGCTCGAGTGCGCGCTCACCGCGCTGTGGTCGAGCGTGGGCGTCCGGCCCTCCGTCGTGCTGGGACACAGTGCCGGCGAGCTGGCGGCCGCGCAGGCGGCGGGAGTGTTCAGCCTCGAGGACGGCATGCACTTCTCGCAGGCGCGCGGCACCGCGCTGTCGGGCACCGAACGCGGCGCCATGGCGGCCGTGTTTGCGCCCCCGGCGCGCGTGGCGTCCGCGGTGGAGGCCCTGAACTCGGAGCTCGAGGGCGTGGGATTGAGCGTTTCGGCGGACAACGGGCTGCACCAGGTGGTCAGCGGTCCGATCGAGACCATCGAGACCCTCTCGGAGCGCCTCAAGTCCGAAGGAGTCCGGGTCCGGCGCCTGAACACGACCCGTGCCTTCCACAGCGCCCTGGTGGAACCGGCCCTCGACGCCCTGGCCGGGTCGCTCGACCGGGTGGCGATCAGCCCGCCGTCCATCGATGTCATCAGCAACCTGAGCGGCCGGGTCGTCGAGCCCGGCACGGTGCTGGACGGCGCCTACTGGCGGCGTCACGCGCGGGAGCGGGTGTCCTTCGGCGGCGCGGTGCGGACCATGGCCGAGCTCGGAGTGGATCTGGTCATCGAGATCGGGCCTCGTTCGCTGCTGGCCCCGATGGCGGTCTCGGCCTGGCCGGATACGGCGCCGCCGCCCCGAGTCATTTCGAGCATGGGCCCGCCCGTCGAAGACGCGGCGGCGCCCGGACCGGACAGGGGATTCGTGGACGCGGTCGCGGAGGCCTACGCGGCAGGGCTGAAGCTCCGCTTCGACGGGCTCTTCGCGGGCGAGTCCCGGCGTCGGATCTCCATACCCGACTATCCCTTCCAGAGAGAGCATTACTGGTTGGAGGCGCCGAAGCGGCGTCATCGGACGGCCGGTCATCCGCTGCTGGGAGTGCGGCACGAGTCCGCCAGCGGTGAGGTCACCTTCGAGACGGAAGTGTTCTCCACCGAGCCGGCGTGGCTCGGCGACCATCGCGTGTTCGGCCGCGTGGTGGTGCCGGGCGCGCTCTACGGCGCCATGGCGGCATCGGCGTCGCTTGCCGAGGGAAGCGGCCGCGTGGCGGTGGAGGACATGCAGCTCCACAACCCGCTCGTGTTCTCCGAGCCGGGAGGCGGGGACGGACCGGAGGATGACGGCCGGACCGTGCAGGTGCTGCTCGGCGCTCCCGACGCGGCGATGACCCGCCCGGTTCGGGTGTTCAGCCAAGGCAGCGGAGAGGACTGGACGATCCACGTGGAGGGACGCGTGACGACCGGCGCCCCCACCGCGGAGGCCGAGTCGCGGATCGACCTCGAGAGCCTGGCATCGGGCCTTGCTCCGTTGGACCCATCGACCTACTACCGCGCGAGGGCGGGCACCGGCATCGAGCTGGGTCAGTCATTCCGCACTCTGGGGAGAATCTGGTGCGGCCCCGGAGAGGCGCTCGCGGAAATCTCTCTCCCGGAAGTCGTGGGACGGAGCGATCTGGACCTTCATCCCCTCCTTCTCGACGGCTGCTTCCAGGTCGTGGGCGCGGCCCGCGGACTCGGCGGGTCGCAGGGCGAGACGACCTATCTGCCTTTCGCTTGGGAACGCTTCTGGCTGGCCGGGCGGTTTCCCGAGAGAATGTTCTGCCACGTGCGCATGAGAGCGGCGTCGCAGGATGCGGATTCGGAGTCGGGCGTTGCGCCCGAGGTCCAGAGTGGAGACTTGCGCCTGTACGACCCGAATGGGGTTCCGATCGGGGGCTTGAGCGGCTATGCGGTCAAGCGGGCCACGAGGGCGGCGCTGCTCTCGTCGGTCGAAGGAATCGACGAGCTGCTCTACGAAGTGGCGTGGCAGGAACGCGCCTTGCCGCCGGGAATGGAATCTGCGGACTTCTTTCCCGAGCCGGCCGAAGTCAAGACCCGCGCCCGCCTGCTCCCGGATTACCTGCGCGAGGCCGGGGTCGATCCCCTGAGTCGGGACGCCCTGCTCGCGGACCTGGAGCGGTGGTCGCAGTCCTTCGCGATCGCCAACCTGGATCGGCTGGGATGGGTCCGAAAGGTCGGGGACAGCGTGCGGCCCGAAGCACTGCGCAAAGAGCTGAACGTCATCGCCGACCACGAGCGCCTCTTCCGCCGGATGCTCGAAATGGCGGCCCGGGCCGGAGTGCTGGAGGAGGCGGATGACGACTTCGTGGTGCGGTCGGGATCGGAAGATCCGTGGCCTGCGGCAGTCCCTGCGGATCCGGAGGGCCACGCCGAGCGGATGGCGGAGCTCTATCCTCACGGGTTGACCGAGATCGGGCTGTTCCGGCGCTCCGGCGGCGCGCTTGCCGACGTGCTTCGGGGGCAGGCCGATCCCCTGACGCTCCTCTTCAGCAGCGGAGAGCCGACTGCGGCCGATCTCTACCTGCGGGCGCCGGTGGCGCGAGCGGCGAACCAGATGCTGAGCGAGGCGGTCCGCACGCTCGTGGACGCGCTCCCGCCGGGACGGCGGCTCCGGGTGGTCGAGATCGGAGCGGGCACGGGATCCGCGACCGCGGCCGTGTTGCCGGAGTTGCCCGAAGGGCGCTTCGACTACATGTACACCGACATCTCGGCGGGCTTCTTCTCGGAAGCGGAGGCGCGCTTCGGAGACGGCGGGGGATGCATCGAGTACCGCCCGCTCGATATCGAGAAGGATCCCCTCGAGCAGGGCTTCGACCTCCACGGCTACGACCTGGCCATAGCGTCCAACGTGCTGCACGCGACGCGCTATCTGGAGGAAACCCTGGAGCACTGCAGCAGGCTGCTTGCCCCATCGGGACACCTGGTCGCGCTCGAGAACCTTCGCGGTCTGGGCTGGATGGATCTGACCTTCGGGCAGCTCGACGGCTGGTGGCGCTTTGCCGACGACTTCCGTCCTCATCATGCGCTGGCCAGCCCCGCAGTGTGGCGGCGGGCGCTCGGCAACTCCGGATTCGAGGCAGTGGAAGTGCTCGGAGTGGACGAGTCCGATCCGCCCGAGACGATGGACAAGGGCGTGATCGTGGCGAAGGGACCGGCGGAGGTGCGGGAGCTTTCGGGTTCCTGGATCCTGGCGGCGGACGAGGAAGGCGTGGCCGCGGATCTCGCCGAGCGGCTGGCGGCGCGAAACCAGGCCGTCGTCCTGGCCGGCGCCACCCTTCCCGGAGACGAGAAGCCGCTCGCCTCCGGCCCGGGCGTCTTCAACACGCCGGTGGACGCGGATCAGCGGGACTCGTGGCGAGCGCTCGTGGAAGGACTGCCCCGGGAACTCCCCTTCCACGGCGTCGTGCATTGCGTGGGGCTGGACGGCCATGGCGCGGCGGCGACCACCAGGGAGGTCATGGAGGACGTTCGGCTCGCGGGGACGAGCGCGCTGGCCCTGGTCCAGGGGGTGTCCGATTCGGATCGGACGCCGGAGAAGGGAGTGTGGTTCCTGACCCGCGGGGCGCAGGTCCTGGAACGCGAGCACGGCGGGTCGCTCGCCGGCGCGGTGCTGTGGGGATTCGGCAAGGCCGTGGATCGGGAAGCGGCCCACCTGCGTCCGAGGATGATCGACCTGGATCCGGCGTCAAGGGCGCCGGCGCCCGATCTTGTCAACGAAATGCTGTATCCCGACTCCGAGAGCCACATCGCATTCCGAAGGGGACGCCGTCAGGCGGCGCGGCTCGTTCGGGCCGGCGACGGACGGGGACGGTTGGTCCTGCCCGAGCAGGCGGACTGGGTGCTGGCTCCGGACCAGGGCGGCACCTTCGATCGCCCGTCGGTGCAGCCGCTCCCGGCGCGTGCCCTCGAAGCGCAGGAGGTGCGCGTGCGCGTGGACGCGGCCGGACTCAACTTCTGGGACGTGTTCCGGTCGCTCGGGTTCATCCGGGAAGGGCTGCTTGGCCGGGAGATGTGCGGCCGTATTCTTGAGACGGGGGCCGATGTGCGTGGCGTCTCGGTCGGCGACCGGGTGGTCGGACTGGGCTTCGGCGCGTTCGGGCCGCAGATGATCACGAGGGAGGAGCTCGTGGTGCCCGCGCCGGAGGGCTACTCGGTGAGCGAGCTGGCCACGGTGCCGAGCGCCTTCGTGTCGGCGGCGCTCTCGTTCGAGCTCTCGGGGCTCGAGGCCGGAGAGCGCGTGCTCATCCACGCCGCTGCCGGCGGGGTGGGCCTCGCCGCGATCCAGTTGGTGCAGGCCGCGGGTGCGGAAGTCTTCGCCACCGCGAGCGCCCCCAAGCAGGCCTATCTCCGGTCGCTCGGCGTGAGCCGGCTCTACGACAGCCGCAGCACGGAGTTCGCCGGCCGGATCCTCGAAGCCACGGGTGGAGAGGGGGTGGATATCGTCCTCAACAGCCTGACCAGCGAGGGATTCATCGACGCGAGCCTGTCCTGCCTCCGTCAGGGCGGGCGATTTGTGGAGCTGGCCCGACGGGACATCCTGAGCGAGGAGGAGATGGCCGCGCTCCGTCCCGACGTCGCCTACGACATCCTGGAGCTCGATGTTCTCAAGAAGACCGATCCGGCGTGGGTCGGAAGAGTCCTGAGCGACATCGTGGCGCGACTGGCGGCGGGGGAGTTGAAGCCGATCGCGCACAGCCGATGGCCGCTCTGCGAAGCGGGGTCCGCCTTGCGATTCATGCGATCCGCCCGGCACATCGGAAAGATCGTCGTGACCGCGTCGCCGCTGGCGGAAGGCCGCCTGCGGCCGGATCGGACCTATCTGGTGACCGGCGGGCTGGGCGGAATCGGGTGCGCGGTGGCGGTCTGGCTTGCCGACCACGGGGCCGGGACGATCGTGCTCAACGGACGCCGGGAGCCGAGCGGGGAGGCCGAGGAGACGATCCGCACGCTCCGCGAGCGCGGGGTGAATCTCGTCGTGGAGCTGGCGGACGTTACGGACGCCTCGGCAATCGATGGGATGCTCGACCGCATCGACCGGGACCTGCCGCCCCTGGCGGGGGTGATTCACAGCGTGGGCGTGCTGTCCGACGGCGCGCTCACCAACCAGAACTGGGCGCGGTTCGAGCAGGTCCTCTGGCCGAAGATCCTGGCGGCCTGGCACCTGCACCGCGCGACCGAGCATCGCGACCTCGACTTTTTCATTCTCTTCTCGAGCCGCGTCGGGGTCATGGGCAATCCCGGACAGGCGAATCACGCCGCGGCCAACGCCTTCCTCGATCAGCTCGCCGGCCACCGCCGCGCGATGGGGCTCCCGGGCCAGGCAATTGCATGGGGAGCATGGTCCGAGATCGGCGAGGCGGCCGAGCAGAAGGACCGGATCGAAAGGCAGCGCTCGGCGCTGGGTGGCCGCTGGTTCACGCCCCAGCAGGGCCTGAAGGCGATGGAGCGGCTGGTGCGCCAGGATGTCGCGACCTCGGTGGTGATGTCGATGGACTGGACCGTCTTCGAGGAGGCGGTGGAGGAACGTCCCCCCTTCCTGGAAGACCTCCTCTCGGCGGACGCGGAGTCCGACGAGGGCCGCTCGACCTCTTCGGCCGACGTGCTGACCCGGCTGCGGGAGACGCCGGCGTCGGAGCGCGGCAGCCTCCTGGTTTCGTTCCTGCAGGGGGAGGTGCAGGCCGTGCTCCGCCTGCCGTCGACGCCGGACCCTTCCGTCGGGTTCTTCGACCTCGGCATGGACTCGCTCATGGCGGTCGAGCTGAGGAACCGGTTGAATCGGGCCTTCGCGGGGGAGTACACCGCGTCCAACACGGTGGTGTTCGATTACCCGGACATCGCTTCGCTGGCCCGGCACCTGGTCGAGGAGCTGGGCGAGGTCGAAGCGGAGCCGGCCCCGCAGACCCTGCCCGAGCCGCTTTCCCGCCCGGCGCCGAGGCCGGTCGAAGACGGCATTGCCATCGTCGGCATGGCGTGCCGTTTCCCCGGCGCGCCGGATCTCGACGCCTTCCGGAAGTTGCTCGAGGAGGGGCGCTGCGCAGTGACGGAGGGGCGTCCGGACCCGATCGGCGGGGATGGCGTGTCGGCTGACTCCGCGGCCGGGGAAGGCGCGTATCAGCACGGCGCCTTCATCGAGGGGATCGACCGCTTCGATGCACGATTCTTCGGTATTCGGCCCATCGAGGCACGGACGATGGACCCGCGCCAGCGGCTGCTGCTGGAGACGACCTGGCAGGCGCTCGAGGACGCGGGCATCGATCCCGGCACCCTGAGGGGTGGTCGCGCCGGGGTGTACGCGGGACTGGGCGGGAGCGAGTACCGGGACGTGATCGCGCAGGGCGGCGGGGAAGTCGGCTATCTCGGCACCGCGGGAAGCGTCGCGGTCGGACGGGTGGCCTTTGCGCTGGGACTGTCGGGACCGGCGATGGCGCTCGACATGACCTGCGCATCGTCTCTGGCCGCACTCCACCATGCCGTCGTGGGCCTCGAGCGGGGCGAGGTGGACGTGGCGCTGGGCGGCGGCGTGCACGTGGTCCTGTCTCCCGGAGTGACGAAGTTCATGGCGGAGCTGGGGCTGCTGTCCGCGAGCGGTCGCTGCCGGCCCTTCGATGCGGGTGCGGACGGCTTCGTGCGGGGCGAGGGCTGCGGAATGGTGGTTCTGAAGCGGCTCGCCGACGCGCAGCGCGACGGCGACCGGATCTGGGCGGTGATCCGCGGCTCGGCGGTGAATCAGAGCGGGGCGAGCGCGGGACTCACCGTGCCGAACGGTCCAGCCCAGGAGCGGGTCATCGAGGAGGCGTTGTCCCGGGCGGGGATTGCGCCTTCCGAAGTGGACTACCTGGAGGCGCACGGGACGGGTTCGGCGATGGGCGATCCCATCGAGGTGCGCGCGGCGACGGCGGTGTACGGCAGGGGACGCGCCGCGGAGCGCCCGCTCCTGATCGGCTCGTTCAAGCCGAACATCGGGCACCCGGAGTCGGCGGCGGGAGTCGCGGGGCTGATAAAGGTCGCGCTGGCCATGCAGGAGAGGATGATTCCGCCGCATCCGGAGTTCCGTAATCCGAGCCCGCTGATCGAGTGGGACGAGCTGCCCGCGCGAGTGGCCTCTCGACCGACGCAGTGGCCCCTCGTTCCCGATCGGCCGCCCCGCGCCGGTATCAGCGCGTTCGGAATCTCCGGAGCGAACGCGCACCTGGTGGTCGAGGGATACGGCGGGTCGGACGGCTCCGGCGTCGCTGCCGCGGGCACGATGGCGCCCGCCGGAGCCGCACGGCCGGTCGCCGTCGCCGTGCCGTCGCCGGCGACGGCAGGAGAGTCGATCGAGGATCCGGTGCCCCACGAGGCGCTCGCCGCGCGCCCGGCTCTCCTTCTGCCGCTCTCGGGCAAGTCCGATGAGGCGCTCCGCGAGCTGGCGGCACGCTATGTGACATGGCTCGACGAGCGGGCCGCCGCGCCCTCCGCGCAAGGGGGAGACCTCGCTCCGGAGCTCTCCGACATGGCATGGACCGCGAGCGTGGGCCGGAGCCATTTCGGCCACCGGGCGGGCGTGGTGTTCCGGGATGCGCAACACTTGCGCGAGGGCCTGTCGTCGCTGCGAGCGGCGGACGAAGGCCCGGCGGCCGAGGCCCCGGCAAGGATTGCATTCGCCTTCGCCGACGACCTCGGCCGGTGGGCGGGGATGGGCGAGACTCTCCACGGGAGCGAGCCGGTCGCCCGGGCCGTGCTGGATCGCTGCGAGGCGGCGTTTCGGGAGCTCGAAGGCGCCTCGCTGCTCGAGGCGATGTTCGGGCGCGCGGGAAGCGACGCCGTTCTCCACGATCCCGCCTGGATGCAGCCGGCGATCTATGCGCTGGAATGCGCGCTTGCCGCCCTGTGGTCCAGTGTCGGGGTGCGACCCGGCGTCGTGTCCGGTCAGGGCCCCGGCGAGATAGCGGCGGCACAGGTTGCCGGCATGCTCGATCTCGAAGACGGCTTGCGCCTGGCGGTGGCGCGGGGACGCTTGCTCGGAGCCCTGCCGCAGGTGGGCGCGCAGTCGGGCGTGCAGGAAACGCTCGCCGGCGTTGCGATTTCCCCGGCCGCGGCAACGTTCGTGAGCGGCACGACGGGAGCGACGTCGCGGCCCGGCGATGCCCTGGAAGGCGACCACTGGCAAGGGCAGGCCGTCGAACCCTTCGACCTGGGAGCCGTCGTGGCCGCGCTGGCGGAGCTTGAGGTCGATGCGGTCGTGGAGATCGGTCCGGACGCGGCACTCGGCCCGGCGATACGGGACGCCTGGCCTCGTGCCGCCGGACGCGGCGCGCCGGCCGTCATCGCGAGCCTCCGCCGACCCGCCGCGCAAGCCGCGGCGGACGATGTCGGCTTCGCGGCCGCCGCCGCGCAAGCCTTCGAGGCCGGGATCCCCCTGCGCTTCGAAGGGCTCTTCGCGGGCGAGGCCCGACGCCGCATCTCACTGCCCGGCTACCCCTTCCAGCGCCGGAGGTTCTGGATCGATACCAAGCCGGGGTAGCCGCCTCGCGGCGGGACGGGCCGCACGGCCGGAGGCCGGATTGCCGGCGCACGGGCGGGCTGCGCCCTGCGCCGGCGGCAAGCCGCACTCTCTCAACCCAGCCCGATGCTGTCCAGGAATTCGCGCATGAGAGCGACGCACGCCTCGGGTTGCTCGAGTTGCAGGAAGTGAGTCGCGTCGGGCAGGAAGTCGTAGTCCACGCTCAGGATATGGCTGAGGTTGAAGGTGGGCAGATAGGCGAAGGGCACGGTGGGATCGGCGCCGATGATCTTGGTCGGACGGTTCAGCAGGTTCAGGTCGAGCAAGGGAGCGAAGCCCCTGACGTACTCCATGATCTGGGCCTCGTACTCGCGCGGGCAGCGAAGCTCGAGCGTCTGGTCGTCGGCCGACCTGCGCAGAGTCGTTGCGCTCATGAGCTCCCGGACCCCGGGCAGGACGCGGGCGAATTGCGGCTGGTAGCCGAGCAGCTCGGTGAACTGCTCTTCGCTCTTGAAGCGGTAGCCTCGCCGCTTGGTCATCGCGGCGCCGCGTTCCGCGGCTTCATCGAACTCGGTCTCGTTGGCGGTGGGCTTGCACAACGGCGGGTCGAACAGGACCAGCGCCGAATACGGCCGGGTATCTGCGAGGATCGTCACGAGCGTCGACAGGGAGTGATAGACCCCGACGGTCGGCTTGCCGCCGTAGCGCCGGTCGATGCTCTCGAGGACGAGGTCGTGATCGTGGATCAGCGTCGGGATGTTGTGCTCCCGCCGCTGTCCCACCGGGTTCCAGCCGTGGTTCCTGAGGTCGTAGACCATCAGCTCGAAGTCGTCGGCGAGAAGCGACCAGAACGGATAGTAGAGGTCGATCGCGAGACCGTTGCCGTGGCTCAGAACGAGCCGCGGACCCGAAGGGTTTCCGTGCTGACGTACGGTCGTTATCGATTCGTCATCGAGACGAACTTCATGGACCGATATCGGCTCAGGGATCTCCCACGCTGTCTCGACGCTCATGTCGGGGTCCGGCCCCTCGCCGCAGTGTTTCACCCGTTTCCTGCGTGGACGCCTTTCGCGAGCGCCAGCGGGCCGTACTCCCTCGAGCCGCGTCGACGCAGTGTCGGCTACGCCTTCGGCGTCTCTCGGTCCGTGCGACCCACCATCACGGCCTATTGACGCCCGAAGCTTCCGAAAATTGGTGAAACAATGCGGCTAGCGGAGGCTTGTTCCTGTGATGGCGGCGTCCGGGAAGGGGCCGGAACGGGGGAAATCGCCGGAATCGGATCCGCTCACCTCGGCAGGGAGCGGATCACGACGATGAGGATTGCCGGCGAAGGATGTCGCGGACGCGATACAACGCCGGTGCCGTTCACGCGCTATGCGAATCGATGTAGTTGACCACCTCGCGCAGCGTCGGGCACTTGGCGAACTCGTCCGGGGTGAACGCGAGGTCAAACTCCTTGCTCACCTCCTTGAAGAACGCGACCGCGTCGACAGAAGACACTCCCGCCTCGTTGAACGGAGCGTCGAAATCCGGGTCCCGACCGAGGTCGAGGTGATCGTTGATGAGCTGCTTGAGCCGGTCTTCCGTTGTTGCCATGAGTCCGTCTCTATCTCTGTTGGTTGAACTACGAGGGTAGCTCTCGATTAGCGTTGATTCCGTAGCGTGTGTACCACATCGCGGAAATGCGGTCCACGCACGGGGTCCCGGAGAGAAAGCCGTGCCTTCAAGGAGCAGGATACGATCGGTGCGCGGCACCGCATCGATGCGCGCACTGTTCAGCGGCAGGGCAGGCGCCAGGCGAGGGCGGCCGCGAATCGAGGCTCGCCCAGGTCGTGCAGACGCCAGGCGTTCTCCGGGGCGTGCGGGAATCGAAACTCGCCGGAGCGTACGCCGTGGAGCATCGGCCCAGGCAATTCGAAGCGCGAGGGATTCAGGGAGAATCCCGTGCCGAGAGCCTTGATCAGCGCCTCCTTCATGCTCCACAGGCGAAAGAACAGGTGCACCTTCCGTGCTCCGACCGCAGTCCGGAGCAACTCCCGTTCGGAGCGGCCATAGACCGTGGCACCGATACCGTCGAGATCGGACTTTGGGACGCGCTCCTCCACGTCGACGCCGAGCCAGTCACGCTCCGAGAACGCGATCAAGCCGTGTCGGCCGCTATGGCTGACGTTGAACGCGACGGGCGCCCGGGTGCCCCGCGCCTTGGCGAAGGGCTTCCCGTGTTCGAGATAGCCGAACGAGAGCTCGTGGTTGAAGCAGCCCAGGCGCTCGCAGAGGTGAATCCGCAGCGCGCCGCGGCAGAGAGAGAACTGGCGCCTGGCATGTTCCACCACGAAGCGGCGCCAGCGCGCCTTCTCCTCGTCATCGAGCAGACCGAACGCGAAAGCCTCGCGCTCGGGGTCGGGCGCGAGGTCGACATGGAGAACGTCGGCGCCGTCGATCTCGCGCCAGGGAGTCCACCACTCGTTCTCAGGGGCGCTCATGTCCGAAACATCAAGGAAGCGCCAGGGCGACTTCCTGCAGGTAGGCGCCAATCCCGCGCTCGGCCTCCCACTGGCTCGGATAGCCGAGGGAGACTTCCTGGAAGGGGACGCCGTCCAGCCAGGCGGTGCCCCGGATGTGGAGGTGCCCGTAGACCACCGCGCAGGCGTTGAAGCGCCGGTGCCATCCTCGCGTCAGCCGGGTTCCGCACCAGGGGGAGAAGCGCGGGATGCGGGGCAGCACCGCCAGCTCCTCTTCGAGCGGAAAGTGGTTGATCAGCACCTTCGGAATGTCCTCCGGACACGACGCGAGCCGGGCGGCCGCTTCCCGGCAGAGGGAGGCGCACCACGACGCACGATCCGGGAAGGGATCCGGGTGGAGCAGGATCTCGTCGGCGCACACCGAGTTGGCGTTGGAGGCCCATTGAATCACTCCGTCGGCGGAGACGTGCGAGGGCCGGAAGCTGTAGTCGTAGAGCAGGAACAGGGGCGCGATCAGGAGAGGCCCCCGGGGATGCGGGAATATCCGATAAGGGTCCGCCGGAGTGAGCACGCCGTAGCTGCGCGCAATGTCGACCAGCCGCTCGTAGAGCGCGACGCCGCGAAGCCCGCCGGCCGCGCCGGCATGCGACCACAACTCGTGATTGCCGGGAGTCCAGACGATCTGCCGGAACTTCGTGCTCAAGTGCCGGAAGCACTGGTCGAGTCCGCGGGCGCCATCGCTCACGTCACCGGCGAGGATCAGCCAGTCATCGGGATGGGCCGGGATGTCGTTCAGCGCTTCCCGGTTTCTCCGGTGGGAAATGTGGAGGTCCGAAATCGCCCACAGGCGCAATGGATCACCGTTCCCGCGCGCTAGTGTTCGGAGAAGGCAGAAAGTGGCAAGACTTCACGAAGTTGCTTTCTCCTTCGTCCTTCAATGCGGCAATTGCTGCCGGTGGATTCCCGCGCCGGCGGGAATCCATCCTCTGAATCGGTCGCGGATGCGTCTCCGATGAGGTGGGGGCGCGGTGTCGGCGGCCCGCGGCCGACACGAGCGGGTGCCGGTTCCGCGCCGGCGCTCTCTCGTCCCCGGTCGCCCTTCCCTGCCCGAAGACATCATCGGCTTCAACTTCCACGGCACGTGTAGCATAGCGCCGGGAGGCAATCCATTGCCGCGGTCCAGGCAACCGGCTGCTTCCAGCGCATGCCGGCGTGGCGGAGCGCCAGACAGAGCAGCGTGCTCGCCGCCTCGTCGCTCGGGAAGCTGCCCCGCGTCTTGATGATCTTGGGAATATCCGAACAACCCGTGTTTCAGCGGGACTTCGAGTCATCCGGCGCGTGCGTGAAACGCCGAGGACCCTATGTATCGTGTTTTCGTGTCGGGAAAAAAAGGAGTTCGACGCCCGAACCGACCCGGATTCTGCCGCACCGGGGCCGTTATCGTGGAGCGTCCCGCTCACGCCGCGGCGAACTTCTCCACCGCAATCTCTTCGGCGCGGTCGCGGGCCTGCCAGAGATCCCAGGCCATCTGCATTCCCAGCCACGTCTCCGGCGTCGAGCCGAAAGCCTTGGACAGCCTGATTGCCATGTCCACCGAGATTCCCGTGCGCTCATTGATCAGTTCGGACAACGCTTGACGCGTGACGCCCAAGCCCTCGGCGGCTCGCGTCACCGTAAGGCCCAGAGGTTATCCACATCGTCCACATCGACCGCCGAACCGTCCTCGAAACGGAAGGCTGCCCGCCCGTTGCCCGATACGTAAACCGCCCGCCGACCCTTCCTGGACCCCTTCAGCCTGTTCAGGCGGAACCCCGGCGCCCGCCGCCCGGCGTTCAGTCGCGCAGGTCGTCCCAGAGGTCCCTGACCTTGGCGAAGAAGCCCTCGGACTGCGGGTGGGTGTCCGGCGAGCCGGAGGAGTCGAAGCGGCGCAGCAGATCGCGCTGCTGTGTCCATGCGGTTGCGAGCGGATCCTGCAGTTAAACCTGCTGCCCGACGAGCGGCCCTGCTGGCGCGCGATGCGCAACGCCGACGGGACGGTGACACTGCAACCATCGGTCTGGAGCGCCAAGGGCTGCGGTTTGCATTTTTGGTTGCGCAAGGGCCGGATCCGGTGGCGCCGGGAACGCGCTTCCTCCGCGCGGCGAGGGTCACAAGGCGGATCGGCCGCGCGTCGAGCCCGAAGCATCCCGGCAGGTCAGGGCGGGCGCGATCGGTGTCGGCAAGTGGTCGCGCCGCGGACGGGTAAGGACGACCGCAGCGTGCATGCTGGCCGGGAGCGAGCCCTCATGCGGCGTCCGATCGATTGCGAGGGGAACGCAGTTTCTCGGCGGTAACGCTTCAAGGCAGTGGATTCCGTGCCGCGCTCGGATCAAAATCGCCGGCACGGCGAGCATCGACACGGCTCGCGCGATCAGGGCGGCAGCGGCGTTTGAGGGAGGAGCTTCGAATGACCGATCCGGAAAACCCGATACTGTCTCATCTCGGGTGCGGTGCCGAGGACATAGCGAAGGGATTGCGGGAGTTCTCCAAGTCCGCGGAAATGCTCTCGAACGATCGGCCGCGTCTCATCAACGAGCACCCGTTGCAGTGGGTCGCGGTATATCGAGGTCAGGTGTCGGCCAGGGCCGACGATCTGCCGTCGCTCCTGGGGGAGCTCGAACGGCGAGGCATCCCGCTCGGCGATACGATCGTTCGTTTCATCGAGAAGAACCAGCGCACGCTGATCCTCTAGCATGTTGCGAGGACGATTCGGCGACACGTCCGGTCGGCCCTACATGGAAGGGCACGTCATGCTCCCCCGGCTGGGATGGAGCGGCAACGTCTCGTTCATCTTCGATACCGGAGCGGACACCTCGCTGCTGATGCCCCTCGATGCGCAGCGGATGGGAATCGACTACGGACTGTTCGAGACCGAGGCATTGACGCTGGGAATCGGTGGGCCTTCGGAGAACTTCGTGGAGCTGGCGTATGTCGCCTTCGTTGGCGACGAGGCGCTGTATGGATACGAGATCGGACTGCACGTCTGCAAACCGGCCGACGAGCTGATGACCGTCCCCTCGTTGCTGGGGCGCGACATCATCGATCGATGGCGCGTTACCTACGACAAGTCGGCGTCCGAGCTTCTGGCGGAGGTGATCTCGTCGGATGCCCAGGAGAGACTTGACGGTTGACGGGGGATGCGCTCGCCAGCACCGACACTTCTCCCCGGGAACCCTCGAAACCGCCGAACGGTAAAGAAAAATCAGGAAATTCCGGATTCAGGGCGCCAGACGAACCGACCCCAATCCTCCCGCGTCGGGGCTCTTATTGCGGAACGTCCCGCTCACGCCGCGGCGAACTTCTCCACCGCAATCTCTTCGGCGCGGTCACGGGCCTGCCAGAGATCCCAGGCCATCTGCATTCCCAGCCACGTCTCCGGCGTCGAGCCGAAAGCCTTGGAAAGCCTGATTGCCATTTCCACGGAGAGTCCCGTGCGCTCATTGATCAGTTCGGACAACGCCTGACGCGTGACGCCCAAGCCCTCGGCGGCTCGCGTCACCGTAAGGCCCAGCGGTTCGAGGCACTGCCGCTTCACGATACCGCCCGGATGCGGTGGGTTGTGCATGCTCATCTTCAAACCATTTCGGTGGTCATCCACATGGTCCGCATCGACCGCCGACCCTTCCCGGACCCCTTCAGCTTGTGCAGGCGGAACCCCCAGGGCGAGCCGCCGCCCCGCGTTCAGTCGCGGAGGTCGTCCCAGAGGTCCCTGACCTTGGCGAAGAAGCCCTCGGACTGCGGGTGGGTGTCCGGCGAGCCGGAGGAATCGAAGCGGCGCAGCAGATCGCGCTGCTCGTCCGTCAGGTTCACCGGCGTCTCGACGACGGTCTGGACGAACAGGTCGCCGGTGCCGCCGCCGCGCAGCGCCGGCATGCCCTTGCCGCGCAGGCGGAAGCGGTGGCCGGTCTGGGTGCCCTCAGGGACGGTGACGCGGGCGCGCCCGCCGTCGAGCGTGGGCACCTCGACGGTGCCGCCGAGCGCCGCCCGCACCATCGGCAGCGGCACGCGGCAGAACAGGTTGTCGCCCTCGCGCGTGAACAGGCGGTGCTGCGCGATGCTGACGAAGATGTAGAGATCGCCCGGCGGCGCGCCGCGCACGCCGGCCTCGCCCTCGCCGGCGAGCCTGATCCGCATGCCGTCGTCGACGCCGCGCGGGATGTCGACCTCGAGCTGCTTCTCGCGCGCCACGCGCCCGGAGCCGCGGCACGTCGTGCACGGCGACTCGATGAAACGGCCGGCGCCGCGGCACTGCTGGCACGTGCGCTCGATGGTGAAGAAGCCCTGCTGGGCGCGGACCTTGCCCATGCCCTGACAGGCCGGGCACGTCACCGGTCGCGTGCCCGCCGCGGCGCCCGAGCCGTCGCACGCCTCGCACGAGGCGGCGGTCGTCACACGCACCGTCGTCCGGCGGCCGGCAAAGGCGTCGGCCAAGTCGATCTCCAGATTGTAGCGCACGTCGGCGCCGCGCCGGGCGCCGGACGACGTTCGGCGGCCGCCCACGATGTCGCCGAACAGGTCGTCGAACACGTCGGCGAAGCTCGATCCCGAGAAGCCGAACCCGGCGCCGCCGGCCGGTGCGCCGTCGAACGCGGCGTGGCCGAAGCGGTCGTAGGCGGCGCGCTTCTCGTCGTCGCTCAGCACCTGGTAGGCTTCCGAGGCCTCCTTGAACTTCGCTTCCGCCTCGGCGTCGTCCGGATTGCGGTCCGGGTGGTAGCGCATCGCCTGCTTGCGGTAGGCGCGCTTGAGCGTCTCGGCGTCGACCTCGCGGTCGACGCCGAGCGTCTCGTAGTAGTCGGGTTTCGCCATCGCCGGCGGCGGCCGTCAGCCGGCGCGCTTGTCGTCGTCGCGGACCTCCTCGAAGTCGGCATCGACCACAGTCTCGCCGGCGTCCGTGGCGCCGTCGCCGGACGCGCCGCCGCCCGGCGCCGCCTCGGCCGCCTCGGCGCCGGCCTCGGCCTTGTACATGGCCTCGCCGAGCTTCATCGACGCCTGCTGCAGCGCCTGGGTGCCGGCCTCGATCGCCGCCGGATCGTCGCCCTCGACCGCGCTCCTGAGGTCGGCGATGGCGGCGTCGATGGCCGTCCTGTCGGCGGCTTCGAGGGCCTCGCCGTGCTCGCCGAGCGCCTTCTCGGTGGCGTGGATCAGCGAATCCGCCCGGTTCCGCGCGTCGATGAGCTCGCGCTGCTTCTTGTCCTCCTCGGCGTGCTCCTCGGCCTCGCGGACCATGCGGTCGATGTCGGCGTCGCTCAGGCCGCCCGACGCCTCGATGCGGATCTGCTGCTCCTTGCCGGTCCCCTTGTCGCGCGCCGACACGTTGACGATGCCGTTCGCATCGATGTCGAAGGTGACCTCGATCTGCGGCACGCCGCGCGGCGCCGGCGGAATGCCGACGAGGTCGAACTGGCCGAGCAGCTTGTTGTCGGCCGCGAGCTCGCGCTCGCCCTGGAACACGCGGATGGTGACCGCCCCCTGGTTGTCCTCGGCGGTCGAGAAGGTCTGGCCCTTCTTGGTCGGGATCGTCGTGTTGCGCTCGATCAGGCGGGTGAAGACGCCGCCCAGGGTCTCGATGCCGAGCGACAGCGGGGTGACGTCGAGCAGCAGCACGTCCTTCACGTCGCCCGAGAGGACGGCGCCCTGGATGGCGGCGCCGATCGCCACCACCTCGTCGGGGTTGACGCCGCGGTGCGGCTCGCGCCCGAAGAACGTCTTCACGGTCTCGATGACCTGCGGCACGCGGGTCATGCCGCCGACGAGCACCACG
Source organism: Alphaproteobacteria bacterium (assembly GCA_965243325.1). Classification (GTDB taxonomy): domain Bacteria; phylum Pseudomonadota; class Alphaproteobacteria; order UBA7887; family UBA7887; genus JANQOH01. Next base: position 323,782 of record CBDEUQ010000003.1, on the reverse strand, counting down.
TCGTCGATCTCGTTCGCGGCGAGCCCGGCGTCCTTCAGCGCCGCCCGGCACGGCCCGACGGTGCGCTGGATCAGGTCGTGCACCAGCGCCTCGAACTTGGCCCGCGTGAGCTTCATCGCGAGGTGCTTCGGGCCCGACGCGTCGGCGGTGATGTAGGGCAGGTTGATCTCGGTCTGCGTCGTGCTCGACAGCTCGATCTTGGCCTTCTCGGCCGCCTCCTTCAGGCGCTGCAGCGCCAGCTTGTCGCCGCGCAGGTCGATGCCGCTCTCCTTGCGGAACTCGTCGGCGAGGTAGCCGACGAGGCGGAGGTCGAAATCCTCGCCGCCGAGGAAGGTGTCGCCGTTGGTCGCCTTGACCTCGAACACGCCGTCGCCGATCTCGAGGATCGAGATGTCGAACGTGCCGCCGCCGAGATCGTAGACGGCGATGATGCCGTTCTCCTTGTTCTCGAGGCCGTAGGCGAGCGACGCGGCGGTCGGCTCGTTGATGATGCGCAGCACCTCGAGGCCGGCGATCTGGCCGGCGTCCTTGGTCGCCTGACGCTGGGAGTCGTTGAAGTAGGCGGGAACGGTGATCACCGCCTTCGACACCTGCTCGCCGAGATGGCGTTCGGCCGTCTCCTTCATCTTCTGCAGCACCATGGCGCTGATCTGGCTCGGCGCGTGGTCCTTGCCGGCGGCCCGCACCCAGGCGTCGCCGTTCTTCGCCTTGACGATCGCGTACGGCACCATGTCGGCGTCCTTGCGCACGGTCGGATCGCTCCACGGCCGCCCGATCAGGCGCTTGATCGCGAACAGGGTGTTCTCCGGGTTGGTGACCGCCTGGCGCTTGGCCGGCTGGCCGACCAGGCGCTCCTCGTCGGTGAACGCGACCATCGAAGGCGTGGTGCGCATGCCCTCGGCGTTCTCGATCACCCTGGCTTCCTTGCCGTCCATGACGGAGACGCAGGAATTGGTCGTGCCAAGGTCGATGCCGATGATCTTGCTCATTCGGTTGCCCCTTTCTCTCAAGCAGGCGCGTCCGCTCCGGCCTCGTCAAGCGCCGGGCGGGCGTCCGGTTGTCTCCGGCGGCAGTGCGGCCGCTCCGGTCGCCCCGTCATATGGGGCCGCGGCAACATATGGGGCCGCGGCAGCGGGGCCGCAAGCGCGTCACGCCGGCGCGTCGCCGTTGCCGTCGCTGTCGGCGGCGGCGGCCGGCGGGCGCCGGGCGACGCCCACCCGCGCCGGACGCAGCAGGCGCTCGTGGATGCGGTAGCCCACCTGGATCACCTGCACCACGGCGCCCGGCTCGGCGTCGGCGTCGTCGATCTCGAACATCGCCTCGTGGAAGTTGTGGTCGAAGGGCTCGCCCGCCGGGTCGATCCGCACCAGCCCCTGGCGCTCGAACGCTGCGTCGAGGTTGCGCCGCGTCAGCTCCAGCCCCTCGACGAGCGCCTCCGCCTCGGCCAGCGCGCGCACCGGCTCGGGCAGGTTGTCGAGCGCGCGGGCGAGATCGTCGGCGATTCCGACCACGTCGCGGGCGAAGTCCGAGATCGCGTAGCGCGCCATGTCGGCACGTTCGCGGGCGGCGCGCTTGCGCACGTTCTCGGTTTCGGCGACGGCCCGCAGCAACTGGTCCCGCAGCGCCGCGACCTCGTCCGCCGCGTCCGCCGCCGGAGCATCCTCCGCGCCGGCGTCGGGCTCGGCGGGGTCCGGCGCGGCGGACTCGGGCGCTGGGGGCGCGTCGGGCGGCGCGTCCGGCGATTCGGGTTCGGGGGGCGCGGGGTCGGGTGTGGTGTCCATGCTCTCGTTTCCGTCCGTACGGGGCGTCTTCGCGTCGTCGCCGGCTACTCCAGCAGCCGGCCGATCGCCTTCGCCGTGCAGTCGACCATGGGGATGACGCGGCCGTAGTTGATCCGCGTCGGGCCGATGACGCCGATGGCGCCGATGCACGCGGGCGCGCCGCCGTTGTCGCGCGAGCCGCGGTGCAGCGGCGCGACGATCATCGAGCAGCCGGAGAGGTCGAACCAGTGGCTTTGCGAGCCGATGAACACGTGCACGCCCTCGCCCGACTGGGCCGCGTCGACGAGCCTGAGCAGCCCGCGGCGGTGCTCGAGTTGCTCGAGCATGCGCCGCAGGCGTTCGAGGTCGGACAGCGCCTCCACGTCGTCGAACAGCTTGGCCCGGCCGCGCACGATCAGCGTCGGGTCGCCGCCGTCCTCCGACAGCACGGCGACGCCGCTCGCCACCACCCGGCTCGCAAGCGCGTCGAGCGCCGCCCTGTGCGCCTCGAGATCGCGCGTGATCTCGGCCCGCGCCTCGCCGAACGTCCGCCCGGCGAGGCGCGTGTTGAGGTAGTTCGCTGCCTCGGTCAGCGTCGACGGGGTGAGGCCGAGCGGCACGTCGATCAGCCGGTTCTCGACGAGGCCGCTGGTCAGCACCATGATGGCGAGCGCCTTGCCCGGGGCGAGGCTCACGAACTCCACGTGGCGGACGGGCGCCTCGCTCTTCGGCGCCAGCACGAGGCCGGCGGCGCCGGTCAGCCCCGACAGCATCTCGGTCGCCCGGCTGAGCACTTCGGCGAAGGCGCGGCCGGCGCCCGCGCAGTGGCTCTCGATGTTCTCGCGTTCGTCCACGGTGAGGTCGCCGAGCTCGAGGATGCCGTCCACGAACAGCCTGAGCCCGAGGTCGGTCGGCAGGCGGCCGGCGGACTTGTGCGGCGCGTACAGCAAGCCCAGGTCTTCGAGATCGGCCATGACGTTGCGGACGGTCGCCGGCGACAGCGCCATCGGCAGCAGCCGCGACAGGGTGCGCGACCCCACGGGTTCGCCGTTTTCGAAGAACGTCTCGACGATCTTCGAGAAGATCGCCCGCGAGCGTTCGTTGAGCTCGTCGATCATCGTTCGTACGTGAATTCCGCCCCCGCCGCGACGGCGGCGCAACGCGGGGCGGAATGTAGTGACGCCCCCCGGCAGCGTCAACGGCGCGGGGGCATGGCTCCGGCGTTCCGCGGCCAGGGGGTGGCGGCGGAGTGAATCGTCCGCACGAGGTCCGCCGGCCGGAGATGCCGGGCCTGGCGTGAATGCGCTTGACCGTCCGGCGCACGGTGCTCTCCGCCCGAGCGCCCGCGGCGTTCTCCGGATGCGGCGCGGCGGCCGGCACCCGCGGCCGAATCCCCCAGTATTGGGGGCGAACCGCCTCGGGACGGGAATTACGGTCTCCTCCGAACCGGAAGTAGGAGGCATCTCATGGTTCTCACCATCGACAGGACCCCGGCCGTCGCGGCGCTGCTCTCTCTCGCCGTCGTGCTGTCGGGCTGCCAGAGCACGCCCATGGTCGCGGATTCGGACGATCCGGCGCCGGGCGAGACCGAGGAGCAGCCGGTTGCTCCGGACGATCCGGCGCCGCGCGAGACCCCGGAGCAGGCTGACGCCGACGCCGCGGTCAAGGCGGCCGAGGCGGCCGTCGAAGCGGCGGCGGCACGGGATGTCTCCGACTTCGTGTCCCGCGCCCGAACCGCGGCAGGCCGCGCGGCCGCCGCCGCCGCGGCGGAGGGCGACCTCGACATCGCCGCGGCACTGCGGCTGCAAGCGGTTCTGGCCGAGGTTCGCGGCGAAATGGCTGCCGTCCTTCTGGCGCTCGACGCCGCGGCGGGCGACTTCGCCGACGCGGACGAGGCGCTGCTGGGCGAAGTCCGGTCTCTCGTGGCAGAGGCCCGAACCGCTCTCGACGCGGCGGAGGCCGCAGTGGAGGCGGACGGGACCGCGGAAGAACTGACGCTGTTCGAAACGTTCCTGTCGCGGGCCGAAGGCTCGCTGGCCGACGTCGAGGCGTGGATCGCGGCGCGGACCGGAGAGACCGCGGCGGCAGTCGGGGACGCCCGGCGGGCGGTCGCGGCGCAGACCGCGCGGGCCGAAGAGGCGGTGGCGATGTCGGGGGCGGCAGACGTTGTGGCGGGGGTTGCCGGCGTCATCGAACGAGCCGCCGACGTACGGGGCGAGGGCAACTCGTGGCAGTTTCACGGCAGCGACGCGGAGTCCGGATCGGGTGCAGCCGCAATATCCCTGTCCTATGACGCTGGCGACTTGATCAATCTCGTCGTGCCGTACCGCGGCGAGAACGGCGAGCTGGAATTCCATTTCGGGAACTTTCCGGTGCAAGGACAGATTCACGACGATCCCACCGTCTACACGGGCCGAACGATCGATACCGCCCTCCGGGACGGCGCGACGACGCGGGTTTCCACCATCGAAGGTAGCCTCGGGGCGGGTTGGCAGGGGCTCGAGGCGGAGCAGTCGTACGGCGATGCGGGAACGCTGACCGTCTCGTTCTTCACCGATGCCGCCGGTTCCGACCTGCCGGGTAAACCGCATGTCGGACGCGACGGCGGGTTCGACCGCGACCTCGTCCTGAACGGCGTCCCGGACGTCCCGGCGGACCGCGACTATATCTTCGTTCTCGTGCCGCAAGAGGGGCTTCCCGGCTCGCTCGACGGTGTGAACGGGACGTTCGCCTGCGCTCCGGCCGTGTACTTCTTCTGCGGCCTCGTCTCCAGCCGCAACGACCCGAGGGCATTCTTCCCCGATGCTTACGATCCCATCGTTTTCACGCCGGACGGCGGCGGCGAGACGGAAGAGATCGCCGCGGGGCAGTCGGCGCCCGTGGCGGCGTCGGACTGGCTCGCCCTGGGCTACTGGCTGTACATGCCGAAGGATCCGTCGGACGCCGGCGCGTTCGATTTCGGCGTGTTCGCGAGCGGCGGCGATCCTTATCCCGGGAACGACCTCGCGGGTCTCACCGGCACCGCGTCGTACTCCGGGAAGGCGGCCGGCATGTACACGCAACCGTCGGAGTCCGGCACCGATATCGGCACCTTCAGCGCCAACGTCGAGCTTACGGCCGATTTCGGCGACGCCGCCGCGACGGGCACGATCGGCGGACGGGTGTTCGACTTCGCGCTGGAGAACGGCGGCACCCCGGCGTTGACCGAGCTGCGGCTGGGAACGCCTTCCGACGGGACGACCAATATCTTCCCGGGCCAAGGCGGCAACACGGGGCCCTTGGCCGGCGGCTGGATCGTAGGCGACGGACCTGGCTCCGGCCCGGGAGACGACGGCTGGTGGGGCAGTTGGAGTGGCAAGCTGTACGGCACCGGCGCGGACCTGCCGACGTCCGTCGCCGGCACGTTCGGCGCGGCCAACGCGGCGGGCGACAGCGAATACGCGGGAGCCTTCGGCGCCCATCGACAGAACCAGTAAGGCGGCCACGGGGCGGAACGGGCGAAGGGCGGCCGCACAGGGCCGCCCTTCATCCCGTCTGCGGGCGAAACCTCTCCGCCGGCGGTCGTCCAGGCGAGCGCGGGGCGAGATTCAACGCCGCGGGAATGCGCCTTCGTCGTTCGGCGGCCACGGGGAGGCGGCGGCGGAGAGGACCGTCCGCACCAGGTCCGCCTGCCGGGAGATGCCGAGCTTGGCGTGGATGCGCTTGACCGTCCAGCGCACGGTGCTCTCGGCCCGGCCGCTCGCCGCGGCGATGTCGCGCACGCTCATCCCCTCCGCCAGTGCCGCGGCCACCCGGCTCTCGGCCCGCGTCAGGCCGAGCGCCGCCGCCACCGCTTCGGGCTCCACCCGCACCGCCGCCGGGTCGACGATCAGCAGCAGCGCGGCCACGCGGTGCAGGCCGAACGCCGCCTGCCGTGCCGGCACCGGGCAGACGTGCAGCGTCAGCGGCGGCAGCCCCGGCGGGCGCGCGACGGTCATCGAGCCGGCGACCGGGGCGCCGTTTCCCGGCAGGGCGCGCGCCAGCATGCGGCCGAGCCGGGCGTTGTCTGCCGGCCGCCGCGCGCCCGCGACGCCGCCGAGATCGGTGAGCCCGGCGCCGTTCCGGAAGTGCGCCGCGGCGCGCTCGTTGGCCTCGACGATCCGGCCCCGCCAGTCGAGCTGCACGATGCCCACCGCCGTGTTTTCGAGCAGGCTGGCGAGCGTCTCGCGCAGGGCGCCGGCGTCGGCCAGGGCCTGGCGCACGCGGACGAAGCGGCGGATATGGGGCAGAAGGCGGTCCACCATGGCGAGACGGTCGGACTCCCAGCCGCCGGGGCGGACGGGATCGAGGGGAATCCAGCAGATATGCGACCCCTGCGGCCCGTCCATGCGGGCGTTGAGGCCGTGCTGCGCCTCGTAACGGGGCATCGCTTCGTTGTATGCCGGCGAGGTCTTTCGTTCGGCGTCGGAATAAAGGGCCTGCATGGGAAACGGCCGCATGTCGGGCAGTTGCATGAAGCGCGGTATGCGCTCATCGGTCGCGAAGTAGTTGTCCTCGTAGTCCCGGTCCAAGTCCGGGCGCGCCTCGCCGCGGTGGTAGACCGCCTCGAAGAGCATCTCGACTCCGCCGTCGTGGCCGCGGCAGACGACCGCCAGATTGTTGCCCTTGATGGCGCAGGCCTCGTCGATCGCCGCCGACGCCGCAGGCCACAGGGTATCGTCCAGCGCCGCCTCCCACAGCGACGCGAGGACGCGGTCGAAGGAGTCGCCGTCGTTCATCGGCGGCGGCCCGGCCACGAACGCGCGGCGATTCTCTCGGGCAGTGTCGGCTTCGGCGTCGCGGCGGACATTCTTCCTCCGGGGTTCGTCCACAGGAACCGGCGGTTCCCGGCCGGTGTCCGACACGACCGAGCATGCCGCCGCCATCCTCCCGCCATCGGGCGTCGGAAATCAACGGCGATTCGCGGCCGGTTCGACAAAATGTTCCTTGTTCCCAACGGAATTCCTTCAATTTTGGAGGTATCAGACGGCCCGATGTGGAGCGGAACCATCCGTTCCCCGACCTCATCAGGGAGGCTCCCGGAATACGCACGCGCGGCGTGGCGCGGTGGTGAGCAATCCCATGCTCAATTCCACCGTTACGCGGCGCATGTTCCGGGCTAAACGAGACCTGCAATTTGTGAGGTTTCGAGAGTGTGTCTACACTCTGATGGCACCACCACCGACCATAAGCGCAGGTGCTGTCAGGGACAGGAGTTCAGAGCGACCGAATCTTGTAACGGGTCTACATGAATCCGCAGCTGCGGTTGGGAACGGAAACCTATCGCGACCCCGACAGGACGACCAACATCTTCCCCGGCATCGGCGATCCCGCCGTCGTGGCCGGCGGCCGGATCGAAGGCAACGCCACAGATTCCGGTCCGGGAGACGATGGCCGGCACGGCGACTGGGGCGGAAAGTTGTACGACACCGGCACGGACCTGCCCACGCGATCCTGTTCCCGGGCGAGACCTATTCCGCGCCGGCCGTCGAGGCGGGCATGCAACGAGCCTCAACGCTGCGGAGATGCGCCTTCGGCGTTCCGCGGCCACGGGGCGGCGGTGGTGGAGAGGACTGTCCGCACCAGGTCAGCCTGTCGGGAGATGCCGAGCTTGGCGTGGATGCGCTTGACCGTCCAGCGCACGGTGCTCTCGGCCCGACCGCTCGCCGCGGCGACGTCGCGCACGCTCAGCCCCTCGGCCAGCGCCGCGGCCACCCGGCTCTCGGCCCGCGTCAGGCCGAGCGCAGCCCCCACCGCATCGGGCTCCAACCGCACCGCTGCCGGGTCGACGATCAGCAGCAGCGCGGCCACGCGGTGCAGGCCGAACGCCGCCTGCCGTGCCGGCACCGGGCAGACGTGCAGAGTCAGCGGCGGCAGCGCCGGCGGGCGCGCCACGGTCATCGAGCCGGCGACCGGGGCGCCGCTTCCCGGCAGGGCGCGCGCCAGCATGCGGCCGAGCCGGGCGTTGTCGACCGGCCGCCGCGCGCCGGCGACGCCGCCGAGGTCGGTCAGCCCGGCGCCGTTCCGGAAGTGCGCCGCGGCGCGCTCGTTGGCCTCGACGATCCGGCCCCGCCAGTCGAGCTGCACGATGCCGACGGCCGTGTTGTCGAAAAGTCCGGCGAGCGTCTCGCGCAGGGCGCCGGCGTCGGCCAGGGCTTGGCGCACGTGGACGAAGCGGCGGATATGAGGCAACAGACGGTCAACCGTGGCGAGACGGTCGGACTCCCAGCCGCCCGGCCGGACCGGATCGAGAGGCATCCAGCAGATGTGCGACCCTTCCGGCCCGTCCAAGCGCGCGTTCAGGCCGTCCTGAGCGTCGTAGCGGGGCATCGCTTCGTTGTACGTTGGGGAAGTTTTCCGTTCGGCGTCGGAGTAGAGGGCACGCATGGGGGCCCACCGCATGTCCGGCAGCCGCATAATGCGCGGCACGCGCTCGTCCACCGCGTAGTAATTTTCCTCGTAGTCCCGTGCCAGATCCGGACGCGGCTCCCCGCGGTGGTAGGCCGCCTCGAAGAGCATCTCAAATCGACCCTCGCCATCGGAACGGACGACCGCCAGGTTGTTGCCCTTCGTCGCGCAGGCCTCGTCAACCGCCGCTGACGCTGCGGGCCACAGGGTATCGTCAAGCGCCGCCTCATAAAGCAGTGCGAGGACGCGGTCGAAGGCGTCGCCGTCGGTCATCGGCGGCCGGACCGCAGCCCGGCGGTCCGCTCCGGCGATGTCGGCTGCAGAATCATTGCGGGCGTCTCCTCCCCGGCATCCGTCCGGGAGAAGCAACTGCGTAGCTCACTGCCGGCGCCCCCGAAAAGAAGAGCGAAGCCGTTCCCGATTGCCCGCTCGGCCGGCAACGGTGCGCGAGGCCGGATTCGCCGCGAGAGCACCGCTCGGGTAACGTCAAGAGTTATGTGTCAGGGAGACGGGGGTGCTGATTCCCTGAGACTTGTTTTCGTGGATGAATACCGCGTAGAGGACGCGGTCCATTGAGGTCCGGTCCTGGAAGGTTCCCATGGGCCGGGTTCGTCTGCGGACCTCCCGGAACCTTCGTTCGATGGCGTTGGTGGTCCTGACCCGCTTTCGCTCATCGAGGGTCCGGTAGCGGAAGCAGGTGAGCAGCTCGTCGAGATCGCTGCGCAGGCAGGCGACGGCCTTGGGGTAGGTGCTTTGCCAGCGGTCGGCGAAGCGTCGGGCGGCGCTCTGGGCCTTGCGGCGGCTCTTTGCATTCATGACGGCGTGGACATCGGCCTTGACGGCCTCCTGGTCGGCCTTGCGGACCTTGTTGAGGATGTTGCGCATCTTGTGCGCCCAGCACCTCTGAACCGGGATGCCGGGATAGACGAACGGCAAGGCAGCCAGCAGGCCCTTGCCGCCATCGACGCAGATCATCTCAAGGCCTTCGCCGGTGAGCCCGCGGTGGTACAGCCGGTTGAGGAACACTTCCCACTCGCGGGCGCCTTCGCTGACGGCGAGATGGAAGTCGATGATCTCCTTCTTGCCGTCGGGGCGGATGCCGAGCGCCACCAGGACCGGCCTCCTGAGCGCGCCGGCGCCGGTCTTGCGGGCCAGCACCACGCCGTCGAGCATCAGCGCCTTGTAGGCGTTCTTCAGCGGCCTGCGGTGGAAGGCCTCGACCGCCATGTCGAGCGTCTTGGAGACCCGGCTCACCGTCGCGGCCGAGACCGGGCGCCCGAGCAGGGCCAGCAGGACCTCGCCCACCTTGCGCGTCGAAAGCCCCAGCACGAAGCCGGCCAGGATGGCACGGTCGATCTCCGGCGCGCGCCTTGCGTAGCTCTTCACAACCCCGGTCGGGCAGAAGTGCCGGGTGCGCGGCACGTTGAGCTCGATGTCGCCGAGCTCGCTCAGCAGGCAGCGGCGGTAGGTCCCGTTGCGCCGGTCGCGCATCGCGCCGGCGTCGAGGTTGTCGAGCCAGCGATCCACCGCCTCGGCCATCCGGCCCTCGATGATCTCGGCCAGCGCCTGGCGGCCGAGCGGGCGGTAGCCCTCGCCCCAGTCCAGTCCGCCTGCCTGCATCTCCTTCACCACCTCAAAGGCCTGGGGTAGGCTCATGATCGTCGCAGCTTGCTGGGACATGCGGGGTGCTCCTGTTTGTGGTTGTCGTCACCACAGGGAGTACCCCCTTCCCACCTGACACATAAATTCTTACGTCACCACCGCTCGTTCCCTGAGGCACGGGTGGCCATGTCGTGCGAGGCTGGCCCTAAAGGCCAGCGAGGGCGAAGTCAGCGAAGCGCGAGTAGCCGACGGGGACCTGCCCGATGGTTTCCGCGGCGAGTCTGCGCGAGAGCAGGGGCATTTCGCGTATCGTGTAGTCGACGACCTCGCGGACGCTGACGCTGCCGTCGGCGTTGTCGTCGGCGGCGCCGTCGAATGCCTGGAGGAGCAGCCACGTGAGCGCGCCGTGGGGGACGGTTCGAAGCTCGACGGCGTCCTGGTCGGCGCGAGAGGCGGCGAGGACGTGGATGCCGCCGACGCGGGCCATGCGGCGCAGGGCCTTCCTGCCGACCGCGTCTTCGAAGGCGCCGCTGGCGGCGGCCTCGACGAGCGCGCCCGAGCGGCACGAATCGAGGATCACGAACACGCGGCTCGCGCGGCTGCCGGCGAGCGTGCGCATCAGGACGCGGCTGGAGACGCCGTGCCGGCGAATGATGCTCTCCGTGACCTTTCCGGCAGTGTTCCATGCGCCGGTGTAGGGCAGCAAGTACCATTCCCACCCGCTCTCGCCGTGGAACGAGAAGCCGTGGCCGGAGAAGTAGACCACGAGCACGTCGTGCGGCGACGGCGGGTCCCACGCGATGCGCTCCTCGATGGCGTGCGCGCTCGCCTCCGAGTCCAGCAGCAGCACCGGGTCCACTTCGCCGAAGAGCCGTCCGCCGCGGTCGCGCAGCGCCGAGGAGACGGTGCGCGCGTCGTTGCGGCTGTAGCTGAGCGCCCAGCCGGGGCGCACATAGTCGTCGATGCCGATGGCGACCACCCGCATCCGCGGGCGCGGCGGCGCCGCGGCCGGCGGCGCGACCGCCGCCGTTTCCGCCGGCCGGCCCTCCACCCCGCGCGGGCCGACGCCGACCGCGGCGAACCGGTTCGCCCCCGGCGACAGGAGAACGCGGTATACGAACGTCCCATCGCCGGCGCGGACGGGGTCTCCCGGCACCAGCTTGCCGTCGCGGTACAGGCGCACCTCCGCCACCGCCTCCGGAGGGTAGTCCGGGTCGAGGAGCCGCACCGTCACCGGGACGCGGCTTTCCGCATCGAGCGCGCCGACGTCGATCGGGTCGATGGCGACTGCCGGCGGCACGGCGTATCCCTCCTCCGACAGGTCGGCGGCATCCGCGGTAAGCAGGCGCGGTTCCTCCGCGTCCAGCGCCGCGAGCAGGCCGGGCTCGAACCAGCCCTCTGCAAACGCCTCGACGGGCAGCGTGTCCGTCGGCTCCTCGCCGGCCCACAGCAGAGCGTCGACGCCGTTCTGCGGCCCGTCGAACCGCCCCGCGCGGTCGAGGACCGCCCAGCCGCCGTCGTTCGTCGAAACCAGCCCGGCGATCCGCGGCGCGCCCTCTTGTGCGTAGGCATGGACGCCGACCGTGCCCCGCGTCTCGGCTGCGATCACCCACTGCCGCGTGGCATCCAGCAGCAGCGGCCCCGATGCCCCGGGCGCGACGTCGAACGACGCGACGGGATCCGGCCCTGCGGCGAGGGACCACACGCGCACGTCCCGCCCGCCGCCCCGCGTCGCGAATGCGTCGCCGCCGGGGTCGAAGGCGACGGCGCGGACGGGGCCGGCGTGGGCGCGCGGCCGGACGAAGAGCCGTTCGGCGCCTCCGGCGGCGAGCCGCCATGCGCAGACCGCGCCTGTATTGTCGCCGAGCGCGATCCGTTCGCCGTCGGGCGCGAACGCGCCGGCTGTCACTGCCGCGTTCGCCGCGCACCCACCGGGCGCCGCGGTGCCGGGCCGCGAAAGGTCGAGTAGGGCGAGCGCGCCCCACGGCATACGGTAGACGAGCCTCGCCCCGTCGCGCGACACGACCGGCGGGAACGCCGGCGCGGCGTCGGCGAGATGTGAGGTGCGGCCGCCGCGCGCGACCCGCCAGCCGCCGTCGGCGGCGCGGAACGCCACGGTGCCGCCGTCGGCGGAGAACGCCGGCGCGGGCACGCGGCCTGGCGCCGCCGTCGTGCCCAACGGGCGGGTCGTCCCGTCCGGCCGCAGCGCGGCGAGCGCGCCGTCGCGCCCGAGCACCACCGCCTCCGACTCCCGCCCCGTTCCGCGGACCGCGCCGCCGACGGCATCGCCGCCGAGCGCGCCGCCGAGCTGCACGCCCCCGTCGAGGTCCCACAGGCGGACGCTTCCGTCCGCCAGCACGACGAGCAGCAGGCTCCGGTCGTCGTTCGCGGCCAGTCCGACCACGTCGCCGGCCGCGCGGCCCGGCACGATGTCGAGACTGGGACGGACGACGCGGAGCGACACACGCGAGCCCTCGGCGATGCGGCGCTGGTCGCCGGCGGCGCGGGTGATCGCCGGCAGCACCCGCAGACCCTCCGCGGCCGCCGGCGGCGCGAGGTCCGCCGTTGCGGACAGCGCCGCCGCGGCAGCGAGCGCCGCGAGCCCGGCCCGCCGCCGGCACGTCACGATCCGCGCCTCAGCGCCGTGGCAAGGACGGGACGATCTCGTACTCGAACGTGCCGACGCTCCACGCTTCCGCGCCGTCGCCACGAAGCGCCTCCCCGATCTCGACGAGATACGCCTTTGCCGACGGCACCACGGAAAGGTCCTTGTGCCGCGCCGTCAGCGGCCCGATGCGGCGGTCGTCGTCAGCCACCACGGCGACCAGCAGCCCGCGCCCCGTCGGCGGCACCGCGCGGAAGCGGAACCCCGCGCCCTCGCCGGGCAGGGTGACTGACCCGCCGGCGGCGATGCGCGACGAGAGCCCGGCGTCCAGGCTTCTCTCGTTGGGGAATATCTGCGTCAGCTTCCCCGCCGCGTCGACGTCCAGCACCACAAGGTGCCCGCCGCGCTCGCTGTCCACCGCGATCTCGAGCTCCGTCCCGAGCGCGAGGGTCGATCCGGGCGCCACCCGCAACCGCACCCCCGGCGCGGCCGGGTCCGGCGCGCCGCCGGAGCGGCCCCCGACGACGAGCAGGTCCTTCGCGAACGCGGCGTTCGCGGAGAGCGCCTCGCGGAGCGGTGCGAAGGCCACGTCGCCGTGCCGGCCCGCGGTCGCCTCGAGCTGCGGCTCCAGCCCGTCCGTGCACAGCCGCGGGTGCCGGGCGCAGAAGGCGCCGGACTCCGCCGTCACGTAGCGGTGAAGCTCGGCCACCGTCACCCGGCCGTCGCCGTCCGCGTCGGCCCGGCCGTCGCGCGCCCCCCACAGCAGCCGCCGCGTGTACACGCTGCCGCCGTCCGAGGACGCGGTCCCGGTCCCGGCCGCCTCCACGTCCATGAGCGCCGACTGGTCGGCGCGGACCGCCGTCCACACCAGCAGGTCCGGGTCCTCCGGCCCCATGCCGGATTCGTCCCCCGACACTGCCGCGAGGTCCCCCTTGCGAGTCGCGCCCGCCGCCGCGGCGGGCGCCGGCGGGCGCGACCCGAACGCCGGATCGGGGGGGAGCGACACCGGCGTTCCGTCCGGCAGGCGAAGCCTCTTCACGTACCGCAGCAGGTCCGCGCCCCCGTCGTCGGCTCCCACGCCTTTCGTCGTGGTCCCCGAATGGCACGCATCGACCACCACCCGGATCCGCCGCCCCCGCAATTCGTCGAGAAGCGCCCCGATCTCGTCGTCCGAGATCATCCCGGCGACGCGGTCCGAGCTGTCGAGATACGCATCGACCGGCACCAGCGTCTCGTCCAGCGTGTCCGTCTCGTCGCCGTTGCGGTCCCACTCCTGGAACCCATGGCCGCTGAAGTACAGGAACGCCTCATCGCCCGCCGCCGTGCCGTCGACGAGCCATTCCCGCGCCGAGGCGAGAATATTGTCCCGCGTCGCGTCCGCATCGGTCAGCACCCGCACGTCGCCCGGCGCGAACCCGCCGTGCGAGACGATGAAGGCGGCCATTGCGCGGGCGTCGTCCGCCGCACCGGAGAGCGTCCCGAAGTGCCGGTACGCGTCGATGCCCACCAGAAGCGCGCGCCGCGCGGGACCGGGCCGGGCGCCGGCCGCCGCCGCCCCGCCGCCGCGGTTCACCACCTCCACGCGGCGGTTCCGCCCGTCGTCCGGCGCAAGCCCCGGAAGCGGCGCGCTCTCGCCAAGACCGACCTCGATCAGCCGGACCGCCGCGATCCCCATCGTCTCGACGAGATAGCGGCTCACCGCCCGCGCACGGCGCTGCGACAGCCGCCGGTTGTACGCCTCGTCGCCCACGCTGTCGGTATGCCCCTGCACCGAGAACGAGAACGGCAGAAGCTCGGGGCGAAGCAGCGCGTTCCCAAGTATCCGCACCTGCTCGCGCGCGGCGGGCGTGAAACGGTCCGAATCGAACTCGAACCGGATCGCCGGCAGCGTGACCTCGCGCCGCGCCGCTGCCTCCGCCGGCACTACGTCAGCCTCAGAGTCGGGCACGACCTCGACACCCTTGGTGACCGGCCCGAGCCGGAGGAGAATCTCCTCCTCCCCAATGATCTCCTGCGCACGCACCGGCGCGGCAGGCGGCCAGACGGTGGCGACGCCAGCGATGACGGCGAGCGCGCACAGCAAACGGAACCGCGGCGATGGTTTCATGGTGCCCCTCCTGTCCGACGCGCTTCCGCGGCCGGTCGCGGCGCTCGCGCGACTACTCAATGCGAAACGCGACCTGGTCCTTTGTCCAGGTCGGGTGCTTCTCCTTCAGCTCGATCGCGAGGTCCTTCGACACCGTGGCCCCGGTGCCCGCGAGCACAAGAAACGGACCGGCACTCGCGTCCTCGTCGATCAGGTCCGCCGTGATCGGCGCCGGGTCCTTCGACGCGATGACCGTGATCAGCTCCACCCCCGTCGGGTGCGACACCGAAAGCGCATAGTCCGAATCCGCCCCCGGAACCCGCAGGGTCCCGCCCGCGGCGAGGAAGTTGTCGGTCTCGTAGCGGTTGGGGAATAACTGGTGCACCCGGCCGCTGGTCCCGGTGTCGAACACCCAGATGTACGAGTCCTCGGTCGCCGTCACCGTGAGCGCGACCGTATCGCCCTGCGTGTACACCCGGCTCGCCCGGTCGACCGCCGCCGTAACCGCGAGCCCGCCCGTCGCGCCCGACGGCTGGACGGGCGGAGCGATCTCCGCCATCCCCACCTGCTCGATCATCAGGTCCTTTAGGTACGGATCCCCCTCGTCGTCGGCCGCCGCCACCGGAACCGCCACCGCAAGCCCCGCGGCGGCGAGCGCCGCGGCGGCATGGAACGTGGTCTTCATCGTGCCTCTCCTCCTGCTCCGTCTCAGTTGCCCATGACGGTCGTGCGCACCGTCGTCATGCTCAGGTCGGCGGGGTTGATCCGTCCCGCAATCTGGTCGAGCCGCGTGTAGAACTGCGCCGGGCTCAGATCGAGCGCCGCGATCTCGCCGCTTCCCATCAGGTCCGCCGACGCGAGAACGTCGATCGGCTCGCGCGTCGCCACGAAGTAGAACGCCTCGTTGCCCGTCGGAGGTTTCACGATCATCCGGATCCCGCTGCCCCGAAGCGGGAAGTCGAGAATCTCCGCCTGCTGTAGGGACCGGTTGTGCAAAAGGCGCGTCACCTTGCACGACGTGCTGACGTGGAAGACGTTCATGTAGCTCGGCGCCCCAACCCGCATCTGCAAGCTCAGCGGCTCGCCGACGTTGTACTGCGGGTCCGGTACCGCCCACGCCTCCACCGAGTACTGCGTACCCCCGCCGTAGCTCGGCAGGTGGCAGTTCGGGACCTCGACCGCCACCTCCACGATCCGCTCCTCCTGGCACGCCGCAAGGGCGCCGAACAGCGCGCCGACTAGGCACAGCCGGCCCCAAAAACCCCGCCGGCCGCGCACCGAAGGCTGCCGCGCGAGCGAACCGTCGTTGGAAACTCTCATTTCCTCCCCCTTTGCTCCCTCGTTGTCGCGATTGCGCGCCGGCCGGCTCAGAATCCGACGCGCCCGATGAGGTCGATCCGCCGGTCGGCATCGCCCCAGTCGTACGCACGCCGCTCGCCCGCGAGCTCGAAGGTCAGCGTCCCCGCCGCCGGCCGCGCATTGCCGAAGCGCACGCCCGTGCGCACGCTCTCGCCGCCGGCGGCAAGGCGCAGCGCCGCGAACGGCGTCAGCACGCCCCGGCCCGACCCGACCGCGAAGCCGTAGCCCGCCTCCGCGTCGAGCGCCATCGCCGTCTCGCGCCGCACCGCCTCGTCGGTGAGGCCAAACCGGTCCCCGCTCCACAGCGCCGTGCCGCCGCCCGTTGGAGCCCCGCCGCCCGTCGGCGCGCCGAAGCGCGGCGACAACGCCAGCGAGAGACCCTCGCCCCCCGGGCCCGGCGAGATGCTCGCCGTGATGCTCGCGCCGTACTCGCTGTACGCGCTGTCCGAATACAGGGCCAGCATTCGGCCCCGAGCTTCGACCCCGACGCCTGTCGCGGGATCGGCGTACAGCACCGCGGCCGACACCTCGACGCCCGCCTCGTTGCCGCCGCCGCCGTCGAGCCGAGCCGCGACCTCCACCGACGGCGTGACCGTTGCGCCGCTCTCCAGCGCCGACGTGTGCGACGCCTCGATGCCTGCCCGCGCCCGCCACGTATCCACCGACAGGTTGCCGATCGTGCGCAGGCCGGCACCGGAGTCCGTGTCGATGCGCCCGAACCCGGCGTCGCCGAGCACCGCGAGGTCGATGCCGTCCACCACGGGCGCAAGGTTCTGCCGCACGCCGGCCGCCGCCATCAGCATCCTGAGGTCGTTGGTTTCTTCCGCCGCGCCCTGCCGCGTGTCGCCGATCTCGCCGACGCCCGCGCCGAGGATGGCCCAAAGCTCCGGGCCCGCCTCCGGCGCGTAGCGCAGGTACGGGTGCACCCCCGTCAGCGTCACTTCCAGCCGTCCGCGGTCGCGCGCGCCCTCTGGGGAATAGCCCGAGTCGACGACGATGCGCGATGCTGCGACGCCCGCCAGCCAGCGGTCGTCGACCCACGCGTCGAGGCCGAGATAGCCCGCCTTCAGGTCGCCGTCGAAACGGCCCCCGCTGTCGGAATCGTCGTCGAAGAACAGCACGTCGCCACGGCCCCAAACCGTCCACCGGCCCGCAAGGAAGCTCTCGCTCTCGGCGGCGCCCAGCGAAATCTCGAACGCGCTCGTTCCCAGAAGTTCGTCGAAGCCCATCCCCCGGCCGCGCTGCGCATCCTCGCCGCCCGGAGCAGCGTCCGGCCACGCCCGCAGGCCGTCGTCGAACGACGCCAGCGTCGCCGCCGCCTCGTTAAGGGACAGCCGCTGCCCGGCCAGGGTGAGAGTGACGCCGCTGTCGACCGACGAAAAGCGCGCCCCGATGTTCGACGTCACGTTCGCAAGAGAACCCGCCGCAACCGCACGAACCGTCTCCTCCACTGCCTCCGCCTCCGCCGCATCCGCGGTCGGTGCGGCCTCGTGCAAGGTCACCCTGATAGTGCCGCTGTCAGTCACGCTGCCGTATCCTTCGACAACGTGTTCTATGGTCAGCGAGCTGTGCTGATTTTCCTCTTCAACGAGGAACGCCATCTGCTGCGGCGCGTCCCAGTTGTTGGAATCGAACGTCCGCGACGTTGGAGTGAATTTGATGTGCGGGTTGGTACTCCGCGGCGTCACTTCCACATCCCCCGAGGGAGCCGTAGCCAATCGGACCGTGTACGTCCCTTGCGCACCTTCATCGATCGTCAACGCCGCAACTGACAGAATAACGCCTGGATTGTCGGTTACCGTTATCTCCACCCTGCCGCCTTCGGTAGGCGCGTCGTCACCGAGAAAGAGGCCGCTGACTGCATGGCCGATAGTCGTTGTCTCGGCGTCTTCCGCAACGGTGACAGTGACGGCCTGTGCACGGTTCCAATCGGCGCTGGTGAAGGTCAGCCTCGCCCGATCGATCGTCACGCCGGAATTCGTGTTCTCTGGCGCCGGCGTCACCGTTACGTTCCGGGACGGCTCGCGGGTGAGCACTACTGTGTAAGTTCCGGTCGAGCCCCTGCTAATCTCCAATGCAGCCGTCGACAGATTGACCTCTGGAGGAGGCACTGTGCTGTAGGCAAGTCTGTAGTCGGTTGAGCCGCCAAAAAATCCGTCTACCCGGATAAGGTATGTACCCTGTCTGAGGCTCCACCCTATTCGGTCTTCGGCATCGCCCCCACCCGTGGACGAAGCAATCAGGCCATCGTAAGGCTGACCATGGCATGTTCCTTCGGCTTCGACGTTCGATATCTGCACCGATCCTTTGTACAGGCATAGATCCGCGTCCGCCGACAGTCCGCTGAGCCTGAGCTCAAGCGTTCTCGCCGTGGGCAGAGTGAATCGGTACCAGTCGTTCCTGTCGCGTGCATCACCAGCGTTGGAATCCACGGTGCCTCTTTCTACTCCTCCGTCGATCACGTTGATATCAGTCGGACCGATGGCTTCTTCCGTGGTGTCGTTGTCGTTCACGGTCACGGAGGCCGAGCCTTCGGACACCGAGACGGCGTAGCCCTCACCGCTTGTCAAACTGGCGGTGACCGTGCCGTTTGCCTCGTCCATATCGTCGTCGTCGGTGGCGACGGTGAGTGTTCCCGTGCCGTCCGTGCCGATGATCACCGTTCGTGTGCCGCTCTGACCGCCGGATAGGACATTGCCTCTCTGAATTATGCGCACGGAAACCTGAAGCGGATCCCGCGGCGCCGGCATCGCCGTCAAAGTGAAGGTCGCCGTGTCGCCTTCCGCTATCGTGGTCGAATTTGGGCTTATGCTAACATCCGGGACTGGTGAAGCGGATCCCCCAATAACCGCAGCCACCGACACCAATACCGAGGCGATCGTCGTTCCGCCCAAGGCACTCTCTTCGCGGAAAACTCTAACAAGCAAAGTAAAGTCGTCTGTTACACCTGAACTCTGCAAGTACTCCGTAATTCGCCCACTGACAAACGAACGTTCAGCCTGAGACACGCCCTCGATATCATTTAAATCTGCTAGATTTTGGATTTCTCGGAAGCCAAGGCTCCGAATTGTAGAGACCACTTCTTCACGCGTATTGTGATGTACTTCTTGAACGCAGTCTCCATGACCACTTGTCTCAATACCATCGGCAAAACTGGAAGCGTAACTGCATACCCATACAGCCGTATTCGCGCTAGCTTCAGTTGGAAAAAATGCGAACGAAAGCAGCAGTGCGACGATAGCATTGGAAATCAATGGGATCGGCATAATGCTCTTGCCAAATATCATACTAGGGAAGCAAGACGTTGCGCGATGTCTGCAATTCATGATTATTCTCCTGGACTTGGCTCGTCATTCGGCACGGTCAGATACCCGAGGATCGGGTGACGGTAATCGTGGGGAGTTTAGGAATCAGCTCGCGGTCCCAGTCGCACCAAGGTTGATCCAACAAACGGCACGGCTGGAGCCGGGCCAACCACGTTCGGCCTGGCTCCGGCAAGACCATCGAACCAGACAATCGAATCACACCGGGCACGGGCACCGAGCCATTGCGAAGTGCATTCATGAGTGTAGGGACATGCCGGAACGCCGCCCGTTGGTCGCCCCCAGAATTGGGGGTATTTTGCCCGGCATCGAAGAAAATTGGCTCGCGTCAGGGCGAAAGGCGGGGCCTTTGACGGGCCTGCAGTGACGGGGCGACATTTCCGCAACCGGCGCAACCTCGGCAATCCGGTCGGCCTTCGTGTCGCGAATCGCGACACTCGGTCGATTCCCGCCAGCGGTCGGTGCGAAGTCGGACTCGCGATCGGGCTCTGGATCGGCTGGGACAGAGCGTGGTCGCGGCGAGGATGCGTCCCTGCGTTCGGAGGGCCGCTGCAACTCCGACCGTCGGCGCGATCATGATCGCGCTCACGCTGGGCGCTGCGCCCGGGCGCCCAGTCCGTGAACGAGGTGTACGAGAGACGATGCGCGGCGCGGTCGGGCGGTGAACGGCGGGGACGGAAGGTTCGCGAAATCGGCCACCCTGCTTCGGTGCTGCACAGCCGCGCCGCCTGGAATGTCGAAGTCGAAGGAGGAAAGCATCGCCTTAGCGGCGCCCGGAACCGTCAGGCGGCTCGCGCCGTTTCAGGCATCGCGGGCCGTACCCGCCGGGCGTTTCCCGGTGGTCAAGCGCACCTCTGGCGCTCGGCGCCAATTTTGACGCGCATGCCACCCAACGGTGTCAAGCTCCTTAACACCGTGCCCTTCGGCCATGCGACCATGCGCCCGCCCGTGCTGTCAAACCGAATCCCGGGCGTCGCCGCGTCCTCAGGCCGCTTTGCTCGCGGCCGAGCAAGACCGGGATGGCGAACATGTGCAAAATTCAGCGGGCCGGTACCGGCGCGCGGCAGAGCGCCGGCTCACGTTGGCCGAAGCGCCGGCAGGCTGCATCCGGGAGCAGCCCGACCCGGAACAGGCGGTCCGCGCGCTGCCGGCGGCGCCGGGATGCCGCATGTTCGCGATCGCCATGCGTTGCCGGGGGCTGGCTGAAGAACACACGGCGCATGGCCGTGCCGCCCGGATTGTCCAGACTGCCCATCGCGGGGCGCGAAGCATGTCGCCCGGTCTGGGGGCGAAACCTCTTCGGCGCCGGTCGTCCAGGCGAGTGCGAAGCGCGCCTCAACGCCGCGGAGATGCGCCTTCGGCGTTCCGCGGCCACGGGGCGGCGGCGGTGGAGAGGACCCTCCGCACCAGATCCGCCTGCCGGGAGATGCCGAGCTTGGCGTGGATGCGCTTGACCGTCCAGCGCACGGTGCTCTCGGCCCGGCCGCTCGCCGCGGCGATGTCGCGCACGCTCAGCCCTTCGGCCAGCGCCGCGGCCACCCGGCTCTCGGCCCGCGTCAGGTCGAGCGCCGCCGCCACCGCCTCGGGCTCCACCCGCACCGCCGCCGGGTCGACGATCAGCAGCAGCGCGGCCACGCGGTGCAGGCCGAACGCCGCCTGCCGCGCCGGCACCGGGCAGACGTGCAGCGTCAGCGGCGGCAGCCCCGGCGGGCGCGCCACGGTCATCGAGCCGGCGACCGGGGTGCCGTTGCCCGGCAGGGCGCGCGCCAGCATGCGGCCGAGCCGGGCGTCGTCGGCCGGCCGCCGTGCGCCGGCGACGCCGCCGAGGTCGGTCAGCCCCGCGCCGTTCCGGAAGTGCGCCGCGGCGCGCTCGTTGGCCTCGACGATCCGCCCCCGCCAGTCGAGCTGCACGATGCCGACGGCGGTGTTGTCAAGCAGGCCGGCGAGCGTCTCGCGCAGGGCGCCGGCGTCGGCCAGGGCCTGGCGCACGCGGACGAAGCGGCGGATATGGGGCAGAAGGCGGTCCACCGTGGCGAGACGGTCGGACTCCCATCCGCCCGGGCGGACCGGATCGAAGTGGATCCAGCCGATGTGGGCCCCGTCCGGCCCGCTCATGTGGATGTTGAGACCGTCCTGAGCCTGGAAGCGGGGCATCGCTTCATTGTACGCTGGCGACGTCTTCCGTTCGGCCTCGGAATAGAGCGCCAGCATGGGAAACGCGCGCATCTCCGGCATTTGCAGGAAGCGCGGTATGCGCTCGTCGATCGCGAAGTAGTTTTTCTCGTAGTCTCGCGCCAGATCCGGGCGTGCTTCCCCATGGTAGTGGACCGCTTCGAAGAGCAACTCGCGCCCCCGGTCGCCGTGGCGGACCACCGCCAGATTGTTGCCCTTCGTAGCGCAGGCTTCGTCAATCGCCGCCGACGCTGCAGGCCACAGGGTATCGTCCAGCGCCGCCTCGTAGAGCAGTGCGAGAACGCGGTCGAAGGAGTCGCCGTCGGTCATCGGCGGCGACCCGGCCGCGAGCGCGCGAGGAACCTCTCGGGCGGTGTCGGCTTCGGCGTCGCGGCGGACATTCTTCCTCCGGGGTTCGTCCACAGGAACCGGCGGTTTCCGACCGGTGTCCGAGACGATCCGGCGTGCCGCCGTCATCTTTCCGCCATAGCGCGTTGGAAATCAACGGCGATTCGCGTCCGGTTCGACAAAACGTTCCCGGTCCCCGATGGACTTCCTTCAATTTTGGAGGTATCGGGCGGCCCGATGTCGAGCGGAACTATCCGTTCCCCGACCTCATCAGGGAGGCTTCCGAAATACGTACGCGCAGCGTGGCGCAGTCACGAGCAATCCCGTGGTCGATTCCATCGTTGCGCGACGCATGTTCCGGGCCAAATCAGACCTGCAATTTGTGAGATTTCGAAAGCGTATCTACACTCTGATAGAAACGCTGCGGATCATAAGCACAGATGCCGTCAGGGGCAGGAACTCAGAGCGGTCGAATCTTGTAACGGGTCTGCATGAAGCCGCAGGTGCGGAACGGCGCAATCGGGCGTGACAACGGGCGTGTCGCTGCTAATCGGACGGAGGCGCCGCCGCGGCCGCTGGACCCCGGATCGTCGCTGCGCTCCGTCCGGGGTGACACGTAACGGGAAGTCGAATCCGACCGGCCATCAAGCTTGCGCCCGCCCCGGTTCTATCAAGCCGCGTTCCGACCCAATATGCAGCGGCCGCCATGCAAGCGGAAACGGCCGCTGACGGGAAGCACGCCGTTCGTCTGCGGGAGAGCGAGGCAGACGCCGCGGGCGTCGCGCGCGGCCTTCAGATGCGCTCGGAGAGCCAGATGGCGGCGCGGCAGCCGGTGCGGATCAGCGCTCCGAACGGGGCCCAGGCCGGCCCGTCGGCGGCGCCGTGGGCGCGGGCCGCGTCGCGGTGGGCGCGCTCGTCGGCGCGGAACCCGGCGATGGTTGCCGCCAGCTCGCCATCGTCGTCGTCGGCCTCGAGCGCTTCGATCTGGCGCGCGTAGTGGGCGTCGATCTCCTCCTCGACGGCGACGGTGCACGCCATCGCCGCGCGCGGGCCGGCCAGCGCCGTCGCCGCGCCGAGGGCGAAGCCGGCGGCGCGCCACAGCGGCGACAACGCGGTCGGCCGCACGCCGCGCTCGGCGAGCAGGCGCTCGAACGCCGCCAGATGCTCCCGCTCCTGCGCCGCCATCTCGCGGATCGCGGCGGCGGCCGGCGAGCGGCCGAGCACCGCGAGCTGGCCGTCGTAGATGCGCGCCGCGCCGAGCTCGCCGGCATGGTCGACGCGCAGCACCCGCGCCCGGAGCGCGGCGCCCGTCAGGTCTCCCGGGAGGCGGCTCACGCTCCGACCGCGTTCCGCCGCCGCCAGCCGGCGGCGGCGACGGCCGTCGCGGCGCCGAGCGCCAGCGCGGCGAGACCGTTCCACGCCGCCATCGACAGCCCGAACAGGGACCACGCGACGGTGTCGCAGAACGCCGCCGGGGCCGCGAACACCGCCGCGCGCAGCGCCTCCAGATCGCCCGCCGGAGCGGCCGCGGCGCTACAGCTCTCGCTGCCCTCCCACCAGCCCTGCTCGACGCCGACGTGGAACCCGGCGATCGCGGCATCGGCGAAGAACAGCAACGCGCACGCCGCCGCCAGCGCCACCGCGTGCGCCGGCGCAAGACGCGGCGCCAAAAGCGCGCCGAGCGCGCCGAGGCCGAGCACGGCGACGTAGGGGACGCGCTGCCAGACGCACAGCTCGCACGGCGCGAGGCCGCCCAGGTACTGGAAGGCCAGCGCCGCCGCCAGCATCGCCGCGCTGCACAGCGCCGCGGCGGCGAAACAGGGGCGCGGCGCCGCCGCCGCCCGCACTCTCTCCCAGCCCAAGTCCACGGCGCCGTTGTAGCACGCTCAGCCGAGCAGGCCGACGAGCAGGAATCCGGCGACCAGCGAGATGACGAAGACGATACCGAGAAGCCCCATGCGGCGTTCGACGAAGCGGCTGATCGGCGCGCCGAAACGCCAGAGCAGCGCCGCCTCGGCGAAGAAACGGAGGCCCCGCGCCGCGGTGGAAGCGACGACGAAGGCAACGACGTCGAGGCCGGCGACGCCGCTGGCGATGGTGATGACCTTGTAGGGGAACGGCGTGATCCCGGCCATGAAGACGATCCACGGACCCCACTCGCGGTAGCGGATCGCGAAGTCCTCCATCTGCGCGTCGTAGCCGTAGAAGGCGACGAGGGCGCGGCCCGCGCTCTCCCACAGCGCGTAGCCGATGGCGTAGCCCGCCAGCCCGCCGAGCACCGAGGCGACGGTGCATACGGCGGCGACGGTCCAGGCCCGGGCGCGGTCGGCGAGGACCATCGGGATCAGCATCACGTCCGGCGGGATCGGGAACACCGAGCTCTCGGCGAACGAGACGCCGCCGAGCCACCACAGGGCGCGGCGGTGGCCGGCCCACGCCATGACACGGGCGTAAAGGCGGTCCATGGCGGCGATGCGCACGACGGTCCCCCCGACCCGGGGCGCCGCCGGCACCCAGCGCGGCGCCGGCGCACCTTGACGCCGGGCCCCCGAATGTCAAGTCTGGCGGCGGCTCTCAGGGGGGAGGCGAATGAACGCGGCAACGCCGTACACGGCCGAGCACGAGGCCTTCCGCGACCAGGTCCGCCGCTTCGTCGCGCGCGAGGTCGCGCCGCATCACGACGCCTGGGAACGCGACGGCGCGGTGCCGCGCGCGCTGTGGACGAAGGCCGGCGCCGCCGGGCTGCTGTGCTGCGGCGTGCCCGAGGCCTACGGCGGCCCCGGCGGCGACTTCGGGTTCGCCGCCGTGGTCATCGAGGAGCTGGCCCGCGCCGGCGCGACCGGGCCCGGCTTCTCGGTGCATTCGGACATCGTGGCCCCCTACGTCCTGCGCTACGGCTCGGAGGACCAGAAGCGCGAATGGCTGCCGCGGCTCGCTTCGGGCGCCGCCATCGGCGCCATCGCCATGACCGAGCCCGACGCCGGCAGCGACCTGCAGGGAATCCGCACGACGGCGCGCGCCGACGGCAACCACCTGGTGATCGACGGCCGCAAGACCTTCATCACCAACGGCCAGATGGCCGACCTCGTCGTCGTCGTCGCCAAGACCGACCCGGACAAGGGCGCGCGCGGCACCAGCCTGGTGCTCGTCGAGACCGACCGCGAGGGGTTCGCGCGCGGGCGCAACCTGGAGAAGGTGGGGCTCAAGGCGCAGGACACCTCGGAGCTCTTCCTCGACGGCGTGCGGGTGCCGCGCACGAACCTGCTCGGCGAGGAGAACCGCGGCTTCGAGTACCTGATGACCGAGCTGCCGCAGGAGCGCCTGGTCATCGCGCTGGGCGCCGTCGCCGCCGCCGAGACGGCGCTCGACCAGACGGTCGCGCACGTCAAGACGCGGCGCGCCTTCGGCAAGGCGCTCTTCGACTTCCAGAACACGCGCTTCACGCTCGCCGACGCAAAGACCGAGACCGCGGTCGGCCGCGGCTTCGTCAACCAATGCCTCGCGGCGCACCTCGACGGCGGCCTCGACGCGACCACGGCGGCGATGGCCAAGCTGTGGTGCACCGAAATGCAGGGCCGGGTGATCGACGCCTGCGTGCAGATGCACGGCGGCTATGGTTACATGTGGGAGTATCCGGTCGCCCGCGCCTGGGCCGACGCGCGCATCGCCCGCATCTTCGGCGGCGCCAACGAGATCATGAAGGAGTTGATCGCGCGCGACCTGTGAAGGCGCGCCAGCACGGGGACACGACGATGACCGACGCCTACATCTACGACGCCGTGCGCACGCCGCGCGGCCGCGGCAAGGCCTCCGGCGCCCTGCACGAGGTGACTCCCGTCCGGCTCGCCTCGGGCGTGCTGTCGGCGATCCGCGACCGCAACACGCTGGACACGGCGCGCGTGGACGACGTCGTCCTCGGCGTCGTCGAGCCGGTCGGCGAGCAGGGCGCCGACATCGCCCGCATCGCCGCGCTCGACGCCGGCTACGACGAGACCGTCGCCGGCGTGCAGATCAACCGCTTCTGCGCGTCGGGCCTCGAGGCGGTCAACATGGCGGCGGGCCAGGTGATGGCGGGCCAGTCGGACATGGCGGTCGGCGGCGGCGTCGAGTCGATGTCGCGGGTGCCGATGTTCTCCGGCGGCGGCGCCTGGGCGAGCGACCCGGACGTGGCGTTCAAGACGTATTTCGTGCCGCAGGGCATTTCCGCCGACCTGCTGGCGACCAAATACGGGTTCGGCCGCGACGACGTGGACGCCTACGCGGTCGAGTCGCAGCGGCGCGCGGCGGAGGCGTGGGAGCGCGGCCGCTTCGCCGGCAGCGTCGTCCCGGTGAAGGACCGGAACGGGCTCACGGTGCTCGACCGCGACGAGCACATGCGCCCGGACACCTCGATGCAGAGCCTCGCCGCGCTCGAGCCGTCGTTCGCCGCCCTCGGCGGGGAGCACGGCTTCGACGACGTGGCGATCCAGCGCTATCCCGACCTCGAGCGCATCGAGCACGTGCACCACGCCGGCAACTCGTCGGGCATCGTCGACGGCGCCGCCGCGGTGCTGGTCGGCAGCGCCGAGGCCGGCGACGCCGCCGGGCTTTCGCCCCGGGCGCGTATCCGCGCCTTCGCCTCGATCGGCAGCGAGCCGACGATCATGCTCACCGGACCGGCCGCGGCGGCGGAAAAGGCGCTGGCGCGGGCGGGCATGGCGCCGGACGACATCGACCTGTGGGAGCTCAACGAAGCCTTCGCCGCCGTGGTGCTGCGCTTCATGGACAAGCTCGGGGTCGACCGCGACCGCATCAACGTCAACGGCGGCGCCATCGCCATGGGCCACCCGCTCGGCGCCACCGGGGCGATGATCCTCGGCACGGTGCTCGACGAGCTCGAACGGCGCGAGCTCGGCACGGCGCTGGTCACGCTGTGCGTCGGCGCCGGCATGGGCACGGCGACGATCGTCGAGCGGGTCTGAGCGCCGCCGCCGGCGCGGCGCGCGGGGAGGCGGCCGTGATCGACTTCGAGGCCGGGCCGGACGGCGTCGCCGTCATCGCCTGGAACGCCGGCCAGCGGACGACGAACCTTCTCGACCGCGACTCGCTCGCCGCGTTCGAGGCCGCCGTCGACCGGGCGGTCGGCGACGCGGCGGTGCGCGGCATCGTCGTGACCTCGGCGAAGGAGGATTTCATCGCCGGCGCCGACCTCGCCGCGCTGGCGGCGGTCGACGATCCGCGCGAGGCGTTCGAGGCGGCGATGCGGTTCCACGCGCTGACCCGGCGCATGGAGACGTGCGGCAAGCCCTTCGTCGCCGCGCTCAACGGCTCGGCGCTCGGCGGCGGCATGGAGATCGCGCTTGCCTGCCACCGCCGCATCGCCGCCGCCGTGCCGCGGGCGCGGTTCGGCCAGCCCGAGGCGACGCTGGGGCTGATCCCCGGCGGCGGCGGCACCCAGCGGCTGGTGCGGATGCTCGGCGCGCGCCGGGCGCTGCCGCTGATGATCGAAGGCCGGCGGCTCGACGCGGAGGCGGCGCGGCGCGCCGGCCTGATCGACGACGTCGTGGCGGCCGAGGAGCTGCCCGCGGCGGCGCGCGCGTGGCTCGCCGGCGGGCCGGAGCCGCGCCGGCCGTGGGACGCGAGGGGCTTCGCCGTCCCCGGCGGCGGCCCGTGGAGCCCCGCCGCCGGGCAGGCGCTGATCGCCGGCAACGCCCTCAGTCACGCAAGGACGCGCGGCAACCACCCGGCGGTGCAGGCCATCCTGTCGTGCGTCTACGAGGGGATGCAGGTCGACATCGACACCGGCCTCAGAATCGAGGCGCGGTGGTTCGCCCACGTGCTCACGGGGCCGGTGGCGAAGAACACCATCCGCACCCTGTTCGTCCACCGGGGCGCGGCGAACCGCCTGGCGCGGCGGCCCGGCGGCGTGCCGCGCGCGGTCTTCGACAGGGTCGGGGTGCTCGGCGCCGGCATGATGGGGGCGGGCATCGCCGGCGCCGCGGCGGGCGCCGGGCTGGAGACGGTGCTGCTGGACACCAGCGCCGAGCTGGCGGCGCGCGGCAAGGAGCGCGCAGGCGCCGTCCTCGCCGCCCGCGTCGAGCGCGGCCGCATGAGCGCGGCGGAGCGCGACGAGACGCTCGCGCGCATCGTGCCGACGGCCGACTACGCCGCGCTCGCCGGGTGCGGGCTGGTCGTCGAGGCGGTGTTCGAGGACCGCGCGGTCAAGGCCGAGGTCACGGCCCGGGCCGAGGCGGCGCTGGCCGACGACGCCATCTTCGCCACCAACACGTCGACGCTTCCCGTCTCCGGCCTCGCCGGGGCGAGCGCGCGTCCGGCCAACTTCCTGGGCCTCCACTTCTTCTCGCCGGTCGAGCGCATGCCGCTGGTCGAGATCATCCGCGGCCGCGCCACCGCTCCGGCGACGCTGGCGCGGGCGATGGACTTCGTGCGCCGCATCGGCAAGACGCCGATCGTCGTCAACGACAGCCGCGGCTTCTACACCAGCCGGGTCTTCGGCACCTACGTGCGCGAGGGCTTCGCCATGCTGGCGGAGGGCGTCGGCCCGGCGCTGATCGAGAACGCCGGCCGGATGGCGGGGATGGCGGTCGGCCCGCTCGCGGTGGCCGACGAGGTCTCGCTCACGCTCATGCACGCGGTATCACGGCAGACGAGGACCGACCTCGGCGCGGGCTGGCGCGCGCCGCCGGGCGAGGACGTGCTGGAGGCGATGGTCGGGCGCCTCGGACGGCCGGGCCGGAAGGCCGGCAAGGGCTTCTACGACTATCCCGCGGCGGGCCGAAAGCGCCTGTGGCCCGGCCTCGCGGAGGCGTTTCCGAGGGCCGCCGAGCAGCCCCAAGCGGCCGAGGTCGAGCGGCGCCTGCTCACCGTGCAGGCGGTCGAGACGGCGCGCTGCCTCGAGGAGGGCGTGCTGGAGAGCGCGGCGGACGGCGACCTCGGCGCCGTCCTCGGATGGGGGTTCCCGGCGTTCACCGGCGGCCCGCTGGCGCTGATCGACAGCGCCGGCGCGGCCGCGTTCTGCGCCGAATGCGACCGTCTGGCGCAGGCGCACGGCGCGCGCTTCTCGGCCCCGGACTCGCTGCGCGCGATGGCGGCGCGGGGCGGCCGGTTCCACGGGACGCCGGCAAACGCCGCCTGAGCGGCGGCATTCGGCACCGCCGCCGTGGAGACGACGCAAGGGCCGGTGTCGGACGCGCGCGCGCTGGCGATGTTCACCCTCGCGGTCGTGCACCTGTTCCTGTGCGCGCTGCTCATCCCGCATCCCGGCTTCGCCGTCGACGCCCGCGACGCGATCCTCGCCGTTCCCGGGTTCCTGTGGGTGTTCTTCCTCATCTGGGGGGCGCTGGCGGCGGAAGCGCTGTGGTCGCTCAGGGCGCGGGCGTGCGGCGTTCGACGCGCCGCCGCGCGGGCCCTGCTGGTCTGTCTCGTGCCGCCGTGCCGTGCCGCCGTCTGCCCGGCGGCGCCGGCTTCGACGGTCTGGCTGCCGCGCGGCGGCTGGCGGCGGGTCGACAAGGTGCTGTTCGAGACGCTGGAGATGCGCGCCGCCTTCCCGATGCTGCTGGTCTCCCTGCTCGTGGTCCCCGTCGTCGCCGTGGAGTTCTTTCTCGCCGACCTCATCTCCGCCGCGCCGGCGCTCGCCCTGGCGGTACACACCGCCAACGCCGTCATCTGGTTCTTCTTCGCCTTCGAGCTCGCCGTGATGCTGCCGTTGGCCGAGGACAAGAGGCGGTACTGCGTCCAGCACTGGATCAACATCGTCATCGTGACCCTGCCGCTGCTCGGGTTCCTGCGCGCCGTCCCCCTCCTCCGGGCGGTGGGCCTCGCGAACGTCGGCCAGTGGATGCATGCCTGGCGTCTGCGCGGGCTGATGTTCCGCGCGCTCAGGGTCGCCCTGTTCTTCAATCTCGTCGAGCGGTTCCTGCGCCGCAATCCCGAGCGCTTCCTCAAGGTGCTGCGGCGGAGGGAGCAGGAGAAGCGGGACGAACTCGAGAAGCTGCGCGAGGACATTCGCGCCGCCGAACGGGCGCTGGCCGAACGCGGCTCCGCCTCAGGCGGCCGGTGAGATCCGCACGCGGGCCCGCCGCCTGCGCTATACTGCCCCGCACCGCCCTACCGGAGGCCGCGTGAGCCGATGACGAACGATCCCACCGACCTCGACGTCGCCGCGCTCGGCGAGGCGATCCGCCTGCGCCGGCTGTCTCCGGTCGAGGTGACGCAGGCCTTTCTCGACCGCATCTCCGCGCTGAACGGGCACCTCCGCGCCTATGTCTCGGTCTACCCCGACCAGGCGCTCGCCGCCGCCCGCGCGGCGGAGGACGAGATCGGCCGCGGCGACTGGCGCGGCCCCCTGCACGGCGTGCCGGTGGCGGTCAAGGACCTGTTCGCCGTCGCCGGCATGCGGCGGACGTGCGGCTCGGACGCCTACGACAGCGAGGTCTGCACCGAGGACGCGGTGAGCGTCGCACGCCTCAAGCGCGCCGGCGCGATCGTCCTCGGCATGCTCAACCTGCACGAGTTCGCCTTCGGCGCGACGGGCATCAACCGGACGACCGGCACCGCGCGCAACCCGTGGAACCCGGCGCGCAGCTGCGGCGGCTCGTCGAGCGGCTCGGGCTGCGCGGTGGCCGCCGGTCTCGCGGCGGCGACGCTCGGCACCGACACCGGCGGCTCGATCCGCATTCCGGCGGCCGTATGCGGCGTCGTCGGGCTGAAGCCGAGCCGCGGCATAGCGTCGCGGCGCGGCATCTTTCCGCTGTGCCGCGGCTTCGACCAGGGCGGGCCGCTGGCGCGGACGGTGCGCGGCGCGGCGTTGGTGCTGGAGGCGATGGCCGGCACCGACCCGCACGATCCGTCGACCCTCGGCGCCGCCGGCTTCACGGCCGCCGGCCTCGACGGCGGCATCGCCGGGCTGCGCGTCGGCGTGCCGGAGGGGTATTTTTTCGACGACCTCCACCCGGACGTCGCCGCCGCCGTGGACGCCGCGCTGGACGTGCTGCGCGACCTCGGCGCCACGGTCGAGCGGGTGACGCTGCCCATCGACGTCAGCGCCACCCGACGCGCATGGACCGTCATCTGCACGACGGAAGCGGTACGGCTGCACGCCGGGCGCCTGCGCGACCGCGGCAAGGCGATCGCCGCCGACGTGCGCGAGCGCATGCTCGCGGGCGAGCGCTACTCCGTGGCCGACCTCGTCGAGGCGCGCTGGAGGCGCGACGACACGGCGGCGGCGATGGCCGGTTTCATGGCCGACTACGACGTGCTGGCGTTTCCCGCGGCGCCGATCCCGGCGACGGACGCGGAAAGCGGCCTGCTCGAGCACGACGGGACGACGTACGACGGCATCTGGGCGCTCGGCCGCTTCACGCGCCTCGCCTCGGTGACCGGAATGCCGGCGCTGTCGGTCCCCTGCGGCTTCACCTCCGACGGGATGCCGGCGGGCCTGCAACTGCTCGCCGCGCGCTTCGCCGACGCGACGCTGCTGCGCGCCGCCTCTGCCTACGAGCAGGCGACGCCGTGGCACACGCGCCGGCCGCCCGAGCCCGCCTGAGCGCGCGGGCGTCTTCGCCGGACCGTATTCTACGTCGACCGCCGCGCGCCGGAACCGGGCCGCGGCGAGGCGAGCCCCCGCATCACGTTGCGGACCACGGCCAGTCCCGCGTCGTCGTCGACGGTGAGGATCGATTCGGGGTGGAACTGCACCGCGGCCACCGGCAGGTCGGGGTGCTCGACCGCCATCACGATGCCCTCGTCGCTCTCGGCGGTGATGGCGAGCGCGTCGGGGAAGGTGTCGGGGTCGGCGTAGAGCGAGTGGTAGCGCCCGCCCTCGAACCGCCCGGGCAGGCCCTCGAAGAGCCGGCCGCCGCGCACGTTGACCATGGACGGCTTGCCGTGCATCGGCGCCGACAGTACCGACAGGCGGCCGCCGTAGAACTCGACGATCCCCTGCAGCCCGAGACACACCCCGAACAGCGGAATGCCGGCCGCGAGGGCCGCGTCGATGGTCTCGCCGACGCCGAAGTCCCGCGGACGTCCGGGGCCGGGTGAGAGCACCACCAGATCCGGCCGCTCCTCGGCGATGCGCCGGCGCGGAAAGCCCGTGCGGCAGGTGATGACCTCGGCGCCGGTGCGCCGGAAATAGCCGGCGAGCGTGTGGACGAACGAATCCTCGTGGTCGACCATCATCACCCGGCGCCCGGCGCCGGGCCGGTCGGCACGCGCCTCGGCCCGCGGACCGGGAGCGCCGTCGCCGCGCCGGATGGCGTCGAGCAGCGCCGACGCCTTCAGGCGCGTCTCCGCCTCCTCGCCGTCGGGGTCGGAGCCGAACAGCAGCGTCGCGCCGGCCCGCACCGCGGCGACCCCGTCCGTGACCCGGACGGTGCGCAGGGTGAGCCCGGTATTGATGTTGCCGTCGAAGCCGAGGAAGCCGATCGCGCCCCCGTACCAGCGCCGCGGCGAGCGCTCGTGGTCCTCGATGAACTGGATGGCGTGCTGCTTCGGCGCCCCGGTGACGGTGACCGCCCAGGCGTGGGCGAGAAAGCCGTCGAGCGCGTCGTAGCCCTCGCGCAGCCGCCCCTCGACGTGGTCGACGGTGTGGATCAGCCGCGAATAGATCTCGATCTGGCGGCGTCCGATCACCCGCACGCTGTCCGCCTCGCACACCCGCGACTTGTCGTTGCGGTCGACGTCCGTGCACATCGTGAGCTCGGACTCCTCCTTCGCCGAGTTCAGCAGCGTCCGGATCTGGCGCGCATCTCCGATGGCGTTGGTCCCGCGCGCGATGGTCCCCGAGATGGGGCAGGTCTCGATGCGCCGGCCCTCGACGCGCACGTACATCTCCGGCGAGGCGGCGACGAGATACTCCCGCTCCCCGAGGTTCATCAGCGCGCCGTAGGGGGCCGGGTTGCGGTCGCGCAGGCGGCGGTAGAGCGCCGAGGGCGGGGTGGCGCAGGGCTCGAAGAAGGTTTGGCCCGGCACCACCTCGAAGAGGTCGCCGCGGCGGAACGCCTCGATCGCCTCGCGGACGGTCGCCGCGTATTCCCCGGGCGCGTGATCGCACTCCCGCGCGACCGTGCCGGCCGCCGCGTACGGGACCCGCTCGCCGGTGCGCTCCAGCCCGTCGGTGCGCCTGCCGCCGACCTCGAACTCGTAGCGATATCGGGTCGCGAAGCCGCGCCGGTGGTCGACGATCAGAAGGTCGTCGGGCAGGAAGAGCGCGAGGTTGCGCTCGCTCCCGTCGCGCGCCATGGCGAGGCGGACGGGATCGAACTGGAAGGCGAGCTCGTAGCCGAAGGCGCCGTAGAGCCCGAGATGGGAGTCCTCGGGGCTGCGGAAGAGGTCGATGAGCGCCCGTATCACCGAGAAGAGCGTCGGCTGCTTGCTGCGCAGCTCCTCGGGGAACCACTCGTCGGAGACGCGTACCGTGCCGGTCACGGCGCGCGCGTCGGCCTCCAGGGACTCGACCGCGTCGCAGGCCCGCAGCGCCGCCGCGACGGCGGGAACGAGCACCGCACCGCGTTCGTTGCACGCCCGCACCTCGAAATCGCGCCCGCGCCCCGTGAACGACAGCGCCGGATCGCAGAAGCCGATGTCCCAGCGGGTGTAGCGTCCGGGATACTCGAACGACGAGGTGAGCAGCACGCCGAGACGCTCGTCGAGCGCCGACGCGAGCCTGTCGACGGCGTCCGCCTCGGGCACGCGCAGGGCGGTGCGCGCGATCGCGATGCCTCCGGCGCTCACGTAGGTCACGGCCTGGCTGTCGCTCATCGCGTCGGTCTCCGAAGGGGCCTTGCAGCCGGGGTTATGTACGGACCTTTCCAAGGTCGCGCAAACGACCGAGAGCGAACGGCGCGGACCGCGGTCCGGGACATCTGCGAGAGCTGAAAGGTCGGGCGCTCAGGCGCCGGGAGGCGCCAGCAGCCGGTCGAAATGCGCCGCGGCGCGGGATGCCGTCTCCTCGATCGACTGGACGAGGGCGTCGAAGACGATGCGGCCGGACGACCGGCCGACGACGTCGCGGACCATGCCGGTCGCGTTCTCCTCGACGACGTCCGCGCCCGCGGTCAGGCGCAGGATGCCCTGCAGGTTGCGCCACAGCCGCGCCGCGTCCGCCAGCTCGCGCGCCGTGTCCGCGTCGATCAGCGCGCCCGCGCCCGCGGCCTCGAACACGGATATGGCATCGCCGGCCAGAATCTCCGGCGTCTCGGCCGCGTGCCGCAGTTGCAGG
The DNA here is from genome assembly GCA_965243325.1 of Alphaproteobacteria bacterium. Classification (GTDB taxonomy): domain Bacteria; phylum Pseudomonadota; class Alphaproteobacteria; order UBA7887; family UBA7887; genus JANQOH01. The sequence goes on along the minus strand of CBDEUQ010000003.1, from coordinate 289,881 downwards.
AAGCCGGACAGGGCCTCCACGTCGAGGAGGCCGCCCGGCCGGTGCGCGATCGAGCCGGCCGCCGCGGCTTCGCGCCCGGGCCGCGCCCGCTCGCGCGATTTGAGGATGTCGGCGGCGAGCGCGCGACCGTCGCACGGCCGCGCCAGCGTCGCGCGCCGCGCCGCAACGAAGCGTTCGGCGAGCCCGCCGTCGGCGCAGACGACCCGAGCCCGGGTCAGCGCCTGCCGCTCCCAGGTGGCGGCTTCGGCGCCGTGTCGTTCGACGAACGCGCGCAGCGAACAGGCGACCGGGCCGGCGGTGCCCGACGGCCGCGGTCTCATGTCGAGCGCGTACAGCGCGCCCTCCGCCGTCGGCGCGGCGACGGCGGCGACCAGGCGCCGGCACAGGCCGGCGTAGTAGCGGTCGGGCGGCAGGGGGGTTGCGCCGTCGGACGCTTCGGCGTCGGCGGGATGGTCGTAGACGAGCAGAAGGTCGAGCGCGGAATCGGCCGCCATCTCGCGGCTGCCGAGGTCGCCCAGGGCCACGAGCGCGGTCTCGCCGCCGGGCACGCGGCCGTGCCGGGCGGCGAACGCGTCCGCCACCGCCGGCAGCAGCGCCGCGAGACAGGCGTCGGCGATCTCCGACAGCGGGCCGGCGGCCTCGACCGGGGTGAGCAGGCCGCGCAGCACGTGGACGTCGATCTGGAAGGTGCGCTCGCCGGTCCAGTGGCGCTGCGCGCGCATCAGGTCTTCCATGCCGTCCGCCTCGCGCGACGCGGCGGCGAGCTCGGCGCGCATCTCGTCGGCGCCGAACTCGCGGGCGTAGAACAGGCGCACGAGACCGCGCCGCGCAGCCTCGGCGACGCCTTCGTCGAGGTCCGCGTCGTCGGGCACGTCGAGGTCGGCGAAATCGCGGCTGAGCGCGCTGTCCAGCAGGTCAGGGCGGCGCGCCAGCCGGTCGGCGAGGCGGGGCGCGGAGCCGACGATTTCGGCAACCAGGCCGAGCAGCGCGGGGTGGGCGGCGAACAGCGACAGCAGCCGGATGCCGGCCGGCAGCCGGGCGAGGAACGCGTCGAACCGCCGCAGCGCCGCGTCGGGGTCGGCCGCGCCGGCGAACGCCCGCACGATCGCCGGGGCGAGGTCGGACACGAGCTCGCGGGCGCGCGCGTCGCGCGTCGCCGGATAGCGGCCGGCGAGCCAGTCCCGCACCGTCGCCGCCACGCGCGGCGGGTCTCCGTAGCCGGCGTCCGCCAGCGCGGCGAGCGTTCCCGGGTCGTCCTCGGCGTCGGCGGAGAACGCAAGGTCGCCGGCGTCGGCGGCGTCGGTGTCGCGCGCGAACAGCGCCGCGTAATGGCGCTCCACGGTGCGCAGGCGGGCGAGCAGCGCATCGGAAAACGCCGCCGTCGAGCGGAAGGCGAAAAACGCCGCGATCCGCGCCATGCCGGCGTCGTCGGCGGGAAGGCTGTGGGTCTGCGCGTCGTTCACCATCTGCAGCCGGTGCTCGAGGCGGCGGTGGAACTCGTAGGCCGACCGCAGCTCGGTCGCGGCGCCGCCGGTCAGATGACCCGCGGCGACGAGCGCCTCAAGCGCCGCCAGCGTGCCGCGCGGGCGCAGGTCCCGGTTCCGCCCGCCCCACAGCAGTTGCTGCGCCTGGACGAAGAACTCGATCTCGCGGATGCCGCCGCGTCCGAGCTTGACGTTGTGCCCGGCGGCGGCGACCTCGCCGCCGCCGCGCGCCGCGTCGATCTGCCGCTTGACCGTCTGGATGTCCTGGACCGCGGCGAAGTCGAGCCGGCGCCGCCAGACGAAGGGGCGGAGCGCATCGAGAAACGCCTCCCCCGCCTCCATGTCGCCGGACACGGGGCGCGCCTTGATCATGGCGGCGCGCTCCCAGTTCCGACCCGCGGTCTCGTAGTAGAGGCGGGCGGCGCGGACGGAGAGGGCGAGAGGCGTGGACGCCGGATCGGGCCGGAGCCGCAGGTCGGTGCGGAACACGTACCCGTGCGCCGTGAGCTCGCTCATGACGCGGACGAGGTGCCGGGCGAGCCGGTTGAACAGCGCCTGCGGGCCGCTGCCGCCGGCGAGCGGCGCGGTGTCGTCGTCGTAGAGCACGATGAGGTCGATGTCGCTGGAGTAGTTCAGCTCCCGCGCGCCGAGCTTGCCCATGCCGAGAACGATCAGCCCCGAGCCGCGCTCGGGCGCGTCCGGCGCCGGCAGGGCGAGGTCGCCGGCGTCGTGACGCTGCCGCAGGAGGTGCCGGCAGGTCGCGCGCAGCGCCGACTCGGCGATGCGCGACAACGCCGCGGTGGTCGCCTCGAGCGGCCAGACCGAGGCGATGTCGGCGAGCGCGATCGCCAGCGCGGCCCGCCGCTTGGCCGTCCGCAGGCGTTCCATGAGGTCGTCCGTCGACTCGGCCTCCGGGCCGCCGTCCAGCGCGGCCTCTGCCGCGGCGCAGGCGACGTCGGGCCCGTCCTCGATCAGGACCCGGGCGAAGGTCTGGTCGGCGATGAGGCCGCGGCTGAGGTACGGACTGTTGCCGAAGATCGCCGTCAGCAGCGGGGCCGCGGCGGGGTCGTCGGGCGCGGCCTCGGCGAAGCCGCCGGTCGCGGCGTCGGCGTTCCGCTGCGCCGCCTCGCGCCAGCGGTCCCAGTGGATGCGGCAGGCGTCCTCATCGCCGGCGGCGGGGAGCGGGGCTCCGGGGTCCCTCCATGCCGTCGTCCTGTCCGCCATGCGAGACCCGCCATCGCTTGCTGCGCGGACGCGGCCGAACGTTCGCCGGCCGCCGCCCGTCGCATCCGGACGGCGAGACTACCACCCCTCCGGCCGGCGCCGGAAGACGCTTCCCTTCCTGCGTGTTCACCGCCCGGCAGCGCCGTCAGTGCGGCGTCGTCAGTGCGGCGTCTGGGTCATCGCGATCATGATCGACCGCTCGATCTCGGCGACCGCGCCGCCGATCGTGCGGCCGATCAGGTCCATGCGGCGGATCTGCTCGACCCTGGGGCCGATCTTCTCGATCTCGCGGACCGAGAAGATGTCGGGCAGGATCTTGCACACGTCGGCCAGACAGATCAGGGCGACGTCCCTCGGGTCCGGCGCCTCGTCCGACAGCAGCACGCCGGCGATCCGCAGCTTGGCCTCGCGTTCCGCCCGGCCGTCGATGACCGGGTAGCGACGCGCCTGGAACACCCACAGGATCTTCTCGTCCCGGCGCTGCAGGATGCCGCGCTCGACGAGCTTGGCCAGCGCCATCTCGCGGATCTCCCGCGCCTCGGGCCCCGCCAGGTTCTCGATGCTTGCGCCGACGCTGCGCGGCTCGCTGCACGCGGCGATGCGCTCGAAGGCGCGGTCGAGCATCGGATTCCCGGTCTTGGTCGGGTCGAGGATGTCCAGCCGCTCGGGGTCGGTGTCGATGCGGTTGGCGAATGCGAGGTCCATCAGCGCCGCGCCGGCGATGACGAACTCCATGGTGGTTTCGCGAATGGGCAGCACCGAGCCGTCATCGTCGAGGGTCAGCAGCACGATCTCCTCGACGAATGTCAGCACGACGCGCCCCCGCTCGCCGCAGCTTCCGCCTCGACGGCGTCGGCGCGCGTCTCGTAGGCTTCGAACATCGTCAGAAAGCCGCTGATCTCCATGACCGACTTGCACGCCGGCTGGAGGGCGCAGAGCGCGAACCGGCCGCCGCTCTGCTGGCACTTCCTCGCGCCCACGAGAACGGCGCGCAAGCCGGCGCTGCTGATGTAGTCCATCTGCCCGCAATCCATCACCACGAGGGAGTCGCCGCGCGCGACGACCTCCGTGAAGCGCTTCTCGAGATCGGGGGCGCCGAACCCGTCAACCCGGCCGACCGGGGAAACGATGACGAGAGAACCTTGCTTTTCCTCTTCGATCTTCATCCGACTGCCTGGGTAAGGGTCTGCGGCGGCGCGCCGCAACGTCGAATATCGGTAGCCCAGGGGCGCGGCTTCGTCAACCGGCGCCCGCGACCTCCGGCGGCGCGCCGGAGGCCTCAAGTCGCGGCGCGGCCGCGGTTGACGCGCACGCGGTCCACCGACGCCTCGACGACCGGAATCTCGTCGTCGGCGAGGGGCGCGCGCACGGTCTTGCGGGCCAGCGCCGCGGCGACGGCGGGCGCGAGCTCCTCCGCCTTGGCGCGCTCGCGCTCGCCACGGTCGGCGGCGAAGCGCGGCAGGACCTCGGCGGCGAACAGGTCGAGCGCGGCGCAGATTTCCGCGTGCGTGTTGTTGCCGGCCTGCTGCAGCAGGATGATCTGGTCGACCCCGGCTTCCTGGAACGACCGCGCGTGGGCGATGAAGTCGTCCGGCGTGCCGATCCCCGGCGCGTGCGCGACGTCGGCGAGGGAGACGCCGTCGTCCGCCGCCCCATCGCTCCCGCACGCCGCCTCGCGCCGGTGGGCCTGGAAATCGCCCCACAGGTCGGTGCGGCCGGGCACCGTGTCGCGCGTCACCAGCGAGCGCAGCGCGAAGGCGAAGAACTCGAAACCCTCCTGGCCGCGGCGAACCGCCTCGGCGCGGTCGGCGTGGAGCGAGAACGCCGAAACCATGGCGACGTTCGCGTTCACCGTGTGGCCGACCGGCACGCAGGCATCGGACTTGACGATGTCGTAGTAGGTCTTCGTCCACGACCGCGCTTCGTCCGGATCGACGAACGAGAAGGCGAGGGCGCCGAGCCCGAGACTCGCCGCGACCTTGATCGTGTCGCGGTTGGTGCACGCCATCCACATGGGCGGATGCGGCTCCTGCAGCGGTTTCGGCAGCACGTTGCGGCACGGCATGCGGAAGCCGGCGCCGTCGTAGCCCGGATACGGAGTCATCACCATCATGTCGGCGATCTGCTCCGCCGCTTCGATGGCCAGCGCGCGCTTCTCCTTGGCGCCGATGCCGAAGCCCCGCAGCTCGAGCCGCGTCGCACCTTCGCCGATGCCGAAATCGACGCGGCCGTCGGAGATCAGATCGAGCGTCGCCAGCGTTTCGGCCGTGCGCGCCGGGTGGTTGTAGCGCGGGATCACCTGGCGGATGCCGTGGCCGAGCCGGATGCGTTCGGTTCGCGCGGCGGCGGCGGCGAGGAACACCTCCGGCGCCGAGCAGTGCGAATACTCTTCGAGAAAATGATGCTCGACGCACCACGCGTAGTCGATGCCGTGGCGGTCGGCGAGGACGATCTGTTCGAGCGCCTCGCCGAACAGGCGGCGCTCGTCGCCGCGGTTCCACGGCTTGGGCAGTTGCAGTTCGTAGAACACACCGAAACGCATGGGCTCCCTCCGCTCCCCTTCGGCGCCTACATAGCGAACGTGCCCGGTCCTTGCCTATACCCAACTTCAACAGTGGGGTTTCGAAGTATTCGATTGTTCAACAGGTTGCACCGGCATCGCCGGGTGACAGCGCGACGCGGCGCCGCGACGCCGGCGCCTTCCTTGATGCGTGCCGGTCGAAGGACGTGCCGGCGGCTCTGGCGCGGCGTCCGGGGTCGCATTTGTCGACCGGGGCGATGGCGCGCCGCCCGGCGGAACGAGGGGCGCCGGGAGCGTCCGCTTGCCCGACCCTGCCGCCCTGGTCAGAACGAGCGGGTGCAGCCCACCAGGACGCCGACCTCGCGCACTTCGAACCGGTGGCCGACGCGCGGCATCCCGAGCGCCGATCCGTCCCCGCCAGTGCGGTAACTGAGGTCAGCCGCCGAGTACCGGACCTCGATCCCGATCCGGCTATTCAGGTCCCCCCACTCCACGCCCACGCCGGCAACCCGGGGCCGCAGCGTGTGATCGGCCGCACTCCGGATCGATCGCCCGCCGATGTCGGAACCGCGCCGCACGGTCGCGCGCTCCCAATGCACCCCGGCGACGGCATAGACCGACCCGCCTTCGCCCAGCAGCCCGCCCGGCGCATACCCCAGCCGGGCGTTCATGCCGAGCCCGCCCTTCCTCTGCACGCTCCATGGGCCCGGCCACACGTCCCGGTCGCCGATGCCCGTGCCCTCCCGCAGGTAGCCTGACGGGCCGTCGCCGCCGCCCCCGCGCAACGTCGCCTCGAACTCCCCTGTCACGTACAGGCGGCCGGCGACGAACGTGCGGTAGCCGAGCGACGCCCGCACCATGCCAACCCCGCCCCGCGCGCCGTTGGTCGCTGACTCATAGCTCGCGGGCGGCACGTCGAGGCCGATGCTCTTGGTGTAGTCGGCGCTGGCCCGGTGCCATCCGGCCGCCACGCCGACGTACGGCCCTTCCTGCGCGCCCGCATACCGTGCGCTCGCGAGCAGCACGATGCAAGCCGCAATCAGCAGGTCCCGGGAACCTCGCATCCGCCCTTCCGGCAGGCCATTCCGCTGCGACCGGGACGGGACGGCGTCACGCCGCCGCAATCTCCGGAGCGCATGCAGTGTATGTGACCATTGTTGCCGCGTGAAGTCGGTGGCAGTCGGTGCAGTCCGCTGGCCGGGCGCAGCCGCACCTCAGCCAAAGCGGTCGGGCGTTCGGGGCGAGAGTGTGAGCAGGGTCGCGGCCTCGCGCGTCGAGAGGACCGTCGTTTCCCGGGGAGCGGGTCTGCTTGTTGACCGGCTCCCGGATCGTAGGCCGACCGGCTCGACATGGCGCGCCGTTCTCCGAGGCGACACCGGCGCACGCCTCTGCTATCACCGGCGCCGGTCCGCACGCCACGGGGAGGGCGACATGAAGATCACCGACGTCAAGACCTGGGCGGTCGCCAACCCGCCGCCGCACCACGGCGGACCCTGCTGGGTGTTCCTCCGGCTGACGACGGACAACGGCATCCACGGCTACGGGGAGGCCTACGGCGTGCCTTTCAGCCCGCGCACGACGTGCCGCATGATCGAGGACGTCGCCGCTCAGCACGCCGTCGGCGCCGACCCCTTCCGTATCGAATCGCTGTGGCGGCGGGTCTACAGCCGCGGCTACGCGCAACACCCGGACCATGCGCTGATGGGCGTGCTCAGCGGCATCGAGATCGCCTGCTGGGACATCGTCGGCAAGGCGCTCGACCAGCCCGTCTACAACCTGCTCGGCGGGCGGGTGAGCGAGACCCTGCGCTCGTACACCTACCTCTACCCGCCGAGCGCCGCGGCGGCGGGGGCCGGCGGCGACGCGCTGGAAATCGCCGACATCTTCGGCGACCCGGAAGCCGGGCCCCGGCGCGCGGCGGAATACGCGGCGATGGGCTTCACCGCCGTGAAGTACGATCCGGTCATGCCGATGGGCGCGTTCGATCCGCGGCAGCTGTCGCTCGCGGCGCTCGACAACGCGGAGCTGATGACCCGCAACATGCGCGAGGCGGTGGGCAGCACGTGCGACCTGCTGATCGGCACCCACGGCCAGCCGACGACCGCCTCGGCGATCGCGCTCGCCAGGCGGCTGGAGCCGTACCACCCGCTGTGGCTGGAGGAGCCGGTGCCGCCGGAGAACGTGGCCGAGATGGCGCGCGTGGCGCGGTCGACGTCGATTCCGGTGGCGACCGGGGAGCGGCTCGCCACCAAGTACGAGTTCGCCGCCCTGCTCGAGGCGCAGGCGGCGGCGACGATCCAGCCGGCGCTTGGCCGCGTCGGCGGCATTCTCGAGGCCAAGAAGATCGCCGGCATGGCCGAGGCGCACTACGTCTCGATCGCGCCGCACCTCTACTGCGGCCCCATCGAGGCGGCGGCGAACATCCAGATCGGCGCCTGCAGCCCGAACTTCCTGATCCAGGAGAGCATCGAGCGCTTCGACGGGTTCTACGCCGAGATCCTGAAGAGCCCGATCGTCTGGCAGGACGGCCGCATCGTGCCGTCCTCCGCCCCCGGCATCGGCGTCGAGCTCGACGAGGCGGTCGCCGACGCGCACCCGTACGACGGCCCGGTGTTCCCGGACATGGCGCCCGATCCGGTGTGGCCATAGCGCGGGCCCCGGCCGGGGCCGAAGAAACCAAGCCCCAAGCCCTGCAACTGCTTTCGTCCGCGCGCTGCTTGACGCCGCCGGCGGCGCGGAGATCGGGCGGAATTCGGGTAACCGTAACGCCACCGATATGATACTATCGCATGAATATAACTTGGAGGGCATATCCGATCGGATCGCGGTAACGTCAAGAGTTATGTGTCAGGGAGACGGGGGTGCTGATTCCCTGAGACTTGTTTTCGTGGATGAATACCGCGTAGAGGACGCGGTCCATTGAGGTCCGGTCCTGGAAGGTTCCCATGGGCCGGGTTCGTCTGCGGACCTCCCGGAACCTTCGTTCGATGGCGTTGGTGGTCCTGACCCGCTTTCGCTCATCGAGGGTCCGGTAGCGGAAGCAGGTGAGCAGCTCGTCGAGATCGCTGCGCAGGCAGGCGACGGCCTTGGGGTAGGTGCTTTGCCAGCGGTCGGCGAAGCGTCGGGCGGCGCTCTGGGCCTTGCGGCGGCTCTTTGCATTCATGACGGCGTGGACATCGGCCTTGACGGCCTCCTGGTCGGCCTTGCGGACCTTGTTGAGGATGTTGCGCATCTTGTGCGCCCAGCACCTCTGAACCGGGATGCCGGGATAGACGAACGGCAAGGCAGCCAGCAGGCCCTTGCCGCCATCGACGCAGATCATCTCAAGGCCTTCGCCGGTGAGCCCGCGGTGGTACAGCCGGTTGAGGAACACTTCCCACTCGCGGGCGCCTTCGCTGACGGCGAGATGGAAGTCGATGATCTCCTTCTTGCCGTCGGGGCGGATGCCGAGCGCCACCAGGACCGGCCTCCTGAGCGCGCCGGCGCCGGTCTTGCGGGCCAGCACCACGCCGTCGAGCATCAGCGCCTTGTAGGCGTTCTTCAGCGGCCTGCGGTGGAAGGCCTCGACCGCCATGTCGAGCGTCTTGGAGACCCGGCTCACCGTCGCGGCCGAGACCGGGCGCCCGAGCAGGGCCAGCAGGACCTCGCCCACCTTGCGCGTCGAAAGCCCCAGCACGAAGCCGGCCAGGATGGCACGGTCGATCTCCGGCGCGCGCCTTGCGTAGCTCTTCACAACCCCGGTCGGGCAGAAGTGCCGGGTGCGCGGCACGTTGAGCTCGATGTCGCCGAGCTCGCTCAGCAGGCAGCGGCGGTAGGTCCCGTTGCGCCGGTCGCGCATCGCGCCGGCGTCGAGGTTGTCGAGCCAGCGATCCACCGCCTCGGCCATCCGGCCCTCGATGATCTCGGCCAGCGCCTGGCGGCCGAGCGGGCGGTAGCCCTCGCCCCAGTCCAGTCCGCCTGCCTGCATCTCCTTCACCACCTCAAAGGCCTGGGGTAGGCTCATGATCGTCGCAGCTTGCTGGGACATGCGGGGTGCTCCTGTTTGTGGTTGTCGTCACCACAGGGAGTACCCCCTTCCCACCTGACACATAAATTCTTACGTCACCTCGGATCGCCAAGGGCGGCGGTAATCCGTGTGCCTCTCGCATACGGTGGTGAAGCCACCGGATGCTCGCGCATTCCGGCCAACGAGGCGTTCGGCGGCATGCAGGAAACAATGAGAAACGTGACACACATCATTGGCATCATCGCCCTGGGATTCACGACGTCCCTGATTCCGGCGACAGGCGCGATGGCAGAGGACGGTCCCGTCAGTATCGGCGGCGCCTTCGGGGTGAACTGGGTTTTCGGCGACTACGACAATCGCCGGGGCGAAGGCCTCGGGGACGTGGATCTCGAGATGTACCGCCTCAACGCCGACCTGAACCACGGCAGCCTCACCGGCAGAGTGGAATACCGTTGGTACGACGGATACAGCATGATGCATACGGCGTGGCTGGGCTATCGGTCGGACGAATTCGGCACGGTGCGGGCCGGTATCGTCCGTGCCCCCTTCGGCCCCGGCGACTATGGCGTGTCGTCGAGCTGGTACTTCGACCAGCACTTCTACGTCGGACTCATCGACGACATGGACCTCGGGATCAGATGGACGACATCCTTCGGCGGCCTGGACGTCGATCTCGCCTATTTTTTCCAGGACGAGGGACACTGGGACGGGGACGGCAGCCTGGACAGCGCGCGCTACAGCTACGACCCCGTGATCTGGGGGAAGGCAAACGGGACGTGTCGCGCCGGCGACGACCGATGCGGCTTCACCGAAAACGGACAGGTCAACCTACGCGTCGTCTATCCGATGGACGGCGGCGGAGACGTGGGCGCGTCCATTCAGTACGGCAGGCTGGAAGGGACGAACGTCGACGACAGCAGCGCCGATCACTTCGCGGCTTCCGTGCACGGGACCACTTCGTTCGCCGATATGAAGCTCGTCTCCCAGTTGTCGTACTACAATTACGACATCGCCGGCGACACTCCCTGGGGAACCGGCGACCTGATCCCGATGGGAGCATACGAGTGGCCTGCGCTTGTCGCTTCCGAGGGGTGGATTCCCGCTTTGTCGCTCCGCTACGAGGGAATCGATACGTCCGACCTCGCCTGGCTCGACAGCGTTACGCCATACGTGGAATGGAGTTCGATTCTGAAGCAGGTCGACGGTTTCAACGACTCTTCCCTGCTGACCCTCGGGGCCAGCTGGTACTGGGGCGGAGCGTATGTGTACACCGACTTCGGACTGGCGGACGGCAACTTCTTCGTCGGACCCGGGGGCGACTTCGGTGCGAACGAAAACAACGAGCAGGAGTGGCGATTCAATATCAACGTCAGGTACTACTTCAATCTGTTCAAGTGATCGGGCCGCAATTTCCGTGGAAACAGTGCCCGATCGGAGGCATATCGAAACCGCTTGAACTTCGGGCCGCCGTGCCGGCTGCCGGCGAACCGCCATGTCCGGCCGACCCTCAAGGCGACGCCCGGAAGGCGGTCGTGTCCGGGCTCGTGTCGGAGCCGGATCGCGAAACGGACTCCAAGAGTACAGCGTTGCGCCGAATTCGGGATGTGTCCGGCGGCGCGTGTCGGGGCGCGCGTTGCGGCGGCGGCGCGCCGGTGGTAACGTCGAGCGGACGATGGGGCCGGCGAAGCCCGTCCCCGCGCACGTTCGGGGGACCCGGCCGATGAAAATTTTCTCCATTTCCAAGACCGCTCTGGCCGCCGGCTCGGCGGCGGCGCTGCTTGCCGCGCCCGCCGCCGCAGATTGCGGCCTCGTCACCGTGGCCGACATGAACTGGGCATCCGCCGAGTTCGCGGCGCACGTGGACCGGATCGTGCTCGAGGAGGCGTTCGGGTGTGCCGTGAGCATCGTGCCCGGCGACACCGTGCCGACCGTGACGTCGATGACGGAAAAGGGCGAGCCCGACATCGCCCCCGAGACATGGGTCAATTCCGCCGGCGAGGCGCTCGCCAGGGCGGTCGACGAAGGACGGCTGGTGTACGCCGGCAAGATACTCGTCGAGGGCGCGCTGGAGGGCTGGTTCATCCCGCAGTACATCAAGGACGCCCACCCCGAGATCGAGACCATCGACGACGCGCTCGAGCGGCCCGACCTGTTCGTCCATCCGGAGTATTCCGACCTCGGCGCCGTCTACGGCTGCCCCTCGGGCTGGGCCTGCGAATACGTCAACGAGAACCTGTTCCGCGCCTACGAAGGCGAGGAGAGGAGCTTCGAGCTCGTGGATCCGGGGTCGTCCGCGGGCCTCGACGGCGCGATCGCCAGCGCCTACGAGCGCGGCGAGCCGTGGCTTGGCTACTACTGGGCACCGACCGCCATTCTGGGCAAGTACCCGATGTACCGGCTGAGCTTCGGCGTCGCCCACGACGCCGAGCACTGGGCCGCGTGCACGTCGGTTCCGGAATGCCCCGACCCGAAGCGGAACGCCTGGGTCGAGCCGGACGTGTACACGGTGGTCACGGCGAGTTTCGCCGAGGCGGCCCCGGAGGCCGTCGCCTGGCTGGAGAAGCGCGGCTGGTCGAACGCGATCGCCGGCGACGTGCTCGCCTACATGAGCGACAACCAGCTCCTCGGTGAGGACGGGGCGCTGTACTTCTTGGAAAAATACGAGGACCTCTGGACGAGCTGGCTGTCGGAGGAACAGGCCGCGAAGGTGAAGTCCGCCCTGTAAGCGGCCCCGCAACCTCGATCTCCGGCCGTCCCGGGGGACTCCCGGCGCGATCGGAGGTGCTGTCACATGGCCGAGCCCGAATGGCTGTTCGAATTTCCCGAACTGTCGCGCGCCTCGTTGCGCGCGCTGCGCAGGGGGATCGACGAGGGATACCGGGAGTTTTCCCGCACCTACGGCGCCGCGATCGAGGAATTCTTCGAGCCGCTCCTCCAGTTCATGATCTGGTTCGAGCGGTTTCTACTCGACCTGCCGTGGTGGCTGGCGATTCTCGCCGTCGCCGCTCTCGTCTACGCCGCCGGGCGCCGCTGGAGCCTCGTCGCCGGCGTCGTCGTCGCCCTGCTCGCGATCGGCCTCTTCGGCATGTGGGAGGACACGATGCGGACGGTGGCCATCGTCGTCGTCTGCACCGTCATGTCGGTCGCGCTCGGCATTCCGATCGGCATCGCGATGGCGCGCTACGACCGGGTGCGCACCGCGGTCACGCCCGTTCTCGACATCATGCAGACGATGCCGAGTTTCGTCTATCTGATCCCCGTGGTCATGCTGCTCGGCATCGGCCGCGTGCCGGGTAGCATCGCCGTCATGATCTATGCCATCCCGCCGGTCATCCGCCTCACCGACCTCGGCATCCGCCTCATCGACAAGGACGTCCTGGAAGCCGCGGACGCCTTCGGCGCGAACTCCCGCCAGCGCCTCTTCGGGGTGCAGATCCCGCTCGCGCTGCCGAACATCATGGCCGGCGTCAACCAGACGATCATGATGGCGCTGTCCATGGTCGTGATCGCATCGATGATCGGCGTCCAGGGTCTCGGGCAGCCGGTGCTCAAGGCCATCACCAACCAGTATTTCGCGCTCGGGCTGTTCAACGGGCTGGCCATCGCGGCCATCGCGATCATTCTCGATCGCGCGTCGCAGGCCTACGGCCGGCGGATACAGAAGCACCGGCGGATCGAAGGATAGCCGGCCGCCGCCGGCTTCTGGACGCGATGGCAAAGATCGAGGTCGAGGGCGTCTACAAGATCTTCGGGCCGGCGCCGGGCGATGCCCTGGCGCGCGCCCGCGCCGGCGAGGCGAAGGAGCGAATCCTGGCCGAGACCGGCCACACCGTCGGTCTCGACGACGTGAGCCTGTCGATGGCGGAGGGCGAGACCTTCGTCGTCATGGGGCTCTCGGGGTCCGGCAAGTCGACGCTCATCCGGCACCTGAACCGGCTGATCGAGCCGACCGCCGGGCGCATCGTCGTCGACGGCACGGACGTCCTGGCCCTGAACGACGCCGCGCTGCGCGATTTCCGGCGAAAAAAGACCGCCATGGTGTTCCAGCGCTTCGGCCTGATGCCGCATCGGACCGTCGTCCAGAACGTGGCCTACGCGCTGGAGATCCGCGGCGTCAACGCCTACGGCCGCCGCCACCAGGCGGGGCAGTGGATCGAGTCGGTCGGCCTCGCCGGCTACGAGAACGCCTATCCGAGCCAGCTTTCCGGCGGCATGCAGCAGCGCGTGGGCCTCGCGCGCGCGCTCTGCGGCGAGCCCGAGATCCTGTTGATGGACGAGGCGTTCAGCGCCCTGGACCCGTTGATCCGCTCGGGCATGCAGGACCAGTTGATCGAACTGCAGCGGCGGCTCTGCAAGACCGTCGTCTTCATCACCCACGACCTCGACGAAGCGCTGAAGCTCGGCAACCGGATCGCCATTCTCAAGGACGGCCGCCTGAGCCAGGTGGGGACGCCGGAGGAAATCCTGCTGACGCCGGCGGACGACTACGTGGCCGCCTTCGTCGGCGACGTGAATCGCGCCCGGGTGCTGACCGTCGACACGGTCGTTTCGGCGCCGGCCCCGCGCCTGGAAAGCGACGGCGTCGAGGGAGCGCTGAACGAGATGCGACGCCGGGGCGTGAGCCGCGCTTTCGTGTTCGACGGCGACGGCCTCGTCGGCGCCGTGACGGAGCGCGACCTGACGGCGGCGGAGCGGGCGGGCGACGGTCTGCGCGCGGCGGCGAAGATGCCGCGGACGATCCCCGGGGACACGATGCTGGAACAGGCCCTGCCGGCGATCCTGCGCGACGAGGGCCCGCTCGGCGTCGCCGACCGGGACGGGCGCTTCCTCGGCGTCGTCTCGCGGCAGCGGCTCGTCCGCGTCCTCTCCGGGCGGGACGGGGCCGGCGAAGGAGAGCCGGGCGAAGAGCGCGGTCAGTAGCCGGCCCGGGCGTGGAGGCCAAACATCCGGGTGGGGCTACGCCCCCACACCCAAACGTTCAGTTTTCGATTGACCCGCCGTTGACGGGCGGGCGCTGGCGATGAATGGCGCTCAAGGACGGGCCTCGGGTTTCCGTCAGGCGACCGCCCCGAGACCGTTCTTCTCCACCAGCGTCAGGAGCTTCAAGGAGGCGCCCCGCGGGCGTTTCTCGCCGCGCTCCCACTGGCTCACCAGACCCTTCGTCACGTTGAGGTAGCGCGCGAACACCGCCTGGCTCGCATGCTCGCGCAGCCGAAGCGCGCGGATATCCTCCGGCGTCATCTCCCTGACCGGCGTGAGGCACATCTCGTCGAACTTGCGCATGGTCCGCTTCGACATGAGGCCCGCCTCGGCCAGACCGAGCGCGGCTTCGTGAGCCGCCGCCAGCGCCTCACTCCTGTATTGCTTGGTCATTGCATTCCACCTCGATGATCGCTCCGGTCGCCTGCGCGGCCGCAAGGCCGGCTCCGTCCAGCGACAGATACTCGTCAGCCAGCAGCCGGTAGGTCGCCAGTTCGTCGCGGCGCAGGTTCTCCCGGTCGCTCTTGGCGAAACCGTACACGAAGAACGCCAGTCCGCCCCGGCGGAACACCACGATCGTGCGGAACCCGCCGGACCGGCCGCCGCCCTTGCGGGCGATCCGCTGTTTGATGACGCCGCCGCCGAGGTCGGCGTCGATCAACCCTTCGCGGGCGCGCCGGACGGCCTCGCACAAGGCCGCATCCTCCAGTCCCTCGCGGCCGGCGAACCGGGCGAACGCCTTGGTCTTGAACGTCTGCAATCCGGCCCTCGCGAGCGCCCGTTTTCATGATCCCTCTATAATACCCAGTGCGGCTTTTTTCAATCCGCGCCCGCAACCGTCGGCGACCCTCCGGCCCGCGCGGCGTCCGGCTCCGGCATTCTCGGAGCCGGGCGGGGAGCGCGGTCAGTAGCTGGCCCAGGCGTAGAGGCCGAACATCCGCGACGTCTCGTCGCCGAACCCGGCGGTCCGCGAAAGCGCGTCGTCGGGATAAGCGATACCGAAGATCGCGCTCAGCCCGGCGTCGGGGACGATCGTCCAGTCGACGAAGACGTTCAGCTCGCGCACCGCGTCGCGACCGCCCGGCCGCGCCACGTCGAAGTCGATATCGTACAGGAGGGCGCTGAAGGTCAGATTGTCCAGGGGCGACGCCGACGCGCGGAGCAGGTGCAGGCGCAGGTCCGAGTGCCACAGATAGTTGCTCGTGATCTCGCCCTGGTACCACGTTCCCCAGCCGCGCCCCGCCCCGGAGAAGAGCGACTTGAACGCCTCGTCGTCGCCGGTGGCAGGATCGTCGCCGGAGAACAGGCTGTAGCGGTAACCGACGTAGGGCGTCCACGGCGCCTGCTCGATCGTGTAGCCGGCTTCGAGATACCACGCGTGCGCGTCGACCCGGCCGTCGCCGCCGGACTGGCGCACGAACTCGCCGGACAGGAAGAGCGGCTGCCACCCGGGTTGCGTGAACGGCGTGCCCTGTGCGCGCAGGCTCACCGTGCCCATCCCGGAGATCGACGCTTCGGGCGTCCGCTCGTCGTCCACGACATCGAACCACGTCAGGCCGACGGTGCCGCGCGCGGAGTCCGTATACGCGATGTCGACCCCCGCCAGCCGGGTACCGCCCTTGTCCGCCCTGCTGTCGAGCAGGAACGCCGCGCCGCCCACGGGGCCGGTGTCGAGACGGACGACGGCCGACTTCTTGAACGCCTTCCGCGGCCCGGCGTAGTAGGCAAGGCGCCGGCCCAGGTCGCTCGCGCCGTCGGCGAACAGGAAGCCGTCGCCTATCCTGAACCGCTGGTCGCCCCAGGAGACCTTGAGCGCGTCCGTGCCGAGTTCCGGAAACGCGTCGCCCGAGGCCCAGCCGACGAAGAGGTGTTCGTGGAACAGCGCTTCGGGACCGTGGCTGGTGTAGCCGTACATTTCGCCGTCGCCCCGCGTCGCCGCCGCGACGTAGCTGACCTCGCCGAACAGGCGCCCGACGGCGCCGGCGGCGTAGTCGCCGATGAGCCGGGCGTGGATGAACGAGTCGAGCCACGCGATGTCGGCGTCGTCCTGGTCGCACCATCCGGCGCCGTTCGGCACGCCGAAGCAGATTTCCGCAGGCGCAAGGTACGCGGCGACGGCGTTCACGGCGAGCCGCGCATTGGCGCCGCCGGAGTCGAACAGCTCCACGTCGGCGCCCGCCGGGCCGGGTATCCAGGGCAGGACCGCCGCCGCCAGGCCCAGGGCGATGCGTCGGCGCGCCCGCCGTCGCCGGTCCGGATGGCGCCCATGGTCGCGTCCAGAACCCGTCCGGGCTTCCGCCTCGGGCGCCGGGGCCGGTCGGGGACGGTCGCCCGCCGCATCGTGAGCGGCGCCTTGGGGCGGGTTCGCGCAGGATCGAGACATGGCAAGGCACCCCGGGGCCGGCTCGGCGGAGACGTTCACCGAACCGCTGTTGCGGCGCATTGGTACCGGATGTCGCGGGCGCCTACAATTTGCGGCGGAGGCGCCGGCACGGCCCGTCGGAGCGGGCAAATCGCCGCCGGCCCCGGGGCGAAGACCGGCCGTCGGAGGGCTCCGCCCCCGCGCCGAAGACGGAGGACGCCCGGTCCGGCATGCGGACCGGCCGCATCCTGTGGTATCGACGCACGCGCATCGAGCCACGGGAGGACACCATGGGGCAGCCGATATTCCAGGTCGACGCTTTCACCGACCGGCCTTTCGCCGGCAATCCCGCCGGCGTCTGCATCCTGGAAACGCCCCGCGACGACGCGTGGATGCAACAGGTCGCCCGCGAGATGAACGTCTCCGAGACGGCGTTCCTCGAGCGCCGGGACGACGCTTTCGACCTGCGCTGGTTCACGCCGACGGTCGAGGTCGACCTCTGCGGCCACGCGACGCTCGCGAGCGCGCACGTGCTGTGGCAGGAAGGTCATCTCGCCCCGGACGAGCCGGCCCGCTTCCACACCCGCAGCGGCCTGCTGGAGGCAAGGCGCACGGACGACCTCATCGAGATCGACTTCGCCGCCTACGCGCCGCGGCCGCTCGATCCGCCCCTGGCGCTCGTGGAGGCGCTCGGCGTCGCCCCGAAAGCGGCGGCCCGGTTCGATATCGGCTACCTGCTCGCCGCCGTCGACAGCGAGGACACGGTGCGCGGGCTCGACCCGGATCTCGCCCTTCTGGCGACGCTGCCGGACCTGGTGGTGTGCGTCACCAGCCGGGCTTCGACTCCCGGATACGACTTCGTATCCCGCGCCTTCGCGCCCAACGCCGGCATCTCCGAGGATCCGGTCACCGGTTCGACCCACTGCTGCCTGGGGCCGTTCTGGCGCCCGCGCCTGGGAAAGGACGAGTTCACCGCCTACCAGGCGTCGGACCGGGGCGGCGTGCTGCGCGTGCGGGTCGACGGCGAGCGGGTGCGCCTGGGAGGGCGGGCGGTCACCGTGCTGCGCGGGACGCTCGTCTGAGGCCCGACCCCGCCGCCCGGGGCGGGGCACGGCCGGAAAGGGGACGGCGATGGCTACCATCCGACTGACGGCGGCGCAGGCTCTCGTCCGCTACCTGAGTGCGCAGCGCAACGAGGACGGCGAGCGGCTCGTGTCGGGGGTCTGGGCGATCTTCGGCCACGGCAACGTCGCCGGCCTCGGCGAGGCGCTGCAACGCGCGGGCGACGCGCTGCCGACCTGGCGCGGCCACAACGAGCAGGGCATGGCTCTCGCCGCGATCGCCTACGGCAAGGCCAGCAACCGCAAGCGGCTCATGGCGGTCGCGTCGTCCATCGGACCGGGGGCGACGAACATGGTCACCGCCGCGGCGACGGCGCACGTCAACCGGCTGCCGGTGCTGTTCCTGCCCGCGGACGTGTTCGCGGGCCGGCTGCCGGACCCGGTCCTCCAGCAGGTCGAGGACTTTCAGGACGCCGCCGTCAGCGCCAACGACTGCTTTCGCCCGGTGAGCCGCCATTTCGACCGGATCGTCCGCCCGGAGCAGATCCTGGGCGCCCTGCCGCGCGCCATGGCGACGCTCGTCGACCCGGCCGAGTGCGGCCCGGTCACGCTCGCCCTGTGCCAGGACGTCCAGGCCGAGGCTTATGACTATCCGGAAGCGTTCTTCGAGCCGCGGACCTGGACCGCGCGCCGGCAACGGCCCGACGCGCGCGAGCTCGCGCAGGCCGTGCAGGCGCTCCGGGCGGCGAAGACGCCGCTGATCGTCGCCGGCGGCGGCGTGCACTACTCCGGCGCCTGCGAGGCGCTCGCCGCGTTCGCCGAACGCCGCGGAATCCCCGTCGCCGAGACCCCGGCGGGCAAGTCGGCGCTGCCCTGGTCGCACCCGTGCAACGTCGGCGCCATCGGCGTGACGGGAACCGAAACCGCCAACGCCGCCGCGCGCACGGCCGACCTCGTCCTTGCCGTGGGGACGCGCCTGCAGGACGTCGTCACCGGCTCGCGGAGCCTGTTCCGCAACCCGTCGGTCAGGCTGGTGGCGATCAACGCCGCCGCCTTCGACGCGACGAAGCACGATTCCATCGCCGTGGTCGGCGACGCGCGGACGGTCCTCGAGGAACTCGACGCCGCGCTCGGCGACCGCGCCTTCACGCCGCCGGCCCGGGCCTCGATCGACGCCTGGGAGGATGTGGCGAACGCCGCGACACGCGCTCCCGGCGGCAACGTCAAGCCCTCGGACGCCCAGGTGATCGGTGCCGTCCAGCGAACCGCCGGCGAAAACGGGATCGTCGTCGGCGCCGCCGGCGGCCTCCCCGGCGAGCTGCACAAGCTGTGGCGCTCGCCGCGCCGGGGCGATTGCCACCTGGAATACGGCTATTCGTGCATGGGTTACGAGATCGCCGGCGGACTCGGCGTCAAGATGGCGCGGCCCGACGCCGATGTCGTCGTGGTCGTCGGCGACGGCTCGTACATGATGATGAACTCGGAGCTCGCGACCAGCGTCATGCTCGGCCTGAAGCTGACCGTCGTCGTGCTCGACAACCGGGGCTTCGGGTGCATCGACCGGCTGCAGCGGGCGGCCGGCGGCGCGAGCTTCAACAATCTCCTCGACGACGCCCGGCACCGGGTGCCTGCGGCTGTCGACTTCGCCGCCCATGCCCGCTCCATGGGTGCCCTCGCCGTGCACGTCGACGACATCGAAGGACTGGAGGCAGCCCTGATCGAAGCGCGGTCCGCCGACCGGTCCTTCGTCGTCGTCATCGACACCGATCCGGCGGTCGGCACGGACGCCGGGGGCCACTGGTGGGACGTCGCGGTGCCCGAGGTCTCCGACCGCGCGGACGTGGTCGCGGCGCGGGAGGCCTACGACGCGGCGCTCAAGCGGCGGCGGTGACCCGCCGGGGCGACCACCGCGAACGCGCGGCCGCCGCCGTCACGCTGCCAGCGCGGCGACGTGCGCCGCGGCGGACGCGGCGAGCGCTCCGAGGTCGTAGCCGCCTTCGAGTGCCGAGACGACGCGCCCGGCGCAGCTGTCGTCGGCGATCGCGCACAGGCGTTCGGTGATCCACGCATAGTCGTCCTCGACCAGCTCAAGGCGCGCCAGCGGGTCGAGGCGGTGGGCGTCGAAGCCGGCGGAGACGAAAATCAGCGCCGGATGAAAGGCGACGATGCGGTCGAGCGCGCCGCCGTTCCAGGCGGCGCGGAAGCCGGCGCCGTCCGTGCCCGGGGCGAGCGGCAGGTTGACGACGTTGCCGACGCCCGTCTCCGAGGCCGCGCCGGTGCCGGGATACAGCGGCCACTGGTGGCTCGATGCGAACAGCACGCGCGGTTCGCGCTCGAACGCCGCCTGCGTGCCGTTGCCGTGGTGCACGTCGAAGTCGACGATCGCGACGCGCTCGAAGCCGTGCGCGGCGAGCGCGTGGGCGGCGCCGACGGCGACGTTGTTGAACAGGCAGAAGCCCATCGCCCGGTCGGGCTCGGCGTGGTGGCCGGGCGGCCGCACGGCGCAGAAGGCGCGCCGCGTCGTTCCCGCCGCGACCGCGTCGACCGCGGCGCACACGGCGCCCGCGGCGCGCAGCGCGGCCTCGCGCGAGCCCGGCGAGAGCACGGTGTCGCTGTCGATCCAGGCGAGGCCCTCGCCGGGCACGGCGGCGAGCACGCGGTCGACCGCCGCCGCGGTGTGCACCCGCTCCAGCTGCGTTCGCGTCGCCGCCGCCGCCGTGGCGCGCGGCAGCGCCGCGAAGTCCGGCACGGCGAGCGCCCGCTCGATCGCCCGCAGACGGTCGGCGCGCTCCGGGTGGCCGGCGCCGGTATCGTGGCCGAGAAAGGCGGGGTCGGTGTAGATCGTCAGCGGCGTCATGGCGACCAGCCTGACGAATGCGGCGCTGCCGGGCAAGGCCGCCGCAATCGGGGCGTTGCGCCCCCGCGCGGCCCGGTTCCCCCGGTGGGCCCACAGGCGCCCCCCACGCGGCTTCGCTTCGCGTATTGCAAGGCGCTACACGAAGCCGCGCGGGTCCCCCCCTGTGGACTACCGGGACAGCCTCCGCCGTGCTCCAAGGGGGGGTCCATATTGCGCGCCGATTGACAACGTCCACCGGCATCCATCGGCGCCACGAGGTTCCCTGATCGGTGGGTGACGTAAGAATTTATGTGTCAGGTGGGAAGGGGGTACTCCCTGTGGTGACGACAACCACAAACAGGAGCACCCCGCATGTCCCAGCAAGCTGCGACGATCATGAGCCTACCCCAGGCCTTTGAGGTGGTGAAGGAGATGCAGGCAGGCGGACTGGACTGGGGCGAGGGCTACCGCCCGCTCGGCCGCCAGGCGCTGGCCGAGATCATCGAGGGCCGGATGGCCGAGGCGGTGGATCGCTGGCTCGACAACCTCGACGCCGGCGCGATGCGCGACCGGCGCAACGGGACCTACCGCCGCTGCCTGCTGAGCGAGCTCGGCGACATCGAGCTCAACGTGCCGCGCACCCGGCACTTCTGCCCGACCGGGGTTGTGAAGAGCTACGCAAGGCGCGCGCCGGAGATCGACCGTGCCATCCTGGCCGGCTTCGTGCTGGGGCTTTCGACGCGCAAGGTGGGCGAGGTCCTGCTGGCCCTGCTCGGGCGCCCGGTCTCGGCCGCGACGGTGAGCCGGGTCTCCAAGACGCTCGACATGGCGGTCGAGGCCTTCCACCGCAGGCCGCTGAAGAACGCCTACAAGGCGCTGATGCTCGACGGCGTGGTGCTGGCCCGCAAGACCGGCGCCGGCGCGCTCAGGAGGCCGGTCCTGGTGGCGCTCGGCATCCGCCCCGACGGCAAGAAGGAGATCATCGACTTCCATCTCGCCGTCAGCGAAGGCGCCCGCGAGTGGGAAGTGTTCCTCAACCGGCTGTACCACCGCGGGCTCACCGGCGAAGGCCTTGAGATGATCTGCGTCGATGGCGGCAAGGGCCTGCTGGCTGCCTTGCCGTTCGTCTATCCCGGCATCCCGGTTCAGAGGTGCTGGGCGCACAAGATGCGCAACATCCTCAACAAGGTCCGCAAGGCCGACCAGGAGGCCGTCAAGGCCGATGTCCACGCCGTCATGAATGCAAAGAGCCGCCGCAAGGCCCAGAGCGCCGCCCGACGCTTCGCCGACCGCTGGCAAAGCACCTACCCCAAGGCCGTCGCCTGCCTGCGCAGCGATCTCGACGAGCTGCTCACCTGCTTCCGCTACCGGACCCTCGATGAGCGAAAGCGGGTCAGGACCACCAACGCCATCGAACGAAGGTTCCGGGAGGTCCGCAGACGAACCCGGCCCATGGGAACCTTCCAGGACCGGACCTCAATGGACCGCGTCCTCTACGCGGTATTCATCCACGAAAACAAGTCTCAGGGAATCAGCACCCCCGTCTCCCTGACACATAACTCTTGACGTTACCTGATCGGTGCTCCGGGATGCCACGCGAAGGAATCGCTTGCTACGATAAAGGCCTTCGAAGATGCGGACGTCATTGGCTGGGGACGCACGGACACGATCGTCGACCAGAGCCACGTGGAGAGGCGCTGTGAAACACTGTGCAACGCTGATTGTCCTCGCATCGCTCGCGGGGCTTTCGACAGGCGCGAACGCGGCTGATTTCAGCTACAGCTACCTGGAAGTCACGGCGGATATGTCGAAGACCAGAAACACCGCGCCGGCCCCGTTGGCGGATGATGCGGACGGGCGGCTGTTCGGGCTCACGGGCTCGTGGGAAGTGTTCGATGCGTTTTACGTCAAGGGCGCATGGTCGAGGGAAACCAAGGAGTTCGGCAATGAGGTGGCGCGTACCCCGGTGGACCTCGACAGCCGGCAGACCATTTCCATGCTGGGCGCGGGATACCACTTCGAGGCGGGCGAACGGACCAGCCTCTACGCCGAAGCGCTGATGATCGTGGACTTCGAGGTCGAGCACTCGATCCCGCTCGTCACACCCTCGGCGTTCGGGCCGCCGACTGTGACGACGACCCGGTCCGTCATCGAGGGCAACGGCCTCGGCGGCGCCTTCGGCATACGTCACTGGGTCTCGGAGAACGTGGAACTCGAGAGCGAGCTTTCGCGCATCCATACCTCCGCGGACGTGCCGCGCACCGGCGGGGAGATTTCGGACTCGGAGACCATGCTCAGGATCGCTGCGCATGTGCACGCGGGCGGTGGAGTGTCCGTCGGCGGGTACCTGTCCTACAGCAAGCACACCGAAGACAACTTCGACGACATCAGGAAGCTCGGCATCTCGCTGCGCTACCATTTCTGAATGCCGTCTTCGCGCGACCTCGACGATGGGCTCAAGCGCCGGCTCCGCGTCCGCGCGGCCGAAAACGGCCGCTCGATGGAGGAGGAAGCCCGCGAGATCCTGCGCCGCGCCGTCGGCGAGACCTTGCCGCCGAAGGATCTCGGCGGGGCCATCCACGCGCGCTTCGCCGCACTGGGCGGGGTCGATCTCGAACTTCCGGAGCGCGGCCCGATGCGCCCGCCGCCAAGGTTCGAATGAGCGGACCGACATGGTCGTGATAGACACGAACGTGGTTTCGGAGTTGATGCGGCTGACGCCCGACCAGGCGGTCATGGCATGGTTCTCTGCGCAGGATTCGGCCGATCTTTACCTCACCGCCGTCACCGAGGCGGAACTCCGCGCCGACGCGGCCGTTGCCACTCGCGACAGGGCCGACTTCGAGCACTGCGGGATTACGCTCATCGATCCGTGGATGAACGGTCGTGGCTCGACGTGACGCGACCGGTTCGTCGGCATCAAGGGCCCGGCGGACGGGCGCATGGCGGCGGCATCGTCGCAAGGCCACGCACGACGCCAGCCCGGCGGACGTGATGACCGCCCATCCCGCGAGCACCCCGGCCAACACGCCCGCCAACGACGATCCGCGATGCGTCGAGCCCGTCGCCGCCGCCTGAAGCCGGACGACGAGGCCGCCCGCATAGGTTCCGTGCATCGCTGCTTGTCCGTGTTGATGTCGATCTTCCTTGCCGTGCCGATGGCTCGGGCCGAGCCGCTGGCGCTGGGCCAGTTCTCGGCCGGCACCACCGAAGGCTGGCAAACGCGGTCCTTCGAGGGTGAGACCAGCTACCGGATCGTGGAGCTGGACAGGCGGCTGGTGCTCGAGGGCGACAGCGTTTCTTCCGCCTCGAGCCTCTACCTCGAACGGGAGATCGATCTCGCGGCAAGGCCCGTGCTGGAGTGGAGCTGGCGTATCGCGGGGACCCCGGAGGTGGCGGACGAGCGAACCAGGGGCGGGGATGACTTCGCGGCCCGCCTTTACGCGGTTGCGCCCGGCGAGGGATTGTTCGGATCGCCGATCGCGATCAGCTATGTCTGGGCCGGGCAGGCGGCGGCGGGCGACTTCTGGCCCAACCCCTTCACCTCGCGGGTGATGATGCTTGCGCTCGATTCCGGCAACCGGAACGCGGGGGCGTGGCGGACGCACAGCAGGAACGTGCAGGCCGACTTCCTTCGCCTGTTCGGGCGGGAGGTGGACCGGCTCGAGGGGATCGCGATCATGACCGATTCCGACAACAGCGGGCTCAGAGCCCGGGCGTGGTACGGCGATATCGTCCTCCACCCGGCAGGCTGTGGCACGACCTGCCGAGGGGCGGCCAGCGGCGACCCGGCCGTATCCGGCTCCAGGGACTGACGGATAACCGAGACGCGCCCGAGTGTCGGCGCTGCCGGGCAAGGCCGCCGCCATCGGAGCGCTGCGCCCCCGCGCGGCGCGCGGTAGGATCGGCCGATGAACGTGCTGCAACGGGCGTCGGGCCTCGCGCCCGCTTTCGCGCGGCTTCCCGGCGTCGTGCGCGGGGCCCTGTGGATGCTGGTCGCGTGCGCGTGCTTCTCGAGCATGAACGGCGTCGTCCGCCACCTGACGCAGGACCTGCCGATCTTCGTCGTCGTCTTCTTCCGCTCGTTCTTCGGCCTCCTCGCCATGCTGCCGTTCCTGCTGCGGCCGGGTCTCGCGTCGCTCCGGCCCGTCCACCCGCGCCTTCACGTCCTGCGCGTGGCGGTCGGATTCGTCGCCACGGGCTGCTGGTTCTACGCGCTCGCCCGCATGCCGCTGGCCGAGGCGACGGCGCTCAGCTTCACCATGCCGCTGTTCGCGTCGATCGCCGCCGTGCTGACGCTCGGCGAGACGATGCGCGCGCGGCGCTGGACGGCCATCGCCATCGGCTTCGCCGGCGCCATGATCGTTCTCAGGCCGGGATTCGCCACGATCACGGGGGCGGCGCTGCTGGTGCTGTTCTCGGCCATGCTGATGGCGGTGAGCCAGACCGCGGTGAAGCTGCTGTCGCGCGATGCGCACCCCAACGCCATCGTCTTCTGGCTGGTCTTCCTCCTGACGCCGGTGTCGCTGGTGCCGGCGCTTGCCGTCTGGCAGACGCCGTCTGCGGACCAGTTCGCCTGGCTCGCCACGCTCGGCGTGGTCGCCACCATCGGCCACCAGTGCATGGTGCGCGCGCTCGCCGCCGCCGACGCGACGGCGATCTATCCCTTCGACTTCACGCGCCTCGTCTTCGCCGCGGCGATCGGTTTCGCGGTCTTCGGGGAGGTTCCCGACGCGTGGACGTGGGTCGGCGGCGCGGTCATCGCGGCGAGCGCCATCTACATCGCCCACCGCGAATCGCGCCTGCGCCGCGAGGGACGCGGGGAAGCGGCTCAGGCAACGCGCACGTAGTCGCAGTCAGGCGGCCGGCGGAGAGCGGAAGCCGAGCAGGGCCGGGTCCGCGTCGACGGCGGGGGTCCCTATTCCGCCTCCGCGTCGATGCGTGGATAGGCGGCATGTCCCCAGGATTCCGAGTCCGGGTCGGCATCGATGTCTCGTGCAGTTGCGGTTCTGTCCCCGATTGCCGGAGACGGCCCCGCGGACGGTCTGGGCAGACTATTGGCGTTTGGCGCCAAAGGCTCCCACGTAGGCGCCGGTGTCGAACACGCCGTAGGTCTCGTCGTGCGCCGGCCCGTGGAAGTCGCCGGCAACGTAGTCGCTGCCTTGCCGCCCGCTTTCGTATCGCCCGTTGGTGAGCGGGATGCCGCTCCAGTCTCGGGAGAAACCGGGCACGTCGACGGCCACGGCGACGCTGGGCCGAGACAGGTCGGCGATCGTCACGCTGGCCGTCCCCTGCCGGCGGGTGAAGTCGCCAAGGCGCACGGCCTCGGCCGCGCCGGTCCACGTGGCGCCGCCCATCCCGGCTGGATTCATGCCGCTGCTGTCGCCTCCGGCCATGGCAACGGCCATGCCGAGGTCTCCCTCGAAGCTCGTGCCCTCGATGGTCCCCGATATGGGGCCGCTCACCAGCATGACGGAGGCGACCCCGTATTCCCCCCACAAGCCCCAAAGAGCTATGTCGGGGAAAGCCGTGACGGTGACGTCCTCCAAGGAGTTGTCGAAGTCGAAGCTGGCGCGGATCGCGGCGGTATCGAATCCGGCCCGAGAGCCGATGGTGGCCGACGTGGTCTCAATATCGTCGTCGGTGTAGACGATCTCACCGAAGGACAACTCGGTTCCGTCATCGCCGACGCAAAGCGCGTCGGTGCAGCTCATACGCTCGCGCACGGTGTCGCTGACCGTCACCCCCTGCGCCGTGATGGCGTATTCCCCGTACGCAGTGGAGGCGAGCAGAGCGTCCGTCGAGGCCACGATCTTTTCCAGGCGGACCATCCGAGGGTCGCTCTCCAAGCTCTGAACGCCCCCGTCCATGCCCCCATTGGAACTGCCGCCGCCGCCGCCGCACGCGGCGAGCGTCAAGGCGGCTGTCAGAACTGCCGTCAGTCTGATCGTCATGGTGCTGTCCTCCGTGGTTGCTCGCTATGACGGGGGGCGTACCGGTTCTTGATCCGAAACGCGACCTCGCGGGCGCGACGCCCGAGAAGCTGGCGCGCGCCCTGTTGCGGCAATCGGTCCCGCTACGACCGCGCGCCGCTCGAAAGCCCGTAGTCGACGATCGGGTCGCGGCAGAGAAGGTTCCGCCCGACGAGCCGGGCGACCGTATCCCGCATCTGCGCAAGCAGCCCTGAGTTGGGGATGTCGTGCTTCCCGGCAAATTCGGAGACGTAACGTTGCAGGTGCTTCGGCGACAGCTTGTGGAAGGTGCCCTTGTGGGCGCGTTCGAGCATCGACCAGAACGACTCGATCCCGTCGGTGTGCGCGATGCCGTCAACGTACTCCCCGACGCCGACGATTGCCGTCTTGCCGTCCTTGGCGTGGCTGTCGAGCGCCGCGCGGACCTCCATCGGCATGTTCTTGTGCGGCCCGCCCATCCACGTCTCGTCGGCCGCGCCCGGCCCGTCGAACCGGTCGTCGTCTTGGTGCGCCCAGGCTTCGCGGATGCGATGCAGCATGAACCATGCCGTCGCCTGCGTAACCCCGAGATCGCGGTGCAGCTTCATGCTCGAAACGGGCTTCAAACTCGTCAGGCACAGGTAGATCGCAATCGCCCACTTCTGCATGGGAACGTTCGACCGCGCGATCGGCGTGCCGGTGCGGGCGCTGAAATACGAGCGGCAGTCCGTGCACCAGTACGGCATCCGCTTCGCGTTCGGAACCGGGCGCGTCCTCGTGCTGCCGCACTTGCCGCAATGCCGCTCGCCGTCCGGCCAGCGCGTCGACTCGAACCACGCCACCGCCGCCGCCTCGTCGGGGAACATGTCCATCGATTGAACGACGGTCTGTCCTTCGCGGTGGGATTTTCCGGGCGCATTCTTCGACATGATCGGCCTCCGTTGCTGCCCCCACTATGCGGGGCCGGCCGGCCCATCCCTTCGGGATTCGGCACGGATGTCGGTCCGTTCGATGAAGTGCCCGGTCCTGCCGCCCGGGACGGCTCAGGCGAGGCGCACGTAGTCATAGTCCAGCGGCCGGCCGTCGACGCCGCGCCTTGGCGGGGCGATCCAGTTCGCCATCCGGCCCGGCTCGGTCACCGGGCGCATGAGCGAGGCGACGAACGCCTGGTCGGCGTCGTCGGGCAGCCATTCGTTCCGGCGCGCGGCCCATTCGGCGGCCGCCAGCGGCGTGCCCGCGGGCGTGAAGTGCCCGTCGGCGAAGACGCCGATGGCGCGGTGGAACGCCGGGTCGGGGAGGGCGATCGCGAAGTCGATCCCGTGTTCGGCGATGACTTTATTCCAGCGTGCGACGCCGCGCGCGCAGTCATCGGTGAAGTCGCGGCGCAGCCGATCGTTCAGCGCCACGGCCGCCGGCGCGTCGATGGTCACGCGCCGGCCGTCCGCGAACGCGGGAACCGGCCAGGTGGCGTCGGCGAGGCGGTGGTCGTCGTCGATTCGCGCCTCGCGGTAGCGGCCCTTGAGGCCGTTCGCGTAGTACGACGCGGCGTTGGTCGAGCGTTCGGCGCCGAACAGGTCGGCGGAGACGCTGTAGTGGAAATTGACGTATCGCTGGAGGGTGGGCAGGTCGATGCCGCCGTGCATGCGCACCAGGGCGGGATCGTCGAGGCCGTTCTCGCGCATGATCTCGCACGCGCGGCGGACGATGCGCTCGATCCCCGATTCGCCGACGAACAGGTGGTGCGCCTCCTCGGTGAGCATGAACCGGCACGTGCGCGACAGTGGATCGAAGGCGGATTCGGCCAGCGAGGCGAGCTGGTACTTGCCGTCGCGGTCGGTGAAGAAGGCGAACATGTAGAACGAGAGCCAGTCGGGCGTCGCCTCGTTGAAGGCGCCGAGGATGCGCGGCTTGTCCGGGTCGCCGGCGTGGCGTTCGAGCATCTCGTCGGCCTCCTCGCGACCGTCGCGGCCGAAGAACGCGTGCAGGAGGTAGACCATCGCCCACAGGTGGCGCCCTTCCTCGACGTTCACCTGGAACAGGTTGCGCAAGTCGTAGAGCGACGGGCACGTATGGCCGAGCAGGCGCTGCTGCTCCACCGACGCCGGCTCGGTGTCGCCCTGGGTGACGATGAGGCGGCGCAGGACCGCGCGGTACTCGCCGGGCACGTCCTGCCACACGGGCGCGCCGCGGTGGTCGCCGAACCCGATGGTGCGCTCCGCCTCGGGCGGCGCCAGGAAGATGCCCCAGCGGTAGTCGGGCATGCGCACGTGGCCGAACCGCGCCCAGCCTCCCGGCTCGACGCTGACCGCGGTCCGCAGGTAGACCTCCGCCGCCTGGAAGCCGGTCGGCCCGAGCGAGCGCCACCACTCCAGATAGCGCGGCTGCCAGCCTTCCAGCGCCCGCCGCAGCCGGCGGTCGCCGCCGAGGTCGACGTTGTTGGGAATCCGCTCGCCGTAGTCGATCGTCATGGCCCCTACACCCGCCGGCCGTCGTAGCGGACGCGGCGGCCGCTGCCGTACAGGGTCAGCGCGCCCTCCGGTCCGGCGGCGTTGGGCCGCTGGAAGATCCAGTTCTGCCATGCGGCGAGGCGGCCGAAGATCTTGCTTTCGAGGGTTTCCGGCCCGGCGAAGCGCAGGTTGGCCTCCATGCCGGTCAGCGCGTCGGGCGAGAAGCTCGCGCGTTCCTCGAGCGCGAGGCGCACCTCGTCGTCCCAGTCGATCTCGTCGGGCGCGAAGGTCACGAGGCCGAGCGTCTCGGCGGTCGGCGGATCGAGATCGTCGCCGATGCGCGCGCGCGCCGCCGCCAGCGCCGCCGCGTCGCCGAGAAAGCGCGTCTCGAGCCGGCTCAGCCCGTTGCACGCGGCGAGCGGCCCGTCGTTCATGCCCGTGAGCCGCACCGCGGGCGCCCGCTCGCCGTCGTGCATGAAGCTGCGGTCGGCGGCGAGCACCAGCTCGAACAGCAGGCCGGCGAAGCAGCTCCCGGCCTCGACGAGCGCGACCAGACTGCGCGACGACAGCTCGATGCGCTTGAGCAGCCGCCGCCAGTAGAGAACGATCTCGCGCGTCAGCCAGCCGCCGTCGAGAAGCCGCCGGTCGTGCGCGGCGACCGCGGCGCCGTCGCCGCGGCTGGTCACCACCCAGATGCCGAGCTCGGGCCGATTGGCGCGCAGGTGCAGCACCGCGTCATCGAGGGCGCGGGCGAGCGCCAGCGGCCACCAGCCGGCGCCATCGGCGTGCGGGTTGCCGTCGCCCTCCGGCCCGGCGATGCAGAACGTCGCGGCGCCGCGGCCGGCGTCGAGCGCGACCTCGAGGTGCGGGTAGACGAGCCGCTCGCGGCCGCGCTCGGCCGCGAGCGGCGTGAGCGCGATGCCCGATCCGGCGGCCGGCCGCGCCGCCGCCAGCGCCGCACCGGCCTCCCGCGCGCGCGCCGCAAGCCGCGACGGCGGCGCCAGCTCGTCGACCAGGTTCCACGCCACGGCCCGCTTTCCGCGCACGCCCTCGGCGGTCGTGCACAGCACGTCGGCGCGGTCGCGCCGCACCCGCCGCTTGTCGACGAGGCGGGTGAGACCGCCGGTGCCGGGCAGCACCGCGAGCAGCGGCAGCTCGGGCAGCGAGACCGCGCTCGCGCCGTCGTCGGCGAGCAGAATCCGCGCGCACGCGAGGGCGAGCTCGTAGCCGCCGCCCGACGCGGTCCCGTTCACCGCGGCGACGTACACCTGGCCCGACTCCAAGCTCGCGTCCTCGATGGCGCAGCGCGTCTCGTTGGTGAACTTGCAAAAGTTCACCTTCTCGGCGTGGCCCGCGCGGGCGAGCATGCCGATGTTGGCGCCGGCGGAGAAAATGCGGTCCTTGGCCGAGGTCAGCACCACCACGGCGACCTCGGGATGCTCGAAACGCAACCGCTGCACCGCGTCCGCCAGCTCGATGTCGACGCCGAGATCGTAGGAATTGCGCTTGAGCGCGTAGCCCTCGTCGAGCGCCGCGGCCTCGTCGACGTCGAGCGCCAGCGTTGCCACCGCGCCGTCGATCGCGAGGCGCCAGTGGCGGTACCGCGCCGGCTCGGTCTCGAACGCGACCGTCCGCGCCGGGCCTTGCCGCCCCGCCGTCATTCTCCCGCCGCTGCCGCGAGCATGTCGGCGGTGCGGGTGAACTTGACGCGCGGCCGCGTCCCGGCGGCGCCGGCAGCGGCGGCGATCTCGGCCGCGTCGATGTGCTGCCAGCCCTCGTAGTCGACGCGCGGCGTGCTGCCCAGCAGCGCGTCGAGGCCCGGCGGCCCCGGCTTGCCCGGCGCGATGCCGTCGGCGAGGATCGTCTCGACGACGCCGCGCGCATCATTGCGGTTGGTGCCGATCACCCCGGTCGGGCCGCGCCGCGCCCAGCCGACGACGTAGACCCCCGGCGCCACGCGCCCTTCGGCGTTGGCGACCGTGCCGCGCCGGTCGTCGACGGGCACCGCGGCGATGCCGTCGTCGACGCGGTAGCCGATCGCCGCCACGAGCAGCCCGGCGTCGACGGCAAAAGTCTCGCCGGTGCCCTCGGCCCGTCCGCCCTGCAGGCGGTTGCGCTCCAGCCGGACGCCGGTCATGCGCGCACCGCCGAGGATCTCCACCGGCGAGGCACGGAAGAGGAAATGCACGCGCACCGGCCGCGCCCGCGCTTCGCCTTCCGCGGCGGCGTAGCCGGAGAGGATGCGCAGGTTCCTTTCCGTCTTCGTCCGGTCCGCGTCCCCCGCCGCCTCGGCGCCGTCCGGCAGGTCGGCCGGCGAGACGACGGGCGACGCCTCCGCGAGGCCGCCGAACTCGCTCAGCTCCGGCGCGGTGAAGCTCGCCTGCAGCGGCCCGCGGCGGCCGACGACGTAGATGTCGGCGAGCGGCGCGGCGCCGATGGCCGCGGCCGCGGCCGGGTCGATGTCGCCGTCGGCAAGCTCGGCCGGCGTCTTGGCCAGGATGCGCGCGATGTCGAGCGCCACGTTGCCGTTGCCCACCACCACCGCGGCGCGGGCGGCGGCGACGAGCGGCGACAGGTCCTGCGCGCCGGGCACGGCGTTGTACCAGGCGACGAACCGCGTCGCGTCGACCACGCCCGCGCGGTCTTCCCCCGGGATCCCGAGGCGGCGCGGCGTCTGCGCGCCGAACGCGAGGATCACGACGTCGTAGAGCCGCGTCAGGTCCTCGTAGCTCACCGTCTCTCCCAGCGCCACGTTGCCGACGAAGCGGACCGTTTCCTTCTGCAGGATGCGGTCGAAGAGGCGGACGACGTTCTTGGTGCTCTGATGGTCCGGCGCGACGCCCGCGCGCACCAGACCGAACGGCGTCGGCAGGCGGTCGATGATGTCGATTCGGCACGGCGCGCGCTGGCGCAGGAAGGCATCGGCGGCGTAGAACCCGGCGGGCCCGGCGCCGACCACGGCGACGGTGAGCACGGGCGCGGTCACCGCGCCCCCCGGCTTCGCGGGGCGAACGCCGGAGGATTCTCCGCCGGCTGCCGAAAGGAACACCGATGGAGCGTGGGTCTCACTTGCGCGGCGCTTCCGGGCCAGTTGGCAGGCGGCGCAGAATTGCCCGGCGCGGCGCGAGAATCAAGGCTTGCGCCGGGGGACGGGTTCGCGCCCGCGCCGGCCGGTGTACACTGGCGCTCCGGTCCCCCCGGTGAGGTCCGCATGGACGCGCTGCAAGCCGTCTTCCCCATGCTGATCGCGGTCGCGCTGGCCGCGGTGCTCGTCGTCCTGCTCACGGGCGTCGTCGGCATGCTGCGCGGCGGCGCCTTCAACCGCCGCTACGGCAACGGCCTGATGCGCCTCCGCGTCGCGCTGCAGGGCGTCGCGGTGGCGCTGATCGCCATCTATGCGGTCTTCGTCCGCGGTGCGTGAGGGGGCTGGCCGTCCTCGGTTGCCGTGGAGGCTTGGGAGGCGCTCAGTCGCTCACCAAGTCCCGATAACTCAGCCGACGAGCCGTCATGCCGACAGGGACCTCGCCACGGGAGCCGGGGAACGAGGTTCTCATGCGCGGTGACGGCACTCATGTGGGCCAGCGAACGAGGATCAGGCTCCTGCGCCTCTATGGCGCGGCGTTTCTCCTGGCCGTCCTCTTCATCAAGCCGGTCTTCGCCGAATCTGCGTTAGGAACGGCGATGCTCTTCGTTGGCGCCGCGCTGGTCACCGTCGGCGTTCTTGGACGGTGCTGGGCAATTGTCCACATCGGCGGCAGAAAGAACGTTGAACTGATCCGGTCCGGCCCGTACCGGCACAGTCGAAACCCGCTGTACCTGTTTTCGATCGTCGCGTGTTCGGGGTTCGGGATCCTGTCCCAGAGCTTCGTTCTGGCGGCGACTCTCGCTCTCTCCTCCCTGGTTACCTTCTACGCAAAGATCAGGGACGAAGAGAGGTATTTGTTTCGCGAGTTCGGTGACGCGTATTCGACCTACACGAGCCGGACGCCACGCCTGTGGCCTCGGCCAGGCGCCGCGAGACCGGGACCCCGCCGACGTGCGCGACCGCTGCCGTATCGGCAAATGCTCGACACCCTCGGGTTGCTCCTTGTCATCCCGCTTGTCCTCGCGGCCGGGATGGCCCGGGACTGGCGGCATCTGGCGGTGCTGGAACTGCCTTAGGCAACCCCCTTGCCCAGCGCTCCAGCGCGGCGGCTACTCCCGTTCCGCGGCGAAAATCAAACCGATACGCTACCTCCGATCGCGTTGACTCGCTTCGCCGCCGAACCTATTGTGCAGGTGCACAATGGGCCGGCCGAAAGCGATCCCCGGGGCCGGCCCTTTCTCGCCGCGCAGGTGCGCGCCCCATTGCGGAGCCGGGCTCGATGAAGGTCCTCGTCGCAGTCAAGCGCGTCATCGACTACAACGTCAAAATCAGGGTCAGAAGCGACGGTTCCGGTGTCGAGACGGCAAACGTCAAGATGTCGATGAACCCGTTCGACGAAATCGCCGTCGAGGAGGCCGTGCGACTGAAGGAAGCCGGCAAGGCCAGCGAGATCGTCGCCGTGTCGATGGGGCCGCAGCAGTGCCAGGAGACCCTGCGCACCGCCTTCGCCATGGGCGCCGACCGCGGCATCCTGGTGCGCCACGACGGACCGCTGGAGCCGCTCGCGGTCGCCAAGCTGCTGCGCGCGATCGTCGACGCCGAAGCCCCCGAACTCGTGATCCTCGGAAAGCAGGCCATCGACGACGATTCCAACCAGACCGGCCAGATGCTCGCCGCCATGCTGGGCTGGCCGCAGGGCACGTTCGCGTCGAAGCTCGCGCCCGACGGCGACACCGCGGAGGTGACGCGCGAGGTCGACGGCGGCCTGGAGACGGTGACGCTGACCCTGCCCGCCGTCGTCACCACCGACTTGCGGCTCAACGAGCCGCGCTACGCCTCGCTGCCCAACATCATGCGGGCGAAGAAGAAGCCCATCGACGCCAAGACGCCGGAGGACTACGGAGTCGACACGACGCCGCGCCTGGAGACGCTGAAGGTGACGGAGCCGCCGAAACGCGAGGCCGGCGTCCGGGTCGGGAGCGTGGACGAATTAGTGACGAAACTCAGCGAAGACGCGGGAGTGATCTGATGGCGGTCCTGGTCGTCGGCGAGCACGACAACGCCGAACTCAAGCCCGCGACCCTGAACACGGTCACCGCGGCGGCGGCGCTCGACGCGGACGTCGACGTGCTGATCGCCGGCGCCGGCTGCGGCGCGGTCGCCGCGGCGGCGGCCGCCGTCGCCGGCGTGCGGCGCGTGCTCCTCGCCGACGATCCGGCGCTCGAACACCAGCTCGCCGAGGCGCTGGCGCCGCTGGTCTCCCGTCTCGCCGGCGACTACAGCCACGCGCTCGCGCCCGCCGACACCTTCGGCAAGAACCTCATGCCGCGGGCGGCGGCGGCGCTCGACGTGCAGCAGATATCCGACATCACGGCGATCCTCTCCGACGACACCTTCGAAAGGCCGATCTACGCCGGCAACGCGGTGGCGACGGTGCGCTCGGGCGATACGCCGAAGCTGATCACCGTCCGCGGCACCGCCTTCAAGGCGGCAGAGGCGCAAGGCGGCGACGCGCCCGTCGAGACGGTCGAGGCGGGAGACGGCGCCGGCGGCTCGCGCTTCGTGGGCCGCGCGCTGTCGCGTTCCGAACGCCCGGAACTGACTTCGGCGCGGGTGATCGTCTCGGGCGGGCGCGGCATGGGGTCGGGCGAGAACTTCGCCATCCTCGAGGCCCTCGCCGACCGGCTCGGCGCCGCGGTGGGCGCCTCGCGCGCCGCCGTCGACGCAGGCTTCGTGCCCAACGACTACCAGGTCGGCCAGACGGGCAAGATCGTCGCCCCCGAGCTGTACATCGCCGTCGGCATCTCGGGCGCCATCCAGCACCTCGCCGGAATGAAGGATTCCAAGGTGATCGTCGCCATCAACAAGGACGAGGAAGCGCCGATCTTCCAGGTCGCGGACTACGGACTCGTCGGCGACCTGTTCAAGCTGGTGCCGGAGCTGACCGAGGCGGTATCGGAACGGGGGCGGGGCCGATGATCGGCTCGATCGCGGTGGTCGGCGCCGGGCAGATGGGCTCGGGAATCGCGCACGTGTGCGCGCTGGCCGGCATCGACGTCACGCTGGTCGACATCGGGCCGGAGCCGCTCGAAAAGGCGATGGCCGGCATCGACCGCAATCTTGGCCGCCAGATCGCCAAGGGCACGGTGACGGCGCTCGACAAGGCGGAGGCGCTGGCGCGGATCCGCACCGACACCGCGCTTGAGGCCGCCGCGGCGGCCGATCTCGTCATCGAGGCGGCGACCGAGGAAGAAGAGGTCAAGAAGGCGATCTTCCGCGAGCTGTGTCCGGCGCTGCAACGCTCCGAGACCCTGATCGCGAGCAACACGTCGTCGATCTCGATCACCCGGCTCGCGGCCTCGACCGACCGCCCCGAACGCTTCATCGGCATGCACTTCATGAACCCCGTGCCGATGATGCAGCTCGTCGAGCTCATTCGCGGCATCGCCACCGACGAGGCAACCTACGAGACGATCCGCGCGCTCACCGTGCGGCTCGGCAAGACCCCGGTGAGCGCCGAGGACTTCCCCGCCTTCATCGTCAATCGCATCCTGCTGCCGATGATCAACGAGGCGATCTATACCCTCTACGAGGGCGTCGGCTCGGTGGAGGCGATCGACGTGGCGATGAAGCTCGGCGCCAACCATCCGATGGGGCCGCTCGAACTCGCCGACTTCATCGGTCTCGACGTCTGCCTCGCGGTCATGCAG
This sequence comes from Alphaproteobacteria bacterium, assembly GCA_965243325.1. Classification (GTDB taxonomy): domain Bacteria; phylum Pseudomonadota; class Alphaproteobacteria; order UBA7887; family UBA7887; genus JANQOH01. The sequence goes on along the minus strand of CBDEUQ010000003.1, from coordinate 254,214 downwards.
GTGCTGCACGACGGGCTGGCCGACACCAAGTACCGCCCCTGCCCGCTGCTGGTGAAATACGTCGAGGCGGGGTGGATCGGCCGCAAGGTCGGCCGCGGCTTCTACGACTACACCGGCGACAGCCCCGTCCCGACGCGCTGAGCGGCGCGACGCCGGCCGCGCGCTGCCGCAGGCGGACGATTCGCAGACTCCCGGCCCCGTTCAGCCGGCCGCCGGCTCCAGGGCGGGGCGCGCTGAGGGCGCCGAGCGTGTATCCTGCGGTCTTCGCCGCAACGCAACGCAGGGGAGGTCCGCCATGACGTTCTCGAACGACCCCGACGGCAAGCGGTTGCCGATCAAGATCGACGCCACGTCCAACGGCGAATTCGTGCCGGTGCCGCTCGACGCCGTGAACCGCGGCGCCAACCGGCTGGCGCACGCACGCGCCGGAGAGAACGCGCGACGCCTCGGCCTGTCGCGGCGCGCGTTCATGGTCTCCGCCTGCGGCGCGGCGACGACGCTTCTCGCCTTCAACCGCGCCAACGCCGACGCCGGGCGCAGCGGCGGCTTCTTCGAGCTGCCCGAAGTCGCCGCGCTCGACGCCGACGCCGCGGTCGAAAGCCTCGCCGGGCGCGAATTCGTGTTCGACGTGCAGGGCCATTTCGTGGGCCGGCACGGCCTCGGGCGCGTCGGTCTCGGCGGCGCCGAGAAATTCATCAAGGACATCTTCCTCGACTCCGACACCGACATGATGGTGCTCTCGTTCATCCCCTCGAACCGCGAGCGCGAGCTGCTGACCATCGAGGAGGCCGACGAGACGCGGCGCATCGTCGATGAGATGGAGGGCAGCCGCCGCCTGCTGGTCCACGGCCGCGTCAACCCCAACCAGGACGGCGATCTCGACGGCATGGACGAACTGGCCGAGCGCTGGGGAGTCGCCGCGTGGAAGACCTATACCCAGTGGGGGCCGAACGGCAGCAAGGGATTCTTCCTGCACGATCCCGGCACCGGCCTGGCGCTGATCGAGAAGGCGCGGGCGCTCGGGGTCCGGAACATCTGCATCCACAAGGGGCTGCCGTTCGGCCGCCGTTCGTACGAGCACAGCGTCGCCAGCGACGTCGGCATCGCCGCGCGGATGTTTCCGGACGTGAACTTCCTCGTCTACCACTCCGGCTACATCAGCGGCGAGCGCGAAGGGCCGTACGACCCGGACCGCGGCGAGGGCGTGGATGCGCTGATCCGTTCCGTCGAGGACAACGGCATCGGGCGCAACGCCAACGTCTACGCCGAGCTCGGCAGCACGTGGCGGTTCCTGATGCGCGATCCCGACGGGGCGGCGCACACGGTCGGCAAGCTGGTCAAGCACATCGGCGAGAAGAACGTGCTCTACGGTTCGGACTGCATCTGGTACGGCTCGCCGCAGGATCAGATCCAGGCGCTGCGCACGTTCCAGATCTCGCCGGCGCTGCAGGAGGCGCACGGGTACGCGCCCATGACCGACGCGCTGCGGGCGCGGATTTTCGGCCTCAACGCCGCGGCGGTGTACGACATCGACGCGGCGGAGGTGCTGCAGCGCGCGCGCGACGACCGCTTCGGCCGCCAGCGGGCCGCGCACCGGGCCGCGCCGGACCCGCACTTCCTGACCTTCGGTCCGAAGACCCGCCGCGAGTTCACGGCGCTGCGGAAGGCCCGCGGCGGCTGGCTCTAGCTAGCCGCGCCGACGCCAGACGCCGGACTCGGGCGGCCCCTCGCGCGTCACGCACTCGCGCTCGGCGAGGTGGATCAGGTGCGCGAGCACCGATCGCCCGGCGGCGCCGTGCAGGCGCGGGTCGATGTCCGCGTACATCGCCCGCACCATCGCGGGTATGGTGTCGAGGCCGTCGGAGATGCAGCGCAGAATCTGGGCCTCGCGCTGGCGGCGGTGGCCGGCGAGCGCCCGGACGTACGCCGCCGGTTCGGCGACCGGCGCGCCGTGGGTGGGGTAGTAGCGCGTATCGTCGCGCCGGCGCAGCTTGTCGAGCGAGCGCATGTAGGCCGCCATGTCGCCGTCGGGCGGCGAGACCACGGTGGTCGACCAGCCCATGACGTGATCGCCGGAGAACAGCGACCGCTCCTCGCGCAGCGCGAAGCAGAGGTGGTTCGACGTATGGCCGGGCGTGTGGACCGCGTCGAGCGTCCAGCCCGGCCCCGTCACCGCGTCGCCGTCGTTCACGACGTGGTCGGGGACGAAGTCGAAATCCCCGCCTTCCTCCACCGGCACGCCGCGGTCGGCGCCGTGCGGACCGTAGCCGTACGTCGGCGCGCCGGTCAGCGCCTTGAGCGCCGCCGCCGCCGGCGAGTGGTCGACGTGGGTGTGGGTGATGAGAATGTGGCTCACGGTCTCGCCGTCCAGCGCCGCCGCCAGCGCCGCGACGTGCGCGTCGAGCGCGGGACCGGGATCGATGACCGCCACCGTGCCGCGGCCGACGACGTACGTCCCGGTGCCGTGGAAGGTGAACGGGCTCGGGTTCCGCGCGACGATGCGGCGCACTAGCGGCGTCACCGCCGCCGCGGTGCCGTAGGGGATGTCCGGCGAGCGGTCGAACCGCAGCGCCATCGCTCAGCAGCCGAGCTTGTCGGCGAGATCGAGGAAGTCGCGCGCGACGACGTCCCAGTCGCCGTCGGGCGCGAGGTCTTCGGTCTGATCCGGGCCGTACTCCGTCGGCCGAAGGACGAACGCCGTCAGCATCCCGCGTTCGCGCGCCGCGTGGAGGTCGCCGTTGTGCGCCGCGACCATCATCGTCTGCGGCGCCTCGAGGCCGAGCATGTCGACGGCGGTGTCGTAGACCTCGGGCCTGGGCTTGTACTGTTGCGCCGGCTCGGCGCCGAGCGGCGCATCCCACACGAGGCCGGCGTGGCGCGCCATGTTGACGACCAGCGCCACGTGCCCGTTCGACAGCGCCGCGAGGACGAAGCGCCGGCGCAGCCGCGCCATGCCGGGGGCCGAGTCGGGCCAGCCGTCGAGCCGGTGCCAGACGCGGTTGAGACGGTCGACCTCGTCCTCGTCGAGGCCGTCGAGGCCGAAGCGCGGGCGCAGGCCGTCGAGGATCTCGCGGTGCAGCACGTCGAGCCGCACGTAGCCGCGCCGCCCCTCGCGCACCGGCGCCATCGCCGGCTGATAGCCGGCCCGCCAGGCGTCGGCGAACGCCGCCCAGTCGGCGTCGATCCCCTTCGCCGCGCCCAGCGCCTCGCCCTCGCGAATCACCGAGCCGCGCCAGTCCACCACCGTGCCGAACACGTCGAAGCACAGCGCCTTGATCCTATCGATCTCCATGCGTCGCCTCCCGGATGGCCCGCCACACGCGCTCCGCCGTCAAGGGCATGTCGAGGCGGCGCACGCCGAGCGGCGCCAGCGCGTCGAGCACGGCATTGACGAACGCCGGCGGCGCCCCCGCCGCGCCGGCCTCGCCACAGCCCTTGAAGCCCGCCGGGTTCGACGGACACGGCGTCTCGATGCTGACGAAGTCGATCGCCGGCAACTGGTCGGCGCGCGGCAGGCAGTAGTCCATCAGCGATCCCGAAAGCAGCTGTCCGGCGGAATCGTAGACCGTCGCCTCGAACGCCGCCTGTCCGAGCCCCTGGACGACCCCGCCGTGCACCTGCCCGGCGAGCAGCAGCGGATTCAGCACGCGGCCGAAATCGTGCACCACCGTGTAGCGCAGAATGTCCACGGCGCCCGTCTCCGGGTCGACCTCGACCTCGCACAGGTGACAGCCGTTGGGATAGGTGTGGTTCTCGGGCGTGAATCGCCCGACCGCGCGCAGCGAGACGCTCCGCGTGACGGCGGCGTCGGCCACCGCGTCCCAGCCGACGGCGCGGTCAGTGCCGGCGATGCGGAAGGCGCCGTTCTCGAACTCGATGTCGGCCGTCGCCGCCTCGAGCAGGTCGCCGGCGAGCGGGCGGGCGACGGCGACCACCTCGCGCGCCGCCGCCGTGAGGCAGGCGCCGCCGAGCGGGATCGAGCGCGAGCCGCCGGTGCCCTGGCCCTCCGCCACCCGGTCGGTATCGCCCTGGACGACGGTCACCCGTGCCGGGTCGATTCCGAGGAAGTCGCCCGCCATCTGCGCGAACGCGGTTTCGTGGCCCTGGCCGTTGGCCATGGTGCCGGTGAGCACCGTGGCCGAGCCGTCGGCTTCGATGCGCAGCTCGGCGCTGTCGGCGACGCCGTGGCCGCAGCGCTCGACGAAGTTGGCGAAGCCGAAGCCGCGCCGGCGCCCGCGCCGTTCCGACGCCGCCCGCCGCGCCGGGAATCCGTCGCGGTCGGCTTCCGCCAGGCCGCGTTCCAGGGTCGCCGGATAGTCGCCGCTGTCGTAGGTCAGTCCGAGCGGTGTGCGGAACGGCAGCTCGGCGGGCGTGAGCGTGTTGCGGCGCCGGAGCTCGATCCGGTCGATGCCGAGCGTGCGCGCCGCCTCGTCGACCAGACATTCGAGAAGGTGCAGGTTCTCCGGGCGCCCGGCGCCGCGATAGACCTCCGTCGGCACCATGTTGGTCAGCACGCCGCGCGCCCGGATGTGAATCGCCGGCGTCCGGTAGGCGCCCGAGAACGAGGCCGAGTTGAGGGTGGACGGGATCGCGCCGCGCGCGGCGGCGTGGGCGCCGAGATCGCCGACGATGTCGACCTCGAGGGCGAGGAAGCGCCCGTCCTCGTCGAGCGCCAGCGTCGCGTCGGTCACCCGCCCGCGTCCCTGGTAGTCGGTGAGAAAGCCGTCGGTCCGCGGTCCGATCCACTGCACCGGCCGGTCGAGCGCGCGCGCCGCCCACAGCAGCAGCGCCTGCTCGCGGTAGAGCGAGTTCTTGATTCCGAAGCCGCCGCCGACGTCGTTGATGACGACGCGGAAGCGCTCCTCCGGAAGGTCGAACACCTGCGCCAGCTCGGTGCGCAGCGGATGCGGCATCTGCGAGGCGCATTCGAGCGTGAAGCGGCCGCTCTCGCCGTCCCACGCGCCGACGGCGGCGCGGGTCTCGATCGCGCCGATGACGACTCGCGGGTTGGCGGCGCGGAGACGCACCGTGTGCGCCGCGGCCGCCATCGCCTTCCGCACCGCCTCGCCGTCTCCGGTCTCCCAGGAGAAGCACAGGTTGCCGGGCACGCCGTCCCACAGAAGCGGCGCGCCGGGAGTGAGCGCCGCCGTCGCGTCGAGCACCGCCGGGCGCGGCGCGATGTCGGCGGCGACGCGCTCGGCCGCTGTCTGCGCCGCCGCCTCGGTGTCGCCGACGACCATCGCGATCGTGTCGCCGACGTAGCGCACCCGGTCCTCGGCGAGCAGCGGCTGCGCCGGCATCGCCGCCGGGCGGCCGTCGCTGAACGGCGGGCGCACGCCGACCGGCAGCGGCCCGAGCGCGCCGGCGATGTCGGCCGCGGTGTAGACGGCCAGCACGCCGGGGGCGGCGCGCGCGGCGACGGTATCGACGGCGCGAAGGTCGCCGTGCGCCACCGGCGAGCGCACGAACCACGCGTGCGCCGCGCCGGCGGGCGTGGCGTCGCCGACGAACCGCCCGGCGCCGGTGAGCAGCCTCGAATCCTCCTTGCGCCGCAGCGGCTGACCGATGCCGAATTGCGTCATGGGTTGCCCCGGGCGGAAACCGGCCAGAGGTCGACCAGCACGTCGCCGCGCACGCAGTGGTACGCGTCGTACAGGTTGACCGTCGGGTCGCAGTGCGGGACCTGGCAGAGCACCGGATCGCCGACCGCGAGACGGGCGTTGGCGTCGCCGTACACCACCGCTCCGTGCTCGTCGCCGAAAAAGCGGTAGCGCGAGCCGGCCGGCGCGCGGTCGGCGAACGCCGGCCGTGGTCCGTCCGTGGCGAAGCTCTTCAGGCCGGCGTCGATGATCGCGTGGGTGTCGTGAACGTCGTTGACGACGGTCGCCTGAACGAACAGCGCGGGTTCGAACGGCCGCGGGGTTTCGGGGGTCAGCGCGCAGGCGTCGTACTCGACGTCGGCGAAAACGTAGGAGCCGGCCTGCAACTCGCCGAGGACGCCGTCACGGTGGTCGATGTCGTGGGTCCCCGTGCCGCCGCCGGTGACCAGCGCCGGCGGCAGTCCGGCGGCGGCGAGCGCGGCGACCGCCTCGCGGATGCGCGTGCTCTCGCCCCGCACCGCGGCGCGGCGTTCGTCGAAATCCGCGATGTGCTGCAAATGCCCGTAGTAGGCCTGGATCCCGGCGAACGCGAGGGCATCCGCATCTGCCGCGGCGCGCGCCAGCGCGACCACGGCGTCCGCGTCGGGCGCCCCCGTCCGGTGCGTGCCGACATCGAAGTCGACGACCAGCTTCAGCGGATGCGCCGCGCCCTGCGCCTTCGCGGCGTCGGCGAGAGCGGCGACGTGGGCCGCGGTGTCGCTGACCACCATCAGGCCGGGCGCGGCGGCGTGGAGCGCCATGAGCCGGGCGACCTTCGCCGGTCCGGTCGGCGGCGAGGTGATCAGCACGCTCTCGACGCCGGCGGCGATCATGGCTTCCGCTTCGCGCAGGGTGGCGCAGCACTGGCCGACCGCGCCGGCGGCGATCTGCGCCCGGGCGACGTCCGGCGACTTGTGGCTCTTGGCGTGCGGGCGCAGCGCCTGGCCGGTACGCTCGCAATGCGCCGCCATCGCCGCGACGTTGCGCTCCATCGCGTCGAGATCGAGCACCAGCGCGGGCGTGGCCAGCCGCCAGCGGCCACCGGCCGCGCCGATCAGATGAGCATTGGGTGACAAGTCCGCCATTGCCGGAACCTTTCCCCGGGGCGCATGCCTCAGGATGCACTAGCAGCCCGCGCGGGCTGGGGCAAGGCGTGGAAAAGCATGTGCATAAATTGGGAATTCCTGTGGGAAAATCACAAAATGTTGTGCAAACATCTTGCCGGACTCACAAAATATCGGTAACGATTGGGCGTTGCGGACAACGGGAGGGTGCCATGGCGTGGACCGACGGCGAGGTCGCCATTCTCGAAGCAATGTGGGGCGAGGGGCGCAGCGCGCGGAACATCGCCGGCAAGCTGGGCAAGACCCGCAACGCGGTGATCGGCAAGGCGAACCGCCTGGGCCTGTCGCACAATTCGGGCCCGCGTCCGGCGGTCCGCGGCGTGCAGCCGCCGCGGCGCAAGGAGCACCCGTCGAGTCCGCTCGACCTCACGGAGCGCATGTGCCGCTGGCCGATCGGCCACCCCGGCGAGCCGGGCTTCCATTTCTGCGGCAACCCGCACGTGCCGGGACGGCCCTATTGCGAAGCGCACTGCGCCATCGCGTACCGCAGCCGGACGAGCGAGGTCGTCGCCGCCTGAGCCTCTTCAGTCGGCGGCGAAGGCGCCGATGGCGGCGATGCCGCAGGCGCCCGTTCCCGCGAGCCGGCGCGCCCGCGCCGCGTCGACGCCGCCGAGGGCGTAGACCGGAACCCGCGCCGTCCGCACCAGGGCGGCGAAGCGGACGGGACCGAGCGGGCGCGCGCCGGGATGGCTTGCGGTGGGAAACACCGGCGACAGCAGCGCCGCGTCGGCGCCGGCGCGCGCGGCGCGCTCGATGCCCGCGCGGCCGTGGGCGGCGGCGGTCCGCCAGCGGCAGCCGCGCCGCCGCCGCGCCAGCGCCTCGGGCATGTGGAGCCCGGCGCCGAGGCGCGCGGCGAGCCGCCAGTCGCCGGCGACGAGAAACTTCAGGCGCCGGCGCCGGCACAGCGTAGCGAGGGCGCGCGCGAAAGACGGCCGGTCGCCGGCGCCGTAGTCGCGCAGCAGGACGCCGGAACGCGCCGGCAGGCGGCGAACCGCGGGAAGCGGGTCGGCGACGCGGCCGCGCTCGACGATCATGATCGCCGCCGGCAGGTGCGGCGCGCGCCGATTGAGCCGGCGCGCGTGCCTCGCTAGGCTCACGCTCCGGGTTCTACGCGCGGATCGGTCGTTTGCCATGGTCCAGACAGTCGACGTTGCCGGCAATCTCGCCGCGGTGCGGCGGCGCATCGGTGCCGCGGCCACGGCGGCCGGGCGCGACGAGGGCGCGGTCACTCTGGTGGCGGTGCCGAAGACGTTCGGCGCCGAGCGCGTCCGGCCGGCGCTGGCCGCCGGGCAACGCGCCTTCGGCGAGAACCGGGTCCAGGAGGCGGCGGCCAAGTGGCCGCCGCTGAGGGCCGCGGCGGCGGACGTCGAGCTGCATCTGATCGGCCCGCTGCAGACCAACAAGGTGCGCGACGCCGTCGCCGTGTTCGACGTGATCGAGACCGTCGACCGGCCGCGGCTCGCGGCGGCGCTGGCGCGCGAGTTCGACCGCTCGGGCCGCCGCCTGCCGTGCTACGTCGAGGTCAACACCGGCGCCGAGGCGCAGAAGTCGGGCGTGTCCGTGGCCGGGGCGGACGCGTTCATCGAGGCATGCCGGGACGAATACGCGCTGCCGGTCGCGGGTCTGATGTGCCTGCCGCCGCACGGAGAGGATCCGGCGCCGCATTTCGATCTCCTGCGGCGGCTCGCCGGTCGTCACGGCCTGCCCTGTCTGAGCATGGGGATGACGGCGGACTTCGAGGCGGCCATCGCCCGCGGCGCCACCCACGTGCGCGTCGGCACGGCGATCTTCGGCCCCCGCGCGCGGCGCTGATCCGGTCTCACAGCGTGCGTCCGCCGAACGGGTGCCAGCCTTCGCGGTGTTCGATCTCGACGACCCACAGATCCGGGTCTCGCCCGACCGCGCGCGCGATGTAGGCGTCCGCCTCGTCTTCGGCGACCGGCGCGTCGTCGAAGGCGGCGAGCCAGGCGAGACTGCCGCCGGCGTCGCGGGTGCGCGTGAGAATGCGGCAGCCGGTCTCGCCCTGGTTGAGCTTGAGCACGAGCGAGCCGCCCGACGCATCGCCGCGGCGGGCGACGTAGACCGGCACGGCCTCGGCAACGCAGCGCCGGACGTGGGCCATGATCCACACCTCGGCGGGAAGCCGGTCGTCGCTCACGCCACCCGGCCCGTTTCGCGTGTCGCCGGCCGTTCATCGGCGCGGCCGGGGAGTGGACCAGCGACGGCGGGGCGGAGCCGCGCGCTAGCCGCCATCCGTCCCCTGCCGCGGGCGGTTGCGCACGAGCAGCGTCCACGCGCTTTCCAGGACGGTCTCGCCGCGCTGGTTGACGGCCGAGCGGCGAAGAACGACCACTCCGCGCTCCGGCTTGCGCGTCGGCCGCGTCTCGGCGACCTCGATCACGACGTGCAGGGTGTCGCCGATGAAGGTGGGGTTCGGCCAGCGGCAGTCGACGTTGAGCAGTCCGAGGATGGACGGCTCCATGCGTCGCATCAGCGCCGTCCGGGTTCCGAGACCGGACACGATCGACAGCACGAGCAGGCCGTGCGCGATGCGCTGCCCGTAGCCGCTCGCGGCGGCGTAGACGGCATCGGTGTGCAGCCGGTTGTAGTCACCCGACAGGCCGGCGAAGGCGGCGATGTCGGCTTCGGTCACCGTTCGCGCCGGCGAGACGAAGCGCGCGCCGACGACGAGGTCGTCGGCGTACGCGCCATCGTCGTCGCCCGTCCCTCGCATCGCCCGTCTCTCCGCGTTCGTCCGCCCCCGGCGCGAGCATACACGCCGCAACGGGAGGCGCGCGACGGTCGGCAAAGAAGAACGGGGCGCGCCTCTCGACGCGCCCCGCGCTTGTCCGGTAGGCGGCCGGTCCGAGCCCGGCCGCGGCGTCCGGTCGGACTAGTAGATGGCGACCGGGGCGCCGATGGAGCCGGTGGCGCCCTTCACCGGCACCGGGCTGTAGAAGTACGCGAAGTTGAAGACGCCGGCAGCCGCCGCCTCAGCGAGCTTCATGTTCTCCTGATTGACGATGCCGTGGCGCGTCTGCAGGTACTGGTGCACGCAGAACGCGCACGCGGGATCCGGGTTCGGCACCGCGTCAACCGGCCACGTGTCGCCGCCCGTCACGCCGGCCTGCACGGTCTCGGCGACCCAGCGCGCGACCTCCATGCCGATGCCGGGACAGCCGTCGTTGTAGGCCGGCGGATCGCTCCAGTGCATCTCCCAGCCCGAGCGGAAGATGATCGCGTCGCCGGGCATCGGGTCGTACTGGCTCATGCCCTGCTTGGCGAGCGCGCCCATCACGTCGTCCATCGTGATCACTTCGCCCTTCAACATCGCGTCGACGCCGCGATAGCCGGCAACGTCGATGAGAATGCCGCGCGCGACGATCGGCCGCAGATGCTCGGTACCGAGCTTGTTGAGGCCGTAGGGGTTGCCCATCTCGGCCGCCGTGAAGCCGTTGTACCAGCGCATCTCGTTCTTGTCGCCGTCAGCGCCGACCTGGACGCCGATGTGGCCGAGACCGTCGAACTGCGTTCCCACCTGGCCGATCTCGGTGGACAGGAACTCGTCGTTCCACATGATCTTGTTGGGGCCGAACGGGCCGCCGGTGGGCGTGCCCGGAATGCGCAGCGAGAACTTGCGCGCGCCGAACAGCGGCATCTCGCCGGTGTATTCGTGGCCGAGCTTCATCGTCTTGCCCTGCTTGATCTGGGCGATGGCGCGCAGCACGACTTCCGGCTGGTTGTACCAGTTGGTCGAGCCGGCCTGGTCGCCTTCGCCCCACATCGGGTGCGGCCACCACTTCGACCCCAGCGGCGTCTCCATGACGTCACCGTCGACCCACGGCTTGCCGATGCAGCCGTCGAGATTGTCGGCCGTGCATTCGGCGACGGCCGCGCCGCCGGCAAAGGCCACGGCAGCACCGACAACGCCTGCGATGGCCAGAGATTTGAGACTACTCATCACATTCCTCCCACGGGATGTATACCGACGGCGGCCGCAGCGGAGTGCCGTCCGCGACGAGGTGCCGCCGGCTGTCATTAGGCGGTCCGGCAAAATCGCTTGTCAAGCCCCGCGGCCTCGCCGAGGCAACCGCCTCCGTGGTATGCGACCGTGGTATAGTGCGGCATTGGCGAGGCGGAGGTTCCGGTTTCATGCTCAGATTGCCCGGTTCGACGGTCCTGCGTCCGGCGGTCGCGGCGGCGGCGCTTCTGGTCGCCGCGTGCTCCGGCGACGACGAAGTGGCCTACGTCGAACGATCGGTCGAGGATCTCTACAACGAGGCGATGGACGAGCTTCTCGACGGCGCCTACGAGGCCGCCTCCCTCGCCTTTCAGGAGGTCGAACGCCAGCACCCCTACTCGGTGTGGGCGACGAAGGCGCAACTGATGGCGGCCTACGCGAGCTACAAGGACAACGCCTACGACGCCGCCGTGGCAGCGGCCGAACGCTTCATCGAACTGCACCCGGGGCACGCGGACACGCCCTACGCCCACTATCTCGTGGGCCTCAGCTACTACGAGCGCATCAGCGACGTGGGGCGCGACCAGCGGATGACCGAGCTCGCCTACGACGCCTTCGAGGAGGTGCGCCGGCGCTACCCGGACACGCGGTACGCCCGCGACGTGGAGCTCAAGATATCCCTGGTCCGCGATCATCTCGCGGGCAAGGAGATGGAGGTGGGACGCACCTACCAGGATCTCGAGTTCTATCTCGCGGCGATCAACCGGTTTCGCAACGTAATCGACGAATACCAGACGACGAGTCACATCCCGGAAGCGCTGCTGCGTCTCACCGAGTGCTATCTCGCGCTCGGCGTGGTTACCGAGGCGCAGGCGACCGCCGCCGTGCTCGGCCACAACTTTCCCGGCAGCCTCTGGTACCGCGACGCGTTCGCGCTCCTGCGCGAGCGCGAGCTGGAACCGCGCCTCAGCGAGAGTTCCTGGCTCGCGCGGCTGTTCTGACGCGCAGGCCGCGATGCTGCGGCACCTGTCGATCCGCGATCTTGTCGTCGTCGAATCGATCGAGCTCGCATTCGGCGCCGGCCTGTGCGCGCTGACCGGCGAGACCGGCGCCGGCAAGTCGATCCTCGTTGACGGCCTCGGCCTTGCGCTCGGCCGCCGTGCCGGCGCCGACATGATACGCGCCGGTGCCGAACGGGCGACGGTGGACGCGGTGTTCTCGTTCGCGCCCGGCGGCCCGGCGGCGGAATGGCTTGCCGAACGCGGTTTCGACGACGGCGGCGGCGAGGCGATCGTGCGGCGCAGCGTCGGCGGCGACGGGCGCGGCCGCGCCTTCATCAACGACCGGCCGGCGACGGTGTCGGCGCTGGCGGCGTTCGGCGGACGCGTCCTCGAGATCTACGGGCAGCACGATCGTCTCGGGCTCCTCGACCCGGCGCGCCACCGCGCCGCGCTCGACGACTTCGGCGGCCTGACGCGCGAGGCGGCGCGAGTCGCCGAGGCGCACGACCGCCGCCGCGCCGCCGCCGCCGCTCTCACCGAGGCGACCGACGCGGCGGCCACCGCCGCCGCCGATCGGGAGATTCTGCAGAGTCAGCACGACGAGCTCGCCGCACTGGCCCCGGCCGCCGGCGAGGAGGCGCGGCTGGCCGACGAACGCGCCGGCCTGATGGCGGGCGCGCGCGTTGCCGAGGCGCTCGCCGCCGCCGCCGCGGCGCTGGCCGCGGAGCCGCAGGCGGCGCTTGCCGCCGCTGCACGCGCCGTCCACGACGCGGCGCCGCGCGCCGCCGGGCGTCTCGACGAGCTCTCGGCGGCGTTCGAACGGGCGGCGATCGAAGCGGCCGAAGCGGAGGCCGCCCTCGATGCGGCGGCAGCGGGCCTCGAGGTCGACAGCGGCCGCGTCGATGCCGTCGAGGCGCGCCTGTTCGCGCTGCGTGCGGCGGCGCGCAAGCACCGCGTCGACGTGGACCGCCTGCCCGATGTCGCCGAGGCGCTGGCCGCGCGCCTCGCCGCGATCCGGGACGGCGAGGACGGCGTCGAGCGGTTGCGCGCCGCGGCGCGCGAGGCGTGCGCCGGATACGACCGCGCCGCGGCCGGTCTCACCGCCGGACGCCGCCGGGCGGCACGGGCGCTGACGCGTACGATCGAACGCGAGCTCTCCGCCCTCCGGCTTTCGCAGGCGCGCTTCTCCGTCGACCTCGCGCCTCTCGACGACGGTTCGCGGGGCGCCCGCGGCGCCGAGCGTGTCGGCTTCCGCGTGGCGACGAACCTCGGGGCGCGCGCCGGCGCGCTGCAACGGGTGGCCTCGGGCGGCGAGCTGTCGCGCTTCATGCTCGCGCTCTGCGCCGCGCTCGCCGGCAGACACGCGACGCCGAGCCTGGTCTTCGACGAAATCGACGCCGGCGTCGGCGGCGCCGTGGCCCACGCGGTCGGCACCCGTCTCGCCCGGCTCGCCGAGAGCGCCCAGGTCCTCGTCGTGACCCACCACCCGCAGGTGGCGGCCCTCGCCGCCCATCACTACCGCATCGCCAAGCGCACCGCGGGCGGGCGCACGGCGACGTTCGCCGAGCCGTTGCCGCCGGCGGCGCGGCGCGAGGAAATCGCCCGCATGCTGTCCGGCGCCGAAACCACGGACGAGGCGCGCGCCGCGGCCGACCGGCTGCTGGCCCCGACATGAGCCGCGCTCCTGCCGACAAGCCGGTCGCCGAACTCGACGCCGACACGGCGGCGGCGGAGCTCGCGCGGCTGGCGGGGGAGATCGCCCGTCACGACACGCTCTATCACACCGAGGCCGCGCCCGAGATCGACGATGCCGCCTACGACGCGCTGCACAAGCGGAATGCGGCGATCGAAGCCCGCTTCCCGGCGCTCAAACGCGCCGACAGCCCCTCCGAGCGCGTTGGCGCGCCGGCCGCCGGCGGCTTTCGCCGGATTCGCCACGCGGTGCCGATGCTGTCGCTGGCCAACGCGTTCGACGAGGCGGACGTGCGCGAGTTCGCCGCCCGCGTCCGCCGCTTCCTCGATCTTGCCGCCGACGCCCCGGTGGCGCTCGTCGCCGAACCGAAGATCGACGGCCTCTCCGCCTCGTTGCGGTATGAAGACGGCGCGCTGGTCGCCGGGGTGACGCGCGGCGACGGCACCGAGGGCGAGGACGTGACCGCCAACGTGCGCACCGTCGCCGACATCCCGCCGCGGCTGGCGACGGCGGAGCCGCCCCGGATTCTGGAAGTGCGCGGCGAGGTCTACATGACGAGGAGCGACTTCGCGGCTCTCAACGCCGCGCGCACGGAGGCCGGAGAGCCGCTGTACGCCAACCCGCGCAACGCCGCCGCCGGAAGCCTGCGGCAGCTCGATGCGAGCGTGACGGAGGCGCGGCGCCTGCGCTTTTTCGCCTACGCCTGGGGTGAGGCGTCGGCCGGCCTCGGCGCGACCGCGTGGGAGGCCCGGGCGCGCCTCGCCGGGCTGGGGTTCGCGCTCAACGAGCCGGCGGCGCGGTGCGCCGGCGTCGACGAGGCCGTCGCCTACCACGCCGGCATGGAGACGCGCCGGGCCGGGTTCGACTTCGACCTCGACGGCGTCGTCTACAAGGTCGACCGGCTCGACTGGCAGGCGCGCCTCGGCGCCGCGAGCCGCAGTCCGCGCTGGGCGGTGGCGCACAAGTTCGCGGCCGAGACGGCGACGACGCGGCTCGCGGCGATCGACGTCCAGGTCGGCCGCACCGGCGCGCTGACGCCGGTGGCGACCCTCCATCCGGTCACCGTCGGCGGCGTCGTGGTATCGCGCGCGACGCTGCACAACGAGGACGAGATCGCCCGCAAGGACGTGCGCGTGGGCGACACGGTGACGGTGCGGCGGGCCGGCGACGTCATCCCCCAGATCATCGCGGTCGACCTCGGCAAGAGGCCGGACGACGCGGCCCCCTTCGCGTTCCCCGACGCCTGCCCGGTGTGCGGGTCGAGCGCCGTCCGCGAGGCCGGTGGCGCGGTGCGCCGCTGCACCGGCGGCCTCGTCTGCGATGCCCAGGCGGTCGAGCGGCTGCGCCACTTCGTCGCCCGCGACGCGTTCGACATCGAGGGCCTCGGCAGCCGCCAGATCGAGGCGTTCTGGCGCGATTCGCTGGTTCGCGAGCCAGCCGACCTGTTCCGCCTCAACGCCCACGCGGAGGCGCTCGCGGCGCGCGACGGCTGGGGCGAAACCTCGGTGCGCAACCTGCTGGCGGCGATCGCCGGCCGCCGGCGCATCGCGCTCGAACGCTTCGTCTACGCCCTCGGAATCCGGCAGGTCGGCCAGTCCAACGCGCGTCTGCTGGCGCAGACGTACGGCTCGCTCGACAGCCTCCTGGCCGCTGCCGACGAAGCGCGCGACCCCGAGAGCGAAGCCTACCGGGCTCTCGTCGCCGTGGACGGCATCGGCCCCAGGGTCGCCGCCGACATCGTCGGGTTCTTCGCCGAACCGCGCAATCGGGATGCCGTCGCCGCGCTCGCGGCGGAGGTGACGGTGGAGGACGCCGCCGCCGCCAACGAGGATTCGCCGCTGTCGGGCAAGACCGTTGTGTTCACCGGCAAGCTCGAGACGATGGGCCGCGCCGAGGCCAAGGCCACCGCGCTGGCCGCCGGCGCGAAGGTCGCCGGATCGGTGTCGGCGAAGACCGACTACGTCGTCGCCGGCGCCGACGCCGGCGGGAAGCTCGCGAAGGCGCGCGGGCTCGGCGTCGTCGTGCTGAGCGAGGACGAGTGGCGCCGCTTGACCGGTTGACGGCACCGCCGGACAATGGTCGCCGACGGTTTCGAAGGGGCGCATCATGAACAATCGCGGCGTTCCCGGCGGCACGCGACTGACCGTGCTCGGCATGCTCGCCTTCCTCGCGGGCATCGTGGCGCTCGCGGCACTGGCCTCCGCCGCGTACGGATATCGCGAGGGCTACTGGGATTACGGCTTCGCGCTGCTGACGATCACCCAGTACGCCGCGCTTGCCGGCGCCGCCGCGTTCGTCATCGGGCTGGTGGGGGTCGGCGCCTCGCTTCCCGGCGGCACCCGGCGCGGACTTGTCTTCTCGCTGCTCGGCGTCCTGGCCGGCGGCGCCGCGGCGGCGATCGTCGGCGTGCAGTACGACACCGTGCGGACCAGTCCGTTCATCCACGACATATCGACCGATCTCGACGACCCGCCGGCGTTCTCCGCGCTGCTCGAACGGCGCACGGCGGAGGGTGCGAGAAATCCGCCCGAGCATCCGGGGGCGGAGGTGGCCCTGCAGCAGCGCGTCGGCTACCCCGACATCGTGCCGCTGCGCGTCGCCTCCGCGCCGGCCGAGGCGTTCGACAAGGCGCTGTCGCTTGCCGACCTGGAGGAATGGGACATCGTCGACGCCGACCGCGACGCGCTGCGGATCGAAGCCGTCGCCACCAGCCGCTTCTACGGCTTCAAGGACGACATCGTCATCCGCGTTTCGCCGCGCGCCGAAGGGTCGCTCGTGGACATGCGCAGCAAGAGCCGCGTCGGCCGCTCGGACGTCGGCATCAACGCGGCGCGCATCCGCCACTTCCTCGCCGCGCTCGGCGAATCGGCCGGCGCCGTCGAATAGCTACGGCGCGGCGATCGGAGCGCAGGCGGCGCGAAGCCACGACGCGACCGCGGGCTCCAGCGCGGGCGCGAGCGACGCGGCGACGCGTGCGTGGTAGGCGTCGAGCCACGCGCGCTCGTCTGCCGAAAGCAGCGACAGGTCGACGAGGCGGCGGTCGACAGGCGCGAGAGTCAGCGTCTCGAAGCCGAGGAGCGTTCGCTCGCCGCCCGGCGGGCACCCGAGCGGGACGACGGCGACGAGGTTCTCGATGCGAATCCCGTACGCGCCCGCCTTGTAGTATCCGGGCTCGTTCGAAACGATCATTCCCGGCTGCAGCGGGACGTTCGCGCCGGCCCTGGATATGCGGTGCGGGCCCTCGTGAACGCCGAGATAGCTGCCGACGCCGTGGCCGGTGCCGTGCTCGTAGTCGAGACCGGCTTGCCACAGCGCGGTACGCGCCAGCGTGTCGAGCTGCGCCCCCGTCGTGCCGGCGGGGTAGCGCGCCGTGGCCAGCGCGATGTGCCCTTTCAGCACGCGGGTGAAGCGCTCCCGCATCTCGGCCGTCGGCGCGCCGACGGCGACCGTGCGCGTCACGTCGGTCGTGCCGTCGGCGTACTGGGCACCCGAGTCCACGAGATAGAGCGATCCGGGTTCCAGCGCCCGGTCGCTTTCCGCGCTGACGCGGTAGTGGACGATGGCGCCGTTGGGGCCGGCGCCGGAGATGGTCGGGAAGCTCAGGCCGCGAAAGTTCTCGTTCTCCCGCCGCCGCGCCTCGAGGTAGTCGGCGGCGGCCGTCTCGGTCACCGTGCCGGAGCCGGCCACATCGTCGAGCCAGCACAGGAACCGCACCAGCGCCGCCCCGTCGCGCCGGTGCGCGGCGCGCGCGCCGTCGAGCTCCACCGCATTCTTGACCGCTTTCGGCAGCACGCAGGGGCAGGCGCGCTCGACGATCTCCGCCGCTCCCGCCTCCAGCGCGCGGAACACATGCTCCGCCGCGCTGTCCGGATCGGCGGCGACGCGCCCCGTCAGCGCCCCGAGCGCCGCCTCGAAGCGCGCGGGTTCGTGCACGCGCACGCCGTTGCCGAGATGCGAGGCGAGGCCGGGTGCGAGCTTGCGCCGATCGACGAACAGATCGACGGTGGCGTCGGCGTGCGCGACGGCAAACGAGAGCGGCAGTGGCGTGTAGGCGACGTCGCCGCCGCGCAGATTGAGCAGCCAGGCGATCGAGTCGGGCAGGGTGACGACCGCCGCGGCGAGCCCCTCCTTCGCCAGGCCGTCGGCGAGTTCGGCGCGCTTGTCGGCGGCGGCGCGGCCCGCGTGACGCTCCTCGTGCGCCGTCACCGGCGCGACCGGCGGCGGCGGCTGGCGGTCCCACACCGCGTCGACCGGGTTGTCGTCGACCGCCGCGAGCGTGCCGCCGGCGCGCCCGCAGGCGTCGGCGAGCGCCTTCCGCTGCGCCCGCGTGTGCAGCCTGGGGTCGTAGCCGAGCACGGCGCCCGCGCCGAGCGTCGCCGCGATCCACGCGTCCGGGCGCCGTTCGGCGAGCGGCACCGTCTCGAACCCGTCGGCGGCTTCCTGCGCCGCCTGCAGGGTGTAGCGGCCGTCGACGAACAGCGCCGCCCGGTCGGCGAGGACGATCGCGGTGCCGGCCGAGCCGGTGAAGCCGCTGATCCAGGCGAGACGCTCGGCCCGGCGCGGCACGAACTCGCCCTGGTGCTCGTCGGCGCGCGGCACGACGAATCCATCGAGGCCGCGGCGCGAGAGCTCGCGGCGCAGGCGCTCGAGCGGCGGCGTCGAATCGACGGCGGCCGGCGGCGTCCGCACGGCCGCGAGCGCGCGACGCAGAGCGCTGCGCAGGCCGCTGTCGGCCGCCGGCACGAGCAGCGACATCCAGGCATCCGGGTCGTGCCCTTGCGGGGCCGCCGCGACGCCGCGCAGGAAGTCCTCGAGCGCCTGCGGCGCGATCGGCGCGCCGGCTTGCGCGAGCGCCGCCGCGAGGCCGGCGGTATCGGCGGGGACGGTCATGCGGGGACTCCGGGACGGGCGAAGAGCGACCGCACCATAGACGCGCCCGCCCGCCGCGGCCAAGGTCGGCCGGCGCGCGCCTCGCCGGGCGGGGCCCTGCCCGCCGACGGCGGTTGATCCCGGGGCCGCGCCGCCGATACTTTGCCGCACGGCGCAGTCGGCGGACAGGGGAGCGGCGCATGGCGAACGGCGACTCGGACACCCGGGTGATGCTGACGATCTTTCTCAAGGACACGCAGCGGCTGACGCTCAAGGAGATGATCGCGGCGCTGACCGGGAACGGCTTCTTCCGGGACTTCCCGCCGGCGGGCGTCGAGGTGAAGAGCTGGGTCCAGCTCATGAGCTTCGGCCACGTCGTCACCCTTGCCGCGCCGCCGGACAAGCTGCGCGCGATCAACGGCGCGCTCGAATCGGGCGCCTACGGCACGTTCGCCTGCGAAACCCACGTCGGCTACGACTTCCTGCCCACGGCGCGCGCCATGAGGGCGAAGGCCGATGGCTGACGCGGCGGCGGCTCGGCCGCGTCTCGGCTACGTCGGCCTCGGCCTGATGGGCGCGCCGATGGCGGCGCGGCTGCTCGACGCCGGGTATCCGCTCTCGATCTGGGGGCGGACGCCGGCCAAGCTCGCGCCTCTCGCGGCGCGCGGCGCGGCAGAGGCGGCGAGCGCCGCCGACGTGGCCCGTGCCTCGGACATCGTCTTCACCTGCCTTTCGGACACGGCGGCGGTCGAGTCCGTGGTCTTCGGCGGCGGCGGCATCGCAGAGGGCGGCGCGGCCGACAAGCTGCTCGTCGACATGTCGTCGATCCGGCCCGACGCGTGCCGCGCGATGGCGCCCCGGTTGCATGCCGATTGCGGCATGGGCTGGGTCGACGCACCGGTCTCCGGCGGCGTCGCCGGTTCCGAGAGCGGGCGGCTGACGGTCATGGCGGGAGGCGCCGCGGCGGACGTGGAACGGGTCCGGCCGGTGGTCTCGCATCTGGCGCAGCGTTTCACGCACATGGGGCCGGTGGGCGCCGGACAGACGACGAAGCTGATCAACCAGACGATCGTCGGTTGCGGCATCGCCGTGCTCGCGGAGGCGGCCGGACTCGCGCTGCGCGCCGGAATCGACACCGCGCGCGTTCCCGACGCTCTCGCCGGCGGCCGGGCGGATTCGCTGCTGCTGCAACAGTTCTTTCCGAAGATGGCGGCCCGCGACTTCTTCGTCGAGTCCCACATACGGACCATGCTCAAGGATCTCGATACGGTCGCCGATCTCGCGCGCGAGACGGCGTCGGCCATGCCGATGACCGCGACGGCTGTGGAACTCAACCGCCTGATGGCGCAGCGCGGACACGGGGACGCGGACGGCACGGCGGTGGCCATGCTCTACCGCGGCGACCCGGTCTGACGGCGGAGCGGACCATGCCCATGCTCGACGGCGTCCGCGTCCTCAGCTTCAACCACTTCCTGCTCGGGCCGATGGCGATGCAGGCGCTCGGCGACCTCGGCGCCGACGTGATCGCGGTCGAGCCGGTGGACGGCGCATTCCAGCGCAAGTGGGGCGGCGCCGACCGCCGCGTCGACGGCGAGACGATGCTGCAGGTGTGCGCCAACCGCAACAAGCGGTCGCTGGCGATCGACCTCAAGGCGCCCGAGTCGGCGGCGGTCCTCTGCCGGCTCATCGCCCGTGCCGACGTGCTGTGCGAGAACTTCCGGCCGGGCGTCGCCGACAAGCTCGGCTTCGGCTATGACGCCGCGCGCGCGATCAAGCCGGACATCGTCTACGCCGCGGCGTCGGGCTTCGGCCCCGACGGTCCCTACCGCGACCGCCCGGGCCAGGATCTGGTGATTCAGGCGCTGTCGGGCCTCGCGCACATCACCGGCGCGCGCGGCGGCGCGCCGGTGCCGGTCGGCGTGTCCGCCGCCGACCATCACGGCGCCGCGCTCCTCGCGATGGCGATCGTCGCCGCCCTGTTCCGGCGCGAGCGCACGGGCGAGGGGTGCCGCGTCGACATCGATCTGCTGTCGGCGGCGCTCGACCTGCAAATGGAATCGCTCGTCTGCTTCGCCAACGGGCCGCCGCTTGAGACGCGTCCGCCGGCGCCGATCGCGGGCTGGTACTTTCCCGCTCCGTACGGCGTCTACCGGACCGCCGACGGTCACATGGCGATCTCGCTCGGGCCGATGGACGCGCTGGCGCGGGCGCTCGACCTGCCCCAGCTCGCGGCAGTGAGCCAGGCGGAGAGCTTCGCCCGGAACGGCGAGATCGCGGCGGAGATCCAGGCCGCGGTCGCCGGTCTCGACACCGACGCGCTGGCCGCGCGCCTGCAGCGCGAGCGCCTGTGGTTCGCGCCGGTGAACGACTACGAGGCGGTGATGGCGGATCCACAGGTGCGGCACAACGGATCGTTCGTCGGCGCCGAGACCGACGGCGGCGCGCCGCTCACCCTGCTTGCGCACCCGGTGCGCTACGACGGCGCGCGGCCCGGCGTGCGGCTCGCGCCGCAGCCGATCGGCGCGCAGTCCGCCGCCATCCTCGCCGAAGCCGGCTACGACGAGGGCGAAGTCGAGGCGCTGATCGCCGCCGGCGTCGTGCGCGACGGTGCGAAGGGAGAGGGGGGATGAGCGCGTTTCACGTCGCCGTCGGCGACGAAGTGCGGTTTTCCAAGACCGTCGGCGAAACGGACATCTACATGTTCGCGGGAATCACGGGCGATTTCTCGGTCAATCACGTCGACGAGGAGTACATGAAGCGCTCGTCGTACGGCCGTCGCGTCGCCCATGGCGCGCTGCTCGTCGGCTTCATGTCGACGACGTCGACGATGATGATCGAGAAATCGGGCAGCCGGCACGGCAGCGAGACCGCGGTGTCGCTGGGCTACGACCGGGTGCGCTTCACCGGCCCGGTCTTCGTCGGCGACACGGTGGAGGTTGTCTACCGGGTCGCCGAGGTGGACGCGGCGCGGCGGCGCAGCTTGGCGGACGTCACCGTCGCCAATCAGCGCGGCGAGACAGTGGCGGTCGGCCGGCATATTCTGAAGTGGGTGCCGGACGCGCCGGCGGCGGAGGATGGCGAATGACGGGTTTCGAGTTTCACACGGTCCGGTCCTTTCTGTCCGAGCTCGGCGCCTCGGCGCGCCTCGGCGAGGTGGCGCGCGGGCTCGGCATCGGCCGCATCATGCTGGTGACCGACCCGGGCATCGCCGCGCTCGGCCTCGCGGCCGCGGCCGAGGGGAGCCTCGCCGACGCCGGCGTCGACGCGGTCGCCTTCACCGACGTGGAGGCGGATCCGCGCGAGGCGACGGTGCTGGCGGCGGCGGCACTGGCGCGCGAGGCGGGCGTCGACGGGGTGGTCGGGTTCGGCGGCGGCAGCTCCATGGACGTGGCCAAGCTGGCCGCATTCCTTGCCCGTTCCGACCAGCCGCTGGGCGAAGCCTACGGAGTCGGCAACGCGCGCGGCGGCCGCCTGCCGCTGATCCAGATCCCGACCACCGCGGGGACGGGATCGGAAATGACTCCGATCGCCATCGTCACCACCGGCGCGACCACGAAGATGGGGGTGGTGTCACCGATCCTCTACGCCGACTACGCGATTCTCGATGCCGAGCTCACCTTCGGCCTGCCGCGGCACGTCACCGCGGCGACGGGCATCGACGCCATGGTGCACGCGCTCGAGGCGTACACGACGAAGCACAGGAAGAACCCGGTGTCGGACGTGCTGGCGCGCCGCGCCCTGTCGCTTCTCGGCGGCAGCATCCGCCGCGCCTGCGAAGACGGCGCGGACGGCGAAGCGCGCGCCGACATGCTGCTGGGGTCGATGCTGGCGGGCATGGCGTTCGCCAACGCTCCGTGCGCCGCGGTGCACGCGCTCGCCTACCCGGTGGGCGGACATTTCCACGTCGCGCACGGCCTGTCGAACGCGCTGGTGCTGCCGCACGTCATGCGTTTCAACGTGCCGGCGGCCGGCCCCCTCTACGCCGAGGTCGCGCCGCTCGCCATGCCCACCCTGACGGCCGCCGAAGCGAACCCGGCCGACCGCCTGATCGAAGGGTTCGAGGAGCTCATCAACGATCTCGGGATCGAGAACCGCCTGCGCCAGGTGGGCATCAGCCACAACCACCTGCCGATGCTCGCCGAGGAAGCGATGAAGCAGCAGCGGCTGCTCGTCAACAATCCGCGCGAGGTCACCTACGACGACGCGCTGGCGATCTACGAAGAGGCGTTCTGACGCAGCGTCCGGCGGCCGTCACGCCGCCTCGGTGCCGCCCACGGTGAGGCCGTCGACGAGCACCGTCGGCTGGCCGACGCCGACGGGAACGCCCTGGCCGTTCTTGCCGCAGGTGCCGATTCCCGGGTCGAGCCCGAGATCGTGGCCGATGGCGCGGACGTTCTTCAGCACCTCGTGCCCGGTGCCGATCAGCGTCGCCCCCTTGACCGGCGCTCCGACCTTGCCGTCCTCGATGCGGTAGGCCTCGGAGGCCGAGAACACGAACTTGCCCGACGTGATGTCGACTTGGCCGCCGCCGAAGTTGACGGCGTAGAGCCCGCTGGGCACGCCGCGGAGGATGTCCGCCGGGTCGGCGTCGCCGGCCTGCATGACCGTGTTGCGCATCCGCGGCATGGGCTGGTGGGCGAAGCTCTGACGCCGCCCGTTGCCGGTGGACTGCGTTCCCATCAGACGCGCGTTCAGCCGATCCTGCATGTAGCCGACGAGCACGCCGTCCTCGATCAGCGTCGTGCTCTGTGTCGGCGTGCCCTCGTCGTCGACGGTGAGCGAGCCGCGGCGCTCCGAAAGCGTGCCGTCGTCCACCACCGTCACCCCGGGAGCGCCGACGCGCTCGCCCATCAGGCCGGCGAAGACGCTCGTCTTCTTGCGGTTGAAGTCGCCCTCGAGGCCGTGGCCGATGGCCTCGTGCAGCAGGATGCCGGGCCACCCGGGGCCGAGCACCACGGGCATTTCGCCGGCCGGCGCGGGCTTCGCCTCGAGCAGCACGAGCGCCTGGCGCAACGCCTCGTCGACGTGGCCGCGCCAGGTCTCCGGCGCCATCAGCACGTCGTAGGCGTGGCGGCCGCCGGAGCCGTAGGCGCCGGTCTCGCGGACGCCGCCCGATTCGGCGACGACCGAGACGTTGAGCCGCAGCAGCGGCCGGATGTCACCGATCCGCGCGCCGTCGGCGCGGCGGATCGACACCGCCTGCCAGCTCCCCGTGAGCGAGGCCATGACCTGCCGCACGCGCGGGTCCGCCGCCCTGGCGTAGGCGTCGATATCCTGCAGCAGGGCCACCTTGTCCGCGAACGCCACGGCGTCGAGCGGGTTGTCCGGCGCGTAGAACCGCTGGTTGGTGGCGGCCGGCGCCACGTCGGCGCGGCCGCTTTGCCCCGTGCGCACCGCCTTCACCGTCTCGCCGGCGCGCCGGATCGCGTCCTCGCTGATCTCGGAGGCGTGGCCGTAGCCGGTCGCCTCGCCCGAGACGGCGCGCAGTCCGAACCCCTGCGCGGTGTCGAAGCTCGCCGCCTTCAGCTTGCCGTCGTCGAAGGTGAACGATTCCGACTGCCGGTATTCGAGATACAGCTCGCCGTCGTCGGCGCCGTCGAGCGCGTCGCCGACCAGGGAATCGACCCGTTCGGGGTCCATGCCCGTGCGCGTGAAGAACAACTCGTCCAGACGTGCCTGATCGGCCATCGCTCGCCCTCCGCCGGTCGCCCCGAGACGGGGTACGACGCCAATGTAGTGCGCCGGCGCGCCGCCTCCAACCGCCCTCCGCGCGCCCGCAGGCCGGCCTTGATTTCCGGCGGTCGGCGCGGTTATATGCGCGCGCTCCGGCCAAGAGCGGGGAGGCGGGGGAATCCGTGCGAACCGCGCCCCGGCGGCCGGCCTCGGCAAGGGAGTGGGAATCGGCATGACGGCGATCGACAGGCTCACGCGGTGCGCCGCGGCAATCGCCGCGTTCGCGGCCCCGGCCGCCGCCCGGGCGCAGGACGCCGGCGGCCCGCCGGCACCGTGGCAGATCGACTTTCCGAAGCCCGCGAGCACGGTGATGGCGGAGATCGTCTATCTTCACGACGTGCTGCTGGTCCTGATCGTGCTCATCGCGCTGTTCGTCACCGGGCTGATGGGCTACGCCATGATCCGCTTCCGCAGGTCCCGGAATCCGACGCCGAGCAAGACCACGCACAACACGACCATCGAGGTCCTGTGGACGGTCATCCCCGTCGTCATCCTCGTCGCCATCGCCATTCCCAGCTTCCGCCTGCTCTACTACGCGGAAACGCACCCCGAGCCCGACATCACCATCAAGGCCACGGGCGCGAGCTGGTACTGGTACTACGAGTACGTCGACGACGGCATCGAGCTCGTGTCGATGATGGTCGACGAGGAGGACCTGGAGGAGGGGCAGCCGCGCCTGCTCACGACCGACGAGCCGGTGGTGGTGCCGGTCGGCAAGGTGATCAAGGTGCAGGTCACGTCCGACGACGTGATCCATGCCTGGGCGGTGCCGGCGTTCGGCGTCAAGATCGACGCGGTGCCCGGGCGCCTGAACGAGATCTGGTTCATCGCCGACCAGACCGGGACCTTCTACGGGCAATGCTCGGAGCTGTGCGGCACCAACCACGCCTTCATGCCGATCGAGGTGAAGGTGGTGCCGCAGGAGGAATACGAGGAATGGCGCGCGTGGTACGTCGCCGACGCGGCGTCGCGCGACGCGGGCTGAACGGACAGGTAACGGCCATGGCTTACAGCGACGCCGCGGGCGGCCACGCCCACCACGAACCGACCGGGCTCAGGCGCTGGTTGTTCTCGACGAACCACAAGGACATCGGCACGCTCTACCTCATCTTCGCGGCCATCGCGGGGCTGGTCGGGCTGCTGTTCTCCATCATGATGCGCCTCGAGCTCGCGGCGCCGGGGATGCAGTACTTCGCCGACGATCCGCACCAGTTCAACGTGTTCGTCACCGCGCACGGGCTGATCATGGTGTTCTTCCTCATCATGCCGGCATTGATCGGCGGGTTCGGCAACTGGTTCGTGCCGATCATGATCGGCGCGCCGGACATGGCGTTCCCGCGCATGAACAACATCAGCTTCTGGCTCATCGTGCCGGCGTTCATACTGCTCGTGGGCTCGGCGTTCGTCGACGGCGGATACGGCCTCGGCGCCGGCACCGGGTGGACCATCTACCCGCCGCTGTCGAGCGGCGACTTCCACAGCGGCCCGTCGGTGGACATGGCGATCTTCTCGCTGCATCTCGCCGGCGCGTCGTCGATTCTCGGCGCCATCAACTTCATCACCACCATCTTCAACATGCGCGCGCCGGGCATGACGCTGCACAAGATGCCGCTGTTCGTCTGGTCGATCCTGGTCACCGTCTTCCTGCTGCTGCTGGCATTGCCCGTGCTCGCCGGCGCCATCACCATGCTGCTGACCGACCGCAACTTCGGCACCGCCTTCTTCGCCGCCGAGGGGGGAGGGGACCCGATCCTGTTCCAGCACCTGTTCTGGTTCTTCGGCCACCCCGAGGTCTACATCCTCATCCTGCCGGGCTTCGGCATCGTCAGCCAGGTCGTCGCCACCTTCTCGCGGAAGCCCGTCTTCGGCTATCTCGGCATGGCCTACGCGATGGTCGCGATCGGCTTCATCGGCTTCATCGTCTGGGCGCACCACATGTACACCGCCGGCATGGACGTCGACACGCGCGCCTACTTCATGGCCGCGACGATGGTCATCGCGGTGCCGACGGGGGTGAAGATCTTCAGCTGGATCGCCACCATGTGGGGCGGCTCGATCACCTTCGAGACGCCGATGCTGTTCGCGCTCGGGATGATCTTCCTGTTCGTCATCGGCGGGGTGACGGGCGTGGTGCTCGCCAACGCCGGCATCGACATCGCGCTGCACGACACCTACTACGTCGTCGGGCATT
The DNA here is from genome assembly GCA_965243325.1 of Alphaproteobacteria bacterium. Lineage (GTDB taxonomy): Bacteria > Pseudomonadota > Alphaproteobacteria > UBA7887 > UBA7887 > JANQOH01. The sequence goes on along the minus strand of CBDEUQ010000003.1, from coordinate 228,003 downwards.
TCCACTACACCATGTCGATGGGCGCCCTGTTCTCGATCTTCGCCGGGATCTACTACTGGATCGGCAAGATGACGGGCCGCCAGTACAACGAATTCCTGGGCAAGATTCAGTTCTGGACCCTGTTCATCGGCGTCAACCTGACGTTCTTCCCGATGCACTTCTCCGGCCTCGCCGGAATGCCCAGGCGCTACGTCGACTATCCGGACGCGTTCGCCGGCTGGAACATGGTGTCGTCGTGGGGCGCCTACCTGTCGGGCATCTCGGCGCTCCTGTTCCTGTACATCATGTTCCGCACCTTCACCGCCGGCGCGAAGTGCGCGGACAACCCGTGGGGCGAGGGCGCGACCACGCTCGAATGGCAGTGCGCGTCGCCGCCGCCGTTCCATACCTACGAGGAACTGCCGCAGATCCGCTAGCGGCGGGAGCGGACGCGTGTCGCAAGCGCGCAGCATCGGCGCCGGACTGGGGGCCGACGCCGGACCGGCGGACTATCTGGCGCTGCTCAAGCCGCGCGTCATGTCGCTGGTCTGCTTCACCGGGCTCATCGGCATGGTGCTCGCGCCCGGCGCCGGCGCGCTGCATCCGACGATCGCCTTCACGGCGCTGCTCTGCATCGCCGTCGGCGCCGGCGCCGCCGGCGCGATCAACATGTGGTGCGACCGCGACATCGACGCGCTGATGGAACGAACGAAGGAGCGCCCGATTCCCGCCGGGCGGGTGGCGCCCGACGCCGCGCTCGGCTTCGGAGTCACCCTCGCCGTCGGCGCCGTGGCGACGATGGCGCTCGCGGTCAACTGGCCCGCGGCGGCGCTGCTCGCGCTCACCATCGGCTTCTACGTCTTCGTCTACACGCTCGGGCTGAAGCGCCGGACGCCGCAGAACATCGTCATCGGCGGCGCCGCCGGCGCCCTGCCGCCGGTGATCGGCTGGGCCGCCGTCGGCGGCGACACCGCGCTCCTGCCGTGGATCCTGTTCGCCATCGTCTTCGTCTGGACGCCGCCGCACTTCTGGGCGCTTTCGCTCGTCCGCGCCGGCGAGTACGCCCGCGCCGGCGTGCCGATGCTGCCCGTCGTCGCCGGCCGCCGCGAGACCCGGCGGCAGATTCTGATCTACAGCCTCGTCCTTGCGCCGCTCGCGCTGGTGCCGGCGTGGCTCGGACCGGCGGGCTGGCTCTACGCCGTCGGCGCCGGCGTCCTCGGCGCGGGCTTCGTCCATCGCGCGGCGGTGCTGTGGCGGAGCGACGACGACGGCGACGCGCGGCGGCTGTTCGGTTACTCGATCGCCTACCTTTTCCTGATCTTCCTGTTGCTCGCGGTGGACGGCGCCGCGTTTGCGCGGGCCGCCTGAGCGATGCCGCCGCATCCGCTCCATCGCCGCCAGAGGCTCAAGAACATCGCGCTGGCCGCGAGTCTCGGCGCCCTGGTGGTGCTGTTCTTCCTGGTCACGCTCGCCAAGCTGGGCGGGGCGGCGGGCGCATGAGCACGACGCGGGCGGAGAGGCGGCACCGCCGGCTTGCCTTCACGCTGGGCATCCTGTGCTGCGGCATGGTCGGCCTCGCCTTCGCCTCGGTGCCGCTGTACCGCCTGTTCTGCCAGGTCACCGGCTACGGCGGCACGACGCGCGTGGCGGAAGTGGCCCCGGGGGCACCGGCCGGCGACGCGGCCCGCGCGATGACCGTGCGCTTCAACGCCGATACCGAGCCGGCGCTGCCGTGGCGGTTCGAGCCGGTCGAACGCAAGATCGCCGTACGCGCCGGCGACGCCGCGCTCGCCTTCTACCGGGCGACCAGCGAGGGCGAGGCGCACGTCGGCACGGCCACCTTCAACGTGACGCCGCTCGCCGCCGGGCGGTACTTCAACAAGGTCGAGTGCTTCTGCTTCGAGGAACAGTACCTGGCCGCCGGAGAGAGCGCCGATTTCGCCGTATCGTTCTTCATCGACCCGGCGATCGCCGACGATCCCGATACCCACGACATCCGCACGATCACCCTGTCCTACACCATGTTCGACGCCGGCGAGGACGCGCTCGCGCGCTACGTCGTCGCCGACGCCGGGAGCGGGACGACACCCCTGAACTGAGGGCGCAAGCCATGTCCACTGCCGAAGCCAAGCATCCGTACCATCTCGTCGACCCGAGTCCGTGGCCGCTGCTGGGAGCGTTCGCGGCGCTCATGATCACGTTCGGCACGGTGGTGTACATGCACGACGGCACGGGCGGGCCGTGGATCGCCGCCGTCGGCGCGATCCTCGTCGCCGTGACCATGGTGGTGTGGTGGCGCGACGTGATCCGCGAGGCGACGTTCGAGGGGCACCACACGTCCATCGTCCAGCTCGGCCTGCGCTACGGCATGGCGCTGTTCATCGCCTCCGAGGTGATGTTCTTCGTGGTGTGGTTCTGGGCGTTCTTCGACGCCTCGATCTACGCCGACGAGGCGATCCAGTTCGGCCGCGTCGAGGCCAACGGCGGCCAGTGGCCGCCGGTCGGGATCGAGACCTTCGATCCGTGGCACCTGCCGCTGCTCAACACCGTCATCCTGCTGACCTCGGGCGCGACCGTGACGTGGGCGCACCACGCGCTGCGCGAGGGCAACAAGAAGCATCTCATCCTCGGGCTGTGGTGCACCGTCGCGCTCGGCGCACTGTTCACCGCGGTGCAGGCGTACGAATACTCGCACGCGCCGTTCGGCTTCGGCGACGGCATCTACCCCTCGACCTTCTTCATGGCCACGGGCTTCCACGGCGCACACGTGCTGATCGGCACGATCTTCCTCATCGTGTGTCTCGGCCGGTCGTACAAGGACCATTTCAAGCCCGACCACCACTTCGGCTTCGAGGCGGCGGCGTGGTACTGGCATTTCGTCGACGTCGTCTGGCTGTTCCTGTTCTTCTGCATCTACGTCTGGGGCGCCGGCTGACACGACGCGGGTCGGCGCCGCCTCCCGCCGCGCGGTCGGTCTTCGCGCGCGCGTCTTCGTTCAGGCCGCGCCCTCTTCCGGCGCGTCGTCGGCGAGCTGGTGGCGCCGGATCAGCGGCAGTTGCGCCATGCTGAACGCAAGCGTCAGCGGCAGGATTCCGAACAGCTTGAACTGAATCCACACCTCGGTCGTCTGCGTTCGCCAGACGATCTCGTTCAGCACCGCGAGGACGACGAAGAACCCCGCCCAGCGCAGCGTCAGCACTTGCCATCCGCGCTCGGCGAGAATGAGCGCGCTGCCGAGGAGCTTCGGCAACAGGCGCAGCTTCAGCACGTGCCCGCCCGCGAGGATCGCCGCGAACAGCAGGTTGACGACGGTCGGCTTGAGCTTGATGAAGGTCTCGTCGTCGAGCAGCAGCGTAATGCCGCCGAAGCCGAGCACGAACACCCCGGAAACCAGCGGCATCACCGGCAGCCGGCGCTCGATCCACCAGCCCAGCGGCACCGCCACCGCGGTCGCCGCCATGAACGCGGCGGTGGCGACCATGATGCCCTCGCGCGCGTTGACGACGAAGAACACGACCAGCGGCCCGATCTCGGCCGCGAGCTTGAGCCATGGCCGCATGGCGCCGCTACGCCCGGCCGAGCCCGAGCAGCGCCTCGGCGAAGGCGCGGGCCTCGAACGGCCGCAGATCGTCGGCACCTTCGCCGACGCCAACCGCATGCACCGGCAGCCCGAACGATTCGGCGAGGGCGACGACGACCCCGCCGCGCGCCGTGCCGTCCAGCTTGGTGACCACCAGGCCGCTGACCGCCGTGACCTCGCGGAACACCGCCACCTGGCGGTGCGCGTTCTGGCCCGTCGTCGCGTCGAGCACCAGCACCGTGTCGTGCGGCGCGGTGGCGTCGCGCTTGCCGAGCACGCGCACGATCTTCGCCAGCTCCGCCATCAGGTCGGCCTTGTTCTGCAGGCGGCCCGCGGTATCGACGAGGAGCACGTCCCGCCCTTCGTCGCGCGCCTGGCCCCAGGCGTCGAAGGCGATCCCCGCGGGGTCGGCGCCGGGCCTGCCCGTCACCACGGCGGCGCCGGTCCGCGCGCCCCAGATCTGGAGCTGCTCGACCGCCGCCGCGCGGAACGTGTCGCACGCCGCGAGCATGACGCTCAGGCCGTCGTCGCGCCATTGCCGCGCCAGCTTGCCCGCCGTCGTCGTCTTGCCGGTGCCGTTGACGCCGACGACGAGCACGACGTGCGGCCGGTGCGCCGGGTCGACCGCGAGCGGCCGGGCGACAGGGCCGAGGATCGCGGCGATGTCGTCGGCGAGCGCGCGGCGCACCGCCTCGGCGTCGGCGTCGCCGTCCAGGCGCCGCCGCGCGAGGCCGCCCGCCAGCCGCGCCGCCGCGCCGGCGCCGAGATCGGCGGTAACGAGCAGGTCCTCGAGCTCCTCCAGCGTCGCCGCATCCACAGTGCGTCCGGCGAAGATGGCGGCGAGCCCGTCGCCCAGCGCCCGCGCCGAGCGGCCGAGTCCGGCCTTGAGGCGCGGCAGCCAGCCGCGCCGGGCCGGCGCCGGGGTCGTCGCCGAAGCCGCGCTCACGCCGCCTCCGCGTACCAGCGCTCGCCGTCGTGACCGGTGAGCCGGGCGCGGACGACGCGGCCGGGCGTCCGCGGCGCCGACAGCCGCGCGCGCACGAAATGTTCGGTCCGCCCCTCGCTCTCGGTCTCCATCAGCACGGCGGCGGAGGCGCCGACGGACCGCGCGAGCATGCGCGCCCGGACCGTCGCGCCGATGGCGCGCAGCGCCGCCGCGCGCGTCTTGCGCACCGCCTTGGCCACCGGCGGCATCCGCGCGGCCGGCGTTCCCGGCCGCTCCGAATACGGAAAGACGTGCGGGAAGGCGATCTCGCATTCGTCCACCAGCGCGTGCGACTCTGCGTGCATCGCCTCGGTCTCGGTGGGAAAGCCGGCGATGAGGTCGGCGCCGATCACCACGTCCGGCCGCGCCGCCCGCAGCGCCGCGCACAGGGCGACCACGTCGCCGCGGCTGTGGCGGCGCTTCATGCGCTTGAGCACCATGTCGCTGCCCGCCTGCACGCTCAGGTGGACGTGCGGCATCAGCCGCGGCTCGCCGGCGAACAGGCGCAGCAGCCGCGCGTCGGCCCCCGCCGGGTCGAGCGACGACAGGCGCAGGCGTGGCAGCTCCGGCACCGCCGCCAGCAGGCGCCGGACCATCGCCGCCAGTCCGATCGGCGCCGGCAGGTCGGCCCCGTACGAGGCGATGTCGACGCCGCTCAGGACGACTTCGCGGACCCCCCGCGCCGCCAGCGCCCGCGTCTGGCGGACGAGTGCGCCGAGCGGCACGCTGCGGCTGTTGCCGCGTCCGAAGGGGATGACGCAGAACGTGCAGCGGTGGTCGCAGCCGGTCTGGACCTCGACGATGGCGCGGGCGCGCCCCGCCGCGCCGACGACCGGGCCGCCGGCCGCCTCGCGCGACGCCATGATGTCGCCGACCTCGACCCGCCTCGGTGCCGGTGCGGCGAACGCGCCGGGCCTGAGTTTCTCGCGGTTGCCGACCACCCGGTCGACCTCCGGCATGGCGGCGTAGCGCGCCGAATCGATCTGCGCCGCGCAGCCGGTGACGACGATGTGCGCGTCGGGGCGGGCGCGCCGGGCGCGGCGGATCGCCTGGCGCGCCTGGCGCTCCGCCTCGGCGGTGACGGCGCACGTGTTGATGACCACCAGATCGTCGCGGCCAGCGGCGTGGAGGCGCATGACCTCGGCTTCCCGGGCGTTGAGCCGGCAGCCGAAGGTGACGATCTCGGGACCGCTCACGCGAACGGTTCGGCGCCGGCGCCGAGCCGGCCGTGGAAGCTTACCGCTGCCGGACCGCTCATGCGGACGCGGCCGTCGGCCTCCCAGGCGACCGACAGCGCGCCGCCGTCGAGCCGCACGGTGACGCGGCGGCCGCACAGTCCGCGCCGGTGCGCGGCGACCGCCACGGCGCAGGCGCCGGTGCCGCAGGCGCGCGTGATGCCGACCCCGCGCTCCCACACGCGCATTCGCAGGACGTCGGGGCCGACGAGGCTGGCGGCCTCGACGTTGGCGCGTTCGGGGAATAGCGGGTCGGTTTCGAGGCGCGGCCCCAGAGTTTCAAGGTCGACGGCCTCGGCATCGTCGACGAAGAACACCGCGTGCGGATTTCCCATGCTCACCGCGGCGGCGTCCGCGAGCGGCCCGGCGCCGAGTCCCGTGTGCAGGGTGTCGCGCGCCTCGGCGAGGGGGATCTCGCGCCAGTCGAGGCCGGGCGCGCCCATGTCGACCGAGACCGCGCCCGAGGCGTCGGCGCACGCCGACCGCGGGCCGGCGGCGGTGTCGAGCAGCGCCCGGTCGCGGCCGCTCTCGGCCATGAGCAGGGCGGCGGCGCAGCGCGCGCCGTTGCCGCAGGCGTCGACCTCGCCGCCGTCGGCGTTGCGGATGCGCATGAACGCGTCCGCCGTCTCCGACGCTTCGAGAACGACGATCTGGTCGCAGCCGACGCCGGTCCGCCGGTCGGCGATCGCCCGCGCCGCGGCCGGCGAGAGCGCGAGCGGCGCGGTGCGCGCGTCGAACACCACGAAGTCGTTGCCGAGCCCGTGCATCTTCACGAACGACCGTTCCATGGCGGCGGTTATAGGGACGCCGGGGTTCCGCTCCAACGAAAATCCGCCCGTCCGGCGCGGTGTCTACGCCACGCGTTCCACGGCCAGCGCGGTGCCTTCGCCGCCGCCGATGCACAGCGCGGCGACCCCCTTGTCCACGTCGTGCTTCTCCATCGCGCCGAGCAGCGTGGCGACGATGCGGGCGCCGGAGGCGCCGATGGGGTGACCCATGGCGCAGGCGCCGCCGTGGACGTTCACCTTGTCGGCGGGCAGGCCGTGCTCCTTCATCGCGGCCATGGTCACCACGGCGAAGGCCTCGTTGATCTCCCAGAGGTCCACCTCGTCGGTCTGCCACCCCGCCTTCGCCAGCGCCTTGGCGATGGCGCCCACCGGGGCGGTGGTGAACCATTCGGGCGCCTGGGCATGGCAGGCGTGGGCGACGATGGACGCCAGCGGCGCGATGCCGCGGCGTTCGGCCTCGGAGCGCCGCATCAGCACCAGCGCGCTCGCGCCGTCGGAGATGGAGCTCGAGTTCGCCGCCGTCACCGTCCCGTTCTCGCGGAACGCCGGGCGCAGGTGGGGGATCTTTTCCGGCGCCGCCGAGAACGGCTGCTCGTCGCGCGTCACCGTGGTCTCCCCTTTTCGCGTCTTCACCGTCACCGGCACCGTTTCGCCGGCGAAGCTGCCGTCCTCGTTCGCCCGCCGGCCGCGCTCCAGCGAGCGGATGGCGAAGGCGTCCTGCTCTTCGCGGGTGAACTGGTACCTCTCGGCCGTGTTCTCCGCGAACACGCCCATCAGCTTGCCGCGGTCGTAGGCGTCCTCGAGGCCGTCGAGAAACATGTGGTCCTTGACCGCGCCGTGGCCCATGCGCATGCCGCCGCGCGCCTTGGGCAGCAGGTACGGCGCGTTGGACATGCTCTCCAGACCGCCGGCGACGACGATGTCGGCCGACCCGGCGGCGATCAGGTCGTGTCCCAGCATCGCCGCCTTCATGCCCGAGCCGCACATCTTGTTTACCGTCGTCGCACCCACGGAGTCCGGGATTCCGGCGCCGATCGCCGCCTGCCGCGCCGGTGCCTGGCCCTGCCCGGCCTGTAGCACGCAGCCCATGATGACCTCGCTCACCGCCGCGCCGTCGACGCCGGCGCGTGCGAGCGCGCCGCGGATCGCGGCGGCGCCGAGGGCGGGGGCGTCCACCGCGGCCAGCGTTCCCTGGAAGCTGCCCATCGGCGTGCGCGCCATACCGGCGATGACGATCGGATCTGCTGCCATGACTGATTTCCGTTGCAAGCGTGAGGAGGGCGCCACCATACACCGCCTGTGCAATTGCGAAAGGCCGTGGTGCGCTGCGATAACCGCCGCCCGGTGCGCTACTCGTCGTCCAGACGCTCGATCTGGCCGCGGCTCGTGCAGCGGAACCGGTGCGTGCGCGGGCCGATCCGCAACTCCAGCACGTAGCGCCGGTCGTCCGGCGCATCCTCCGGCTCGACGACGGCGGCGCTCGGGCTGCCCTGCGCCTCGTAAAGGGCCGCAAGTTGCTTCAGCCGCTCGTAGCACAGCTGGAAAGAACCGCCCGCCGCCGCCGGCGGCGCCAGAACCGCGGCGACGGCAAGCGCCACCACGGCGCCGCGTCCGACCTTCGCTCCCATGCGCTCCCTCTCCCTGCCGCCGGTTCGCCGAAGGGGCGAACGTAGGCCCGGCGCGGCGCGCGTTCAACGGGTTTGCGCCGCGCCCCGGCGTTCGGCGAAGCCGCCCGACCGTCGCGCGGGGCGTTGACCGGGCCGGCCAAATCTCCCACCCTGCGTGCGCTTCCGGGTTTCGGCGGCGAACGGCGACGAGTCGGTGGAACGATGGCCGCGAAGGTATCTCTCGACATGGAGACGAGCCTCGACGGGCTCCGCAGCGTCATCGAGGCGATGGAGGAGCTGGCGCGCGCCGAGGGTTGGCCGCCCGCCATCGAGTACCGCATCAGGCTCGCGCTCGAGGAAGTCGGGATCAACGTCGTCAACCACGGCCGTCCCGAGGGCCGGCTGCACACCGCGGCGGTGGAGATCGCCTCCGACGCCGAGAAGATCGTTCTCGATATCGTCGACGACGGCCGGCCGTTCGACCCGCTGATCGAAACGCCGGCGCCCGACCTCGACTCGTCTGTGGAAGACCGGCCGGTGGGCGGTCTCGGCGTCTATCTGGTGATGAGGATGATGGACGAGGTCCGCTACCGGCGCGACGGCGACCGCAACCGCCTGACGCTCATCAAGCGCCGGGCCGAATGACCGCAGGGCCGTGACCCCAGGAGTCGCCGGCGACGCGAGCGGCCACGCGGACCCCTTCGTCCGCGACAACCTGCCGCGCCCGGCGGCGCGCGCGGTGCGCCTCGCGCCGCCGGGCGCGCCCAGACCTGAGCGTCTGAACGCGGCGCGCGCCCTGCTCTCCGACCGCGTCGCCGAGGGCGGCGGCGGCCGCACGGCCGTTCTGTTCGCCGGCCGGTCGTGGACGTACGGCGAGATCGACTCGCTGTCCGACCGCATCGCCGCGGTCCTCGTCGAGGACATGGGCCTCGTGCCCGGAAACCGCGTGCTGCTGCGCGCGCCCAACACGCCGATGCTCGTCGCCTGCTGGTTCGCGGTCCTCAAGGCGGGCGGCATCTGCGTCGCCACCATGCCGCTGCTGCGCGCGCGCGAGCTCGCGGCGGTTCTCGCCAAGGCGCGAATCCGCCATGCGCTCTGCGACGAATCGCTCGCCGGCGAACTGCGCGCCGCCTGTAGCGACGCAGACGAGCCGGTCCGCGTCGCGCTCTTCACGGCGGCCGGCGGCGGGGCTGCCGAACTGGACCGGGCGGCGGCGGCGAAGCCGCCCGGTTTTCCGGTCGCCGACACCGCCGCCTCCGACCCGGCGATCGTCGCCTTCACCTCGGGCACGACGGGCCGGCCGAAGGGGTGCGTCCACGGCCACGGCGACCTCCTCGCGATTTGCGACTGTTTTCCGCCGCATGTGCTCGGCGGCGGGCGCGACGACCTGGTCACCGGCTCGCCGCCGGTCGCCTTCGCCTTCGGGCTCGGCGCCTTCGTGTGCTTTCCCTTCCGCGTCGGCGCCGCCGTGGCGCTGATCGACCGGCCGTCTCCGGCCGCGGTCCTGGATGCGATCGAGCGCCACCGCTGCACCGTCCTCTACGCCGCTCCGACCGCGTTCCATGCCATGACCGACCTGCTCGGCGGGCGCGACGTGTCGAGCCTCAGACGGTGCGTCTCCGCCGGCGAGGCGCTGCCGCGGCCCGTGTTCGAGGCCTGGCGCGCCGCCACCGGCCTCGAGATCGTTGACGGCATCGGCTCGACCGAGATGCTGCACATCTTCGTCTCGGGCCGGCCCGGCGACATCCGTCCCGGTGCCACGGGCCGCGCCGTGCCCGGCTACGAAGCGAAGGTCATCGCGCCCGACGGCGGCGACGCGGCGCCGGACGAGGTCGGCCGCCTCGCCGTCCGCGGCCCCACGGGGTGCGCGTACCTCGCCGACCCGGAGCGGCAGGCGGAATACGTCCGCGACGGATGGAACCTGACCGGCGACCTCTACCGCCGCGACGGCGACGGATACTTCTGGTACGTCAGCCGCGCCGACGACCTCATCGTCTCGGCCGGGTACAACATCGCCGGGCCAGAGGTGGAGGCGGCGCTGCTCGGGCATGCCGACGTCGCCGAGTGCGGCGTCGTCGGGGTGCCCGATCCCGAGCGCGGCCAGATCGTCGCCGCGTTCGTCGTCCCGCGCGAAGGCGCCGGGCGCGATGCCGCCGCCGCCGCGGCGCTCCAGGATTACGTCAAGAAGACGATCGCACCCTACAAGTACCCGCGCTCCGTCACCTTCGTGGACGCCCTGCCGCGCACCGAGACGGGCAAGCTGCAGCGCTTCCGGCTGCGGGGAGGCGCCGCATGAGCGGGCGCGACATCGAGGTCGAGACCGCGGACGGCGCCTTCGCCGCCTATCTGAGCGCGCCGGCGGCCGGCCGCGGACCGGGCCTGCTGCTGCTGCCCGAGATCTACAACGTCAACCGCCACATCCGCGCCGTCGCCGACGGCTACGCCGCCGAGGGCTACACCGTGATCGCGCCCGACGTGTTCTGGCGCCTCGTTCCCGGCCGCTTCCTGCGCTACACGCCCGCCGGCATGGCCGAGGCACGGGCGCTCAACCAGCGGCTCGACGTGGACCGGCTGGTGGCCGATCTCGGCGCCTGCTTCGCGCGCCTGCGAGCGGACGGTGCCGCCAGGGTCGGCGTCATGGGCTACTGCCTGGGCGGCAAGCTCGCGTACCTGTGCGCCGCGCGCCATGCGGTCGACGCCGCGGTGAGCTACTACGGGGTGCGCATCGAGGCCTATCTCGACGAGGCCGACGCGCTGTCCTGTCCGCTGCTCATGCACTTCGCGGCCAACGACGCGCGCGTGCCGCAAAGCGCGGTGGCGCAGATCCGCGCCCGCCTCGGCGGCCGCGCCGACGTCGACATCCACGTCTACCCCGGCGCCGAACACGGCTTCAACCGCACGGGCTACCCCTCGTTCCACCCCGCCGCCGCCGCCCTCGCCCGCGAACGCACTCTGGCCCACTTCGCCCGGCATCTGGGCTGAGGCGGGGCGCGGCGCGCGGGGCGGGTGGGACGGCGTCAGGCTGTCCCGTCCATATCGTTCTCGTCGCTCGCCAGTTCGCGGACGGCGGCGTTCGTGAGGCGCCAGCGTTGTCCGGACCGTTCGAGGTCGCCGGTGACGACCACCGGATTGCGCGCCTCATGGGCGCTGATCGCAACCGAGTAGTTGTTTCGGTCGAGCACGGCGCCGACGGACTGAATTCTCCCATCCATGTCCACTTTGAACGTGACCTGTCCGTCGATTGCGTGCTTGTCCCGCGTCAGCGTGTGAACGCTGCCGAAGAGCGTGACGTCCGGCCTGGGTTCCCGGGCACGGAACGTTCGCGCGGCTTCCCTGAGCGTGCCGGCATCGCTTTCCGAGAACCGAATGCGCCGACGGCTTTCGGGCGTCGGCCGCGTCCTCGCCCAACTCACGCTGACCTCCATTCCGCTCGATCTCTCGATCAATCTGGCCACCGCGTCGCAGAGGTTGGCGCTGACGCCGTAGTTCACCGCCCGTTCGAAGGCCCGCGCACCATCGCCCGAATGCGCCTTCTCGGCCGCCTCCCGGGACGCCTCGAGCGCCTGGACGAGGCGTCGGGTGACTTGCCGCTCGTAGGGTTCATCGTCGAAGTCGGTCCAGGACTCGTCGAGCAAGGGCTGAAGCCCAGGCGGCACGGGGGCCATCAGCGTCACGACAAAGCTGCTGTGCTCGGTCTGTCCGAGCCGGACCTGTCTCATGTACTCGGCGGCTTCGCGATTGGCACCCGCCCGGTAGACAGGCCGCATCGCCGTCGCGGCGCACGCCGCTGCGAGGAGCATTTCCCGGGACTGGGAAACCAGTTCGACGCCTTCGTCGAGAAGGACCGAGCCGTCGTCTGCGGCCCCGATCGCGCGAACCCGGACGACATCGTGATCTGCCCCGACAAGATCACGGTACACCGCCAATTCGTCCTGCTGCGCGGTCGTGCCGAAAATGCCGACAAGGCGGGAAACGACCGACGCATAGTCACCGAGACGGTCCGTTCGGGGCAAGACGATCTCCGGTCTGCCGTCGCCCACGTATATGTCCGCGTGGCTCCCGTAGGGTTCGGTCTTCACCCACCCGCCGCTCCGCGCGTAAGCCGCCAGGGCGGCCGGAGACACCGCCTTCAATGCCGCCGCATCGAGAACGCGTGCTTTCATGGCGCGACCCCTTGTCTGGCGCGTTCCATCAGGTCCTTGAGGTTTTCGATGTCGAATCGATTCCGTTTCTCCAGAGCAACTGTCACCGTTTCCTCGTTTGCGGTTTCGGGGAACCCCGCGATACCCGTCCAATAGGCGCAACGCCGCATCGTGAGGTTGTTGGCGGATATATCGATCCACCGTCCTTCGTCTCTCGGAAGGTCGAGCACGACAAGAATCCGCGGAACGAGTGTCGGCTCGCGCAGCAAGTCGTAGTTTCGCCGCGGGAGCGGGTAGCGGAATCCGCCCTCCCGGCCTTCGCTCAGTCGGACGGTGGCCTTCAGTTGGATATCCAGGCTTGGGCGCATCGCCCCGCCCGCCCGTATCTGCACGTCGACTCCGTCACGGTCGAAATCCTGCAATGCCAGAGTGTAGCCCGCGCCGGCGGCGACCGCCGCCACATAGGCGCGAGACAGCGCCTCTTTCCGGTCGGCCGGCAGGAGGATGGCCTCGCTCAAATCCCGACCCCTTCAGGAAGTCGTGCAGGGCTCTCCCCATCGTCCAGAGTCTTTCGCCGATCGCAAACGAACTCTTGCCCGCGCCGTCGCGCACCGGCAATGCTCCAACGATCCGCCACGATCACGTCGTGCAGGATGTCGAAGTCATGCCGCAACGTCGCCATCGGCCATTCTCCCACAAGCTCGTGCGCGGCGAGCGCCAGCGGATGACGGGCGGCGTACTTCAGCCGCATTTCCCGGATCGACACCGCACTCACATGGAATTCCGCATGGCGCGCGGCCAACGCCCGACGGTCGGAGTCCGGCAACCGTCCCGGTCTGTCCCTGGAATCGAACAGGTACGACGTATCGAGAAGAACGCGCGTCGCTGCCGCGGCTACCCGTCTTCGAGGCCGAGCACGCGGCGGCTGAAGGCGGGATCGTCGAACGCCTCCGGCCAGCCGTCCCCGTCGCCCTCGATCCCGAGGCGCCGGCGCGCCGCTTCCAGCTTGTCGAAGTCGATCCCTCCGCGCCGATCGCAGCGGACCAGCTCGACGGCTGGCTGACCATACCTTGTGATGATGACGCGCTCGCCCTTGCGGGCGGCCGCGACCATCTCGGAGAGGCGCGCCTTCGCCTCGCGGATGGCAAGTTCCATGATGCATCGCTCCCCGCTCCGATTTGGCCGACGCCGGCGTGCCGCTGTGGCGCGTGCGCTTCAAGACCTTATCGTGACTACATCGGCTCGGTTCCACGGACAACGCGTTTTGGCCGCCCGCGTGCGAACGCACCTTCGTCCGCCTCGCCGTGCACCGGCGCCGAGCCGGGGCAGCCGGCCTTCAGTATCGAGCCCTGGCGTAGTCTGCCAGCGCCATGGCCGCTTCGCTGTGCTCCGTCGGTCTCAGGGCGTTCACGAAGCGGCGGTCTGCCGTCACCACGGTCGCGCCGAGACGGCAGGCCAGCGCGAGACAGACGCAGTCGTACACGGTGGTCCGGTCGAGCCCGAGCGCCAGACGTGCCGCGTCGGCAGCGACGTCTTCGTCGGCACCCCACCGCACCGGCATATCCGGGATCGATGCCAGCATGGCACCCGCCTCGCCGCGCCCGATCTCTCCCAGCCGCGCCTTGCGCCACCGCGCGTTGGCGAGCTCCGAAGCCATGAGGCGCGGCGCACGCGACTCGTCTCCGCTCGCCGCCAACTCGCGGGCCATGTCGGAATCAGCGCCGTGCCGGTGTTCTGCTCAGATATGGCGGCGGCGACGAGACGGGGCCGCGAACGGCGGGGAAGGGCAACCGGCCGCGCGCCTCCGGTCCCGGAGCTGCGGCCAGACTTCCGGTCCCGCCTACCCGTTGCCGCCCGCTGCCGGCTCCCGCGGCACCATGGCGGCGAAGCTGTGGGCGTCCTCGAACAGCTTCGCGGCGCCGATGGCGAGGTCCTCGCGGCGCGGCGGGGCGACGATCTGCAGGCCGACGGGGAGGCCGTCGGGCGTGAGCGCGCACGGCACCGAGATCGCCGGGCAGCTCGTCAGCGTGATCGCCGAGCAGATCAGCAGCCAGTCGATGTAGTCGGTGAGGTCCGTGCCGTCGATGCGCTCGGGCCAGCGTGTCGTGCTGGCAAACGGCGGCACCGCCGCCGCCGGGCACAGCAGCACGTCCCAGGTCTCGAAGAACGCCACCGCGCGCCGGAATATCTCCGCGCGGTCGCGCTCCGCCGCCATGATCTCTTCGACGCCGAGCGCGCGCCCGGCCTCGATGTTCCACACCACCTCCCATTTCAGTTGCTCGCGGTGCTCGTCGAGGAGGTCGCCGCGGGTCGTCGCGAAGCCGAGGCCGCGCAGGACGTGGAAGGCGCGCTGCGCTTCGGCGAGGTCGAGGCAGGCCTCGTCCACCGCCGCGCCCATGTCGGCGAAGCGGGCGGCCGCCGACCGCACGGCGTCGCGCACGACCGGCTCGACCGGCGCGATGCCGCCGAGGTCAACGCTGAAGGCGACGCGCTTCGGCATCGCCGGTTCGGCGGCGGCGCGCGCGTACGGCACGCGCGGCGCCTCCAGCGACAGCGGGTCGCCCGGGTGGCGGCCGACCATGGCGTCGAGCATCAGCGCCGCGTCGGCGACGTTGCGCGCCATCGGGCCGTGCACCGCGAGGTCGGAGAACGGCGCCGCGCCGGGCCCGTGCGCCACCCGCCCCGGGCTCGGGCGCAGGCCGACGACGCCGCAGAAGCTCGCCGGATTGCGCAGCGAGCCGCCGAGGTCGCTTCCCGTCGCCAGCCAGACCTGCCCGGCGGCAAGCGCCGCCGCCGAACCGCCGGACGAGCCGCCGGGCGTGAAGTCGGTGCGCCACGGGTTGCCGGAGCGGCCGAACACCTCGTTGAAGGACTGCGAGCCGGCACCGAACTCCGGCGTGTTCGACTTGCCGACGACCACCGCGCCGTTGGCCTCCAGCCGCTCGACCATGTAGTCGGAGCGCGGCGAGACGTGGTCGGCGTAGATCGGCGAGCCGAACGTCGTGCGCACGCCTTCCACCTCGTCCAGGTCCTTCACCGCGATCGGCAGGCCGGCGAGCCAGTGCGGCGGCGGGTCGGAGGGCGGCGCCGCGGCGAGCCGGCGCGCCCGCTCGCGCGCCCGGTCGAGGCACAGCGTCGGCATCGCCGTCAGCGCGCCGTCGGTCTCGGCGATGCGCGCCGCGGCGGCGTCGATCAGTTCGAGCGGCGAAACCTCGCCCGCCCGCAGCGCCGCCACCGCGGCGCGGGCGCTGAGCCGGTACAGGTCATTCATCGGCGGGGTCCCCCGTCAGCCAGTCGATGGCGGCGGCGATGCCGCGCGGGTCGTGCGGCACGCCGGCGGCGGCGAGCGATGCCTGCACCGCCGCCAGCGCGCCGAGCACCGTCGGCGCGTTGAGATCGCCGAGATGGCCGATGCGGAAGGCTCTCCCGGCAAGCTTCAGAATGCCGACGCCGAGCACGACGTCGAAGCGCTCGCGCGCGATGCGGCGGACGGCCTCGGCGTCGTGGCCCTCGGGCACGAGGATGGCGCTCACCGAATCCGAAGCCTCGCGCGCATCCCGCGCGTTCAGCTCGAGGCCCCAGCCGGCGACCGCGCGGCGCACCGCTTCGGCGAGGCGGCGGTGGCGCGCGAAGCACGCCTCGAGCCCTTCCTCCTCCAGCATGTCGATCGCCTCGGAGAGGCCGAACATCAGGTTGATCGGCGGCGTGCAGACGAAGCCGGCGGTCTCGCCGTCGGGCATCATGTCGCGCCAGTCCCAGTAGCTGCGCCGCGCCGTGCCCGCCCGGGCGGCGCGGAACGCCTTCTCGCTCACGCCCGTGAAGCCGAGTCCGGGCGGCAGCATCAGCCCCTTCTGCGATCCGCCGACCGCCACGTCGACTCCCCACTCGTCCATGCGGAAGTCGATCGACGCCAGCGACGAGATGGTGTCGACGAGGAGCAGCGCCGGGTGGCCCGCCGCGTCGATCGCCCGGCGAATCTCGGCGACGCGGCTCGCCACGCCGGTCGAGGTCTCGTTGTGCACCACGGCGACGGCGCGGATGTCGCCCCCGCCGTCGGCGGCGAGGTGCGCTTCGACCGCCTCCGGGTCGGCGCCGTGGCGCCAGTCGCCCGGCAGGTAGTCGACCGCGAGGCCGAGCGCGGCGGCCATCTCCTTCCACCACTGCGAGAAGGCGCCGGTCTCGCACATGAGCACGCGGTCGCCCGGCGAGCACGTGTTGACGAGCGCCGCCTCCCAGGCGCCGTGACCCGCGGCGGGGTAGACCAGCACCGGGCGTTCGGTGCGGAATATCCGCTTGAGGCCGGCGAAACAGCGCTCCGCGAGGGCCAGGAACTGAGGCCCGCGATGGTCCAGCGCCGGGCGGGCGAGGGCGTGCAGGATGCGGTCCGGCATCATCGTCGGACCGGGCGTGTGCAGGAACTGCCTTCCGCGCCTCGCCGCCATTGCGCTACCCTTTGGCCGTGAACGCGCACGATGTAGCAGATCGTCGCCGCATCGGCGACAGCGGCCTCGCGCGCCGGCTGCGCCGCGCCGTCGAGGGCGACGTCCTGTTCGACGCCTTCTCGCGCGGGCGCTACGCCACCGACGCGTCGATCTACCAGATCGAGCCGCTCGGCGTCGTCGTGCCGAAGAGCCGCGACGACATCGCCGCGACGCTCGCCGTCGCCCGCGAGGAGGGCGTCCCCGTCCTGCCGCGCGGCGGCGGCACCTCGCAGTGCGGCCAGACCGTCGGCCGCGCCATCGTCGTCGACACCTCGAAGCACCTCGACTCGATCGTCGCTCTCGACGCCGAACGGCGGCGGGCCGTCGTCGAGCCGGGCCTCGTGCTCGACCGGCTGAACGCCGCGCTCGCGCCGCACGGGCTGTTCTTCCCGGTCGACGTGTCCACCGGCAGCCGCGCGACTCTCGGCGGCATGGCCGGCAACAACAGCTGCGGCGCACGCTCGATCCGCTACGGCAACATGGTGCACAACGTCCACGCGATCGACGTGTTCCTGGCGTCGGGCGAAGCGCACCGTTTCGCGCCCGTCCCGGGCAATCTCGAGGGCGCCGGCGGCGGTCCCGCGTACTGGACGCTGGTGCGCGACCTGCGGGCGCTCGCGGGGCGCGAGGCGGACGAGATCGCGGCGCGGTTCCCGCGGCTGCTGCGCCGCGTCGGCGGCTACAACATCGACACCATACGCGGCTCCGGCCACAACATGGCGAGCCTCCTCGTCGGCTCCGAGGGCACGCTCGGGTTCTTCACCGCGCTCGAGCTCGACCTGCAGCCGCTGCCGCGCCACCGCGCCCTCGGCGTCTGCCGCTTCGACTCCCTCGACGCCGCCATGCGCGCCGCCAAGCCGATCGTCGCGCTCGACCCGTGCGCCGTCGAGCTCGCGGATCGCACCCTCGTCGAGCTGGCGCGCACGGCGCCGCTGTTCCGCGCCACCGTCGAGCGCTTCGTTCCCGGGCGCCCGGCCGCGGTGCTGCTCGTCGAATTCGCCGGCGACGAACGCGCGCCCGTGCGCGGCGCGCTCGCCGACCTCGAGACCCTGATGGCCGATCTCGGCCACCCGGGCGCCGTGACCCGCGTCCTGGACGCGGCCGGGCAGGCCGCCGTGTGGGAGATGCGCAAGGCCGGCCTCAACATCGTCATGTCGATGAAGGGCGACGGCAAGCCGGTCTCGTTCGTCGAGGACTGCGCGGTGTCGCTCGACGACCTGCCCGAGTACGTCGCGCGCATGAGCGAGGTGTTCGCGCGTCACGGCACGACCGGAACGTGGTACGCCCACGCCTCGGTCGGCTGCCTGCACGTGCGGCCGGTGCTGAACATGAAGGACCCGGCCGCGGCGGGGACGATGCGGGCGATCGCCGAGGAGGCGTTCGCCATGGTGCGCGAATACGAGGGTGCGCACTCCGGCGAGCACGGCGACGGCATCGTGCGCTCGGAGTTCCACGAGGCGATGTTCGGGTCGCGCCTCGTGCGCGCGTTCGAGGCCGTGAAGGACCGTTTCGATCCCAAGGGCACGCTCAATCCCGGCAAGATCGTGCGGCCGCCGCGCATGGACGACCGGTCGCTGTTCCGCTATCCGCCCGGCTACGCGGCCGCGCCCTTCGCGCCGGCGCTCGACTGGTCGGCGTGGGGCGCCGGCGGGCTGCTCGCGGCGGTGGAGATGTGCAACAACAACGGCGCCTGCCGCAAGGCCGCCGCCGGCGTGATGTGCCCGTCCTACCGCGCCACGCGCGACGAGGTCCACGCGACGCGCGGGCGCGCCAACGCGCTGCGCCTCGCGCTCAGCGGACAGCTCGGCGCCGAAGCCATGGAGTCCGACGCGATGGCGGAGTCGATGGCGCTCTGCGTCGGCTGCAAGGGCTGCCGCCGCGAATGCCCCACCGGCGTCGACATGGCGCGCATGAAGATCGAGGTGCTGCACCGCCGCGCCCGCGTCCGCGGGTTCGCCCGGCGCGACCGCGCGGTGGGCTGGCTGCCGCGTTACGCACCATGGATGTCGCGCGTCGCCGCGCTCGCCAACCTGCGCAACCGCTCGCGGACGCTGCGCCGCGCCGGCGAGGCCTGGCTCGGTCTGAGCGCCGCCCGGCCGCTACCGCGCTGGGCGCGGGACCCCTTTCTGGAGACCCCGGCGCCGGCGGGCGGCGGCACCGACGCCGTGCTCTTCGTCGACACCTTCGCCACCTGGTTCGAGCCGGACATAGCCCGTGCCGCGTTGCGCGTGCTCGGCGCCGCCGGCAAGCGCGTCCGCGTCGCCCGCGGCACCGGCCGCCCGCTGTGCTGCGGCCGCACCTTCCTCGCCGTCGGCGCGGTGGAAGAAGCGCGCGCCGAGGCGCGGCGCTCGCTCGCGGTGCTCGCGCCGGCCGCCCGGGCCGGACTGCCGGTCGTCGGTATCGAGCCGTCGTGCCTGCACACGCTGGTCGACGAATGGCCGGCGCTGGTGCCCGGCGCGGCGGCCGAGGCGGTGGCCCGTGCCGCGGTGCCGTTCGAGACCTTTCTGCTGCGCGAGGCGCGAGATCTGCCGCTGCGGCCGCTCGCCGGGCGGCGCGTCCTCGTGCACGGCCATTGCCACTCGAAGGCATTCGGCGTCGCCGGCGACGTGGCGGCGGCGTTGCGAAGGATCGAAGGCCTCGACGTGGCGGCGATCGAATCGACGTGCTGCGGCATGGCCGGCGCCTTCGGCTACCAGGCGGAGACACAGGCGGCGTCGCGGGCGATCGCCGGCCTCGACCTGCTGCCCGCCCTGGCGGCGGCCCCCGCCGACGCCGGGGTCGTCGCCGACGGCTTCAGCTGCCGCCACCAGATCGCCGACCTCGCCGGACGGCCGGCGCGCCACGCGGCGGCGCTGCTCGCCGACGCCCTCGCCTGACCGGCGCCGCAATCGAACGCGTCGCCCGTTCGTCATGCCATCGTGCCATCCCGGCACGACACCCAACCGGGAGACGAAACGATGAGGACATTGATGGCGGCGGCGCTCGCGCTCGTCATGGCGGGCCAGGCGCTGGCGGCGGACGACCCGTCGATCCGGGGCGAGCTCAGGGACGGGATCCACGGCGCGATGCTCAAGCACATCGCGGCGCACAGCGTCGACGGCAAGTACATCCACTACGACGCGGTGGACGGCGAGCTGCTGCGGCTCGACTTCGACGGCCTGCACGAGGGGATCGTCCGCAAGGGCGACTTCTACGTCGCCTGTGCCGATTTCAACGCCGCCGACGGCACCTATTACGATCTCGACATGCTGGTTGCCGACACCGACGACGGCAGCCTGCACGTGCTGCAGTCGATCGTGCACCAGAAGGGAGACACCAAGCGCGCGTACCACGTCCACGACTGACGCCGGACGGCCGACGTGTCGGAGGAGAGGGACTTGCTGCAGGCGGGGTACCGCTACGCGCTGTCTCTGTGCGGCCGTCCGGAAGATGCCGAGGATCTGGTGCAGGACGCGTGGTACCGCCTGCACCGCAACGGTCTCGGCGTCGCCGGCAAGTCCCTTCTCTTCGCCGCTGTCCGCAATCTCTTCATCGACGGCCGCCGCCGCGACCGCGTGGTGGCGTTCGAGCCGCTGGACGACGCGCCGGAGCCGGCGGCGGACGGCGCCGACGTCCATGCCGGCGTTCTCGCCGCGTGCGACCTCGCCGCGCCGCTCGCCGCCCTGCGCGCGGAAGAGCGCGAGGTTCTCTTCCTGCACGTCGTCGAAGGCTACACCGCGCGCGAGGTCGCGGCGCTCACCGGACGGCCGCGCGGGACGGTGCTGAGCCTCGTCCACCGCGCCAAGGGAAAGCTGCGGCGTGCGCTGACGGACGGCGCGCGCGGCGTGCGAAAGGCCCGCTCATGCCCGAACTCGACGAGCTGATCGAGCGTCACTACGCGGCGCAGGAGCTGCCCGCCGCGCGCCTCGACGCCATCCTCGCCGCCACCCCGCGGCGGCAGCCGGCGCCGCGCGTATGGTACCGGCGCATGGCGGCCGTCGCCGCGGGCCTGCTGCTCTGCTTCGGCGCGTTTCATGTCTGGATGCAGGAGCGCGACGCGACGCGGCGCGTGCTCGCCGAAATCGCCATGAACCACCAGAAGCAGCTGGACGTGGAGGTGGCGGGAGCCGAGTTCGCGGCGGTCGCCCGCGCTCTCGACCGCATCGACTTCGAGATCCGCCCGCCCGAGGCGCTGCGCGGCGCCTTCGAGCTGCTCGGCGGCCGCTACTGCTCGATACAGGGCGTGCTTGCCGCGCAGTTGACGCTGCGCGACCGCGGCACGGGAGCGTTGCACACGCTGTACGCGACCGGCGTCACGCCGGCGCTCGCCGGCATCGGCGGCGTGGCGACGGTCTTCGACGGCGTTCCCATCCGCCTGTGGCACGAGGGCGCGGTGTTCTTCGGTCTGGCCGGGCGCGACGCGGTTCGCGCGGTGTCGGGTCCGGCGCCCTGACGGGGTAACGTCAAGAGTTATGTGTCAGGGAGACGGGGGTGCTGATTCCCTGAGACTTGTTTTCGTGGATGAATACCGCGTAGAGGACGCGGTCCATTGAGGTCCGGTCCTGGAAGGTTCCCATGGGCCGGGTTCGTCTGCGGACCTCCCGGAACCTTCGTTCGATGGCGTTGGTGGTCCTGACCCGCTTTCGCTCATCGAGGGTCCGGTAGCGGAAGCAGGTGAGCAGCTCGTCGAGATCGCTGCGCAGGCAGGCGACGGCCTTGGGGTAGGTGCTTTGCCAGCGGTCGGCGAAGCGTCGGGCGGCGCTCTGGGCCTTGCGGCGGCTCTTTGCATTCATGACGGCGTGGACATCGGCCTTGACGGCCTCCTGGTCGGCCTTGCGGACCTTGTTGAGGATGTTGCGCATCTTGTGCGCCCAGCACCTCTGAACCGGGATGCCGGGATAGACGAACGGCAAGGCAGCCAGCAGGCCCTTGCCGCCATCGACGCAGATCATCTCAAGGCCTTCGCCGGTGAGCCCGCGGTGGTACAGCCGGTTGAGGAACACTTCCCACTCGCGGGCGCCTTCGCTGACGGCGAGATGGAAGTCGATGATCTCCTTCTTGCCGTCGGGGCGGATGCCGAGCGCCACCAGGACCGGCCTCCTGAGCGCGCCGGCGCCGGTCTTGCGGGCCAGCACCACGCCGTCGAGCATCAGCGCCTTGTAGGCGTTCTTCAGCGGCCTGCGGTGGAAGGCCTCGACCGCCATGTCGAGCGTCTTGGAGACCCGGCTCACCGTCGCGGCCGAGACCGGGCGCCCGAGCAGGGCCAGCAGGACCTCGCCCACCTTGCGCGTCGAAAGCCCCAGCACGAAGCCGGCCAGGATGGCACGGTCGATCTCCGGCGCGCGCCTTGCGTAGCTCTTCACAACCCCGGTCGGGCAGAAGTGCCGGGTGCGCGGCACGTTGAGCTCGATGTCGCCGAGCTCGCTCAGCAGGCAGCGGCGGTAGGTCCCGTTGCGCCGGTCGCGCATCGCGCCGGCGTCGAGGTTGTCGAGCCAGCGATCCACCGCCTCGGCCATCCGGCCCTCGATGATCTCGGCCAGCGCCTGGCGGCCGAGCGGGCGGTAGCCCTCGCCCCAGTCCAGTCCGCCTGCCTGCATCTCCTTCACCACCTCAAAGGCCTGGGGTAGGCTCATGATCGTCGCAGCTTGCTGGGACATGCGGGGTGCTCCTGTTTGTGGTTGTCGTCACCACAGGGAGTACCCCCTTCCCACCTGACACATAAATTCTTACGTCACCGCCTGACGGCGGCCGCTTGCGGCCGGACCGCCCGCTGACTACGCTCGCCGTCACCGCCCTGCGGGGACGTTGCGGAGGGGGTGAGCGAGATGCCGAACAGCGGCCTGCGGCCCGTTCCGGCCGGCGCGGCCCTCGTTGCCGCATCGGTCTCGCTGCCGGCGGCGGCAGAGGACATGGCACTGAACGCGGGCGACACGGCGTGGGTCGTCGTCGCCGCGGCGCTGGTGCTGCTGGTGACGTTGCCCGGACTGGCCATGTTCTATGCCGGTCTGGTTCGGGCGCGGGCGGCGTTGTCGGTGTTCGTGCAGTGTTTCGCGATTGCCTGCCTCGCCAGCGTGATCTGGCTCGCCGTCGGGTACAGCCTCGCGTTCGACGACAGCGTTTACGGAGTCGTCGGCGGCCTGGGCAACGCCTTCTTCGCCGGGATCGCGCCCGACACCCTGGCCGGCTCGATTCCGGAGATCGTGTTCGCCGTCTTTCAGATGACGTTCGCCATCGTCGCCGCGAGCCTGATGGTCGGCGCGTTCGTCGAGCGCATCAAGTTCCACGCCGCGCTGATCGTGAGCGCGCTCTGGCTCGTCGCGGTCTACGCGCCGGTCTGCCACTGGGTGCGCGGCGACGGCTGGCTCGCCGCGCTCGGCGCGATGGACTTCACCGGCGGTCTCGCGGTGCATGTCGCCGCCGGCGTATCGGCCCTGGTCCTCGCCGCCGCGGTCGGGCCGCGGCGCGACTTCCCCGACGCGATCCGCCCGCCGCACAGCCCGGGCATGGCGGCGGCCGGCGCGGCGCTGCTATGGGTCGGCTGGTTCGGTTTCAGCGGTGGCAGCCGGCTCGCCGCCGACGGCGGCGCCGGCATGGCGATCGCCGCGGTCCACTTCGCCGCGGCGAGCGGCGCAATCGTGTGGTCGGCGATCGAATGGGCGCGGACCGGCAAGATGTCGCTCGTCGGCGCCGCAACCGGGGCGGTCGCCGGCCTTGCCGCCGCCGCGCCGGCGTCGGGCTTCGTCGGCCCGGTCGGCGGGGTGCTGCTCGGCGCGGCGGCGGGCGCGGTCTGCCGGCTGGCCGCCGACCGCGTCAGGCGGACATGGAAGATCGACGACTCCCTCGGCGTCTTCGCGGTCCACGGGGCGGGAGGGATCCTCGGCATCCTGCTGGTCGCGGCGCTGGCCGGCGCCGCCCTGGGCGGCCACGGCCTGCCGTCCGGTGTGACCGTCGCCCAGCAGCTCGGCGTCCAGACCTTGGGCGTGATCGCGACCGTGGCGTGGGCGGCGCTCGTCACGTTCGTCATCGCCAGGGTCGTGGCCCTCCTCGTCGGCGGTCTCAGGGTCGACGAGGAGGACGAGGCGGTAGGCCTCGACCTTGCGACTCACGGCGAGCAGGGTTACGATTTGTAGTCCTTGCTGCGGCGTCGGGTCCGCAGGTTGCGGGCAACAACGCGGGGCCGATCATGAACGTGAAAACCGAGCGGCGGGGCGAAGCGCTGGTCGCCGAGGTCGAAGGCCGCATCGACGGCGTCACGGCGCGCGAGTTCGAGGCGATCATGACGGCCGCGATCGGCGACGACGATCGGGCGGTGGTGGTCGACTGCGCCAGTCTCTCGTATATCAGCAGCGCCGGCCTCCGGGCGCTCCTGATGGTCGCCAAGAATCAGTGGAACAGAGACGCCGCGTTCGCGGTGTGTTCGCTCGACGACCCGATCCGCGAGGTCTTCGAGATCTCCGGCTTCGACAAGATCATCGAGGTTCACGCGTCGCTGGCCGACGCGCTGGGGCCGGCCGCCGGCTAGCGCGCGGCGGCCGCGGCGTCTCCGCCGCCCGGCACCCCCTTCATCGTCGAATACTCGAAGTGCAGCGCGCGGCCGGGGCGCGCGACGGCCCAGGCCGCGTGCGCGGCCGTCGCGGCTTCGGCGAAGCCGGTGAGGATGAGCTTCAGCTTGCCGGGATAGTGCGCGATGTCGCCGATCGCGAAGATGCCGCGCCGGCTGGTCTCGCACGTCGCCGGATCGACGGCGATCCGTGCGTCGTCCAGGTCGAGGCGCCATTCGGCGATCGGCCCGAGCGCCGTCGCCAGGCCGTAGAACGGCAGCAGGGCGTCGGCGGCGACGCGCTCGGTGCGCCCGTCGAGGTCCGCCAGCACCACCGCGCTCAGGGTCTCGCCGTCGCCCTCCAGGCCGGCGAGCTGGCGCGGCACCGCCAGATCGACGCGCCCGGCCGCGGCCAGCGCCTCGAGCCGGGCGACGCTGTCCGGCGCGGCGCGGAAGCGATGGCGGCGATGGACCATCGTCACGTGCGCCGCCAGGTCGGCCAGCGCCAGCGCCCAGTCCACCGCCGAATCGCCGCCGCCGGCGATGACGAGGCGCTTGCCGCGGAACCGCTCGCGGTCGCGTACCATGTAGTGCACCGCCTTGCCTTCGTAGCGTTCGATGCCGTCGAGCGGCGGCCGGTTGAAGCCGAACACGCCGGCGCCGGCGGCGATCACCACCGCGGCGGCGTCGAAGGCGCCGCCGCCGGCGGTGGTCAGGTGCCAGCGCCCGCGGCGGCTCTCGAGGCCGGTCACGGCGTGCCCCAGCCGGTAGCGCGGGCGGAACGGCTCCGCCTGCTCGCCGAGGCGCGCGATCAGCGCCCCGGCGTCGATGCGCGGAATGCCGGGGATGTCGTAGATCGGCTTCTCCGGATAGAGCGCCGCGCATTGCCCGCCCGGCTCCCGCAGGCTGTCGAACACCTGGCAGTCGAGGCCGAGCATCCCGCACTCGAACACGGCGAACAGCCCGACCGGGCCGGCGCCGACGACCGCGATATCGCTGCTCGAAGACATCGCCGCACCATGATCGCCGCGTCCGGCGCGATCAAGGCTCCGGCCCGGCCGGTCGTTGCGCGGCGCCGCGCCCGCTTGATAGATACCGGCATGTGCGGCTTCGAACGTGCGCTGCCCGACGATGCCGCGACGATGCGCTTCGCCGCTGCCGTCGCCGGGGTCGCGCGGGCCGGCGACCTGATCGCGCTTGCGGGGCCGCTCGGCGCCGGCAAGACGACCTTCGCCCGCGGCTTTCTCCGAGCTCGCGGCGTCGTCGAGGAGGTACCCAGTCCCACCTTCGCGCTCGTCCAGATCTACGAGCCTGCCTCCGGGCCCGTCTGGCACTGCGATCTCTACCGCATCGAAGACCCGGTCGAGACCGCCGAGCTCGGCATCGAGGAGCGCTCGACGACGCCATCGTGCTGCTCGAATGGCCGGGGCGGATGGATCCGCTGCCGGCTGCGCCGCGGCTCGACGTGCAGCTCGCCTTCGCGCCGCGGGGGCGCGCGGCGCGCATCCGGAGCGGCGGCGGCTGGCAGGCCCGGCTCGCCGCGATCGCCGGTGACGGCTGAACGCGCGGCGCGCATCTCCGCCTTTCTCGAAGCCGCCGGATGGGGCGGGGCGGAGCGGCGCCCGCTCGCCGGCGACGCCTCCTTCCGCCGCTACGAGCGGCTCGCGGACGGCGCGCGGCGCGCGGTGCTGATGGACGCGCCGCCGCCGCACGAGGACGTGCGGCCGTTCCGCGCGCTCGCCGTCCATCTGTTGGCGCAGGGTTACAGCGCGCCGCGAATCGACGCCGCGGACGACGACGGCGGGCTGCTCCTGATCGAGGACCTCGGCGACCTGACGTTCGCCCGTGCCCTCGACGGCGGCGCCGACCCCGAGCCGCTCTACGCCGCCGCCGTCGCCGTCCTCGCCGACCTGCACCGCCGCGCCGTCCCGGCCGGGCTCGCGCCTTACGACGAAGCCGCCTACCTCGCCGAGGCCGGCCTGCTCGTCGACTGGTTCCTGCCGGCGATGGGCGTCGCCGATGCGCCGGCTCTCGCCGACGGCTACCGCGCGGCGTGGCGGGCGGTGCTGCCGCTCGCGGCCGCCGGTGCGCCGGTGCTCGTCCTGCGCGACTACCACGCCGAAAACCTGATGTGGCTGCCGGCGCGCCGCGGCCTTGCCCGCGTCGGCCTGCTCGACTTCCAGGACGCGCTCGCCGGGTCGCCGGCCTACGACCTCGTATCGCTGCTCGAGGACGCGCGCCGCGACGTGGCGCCGGCGCTCGCCGAGTGCATGATCGCGCGGTACCTCGAAACGGCGCCGGCATGCGAGCCCTCCGCCTTCCGCGCCGCCTACGACGTGCTCGGCGCGCAGCGCAACGCCAAGATCGTCGGCATCTTCACCCGCCTGTGGAAGCGCGACGGCAAGGCCGGCTATCTCGATCTCATCCCCCGCGTCTGGCGCCTGCTCGAACGCGATCTCGCGCGCGCCGCCCTCGGTCCCGTCCGCGCCTGGTTCGACGAGCACGTGCCGCCGGCGCTGCGGCGGGCGCCGCGCCCGTGATCGCGCCCGGCCGCGCCATGGTGCTCGCCGCCGGCCGCGGCGCGCGTCTGCGTCCGCTCACCGACACGACGCCCAAGCCGCTGATCGAAGTCGGCGGCCGGGCGATGATCGACCGGACGCTCGACTCCCTGGCCGCCGCGGGCGTGTCCTCTGCCGTCGTCAACGTCTGCCATCTCGCCGACTGCATGACGGCGCATCTCGCCGGCCGCGAGCGGCCGCGCGTCGTCGTGTCGCGCGAGTCCGTTCCGCTGGACACCGGCGGCGGCGTCGCCAACGTCCTCGAGCGCTTCGCCGGCGCGCCGTTCTTCGTCGCCAACGCCGACGTCGTGGTCCTCGACGGCGTCGAGCCGGCCTGGCTCCGCCTTGCGCGGGCGTGGAGCGACGGCGCCATGGACGCGCTGCTGCTGCTCGCGCCCGCCGCCGGCGCGGTCGGCTACGACGGGCGCGGGGACTTCCGGTTCGACGGCCACGGCCGCCTGCGCCGGCGGTGCGGGAACGAGACCGTGCCGTTCGCCTATACCGGGTGGCAGATCGCCAGCCCGCGGCTGTTCGCCGGCCGGCCCGACGGCGCCTTTTCACTCAACCTGCTCTTCGACCGCGCGCTCGCCGCGGACCGCCTCGGCGCCATCGTCCACGACGGGCGGTGGCTGCACGTCGGCACCCCGGGGGCGCTCCGCGCCGCCGAGGCGGCGATCGGCGGCCTTGGCTGATGGCGGGCGTGGTCACGATTCCGGGCGGCCGCGCCTTCGTCGACGCGCTCGCCGAACGTCTGCTCCGCGAGCACGGGGCCGACGCGCTCGCGCTCTCGCAGGTCACGGTGTTCCTACCGACGCGCCGCTCGGTGCGGGCGCTGCGCGAGGCTCTGCTGCGCCGCCGCGGCGGGCCGCTGTTGCTGCCGTCGATCCGCCCGCTCGGCGACGTGGACGAGGACGACGCGACCGAGGAGACCGCTGCCGGTCCGCCGCCGGTGGCGCCGCTCGAGCGCCAGCTGCTGCTCGCCGAACAGGTACGTGCGTGGCGCGAGCGCTCGCCGTCGGCGCCGGTCTCGGGAACGGCGCAGACGCTGGCGCTTGCGGCGTCGCTCGCCGGACTGCTCGACGAGATGCAGACGGCGCGGCTCGACTTTTCCGCCCTGGCGGCGCTGGTCCCCGACGAGCTCGCCGGGCACTGGCGGGAAACGCTCGACTTTCTCTCCATCGTCACCGAGCACTGGCCGCGAATCCTCGCCGAGCGCGGCGCGATCGACCCGGCGGACCACGGCAACCGGATGCTGGACCGTCTCGCCGAACGCTGGCGCCGCACCCCTCCGGAGGCGCCGGTGATCGCCGCCGGCTCGACCGGCAGCCGGCCCGCCACCGCCGGCCTGCTGGCCGTAATCGCCGGCCTGCCGAACGGCCTCGTCGTGCTGCCGGGCCTCGATTCGGATCTCGACGAGGCGAGCTGGGAGGCGCTGTCGGAGACCCACCCGCAGTTCGGCCTGAAGGCGCTGCTGGCGCACATGGACGTGCCGCGCGCCGAAGTCGCGCCGTGGCCCGGGGCGCGCCCGTCGCCGCGCGCGGCGCTGATTCGCGAAGCGATGCGCCCCGACGCGACGATCGAGGCGTGGCGGGCGCTCGACCGCCTCGATCCCGGCGCCGTATCCGGCCTCGAATTCGTGGAGTGTCCCGACGAGCACGCCGAGGCGGAGGTCGTCGCGCTCGCCATGCGGCGGGCGCTCGAGACTCCCGGCCGCACCGCCGCCCTCGTCACCGCCGACCGCGGGTTGGCGCGCCGGGTCGGCGCGGCGCTCGGCCGCTGGCGTCTCGACGTCGACGACTCCGCCGGGCGGCCGCTCGCCGCGACGCCGCCGGGCGTCTTCCTGCGCCTGGTCGTCGATGCGTTCGCGAACGACCTGGCGCCCACCCCGCTTCTCGCCATGCTCAAGCACCCGCTGAGCCGCGGCGGCGAGGAGCGGGGCGCGTTTCTGGCCCGCGTCCGGGCGTTCGAGCGTGCCTGCCTGCGCGGCCCGCGTCCGGCGCCCGGGTTTCGCGGCCTCGAGGATGCGCTCGCGGCGGCCGCGCGGCCGCCCGACGGCGCCGCCGCGTGGCTCGCGCGCCTTGCCGCCGCCGCCGCGCCGTTCGCGCGCGCGCTCGCCCGCGACCCGGTCCCGCTGGCCGACCTCGCCGCGGCCCACCGCCGTTTCGCCGAGTGGCTGGCGACCGACGGCGGCGGCGAGTGCGCCCTGTGGACGCGCGACTCCGGCCTCGCCTGCCGCGAGCGCTTCGACGAGCTCGAACGCGCCGCCGCCGGACTCCGGCCGATCGCCGGGCGCGACTACGCCGCCGTGATCGACGATGCGCTGCGACGCGCGACGGTCCGCCCGCCGGGCGACGCCCACCCGCGCCTGTTCGTCTGGGGGCCGCTCGAGGCGCGTCTCCAGCAGGCGGACGCGATCGTCCTCGGCGGCCTCAACGAGGGAAGCTGGCCCGGCGACGCGGCCGCCGATCCGTGGCTCAGCCGGCCCATGCGGCGCCAGATCGGACTGCCGGTTCCCGAACGCCGGATCGGTCTCGCGGCGCACGATTTCGCCCAGCTCTTCCAGGCCCCCGACGTGGTGCTGACCCGCGCCGTCAGGGTCGACGGCACGCCGACCGTCGCCGCGCGCTGGCTGACCCGCCTCGCCGCCGTGCTGCGCGGCGCCGGCCTGTCGTGGCCCGCGACGCCCTGGCTCGCGTGGCGCGCGGCGCTCGACCGCCCGTCGCCGCCGCCGCGCCCGGTCGCGCCGCCGGCACCCAGACCGCCGCTCCGCGCCCGGCCGCGACGACTCTCGGTCACACGTATCGAGGCGTGGATGCGCGACCCCTACGAGATCTACGCGCGCCACGTCCTGCGCTTGCGCGCGCTCGACCCGATCGACGCCGAGGCGACGCAGGCGGACTACGGCAGCGCCGTCCACGAGGCGCTCGACCGCTTCGTGCGCGAGATGCCGGCGGCGCTGCCCGCCGACGCGCTGGAGCGGTTGCTCGCCGTCGGCGAGGCCCGCCTCGCGCCGATCCGCGCGTTTCCCGGCCTGTGGGCGTTCTGGTGGCCGCGGTTTCGGCGCATGGCGGCGTGGTTCGTCGACGAGGAACGCCGGCGCCGCGCCAGGGGCATCGAGCCGGCGACCGAGATCGAGGGAAAGGTCGATCTGGCCGCGCCCGGCGGAGCGTTCACGCTGACGGCGAAGGCCGACCGCCTCGACCGCGGGCCCGGCGGCGGAGTCGAGATCGTCGACTACAAGACCGGGAAACCGCCGGCCCCCGCCGAAGTCGACGCCGGCTACGCGCCGCAACTGCCGCTCGAAGGCGCCATCCTGCAGCGCGGCGGCTTCCCCGGATTCGCCGCCGCAGCGCCGGTGGCGCTGTCCTACTGGCGCCTGTCGGGCGGCGATCCGGCGGGCGAGGTCAGGCGGGCCGGCTCGGCGCCGGCGGCCGTGCTCTCCGCGCAGGCGCTCGACGGGCTGCGGGCGCTGGTCGCGCGCTACGACGACCCCGACACGCCCTACCTCGCGCGTCCGGCGCCGAAGCACGCGCCGCGCTACAGCGACTACGAGCATCTCGCGCGCGTCGGCGAGTGGGGCACGACCGCGGCGGACGACGCATGAGCGCGGCCGACCTTGCCCAGCGCGCGGCGGCGGACCCCGCCTCGTCGGCCTGGGTCGACGCCTCCGCGGGTTCCGGCAAGACGAAGGTCCTGGTCGACCGCATCCTGCGCCTTCTTCTCGGCGTCCGCGGCGCGCCGGCGATGCCGCAGCGCATCCTCTGCCTCACCTTCACCAACGCCGCGGCGGCGGAAATGGCCAATCGCCTGAACGCCCGCCTCTCCGAGTGGGCGGTCGCGCGCGACGACGATCTGCGGGCGGCGCTCTCCGGCCTTCTCGGCGCGCCGCCCGATGCACAGACGTGCGCCACGGCGCGCCGCCTGCTAACCCGCGTGCTGGATACCCCCGGCGGCATGCGCATCCAGACCGTTCACGCCTTCTGCCAGTCATTGCTGCGCCGCTTTCCCTTCGAGGCCGGGGTGTCGCCGCATTTCGACGTCATCGACGAACGCCAGGCGGGCGAGCTGATGGCCGACGTGCAGAGCGCGGCGGTCGCCGGTCTCGACACCGCCGACGGCGCCATGCTGCACGCCCTAGACGTGGTGACGCGGAACGTGCACGAGACCCGTATCGCCGACCTGCTGGGCGAGCTGGCGGGCGAGCGCAACCGCTTCCGGCGCCTGCTTCGCCGCTACGGCGGCCTCGACGCGCTCATCGAGGCGATGCACGAGGCGGTCGGCATCGCCCGCGGCACGACGCCGGACGACGTGGTTCGCGCCGCCTCTGCCGACGGCGCGTTCGCGAAGCCGGATCTGCGCGCGCTGGCGGCCGGACTCGCCGCCGGCTCGGCGGGCGACGCGAAGCGCGGCGCCGCGGTCGCCGCGTGGATCGACGCCGGCCCGGACGCCCGCGCCGCCGGCTTCGACGGGTACGGCAGGGTCTTCCTGACGAGCGCCGGGGAGCCGCGCAAGACGGTCGCCACCAAGGCCGTCGTGGCGGGCGCGCCGCAGCTCGCCGACGTCATCGACCGCGAGCGGGAGCGCCTCCTGGCCGCCAACGACGATCGCCGGCGGGCCGCGGTCGCCGGCGCGACCGCGGCGCTGCTCACGCTCGGCGGCGCCGTCGTCGACTCCTATCAGGCACGCAAGCGCGGCCGCGGCTGGCTCGACTTCGACGACCTGATCCTCGAGGCGCGCGACCTCCTCAACCGGAGCGGCCTTGCGGCGTGGGTCCTCTACAAGCTCGACGGCGGCCTCGACCACATCCTCATCGACGAGGCGCAGGACACCAGTCCGGAGCAGTGGGAAGTGGTGCAGGCGCTGGCGGAGGAGTTCTTCGCCGGCGAAGGCGCGCGCGACGCCGTGCGCACCGTGTTCGCCGTCGGCGATCCCAAGCAGTCGATCTACGGCTTCCAGCGCGCCGACCCGGCGAAATTCGCCGAAATGCGCGCCTGGTTCTCGCGCCGGGTGCGGGACGCCGGGCAGGGCTGGAACGACGTGCCGCTCACCGCGTCGTTCCGCTCGGCCCGCCCGGTGCTCGCGGCGGTCGATGCGGTATTCGCCGCGCCCGAGGCCCGGTCGGGCATGACGTTCGACGAGCGGCCCGTCGTCCACACGGCGGAGAGGGCCGGCCAGGCGGGGCGGGTCGAACTGTGGCCGCTCGCCGCCGCTCCGGCCGCCGCGGTGCCCGACCCGTGGAAGCCGCCCGTCGAGCGGATCGCGGCGCCGGCGGCGGCGGACCTCCTGGCCCAGCAGGTGGCGGCGGAGATCCACCGGCTCTGCGACGGCACGCACCGGCTCGAAAGCCGCGGCCGCGCCATCCGCCCGGACGACGTGCTGGTGCTCGTGCGCCGCCGCAACCGCTTCGTCGAAGACCTCGTGCGGCGTCTGAAGGAGAGGGACGTTCCCGTCGCCGGGGTCGATCGTCTGCGGCTCGCCGACCACATCGCGGTCATGGACCTGATGGCGCTCGGCCGCTTCCTCCTGCTCCCGAGCGACGACCTGAGCCTCGCCGAAGCGCTCAAGAGCCCGCTGTTCGGGTTCGACGACGAGGCGCTGTTCGACCTCGCCTGGGAGCGCGGGCGCCAATCCCTGTGGCGGCGCCTGACCGCCGAAGCGGAGTCGCGGCCGCTCTTCGCCGCGGCCGCCGAACGCCTGCGGCGGCTGCTCGCGCGCGCCGACTTCGTCTCGCCCTACGAACTGTACGCCGGGCTGCTCGGCGCCGACGGCGGCCGCCGCCGGTTCCTCGCCCGCCTCGGCGCCGAGGCGGGCGAGCCGCTGGATGCGTTCCTCGCCCAGGCGCTCGCCTGGGAGCGCGCCGCGGCGCCGAGCCTGCAGGGGTTTCTGCACTGGCTGGAGAGGGGAGACGTCGAGATCAAGCGCGAGCAGGAACCGGGCGGCGGCGGCGCCGTGCGCGTGATGACCGTGCACGGGGCCAAGGGCATGGAGGCGCCGGTCGTCTTTCTGCCCGATACCGCCCAGACGCCGCGCGTCGGCACCCAGCTCGTCTGGGCGCCCGACGGCAGCATGGTGTTGTGGCCGGTCCGCCGCGACCTCTGGGATCCGCTGAGTCGCCGGTGGCGGGAGGCGGCCGCGGCGCGCGACCGCGACGAATACCGCCGCCTGCTCTACGTCGCGATGACCCGCGCCGAAGACCGCCTCGTCGTCTGCGGCTGGCGCGGACGCGGCGAGCCGCCGGACGACTCCTGGTACGCGATGGCGGAGCGCGGACTCGAGAGCGTGCCGTGCGAAGTCGAGCCCGCGCCCGGCGCGCAGTCCGAAGGCGAGAGCGTCCGGGTCTTGCGGAGCGCGCAGACCGCCGCTGCGGACCGCGCCGACGGGGTCGTTGCGGCCGTCGTCGAGGAGGCGTCGCCGCCGCCATGGCTGGACGCCGCGGCGCCGCGCGAGAGAGCGCTCGAACCCCGCCCGCCCGCGCGCTCCGGAGCCGCCCGCGCGCCCGCCGCTGCGGCGCGCGGCGAACGGCTCCACCGCTGCCTGCAGACATGGCCGGAGCTGCCGGCGGACATGGCGGACGATGACCGGGCGCTCGTCGCGGCCGTCGTCGCGGCGGTGCGCGCGGACCCCGTGTTCGCGCCCGTCTTCGGCGCCGGCGCCCGCGCCGAGGTGCCCGTCGCCGCGCCGCGGCCGCGGCCGCTGTCCGGCCGCATCGATCGCCTGGTGGTAACCGCCGGGGCCGTGCTCGCGGTCGATTTCAAGAGCGGCGCGAAGCCGGCGGACGGAGCGCCGCCGCCGGGCGAGTACGTGCGGCAGATGGCGGCCTACCGCGGGGCATTGCGCGCCGTCTTTCCCGAACGGCCGGTCCGTTGCGCGCTGGTATGGATCGACGGCGCCGCGCTCACTCCGCTCGACGACCGGACGCTCGACGAATACGCGTCCTGACGGGGTGACGTAAGAATTTATGTGTCAGGTGGGAAGGGGGTACTCCCTGTGGTGACGACAACCACAAACAGGAGCACCCCGCATGTCCCAGCAAGCTGCGACGATCATGAGCCTACCCCAGGCCTTTGAGGTGGTGAAGGAGATGCAGGCAGGCGGACTGGACTGGGGCGAGGGCTACCGCCCGCTCGGCCGCCAGGCGCTGGCCGAGATCATCGAGGGCCGGATGGCCGAGGCGGTGGATCGCTGGCTCGACAACCTCGACGCCGGCGCGATGCGCGACCGGCGCAACGGGACCTACCGCCGCTGCCTGCTGAGCGAGCTCGGCGACATCGAGCTCAACGTGCCGCGCACCCGGCACTTCTGCCCGACCGGGGTTGTGAAGAGCTACGCAAGGCGCGCGCCGGAGATCGACCGTGCCATCCTGGCCGGCTTCGTGCTGGGGCTTTCGACGCGCAAGGTGGGCGAGGTCCTGCTGGCCCTGCTCGGGCGCCCGGTCTCGGCCGCGACGGTGAGCCGGGTCTCCAAGACGCTCGACATGGCGGTCGAGGCCTTCCACCGCAGGCCGCTGAAGAACGCCTACAAGGCGCTGATGCTCGACGGCGTGGTGCTGGCCCGCAAGACCGGCGCCGGCGCGCTCAGGAGGCCGGTCCTGGTGGCGCTCGGCATCCGCCCCGACGGCAAGAAGGAGATCATCGACTTCCATCTCGCCGTCAGCGAAGGCGCCCGCGAGTGGGAAGTGTTCCTCAACCGGCTGTACCACCGCGGGCTCACCGGCGAAGGCCTTGAGATGATCTGCGTCGATGGCGGCAAGGGCCTGCTGGCTGCCTTGCCGTTCGTCTATCCCGGCATCCCGGTTCAGAGGTGCTGGGCGCACAAGATGCGCAACATCCTCAACAAGGTCCGCAAGGCCGACCAGGAGGCCGTCAAGGCCGATGTCCACGCCGTCATGAATGCAAAGAGCCGCCGCAAGGCCCAGAGCGCCGCCCGACGCTTCGCCGACCGCTGGCAAAGCACCTACCCCAAGGCCGTCGCCTGCCTGCGCAGCGATCTCGACGAGCTGCTCACCTGCTTCCGCTACCGGACCCTCGATGAGCGAAAGCGGGTCAGGACCACCAACGCCATCGAACGAAGGTTCCGGGAGGTCCGCAGACGAACCCGGCCCATGGGAACCTTCCAGGACCGGACCTCAATGGACCGCGTCCTCTACGCGGTATTCATCCACGAAAACAAGTCTCAGGGAATCAGCACCCCCGTCTCCCTGACACATAACTCTTGACGTTACCCCTGACGGCCGCCGCTTGACCCCGCTCGCGGGGGTTTCTACGCTCGCCCGCCCGGGCGGGCGCTCAGGCCGCCGGGTCCACACGGGAGCGTTTCATGGCGACGACCTCAGTATCCGATGCGAGCTTCGAGCGCGACGTGCTCAACGCCGAGACCCCGGTGCTCGTCGACTTCTGGGCGGAATGGTGCGCTCCGTGCAAGACCATCGCGCCGGCGCTCGAGGAGCTCGCGGTCGAGTTCGACGGCCGCATCACGGTCGCCAAGATGAACATCGACGACAACCCGAAGACCCCGACCCGATATCAGGTGCGCGGCATCCCCACCCTGCTGCTGTTCAAGGGCGGCGAGGTCGCCGCGATGAAGGTCGGCGCGGCGCCGAAGAGCGACCTCGCCAGCTGGGTCGAGACCAGTCTCGCCTGAGCGTCACGCCGCTTCGTCGAGCACGTCGGCGATGGTGCCGCAGATCTCGTCGATCTGCCCACGCTCGACGACGAGCGGCGGCGACAGCGCGATGATGTCGGCGGTGGTCCGCACCAGCACGCCCTTCTCGTAGGCGCGGACGAACGCGTCGTAGGCGCGCGCGGTCGGCCGTCCGGCGATCGGCTCGAGCTCGATGCCGGCGACGAGACCGAGGTTGCGAACGTCGATGACGTGCGGCCGGTCCCGGAGCGC
Source organism: Alphaproteobacteria bacterium (assembly GCA_965243325.1). Lineage (GTDB taxonomy): Bacteria > Pseudomonadota > Alphaproteobacteria > UBA7887 > UBA7887 > JANQOH01. The sequence goes on along the minus strand of CBDEUQ010000003.1, from coordinate 192,237 downwards.
GTGCACCGCGTCCTCGAAATACGGCGCGAGCTCGGCGGCGCGGTCGAACAGCGCATCGTCGCGGTAGACCTCGAGCGTCGCCAGGCCCGCCGCGCAGGCCAGCGGATGGCCCGAGTAGGTATAGCCGTGGAACAGCTCGATGGCGTTCTCCGGCCCGCTCACCACCGCCTCGTGGATCGGCGCGCGCACGGCGACCGCCCCCATCGGCACCGCCGCGTTGGTGAGCCCCTTGGCCATCGTCACGATGTCGGGCTGCACGTCGAAACGCTCGCACGCGAACGACGCGCCGAGCCGGCCGAACCCGGTGATCACCTCGTCGAAGATCAGCAGGATGCCGTGCCGGTCGCAGATCTCGCGCAGCCGCTTGAGATAGCCGACGGGCGGAATCAGCACTCCCGTCGAGCCGGCCATCGGCTCCACGATCACGGCCGCGATGGTGTCGGCGCCGTGCAGCGCCACCAGGTCTTCCAGCGTGTCGGCGAGGTGGCCGCCCCATGCCGGTTCGCCGCGGCTGAACGCGTTGTGTTCCGGCGCGTGCGTGTGCGGCAGATGGTCGACGTCGCCCAGACGGTTGCGGAACTGGCGCCGGTTGTTGGCGATGCCGCCGACCGACAGGCCACCGAAGCCGACGCCGTGGTAGCCGCGCTCGCGGCCGATCAGTACCGTGCGCGTCGGCGCCCCGTTCGCCTGGTGATAGGCGAGCGCGATCTTGAGCGCGGTGTCGACCGACTCGGAACCGGAGTTGGTGAAGAACACGTGGTCGAGATCGCCCGGAAGCACGGCGGCGACCCGCGACGCCAGCTCGAACTGCAGCGGGTGGCCCATCTGGAACGCCGGCGCATAGTCCATGCGCGCCGCCTGGCGCTGGATGGCTTCGATCACTTCGCGCCGCCCGTGGCCGGCGTTCACGCACCACAGCCCCGAGGTGGCGTCGAGGATGCGCCGTCCGTCGGCGCTCCGGTAATGCATGCCTTCCGCCGAGATCAGCAGCCTCGGCGCGGCCTTGAACTGGCGGTTGGCCGTGAACGGCATCCACAGCGCGTCGAGATCGTTCGGGGTGGCGCCGAAGCGGTCTGCGATGTCGTGCACTGTCGCGCCCATGGCCTCTCTCCTCGTCCGGATGGGGAGGCGGCAACCTAGCACCTTCGGGCGCGCGCGCCCAACGTGAACGCCGCCGGGACGGGGCGCGCCGGCACGGACCTCCGATCGCGCCGGGCTCTCCGCTCCGTACGCCGAAATCCGCCGTCTGCCGGCCGGCGGTTCACCGTGAGCAGCCGGGGGCCCCATTCCCTGGTGCCCTGGGGGTCCTTGCTCACCGGGCATGGTTATAATATAACATTTCAATTCCAAGGCGAAGGACCGCCGGGAACGGTATCGCTCACAGGCACCACGCAGCGCCGCTCGGCCGGCCGGCTGTCGTGTTTCAACCACTCGAGGGCAATGGCATGCTTAAACTCGCTTTCCGGACGAGCGGGTCCTTACCCGTGTTGGTCGCGCTGGCCATTTCGCCAACCGCCGGGTCGATGGCGCAGACCAGCGGGCCCGCCGAAGACGCCGTGGTCCTCGAGGAAATCGTGGTCTTCGGTGAAAACGTTCAGGATCTCGGTCTCGACGAAGTGTCGGAGGGCACCGGCAGCCGACTCGGGTTGCCGATCATGGAAACGCCCGCGAGCGTCGAGATCATCGACTCCGAGGTCATGCGAGCACGCGGATACGGACGCCTTTCGGAGGCCGTGCAGGCGCTGCCGGGTGTCATATCCGGAGAATCGCCGGCCGCTCCGTCCGGATTTTCGATGCGCGGACTGACCCGCAGCGAGATCACGGTGCTGCGGGACGGCATATGGCTCGGGCCGACCAATATGGTCATGCGGCCGCAGAATACCTTCAACCTGGACCGTGTGGAGGTTCTCCGCGGTCCGGCATCGGTGTTGCACGGACAGGGTGTCGTCGCCGGCACCGTGAATGCCGTCACGAAGGCGCCGTACGCGGGAATGCGCGACTCGGTCGATGCCCTGGCGAGCGTCGGCCGCTACAACAGCCAGCAATTCGGCGTCGGCGCGGGCGGCGCGGCATCCGACGAGCTCTGGTACAGGGGCGATGTCAGTTTCCGTTCGTCCGACGGATACGTTCGGGAAATGGACCCGCAATCGCTCAACGCAACCGGCGGATTGCTTTGGCAACCGAATGCGGACCTGTCGCTGAGGTTGAGCCTGGATTATCTGGATGACGATCTCGCGAATTACTGGGGCACGCCGCTGGTGCCGATTTCCGTCGCGACGGATCCGTTGACCGATGTGGTGACGACCGCAACCGGCGAGACGATCGACGGCAATACGCGCCGCAACAATTACAACGTGAGCGACCACCGCTCGGAATCCGGTCAGCTGCTGTTGCGCGGCGATCTTACGTGGCGGATTTCGGATCGGATCGAACTGCACAACACGGTCTACAACTTCAATGCCGACCGCGAATGGCTGAACGCGGAGGGCTATGTCTTCTGCACGGAGATCGTCGATGTCTGCACGGATACCGGCGTTCTCCAGCGCTATTACGGCTATTTCCTCGTGTTCCACGAACAGGACCTGGTGGGTAACCGCACGCACCTGACGGTCAATCAAAACCTGTTGGGACGGCCCAATACATTTCTGGCCGGGCTTGAAGTCACGGATCTCGACTTCGAGCGTACGCGCGGATTTCGCTTGAACGAACCGTTGGCGGCGACCGATGCCGTGGACCTGTTCGATCCGGTCCCCGGCGTATACGGTCCGGAGGAAATACGCGGGGTAAGCCCGACCACGATCGGAACGCGCGCGATCTTCTTCGAGGACGTGCTTGAAGTGACCCCGCGGTTCTCGCTCGTCGGAGCGCTGCGCCACGAACAGCTCGAACTCGACCGCAAGAACTACAACGCCGCCGGCGACCTCGAGGCTTCCGGTTTTGCGCGCGACTTCAACTGGACCAGCTGGCGGATCGGAGGCGTGTTCAAGCTTGCCGACGGTCTCATGGCATATGGACAGGCCAGCAATGCCCGGGACCCGGTCAATTCGAATATCTTCCTGGTGAATTCCAGCGAGAATTTCGATCTCACGGAAGCCGATCAGTTCGAAGTCGGGCTGAAATCGGTGTTTCTCGACGGTCGGGCCGAAGCGACTTTCGCCTACTACCAGATCGAGCGCGACGACGTTCTGGAGCGTATCGGGCTGGACAGCGCGACGAGCGTCGGCGGCCGGGAGTCCCGCGGCGTGGAGCTGGCCGCTTCCGTCCAGGCATCCGACCGGTGGCGACTTGCCGCCAATGCCGCATACACCGATGCGGAATTCCTGCGATCGGCCAACTTCGATACGTTCGCGGGAAACACGCCGCCGAACGTTCCGGATTGGACTTTCAATTTCTGGACGTCGTACCGCGGTATCGCGGGAACGCCGGCAGAGGTCGGAGGCGCCGCGCGCTACGTCAGCGAGCGCTTCGGCGACAATGCGAACACCGTGACGCTGTCCGACTATTGGGTCGTCGATGGATACGCCGCGTGGACCGGCGACAACTACCGTGTGACGGCCCGCGTCAACAATGTATTCGACACGGTCTACGTCCCCTGGTCCGACGTGTTCTATCTGCAACAGACCGACCCGGGCTTCCTGTATGCCAACCAGCTGATTCTCGGCGCACCCCGAACCTGGGAGCTAAGCGTCTCGTACTTCTTCTAGGAGGGCGTGCCGCCGAACGTCGGGACGTCGACGGTGCAGCGGCTTCTGGTCCAGGTTCACCGCTGGATAGGCATCGTTCTCTGCTTGATGTTCGCGGCGTGGTTCGCGAGCGGGATCGTCATGATCTACGTGCCGTTCCCGTTGTTGCCGCTCGACGAGCGGATCGACCGGGCCGAGCCGGTCGACGTGGACGGAATCCGCGTCGCTCCGGCCGAGGCGATCGAACTGGCGGACTCCGGTCCGGGCGTCGGCATTCGGCTGCGCAGCCAGGACGGTCGACCGCAGTACGTGATCGCCGATGGCGGACGGACCATCGCCATCCAGGCCGATACCGGAGAACGCGCCGGCCCGTTCGATGCGTCCGCCGCCGGGCAAATCGCGCGCGAGTTCTCGGGACTTGCCGCGAGGAGCGTTCATGGTCCCGTCCAGTACGACCAGTGGGTCGTCTACGGTGCGTTCGACGCTCTGCGTCCGTACTACCGCGTGCGTCTGGACGATCCCGGGGGCACGGACCTCTACGTTTCCGCCGTCACCGGAGAAGTCGTCCAGCGCACCTCGCGTTCGCAACGGCGATGGAACTACGTCGGCGCCGTGGTTCACTGGATCTACCCGACCGTGATCCGCAAGCACTGGGCGCTTTGGGACCAGCTGGTCTGGTGGGTGTCGCTCGCCGGCATCGTGTTGACGCTCGCCGGACTCTACCTCGGTATCCTGCGATGGCGATCCGCCGTACGCGGCGGTCGACGCGGTCTGTGGAGCCCGTACCGGGGTTGGATGAAGTGGCACCATGTCGGCGGGCTGACCGTCGGGGTGGTGGTTCTGACCTGGATCTTCAGCGGCTGGCTGTCGATGGATCACGGACGGCTTTTCTCGACGCCGGCGCCCGCGGAAGATCACGTCGAGCGTTTTGCCGGGATGAGCGCAAGCGCCGCCGCCGGCATGATTCCGGTCGATGCGCTCGCCGATGCCGCTCCGTTCTCCCATGCCGAAATCGGCGCATTTGCCGGGTCGCCCGTACTGAGGACGACGGGGCCGAACGGACGCGCGTTGTGGCGGCTGTTCGATGGTCGATTGCAGGTATATCGCCCGACCGTCGCCGAGGTCTCCGCCGCCGTGTCGAATGCCTGGCCCGACCACGAAGCGGTCGAGTCCCGTGTCCTGGGCGAAGGCGACACCTACACCAGTCTGCGCGAAGGGTCGCTGGCGCCCGACACGGTCCGTATCGTCCTCGACGATCCGGGGGATACCTGGGTACACGTGAGTCCGGCGCGGGCCGAAATCGTCTCGATCATGGATCGCAGCCGGAGGTTGTACCGGTGGCTGTTCAACGGATTGCACAGCTTCGATTTCCCGGGACTCGTCGATCGCCGGCCGCTTTGGGACGTGCTCATGGTCGCGCTGCTGAGTTGCGGTTTCGTGTTCTGCGTGACCGCGGTCGTGATCGGATTTCGCCGGCTCAGACGGACCGCACGCTGAGCGGCGACCCCGGTCGCGGTCTTTCGCGGGTCCGCGGTGCGGGCCGGCACGCGGGCTCGGTCCCGATGGTTGTCAGCAGCCGCCTTGCAGCGAAGTCAGAACTGGCTGCCTTCACCGATTTCGCGTTTCTCATAGACGGTTTCGACCTTCTTGCCGTTCCACACGTAGCAGAGGTGCCGCTCCTGGCGGGCGTTGGAGAGAAGGGGAGGTCGGAACACGGCGGCGCATTCGCCCTCTGCCCGACGGACGCTGTCATAGGCGATCCCGTTCGAGCCGGCTTCACGCAGCGTTCTCGCCAGATGCTGACCCGCAGCATAGTTGTCGTTGTGGTAGACGAGCGACTGGGCGGCTTTCTGGCCGCGCAGGTCATGCAGATCCCCATCAAGGTCGACCTGATAAACGCGCATGTCCAGCTCCATGTGAGCCTGGGCCGTGGCGCTCAGAAACCGCTCGCGATGGTGCCTGGTCTCGGCAATTGCCGTGTCCAGGTCGTTCGCGGCATAGAAGACGCCGTAAGTGCCATCCGAAAACCGACTGCCGTTCGGGTTCAGATGGGTGAACGCCGCCATGATGACGGTGGTCCCGGGCCCACTGATGCGATCTTCGGGCGGCATGAGCTCGATATTGCCGGCCTCGTCTCGAAGCCTGGGATTCGTGAGCGCGTCCAACTCGAAGATCGCTTCAAGGTCGTCGGGATCGGTCACCCGTTCGAAGAGCTGAATCGGCGGAAACCGGCTGGGGATGATTCGCCAGCACGGCTTCCATTCGATGCGGGCGACCGGCAGCGTCACGCCCAGCCACCCCGCTGTGCGTCGAGGTATTGCCGTACGACGAAGAGGTCTGCCACCTGGCCGGAGAGCATCCGGTCGAGAGCCGACCGACCAGCGAACAGTGGCGCCGCGTTCGGACGCCTCACCCATTCATCGGCAGCCTGTTCGTCGGGGAGCAGAAGCTGAAGTGCCTTGTAGATGCCCAGAATGTAGGAAATGCGCTCCAGCGTGTCTTTAGGCAGAACAACATTCTGATTTTTCTTCCACTTGAAGAAGGTCGATCGGGCCGTCAGCCCAAGCAGGCTCATCTGTTGCTCGACCGAAAGGCTCCAAAGCCCAGCGATCCGAAAGAACGTGCGCAACGCCGGGCCGGAGAGGCCCTTTCGGTCAAACGCGGTTGCCGGACGTGCTTGTGCAGCCATGACTGAATCCATAAACGCCTTCATATAAAGATATAGTCCATATATGTACTAAGTACAAGACCGGAATGAAAGATACGAAGGAGGCCACATAGCAGGGGCAAGCCGCATGGCGGCATCCTCGATCCGGGCTTCCGGTCTGCCATCCGCCCCGGCCCGCGCGCCGGAGTTGTCGTTGGCGCCGGCGCGGAGAATGTCCCCGGGCGCGTCGTCGTCGATGCCTGTCCCCATGCCTGCCGCTCCCCCGGCGCCGCATGCGCCGCCCGGAGGACGACGAAAAAATTGCGCGAGTCGCCGATCATGCCGGCCGATATCGCCGGACGTCGATCTCGTCGGCCCGCGCGCGCATCTGCGCCGCGTCGTGCCATGCCTGCATCCGCAGCAGCAGGTCCATGCTGAGGCCAAACGCCTTCTCGACCCTGAGCGCCATCTTGGGCGACAGCGACGCGTTGCCGTTCACCAGGTCCGACAGCGTCGCGCGGCGCACGCCGAGAATCCGCGCCGCCGCCGCCACGCTCAAGCCCAGCTCGTCAAGGGCCTCGATCCGGATGAAGGTTCCGGGATGCGGGGGAGTCATCCCCATCTCGATGCCGCCGTCGCTCATCAGTGGAAGTCCTCCAGATTCACGCGCTCGATGGTGCCGTTCCGCTCCTCGAAGGTGATCCGCCAGTTGCCCGACACCGAAACGCCCCACTCGTCGCGGCGCGCGCCGGATAGCCGGTGGACCCGCCATCCGGGCGCCGCGTCGCGGATGAAGCCCTCCATGGTCTCGGCCATCGCCAGCGCGGCCAGGATGCCGCGCACGCGGTCCGCGAGGTCCTGTTTCAGCAACCGGGGCGAGTCGGTCTCGTAGAGCTGGCGCAAACCCCGGTGGCGAAACGAACGGACGATCATGCCGCGCATCTGTACGGTATGACCGTGCGCCGCGCAAGCGCCCGTCCGGCTGTCCGCATCGAAAAAAAGAAGGCGAGGTTCCCCGGATCGGGTCCGGGGCAGGCCAGGGCGGGCGGCGGCTCGGTCGCAACGAACCCGATGGCCGCATTACGCACAGCCGCGGCCGCGACGTCACGCTGAGCCCGCCGAAATCCGTCTCCCTCACGGTGATGGCGGGCGGCGACGGCAAGTGGTGCATGATGGTCGACGACGGGGCCGAGGCGGGCGGCGTCTTCCGCACCGGAGCGATGGTCGGCGCCTTGGGCGTTCGGCGGTAAGTCCGGCCCGCTTTCAAAGGCGGGGATGCTCTCGCGCGCCCGACCGCGCCGTGGCGCGCCGCCGCCTGCCGCGCTACAACCAGCGCCCATGGCGGACACTCTGATCGATCTGCTCGCCGCCGGCGCCGACGACGCACCGGCGCTCGTCGCCCCCGGGATGCCGGCGCTCGGCCACGGCGCGCTCCGCCGCCACGTGCGTGCGGTGGCCGGCTCGCTCGCCGGGCACGGCGTCGGGCGCCGCGACCGGGTGGCCATCGTGCTGCCCAACGGCCCGGCGATGGCGAGCGCTTTCCTCGCCGTCGCCGCGGCGGCGGTCGCCGCGCCGCTCAATCCGGCGTACCGCGCCGACGAATTCGACTTCTACCTCGGCGACCTCGACGCGCGCGCCCTCGTGCTGCCGGCGGGCGACTCCGGGCCGGCGCGCGAGGTGGCGGCCCGCCGCGGCATCCCGGTGTACGAGCTGAGCGGGGACGCGCGCGCCGCCGGCCTGTTTTCGCTGGCCGGCCCGGCGGTCGGCGGCGCGGCCCCGGCCGGCCCGGCGGCGGCCGGCGACACGGCGCTCGTCCTTCACACGTCGGGGACCACGTCGCGGCCGAAGATCGTCCCGCTCACCCATGCCAATCTCGCCGCGTCGGCGCGCCATATCGGCGCCGCCCTCGCACTCGGGCCCGGCGACCGCTGCCTCAACGTCATGCCGCTGTTCCACATTCACGGCCTGATCGCGGCCGTCCTCGCCTCCCTCGCGGCCGGCGGCGCGGTGGTCTGCACGCCCGGCTTCAACGCGCTGCGCTTCTTCTCCTGGCTCGAGGCGTGCCGGCCGACCTGGTACACGGCGGTGCCGACGATGCATCAGGCGATCCTCGCGCGCGCGCCGCGCAACGCCGGCATCGTCGCCGGCGCGCGCCTCAGGCTCGTGCGCTCGTCGTCTGCGTCGCTGCCGCCGCAGGTCATGGCGGCGCTCGAGGACACCTTCCGGGCACCGGTGATCGAATCCTACGGCATGACCGAGGCGTGCCACCAGATGACCAGCAACCCGCTGCCGCCGGCGGCGCGCAAGGCGGGCACGGTCGGCGTCGCCGCCGGCCCCGAGGTCGCCGTCCTCGGCGCCGACGGCGCCGTCGCCGGAGCGGGCGAGACGGGCGAGGTGGCGATCCGCGGCGCCAACGTCACGCCAGGCTACGAGAACAACCCGGCAGCCAACGCCGAGGCCTTTCGCGACGGCTGGTTCCGCACCGGGGACGAGGGCCGGTTCGACTCCGACGGCTACCTGACCATCACCGGCCGCCTGAAGGAGATCGTCAACCGCGGCGGCGAGAAGATCGGCCCGCGCGAGGTCGACGAGGTCCTTCTCGACCACCCGGCGGTGGCGCAGGCGGTGACCTTCGCGGTCCCGCACGAGGCGCTGGGGGAAGACGTCGCCGCCGCCGTGGTGCTGCGCGACGGCGCCCGCGCCGAAGAACGCGAGCTGCGCGACTTCGTCCGCGGCCGCCTCGCCGACTTCAAGGTGCCGCGGCGGGTGGTATTTCTCGACGAGATCCCGAAGGGCCCCACCGGCAAGGTGCAGCGCATCGGCCTCGCGCGGACTCTCGGGCTTGCGCCGTGAAGATCGCGGTCTTCGGCGCCGGGGCGATCGGCGGCTACATGGCGGGGCGCCTCGCGGCGGCGGGCGAGGAGGTGACCCTCGTCGCGCGCGGCGCCAAGCTGGCGGCGATCCGGCGCGACGGCCTGCGGCTCATCGAAGACGACGGCGAAACGGTGACACGGCCCGCCTGCACCGACGACCCGGCGGAGGCGGGGGTGCAGGACTACGTCGTCCTCGCCATGAAGGCGCACTCGGCGCCGGCGGTGGCGCCCCGCCTCGCGCCGCTGCTGGGGCCGGACACCGCCGTGGTGCCGGCGGTCAACGGCGTCCCGTGGTGGTTCTTCCACCGGCTCGGCGGCGACTGGGAGGGGCGGCGGCTCGGCAGCGTCGACCCCGACGACGCGCAGTGGACGCACATCGGGCCCGAGCGGGTGATCGGCTGCGTCGTCTACCCGGCGGCGGAGGTCGTGGCGCCGGGCGTCGTGCGCCACGTCTCCGGCGAACGGATGCCGGTGGGGGAGCCCGACGGCACCCGTTCGGAGCGCGCCCGGCGCCTGTCGCGGGCGATGATCGCCGCCGGCATGAAGGCGCCCGTGCGGCCGCGGATCCGCGACGACATCTGGATCAAGCTGTGGGGCAACGCGACGCTCAACCCGGTCAGCATGCTCACCGGCGCCGCGCTCGACGCGATCGTCGGCGACGACGCGGTGCGCGCCGCGGTGCGCGCGATGATGGTGGAGGTCGACTCCGTGGGCCAGCGGCTCGGCCTGCGCCTGCCGATCGGCGTCGACCGCCGGCTCGCCGGCGCCGCCGCCGTCGGCGCCCACCGGACGTCGACGCTGCAGGACTACGAGAACGGCCGCGCGGTGGAGCTCGAGCCGTTGATCGGCGCCGTCGTCGAGATCGCGCGCATGGTCGGCGTCGAGACGCCGACGCTCGATCTCGTCTACGCGCTGTCCCGCCAGCGTGCGCGCACAGCGGGGGTCTGGCCCGGCGACTGAGATGCTGCTCGCCGCCGCGGCGCGCGCTCGCAACGCCCGACGCGCATCTATACTGAAGGACGGTCCGGAAACGACAGGGGAGGCGGCGATGGATCTCGGTCTGGCGGGCAAGAGGGCGATCGTCACCGGCGGGTCGCGCGGGATCGGCCGCGCCATCGTCGAGCGGCTCGCCGCCGAGGGGTGCTCGGTGGCGCTGTGCGCCCGCGGCGCCGAGGGCGCGGCCGACGCCGCCGCGGCCGCCGCGGCGCAGGGCGTCGCCGCGCACGGCGAGGCGGTGGACATTTCCGACCACGCCGCCGTGCGCGCCTGGATCGGCCGCGCCGCCGCGGCGCTCGGCGGCATCGACATCGCCGTCGGCAACGCCAGCGCGCTCGCCACGTCGATGCGCGAGCGGGACTGGCGCGCCGGCTTCGAGACCGACGTCATGGGGCACGTCACCATGGTCGACGCGGCGCTGCCGCACCTGCGCGAATCGGAAGCCGGCGCGGTCGTGCTGCTCGCCAGCACCGCCGCGCTCGAGGTCTATTCCGGCCTTCGGTCCTACAACTCCATCAAGGCGGCGCTGGTCGCCTGCGCCAAGGGCATGGCGGTGGCGTACGCCGCCGACGGCATCCGGGTGAACTCGCTCTGCCCCGGCTGCATCGAGTTTCCCGACGGCGTCTGGGGCCGCGCCCGGCAGAACAATCCGGCGGAGTACGAGCGCATGCTGACAATGCAGCCGTTCGGCCGCATGGGCACGCCGCAGGAGATCGCGAACGCCGCGGCGTTTCTCGCCAGCCCGGCCGCCAGCTTCGTCTCCGGCGCCAACCTCGTCGTCGACGGCGCGTTCACCCGCCGCATCCAGTATTGACCGGTGTCGGCGCCCGGCTATCGTGCGCGGCTGCGGTGCCCCTGTGGTGGAATTGGTAGACGCGGCAGACTCAAAATCTGTTGTCCGCAAGGACGTGTCGGTTCGAGTCCGACCGGGGGCACCAGCCGCGTTCCGTCAGCCGGAGCGAGGCCCCAACGGCTATTCCGAGGAACGATTTCCGTATCGGATCGGTCCGTGAGAGAAGCCATGAGCACGTTCGGAGAAGACCTGATCCAGTCCCTCGACGAGGCGCTGGCCCATGCCAGGGGCGAAGGCCCCGCCGTCGTTCATGCGCCCGTGACACCGCGGGAGGTCCGCAAGCAGGCGAAGCTCACTCACGCGCAGATGCTCCCCTGATGGGCATGAGCCTGTCCGGCAACCGCAAGTGGGAACGGGGAACGCGGCGGGTGAGCGGCCCCGCCGCGACACTGTTGCGGGTGATCCGGAAGGAACCGGAAGCCGTCTGGCGTGCGCTCCAGTCGCCTTGAGCCGCAGTTCGACGGACGCGAATAGTCGGGATTGCCGTCGCGGCACGGGATGAACACCATCGCCGACGGGCCGAGCTCCGTCTGCAGGGCTGGAGCCGGTCTCGCCGGGTGGTGGTGTAGCGCCGCCGGCTTCCCGCTACGCTGGCGCTGACGCGTGGCGACGATGCCCAGGGCGAGCTGTTCTGGCGCGAGGCGCGGCCCGGCTGCGGCGTGTGGGAGTTCGCGGTCCTCGCGACCTCGCTCGATCTGGAGGTGCGCTCTCTCGCTCAGCTCTACAGCGACCGGGCCGACGCGGAGAACGGCTTTGACGAGCTGAAGAACCAGTGGGGCTGGGGCGGCTTCACCACGCGCGACCTGACGCGCTGCCGGCACATGGCCCGGCTGATCGCGCTCGTCTACAACTGGTGGAGCCTGTTCGAGCGCCTCGCCGATCCCGATCGCCACCGCGAGGCGATCACCAGCCGTCCGCTGCTGCTGCACGGCGGCGAGGATCGGGTGTGGGGCGATGCGGGCTACCATGGGGTGGGCAAGCGCGAAGAGAAACGGGACGCCCCGGTGGACTGGCGGGTTGCGCCGAAGCCCGGCAGGCGCCGGCGGCTCGACAAGGCGGGTGCGCAGGAGGCCGTGGAGAGGGGTAAGGTATCGGTGCGGGCGAAAGTCGAACATCCGTTCCTGTACCTGAAGCGCTGCGATGCGGGACACGGCACCGGAGGGATAGGAACGGGAGCGGGGCCGGGGCAGGAATCCCGCGGCATTCGTGGGTTCCTTCCCGGGTACGCAAGAGACTTCGGCTGCAGGCACTGGATTCGGCACACGAGGGGAAGACTGCGATGAGCATGGACGAGAGACCGAAACTCGCGGTGGGGCACGTGAGCCTGGAGGTGGAAGACGTCGGCACCGCCTACGCGTTCTTCGCGCGCCACGGCATGCGCGACATCTTCAGGGGCGAGGACTACGGAGTGCTCGAGCTGCGCGGCGGCACCCACCTGGTGCTGAGCCGCGCCAAGGCGACCATCGAGCCGGGCCGGAAAGCCCCGTTCGACCTCATGGTCGACGACATCGACGAAGCTCGCGCGGAGCTCACCGGCGCCGGGGTGACCGCCACCGAAATCGCGCGCGGACGCATCCACGACACCTTTCACATCGAAGGTCCAAGCGGCTACCGATTCGCGGTGACCTCCTCTCACGCGGGGGACCGCGCGGTGTGACCACCGACGGAAGGCCATGAGGCGCGGCCGAGGTGCAGCGATCGTGTGGCCTGTCGGCAATCTCGCACGGGTCATCGGTGTGTTCCGAGCATGCCGACGTCTCGGCGGTTGCACCGGTCCCGCTCGTCGGGAACACTGAATCGAGGGAAACGCCGCTTGTGCGCGCGTGGACAGCGAGCGACCGATGGCATTGCCGATTCCGGACATCCGGTCCAACCTCTTCGATCTCTCCGGCCGGACCAGCGTCGTCACCGGAGCGGCAGAGGGGACAGGCTTCGCCTTCAGCGAGGGCCTCGCCAGCGTGGGAAGCGCCGTCGTGATCGTCGACATGAGTGCGACGGACGTGCCTGTCGACGCCGCGATGAAGGTTCACCCCCTTTCGCCTTGACAGACGACATCCACGTCCCGCGGCAACCCATCGGAGGTTCCATGTACTCGCGCGAACAGGTGCTGGAGCGGCTACACAGACGGCTGGACGCGGGAAAGCCGATCATCGGCGCCGGGGCGGGCACCGGGATCTCGGCGAAGTTCGCCGAGCGCGGCGGCGCCGATCTCATCCTGATCTACAACTCCGGCCGCTATCGCATGAACGGCTTCGGCTCCAACGCCGGACTCCTGGCGATCGGGGACGCGAACGCCATCGTGATGGAAATGGGCGAACGCGACGTGCTGCCGGTGGTGCGCGACACGCCGGTGATCGCCGGCGTGTACGGCGTCGACCCGACGCGCGTGATGCCTCGGTTCCTGGACCGCGTCACGGGCGCAGGCTTCTCCGGTGTCATCAACTTCCCTTCCCACGGCTACATCGACGGGCGGTATCGCCAGTCCCTGGAGGAGACGGGATTCGGCTACGACAAGGAAGTCGACATGATCCGGATGGCCCGCGAGAAGGACATCTTCACGCTGAGCTACTGCTACGACATCGACGCGGTCGGGGAGATGACCGAGGCCGGCACCGACGTCGTAGTCGCCCACATGGGTCTGACCACGGGGGGCTCGATCGGCGCGACCGGTGACTACACCAAGTCCCTGGATGCATGCATCGAGCTGACCGACCGGATGAAGGATCTCGCGCGGTCGATTCGCAGCGACGTCCTGGTGCTCATACACGGCGGCCCGCTGGAGACCCCCGAGGACGTGGCCAGGGTGATGCACGCGACCGGAACGCAGGGATTCATCGGGGCGTCGACCATGGAGAGGCTGCCGACCGAGGTCGCCATCGAAGGCACGGTGCGCGCATTCGCTGATCTGAGGCTGGCCGGAGACTGAGCCATGCCCAGGATTGCCGTGGTCGGGTCGTTCGATACCAAGGCCGCGCCCTTCGGTCGCCTGGTCGACAAGCTCCGGGCGCTCGGCGAAGACCCCGTCACCGTGGACACCGGCGTCTTTCCCTCGGACTGCGACTGCGACCACCGCGCCCCCGACGTCGCCCGCGCGGCAGGACACGACATCGAGGAGCTTAGAACCATCGGTCGGGCCGGCGCGGTCGCCGCGATGGCGGACGGAGCGGCCCGCGTCGTGGGCAGGCTCGTTCGCGACGAAAGCGTCGGGGCCGTGGTCTGCATGGGAGGGTCCAACGCGTCGACGGTGTTCTCCAGGATCGTTCCGGCCGTTCCGGTCGGCGTGCCCAAGATCCTGCTCGGCACGGGCGTGGCCGGCGAGACCCGCGGCATCGTGAACGGAAGCGACGCCATCCTGATCTACCCGATCGTGGACATCGAGGGGGACAACAGCGTTCTCCGCGGAATGATCGACCGGCTGGCCCATGTCGCCATCGGTGCACGCGATGCCGGTCCCATCCGACAGTCGGACGACACGGCGCGCTCCGTCGCCCTGTCGATGTACGGCGTGACCACGGCATGCGTCGCGCAGTGCCGCGCGTTGCTGGCCGAGCGGGGCTTCGAGTCCCTGGTCTTCCACGCCAACGGCACCGGCGGTCGCTCGCTGGAAGATCTCGCGGCGCAGTCGCGGGTCTCGCTGGTGATGGACGTGTCGATCAGCGAGATCGTCGACGAGCTGTTCGGCGGCCTGTGGCCGGCCGGGTCCGAGCGCCTGCGCGGTGCCGCCCGCCACGGGGTGCCCCAAGTGGTTGCCCCGGGTGCCGTCGACATGATCTGCGTCGACCCCCAAACCGCGGCCGCCCCGCAGTTTCGGGGCCGGCTGATGACCGTGCACAACGACCTCGTCACCCTCATCCGCACAACGCCGGAGGAGAACCGCCGGCTCGGCGAGGTCGTGGCGGAACGGCTCGGGCATCCGGTGGCGCCGACCTCGGTCATGGTTCCGCGGCGCGGCGTATCCGGGCTCGACATCGAGGGTGGACCGTTCTTCGATCCGGACGCGACCGCGGCATTCGTCGAGGGGCTCCGGTCGGCTGTCGCGCCGGAGGTATCCGTGATCGAGGCCGACCTGCACATCAACGATCCGGAGTTCGCCCGGGCCATGGTGGCCGAGGCGATGCGCTGCCACAGAGAGGCGAGGCGTCTCGGGCAGGGGCATTTGTCCACCTCCGGCGGATGAAAAAGGCGCCCTTCACGCTATGAGTGCAAGGTGCAAGACGAGAGCCCGACTGCCGACAATCGTGGATTCCCGCCTTCGCGGGAATGACGGCAAGAGCGCCAATGACGTCATTCCCGCAGAAGCGGGAATCCACAGTTGGACAACTGGAGTTTCACTCTGCGTCTTTCGCCGTAGCGTGAAATGGCCCTGCGTCTCGGGGAAGGACTATTGACAGTCGGGACTTCGGTGTCGTAGAGAAACAGCTTTCTGTATGGTGCGGAAAGTACACAAATCGGTTGGGAAAATGTCGGACTCCCAAGTGGATCTTCAGCAAAACCCGGCGAGTGACCATTCCAAAATTGCTCCGTGAAGTGAGAGGGAAGGAGGAAATTCCATGACTCTGATCGTCGAAACTCATCGAGTTCTGGTGGCGGGGGCCGCCGGACTTCTGCTGGCTTCGCACGCGATGGCGGAGATGATTCCACTGACCATATCGCCTGACGCACCGACCGACGTGCCCGAGCAATTCGCCGGCAAGGACGTCGATATCGCCGTCGTTCGCCAGCTCAACGTCGGAGATGTCTATCAGGCCTGGATCTCCGGGGTCGAGGAAGAGGCCGAGAAGCTCGGCGCCAATCTGACGATCTACAACGCCGACGGCGACAACGCCAGGCAGGCGCTGCAGCTACAGCAGGCCGTCGCCACCGGGCCCGACGCCATCCTGATCGGATGGGGCTTCGGCGACAGTCTCCAGGCCGGATTGGAGGCGGCCAGGGAAGCCGGCATTCCGGTCGTCGCCAGCAACGCGTCGATCGAGGCCTCCGATCACGTCACCCTCGTCAACCAGTCCGAGCATCTCATGATGCGCGGGATCATGGACCAGTTCGCCATGGACAGGGGCGGCGAGCCGGTCTCGGGCGATGTGATCTACGTGTACGTGGCCGGCTACCGTCCGCTCGATCTCCGCAACGAAGTCTGGATGGAGTTCAAGGGCCGCAATCCCGGAATCAACCAGGTTGCCCAGATCGGGGTGGTGAACGCCAACACGGCCGCCCAGACCGCGGACCAGGCGAAAGCTGCGCTTCAGGCCAATCCGGAAACGATCGCGATCATCGCCCCGTACGACGAGTTCACCAAGGGCGCGGCCTTGGCAATCCGGGAGCTCGACCTGCAGGACAGCGTGAAGACCTACGGCATGGACATCTCGACGGCGGACATCGCGGTGATGATCGAGGACGGGAGCCCGTGGGTTGCGACGGCAACCACCGACATGACCAATTTCGGCCGCGTATCGCTACGCGTGACGGCCGGCGAGATCGTCGACTCCTATGTCGGAAACGATCTGCAGATTCCGCCGCTCGTCATCACGCAGGACGAGCTTCGGGACAAGGGCATCCAGAATGTCGAGCAGTTGGGTGAGAACTTTCCCGGCCTCGCGACTCCGGGCCTGGCGGTGGCGCCCTGGATGGAAAAACTGAACTAGATTCCATGGTTCCGGAATCGCGTCCCGCCGGCGGGCAAGCTCCGCCGGCGCGCGCGCGCGCTTCCCCGCTCATTCGGTTCCGCAATCTCGTCAAGACGTTCGGGGCGACGCGGGCACTGCGGGGTGTGAGCTTCGACATCCATCCCGGCGAGACGCTGGGCTTGCTGGGGGCGAACGGCGCCGGCAAGTCGACGCTGATCAAGATGCTTGCAGGGATCTACAAGCCGACCGCCGGAGAGATCGTCATCGAAGGGAGGGAGTGTGCGTTCAGCTTCCCCGACGACGCACGCAATGCCGGAATCGCCACCGTGCATCAGAACATCGACGACGGCGTCGTTTTCGGGATGTCGGTGGCGGAGAATCTCCTTCTGGATGAAATCGCGAATCCCGACTTCGGGCTCTTTCTCAACCAGCGCAAGGTTCTACGGCAGGCCAAGCGCGTCGTGGAGAAGCTCCAGCTCGACCTGCCCCTGACGGCCCCGGTGGAAAACCTGACCCCCAGCCTCAGACAGGAAGTGGCCATCGCGCGGGAGCTGGCCAAGGAGCCGAAGCTCCTGATTCTCGACGAGCCGACGTCGACCCTTTCCGAACGCGAGGCGGAGAGGCTCTTCGAAGCCGTCCAGGACTTGCAGCGGCGCGGAATCTCCATTCTCTACATCACGCACAGAATGAGCGAGGTGGAGCTTCTCTGCGACCGTGTCGTCGTCCTGCGAAACGGAGAGATCGTGTCGGAGCACGAGGCGCCGATGGACGTACGGGAGATCGCCGCCTCCATCGTCGGCGATCTGGTCGTCGCGAAACGACTCGAGCGCCGGGAGAGCAGGGAGGTCGCCGTCGCCGTCGAAGGCATGCGATGCAAAGCGGGGAGCCCCGGTATCGACCTCGTCCTGCGTCGCGGCGAGATCGTCGGTCTGACCGGATTGATCGGGGCCGGAAAGACGGAGCTGCTGGAGCAGATCTGCGGTCACAGGCCGCTCGTGTCCGGCCGAATCACCCTGGACGGGGCTCCATTTCTGCCCAGGGGGACGGGCGACGCGATGTCCAACGGCGTCGTCATGGTGCCCGAGCAGCGGGCGCTGCAATCGATGTTCCCCGGAGAGCCGATCTGGCGGCATTGCACCGTGGGATTGATGGACCTGTTCAACCGTTTCGGGTTCATGGAGCGTCGCCGCGAACATGCGTTCACCGACAGCGTCATCGAGGATTTCCAGGTCGTCGCGCCCGGCAGCGCTGCGGTGATCGAGGACCTCTCGGGCGGCAATCAGCAGAAGCTGCTGGTCGGCCGATGGCTGAAGCAGGACTGGAAACTGGTCGTCTTGGACGAGCCGTTCCGCGGTATCGACATCGGCGCCCGCGGCCTGATCGCGCAGGCCCTGCGCGAGTACTCGGAGGCCACTGCGGTCCTGGTCTGCAGCTCCGACCCCGAAGAGGTTATCGAAGTCGCCGACCGCGTGCTGATCATGGTCGGATTTCAGATCGTGCATGAGGACGAGGCCGCCAATCTCGACGCGGAATCCCTGGCCGAGATCGTCGCCAGCGCGACCGGCGACACGACGGGCGACGCGTCCAAGGCACCACTGCAATGACCACCGACACTCCCGTACGCTCCGCCGGCCGGCTCGACGACGCGGGCGGGAAGGCGACGAAACTCCTGACGCCGCAGAAGCTAGGGAGCATCGTCTACAAGTACGGTCTGCTCGTCGTGCTGCTGCTCATGATCGCCTATTTCAGCGCGACCCAGCCGTTCTTCCGGACATTCGTCAACGCGATGTTCATTCTCCAGGCGGCCTCGATCGTGGCCGTGATCGGACTGGGCTGCACGGTGTCGATGACCGTCGGCGGGTTCGATCTCTCGGTGGGGTCCGCGATGAGTCTCTCGATCATGGCGGCCGCGGCGGCGATGGTGATCGGGGACATGGGAGGCACTGCCGCGATCCTCATCGGTATCGCCGCGGGTCTCGCCGTCGGACTTCTCAACAGCTTCCTGATCGTGGTGGCGCGCATCCCCGACCTTGTGGCGACCTTGTCATCCCTGTTCCTGATCAACGGCTTGACGCTGATGGGAGTCGGCGGCCAGTCGGTAGCGGAGGGCATGGCGTTCCACGGAGAGACCACCGCCGGGAAGTTCGCCCCAGTCTTCAAGTGGCTGGGCTCGGGCAAGGTCTTTGCGGTGCCGTCATCCGTCATCGTTGCCGGCGTCATCCTCATCCTTGTCGTGGTGCTCCTCAACTACACGCGCTGGGGCAGGGCGTTCTATGCCGTCGGGGGTAATCCCGTCGCCGCCGCGGCGGCCGGCATCCGCGTTGCGCGCTATCGGGTCGTCGCCTACCTCATCTCGGGCGGCCTGGCGGCGATCGCCGGCTTGATGCTGGCCGCGCGCTCCAACCGTGGAGATGTGAACGTGGGCGATGCGTTCCTGCTGCAGGCGGTTTCCGCCGCCCTCGTCGGGTACGCCGTCCTGGGCGCCAATCGTCCGAACGCGTTCGGTACGCTGATCGGCGCCATCTTCGTCGCCGTCCTCATCAACGGCCTGACGATGTTCAACTTCCCCTACTATGCCCAGAGTTTCGTGCAGGGCCTCCTGCTCATGGTGGCGCTGCTCATGTCCTACACGCTCGGACCGAGTCGGTCCTGAAGCTGTTACCGTTTCGGAAGTTCTCAAAGGAGAAGACCATGCGGCTTGGGGTACCCGACATTCGCGGCAACCTGTTCGACATGAGCGGCAAGGTCGTCGCCATCACCGGCGCCGGACAGGGAATCGGCAGGACGCTTTCGGAGGGCTTCGCCGCGGCGGGCGCGAAGGTCGCGATCGTCGACATGAACGCGGATCTCCTGCCGGTGACGAAGGGGATCGTCGAAGCGCTCGGCGCCGACGTCTCCCCGGTGGTTGCCGACGTCGCCGACGACGATGCGCCGAAGAGGATCGCCGACGCCTGCATGGCGCTCGGCGGCCGCATCGACTGCCTGATCAACAATGCCGGCATCATGTCCTACACCGACGCGCGGACGATCGCCGACGACGAGTTCGACCGGATGATTACCGTCAACTTCAAGGCGCCGGTGCGGATCATGCGCGAAGTGCTGCCGATCATGGAGAAGCAGGGCTCGGGAGCCGTCATCAACATCGGGTCGTCCTGGTCCTCGCGCGCGTCGGTGTTCAATCAGTCCGGCGGCGGAGTCGATTACTGCGCGGCCAAGGCGGCGCTGCAGTCCTACACCAGGGGTGCGGCGCAGAACCTGGCCGAGAGCCACGTCCGTCTCAACGCGATCGCGCCGGGAGGGGTGGACACCCCGATGCACGCCCACCATCGCGACTTCCTGATGGAGTACGAAAAGTACATCCCACTCGGACGCATGACGGTCGCTGAAGATCTGGTCGGCACCGCGATCTTCCTGGCGTCGGAGGCCTCCGCATACATCACCGGCCAGACGATCCACGTCAACGGCGGCATGATCATGGTGGACTGAGCCTCGGGCCCGCTCTCCTTCACCAATATGCAGGAAAGCAGGTCCGCCGTGCATTCACTCGGCCAGGTACTCGGAGCAAGCGATACATGACAGGGCTGAGAGTGGCCATTGTCGGGGCGGGATTCGGCGGACTGATCGCAGCCCGTCGGCTCAAGGCGCAGGGTTTCGAGCCGACGGTCTTCGAGAGTCACGATGATCTCGGCGGCCAGTGGAACTTCAGCAACCCCAATTCCGGCGTCTGGCCCCGCATGCGGACCAACACGGCCGCATTCGCGACCAGGTCATCCGACATGCGTTACCGCGACGGTTGCCATATCTTTCCGCGCAACACCGAAGTCCTGAACATGATCAACGATTACGTCGGCGCCCACGACCTGCGCCGGCATTGCCGCTTTCGCAGCGCCGTGGTCATGCTGCAACGGGTGTCCGAGGGCTACGAGGTCGCGTGGAACGACGACGGTGGGACACGATCCGAGACCTTCGACCGCGCGGTTGTCGCCACGGGCCGGTTCATCAAGCCGGAAATGCCTGTCGTCGATGGCATGGACGGCTTCGAAGGTTCCGCGGGCGTGGTCCATTCCTTCGAATACAAGGACCCTTTGAAGTTCCGCGACCTGAACATCGTCGTCCTCGGAGGATCGATTTCTTCGCTCGAGATGGCTTGTGATCAGGCGCTGATGGGCACCGGAAGGATCGTTCTGTCGCAACGCCGGCAGCGCTACGTGATGCCGAAGATGTTCGCCGGAACGCCTCTCGAATACCTCGCATTCACGCTCGAAGGCGCGCGGGCAATGGCCTCGACGCCGCAGGAGGAGTTGCTGCGACAGACCAAGGAGTTTCTCGAAATCCAGGGTGGCAACCCCGCCCAATACGACGCTCCCGCGCCGCACGAGGATATGGCCAGGGCCGGCGTGACCGGCAACCAGCACTACCTCAACCTCGTCGCCGAAGACTACATCGACGTCCGGCCATGGGTCAGGCAGGTTCAGGGCAACGAAGTCGTCTTCGAGGACGGCAGCCGGGTCGAAGCCGACGCCATTCTTGTCGGAACCGGATTCGACCTGTACGTGCCCTTCCTTTCGCCGGAAATCGCACGGACGGTCAATCTGACGAAGAAGAGCATGGACCTTGCGAACTTCACGTTCCATCCCGACTTGCCCGGACTTGCTTTCGTGGGCCTGTGGTCGCAGCTCGGACCCTACCCTTCGGTGCTGGAGCAGCAGGCCCGCTGGATCGCCTATGCGTGGGGCGGCGTCGTGCCCGCGCCGACCTCGGAGGAGTTGCGCCGTGGCGTTGCCGAGTGCGTTGCCGAACAGCATCACGCCGAATATCGCCAGCAGCACGAGATGGCGTTGCGATTTGCCAGGCTGACCGGTGCCGAGCCCGACCCCGGAGACGACGAAGAGCTCCGGGCGATTCTCCCGCATTGTGCCGTCACGGGAGAGATGCTCCGCATCAGCGGCCCGGACTCCGATCCGGACGCGATCGATTGGGTCAAGCGGGACTTCTGGCTTCATGCACCGCTCCTCCTGCGGCGCGAGATCGGTGCGCAACTGGGCCTCGATCAGGGGGGAAGGAAGGTCGTGCGGGCAGCAAGCCCGCATTGATCGTCGCCCGCACGTTCCCGCGCAGATTCCCGTGAGAGGAACGCTTGAACGAACGACGTCCGAAGATCGTGCGTGACGCGGAGCGGATCGGGAGCGCCTTGCCCCGGTCGACCGCGGAGATCGGTCGTGCTGCCGGCCCGTGGATCCCACCGAATTCTCCTGCATCGGTTCGAACGCTGCAGGAAACGCCATGACGGAGAGAACGAATGTCCTACGAAGCCATTACCGCACCCGGACAAATCGGCAGCCTCGAGGTCAAGAACCGCATCACGCTGTCGCCGATGGAGAAGAACTGGTGCGACCGGCTGGGCAACCCGACCCGGCGATACGTCGACTACTACGCGGAACGCGCCAGGCGCGGCGTCGGCCTGATCAATTTCGAGGCAACCTACGTCGATGCACGCGGACGCGGAAACCTGTTTCAACTCGGCCTCTGGACCGACGAGAACATTCCCGGACACAGGCGCCTGGTCGAAGTCGTCAAGGCGCACGGCTGCCGAACGGCTGCGGAGATCAACCATGGCGGACGCAACAGCAACACGCACCGGACCGGCCTGCAGCCGGTCGGGCCGTCGAACTGCCCTTCGGCGATGGTGGGCGGCCATCAGATTCACGAGCTGACCGTCGAAGAGATCGCGGCGACCGTCGAGTCCTTCCGCCAGGGCGCCCGCCGCGCGGTCGAGGCGGGGTACGACATGATCACCCTGCACGGAGCCCATGGCTATCTCATCACCAGCTTCCTCAGTCACGTCTACAACCAGCGCAATGACCGGTACGGCGGCAGCGACAAGAACCGCTGGCGCTTCGTCACCGAGGTCTATAGGGCGGTCCGCGACGAGGTCGGCGCCGGCGTGCCGGTCGGCCTGCGGCTGTCGGTCGAGGAAGAGGTGGACGGCGGCTACACGATCGACGACATGATCGGCCTCGTCAGGCGGCTCGAAGGCATGGGCATGGATTTCGTGGATGTATCGACGGGCATCTACGAATCCCTGGAACTGCTGATCCAGCCCATGGACCTCCCGCAGGGCTGTCTGCTGCCTCTGGCGCGCAGGATGAAGCAGTCGGTGTCGATCCCCGTTTTCGGCACCGGCCGCATCGACGATGTCGATCTCGCCGAGAAGGCCGTCTCGGATGGAGATTGCGATTTCGTGCACATGGGCCGTGCGTTCCATGCCGATCCCGCGATTCTCCAGAAGACGCTGGAGGGCCGAAAGGCGGATGTCGTCCGGTGCGTGGGATGCAACAAGTGCTGCCTGGAACTCTTCGTGAACCGCCCTTCGGTTTGCACCGTGAACGTCGATGCCGGCCGCGAGCGGTTTTCGGCACTCACGCCCGCAGCAAGCACCCGCAAGGTCATGGTCGTCGGCGGCGGCATGGCGGGAATGGAGGCGGCTCGGGTGGCTGCCGAGCGGGGCCATGACGTGACGCTCTACGAGAAGACCGACCGGCTCGGCGGCCGGGTCAATGTCATGCGCGCGCCCCGCAACCGCACCAACTGGGGACGCGCCCCGGAGGACCGCGAGCGCATGTGCGAGAACGCGGGCGTCAGGATCCTGACCGGAATCTCCGTGGACGCGGACGTGATCCGCGCAGAGAACCCCGATGTCCTGATCGTCGCCACCGGGACCCGTCCCTTCATGCCCGCATATGTCCCGGGCATCGACCATTCCATGGTGACGAGCTACGACGATGTCGTCCGCGGCAGAGTGGATGTGGGCACCAACGTCATTGTCGTCGGCGGTCAGGAGCTCGGGCTGACGACGGCGGAATTCCTGGCCGAGAACGGCGTCGACGTGACCGTTGTCGAGGTGACCGATGCGCTCGCGACGGATCTTGAATTCATGGCGCAGAAGATGCTGCTCGCCCGCATCGAGCAGAGCAACCGGATCCATGTGCGGCTGAACACCAACATCGAAGAGATCCACGAGGACGCCGTGCTGGTCCAGTCGGGCGGCGAAACGGAGACCTTGGAGCATGTCGACCAGGTCGTCTTTGCCCTGGAACGCGACATGGATCGGGACCTGATCGAGGAGATTACGGGCGGTCTCATCCAGGACCTGGAGGTCGAGTACCACCCCATCGGGGACTGCGTCTGGCCTGGCGAACCCTATGACGCGGTGCTCGCCGGCAACACGATCGCCCGAGGGATCTGAGCGGAGATTTCGGCCTGCGGAATGGCGGGATAGTTTCCACCGCAGCCCGAGGTTGACACGAGAGATCCCCAGATCGTCGGAAAGACCCTCGACGAGGCAGAGATCAGGTGGCCGTGCCCGGCGGCAGGCGCACCAACGTCGTCGTGATCATTCTCGACGACGTGGGCTTCGGGCAGATCGGATGCTACGGCCCGTCGATCGGGACGCCGCACATGGACGCGCTGGCGGCGGGCGGGATCCGGTACTCGTGCTTCCATACCACGGCGCTGTGCTCGCCGACGCGCGCGGCCCTTACTCACCGGACGCAACCATCGCAGCAACGGCATGGGCAGCATCCCCGAGTCGGTGCTCGGCTACCCCGGCTACCACGGGGTCATGCCGCCGGAGAACGGGATGCTGTCGGAGATACTGCAGGGCAAGGGATACAACACCTTCGCGGTCGGGAAGTGGCATCTCGTCCCGGACTACGAGCAGTCAGGGAGACCGTGTGGATCATGCCGGACCTGCGACCGCGCGGCTTCGTCACGGCAGACGGTCGCCTTGAGCCGCAGTTCGACGGACGCGAGTAGTCGGGTTTGCCGTAGTGGGACGGTAATCGCCTGACAGTCCGGCTGGGCTCCGTCAGCCGGGATCCTCCGCCTTCTCCAGGATGGCGCGCAGCAGCACGTCGGCGCCGGCTGTGACGTGTTCCGGCGTCGCCGACTCGATCTCGTTGTGGCTGATGCCGTCGCGGCACGGGATGAACACCATCGCCGACGGGCCGAGGTCGGCCATGTGCTTGGCGTCGTGCCCGGCGCCGGAGGCGATGCGGCGGCTCGGGTGGCCGAGCGCGTGCGCCGCGCGCTCCACCGCGTCGATGCACGCCGGGTCGAACGCCGTCGGCGGCGAATGCCAGATCTCCTCCAGCGCGCCGCCGAGGCCCGTCTCGCGCTCGAGCGCCGCGAACGCCGCGCGCAGGTCGTCGGCCATCGCCGCCAGCACGCCGTCGTCGGGGTGGCGCATGTCGATGCCGAGCTCGACGCGGCCGGGGATCACGTTGCGCGAGCCCGGGTGGACGCGGAACTCGCCCACCGTCCCGCGGCCGTCCGGCGCGTGCGCGCGGGCGACGCGGTCCACCGCGTCGACCATGCGCGCCGCGCCTACCAGCGCGTCCCGCCGCCGGTCCATCGGCGTCGGCCCGGCGTGCCCCTCCATGCCCTCGATGCGGCAGTCGAACCAGCGTATTCCCTGGATGCCGGTCACCGCGCCGATGGGCAGTCCGTCCGCCTCCAGGATCGGCCCCTGCTCGATATGCGCCTCGAAATAGGCGTGGAACGGGCGGCCGCCGACGGGCGCCGCACCGGTGTAGCCGATCGCCGCCAGCGCCTCTCCGGCGGTCGTCGCGCCCCCCGACTCGGTCTCCGCCAGCGCGTCCTCGAGGGCGAGGGCGCCGGCGTGGACGGCGGACCCCATCATCGCCGGCGGGAAGCGCGACCCCTCCTCGTTCGTCCACGATACGACCTCGATCGGGCGCAGGGTCCTGAGGCCGGAATCGTTCAGCGCGCGCACCGCCTCGAGCGCCGCGAGCACGCCGTAGGCGCCGTCGAACTTGCCGCCCGTCGGCTGGCTGTCGAGATGGCTGCCCGACACCACCGGCGCCAGCGTCCCGTCGCGTCCGGCGCGCCGCGCGAACACGTTGCCGATGCGGTCGACGGAGACCGTGCATCCGGCGGCTTCGGCCCAGCGCACGAACAGGTCGCGCCCGCGGCGGTCCTCGTCGGTCAGCGCAAGCCGGCGGACGCCGCCCTTCGGCGTGGCGCCGATTTCGGCCATGTCCATCAACGAACGCCACAGACGGTCGCCGTCGACCCGCGGCGCGTTGTCGCCGGGGGTCATCTCATAGCGGCGGGCGCCGCCGATGCCACGGCTCGGCGGTCTCGTAGGCGCGGCACGCGCGCAGCACCGCGCTCTCGCCGTAGAGCGGGCCGATGACATGAAGCCCCGTCGGCAGGCCGGCGGCGGTGAACCCGCACGGCACCGACGCCGCCGGGTTCCGCGTCAGGTTGATCGGGAACGTGTACGGCGTCCAGCGCAACGCTTTCGTCGCGAACGAGTCGTCGGGCCACGGCACGCCGGCGGCGAACGCGGGAATGGGCATCGTCGGCGACAGCACGAGGTCGAAGCGCTCGAAGAGCCGGTTGAACGCGAAACCGCAGGCGGCGCGCTGCAGCTCCGCCCGCTTGACCGTCAGGCCGTCCAGGGCGCGCCCCGCGTCGACGTATTCGCGCAGGGTGTCCTCCAGCATCGCGGTCTTCTCGGGTCCGAGGTCCTCGGCAAGCTTCGCCGCGCCGATGCACCAGTAGACCCCGAACACCGCGCCCGGCTCATGCGGCCATTGCGGCTCGACGGTCTCGACCGCGGCGCCGAGCTCCTCGAGGCGCCGTATCGCCGCCTCGACGAGGGACTCCACCTCCGGGTCCAGGGGCACGTCGGGCATTCCCAGCGTGCGGCTGTAGGCGAGCGTGAGGCCGCGCAGCGGGCGGTCGAGGCCGTGGCGGTAGTCGGCGCCGTCGTAGGGCAGCGCGTTCCAGTCGCGCCCGTCGGGCTCGGCGAGCACCGTCAGCATCGCCGCCGCGTCCTCTACGGTGCGCGCCATCGGTCCGACGTGCGCCACGGTGCCGAACGGACTCGCCGGCCACGCGGGCACGCGGCCGAAGGTTGGCTTGATGCCGAAGACGCCGGCGAACGAGGACGGGATGCGGATCGACCCGCCGCCGTCGGTGCCGATCGCCAACGGCCCGAGGCCGGCGGCCAGCGCGGCGCTGGCGCCCCCCGACGAGCCGCCCGGGGTCTTGTCGGTGTCCCACGGGTTGCGCGTGATCCCCGATACCGGGCTGTCGGTCACGCCCTTGTGGCCGTACTCGGGCGTCGTCGTCTTGCCGAGGAGCACCGCTCCGTGCTCGCGCAGCCGCGCCACCGCGGGCGCATCGTCCGTCCACGGCTGCTCCGGGTCGACCGTGGGCGAGCCGCGCAGCGTCGGCCAGCCGACCGTCAGAACGAGGTCCTTGATCGACACCGGCACGCCGTCGAGGCGCCCCTTCGGCTCCTGGCGCACCCAGCGCTCCTCCGCCGATTTCGCCTCCGCCCGCGCCCGTTCCGGGTCGACGAGTACGTACGCGTTGAGAGCCGGCTGCAGGCGCTCGATACGCGCCAGAAGCGCGTCCGCCACGTCGACCGGCGACAGCGACTTCGTGCGGTACCGCGCGACAAGGTCGGTTGCCGTGAGCCAGGCGATTTCGTCCGTCATGCGTCCCGCCCCTTGCGTTCGGGCGGACAGTGCCACGAACCCTGCGGCGCGGCAACGCGAACGGTTCCGAACCCGGCAAAATCCAAGGGAAATCGAAGCGCCGACTTTATATTCGGTCGCGGATTGCCATATAAGCAGGCATGGAGAAGACGAACGGACCGGCGTACGACGCCTTCGACGACGATTCCGAGCTGGAGCATGTGCGCACGCCGATGGCCGTGCGGAAGAACCGCAAGTGCCTCATGTGCGAGCGCGAGTTCGAGTCCGAGGGCGTGCACAACCGTATCTGCCGGCGCTGCAAGGCGAGCCAGGCCTACCGCGGCGCCTGAGTCTCCTCCGCGCCGGGGCGCACCACCGTCCGCCCGGAGATCTGCCCTTCCAGGATTGCGGAGAGAGCCGCCGGCACGGCGACGGAAAGGCGCGTCCGCCCCCCTGTCGACGACGAGCGCCCGACAGGTGTCCGTCATTGGCGTGCCTCCCTTCGTTCGGCGTGGCCTCCGCAGTCGCACAGCGGCCGCGTTGACAAGGCTCTAGCCCGCTGGAATCGTGGCGCGATCGAACCGACGGCACGGGAGGGGGCCATGAGCAAGTACGTCGAAATGCGGACCTATCGGATAAAGCCCGGCAGCCACGCCGAATGGTACGAGCACTACCAGGCGCACGGCATGGAGACGCAGAAGCGCGTGCTCGGCAACATGGTCGGCTACTACCACACCGAGCACGGGCCGCTGAACGAGATCGTCCACATGTGGGGCTACGACAGCCTCGACGACCGCGTCGCCCGGCGCACGGCTTTGTTTCAGGAGCCGCAATGGCTCGACTTCGTTCCCAAGATCCGCCCGTTGCTGGAACGCATGGAATCGAAGGTGCTGGTACCGGCGCCGTTCTTCACGCCGAAGAAGTAGCGGTGGCCGCCGCCGCGTTCGCCGCCGCTGTCCGGGGGATCGGGGCGTGACCGGGCCGCAGGTGGTGCTGCTGAGCAATCCGGACCGTTTCGCGGGTCCGGCGGCGAAGGCGGCGCTCGAGGCCGGCGGCGCCACGGTGGTCTCCGTTGCCGGCGATCCGCGGGCCGCGGTGGACGACGCCCTTGCCGCCCACGGCCGCATCGACGCTCTGGTGAACAACGACGCCTTCCCCGCCATCCGCGCGCCGGTCGCCGACGCCTCGCTGGACGATCTGCGCGCCGGCCTGGAGGCGATGCTGGTGGCGCCGTTCGCGCTGACCCAGGCGGTGGTGCCGGCGATGCGCGAACGAAAGCGCGGGCGCATCGTGTTCGTCACCTCGGCGACTCCGCTGCGCGGGCTGCCCAACTATTCCATGTACGTGTCTGCCCGCGGGGCCGCCAACGCGCTCGCCGTGAGCCTCGCCAGAGAGCTCGGGCGCGACAACATCCAGGTCAACGCGGTGGCGCCGAACTACGTCGAGAACCCCGACTATTTCCCGCCCGAGCTGGTCGCCGACGCGGAGACTCTCGCGCGGATCGTCAAGCCGATCCCGCTCGGCCGGCTCGGCAAGCCGGAGGAGCTCGGCGCGACGATCGCGTTTCTCGCCTCCCCCGGCGCGGGCTATCTCACGGCGCAGGTCATTTCGGTCGCCGGCGGCTGGGCGTAGGCGCGGCGCCTCCGGGAAGACTGGACCCCGGCTCTCCCTTCGGTCGGCCGGGGTGACAGTTGGAGGCGGACGGCCACGCTCGGATGTCACCCCGGGCTTGACCGGGGTCCAGGGCCAACGGCACGACGCCCCCGGGGAGACTGGGCTCCGGGTAGAGCCTCGGCAGGTTCGGGCGGCACTGCAATTCCACGAAGACGGTTGCGGAATTTCCCGTGCCGGAGGACCGAACCGAGACACTGCCGCGCCCCGCCGCGCCTTGCGGGGGGCCGTCCCCGTGCCTATAACCGCGCCATGACGGAGGATGGCGAGGCGCGGGGCGATTCCTTCGACGACATCGCGGCCATGAGCTTCGAGCAGGCCATGGCCGAGCTCGAAGCCATCGTCAAGCGTCTCGAAACCGGGGACATCGATCTCGAAGGCGCCATCGACGCCTATGCCCGCGGCGCCGCGCTCAAGCGCCACTGCGACGGCAAGCTCCGGCTCGCCGAGCAGCGCGTGAGCCGGATCGCCGTCGCCGCCGACGGGACGGTCGGCAGCGAACCGCTCGACGACGACTCCGAGAATCCTGCTTGAAGGCCCTGAAACCGGCGCTCGAAGCTGACGCCGGCGCCGTGGAACGGACGTTGTCGGAGCTGATCCCCGACGATGGCGCGGCGCCTCAGGCGCGCCTCTTCCAGGCGATGCGCCACGCGACTCTCGGCGGCGGCAAACGCCTGCGGCCGTTCCTCCTGCTGCAGAGCGCCGGCCTGTTCGGCGCCCGCGACGCCGGTGCGTTGCGCGCCGCGGCAGCGGTCGAGATGGTGCACTGCTACTCGCTGGCGCACGACGACCTGCCGGCGATGGACGACGACGACGTCCGCCGCGGCCGGCCGGCGACGCACGTCGCCTACGACGAGGCGACGGCGATCCTCGCCGGCGACGCGCTTATCGCGCTCGCCTTCGAAGTGCTCGCCGACCCGCGGACGCACGCCGACCCGGCGGTGCGCAGCGAGCTCGTTCTCGCCTGCGCGCGCGCCGCCGGCCCGCACGGCATGGTCGGCGGGCAGACGGTCGATCTGGCGTCCGGGAGCCGGCGTCTTGCGCTCGACGAGGTGGCGGCGATGCAGCGTCTGAAGACGGGCGCGTTGTTCCGCCTGAGCTGCGACGCCGGCGCTCTTCTCGGCGGCGCCGGCGAAGCCGCCCGCGCGGCTCTGGCGTCGTACGCCGCGGCGTTCGGCCTCGCCTTCCAGATCGCCGACGACCTGCTCGACGCCGGCGACCCGGCCGACGCGGACGGCGGCAGGGCGACGTTCGTCTCCCTGCTCGGCGCCGACGGCGCCCGCGCCCGGGCCGAAGAGCTTTCCTGCGAGGCGGTCGCGGCGCTGTCGTCGTTCGACTCGCGCGCCGATCCGTTGCGCGCCGCCGCCGGGTTCGCGGTCTCCCGCCGCCGCTGATGGCGAAGCGCCGGGTCGACTCGCTCATGGTCGCGCGCGGCCTCGCCGAGAGCCGCACTCGCGCCCGGGCGCTGTTGATGGCGGGCGCCGTGTACAGCGGCGAACGGCGTCTCGACAAGCCGGGCCGCGAGCTCGACGAGACGGCGCCGCTGGCCGTGCGCGGCCGCGACCACCCGTGGGCGTCGCGCGGCGGCATCAAGCTTGCCCACGGCCTCGACGCGTTCGGGCTCGACGCGAGCGGGCGTGTCTGCCTCGACGTGGGCGCCTCGACCGGCGGCTTCACCGACGTTCTGCTGGCGCGCGGCGCCGCCCGCGTCTACGCCGTCGACGTGGGCCGCGGTCAGCTCGCCTGGCGGTTGCGCAACGATCCGCGCGTCGTCGTGCGCGAGCGCACCAACGCCCGCCGTCTCGCCCGCGAGCAGGTGCCCGAACCCGTGGGCGCCCTGGTCTGCGACGCGAGCTTCATCGGCCTCGCGTCGGTGCTGCCGGCGCCGCTGGCGCTCTGCGCCCCGGGAGCCTGGGCGGTGGCGCTGATCAAGCCGCAGTTCGAGGCCGGGCGCGCCGCGGTCGCGCGCGGCGGCGTGGTGCGCGATCCGGCGGTGCGCGAGGCGGTGTGCGCCAACGTCCGGTCATGGCTCGCGTCGCTGCCCGGCTGGCGCGTGCTGGGGCTCGTCGCCAGCCCCATCGAAGGTCCCGCCGGCAACGTCGAGTATCTGATCGCCGCCGAACGCGCGTCTTGACGCCGGCCGCGGGCGCTATCCGGCGAGGAAGTCGGCGACGTGTTGCGCCGCCGCGTCGGGGCGGTCGAGTTCGGCGCGGTGCGCCGCGTCGGCGAGAATCCGCAGACTCGTTTCGCCGGAGATGCCTGCCGCGAACCTGTCGGCGTACGCGCGCGGAAGAATGCGGTCCCCGGCGCCCCACAGCAGCAGCGTTGGGCAGCGAATGTGGGCCAGACGGCGGGCGAGGCCGCTGTTGCCCAGCGGCCAGAAGGCGCGCGCCGACGCCTCCAGGGCCCGCGTCTGCTCGATCGGCCACTCCACGGAGTTCGCCCCCTCCGGCACCGCGGTGAGCGCCTTCCACGTCTCCGGGTCGTGGCACATCAGGCCGGGGAGGTCGGGGCGGCGCTGGGCCCACGGGTCCGTCATCGGGTCCGCTTCGTCGAACAGCCCCCAGGGCGCGATCAGGACCAGGCGGGCGCACGACTGCGGCCACAGCGCCGCCATTTCCGCCGCGAAGGCGCCGCCCGGGCCGCCGCCGATCAGCGCCGCCGCGCCCTCGAGCCCGGCGCCTCGGAGCAGGTCGCGCACCGCGACGATCCAGTCCAGATGATTGTCGAGCAGGCGGTGGCCCTCGCCGCCCGGGTAGCCGGGAAGCGACGGCGCGACCACGGTGAAGCGTTCGGCGAGCGCGTCCAGAAAGGGGATCCATTTGGGCAGGCCGCCGTGCCCGGCGAGATAGCCGACGACCGGCCCCGCGCCCTTGCGCCAGATCCGGCACGGTGCGCCGTTGACCTCGACGTGACTGACCGCCGGTCCCGCCGCCGGCGTCTGTGCGTCCATGTGCGGCAGGGCTATTCGGCGGCGGCCGCGACGGCGACCGGATCGGGCATCGCCCGGTTCTCCATCGCCATCGGACGCGGCCACCAGTGGTTCTCCCACTCGCTCCACACGTCGGCGAGCTGCGGCATGACCCGCTCGGCGTAGAGCCGCGTGTTGTAGTTCGCCAGCGCCTTGTCCATGTTGCCGAACTGCAGGAGCAGCATGAGCTGGCCGAAGCGGAGGTCCTTGACGACCTCGCGCAGTTTCTCCGCCACCTGGTCCGGCGTGCCGACGATCACGTAGCCGTTGTCGACGATGGCGTCGAACTCGCGCGCCTTCTTGTCGACGCCAGCGATCGCTCGCTTGCTGCGCAGCGCCGCCTGGCCGACCTGGCTCTCGACGCCGGCGCGGATCGTCGCCTCGGTGGCGTAGCCGGGCGGCGTGGCGAAGCGCGGGTCGATGTGCAGGCAGCGGCCGTAGAAGTACTCGGCCGGCTCGCGGTAGAGCTCCCGCGCCTCGGCTTCGGTCTCGGCGACGCCGACGAACTGCAGGAAGCCCGCGCGGTACGGATTCGGTTCCTTGCCGAGGCGCGCCATCTCCTCCCAGAAGCCGTGCATCGTCTGCCGCGCCGCCTTGTAGCCGTAGTACGACAGGTAGCAGTAGACGTAGTCCATCTTGGCGCACCACTGCCACGTCTCGACCGACCCGCCGCCGGGAATCCAGATCGGCGGGTGCGGGCGCTGGATGGGGCGCGGCCAGATGTTGACGTAGCGCTGCTGGTTGAAGCGGCCGTCGAAGGCGAAGGTCTCCGGCTCGGTCCACGCCCGGGTCACGAGGTCGTGCGCCTCGTAGTACCGCTCGCGCAGCAGCGACGGATTCTGGCCGTAGGCGTAGCAGGTGTCCATCGGCGAGCCGACCGGAAAGCCGGCGATCAGGCGGCCGCCGGAAATGCAGTCGATCATCGCGAACTCTTCCGCCACCCGCGTCGGCGGGTTGTACAGCGCCAGGCTGTTGCCCATCACGCAGATCGCCGTGTGCTGCGCCGCCCGGCGCGCCAGCGCGCTCGCGATCAGGTTGGGCGAGGGCATCAGTCCGTAGCCGTTCGAATGGTGCTCGTTGCAGCACACGGCGTCGAATCCGACCGCCGCGGCATGCTCCATCTCGTCCATGAACGCGTTGTACATCTCGTGCGCGCGTTCCGGCTCGAACAGGCTGGAGTGGATATCGACCCAGACCGAGGGGTGGTTGTCGCGGAAGTCGTCCGGCAGCTCGGTGTAGGGCATCAAGTGGAACCACAGGTGCTTCATGGCGCGGACGCTCCCTCGGAGATGTCGCTGTTCGGCGGTGGTTGCGGGCCGGGCGGAGTCAGGCCGCCGCCGCGGCGGCTTGCCCGTTCGGTGTCCGCGTCGCGCGGCGCAGGTCGCGGCGGACGTAACGGGTGTCGTAGCCGTTGAAGATGTGTCCCAGCAGGCCGCGGTCGAGGTCGGACGAGCCGAACAGCCAGTCGGCGATGGGGAAGGTCAGGTTCATGTTCCGCTCCATCATGATCGACTGCGCGTGGTGCGCGGCATGGTGGCGGCGGATGGTGTTGACGAACGGACAGTGGCGGACGAACCGGCCCTCGTCGACGTGGCAGCAGAAATGCATGAACTCGTAGGTCAGATAGACGCCGGTGGTGGTGCACATCAGCAGCCATCCGGCGTTGGCCGAGATGACGTAGCCCACCGCGAGCGCGCCCGGAATCGACATCAGCACGAACGTCACCAGCGCGTACGGCGGGAAGAACGTCACCCGCCAGTCCTTCTGGTCGGCAAAGCGCATTTCCGTATCGGTGAAGAACTGGTGATGCATCAGCGTGTGGCGCCGGTAGATCGCGCGCAGCGCCGCCGACTTCTGCGGCCGGTGCATGACGTGCTTGTGCAGGAACCACTCGAAGACGTTGCAGATCAGGAACACCACCGGCACGGTGAGCCACTCCCACCAGGCGACCGCCTCGATGTGCGCCACGTATACGTAGAAGGCGAGCGCGCCGATGGCGTAGATGACCGCCACATGCAGCGCGCCGTTGTACCAGCCGTTGATCCGCCGGCGGTACTCGGCGCGGTAGGCGCGCTGGCGGTCGGACATGGCGCTGGTCGCGAGTTCCATGGTCTCCTCCCCCGGGGTGGCCCGCGCTATCGCGCTGCCGCGGCGGCCGGGGGTTGCCCGATCGCCGCCAGCACCGCGTCAATGTCGGCGCCGCTCATTTCCCAGTCGTTCTCGAAATTGGCGACCGCGGCGCGCATGAACGGCTCGCAGTGCGCGAGCGCCGCCGCGTCGTCGCCCAGATGGTCGGCGAGGAGCGCAAGCGCGAGCTGCGCCGGCGCGGCGCCCTCGTACGTCCACTCGAATCCGCGGTCGGTGAACCGCCGCAGGTCCGTGCGCTCCGCCAGCGGCGCGCCGTCGACCGTCACGGCGATGCCGTCGATGGTGCGCGCGCCCCGATACCGCTTCATGCGGCGAAAACTACCAGCGTCCCGCCGGCATGTGAACCGCGCCGCCGACGCGCGGGTTCTCACACCGTCCCGTCCGCCCGCAGCCGCTCGATCTCGTCGCGGGAGAGGCCCAGCAGCTCGCCCAGCACCTCGTCGGTGTGCTCGCCGAGCGTCGGCGCCGACGTCGTGTAGCGCACCGGCGTCGCGGAAAATCGCAGCGGGCTCGCCGCGTGGGCGGCGGCGACGCCCGCCGCGTGCGGCAGGTCCACCTTCATGCCGCGGTGAATCACCTGCGGATCGGCGAACACCCCGGCGACGTCGTTCACCGGCGCGGCGGGCACCCCCGCATCGGCAAGCGTGGCCAGCCACTCGGCGCTCGTCCGCGTTCGCAGGGCCGGGCACAGCGCCGCGTCGAGGGCGTCGCGGTTCGCCAGCCGGCGCGCGTTGTCGGCGAAGCGCGCATCGTCGGCGAGCGCCGGCCGGCCGACGGCGCCGCACAGGCGCGCGAACTGCCGGTCGTTGCCGACGGCGACGACGATGTGGCCGTCGGTGGTCCGGTAGAGCTGATAGGGCGCGACGTTGGGATGCGCGTTGCCCATGCGGCGCGGCGGTGCGCCGCTGGTGAAATAGTTGGTGGCCATCATCGACAGCATGGCGACCGTCGAGTCGAGCAGCGCCAGGTCGATGTGCTGGCCCTCGCCCGTGCGCTCGCGGTGGGCGAGCGCCGCCTGTATGGCGATCGTCGCGTACATGCCGCAGAACAGGTCGGAGACGGCGAGGCCCGCCTTCTGCGGCCCGCCGCCCGGGCGGTCGTCGCGCTCGCCGGTCAGGCTCATCAGGCCGCCCATCGCCTGGATCATGAAATCGTAGCCGCCGCGCGCGGCATAGGGTCCGCTCTGGCCGAAGCCCGTGATCGAGCAGTAGATGAGGCCGGGGTGCCGCGCGCTCAGGCTGGCGTAGTCGAGTCCGTAGCGGGCGAGGCCGCCGACCTTGAAGTTCTCGATCAGCACGTCGGACTGCGCGGCGAGCGCGCGAACCAGCTCCTGGCCGCGCGGCGTCGCCATGTCGACGGTGATCGACTTCTTGCCCCGGTTGGCGCTGAGGAAATACGCGGTCTCGGCGGTCGGCGCGCCGTCGGGTCCCGGCAGGAAGGGCGGCCCCCACTTGCGCGTGTCGTCGCCGGCGCCGGGCCGCTCCACCTTGATGACTTCGGCGCCGAGGTCGGCGAGCGTCTGCGCCGCCCAGGGTCCGGCGAGCACGCGCGACAGGTCGAGGACGCGGATATGGGCAAGCGGCGCTGTCATGGCGGCGGGGTTTTAGCGCGCCGGCTGCGCGCCGGAAACGCTTTTGTCGCCGCCGCCGACGGTGCGCGGGCTCTCCCGTTGCGCGGCGCGGTGCGCCTCCCTAGACTGGCGCCGCCTTGCACGGGCCCGGATCGGAAAGGCTTTCGCCCGCCATGGTCGCGCCGCACGAGAACTGCCCGGCATTGGTGCTGAACGCGGACTATCAGCCGCTGAGCTACTTTCCGCTCTCGCTGTGGTCGTGGCAGAACGCCGTCAAGGCGGTGTTCCTCGACCGCGTCGACATCGTCGCCGAGTACGACCGGGAAGTGCGCTCTCCGTCGTGGCGGATGCACCTGCCGAGCGTCATCTCGCTCAAGGCCTACGTTCCGGCGATCGGACGCCCGGCGTTCACGCGCTTCAACGTGTTCCTGCGCGACGGCTTTTGCTGCCAGTACTGCGACCGGCGGCAGCGGTCGGAGGAGCTGACCTTCGACCATGTCGTGCCGCGGTCGCGCGGCGGCGCGACCACGTGGTCCAACGTGGTCACGGCCTGCGCCGCCTGCAATCTGCAGAAGGGCAACAGGATCGCCGAGGAGTGCGGCATGCGCCCGCGCACCCCGCCGCGGGCGCCGACGTCGCACGAGCTGCGCCAGACCGGCCGCCGGTTCCCGCCCAACTATCTGCACGAGAGCTGGGGCGACTATCTGTACTGGGACACCGTGCTCGATAGCGATTGAGCGCGACGGGGGCGCCGAATGATTCCCAACCGGATACCGTCGCTCGACTTCGGCCTCGGCGAGAGGGCCGGCATGGTGCGCGACTCGGCGCTGAGCTTCGCCGCCGACGAGATCGCCCCCCGCGCCGCGGCGATCGACAAGTCGAACGAGTTTCCCGCCGACCTGTGGCGCAAGATGGGCAGCCTCGGCCTGCTCGGCATCACCGCCGGCGAGGCGTACGGCGGCGCCGGCATGGGCTATCTCGAACACGTCGTGGCGGTGGAGGAGATCAGCCGCGGGTCGGCGGCCGTCGGCCTGTCCTACGCCGCCCACTCGAACCTTTGCGTGAATCAGATCGACCGCTGCGCGAGCCCGGAACAGAAGGCCCGCTACCTGCCGAAGCTGATCTCGGGAGAGCACGTCGGCGCGCTCGCCATGTCCGAGCCCGGCGCCGGGTCCGATGTCGTCGGCATGCGCCTGCGCGCCGACCGGCGCGGCGAGCGCTACGTGCTGAACGGGTCGAAGATGTGGATCACGAACGGCCCCGACGCCGACGTGCTCGTGGTCTACGCCAAGACCGACCCGGACGCGGGAAGCCGCGGCATCACCGCCTTCATCGTCGAGAAGGGTTTTCCCGGCTTCTCGCCGGCGCAGAAGCTCGACAAGCTCGGCATGCGCGGCTCGAACACGAGCGAACTCGTGTTCGTCGACTGCGAAGTGCCCGCCGACAACGTGATCGGCGCGGTCGGCGGCGGCGTCGGGGTGCTGATGAGCGGCCTCGACTACGAGCGCGCGGTGCTGTCGGGCGGGCCGCTCGGGGTCATGCAGGCGTGCCTCGACGTCGTGGTCCCCTACGTCCACGAACGCGAGCAGTTCGGCCGGCCGATCGGCACCTTCCAGTTGATCCAGGGCAAGCTCGCCGACATGTACACCACGGCGAACGCGTGCAAGGCCTACGCCTACGCCGTCGCCGCGGCGTGCGACCGCGGCGAGGTCAGCCGCAAGGACGCCGCGGGCGCCATCCTTTATGCGGCGGAGCGCGCCACCTGGATGGCGCTCGAGGCCATCCAGTGCCTCGGCGGCAACGGCTACGTGAACGAGTACCCGACGGGCCGCCTGCTGCGCGACGCCAAGCTGTACGAGATCGGCGCCGGCACCTCCGAGATCCGCCGCATGCTCATCGGCCGCGAACTGTTCGCGGAGACCGGCTGACCGGCCGCTCCGCGGCCTGCTATCCTGGCCGTCGCGGGTTGGGGCGGCGACAACGGGGAGGCGACGATGGCGACGGGCGAACATCGGCTGGAATACGAGGTGCTGGAGGGCTGGGAGCAACTGCCGGAGGGCTGGTCGTTCGTCGAGGTGGCGGGCGTGGCGGTCGACAGCCGCGACCGCGTCTACGTCTTCAACCGCGGCGACCATCCGGTGATCGTCTTCGACAAGGAGGGCAAGTTCCTCGACGCCTGGGGCGAGGACGTGTTCACCAATGCCCACGGCATCTTCATCGACCGCAACGACCACGTCTATTGCGCCGACAATTTCGACCATACCGTGCGCAAGTTCACCACCGACGGCGAGCTGCTGATGACGCTCGGCGAGGCCGGCCAGGCCGCCGACACGGGCTTCAAGATCGGCGAGAGCCCGGTGCGCCGCGCCGGCGGTCCGTTCAACATGGTGACGAACGTCGCCGTGGCCGGGAACGGCGACATGTACATCGCCGACGGATACGGCAACGCGCGCGTGCACCGTTTCACCGCCGCCGGCGAGCTCGTCGCCTCGTGGGGGACTCCGGGTTCGGAACCGGGCGAGTTCAACCTGCCGCACGCCATTGCCGTCGACCGTTCGGGCCGCGTGTTCGTCGCCGACCGCGAGAACTCGCGCATCCAGATTTTCGACGGCGACGGCAACCTGCTCCGCATCTGGGACTGGGTGAACCGCCCCGACGACCTGTTCATCGACGAGGACGAGAACTTGTTCGTCGCCGAGCTGGGCTGGACGCTGCCGGCGGACGGGCGGCCGCACTACAATCTGATGCCCAAGGCGCCGATCGGCCACGCGCCGATCGCCCGGGTGACGATCTGCGATCTCGACGGCAACGTGCAGAAGCAGATCGGCGGCTGGAACCCGCTCCTGCCGGGCAACTTCATCGCGCCGCACGGTATCTGGGCCGACTCCCGCGGCGACTTCTATGTCGGCGAGGTGGTAAAGGCCTCGGGCGCCATCGAGCACTTCGCCCCGCTCACCTGCCACGCCTTCCAGAAGTTTGTCCGCGCCGGGTGACGGGGGCCGGGGGCGGAGATGCCGCCGCCCTTCTACGAATCCCGCCCGCCCGGGTGGCGGAGCGCGTCGAGCCACGCGAGCGGGCAGGGCGCCGCCGGGTCCGGCGCCCGCTGCAGCACGTGGCGGTAGACGCAGGCGCCTTCCAGGACGCGCTGAACGTAGTTTCGGGTTTCGGCGAACGGCAGCGATTCGATCCAGTCGATGGGGTCCGTCGCGCCGTCGCGCGGATCGCCGAACTTGGGCAGCCACGCGTTCACGCGTGAGGGCCCGGCATTGTAGGCGGCGACGGCCAGCGCCCGCGCGCCGCCGTAGTCTGCGAGGAGGTCGGAGAGGTATGCGGCGCCGAGCCGCACGTTGTAGCCGGGGTCCTGCGTCAGGCGCCGTTCGCTGTAGGCGACGCCGAGCGTCCGCGCCACGTGCCTTGCCGTCCGCGGCATCAGCTGCATCAGGCCGAGGGCGCCGGCGCGGCTGACCGCGCCCGGGTCCATGGCGCTCTCCTGCCGCGCCAGGCCCAGGAGAAGGGCGGCCTCCGGCGCGCCGCCCGCCCGCTCGAACGACGCCCCGTCGAAGGGAACGGGATAGTTGTAGGCGATCATGTCCACGCCGCGGCGCGACGCGCGCCGCGCCGCCTCGATCGAAAGGTGCGTCGCGCCGTACGCCGCCGCCAGGCGGGCGATGAGGAGGTGCTCGCCGGGCTCCGCCGCGCGTTCGCTCAGGTGGACGACGAACCGCCGCAGGGTGTCGAAATCCCCCGCTTCGCCCAGCAGCCGAGCCGCCTGCACCGCCGGGGCCGCCTCGAAGCGGGCGCGCAGGTCCGGCGCGATCAGCGGTTCAGTCGGCGGAAACCGGAGGTCGATCCCGGCCGGGCCGGCGGCCAGTTGTCCGTAGAACACGGTCGGATGGCGCGCCGCGAGCCGGAACCAGTCCGCGGCCCGGGCATGGGCGCCCGCGGCGGCGGCCGCGCGCCCGGCCCAGTAGGCGGCGCGGGCGCGGCTGATCGGGAAGCGCACCCGTTCGTACATCGCGGCGAAGCGGGGTTCGGCCGCCGCCGGGTCGTCCAGGAACCGCAGCGCCAGCCACCCGGCCAGCCATTCGGCTTCGGAGAACGGGACTCGGTCGACCTGCCCGTGGCGCGACGCGATCGTCCAGGCGTCCTTGAACAGGTCGAGGCCGATCGCCTCGCGAATCTGGTAGCGTTGTTCGGGCCACCATTTCCCGGGGCGGCCGAGATCCGCCGGCGGGTCGAGAAGCAGGTCCCGGGCGGTGTCGGCCTTGCCGGCGCGGCGCCGCCAGCGAATCCGCTCGAAGACCAGCCCCGGGTGGCCGGCGAGCGCCTGCGGCACGCGCCGGATCGCCGCATCGACCCCGGGCCGGCGTTTCATCAGGGCGAGCCTGGCCGCTCCCAGCCGCTTCCAGTCCCGTCCGACGCGCTCGAGCTGGCGTTCGGCCGCCCACGTCATTTCGTCCCACAGAAGGCGGTCGAGCCGGCGCGCGTGGTCCCCGGCGTCGAGCAGCGCTCCATGCCGGCCCAGAAATCGCGTTTCCGCGTCGCGCGTGAAATCGCCGTCGATCCAGGCCTCGCGAAGCGCACGTTCGCCGGCGTCGCGCTCGCCCCCGGCGATCTGCGCCTCCGCCAGACGCTGCCGGCCGGGGCCGGTGCGCGGCGGAAATCGGGAGAACCATGCGCGGGTGCGGGCGGCGTCCCACGTTTCGGGCAACAGTTCCTCGCCGCGCCGCGCCAGCGCCGCGGTCGCCGGCCAGTCCGGCCAGGCGTCGAGAAACGACTCGATCTCGGCGAACGAGGCGCCGGATTTCGAATCCTGCAGCCGCTGCCACTCGATCGCGGCGCGCGCGACGGGGTGGCCGGTCCGTTCGGCGTGCCGGAACGCCTGCCGCCACTCGCTGCGGGCCGCCAAGTCGAGAGCGCTGCGAAAATGCGTCCGCGCCGGGTCGTCGAGCAGCGGCGGCAATGCCTCGTCGAAGGCCGCGGCGCCGGCGGCGATCACGGACAGGATGCCGCCTGCGATCAGACTGCGACGCATCGAGACTCCTCCCCCGCCGCGGGCGGGGCTCCGCGGCGACAGTTCGCACCCGCCGGACCCGCGCCGCGTGGCGGCGGCAACGACGGCGGCCCCAGTGGCCGGTGCCGGATATACCGATGCCCGCACCACGGGCAACCCCACCGGCCGAAGGCGTGCGAAAGGCGCGCATTTGCCGCGTTTCGCGGCTGCCGCTACGCTGGCCCGGCCGGCGGGCGGCGGAAAAGCGGAGGAGGGGCGCAATGTCGATTCGGTCCGGCGACGCGCGCCTCGCGGCGGCGTGACGGCAGAGGCCGCCGCCCGACGCCGCCGCGTGCTCGAGGTCCGCGACGTGCGGACGCGGTTCCGCACCCGCAACGGCACGGTGTACGCGGTGAACGGCGTCGGCTTCGATCTGCACGAAGGCGAAACGCTCGGCGTGGTGGGCGAGAGCGGGTCGGGCAAGAGCGTGACCATGATGTCGCTGCTCGGGCTGCTTCCCACGCCGCCGGCGGAGATCGTCTCCGGCCGTGCGATGCTCGACGGCGAGGATCTGATCTCCCTAGACGCGGCGCGTCTGCGGCGCGTGCGCGGGGCCAAGGTCGGCTTCGTCTTCCAGGACCCGATGACGTCGCTCAACCCCGTGCTCACCGTCGGCCGCCAGATCGCCGAACCGTTGCGGACGCATCTCGGCCTCGGCGCGCGCGCGGCGCGGCGGCGCGCCGTGGAGCTGCTCGAGCAGGTCGGGATCCCGGCTGCGGAAAGCCGTCTCGGAGACTTTCCCCACCGCCTCTCGGGCGGCATGCGCCAGCGCGTGATGATCGCCGTCGCGGTGGCGTGCGACCCCAAGGTGCTGATCGCCGACGAGCCGACGACGGCGCTCGACGTCACCGTGCAGGCGCAGATACTCGACCTCGCGAAACGCCTGCGGCGCCGGCGCGGCATGGCGATCGTCTGGATCACGCACGATCTCGGCGTCGTCGCCGGCCTCGCCGACCGGGCGATGGTGATGTACGCCGGCCTCGCCGTCGAACGCGCCGGCGTCCGGTCCCTGTACGCGCGCCCGCGCCACCCCTACACCCGCGCCCTGCTGCGCACGCGGCCGCGGCTCGACGGCGCGCGCCCCGGGCGCCTCGCAAGCATCGGCGGACAGCCGCCGGTGCTCGCCGCGCCCCCGGAATCGTGCCCGTTCGCGCCGCGTTGCGCGCACGCCTTCGCGCGCTGCTGGCGGGAGAATCCGCCGCTCCGTCCGGTGGCGGACGGACACGAAGCGGCGTGCTGGTTCGATGTCGAGGCCGGAGTCCCGCGCTATGCCTGAGGACGCGCCGCTCGTCGCCGTCGAGAACCTCGTCAAGCATTTCCCGGTCGTCCGCGGGGTCTTTCGCCGCCGCGTCGGCGCCGTCCGCGCGGTCGACGGGATCGACTTCGAGATCCGCGCGCGTGAAACGCTGGGCCTCGTCGGCGAAAGCGGCTGCGGCAAGTCCACGGTGGGCCGGACCATGCTGCGGCTGCAGGCGCCGACGGCGGGGCGCATCCGCTTCCGCGGCACCGACCTGGCGACGCTGGGCGGCGAGGCGTTGCGGCGGCAACGGGCGCGGATGCAGATGATCTTTCAGGACCCGTACGACAGCCTGAACCCGCGCATGACCGTCGGCGCCATCGTCGGCGAGCCACTGCGCGAGCACCGGGCGGCGCGGGGCGCGGCGCTCGCGGAGCGCGTGGAATCGCTGCTCGAGGCGGTCGGGCTCGATCCCGGTTTCGCCAACCGCTATCCGCACGAGTTCTCCGGGGGCCAGCGTCAGCGCGTCGGCGTCGCGCG
The DNA here is from genome assembly GCA_965243325.1 of Alphaproteobacteria bacterium. Classification (GTDB taxonomy): domain Bacteria; phylum Pseudomonadota; class Alphaproteobacteria; order UBA7887; family UBA7887; genus JANQOH01. The sequence continues at coordinate 149,863 of CBDEUQ010000003.1, read as the reverse complement.
CGCGCTGGCTCTCGACCCTGAATTCATCGTCTGCGACGAACCGATCGCCGCCCTCGACGTGTCGATTCAGGCGCAGGTGGTGAACCTGCTGGAAGACCTGCAGGACCGCCGCGGCCTGACCTATCTCTTCATCTCTCACGACCTCGGCATGGTGCGCCACATCGCCGACCGGGTGGCGGTCATGTATCTCGGCAAGCTCGTCGAGCTCGCCGAAAGCGACGCGCTGTACCGCGAACCACTGCATCCCTACACCCGCGCCCTGCTTTCGGCGGTGCCCCGCGCCGATCCGGAGCGCGAGGCGCGGCGGCGGCGCATCGTCCTTCGCGGCGACCCGCCGGACCCCGCCGCGCCGCCGCCGGGCTGCCGGTTCAGCGGCCGCTGCCCGGAAGCGGTCGCCGAGTGCACGCGCCGGGCGCCGGAGTGGCGCGAGCTGCGCCCCGGCCACCGCGTCGCCTGCCACCTGGCGGAGTGACGGCGGCGCGCGGCCGCGAGTCGCGCCGCAACGGGCAATCGCTTCGCGTGCTTGCGGCAAGTTGACAGCCGGCAGCCGACGCGGGATCGTCGACGCGGCGTTCGCCCTCCGACCCGTTCCGTTGCAAAGGACACGCGAAATGCGCAATCGATCCGGCCCGATCGCGGCGGCGGCGCTGGCGGCGGCGGCGCTCCTGGCGGGTGCGGCAGGTGCCGAGCGCGGCCGCGACGGTCATCTCGACATTCTCTACTGGCAGGCCGCTTCCACTCTCAACCCCTACCTGTCGGGCGGCATCAAGGACATCGAGGCGGCGTCGCTGGTGCTGGAACCGCTCGCGCGCTACGACGAGAACGGGACCATGGTCCCGGCGCTGGCCGCGGAAATCCCGACGGTGGAGAACGGCGGCGTCGCCGCCGATCTGAAATCGATCACCTGGACGCTCCGGCAGGACGTGATGTGGGCCGACGGCACGCCGTTCACGGCCGCCGACGTGGCGTTTACCGGCGCCTACTGCCTGCACGAGGAGATGGGCTGCAACGCCGCCGCCATCTTCGCCGACGTCGCGGCCGTCGAGGCGCTGGACCCGGGCACGGTGCGAATCCGCTTCGCGGTCGCCAAGCCGTTCCCCTGGGGACCCTTCGTCGGGTCCATGACCCCGATCCTCCAGAAGGCCCAGTTCGAGGATTGCTTCGGCGCCCGCGCCCACGCCTGCAGCGCGCAGAACTTCGGCCCCGTCGGCACCGGCCCGTTCGAGGTCCGGGAATTCCGCGCCAACGACGTCATCACCTTCGTTGCCAACGAACGCTACCGCGAGGCCGGCAAGCCCGCCTTCGCCACGGCGACGTTCAAGGGCGGCGGCGACGCGGCCTCCGCCGCGCGCGCGGTGCTCGAGACCGGCGAGTTCGACTACGCCTGGAACCTCCAGGTGGAGCCCGAGGTGCTGGCGCAAATGAGCGCGGCGGGCCGGGGCACGGTGCTCGCCGGCTTCGGCACCGCGGTGGAGCGTCTCATGGTCAACCAGACGAACGTCGACGCGGCGCTCGGGCCGGAACGGCGCTCGCTGTATCTGGACGGGACCAATCCGCATCCGTTCCTGTCCGACCCCGCGGTGCGCCGGGCGCTGTCGCTCGCCATCGACCGCGAGATCCTCGTCGAGGCCGGGTACGGGGCGGCCGGCCGCGTCGCCTGCAACGTCCTGCCGGCGCCGGCCGCGTACGCGTCGACCGCGAACGACGCGTGCCGTATCCCCGACGTCGACGAGGCGAACCGCATTCTGGACGAGGCGGGCTGGCTGCCCGGCGGCGACGGCGTCAGGCAAAGAGACGGCGTGCGCCTGTCGGTTCTCTACCAGACGTCGACCAACTCGGTGCGCCAGGGCACCCAGGCCCTGATCAAGCAGATGTGGGAGGCGATCGGCGTCGAGACGGAACTGCGCAACATCGACGCGGCGGTGTTCTTCGGCGGCGATCCGGCGAGCCCGGACACGATCACGAAGTTCTACGCCGACATCGAAATGTTCACCAACACGTTCGACGGCATCGATCCCGAGGCCTACATGGCGCGGTGGACGTGCGAGCGGATCCCGGGTCCGGAAAATCAGTGGCTCGGCACCAACATCCAGCGCTTCTGCGATCCCGAGTACGATGCGCTGTCGGCGCGGATGGCGCACACCGCGTCGATGGAAGAACGCGCCGCGCTCGCCCGACGGATGAACGACATCCTCGTCGGCGGCCACACGATCATCCCGCTCATATGGCGGGCCAAGGTCTCCGCCCGCGCCGACACGCTCCTCGGCGTGCGGATGAACCCCTGGGATTCGGAGCTGTGGAACGTCGCCGACTGGCATCGCTGAGCCGGCCGGTGGACCTCGGTCGCGGGCAATGCTCCGTTTCGTCGTCCGGCGTCTGCTCTTCGCGATACCGACGCTCGTGGCGATCAGCTTCGTCGTCTTCGCCCTGCTCGACCTCGCACCCAACGATCCGACCGCGCAACTTCCCCTGACCATCCCCCCGGAGGTGCGGGCGGAGATCCGCGACTCGCTGGGGCTCGGACAGCCGTTCCACGTCCGCTACGCGAAGTGGATGGAGCAGTTCTTCGTCAACGAGCCGCTCAATCTGGCGGAGCGGGCGTTCGGCGTCGAATTCGGCGATTCCGAAGGGCGCCCGCGGGTGCTCTCGTGGGCGACGCGCAGCCCGGTCGTCGATCTGATCGCCGAACGCCTGCCGCAGACGCTGTGGGTCGTCGGGCTGTCCTACATCGTCGGCATCGCCATCGCGCTGCCGATCGGGATCGTGTCCGCCTACCGGCAGTACTCGTGGTTCGACCAGGTCGGCACCTTCGTATCGATGGCGGGCTTCTCGGTGCCGACGTTCTTCACCGGCCTGCTGGCGATCATGGTCTTCAGTGTCGGGCTCCAGTGGCTGCCGTCGATCTACGATACGACGCACGAGGTGACGGACCTCGCGAGCTTCTGGGTGCAGGTCAAGCAGCTTCTGATGCCCGTGGCGGTCCTGGCGCTGTACAACGCGGCGCAGCTCAGCCGCTTCGTGCGTGCCTCCGTGCTCGACAATCTGACGCTGGACTACGTCCGCACCGCGCGCGCCAAGGGACTGCGCGAGCGGACGGTGCTGTTCGTCCACGTCCTGCGCAACAGCATGATCCCGGTGGTGACGATGATCGCGCTCGGCATTCCCACGGTCTTCGGCGGCGCCATCATCACCGAGCAGGTGTTCCGCGTGAACGGCCTCGGCCAGCTCCTCATCGTCGCCATCCAGGGCGGCGACATCCCGACGGTGCAGACGCTGACGTTCATGTTCGCGGTACTGATCGTGCTGTTCAACCTCGTCGCCGACGCCCTCTACGGCGTCCTCGATCCGCGCATCCGCTACGACTGAGCTGGAACCAGAGGCCGGCAATCGACCATGGATCGCACACCGCCAACGTCCGGAGAGTTCGGGGCCGGCCCGCCGGGGGCGGTCCCCGACCTGCGCGCCGGACGCCGCCACCGCTCGCCCGCGGCGGACGTGTGGATCGCCTTCCGCGCCCACACCGGCGCGCTCGTCGGCGCCGCGGTATTTCTGGCCATCGTTCTGGCGGTCGCGGCAGGCCCGGCGCTCCACGACGTCGACCCGCACCATCTCGACATCCGGGCGAAGAACCAGGGGCCCTCGCTCGCCCACCCGATGGGGACGGACAACCTGGGCCGGGATACGCTCGCGCAGGTGCTCGCGGGCGGGCGCATCTCGCTGGCCGTGGGTTTCGCCGCCATGGTGCTGTCGCTCGCGCTCGGCACGACGGTGGGGGTGGTCGCCGGGTTCTTCGACCGTCTCGACGGCGTGCTGATGCGGTTCACCGACCTGTTCCTCGCCCTGCCGCTGCTGCCGCTGCTCCTCGTCGCCGTCATGCTGTTTCGCGACAGCCTGCGCGCTGCCTTCGGCCCGGAGACGGGGATATTCCTGCTGATCGTGTTCGTCATCGGCATAACCAACTGGATGCAGGCGGCGCGCATCGTCCGTGGCGAGGTGCTCGCACTCAAGGAACGCGAGTTCGTCACCGCCGCGCGCAGCATCGGCACCCGCCCCCGCCGCATCGTCTCGCGCCACATCCTGCCCAACGTGCTGAGCCCGGTCGCGGTGTCGGCGACGCTCGGCATCGCCAACGCGATCGTCACCGAGTCGGCCCTGTCGTTCCTCGGGCTGGGATTCCCGCCCGATTTCCCGACCTGGGGGAGGCTGCTCTTCGACGGCGCGAACTTCATGGCCGTCACGCCGTCGCGCGTGCTGTGGCCCGGCCTCGCCCTCTCCCTCACGGTGCTGAGCGTCAACTACATCGGCGACGGCCTGCGCGACGCCCTCGACCCCCGTCTGCGGCGCGCCTGAGCGCCGTCTACCGCTCGTCCGGCGCGCCCGCCAGTTCGCGCAGGCGGTAGACGAGCTCGAGCGCGTCGCGCGGGCTGAGCGCGTCGGCGTCGGTCTCGCGCAGCAAGCCGAGTGCCGGCGGTTCGGCGGCCGGCGCGGGCGCCGTGTCATGCGCCGTCGCGAACAGCGGCAGGTCGTCCGCCAGCCTCGCCGCCGCCGAGCCGCCCTCGTCGCTTTCCAGGGTTTTCAGCACCGCCTGGGCGCGGGCGACGACGGACGTCGGCAGGCCCGCCAGCCTCGCGACGTGGATGCCGTACGAACGGTCGGCGGCGCCGGGAGCGACTTCGTACAGGAAGACCGCCTCGCCCCGCCACTCGCGCACCCGCATGGTGTGGCAGGCGAGATCGTCCAGCCGCGCGGCAAGGCGCGTGAGCTCGTGGTAGTGCGTCGCGAACAGGGCCCGGCAACGGTTCACCGCGTGCAGGTGCTCGATCGTCGCCCAGGCAATGGAGAGGCCGTCGAACGTGGCCGTGCCGCGGCCGATCTCGTCGAGAATGACCAGCGCGCGCGGCCCCGCCTGGTTGAGGATCGCCGCCGTTTCGACCATCTCCACCATGAAGGTCGAGCGACCGCGCGCCAGATCGTCCGCCGCGCCGACGCGGCTGAACAGGCGGTCCACGACGCCGATCCGGCAAGCGCGCGCAGGCACGTAGCAGCCGGCCTGCGCGAGGACCGCGATCAGCGCGTTCTGACGCAGGAACGTGCTCTTGCCGGCCATATTGGGTCCGGTCAGCAACCACAGGCGGCTGCCGGCGGCCAGCTTGCAGTCGTTGGCGACGAATTCCGCCGCCGTCGGTCCCTGCGCCGTCGCCTCGACCACGGGATGGCGGCCGCCGGAGACCGCGAAATCCCGGCCCTCGTCGACTTCGGGCCGACAGTAATCGCGCTCGACGGCAAGGGCGGCGCCGGCCGCCGCCATGTCGATCTCGGCAACCGCGGCGGCGGCGGCGGCGATGTCGTCCGAGCGCGCCGTCGCCTCGCCGACCAGATCGTCGAACAGCTCGAGCTCCATCGCCAGCGCGCGGTCCGCGGCGCGCGCGATCCGGTCGGCGAGGTCGGCAAGCTCCGTCGTCGTGAACCGCATCGTGCCGGCCATCGTCTGGCGGTGGATGAACCCGTCGTCGCCGAGCAGCCTCTCGCCGCGATTCGCACCGACTTCGACGAAATACCCGAGCACGTTGTTGTGCTTGACCTTGAGCGAGGCGACGCCGGTCCGATCCGCGTACTCCGCCTGCAAGGCGCCGATGAGACGCCGGCTCTCGTCGCGCAGCGCATGTTGTTCGTCGAGCGCGGCGACATAGCCGCCGGCGATGAAGCCGCCGTCGCGCGCGAGCAGGGGCAGGTCGGCGGCGAGCGCGCGGGCCAGCCGGTCGACGAGCACGTCGTGGACGCCGAGGCGGGCGACCGCGTCGGCGAGGCCGTCGGGAAGCGGTGCCAGTCTTCCGGCACCGTCGGCGAGGTGCGCCCGCAGGGAATCGGCGGCGCGCAGCGAGTCGCGCAGCGAGGCGAGGTCGCGCGGACCGCCGCGGCCGATGCACAGGCGCCCGAGCGAGCGCTCGATGTCGCCGCAACCGGCAAGCAGATCGCGTACCGCTTCACGCGCCTCGTCCGCGGCGACGAAGAACGCCACCATGTCGAGCCGCACGGCAATGGCTGCCGGGTCGGTCGAGGGGGCGGCGAGGCGCGCCGCAAGCAGACGTCCGCCGGCCGCCGTTCGCGTGCGGTCCACGACGTCGAGAAGGCTGCCGCGGCGGCCGCCGTCGAGCGCCCGCACGAGCTCGAGATTGCGCCGCGTCGCCGCGTCGATGGTCATCACGGCGCCGTCCGCCTGGCGCCGCAGCGGTGCGAGGCGCGGCCGCTGCCCCTTCTGGGTGAGATCGAGATAGTCGACAAGGGCCCCGGCGGCGGCGACCTCGGAGCGGTCGAAGTTGCCGAACGAGTCGAGCGTGGCGACGCCGTAGACTTCGCCCAGGCGGCGCGCCGCGGCGGCCGAGTCGAAGCGCACCGCGGGCAGCAGGGTCGTCGCACCGGCCCAATCGGCAAGCGCCGGCTCGTCGGCCAGCGGCTCGGGAGCCAGCAACTCCCCCGGCGCGACCTGCGCCAGCAGGGCGGCGAGCGCCGCAGGCGCCGGCGCGGCGACGGAGAAGCCGCCGGTCGACATGTCGAGCCACGCGACGCCCCAGGCGCCGTTTGTCCGCGCTACCGCCGCCAGATGGTTGTGTGCGCGCGAGTCGAGCAGGCTGTCCTCGACGAGAGTCCCCGGAGTGACGAGGCGGACCACGTCGCGCGCGACCGGGCCCTTGGACCCGCGCTTGCGCGCCGCCGCGGGGTCTTCCGTCTGCTCGCAGATCGCCACCTTGAAACCGGCGCGGATGAGCCTCTCGAGGTAGGATTCGTGGCTGTGAGCGGGCACGCCGCACATGGGAACCTCGCGGCCCTCGTGCCGGCCCCGGCGGGTCAGCGCGATGCCCAGCGACGCGGCCGCCTGCACCGCATCGTCGAAGAACATCTCGTAGAAGTCGCCCATGCGATAGAAGAGCAGCGCGTCCGGGTGCTGGCGCTTGATCTTGAGATACTGGGCCATCATCGGCGTCGCTTCGGCCGCGCGCCGCCGTTTCGTCGACTGGGTTCGCCCGGACATGGTCCCGCCGTTCGCGACCCGGCACCGCTTTACGGCACCGCGGCCGGACTCTAGATTGCTTGTCAGGCCTTGAACAGACGCCGCGGGAGGCGGTGCGGGCGATGCCTCCATCCACCGCCATCGTGCGCACCACCGGTGAGGAAGCGCTGGCGTTCCACACCAGGGGCAAGCCCGGCAAGCTGGAGATTCGCGCCACCAAGCCGCTGACGACGGCGCACGACCTGTCGCTCGCATATTCGCCGGGCGTCGCGGCGCCCTGCCTGGAGATCAGAAAGGCGCCGGAGGTCTCCTACGACTACACCGCGCGCGGCAACGTCGTGGCGGTGATCTCGAACGGGACGGCGGTGCTCGGTCTCGGCAATCTCGGCGCGCTGTCGTCGAAGCCGGTCATGGAGGGCAAGGCCGTGCTCTTCAAGCGCTTCGCCGATATCGACGGTATCGATCTCGAGGTCGACACCGAAGACGTCGACGAGTTCGTCAACTGCGTACGCTTCCTCGGCAAGAGCTGGGGCGGGATCAATCTCGAGGACATCAAGGCGCCGGAGTGCTTCGTCATCGAGCAGCGTCTGCGCGAGTGCATGGACGTGCCGGTGTTTCACGACGACCAGCACGGCACCGCCATCATCGCCGCCGCCGGCCTCGTCAACGCTCTCGACCTGACCGGGCGCACGCTCGAAAGCGCACGCATCGTCTGCAACGGCGCCGGCGCCGCGGGCATCGCCTGCCTCGAACTGCTGAAGCGCATGGGCCTGCCGAACGAAAACGCGATTCTCTGTGACACCCGCGGGGTCATCTACAGGGGCCGCGAAGCCGGCATGAACCAGTGGAAGTCGGCGCACGCCGTCGACACGCCGCTGCGGACGCTCGAGGACGCCGTGGCCGGCGCCGACGTGTTCTTCGGCCTGTCGATCAAGAACGCGATGACCGCCGACATGGTGCGGTCGATGGCCGTCCGGCCGATCATCTTCGCCATGGCCAACCCGGATCCGGAAATTTCGCCCGAGGCGGTCGACGCGGTGCGCCCGGATGCCATCATGGCGACCGGCCGGTCGGACTATCCGAATCAGGTCAACAACGTGCTCGGGTTTCCCTACATCTTCCGCGGCGCACTCGACGTCCGCGCGACCACTATCAACGATGACATGAAGGTCGCCGCGGCCTACGCGCTTGCCGAGCTCGCGCGCGAGGACGTCCCCGACGAGGTGGCGACCGCCTATGCCACGCGGCGCCTGCAATACGGCCCCAACTACATCATTCCCAAGCCGTTCGACCCGCGGCTGATTGCGCGCATACCGCCGGCGGTGGCCAGGGCGGCGATGGAAACCGGCGTTGCCGGGCGGCCAATCGCCGATTTCGAGGCCTACCAGCACCAGCTCGAGGCGCGACTCGATCCGACCGCGGCGAGCATGCACCGGATCCAGGCCGAGGTGCAGGCGCACCCGGTGCGGATGGTCTTCGCCGAAGGCGAGGAGGAAAAGACCATCCGCGCCGCCATCCAGTGGCGCGCCGCCGGGTTGGGCACCCCCGTGCTGATCGGCCGCGAGGCGCCGATCCGCGAGACCATGGCCGCGATCGGCCTGCGCGAACCGCAGGCGCTGGAGATTCAGAACGCACGCATCAGCCGCCAGAACACGCGGTACACCGACTTCCTGTACGCCAGGCTGCAGCGCAACGGCTATCTCCACCGCGACTGCCAACGCTTGGTGAACCAGGATCGCAACGTGTTCGGCGCCTGCATGGTGGCGCACGGTGATGCCGACGGAATGGTGACCGGCGTCACGCGCAGCTACTACGTAGCGCTGGAGGACGTGAGCCGCGTTCTCGACCCGCGCCCGGGTGAGATGCGCATGGGGCTGTCGATCGCGGTCATGCGTGACCGGACGGTGTTCATCGCCGATTCGACCGTCACCGAGCTGCCGACCCCCGAACAACTCGCGGATATCGCCTGCCAGAGCGCGGCCAAGGCGCGCGAGATGGGCCACGAACCGCGCGTCGCCCTCCTGTCGTTCTCGACCTACGGCAACCCGTTGCGCGAGCGCGGACTGCGGGTCCGCCAGACGATCGACATCCTCGATGCACGCCGTGTCGATTTCGAGTACGACGGCGAAATCGCCGCCGACGTGGCGCTCAACGTCGATCTCCGAGAGCTCTATCCGTTCTGCCGCCTGTCGGGTCCGGCGAACGTGCTCGTCATGCCGGCGCTGCACAGCGCCAACATCTCGTCCAAGCTGTTGCAGGAGCTCGGCGGCGGCACGCTCATCGGACCGTTGCTCATGGGCCTCGAAAAGCCGGTTCAGATCGTGCCGCTCGGCGCCACGGTCTCCGACATCGTCAACTTCGCGACCTTCGCGGCACATGAAGCGATTCGCCACCGCACGAAGGCTGCGCCGGTGCGCTGACCCGGTCGACAAGCGTGCGCGCGGCGTGCGCTGCGCGGTTGCCGCAGTCTTCGTCACCGCGCCCGCTGCCGTCTTCCTCATCGTCCTCGCGGCGCTCGGCGCGGTTTCCGCGGCCGCGGCGGCCGGCGTCTGGATCGCGGTCCTCGTCGCCGCAACGCTCGGCCTGTGGCCGGCGGCGGCGGCGATCGACTCGGCCGCCGCCTGGGCCGCGCGGCTGGCGTCGGACCGGGAGGAGACCGTCCCGGGTCCGTCGTTTCCGGGTCTCGGCGCGCCGCTGGACCGGGCGCTCGCCCGTCTGGACCGCGAGTGGCAGAAGCGCCGCGAACGGTCGGCCGACAGGATCGCGATGCTCGAAGCGATCCTCGACGCGCTGCCCGATCCGCTGATGCTGCTCGACGACGCGCAAACCGTGACGTTTGCCAACCGCAGCGCCGAAGAGGCGTTCGGGCCCGGCCTTCGTGGCCGGGCGCTCACGGCGGCAGGCCGCGCGCCGCAACTGGTCGCCGCCGCCGGCCGCGTGTTCGGGGGTGCGGCGGCGGCGGAGTTCGAGATGGGTTCGGAGATCGACGGCGAGCGCAGCTACGCCGGCTGCTTTCGTGCCCTCGGCGGGACGGCGGAAGACGGGCCGCGCGTCGTCCTGACGTTGCATGAAATCACCCGCAGCGTGCGCAGCGAGCGTCTGCGCGCCGAGTTCGTCGCCAACGCCAGCCACGAAATCCGCACGCCGTTGACCACCCTCGTCGGGGTCATCGAAACGCTGAGGGGGCCGGCGCGCGGCGACGAAGCGATGCGCGACGAGTTTCTCGCCATGATGGAGGAACACGCCGCGCGCATCGGCCGCCTCGTCGACGATCTGCTCAGCCTGTCGCGCATCGAACGCAGCGAGCACACTGCGCCTTCGGGAACCGTCCTTCTCGGACCGGTGATCGAACGGGCGGCGGAAGCGCTTGGCTGGCGCGCGCGTTCGCGCAACGTGCAGATCGCCGTCGACGGCATCCACGCCCTGCCGCCGGTGGCGGGCGACGCCGACGAGCTCGGCGTCGTCTTTCAGAACCTGATCGACAACGCGATCAAGTACGGCAACGCGGACGCCACGGTGCGCGTCGAAGGGTCGGTCGAACCCGACGCGGTCACGGTCACGGTCTGCGACGAGGGTCCGGGGATCGCCGCCGAGCATGTGCCGCGGCTCACGGAACGCTTCTATCGCGTCGACAAGGCGCGTTCGAGCCGGTTGGGCGGCACCGGACTCGGTCTCGCCATCGTCAAGCATGCCGTGCAGCGACACCGGGGAACGCTTCGCATCGACAGCATTCCGGGGACGGGAAGCCGCTTCGCGGTGCGTCTGAAACGTATAGCGGCAGCCGATGCGCACGAATTCGAACGGCAGCGTGCCGCCGACACGGAAGTGTCACTTTAGGCGCATATCATGTGTGCGTGCGTGGCCTGGAAGACCGGCGCAGTTGTCGGCACCGATCACAGGAGAGTCACCGGTGAAATTCAAAGCGCTTGCCGTCGCCGGCGTGGCGACGCTGGCGGCGTCGGCCGCTGCCGAAGCCCGCGATCAGATTCGCATCGTCGGTTCTTCCACCGTCTTTCCCTTCTCCACCGCGGTGGCCGAGCAGTTCGGCAAGACGACCGACTTCCGCACCCCGGTCGTCGAGAGCACCGGGTCGGGGGGAGGCCTGAAGCTCTTCTGCGCCGGCCTCGGCGTCGGTCACCCCGACATGACCAACGCCTCGCGCCGCATCAAGCGTTCGGAGGTCGATCTGTGCGCGACCAACGGCGTCGCCGACGTCACCGAGATCAAGATCGGTTACGACGGCATCGTCATCGCCAATTCACGCAGCGCGCCGCAGGCCGACCTGACGCTGCGCCAGCTGTTCCTCGCGCTCGCCAAGGACGTGCCGGCCGGCGAGGACGGCGCCGGGCTGATCCCCAACCCCTACCGCCGCTGGAGCGAGATCGATCCGTCACTTCCCGACGTGGCCATCGAGGTGCTCGGACCGCCGCCGACGTCGGGTACGCGCGATGCCTTCGCCGAGCTGGCGCTCGAGGGTGGCTGCAAGACGTTCCCGGCGCTCGAGGCGATGAAGAAGCAGGACGCGAACATGTACAAGGCGGTCTGCCACGCGATCCGCGAGGACGGCGCCTACGTCGAGGCGGGTGAAAACGATGTGCTGATCGTGCAGAAGCTTGTCGCCAACCCGGACGCGTTCGGCGTCTTTGGCTTCAGCTTCCTCGACCAGAGCACGGACAGCGTCCAGGGCAGCAGGATCGGCGGTATCGAGCCGACGTTCGAAGCGATTTCCGATACCAGCTATCCGGTGTCGCGGTCGCTGTACTTCTACGTCAAGACCGCGCACGCGGGCGTGATCCCCGGCATGGTCGAGTTCGTCGAGGAGTTCACCAGCGAACGCGCCTGGGGACCGGAAGGCTATCTCTCCGACAAGGGTCTGATCCCGCTGTCCGACGAGGATCGCGTTGCGGTGCGCGGGCGGGCCCTCGAGCTCGCGCCGCTGTCCATGTAGCGCCCGACGCCGCACGTCGGGAAAGCCATGCCGCTCACCGTCGTCATCGTCGCCGTCGTGATTCTGGCGGCGGTCGGCTACGCGACGGGCCGACGCCGGTCCGTGGCGGCGGTGGCCGGCAGGCTTCGCGAACTGCATTCGCTCCCCAGCTACTACGGAAGCTACGTCGCGCTCTGGTGCGGCGTGCCGAGTCTGATCGTCGTTGCGGCGTGGGCGATCGCGCAGCCGCTCGTGGTCGAATCGATCGTCGCCGACAACCTGCCGGAAGAGATGCGGGCCTTGCCGGCGGCCGAGCTCGGCCTGCTGATGAACGACATCCGCAACGTTGCCGCCGGCACCGCGGCCGGTCGGAGCGACGATCCGGCGGTGCTGCGCGCGGCGGCGCAACTCGTCGGCTATCGGACCATCGGCGACACGGCGCTCGCCACGGTCGCGATTGCCGCCGCGATCCTCGGGCTGGGCTATGCGCGGAGAAGGATCGCGCCGCGCCTGCGCGCCCGCAATGCCGTCGAGCGCGCGATGAAGGCGATGCTGCTGGTGTGCTCGACGATCGCCATTCTGACCACGCTCGGCATCGTCCTGTCGCTGACCTTCGAGTCGATCCGCTTTTTCACGAAGGTCCCGTTCGACGAGTTCCTGTTCGGCCTGAAATGGAGCGCGCAGACCGCGATTCGCGCCGACCAGGTGGGTGCGTCGGGGAGTTTCGGCGCCATTCCGCTGTTCACCGGCACGCTGTTGATAACCGTCGTCGCGATGCTGGTGGCGGTGCCGATCGGCCTCATGTCGGCTATCTACCTGTCGGAGTACGCCGTCGCGGGTGTCCGCGCCACCGTCAAGCCGCTGCTCGAAATCCTCGCCGGCGTGCCGACCGTGGTCTACGGCTTCTTTGCCGCCATCACCGTCGCACCGTTCCTGCGCAACGCCGGCGACGGAATCGGGCTGCCGGTGGATTCGGAAAGCGCGCTCGCCGCGGGCCTCGTCATGGGCATCATGATCATCCCGTTCATCTCGTCGTTGTCCGACGACGTCATCAATGCCGTACCCCAGAGTCTGCGCGACGGATCGTATGCGCTCGGCGCGACACGCTCCGAGACCGTGCGGCGCGTGGTGCTCACCGCGGCGTTACCGGGGATCGTCGCTGCCGTCCTGCTCGCGGTGTCACGCGCCATCGGCGAAACCATGATCGTGGTGATGGCCGCCGGACTCGCGGCCAACCTGACGGCGAACCCGCTCGAGGCGGTTACCACGGTCACCGTGCAGATCGTCACCCTGCTCGTCGGCGACCAGGAGTTCGACAGCGCGAAGACGCTTGCCGCGTTCGCGCTGGGTCTCACCCTGTTCCTCGTTACGCTGTCGCTAAACGTCGTCGCCCTGCGCGTGGTGCGGCGCTACCGGGAAATCTACGAATAATGGCCGAAGCGGCGGAGCAGGCGCGCAACCTCAGCGGCGCCGGCGGCATGTCCGAAGACGCGCGTCTGCGGCGCCGGCACGCCGCGGAGCGGCGCTTCCGCGCGTACGGGATTCTCGCGATCGTCGTCGCCATCGCGATTCTCGCGGTGCTGCTGGGCAGCATAGTGAGCAAGGGCTACACGGCGTTCCAGCAGACGATGGTCACGCTGCCCATCGCTTTCGACGAGGCGGTCATCGACCCGGACGGCACGCGCGACCCGGCGGTGATCCGCAAGGCGAACTTTGCCGCCCTCGTGCGGGCGGCGCTGTATGAGCGGTTCCCGGACGTGGAAGGGCGGAGAAACAAGCGCGAACTGACGCGTCTGGTCAGCTCCGGGACCGACCTTCAGCTCCGCGACATGGTGCTCGACGATCTCTCGCTCATCGGCGCGACGCGGCCCGTCACGCTGCTTGCGTCGGACGATGTGGACATGCTCGTCAAGGGGCGCTTCCGGCGCGATATCGAGGAATCGCTCAGGCCGATCAGCGACCGGCAACTGGGCTGGATCGACGCGCTCTCGGCCCAGGGATGGATCGAAAAGCGGTTCAACACGCGCTTCTTCACCGCCGCCGACTCCCGCGAGCCCGAGCTCGCGGGAGTCTGGGGGGCGGCTGTCGGGTCGTTCTGGACCATTCTCGTCTGTTTGCTGATCAGCGTGCCGGTCGGCGTTTTCGCATCCATCTACCTCGAGGAGTTTGCGCCCAAGAGCCGCTGGACGGATCTGATCGAGGTCAACATCAACAACCTCGCCGCCGTGCCGTCGATCGTCTTCGGCCTGCTCGGGCTGGCGGTATTCCTCAATTTCTTCGGCATGCCGCGCTCGGCGCCGCTGGTCGGCGGCATGGTGCTGGCGCTGATGACCCTGCCGACGGTCATCATCGCGACGCGCGCCGCGCTGCAGGCCGTGCCGCCTTCGATCCGCGAGGCTGCGCTCGGCGTCGGCGCGTCGGACATGCAGGTGGTGCTGCACCACGTTCTGCCGCTGGCCTTGCCGGGCGTCCTCACCGGCTCGATCATCGGCGCCGCGCAGGCGCTCGGCGAGACGGCGCCGCTGCTCATGATCGGGATGGTCGCCTTCATCGCTGACGTGCCGAGCGGGCCGCTCGATTCGGCAACGGTGCTGCCGGTGCAGATCTTCATCTGGGCCGACAGCCCGGAGCGCGCGTTCGCCGAACGCACGGCCGCGGCGATCATGGTTCTTCTGGGCTTTCTGATCTGCATGAACGCGGCCGCGGTGTGGCTGCGCAAGAAGTTCGAACGGCGGTGGTGAGCATGGCGATCGAAGCGAACGGCGAGCAGCCGCTGCAGACGAAGATCGTGGCGCGCGGCGTGGACGTCTTCTACGGCGAGGCGCAGGCGATCAAGGCCGTCGATATCGACATCCTGGAGAACCGCGTCACCGCGTTCATCGGCCCCTCGGGCTGCGGCAAGTCGACGTTTCTGCGGTGCCTCAACCGGATGAACGATACCATCGGAACCTGTCGTGTCACCGGAACGATCCTGCTGGACGGAGCCGACATCTACGCACGCAGTGTCGATGTCGTGCGCCTGCGCACCCGCGTCGGCATGGTCTTCCAGAAGCCGAACCCGTTTCCCAAGTCGATCTACGAGAACATCGCCTACGGCCCGCGGATTCACGGGATGGGCAGTTCGCGCGCGGACATGGACGAGATTGTCGAGACCAGCCTGCGCCGCGCCGGTCTGTGGGACGAGATCAACGACCGTCTCGACCAGCCGGGTACAGGCATCTCGGGCGGCCAGCAACAGCGCCTGTGCATTGCGCGCGCCATCGCCATCGATCCGGAAGTGATCCTCATGGACGAGCCGTGCTCGGCGCTCGACCCCATAGCGACCGCCAAGATCGAGGAACTGATCGACGAATTGCGGTCGCGGTACACCATCGTCATCGTCACCCACAACATGCAGCAGGCGGCGCGGGTTTCGCAGCGCACCGCCTTCTTCCATCTCGGGGAGCTGGTGGAGTACGACGATACTGAGACGATCTTCACCAACCCCAAGGAGCAGCGCACGCAGGACTACATCACCGGACGCTTCGGTTAGCCCCGGAACGCGGCGCGAAAGGCGATCACATGGCGGAAGCCGAACATACGGTTCAGTCGTACGACGAAGAACTCAAGCAGCTTGCCAATCTGGTGCTGCAAATGGGCGGCCTGGTCGAGAAACAGATTGCGGCCGCGACCCGCGCCATGACGGCGCGCGACAGCGACGTTGCGCAGCACACCATCGACGGCGATGCAGAGATCGACGCGCTCGAGCGCGAGGTCGAACGGCTCGCGACCAAGATGCTCGCGCTGCGCCAGCCGATGGCGATCGACCTGCGCGGAATCATCGGCGCGCTGCGGGTGGCCGGCGACCTCGAGCGCATGGGCGACCTTGCCGCCAACATCGCCAAGCGGTCCATCGCACTCGCGCAGACGCGCGAGCTCGAATCGCTGTGGGTGATTCCCAGCATGGCGGTTCGCGTGCAGGCGATGGTCAAGGAGGTGCTCGACGCCTACGTCGAGGAGGATGTGGTCAAGGCCGAGCGCGTGTGGCAGGGCGACCACGAGATCGACGAGATCTACAATGGTCTGTTCCGGCAGTTGCTGACGTACATGATGGAAGACCCGCGCAACATCACGCCGTGCACCCATCTGCTGTTCGTCGCCAAGAATCTGGAGCGGATCGCCGACCACGCGACCAACATTTCCGAAGTCATCCGGTTCCGCGAAACCGGCGAGCGGAACATCGGCAAGCGGCCGAAATCGGACGACACGGCAACATTCGCCGGTGACGACGAGGCAGTCCATTGAGAGTTCAGGCGTCGATTCTTCTGGTCGAGGACGAGAAGGCCATCGCCACGATGGTGCGCTACAACCTCGAGCGTCAGGGCTTCGCGGTGCGGGAGTCCGCCGACGGCGAGGAGGCGCTCGCCATGGTCGGCGAAGACCCTCCCGATCTGATCATTCTCGACTGGATGCTGCCGTCGGTCTCGGGCCTTGAGGTATGCCGCCACCTGCGGCGGTCGAAGGGTACCCGCACGCTGCCGATCATCATGCTGACGGCGCGGACGGAGGAAGAGGACCGCGTGCGCGGCCTCGACAGCGGCGCGGACGATTACGTCCCGAAGCCGTTCTCTCCGAGCGAACTGGTCGCTCGCGTGCGCGCCGTGCTGCGCCGCACGCGCCCCGCTCTGGAGAAGAACCGGCTGGAGCACGAGGACATCACGATGGATCTCGACACCTACCGCGTCTATCGCGGAGAGCGGACGATCCGGCTGGGCCCCACGGAGTTTCGCCTGCTCCGCCACTTTATGGAGTTCCCGCGCCGCGTCTTCAGTCGCGAGCAGCTCCTCGATTCGGTCTGGGGTCGTGACATCTTCATCGAACCGCGCACGGTGGACGTCCATATCCGGCGACTGCGCAAGGCCATCAACCAGGACGGCGAGCCCGACGTGATCCGCACGGTGCGATCGGCCGGCTACGCGCTGGAGGCGGCGAGCCCGAGGTCCTGACCGCACAGGCGCCGCGGCCACGGGGTCGCGGGCTACGACGGTGTGCCGGCTTCCGTGTCAGTCCCCCTCGAAGGCGCACAGAGCGTGCACCGCGTAGCCCTTCTTCTCGAGGCGCGCCCGGCCGCCGACGTCAGGCAGGTCGACGACGAAGCAGCATTCCGCCACCGTGGCGCCGGAGCGCTCTATCAGCGCCGCCGCCGCCGCCGCCGTGCCGCCCGTCGCAACGAGATCGTCGACCAGCAGGACCCGCTCGCCAGCGGCGAGCGCGTCGGCGTGCATCTCGACCGTGTCGGAGCCGTATTCGAGGTCGTAGCGGTGCGAGATGGTGTGGCTCGGGAGCTTGCCTTCCTTGCGTACCGGCACGAGGCCGACGCCGAGTCGATGCGCGACCGGGGCGGCGAAAATGAAGCCGCGCGCCTCGATCCCGGCAACCTTGTCGATGTCGGTACCCGCGTAGCGATCGACAAGCGCGTCGACGGTTTCGCGAAAGCCGCGCGCATCGGCCAGAAGCGTGCTGATGTCGCGGAACATGATGCCGGTCGCGGGATAATCGGGCACGGTGCGGATCAGGGACTTGATGAACATGAGCGCTCCGTTTCGTAGCTGCCCAATCCGTACGGCCGGACGCACCATAGCAGCGCTCGCTTGCGCCACGAACCGATACCGTGGACGTGTTGGTATCGCGCCCGGAGGCTGCTAAAACTTTGCGCAAACCGCAGGTCGGTCGAATCGAGGAGGATGGAGCGATGCGCACGCCAACGGTAATCGCCGCGATCGGGTACTGGACGCTCCTTGTGGCGGCGCCCCTGGTGCCGCTGGCGGCCGTCGCGCAGGAAGAGGATGCGGCGCGGCAGGACGACGCGGCGCCCGAGACGCCGGGTCCGGACGCGGGCGTCATCACGCCCGACTCCTTCAAGCGCGGCAAGATCACGTTCCCGAGCGGCAGCGTCTACGAAGGCGAGTTGCGCGATGGTCGCATGCACGGCGTGGGCACGATCAACTACGCCAACGGCAGCGTCTACGAAGGCGAGTTCGTCGACGACGTCATCACCGGACGGGGGACTTTCGTCTATCCCGACGGAGACCGCTACGAGGGCATGTTCGTCGACGGCCAGAGACACGGCGACGGCACGATCTGGTTCGGTAACGGCGGCAAGTACGAGGGCGCGTTCGAAAACGGCCAGATGCACGGCCAGGGCACGCTGCTTTTCGAGAGCGGTGCGGTCTACGAGGGTGGTTTCGTCGACAACCGGCGCGAGGGCGAGGGCACGCTGCGCTTCGCCAACGGCGATGTCTACGCCGGCGCCTTCCGCGACGGCAAGATGGACGGCATGGGCCGGCTCGAATATTCCGCCGGCCACGTCTACGAGGGCGACTTCGCTGCCGGACAGCGGCACGGGACCGGCACCTTCACCATGGCCAACGGCGACACCTACGAAGGCGACTACCGGGACGGACAGCGCCACGGACAGGGCAGTTACCGGCAAGAGAACGGCGTGACCTACACCGGCGCCTACAGCGAGGGCAAGCGCCATGGAGACGGCGTTATCGAGTATCCCGACGGTCTGCGGTTCGAAGGCGCGTTCGAGAACGATCTCCAGCACGGTCCGGGCGTGCTGCTGTACAACGACGGCACACGCGCGGAGGTGACGTTCGAGGCTGGCCAGCCTTCGGGCAAGGCGGTGTGGATTTACCCCGACGGACACCGCGTCGAGGGCGAATTCTGATCCGCCCCGGGGCCGCCGGGGGGCATGACGGCGATCAGGTCGGCTCGAGACGCCCCCAGCTCGTCGCGGACTCGATTCGGATCTCGATGACGTCGCGCGTTTCGAGGTTCATGGTGCGGTAGGGCGGATACCGCGCCCGGAGCGCGCGCAGCGCCGCGGCGTGTCCGGCACCGCCGGCGATGATGGCCGCGCGACCGCGGAGCGCCACCCAGCCGAGCTTCGACCAGTCGTCGTCGTAACGGTCGACCAGCAGCATGACGCGCGGGTTGACGGCGATGTTGCGAAGGCGCTTGAGACGCCGCGGGTCGCCGCGCTTCGGCTTCTCGTCGATCGCAATATGCACGAGAACGTCGCCCGAGAGCGCATAGCACACCGGCACAGCGTGTGGCGCACCGTCGGCGTCGGCGGTGGCCAGACGGCCCACCCGCTCGCGCTCCAGAAATGCGCGCTCGACGGTGCCGAGCACGGGCCGGGCGGTCATCGCGCTCCGGTGCCCCGGGTGCGCAGCACCTCGCCGCGCACCAGGTCGATGTGCAGGCGCAACTGGTAGAGTTCCTCGGCGTATGCCAACGGCACCGACGTCTGCGCCAGCTCGTGCTCGATCGCGTCGAGGCGATCGAGGACCCGCCGCGCCTGGTGTGCGTCGAGACCGGCCCTCACCCGCGCCTCCAGCGGCCTCAGGTCCCGGTACCAGCGATAGATGCGTGAGCGCACGCGCCAGCGATAGATCGCCGGCATGAAACGGAACAGCGGCACGACGAACGCGATCAGCGGCAGCAGCATCACCGCAAGCCGGTCGATCAGCGTCGCCGCCCAGAACGGCAGGATGCGGCGGAGGAAGGGCGGGCCGGAGTCGAAAAAGCGCCGTGCGGTGCCGCTCACCGGCAGATCGGTGAAATGCGCGCCGGGGAATAGGCCGGGCGCCTCGAGAATGCCGCCGCCGGAGTGAATCTCCGTCGCCGCTTCGAGCAGCAGATATTCGAGCGCCGAATGCAGGTCCTCGCGCGCCACGAGAGCCGCGGCGGGCGATACGAGGCGAACGTCGCGCGGCGGTACGTTCGCTGCCAGGTCCAGCGTGCCTTGCGGCAGAACCAGCGCCGAGAGATAGCGGTGGCGCCGCGCGTAGGCGGCGGCCCGTTCGAAACTGTACAGGCGGATGCCGTCGGCGCGGGCAGCGCGGCGTACGAGCTCCGAGCGCACTCCGGCAACGGTAAACCAGGCGTCGATCTCGCCCGCGCGCAATGCCGCGAGCGCCGCGCCGCCGCCGAGCGCGCTGGCATCGAAGGCGTCGGCTTCGATCCCGTTCTCGGCCAACAGAATCGTCGCGAGCACGCGGGTGCCACTGCCCTCGGGTCCGATGGCGATACGCCGGCTGCGAAGGTCGGCAAGGGTCCGGACAGCCAGCCCGTCGCGGAGAAACAGCCACGCCGGCTCGTAGTAGAGTCCGGCGAGCGCCACCAGACCGCGGTTCGCCGCCGCGGCGCCCGTCCCGCCCTGCGCGAATCCGACCTCTACGGCCGACGCTTCGTCGGCGAGCAGGCGCAGGTTCTCGATCGAGCCGGAAGTGTTGATCAGTTCCACGGCCACGCCGTGGCGCGCGAGAGCATCGCGGTACCGTTGGCCGAACGCGTGATACGCGCCGGCCGGCCCGCCCGTCGCCATCCGCAGCGTGGTCGGCGGCGCCGGATCGACGAACTGGTAGGTGATGGCGAGGATAACGATCCCCGCCAGCGCGGCGGCGCCGTACAGGCGAATCCAGTCGCCACGCGGCGCTTCGTCCCGTTCGTCTCCCTTCGCCATCGTCGCCGATTGTCGTCCCGCGGCATCGGCGTGGCAATCCGCCGGCGCCTGCCGGCGGCCGACCCACCCGGTCTCAGGCGCTGTCCGATTTCTCGATCGGCAGTTCCGGGCGGGCGCCCCACTCGGCCCACGAGCCGTCGTAGACCGCCCAGTCGCGCTTTCCCGCCTCATCCAGGGCGAGCGCAAGGATGCACGCCGTGACGCCCGAGCCGCAGGTGGCGATCACCGGCCGCTCCCAGTCGACTCCGGCGGCCTCGAAACGTGCGCGCGCGGTCGCCGCGTCGGGCAGCCGCACGCCGTCCGAGAGCAGCCTTTCCCAGGGAAGCGACAGCGCGCCCGGCATGTGACCGCCGGAGCGGACGCCGGGGTAGGGGTCCGTCTCGCGGCCGGCGAAGCGCTCGCCATTGCGCGCATCGACGACCTGCGCGCTGCCGTCGGCCAGCGCGTCGCGGACCGCGCGCCAGTCTCGCACCAGGTCCCGCGGCGACGGCAGCATGCGGTAATCGACGGCCGCGCGCACCGCCTCGCCGCTTTCGACCGCGCCGCCGCTGGCGCGCCACGCCGGCAGGCCGCCGTCCAGCACCGACACCCGGTCGTGGCGGAACATGCGGAACATCCACCAGACGCGCGCCGCGCTGTAGAGGCCGCGCGTGTCATAGGCGACGACGTGGGTGTCGTTGCCGATGCCGAGCAGGCCGGCCTTCCTGGCAAAAGTCTCGGCATCGGGAAGCATGTGGTCGAGCGCTCCCCACGGCGCCGGGTCGGCGACGTCGTCGATGTCGAAGTACAGGGCACCGGGGATGTGGGCTTCGCGGTATTCGGCGCGCGCGTCGCGTCCGAGCGCGGCGAGGTGGTAGGTCGCGTCGACGACGACGACCTCGGCCAGCCGCGCCCGCAGTGCGTCGGCGGAAAGCACCGCCGGCACGGCGGCGCTCACGGTCCCCCCACCACGGGCGTATCGTCGCGTCCGCCCCATTCGGTCCACGAGCCATCGTAGATCGCGACGTTCTCGTGTCCGAGGAGGTGCAGCCCGAGCGCGAGGTTGCACGCGGTAACGCCGGAACCGCACGTGGTCACGACGGGTTGCGTCATGTCGATTCCCGCCTGCCGGTAGAGTCCGGCAAGCGCGTCGGCATCCTTCAGCGTCTTGCCGTCGGTCTCGTACAGGTCGAGGAACGGCAGGTTGTACGCCCCGGGCATGTGCCCGCCGCGCAGACCCGCCCGCGGTTCCGGCTCACTGCCCGCGAAACGGCCGCGCGAGCGAGCATCGAGAACCTGCTCGCCATCCGACTCGAGCGCCCGGCGCACCCCGTCGAGGCTGCGGACACGCTCAGGGCGCGGGCGCGCCTCGTAGACGGCGGCTGTCGGGCGTGCCGCGCCGCCGGCAAGCGGGCGGCCCTCCGCGCGCCATTTCGGCAGGCCCCCGTCGAGCACCGCGACCCGGTCGTGTCCGAACGCGCGGAACGTCCACCAGATGCGTGCGGCGCTGCCGACGCCCGTCGTGTCGTAGCAGACGACGTGCGCATCGGCGGCGATGCCGAGGGCGCCGACTTTCGCGGCGAAGGTCGCGGCGTCCGGCATCATGTGCGGCAGCGGGCTGGCCGTGTCGGCGATGTCGTCGATGTCGAAGAACACCGCGCCGGGGATGTGAGCCGCCGCGAACTCCGCGCGCGGGTCGCGCTCCAGCTGCGGCATGTGCCAAGAGCCGTCGACGACGCGGACCGCGGTGTCGTCGAGACGCTCCGCAAGCCACTCCGTCGAAACCAGCGCCTCGGGGTTGGCGTACGCCATCGCTCGGTCCTCCGGTCTCATTCGTCGAAGACGATGTTGATCCGCCGGTTGCGCCGGCCCTTGTTTTCGATCTTCGAGACGCGGACGCGGCCGATCTCGCCGGTGCGCGCGACGTGCGTGCCGCCGCATGCCTGAAGATCGACGCCCGCCACCTCGATCAGCCGGACGCGGCCGCCGCCCCGCGGCGGCGCCACGGACATCGTCCTGACCAGCGCCGGGTCGGCGTCGAGCTCGGCGTCGGTGACCCAGCGAGCGGTGACCGGCCGATCGGCCGCGACCAGCGCATTGAGCGCCTCGGTCAGCGCGGCCTTGTCGGGGCTTCCGCCCGGCAGGTCGAAGTCAAGCCGGCCCTTGCCCTCGCCCACCTGGCCGCCGGTCACGGCGCCGGACACCAGGGACGACAGCAGATGCAGGCAGCTGTGCATACGCATCAGCCGGTGGCGCCGCGGCCAGTCGATGGACGCGACGACGACGGTGCCTGCGGCGAGGCCCGGTGCACCCTCGGCGGGAACGTGAATTACGCCGCCGCCAGTGTCGTCTTCGATGGTATCGACGATGGCGATGGACGCGCCTTCGGCCGCCTCGAGCGTGCCGCGGTCTCCCGGCTGCCCGCCGCCGCGGGCGTAGAACACCGTGCGATCAAGCCGGATTCCCCGTTCGTCCGCCGCGACGACGCGGGCCGCGCACGAGGTGAGGTAGGGGTCGTCCCTGTACAGCCGCTCAGCCACTCGCCGACGGCCCCTTCTCCAGCCATTCGGGGACCGGCAGGTCCCTTGCGCGCAGGAACTCGGGGTTGAACAGCTTGCTCGTATAGCGGCTGCCGTAATCGCAGAGCACCGTCACGATGGTGTGTCCCGGCCCCATCTCGCGCGCCATCTTGACGGCACCGGAGACGTTGATGCCGGTCGAGCCGCCCATCACCAGCCCCTCCTCGACAACGAGGCCGAAGACGACGTCGAGCGCTTCGGCGTCGGTCACCTGCTGGGCGTCGTCGATGGGCGCGCCCTCGACGTTGGCGGTGATGCGGCCCTGGCCGATGCCTTCGGTGATCGAGTCGCCCTCGATCGTCGGTCTGCCCGGCGCCAGCAGCGAGACCATCGAGGCACCGAGGGGGTCCGAGGCCCAGACCTGGATGTCGGGGTTCCGCTCCTTCAGGGCGAAGGCGACGCCGGCGAGCGTGCCGCCGGTGCCGATCGCGCAGGTGAAGCCGTCGACCCTGCCGTCGGTCTGGCGCCAGATTTCCGGTCCGGTGCCCTCGATATGCGCTTCCCGGTTCGCCACGTTGTCGAACTGGTTGGCCCAGATCGCGCCGTTCGGCTCCGTCTTGTCGAGCTCGGCGGCGAGGCGGCCGGAATATTTCACGTAGTTGTTCGGGTCCTTGTACGGCACGGCGGGAACGAGGCGAAGGTCGGCGCCGCACAGACGCAGCATGTCCTTCTTCTCCTGGCTCTGTGTCTCGGGCAGGACGATGACGGTGCGATAGCCGAGCGCGTTGCCGACCAGCGCGAGGCCGATGCCCGTGTTGCCCGCCGTTCCCTCGACCACCGTGCCGCCCGGCCTGAGCGCACCCCGCCGTTCGGCGTCGCGGATGATGTAGAGCGCTGCGCGGTCCTTCACCGACTGGCCGGGGTTGAGGAACTCGCACTTTCCGAGAATCGTGCAGCCTGTTTCCTCCGACGCGCGCTTGAGACGAATGAGCGGCGTGTTTCCGATCAGGTCGGTGAAGACGGAATTGTAGGCGGGGCCGGTGCCGGTGGTGTGCATGGTTCGTGCCCCGGGTCAGGCGTTCTGAGGGCCGCGGCGGACGAAGCCACGCTGCGGATCGTAGCCGAAGATTGCGCCGATCATGAACAGTATCGTGCAGCCGATGACCACGAGCGCCCCGAGACCGTAGAACTGCCCCTCGCTGGCGTAGCGGATCAACTGCACCCCGTAGGTGAACGGATTGACGCTGGCCAGCCAGTAGACGGCCTCGGCGCCTCCTTCGATCAGGTACCAGAGCGGAAACAGCGCCGGCGAGATGAAGAACATGGGAAAGATGACGAAGTTCATCGTGCCGGCGAAATTCTCCAGTTGCTTGATGTGGACCGAGAGCAGGAGACCCAGTGCGCCCAGTGACATGCCGGTGATGAACAGTGCCGGGAACACGTAGAGCCAGCCCCACGGGTCGCTGAACGCGACGTGAAGGCCGGTGAACACGTCGAAGGGAACGCAGATCAGAAGGAAGGCGTATGCCTGGACGACCGATATGAACGTCCCCGAGAGCAGCTTGGCGGTGAGCAGATACCAGCGCGGCAGCGGTGCCGTCAGCAACATCCGCATCATGCCCATCTCGCGGTCGTACACCATCGACAGCGACGACTGCATGCCGCTGAACAGCAGCACCATCCCCGTGAGGCCCGGAAGGATGTAGTACTCGTAATCGACGTTGCGCTGGCTGTAGGGCTCGCCCGCGTCGACGCCGTAGACGCCGCGGAAGCCGACGGCGAACACGAACAGCCACAGCGCCGGGCGCACGAATGCCGAGAACAGGCGCCCCCGCTGTTGCAGGAACTTGACCGTTTCGCGCCGGCTCAGCGCCGCCAGGGCGGCGATGGCATGATAAGGCTGCATCTTGGTGTCTCCTCCCGCGCGCCGCGGTTTATAGCTCACCCGGCCGGCCCGGCGCACCCCCGGGGAGGTCCCGTGCCCGGCCGGGGCGTCAGAAGCGGCAGGCCGTGTCCCGGTTCTCGTAGCCCAGAGTGTCGAGATCGGTGACGCGGTGGCGGAAGCCCTCGATCGGCGCCCGTGCGACGACCCACTCCGGCGTGGTCAGCAGGATTGGCTGGCGGAGCTGGTTGTTCCACACACGAAAGCCCATGCCGGGCCCCTTGCTGCCGTCAACCCTGAGCGTGCCGGCGCGCAGAGTGTCGACAAGCGCCGCCGGATCGGTACTTTTCGCCCGAGCGATGCCGTGTCCGATGACCCGCATGGCAATCCATGCGCCCCAGTCCGGACCGCCCATGCGCCGCCCGTGCATGCGCTCGAAGCGGCCGTGCACCTGCGGCGCGCCGTGGCGCAGGTACGACCAGTGCCACACGCGCGGCACGAGTCCGCCGGCCCCGACCACCGTCGCCGGGCGCTGCGTCGCGTAGGGCACGCCAAGCGCGAACTCGCCGTCGATGTCGGCGACGAACACCGCCTCGTAGCTCGCCGAGCCGGTGAGGAAGTCGAGATCGTTGCGTTCGCGTGCGGCCGGGTCGCTTCCGAGGACGAAATCGCGAGTGTCCTCGATGTCGAGCCCGAACAGGTCGGCGGAGCGCGCGAATGCGCGCACCGTTTCCACGTCTTCCGGGTGCGGGCCGCGCAGCACGAGCACTTCGTTCCACTTCTTCGACTTGAGATACTGCGCCACCGCGTCCGTGAGCATGGCGCGGCTGGCAGCGGTGTGGAACAGGTGCGGCTGGCACAGCTCGTTGCGCAGTGCGTCGCCCCGCGCGGTGGTGTTGAACAGCACGATGCCAAGCCCCTCGGTGCGCGCCGCCACCTCGGCGACCACGGCGTCGGGCGCGTCGAGAAGAAAGAACGCGGTGCCGTCGGCCAGCATCTCGCGGATCGCCGCAACCATATCGGCCGAACCGCCGAGGGATCGACGCTCCAGGGCGAAGTGCGCCTTGGCGACGCGCGAGAACCGCTTCAGCTCCTCGAGGCCAAGCGCCGCGCCCGCCCACGGGCGACGGTCGACGATGGCCGTCGCCGAACGGATGTCGATGGGGTGGATTCCCCATTCGTCGTAACGCTCGTCCTCGACGAGGTCGAGATAGCCGATGGCAACCGTCGGCAGATCGTCCTCCGCGCTCGCGGGCAGCGTCAATGCCGCCAGCACAAGGCCGGCCGCCGCCGCCAGGAGCCGTTGCGCGCGCATCGCGTTCAATCGTCGATGCGCACGGTGTGTGGCGTGCGGCCGACGGACACTGCCTGCACCGCGACGTTGCGATCGGTGTCGATGATGCTGATGTCGTCGCTCGCACCGTTCGTGACGACAAGAAATTTCTCGTCGGCGGTCAGCGCGGCGCCCCACACCCGGTCGCCGGCAAGGATGTATTCCTCGATCTCGCGGCTCGGCACGTCCACCACGGCCACGTGGCGGGCGCGGCCGAGCGTGATGTAGGCCTTTTGTCCGTCGCGGGTCATGGCGAAATCCACCGGGTTGATGTCTTCCTGGCGCATCCCGCGCTTTTCGAACACGATCTCGTCGATGACCTCGTACGTCTGGGCGTCGAGGATCGAGACCGAGCCGCCAAGTTCGTTGGTCACCCAGTACTCCCCGTCGTCCGGCGTGACGATGCCGCGTCTCGGGCGGTTGCCGACAAGGATCTCGTCGAGAATCTCGCCGGCCCAGGGGTCGACGACCAAGACCGTGTTGGTGACCTCCGAGGTGACGAAGACGACCTCGCCGTCGTGCCGGAACGTCACCCCCTCGGGCTCGATGCCCACGTCCTCGACGACGCGGATCTGTTCGCCGCTCGCGAGGTCGGTGACCGTGATCTCGTTGTCGTCCTCGTTCGTGGCAACGAGGACGCGGCCCGACGGGTCGATGTGGAAGATCTCCGGATCCTCGCCGGCCTCAAGGCTGCCGACGATTTCGAGCGATGCGACGTCCAGTATTTCGATGCGGTCGTCGCCGCTGGCGGCGACCAGCAACTGCGTCTTGTCGGCGTTCCAGCGCATGTCGCGCGGCCGCTGACCCGTCGCCACGGTCTTGACGATCTCGAAGGTCTCTCCGTCGATCACCGAGATCGTGTCGTCGCTTTCGTTGCTGACGAAAATGTAACCGGTACCCGCCGCCTCCACGCCGCCCGTGCAGACGGCGCCGAGCATTGCCGCGGCCGCAAACGATCGTCCGATTGGTGTACGCATGGTTCTCCGTCTTCCGCTCGTTTCAGCTTCCCTCGACTCCGGTCAGAGAGACGAACGCGTCGTGCAGGTCCTTCTTGCCGGTTTGCTCCACCAGCGCCGCAGGCGATCCCGAGACGACGACGTTGCCCTTGTGCAGCACGATGACACGGTCGGCCTGTTCGGCCTCGTCGACGAGATGCGTTGCCCAGAGAATTGCCATCGAGCGCTGTTCGCGCAAGTCGAGCACGTAATCGAGAAGGTCGCGCCGGCTTGCCGGGTCCAGCCCTACGGTCGGCTCGTCCATGATCAGAAGTTTCGGGCGATGGATCAGTGCCCGAGCGAGCTCTACCCGGCGGCGCTGGCCGCCGCTCAGGGAGCGCGAGCGGTCGCCGGCGCGGTCCGCCAGCTTTGACTGCAGCAGGCTTTCGGTGATTCGCCGCCCGGCTTCGGTGCCGGTCAGCCCGTGCAGATTGGCATGAAACCGCAGATTGCCGCGGACCGTCATGTCAAGGTCCAGCGTCGGCTGCTGGAACACCACGCCGAGGCCGGCAAGCGCCGGCACGGCGTTGCGGCGGATGTCGTGGCCGGCGACCCGGATGCTGCCCCCGTCGGGCACGAAGAGCCCGGTGAGAAGCTGGAACAGCGTCGTCTTGCCGGCGCCGTTGGGTCCCAGCAGCGCGACGAACTCGCCCGCGCCGATGGCGATGTCGACGCCGTCGAGCGCCTTTCTCGGCCCATAGGCCTTGACCACGTCACGGGCGTCGAGCACCGCCCCGCCCCCCGTGTCCTCCGCGCGTTCGTTCACCCCATGCCTCCCGCCTGCCGTCGTTCCCGCGCGCTCGCGCCACCGTCCCCGCTGTCGCCTTCGCCGGCCAGCCCATGCAACAGCGATCGGTTGCCGGTCAAGAGTTCGCTGCGGAAACGGTCGATCGCCGGATCCTCGGGGTCGCGCGGCCGCGGGATCGGCACCGCCGTGTCGAGGATGATGCGCGACGGCCCGCGCGACAGAAACATGATACGGTCGCCGAGGTGGATGGCCTCGCGCAGATCGTGAGTGACGAACAGAACCGTCGTCGGTCGCGCCCGCCACAGGTCGAGCAGGATTCCGCGCAGCCGGTTCGCCACCGGGCCGTCGAGCGAGACGAACGGTTCGTCGAGAAGAAGCAGGCTGGGTTCCGTCACGAACGCGCGGGCCAGCGCAACCCGCCGCTGCATGCCGCCGGACAGGCGGTTGGGAAACTCGTCGAGCGAGTCGGCAAGCTCCATCTGTTCGAGCAGCGCCTCGCCGCGCCCGGCGCGCGATTCTCCCGGCGGAAGCACGAGATTGACGTTGTCGCGCACCGTCGCCCAGGGCAGCAGGCGCGGCGTCTGGAACATGTACGAGATTCGCGCCTCGGCGCCGGCGCCCTCGATGTCGACCTGCGCGTCGGCGTCGGTGTCGAGCCCGCCGACGATGTTCAGCATCGTCGTCTTGCCGCAACCGGACGGGCCGACGAAGCACATGAACTGCCCGGGAGGCGATTGGAATTCCAGTCCGGCGATGGCGAGCCGCTCGCCGTCGCCGGCGCTCGTGCGGTAGGCCTTGCGGTCGATGCGGACGCTGAGCGCGCCATGACCGCCCATCTACTTGCGCCACCGCGTGAGATGCCGCTCGAGCGGTTCGACGACGGCCACTTCCACCGCCAGCATGACGACGACGAAGGCAAACATGTAGGCGAGCACGCCGGCGATGTCGAAGTACTGGAAGAAGAGCTGCATTTCGTGGCCGACTCCGCTGTCGCCGGCGAGCAGCTCGACGACGAGGACGATCTTCCAGATCAGGGCGATGCCCGACCGCCCGGCCGCCATCAGATAGGGGTAGAGCTGCGGCAGGAAGAAGCGGAAGAAGGTGCGCGTGCGGTCGACGCGGAAGAGTTGCGCCACCTGCAGCAGGTCGCGGTCGATCGCTCTCGCGCCCTCGCGCACCGTCACCACGACGTTCGGGAACTTGTTCAGCGCCACGGCGACGATCATCGCCACCTCGTTGATGCCCATCCACACCAGACACAGGATGATGGTCACCAGCGCCGGCACGTTCAGGAGCACGATCAGCCAGCCGTCGAACAGGTGGTCGAACGTGCGCCTGAAACCCATGAGAATGCCGATCGCGGTTCCCGCCGCCATCGCCAGAACAAAGGCGGCAAGCACGCGGAACAGCGTGATGCCGAGGTCGGCGAGCAGCGCGTCCTCGGTGAGTTCGACCCAGAACGTCGTCGCGATCGTGGCCAGATCGGGCAGGGTGTGGATTTGCAGGATGCGCGCCGCCGTCTCCCAGATCGCCAGCAGAGCGATCATGGACAGCGCCCGCAGGGCGCCGGGGCTGAGCCCCCGAAGGGCTGCGGCGACGGCTGTCACGGTACCTCGTGCCACACGGTTCCCGGCGCCAGCTCCACACTGCGGCCGACGAGATCGCGACCGCCGAGCGCGGCGACGATCGCGTAGGCGCGGCGGATCGCGGCGGCCTGCGTCTCGCGCGGCGCCGTCGGCACGCCGTCGCGATAGCCGTCGCGCAGCGCCGCCAGGGTCGCGTCGTCCTCGGCGCGGGTGAGCGCGCGCAGGCGGTCCCACTCGGCGTCGGATTCGAGCAGGATGGCGCGGGCCGCTGCCGACGCGGCGAGGAACCCGTCGAGCGCGTCGCGATTGGCGTCCGCCCACGCCTCGCTGAATACGTAGCCGATCAGCGGCAGGCGCCCCGGCACGCCGAGCG